>NZ_CP091794.1 GCF_022024175.1 Prevotella communis | reverse complement strand
AGCTCACAGGTACTACGGTGGATGAAGAGTTCCAAACATATATTTCTACTTTTCATGAATGCGATAGCATCTTAACTGAGAAATTCCGAAAGGCGGTTAATTGGGAGTACACCAGTGAATATAGTATAGATTATCCTGGGATGTATAGCCTGTACACTCACGAAAAAGAGGATAAACTCTTAGCTTTTTGCAAGAAACATCCTGATTACAAAATCGCTCCGGATCTTCTCCTTCAGGTATTAGAAATTGATATGGATTCTTGGGACAGCTACTATGATGGAAATAAAGTAGTAAAGGCTCCAAAAAGAGAAGTGTTTTCTGGAATAACCAAAATCAATAAAGTGATTCGGAAACTTCCAGCAGAGATTACGAATACGAATCTTGGAAAGAAGTTGCTGGAGAGAGCTTCTATTGCAAAAGCGGTTTCAGAATGTCGTAAGACCATCATAGGGTCTATGGCACCTGTATTTACTGCCGTTACGTCTACAGGCGACAGTATAAATATAGCCAATTATAGAGACAAGAAGTATGTCTTGCTCTATTTCTGGGCAGACAAAGTATCAGAAACGCCATATGCAAAAGAAGTCATAAGCAATATGACTAAGGATATACCTTCCCGCGATATTGTACGAATCAGCATTTCGTGCAATATTGATGGTGACGAATGGAGACAGGAAGTTAATAAATACGGAGCAGAATATTTACATGTAGAGCAACCTATGTCAACGGACTTATATCAGCTTTTTGTCAAGCAAATAAGTTCCTTGTATCCATTTGGAACGCTTCCAACATACATTTTAATTGATAAAAAAGGAAAAATTGCCTCAATTACTGAAGGAGTGGCAGAGGAGAAATGATCATTGCCAACCTAACAAATTGATAAAACAGAGTAATACTTCGTTTTTCTACAAGAAAAAACGATTTACCCCACCTCTCACTCCAAACGCCGGAAAAGCCCTACAGTAAAGGCTTTGAGACCAGTGAGAGGTGCTTTTGACATCTCACCCACCTCTCACTGACCTCTCACTCAGTAACTTTGAGATCGTATTTCAGGCATTTTGACCTCGTAACTCTATGATTCCCGTTTGCTAAACCATAGGTTTACGATGCCTTAGTCTATAAAATACGATGTCTTAACCTATGGTCTATCAGCCAGTACGTAGGGGACGTACTGAGAGTTCGCGGACGACGTACTAGGAGTACGTCAACGACGGATTTTTTATTCTCTCTAACTAGCCAGTAATTTTTCTCTAGTTAGCCAGTAAGAGAAACGTCGTATTGCTAATGGAGAAACGACGTATTGCTGATAGAGAAACGACGAATTACTAAAATCTTTGAGTGTAGGATGAGTGAGAGGTGAGTGAGAGACGAGTGAGGGGTTGAAAGCACCTCTCACTGGTCTCAAAGCCTTTACTGTAGGGCTTTTCCGGCGTTTTGAGTGAGGGGTGAGATAAAACCTTGATAAATGGTGAAAAATCTATAATTACAGGCAAAAAGTTGGCTATTTCAGAAAATCTGCGTATTTTTGCATGTTGAAAATAATACTTAGATCAATAGATTACATGGTTTTTACAGAAAAAGCAAACAAAATTTTCCAACAGGCTATCCGCGACTATCACTTGACTGATAATGTGGATACTGAGATGAAAAACCCGTACGACAGAGACAGCATTGAGTATAAACTCTATATGAAATGCTGGATTGACACTGTGCAGTGGCACTTGGAGGACTTGATTCGTGATCCGCATATCGACCTGAGCGATGCGCTGGCATTGAAGCGTCGTATTGACCACTCTAACCAGGACCGTACAGACCTGGTAGAGGAGATTGACACCTACTTCCGTCAGAAATATGCTGACATCACACCTATGGCCGATGCCCGTCTGAACACGGAGAGTCCTGCATGGGCTGTTGACCGTCTGTCTATCCTGGAGCTGAAGATCTGGCACATGCAGGAGCAGACAGAGCGTAAGGATGCCGATCAGGAACACCTGGCTCGCTGTCAGGCTAAGCTCGAAGTACTGTTGGAGCAGCGTGTAGACCTCTCTACAGCTATCGACCAGCTGCTGGAGGACTATCAGGCCGGACGCAAGGTGATGAAGGTATATCGTCAGATGAAGATGTACAACGATCCCAGCACGAACCCCGTACTTTACAAAAAGTAAAAAGATTAAAAAGGGTGAAGCATCAGCACATATTAGTAATACGATTCTCAGCAATAGGCGACGTCGCTATGACGGTGCCTATTGTCTGGGGTGTTGCCCAACAGTATCCTGATGTGAGAATCACGGTGCTGAGTCGTGCCTTTGCCCGTCCGTTCTTTGAGAACCTGGCTCCTAACGTGAACTTTATGGAGGCCGACCTGAAAGGTGAGTATCATGGTGTGAAAGGACTGAACAGACTTTACCGCCGACTGGCTGCAAAGCAGTTCACCCATGTGGCCGACCTGCACTCTGTGTTGCGTTCAAACTACCTGCGCCTGCGCTTTAACCTGAGTCATTTCAAGGTGGAGCATATCGACAAGCATCGCAAGATGCGCCACGCGCTGGTGAACAAGAACATGAAGAAAAAGGTGAAGCAGCAATTGCCCACCTCTTTCGAAAACTATACGGAGGTATTTGCAAAACTGGGATTCCCCATAGAAAAAAACCTGTTCACCTCTATCTTCCCACCAGAAGGTGGCGACATGACACAACTGCCTGAGCTGTTCAGAGATAAAAAAGAGAATGAGAAATGGATAGGTGTTGCTCCCTTTGCCGCTCATCAGGGAAAGATCTATCCCAAGGAGCAGATGAAGGAAGTAGTACGTACAATGGTAGCCAACCATCCAGATTACAGCATCTTCCTCTTTGGTCGTGGTAAGGAAGAGGAAGAAACCTTTAATCAATGGACCAAGGAGATGCCACAATGCACCTTTGTATCGAAGCATATTGAAAACCTCCGTCAGGAATTGATACTGATGAGTCATCTAGACGTGATGGTATCAATGGACTCTGCCAATATGCATCTGGCATCATTGGTAAACACCCCTGTTATCTCTATCTGGGGTGCCACACATCCTATGGCAGGTTTCCTGGGATGGAATCAGGATAAGGATAATACCATACAACTGGATATGGAATGTCGTCCATGCAGTATCTATGGTCAGAAGCCCTGCATACATGGCGATTTCCCCTGTATGAAGAATATCCGTCCTGAAGTGATTATAGAGAAGATAGAAAAGGTTCTCCTATAATTGTGAATTCACAAAGTGCCAGATAACAATACCTGCCGTTACTGACACATTCATAGAATGCTTTGTACCATACTGAGGAATCTCCAGACAGCCATTGCTGGCATCAATAACCTCCTGATGGACACCCTTTACTTCGTTTCCCATCACGATAGCATAAGGCTTACCTGGTTCTGGTTTGAACTCAGGAAGTTTGGTACTGCCTTCAGCCTGCTCTATACTATAGACGGTGACTCCCCTACCCTTTAATTCCTCAACAGCCTCGAGTGCTGTCTTAAAATAGCGCCAGTCAACGCTATCCTCAGCACCTAATGCCGTCTTATGAATTTCAGCATGAGGCGGACAACCTGTGATGCCACACAGATAGACAGCCTCTAATCTGAAAGCATCGGCCGTGCGGAATACGCTACCCACGTTGTGCATAGATCGCACATCGTCCAATATCACTATCAACGGTGTCTTCTCGGCCTCATGATACTCCTCTACCGAGAGTCGTTTCATTTCAATAGTACGCAGTTTTCTCATATCGAATACAAAGGTACAAATTTAAGTGAATAGTGAAAAGTGAATAGTGAAAAATTTACTTCCGCAATATAAAATAAATTGTTGATAACTATGTGGAAAACCCTGTGGATAACTGTTGAATAACTATTGTATAATACACAGGCACCCCTCTGCAGGTGGATATCAACACCTTTATCCACGGCTTTTTTTGAAGATTTCCACACATTTTTGCTGAAAAAAGATATAAACTTTGTAATTTTGCACCGGATTTGGAAATTGTGGAAAACTATCGCACCTGTCTCATTTTCAATAAGAAAGAATTAACAGCAGTTGTGCATAACGTAAAACCACATGGGTATAACTAAATGAGCAAGGAAAAGACGTGTGAGTTTTGCACTTATCCACGCCACATCATACTACTCATTTTCTATTTTTAAAAAAGAAAAGAATAAAAAAATAAAATGATATGCTGTTGAAAACGGAATGGACAAAACAAGGATTTATTGATGAAGCAGTAGCCGAAGGTACTGACCTGAAGGCTGAGATTCGTAAACTTTGTAAGGAGAAAGGTGCTATAATCCTGGCCCACTATTATACTGTAGGAGATATTCAGGACATCGCCGACTTTGTAGGCGACTCGCTGGCTTTGGCTCGCAAAGCTGCAGAGACGGATGCTAAGATGATGGTGATGTGTGGTGTGCATTTCATGGCAGAGACGTGTAAGTTGCTCTCACCAGACAAGGTAGTGCTTTGTCCTGACCTGAATGCCGGTTGTTCGCTGGCTGACAGTTGTAAGGCTGAGGACCTGAAGAAATACAAGGATGAGCATCCTGGCTATCAGGTCATATCATATGTGAATACTACAGCAGCTGTGAAAGCATTGACAGATGTGGTAGTAACGAGTGGTAATGCCAAGAAAGTAGTAGATCAGTTGCCTAAGGATGGTAAATTCATCTTTGGTCCTGACTATAACCTGGGTAATTACATCAATGAGGTAACAGGCAGAAAGATGCTGTTGTGGAATGGTGGCTGTCATGTGCATGAGCGCTTCTCTGTGAATAAGATACTGGAGTTGAAGAAACAGTATCCTGATGCCGTTGTGATGGCACATCTGGAGTGTAAGGGTCCAGTACTTGCTTTAGCTGATATAAAGGGCTCTACGGCCACGATGTTGACCTATGCGCAGAATTCTTCAGAGAAGCAGTTTATCGTGGCTACAGAGGCCGGAATCCTGCACGAGATGCAGCGTAGCTGTCCTGACAAGGAATTTATCCCTGTGCCTCCAGAAATAAGCGAGAGCGGCCTGGAATGCAGTTGTAACGAGTGTCAGTACATGAAGATGAACACGCTACTGAAGATCTACAACACCCTGAAGTATGAATGGCCTCAGATTGAAGTGGATCCAAAGATAGCAAAAGATGCTGTGAAACCTATAGAGAGAATGCTGGAACTTAGCTAAGTATGTCTGTGCCTGTATCTAAAAGAGTTGAATGGCTCTCATTTCTTCGAGGACTTAATATTCTATTAGTTGTCATGTTTCATGTTCAACTAATAGATATGTCGACTGGACTAAATCATCAGTTTTGTAGCGATATATCGTATCCTTTTAATCCTTTAAGAATGCCATTGTTTATTTTCTGTTCAGGTGGATTACTATATCTTAGTAGAATATCAAAAAACTGGAGTGTAAAATCGTTGTATATTGATAAGGCAAAAAGAATTTTTATACCATTCATTTTCTTTTCTTTTATCTATTATTTTCTAAAATTACTAGTCAATAAATATGTAAAGACTCAGGTTGACTTTTCGCTTGGTAATTTCTTAGAGTCATTCATTATCTTCGAAGGTCATCCTACTGCTCCTTTATGGTTTCTCGCTACCTTAATGACGTTAATGCTGATGTATCCGCTTTTTCGTTTTTTATGTAATAAAGTTTTTTATGTAGTGTCTTTCTTTCTTTTTTGTGTAGTTTTTTATTATATTGACTTAACCTCACTTTTACCATATAATTTTTTCTATATTCTTAAAATAAACCATTATCTGATATATTTTTTCTTTGGAATTTTTTTCTTTAGGTTAAAAATCTATCAATTCATTGATAATTGGTATTATCTTTTTATTTTTATTACGCTTTATATTATTACTTATTATTATCATATAGATTTACTTTGTTCGATATTAGGCATTCTGTGGATGATATCCATGTCAATGATTGTTTCAGGGTATATTCCAAAGTTGTTAAGTTCTTATAGGGAATACATTTATCAGATTTATCTGTTATCATTACCTTTTCAAGCTTTTGTAGAACTTATATTATGGAAAAAAATCTTTTATTGTGAATCTTTTTTCCTTGTTTTTTATATTCTTAGTATACTTATTGGTTTGTTTGTTCCTGTGCTTATTTCAAAAGCAGTAGAAAAAACAAATATAAAATATATGAAAATGTGTTTTGGTTTGAAATGATGCGTTTCATTTATAGTTAGTTGATGATGGCTAACTTACACACTATTCCTTTATTTCCATCGCTGGTCGCCGCAGCAACCATATAGACACCACTAGCCACTCGTTTACCTTGTTGGTCACATCCATCCCAAGTGAATGTGCCGCCATTAGAGCGTCCCTGAGCCACTAATCGGCCACTACTAGTGAGAATCTTCACGTCGGCATCGAAAGACAGTCCTACGACCGTTATAAGGCCTGTATAGCCTGGTTCTACTGGATTAGGATAGGCATAGACATTGTCTTTCTGCATATCGTCGCTGGCAACAGTGGCATCGGCTATATAAGAACAGAGTCCTTTGTCTGTGAGGAAGAACACTTCGCCTGATGAATGATTGATAGATATGTATTGTACATTGTTTGACAACAAGGGGGAGTTCTCAGCGGTGAAATGCTGTAACTGCGTCATATTGTCTGCACTAACCAGAAAAACGCCGTTTCCGATGGTTGCAAACCATTTTCTGCCGCCACCATCAATGGCTATACCGTTGGTATGAATACCACTCAGCAGATAGTCGGCATAATTTGTACCATCATTACGGGGTACTTTTTCCTGATAGAGTGCCGCATTGCTCTGACCTTTCTCTTCTTTTTTAATATAGAACGGTCCTTGATTTGTGGCTATCCAGATATTACCTTGATAGTCTTCTTGAATATCGTAAGGATAGCAGTTCTCATAGTTCGTACCATCTTGGTTGGTGAAGGAAGAGTATATGAGTACCTTATCCGTTGTCTTATCGTAACAGATGATGCAGGGAGAATTGAAATGTGTATTAATGAACCACAGTAATCCTTGACTATCAAATAAAAGACAGCGCATAGTACTCATTGACGTATTATCCTTATAGCATAACTCATTCTTGTAGTGTGATATCCATTGCCCGCTTTTGGTAAATTCCAGCAGATTGACGTTATTTGCTTGACTATTCAGTACCCAAAGATTTCCATCGTTGTCGAACTTGATGCCATGAACAAGTGTATAGTCATCAGTAAGATATTTTCCTGTACTACTAGAAGTAACTGGACGTAGAGGGCTATTTTCTTTATAGTAGAAATTCTCTAGTACACCATTTTTGAATTCATAGAGTCCACAACGTCCTGCAGCCATTACACGACTATTATCTGTCGGGTCTATATCAACACAGTTGATATCCATATAGTTAAAGCCGGTTATCTCATTGATATTTGTTGGATAGATTGTCCAAGTATCAAAGTCATATTCCTGTATGATGCCAGGATTATTGAGTGCAATTTGTCCGGAACGGAATGCGCCACCCGTAGTATACAGTTTTCCATTGACGATTTTCGATTCGTAGAACTGGTTGTAGTATGGTCCATCTGGCTTCAGCGTCTTCACGATGTCGATATAGGTATCCCAGTCAGCTGTATCGGTAGTGAATGCGGGATAGGTATCCGTGGCGTTCCAGTTGGACTTGTCAATAAGGTTGGTACTCAGAAGAGCCGAATATACTGTACCCTGGTCGTTGCGTGCATAGATACTGGTATTGTCTATGGCAACAGCCTGGATATTCTGGTTCAGCATATAGGTCTCGCTAATCTCAGCACGCTCTATATTGACCTTGATCACACCAAAAGGCATACAGAGATAGGCATACTGCTGATGGATATAGACGTTGTTGACAGTCTTGCTCTCTGTGAGTGTCTTGGTATAAAGGGAACTGATATTGGTAACGTTCTCCTGCAGGTCCATCAAGTCAATGTTGCCGTTCTGATAGACTATTATCAGTCGTTTGGCCTGCTGACTCCAGGCGATATAGGATATATAGGTATCGCTGAGTGTGTTGACCTTATCATAGGTAGTGATGCTATGATCGTTGAGATGATAGCTGTAGAGACTGTTAGAGGCTCGCACAAAGAGGGTGTTACTGCCTGCCTTGATAATCTGCTGGGGCTCGTAATACGACATGAAGGCCCTCCAGGTGCCTATCTGTGCAATTGACAATTGACAATTGATAAATGACAATTGTGCAATGAGAAATACTATGAGGGCCAGTCTCTTCATACTATATACTTATTTTAGGAGATAATCAGCCAGTTTCGCTGTAGCGCGTCCGCGATGACTGATACCGTTTTTCTGTTCGGCAGTCATATCAGCAAAGGTATGCTCAAAGCCATCAGGACGGAAGATAGGGTCATAGCCAAAGCCCTCTGCCCCACTCCGCTCTGTGGTTATCTCACCATTGACGATACCCTCAAAGAGATGTTCCTGTTTGATGCTGCTGCAACCACAGGGACAGATATCTTTCTTCTGGATAAGGGCGATAACGGTGCGGAAACGTGCCTTACGGTTATCTTTGTCCTTGAGCTCGCGCAAGAGGCGCGCCATGTTGGCCTCGCTGTCATGACTGGCAGCACCAGATTCCATGCTGGCATAACGGGCGCTATAGATGCCAGGAGCACCATCTAAAGCCTCTACCTCAAGACCTGTATCATCGGCAAAGCAGTCCATATGATAGTGGTCGTAGATATAACGGGCTTTCTGCAGGGCATTCTCTTCCAGTGTCTGGCCTGTCTCAGGGATATCCACGTCACAGCCAATATCCTTCAGGGAGAGCACCTCTACCCTATCGCCCAATATCTGACGTATCTCCTGTAGCTTATGCTGGTTGTTGGTGGCGAATACTATCTTCATACAGCGGTAGCAAATTTTTCACTTTTCACTTTTCACTAATTCCTTTTCGCTTTCCTTTATTTTCACGTTCATTTCGTCGAATCCCTCACCATAGACACCAATGACGGCACTCTGCGATACGAAGGCCTGAGGGTCTATCATCTTGATGAGACGGAAGATATTAGTGCTCTCGCGCTTTTTGGCAAGGATACAGAGAACCTTCATTTTATTGCCAGTGTACCAGCCGTGACCATCCAGGATAGTAACACCATGATTCATCTGTGTGCCAATGGCATTTGCTATCTCCTGCCATTTGCGCGAGAATATCATAAACTGCACAGACTGTCGGCTACGGTTCATCACGTAGTCGAGCACGTAGTTCTCCATAGCCATCACGCAGAAACCGAAGGTCACCTTATGGGCACGCTCGATATAGTCGCCAAACTGCGGGAAGAACATACAGGAGCCAATGATGCAGAAATCAACGGTAAAGAGCACGCTGCCAAGCGAAATATTGTTATTGTACTTATTCACGCTGGCAGCAATGATATCCGTACCACCCGTGGAGCCATTATTATTGAAAACGGTGGCCAGGGCGATACCAGTGATGGTACAGCCGATAATCATTGAGATAAACTCCTGACCCTCGCCCATCAGTTTGAAAGGTAGTCCGTTAGGCTGCTTTGGCAGTACATCCTGTGCGAATTTCAGCATCAGGGCGAGCATAAAGATAGCATAGATAGTCTTCATCAGGAACTTGTAACCCAGTATTTTCAGGGCTACGATGAGCAACAGGCCGTTAATAATCAGGTAGGTATTCTCCAGATGGAAACCTGTGGCATAATAGATGATAGCCGAAAGACCTGTCACACCACCTGCCACAATCTCATAAGGCATGAGAAAGACGGTGAAGGCGATGGTGTACATCAACAGACCAAGGGTGATGAACATATAGTCCTTGGTCTCGTTCCAAATGATTTTATGCTGTATAGTCATATATACTGGAAACTTTCAACAGTAAACCGTAAACTACTTAATCACGATATTCACCATGCGCTTTGGCACGATGATAACCTTTACTATCTGCTTGTCTTCTACGTACTTAGCCGTACGCTCGTCACCACGTACCAATGCTTCGATAGAGGCGTTGTCGGCATCGGCAGAGACCTGAATCTCAAAGCGGGTCTTACCATTGAAGGCTACACCCATCTTAGCCTGACTCTCTACGAGGTACTCCTCGTTCCATGTAGGCCACTGGGCATCGCATACACTACCCTGCTCGCCCAGCATCTCCCACAGTTCTTCAGCGATATGGGGAGCGAAAGGTGCAATGAGGATAACGAGGTTCTTGATCATCTCCTTGCTCTTGCACTTCTGCTGAGACAACTCGTTGACGCAGATCATGAAGGCAGAGATAGAGGTATTGTAAGAGAACTGCTCGATATCCTGAGATACCTTCTTGATGAGCTTATGAACGCTCTTCAGGTTGTCTGGGGTTGCTTCTGTTGCGACTGAGTCACAACATACAGAACTGCAGAGGTTCCAGAATTTCTTCAGGAAGCGGTGGCAACCGTCAATACCGTTGGTGTCCCAAGGCTTAGACTGCTCTACAGGACCCAGGAACATCTCGTAGAGACGCAGGGTGTCGGCACCGTACTTCTCGACAATCATATCGGGATTGACCACGTTGTACATAGACTTAGACATCTTCTCTACAGCCCAGCCACAGATATATTTGCCATCCTCGAGGATAAACTCGGCGTTGTTGTATTCAGGACGCCAAGCCTTGAAGGCATCGATATCCAGCACATCGGCAGAGACAATGTTTACATCGACGTGGATAGGTGTTGTCTCCTTGTAGTTCTTGCGCAGGTTCAGGCTCACGAACTTACCCTTGTCGGCACCTTCGTCCTCAATACGGTATACGAAGTTAGAGCGTCCCTGAATCATACCCTGGTTGACGAGCTTCTTGAAGGGCTCTTCCTCGCAGGTATAACCACTATCGAAGAGGAACTTATTCCAGAAACGAGAGTAGATGAGGTGACCAGTAGCATGCTCACTACCACCTACGTAGAGGTCAACATTACGCCAGTATTCGTTGGCCTCCTTGCTCACCAGACCCTTGTCGTTGCTGGGATCCATGTAGCGCAGGTAGTAGGCAGAAGAACCGGCGAAGCCAGGCATGGTGTTGAGCTCGAGGGGGAAGACGGTCTTATTGTCGATTGCGGAACAATCGGCCACACAGTTGTTCTTGGTGTCCCAAGCCCATTTCTTGGCGTGACCCAATGGGGGCTCACCAGTTGCCGTGGGCTTGTATTCATCGATTTCGGGAAGTTCCAGAGGCAGGCACTCCTTTGGAATCATATAGGGCATATCATCCTTGTAGTAAACAGGGAATGGCTCACCCCAGTAGCGCTGACGACTGAAGATAGCGTCACGCAGGCGATAGTTGACCTTTACACGACCGAGGTTGTGCTCTGTAACGAACTTCTTCGTAGCTGCAATAGCCTCCTTTACGCTCAGGCCATTGAGTGAGAAACCATCGAGTGTGGTCTTTCCTGCTGCAGGTGAGTTCATCACCCTACCCTCTTTTGCGTCAAAGCTCTCCTCAGAGACATCGGCACCCTCAATCAATGGGATGATGGGCAGGTTGAAGTGCTTGGCGAAGGCATAGTCACGACTGTCGTGAGCAGGTACGGCCATGATGGCACCTGTACCATAGCCTGCCAATACATATTCAGAGATCCATACGGGAATCTTATCGCCTGTGAAAGGATTAACGGCATAAGAACCAGAGAAGACACCTGTGACGCTGTGATCCATCTGGCGCTCGCGCTCAGTACGCTTCTTCACATAAGCCAGATATTCATCTACGGCAGCTTTCTGATCGGCAGTGGTCAACTCGGCCACGAGCTCGCTTTCAGGAGCCAGTACCATGAAGGTAACGCCAAAGATGGTGTCGGCACGTGTGGTGAAGATGGTGAAGTGCTTCTCGCTGTCGGCTACCTGGAACTCCATCTCAGTACCCTCAGAGCGACCAATCCAGTTGCGCTGAGCCTCTTTCAGGGAGTCAGTCCAATCGATAGTCTCCAGTCCGTCGAGCAAGCGCTGAGCATAAGCCGAGGTGCGCAGGCACCACTGGCGCATCTTTTTCTGCTCCACAGGATAGCCACCGCGCTCGGAGACACCATTGATAACCTCATCATTGGCCAGCACGGTACCCAGTGCAGGACACCAGTTTACCATCGTCTCGGCCAGGTAGGCAATACGATAGTTCATCAGTACCTCCTGCTTCTTCTTCTCAGAGAAGGCGTTCCATTCGGCAGCAGTGAAGTGCAGCTCCTCAGAACCAAGTGCGTGACAGTTCTCAGTACCCATCAGTTCGAAGTGCTCAATCAGTTTGATGGTAGGCTGAGCCTTGTGTGAAGAAGTGCTGTAGTAGCTCTTGAACATACGCTGGAAGGCCCACTGTGTCCAGTGATAGTACTTGGGATCACAGGTACGCACTTCCCTACTCCAGTCGAATGAGAAACCAATCTTGTCCAACTGCTCACGATAGCGCTTGATATTCTGCTCTGTGGTGATAGCGGGATGCTGACCGGTCTGGATAGCATATTGCTCAGCAGGCAGACCATAAGCGTCGTAACCCATGGGATTCAGTACGTTATAGCCCTGCAGGCGCTTGTAGCGGGCATAGATGTCACTGGCGATATAGCCTAGAGGGTGACCAACGTGCAGACCGGCTCCTGATGGATAAGGGAACATATTCAGCACGTAGAATTTCTTCTTCTTGTCGTCCTCAACTACGCGATAAATGCCGCTCTCGACCCATCGCTTCTGCCACTTTTTCTCAATGTCTCTGAAGTTGTATTCCATTTATTTTGTCTTTATTGTTGTTTCTTAACCTGCAAAATTACGATTTATCTGCGAGATAGCAAAATCTTTTGCCAAAAACTTTGTCGGTTCATTTTTTATTTGCTATATTTGCAACCGATAAGAATATAAACTTAAATTTCAAATGCTTATGAATAAAATTTTACGCTTTTCGTTAGTAGCTTTATTGGCTTTGATGGTTGGAAATGTGATGGCTGGTGAAGCTACACTGAAGTATTCTGGTAGTACAACAGGAAACATGTTAGCAGATGGTTCTAACGAAGCTGCTTCAGTTGGTCTTAGTGATTCTGAGTGGTCTGTTACTGCAAACAAGGGCGCAGCTTCAAATGCTCCAGGCTTGAATAAGGCAGGTGATATCCGCCTTTACTGGCATAAGGATGGTGGTAATACAATTACAGTTAGTTCTCTTAACAATGCTACGATTAATAACATTGCAATCACATTTACAGGTGATTCGTATAGCAATGTTTCAGTAACCGTAGGTGATAATGAGGTATCATGTGTGGATGGTAAATACGCTATCAATAGCACTTCTTTCGTATTAGGTAATGCCAATACGTCCAATGTCCAGGTTCGTATTTCTCAAATCGATATTACTTTTGGAGGTTCTGCTCCTACCGAGACAGCTACATCAATTAAGTTCTCAGAAGGTTATCAGACTCAGATTGCAAAAGGTCCTGATGGCATGTTCCCAGAGATAGGTTCAAGCGTAGCACTGCCCACAGCTACCGTTATGGCTGATGGTGCTGCTGTTGCTGGTGCTAATGTAGAGTGGAGTCTTGAAGTGAAGTCTTGGAAAGAGAAGAGTGAAGGTGAGCTGCCTATCCTTAAAGATGGACGTATCTCTTTTGAGGGTCACGGTGTAGTGACTGTAAAGGCTACTTATGCAGGCAACGATTCTTATCAGGCTTCTAGCAAGAGCTATACGCTGACAGTCTATAACTCATACGGTAAGTTAAGCGAAATGGTGAAGGATATCGTTGATATCAATGGCGACAAGAATGATGAAGATGATAAGGACGGTAGTCCCGTATTCTATTTCTTCAGGAACATTGACGCCGAAGGTTTCCCTGCTCTTACGAGTACTGTGACTTACGTCAATGGAAAGTATATCTATCTGACTGACGGTGAGGGTTATAACCTGTTGTTCTATGGCACAAACACTCAGAATCTGAAGCAGGGTGACAAGATTAGTGGTAACGTAGGTGAGGCTAATCTTGGTGGTTTCTGGGGTAATCTGAAGCGTTACAAGAAACTGCCTGAGTTTGTTTTCACAGATATGAACGTAAAGGTTGAGTCAGAGGGTAATGCTGTAGAACCCACAACCATTGCAGCCGACAAGCTTGTTGAGTATATCAATGCTTATGTAAAGATTGAGAATGCACAGCTGGTAAGTGTTGACAATAAGAATCTGGTGTTCAAGGTTGGTGAGACAGACCTCGCTGTTTACAATCAGTTTAGTGTAGACCTCAATGCTCTGGAACTTGGTGCTACATACACTTTGACTGGTATGGGTTCTATTTTTAACACCACCAAGCAGTTGAACCTGATTGAATTCGCAAAGACAGCAGATGCTCCTGCAAGTGTCAATACTATCAGCGCTGCAAAGAAGAACGGGGCTATCTACAACCTGGCTGGCCAGCGTGTACAGACGATGAGTCGTGGTCTTTACATCAAGGACGGCAAAAAGTTCATTGTGAAGTAAGGAATTAGATTAAAAATAGTAAAACGAGGCACTTCTGTTTGGGAGTGTCTTGTTTTTTTTATACCTTTGCATCTGTTTTAAAATACAGTTAGTTATGGCAAAGAAGGATGGGGAACTGACCCCAATGATGAAGCAGTTTTTTGACTTAAAGGCGAAACACCCGGATGCAGTGATGCTGTTCAGGTGTGGCGACTTCTATGAGACTTACTGCGAAGATGCCGTCACAGCTGCTCGTATCCTGGGTATCACGCTGACTCATCGTAACAATGGGGCAGGGGGTAAGGGCGACGAGATGGCTGGATTCCCTCATCATGCCCTGGATACCTATTTGCCTAAACTTATCAGGGCTGGCAAGCGCGTGGCTATCTGCGACCAGTTGGAAGATCCTAAACTGACGAAGAAACTGGTGAAGCGAGGCATCACGGAACTGGTGACGCCTGGTGTGGCTCTCTCTGATAACGTGCTGAACTACAAGGAGAATAACTTCCTGGCCAGCGTGCACTTCGGAAAATCATCGCTTGGCGTGGCTTTCCTCGATATCTCTACGGGTGAATTCCTGACGGGCGAGGGTACAGCAGATTATGTGGAGAAACTGTTGGGCAGCTTCTCGCCAAAAGAGGTGCTTTTCGAACGAGGAAAGAAGCAGGACTTTGAACTGAAATTTGGCTCAAAGTTCTTTACATTCCAATTAGACGACTGGGTGTTTACGGATCAGACGGCTCGTCAGAAACTGCTGAAGCATTTCCGTGTGAAGAACCTGAAAGGCTTTGGCGTAGATCATCTGCAGAGTGGTGTGATAGCTGCTGGTGCTATCCTGCAATACCTGGAGCAGACACAGCACACGCAGATAGGACATATCACGTCTATCTCGCGTATCGAGGAAGATAAGTACGTACGTCTGGATAAGTTTACTATCCGCTCTCTGGAGTTGATACAGCCCATGCAGGAGGACGGTAAGTCGCTGCTCGACGTGATTGACCGCACGGTGAGTCCTATGGGAGGTCGTTTGCTGCGTCGCTGGGTAGTATTTCCACTCAAAGATGAAAAGCCTATCAACGAACGTCTGGATATTGTAGATTACTATTATCGTGAGCCTGAGTTCCGTCAGTG
Source organism: Prevotella communis (assembly GCF_022024175.1). GTDB lineage: Bacteria > Bacteroidota > Bacteroidia > Bacteroidales > Bacteroidaceae > Prevotella > Prevotella communis. Next base: position 3,536,146 of record NZ_CP091794.1, on the reverse strand, counting down.
TGTGGATGAGGAGATTCATCGTATTGGCGACCTGGAACGTATTGTGTCTAAGGTGGCCGTGGGACGTGTATCGCCTCGTGAGGTGGTGCAGCTGAAGACGGCCCTGCAAGCTATCCAGCCCATCAAGACGGCATGTCTCTATGCTGATAACGCAGCGTTGAAAAGGGTAGGGGAACAGTTGAATCTTTGCGAGAGTCTTCGTGAAAGGATTGAGCGCGAGATACAGAACGATCCTCCTCAGCTGGTACAAAAAGGTGGCGTGATTCGTAGTGGGGTGAATGAAGAGCTCGACGAACTGCGGAATATTGCTTACAGCGGAAAGGATTATCTGCTGCAGATACAGCAGCGGGAGGCTGAACAGACTGGTATTTCTTCGCTGAAGATAGGTTATAATAATGTGTTTGGCTATTATCTGGAGGTGCGCAATATCTATAAGGATCAGGTGCCGGCAGAATGGGTGCGCAAGCAGACGCTGGCCCAGGCTGAGCGTTATATCACGCAGGAATTGAAGGAGTATGAGGAGAAGATTCTGGGCGCAGAGGATAAGATTCTCTCGTTGGAGGCCCGCCTCTTTAATGACCTGATTATGGATATGCAGGCTTTTATCCCTCAGATTCAGATCAATGCCAATATCATTGCCCATCTGGACTGTCTGCTGTCGTTTGCAAAGGTGGCAGAGGAAAACAACTATATCCGTCCGGTGATAGATGCCTCGGAGGTCATTGATATCAAGCAGGGACGCCATCCTGTGATTGAAAAGGAACTGCCCATAGAGGAACATTATGTGCCCAATGATATTCTGCTGGATAACGAGAAACAACAGATTATCATCATCACAGGTCCTAATATGGCTGGTAAATCGGCGCTGTTGCGTCAGACGGCACTCATTGTATTGCTGGCCCAGATAGGTTGCTTTGTGCCCGCAGAAGCCGCGAGAATCGGTCTAGTGGATAAGATTTTTACCCGTGTGGGCGCTTCGGATAATATCTCGCTGGGTGAGTCAACCTTTATGGTGGAGATGACGGAGGCCTCAAATATCCTGAACAACGTGTCGTCGCGCTCGCTGGTGCTCTTTGATGAGTTGGGTAGGGGAACGTCAACCTATGATGGTATCTCGATAGCCTGGGCCATCGTGGAATATCTGCACGAGAACTCGAAGGGGCATCCGCGCACACTTTTTGCTACGCACTATCACGAGCTCAACGAGATGGAGAAGAACTTTTCTCGCATCAAGAACTATAATGTCTCTGTGAAGGAGGTGGATGGAAAGGTTATCTTCCTGCGCAAACTGGAGCGTGGTGGCTCTGAGCATTCCTTTGGTATCCATGTGGCCGAAATTGCTGGTATGCCGCGCTCAATTGTAAAGCGTGCCAACGTCATTCTGAAGCAGCTGGAGAGCGAGAATGCCCAGGTGGGTGGGGTAGGGAAGCCTACCTCGGAAATCGCCAACAGTCGTGAGGGTATGCAACTCTCTTTCTTCCAACTCGACGACCCCGTGCTTTGTCAGGTGCGTGACGAAATCCTCGGCATAGACGTGAACAACCTCACGCCGCTTGAAGCCCTTAACAAACTAAACGATATCAAAAAAATAGTCTCAGGAAAATGACCTGAGACTATTTTTTATTTATTGTACAACAGATTAGGCAGAAGCTTTGTTTCTGGATTTTATCATGCAATAGACGCCTATTGCAATAAAGGGAATAGAGAGTATCTGTCCCATATCGAAGGGAAGGCCCTGCTCGAAGGCTTCCTGCACCTCCTTGAAGTACTCGATGAAGAAGCGGAAGGTGAAGATATAAGCCAGGCAGAGGCCGAAATAGAAGCCGGTGCCTACGCGTTGCGGCATCTTCTTGTAGAGCCAGAACATCAGCCCGAAGAGTAGGGCATAGGCGATGGCTTCGTAGAGCTGACCAGGATGGCGAAGAACCACTTGATGGGGACCGTCGTTCTGGACAAACCAGAAGGCCCAAGGCAGACTCTCGTCGGTAATCTTTCCTACGATTTCTGAGTTCATCAGGTTGCCAATGCGGATGCAACAGGCTGTGATACCTGTGGCAATAGCGATATTGTCGAGCACAACCCATGCAGGCACCTTGAAACGGCGCACATAGAGTAGGAGAGTGATGATCAGTCCCAGCGTACCTCCATGTGATGCAAGTCCTTGATAACCTGTCATTTTCCAACCACCTGCGGCATCAATATGGATAGGCAGGAACATCTCTATGACGCCCTTCCACGAAGTAAGGAAGTAGTCGGGCTGATAGAAGATACAATGTCCCAGACGGGCACCTATCAGGATGCCCATGAAGCAATAGATGAACAGGGGTTCAAATTTCTCGTTGGGGATGCCCTGCTTCTTATACAGCCAGCGCACCATCAGATAGGCCAGTGCCAATCCGATGAGCCACATCAGCGAGTACCAGCGGATGCTGAACGGGCCGATGCTGAAGGCTTCAAGCGAAGGGTTCCAGAGAATATAACTGAGGATATTCATATTTTTCTCTAGTTTTAACTAGTTCGGCTAGTCTGACAAGTAAAAACTAGCCTAGACATTGAATCTGAAGTGCATGATATCACCATCCTGCACCACGTAGTCCTTACCCTCTACGCCCATCTTACCAGCCTCGCGAACAGCAGCCTCAGAGCCGTATTTCAGGTAGTCTTCGTACTTGATGACCTCTGCACGGATAAAGCCTTTCTCGAAGTCGGTGTGGATGACACCAGCACACTGAGGAGCCTTCCAGCCCTTCTTGTAGGTCCAGGCCTTCACTTCCATCTCGCCAGCGGTGATAAAGGTCTCAAGGTTCAGCAGGGCATAGGCCTTCTTGATCAGACGGTTCACACCGCTCTCCTCCAAGCCCAGTTCCTCGAGGAACATCTGCTTATCCTCGTAGCTCTCGAGTTCGGCGATATCCTCTTCGGTCTTAGCGGCGATGACCATAGCCTCGGCCCCTTCTTCCTTAGCCAGTGCCTCCACCTTCTTGGTGAAGTCGTTGCCACTCTTGGCATCAGCCTCGCCCACATTGCAAACGTAGAGCACGGGCTTTGAGGTCAGGAGGAAGAGGTTGCGGGCGCAGTCCTGCTCTTCTTTACTGTCGAACTCCACGATACGGGCGTTCTTACCCTGTTCCAATACCTCTTTATATGCCTTCAGTACAGTTACTTCCACCTTGGCGTCCTTATTGCCGGCGGCAGCAGCCTTCTCCGTCTTAGCCAGACGGGAGTCGATGGTCTCGAGGTCCTTTAGCTGTAGCTCGGTGTCGATGATTTCCTTGTCGCGTATGGGGTCGATACTACCATCTACATGGGTGATATTTTCGTCCTCAAAGCAGCGCAGCACGTGGATGATAGCATCCGTCTCGCGGATATTGCCAAGGAACTTGTTGCCAAGACCTTCACCTTTGGAAGCGCCCTTTACCAGACCTGCGATATCCACGATTTCACAGGTAGCAGGAACGATACGTCCAGGGTGTACTATCTCGGCCAGTTTGGTCAGTCGTTCATCGGGTACGGTAATCACGCCCACGTTGGGCTCAATCGTACAGAAAGGGAAGTTTGCTGCCTGTGCCTTAGCGCTCGACAGACAATTGAAAAGTGTGGACTTGCCGACGTTAGGCAGTCCCACAATACCACATTTTAATGCCATTTTCTTTTATAAACGTTTATAAACTGGGTGCAAAGGTACGATTAAGTGAGCAGAAAACCAAAAGAATTTTGAGTTTTCTCGAGCGTGAGTACTTTCGTTGAAGTTAAAGATACAAAAAACTTCGTTGTTTTCTACTTATGGTCTGAACAATTGTTCCTTTCGTCGAATACTTTAGAAAAGTTATTCGATTTTTCCGTTTTTTATTCTTACCTTTGCACCATATTAAATCGACTATGAAATCGTCCGGGTGACGACGGATATTAAATCCAACAACAAATGCTATGAATCAGCTTAAGAAACTAAGATTGAGATTTCAGGATTATTTTAGACATTATTCGCAGGCACATCATTATTATGACGGACCATACCACGGAGGCCAGTCTTTTTACTCTTATTATCTGGATGATGAGGGGATGCGCGTATTTGATGGTCCCTTTCGTTATCAGTTATCATCTATCAGTCCTTATGGAAAAGCCTTTCGTAACGAGGCTGAGGGCAGTTTCCTGAACGGTTTGAAGGATGGAAAATGGCATTATTTCTTTAAGAGTGATACCCACAGGATGAAATTGACCGTTGACTATGTCAAAGGCAATATTGACGGCTATCTTTACTATGAGGAGTATAATGCGAATATGGTACAGAATAAGGCCTCTAAGACCAAGATATCGTTTCGCTCCTCCAAGCGCAGACTAATAGGAGAGGTGGTTGGTTTGTTTCAGGGTCATAAGTTCAAGGCACGCCTTGATGCCGAGGGACTGCCTCATGACAAGTGGTCGACGGCCGTCAATGACAAGGAACACGGTGAATGGGAGGCTGTAGAGGTGTGGAACCACGGTCACTTGGAAAAGGCCGAGCGCCGTCTCTTTACCTATGGCAGAAAAGAGGCTATCACACCCTATATGTGTCAGAAACTGAATCAGATGATTGACGAGATCAACCACAGTATGCTCTGCATCGTGAAACACGGGTCGCTGGGTGGACTGTCGTATATCCCAGTAGCTTGATATATAAGTAATTAGCGCGTTAGGAATGCCTAACGCGCTAATTCTTTTAATGGGCCTCAAGCCAGTTGTTTCCAAAACCAGAGTCGGCCACAAGGGGCACGCTGAGTGGGAAGGCATGTTGCATCTCTTCCAGAACGATTCGTTCTACCAGCTCCTTTTCCTCAGGATAGACGGAGAAGTTGAGTTCGTCGTGTACCTGCAGAATCATCTTCGAACGGATACCCTCGGCCTTGAATCGCTGATAGATATGTATCATAGCTACCTTGATGATATCGGCAGCAGTGCCCTGAATCGGGGCATTGATGGCATTACGCTCGGCAAAGCCACGTACGGTAGCGTTCTGTGAGTTGATATCCGGCAGATAGCGACGACGACCGAAGAGGGTAGTGACGTAGCCCTGTTTGCGGGCAATCTCCTTCGACTGTTCCATGTAGTCGTGTACCTGCGGGAAGGTCTGGAAGTAGCCGTCAATCAGCATCTTAGCCTCTTCTCGAGGGATATCCAGACGTTCAGCCAGACCAAAGACAGTGATGCCATAGATGATACCGAAGTTGGCCCGTTTTGACTTGGTACGCTCATCGCGCGTTACCTCTTCAATCGGTTTCTTGTAGATATTGGCAGCGGTGGCAGCATGCAGATCCTTGCCATCCTGGAACACATGCAGCATGTTTTCATCTTGCGACAAGTGAGCCATCACACGCAGTTCAATCTGACTGTAGTCTGCTGAAAAAAACAAACATCCTGGTTCAGGAATGAAAGCCTTGCGAATCTCCTTGCCGTCCTCACCGCGAATAGGAATATTCTGGAGGTTGGGGTCAGACGACGAAAGTCGGCCCGTAGCCGTGATGGTCTGATTAAACGACGTATGGATATGTCCTGTGCGAGGGTTAATCAGTTTGGGAAGTGCCTCCACATAGGTACCTATCAGTTTCTTTAAACCTCTGTGTTCCAATATGTCAGACACGATTTCGTGCTTGTTCTTCAGTTGCTGGAGCACCTCTTCGCTGGTGACATACTGCCCCGTCTTGGTCTTCTTGGCCTTCTCCACAATCTTGAGTTTGTCAAACAAGATTTCACCTACCTGTTTAGGTGATGCTATGTTGAATGCCTCTCCTGCAAGTTCGTAGATACGTTTCTCTATCTCATTCATTCGCTCCGTCAAAATCCTTGACGTCTCGCTGAGCGACTCCGTATCCAGGCACACGCCGTTCATCTCCATCTCAGCCAAGACAGGCATCAGCGGCATCTCTATCTGATAGAAGAGGTCCTCACACTCGTGCTTCTTGAGTTCAGGTTCCAGTTTGTTTTTCAACTGCAACGTGATGTCGGCATCCTCACAAGCATACTCATAGACCTGAGAGGGTGGGAGGTCGCGCATGGATTTCTGGTTCTTACCCTTCGCCCCTATCAGTTCATCAATATGAATGGTCTGATAGTTCAGATACACCTCGGCCATATAGTCCATGTTGTGACGCAGTTCGGGTTGGATGAGATAATGAGCAATCATTGTGTCCCACATCGGACCGTCGAGATGCACATCATAATTTCTTAACACCTCGAGGTCGTACTTCAGATTTTGCCCAATCTTTAAGATTTTGGGGTTTTCATAAAGCGGTTTAAAGATATTAACAATTCGCAACGCTTCTTCACGATTGGCAGGAATGGGCACATAAAAGGCCTTGTGTTCCTCTACCGAGAAGCTCAAACCCACCAATTCTGCGTTGATGGCCGAGGTTGAAGTGGTCTCCGTGTCTAGAACGAGAAATTCTTTTGTTAAGAAATAGTCACGAATTTGTTGCATTTCATCCTCATTTTCAACGAGTTTGTACTCGTGAGCCACCGTTTTAAGGGTCTCAAAACTCGAAAATTTTGAGTCACCTGCATCGTTGGGCGCAAATTCTGCAAACAAATCGAGCTGTGTATTATCAGTTTTTGGCTTCTTTTCAACTTTTTTAAGAACCCTGTTAGTCAGAGCCTTGAATTCCAGTTCGGTGAAGAGAGCAGTCAGTTTTTCCTCATCAGGTGACTGCAGTGTCAGATCGTCCAGGTTGAGTTCAATGGGAACCTCGGTGCAGATGGTTGCAAGGAAATATGACATACGGATATCCTCCACATGTTCCTCCACCTTTTTCTTAAGAGCACCCTTCAGTTCCTCCGTTCGCTGCAGCAGTTCATCAACCGAATTGAAGTCGTTGATGAGTTTGGTGGCCGTCTTCTCTCCCACACCCGGACAACCGGGGAAGTTGTCTGCCGAGTCGCCCATCAGTGCCAGGAGGTCGATGACCTGGAGTGGGGTAGTGATACCATATTTATCACACACCTCCTTGGGACCCATCACCTCATAACCGCCTCCATGACGAGGACGGTAGATGCTCACCTTGTCTGTGACCAACTGGCCATAATCCTTATCGGGCGTGAGCATAAATGTCTGCACACCATCGATGGAATCAGCCTTTTTTGCCAGTGTTCCGATAACGTCATCGGCCTCAAAACCATCTACTTGCAGTACGGGAATACGATAGGCAGCCAGCAGATCCTTGATGATGGGAACGGCTTTCTTGATATCCTCCGGCGTGGCTTCACGCTGTGCTTTGTATGCAGGAAACTTGTCGCTACGGAAGGTGGGTCCATGAGGGTCAAAGGCCACACCTAAGTATTTGGGTTGCTCCTTTTCGATAACCTCCTGGAGCGTGTTGACAAAACCTATGATAGCTGACGTGTTGAGCCCCTTGGAATTGATTCTGGGGTTTTTGATAAATGCGTAATACGACCTGTATATAAGGGCGTAGGCGTCGAGCAAAAATAGTTTCTCCATAATTATTTCAGAATTTTCGTGTAAAATTACTAAAAAATTTGGCAATATATGGATATTTTCTGTAATTTTGTAGCAAAAATATAAAAAATGGACCAATTATCGCTTATCAAACAACCAATTGACCAAGAATTTAATGAGTTTACAGCCCTTTTCAAGGAGTCGTTGACCCACGGCGACCATCTGTTGTCTGAGATGTTGACTCATATCCGTCAGCGAGGTGGTAAGCGTATGCGTCCAATCCTAACCCTGCTTATTGCAAAGAATTATGGTGGTGTGACAGCCGAGACACAGAATGCGGCTATCGGTCTGGAACTGCTCCATACGGCTTCTCTGGTTCACGATGATGTGGTGGATGAGAGTGAGGAGCGTCGCGGACAGGCTTCGGTGAATGCCACCTATAGTAATAATGCAGCCGTGCTGGTGGGAGATTTCATCCTTTCTACGGCCTTGCTCTATGTGTCTCACACAAATAACCAGCGCATTATCAGCAACCTGGCACAGTTGGGCCGCACGCTGGCTTCTGGCGAGTTGCTTCAGCTGTGGAACATCAGTAATACGGAGATATCAGAGGACATCTACTATGATGTGATCAAGCAGAAAACAGCCGTTTTATTCGAGTCGTGTGCAGCCATTGGAGCCCTTTCTGCAGGCGCTTCTGACGAGGAGGTGGAGAAAGCCAAGCTCTTCGGTCAGAACCTGGGTATCATGTTCCAGATTCGTGATGATATCTTTGATTATTACGATTCCAAGGAGATAGGAAAGCCTACGGGCAACGATATGGCCGAGGGTAAACTGACCCTGCCCGTGATCTACGCCCTCAACAATAATCCTCAGTATGAGGCAATGATGAACCTGGCCAGAAAGGTGAAGGCACGCACTATCAATACCGATGAAATTGCCGTTTTGGTGGAGTTTACCAAGCGTTCTGGTGGTATAGAATACGCCGAGAAACGCATGGAGGATTTCCATCAGGAAGCCCTGAAATATCTGGATGAATCCGTTAGCGATACGGCCATTCGCGATGCGCTGAAGGCCTATCTGGACTACGTGATTCGTCGTAATAAGTAAAACAATGTTATGAAGTCGTTCAGCAAGCGGACATGGTTAAAAATCGGCACGATAGGCATCGCATTCATGTGTGTGCTGATGTGCGGTCTGATGTATATCTCTTTCCGTCCCGACACCCTGAAGATGTTTCATTTCTTCAAGGTTTTCGGTTTGTTGGATTACCTGGAGGAATTGCAGCATAACCCTGCTCGCGTGCCCAGTTGGATACTCTATAACCTGCCCGATGGCGCCTGGCTGTTTGCCTACAGTATCCTGATAGCCTGCTTCTGGAATTTCAAGATAAAAGACTGTTGGATGTTCGTCCTGGTAATGCCGTTTATCTGCATTCCTCACGAGTTCCTCCAGGGTCTTGGCATCATGCATGGCACCTACGATCCTTCTGATGTACTGGCTTATCTGCTGGCTATCATGGCTGGTTTCACGTACATCTATATTGTTCATTCACTGGCATTTAAGGATGTGGATAGGGTAGAGCGACGTCGCAAGAGTACCACCAAGCTGGTGCTCACTTCGCTGTGCTTTGCACTCTTCGTGCTGCTGGCTATCGGCAGTGATGATACGGTAGGACGTATCAGTGCCGGAACGGGCGAGGTAAACGCCGTGGAAGAACTCTGGAAGTAAGGGTAAAAGGTAAAGTGAAAAACGAAAAATTTGCTACCGCAAATCTCAAATTAGAGACCATCGCGGTAGCAAATTTTTCACTTTTCACTATTCACTATTCCCTTCCTTCGGTTTAGAAGAACTTGACTTCTTTGCCTATAACCTCGCTGAGCAGCAGGTTGGCCAGGCGGCTGGTACCCATGCGGAACCATTTGTTGGTGAGCCATTTCTCGCCCAGAACCTCTTTCACGATGGTATAGTAAATCAGTGCGTCCATCACGCTGTTGAGTCCTCCAGCGGGCTTAAAACCAATCTGTACGCCGGTCTGTTCGTAATATTCCTTGATAGCCTGACACATCACGTAGGCAGCCTCTGGCGTAGCAGCTGGTTCCAACTTACCCGTAGAGGTCTTGATATAGTCGCCACCGGCATACATCGACAGGATAGAGGCAATCTTGATGTTCTTGGCGGTCTTCAGACAACCTGTCTCCAGAATCACCTTCATATCGTGCTCGCCGCAGGCTTCTTTCTGCTGCTGAATCTCGTCTACCACGGTCTCGTAGTCACCCTCCAGGAACTGTCCCACGGGCATCACGATATCAATCTCTGTAGCACCGTCCTTGATGGCCATAGAGGTCTCTACAGTCTTTACCTCAATAAGGCTCTGAGATGAGGGGAAACTGCCTGATACGCAGGCTACTTCTACGCCTTCTACCTCCAAGGTCTCGCTGACCACCTTGGCAAACTTAGGGTAGACGCAGATGGTGGCTACGTGGGGCAGGTCAGGGTAGGCCTCTTCAAACTGGTTGACCTTCTCGGTGAATGCCAGTACGGATGTATCGCTGTCGGTGGTCTTCAGGGTGGTAAGTTCCACGCTTCCCATCAGGAATTTCTTCACCTCTGGGGTATCGTTTTCGTGCACTTTCTCGGCAATGATCTTCTTCACTGCATCCTTTACTTCCTCGTCGGTAATGTCGAGGTTGTACTTGCTGAGCACTTGCTCAATCTTACTCATTTCTGCCATAGTTATTATATTTAAAAGTTACTTTAATTTGGGGTTGGAGAGATGTCTTTTTGCGTCTCTTTTCGTCTTTTTCTCGATGGATTTCTGGAGCTCTTCGGTCAAATTGATGCCTGTTTGGTTGGCCAGACAGAGCAATACCCACAGCACGTCAGCCATCTCTTCACCCAGGGCAGCCTTTCCGTTGTCGGCCTTTCGGGGGTCTGACGCTTTCCACGACTGTTCGCCATAGCGACGACTGATCACGCGGGCCAGTTCGCCCACTTCCTCGGTCAGCACGGCCATGTTGGTCAACTCCGAGAAATAGCGCACGCCGTACGCCTTAATCCATTCATCTACCGTATTTTGTGCTTCTTGTATTGTCATTTTCTTATCTAATTACTCCCCTCCATTCAGGGAGGGGAATGGGAGGGTCTACTCCTTATTCTTGGTGTCCATGCAGATAGTCACGGGACCGTCGTTAAGCAATTCTACCTTCATATCAGCGCCGAATTCACCTGTGCCTACAGGTTTGCCTATGGCGTCCGATAAATCGCGGCAGAAGGCCTCGTAGAGTGGGATAGAGTGCTCGTGAGAGCCGGCACGGAACCACGAGGGACGGTTGCCTTTCTTGTAACTGGCATAGAGCGTGAACTGACTGACTACCAGCGCCTCGCCCTGCACGTCCAGAATAGAGCGGTTCATCACGTCGTTCTCGTCGCCAAACACCCGCAGATTGGCTATCTTCTTCACCAGCCAGTCTACATCCTCCATGGTGTCTTCATCGCAGACGCCTAATAGGATGAGGAATCCCTGCTGGATGGCCGATTTTACGGTGCCGTTGATGGTGACGCTGGCGTAGGTTACGCGTTGTATGACTGCTCGCATGTTTTTGATTTTTCGGCAAAGATACGATAATTAGTTGATATTTCCAAATTTTGATACTCTATTTTGTGGTCATTTGGTCAAGGTCATTTGGTCAAAATCGATTTCGGGAACGCGGTCATTGCTCACTATATATAAATAATTTATTATTTATATATAGTGCCGATTTTGACAGTCTGTTTTCGATTTTGACCAAATGACCTTGACCAAATGACCACATTTTTTCTATGCCTGATTACTAACAGTAAAACGCCTATTTGCTATCAGCAACTCGGCCTTTCTCTTCGTGGAAATAGTCGTAGACGATTTTGGCTTTGGCAGCGCCTACGATGTCGGTGAGCGTGTCGAGGTTTGCCTCACTGATTCTCTTAACCGATTTAAGGCCATTTAGAAGCTCGTCACGCGTTTTGGGACCCACGCCCTTGATGTTGTCAAGCTCTGACTCTAAAGCGCGCTTAGAACGCTTCTCTCGATGGAAAGTGATGGCGAAGCGATGCACCTCGTCCTGCAATTGGGTGAGGACGTGGAATAGTTCGGAATCTGTCTTCAGTCCAATGACGCGTGGCGGGAAGCCGTAGAGCAGTTCGTTGGTGCGGTGACGGTTATCCTTGGCCAGTCCTGCAATGGGAATGTCCAGGTTCAGTTCGTCCTGAATCACCTCCCGGATCACCTCCATCTGTCCTTTGCCACCATCGGCCACGATGAGGTCGGGTAGGGGCTCTTCCTCTTCCAAAAGTCTGCTGTAACGACGGTGTACTACCTCTTTCATTGAGGCATAATCGTCGGGTCCTACCACCGTTTTGATATTGTATTTCTTGTAGTCTTTCTTACTGGGCTTCATGCTTTTGAAGACCACGCAAGCGGCCACGGCATCCGTGCCCGAGATGTTGGAGTTGTCGAAACATTCTATCTGGTAGGGCATCTTGGGCAAACCCAATTTCTCTTGTAGCTCCTTCATCAGGCGCACCTGTTTCTGCTCAGGATTCAGTTTTTCGGCCTGCTTCAGACGGTCGAATTTATACTGTTTTCCGTTCATGATAGACAGGTCTAGCAGGGTCTTTTTATCACCTCTCTGTGGCACGGTAAAGGTGATATTTTCTGAGATCTCGGGTATTTCTATGGGTACAATCACCTCTTTGGCGTCGCTCTTGAAGCGCTCCCGCAGTTCTACGATACCCAGTTGCAGCAGTTCCTCGTCGGTTTCGTCCATTTTCTTCTTGTATTCTATGGTAAACGACTGGTTGATACTGCCGTTGGATACGTGTATGTAGTTGATATACGCGGTTTTTTCATCGCTGGTGATAGATACCACATCCACGTTGTTGATGGTATGGCTTACTACCTCACTCTTGCTCACAAATGAGTCAATCAAGAGGTATTTCTGCTTGATTTCCTCCGCTTTTTCAAACTCCAAATTCTCTGCCAGACGCTCCATTTCCTCACGCATCTCGCGTAGAATCTGGCGGGTGTTACCCTTCAGTATCTCCCGTGCCTGACGGATATTTTCCTGGTAGTCCTCATACGACTGTTTGGCTACGCAAGGACCATAGCAGTTTTTGATGTGATATTCCAGGCAAACCTGGTATTTTTTGGCTGAAATACCCTCTTTTGTGATGGGTTGGCGACATGTACGGGGCTTGTAGAGCTTATTGATGAGCTCCAATACGGCGTACATTGAACCGATATGGGAGTAGGGACCGTAGTACGTGCCCCATTTCTTGTTGATGGTACGTGTCTTGAAAATGCGCGGAAAGGGTTCGTTGGTGACGCAGATACTGGGGTATGTTTTACCGTCTTTCAGCAAAACATTATATCTGGGGTTGTATTTCTTGATGAGTGAATTTTCCAGGAGTAGGGCATCTTCTTCCGTATTTACCACCGTGTATGAGATGTCGTGTATCTTGGAAACCAGTACTTTTGTCTTAAAACGATCTACTTCGGTGTGGAAATAGGACGAAACACGGGCTTTCAGACTCTTGGCCTTGCCTACATATATAATAGTATGCTCGTCATCATAGAATTGGTAGCTACCTGGCTTCTCTGGCAAACGTGCCACGATGCCCTTCAAGTACGTCAACCGTTTTTCGTTCTCTTCTTTCGTCATAGCCTTTATTTAAAGGTGTTTCGCAAATTCTTGTTTCACGTGAAACAAATACACCCTCCGTCTTTGGAGGGTGCTTTTAGTTCGTCTTAGATAGTTAGCAGGGTGGTCAGTTCGATGCCGTCAAACAGGTCGCGCCCATGTAATCCTTCATCCGTGATTTCAATGATGAAGTTCATGTACACCTTCTTCGGGTTGAAATGCTGCACCAGTTTGTAGGCAGCCTTTGCGGTGCCACCGGTAGCAAGCAGGTCGTCGTGAATCAGCACGACGTCGTCTGGTTCGATGGAATCAAGGTGCATTTCAATGGTATCTACGCCATATTCTTTAGAAAACGACTCCTTAATCACCGTTGCAGGCAATTTTCCTGGTTTACGAGCCAAAACAACGCCGCAACCCAATCGGCCGGCTAGGGCAGAGGCCATCACAAAACCACGACTCTCGATACCAACAATCTTGGTGATACCTTTGTCTTTGTAGAGTTCATACAACTCGTCGAGCATGATTTGCATACAGTAACCGTTCTTGTAGAGCGTTGTTACGTCACGGAAATTAATTCCCTTTTTTGGAAAATCAGGTATGCAACGCAGATTGTCCAGTAATACCTTGTTGTTCATTTTCAGCTAGTTATATATGTTACACAATCTAAAATGTTTCACGTGAAACTTATCGTCCCATGAGCACCAGCAGCACGTTGATGTCGCTGGGGCTAACGCCTGGAATACGACTGGCCTGTGCCAATGTTTCGGGATCTATGGCCGTTAGTTTCTGTCTGCATTCTGTGGAGAGCGACTGGATACTGTTATAATCAAAATGGCCTTTGATTTTGATATTCTCCAAACGGTGCATCTTTTCTGCTACCAGTTTTTCGCGCTCTATGTATCCTTTATATTTAATGCGTATTTCGGCAGCTTCGGCTATTTCTTCCTTGCGATTAGGCAATTTGTCGATGAATTCGCGTAATTGTGGGATAATAGGCATCAGGTTCTGGAAATTCAGTTGTGGACGTGCTATGAGGTCTTCCAACTTCACGCCAAACTGGAGTGGGGTAGTACCCAGTTTTTCCAGCGCAGGATTAATTTCCTTGGCTTTTATCGGGAAGTTCTTGCAAAATTCCACGATTTCTTCGATAGCCTGTTTTTTCTGCATCCACCAGTCGAATCGGTCTTTTTTGACTAATCCTATCTCGTAAGCACGTTCCGTCAGGCGCGCATCGGCATCATCCTGGCGCAACAGGATGCGATACTCGGCACGTGAGGTGAACATGCGATAAGGCTCGTCAACACCCTTCGTCACCAGATCGTCTATCAATACACCGATATATGATTCATCACGGCGCATCACAAATTCTTCGGTTCCAACGCACTTCAATGCAGCGTTAACGCCTGCCACCAGACCCTGTCCTGCGGCTTCTTCATAGCCTGTGGTACCGTTTACCTGACCAGCAAAGAAGAGGCCTTCAATTATCTTCGATTCCAACGTATGTCTCAGTTGGGTGGGGTCGAAGAAATCGTATTCTATGGCATATCCGGGACGATACACCTTGGCATGTTCCAGACCTGATATCTTGTGAAGGGCTTCTATCTGCACATCCATTGGAAGTGAAGACGAGAAACCGTTCAAGTACATTTCGTTGGTTTCAGCGCCTTCTGGTTCCAGGAATAGCAGATGCTGTTCGCGGTCAGGGAAGGTTACCAGTTTTGTTTCTATCGACGGACAGTAACGTGGTCCTATCGATTGAATCTGTCCATTGTATAGCGGTGAATCCGCCAATCCTGAGCGTAGCATCTCGTGAACGTCAGGGTTGGTATAGCACTCCCAGCATGGCAGTTGGGGTAATGTGCCGGAAAATCCGGACTTTCCGGGATAATACGAAAAGCGGTAAGGGCGCTGTTCGCCGTCCTGCTGGCGCAATTTCGAGAAGTCGATGCTGCGCTTGTCCAGACGCACGGGTGTACCCGTCTTCATGCGGTTTGAGCGGATGCCGTGCTGGGTGATGCTCTCCGTGAGCCGTTCGGCTGCAGGTTCTGCAATACGTCCGCCCTTCACCATCTTTCGGCCTATATGCATCAAGCCGTTGAGGAAGGTGCCGGCCGTAATCACCACACTCTTGGCATGTATCTCGGCTCCCCATATGGTGCGCACGCCAACGGCACGTTTGGTTGGCTGCGACTCAGCCGCAGCACTCGTAGCATCCTCAACCATCAGTTCATCTACCTGATCCTGCCATACATCCAGGTTCTCGGTATGATCGATGGTTTCGCGCCATTTCCAGATAAACTTACCTCTGTCGCATTGGGCTCGAGGACTCCATACGGCGGGTCCCTTACCTACATTGAGCATACGAAACTGGATGGCTGTGGCATCGGTCACCCGTCCCATCTGTCCGCCCAGGGCATCAATCTCGCGCACTATCTGTCCCTTGGCAATACCGCCAACGGCAGGGTTACACGACATCTGCCCGATTTTGTTCATATCCATCGTGACCAGCAGTGTCTTTGCACCCATATTTGCTGCTGCACATGCGGCCTCACAGCCAGCATGACCTCCGCCAATCACTATCACATCATAGTTTAATATCATCTTTCTGATTTGTATTTTCGTTTGCAAAATTACAAAAAGTTCGTGAATTAAGCATTTGTATTCCGAAATTTCGACTAAATATTTTGGTGGTTAGTATAAAATGACTAACTTTGCAGCCGTATGAAATAGACTCCCACAACTTTCGTAACAATACGCGATGTGACCAACACCGCCTCTGATGAGGTTGGTGATGGGTTGCTCTTTGACTTATTGTTACACAACTATGCGAAAAAGATTTTATGGAGAATGGGTGTGCCGATGCATGCCCGATGGATGCGTGACGCATCTGGAAGCGCAACTGTTGCGCCAGTTGGTTAATCGTGAAATCCATCCTATCCGTTGTGCGGAGAGTTGTCGCAGGAAGGCGCAGGTGGCACTGAGACTTGGCAGTCTGTGTGCCGAGTCTGGACATCCGTGGTGGGCTATCAGGGTGTGGCGGTTAGGTCTGCAGCTGGTGGCCAGCAAAGACTACGACGACTGGCTTTGCGTCTGGTTCAACCCCGAGTGGGTACGGTTGAGCTGGGTGGTGTCCGAGGATCTCTGTCAGCTCCTGGGGCGCAGGATAGACCAGACGTGGCGAAGGATGGGGCATCCGGGGATGGCTGTCTATGAGCAGAAGGCTACTGCCGAGTACGACTGGCTATGGCTGGAGAAGTATGACTACTCACGACAGGAAATCGATGATTACTGGGATGAAATCCAGGACGACTATGAATCACAGTTAAAGACCGAGGCTATCTTCCGGGATGGTCTCGGTCTTTAGTGTTTATCTCCGTGATGGTGATAAATATACCAATTTTATTGGCTATATCGAAAACATTTCGTATCTTTGCCGAAAAATTGGCAATGGACGAAGATTTTGACATACGCGAAGAGCGGTTTGCCGGTAGTGGCGAGAGGGAGTTTGAGAATGCCCTGCGCCCACTGCGATTTGGCGACTTCAGCGGACAGCAGAAGATTGTAGAGAATCTGGAGGTGTTTGTTGAAGCGGCCAAGTATCGTGGTGAACCGCTGGATCATACCCTGTTGCACGGTCCTCCCGGACTGGGAAAGACCACGCTCAGTAATATCATTGCCAATGAATTAGGTGTAGGTTTCAAGATAACCAGCGGTCCCGTGCTTGACAAGCCAGGCGACCTGGCAGGTATCCTTACCTCGCTGGAGCCGCGTGATGTGCTGTTCATCGACGAGATCCATCGCCTGTCGCCTGTTGTGGAGGAGTATCTCTACAGCGCGATGGAGGACTATCGTATTGATATCATGATAGATAAGGGCCCTTCGGCCCGTTCTATCCAGATAGACCTGAACCCGTTCACGCTGGTGGGTGCCACCACCCGTAGCGGACTCCTCACGGCGCCTCTCCGTGCCCGTTTCGGTATCAATATGCACCTGGAATACTATGATCCTGAGACACTTAGCAAGATTATCGAGCGCTCATCGAATATCCTGGGTGTGCCCATCACGGAGGATGCCGCTATGGAGATTGCAGGTCGCAGTCGTGGAACGCCACGTATTGCCAATGCCCTGTTGCGCCGTGTGCGCGACTTTGCCCAGGTGAAGGGCAATGGTGCCATCGATACGAAGATTTCACGTGTGGCACTGACAGCTTTGAATATTGACAAGTACGGACTTGACGAGATAGACAACAAGATACTGCTCACCATCATCGACAAGTTCAAAGGTGGTCCTGTGGGTATTACCACCATCGCCACGGCTATTGGTGAGGATGCTGGCACCGTAGAGGAAGTCTATGAGCCATTCCTCATCATGGAAGGTTTCATCAAGCGCACGCCACGAGGTCGCATGGTCACTGAGTTGGCCTACAGGCACTTCGGGCGCAATCCCTATTCAGGAAATATCATGGAGCCCAACCTTTTCGAGACGTAGGTATATGTGTGTAATTATCTGTTAATCAATAATTTAAAGATTGTTTTTGTAGCTATAAGCCAACTCATACTACAACGATATGCAGAGACTATCTACATTTTATAGGAAGCACTTATCACTAAGGCTCAGTTTACGAGTAGCCTCGGCAGTTTGTTTGCTGTTGATGCTCACGCTCCTTGTCATGTTCTTCTATTCGCGCAAGGTGATGAAGGAGGACGCCTTGCAAAGAGCATCGCAAACGCTGGAAGGAGCGATGGTGAGGATAGACAATATCCTGCTGAGTGTTGAGGAGACAACGGGTAATATGTATTATCAGTTAAGGCCTCTCCTGAATAATCCTGATACGATACGTGCCTATTGTCGTATGATTGTAGAGACAAACCCCTATGCCACCGGTTGTGCCATTGCCCTTAAGCCCGGCTATTATGCCGATCGTGACACGTTCATGGTTTATTATCACCGCACGGGAAGCGTTTCTGACGCTCCTGCCGATTCTCTCATTGTCAGTGCAGATTCTTTCGGGAACATACCTTATACGGAGCAGGCTTGGTATAAGAAACCGATGACTCAGAACAAGGCCCTGTGGCTGAATCCTCTGGAGGGCATGGATACCGACGAGGAGCCGCTGGAATCCTACAGTGTGCCCATACCCGGTGATGATGGTGAGCCTATTGGTGTCATCAGTGTAGATGTGTCTATCAGTCTGCTGTCAGGCACCATTGCCAATATCAAGCCTACGCCCGACTCCTATTGTGCGGTGTTGGATAAAGATGGTTCGTTTATCGTCCATCCCACGGGTTTGCATCTGGTGCAGCCCACTTCCCTTGGCTTACCTGACGAGACGTTGCAGCAGTTGTTGCAGCAGATTCAGTCGGGCAAATCCGGATATGTCCCCTTTAATTTCTATGGATTCGACTCTTACATCTTCTATAAACCCTTCAAGAAGGTCGATGTGCCTATGCGCTCAAAGGATGAGCTGGGCTGGACAATGGCTGTGGCAATGTCGAAAAACAGTATCTTTGGTGAGTACAACCGACTGTATAATTACGCCGTCTTCATCGCTATTGGCGGTCTGCTGCTGATGTTGCTGGCCTGTTGGGCAATCCTCTTCCTGCGTCTGCGTCCGTTGAAGATGTTGACCGAGAAAGCCCAGCATATTGCCGAAGGCCATTACGACGACCCTATACCCCATACATGGGGCCGCGACGAGATAGGCAGTCTGCAGCGCAATTTCATCCGGATGCGCAGGGCTGTGGCGTCGCAGATTGGTGAGTTGGAACAGCTGACGGATGCCATTCAACAGCGCAGTAAGGAACTGAAAAGTGCTTATAAACAAGCTCAGAAGGCCGACAAAATGAAAACGGCCTTCCTGCACCATATGTCTGATCAGATGTTGCCTCCGGCACAGGTCATCGACAAGGATGTAGAGGCATTGCGCCAGATTGAGGGGCAGGCCAAGTGGGAAGAAACGGCTAAACTGGTGGAGAATATCCAGAAGAATGGTAACACCATCGCACGGGTATTGAATCATCTGCTGAATCAGTCGGAAGAGGATATCAGAAAGGAGGTAGAACATGATTAAGATGAATATTCGCAGGTCGTTCTCAACGAAGCTCAGTCTTTGGGTGCTCATCATGGCTGTGCCTGTGTTCTGTGGCTCTGTGGGACTCCTTTTCTACCACTCTCAGGGCATGATTCGTGGCGAGGCCGTGCAGCGCGCCAATGTGATGCTCGACGTGTCGCTGCAGCGCATTCATCGCTACCTCATCACCATCGAGACGGCAACAAACAGTTACAGTTGGCTGATAGAGAAAAGTATGCAGCCCGACTCGCTGATGGCGATCTCAGAGCGTATAGTGCATTTCAACCCCTATTCCGATGGGTGTGCTATCAGTATCGAGCCAGACGTCATTCCACAATATCCACGCCATTTTATGGCTTATTCTATCCGAAAGGATAGCGACTCTATTACGACGGCGCAGGAAAAGGATTATAATTATTTCACAGAGGAATGGTACGCAACGCCGCGCGACAGGCACAAGCCGGCTTGGGTGGTCTATTATGACGAGACCAACCAGTTGAACCTGAATAAGAATGGCATGATTGCCACATATAGCCGACCGCTCTATAATGCGCAGCATCAGCATATTGGTGTTGTCTCTACAGAGATGTCGCTTCTGCATATCTCGGATATACTGGCAGAAGAGAAACCTTATCCTAATTCATATTTTATCCTGCTCGATGAAAAAGGTCGCTATGTGGGACATCCGGATTCTACCCGTCTCTTCAACAAGACTATTTTCGGGGTGGCCAACCTGCAGAAGCAGAAAGACCTCATTGTCCTGGGTCACGAGATGACGAAAGGTAATCAGGGGGAGATGTCGGTGACGATTAATGATGTCCCGTCGCAGGTTTGTTATAAGCCTGTGCCTGGCACTTCCTGGAGTCTGGCTATCGTGTGTCCCGACAGTGATATCCTGAAAGATTATTATAGGCTTATCTTTATCGTCGTTACCCTCCTTATTGTCGCTCTGGTTTTCATTGCTTTCTATTGTTATAAGATGATGGCGCGCTCGCTAAGTCCGTTGCGCCAGTTGCTGTGCAAGACGCAGGAAATAGCAAAGGGCGATTTGAAGGTCGAGATAGAGCGCATCTCTCGTATCGATGAGATGGGATGTTTGCAGAACAGTTATGTGACGATGCTCGAGTCGCTTAGGCAATATATGGACAGTGTGCGTGCGGCCAGTGACAAGGCGCATAAGTATAATGAGGAACTGGAACAGGCCACGCTGCTGGTCAAGGAGGCCGACAGGCAGAAGACGTCCTTTATCCAGAATATGACGCACCAGGTGCGCACACCGCTCAATGTCATTATGGGATACGCGCAGATACTCAACTCGCCATCGGCTCCCATCCTGCCTTGCGACTGTGTGTCGGAGGATGAGATAAAGGGTCTGACGGCAACAATGGAGCACAACTCCAAACTGCTTACCCGACTGATTCTGATGCTTCTCGACAGTTCTGATGCCACTTTCTCCGAGACGGCTATCAGCAGGAATCGTGAGGCGGTGTCGGCCAATACGGCCATGATGGAGATGGTGGACTATGTCATGCAGCTCTATCCCGACCTTCGTTTCATTGGCTTTGAGACAGAGGTGCCCGACGATTTGCTTATCACTACCAACAGGCAGTTCCTGCAGTATAGTCTGGCCGAGGTGCTGCTCAATGCAGTGAAATATTCCGACGGACAGCATATCATGACGCGTATCACCCGTACTGATACGACGATACGCTTCATTATTGAGGATACAGGAAAGGGTATTGCCGAGGCCGACCGTGAGCGCATCTTCAAGTTCTTCACCAAGGTTGATGACTTCAGTGAGGGACTGGGATTGGGACTTCCTCTCACCAGGCGGCATGTTGAGAACCTCGGTGGTAAGTTCTGGCTCGACACCAGCTATCATGATGGTTGTCGGTTTATCTTTGAGTTCCCTCTGTGATTTATAGACCACAAATTTGTGTACTTTACTTTTTTTGTGTAATTTTGCAGCCAAACTCTTTGAGATGAAAACAGGAATATTTGTCGGAACATTCAATCCCTTTACCATAGGTCATGATTCAATCGTGACCCGTGCCCTCCCGCTCTTCGACAAACTGGTCATTGGGGTTGTGGGCGATCATGTACAGAAGCCTGGCATCCCTCCTGCTGCAGAGCGTATTGAGGCTATCCGGGCGCTCTATGCTGATGAGCCCCGCATTGAGGTGAAGGCCTATTTTGGACTGGCTGTCGACTTTGCCCGTTCTGAGGGGGCCCGTTTCATCGTGAAGGGTGTGCGCTCTGTGAAGGATTTTGAGTATGAGCGTGAGCAGGCCGATGTCAACCGCCAGCTGACAAATGGTGAGGTGGAGACTATCCTGCTCTATAGTGAACCTCAATATGCTTCGGTTTCATCGTCGATGGTGCGTGAACTGCAGCATTTCGGCGTAGATGTCTCATCTTATTTGCCTAGTCGTAATACCGATATATCGAAATAACGATATATCGAAATATCGAAATAACGTAATAACGAAATATGATTTCTTACAGCACTGAGAACGTGAAAATGCCTGCCATCAAAAAGCGCGACACCACCGCCTGGATTCGTCGTGTGGCAGCTACTTATAATAAGAAGGTGGGCGAAGTGGGCTACCTCTTCTGCGATGATGAGCATATCCTGGAGGTCAACCGCGAATACCTGGGGCACGATTATTATACGGATATCATCACTTTCGACTATTGTGAGGATGATGTCCTGAATGGCGACCTGGTCATCTCTTTAGATACGGTACGCTCTAATGCGGAACTGTTTCATAAGACCTATGACGAGGAACTGCATCGTGTCATCATTCACGGCATCTTGCATCTCTGTGGTATCAATGACAAGGGGCCCGGTGAGCGGGAACTGATGGAAGCTGCTGAAAATAAAGCATTAGCGTTGCGTTAAAAAAACTAGCATATTAATCAGCTATAAAGCTATTAAAACTATGCGCCAGATATTATACCTCATCATCCTGACAATAGCTCCGGTACTCCTCGTGGACTGTACGGGCAGCGGTGAACCGAGTGTCTTCTCGCCAGATGTCCGTGATAGCTCTTCCTTCGCTCGGATTATGGGTGAGGCCGACTCGCTCTATATGTATGGCGAGATGAAAGACACGTTGAGGGTTGTGAAAACGGCTCAGGAACTGGCTGCTATCTATCACGACTACGATCAGATTATCATGAAGCAGCAGACTGATAACAACCGTCAGCGCTACCTGTTGAACAGCGTTCTCGGCGTTCTGATTGGTGTTCTTATCCTGGTCTTCGTCATTATCCGCAAGAACCGTATTATCAGCCGCAAAAACCTGTCGCTGGCCAACCAGATTAACGAGGCCATGATTTACAGGGAGAAATACATACAAGAGGAGTTGAAAAACACCGTTTCTCCCAGCGATATAACAGACATCAGCACCCTTTCCGATGAACAGCTGTTCCGTTATATCAACGATATCATCGTGCGCGAACGCCTGTTCCTTAATAAGAACTTCGACCGCCAGACTATCATGGACCGTTTCAATCTGTCCAAGGAGCGTGTGGGTGCTGCTTTCTCAAAGGGTAGCCAGTATGCTAAGCTCACTGACTATATGCAGGAGCTCCGCCTGGAGTATTCTACGTTTCTCATGTCCACTCATCCCGATAAGAGTGTCTCTCAGATTGCTATCGACTGTGGTTTCAGCAGTTATGCTTATTATGGCAAATGTTTCCGCCATCGTTTCGGCATGACGCCCACCGAGTTCCGCAAGTCTGCCTTGCAGAATCAGTAACCGTTCTTTTTCAAAACGCAGTCTTTTCAGCAAACTAAACGCTGTCTTTCCGTATGCTAAATGCTGTCTTGTAGTATGTAATCTTGTCTGAAAATATATGTAATCTTGTCTGTGCTATTGCATAATATATAATTTTTATATATTTTTGCAGCAGAAAAAGCTAAACAACATATATTTTTACCTAATTTGATGACTACTACTATTATTATCCTGCTTTCGGCGGCCGTCGTGCTACTGATATTGCTCATAGCCGTTCTCTTTTGGCGATTATTTCACCAAAATGATGAACTTCGGCAAAAGAACGATGTCATAGTGCGCGAGGTCCGCCGAAATCAGTTTTTAATCCATCAGGGAACATTCCGAAAACAGTGCCTGTCATAGCACATTATAAAACACTAACCAACATATACCGAACAACAAACAAGTATTGTATAAACATCTTTATTAATATTCTAAACTATTAACAGTATGAAAAGAAACAAATTACTACTTTTGCTCGTGCTGCTCATGACGGCGGCGACGGGCGCTTGGGCGCAAGACGCCAAGCATTTGATTACGGCCACTTACCGCGAACAGACACGCTCGCTGGAGCAGCCGCTGCCCTACGCCACTACCATCGGCGAACTCTTTGAGGCGGTTACGGGTGAACAATTCAGTAATTTAATCAGCACTATGTCCTCTTTTGAAATGCCTCTTACCGGAATCAGCTCCAACAACACCAGCGCCGTCAACATTGGCGAATTAAACGGCGCAAGCACCCCGGTGACGGTTATAGCCGATGGCAAAGCCACCATCAGTATAAATTTTGGTAGTTATGCTCATGGCATCTTCGTCAGCGCCACCTCCCCCCTCTACGCTTACATGAAGGACGGCGTGAAGGATGCCGGCAAGTGGACGGTGAAGGTGGGCGAGGGCCAGGCCCAGGCGCTGCCCATCGGCGGACTGAAGGGCGACGGCTCGGAGACCGTGACGCTGCAGTACAACGGACGACTGAAGGTGAAGGGCGTGAAGGCTACAAGCGACGCGGCTGCTCCCAGCGTTCCCGACGGGGCCCTCAGCGGCGTTTTCAGCGTCAGCGACACGAAGCAGGTGTATTTCTCGAAGGGTAACCTGCGCTACGAATCGTCGAAGTGGAGCTTCTTCGACAACCAGTATGACTATTACACAAGCTACAGCGCAGACGCATGGGACAAGTTCGGCTGGAGCACATCTGCCACCACATACGGTATGAATACTTCTGCAGCCAACAGTGATTATTCCGGCGACTTCGTGGACTGGGGCGCAACGATGGGCACAGGCTGGCGCACGCTGACAAGTGACGAGTGGACATATCTGTTCAAAACCCGCAGTGCATCTACCGTGAACGGCACCGAGAACGGCCGCTATGCCAAGGCTATGGTAAACAATGTACGGGGCATTATCCTCTTCCCCGACACCTATACTCACCCCGACGGCGTGACTGCTCCGACAGGTGTCAACGATACAGGCAACACTGGCTGGAATGGCAACAGCTACACCGTTGAGGATTGGACCAAGATGGAGACAGCCGGTTGTGTGTTCCTGCCGGCTGCAGGCTACCGGAATGGCTCGAGGGTGAACAATCCGGGCTCGTACGGCGACTACTCGTCTGCTACGCCTTATGGCACGGACAAAACGTACGGAGTGTTCTTCGGTTCGGGCAGTCTGACTCCCGCGAGCGACGGCAGTCGTTTCTACGGGTGCAGTGTCCGTCTCGTTCAGGAGGCTACAAGCGACGCTCCGGCGGCGAAGGAACCGGCTACGGTGACGACGGCGCCGACGGGTGCGGCGATTGTTGGCGTTGGCAAGAGCACGGCGCTGGTGAGCGGTGGCGTGGCCGACGGCGGCACGCTGATGTATGCATTGACCACGACGAACACGAAGCCTGCCTCGACGGATGGCTTCAGCGAGGCGGTGCCCAAGGCTGAGACCATCACCGCCAGTGGCACGGTATATGTTTGGTATTACGTGAAGGGCGACGACACGCACAGCGACAGCGAGATTGCGGCTACGGCCATTGAGGTTCCCGTGGCCGACATCATATGGGACGTTACGAACGTCAGCAAACTTTCTGTCTACGACACCGACGAGTATGAGATGGATGAGGTCAAGCTGCGTGGTAATGCCGAACAGGTAGAAGCCACGTGGAAAAATAGCTCAAATCCGACGAAGGTTGGCATCAGTTTCCGAGTGGACGCATCCGGCGGCTTTACCTTTACGGCACCGACCGGCAAGAAGTTCACAAAGATCGATATGAAACCCCAAGGTGCTGAAGGTTGGGATCTTGCAAACCTCGGCGAGGGATGGGATATTTCTAGTAATGCGACCATCACGTGGACGGGCAGTGCCGCCTCGACGGTTGATCTGCTGAAGGATGATAATAGGTTCACCGGCAAACCTATAATATACATCGCCTTCTACCTGTCGGAGTAATCCCCTCGCGCGTATATATATATAATGTATAAGGAAACGATGGAGACGATGACGAGCTTTGCAGACTATACAGAGCACGCCCGGAGGCAAAAAATGGCTTTGTAGTCAATACAGAGCACTCCCGGAGGCAAAAAGTGGCTTTGCAGTCAATACAGAGCACTCCCAGGGGCAAAAAAGTGGCTTTGTAGTCAATACAGAGCACTCCCAGGGGCAAAAAGTGGCTTTGCAGTCACTACAGAGCACTCCCAGAGGCAAAAAATCGGCTTTGTAGTCAATACAGAGCACTCCCAGAGGCAAAAAACTCCATTTGTAGTCAATACAATCGATATTTAGAGTGAATAGAATCAAGAACAAAGAAACATTAAAACATTAAGATTATGATACAATTAAAGAAAACAATACTGACGCTCGTCGCGCTATTGGCCGTGACGACCGGAGCGTGGGCGCAGACGGGAGAGGACATCTTCCAGTATTGCTACGATTGTCAACGCAATCCTGCCTATCCTAAGACAACGGCTTCGGCCTCGCTTTCAGGATTCGCGAACCCATATGTAGGTTACAAAGGCAGTGGGTTCGAGGCAGAAAACACCTCGGCCGGCCCGTGGAAACTGGAGTATATGGGTCTCTGGTCGACGACCGATAAACACGGAATCGACGATGTAGATTATTATCAGTACACTTACAACTGCACCGATGTGCCTGTGTTCCGCCTCTATCAGTGGAATGCTACGGCCAACGAGTATCAGCATGCTGCCTACGGCGTGGTTTGCGCCTATGCCAAGGTGAGCAATACCGTTGAGCATACGGCCATGTTTGTGTCCAAAGACGGTTGGTGCTGCGTGCTGACCAACAGTTCACACTCGAGTTCTATGAACATCACTTTCGACGAAGACCTGACGACAGGTCTTACCACTCTCATTGCAGCAGCAACGCCTAACGCCTCCGGCACCCCCGTCGACGACTTCGCCTGGAACGCTGCGACGAAGACCGGCACGTTCAAGATGCCCGGTGGCAACGTAACCGTCAGCGTGGAGTACTACGACCTGGCTACTCTGGCAGACAATGGGCTGACCGCAGCAGTGGATGCTGCTGCCAAGACCGAGGCTCCGCTCGCAGTTTTGGCTGAGAACGCAGTCACCGGTGGCACACTGATGTACTTCGTCATCTACGGCGAGAACTTCTCCCAGGCCGACGCCATCGCACTGGCCGAGGACGAGTGGGAAGCCGCCATCCCAACGGCTGAGACTATCGACGCAGCAGGCACCTACTACGTGTGGTACTACATCAAGGGCGACGACGAGCATAGCGACACCGACCCCCAGCGCCTCGCAGTCACCGTGCTGCCCGAGCCCACCTACGCCGTTGAGTTCGCCGAGGGCACCGAAGAGTCCGACAAGTGGACCGCCATTCCCAACGCCGGCGTGAAGAAGGGCGAGACCGTCACCGTCACCTACACCGGCACGAAGAAAGTCATCGGCGTGAAGGCCGAGAAGAAGGCGGCTGCTCCGACATGGGACGGGCCGATTGCCTCTGAGGCTACGGCTGCGGACATCGGCAAGGTGGTGTGCGCCGCAGGCCACCTGCACGACGCTAAGACTACTGTTCCCGACGGCTGCACCGCAGTGGGCATCCTGGGCAAGGTGACGGAAACGGGCCACGGCCTGATTCTCGCCCTGCAGGACGCAACGAATCAGACATGGAACACCATCAACGGCTGGACGTCTGCCTCTTACGCCGGCACCACGCTGAAAGTGCTGCCCGATGCTGGCGCCCGCGGCAACCTGTCGAGCTACGAAACGCTGGGCGAGACCACCGTGTCTAACTGGGCCGTGGCACAGAAGAGCGACTACGAGGCGATATTCACCAACCTCGGCTCGACGGTAAGTGATAGTTACGGCACGACTTACGACGGCAATGTGAATGCCTATATCACCACAGTTGGCGGTACGGCAATTACTAGCGGCTATTGGTCTGCCACGTATGACGGTGGCAATTACTCATGGATATTCTCCAGCGAGTATTGGGACTCCTACATTAAGTCGAATAGCGTTCGTGTCAGGCCAGTCCTCGGCTTCTGACCGCCCCTCTCGCGCGTATATAATATAAAAGGTATAAACAACATAAAGAAATACAATATATGAAAACAATATCAAGATATATAATGACGCTCGCGCTGCTACTCACGGCAGTCACGGGCGCGTGGGCCACGGACGGCGTGATCCTTAAAGAGTTAACAGTGCCCTCGGAATGGAACAACGATGACACGCCTTTGACAGTCGACGACCTGCCAGGCTTCAAGGAATTTTCCTCATTGACCGATGACGAGGCCAAGGCCCTTCTCAATTCCGTCCCGGCGGACAAAGTTCTCATCATTTACGGAGCGGGCGCAAGCAGCAATTCATTTAAGTTGGTTCAAAATGCTGGGACCAAAGTAAATGTAGGTGAACTTCCACTTACTCATGAAAATTTATTTAGTGAAAAAGATAACTACAAGTTCTACTACACCACCAGCGACGCCATCGAGGTAACCCCCGTGGCCGAACCCGCCGCTAATACCAAGCAGTGGACCTTCACCATGCCCGGCAGCGACGTGGTGCTGACTCCTATCTATGCTCCTACCAAGGTGACCCTTGCTGCCAACGACGTCCAAAAGGGTAGCGTAAGCATGGGTGGCGAAACCAAAGTGGAATGGACGGCTGACACATGGAGCGGCTGGACGTTTAATACCAAGGAATATACCGTAGATGACATCACTATGACCAGCACCCAGGATGCATATATCAATGAGATCACTGAGGCTGGTGACTATTTGCATAGTCTTAGCTTCTTCGTTAACCAGTGGGAAGATAATTCTACCGTTACCTTCAGCACCACAGGCGACCCCTTCAGCCGCATCGAATTCACGATGATTGATAATTATGGTGAATATAACCCTAACATAAAGCCTAATGACAATTGGACCTTCGAGGGC
Organism: Prevotella communis; assembly: GCF_022024175.1. GTDB lineage: Bacteria > Bacteroidota > Bacteroidia > Bacteroidales > Bacteroidaceae > Prevotella > Prevotella communis. The sequence continues at coordinate 3,507,789 of NZ_CP091794.1, read as the reverse complement.
AAGAGCGCCGTATGGGAAGGCGAAGCCACCAAGAGCCTCACGCTCCAGAGCTGCTCCACCGAAGTCAGCAAGATTACCTTCTATAAAGATGGCGGCATTCCCGAGGGCGTGACTGTCAACGGCGACGGTACCTTTACCGTGGCTCAGACGGCTACCGTCAAGGTGAAGGCCATACCTGCAGAGGGCTACAAACTGAAGGGCTGGAGCGATGCCTCCGACTGCACTGACCTGGTGCGCGAGATCACCATCGAACCCGGTGAGGAGGATATGATCATCACGGCCATCTTCGAGGAGATGACGTATACCGCAACCTTCACTGCTGCTAACGCCAACACCATCGAGAGTGGCAAGGCTACCGTTACTGTAGGTGGCGCAGCCGCCACCGTCACCGAGGGTAAGCTCGAGGGCGTGAAGATGGGCAGCGAGGTGAAGCTCAAGGCCGCCGACGGCTACAAGTTCCGCAAGGTGGAGGTGAAGAAGGGAGGGGCGGCGACGCTGGCCACCGCACTCGAGAACGGCGCAACGGTAGTCATCGCATTCAAATACAGAGATGACGGTACCTGCACCTTCACCAACAACAATGGCACGTTCACCTTTGTCAGCGGAACGGGCCAGCTTGGCGGTGGCAACGGTCCTAAACAGTTGTCTGTAGAGAATGGCAAGCTCATATTCAAGGGGAGCGGCACGAACTCCTTCACTGATAGATGGAGTTGGTATGGATTCCAGGTCACCTTCGACCCGACAGCCAACACCTACGAGGTATGGAAGGGTAGCGACCTTGATGTCGCATCCTTCACCAGCATCAGCGTGAACGGCACCGACATTACCGACCAGCTGTCGGAACTGAAGTAACCCCCTCGCGAATGTATATATATAAAAGGTATAAACAACATAAAGAAATACAATATATGAAAACAATATCAAGATATATAATGACGCTCGCGCTGCTACTCACGGCAGTCGGCGGAGCGTGGGCGCAGACGCAGTGGGAAAGCGGCGACTGCACCGTAACACTCAACAACGGCACGCTGACCGTCAGCGGCAACGGTGGCATGGCGGACTACCTTAACGGTTCCGACCGGCCATGGGACGGCAACAGTGGAGACATCACCAGCGTGGTGGTGGAGAGCGGCGTAACATCCGTGGGCTTTAATGCCTTCTACTTCTTCTCCAACCTGACCTCCGTCACCCTGCCCGAAGGTTTGACGGCCATCGGCCCTAATGCCTTCATGAGCTGCTTCAGCCTGACATCAGTCACCATCCCCTCGACGGTGACGAGCATCAGCGAAAGTGCCTTCAGCAGCTGCTCAGCCATGACCTCCGTCACCCTGCCCGAAGGTTTGACGGCCATCGGCGCTAATGCCTTCAGCGACTGCAGCAGCCTGACATCAATCACCGTCCCCTCGACGGTGACGAGCATCGGCCAAGCTGCCTTCATGGGCTGCTCAGCCATAACCTCCGTCACCCTGCCCGAAGGTTTGACGGCCATCGGCACTGGTGCCTTTGGCAGATGCAGCAGCCTGACATCAATCACCATCCCCTCGACGGTGACGAGCATCGGCGGTTATGCCTTCACGCTCAGCTCAGCCATATCGGACGTCAATCTCTACGCCAACCCGGACAACCTGACTTGGGGCAATACCAGCAGTGACTTCAAGTCAGGCAAGGCCACCCAGTGCCACGTGCTCGCCGAGCACCTGAGCACCTATCAGAACAACTTCAGCAGCGTCAACGTCACCTTCGTGGGCGACCTGGAGCCGCTGCCTACCCCCATCAAAGTGACCACCAATGCGGCAAGTGCCCAGGATCTATTCACTGAGGCATCGTTCACCATGCCCCCCTTCGACGCCACGGTGAACTACATGCTGGTGCGCGACATGCAGGACGAGACGAATCCCGTCATCTTCAGCGGACTGCCCAGCTCTGGCAACATCGTCGTGAAGAAGGGCAGCGACGGCAAGTATCAGCCCGCCGAGGCACTCACCATCCAGCTCATCGACCCGCTGGCCGCTGCTGAAGCTCAGAACATCATCGCTGCCGACGGCATCACCATCAAGGTGCTCGTGGGCGACGACTCAAGCCTACCCATCGAGTACGACCAGGACAACCCCATCACCCTCGAAGCCTTCCTTGCCGACATGAAGCCCGGCTACTACTGGATTAAGGCCGAGCAGACCGACGAGAACAGCCCCTACGACGGCACCGTTTACAGCAGCGAGTTCACCGTCGTGGAGAAGTACGACCTCGCTGTGAAGCCCGCCAACGACTTCTCGAAGGGCAAGGTTGAAAGCGTCACCGTAGGCAGCGGGTCCGTCACCATCGACGCCAACGGCAAAGCAAGCAAGACCGGCATCGACCCCGAAACCGAGGTGAAGATCAAAGCCAAGCACGGCTACGTCATCGACAAGGTGGAGGTGAAGAAGACGATGAAACTGCTGACCCTCACCGTCAACGGCGTTACCATCTACTATGCCGAGGGAGATAGCTGGGCCAACGCCATCAGTCGCGATGAAAATAAAGACTCAGGCTTATTCATCAGAGAAGGCAACAGAGTTCATCATACCAACTATGGACAACTTGTTGATTCGAATACTGAAGCAGTACTTCCTGAAGCAATAATCAACGCGAATGAATCCTATCGATTCATCAAGTAACCCCCTCGCGAATGTATATATTATAAGGTATAACATAAAAAGAATACAATATATGAAAACAATATCAAGATATATAATGACGCTCGCGCTGCTCATCACCGCAGCCACGGGCGCATGGGCACAAGGACCGTATACCGTGCAGTTCAAAGCCAACGGCAACACCAAGACGGTGGAGAACGTCACGCTGCCGTGGACAATCAGCTGTGATTATGACTATGGCAATGGAGAACTCGACCTGATAATACAGGAGCTTTATGCAATTAATGGAGAAGGCTGTGCAAGTGGATCTTATGGACCTCCTGTCTCCTCTGGCAGCGAGAAAGTAATTTGTGGTCTAACTGGATCTCCTTATGCAAACAACCATTTCATCACTATCAACGGTCCTTTCAATGGTACTGCTACGTGTACAGGAAAGTATTTTGATCCAAATAGCAAAGAATTTGACTACTTCCTCGAAATCACCATTCCCGGCTATATCGACGGCTCCGCAGTGAACCTCAACGCCGACAAGACCGAGGCATCGTTCAAGATGCCGCAGTACGACGTGACCGCCACCTACACCATCAAGCGCGACATATCGGTGGACGTGACCGCCACCATGGGCGACGGCACCAACGGCGTGCGCTACCGCGTGAAGAAGAGCGAGCAGGTTCCCGGTAAGTACGAACCCGCCGAGATGAACATGCTGCAGGTGCTGGCACTCGTAGCCGTGCACGACGACATCGAGCAGAAAGACCTCACACAGACCCAGGACTACTACTGCCGCATCTATAAGCTCGACGAGCAGACAAAGCAGCCCGAAGGCGACGGCGTAGAACTCGTCGACTTCGACTTCGCCCCCGGCCTCTACGCCCTCAAGGCCTTCGCCGAGAAAGGCAGCAACTACGCCGGCGAGACCGACCTCAGCAACACCTTCCAGCTCTTCCAGGGCTACCAGGTAGAAGTGGCCGCCAAGGAGTTCATCACCTACTATAAGGACGAGCCCCTCTACGCCGACACCGAGACATCGGCCGACGCCGAGCTCTACACCATCACGAGCGTCAACGCCGACCAGGCCACACTCAGCGCCGCTATCGAGACCGCGCCCAGCCGCACCCCGCTGCTCATCTTCAACAACAGCGACGAGGCCAAGACCTTCCTGCTGATCCCCGCCAACGAGGAGCCTAACCTGCAGCTCACCGTAGCACCTGAGTTCATCGGCACGACTGAGGCCACGACCATCGCCGCCTCGACCGACGACCAGACCAACTATGCCCTCAACGGCAAGGCCTTCGTCTTCGTGAAGAACGACCTCCCCGTCGGCGCCAACAAGGCTTGGCTGAGCATCAGCAACTCTAATGCCCGCGCTATCAACCTCGTATTCGACAGCGAAGCTACGGGAGTCGGTTCAATTGAAAATGGAAAATTGACAATTGACAATTGGTACGACCTGAACGGCCGCAAACTGAACGGAATGCCGACCAAGAAGGGCATCTACATCATGAACGGCAAAAAAGTCGTGGTGAAGTGAGAGTGAATAAGAAACGAAGGATATGTTTAAGAAACTAATTGCCATAATAAGCGTAATTTATTCATAATGGCCATAATAAAAAATTATAATATTAATTATGGAACAATTATGTTAATTACGGGAATTAGTTTCCAAATAAAAACAAAGCCTTCGTTTCAGAAGAAAAAAGAACATAAAACTATAAGATATATGAAAAGGAAATTATTTTCATTGCTCGTGCTGCTCATGGCAGCAGTGACGGGCGCGTGGGCGGACGTCGCTCCGACCTACGACCTCACCGTGGGCACCAACGACCACAGTACCATGAAGTTCTACGTGGGCCAGGATGAGGTGACAAAGGCCAAGGAAGGCGAGACCGTGACCATCGTGGTGACGCCTGATGACGGCTGGTCAATCGGTAATGTTACTGGTCAGTGGATTGCCGCCATGGCAAAGGCTCCCCGCCGTACAGCCGGCATCGGCCTGCTGCAGGATGTGGACGTGACCTTCGCTTCTGAGGACGCACAGACCGGCGCACATACCTACACCTTCGTGATGCAGCGCGCCAAGGCAGAGTTCAGCGTGGTGTACAAGAAGCATCTGGACCATCCGGACATCACCATCTCCAACATCCTGCCCGTGACCTACAACGCACAGGCACATACACCTTCCTTCACCGTGAAGGACGGCAGCAAGGTGCTGGTACTGGGCACGGACTATACCGTGACCTACTCTGACAATGTGATGGCCTGCGACAAGGATGCTGCTGAGAACGCTCCTACCGTGACCATCAAGGCCGTGGAGGGACATAATTTCTATGTGGGTGAGAACTCCAAGACGTTCACCATCCGTAAGAAGACCCTGGAGGACGGCTTCATGAGCAAGGTGGCCGACCTGACCTACAACGGCAAGGCGCAGGAGCCCGCTCCCACACTGACCTACGACGGCATCACACTGGTGGAGGGTACAGACTATGTCTTCTCGTATATCAACAACAAGGACGTAGCCAGCACTACGGATGCCAAGGCTCCTGTGGTAACGGCCAGCGCTGTGAAGAACAGTAACTTCACCGGTGCGGCTACGCAGAAGTTCAATATCAAGAAGGCGCCGCTCACCGTCAAGGCTGCCGACGTGAACATCATCCATGGCAGCGAGGTGCCCGAGTACGAGGTATCCTACGAGGGCTTCGTGGCCCAGGAGACGGCAGACGTGCTGGAAGGCACGCTGGCTGTTGCCTGTGACTATACCGCAGAGAGTGCCGTGGGCAGCACCTACGACATCACACCGTCGGGTCTTACCGCCAAGAACTACGACATCACCTTCGTTCCCGGCAAGTTGACGGTCCTGGTGGACCAGGCTGCCGTTGACCAGGCTGCTGCCGACGATGCCATGGGTAAGATTACGGCTATCGGCGAGGTGGCTTACACGGAAGCCAGCAAGGGACTCATTGATGCAGCCCGCGAGGCCTACAATGCCCTGACGGATGCCCAGAAGGCACTGGTGACCAACCTTGAGGTGCTGACCACTGCCGAGACAACCTATGCCAACCTGAAGGCCGCTGCTGAGAAGGCTGCTGCCGACCAGGAGGCTGCCGATGCTGTCATCGGAAAGATCACGGCTATCGGCGAGGTGGCCTACACACCCGAGAGCAAAACTCTGATAGACGCTGCCCGCAATGCATACACCGCACTGACCGAGGATCAGAAGGCTCTGGTTAACAACTATGAGGTGCTGACCACTGCTGAGACAACTTATGCCAACCTGAAGGCTGCTGCTGAGAAGGCTGCTGCCGACCAGCTGGCTGCCGGTGAAGTCATCGACAAGATTATCGCTATCGGCGAGGTGGTTTACACAGAGGACTGCAACGCGCTGATTGAGGCTGCCCGCAATGCCTATGATGCGCTGACTGCCGACCAGAAGGCACTGGTGACGAATATCGAGGTGCTGACCGTTGCCGAGAGAACCTATGCCAACCTGAAGGCCGCTGCAGAGAAAGCTGCTGCCGACAAGGAGGCTGCCGACGCTGTCATCGGAAAGATCACGGCTATCGGCGAGGTGGCCTACACACCCGAGAGCAAGGCGCTGATTGAGGCTGCCCGCAGTGCCTATAATGCGCTGACTGCCGACCAGAAGGCACTGGTGACTAACCTCAGTGTGCTGACGGATGCAGAGACGGCTTATGCAGAACTGGCGCAGATAGCCACGGGCATCAGCACCATCAAGGCTATTGCCGGTAAGACCATCTACGACATGAATGGCCGCAAGGTCACCGTTCCTAGCAAGAAGGGTATGTATATCATCAACGGCAAAAAGGTCGTGATGAAGTAAGAGAAAATATAGAAACATAAAACTCCGGAGGCTTTTCTCCGGAGTTTTTTATGTTTCATAATAAAAAATGCAATTAATCCTATTGCAACAGTTCCAGTGCTTTGTTGACAATCTCACTATCCTCGTTGAATACAGAGAAATATTCGCTCATATCCCACAAATCACGCGCCACAAGCGCTTTCAGCTGTAGTTTGAGGTAAGGTATCGTCTTCTCCAGTTCGAGGCTGTCCTTAGGCTTTATTTTCAGTTTTTCGCCCTCTGTGATGATGGTATCTATCAGCGACTGAGGAATCTCGAAGTTGGCCTTGAAGGTTTGGAAGTCGGGATACTGCTTCTTCAGTGCCTTACGGTTTTTGTCGATATAGCGCAGGTTCTGCTGTATCACGACGCTCTTGGCAGCCAGCTCACGATGGAACTTGGTATAGCGTGTGGTGTCGAGACCCACAAAATAGTCGGGCATGATGCCGCCACCGCCATAGACGGTACGTTTCTGTTTCAGGGTCTGATACTTCAGTGAGTCGGCAAAATGGATGCTGTCGGCAGTAATCAGTTCTCCGCTATTCAATCGGTTCAGGATATCTTTCTCATAGCTCTTCTTGTCGCCTTTCTCGTAGGGCTTCTGGATGCAACGTCCGGAAGGGGTGTAGTAGTGGGCAATGGTCAGTCGAATCATCGAACCGTCTGGCAAATCTATGGGGCGCTGCACAAGACCCTTACCAAAAGTACGGCGTCCTACCACCATACCACGGTCCTGATCCTGAATGGCACCTGTCACAATCTCTGCAGCCGAAGCCGTATATTGGTCCACCAGCACAACGACACGTCCGTCGCGGAAACTGCCATGCTTGGGTGCCTTATAGTCACGACGATTGGTCACGCGTCCCTCTGTATAGACAATCAGGTCACCTGCCTCCAGGAACTCACCGGCCAGATCGGCAGCAGCCTGCAGATAGCCACCACCATTCTCCTGCAGGTCGAGCACCAGGTCTTTCATGCCTTGTGCCTTCAGTTTCTGCATGCTCTCCATGAACTCGTCGTAGGTGGTGGCACCAAAACTGCCTATGCGGATATAACCGATGCCTGGGCGAATCATATAGGTGGCGTCAACGGTATGTACAGGAATCTTGTCGCGCTTCACCTTGAAGGTGAGCAGGTCCTTGATACCAGGACGCACAACACGCAGGTCGGCAATGGTTCCTTTCGGACCGCGCAGGCGGCGCATAATCTCCTCCTTGGTCATCTTCACGCCAGCAATAGCGGTATCGTTCACCATCACGATACGGTCGCCGGCCACGATACCTACTTTCTCTGATGGGCCATTGATAACGGGCTGGATAACGATGAGCGTATCCTCCACCATATTAAATTGTACGCCGATACCCTCGAACGAACCGTTCAGGGGCTCCGTCATCGCTTTTGTCTCCTTGGGTGTGGTATAAGTAGAGTGGGGGTCCAGTTTCTCCAGCATGCCACGTATGGCATCCTCTACCAGTTTGTTCTCATCGACCTTGTCCACATAGAGTGCCTTTACAGCCATCTCTGCGATACTCAGTTTTCGCAAGGGGGTGTCATCGCGTGTCACGTTCATTTGTGCATAGCTCGAGAGGCCCATCATGGCTGCCGACAGCAGTATAAAAATCCTTTTCATATTTATAGTCTCATTAAAATTGGGTACAAAGTTAGTTATTTTTACCGAAATGCCAAAAGGAAGTTCGCAAAATAGCAATTTTTGGGTATTGCGTGTTTTCTTCAGATGCCATACCTTTGCAGCCGGAAATTAATGAATGAATGATTTTTTAACCATGAATAGAAATTTTTGCGCATTGCTTGCGCTTGGATTATTCGGGATGGCAACGGTCTCTCATGCACAAGAGAGTGCTGCCGATAGTGTGATGAGTCATGCTGGTGGCAACCGTCTTAGCGTAGGAGGTTACGGAGAAGTGGTCTTCTCCCGCAACTTCTATAGCGACAACCCTTTTCGTTATAATGATGCTGCCAACCATAAGAACGACCCTTCACACAACCGTCTGGACATTCCCCATGCCGTTATCTACTTGAGTTACGACTTCGGTCGTGGCTGGACCTTTGGCACAGAGATTGAGTTTGAGCATGGCGGAACGGGTTCTGCAGAGGAACTCGAGGCCGACGAGTTTGCAGAATGGGAACAGGAGACCGAGAAGGGTGGTGAGGTAGAGCTGGAGCAGTTCTGGATTCAGAAGTCCTTTGCGCGCTGGGCCAATATCAAGGCTGGTCATATCGTAGTCCCTGTAGGACTCACCAATGCCCATCACGAGCCTTTGCAGTTCTTTACGGTCTATCGTCCTGAAGGCGAGAACACCATCCTGCCTTGTACTTGGCATCAGACGGGTATCTCGTTCTGGGGGCGTCAGAAAGACTGGCGCTATGAGGTGCAGTTGCTGGCCGGCCTGAACAGCGACCAGTTTACCCGTAGCAATTGGATTAAGAACGGCACGAAGTCGCCCACGGAATACGAGGTTGCCAATAAGTTTGGTGTCAGCGCCCGTGTGGACAACTATAGCATTCCCGGTCTGCGCATCGGTTTGAGCGGCTATTATGGTCATAGCATCGGCAACAGCAGTCCCAACGAGGCCACCGGACTCACCACGATGTATAAAGGTGCCGTAGCCATTGGTGCCCTTGATTTCACCTGTAAAGGTTACAACTGGATTGTTCGTGGACAGGCTGACTATGGTCATCTGGGCGATGCCGAGCATCTGATGGATATGTATAACCGTACCAACAAGAAGTCACCCTTCCACCATAGCAGTTCTATGCGCACGGTGAGCAGCGAGGCCTATGCTGTTGGACTTGAAGCTGGTTACGATATCTTCTCTCAGATTCGTGATATGAGAAAGCGGGGCGAGCGCCTCTTTATCTTCGGACGCTATGAGCAATACGACCCTTATGCCAAACAGGTGGGTGCCAGCAGCTATGATTATTCTGTGGTACGCCGTATGGCAGTGGGTGTCAACTACTACCCCATGAAGCAGATAGCCGTGAAGGCCGAGTATTCACATCGCTTCCTGAAAGGGCAGTACAACAACGAACCGAGTCTGAACATCGGTATCGCCTACGAGGGATTCTTTCTTTAGAGTTAAGAGTTAAGAATTAAGAATTAAGAGTTTAGAATTAAGAAAAATAGTGTATTATGAAAACAATTTTTAAGTTCGCTCTTTCGTTTATGATAACAGGAGCAATGGGCATGGGGTTCGTATCGTGCAGTAGCGACGACGATAACGCCCCCGATTTCAACAACAAGGTGTATGGCCAGCAGGCTATGAATGCCTGTGAGGATGTCATCAACCAGTTGAACCTGGCTATGACCAAGATTGAGAAGAGTAATCTGACCGATGCTCAGAAAGCTGAGTTGCAGCAGATTCTGGAGAACAATGTTGACAATGTCATTGTGCCTACCTATAAGAATCTGGCTGACGCTGCCGAGAAGCTGCAGAAATCGCTGGGCGACCTCTCTGCCAACGAGATTACGCAGGCAAATATCGACAATGCCTGTGCCGCTTTCAAGGAGGCTCGTGCCTGGTGGGAGAAGAGTGAGGCATTCCTGGGTGGTGCTGCCAGCGACTTTGATATCGACCCAGGTATTGACTCATGGCCTCTGAACCGCGACCTGTTGCACAGCTATTTCACCACAGGCCAGTTTAGCGAGGAGGCACTCGACGACCAGAGCATCCTGGGCTTCCATGCCTTGGAGTTCGTGCTCTTCCGTGATGGCAAGAACCGTCAGGTGGCAGAGTTCCAGAGCAATGATACCTATAAAGGATTCACGGATGTGAAGGGTGCTGAGGAACTGAAATATGCTGAGGCTGTGGCCAAGGAACTGGTCCTCTCATGCTATAACCTGGAGGTGGCCTGGAGCGAGACACCCAACGCTGCACGTCTGAAGGCTGTACAGGATGCTAATCGTGACTATCTGACCAAGAAGGGTAAGAGCTTTGGCTGGAACATGAAGAACTCTGGTTCTACCGAGAGCACCTTCGACGGCCTGAACGATGCCCTCTCTCAGGTACTCAATGATGATGAGGGTAGTGCAGTAGCCATTGCCGACGAGGTTGGCTCTGGTAAGATTGGTCACCCCTTCCAGAGTGGTTATATCTTCTATGTGGAGTCACCTTATAGCTATAACTCGCTGACCGACTTCCAGAATAACATCCGTTCTATCGAGAACGTGTGGTACGGAAATACCAATGGTGCCAAGGGTAATGCCAAGGTGAGCCTGAGTCAGTGGTTTGCTAAGAACGACTCTAAGACTGGACAGGCCGTAGAGGCTGCCATCAGCAGTGCCATCAGTAAGATTGGCGCTATCCCTGGTCCGTTTGTGAAGTATGTCAGCACCATTTGGAACAAGTCATTTGAAGATGATGAAGTAGTGGAAATTCCGGAATAATACTAACAAATATATAACTGAATGAAAGAAACAAGATTACTGCTTTCTTTCCTTATTACAACCTCTACCTTGACCTTCTTGTCGTCCTGTAGTGATGACAAGGAGGTCAAGGAGACTTATAATTTGGAGGAGAAAGAAGACGCATTTGGCAAGGCTAATGACGTCTTTACAGCTGAAGAATGGTATCCTGGTGGCGAACTGGGCACTACTACCAAACGAAGCTACTCTGCACCAGCACCTGCCGTTGACCAGCTGGCCGACGGTCAGGAACGTTTTAAACATGGAGAGGATTTCTTCGAGCATCTCTACACCCTGAACACAGAACCTCGAAAAGGTCTCGGACCGGCATGGGTTCGCTCAAGTTGTATTCACTGTCATCCTGGCTATGGCCACGGCAAACGTCAGGAACAGTATCGTGCCAACGAGATAGGTAATGGCTACCTGCTGGTTATCTATCATAATCAGGACGGTCCTATCGGTACTGATGGCAAACCTGCCTATACGAAGAACAGCTATATCTCTGAGGTGACGGGTATGCCCCAGACGCAGGCTATGGCACCATTCACGCCTCCTATCGACGAAAACCAGATTCAGATAGAATGGAAAAAGGTGACAGAGATGCCTAGCGGTCTGTCCATGACTTTTGCCGATGGCGAGTCATACGAACTCATCTATCCAGAGGTGACCATTCCTCAGACAGCCTTTAATACCAATCCCAAGCCCGAGAACTACGAGGTGCGACTGGAGTCAACCATCGGTATCTATGGCACAGGTTTGCTGGATGCCATTACCGACGAGGATATGGAGGCACAGTGGCGCAATGAGAGTCCTTACGTAGAGCTGAATCCCGCCATGTGGGATAAGGCGAATAACAAGTTTGCTGCGTCTGCCTATTATTCTGCTGCCTATAATGACTTGGGCAAGCATCGCGGTGATCATGGTCCTGTGAAACGTTTCACGTATGCTATGACACGTGGTTCGCTGCAGGATGGTGCTGGTGCCAATGCTATCTGGAATATCACCAACGTGACACGTAGCGATCGTCACTTCCTCTATACCACGCCTGCATGGGCTAAGGCTCAGAGCGAAGACCCCAACGTCATCAAGTATATCAAGGAGAATGGTGCCAGCGAACAGAGTCTGCTCCATCCTTATTATGCTGATGGTAGTGATGCTCAGATTGCTGCCCGTGTGAACGAGCTGTTGGGCGTGAACTCTATCGCCAAGAAAGAGACGTTCGACAAGCACCTGTTCAAGGATGGCAAGGAGGAGATGAGTGACCTCGACTATTATGACTTCATGATATGGCACCGCGGCCTGGCCGTGCCTGCTGCCCGTAACCTGGACGATCCCCAGGTGCAGCAGGGTAAGAAGCTCTTCGCGCAGATTGGCTGCACCCGTTGTCACCGTCCTTCATGGAAGACGGGTTCCGACGATTATTGGGTGGATGCCAGCATCAAGGCCTACTGCAAGGAGAAGGGTCTGGACCCACAGAAGAGTCTGCCGCGCTTTGCCAACCAGACCATCTGGCCCTACACCGATATGGTGCAGCACCGCTTGTTCATGAAGAATGATATCCGTACGGGCTGGTGTCGTACCACGCCACTCTGGGGACGTGGTCTGTCGCTTCGCCTGACAGGTGCCGAGGACCGTCTGCACGACTGTCGTGCGCGTAATGAGGTCGAGGCAATCATGTGGCACGGCTACTCCAAGGACTCTGATGCCTATAGCACTGTTGAGGCCTTCTACAAACTGAGTAAGGCCGAACGTGATGCGCTGGTGAAATTCCTGCGAGCAATATAATTTTCCTATATGTTGAAGAAGATACTGGTCATATTATATCTTGTGGTGGTGGTCGTGATGGCCGCCGCCACATTTGCTGAACATCTGTACGGCATGATTTTCTATGCTGAGTGGTGGTTCACGGCCCTGTGGGCGCTGTTGGCAGCTGTCGCTGTGGTTTATTTCCTGTCAAGGCGTATCCGCAGACTGTCGGTTGTGGTGCTTCATTTTTCTTTCCTTGTTATCCTGCTGGGAGCACTCCTCACCCATCTTACTGCCAGTCAGGGCATCCTGCATCTGCGTCCCAACGAGACAGCCCTCTCGTATGTGCTGGCCGACGGCACCCTGCGTCCGTTGCCGTTCAGCGTCAAGCTCGACACCTTTATCGTTGTCTGTCATCCAGGTACCACGGCAGCAGCCGATTATGAGTCGCATCTGCGTATCAAGACGGATGATGGTGAGCGTAGCGAGACGGTATCCATGAATAATATCTGTTCTGTGCAGGGGTTTCGCCTCTATCAGAGCGGTTATGATGACGATGGCCGTGGCTCGGTGCTTGCCGTGAACAGCGATCCCTGGGGCATTCCTGTGACCTATACGGGCTATGCCCTGCTGTTCATTGGCTTGTTGTGGATGTTGATCGACCCCAAGGGGCAGTACCGCCAGGTGTTGCGTTCGCCCTTACTGAGACGTGGCACACTGGTGCTCGCCTTGCTGCTGGGCGTTGGTGAGCTGTCGGCCGCCCCTCGCACCATTCCTCAGGAGACCGCCGACAAACTGGGACAGCTGAATATCCTTTATAATGACCGTATCTGTCCGTTGCAGACCTATGCCACAGATTTCACCAAGAAACTCTTTGGAAAGACTCACTACGAGGAACTCACGGCCGAACAGGTGCTGGCTGGCTATCTGTTCTTTGCTGATGAATGGAGTGGTGTGCCATTGAAGAAACAAAGTGATGATCGTAAATGGGCCATCTACGAACTGCAACACGGCTTTTCTCTGAAGGTGTTTCCTTATACCTCTCAGCATGGCGTCACCCGTTGGTATGCCCCTGTAGAAGAGATAGACAGTTTGGTAGTACCAGCCGAGAACCGTTTGCTGATGACGTCTTATTTTGATTTGCTTTATAGTGCTGTGGATGCTGACAACTATGCGATGGCCAATGAGTATCTGGACCGCCTGAAGGATTATCAGCACAAGAATGCGGGTGCCTCTATCCCGTCAGATTTCCGACTGAAGTCAGAGCGCATCTACAACACGATACCCTTTGCCACCATCCTCTTCATGGTGTGCCTCACCATGGGATTCCTGTCCTTCTTCATCTTCCTCTTCTGGCCTAAGAAGTGGGCATTCCGCCTGCAGTTTGGCGTGCTGCTGCTGTCGTTTCTGGCACTCACTACTTGTGAGGCTCTGCGCTGGATTGTCAGTGGCAATATACCGATGTCTAATGGTTACGAGACAATGTTACTTATGGCGTGGCTGGTACAGCTTCTGACGCTTTGCATGCAGCACCGTTTCCGTATTCTTCTCACCTTCGGCTTCTTGCTCTCAGGCTTCTTCCTGCTGGTGAGCCATATCTCCCAGATGGATCCTCAGATAGGTCATCTGATGCCAGTGCTGCGTTCGCCCCTGCTCACCCTTCATGTCAGCATCATCATGACAGCCTTTGCCCTGCTCAGTCTGACGTTTATCTGCGGCCTTACAGGTATTGCCTTTCATTACACCAAACGCAAGGAACAGACCGACGTGCTGGCCACACTCAGTCGGGTGTTTCTCTATCCGGCTCTGACCACGTTGGGCTTCGGCATCTTCATAGGTGCCATCTGGGCCAATGTGTCTTGGGGTACGTATTGGAGTTGGGACCCAAAAGAGGTGTGGGCCCTCATCACCTTTATGGTCTATGCGGTGGTGGTACATACTCAGAGTTTCCGTGCTTTCCAGCGTCCGCTCACCTATCATATCTACGTGACGCTCTGTTTCCTCACCATTCTGATGACCTATTTTGGTGTGAACTATTTCCTGGGCGGCATGCACTCGTATGCCTGACCCTTCTTAAGCGAAAAAGAAAAGAAGATTCTTACTTGGCGTCGGATGTCATCATCCGGCGCCATTTCATATAGCCGAAGATGGCGATGACGACGTAAAGGGCGTAGAGCGAGGCCTTGAAGGGAATGTCCTTGTAGAAGTAGAGGATAGACGTGACCACGTCAACAGCTATCCAGATAAACCATTGTTCCAGGTATTTATGTGCCAAAGCCCAGATGCCGATGAGGCTCAGAGCCGTTGTAAAGCTGTCTGCCAGCGGAACGTTGCTGTTGGTGTAAGTTACCAGCAACCAGTAAATCAAAGCCCACACGGCCGCCATAATGGCGCTCCAGCGGACTAAAAGACGCAGGGGGATGTGGGTGATTTCCAAGCCCCCTAAGTTAGGGGGTTGGGGGTCTGAAGAATCGGCGCTGGTATCAAACGACCTGTCTCGCTGGTTTCCCCGCACCCATTTCCAGTAACCATAGACGGTCATGGAGAGATAATAGAACTCCATGCCGCAGTCGGCATAGAGTCCTTTCTGGTAATATAGTACGATTCCTAAGGCCTGCATGGCAAAGCCTACAACCCACATCCACAGACTTGCCCTATATTCCAACAGGATATAGGCCAAGCCGAGGACGGTTGTTACGATATCAAGCCAATGGGCCATGAAGAAATCCATTAAAACTTCAGAGTTAAGTTAGCCATTGCCGTACGGCCAGCCATGGGTACGAAGCCAATCTGGTAGTAACGGTTCTCGTTGGGGTGGGTATCTGAGAGGATAGCTGAGTATACCCAGCCGCTGGTGGCGTAGTGGGCATCAAACAGGTTGTTGAACTGCAATCCCAGCACCACCTCGTGCAGGGGCGATACCTTCGTGACCTTCGAGGTGTAGGTCAGTTTCAGGTCGCTGAAGCTGAATGCAGGCAGTGAGCGGTCCTTGTTCTCTGTGTTGTCCAGGTACTGGCGACTCACATAGTTGGTGTGCCAGGTGGCCTGGAAACCCTCGTAGTTGAAATGAATCATACCGTTGAGAATGGCCGAGGGCGAGTAGGCCAGGGTAGAGTTGTCATAGTGGAACGTAGCTGCGTTCTTGGTCCAGTCCTTCTCCACCTTCTCGTCGAAGTCCTTGATCTTGTTCTGGCTCAGGGCAGCATTACCCTCAACAGACAGCAGTTTGCAGATGTTCCAGCCAGCACTCAGTTCGATACCTGCGCGATACGACTTGGCGATGTTGGTGGTCAGTTTCTCGCCGATGTCACTCAACTCGCCCGTCTGTACCAGCTGGTCCTTGAAGTCCATATAGTAGAGCGTGGCATCGAAATAGAAGTTGGGAGCTTTATAGCTATAACCCAGTTCATAGTCAATCACCTGCTCAGCCTTGGGATTAGGATATTTGTAGTTGTCCGTGAAGTTGTTGCGCTCAGGCTCACGATGACTGATGGCCACCGTGGCGAAGGCGGTGTGACTGTACATATCGATGAGCTTCTTGAATGGGCTGTAGTGCCACTTGATACCCACCTTGGGGTTCACGAAGTTGTACTTCTCGTCGATGTCCAGCGTCTGGTTGTGCCACAGGCCGTCGGTGCCCTGTACAAAACGGTCGTTGATACCGTCGGTCTTGTAGTTCACACGACGGTACTGCACGTCGCCCGTCAGATACCATTCATCAGCAGCCCAGTCGTTGGTCAACTGATAGTCGCCTTTTACATAGATGCTGCCATCAAACTTCTTCGCGTCAGAATCGTAGTATTTGTGGTCGCCATTGGCCAGATACTGCGTGCGCAGGGCCTCGTCCTTGATATAGGTGATATAGCCGAAGTGGTTGCCCTTGAACTGCTGTACAGAGAGGCCGCCCACCACGTTCCAGCGACTGTCGTTATAGCGCAGGTGGCCCACCAGTCCGTAGGCATCCTGCTCCAGTCCCTTCTTGCGCACGAAGTCGGTCTTGGTGTTGGTGCTCAGTCCGAATTTCTCGCCAGCCTTCTTATGGTAGCGGAACTCGTTATAGTAGCCATAGCCGTGGGTATAGTGGAGCGATGCTGAGGCCGACCATTTATCGGAGAGCTGCAATGACAGCGAGAGGATGTTATGGTTCTGCCAGAAGTTATCTGTGGTCCTGGGCCAGTAAGAGCCGTCGGCCATCTCCCAGCGGTGTGTCACGTAGTTGCCGTTGGCATCCTTCTCAAACAGATTGCCGTTGCTGCCGTATGTCAGCGTCTCGTAGAGCGTGTTATAGCGGCCCAGGCCAGCGTTGTAGAGGTCCTCATAGGTCTTGATGCCTGTGGGCAGGTTATAGCTCCATGAGCCGTCGTCCAGACAGCCGTCCATGATGCTGTAGTCGTTGTCGCCGGCGGTGACGCCATTCCAGGCCTGCCCCGTCTTCTCGAAGTTGCCGATATTCTTATAGCGAATCATGAAGTCATCGCCCAACCAGGTCAGTCCGCCGTAATAGGAACCGCTGCGTCCGTCGGTGCCGTGGATAAAGCCATCCGTGTTGGTCTCGTGATAGGCACCATCGAAGATCAGGTGGTTCCACAGCAGACCCGTGGAGAAGTTGCCGCCTAGGTTATAGGTGTTGTAGGCGCCATACGAGGCCGACAGTTCGCCACCAGCCTTGCGCGAGGGTGCTTTTGTCTGCAGCGAGATGGCACCGCCAAAGGCACCGTCGCCATTGGTCGACGAACCCACGCCGCGCTGAATCTCCACGCTGTTCAGCAGTGAGGCATAGCTGTTCATATTGGCCCAGAACACGCACTGGTCCTCGGGCGAGTTGAGGGGCACGCCGTCGATGGTCACGTTGATACGTGAGTCGCCAGCACCACGAATGCGCATATAGGTGGTTCCTGTGCCCAGTCCGTTCTCACTCCAGGCCATCACGCCAGGCGTGCGAGCAAAGAGGAAAGGCAGCTCCTGACCGGAGTTGGAGAAATTGCTCAGTGTTTTCTCTGAGAGATAGACATGTGGTGTGCCCGTCGTTCTTGAGCGTACACCATCTACTGTTACGCCCTGCAGTTGCAGCAATTTGATGGAATCATTGGGAGTCCTCTTCAAATCGCCAGCGTTCTGGGCTGTTGCATTCATAGCGATGAATGCCGTTAATCCAAAAAGAATCTTTTTCATTCCCTTTTTTTTAAATGTTTAATCTTTAATCTTTAATGTAAATAAGGGTTTTTTTGATATGCGTTCCATCCCTACGCCGGCATAATCCGGATCAGGTTAGAGGGTATTATCTCAGCTCGAAACATCGGGCACCCCTTGAATCGGGCACAAAGGTACAAAAAAATCCGCAAGCTACCAAGCTTGCGGATTAACTTTTTATTCTCCTAATACCTCTTGTAACTTAGCTTGTAAAGCTTCGCCACGCAGACCGCGTGCTACGATCTTTCCCTGTGGGTCAATCAGCAGGTTATCTGGAATGGAGTTGACCTTGTATATCTTTCCACCCAGACAGTCCCATGCTTTCAAGTCAGAGAGGTTTATCCACGGCATGTTGAGCGCCTGGATAGCATTGAGCCATGCGTCTTTTTTAGAGTCGAATGATATGCCGACGATATCCAGTCCCTTGGCGTGGAATTTCTCGTAGGCTGCTGTCACGTGAGGCATCTCTGCCCTGCAGGGACCGCACCATGAGGCCCAGAAGTCAACGAGCACCCAGCGACCCTTACCTACGTATTCGCTCAACTTGTGCATCTTGCCTTCCGTATCGGCCATCTCGAAGTCCGTGAACTGCTGACCTATGAAGGCTGTCTTGGCATCTTTCTCGGCCTTCACCTGTTCTAACGTCTTTGCAGATTTCCCCACCACCTTAACCTTCTGCATAGGCACCGCCTTCTTGGCATTGTCCGTTGTTTGTGCGCTTGCTGGCAGACCTGCCACCAGAAGTGCTGCTAACCATAATACTTTTTTCATCCTTTTCTTTGTGTTGATTTGTTTATGTTTCAATATAGACTGATATCATTTGGTATTTTTAAACTTCACAATGCAGTCAATACAAATTGCTTTTGAACTAACTTCGTCTATAAATACATTAGCGGGATGCATATCTTCTAGTGCAATTCGATCGGAGATGTAGTTTACACCTTGACCATCCCCGTTGTCGTGAAAGCCCTTTTCTGAAACGAGTGTGTCGATTTCCTGCTTGGTAGCCAGTCTCAGACAGCGAACGTATGGCTGTGTCAGTATGATTCTAAACAGATTGTCAGAGTCGCGAGTAAAACCAAAGGCATTCATTGCTGTCTCTGGAAATAGGCAATTGTGAAGTACAATAGCATCCAGCGCCTTGTCAGTAGTGGAATAAATAGATGTTCGCTCTTTGGTTACGGTGGGATAGCCTTCTTTATAGTACACTTTGGCCTCTGCACCTTGTGCAATCATGGGGCCATAGTTCTTCTGAAGGATGCTGTCAGAATTGTCAAACCACAATCCAGCTGCTCTTGCCCACTGCTCAATCAATTGCTCTTGTTTTTCGTCTATTTCCCAGTTAAATGGGTCTCCTTCGCGGCCTTCAGCATGGCAACTTGCTGTAATGCTTCTGCGCGCGTAGCTTGCGACGACGGACGCCCCAATGACAACCGCACCTGCCTTACAGAGGCCTGCATGCTCTTGTTCATTAAATCTAGAAAAATTTGTTCTTCCATTTTCTATATCGTTTATATATTCGTCTATAAGGTGTAGTGTTGACTTACTGAAGCCGTCAACATCAATCGCCTCATATATATCGTTGATATTACTCATGAATATTTACCATATTATTCTGAGTGCAAAGATAGTAATTTTTCTTTTATCTTCTAAAATATTCTCTATATATTTTCATTTTTATATTTCTTCGACTCCTCCAATATTCTGCGGAACACCCAGTCGTGATTGTAGAGAAAATCCTCAGTGTGCTGGCCGCCGTCGTAGAAGGTCTGGGTGCGCAGTTGCTCGATGGTCGGCCATACTTCTATCTCCACTTGGTCTTTGTAGTACGTCTCGGGATTGGCGGCATCGGCATCGGTTATCTCCAGCGTGATGGGATAGCGGTAGGAGAAGCGCGAATGGCGAAGGATGTCGCCCCACGGGGTGCCGCCGAGTCCGCCGAGGAAGCCGCTGGGTCGGCCTACGCTGACGAGGCGGTCGCTGCTGAGACAGGCGGAGAGAAGGGCGTAGGTGGAGGAGAAGATGTTGTGGTCAAACATGATGTAGATGGTGCCGCTGTAGCCGATAGTGCGGTCGCTGGGCTGCAGCGTGGTCTCGCTGTCCTCGTCGAGAAAGGCGGTGAGGCGGTCGCCATAGACCTTGATTTCGCGGGGGTCTGTGTATTCGCCACCGAGGACGCTGAGGTCTTTCACGGCCTGCCGGATGCTATAATGCAGGGGGCGGTCGATGATGGCCGAGAGGACGCGGTGCCACGTCATGTCGTTGCCGCCGCCATTGCCGCGCACATCGATGATGACGCGACGGATGGCCTTGCCCTTGTGACTGGCAATCTGGTTCTCAAGCCATTCGGCCTGGCCGATTTTCATCTCTGGGATGCGGATGTAGAGCGTGGAGTCGCGGTCGAAGTAGTTCACCTTGTAGGCTCCGTTGTCGGATTTGACGCGGGGTATGTTGTACGCCAGCCCCGTCATGTCGAAGGTCTGCGGCTTGCCGTCGATGACGACCGTCCACGTGAACTTGTCGGTCTTGTAGATGATGCGCGGGTCGAAGAGGCTGCTGGCCCACGCCTTCTTGTGCTTGAAGTCCCAGCGGTTGGCACTGTTCACACGGCTGTTGTACTTGGCCACGTACTTGTCAACGGGGATGCCGTTCACGTGGGTCAGTTCGGCGAAGAATGGGATGACCTCGGTGTCCTTGTCCTTGAAGCCAAGCGTCAGGTACTTGCCGTCGATGTAGAAAATGCCTTTGGCATTGGCATTGCCGTAGCGGAAGTGGTTCCTGTAGGCATCCATCGTATGAGCCATAGCCACGGAGTCACGGGTCTGGTTGGGGCTGATATGCTTGTCGTTGCAGGCGGCGAGGGCGCGGAAGATGACGTCGTAGAAACCGCCGTCGCAGGTCACGGTGTCGATGTCGTGCCGTATGCGCCGCAGTTCCTTGGGGATGTCGATGCCCGTCACACGCTTGCGCACGGCAAAGTGCGGCACCTTCGTGGTCAGCGTCGTATAGAGCTGGTCGTAGTCCTCCAGCATCTGCTGCTTGGTGAGGACCTGTGCCGTCGCGGTCAGGGTGGCGGCGACGAGGATGATTGTGGTAATCGTTTTTTTGTACATTGGTCGTTATCTGTCGTATATCCTATATAACGGAGAGAAGAGGCGTTTATTATAAAAAGCTCAAAGACCGCTCATCTCTTCCTCGTATTTCAATGCCAGTCCGCCCTGACTGGTTTCCTTGTAGAGTGATGGCAGGTCGTGGCCGGTGCGCTTCATCACCTGCACCACATGGTCGAACGATATGCGATGGGTGCCATCAGAAGTGATGGCATAGAGAATCGAGTCGGCAGCACGGGCATAGGCATACAGCATGCCACGCGTTTTGAGTGGCTCGCGGAAGTCCTGTGCCTTCAAATAGGTAGAGGCCGCCTTGCGTGGCAGTCCTAGCGGACCAGACCCTTGTCTGTTGCTGCCAGACTGCCATAGAGGGTTACTTCAAAACACTTTGCTTCAGGGTGACGTCCGGCGTAGATCTGCGCCGCTTTAGCTGGTCCCATCGTATGACTGCTTGATGGGCCTTTCCCAATACGGAATAGTTCTCTGAGTGATTTCATATGGGTTCATGTAAAAAAGAAGGTGCAAATTTACGAAAGACGTCTCGCACTGCCATGAACCGTATTTATGTTTTTTGTTAGAGATGCAGGGCTGCTGATAACTTGTTAGTAAACGGATAGGAAAAAGATGAATAGTATCAAGAATCGTGGTCTTTTCTTTCTGATTTGTCAGATGAGGCTTTAAAAAAAAGGCTGACATTCATGCTCGAATGTCAGTCCTACTTTTGTCGTTTACATGCAGCTGGTCACGCCGAGTGCAGTGGCAATTGCCGACAGAATACTAATCGTGGTTTGAATCACGAACTTCCATACTTCCTTGTTCTTCATGGTAATAATGTTTTAATTTCACACCGATAGATTATTTAAGTTCACACAGAAACCACAGATATCACAGAAATTGGCTGCGCCTCCAGTATTTGCAAAGCAAATAGAAATCACGGAAATCTTTCGACCACGGATTAATCGGATTCAGCGGATAAAGAATCGCTGGCGATTCTCATTTCTGTGATTTCCGTGATTTCTGTGTGAGATTATAACCTCTGTGCGAGGCTTAAGGATTGACGGGACCTCCGCCGTTGCCAGATTCGGAGCTAGAACTGCCGCCGCCGTTCTCCGTGCCTCCGTTGTTCCCTGACTCCGTGTTTCCGTTCTCCGTCTCTTCGCCCGTCAGCTCGCTGTACAGCTGGGTGCTCAGCGTAGCGCCCTGTCGCATGGCGGAAGCCTTGTAGGCAGACTTCTTGCTCTGGTCGGCCAGGAAGGCGATGCCCAGGCGGGTGACATTCTCAGAGGCGCTGAAGTCCTTCGCGTCAGCAACGCCCTTGGAGGTGAGGACAGGGTAGAGGGTTCCGATGCCGTCAAGCTTCACCTTGTAGCCGTCGGCCAGCATCTCCTGCATGCAACTCTTCAGCTTGGTGATCACACCGATGACCACGTCCTCGGTATAGATACTGCCGTGCTTCATGATGTGCTCGGCCATGTCGGTGAGTCGCATTGTGCCGCGATAGATAATCTTACCGTAGGTCTTCTTCACCTGCTGGCGCTGCTCGCCCTTCTTGCCCACAGTCACCTTGCGTTCCACCTTCTTAATTTCAATTGTTCCCATAGTTTTTAATTTTGAGGTTTAAGGTTTGAGATTTATTTGTGTCGTTTTGAGAGAAACGGCGTGTTGCTTTCAGCGAGCCGGCGTTTTGCTGTCAGCGATACGGCGTGTTGCTCATTTTTGACAATGCAAAGGTACTACATTTCCATTGCGGTCTACGAATACATATCCAAGATTATTTTGTCTATTTTTGTCTTGCGCGGTCATTTGGTCATTTGGTCATTTGTCAAAATCGAAAACTGACTGTCAAAATCCGCCACTATAATATAAATATTTATATTTATATATAGTGAGCAATGACCGCGTTCCCGAAATTGATTTTGACCAAATGACCTTGACCAAATGACCACAGATTGTAAAATGATAAAAAGCCACTTTTTTGGAGAAGAAATCGGCGCAAAGATTCCAACCTTCTTCTCGCTTAAAACAACTCAAACAATGAAAACAAACATTATTAATCATACAGTACAAACAATCACGTCGCTCGAAATTGCTGAGCTGACAGGTAAACAACATTTTCATCTCATGCGCAACATTAGAAAGATGGAGATTGCATGGGAAAAAGTACAAGGGTCCAAATTTGGACTCTCGTCCAGAACCTACCAATTGCCGAACGGTGGAACGAAGTACCAGTCCCCGTGGCATCTTCAAGGCTATCCGAAAGATGGAACCTGCATGGATAAAAATATGTGGGTCGATTTTTCGGCTGACATCCAGAACCATCAAACAGCCTAACGGTGGAACTCGTGAAGTACCTTGCTACTCGCTTACTAAGACCGAGTGTCTCTACATCGCCACGAAGTTCAACGACGAGGCTCGCGCAGCACGGCGTTGAAATCGAGCGTGGTCATGTTGAATGTCTTCGCCACCTGTGTCGCCGTCAGCGTGTCCTCGGCAGGCTCGTTCAGTAGTTGCAGGGTACGGCCGACAATGGCATCAGCTCTTTCCAGGATTTCCCTGCCGCTCAGTTCACGTCCTCCAGCATCGCGAGTGGGGATATAACCACCCGTCTTGCGAATCTGCGGCAGCACCTCGGCCGTTACCCAGCGTTTAAATTCCTTGGCCTGAGGCAGCTTGGAAGAAAGAATCAGTGAGTAGAGACCAGACTCATTGATGATGACCATCTTCGATTTATAGTTAGAACCAGTCCCCTGAATCAGGGTAGTGGTTTTATCTTCGGTATCAACATGTGTGGCAATAGCGTTTTCAGGCTTGGCATATCCCAGCGCCGTAGCCACATCCTTGCCCACGAACATGATTTGGTTATTAACTTGGCAAGTACGAATCTCGCCGAAGACTTCGTTTGTAAATATTTGGATTGCTGTTTTCATTGTTTGTTGAAAATTACGAGCTTTGGAAAAGCGAAGATTGTTTGAGCTCATTTCATCCGGATACTTCTCCGCTCGTCTTTCAACTCAAGTTTTTACCTTTACACATTGTCTTGCGCGGTCATTTGGTCATTTGGTCATTTGTCAAAATCGAAATTGCTGAGCTGACAGGTAAACAACACAAAGATGTACTCAAGGCTATCCGAAACATGGAGCCTTCATGGAAAAAGTATGTGGGCGCAATTTTGCGCTGACATCCCGAACCATCGTTCAGCCTAACGGTGGAACTCGTGAAGTACCTTGCTACTCGCTTACCAAGCCCGAGTGTCTCTACATCGCCACGAAGTTCAACGACGAGGCACGCGCCAAGTTGGTGCTGCGCGACATGGGCATCCAGTGATGACAGGTCCCCCGTGGCATCCGGTTTATCGTTTGGCATGGACGTAAATCACATTATTGAGAAAGACCTCCAGGCATGGTACGAAAAGCGTAGAAAATTCATTGTTAGCTCCTTTTTGAACGTTTCTTCTAAGAAAAAATGGAAAAAAGAATTTGTTATCAAAATCTTTTTGTATATTTGCGGCGTAATCTGAAAAATGCAATTATGAAAACTACGGCATTGAACGAAGCACAAATGAGCATTCTCAGGCTATTAGGGTCGATGAAGAGTGTAGAGGAGGTGAATGAACTCCGCCAAGTGATTTGTGACTACTATGCCCGCCGAGTTGACGACGAGATGGATCGTCTTTGGGAAGAGGGCAAGTGGGACAACGAGAAAAACGAGGCCATTCTGCAAGAACATCTTCGCACACCGTACAATCATGCCTGATTTTCTGTTTCATTGCAGTCTGAGGATAAAAATAATGCAGAACTCTAAAACCGAATGCCCATGGGCTGAAGAAGGATATAAATATTTTTCCCGTTCTATCCACAATAGAGCGGGATATCCCCGGGTAAATGCGCAAAGATTCCAACCTTCTTCTCGCTTAAACAACACAATCATCTCATGCGCGACATTAGAAAGATGGAGATTGCATGGGAAAAGGTTACTCAATCCAAATTTGGATGCAGTACTTACAAAGACGCTACAGGACGCACATTACCCTGTTACGTGGGCGCAATTTTGCGCTGACATCCCGAACCATCGTTCATAGCAGACTGAGCCACCATGCGAGGGCTTATTTTCCCTGAAGGATTCCTGTTTCTGTATCCCGATGATTCATGGTGCGTTGGATATCACGGTATTTACGGCCAGAGGAAAGATGCCACGTGAGGTTAAAGGTCAGCATGTTGCCCAGATCCCGGCTGTGCTGTGACACCTCCTTGTGGATATATCGGCTAAGGACCTCTGTCTGATGACTGAGCGGATTAGAGCATAGGGGATGCTGGGCATACAGGGACAGGGTGATGTTTTTCAGTTGATAGGAAGCCGTAAGATACCACGCTGCTGCCTGATGCCCACGATGTTCTCCCTCCATGAAGTTCCATCCGTTGTCGGCGTAGGCGGTCAGCGTCCATTTCCCAAGATAGGCTTCGGCGCTGGCACCGCCATTGAATGCCGTATAGGTATGGCGATAGGTATCGGTAAAGTTGAAAAAGCGGTAGATGCCACCGTAGAGGGTGAGGGAAAGATGCTCGGGTATGGCCTCCCAACGGTTATAGCTCTGGATATAGAAGAAACTGCACTCGTTGTCGGCATTTGTCTGCGTCTGATAGAAATGGCCGTCCGTGCGGTAATATTTCTCCATGTTGCAGTTGGCATTCAGTCGCCAGTAGCCCTGCAGTTCGCTCATGATTCTTGGCGTGGAGTATGTCAGGCGGAGGTCGTGCGTGGTCACACGATTGGGGGTTATCTCTGGATTGCCCACGAGCGTCTCCATTGCATTCTGCTTGATGCTGACATCGCTGACGAGCGCAATCTGCGATACGTGTTGCGACACCTCAAAGTCGTATTTTATCTTCAGGCTCCTGGCCAACGGATAGGCAAGGGTCATCTTAGGACGGAACAGCAGAAAACGGTCATTCCATTGGTCTTGCCGGTAATATCGGGAGCTCACGCCCAAGCCCCCCATGTAGGCGAGCTTGCCAAGACGACCTTTCAGTTGCCCGAAGAAATAGAGCATGGATGATCGCATGGCGTTGGAGGCATCGGCATCACCCGAATACGCATTATTGATATATTTCTGTCCATACTGGGTACCCAAGGAGAGCGTGAAAGGTTTCAGGCGGTTCTCATAGACGGCCTCCGTCCAGAGCGAATAAGTCTTACCTGTCACGTCGTAGGCATAACTGCCACCCTCGTTGTGCTCAGCGTGGCTGTCGGTCTTGATATACGTTCCTACGGCATTGGTTGTGAGCGACTGATGTGCCCCTAAGTCATGATGGAAATAGAGGTCGAGCACGGGCGATGAGGTACGCGATGAAGAAAGATCTTCGTAGCCTTCAAACCTTGAAAACAAGCGGTTGGGCTGGATGTCCCGATGGGCTGAGAGTTTCGACTGGAACACATAGTTGGAATCACTCAGGCTGTAGGTCAACTGGATTTTTTGGTCAAGGTTTTTGTTCTGTCCCTCTAACTGTTGGCGCAGGACGTTGTATGCTGTTCCCGACTCCAGTTCGTAGGTCGCCGTTTCCTCATATTCCGTTCCCTTGAAGTTACGATCGTCCAGCGAGTAGTTCACGCCAAACTCGCTCTTTCCATAGTTAAACTTCCCATAGACGGTCTCGTCGCCATTAACGGTCGTGAGCGTATTTGTCAGGTCTGCTCCGATGTCATATCCGCTGACAGGCCGTTTCACGATGATATTGATGACGTAGGCAATCCCCTCACCATATCTGACTCCTGGATTATCGATGTAGTCAATCTGCTGTATGGCCTTCATATCAAGCGAAAGCAGGTCCTCCTTTGATGCCACGATATCGTTGATGCGCACCTGCACACTCCCAAGATTGGAAAGAGCCGTGACGGTATGCATCACAGGGTCGATACGCAGGTGGGGTAGGGTCAGTTTCGACAAGAGCGAATAGCCGTTGGGCGAACTCTCCAGTTGCTGGCGCGTGGGATATATGGTCTGACCATCTACCCGTTGAACAACCTTCGACCCTTTTACGGTGACCTCGTGAAGCATTTCTCCCTCCTTGATGTCCTGGGCATGAACTGCAATCATAGTGGCGAGAAGGGGCATAAAAAACAATCTCTTCATACGTTTGCTGTTTTTTGATTGCAAAGATATGAAGAGATTGCCTGTTAGCCGAAAATACTTCCTGACATTTGTCTGACAATTGTCTGACAGATTTCTATCTATCTGATTTTCAGGCTGTATGACTTTCCTCTGTCTGACTCGATTTTGAGGTCGGATTGTTCTTCTATGATGGGCTTCAGTCGTCGGATCAGCGTGTAGAGTGTCTCGCTGGCATCTGGTTTCTTGGGCCAGAGGGCATCACATATCTCTGCTTTCGACAGCTGATGCGAGGGTGACTGCCACAGCATTTCCATCAGTTGCTGCTGCATGGGGGTCAGTTTTACTTCGCTGCCCTTTGCATTGACAAATCTTCCTTCTTGCAGGGCCAGACCGCCATAAAGTCCTAATACAGACAGTCGTCTGTGCTGATACAGACCGAACAGTCCCCACAGCAGTGCCATCGACCAGAGAATCATCGAAGGACGCTGGTCAGAGAGTGAGAGAATCGTCGCTGTTGATACCTGTGGCCGCGGACGGAATCCTTTCATGGTGTCTACAGCCAGAACAGCATTTCCTCTCAATCCTTCTATTTGCAGATGATTGTTGAACACCTGAATCGTATCAGCGCTGATAACGTCCGACTGCTGTTCTTCCAGAGCCTTGGCCAGTGCCTGGTTCATATCGGCAGTCACCAGCACCTCCGTTGCCTTATAGCTGTTCAGGCTCATCATGCCCGAAGCGATTGTCAGTGCGAGAAACACTACTCCTACATATCGTTGTTTCATTGTCGTGAATTAGACCATCTGTGATGATAGCCTCGGTCGCTTGCTTATGTCGTTTCTGTTTCCTTTATCCAAAGAATTCGCCGTCGCCCTGCTGGTCGTAGCTGCTGCCATCGAAGCAGTGGGTGCAGACTTGGCTCTTGGGCAGACCGATAGACTCGATGAGGTCCTCGATATGAGCGAACTTCAGGGAGGTGAGACCCAAGCGGCGGGCAATCTCCTCTACCATGCGCTTATACTCGGGTGAGTCGGTCTTGGCATACTGGTCGAGCTTGGCCTTGTCGTCGCCCTCGAAATCGCGGATGATACGACGGGTGATGAGTTCCAGGTCGCTCTTGCTGTTGGTGAAGCCGATGAAGGGACAGCCATAGACCAGAGGCGGACAAGAGATACGTACGTGGACCTCCTTGGCGCCGTTCTGTAT
This sequence comes from Prevotella communis, assembly GCF_022024175.1. Lineage (GTDB taxonomy): Bacteria > Bacteroidota > Bacteroidia > Bacteroidales > Bacteroidaceae > Prevotella > Prevotella communis. Next base: position 3,479,519 of record NZ_CP091794.1, on the reverse strand, counting down.
GAACTCACGGGCATTGTCGCGCAACTGTGTGCCACGCACGATACTATCGTCGCAGAACACCACGCGCTGGTCCTTCAAGAGGGCTGCGTTGGGAATCAGCTTCATTTTGGCCACGAGGTCACGACGGCTCTGGTTGCCAGGAGTAAATGAGCGAGGCCATGTAGGCGTATATTTCAGTACGGCACGCTTGTAGGGGATGCCAGAACCTTCAGCGTAGCCAAGAGCCATACCTACGCCAGAATCGGGGATACCGCAAACGAGGTCGGCCTCGATATCGTCTTTCTCACCCATCATACGTCCGTTTTTCTCACGAACATACTCGGTGTTGATACCTTCATAGTTGGATGCGGGGAATCCGTAGTAAACCCACAGGAACGAGCAGATCTGACAGCGCTTGAAGGCTGGCTGCAGTACCTCGAAACCATCGGCCTTGAGGCGTACAATCTCGCCAGGACCCAGGTCGCGCACGGGCTTATAGTCCAGATTGGGGAAGCTGGTTGTCTCGCTGCTTACGGCATGCGCCTTGACACAGTCGTCGGTGCCGATGGGCGAGAGCTGGTGCGTCTCCTTCTTACCAATCACGATAGGGGTGCGTCCCAGTACGTCGCGTGCAGCAATGATACCATCTTCTGTAAGAATCAGCATGGAGCAAGAGCCCTTGATCTTACGGTATACCATGTTGATACCCTCAACGAAGGTGGAACCCATATTAATGATAAGTGCCACCAACTCTGTCTGATTCAGGTTGTTGGCACTTTGCTCGCTGAGGTGCATGCGCTGGGCAAGCAGTTCATCGGCAATCTCGCGCAGGTTGTTGATCTTAGCAACAGTCACCACGGCATAACGGCCCAGGTGAGAGTTGATGATGATGGGCTGAGGGTCGGTGTCGCTGATAACACCCAGTCCCTGATTACCACAGAAATCATGGAGTTCGTCCTCGAACTTTGAGCGGAAATAGTCGCGTTCTAGAGAGTGGATACTACGGCTAAAGCCTTTCTCCTTGTCGAAAGTCACAAGACCTGCTCGTTTAGTACCAAGATGTGAATTGTAGTCTGTGCCGTAAAACAAATCGTTTACGCAGTCACGTGTGGAAATGGTTCCGAAAAATCCGCCCATAGTTGTTATCGCTGTTTAATTTGGGCGCAAAGGTACGAATAAATTATGAAATACAAACGAAGTATTACGATTTTTTTTCGTAATTTTGCAGCCATCATGACACAAGACAGACTTTGGAATGCGAACTACTGTAAGGTGATGGCAGCGAATTTCTCGCTGTTTTTTGCCTTTTATGTGCTGACGCCACTATTGCCGCTGTATCTGAGTGAACACTTCGGAGCCACGAAGGATGTGATAGGTATGGTGCTGTCGGGCTATACCATCACGGCCCTGCTGGTACGTCCGTTCAGCGGGTATGTGGTAGATACGTTTCCTCGTAAGAAGGTGCTACTGGTTTGTTTTACGGCCTTCGCCATTTTCTTTGCAGGCTATCTGGCAGCGTCGACACTCCTGCTGTTCCTGATAGTACGTACGTTGCACGGCGGCCCCTTTGGTGCCTTGACGGTGGCCAATTCGACGGTGGCTATCGACGTGTTGCCTAGCAGCAGACGAACGGAGGGTATTGGCTATTACGGCCTGTCAAACAACCTGGCGATGGCTATCGCTCCCACTATAGGCATCTTCGTCTATCAGTGGAGTGGCAGCTTTGAGTTGCTGTTCTGGATAGCGCTGGCAGTGGCAGTAGGGGGACTGATGGTTGATAGTACGGTAAAGGTTAAACCTCAAACCTCACATCTCAAACCTCAAACCCTCTCTTGGGATCGTTTCTTCCTCTTGCGCGGCTGGCTCTTAGGCGTCAATATGGTGGCCTTTGGCTTCAGTTTCGGCGTGCTGAGCAACTATCTGGCTATCTATGGCAAAGAGGTGATGGGTATCACGGGCGGCACAGGCACGTATTTCATGCTGTGCAGCGTGGGTCTGATACTGTCGCGCATACAAGGCGGCAAGGCGTTGCGACAGGGCAGGCTGACGCATAATGCAGGGAGCGGTATGGTGATCTCATTCATAGGTTATACTCTGTTTATACTGGTCCCCAATATGGTGGGTTATTATGCGTCGGCGTTGCTCATTGGCCTGGGCAATGGTCATATGTGGCCTGCTTTCCAGAATATGACGATCAACGTGGCGAGCAACAACCAGCGTGGCACGGCCAACAGTACCATCCTGATTTCATGGGATATCGGTATGGGACTGGGTATCCTCGTGGGAGGCGTTATTGCAGAGCTCATCAGTTATGGAGCCGCTTTCTGGACCGTAGTGCTTATTAATGGCTCAGGTGTTGCCCTGTTTTTCTTGGCTACAAAACAGTTCTTCCTGAAAAGGAACCTGAACGAGACGGTATTCTAGGAGTTAAAGGAGTTAAGGAGTTAAAGGAGTTAAGACGATAGTTTATATCCCCACTTTAAAAAGAAGTAAAATACGGTGCCGAAGAAGAGGCCGGCAATAGCGTCGATGGCGTAGTGGGCCTGGATGTAGAAGGTGCTAAAGAACAGCAACACAGCAAAAGGCAGGCAGGTGAACAGCACCTTCCTGTTTTTTGTTTCCCATGCCAGCCACATCACAATCGTGGCCACGCCCACATGACTGCTGGGAAAAGCGGCTGTGGGGCGCTCGCCTGCATCGTGGGCCATGATGAGTAACTTATACATCATGCCATCTTCCCAACCGGGAATGGGCAGGATGAAGTCGCGATTATGGACGTCGAACTCTATTGTGTTAAAGTAATCGCCGATGTTGGGGAAGATGCCCTGTGCTATCTGACCAACACCAGCAGCCTTGAAATAGAACTGCGGACCCGCTACGGGCAGGAAGTCGAAGATGAGATAGAACAGGAAGAATGAGCCTACAACGATGAAGGCCGTGCGCTCGAAATGCTCGTAACGACAGAAGAAATAGAAGAAGACGATACCTACAAACAGCAGATAATAGCTCACATAGCCCATTGCCATCAACTCGCTGAAGATAGGATGCGAGAAGGTCTGACAGAACGTCAAAGCGGGTTGGAAGCCAAAGAGCGACTGCTCATAGCCTGCAAACAGGTGGTCGAGGTTGGGAAAGATACGGTTCAGTTCGTAGGTGTCGGGATACCACCACGACAGTAGCAGCAACTGACCGCAAACACGAAAGAGGGTTGTCAACCTGCTAGGATACAATCGATAGACACCCCAGAGGGCCAGGGTGAGAATGACCGACTGTGCCCTGAACCAGAGCATATCAACGGGATGGGCCAGCCGCACCCATGTAACCAGAATAAACAGCGTGGTGAAGATGGTGTAAGCCAACATGATCCACTCCACCGCCATCAAGCCCTTTCTGGATTTCTTCTCTACAGCAAATATCTTCTTAATCAACTCTTAACTCTTAACTCTTAACTCTTAACTCCTTACAGCCATCCGTTTTCTTTGTACCACTTGATTGTCAGGGGTACGCCTTTCTCCAGCGTGTATTCTGGCTCATAACCCAGTTCGCGGCGTGCCGGCTCGATATCGCATCGCCAGTTGCGCTGCTTCAGAATATGGTATTTATCATTATTCAGGGCTGAAATCTTACCTGTGATATGTCCCCACTTATCGCCAAAGAAGGTGATGACGCGCAGCACCCAGATAGGGGCCGTGATGCGTATCCACCAGGGATTGCCAAGTTCCTTGCGGATGAGGTCGGAGAACGTGGTCGACTGGTATACCTCGCCATCAGAGAGGAAGTACTTCCTGCCTGTCTGTCCTTTTTCGCAAGCCAGGAAGACAGCCTGCACTACGTCGAGCACATAGACGAAGGTGATGTCCTGCTGCTGATAGCCCACAGCGAAATCAGAATGCTGCTTGATACTCTTTGCCATCAGGAAATAGTCGCGCTCACGAGGGCCATAGACGCCTGTGGGACGAAGAATGACGTAGGGGAATGGAGAACTGAGAGTTGAGAACTGAGAGGTATGATTAGACAACCACTCTTCTGCTTCCAGCTTACTCTTACCGTATTCCGTGTTGGGCTGAGGCGTGTCTGTCTCCTTGATTTCCACGTAGGGCTGCTGCTCGTGGATGGCTCCATAGACACTCAGCGAACTGAGATACACGAAGCGCTTCAGGGGCATCTTCAGGTTGATGAGCGCACGCACCAGGTTCTTCGTACCCTCTGTGTTGATACGATAGAAATCGCTGGTATTCAAGCATTTCGTCACGCCAGCAGCATGCACCACGTAGTCGAACGAATGTTCCTTCAACTGCTCTTCCAACTGCGTCTGATTGCTCAGGTTCAGTTCTATGAAATGGATGCGCTCGTCCTGCAGGAAGTCTCTTTTGCTACTTCCCCTGACGGCAGCCCACGTCTCAAACCCGCGCTTCAGCGCCTCTTCCACGATAAACGAGCCAATAAACCCGCTGGCTCCTGTAATGAGTATCTTCATAGGAATTTCGAAATCTGGGTGCAAAATTACGGCTTTTTATTGGATTAATGCAAAAAAGTGTCCTTTTTTTGTATAATTCGCAAAATCTTCATACCTTTGCAGCCGATAGATTCTTAACCATAAGTACATGATTATCAGAAAGTCAATAATGAAACTGGGTGTAAAATTACTAATCGGTGTGATTCTCTGTGCTGTTGCCAGTGCATGTATGTCGAAATTTGACAAGGGTGGCAGCGCCTATGTGGTGCGTCCATATATCAAGGATGGCTATTATACTGATGGCACACTGTATTTCGAAATTGATAAGACAGAAGCTATTCTGATTGGTACGGCAGAGAAGGTACGTGAGATTGTGATACCTGATGCTGTGGGTATCAATGAGGTGGATTATCCGCTGACAAAGATTCAGAATCTGGGTGTGTTTGATAAGGAGGAATACGAGACAACGAAGCGTCCCAATGGCAATGATGTGCTGACATCGCTGGTCATAGGCGGCAATGTGAAGTCGTGGGGCGAGACGGTGTTTTTCACGGATTATTACGAGACTTATAGTGATGGTGAGGACCTGGCACGTCGCTTCCCTCGTCTAGAGAATATCTATGTGAAGGCTGGCAATCCTGTCTACGACTCACGCAACAACTGTAATGCGATAATCAAGTCCGAGAATCGTGAGCTGTATCTGGGTGGTAAGAATACGGTGGTGCCCGAGGGCGTTGAGAAGATTGGCGCTTCTGCCTTTCGTGACTGTGAGGGCTTGAAGAGTATCTCTTTCCCCAAGACGCTGGACGTCATTGGTGCCTATGCTTTCTCAGGTAGTCATCTGCAGACATTGACCCTTCCTGAGAACCTGGCATACGTTGGTCAGGAGGCATTCTATGGTTGTGACTCCCTGCTCACTGTCTCCTTGTATTGCAGTAGTGTCGTCATAGAACAGAAGGCTTTCAAGAAATGCGCATTGCTGAAGGAATCAGACAGTGAGGTGAGATGCTATACGCCTTATATCTCTGTACCATCACCATCAAAGGTGTTTGACGAAGGATACAACTGTCTGATGATTCCTAAAGGGCAACGCTCGTCGTTTAACGGCTGGGAGAAATGTTTCCTGACGATAAAAGAAATGGAGAAGTAAAATTTTACTCCTCCATTTTTATTGAAATCTATTTGTAGCACTCGAATATCTGATCCACATCCTTTTTGGACATGTGGGGTGTCATCGTGCTGACAATCAATACGATGGGGAAGCCACCAAGCATGGCAATAGCACCGCAGTTGATGGGATTGATGGGGTTGCCAAGGAGCATGTTGATAACGGTGAGACCGACGCCCCATACAAAGCAGGCCCATACAGAGGCGGTGGTGACGCGCTTCCAATAGAGACCCAACATGAAGGGAGCGAGGAAAGCACCTGCCAGCGCACCCCAGGAGATACCCATGAGCTGGGCAATGAAGGTGGGAGGATTCAGGGCGATGAGCAGGGAGATAGCGATGAAGAACATAATCAGTACGCGCATCACCACGACCTTACGACGCTCAACCTTTTCGGCAACAATATCATCGATGGTGCCTTCTTCTACTTCACCAGGCAAAGACTTCTTGTCACGATAAATGAGGTCGAGGGTCATCGTTGAACTTGACGTGAGTACCAATGAGGCCAGTGTGGACATAGATGCCGACAGCACCAGCAGTACTACGAGGGCGATGAGCACATCGGGCAGGGTGATGAGCATAGCAGGTACGATGGAGTCGAAGGCTATCTTGCCATTGGCACCAATCACGGGGTCGTAAAGACGTCCGAAGCCACCAAGGAAATAACATCCACCAGCCACGATGAAGGCGAAAATGGTGGAGATAACGGTGCCGCGCTTGATGGCACTCTCGTCAGTAATAGAATAGAACTTACCTACCATCTGGGGCAGTCCCATGGTGCCCAGGGAGGTGAGGATGACAACACCCAGCAGTCCCCAGGGGTCAGGTCCGAACCACGAAGCAAAGACACCTGTAGCGCCTGTATCATCGGCTGGAATCTCGGCCAGTCGCTCTACAGCTGTTGTCAGACCTCCGTTATTGGCCAGTACGGCCCATATCACTGCCACGATACCAAAGAGCATGATGATACCCTGAATGAAGTCGTTCATGGCTGTAGCCTTATAGCCTCCCAGGATGACGTAGATAGCGGTGAGGATAGACATGATCACTACACAATACTCGTAGGGAATCTCGAAGCCCATCTCGAAGAGACGCGAGATACCGCTATACACGCCTGCGGTATAGGGAATCAGGAAGACGAAGGCGATGATAGATGCTGCTACGCGCAGTCCCTGACTCTGGAAACGGGTGCCAAAGAAATCGGGCATTGTGCGGCTCTCGATATGCTGTGTCATCAGTTTGGTGCGGCGTCCCAGGATAATCCAGGCCAGCAACGAACCTATCACGGCATTACCAATACCAATCCATGCGGACGAGAGACCGTATTTCCAGCCAAACTGTCCTGCATAGCCCACAAAGACGACCGCAGAGAAATAACTGGTGCCAAAGGCGAAAGCCGTGAGCCAGGGACCTACGGAACGTCCGCCGAGCACGAATCCATCAACACTGCTGGCCTGTTTGCGGGTGTAGAGACCTACACCAATCATGACGGCCAGGAAAATAATCGTTAAGAGAACTTTGATTAACATAATTATCAATTGTCAATTTTCAATTACCAATTAGAATGCTACCTGCACCTGAGCCTGCAACCAGTTGTAATCCTTTGAGGAGATTTTCTCGCCGCAGAGGCAACGGGTGTATTGCAGTTGTACACGACATTTCTTGTAGAACCAGTACTGAACGCCCAAGGTCAGGTTGGTCTGATCCCATCCGTCAACCTTGGTGTTGCGGTTGAAGGTCTCGCCAGATGCTACGATGTCGAGGGCGTCATAGACAGGGATACAGGTGGTGACATAGCCACCGCGACTGCCTACTTCACCATCTTCACCGCCCAACCACTCGGCTCGGATGCTGGCAGGACGGGCTTCTTTGTATTCGCCCTCAGAATAGGGGGCCGTCTTATATTCTACACCTACGCTATAGCGGTTGCGCTTGTAGTTGTCACCTTTCTGGATGTCAGGATTCCAAGCGGCAGTACCCATTGCATTACCTGTGCCCAGATAGCCGGAGCCTACAATACGCAAGCCGTCCATGGGGCGCAGTTCCAATTTGGCGATAAAATCTTTCTGGTTGTTCTGGTCCTTGCGGTTGATACCCTGTCCGCTCATCAGCGCCAGCTCATAGTGTACCTTGTTCTTCAGGATATCACCAAAGATCATCAATCCCTGGTCGCGACCATAGTTCACACCATTCAGGGGGTCAGGACCTTCGCCAGCCAGATAGAGCACAGCCTGAGAATAGACGTCGATAAGTTCCAGTTGAGTAGGAGACATGGGGTTTTCCATGGTGTAAGAGTGCTTGAACTGTCCCAGACGGACGGTCAGCGCGTTATTCTTTGTCACGCGAAAATCGGTATAGAACTCTTGTGGAACACTCGAGAAGTCGTGCATAAAGAGAAACGACCAGCGGTCTGTGATACGGGCTTTTGCCCAAAGGAGCGTACGCTTCAGATTGTAGGAGTTGGTCTTCTCACCGTTGAGGTCCTGATAGGACCAGCCGCCCTGTGCATAGCCGTTCAGGGTGATACGACTGGTAAAGTCCTCCATCCAAAGGGGAGTGTCTTTTTTCTTCTGTCCCATAGCTGCCGTACTGCTGAAAACGGCCAGCACTACGGCTAAAGTTGCCGCCATCCATGTCTGCTTTTTCATACCGTGCGATTAATTTAGTAATACCAATGTTTTAGTTAAAAAAATAAAATATGGTTGCAAAGGTAAGAAATAAATATGAATTAAGAACCATGAACTATGAATTATTTTTTAACTTTGCAACAATATTCAATTTATTTCTTACAAAATGAAACGTTTTATACTTGTATTGGTTTCTATTTGTGCTTTTTCTGTACTGCTTCCTGTAGAGGCAAAGAAGAAGGCAACAAAACAACTTTCTGATCGTGAGTATTGGTGTGAGCAGGCCTATAAAATGGCACAGCCGGTATTGGAAAACATGGCTAAGGGTGAACTGCAGAAGAATATGCAGACGGAGTTCTCACCCTCGTTTGACAACCGTAATCGCAAGGTGGTGTATATGGAGACGTTTGGTCGCCTGATGGCCGGTATTGCGCCTTGGCTGGCCCTGCCAGATAGCGTGTTTGGCAGTTCTGCTGCAGAGCAGAAGGAACTCGCACAGGTTCGCCAGTTGCGTGAGTGGGCCCTGGCTTCGTATAAGAACTCGGTAGATCCTGAGAGTCCTGATTACCTCTGTTGGGGTGTGGCTGGCCAGAACCTGGTGGATGCTGCCTATATCGCAGAGTCGTTTATCCGTGCTTATGATGCCTTGTGGGTGCCGCTCGACAAGGTAACGAAGGAGCGTTATATCAAGGAGTTCAAGAAACTGCGTTCGATAGAACCGCCTTATACCAACTGGTTCCTTTTCTCTTCTACGATAGAGAGTTTTATCGCTAAGGCTGCTGGGCTGAGGGAGTATGACGACTTCCGTGTGATGATGACGATTCGTAAGGTAGAGGAATGGTATGTAGGTGATGGCTGGTATGCCGATGGTCCTGTGTTCGCTTTCGATTACTACTCGAGTTATGTGTTCCATGCCATGTATCTGGAGACCCTTCAGAATATGATTGATGCGAGGGCAAATACCCGTTTGGAGTACAGGAAATATTATGACCGTGCACTGAAGCGCGCACAGAAATTCTCGATTATCCTGGAGCGCTTTATCTCGCCAGAGGGAACATTCCCTGTGATTGGTCGCTCTACGCCTTATCGTATGGCAGCTATGCAACCATTGGCTTTGATGGCCTGGTATCAGAAACTGCCTCGGGAACTGAGCAACGGACAGGTGCGTGCCGCCTTGACGCAGGTGATGCATCGGATGTATGACCAGCAACAGAATTACAATGAGGGTGGCTTCCTTACTATCGGCTTCTGTGGACACCAGCCGGAGACAGCCGACTGGTACACCAATAATGGTTCGCTCTATATGACCAGTCTGTCGCTGATGCCTCTCGGACTGCCAGCCAACCATGATTTCTGGACTTGTAAGGCTGAGCCTTGGACGCAGGTGAAGGCATGGGGCGGACAACCTTTCCCTAAAGACCATCGCTGGGCAGACGATATCCAGACTAAAGACCGCTGGTAAGAAAAAGAAAATGGAGAGCACAAGTGGCTCTCCATTACTTTTTTATTGATGTAGGCTTGCTTAGCGCAGAGCGAAGCAGTTGTCTGTGTAAACAGCTTCCTTGACCTGCTGCATACCAGCCTCGTCGTTGGTCACGGTGAGCTTCTCGCCATTCTGCAGGGAAGCCTGGATGGTGCCATCGGCATTGAAACGGATAATCTCCTTGGTCACACCGTTCTGAGAGATTGACCATGACTCTGTCTTGCTGTCGTGAATGAAGAGGGTAATCTCACCGTTAGGAGCCTTTACCTCGTAACCATTCTTCAGCGTCTTTACGGCATAGTAACGGCCGTCCTGACCCTTCACGGTCTGCACCTTGTTTACAGCCATAGGATTGCTGCCTGTCCAGAACTCGATGGTATTGAGTACTACAGCGTCTACGAAGAGGCATACGCCACCTACGATAGGCTGCAGAATCAGACCTACGATACCATTAACGTACTTGTTGCTGGTCATGTTGCACTGCCACTTCTCGTACTTATTGAAGAGACTGAAAGAACCAATACATGAACTGCACAGAAAACTACCTGCCAGCAGCACACAGGCTGCACTTAAACTAATCTTTTTCATACCGTTTAATTGTTAAAGTCATAAAAACTGCGTGCAAATTTACACATTTTCTGTAAATGGCATCCTGTTTTATACAGAAAAATTATCGATTAACTGACGATAGAGGGTGTTTTGACGCAGAATAGATGAGCATCCTACGATAATCATCTGCTTGCGAGCACGTGTCAGGGCAACATTGAGCTTGCGGTCCACTGTCTGTCCTTCGTCGTCTGTAAAGGTGCTGGCAGTCAGGAAATCCAGTTGGTACTGACGACTGACGCCAACATCGTAGATAATGACATCACGCTGTGAACCCTGATAACGCTCCACGGTATCAATACTGATATCAGGAAGAACCTCCCGGATGGCTGCTATCTGATGGCGGTAGGTCACAATGATGCCAAGGGTCTTCTCTGGATTAAAGCGTTCGCCATAGAAACGACGGATACGCAGGGCAAGATCGATGGTGTTGGGTGTTGAGTCGAAGAATACGATGCGATGAGTCTTGAGAATATCATCAATGGCATCTTGTGAGGGCAGGTCGTAGCCGATGGCTGTTTCCTGCTGATGGGGCAGGGGAACGGGTTGCAGCCAGGCATGATAGAAATGGTTGCTGGCAAACGATGCCACATCAGGGTGCATGCGTCCCTGACGGTGAAGGGTGCCGATAAATTGCGTGCGCTGCTGCTGTACCTCCCAGTTGTAAAGGCGCTGGAAGAGCGACTGCCTGCAGTCGTTCAGTCCGATACTTCTGAGTAATGGGTCGTCAATCCGTGCTTCCTCCGGATTCTGCTGTACCACGGCAGGCAGTTGCTTGTGGTCACCAACGAGTACGAAACGGTCTATCTGGTCGCTACTCAGTAATCCGATGAGGCCTGGCTCCAATACTTGTGAGGCTTCGTCGACAATGGCCAAGGAGAAATGGCGGCCTTCCAAGAGGAACGGACGTGCCTGCATCATGGATGTGGTACCTGTGAGGATACGTTCATCGTCAGCAAGACCGGCATCTTCAAGCATGGAGCGAATCTCATCGACAGCACGATTGGTATAGGCCATCAGAAGGATGGATGACGTATCGATACCCTTTAGTTCTTCTTCCACCATGAAGCGTAGGGCCATAGAGGTCTTGCCCGTTCCTGGAGGACCAACCAGAAGGAAGTAGTCGCGAGCCTGTTTGACCTTCAGAAGGATATCATCATAATAAGGGCTGTACGACTGTGACAGGGTGAGTGAGGTGTCGGCCTCAGGTGTACGCTGTCCTAAGAGCAGCGCCTTCTTCTGGGGCGAGGATTGTATGAACTGGTGAATACTGCGGATGTTACTGTTGGTACCCACATCACTACCACCATGTTCTATAGCCCAGGTCTTGTCTGAAAGGGCAAAGACGGACTCGTTCTGCTGACCATCGTTCAATTGGATAATGACCTTGCCGTCATGGATATCCTCGATACTGCCCTTGTAGAGAATGCTTTTCCGGACATTCGGCTCTTCATCGTATTGATAAAGATAGATCATATCGCCCTTACGGAAATTGAGGGTGCCCAATGGGGACGCATTGGGAACATTGCTGAAACGAAGGGTGATGCGGTTATAGCCACCATCTGGGTCTGTTTTCTCGCGCTTGATGATATGGAGGGGCATGATGATGTTACCCTGTTCTTGTTTCTCGTTGAGGGGCATCAGCCAAAGGTCGGAACTGCATCCTCCAGCATGATGGAGTGTTTGCTCACTACTGCCCAGTTTCTGTGCCCTTTGTTCACGATAGACAAAGGTCATCATGCGCTCGTAGTAAGCACGTTCAAGAGAGTCGAGAGTTAAGAGATAAGAGTTTAGAGTTAAGAGTTCTGGCAGGATATAACGATGGAAATAGCCATCGCGGGCAACACCTTTATATATAATATCAGCATTGAGCAGGGGGATGATGCGACCAAATCCGTCGCGAGCGATAAGCAGTTCGGTAGCAACAATCTGGTTACGCAACTTGATGGCCTCGCGAAACAGGGTGCGATAGTAGTTGACCGCTATCAGTCCTTTCTCTGGCGCATAGCGTGAATAGAGCAGACGGGTATCTACTTGATTATCACTTTTGTTGAAATTATAGCGCAGGATGCCATAATAGAGTAGCAACTGCACATAGTGACTCTCCAGTTGCAGACCATGGGCATCATGACTCTGGTATTCTATCTTCTGGTTCTTGCCTGATTTCTGTTCTACAAGCAGACTCATATCGGCCGTCATCAAGTCCACACGTCCCTGAAGACCAAGATGCTCGCAGACGAACGAGGGCTCGAGTAGGGAATTATGAATTAAGAATTCAGAATTAAGAATTGATGTCGTCTGGCGGATATTCTCCATCTGCGCAGCCGCAGCCTGTTCAAAGCTCTCTTTATTGAAGTCCTCGCATGCAGCAAAGCGGTCGGCCTGTTCGCGATAGGAACGTTGCAATGACTGTTGTAGCGTGACCTGCGGGTTGTGGATGATATCGTCGAGAGCCGTGCCGGCAAAGTTACCTAATAGTGTGGCTTGCGTGTTGGGACGTGGCTTCAGACGACTGACGGTGTAGAGTAGGGGATGATGCCCGTAGGCTGTGAAACAGGCCGCCAGAGACGAGATGTCGAGCATAAAGTCGGGCTCTACCACGATGAGACCTGGAACGATCTTTTCGTCATAGTGGCAATCCAGCAGGTTCAGCTGCATACCCTCGCGGAGTATTTTTTGCAGATAGGCAAAATCGCGCCCCCCGTCAGTATTGCCATAGTCAATGACAATCTCCCCCTCTTCGCTGTCTGCTGTTATCGTCTTGTCGTCGTACGAACGGACAATACAGCGGATATAGCGCTTGTTGATGTTGAGTTGCGTGGGTTGAGGCTGTAGGTTGACAGGCAACAGTTGCAGCAGACTGCCAGGCACATCCTCATGGAAGATGGTAGAGATAAGTAGAGTTACTGCTCGCAAATCGTAGTGCCACTCATCGAGAGACAACGTTTCATTTCCATTGGAATGGCGACGAGCCTGTTGGATAGCCCATTTCTGTTGCGCTTTCAATCCATAGTGCTTGCAGACATAGTCTATCTGCGAGAAAAGGTTGCCAAAGGTTCCCCCTTGTGAGCGACAGCCTTCTGCTGCACAGAGTTTGATGACTTCGTGCAGTTGTCGCAGGTTGACTGTTGACGGTTTGCCAGCAGCCAGTTCCTGAAGTATATCATATTGTTCCTTAGCGTTGATCATTCTTCACCTTTCAATGACTTCACATATTGGTATAACTTACGATAGAACGGATGGCGTGTCAACGTGTTGCTATCGCCCAGGATGATGACTTTCATTCGTGCTCTGGTGATAGCCACGTTCATGCGTCGTAGGTCGCGTAGGAATCCAATCTGTCCGTCGTCGTTAGAGCGTACCAGGGAGATGACGATAATGTCGCGCTCCTGTCCCTGGAATCCGTCAACGGTATTCACGCTGATGCGTGTGCGGAAGGGCTTCATCCACTCCTTCTTACGGATTTGTGAACGCAGATACTGCACCTGGGCACGGTAGGGTGAGATGATGCCCACGTCGAGTCGCTCGTCCAGGATACGCTGTTTGCCGATGAGTTCGAAATAGGCTTGCAGGGAGAGCAGGGTCAGTTCGGCTTCCGTCTTGTTGACACGACCGAAGGACTCTCCCACGAATTCCTCCTTACCATCATATTGTGAGGTGTCAATCCACATCATAGGCAGATCGAGGTCTAGGATGCTGCGGTGTTTTACCTCGGGTGCCGCCACCATCTGGTGATGGTAGAACCAGTCGGACGAGAACTGCATGATATCTTCGTGCATGCGGTATTGTATGCGCAGAAGGGTCACCACCTCAGGCTTCTGCTCGGCGATACGTTCCATCAGCGTGTGACCTAGTCCGCCTTTCAGGGCTTCATAGCATTTTACCGTAGGGGGCAACTGACAATGGTCGCCTGCCAGGATTACACGACTGGCCCTGCGGATGGGTATCCAACAGGCTGCTTCAAGGGCCTGGGCGGCCTCGTCGATGAAAAGGGTGCCAAACTTCATGCCGTCGAGCAGACGGTTGGCAGAGCCTACCAGGGTACAGGCTATGACGCGTGCCTCACCAAAGAGTTCGGCATTGATGCGTATCTCCAGTTCGGTGGCACGACTCTTCAGGCGATCCATCTTCTGGTGCCAGTTGTCTGTACGTTTTCTATGACTGCGCAATTCACGGATAGCCTTGCGGATAGCCCATAGCTGGGGATAGTCAGGATGAGCCTCGAAGCGACGCTCGTAGGTAAAGGAGAGCATCTTATCGTCTACCCTGACGGGGTTTCCTATACGCAAAACGTTCAGACCTCTATCTACGAGTTTCTCCGATATCCAGTCTACCGCCGTATTGCTCTGGGCGCATACCAGTACCTGACTCTCGCGACGCAGGGTCTCATAGATGGCTTCTACAAGGGTGGTTGTCTTTCCTGTGCCTGGAGGGCCATGTACAATGGCTACATCCTTGGCTCGCAGCACTTCGTTGACAGCATGCTGCTGGGTTTCATTCAGATACGAGAAACCGATGTCAGGAAAAGAAAATGTCTCGGCTTTCTGATGCGAGTAGAAAAGGTCGCGCAGATAACCCAATCGGCCTTTGGCACGCATGGTGCGGTCGATGGCATCGAACATCAGGCGATAGGAGGTCTCGTCGAAGAAGAGTTGGATGCCTAGCTGACCATCGGTGATCTGTAAATCCCCAACAGGAAAGCCGTCGGGTATGCTGACCACCATACGGTCGCCATCGACATAGCTCACGCTACCAGTGGCATGGAAGAAATGAATCTCTTTCTCCTTTTGTACGAAGAATTGGACTGGTCGTCCGAATTCAAAGTTATGGTCTGTGTCATCGTCTGCCTGGCGGAATACCTCCACGCAATATTGATTCAGGGAGTTATAGTACGACTTGCCAACACGCAAAGGCATCCAGGCATCACCACGTTTCACCCTTCGCAGCATGCCGAGGGCTTCGGTCTGCTGTTGGAAGGCGCGCTTCTCTTCATCGTATTCCATCTGCAACAAAGCACGCTGGCGTTGCAGTTCAAGTATAGGGGATGTTATTTCTTTGCTCATAAATTAAAATGGTGCAGGATAGCGGAACGTTAGCCGTTCGTTTGTTTCCGGGTCATTAAAGGACAGCAGTTCGGCGTGCAGATACAAGCGGTCGGCTTTCTGTCGTCCATAAAGAGGATCGCCCTTGATAGGATTATTGAGACCTTGCTCGTGGGCACAATGCACACGCAACTGATGGGTGCGACCAGTATGGGGAGTCAGTCGGATACGACAATCGCCTAAGGCCTGATATTCTGTCAGGGCAGGCTTGCCGTACTCAGTATCCACCACCTGACGGGGACGGTCTGTCAAGTCTGGTCGTAGGGGCAGACTAATGGTGCCGCTCCCTTGTATCTCTTTTTCCAATATCGCGACATATTCTTTCTGTACTGTTCGCGCTAAGAACTGGTTTTGCAAATGATGGTAGGCCTCTTGGGTCAGCGCCACGACCATCACACCCGAGGTATCCATATCCAGACGATGTACCATATAGATTTCCGAATATTGCTTCTTGAGAAGACTTTCTACTGATGGGGCATCAGAGAGACCAGGAACGGATAGTAGGCCAGCTGGCTTGTAGATAACGAGGAAACCGGATGCCTGGTGTATGATGATAGGTTCCAGGGACTTGTGGGCCTCATTGGTTTCCATGGGGAGCATCCATCCTAGGATAGGTCTGCATTTACCCCGACAAGCAGGATAGTAGTGGTTATGATGACGTATCTCCATGCGAGGTGACCTGCCTTGCCAGAATTCTGCCATACTCAATGGACGCAGTTGATGGGTAAAGGCATACTGGAGTAACTTAGGGGCACAGCATTCACCTGAACCAGAGGGAGGCACTCCTTGAGGCGTTTGGGAAAAGATGTTGGTCAGCGAGCGATATTTATTCTCGCTATTCGCCATCATGAAATGGTCAAATAGCCAACGTTGCAAAGCATCAGAGCGCTGTTTCCGCTCAGCTTTCAATGAGGCAATCTCTGCGGAGAATGGTTGCAGGCGTCTCTCAATGGTATCCATTTGCTCCTGCCAACGTTTCTTCAAGCGGCGTAGTTCGGCTTTCTGAAACTGACTCTCGCGAATTATCGTCTCAGTCTCACCATCTTTTTCCCGTTGTTCATCACGTCGCTTTTTTGACTGTTGCATCAGTTGCTTATAGGCTGCAATTTCCTGGTTGGCCTGTTGGTTGACCTGCTGCCATTCTGCTTGTAGGGCCAGGTGCTCATTGTTCTTTTCTAATGCCTCCACCTGTTGATTGATGGCAGAGATACGAGCCTCCTCTTGTTTGAAATAACCATCGGGCTGCAGATAGTCGAAGATAGCTGGCACAAACCAAGGCCAGTCTTCGCGTCCGCCAATCTGCCCGCTATAAGCTGCAAGGAAACCAAGTTGGCCTTGCTGATTCTCGCACACCAAGACACCAAACATCTTTCCTGCCTGTATCTCTTCGTCCCATTTAGGGTGCTGCTTTAGGTATGCACGCACCTCATCGGCCGCCTCCAAACAAAGTGGATGCGGCTCGTAGCAAAACGGATTATTCATCTGTTTTGGACGTGGTGTCAGGGTGTGTAGAAGATGAAACGGCATTTGAATGCAAAAGTACAAAACTTTTTCGATATTACTTGCTCACATCAAAAAAAAAGCATACTTTTGCACGGAGAATGTCAAGACTTCCGACAAAATGAATAGCAATATATCTGTCACGCTGAACGACCTGAGTATAGGTTACAGGAATAAGCAGGGCACCAGGGTGGTGGCTGAACATCTTACGGCCAACATTCATCAGGGGTGTCTTACTTGTCTGTTGGGTGAGAATGGTGTGGGTAAGTCGACATTGCTCAAGACGTTGTCTGCCTTCCAGCCACAACTGGGTGGAAGTATCTGTATCCAGGGACGTGAGTTGGGACAATACACTGAGCGCGAGCTGGCTCGTACTATTGGTATTGTGTTAACAGAGAAACCTGATGTGCAGCAAATGACGGCGATGGAACTGGTAGAAATGGGACGCGCGCCTTATACTGGGTTCTGGGGACGACTGAATGATGATGACCGAAGGGCTTGTGAGGAAGCAATGGCTTTGATAGGCATTGGTCATCTGAAAAACAGGATGATTGAGACTTTGAGCGATGGCGAGCGCCAGAAGGTCATGATAGCGAAGACACTGGCGCAGCAGACACCTATCATTTATTTGGATGAGCCTACAGCCTTCTTGGATTATCCCAGTAAGGTGGACATGCTTTTGTTGCTGAGTCGTATCAGTAGGGAGGCACAGAAAACGGTGTTTCTATCGACCCATGATTTGGAACTGGCTTTGCAGGTGGCTGACGAGATATGGCTGATGACTAGACCTCACACAGAAATCACTGAAATCACAGAAAGAGGAGCAAAGCTCCTGATAGGAACACCACACGAATTGGCACAGAGTGGTGCCTTGAGCCAGTTTGTTGAACGAGGCAAAGGTATCGAGTTTAATAAAGCTACACTCAGTGTCAGGGTCAAGAAATTTCTGTGATTTCAGTGATTTCTGTGTGACCTAGAAAATGTCACGTATCAGAATATCCCATACTGCAACGATATGACAGATACTACCAGCCAATACGCAGAAATGGAATACCGTATGCATATATTTCTTTTTGTTGAACGAATAGAACACAGCACCCGTGATATAAAATACTCCCTCGAGCACAATCCAGACGAAAGCATTCGTTGAAACTGTGTCAACCAATGGCTTAAAGGCAGCCAATACGCTAAGACCCATTATCACAAAGCATGCCGTTTCGATATTTGAGTGGTCTTTCAGTTTGATGAAACTGATCAGGGTACCTATGAGGGCGCAGACCCATACAAAGGTGAAAAGCGTCCATCCCCAATATCCTTCATTGCGTAGTGCCATCAGTGTGATAGGCGAATAGCTGCCTGCTATGTGCCAATAGATGGCTGCATGGTCCCACTTCCGGAAATGTTCTCGCCATGGATTCCTGAGTTTCAGGGCGTGATAAATGGTAGATGCCAAATAGCTGCCCAGCATACCGAAGAGGTAAAGCCCAACACCAATAGCTGCCCATGAGCGGTCGTTATTGCCTAATAATACGACGATAAAAAATGCGATGCCCACTGCTCCGGCCATTATAGCACCGCCAGCATGACTCCATGAATTCCAAACTTCCTCCTTGTGTGTGTATCTTATTGCCATTTTTGGTTTGAGGTTTGAGAGTTGAGGGCTAGTCAACTAGGACAAAGTCGAGCTGGCGTTTCTCTATGTTGGCACGAGCCACCTTGATACGGACGGCATCGCCAAGCTGATATTTCTGATGATGACGGCGGCCTACCAGACAGTAGTTGCGCTCGTCGAACTCGTAATAGTCGCCATCGAGGTCATGCATACCCACAAGTCCTTCGCAGTGGTTCTCATCAATCTCGCAGTAGATGCCGTATGACTGGACACCACTGATATGGGCATCAAACTCCATACCTACCTTATCGGCCATGAATTCCACCATCTTGTATTTGATAGAGTCGCGCTCTGCATTCTGGGCGGTCTGCTCCATCTGACTGCAGTGCTCGCAGAGTTCCTCGTAGTGATCCTGGTTCACAGAACGTCCACCATCCTGATAACGGGTGAGCAGACGGTGCACCATCGTGTCAGGATAACGACGGATGGGGGAGGTGAAGTGCGTGTAGTAGTCAAAAGCCAGTCCGTAGTGCCCAATGTTGTGGGTCGAATATCTGGCTTTCATCATCGCACGCAGGGTCAGCGTCTCTACGAGTTTTTGTTCGCGCTCGCCTTGTGCTTCCTCCATTAAGTTGTTGAGATTCTTTGAGATAGCACCCTTTGTGCCGCTGGTTTTCACCTTATAACCGAAAGGAGCCAGGGCTGTGCGCAGACTTTCCAACTTTTGAGGATCGGGCTGGTCGTGGATACGATAAACGAAAGTCTTGCCTTTGGAGGGCTTGCCAGAATCCTCTTTTTTAGCCTTTCCTGCCTTACCGATGAATTCTGCTACCGTGCGGTTGGCCAGCAACATAAACTCCTCAATGAGCTGTGTGGCATCTGTCGACTTCTTGAAATAGCAGCGGGTGGGCTTGCCATCGTCATCAATATCAAAGTGCAGTTCTTCACGATCAAACTTCACAGCACCATTCTTGAAACGGCGCTCGCGCAGACGTTTGGCCATTTTGTCAAGGATACGCAATTCGTCGGCGTAGTCACCATCTTTTCCTTCCAGAATCTCCTGTACTTCCTCATAGGCGTATCGGCGGTTGCTCTTGATAACGGTATGGGCCAGGTGCCAGTCTTTGATATTGGCATCATCGTCCAGGACGAAAATGACACTATAGCAGAGTTTTTCCTCATCAGGACGGAGTGAACAGACAAAGTTACATAGTCTTTCTGGTAGCATAGGAATGGTGCGGTCAACAAGATAGACGCTGGTAGCGCGCTGTTCGGCCTCACGATCGATGATACTGCCTTCGGTGACATAATGGCTCACATCAGCAATATGGACGCCTACTTCATAGAGGTTTGAGGTTTTATTTTTTTGACTTGTGACTTTTCTGATGCTCAATGCATCGTCAAAGTCCTTGGCATCTTTGGGGTCGATGGTGCAGGTGAACACCTCACGGAAGTCCTCACGACGGGCGATTTCTTCCTCGGAAATCTCTGCGTTAATCTTCAGAGCAGCATCCTCTACACGTTTCGGATACTTATAAGGCAGACCATACTGCGCCAGGATGGCATGCATCTCAACATTGTTTTCGCCTTGTTTGCCAAGCACGTCAATGACTTCACCGACAATATTCTTTGATTCTGCCGATGGCCACTGCGTGATTTTTACAACGGCCTTCTCGCCAGTCTTGCCTCCCTTGAGCTTCTTTTTAGGAATCAGGATGTCATGCACAAAGAAGTTTCCTTCAGCATTCAGGAAGGCGAAATCCTTCTCTACCTGCAGGATGCCTACGGCCTGGTCGTGCTTGCGTTCCAGAATCTCTGTAACAATCGCTTCCTTGATATGATTCTGACGGCGTGCCATATAGGCCACCTTCACCCGGTCTCCATTGAGGGCGAACATCGAGTTGCGCTCTGCTACAAAGACGGGTTTGCCGCCATCATCAGGCTGGAACGAGTTCTTGCCGTTGGCTTTACGGATGAAAGTACCCTCCTGCACCTGCGTCTTCAGATTCAGTTTATAAGCGCTGTCACCTACTTTCGACAGATAATCATCCCATGCCATCTCTTCCATCACGTCGATAGCGAGCATCTTCACGGGATGCGTATCAAATTTCAGTGCCTTGAATATCTGTTTGAAACTGAGCGTCTCGCCAGGATGAGCCTGAAACAAGGCTTGCAAAGCGTTTGCAACATCACGCTTATTCAACCGTTTTCCACCTCTTTTCTTTCCCATAATTGCAAAAGTATTGGTTTTTACGTGGGCAAAGATACAAAAAATTCTTAATTGTTGAGCCTTAATGGGCAAAAATTACTATCTTTGCAACGCAATTTAATTCGAATTAAAATGAAAATAGCATTAATCGGCTATGGCAAGATGGGCAAAATGATTGAAGAAATAGCCCGTAGCCGTGGCCATGAGATTGTTAGTATCATCGATATAGACAATCAACAGGATTTTGAGAGTGAGGCCTTCGCATCAGCTGATGTGGCCATCGAGTTTACAGCTCCTCAGGCTGCCTATGGTAACTATTTGAAAGCGTGGGCTAAAGGCGTAAAGGTTGTGTCTGGTTCTACAGGTTGGATGAAGGAACATGGAGATGATGTCCGTCAGGCTTGCGAGAACGGCCAGACGTTGTTCTGGGCTTCAAATTTTTCTATCGGCGTGGCCATCTTCTCTGCCGTTAACCGTTACTTAGCCAAAATCATGAACCAGTTTCCGCAGTACGATGTAGAGATGGAGGAGACGCATCATGTGCATAAGCTCGACCATCCCAGTGGTACGGCTATCACGCTGGCCGAGGAGATTGTGGAGAATATCGACCGTAAAGAAGCCTGGGCAGAGGATACCACAGACCCCAAACTGCTGCGTGTGGATCATATCCGCCGTGGAGAGGTGCCTGGCATCCATACCATCCGCTATGACTCTGATGCCGATATCATCACGATAACGCATGATGCGCATTCACGTCGTGGCTTTGCCCTTGGTGCAGTATTGGCTGCAGAATATACCAAGGATCATCAGGGATTGCTGACAATTAGTGATATGTTTAAGTTCTAGGAGTATTAGAAATATCAGATTACGTGTTGGTATGGAAAAACGCGAAAAGAAGAAACTGAATATGAAAAAGCAGTGGACCAAGTTTGTCCTGGTGATGGTGTGCTATCTGCTTTTCCTCTATTGGGTGGAGTCATGGTTGGGCCTGCTGGTCATTCCCTTTATCTATGACGCCTATATCTCAAAGAAAATCAATTGGAAATGGTGGCAGGACTTGGAAGGTCCGATGCGCTCGGTGATGTCGTGGGTCGATGCTATCGTGTTTGCATTGGTGGCTGTCTATTTTATCAACCAGTTCTTTTTCCAGAACTATGTCATCCCATCCTCTTCATTGGAGAAGTCGCTGCTCACGGGTGATTATCTTTTTGTGAGTAAGGTGAGCTACGGACCTCGTATTCCTGAGACCCCGCTGACAGTTCCCCTGACACAGCATACCTTGCCTATTGGCGATTTGAAGTCATACATTGAGTGGCCTCATTGGGAATACCGTCGTGTGCCTGGATTGGGTAAGGTGGAACTCAATGATATCGTGGTGTTCAATTATCCCGCTGGTGATACGATTTGTCAGAATGTGCCTTATCAGACGGAGTATTACAATATGTGCTATGGTTATGGACGTCAGATATATGAGCAGAACTATCCTATGGCTTATCCTGTTGACTCGCTATCGAAGGTTGAGCAGAGAGCGCGTTTTGAGGCGTATTACAACTTGGGACGACAGTATATCTCTGCTAATGCGCAGGAGTTTGGTGGCATTGGCTATCGTCCCACAGACCGTCGTGAAAACTACGTGAAGCGTTGTGTGGGTCTGCCTGGTGATACCCTGCAGATTATCGAGCATGTTGTTTATCTGAACGGTAAGGCCAATAAAGAACCGGATAACGTGCAGTACACATACGATGTTTTGTTCAATGATGGTGCTATTCTCACCAATGATTTCTTGAAAGAGAACGGCATCACCTGCGAGGATCTCGGCCTGAGTAGTGCCGACAAGGCCTATTTCAAGAGCGAAGGTCAGATACAGCTGACCCAGCAATTCCGCAATAACCGTATCATCATGCCGATGACGAAGCAAACGGCGGCATTGCTGAAGAGCAGAAAGGACCTGGTACAGGCAATGGCTCCTGTTACAGGAGGTAATCCTGCAGAGGTCTATCCTCTTAATATGGTGAAAGACTGGACTCGCGACAACTACGGTCCTATCTGGATTCCTAAGAAGGGTGAAAGCATTAAGTTGTCTCTTGACAACCTGCCTATCTACGAGCGTCCTATCAGGGTTTATGAACATAACGACCTGGAGGTGCGTGATGGTAAGATATTTATCAATGGTGAGCAGACGGATAGCTACACCTTTAAGATGGACTATTACTGGATGATGGGTGATAACCGTCATAACTCTGCCGACTCACGCTATTGGGGTTTTGTGCCTGAAGATCATATCGTGGGTAAGCCCATCTTCATCTGGTGGAGTAGCGATCCCGATCGTGGTCTCTTCGGAGGAGGCATCCGTTGGAGTCGTCTGTTCCGATTTGTCGACAACATTAAGTAAATGAAAAAGACCCTCCGATTCCTATTGGCATTCCTGATAGCCTTCGCAATTATGATGGTTGTCAGGATGATAGGTGTCACTCTCTATACTATCAGCGGCACTGGCTCGGGACCGGTGTTCCAAGCCGGTGACCGCGTGATGGTAAACAGATGGAGTTACGGCCTGAGGGTAGGAGGGAAAGATTGTTTCTTTGGCTATGGACGCATAGCCCGACAGTCTGTTGAGAAAGGTGATTTGGTGGCTTTTGAGAATCCACAGAATAACGACCAGATTCTTATCTATCGCTGTAAGGGACTACCTGGAGACACCATTGTTCATGAGGGAAACACATTTGTGGTGCCCAGCCTGAGAGACTGTGCTGACGCAGATTATTACTGGTTGGAGACGCTTGATTCCCATCAGTTGGGTTTTATTGCTGAGGAATACCTCATAGGGCGTGCCTTCATGGTTGTATATAGTCGTGACCCGTTAGAACCTCTGTGGAAAGGGTGGCGTTCAAATAGAATCCTTCTGCCTCTATGACCAGCGTACTCCTTTCTACCACTTATTTCGGTCCTGTGCAGTGGTATCAGAAGTTATACCGCTATGATTCTGTGTCCATAGACCTACAGGAGACTTTCCAGAAGCAGACCTATCGTAATCGCTGCCTGATAGCAACGACGCAGGGTGTTCAGGCCTTGACGGTGCCTGTGGTCCATGATGCAAGCAATATGATAAGTGATATCCGTATTTCGGATCATGGCAACTGGCGTCATCTGCATTGGCAGGCTTTGCAGACAGCCTATGGTGATTCCCCTTTCTTTGAGTATTACGAAGATGACCTGCGCCCGTTCTTTACGGAGCGCCATTGGGAGCGACTGAAAGATTATAACATGTCTATCTGTCAGAAGATGTGTGAGTTGCTGGATATACAGCCGACAA
Organism: Prevotella communis; assembly: GCF_022024175.1. Taxonomy (GTDB): domain Bacteria; phylum Bacteroidota; class Bacteroidia; order Bacteroidales; family Bacteroidaceae; genus Prevotella; species Prevotella communis. The sequence continues at coordinate 3,455,465 of NZ_CP091794.1, read as the reverse complement.
TAGTACAGACTTCAGACTTCAGACTTCAGCCATCTTGCCCCCCATCCATCAATCCTGATGATTTTCGTTTGGGCATCAACCCCAAGCATCCGCTTGAGGATGTCGATTTTCAACCCAAACCTTATTATCAGGTTTATCAGCAGAAACATGGTTTTCTGCCCAACCTCAGCATTCTGGATCTTCTGTTTAATATGGGTCCGGAAAGCATCTTTTATCTATAGATAAGCCCCTTATTCCTATTAAAAAACGTAAAAACTTGCGTGTATTACAAAAGTTTGCAGTAACTTTGCAGGATATAAAGAAGTAACAAGATGAGTCTGACAGGAATTGTAAGACCGCTGTTTGCTAAGCGATGGCGGGAACTGGAGAAACATAATACACAAGGAGAACAGTTGCAGCGTGAGGTGCTGGCCCATTTGATCAGTAAGGCCAAGGACACAGAGTATGGTCGTGAGCATCTCTTTGCAGCAACAAAGGGTTATGATGATTTTGTACGTAATAACCCCGTCAATACTTATGAGGAATTGAAAGGTGATATCGACCGTATGCGTCAGGGTGAGGCTAATATCCTTTGGCCGGGCCGTGTCAAGTGGTATGCCAAATCAAGTGGCACGACGAACGATAAGTCGAAGTTCATCCCTGTTTCGTCAGATGGTCTGAAACATGTTCATTATAAGGGTGGTGCCGATGTGGTAGCTCTCTATCTGCGTAATAATCCCCAAAGTCGTATGTTTGATGGAAGGGGATTGATTCTGGGTGGAAGTCATGCGCCCAACTATAACCTTCCTGGTTCTTTGGTAGGTGACCTCAGCGCTATTCTTATTGAGAATATCAACCCCATCGTCAATCTGGTACGTGTGCCTTCAAAGCAGACGGCCCTGTTGAGCGACTTTGAAGTGAAGCGCGACCGCATAGCCCGTGAGGCAATGAACAAGAATGTAACCAACCTCTCTGGTGTACCCTCGTGGATGTTGTCAGTACTGAATCGCGTGATGGAGCTCTCTGGCAAGACCCATTTGGAGGAGGTATGGCCTAACCTTGAGGTATTCTTTCATGGCGGTGTGGCCTTTACGCCTTATCGTGAGCAGTACGAGAAACTGATTACCAGTCCGAAGATGCATTATATGGAGACCTATAATGCCAGTGAGGGCTTCTTCGGTATTCAGGACGATCCTGCTGACAAATCCATGTTGCTGATGCTCGACTATGATGTCTTCTATGAGTTTCAGGAGATGGGCACGGATACAATTGTACCGTTGTGGGGCGTGGAGACTGGTAAGAACTATGCGATGCTCATTTCTACCTCCTGTGGTCTGTGGCGTTACATGATTGGCGACACGGTGCAGTTTACCTCTACGAATCCCTATAAGTTCTTTATCTCAGGACGTACCAAGTCATTCATCAATGCCTTTGGTGAGGAACTCATCGTTGATAATGCGGAGCAGGGACTGAAATACGCATGTGAGGTGACAGGCGCCCAGGTCCTTGAATACACGGCGGCTCCTGTCTTTATGGACCAGAATGCAAAATGCCGTCATCAGTGGCTTATCGAGTTCTCTAAGGCTCCTGAGAATCTGCAGCAGTTTGCCGAAATCCTCGACCGCAAGCTTCAGGAACTGAACAGCGACTATGAGGCTAAGCGTTTCAAGGATATCACCTTGCAGCATCTGGAGATTATCCCTGCCCGTGAGAATCTCTTCAACGACTGGCTGAAATCAAAAGGAAAATTGGGCGGGCAGCATAAGGTGCCTCGTCTCAGTAACAGCCGCAACCAACTTGAGGAGTTGCTCGCGTTAAATGAGAAATGAAAAATGAAAGATATGATCAGATCTGGTAGAAATAAATCGTGGAAAGATATTCTGGGGAATATGGTTCTCATATCCCTCGTCTTCCATCTTTCATCTTTCATCTCCTCCTGTGCCCGCATGGGGACTCCTGACGGTGGATGGTATGATGACACACCTCCCAGTGTAGTCGGTTCCACACCCGACGATAGGGGAGTCAATGTGAAGGCACATAAGGTGACCATCAACTTCGATGAATACATCAAGATAGAGGATGCCCAGAATAAAGTTATTATCTCACCGCCCCAGATAGAGCAGGCCGAGGTCAAGGCAGCCGGTCGCAGGATTATTGTGGATCTGAAAGACTCGCTGAAGGAGAATACTACCTATACCATTGATTTCAGCGATGCTATCACGGATAATAACGAGGGTAACCCTATGGGTAATTATACTTTCAGCTTCTCTACGGGCGACCATATTGATACGCTGGAAGTCTCGGGCTATTGCCTGAATGCAGAGAACCTGGAACCTATCAAGGGCATGCTGGTGGGGTTGTACGACTCTTTCGAAGACTCTCTCTTCCATAAAAAGCCCATGATGCGTGTCTCACGCACGAATGGTAGTGGCCGGTTCACGATTAAGGGTGTTGCTCCTGGCACCTATCGCTGTTTTGCCTTGCAGGATGCTGATGGCGATTTCCTGTTTGGTCAGAAGAGTGAGATGATAGCCTTCAATCATGACAGTATCGTTCCCTCATGGCGCCCGGATATTCGTCAGGATACTATCTGGCGTGATTCCCTTCATATAGCCAATATCCTGCAGGTGAACTATACCCATTTCCTGCCAGATGATATCACATTGCTGTGTTTTCAGGAGCCTCAGACCGATCGCTATCTGCTGAAGACGGAGCGTAAGGACCCCAATCGCCTGGGTATCTTCTTTACTTATGGCAGTGACTCGCTACCTCGTCTTCGTGGCTTGAATTTCGATAGCGAGAATGCCTTTATCCTGGAGGCTTCGCAGAAGAACGACACGCTGACCTACTGGCTGGCTGATACCACGCTTGTGAATCAGGACACCCTGACCATTGAGAAAACATTCCTGATGACAGATTCGCTGGGTAACCTGGTAGAGTTTACGGATACCACGGAGTTTGTGTCAAAGGTGCCTTATGCTAAGCGTTTGAAGGAGCGGCAGAAGGAGTATGACGAGTGGAAGAAGGAACAAGACAGGAAGAAAAAGCGTAAGGAGCCTTATGATTCCATCATGCCTCCGAAGTATATGAACATCAAGTGGAGTGTAACAGGACAGATGGATCCAGGACAGCGTATCTATTTTGATGCACCAGAACCTCTCCGTCGTTGTGATACCACAGCTGTGCATCTCTTCTCAGTGGTTGACTCTGTAGAGACGCCTGTGCCTCTCTCCCTGCGGCAGATAGGGGTAAGACGCTATGAACTGTTGAGCGAGCGCGAGCAGGGTGTAGACTATAAACTGCTCATCGATTCGGCAGCCTTCGAGAGCATCTATGGTCAGATTACGAAGAAGATAGAACATAAGTTCAAACTGCGTCCTGAGGAGGAATATGCTTATCTGACTGTAGAAATCAGCGGATGTCAGTCTACTGACTCTGTTATCGTACAGCTGATGGATACACAGGACAGGGTGCAGCGTCAGGTGCTGGCCGATGCATCGGGCGTGGCAGAGTTTATGTATCTGAAGCCAGGTAACTACTATCTGCGTGCTTATATCGATAAGAACGGCAATGGTCAGTGGGATACTGGTGTCTATGACCAGGACCTGCAGCCCGAGCCTGTTTATTATAACCGTCAGATGATTGATTGCAAGGCTAAATGGGAGGCCACGCGTCAGTGGAATCTCACGGCAACGCCTCTTTATAAGCAGAAGCCTATGGCTATCACCAAGCAGAAGCCCGACAAGGGGAAGCAGCTGCGCAATCGCAATCTTGACAGAGCAAAGTCAAAGGGTATTGATTACCTGAATCAGAATCATAAATAAGAACATTAAACCTGATGAAAATGAAGAAATGTTTGTTTATCCTATTTATGCTGCTCCCACTGAGCATGAGTGCCCAGTCTAAGTGCGGCATTGAGAATACAGCCTTCAATGGTGGTGAGTTCTTAGCTTACGACCTCTATTTCAATTGGAAGTTCGTATGGTTTAAGGTGGGTACGGCATCTATGTCTACTGTGACTTCCACATTCAAGGGACAGAAGGCCTATCGCACCAGCCTGACCACCCGTGGCAACAGTAAGTTGGATGGCGTCTTCGTGATGCGCGACACCTTGTTGTCTTATTGCAGTGCGAAAGACCTCTCGCCACTCTATTTCCGCAAGGGTGCCCTGGAAGGTAAGCGCTATTATGTAGATGAACTGTGGTATACCTATCCCCGTAATAACTGTCATCTGCGTATGCACCGTATTGATGCCGATGGTGAGGAACACTGGAACGATAAGGAATATGCTGAGTGTATCTATGATATGATGAGCATCTTCTTGCGTGCGCGCAACTTTGATGCTTCCGGCATGAAGAAGGGTGATATCATCCCTCTGCCTATCAGCGATGCCCGTAGTCTTACCAATTCGTGGATGACTTATCGTGGTAAGGAGAACTATAAGATTGACGGTACAAACGAGAAGTTCCGTTGCCTGGTATTCTCTTTCTATGAGCGCGAGGACGGCAAGAACCACGAGTTGATCCGTTTCTATGTGACCGACGACAATAACCATATCCCAGTACGTCTGGATATGTTCCTTAGCTTCGGTAGTGCCAAGGCTTTCCTGAAGACCTACAAGGGTGTGCGAGGTCCTATGACATCGAAAATCAAGTAACCTATAAAAAAAAGGTTTCCCAAACAACATCGGGAAACCTCTCTTTTTTTTATGCCTTGAGTGCTCGCATGGCATTGAGCACAGCCAGTACCGTGACGCCTACGTCGGCAAATACGGCAAGCCACATGGTCGCGATGCCGAAGGCAGCAAGAATCAGTACGGCAACCTTCACGCCAATGGCAAACCAGATATTCTGACGTGCAATGCCTATTGTACGACGTGCTATGCGCACGGCTGTAGCTATCTTTGACGGCTGGTCGTCCATCAACACCACATCCGCAGCTTCTATTGCAGCATCGCTTCCTAAGCCTCCCATGGCAATACCTACATCGGCACGTGCCAGAACGGGTGCATCGTTGATGCCGTCGCCTACGAATGCGAGTTTAGATGGCTGATGGCTGATGGCTGATATCTGAGTGACTTTGTCAGTAGGCAGCAGTTCTGCGTGATATTCATCGATACCCAGTTGCTGGGCTACACGACTGGCCACCTCTTCACGATCGCCTGTCAGCATAACGGTCTTCTTCACACCCAACTTCTTCAGTTGGGCAATCGCTTCAGCACTGTCGGCTTTCACCTGATCATTGATAACAATATGACCGGCATAGACATAAGGCGACAGGTGATGGGTGACAGGTGACAGACGATGAGGGGTAGATGATTCCTCTGCTATAGCCACATGTACGATGGTTCCCTCGTCGCCATGCTCGCATTGGTGCCATTCCACGCCTACGAGTTCCATCATCTTTGTATTGCCTACGCATACCATTTTCTCGCCTACCTTGGCTCGGATGCCTTTGCCGGCAATCTCTTCAACATCTGTAACCTTGCAGCCGTCTGTACCCTCGTTGGGAAAAGCATCACGAAGGGCGGCACCAATGGGGTGGCTGGTAGAATGCTCCACATGGGCTGCCAGGTGCAACAGCTGGTATTCGCTGCATATCTCGGGGTGTACGGCTTGAACGGCAAAGCGCCCATGCGTCAGCGTGCCGGTCTTGTCGAACACCACGGTATCTACCTTCGACAAGATATCCAGGTAGTTGGCTCCCTTCACCAAAATGCCCTTTCTTGATGCGCCACCAATACCACCGAAGAAGGTGAGGGGAACGCTGATTACCAGGGCGCAGGGACAACTGACCACAAGGAACATCAAGGCACGATAGAGCCATGTAACGAAACTGCCTCCGAAGAGTGTGGGAATGATGACGATAGCCAGTGCCAGGAATACCACGATGGGTGTGTAGATACGGGCGAATCGTGTGATGAAGGCTTCGCTCTGCGACTTGTGTTCACCGGCATCTTCAACCAGTTTGATGATTTTCGATACCGTGCTCTCGCCAAAGGTCTTGGTGGTGCGCAAGGTGATAACACCGCTCAGGTTGATGCAGCCAGAGATAATCTCGTCGCCCTCGTTGACCTCAAGAGGTACGCTCTCGCCTGTCAAGGCCATTGTGTTCAGACTGGAAGTACCGCTGACGATGGTACCATCCAAGGGTACTTTCTCACCTGGACGCACCTCGATAATGGTGCCCACGGCCACCTGCTCAGGACTGACAGTCTCTTCAGAACCCGCTACACGTGCTATGTCGGGACGGATATCCATCAGGTGCGAGATGCTTGTGCGACTCTTTCCTTCAGCGTAGCCCTCGAAGAACTCACCTACCTGAAAGAACAACATCACGAAGACGGCCTCTGGAAATTCCGTCTCGGCACCAGGCATAAACCCGATGCTGAGGGCACCGATGGTAGCTACCGACATCAGGAAATGTTCGTTGAAAGGGTCGCCATGGGCCAGTCCCTCTGCAGCTTCCTTCAGTGTGCCGGATCCTATTAAAAGATAAGGAACCAGATAAACCAGTAGCAGTTGCCAGGTAGGCAGACTTGTATTCTTCTCAATGATAACGGCTCCTGTCAGAAGGAGGATGGTGATGCCAATGAGCCACAGCTGACGATGTCCGCTATGCTCGTGATGATGGTGGTGATGCTCGTGCTCATGATGCTCATGATGATGATGCTCATGTGCACAACACTCATGTTCATGATGATGATGATGTTCGTGTGCCATAATTTCAATATATTTTTTTTCTGGCTGCAAAATTACGATAAATAAATTGCAACTTGGTTGCAAAGCTTATTTTTTTATTCCTTTACTCTGTTTCTTTCTTCTTTTTTATTAACTTTGCACCATGTTAAACCAACAAGAATGTGAACAACTGCTCCTTGAGCACGGCATTAAGCCTACAGCTAATCGTATCGTCATAGTGAAGACACTAGCCGATGCCGAGAATCCTATGTCGCTTACTGAATTGGAGTACAAGATTCTGTCAATTGACAAATCTGGCGTATTTAGAGCGCTGACTCTTTTCCGTGAGCACCATTTGGTACACGTCATAGAAGATGGTGGCGATGGCGTGCGCTATGAACTTTGTCATAGTCAGAGTGATCATGAGCATGATGACGACCAGCATGTGCATTTCTATTGCGAACGTTGTCATCGCACATTCTGTATTTCAGATGTTCCCATTCCTGCCGTACAATTGCCGCAGGGCTATCAACTGCATAGCATCAACTACATGGCGAAAGGTATCTGTCCGGATTGCCAGTCTTAGATATTCAGTCCATAACTTTGTTTGATTTCGCTCATTACGAAGGTGCTCTCAATGGCGCTGATATTCTCAATATCGCCCAGTTTGTTGAGTACAAACTCCTGATATTGCTTCATGTCGCGTGCGCGTACTTTTAATAGATAGTCGTAGGCACCCGAGGTGTTGTAGCACTCGGTGACCTCGGGGATACGCATGATGCGCCGTGTGAACGAGTCGGCCATCTCGTGGTTAATCTGCTGGAGTTTCACTTTGCAAAAGACCAGCAGACCCTGATTCAGTTTGTCAGGGTCGAGAATAGCTACGTACTTCTTGATATAGCCTTTCTTCTCCAGTCGTTTCTGACGCTCAAAGACGGGCGTAGGAGTCAGATGGACGGCATCGGCCAACTCTTTTGTGGTCAGTTTCGCGTTCCTCTGCAGCGTTTTCAGTATCTGCAGGTCGGTTTCATCTAAGATTTCAGCCATAGCAAATATTCTTTTGTTTGGTGCAAAAGTATGGATATTTTCTGAGGTGCACAAGGAATTTGGAAAATAAAACTTAATTTTTCGTCCAATTTGCCTGCTAAATAAGACATATTTTGTATTTTTGCCACCGCAATGAAGAGAAAGGCAAGCAGAGTCCAAAAGTTATGCACGGCATTTGTGGCGGTGCTCCTCGCGCTATTGGTAGTACAAGTTGCGGGAGGGGTGACGCTGGTTCGTTGTCTGCATAGCGGAAGGGTTCATATTGCCTCGCTGACGGAGTTAGCCACGCGTTCACACGACACGATGTATGTCGATGAAGACTGCATCGGTATGGATGAGATGGACATGCAACAATGCATGGAATACGATGTGGAACAGTTGTCTGCATCGGTTCAGCCCCCTGTGCTACACCCCGACTTCACTGTTGTCCAACCCGTTTTATTCACTATTGCGAGTCTCTGGTCAGATATGCCGGAGATCGTTGCCAAGCCCCAGGACCTGTTCTGCCCTGACAAGGTGCCGATACCCCCGCGGGCATATCTGGCGAAAATCCGCATCCTTCTTATTTGATTCTCACGACGTTCCTTTTATAAGGCTGGGCATGGTGTGTCCTGCCACAAAAGTCGTAAGTATCAATTAAATAATAAGGATAAAAAACTGGAAATGAACATACATATCTATAAGGTGCTGGCCTGTGTGCTTGCCACCTTTTCCCTACCACAAAATGAACTCTTGGCACAAACGGACAGTACGGCGACGATAAAGGACCAGACACTCAAGGAGGTGATGGTGGTGAAGCGTCGCTCGGGTACTATCAAATTGCGTAATGTCGATAATGCATCGCTCATCACAGGACAGGAACTGCTGAAGGCGGCCTGCTGCAACCTTGGCGAGAGTTTCACAACGAACCCTTCTGTTGACGTGAACTATAGTGATGCCGCAACAGGTGCCAAGCAGATTAAGTTACTGGGTCTTTCAGGCACTTATGTGCAGATGCTCACTGAGAACCTGCCCAACTTCCGTGGTGCTGCAGCACCCTATTCGCTGGGCTATATCCCAGGACCCTGGATGAAAAGTATCATGGTGTCGAAGGGCGCCTCGTCGGTACGCAATGGCTACGAGTCAATAACCGGCCAGATTAACGTGGATTATCTGAAACCGGAGGATGAAGAGGGAGCCACTATTAATCTCTATGGCAACACGAAGAGCAAGATGGAAGCCAATGCCGACGGTAACATCCATCTGGGTAAGGTGAACACAGAGATACTGGGCCACTACGAGAACGACTGGGGACACCACGACGACAATGGCGATGGATTTCTGGATCAGCCCAATGTACGTCAGGTAAACCTTCAGAACCGTTGGCAGTACGCCGGACAAACCTATATCTTCCATGGCGGTCTTGGTTTGCTGGACGAGCAGCGCGATGGTGGTCAGACCCACCATACGGCACCCCACGTCCACAACCCCTACGAGATTGGCCTGAAGACCCGTCGCTATGAGGCCCACATGAAGCATGCCTTCATACTGGATGCCGAAAAAGGTACGAATGTCGCGCTGATGGCCAGCGGCTCACTCCACAATCTCGAAGCTTTGTATGGCAAGAAGTCCTATGACGTGGACGAGAAAAACGGTTATCTGCAACTGATGTTCGAGACCAATCTGACGAAGTTGCATAACCTCTCAGCTGGATTCTCGCTCAACCATGACTACCTGAAGGAAAAGTTGAGTGTGACCAGCGAAACACAGACTGTCACCAAGGAGACGACACCTGGCGCATACCTGCAGTACACGTTGAATATCAACGATAAGATTGTGGCGATGGCTGGCTTGCGTGCCGACCATAGCAGTCATTACGGAACGTTTGTCACGCCCCGCCTGCACTTGAAATATGCCCCGTCCGATGTCCTAACCCTGCGCGTATCAGCTGGTAAAGGCTATCGCACACCTTTTGCACTGGCCGAGAACAACTATCTGCTGGCCAGCGGACGCACACTGGTTGTTGACGACCTGAAGCAGGAAGAGGCGTGGAACTATGGCATCTCTGCTGCATGGAGCATCCCACTTGCCGATAAACTGTTGAAGGTGAATGCCGAGTACTACTACACGCATTTCCTGCAGCAGATGCTCATCGACTACGACAGTAATCCACAGCAGATTCGTCTGGCCAACCTCGATGGCAAGTCGTATTCACATACCTTCCAGGTTGATGTGAGCTACCCCGTGGTAAACGGACTGGAACTGACGGCAGCCTATCGTCTGAATGACGTGCGTGCCACCTATGGCGGCGAGTTGCGTGAGAAGCCTTTGCAGAGCAAATACAAAGGTCTGCTTACGGCCAGTTATAAGACACCGCTCGGTCTGTGGCAGTTTGATGCCACGTTCCAGCTCAATGGCGGTGGCCGTATGCCCGATCCCTATCAGAAGACCGACGGCACACTCTCCTGGGACCGCCGGTTCCCAGCCTATGGACAGTTGAACGCGCAGGTGACGCGCTGGTTCCGCCATTTCTCTGTCTACGTTGGTGGCGAGAACCTCACGGGCTACCGTCAGGAGAATTCCATCATCGGCGCCTCCGACCCATGGGGCAGTGAGTTCGAGCCAACCATGGTGTGGGGACCCGTTCACGGACGTATGTTCTATGCCGGCATACGTGTAAACTTAGGAAAGAAACTTTAAAAACAAAAAACAATACGATTATGAAGAAAGCATTCGTTTCATTCGCCCTGATGCTTATGACACTGGGCGTATCGGCCAAGGACATCAAGACCCTCGTCGTAACCACTGAGCCACAGATGCATTGCGCCAGCTGTGAAAACAAAATCAAGGGCAACCTGCGTTTCGAGAAAGGTGTCAAGGGTATTGACTGCAACATTCCCGATCAGCGTGTCACCATCACCTATGATGCTGACAAGAACAAGCCTGAAAACCTCATCAAGGCCTTCGAGAAATTCGGATATAAGGCCACTCAGGTGAAAAAAGACGAGAAAAAAGAAGAAAAAAAGCAGGACGATAAGACGAAAAAGACCGATAAATAAGGCGTTTCGAAGCATGTAGAAGAATATTATTCTGCAAAGATGGTGTAAAATAACACTATACGGAATAATCTTCTGCGAAATTTAATATTATAGAGATATCTTCTGGATTTCGAAAGAAATTTGGGAGATATTTCTTTTTGCCGTACCTTTGCATCGTCGAAAAGACACAAGAACAGGTTTAAAAGACACAGTAACAAATTAACAAATAAAAGAAAGGAAAAGATTATGGCACAGAACAAGAATTACCGTTTCGAGACTTTGCAACTCCACGTAGGCCAAGAACAGGCTGACCCCGCAACCGACGCCCGCGCCGTGCCCATCTATCAGACCACGTCGTATGTGTTCCGTAACTCACAGCATGCTGCCGACCGCTTTGGTCTGCGCGATGCAGGTAATATCTATGGTCGTCTGACCAACTCAACCCAGGGCGTGTTTGAAGACCGTGTGGCCGCCCTCGAGGGTGGTGTGGCAGGTCTGGCTGTGGCTTCTGGTGCCGCTGCTATCACCTATGCCCTGCAGAATATTGTGCAGGCTGGCGACCATATCGTAGCTGCCGACAACCTCTATGGTGGCTCATACAACCTGATAACCCATACGCTGGCGACACAGGGCATCTCTAACACGATTATCAACGTGAACGACCTCGACGCCCTGGAAGCAGCAATCAGACCCAACACAAAAGTAATATATGCCGAGACCTTCGGCAACCCCAACAGTGATGTGCTCGACCTTGAAGGTGTGGCAGCAGTAGCCCACAAGCACGGCATTCCATTTATTGTCGATAATACCTTTGGAACACCTTATCTCATCCGTCCGCTGGAACATGGCGCAGATATTGTTGTGCATTCTGCTACCAAGTTCCTGGGCGGCCACGGCACCAGCCTCGGTGGTGTGATAGTAGATGGAGGTAAGTTTGACTGGAAGCAGAACGATAAGTTCCCCACGCTCTCTAAGCCCGATCCCTCGTACCATGGCATCGTATTCGCTGATGCCGTTGGTGCAGCTGCTTACGTGACCCGTATCCGTGCCGTTGTTCTGCGCGACACCGGTGCAGCTATCTCACCTTTCAACGCTTTTATCTTGTTGCAGGGTGTTGAGACACTGAGTTTACGTGTGGAGCGTCATGTAGAGAATGCTCTGAAAATTGTTGATTTCCTGGCTAAGCATCCCAAGGTGGCTGCCGTACATCATCCCGCTCTCGAGAATCACCGTGACCATGCTCTCTACCAGAAGTATTTCCCCAATGGTGGTGGCAGCATCTTTACCTTCGAGGTTAAGGGTGGTCAGGAAGAGGCCTGGAAGTTTATTGATGCCCTGCAGATCTTCTCACTGCTTGCTAATGTGGCCGATGTGAAGAGTCTGGTGATCCATCCCTACACCACCACTCACTCACAGCTCTCCCCAGAGGAACTGGCCGAACAGCACATCACGCCTTCAACCATCCGTTTGAGTATTGGTACGGAGCATATTGATGATATCATTGAAGATTTGGCTCAGGCACTGGACAAAATTGATAATTGACAATTGATAATTGACAGTTGACAATTGGTAATTGATAATTAATTCGTACTTTTGCACCCATAAATGTGAACTGGACAATGAATTATATCTTAGCAGACAATCAGGAATTGACTCGTTTTGCGTTGGAAAATCTACTCCAACAGGACGAAACAGCAGTAGTGTATCGTGCATTCGACAAGGCCGGACTGGTGGCCTTGCTCAAAGAGCATGAGAGTGCCATTGTGATTCTAGACTACACGCTGTTTGATTTCACCGACGAGGATCAACTCCTGATTGTCGCTGAGCGTTTCGCTTTATCTCAGTGGGTGCTTCTCAGCGAAGAGCTGACTTCCCGTTTCCTGCGTCGTGTGGTCTATTCATCACATCAGTTTAGTGTTGTGTTTAAGGATGGCCCCTTGCAAGAGGTCCGTGAGGCTCTGCAATCGGCTAGTCGTCATAACAGATATATCAGCCAGCGCGCGCTGGAGGCTATTATCAGTCAGCAGCAGGAGGAGGACGAGCAACCCAGTGTGCTCACAAATACAGAGACAGAGATTGTGAAGGCCATTGCTCAGGGAAAGACCACGAAGGAGATTGCCAGTGAGCGTTTTTCGAGTGTTCACACAATTACTACTCATCGTAAGAATATCTTTCGCAAGCTTGGTGTAAACACTGCTCATGAGGTTGTGAAATATGCGTTGCGAGCGGGACTCATTGACTCGTCAGAGTTCTATATATAAAAATTTAAGGTAAAAAAATTGGTAAGGATGAACAAACAGACAGTTGCAATCAACACCCCTTTTGTACGGCCAGATGTCTATGGAGCACTGGCCGTACCTGTGTATAATAATGTTGCTTTTGAATTTGATGATGCTGCAGAGATGGCGGATGCTTTCTGTAACCGTATCAAGGCACCAGACTATGCTCGTGTAGAAAATCCCACGGTGACAAATATCGAGCAGCGTGTGAAGGCCTTGACGGGTGCCGACCACGTGACGGCCTTCAACTCTGGCATGGCAGCTATCAGTAACACGCTGTTGGCCGTGACCGCACAGGGCCGGAATATCGTATCGTCGCATCACCTCTTTGGCAATACGCTGGCTCTTATCTCCACCACGCTGAAGCGGTTTGGGGTGGAACCGCGACTGCGCAATCTCACCAACCTGGAGGCTGTGGCTGAGGCTATCGATGAAAAGACTTGTGCCGTGTTTCTTGAAGTGGTAACCAATCCGCAGTTGGAGGTAGCCAACCTGAAAGCGATAGCAGAGATAGCCCATAAGAAGGGTGTACCTGTGATAGCCGACTCTACTGTCATTCCCTTTACGGAGACAAATCTAAAAGCGCTGGGTGTTGATGTGGAGGTGGTGTCGAGCACCAAGTATCTCTCGGGTGGCGGCACCTCGCTGGGCGGACTCGTCATTGACTATGGCACCTTCCCTGAGATTAATAAGCGGGTGAAATATGAGTTGCTCTTCAACCTGGGGGCCTACATGACGCCGCAGGCCGCCTATATGCAGACGCTGGGACTGGAAACGCTCGACGTGCGTTACCAGCGTCAGGCCGGCAACGCCCTGTGGCTGGCACACGAGCTGAGTAAGGTGGTGAAGGTCAACTATGTGGGGTTGGAGGATAATCCTTATCATGCCTTGGCTTTGCAGCAGTTTGGCCCTACTGCAGGTGCTATGTTCACCATCGACCTGGCATCGAAAGAAGTCTGTTTCCGTTTCCTGAACCGCCTGCAACTGGTACATCGTGCCACCAACCTCTTTGACAGTCGCACGCTGGCCATCCATCCTGCCTCTACCATCTTTGGTAACTTCCCTGAGGAGCAACTGAAAGAGATGGACGTACGTCAGACCACCATCCGCCTGTCTATCGGGTTGGAAAACAAGGAAGACATTCTAAATGATATTCTACAAGCACTCTCATGACTTACGATTTCGATAAAATAGTTGACCGCTCGGGCAGTGGCGACCTGAAGCACGGTGTGCTGCAAGAGCGCTACGGCCGTAGCGACTTGCTGCCCCTGTGGGTGGCCGACATGGATTTTGAGACACCGCAGTTTATTACTGAGGCCCTGCGCCAGCGCCTGGAGCACTCGCTCTTTGGCTACACGGTGGTACCCGATGCGTTGTGGCCCACGGTCATCCAGTGGATTCAGGATCACCATCAGTGGGACGTGAGACGTGAATGGCTCACCTATATACCTGGCATCGTGAAGGGCATCGGTATGGCTGTCAACGTGTTTGTGAAAGAGGACGAGAAAGTGATTATCCAGCCACCCGTCTATCATCCCTTCCGACTGACGCCTGAGGGCAACGGACGTAAGGTGGTGTATAACCCGTTGAAAGAGGTCGGTGGCACCTACGAGATGGACTTCGAGCAATTGGCCGAGGTTGCCGACGACAAGTGTCGCCTGCTGATTCTGAGTAATCCCCACAACCCTGCCGGCATCTGCTGGTCCAGGGAGACGCTGCAGCGCCTGGCCCATTTCTGCTATGAGCACCATATCATTGTGATATCCGACGAGATACATGCCGACATGGCCCTCTTTGGCCATCAGCACGTGCCCTTCGCTTCTGTGAGCGATGAGGCCGCCCAGATCAGCATCACCTTTGGTGCCCCGTCAAAGACATTCAATATAGCGGGCATCGTGAGTAGCTATGCCATCGTGCCCAACGACTCGCTGCGCCGTCGGTTCTACACCTGGCTGGAGGCCAACGAGCTCAACGACCCGCCACTCTTCTCGCCTATCGCCACCATTGCGGCCTACACGCAGCAGGGTGAGGACTATCGTAGGCAGATGCTCGGCTATATCGAGGAGAATATCCGCTTCGTAGAGGATTATTGCAGGGAGCACCTGCCACGGATAAACCCCTGGCGCCCACAGGCCTCGTTCCTCGTATGGCTTGATTGTCGCGAACTGGGTCTCAGTCATGACCAGCTCGTGGACCTCTTTGTCAACCGTGCCCACCTGGCCCTGAACGACGGGGCCATGTTCTTTGCAAAACAAAGCGGTAATGACGGCTCTGGCTTCATGCGTCTCAACGTCGGCACACCCCGTGCTATCCTCCGTCAGGCGCTGGAGCAGTTGCGTGCAGCTATTGCTCAGAATGTGTAGTCCATCACGTTGGCAGGCGCCCTGTCGTTGTCCAGCTCCTGTTTCATAAACGCGAAATAGGGGGCTGAGTGGTCAAAGAACTGGCGATAGCCGGCGCATAGCCAGTTCAGTCCGGGATTGCCGTAGCAGTCCTTCGTGAACCGGTTTCTGGGACATTCTCCATGACATATATTCAAGTGCTTGCATTCGCGGCATTGCTGAGGCAGTGTCGCTTTTTTATTGTTGCCAAAGGTCGTCTGCCGTTCGCCGTAGAGCATCTCCGTGAGCGTCTGCTGGTGGATGTTGCCCAACCGGTATTCAGGAAATACGAAGTGGTCGCAGCTGTACAAGTCGCCGTTATACTCCATCACGCCGGCATGCCCGCAACTCTCAGCCATAGCACATACACCAGGGGCAACACCTGCATAGTTGGCCAGGGTGGCGTCAAACAACTGTATGAAATATGTGCCTACATCCTGCCGTACCCATTCGTCGAATAGCTCACAAAGGAATCGTCCCCATTGCTCGGGTGTGACTGAGAAAGGTGCCAGCGACAGCGCCTCCTCATCGGCCAGCGATGCCAGATGCCGACCGTCCTCGTGGCCCTTGATACGCTCCACCACGGGCGTAAACTGGATATAGTGGCAGCCTATCTCCTTGAAGAAATGATAGAACGGTAGAGGCGCCTCCGCATTCAGATTGTTGACCACCGCCATCGCGTTCCAGTCCACACCGTGCCTGTTGAGTATCTCAATGCCCCTCATCACCTGCGCGAACGAGGGCTCGCCGCCCCGACTCCTGCGATAGGCATCATGAAAAGGCTCGGGACCGTCTATCGACACCCCCACTAGCATGTTATGTCGCTTGAAGAATGCCGCCCATTCATCGTTAATCAGCGTGCCGTTGGTCTGAAAGCAGTTGTTGATTGTCCTCCCCCTGCCATACTGCTGTTGCAGTCGGATAGCCTTCTCATAGAATCCGATGGGACGCAGCAGTGGTTCTCCCCCATGCCAGGTAAAGAGAATCTCGTTCATGGTCTGCGCCTCTATATACTGGCGCGTGAACCGTTCCAGCACCTCGTCGCTCATCACCTGGCGCGCGTCGTCCCTATACAGATGCTTCTTCTCCGTATAGTAGCAGTATTTGCATGTCATATTACATGATGCGCCTACAGCCTTTGTCATCACATACATGGGATGTGAGAAAGGGGCAATCATATTACTACAGTTCCTTTCTTGTTAGTAGTTGCAAAAATACTAGAAGATTTGGATTCCACAAAATTTTTCTATGGAAACCTTCCCGTTAGGTTAAAAAACAATAAATTAGCCTCCGATAATTTTGACTTTTACCTCTCTTTCTGAGTCTGATAAATATAAACTAAAAATCTTTTTCCTAATGATACGATTATTGACAATCATAGTTTTGCTGGCCTTTGCAAATATGATGCAGGGCAAGAACGATGTAGAGATGATTACCATCAATGTTGACTCACCACTGAATGCTCAGCAGAAAGTAACGGCCCACATGAAGGCAGGCAACTATGATGGCACCATCGGCATAAAGTTGCGTGGCAACAGTTCGCTGTCTTTCAATCAGAAGAAATACACCATTGAACTGCGCGATGGCGAAGGCAAGGAAATAAATGCTCCCCTGATGGGTATGCCGGCCCATAGCGACTGGGTGTTGCTGGCTCCTTATAACGACGTCTCTATGGTGCGCGATCCCTTGGCTTTCCAATTGTGGCGCGACATGGGGCACTGGGGACCACGCACGCGGATGGTGGAACTGACGCTCAATGGCGAGTATCGTGGCATCTATATCCTCTCAGAGGCGATTAAACGGGGAGAGCATCGTGTAAACATCAGCAAACTGAAAAAGAGTGATGTTGAGGGACGTGATGTCACGGGCGGTTATCTGCTCCGTATCGACACCTTTGACGAAGACGACGCTACCTTTAAGTCGAAGGTGCCTGGCATCGGCGATGGCATCATGACCAGTGAGATTACTTGGTCGTGTATCTATCCAAAGAAAAAGAAACTACAGCCAGAGCAGCTGGACTATATCCAGCGTTTCATAGATACGATGGAGCAAGTCATCCAGTCAGACTATTTTGCCGACCCCAAGCGTGGCTATGCTAAGTATATCGATGTACCGTCGTTTGTGGACTATTTCATCCATACCGAACTGAGTCTGAATGCCGATGGTTATAAGCGGAGTGCCTATTTTTATAAGGAGAAGCAGCATGCTGACGGCACTGGCGGCAGACTGGTGGCCGGACCTGTATGGGACTATAATTTGGCATACGGCAATTGTAATTTCTGCAATGCCAATAATATTGAGGCATGGTGTTTTGAAGGTGGGAATACCAATCCGACACCTGCTTTTTGGCAGCGCTTGCTTCAGGATCCAGCTTTCCGAAAGGCTGTCAAGGTGCGCTATCAGGCTCTCAGAAAATCGGTGTTAAGCAACAAGGCCATCAACAGTTATATTGATCGTCATGCCAAATTATTGGCTCCCTATATAGATCGTCACTTCGAACTATATCCAGAGCTCTTTGGTACAGATGCTCCATCAGCACCGGGCGGTTTTCCTGGTTTTGGCGGCTTCCCACCTATGGGGCAGATGCCTGCTTTCGGTGGAGGAAATATGATAAGTTGGTTTGCGGCCTATCGCGTACAGTCTTATGATGAAGAGATTCGAATTCTGAAGCAGTGGTTGGCCGACCGTCTGTCATTTCTTGATCGTAATATCGCGCGTTTCGATAAAGACTGGCAGCCCCGCATCCAGCAACCAAAAGAAATTAAGGCTGCTCCGTTTGGCGGCTTTGGCGGTTTCGGTGGCTTCATGCGCCTGAATTAACCGCGTATCAGGATACTTCTTCTCGCTAACGCTTACATTGTGGCGTCCTGGACGACTAATCCTGCCAGCATAAAACCAAAGATGGCGGTGATGTGGGCCAGGGTGCCATTAATCTGTGCTTTTGAAGAGCACCACTCGTGGTTCAGGAGACTCTGGTCGCCTGGGCCATTCTGTGCTTTGGGGCACATGCATTGTTCAGTGCCGCAGGTGGCATTATGACCACGGTTTTCCAGTAGCTCATCGCTATACACGCACTGGAACTTGCGCTTGGGGAACTGCTTCTGACTTTTGAACTTCTTTCGCAGGGCGCGTGCCAGGGGGTCGCCTTGCACCTTCCAAAACTCGGTGACCTTGATGCGTGTAGGGTCGAGCTTCAGGGCGGCACCCATCGATGAGAACAGTTTGGCTTTGGTCTTGCAGGCCAGGAGAATCAGGGCAGCCTTGTCCTTTAGCGAGTCAATGGCATCGATGATATAATCATAGGTGTCTAACTGGAAACTGTCGGCAGTCTCTTCCGAGAAGATTTTCTGTAGTGCGGTAATCTCTGCCTTGGGGTTGATGCTGAGCAGGCGCTCTTTCAATGCTTCAACCTTCACCTGACCAACGGTCTTGGTGGTGGCCATCAGCTGGCGGTTGATATTGGTGATGCACACGCGGTCGGAATCGACGATCGTCAACTGGCGGATACCGCTGCGCACCAGACTCTCGGCACACCAGGAGCCTACACCGCCCACGCCAAAGATAATCACACGCTTCTGGGCGATGCCGTCCATCGCCTCCTTGCCGAGCAGCAGCTCACTTCTACGGAATATTGCACTATCTATTGCCATCGTTCTTATTTTGGGTGCAAAGGTACGAAAAAAGGAGGAATTATTAATAATAATTACTGAAATACCATGCTTTTGGTATACGAATGCCACACACGTGGGATTGTGGGAGAGCAAAAACCGACGTACCTTTGCACCATCAAACTTATTAAAAGGATGAAGGTATGACGAAAGTATTATTGACAATAGCAGCTATTCTGACGCTGGGACTCGGAAATGTGCTGGCAGAGGAGAATCATACAAATAGTGTACGCACGATTAAGAGCCCGCGCTTTGCACGCCCGCTGGTGGAGAAATGGATTGAGGAATACGCCAAGACGGAACCTGGCGTGACGTTCCAGATTGCGAAGGGACAGGGCGAGAGCGACCTGAGCGTGGCTATTGCCGACCAGCAGGAGAAGACACAGGATCTCTTTAGCCATTGGATATATATCGGAGAGACAGCCGTGCTGCCCATCACTGCACGCAGTTCGGAGGCAGCACGACTGCTCGAAGGAAAACATCTGAATGCGAAGAAACTGAAGCAGCTCTTCTTCCTCAATGATGATTTCGAGGAGGACGTGAAGCGGAACAAGGCTTTCGAGGCGATTACCATCTACAGCGGCAGCAACGCTACGTCGGTGGCTGGCTCGTTTGCCCACAACTTCGGTGAGGAGAGCACGAACTTCCGCGGCAAGCGCATCGCTGGCGACGACCTCTTCCTGAATACCGCTATTGCGAAGGATCCCCTTGGCGTATCGTTTAATACGCTCTCAAATATCTTTGACCTGCAGAGCCGTCGTCTGAAGAGCGACCTCTCGCTCGTGGGACTCGACCTGAAGAAGGATGTGGCAGTCAGCTTCAGCGACAAGGGGTCGCTTGATGAGGTGCTCACCATCCTGGAGACTGAAAAGCCTGCCGAGGTGACTGTCGGGAAGGTGGCTATCACCTATAACGGTACGGACGAAGCAGTGAGCCGTTTTCTGCAATGGGTACTTGAAAACGGAACAAAATATAATCACCAATATGGCTTACTTAACCTTAATCAAAAGGAGCTCAGTGCACAAGTGTCTTACGTCCATTGATGATGTACAGACCTGATTTCAGCAGTTCTTTTTTCACTCGTCGGCCGCTTAGATCATAGGCGTCTGACGAGTGTCTTTTTTCGTCCTTCGTCACGTTGGTGATGCCTGTGGCCAGGAATGACTTGGCCTGGAGGTAGGCCTGACCCAGCACGAAGTCTGAGTTCTTGGCACTGTTGGCATAGATAGCCAGCACGTAGTCGCCCGTCTCGGGGATGTCAAACTCAAAGTTCTGAAGCGTGGCCGTGAATTTGTTGCCAGTATTATTACCTATATTGGTTGTTGGTGTATATACCTGCGAAGCAATCTCGTTACCATCGGTATCTTCAATGACAATGGTGACAGGCGAGAACGAGGGTTGGTTCCAGTTGCATATCTTATATCTGAAGAGGTAGTGACCGCCGTAGAGCGTCATCGTGGAACGGGCGTTCTTGTTGCCAAACTTCGCCCACGCGCTCTTCTCCTTGCCTATGGTATTCTGGACCAGCAGTCCGTACTCAAAACCTTTTGAGGAATTGGTGAAGTGCAGGATGCGGTTGCCAGAGGTATAAGGCAGTCCGCCACCGATGCGCTTGGCGTTGCCGTTGGTTACGTACCAGTCCTGGGGCACGCATCCCTCGACCTTGAAATTCTGGATGAGTGAATAGGAACTTGTAACCTGGGCATAGTTTACCTGACATGTTGACTCGGACGTCTTTCCATTCGCGTCATAGGCCACGGCACGCAGGGTGTGCTTACCGTTCTTGGGATTCCTGATGGTGACAGTATAGGGCGCCTCTTTCAGAGAGTCAAGGAAGGTGCTGCCGTCATAGAACACCACCTTGCTGACAGTGCTCTTTGCTGATTTCGCCGTGGCGGTCACATTGATATCGGGGAAAGAGGCTTCGTCCTTGGGGGACATATAGAGATGGGTCGTTGTGTTGGAGGGCGTCGTGATCTTCACCGATGGCATGTTCAGCGAGAATCGCTTGCAGAAATTCCAGATCAGGTGACGGTTCAGGTCCATGGGCCAGTGGCCACCGTTATTATAAGAGTAGAGCCACACCTCACCGCCATTGGCGCCGCCAGTCCATTTCTCCAGGTCGCCATTATACCAGCTGCTGCTGATGGGCTTATAGCCGGTGGTCTTGGAGTAAGAGGTGTGCTTGTCGTGCTTGGCATAGTTCTCTATATAGGCATGGATGCCGTATTTCTCGTAGCCAAAGACATCGTCGCCATAGGCAATGCACTCCAGCAGGTTGACAGGCTTCTTGCAGTTGTTCCAGGGTGATTCCGAGAACTGGATACCACTCGTGGGGGCAAAGGCAGCTATCTTGTCCTGCATGTTGGCGATGCAGTGGTGAATCAGCATCGATCCCATGGAGAATCCCGACCAGTACACGCGTTCTCTGTCGATGTCAAAACGAGTAGCCATCTCATCAATGGCTTTGATAACGAAGTTCTGATCGCTGGTGCCACCAATATCCCATGTGCTGCCATTGCTGCGCAGGTAGGTAATCACAAACTTGGCCGTGTCAATCATCTCGTACATCTTGTCAGAGCCGTACTGGTACTCCGGATCCTGGTTCATACCATGGGTCACGATAAACAGGGGCGACTTGGCAGGCAATGAGTTGGGGGTGAACACCACCATGTTTCTTGTCTTGTTGTTCACTTGGATGTCAATAGACTCTTTCTTGTAGGCCCCGGCCTGCATGGCCAGGAGAAGGAAAAGGGAAAGGAAGTAAAAGGTCCGTTTCATAAGAATATTTATAATGATATTGGTTTACTAGTTATCTTTTTCAATTCGACGGCAAAGTTACGAAAATTTCCAATTCAGAGGTCAATATTGCCGAGATATTAAGAGATTTTAGCAGATATACCTTTTATGTGGTATGCGAATGCCGCGATTGTGGGATTGTAGGGGGAGCGGAATCGCCGTACCTTTGCAACCGACTATTAAAGGTAAAAAGGTAAAAAAGTAAAAAATAAAAAAGGTAAGGATATGGTAAGGAGATTTTTTATCACATTGCTCGTTGCAGGCAGTCCGCTGCTGATTGCTGCACAGGGACTGATAACGGGCAGCATCAAGGATGCACGTAGTGGTGAGGCGCTGATTGGTGCCTCGGTGATTGTGAAGAATGCAAAGGCACAGGGCGTCCTGACGGATGTTGACGGAAAATTCCGTCTGCAGACCAAGAAGGAGGCGCCGCTGACTTTAAGGGTAGAGTATGTGGGCTACCGTCCGCTGGATGTGGATGTGTACGACTTCGAGGAGCCCGTGGAGATAACGCTCATTGATAATTCTAATAAGTTGGACGAGGTCGTCGTGGTGGGTTACGGTACGCAGAAGCGCAACCAGCTGACGGGTAGCGTGACCACCATCAAGGCCGACATCTTCGAGAAGGCCACAGCCCCCACGCTCGATGTGGCGTTGGGCGGACAGGTGGCTGGTCTGGCGGTGACGGCCAGCAGTGGCCAGCCAGGTGCCGACAGTCATATCCGTATTCGTGGCGGCAACTCGGTGAATGCGTCCAACGAACCGCTCTATGTGGTCGATGGCTTTATCTATTTCAAGGATGCGGCCAACAACTCCACGGGTATCGGTGCTATCGAGGGCAGTCTGAACCCCCTGGCCACCATCAACCCCAACGACATCGAGAGTATCGAAGTCTTGAAGGATGTGTCGGCCACTGCCATCTACGGCTCGCGCGGTGCTAACGGCGTGATTCTCATCACCACCAAGAAAGGTAAGTTGGGCGAGGGTAAGGCGCACGTGAACTACAACTATACGTTGGGCGTGAGCAGCGTGGCCAAGAAGCTCGACCTGCTCACCGCCTCGGAGTGGGCACAGTACCAGAAGGATTATTTTAGTAATAAGGGAGGTTATACGGATGCTGAGATTGCAGCCCTCGGTAAGGGTACCGACTGGCAGGATGCGGTGCTGCGTACGGCTATCCAGCAGAGTCATGAACTGAGTATCAATGGCGGTACGGAGAAGAACCGCTATGCTTTCTCGGCCAACTATACCGACCAGGAAGGTATTATCCTGAACTCTGGTTTTGAGCGTTACAACTTCCACACCAACGTGGAATGGGAACTGCAGGAGGGACTGCGCTTTGGCGTCAACGCCACCTACGGCCGTTCGAAGCAGAACGGACTGACCACCGCAGAGGAGAAGGTATTCAATTCTTCGCCCTTCTCGGCCGGCATCACCAACAGTTTTGTGTATGCCCTGCTGATGCCCCCTGTGGTCTCAGTCTATAATGCCGACGGGTCGTACAACTTCAAGAACCCTTATGAATATGCCTACTTTGCTATTGGCGACCACGCTGCCAACCCCGTGTACGACCTCAACGAGAGCGTGGCCGAGAACATCAACAACTACCTTTTGAGTAACATCTGGGCCACTTATCAGATTGGTGACCTGACGCTGAAAGCCTCTGTGGGCCTGAACAGTGAGAAACTCACGCAGAACTATTTCTCGGGTGCCTATACCTCACTGGGACTGGCCACGCAGGGCATTGGCGGTACGGGCAACCGGCAGACGGATGTATGGCAGCAGGAATACACGGCTACCTATCATCATCAGTTTAATCAGCACCACGTGGAGCTACTGGGTGGCTATACCCGACAGACACAGAAGTCAACCTACAGTGCCATCCGCACCAACCACTTCACAAACGAGACGCTGAAGCAGTACAACCTGGGTGATGGCGCAGAGATATACACCCCGCAGACGGGTATATCGGAATCAACGCTCAACAGCATCATTGCCCGTGTGAACTACACGCTGCTGGACCGCTATAATGCCACGGCCACCTTCCGTGCCGACAATAGCAGTCGCTTTGCGGCCAACCACCGCTGGGGTTACTTCCCCTCGCTGGGCCTGTCGTGGAATGTTGACAAGGAGCGATTCCTGCGCCGCATCCGCAGCATCGACTATCTGAAGGTGCGCCTCTCTGGCGGACTGGTGGGTAATCAGGAGATTAGTGATTACGCCTTTACAACCTCGTATGCCACGGGTTCTTATGGCGGCAGCAGCAGCTACTCGAAGCAGAATACGGCAAACGATAAGTTGAAATGGGAGACAACGGCCAGCTATAATCTTGGTATCGACCTCGGTCTGTGGAAAGATCGATTGAACGTGGTATTCGATGCTTACTACAAGAAGACCAGCGACCTGCTGCTGGTTGTTCCGATGGGCTTTTCTTCTGGTGTCACCACCCAGTTGCAGAACGTGGGTAATGTGGTCAACAAGGGTGTGGAACTGGCGGTCAATGGTACGCTTCTTCAGAGAAAAGGTCTCTCTTGGACGGCTTCGGCCAACATCGCCTACAACAAGAACGAGATTACCGACATGGGTACCACGAACAATGTGATTCAGGGCAGCGATAACCAGCAGATCCTGCGCAAGGGTGAGGCGCTTGGTTCCTTCTACGGACTGCAGTTCATTGGTATCGTGCAGCAGGATGAGGATGTGAGCCAGTTGCCTACTGTCAACGGACTGACACCGAAGCCTGGTGACCTGAAATACGCTGATACCGACGGCAATAACCGCATCGATGGCAATGACCGCGTGATACTCGGCAGCATCCAGCCCGACATCGTCTATGGTTTCTCTACCCAACTGAGTTGGCGCAACCTCGATTTCTCTGCATCGTTTGCCGGCAGCTATGGTAATGAGGTGTACAACGCCCTGGGTCGTCGCCTGGAACTGACCAACGACTCGTACAACGTGCTCAGCACCGTCAAGGACTCATGGACGGCCGAGCGTGGCGGCAATAGTCTGCCTCTGGCATCAAACGCCCGTCCCATCGGCTATATCGACAGTCGCTACGTGCAGAGCGCCAGCTACCTGAAACTCAGGAACCTGACTATAGGTTATCGTTTCAAGTTCCAGGATCCGAGCGTCAAGATTCAAAGTGTGCGCATCTATGCCACCGCCTCTAACCTCCTGACTATCAGTCCCTACAAGGGCTACGATCCGGAGGTGGCCAGTGGTACCGACTCAGGTGCATACCCCTCATCACGCAGTTTTGTGTTCGGAATAAACATATCATTATAATTCATAGAGTATTAATTAAAGGTAAAAAGGAGATTTCAGTATGAAGAAAGCTAGAATTTTACTCGGTGCCGCTTTGGCAACAACCCTTTCATTTGGTTTTGTATCATGCTCAAGTAGCGATGATGACAACAGTGGTAATAATAATCAGGTGACCGACGAGAATGTCGTGGCCGACGATGCCAGCGCCCTGTCGCTCGTCAACGGTGTTTACAGTCACTGGCAACCCCTCAGCTCGTCTTTCTCATTTATCATCGAGCTGAACAGTAACAAACTGATCTCTTTCGAGGGTGAGGAGAGTGAGGCTGGTCCTGTGAACAGCCGTTTCGAACAGGATCCCACAACCTGGTATCAGGTAAAGATCTTCAACCATCTGTTCCTTGGTATCGCTCAGGACAACGAGGCCATCACCACCATCGAGAACTCGCTGAAGGCGGGTAAGGTCAGTCAGGCAGGCTACAATGCTGCTGTGGGTAAGGCTAAGTTCCTGCGCGCCCTGGCTTATCTGAAACTGACCCAGTTGTGGGGTGAGGTGCCTGTGTTCACAGAGAAGGGTGGCAGCACCACTGACCGTAAGAGTATCGACGAGGTGTTCGCACAGATCGTCAGCGACCTGACTGATGCTGAGTCTTTGCTCAAGAACTATGATGGTGACCCCCGCGTGCCTTCAAAACAGGCTGCTGAGGCTCTGCTGGCCCGCGCTTACCTCGTATGGGGCGACAATCCTCTGTCGGCTGCTGAGGTAGAGGCTATCGCCAATGGTCAGGCCGACCCGCAGTTCACGAAGACCGACAGTCGTCTGGAGAAGGCTGTGGAGTATGCCAACAAGGTCATCGCCAGCGGTCTACTGAAGCTCGACCCCGACTACACAAAGCTCTACGGTCGCGACTACGAGAGCAACAAGCGCGGCACCAACGAGCACCTGTTTACGATCGCTCATGATGGTGACAAGGTAGATGCTCAGGGTAACCACCAGACGCACTGCTCTTGGACCTTCCCATTCCAGAACGGCGAATACGGCAATGGCTATACGCAGAACCACACCGAGGTGGCCGATGATAATCTCTACGACGACTGGAAGGCTGAGCAGCCCAACGACAAGCGTCTGGCCGAAACCTACTTCGTCGAGATCAAGAACCCTGAAGATGGCAAGACCTATCACTACTACTCGCCTGTCTACACGCCTATCAATGGTAAGGGTGTCGATCAGAGCTATGAGAACTCTGAGAACCTCGAGATCACCAAGAACTCGGTTGACCGCATCGAGATCCGTTATGCTGAGGTATTGCTCATCAAGGCTGAGGCACTCGTTCAGCTGGGTCGCAACTCTGAGGCTGCTGAGCCCTTCAACCAACTCCGTCGTCGTGCCGGCATCGCTGAGGTCAGCGCTCCTACCTTCGCTGAGATTAAGCGCGAGTGGGACTATGAGTTCACCTACGAACAGTTCTCTGTGCTCAACAGCTACCGCTGGAAGGATCTTATCTCAAGTGTGAAGCTGGTGAAGAACTACAAGCACTTCGCTGACGACTGGAAGACTTCGCTCGGCAATACCTACACTGCCGACCAGGAGGCTTACTTCACCAAGGTGCACAACCACTTGCGCGCTAAGTACAACAATATCCGTGGTAAGCACTACCGTCAGCCTATCCCCACGGGCTTGAGCGGTGAGGACCTCGGTATCGCCCAGAACCCTGGCTATTAATTAGTCATCTCTTCCTTTAAAAAAGATAGGACTGGCATATGTCAGTCCTATTCTTTTTGTCAAATACCTCTTTCGTGGTATGCAAATGCCCTAAACGTGGGATTGTGTGTATAAGGATTTCGCCGTAACTTTGCAGTGTCAATTAGACATAATATGTAGTATTAATCATTTAAGGGTAAGGATTATGAAAAAAGTAAAAGGATTGTTTCTGGTTCTGGCCGTTGCAGCGCTGACAGCCTGCAATAGCAATGATGATGGTGTACAGGCAGGTATTGAGATTCCTGGTATCACGATAACGGATGATATCGACTGCTGCTCGGCCGAGGAGGCGCTGCAGGTGTATAAGTTTCTGCAGACAGTGAAGATTGTGCCGGAGTTGTCAACGGAGATCGATGGTAAGTACAACGTGTTTGCCTACACCACGACAGGCAGCTTCCACAATGGTTACAACGAGATTTTCTTCGTGGCTACCAAGAAGGCTACGGGCAACTACATCAAGAACTTTGATATAACCAACATCACCCCGCTGATGCACATGGTGAAGATGGATATGTACCACAGCACGCCTGTAGGTCCTGATGCCGCCAGCTTTAACGACGGTTACCTGGCTGTGAAGCGCACATGGGTGTCGTTTGTGATGAATACCAGCGAGGCTGGTTCGTGGACGTTGTCGTACGACGCACTGGTGCTGGGCAGCAAGGGTGGCATCGAGAAGAAGGATGTGGTAGTCAACGCCCTGCCCGACGGACAGACCTGGCTGAAGTCATTCAAGGTGGACGACGCCACATATTACCTCTCGCTGGTGAACCCCCTCGACTTCAAGACCGGCACCAACACCATCACGGCCTACGTGTCTAAGAAGAGCGCCAAGGCTACCGTGCCTTATCAGATAGCTGAGGAAACCTTCACCATCGACATCGACCCACGTATGCCTGACATGGGCAACCACACCTCGCCCAACAATACGTCGCTCACGAAGCAGGCCGACGGCAGTTATTCAGGTACTATCAACCTGACCATGACGGGCCTCTGGCGCATTCACCTCACAGTGAAGGATGCCGATGGAAATATCGTGGCAGGCGGTGAAGAGCTAAGTACACTTTATTGGGACGTTACGCTATGATAGGATTGATTTTATTGATTATAGGACTTCAAAATGATACTATTACCACCTCGTCGCATGATTTGGACGAGGTGGTGATTGTTTCACACAAAGAGGGCGGTAAACGTTCTATAAAAGGGCAGGTGGCTACTATCGACGAGCACCTGCAGGAACTGAACCATGTGGAACTGGTGCGCCGTGGCTCGTATGCCTGGGAGCCCACCGTGAATAATATGCAGACGGAACGTCTCTCTACGACCATCGACGGCATGAAGATTTTCTATGCCTGCACGGACAAGATGGACCCTGTGACCAGTTATGTGGAGAGTGGCAACCTGCAGAGCATCAGTCTGAATTCGGGACTTAATGGTAACCCTCAGGCTACGGGAAATATCGGTGGCGCTTTGGACCTGAAACTGCGAAAGGCAGGGTTTCTTTACGACCACAGATCTCACGGATTAAGCGGATTGAATGCGCAGGTGGGCTATGAGACCAACGGCAACGTACAGGTCTATGGTGCTGATGCCTCGCACTCATCGCACCGGTTCTACGTGAACGGTGGCGCTTTCTATCGTCATGCCGACAACTACAAGGCGGGTGGCAACAGGAAGGTGGACTTCTCTAAGTTCCAGAAGGTGAATGCCTTTGTGAATGGTGGCTACCGGGTTGCTGCGAATGATGCCATTGAGACCACTTTCATCTACGACCGTGCCTCAGATGTGGGCTATCCTGCGCTGAATATGGACGTGTCAAAGGCTGAGGCTTTTATCACATCCTTGGCTTACAAGCATCTGTTTGAGGATTCGAAACTGGAGTCATGGGAGACGAAGGGCTACTATAACCATATCACCCACGTGATGGACGACACGACGCGTCCCGATGTGGAGATCCACATGGATATGCCAGGCGAGAGTTGGACGGCAGGTGCCTACTCGCTATTGACGGGGGAGTATGGTAAGCATCAGGCGCAACTGAACCTCGACAGCTACTACAACCGTCTGTTTGCCGACATGACGATGTATCCTGGTGGAGCGGCACCCATGTATATGGTCACATGGCCTGATGTGGGGACGCTGAACGTGGGTGCTGCTCTCACAGACAATATCCGTCTGAATAATGAGTCGTCTTTGCACCTCTCTGGCAAACTCTCGTGGCAGCATCAGCGACTGAACAATGAGGAGGGCTACAAGGCCCTGGGTGTCTTCTTCCCTGGCATGAAGCAGCAGTATCACCAGACAACGGGACGCATCGCCGCCAGCTATCAATTATCCATTGTCAATTCTAAATTGAGTATTGGAGCCGGCTGGGGGAGTCGTGCTCCTACGGTGACGGAGGCCTACGGCTACTATCTGAACAACACGTTCGATCAGTACGACTACATCGGCAACCCGCGCCTGAAGAATGAGAGTGCGATAGAGGTGAACGGCAGCTATCAACTCTCAACTCTCCACTCTCAACTCTCAGTTGGGCTTGATGCCAACGCCTTCTTCTTCTCGAACTATATCATCGGACAGTTTGAGAACCGCCTGAGTGCGATGACTGTCGGTGCCGAGGGTGTGAAGGTCTATGGGAATATTGACCATGCCACGATAGCCAATGTTTCACTCACAGCCGAATGGCGTCCCGTCAAGGGATTCCGCTGGAGCGCAAAGGGTACCTACAGCATGGGCCGCGATGATGAGGGCGATAACCTCCCACTCATCGCACCGTTCACCTATCAGTCGCGCCTGAGCTATACCACAGGCTCCCTGAGTCTTCAGACCGAGGTAAAAGGTCACACCCGACAGGCGAAGTACGGCAAAAAGTATGGAGAGACAGAAACGGCTGCCTGGACCATCGTGAATCTCTCAGCTAATTATCAATTATATCAATTCACACTCCGTGCCGGCGTCGAGAACCTCTTCGATAAGTACTATGCTACCTATGCCGACTGGTGCCATATTCCTCAGAAGGGACGCAATATATACGTAAATCTTTCGTTTGAAATATAAGTATGAAAAGAACTATTATTTGGATTGCAGCACTCGTTGTGGGTGCTATATTAGGACTGTTGGGCATCGCATGGCTCGATGAGGTGATGAACTTTGTGGCTACTGTCTATACCCGTCTGTTCCAGCTGCTGGCGGTACCTACCATCGTGCTGGCTGTTATCACTACTTTTGCCACCTTCGGCTCGAATGGTTCTGGTAAGATATTTGGCCATACGCTGACTTACACGTTATTGACCACCTTCGCTGCTGCTGCCGTTGGTGCTGCGCTCTACGTTATCGTAGCCCCTGGCTTACTGCCCTTAGAGGCTCTTAGTGGTGCCACCGTTCCCGAGGCTTCTGCGTCGGGTACTGCTTCTTATGCCGACCACCTTCTCTCGGTCATTCCCAACAACATCGTCCGTCCTTTCCTCGAAGGTAATGTCCTGTCGCTGCTATTGTTGGCCTTCGCCGTTGGTATTGGCCTGTCAAAACTACCCGACTCTGAAAACAAAGCGGTAGTCGTCAAGGGCTTGCTTGGCTTGCAGGACCTGCTCTTCCTGCTCATCCGCTGGCTCATCTGGACGCTCCCGTTGGGTATTGTGGCATTCTCGGCACAGTTGTCGGCACAGGTCAGTGCGGGTGTCGTGGCCGATTCCATCGGCAAATACGTGCTGGTGGTGTTGGGCGGCAACGTCATCCAGTTCTTTGTGGTACTGCCATTATTCCTGTTGGCAAAAGGACTGAATCCTGTTCACGTCTTAGGAAAAATGATGCCTGCCGTGCTGATGGCGCTCTTCACGAAGAGTAGTGCGGCCACGCTGCCTGTGACGATGGAAACGGCGGAAAAGCGTCTTGGCATCAAAAAGAATGTAGCCCGTTTTGTGTTGCCTATCTGTACTACTATCAATATGAATGGTTGTGCGGCCTTTATCCTGGTTACCTCGTTGTTCGTGATGCAGCAGGATGGCACCGAACTCTCGTTGGGCACCATACTCCTCTGGCTGCTGATCAGCGTTGTCTCGGCAGTGGGAAATGCCGGTGTACCGATGGGCTGTTTCTTCCTGACCCTTTCGCTGATGTCGGGCATCGGTGCGCCTGTCGCCGTATTAGGCATCATCCTGCCCATCTATACCATCATCGATATGGTGGAAACGGCCGAAAATGTATGGTCTGATTCGTGCGTTTCAGCGATGGTAGACCGTGATTTTCAGTAAAATACCATAAATGTGGTATGTAAATAACATGCTAGAGGTATTGTGGGGTTGGAAAAAACGCCGTAACTTTGCACCGTCGGACAATAAGTTGTGATAACGATATATCGACATAACGTAATAACGAGAATATTTTTTATTTTAAAAGGATAAGGTTATGAGTAAAATTGCAAAACAGCTGACTGAGCTCGTCGGCAACACCCCACTTCTGGAGCTCAACAAGTATTCACAGGCAAAGGGTCTGGAGACTCCTGTTATTGCCAAAGTAGAGTTCTTTAATCCTGGCGGTAGCGTGAAGGATCGTATCGCACTGGCGATGATTGAGGATGCAGAGGCTAAGGGCATCTTGAAGCCCGGTGCCACCATCATCGAACCCACCAGCGGAAATACGGGCGTAGGACTGGCACTGGTATCAGCCGTCAAGGGCTACCACCTTATCCTTACCATGCCCGAGACCATGAGTGTGGAGCGTCGTAACCTCGTGAAGGCCTATGGTGCTGAGGTTCGTCTCACCTCTGGAAAGGACGGCATGCCTGGTGCCATCCGCGCTGCCGAGGAATTGCGCGACTCTATCCCTGGTGCAGTAATCCTGCAGCAGTTTGAAAACGCTGCCAACCCCGCTAAGCACTATGCTACAACGGGTCCTGAGATCTGGCGCGATACTGACGGACAGGTGGATATCTTCATCGGTGGTGTGGGTACTGGCGGTACTATCAGCGGTACAGGTAAGTTCCTGAAGGAGCAGAACCCCAACATCCAGGTCATCGCCGTAGAGCCAAAGTCAAGTCCTGTGCTGAACGGTGGCCAGAGTGGTCCTCATAAGATTCAGGGTATTGGTGCCGGCTTTATCCCCAAGACCTACGACTCTGACGTCATCGACGAGGTGTTCGATGTAGAGAACGATGATGCTATCCGTACTGGTCGTGAGATTGCTCAGCAGGAAGGCTTGCTGGTTGGTATCTCTGCAGGTGCTGCCCTCTATGCCGCTATCCAGGTGGCTAAGCGTCCTGAAAACAAGGGCAAGAAGATCGTAGTACTGCTGCCTGATACCGGTGAGCGCTATTTGAGTACGGTACTTTATGCTTTCGAGGACTATCCCTTGTAAATGAAACTATTAACAATAAAAAAGGCATCCCGTGAGGATGCCTTTTTTATTGCTATATATTGCTTATTTCACATATTCTGCGAAGTCCGTCAGGTGCATGTCGCCCTTACGAGCCAGGGTGTCGTGCATGGCGAAGGCAGCAGTCAGGTTGTGACGTGTCTGTCCCATCTTGGAAATCTTCAGGTAGTCCCACAACAGTTGCTTGTAGTCGGGGTGGGCACAGTTCTCAATGATGCACTCAGCACGCTGGGCAGGGCTCTTGCCACGCAGGTCGGCAACACCCTGTTCGGTAACGATGATGTTCACGTCGTGCTCTGAAGAGTCTTGGTGACTCACGAAGGGTACGATACTTGAGATGACGCCACCCTTGGCGGTAGAAGGACAGGTGAAGATAGAGAGGTAAGCATTGCGGATAAAATCACCGCTACCACCGATACCGTTCATCATCTTCACACCACTGATATGCGTAGAGTTCACGTTGCCGTAGAGATCGGCCTCAATAGCCGTGTTGATGGCGATAACGCCCAGTCGGCGGATCACCTCGGGTGAGTTGGAAATCTCGCTCTGACGCAGCGTCAGGTGATTCTTCATATAGTCCATATTGTCGTAAACCTGCATCAGACAGTCGTTAGACACGGTGAGCGAGCAGGCAGAAGCATCCTTTACACGGCCATTGAGCATCATCTCAATGACTGAGTTCTGAATCACCTCGGTATAGATATTGAAATCGGGCACGTGCTTGTCTTCGCCCAGTGCACCCAGGATCGCGTTGGCAGTAGAACCTACGCCGCTCTGCAGGGGCAGGAACTCCTTGGGGATACGTCCCTTGTGCATCTCCTCTACGAGGAACTCTGCGGTGAGGAAACCAATCTTCTCGGTAACAGGGTCGCTGTCCTTGAAAGCACGGGCCTCGTCGGGGATGTTACATTCTACGACACCTACTACCTTGTCCTTGGGGATAGACACATAGGGCACACCGATACGGTCGCTCACCTTCTCAATCATGATGGGCTTGCGGTAAGGGGGATCAAGGGGTTCATACACGTCGTGGATGAACTTGGCATTGGGGTTGTGGAAACTATTTAATTCCAGAATGACGTGCTTGGCCAGGCGGGCTGCAGTGGGACTGATACCACCTGCGGCAGTCAGATAGACATGATAGTCGTTGCCCACCTCTTCGATGTCACAAACTTCAAGGATAGCCCAGTCCAGATCACCATAGAAACCATAGCGCAGTTCCTGTGCCATGTGGCTCAGGTGCAGGTCGTTATACGGAATCTCACCCAGGTTGACGTGCTTACGGAAATCGGGGTTGGTAGTGTAGGGGGCACGATACTTGATAGCCTGTGCATTGGCCATGTCACCATCGGTGCTCTGACCTGTTGAGGCACCAGTGAAGATGCCAACCTTGAACTCGCGGCCAGCCTCGTGCTCTTTGACGGCAAGCTTGGCCAACTCCTTTGTCGTTGCCTTGGCCACACCAGCGGGTGTGAAACCACTCATGGCAATGTTCTCTCCGTTTTTAATCAATGCTGCAGCCTCGGCTGCTGTGATACGTGTATAAGCCATCTCTGATTTTGTGTATTTTAGGAATAATCTGGCCGCAAAGATACGAAAAAACAAACGAAATGCAAAAGAAATACCTATAATAGTGCAGTTTTTACATTCTTTTTTTGTAATTTTGCACGCAAAATTGAATATAAATTAATGTATCAGAACCTGTTAAGACTTTACACCATTATTTGTCTCTGGGCTATTCGACTGCAATTATGGGCCCAGGAAGAGGGTAGGGATGACCTGCCCTTAGGTCGCAGAGGCGACGATGGTGAGATGCTCTATTCGGAGGAGATGCTGGACTATCAGCCTTTCCATATCAGGTTCTCAGATATCATGATGGTAGTTTTCCTGATTGTCTGCTGCTATGTATTTGGTAAGATTTGGAAGGGATGCACGTATCTGATACTTGCTTTTGCTGCTTTCATGTATTTCTATATGCGATAACTAAACTGGTTTATGAATAGATTGTTTTTGGTATCTGCGCTGTTAGTGTGCTCATTAGGTATGTGGGCACAGGGCGTTGTTCGTGGTAAGGTTCTGGATAAGCAGAACGATGAAGTACTGCAGTTTGTAACTGTGCGTGTAACGGGTGCTGACGGGAAATTGGCAGGTGGCGGTATGACCGATGTGAAAGGCCAGTTCAATATACAGGGTCTTAAAGATGGTGCCTATACACTTGAGATCACCTTGATGGGCTATAAGTCGGCTGTGCGTCGTTTTCAGGTGACTCCCGAGAAACGCAATATTCATTATAACGCTATCTACCTGGCGGAAGACCAGAAGATGCTGAAGGAGGTGCAGGTCACTGGTCAGCGTTCACAGATGAAGCTCGAGGTAGATCGTAAAACCTTCACCGTTGACGAGGTGCTGGCAGCTGCTGGTGGTAGTGTCAGTGACCTGTTGGAGAATATACCTTCGGTAGAGGTGACCACCGATGGTGAGATTTCTCTGCGTGGCAACTCCAGTGTGGAGGTGTGGATCAATGGTAAGAGCAGCGGACTGACCAGCGACAACCGTGCCGAGATTCTGCAGCAGATACCAGCCGAGAGCATTGAGCGTATCGAAGTTATCGACAACCCCAGTGCTAAATATTCACCTGAGGGAACTGCCGGTATTATCAATATCATTCTGAAGCGCGACCGTCGTGCCGGCTATTATGGCTCTGTCCAGACGGGTGTGAACAACCAGAAAGGCTGGAACGTGGGTGGTAACATCAACTATTCCTCCAAGTGGGTGGATGCCTATGCCAATATTGGCTATCGTAAACGTAAGGGTGATGGCGGCAATATGAGCGATCAGCGGTATCGTGCCAGCGCGAGTTCTCCTTTCAACAGCTATCAGTTCAGTGAGGGCGAGAACAATAATAATGGCGGCGGACTCTTTGCACGTGCCGGACTGACTTTCCATCTGAGTGATAACGATGATTTGTCGCTGGGTGGTATGACGATGCAGGGCAACCACTCTAACGACAACCTGACCACTTACGAATATGGTACATTTGGTGCCGACGGTTCTAAGGTGGCCGATCGCAAGCTGCGCCGTCAGACTTGGGGCGATGGTGATCACCATATGTATAATGTGGAACTGTCATACACACACAAGTTCAACGAGAGTGGCACGCACAAGTTGGATGCTATGGTGGAGTTTAATAAATGGAATGGTGACGGCTCAAACGAGTATCTAAACGATACCACGTCGTTATTAACTTCGCTGAGCTCCTATAGCTATCAGTATCGCCCAATGGATATGAACAACCGACACTGGGAGGCTCGTCTTGACTATGAGAACCAGATTAATGAGAACTTTAAGATTGAGGCAGGCTACGAAGGACGTTTCTCGCATGAGAATACGCCGCAGAGCAGTTTTGAGTATGCCAGTGTAGGACAGACCGAGCGACTCTCACCTGCAGATGGGCGTTTGCAGGAGGATCCTTTCTTCTACAACCGCTTTATCTACGACAGTGATATCCATGCCCTCTATGCCACAACCAACATGAAGTTCGGTAAGTTGGGTGTGATGGCTGGCCTGCGTGGTGAATATTGGAAGGTGGATACGAGGAGTATCGACTATTATCAGACGGAGACACCTTTTAAGAAGGACTATTTCCAGCTGTTCCCCTCGCTCTTCCTGAACTACGAACTGACACCTACATCACAGATCCAGTTGAACGTAACCCGTCGTCTGCGTCGTCCCTGGGGCGGACAGCTCAACTCGTTCAAGAATACGCGTGATGCCTCGATGATTGAGTTCGGTAACCCCGAGCTGACACCTGAGTTCACCAATGCCTTCTCGCTGAACTACCTGAAGACATGGGCTGCCCATACGTTGTCTGTAGGTACCTACTATCGTCCTACTACCGACGTGATGCAGCGCATCCGCTATCAGGGCCTCTATGAGGGACAGAACGTGATGTACATGACCAACCTCAACGTGGCTAAGAGTCAAAGCGCCGGTGCCGAGGTGATCCTGAAGGACAAGTTCTTCCGCATCCTCGACCTCACCACCACGCTGAATGCCTACTATTACAAGTTGGATGGCTTCTCTACGGTTGTGGAGAACCAGACCGTGACAGGCGAGGGCAACGAGAACTTTGCATGGGATGCCCGTGTGTTGGCTTCTGTTATCCTGCCTTATAGCATTTCTGTGCAGGCTACGGGCAACTACCGTTCGCGCTCCGTGATTACGCAGGGACACCGCAAGGCTAACGGTTCACTCGACCTGGGCTTGCGTAAGACATTCCTGAATAAGACCTTTGCTTTGGCGCTCAACTGGCGCGACGTGTTCAATACGCGTCAGTTTGAGAACTATACCGAGGGTCCAACATTCTGGCGCCATCAGAAAAACTGGCGCGACCCACGTATCAACCTGCAGTTGACGTGGAACTTTGGAAATATGACAAGAAAGAAGACCGACCGCGATCGTGAAGACGGCCAGGGTGGCAACGATGAGGAGAATACCTTTGGCGGCGGAGGCGGTGGCTTCGATGAGTAACAATTAAAATTCACTATGAAGACATTTGAAGAATTAGGCGTGAGCGTAGAGATACGCCGAGCCATTGAAGAGATGGGATTCGTACAGCCAATGCCTGTACAAGAAGAAGTAATCCCAAGACTACTAACCAGTAAGCGCGATATGATTGCGCTGGCACAGACAGGTACAGGTAAGACGGCATCATTTGGCATTCCTTTGCTGATGCGCCTTGAGGAAACCTTAAACCTCAAAACTCAAGACTCAAACCTTCCACAGGCTTTGGTGTTGAGTCCTACGCGTGAGCTCTGCTTACAGATTGCCGATGATTTGCGCGATTTCTCGAAATATATGGAGGGCGTTCATGTGGAGGCCGTCTATGGCGGTGCTGCTATCGAACAGCAGATACGCGCCTTGAAGAAGGGCGCTCAGGTTATCGTGGCTACCCCGGGCCGACTCATTGACCTGAAAAATCGTGGCTATGCCAAACTGGAGAATGTGCGTAATATCGTACTCGATGAGGCCGATGAAATGCTGAATATGGGCTTCTCGGAAGCCATCAACGAGATTTTTGAGTCGCTCCCCGAGGAGCATAGCACGCTGATGTTCTCGGCTACAATGAGCCGCGAGGTAGAGCGCGTGGCCAAGAAATACCTGACTGACTACGAAGAGGTGGTGGTAGGTTCGCGTAACGAGGGTGCCGAGAGCGTGAATCATATCTATTATATGGTGCAGGCCAAGGATAAGTATCTGGCCTTGAAGCGCATTGTTGACTATTATCCCAAGATTTTCGCTATTATCTTCTGCCGTACCAAACTGGAGACGCAGGAGATAGCAGATAAACTGATTCGTGACGGCTATAATGCAGAGTCGTTGCATGGCGACCTCTCGCAGCAGCAGCGCGACCTTACGATGCAGAAATTCCGTCAGCACCTCACACAACTTCTTGTGGCTACCGATGTGGCAGCCCGAGGATTGGATGTGGACGACCTGACGCATGTCATCAACTTTGGTTTGCCCGATGATATCGAGAGTTATACCCACCGTTCCGGTCGTACGGGTCGTGCTGGTAAGAAGGGCACCAGTATCTCTATCGTTCACTCAAAGGAGAAACACAAGATTCGTGATATCGAGAAGATTATCGGTAAGAAATTCATAGAAACGCCCATTCCATCGGCCGAGGAGATTTGTAAGAAACAGCTCTATAAGGTGATGGACCAGATTGTGAAGACTGATGTCAACGACGATGAAATCGCACCTTTCCTGCAGGATATCAGTCGTTACTTTGAATTTATCGACAAGGACGAACTCATTAAGAAGATTGTGTCGCTGGAGTTTGGTAAGTTCCTGGCTTACTATGCTGATGCCCCCGAGATTGAGGCACCTGTCAGGGAAAAGGAGAAGAAACCCCAGAGCGACCGCGAGAAGCGCATGAACAAGGCTCAGAAGGGCTTCAAGCGTCTCTTCATCAACCTGGGTAAGAAGGATGGCTTCTTCCCTGGCGTGCTGATGCAGACGCTCAACCGTTACGTAGGAGGCCGCCAGGAGGTAGGACATATCGACCTGCTCGACACCATCTCATATTTTGAGGTACCTGAGAAGGATGCCCGTAAGGTGATGACGCAACTCACCGGTATCCGTTACAAGGGTCGTACCGTGCGTTGTAATTCGGAGGACGACAAGCAGACGAATAATCCTGCACCAGCCAAGAGAAAGATGAAGAAGGACGACTGGCGTGCGTTGATGAACAATAACTCGCCCCGTGTGGACTTTAAGGGTGAAATACCCGATTTCAGCGAAGAGGGTTGGGCTCGCAGGAAACCGAAGAAAAGGAAATAATAGAAATAAAAGAAAAAGAGAGGGCTGACCTCTCTTTTCTTTTATATATAAGTACTACGCTTTCTTTAGAACTTATACTCTACGAAGGCCTCCATGGCTTCATAGCAAGCCAGTCCGAGGTCGTCGTAGAGTTTGGCAGTAGCACGGTTGCGATCCTCTGCGCGTTGCCAGAACAGGCGCTCGTCATTGCCTAGGAATGGGGCACTCTCCATCTGACTCTGATGGCGCAGGATGGCGTTGCGTTTCTCACGCAGTTCTTCGGGACTCATGGGTACACACATCTCTATATTCTCTATCTCCCATTCCGACCATGCACCGCGATACATCCACACCCTGCAGTCGTGGAGCCATTCTGCACCCGCCTGCTTCTCTTCGTCGATGGCAGCCAGCACGGCATCCGTACATACCCGATGCGTCCCGTGTGGGTCGGCCAGGTCGGCGGCTACGTATATCTGGTGCGGTTTTATCTGCTGCAGCAGTTCCTGAATGATGTGCACGTCACGCTCTGTCATCGGCAGTTTCTCTATCTTTCCGCTCTCGTAGAAAGGCAGGTCGAGGAAGTGGATATGGTCTTTCTTGATACCGTTGTATCCGCAGGCATTGCGTGCCTCGCCTCTTCGTATCAGTCCTTTCACGGTCAGCACATCACGATTATCGAGGTCGCCCTCTTGCTTCCGTTTGATGAATCCCAGCACTTCGTCGGAATAGTGTTTGATGATGTCATCGCTGCCATTGGCAAATTTCTCATTAAAGGCACGCAGGAAATGCATATAGAGCCTCACCTCCTCGTCTGCCACCGCAATATTACCGGAAGTCTCGTAAGCTACATGTACGTCGTGTCCTTGCTGTTTCAGGCGACGGATAGTGCCTCCCATTGAGATGACATCATCATCCGGATGCGGCGAGAACACGATAACCCGCTTGGGGTAGGGCAATGCACGCTCCGGTCGTGTAGAGTCGTCTGCGTTTGGTTTACCTCCTGGCCATCCCGTAATCGTATGCTGCAGGATATTGAACACGGCAATATTTACCAGTCCTGCCGACCCGTATTCCTTCACATAGTGTTCCAGACCATTATCCACATAATCCTTCGTAGAAAGTTTCAGTACAGGTTTGCCTGTCTTGAGGCAGAGTGCTATCACATCACTTCGCAACTTGCGGTCAGCGATATGGTCGAAATTAATCGTAGTTGTCAGATTTAGGTTCATTGCCATTGTATATAGATTATTTTGCGAAGGTACGTGTTACGCTATTCTGTAATCATCGTGCCATGCTGACCATCGATAGCCGTGGCTTTGGTGATAATAACGCGCTGCACGCCAGCATCGATGGCGGCAAGGGCGTTCTCTATCTTGGGTAGCATACCTCCACTGATGGTGCCGTCGGCTTTGTAGGCCTCGAAGTCGGCATGGTTGATGGTGGCAATCACGGAGTTGTCATCATCAGCATTGCGCAAGACGCCTGGCTTCTCGAACGCGTAAATCAGGGTGACGTCGTAACCTGCTACTGCCATGGCCTTAGCAGTCTCAGAAGCCATCGTGTCGGCATTGGTGTTGAGCATGTGTCCCTGTCCGTCGTGGGTAAGCGGTGCTACAACGGGAATCAGTCCTGCGTCGATGAAATGGGATAGTTTTGCGCCTGATGCCTGCTTCACGTCGCCCACGTAACCATAGTCAACAGGTACGCCGTTGACCATCTTCACGGGGCGCTTCTGAGAGAGCAGGATATTCGCATCGGCACCCGTCAGACCGATGGCATCGCACCCAAGTGCCTGCAAACGGGCTACCACATTCTTATTAACCAGTCCGCCATAAACCATGGTGACCACTTCCAGCATATCGGCATCGGTGATACGGCGCCCGTCCACCATTTTGGTCTCGATGCCCAGTCGCTCGGCTATCTTTGTGGCTCTGCGGCCACCGCCGTGAACCAGTATCTTCGGTCCCTGAATAGCGGTGAAATCGTGTAAAAGTTGTGTGAGCTGTGCCTCGTCCTCAACGACGGCACCTCCTACTTTGATAACGGTCAATGATGGTTTCATGTCGGATTCAATGTGATTAATATAATGGATAAATTATAGTGACCAAGCCTAGTGCCACGGTGAGTAGCACAATATGCATCACAATACCCAGACGGGCAAAGTCGGTGAACTTAAACGAACCTGGACCGTAGATGAGCATGTGGGTGTTGCTGCCTATGGGCGAGGCAAAACTGATGGTGACACTGAGCATCAGTGATATGATAAACGGCATGGGATTGCAGCCAAGCATCTCAGCCTGCTGGTACATGATGGGGAAGAACACGGCACTGGAACCTACGTCGCTCACAAACTCACTGACGACAGAGGCCAGGATACACATCACCGCCATGACGACATACGGATTATTGCCGCATAGCTGTAACACCTGGTGGGCTATGGTGTCGGCCACGCCCGTCTTGGTGATGGCCACCGAGAATACCACCGTGGCGCCCAGGATGAGCAACAGCTCCCATTCTATATATTTGGTCACGCCCGTGATGCGACAGCAACCGAAAATCATCATCAGTCCTGCGGCAAACATGGTAGAAGCCATCAGAGGCAGCAGGTGGAACGATGAAATCAGGAACATCAAGACCAGGATAATGGCTGAGGTGATGGTCTTCTTGCCCAACTGCGGCACGAAATGACTATCAAAGAAAGTCACCTTTCCACGGTTGTTCTGTTCCAACGCACGGTCATCATTGGGTGGACATTCCAGTAGCAGCGAGTCGCCAGCCTCCAGACGAATCTCACGCGGCTGTCCGTTGACACGGTTACCCTGGCGCGCCACAGCCACGAGGGCCACGTTGTTTTTCTGTTCGAAATGACACTCTGACATTGAGCGGCCTATCAGAGAACTGCCGAAGTTGACGTAGGCAGTGCGCATCTTTCGCTTGGTATCGATATCATTGATACTCCACACATGATGATCGGCAGCAGCCAATCCGTGTGTGCGTTTCAGTTCAAGAATCTCGTTAATCTGTCCGGCATAAATCAGACGGTCGCCTCCCAGCACCCATTCATCCTTGGGCACAGGCATGATAATTTCCCGATCAAATCGGACAATTTCGAGGAGTGTACCACCCTTGACGTTCATCAGTCCGGCCTCTTCTACGGTATTTCCCACCGCAGGATTATCTGTTGGAACCAGCAGTTCCACGGTATAGTCGCTGGTGGTCTCAAACGACTCCTCAGCCGTTTTGCGCGATGGGATATAATGCTGCATGATAATCACCAGCAAGATACCCACGACAGTCACGATGAGACCAGGAAGTAGTGGTTCGAAGATGTGCATGGAGTGGCCCGTCTTATTCAGGTAAAGACCGGCTACCACCAGATTG
This sequence comes from Prevotella communis, assembly GCF_022024175.1. Lineage (GTDB taxonomy): Bacteria > Bacteroidota > Bacteroidia > Bacteroidales > Bacteroidaceae > Prevotella > Prevotella communis. The sequence goes on along the minus strand of NZ_CP091794.1, from coordinate 3,413,517 downwards.
GAAGAGTTGCCCAGCAACGTGCACATACCACCAAGGGTGGCGGCATAGCTCAGGGGTAATAATAGTTTGGAGGGCGAGACATTCAGTTTGCGTGACCATATCTTCACCGCATCGATGAAGAGCGCCACCACATTGACCGAGTTAAGCAGAGCCGACAAGATACTGGTGGGCACCATCAGTCGTAGTAGCGCATTGTTGTAGTTCTTCGGGTCGCCCAGCACATGCTTGGTGAGCCAATAGAGCACACCCGTCTGCATCAGTCCTGCAATAATCACAAAGAAGGCAGCATGCACCACAACAGGTTCACTACCAAATCCCGCCATACCTTCCTCCTCCGTGACGACACCCGTCACCAGCAATACCGTCAGGGCCCCCAGAAAGGCTACCTCGGCAGGTATATGGGATCGGGCCATCACCACAAAGATGCTGATCACTGTCATGATAGTGATCCAGGCATTGACGCTCAATCCGAGTATATACCAGTCGCTAAATATCTCCATCATCTTACCTCTTACCTCCCATTACTGCTCCAGATAGGTATATCCGTAGAGTCCGCTGCGATAGTTGCTTAGGAATTCCTTGCCTTCTTCGAGCGAAATCTTTCCTTCCTTCACACTCTTAGACACCCATATCTCCAACTGGCGTACCAGTTTCTTGGGGTTGTACTGCACGTATTCCAGCACCTCGGCCACGGTCTCGCCGTCGAAAATCTGGTCGATGTGGTAGTGACCATCCTTCACCGATACGTGGACAGCGGTCGTGTCGCCAAAGAGGTTGTGCATATCGCCCAGGATCTCCTGATAGGCACCCACGAGGAACACGCCCAGATAGTAGGTCTCGTTCTTCTTCAGCGCATGGACGGGCAGCGAGTGCGAGTTATGGCGGTTGGTCACGAAGTTCACCACCTTACCGTCGCTGTCGCAGGTGATATCCTGCAGCGTGGCATTACGCGTAGGACGCTCGTCGAGTCGCTGGATAGGCATGATGGGGAACATCTGGTCGATAGCCCATGAGTCGGGCAGGCTCTGGAACAGTGAGAAGTTGCAGAAATACTTGTCAGCCAGCAACTTATCGATATTCATCAGTTCCTCTGGGATATGCTTCAGGTTCTTCGCCAGCGCGTTGATCTCATGACAAACGCTCCAGTACATCGCCTCAATCTCAGCACGTGTCTTCAAATCCACGATACCATGCGAGAAGAGGTCAAGCACCTCCTCACGAATCTGTTCGGCATCGTGCCAGTCTTCCAGCACATTACGGGGGGAGAGGTTATCCCAGATCTCATAGAGGTCCTTCACCAGCTGGTGACTGTTCTCGTCGGGTTCAAACTCCTCGGGCATCTCGGGCAGTGAGGCCGTCTCCAGCACATCGATGACCAGCACAGAGTGGTGGGCAGCCAGCGAGCGTCCGCTCTCCGTGATGATGTTGGGGTGGGGGATATTGTTCTTGTTGGCCGCCTCCACAAAGGTGTAGATACAGTCGTTCACATACTCCTGAATCGAGTAGTTCACCGAACTCTCACTCGAGGGAGAGCGCGTACCGTCATAGTCCACACCCAGACCACCGCCACAATCCACGAAATCCACGTTATAGCCCATCTTATGCAGTTGGATATAGAACTGTGAAGCCTCGCGCAGGGCCGTCTGGATACGACGTATCTTGGTAATCTGCGAACCGATATGGAAGTGAATCAGGCGCAGACAGTCGCGCATACCTTTCTTGTCGAGCATCTCCAGCGCTTCAAGCAGTTCGGCACTGGTCAGTCCGAACTTAGAGGCATCGCCGCCGCTCTCTTCCCACTTGCCACTGCCACTGGAAGCCAGTTTGATGCGGATACCGATATTAGGACGCACGTTCAACTGCTTAGCCACGCGGGCAATGATATCCAGTTCGTTCAGCTTCTCCACCACGATGAAGATCTGCTTGCCCATCTTCTGTGCCAGCAGGGCCAGTTCGATATAGCTCTCATCCTTGTAGCCGTTACATACGATGATAGAGTCGCTCTGACACTGTACGGCGATGACGGCGTGCAGCTCAGGCTTGGAACCGGCCTCTACGCCCAGGTTGAACTTACGTCCGTGAGAGATAATCTCCTCGACCACGGGCTGCATCTGGTTCACCTTGATGGGATAGACCACGTAGTTCTCACCCTTGTAGTCGTATTCCTTGGCCGCCTTCTTGAAGCAGCTCCAGGTCTTCTCGATACGGTTGTCCAGGATATCGGGGAAACGCAGTAGTACGGGGGCTGTCACGTCGCGTAGCGACAGTTCGTCCATCACCTCGCGCAGGTCAATCTGCACCTCGTCCTTGCTGGGCGTCACATAGACATCACCCTTGTCGTTGATACCAAAGTAACTCGTGCCCCATCCGTTGATGTTGTACAACTCGCGGGCATCATCTAAGGTCCATTTCTTCATAGTTCCAGTAATTCGCGGAGTTTCTCTATTGTGATTTTTATTTTGTCGTAATTATCCATGAGGCTCACGTCAACCGTGTAGCGTGCCTTGTTGTAGTAGGGCTCGCGCTTCTCCAGCTGTTCGCGGATGAAGGTAATCAGTTCCTCCTTACTCTTGCCCTTGAGCAGCGGACGCTCGCCCTTGCCCATCAGCAGGTGCTTGTAGAGCACTTCCGGCGAGGCCTTCAGGTAAACCACCTGTCCCTGCCCGTTCATATAGTCGATATTATCGAAGAAGCAGGGCGTGCCACCGCCACAGCTGATGATGACATCCTCAAATTCTGCTACCTCGTGCAGCATGTTATGCTCTATCTGGCGGAAGCCCTCCTCGCCCACTTCGGCAAAGATCTCCGACACCGTCTTGCGCCTGCGGTTCTCGATATACCAGTCCAGGTCATAGAACGGGATGTCCAGTTCCTTGGCGAGTGCCTTGCCTACGGTCGTCTTGCCGGCTCCCATGTAGCCTATGAGGATAATCCTTTTCATAAACCTCAGTTCTTAAATCTCAAACCTCAAATCTCAATCCTCAATTCTTGTTGATGATCTTCATGCACTCGTCGTAGGTCAGTTCCCTGGCCTTCTCGTGCAGGTTCTTGGGCAGACGGTAGTTGGTACCGTCGTAAGCCAGGTAGGGACCGTATCGACCGTTGAGCACCGTCAGCTTACTGTCTTCCTTGAACGTCTTCAGCAGCTTCTGAGCCTCCTGCTTGCGCTTGTCCTCAATCAGTTTCACGGCATCGGCAATACCGATGGTCAGCGGGTCGGCGTCCTTGGGCAGAGAGGTGTATACTTTCTTGTGGAGCACGTAGGCGCCAAAGCGACCTGTACCGATGGTGACAGGCTCACCCTCAAACTGGCCCAGCATGCGGGGCAGCTTAAAGAGTTCCAGTGCCTGCTCCAGTGTGACGGTCTCCAGACTCAGTTCCTTGGGCAGGTGGGCAAACTGTGGCTTCTCCTCGTCCTCGGCCGAACCAATCTGTACCAGCGGACCGAAACGGCCAATCTTCACGAAGACGGGCTTGCCGCTCTTGGGGTCGATACCCAGCTGGCGCTCACCGGCCTTGTGCTCTGAACGGGCGTTCATCGTGCTCTCCACCACGGGCTCGAAGTCCTTGTAGAAACGCTTCATCATCTTGTCCCACAGTACCTTGCCTTCTGCAATCTTATCGAAGTCCTGCTCCACCTTAGCCGTGAAGTTATAGTCCATGATCGTAGGGAAATGCTCCATCAGGAAGTCGTTCACCACCGTACCGATATCCGTAGGCATCAGCTTACCCTTGTCGGCACCGGTCATCTCGGTGCGCTGCTTCTGTGATATCTGCTTACCCCTCAGGGTGATGATGGCATAGTTGTGCTCCTCGCCCTTCTTGTCACCCTTCACCACGTATTCACGCTGCTGGATGGTGCTGATGGTAGGTGCATAGGTAGAAGGACGGCCGATTCCCAGTTCCTCCAGCTTATGTACCAATGAGGCTTCCGTATAGCGCTGAGGTCCCTGACTGTTGCGCTCTGTAGCGACGATGTCGCGACGTGTCAGTTCCATGCCCTTCTTCAAAGGAGGCAGGATGTGTCCCTGCTCGTCCTTGTTGTCGTCATCGTCGTCAACAGACTCGCGGTAAACCTTCAGGAAACCGTCGAACTTCACCACTTCGCCGCTGGCCACGAACTGCTCGTCGCTGGTGCTGATGCTGATGGTGACGGTGGTCTTCTCTATCTCGGCATCTGCCATCTGGCAGGCCAGGGTGCGCTTCCAGATGAGGTCATACAGGCGCTTCTCCTGTACGGTACCCTCAATCGTGGTCTGGTCCATGTAGGTAGGACGGATGGCTTCGTGCGCCTCCTGGGCACCCTTTGAACTGGTGTGATACTGGCGCACCTTGCTGTACTGCTCGCCATACAGCTGTCCGATCTCCTCCTTCGTGGCGTTGATGCACAGGCTGCTCAGGTTCACAGAGTCCGTACGCATGTACGTGATGCGTCCGTTTTCATAGAGGTGTTGTGCCACCATCATCGTCTGACTCACGGTGTAGCCCAACTTACGTGCGGCTTCCTGCTGCAGGGTAGAGGTGGTGAATGGGGGCGCAGGCGTGCGCTTCATGGGCTTCTTCTGGATAGCCTCTACGGTGAAGGTGGCATCCTTGCATTTGTTCAGGAACGCCATCACTTCCTCCTCGGTCTTGAAACGCTGGCCCAGCGTGGCCTTCACCTCCGTCATTGAACCGTCGGGGTTGGCAATGGCGAAGACACCGCTCACGTTGTAGTATGTCTCGCTCTTGAAGGCCTGTATCTCGCGCTCACGCTCTACGATAAGACGTACGGCAACACTCTGCACACGACCGGCAGAGAGGGCGGGCTTCACCTTGCGCCACAGCACGGGCGACAACTTGAAACCTACCAGACGGTCGAGCACACGACGGGCCTGCTGGGCATTCACCAGGTTCATGTCCAGCGTGCGCGGATGCTCGATGGCATCAAGGATAGCGGGTTTGGTAATCTCGTGGAACACGATACGCTTGGTCTTCTCCTCATCCAGTCCCAGCACCTCACACAGGTGCCATGAAATAGCTTCTCCCTCGCGGTCTTCATCGGATGCGAGCCATACCTGACCGGCTTTCTTGGCCTGGTTCTTCAGTTCACTGACCAGTTTCTTCTTCTCATCGGGAATCTCGTATTCGGGTTCCAGGGTGGTGTCGTTGATACTTAACTCTTTCTTCTTCAGGTCGCGGATATGTCCGTAACTAGACATGACTTTATAGTCCTCGCCAAGAAATTTCTCAATCGTCTTGGCCTTGGCGGGTGACTCCACAATCACAAGATTTTTCTGCATAATTTTGCTTGTTATGATAATTTGGGGTGCAAAAGTAAACAAAAAGTTTGCTACCACCTTATATATATAGGAGATTTTTTGTTTTCTTAACGATTGGGCGCAAGAAAATTCACTTTAAATGTGGCACACATCCTTGGATGTGGACGGGCAGGGCTTGTGTTTTCACATGATTCCTGGTTACTTCCACCTTCACCACGCAGGCTTGGCTGTTCAGCGGCTTCTGCTGGTCAAAGATGAAGTTGCCGATGCTGTAGTAGATATCCCGTCCTTTGTAGTGCTCAATGGTTTGCAGGGTGTGGGTATGGTGACATATCAGGGCATCTGCACCGGCATTGATCAGACGGTGGGCATCCAGTCGCTGACTGGGTACGGGCTTCAGGGTGTGCTCGCCTCCCCAGTGGATGGATACGAGAACCACAGCCTGTGGGTCTTTCCGCTTGATGTCACGGATGCGCCCGATAATCTCCTGCGTCCGTTCGGTGTTCACGCAGGGACGGTCGGGTAGGTAGGCAAAATTCTCCAGCGCCATTCCCAGTGAGGCGATGAGCCACACCTTGCGTGGACATGATGTTAGCAGCACCGGTTGTGCCGCTTCTTGCAGATTTTTGCCCATTCCAACGGGTTCCATCCTTGCTTTAAGGATATTTTCCCGGGTGTCTGTGAGTCCTTTTCTGCCTTGGTCTATGCTGTGGTTGTTGGCCAGGTTCAGATGGGTAAAACCGTGCTTTCTCAGTCCGTCCAACCATTCTGGTTCTCCACGGAAGATGAAGCGCTTCTGTACGGGTGCCTTGATTCTCGTGGCCGGGCATTCCAGATTGCCCACCACCACCTGCGCAGCTCGGAAGAGCGAGTCTGTCTTGCGGGTGAAGAGGTAGTCGGTGCCGTGGCGCTCGATGACTTTCCGCACACCGCGGTCTAAAAGGATGTCGCCGGTGAAGAGGAGGCAGGTTTTACTAGTTTCACCAGTTGAACTAGTCTGACTAGTGGCACTAGTGAAACTAGCCAGGCTAGCAACCAGTGCTATAAAATACGCTCTCATTATCTACAGGCGTCTTTTCCAAGGGCACGGTAACCGGGGTCATCCATTCTGGCACGCCCGATCGGGGGTGACGCTCCAGGTACTCCTGCCATTCCTCGTCGTTGAGGCGCTGGTCGTCGATGGAACGCTGGAACTCACGATACGAGAACACGGCACCGCGGGTGAGCCACAGGTATCCGCCAATCTCCACCACGACATAGATTTCATCGGCATCACCGACAGCCTCGTAGAGGATACTCTTGTTGGGGTTGTTGTCGGCATTGGCGGTATAGACATCAGCCACCAGCGCCACCTTGCGGTCGGGCCCCTGAATGGCTTCCCAGTCCCAGAGCTCGTGCTCGCTGTCGCGCAACAGTTCCAGCGACATGTTCTCAAACTTCGCACCGATATACTCCAGTTCATCGTACTCCACGTCTTTCAGTACCTCGCCCCTCAGTTCCTTCTTGCTAATAGCCAACAGGAACTCGGCCTCTTCGATGAGCTGTTCGTTGACATTGACAATCTTCTCTGTAAGCAGGTTGTGGGTGCGCAGTATCTTCTTGTGCTCCTTCAATAGGTCGATAGCCTTCTGCCAGAACCGGATATTCGGTTCCACATAGCCCTTGACGATGGGGTCGGGAGGACCTGCACCGCCGCACTCGGCACCCATGGGCTGCTTGGCATACAGAATGGCATCATGCTTCAGTTCGCTCCATGAGCCCAGCATCGCATTCAGCGATTTCTTGTCCCATTCGGGCGAGAGCATGAAATAAGGTGCATGCTGAGGCTTGTCGATGACGGTCTTCAGCGCACTCATCCACTGGGTTGCGGCATTCTCCTCCCACTTAATCTCGTTCATGCGCTTCTTCATCCGCTTCAGGTTGCTGGTGTACTTGCTCCAGCGGTCGGGCTCGTTCAGTTCGTCCATGAGTATCTTCTCAGCAGCGCTGACGCCCATCGCGGCAAACACGTCCAGACCCTTGGGCGCTTCGCGCTTGGTGGTCTCTGTCTCGTAATCCACCATCTCCTGCAGCACCTCGGCATCGGGCTGGTAGCGCTGGGGCATCAGGCGCACCTTGTTTCTGCTTGTACGTAGGAACTTTGGACGGATGCGTGTTTGTTTTTCGGCGATTTCATCGATCTTTTTGCAGAGTTTCCTGAAGTCGGGCTCTTGCTGGTGCAACTGCCAAACCTGCAGAATGCTCACGTCGTCGGGTTGCCCCATGAGGTAGGTCATGGGCTCTGTCAGCGCCTGATAGAGTTTCGTCATTTTGGTGTCACGACCAATGAGTTGGGCCAGCAGCAGTGCTTTTTTCATGTCCTCTTCCTTGTCGGTCTGGAAGGGTACGGTCTGCAGCCACATCATGGTGCGGAAGTAGCGGCCTAACGTCTCGTTGCGGGTATAGTGGCCGCGCGGGCGGAACAGACTGTAGTTGAACATAGCATCAGTATAACCCATGAACTCCGACATGTCGTCCTCGCTCTTCATGACCTTTTCATATTCCGTTTGTGCCGTTTCATCGGTGGTTGCAAGTCGTCCGTTCAGCAGGGCGTTGGCCACGGTGAAATAGGTGGAGAGCCATTGCTCTGTTGGGTCGTCGTTTTCTGTTGATACCTTCTTGCGGGCCTCCTCGCAGAACTCCTTCAGCAAGGGCATGAACTTCTCCTGTTCCACTTCGCGCAGCATGCAGTCGAAATAGAGGTGGTAGAGTTGCAGAAAGAGGTCGGTGGTGACGAAGGCCGGAAATTCGTGGTAGTCGTTCTGCTCGTAGACGTGGAACAGCTGCTGGTGCTGGGCAGGCACGATGGCAAAGCCGTTGCGTCCCAGGTAGTCCCACAGACGCTGGTCTGGATCTTTCAGCAGGGCAGGGTTCACGATGTTTGTGATGTTCACCTTGTCGCCTTCGTTCTCTGACTTGAAGTTCCGTTTGCGCAACTCATCCTCGCGCTGTCTTACACGGTTCACAAAGGCACGCTGCTCGTCGGTATAAGCGATGATTTCCGGCTTGATGCTGGCGTAGTATTCCTCGCGATACGACAGTTCCTCGTTGCGCTCGCCGCCCCAGTAGCCACTGTTCTGGTCGTAGTAGTCCTCGTTCTCGCTGAATTCCCACATCAGCGAGTCGTACCATGTTGTCGAACAATAGACGCTGCGGATATAGGAGTCCTCAAAAGGATAACCCTTCTGTGCCAGGAACACATTCTCCAGGATGCGCAAGTCGCTGAGCGACAGGCCCGTGATATCCATGTTGAGGTCCACGCTGTCGCGCAGGCTCTCCACGTCGAGCGTGCTCACCGGTGCCGTCTGCTCCTTGGTGGCACAACCTGCCAGCAGCAGCCCAGAAAGGATAAAGGAAGCTATTCTCTTCATAGATTAAATTGTTTTATGGCGTTCTTTTGATTGGTATTCTTGACGATAAACCGTTTGAAGGCCGGTCCGAAGTCCTTCCACTCATAGTCTATCACGGCATATTTTCCCTTTCCATCGGTCTCCAATGCCCTGATGCACCCGTCCACAAAACGGAAGTCCACCAACTCGGCACCCAGTCGTGAACCCAGCCACAGCGGACGCACCTTCCCATCTACCTGTTTGAAGATGAAGATACGGCGTGCTACCTCCTGATGAAATCGGGTGTTTTTGACGACACCCACCAAGGCGTCGATACTTCCGTCGCCATCCACATCACCTGTGCAGAAGCGGTACACTGGGTAGGGCAGCCGCCAATCGTTCAGCCAGTAGAGACTATCGCTTACTTGGCTGAGCTGGTAGGGTTTGCGAGCAGCGCGCGAATCTCCGCCTCCACATCCTTCATCTGTGTCGAACGCTTGTAGAGCTGACTGTTGCGGTCGATGAGGAAATATTCGGGTACGTTCTGTACGTTGTAGTGCAGGGCCGACTGGGCCGATGGGTCGTAGACGCAAATCCAGGGAAGTGTTTCTGTCTGCTGCTTCCAGAAATGCTCGTTTTCATCAAGTCCTACCTGATAGATCTCCAGTCCCTGAGCGTGGTATTTTGCATACAGGTCGCGCAGGCTGAGGATACGGGCGGCCGACTCCTTCATGCCAAACATGTGGAAGTCGAGCAGCACCACCTTGCCGTTCAGTTCTGTCAGCGTACGGGTATGGCCACTCACGTCGGGCAGCTCCAGTTCAATCAGACCGGTAGCCTCCACCTTCGTGGCGGCCTCTGCGGCCATCATCTCACGGGCAGCCTGCTGACGGGTATCGTTCATACCCTTGATGGTGGTGTTGTGCAGGTGCTTGGTACGCTCTGATTCCGGGTGGAACGTGTCCCAACTGGTGGCTACGGCAGCAAAGGCACGTACATCCTGCTGGTTGGAACGGTCGAACAGGTTATAGCCGCCCAGCGTCTGGAACAGGGCGAAATAGGCATAGATAGATGCCGGGTTCTCGTAGATGTAGTCGTTGGCAATCTCCACCTTGTAGGCATCCACCAGCTGTTGCAGTGCCACGGTAATCTGCTCCCTGTTCAAATCCAGGTTGTTCTGGATGGCAATCACCCTGGCCCTGAGGTCCTGCTGCTTCAGCGACAGTTCCTTGATTTTCTGGGTGTTCACCGAACCCTCCACCTCGTAGTCACGGGCGATGTTGGGCGCCTTCGCATGAATGGTCACCGTCTCCGTGGAGTCGATACCCACGTAGATAATCTGGTTGCCCAGGTTGATGCAGTAGAGTTCGGGATCCTTGGGCGCCTCCCCTTTCAGCGTGAAGGTGCCGTCCTCGCCTATTTTGGCAGAGTCCACTTTCACAGCGCCGCTCAGGGCGTTGTTATACAGATAGATGGTCGTGTCCTTGACACCATCGATGGTTCCTTCTACGGTAAAGGTAGGTTTCTGGTCGCTACAGGCAGCGAAAACGAGTGCTGCCAAGGCTGTTATTGCTATTTTTTTCATTGTCGTTATTGTTTTGTCGAGTGCAAAGTTACGAATTAATTCATAAAAAAGAGTAAAATATGCAGATTTTGTGCACGTTTTAATAAAATAATGTGTACTTTTGCACGAATTTATTTTTTTAGATGTTTTAAACAAGATGAACGTAATTACAAAAACCCTTCAATTGGCTGATGGCAGAACCATCACCATTGAAACCGGGAAAGTGGCAAAGCAGACCGACGGTGCTGTCATGCTGAAGATGAACAACACTGTACTTCTGGCCACTGTTTGTGCCGCAAAAGATGCAGTTCCCGGAACCGATTTCATGCCTTTGCAGGTTGACTACCGTGAGCAGTACAGTGCTGCTGGACGTTTCCCTGGTGGATTCACCAAGCGTGAAGGCAAAGCCTCTGATAACGAAATCCTGACTAGCCGTCTCGTGGACCGTGTGCTTCGTCCACTTTTCCCTGGCAATTATCACGCAGAAGTTTTCGTTAACGTCATGCTGCTCTCAGCAGACGGCGTTGACCAGCCCGATGCATTGGCAGGTTTTGCTGCATCTGCAGCCCTGGCTTGCTCGGATATTCCCTTCGAGTGCCCCATCTCTGAGGTGCGCGTGGCTCGTATCAATGGCCAGTATGTAATCGATCCTACCTTCGAGCAGATGAAGCAGGCCGACATGGACATCATGGTTGGTGCTTCTGCTGAGAACATCATGATGGTGGAAGGTGAGATGAAAGAGGTGTCTGAGCAGGATCTGCTGGGTGCCCTCAAGGCCGCTATGGATGCCATCAAGCCCATGTGCGAACTCCAGAAGGAGCTGAGCAAGGAGCTCGGTAAGGACGTGAAGCGCGAGTACAACCACGAGGTTAACGACGAGGACCTCCGCGCACGCATGAATAAAGAATTGTACCAGCCCGCATACGATATCACCAAGCAGGCTCTGCCCAAGCAGGATCGCGCTGATGCCTTCGAGAAGATTCTCGAGGACTTCAAGGAGAAGTTCTTCGCTGAGCGTGCTGAGTTGGCTGAGGATGCCAAGGGCGAAATCAGCGACGATGAGTACAGCGCTATGATGGACCGCTACTACCACGATGTAGAGCGCGACGCCATGCGCCGTTGTATCCTCGACGAGGGTATCCGCCTGGATGGTCGTAAGACCGATGAGATCCGCCCCATCTGGTGCGAGGTATCTCCCCTGCCCATGCCTCACGGAAGTGCTATCTTCACCCGTGGTGAGACACAGTCGCTCTCTACCTGTACGCTGGGTACCAAGCTCGATGAGAAGATGGTTGACGATGTGCTCGACAAGAGCTACCAGCGCTTCCTCCTCCACTATAACTTCCCCCCATTCTGTACTGGTGAGGCTAAGGCCCAGCGCGGCGTAGGCCGTCGTGAGATTGGTCACGGACACTTGGCTTGGCGCGGTCTGAAGGGTCAGATTCCTGAGGACTTCCCTTACACCGTCCGTCTGGTTTCTCAGATTCTCGAGTCTAACGGTTCTTCTTCAATGGCAACCGTTTGTGCCGGTACCCTCGCCCTGATGGACGCTGGTGTGCCCATGAAGAAGCCTGTTTCTGGTATCGCTATGGGTCTGATCAAGAATCCTGGAGAAGACAAGTACGCTGTATTGAGCGATATCCTCGGTGACGAGGACCACCTGGGTGATATGGACTTCAAGACCACCGGTACAAAGGACGGTCTGACAGCTACCCAGATGGATATCAAGTGCGACGGTCTGAGCTTCGACATCCTCGAGAAGGCTCTGATGCAGGCAAAGGCTGGTCGTGAGCACATCCTGAAGTGCCTCACCGATACCATCGCTGAGCCCCGTGCCGAGTTCAAGCCTCAGGTTCCCCGTATCGTTCAGATCGAGATTCCTAAGGAGTTCATCGGTGCTGTCATCGGCCCTGGCGGTAAGATTATCCAGCAGATGCAGGAGGATACCAAGACGACCATCACTATCGATGAAACCGACGGTGTTGGTAAGGTGCAGGTATCTGGTCCCGATAAGGAGAGCATCGACGCAGCTCTGGCTAAGATCAAGGCTATCGTGGCTATCCCCGAGGTAGGCGAGGTTTATGATGGTGTGGTTCGCAGCATCATGCCTTATGGCTGCTTCGTAGAGATCATGCCTGGCAAGGATGGTCTGCTCCATATCTCTGAGATCGACTGGAAGCGCCTCGAGACTGTTGAGGAGGCTGGTATCAAGGAGGGCGACCACATCCAGGTGAAGCTCCTCGAGATCGATCCTAAGACTGGTAAGTATAAGCTCTCACACCGCGTGCTGATCGAGAAGCCCGCTGACTACGTAGAGCGTCCAGCCCGTGGTGAGCGCCGTGAGCGCCCTGAGCGTGGCGAGCGTCGTGACCGTGGTGAGCGCCGCGACCGTCGCGAGCGTGGAGAGCGTCGTCCCCGTCCTGAGCAGAAGGAGGGTGAGGCTTATCGCGACCCCGCTGAGAACAAGGAGCCAAAGGACTTTAGCGACACACTGGATCACATGGATTTCTAATCGGAAATTCGATATAAAATCAAGGACCTCGTCAACCAGTTTGACGGGGTCTTTTTTTTACTCCCTAGTTAGAGAAATAATTTTCTCTAGTTAGGAAAATATTTTGCTCTGGTTAAGAGACGACCTTTCTCTTGCAGAGAAACGACGTCTCTCTTGTCGGGAAACGACGTCTCTCTTAAAGAGCTTATGTTTTTGTCTCATGTTGCTTTTCATTTTTCTATTTGATTCATTTGTTTCAACAGAAGTGTTAAAACACACCTTTTTCTGATTTTAATCAAAAAAAACACGAATATTTGATACGAGTTATTAATTTTTTGCTTATATTTGCACCGATTTTCACCAAGGCAGTTACTGCGTTCTATGCTTATATTATATATAATGTACGCGAGAGAGGTGATATTAATGAGTTAGAAACCTACATTTTTACTGACTAAAAAATATTTTTATTTAATTTAAACTAAAACTTATGATGAATCTGAAAAAACTATTCGTAGTGGGTTCTGTGCTAGTGATGGCATGGACTACTGCTAATGCGGAACTGGTGAACGGTGTTCGCCAGAAGCCGGAGCCAGCTACTACTGCTTGGTCTGTGGGTACTGAAGAGGCACCCTATTATCTCTACAACACATCTGCAAAATTGTTCTTTACTCAGGGTAATACCTGGGGTACACGTGGTTGTGTTGGTCCTGCTGCTTCTGCCGTAAAGGTGTATTTTAGTGAGACTTCAGAAGGCACACAGCTGTACTACCTGAATAATTACATTCAGACTGCTAATAACAAATTAGAATGGAAGATGGCCTGCGGTGAAGCCGGTGCTGATGCTATTTTCACTGACCAAGGTTCTGGTTGGGGCCGTCCTCAGTGGGAAATTGTACCTCAGACAGGTAATATTTTCCGTATCAAGACTTCTTCACCCATCGTGGTTGAGGATGAGATAGCCAGGTATATGGGACGTGATGAGGCCGTTGCTCAGGATTTCTACAAAACAGGAGAACATGGCACTTTGGTTGACGGCGAGAAGCGTTTCCCTGTATCAGTTGAGTTGACAGAGGGCGAAGGTCATCACATCGACTGGGCTATTGTAAGTGCTGCCGATTATGAGGTTGTTGCTGCCGCAATGGTTGTCTTCGATAAGGCTGAGGAGCTTCTGACTTACATTAACTCTGCCAAGGAGAAGAATATTGACGTGGCTGCTGAGGTGGCTGTCTATGAGAATGAGGCTGCTACCGTTGATGAGCTGAAGGCTGCTATTTCAGCCGTTCAGTCCAAGATCAACAATGCCTTGGGTGGAGATGCTTCAGTTGAGAAGCCTTCTAATATGACTGGCGTTCTTGCGAATCCTAATTTCGATGACGCTTCTTCTACCGGTTGGAAGGGTACTGCTCCTAACATGGCGGGCAATGGCAGCCACGCCGCTGCCAATGTTGCTGAGCATTACGACAAGACTTTCGATACCTATCAGGAAATCAGCAATATGCCTACTGGTGTTTACGCACTGGAGGCTAATGCGTTCTTCCGTGGCTCTTGGGAGGATCATGCAAATCATGCCAACTATGTGGCTAAGTTGTATGCTCATGCCGATGGCGACACCCTGACTACTGAGATTCAGAATGCCTGGGATGCCATGAATACCGCACCTATCGCTGGTGATGAAACCAGAACATATTTTGAGACACCTAATGAAGAGCAGAGTGGCGAGCATGAAGGTGTTACATATTATATTCCTAGCAATCCTTCTACAGGTCGTCTGTACTTTGAGGCCGGTTTTTATAAGAACAAGTTGTTCTTTGCTGTTGAGGAAGGAACTGTACGCTTAGGTATTAGCAAGGACCAGAAGATCACTGGTACTGACTGGGTAGTATTCGATAACTTCAAGCTGTCTTACTATGGTAAGTCTGCTGAGGCTTATCAGTACTGGATTTCACAGTCTCCTAAGATTGACTATACTGGTACAGTGGCTTCAGAGCAGTATCTGAATGCCTACAATGCTGCTTTCAGTGCCGCACCAACCAATAAGGCTGAGGCTGTTGCTGCTCTGAAGGCTATCACAGCTGCCAGCGACTCTATTGCAAAGAATGCTCAGTTGTGGGCTGACCTGCAGACTAAGTACAACGAGGGTCATGGTGTCAGCGTAGAATACGATCTCTACGATGCAGCCTACAACCTTGGTGACTATCTGGACGAGGGTACCGACGAGGATGGCAATCCTCTGATCCCCATGAGTGTCAAGGCATTCCTTGAAGCTAAGACCAAGACTGGTGATTGCGACCTGACTAACAAGCAGCTGGAGGATATCATCGCTACTATCAATACCCTGATTGATGCCGTATTTACTGAGGTGAAGGAAGGTCTGAAGCCTGGTACCGATGTAACCAAATTCTTGACGAATCCTGACTTTGAGGATGGAAAGAATGGTTGGACCGTTGTTAATAATGGTGGTGGTAATGTTGCTCACGGAGGTAATGATGACAACCACTGCTTCGAGGCATGGCACAGCACCAACTTCGATGTTTACCAGGAGGTAAGCAACCTGCCTGTAGGTCTGTATAAGCTGGAGGTTAACGGTTATGTTCGTTACCTGGATGGTGGTTCAGATAAGAAGGACAATCCTGCTATCAACAACAAGGCTCAGTCTTATGAGCTGTTTGAGGCTGGTGTGCCCATCTATCTTTATATGAACGATTCTAAGACCGGTCTTGTCAACTGGTTCAGCTATCCAAAACCAAAGGCATTCTATGATGAGGTTAAGGAGGCTACCTATCTCTATGAGAATGATGAGAATGCTTATCCCGACAATATGGTTGCTGCATCAGCTGCTTTCGCTGATGGTGGTTACCTGCAGGAGACTATCTGTATGGTTGCTGAGCCCAACACTGTTACACGTATCGGTGTGAAGGGTACTCCCGAGGCTAAGTTCTGGCCTATCTTCGACAACTTCAAACTGACCTACCTTGGTAATGGTGTTGATATCGTGAAGCCACAGCTTGAGGACATGCTGACTGAGGCTAAGAAGTATGAGAGCGTGGTAACTACAAAGACTGCCAAGACCGCCCTTACAAATGAGATTGCTGCTGCCGAGGCTCTGCTGGCCGGCGAAGATGGTGACGCTATGCTCGAGGCTATCGACAAGCTGCAGAAGGCTATCAATGATGTGACTGAGGCTAAGGCTGTTTGCGAGAAGTTTGCTGAGTTTATCGAGGACTACATGCAGTTTGCTCAGAGCATCGATGCTACTGAGGCTCTGCAGCTGGGCGCAACCGTCCTGGAGAACCTGAACACATGTGCTTATGATGCTCAGGATATTGAGGCCAAGAAGCTGGAGCTCCGTGAGATGAGACTGAAGGTTCAGCTGCCTGCTGACTATGCTCAGGGTTCTGCTAAGGGTACTGACCTCACCGCATTCATCCAGACACCTGACTTCTCTAAGATTAAGGATGGTGTTCCGACCAACTCTATTGAGGGCTGGCAGGGTACCTCTGGTTACAACTTCGGTAACGACGACACTCAGAAGGGTGCTCTTGCCCTGGAGTTCTATGAGAAGACATTCGATATGTATCAGGACATCACCTCTGTTGGTAGCGTAACCTTCCCCGCTGGTAACTACTGCCTGCAGATGAACGCCTTCGAGCGTGTCAGCGATACAACACCTGCATTCCTCTATGCTACTGTAGTTGATGGTGACACTCTGGATGTAACAGAAGTGATGAAGCACTCTGCCGGCTTCGACGCTGAGGCAGGTGAGTCTGGTCCTGGCAACATGGTATCTTCTGTAGAGATGTTTACTGAGGGACGCTACCTCAACCAACTCAAGTTCAAGTACGAGGGTGGCACACTCCGCATCGGTATCAAGCACGAGAAGAGCAATGGTGCTGACTGGATTATCATGGACAACTTCAAGCTGTTCTTCTATGGCGACGACAACACAGGTGTTGAGACCGTGATGAATATCGGTAAGCCTGCAAAGGTACAGTACTTCACACTCGACGGACGTCAGGTCAGCGCCGCAGGCAAGGGCCTCTTCATCCGTAAGACAACTATGGACAACGGCACAGTCGTTGTAAGAAAGATTCAGAAGTAAGAATGATTCGATTAACGAAAATTCCGATACCCTAAATAAGGAATCGGGGGGGGCTGAAAGCCCTCTCCGACTCCTTCGTTTTTATTAATAACCCCCAAAAACCAAAACCAAAATGACCCGAAACAATCGAACAACGCGTGACAAGCGAAACAAAAGCAAACCGACGGCCCTCAGGCGGCTGTTACCCAAAATAAGAAACCACACGCCGTAAGGCGACAACATATAAAAAGCAAATAATATAATTGTAGTAAACAATAATAACTTAAAATAACAATTTATAAAAAACTATGAAGTGTAACACTATCTTAGAGCATGGACGAAGCGTAGCTTTCACCGCCTGTGCACTGCTGATAGGAGCATCGGTGATGCAGTCGTGTAAAGACGACGACCTGATTCTCACCGGCCAGCCTTCTTGGTTGGGCAACTCTATCTATGAGCGGTTGCAAGACGAGGGTAATTACAAGTACACGCTGCGTCTTATTGATGACCTGGGCGAGAAGGATGTGCTCAGCCACACAGGTTCAAGAACGTTGTTTGTTGCAGCCGACAGTGCTTATGAGGCCTGGTTCAAGGACAACAAATGGGGTGTTAGTCAGTATGAGGACCTCACGTTGCCTCAGAAAAAGCTGTTGTTGAGAAACTCAATGATCGACAACGCTTATCTGCTGGAGCTGATGTCCAACGAGACTGCTGAGGGCGATGCTGCTACTCCTGAATGGGGACGCACCATGCGCCGCACAACTTCGGCATCTGCCTACGACTCGGTGTATGTGATGCAACCCGACGAGATGCCAGACAATGCTTATTGGGCCAGCAAGCGTGGCGGACATGCCATCCGTATCCTGAAGGATGTCACGGAAGCTCCAATGATCCACTTTTTGCCAGCCTACCTGCAGAACCACAAGATTACTGCGGAAGACCTGAACCTGCTCACCAACCATCGTGCCACCAGTATCAACGAGGCATGGGTCAACGGTGTGAAGGTGGTCAACTCTGGCGATCCCGACAAGAAGAAGATCGACTACGACGTAACCTGTAAGAACGGTTACATCCAGAAGGTGGAGCGTGTCATCGAGTCAAGCCCCAACATGGCTCAGCTCGTCTATCAGGACGACGACATGAGCACATGGGCTCATCTGCTCGACCGCTATGCAGTGCCTTATTTCGATAAGACATTGTGGCAGGATTATAATAGAAACTACAAGAACAGCGACTCACTGTTTGTGCTCCGCTATGCCGCTAAGTCATACTATAACGGAAGCAGAAAGGTGACCATCGACCGTTCTAGCTACGACACGTCAAGTGATAATGGTAAGTATGTCTACAACGACGAGCGTACCAACCAGAAGACCGTGATTCCTTACGATGAGCTGTTGCGTTTCGATCCGGGATGGAACCAGTATATCGACGACAACCAGCAGAACACGCTGCACAATGATGCCGGTATGATGATTGTTCCTACCAACCAGGCCGTTCAGGACTGGTGGAATGGTCCTGGTAAGTCTCTGCAGGACGAGTACGGTACTCTGGATAATGTGCCTACACCTATTATTACTGAGCTGATCAACGTGAACATGATTCCTACGTTCTCAACCTACGTGCCTTCTAAGTTCGCCAGCGTGCTCAACGATGCCAAGGAGCCCCTCGGTATCACCAAGGACGATATCGTGCAGTGCTACATGGGTTGTAACGGTGTGGTCTACAAGGTTGGTAAGGTGTTCACACCTGCCCTGTTTGCCTCTGTGGCTTATCCCGCTCTGGCTCATGCCTCTACAATGAACATTATCTATAGCATCATCGACGGACGTACCTTCAAGCCATACCTGCTGTCAATGGACTCTAAGTATGCCTTGATTCTTCCTTCAAACAATGCCATGCAGTTGGTGCTCGACCCCGCCTCTTTCGGCCGCAGCGCTACAACGGATGATGTGAAGACCGAGACACCATATATCCTCGAGTTCACCTTCAACAAGGAGAAGCAGCAGATTGAGTGCGTTCGCTACAAATCTACTGTTGATGAGAATGGCGAGATCGTAAAGGGCGACAAACTGGGTGAGGTTGGTAACACCGGTTCTCTGCTGACCTTCAGAAATCGTCTGTACGACAGCATGATGAACTACCTGATTATCGTGCTGCCCGACAAGAATATGACAGTCGAGAAGTATGTGGCCCAAGGCTATAAGTACTTCAAGACAAAGGGTGGTGGCCTGATCAAGGTGACCAATGTTGGCGGCAAACTGCAGTTCCAGGGTGGATGGCAGGTTGAGCACAACCGCAACATCCCCGCTGTTGACCGTTACGATATGGAAAACGGTTCTTCTTACATGGTGGACGACATGATGCCTATCGCTTCTCAGAAGTCTGTATATATCACCTTGCAGGAGCATCCTGAGTTCTCAAAGTTCCTCACCATGATGGAGAACGACTACAACAACGTGCTGACAAACATGCTGAACAACAAGTACTATGCTGGTCAGTCATGGGTGAACAGTAAGAACCTCCGTCTGCTCGACAACTATAACTACACCGTGTATGTGCCTACCAATGAGGCTATCGAGCAGTTGCAGAATGAGAAAATCCTGCCTACCGACGAGGAACTGGACCGTGGCGACTTTGATGTGAAGACCAAGAACGATCCTAAGGTGGACAGCATCTGTATCGCTGAGGGCTGGTATCCCGATGGAGCTACTGAGGCTAAGAAGGCTGATATCCGTGCCAAGGTGGTTGAGACTCTGACCACTATCATGTCTGACTTCATCCGTTATCACGTACAGGACCACTCTGTGGCTATCGGTATGGTACCTGATGTGGAGGTCGACGATAATGGTAATGTATCTCATTATAAGAGCCACACGTCTTTCGAGAGTATGAAGCGCGACCTGGAGACCGGTCGATTCATTCCTCTGGAAATCGACTACTCAAATACAAGCATGACCGTGAAGGACAAGATGGGCGTTACCCACCATGTCGTAACAAACAATAATCTCTACAACCTGCAGTGCCGTGAGTACTGGTTCGAGGGTAAGAACTCTGAGGTGAACGCTTCTCTGTTCATGGCCAGCGACGTTGTGGTACATCAGATCGACGGTGTCCTCATGTCGGGTGCTAAGAAGCCTTGGCGTGACATCGTGAAAGAAGCACTTGGTGTTGAATAATAAGATAGGAGGAACAAACGT
Organism: Prevotella communis; assembly: GCF_022024175.1. Lineage (GTDB taxonomy): Bacteria > Bacteroidota > Bacteroidia > Bacteroidales > Bacteroidaceae > Prevotella > Prevotella communis. The sequence goes on along the minus strand of NZ_CP091794.1, from coordinate 3,393,558 downwards.
ATGAAAATACTGAAATCTGTTATAATGACAATCGCGCTCCTGCTGTCTACAACACTGAGCGCACAGAATATCACGTCGGTACACGGTACACTGAGCGACGATATGGGTCCGCTGATGGGTGCCACCGTCTGTGAAATTGATGCTACCGGACGTATCATCGAGTCGGCTCTCACCGACTTGAACGGTAACTTTACGATGAAGGTCCGCAATACTAAGGATAAAATTCGTTTCAGTTACGTGGGTCTGGAGACTGTGACAATGCCTATCAACAAGACAACCTATGTCTTGAAGATGAAGTCTAAGACCAAGCTGAAGGAGGTGACCGTTACCTCTAAGCGCCGTATGCAGGGTAACACACTGCCTATCCCTCAGCGAGAAATCTCTTACGCCACACAGACCATCTCCATGAAGGAGTTCGAGGGTCTGGGTATCACTTCTGTCGATGAGGCCCTGCAGGGACGTATCGCCGGTCTGGATATCGTGGGTAACTCTGGTAACCTGGGTTCTGGTTCTACCATGCGTCTGCGTGGTGCTTCGTCTATCTCTACGCTGACCGATGCCAACCCGCTGATTGTGGTGGATGGTAACATCCGTGAGGTGAACCTCGACAACTTCGATATGGCTGGTGCCAATGATGAGAAGTTCGCTGAACTGCTGAACATCAACCCTGAGGATATCGCTTCTATCACCGTGCTGAAGGATGCTGCCGCTACTGCAGTATATGGCTCTCAGGGTGGTAACGGTGTCATCGAGCTGACCACCAAGCGTGGTGTGCGTGGTGCTCCAAAGGTGACCTACTCACTGAAGCTCACTGGTACTTATCAGCCTCAGGGCTATGCTCTGCTGAATGGTGACGACTACACCATGATGCTGAAGGAGGCTTACTTCAACCCCCGTCAGAACGATAACGCATCTAATAAGTATGCTATCCCTGAGATCAACTATGTGGACGATCCTTCTATCCTGGCCGACTGGCGCCAGTATCGTGCCAATACCGACTGGCGCGACGCTGTCACTCAGTGGGGTCTGCGTCAGAACCACTACGCTACCATCACCGGTGGTGGTGAGAAGGCTAGCTTCCGTATCGGTGCCGGTTACGACCACGAGACGGGTACTATCATCCAGCAGAAGATGAACCGTTTCTCTACACGTGTGAACCTGGACTATAATGTCAGCCAGCGTATCCGTGTAAGCACCAACTTCTCTCTGACTTACTCTAAGTACGACGACAACTCTGACGACCTGCTGGCCATCGCCCTGAAGAAGATGCCTAACATGAGCATCTATCAGATCGATCCTGACACGGGTCTGGAGACCGACAAGTACTATAACATGCCTCAGAGTGGAACCTATATCGGTTCTGAGGTGTTCAAGAACGACCAGCGTAACTACGTGAACCCCGTGGCTTCTGCTTATCTGGCTAAGAAGCAGCGCCGTGTCTACGACATGAACCCTGAGCTCATCCTGAACTACCAGCTGCTGGGCCTCGATGATGAGCACTGGCAGTTGAACTGGCGCAGCTCTGTGTACATGAATATCTCTAACCACTACAACGATTCGTTCTATCCCCAGGAACTGGTGACCAAGCGCTGGGAGGACAAGGTGAACACCTCTGCCTCAAGCTCTTCAAAGAGCGTTTCGTTCAACACCAAGCAGACGCTGACCTTGATTCCTGCTTTTGCTAACAAGGATCACTCTGTGATGATGATGGGACGCTTCGAACTGACTTCTGGTTCCAGCAGCTCTCAGTCAACCGACGGTTACGGCCTGCCTTCTACCAACGGTGTCATCGTGAGCCCCTCTGCTGGTGGTATCATCAACGGCATGAGCTCTGGCTACAGCCAGTGGCGCTCTATGTACTACACCTTCTCTGCTCACTATGCTTATAAGGGACGCTATGTGGCCGACTTCACCGTACGTGCCGATGGTACTACTAAGTTCGGTCCCGGCAACCGCTGGGGTTACTTCCCCTCTGTATCTCTGAAGTGGATCGTCAGTGACGAGCCTTGGATGCAGAAACTGAAGCCCACACTCTCTATGTTGGCTATCCGTCCCAGCTGGGGTCGTGTAGGTAACCAGCCTGGTCAGAACTACCTGTTTACTTCTAAGTATGGTTCTGCCGACAGGTATCTCGACATGGCTGCCATGAAACCGCTGAACATTCGTCTGACCGACCTGAAGTGGCAGTTGGTATCCAGCTACAACTTCGGTATCGACCTGGGCTTCATGGATGGTCGTCTGAACCTGACTATCGAGGGCTATCAGTCAACCACATCCGACATGCTGATGGGTAGCTTCCGTATTCCTTCAAACACTGGTTTCGCTACCGTTCCTTATCATAACAACGGTAAGATGCGCAACACCGGTTGGGAGTTCCATATCAATACAAACCGCATGATCAAGGCTGGTAAGTTCTCTATGGATATGAACGCCAACTTCGGTAACAACCGCAACGAAATCCTGGAGATGGACGAGTACATCCTGGAAAACAAGAACTCTAAGTACGGCTATAACAACGGTGAGACCTTGCGTCGTGTGCAGCTGCACAACCCGTTCGGTGCTATCTACGGCTTCAAGTACAAGGGTGTGTACCAGTACAACTACCTCACCATCAAGAACCATGTTCAGGAAATGGTTGAGGCTGGTGCTACCAAGGACGACATCCAGACTTGGTGGAGAGAGTGGTCAGGTTCTGGTAAGACGGCTCCTGTGGCTGTCGGTGCCGATGGCAACCTGATTCTCGAAGGTAACAACGTACCTAAGCGTATGATGTACGACTATCGTTCTGATAATACTGGTCACGATGGTGCATTCCCCGGCTTCAACGGTGGTGACGCTATCTACGATGACCTGAATCACGATGGTCAGATCAATGCACTGGATATCACCTACCTGGGCTCTTCTCTGCCTAAGTTGACTGGTGGTTTCGGTTTCTCTTTCAACTACGGTCAGTGGCGTCTGTCAACACAGTTCACCTACCGTGTGGGCAACAAGATTATCAACAAGGCTCGTCTGCAGGCTGAGGCCATGACTGGTAACGACAACCAGAGTCAGGCTGTGAACTACCGCTGGCGTCAGGAGGGTGACGTAACACCTATCCCACGTGCTATGTATGGTGGCAACAGCAACTACAACACGCTGATCAGCGACCGCTTCGTAGAGGATGGTAGCTACCTGCGTATGAGCTATGCCCAGCTCAACTATTCTATCAATAAGAAGAACCTGACATGGATTGGCCTGAACCGCCTTTCATTCTATGCCAGTGTGAACAACCCCTTCGTACTCACGAAGTACTCTGGTGTGGACCCCGATATCGCATTCGGTGGCGAGGATCCTGCTATCGACAACATGCAGACACCACGTTCACGCTCTTATACACTGGGTATCACTGTTGATTTCTAAAACGTAGATTGATTTAAAAAGAAACATGAAGATTATGAAAAAGAATTATAATAAGATAATCTGCGCAATCTGCGTCGTCTGCGGTCTCACTTCATGCTCAGACTTCCTGGATATCAAACCTCAGAACGAGATTATTTTCGAGGACTTCTGGAATGAAAAGGCCGACGTGGACAATGTCGTGGCTGGTTGCTACTCTGCTCTCCAGAACGATGGTGTCAGAAAGCGTATGATGATTTGGGGTGAGGCCAGAACGGAGAATGTGATGGCCGGTCAGGGTATCAATAATGATATCAACCTCTCTAATATATTAAAGGAGAATATCACGGCTATGAACTCCTACACCACTTGGGAGGGCTTCTACGACGTGATCAACCGTTGTAACACGGTACTGAAATATGCTCCCGGCGTGGCCGAGAAGGATCCTGCCTATACACAGGGTGACCTCGACGCTACCATCGCTGAGGTGACAGCACTGCGCTCTCTCTCTTATTTCTATCTGATTCGTACGTTCCGCGATGTGCCTTTCACTCGTGAGGCCTTCACCGACGACGACCAGACAATGGACCTGCCCGCAACGCCGTTCTATGAGGTGCTCGACACCCTCATCGCCGATCTGCGCCAGGTTGAGGATAAGGCGGTAAAACGCTATCCTGAGACAAAGCCTTTCTATCAGACTGGCCGCATCACGCAGGATGCTATCCGTGCCATGTTGTGCGAGATGTATCTGTGGAAGGGTGCCGTTGATCCTATTGGCTACGACTCTTGTGTTTACTATGCAGAAGAGGTCATCAAATCTAAGAAGGAACTCAACGATGAGTACGAGAAGAAGCATCGTCTGTCGGCCGATACGAAGGCTGCCCTGGAGGTTCGCCTCAATGGCTATCCTCTGGTTAACGACAATCTGACGGGTACTTACTTTGGCAATTATTATGAAGAGTTATTCGTAGAAGGTGCTAGCAAGGAGACCGTCTTTGAACTAGTCTATGATGATGAGAAAGCTGGTAATGGTATGCTGGCCAATGGTGCTGTGTCTTCTCTTTACGGTCACTCTAACGGTACTGGCCTGCTGGTTGGTTCTAAGTACCTGAAAGAGGATATCGAGGCCGACTACTCTAAGCGTGTCATTTTTGAGCCTGAGCAGAAGAACAAGTTGGATGCTCGCCTCTATGTGAACTGTGACGCTACTAAGGACAACTCTCCTATCATGAAGTTGGCTGCTCGTAGCTTCGAAATCGACATGAAGACTCCTTCGACGCCTAAGTCTGACTATTCTTTGTATCCTCAGAACAACAACAGCAGTATGTGGATCATCTACCGCTTGCCTGATATCATGCTGATGGAGGCTGAGGCTCTCTGCGAGAAGATGCTGAATCCTATCGATGGCGAGGACTCGCTGGTTAGCGCCACGAACAAACCGCTGATGGAGAAGGCTTTCACACTGGTGAACGTTATCAACAAGCGTGCTATCTGTAAGAAGGATCTGACAGCTTCTGATACACTGAAGAGCAGCAACTACGCTACCAAGACGGCAATGACCGATCTGGTGAAGCGTGAGCGTCAGCGCGAACTGATGTTCGAGGGTAAGCGCTGGTACGACCTTGTACGCTACGCCATGCGTGCCGGCAACACAGAACCTGTGATCAATGCCGTGATGCACCGCGAGGATGTGAACAAGGAGTACTCTCAGAACTTCTTCAAGAAGATGGATGCTATCTTCTGGCCTTACAACATTGAGGAAATGAAGGTGAACCGTAACCTGGTGGCCAATCCTGCCTTTGGCAGCGGTGAGAACTCCAGCTACGAGAAAGCTAAATAATGCATAACACTTAAACGATAAGATTATGAATATCAATAAGAATATAAAAGTAGCGTTGATGGCACTGGCTGCCTTCATGGCAACGGGCTCTATGACCAGTTGCTCTGACGAGCCTGATAGTCAGTACTTCTATACTTTCACGGGCGAGATGCTGAGCGACTATATCAGCAACCGTGAACAGTATAGTGAGTTCAAGTACATCGTTGAGAAAGCCGACCTCATGGATCTGCTCTCTACCTATGGCAGATATACTTGCTTCCTGCCCGACAATAAGGCTGTGGACGAGTATCTGCAGTCAAAGGGTATCCCTTGTGTTGACTCGCTGAGTGTGGCCGACTGCGATACAATCGCTCGCACACACTTGGTACAGAATATGTATTCTACGTTCGAGATGGTGCTCGACTTCCTGCCTACTTACAACCTGCAGGGACGTTACCTGGCTACCAAACCTATCGTTGACGAGAATGGTAATGCTGTTATCCAGATCGAGGGTAACGCGCATATCATCTTCAGCGACACACTGCCCGACGGACAGATCATTCACCAGAACGACTCTGTGGAGAATGGTATCGTGCAGCCTGTGAACAAGGTGATTGAGAAGTCAAACTGCTATATCGCTGATATCTTGCGCGATAACAAGAATATTAAGTTGTTCTACGAGGCGCTCGTGGCTACTGGCGTGCGTAATGAGATTGAACTCATCGAGGATGTGACCTACTCAAAGAACCAGCCTAAGTATAAGTACAGGTCTCACGTCCACTCTGAGGTGGGTTGGGTGCCCGAGAAGAAGAAGTACGGCTTCACGGCTTTCGTAGAGCCCGACTCTATCTATCGTGCTAAGTTCGAGGAGTATGGCATCGATACGTCTAAAGGCGACCTCCATGCGCTCTACGACCTGGCTGTCAAGCTCTATGACCCAGTGTTCGGTTCTGGCGATCCTCTGCATCGTGACGACCTGAAGGAGGGATGGAAGTTCGAGAACCTCACGGATAGTATCAACCCCTTGAAGCGTTTCATCCGCTATCATATCATGAACCGCTACGTGCCTGGTACCAACAAGCTCACGGCTATGGAGATTCCTGAGCATGGTAAGTACCCCTTCGGTTTCGATGCTACACTGGTCAACCCCACTGAGTGGTATACCACCTTGCTGCCTCACACCATGCTGAAGGTGTCTATGCTGACCATGAATAAGGATGAGCAGGGACGCGACTGCCGTGGTAACGACCGCGACAAGGTGAAGGGCTTCTTCATCAACCGCCGTTATGGTGAGACGTCCGACTACCAGTTCCGTGGTTCTTATGTCATCAAGGATGTGGAGGATGAATACGAGAACGACGCACTCAATGGTCACTATTTCTATGTGGACGACTTGATTGCTTTCACTACCGATGTGCGTGACAAGGTGCAGAACATGCGTATCCGTATGGACTTCTCTACCATCTTCCCCGAGGTGATGACCAACGATATGCGCGACGAGGGTAACTATCTGGGTGATGACCCTAATGAAACGCCTGATGAGAGTAATGAGCCTAAGAACGGTAAGAACCGTTACTTCCCCGACGGCTACCTGGATGGTGTGACGGTGAATAATGATGGTAAATTGGTGCTCCGTCGTCCTCACCTGTACTACTGGTCTTGGCAGGGTGACGAGTGGAACCTCTTCGGCGACTATGACATGACCTTCCGTATTCCTCCTGTACCATTCAGCGGTGAGTGGCAGTTCCGTCTCGGATTCTGCGCTATTCCTACGCGTGGTGTCATGCAGGTGTACTTCGACGGCAAGCCTCAGGGTATTCCTCTTGATATGACCAAGAACCTGGATACTGATATGTACCTGGGCGACCGTTATAAGAGTTATGATGCCTATATGAAGATGACCGATGAGGAGAAGGCTGAGTACCAGAAGGTACTGAAGAACCTCGGTGCCTACGACGATGGCCGTAGCCAGCTCATTGGTCAGAAGGACCACCCATTGGGAAATGCTAATGGTATGTACCGTCGTATTCTCTGCCAGACTGACATCGACGCCACCAAGGATCACTACATCCGTTTCCGTGTGGCCAGCGATGGTAAGGGTAATAACAATGAGTTTATGTTCGACTTCTTCGAAATGGTGCCTAAGTCGGTATATGCTGTCGATGGTGAGGGCGCTATGGAGGACGATCTTTAATTGATAATTGACAATTGATAATTGACAATTGATAATTGATAATTGAAAACTGAAAATTATGATTACCAAGATAAATAAAATATTATGTGGAAGCCTGATGTGCTGCGGTATCGCCGCAGCACTGGCTGGCTGCACCGATACTTGGGACGACCACTACGACAGTCTGGGTGGCGGTGAGAATGGTGTGCACGAAGGTACCATCTGGTCTGCTATCAAGAGTAATCCTAACATGAGCAACTTCGCTAAGCTCATCGAGGGATGTGATTATGTGGACCGTCTGAATGGTAGCCAGGTGTTCACGGTGTTTGTACCTACCAACGACGACTTCTCTGCTGCCGAGGCCGACGCGCTGATTGCAGAGTACAAGGCTCAGGCCGAAAAGGTGCTGCCCGAGAACAATACGGTTGTCAAGGAGTTCATTCAGAACCACATGGCGCTCTATAACCACTCGTTCACCAATATGCGCACCGATACCATGGTGCTGATGAACGGTAAGTATGCTATCGTTAATCCTGATACGACTATCAATGGCGTGAAGATGACCAACATCAACCAGCTCTACAGCAATGGTGTGCTCTTCACCATGGATAAGAAACTGGCATTCGAACCGAATGTGTTCGAGGCTTTCCGCAAGGACGCTGACTTCGACAGCATCCGCAGTTTCATGTATAATAGTCATTTCTATTATAAGGTGTTTCTGCCCAACCAGAGTGTTACCGGTAGTATCGTCAACGGTAAGACGCAGTATCTGGACTCTGTGTTCGCACAGCGCAACGAGCTCTACAGCTATGTGGGCCTGATCAACTCTGAGGATAGTGACTATGTGATGGTGGCTCCTACCAATGCGGTGTGGAAACAGCTCATCGAGGAGTATCAGCCTTATTTCGACTATCCTGAGAAACTGCAGGATCGCGACTCAATGGCTTATACCAATGCTCGCCTGGCTATCGTCGAGGGTACTACCTTCAGTCGTACGTTCAACACGGATCAGTCGCTCAACGACTCTGCCATGTCAACATCTTGTACCCGCAGCTACACTTCTCGTAAGTCTATCTGGGGTGGCGTGCCCTTCGAGTACTATCAGTACTATATGCCTAAGGCTGCCAAGGGCGCTCTGAACCAGACGGAGATTATGCACTGCAGTAATGGTGAGGTGCGCAAGGCTACGGAGTGGAACATCGACAAGCGCATGACTTTCCATTCTTTCCGTATCGCTGAAAATTACGACTTGAAGGAGGTGAAGAAGGACTATGACAACAGCACCAAGGACTCTATCGATGCTGTGAGCCATGTAATCGACTATGTGACTGCCGACAATAAGCAGTTCTACAACAAGGTGTGGAACAACTCGTTCACGACCTTCGAGTCGCAGGTGGCTACTTCTAACCACTGGATGACTTATACCATCCCTGGTGTTCTTTCTAATATTAGTTATGACATCTACTTGGTTTACGTGCCTGCTCTGGCTGCTGATACTACAGCTACCCCTGAGCAGCGTCTGCCAACAAAGTTCAAGGCTAAGCTCATCTCTCCGGGATTGCCTTCAGATGGTTTGGACCTCCAGAACGAGGCCGATCCCTACTTCCAGTCAAAGGGTTCTGCCTATCAGCCTGATCCAGATCGCATCTGCTATGTGAAACTGGCTGACGACTTCACGTTCCCCAAGGCTACCTATGGCGTGGGCGACGAGACCATGAAGACGTATCTGAGAATTGATTCAAGTGTATCAAACAACGAGCTGAGAAAGAAGACGCATACACGTACCATGCGTATCAACTGTATCCTGGTAGTGCCTCACGGCAGCATCGAACTGGTTGACGCTCTGCCTGCAACAGTGGGTACTGGCAACAAGATGACTAAGATTTCTGAGCCGGCTGTAGGAAAGCCTGGCGTCCTGTTGTATCCTCACGGACAATACGACGACAGAGACTATAAGGCTTGGTACATGCAACGCTAATGTTCACATGACTAAAATAAAAGAAAGAACGATATGAAACGATATATCTTATTTGGAATGACGCTGCTGATGGCTTTCCCTCTCTGTGCTGTTGCGCAGGACGAAGATACTGAAGAGGAAGAGGAGGTTGTTCAGGTAAAGCGTGTAGTAAGGGTTCAGAAGCACTACGAGACGCGTACCGTCAAGGGTTATGTGTTCGACGCTGCTTCGCAAAAGCCTGTGTCGGGTGCCATCGTCCGCGCAGCCGATATCGATGGTTATAGTGTGCTGACCGACGATGATGGTAGCTACTCTCTGAAGTTGCCTCTCTTCTCTACGTCACTCTATATTTCTTCTCCCGACCACAACCCCGTGAAGATCGGTTTGTCCAAGGACGAGGCTCAGAAGAGCGTGAATCTGTATCCTTCTGCTTTCACTGCCGAGTATGGCGTGCAGACCAACGTACGTGGTGACTACGAGGCTACTGATTTCAAATATTCTCCTGCCATCAATATCAAGGACGAGGTGCAGAAGCAGCTCGGTGGTCAGGTCTACACCATCAACCGCAGCGGTACGCCCGGTATCGGTAGCGTGATGTTCATGCAGGGTCTCAACTCGCTGAACGTGAACGCCCAGCCACTGATCGTCATCGACGACGTGATTATCGACCAGCAGTATGGCCGCACCTTGCTGCACGATGGCTTCTATAATGATGTGCTGAACAACATCAACCCTGCTGACATCGAGAAGGTCACCGTGGTTCGTAATGGTACGGCTCTCTACGGTTCCAAGGGCGCCAATGGTGTCATCCTGATCCAGACACGCCGCAACAAGTCTATGGCTACGCGTATCACGGCCAATATCTCTGCCGGCGTCACCATGGAGCCCAACTATATCTCGGTGATGAATGCTGACCAGTATCGCAGCTATGCGTCTGAGATGCTGAAATCTACGAATACCACACTGCGCGACTTCAAGTTCCTGAAGTCTGAGTACGATGCTAGGGGTAATAAGTACTATTACTATGATCAGTATCATCAGAACACGGACTGGAAGGATTATGTGTATCGCACGGCCATGACACAGAACTATGGTATCAATGTCGAGGGTGGTGACGATGTGGCTAACTACAACTTGTCTGTGGGCTATACCAATGCAAAGAGCACCATGAAGTATAATGATATGGACCGTCTGAACGTGCGTTTCAATACGGACATCTCTCTGAGCAACAAATTGTCTGTTCGCTTCGATGCTTCTTTTGCTAACCAGACACGCGACATCCGTAATGATGGTGCTCCCGAGGGCTATGACGAGGGTACGCCTATCGCTCCTTCTTTCCTGGCCTACGTGAAGAGCCCCTTCATGAGTGCTTACAGCTATGGTCACGACGAGACGGGAGCCGGCCGCTTCTCTAAGGAGCACTACGACATCGACACGGAGTCTTACCTGAGCGAGGCCTTGGCCAACTACAACAACTACAACTGGCAGTTGGGCAACCCCGCAGCTATCAACCAGTATGCTGAGGCTAATACCAAGAACCGTTTCGAGACATCTATGCTGAACCTCACGGTGACGCCAAAACTGGAGATTGCACGCGACCTCTACGTGAGCGAGCACTTCAGCTATAACCTGGTGAACACCAACGAGATGTTCTATATCCCCATCAACGGTACACCTAGCTATTATGTATCTAGCCTGGGTGGCTACCGTCAGAACGAGACTCGCTCACTGGCTTCTAAGCAGAACTCAGTGATGAGTGACACCCGTATCGACTGGAAGAAGCGTTTCGACGCTCACTTCCTCCATATCTTCGGTGGTGCCCGCATCAACTGGGAGAGCTTCACTTCTACTTCTCAGGTGGGTTACAACACTGGTAGTGATAAGACGCCGTTCCTGAGTGGTTCTCTGCAGGACAAGGATGTTGTGGGTATCAGTGAGAACTGGAACTCGCTCTCTTGGTATGCACAGGCTGAGTACAACTACAAGGGACGCTACTATGCACAGGCCAACCTGACCATCGACGGTTCTTCTCGCTTCGGTCAGGAGGGTGGCGACTTCCGCCTCTTCAAGGCTGCTTGGGGCGTGTTCCCCAGCTTCCAGGCCGGATGGGTTGTCACCAACGAGCCTTGGATGGCCGACGTGAAGGGTATCGACTACCTGAAGCTCTCTGCCGGTTACGACATCAGTGGTAACGACGATATCGACTACTATGCTGCTCGCAGTTATTTCCGTGCTTCTCAGTTCCTCCACACCATCTCTGGTATTGCTTTCGAGGGTATCGGTAACACGAAGATTCAGTGGGAGACCACCCGTCGCCTGAACCTGGGTCTTGAGGGTAGCTTCTTCGACAACCGCCTGAGCTTGGGCTTCAACTACTTCCGTTCTAAGACCGACAACCTGCTCACACTCCAGCAGCTGGGCTACCTCAGTGGTCTGAAGGAGAACTGGTCTAATGGTGGTAAACTGAAGAACGAGGGCTTCGACGTGAGCTTCACGGCTAAGGTGCTCAACCTGAAGAACTGGCAGTGGCAGATTGGTGCCAGCGCTGGTCACTATAAGAACCAGATCACCGAACTGCCTGATGGTAAGCAGTTCGTTGACAACGAGATCTATGGTGCTACCGTTCGCACACAGGTGGGTGGCGTAGCCAACGCTTTCTATGGCTACAAGACTCTGGGCGTCTTCAGCACCACGGCCGAGGCTCAGGCTGCTTCTGCTGCTGCCGCTGGTGCCGCTACCTATGATCCCAACGGTCTCTATTTCGTTGGCGAGAATGGTGTTGACCATGTGTACTTCGAGGCTGGCGATATGCATTTCGCCGACCTGAACAACGATGGCATGATTACAGATGCTGACCGCACCTTCATCGGTGATCCTAATCCTGATATCTACGGTAATATCTTCACTTCTCTGTCGTTCAAGCGCTTTAAGCTGGATGTCAACTTCAACTACTCTCTGGGTAACGATATCTACAACTATATGCGCTCACAGCTCGAGGGTGGCTCTCGCTTCATGAACCAGACAACGGCTATGCTTCGTCGCTGGCAGGTGGAGGGACAGCAGACGGATATTCCTCGTATCACTTTCCAGGATCCTATGGACAACGCACGCTTCAGCGACCGCTGGATAGAGGATGGTTCTTACCTGCGTCTGAAGAGCGTCACACTCTCTTACGACCTGCCTGTGAAGTCTGAGTATCTGCAGGGCTTCCAGTTCTGGATCCAGGGCAACAACCTGCTCACCTTCACCAAGTATCTGGGCAGCGATCCTGAGATGACTGCTACGTCAAGTGTCATCGGTCAGGGCTTCGACCTGGGCCGCCTGGGCCAGAGCCGCAGCATCGTGGCTGGTGTGAAGATCAACCTGTAAGTAATTGAGAATTGATAATTGACAATTGATAATTGATAATTGACAATTGATAATTGACAATTGAAAACTAAAAGATTATGAATATTAAAAATATATATCGTAAAGGGGCTGGATCAATGGTCTGCGGCATCGCCGCAGCCATGATGGCTCTTCCCGTGCTTACTTCGTGTGAGGATTTCTTCACGCAGGAGAGCGATGATGTTCTCTATGCTGACCAGGAGCACCTGAATATTGCTGAGGACTCTATCTATTCTGTCACGGGTATCCTCACAAAGTTGCAGGCGCTGGCCGACCGCACCATCCTGCTGGGTGAACTGCGTGGCGACTTGGTGGACCTGACCACTGTGGCTAACAATGACCTGCGCGAAATCTATGAGTTCAATGTCAGCGATGATAATAAGTATAATCAGCCTAGCGACTACTATGCTGTCATCAATAACTGTAACTACTTCATCGAACATGTGGATACGGCGCTGCACGACAACCGTGGCGAGATTATCTTCATGAAGGAGTATTGCGCTGTGAAGGCTATCCGTGCCTGGACTTACCTGCAGCTGGTGCTCAACTATGGTGAGGTGCCTTTCTTCGACAAGGCATTGCTCAGTAAGGAGCAGGCCGAGCAGGCTGAGAGTGCCGGTAAGAAGAACATCGAGGAGATCTGTACGTATTTCATCAACGACCTGGCTACGCTGCCCGAGCGCTACAACACCGAACTGCCTGGCTATCGTCAGATTCGTGGTTTGGAGTCTAAACTGCTCTACTTCCCCTTGAGCATCGTTCGTGGCGACCTCTACTTGTGGCGTGCTACCATGACCGGTAATGTGGAGGACTATAAGAATGCTGCCCGTCACTACTATAAGTATATCAGCGAGCGCAATGGTGCTTTCTCTGCTTATCCTACAACGGAGAGTCGTGTCTGCTGGACACCTGGTCAGACCAACTGGAGCAGCCGTACTGTTTACTCAGATGTGGCTTCTTTCTCTGAATCGGTGAATGCCAATGCTGAGTTGATCTCGCTGATCGCTGGCGACTCTATCCGTGCTGAGGGTCACTACAGCGAACTGCGTAACATCTTCACGTCTACTAAACTGAATGACTATAAGGTGAGCGTAACGCCTTCTCAGCGTCTGTTCGATATCTCTGAGGCTCAGAACAACTGTGTGCTGGCTGCCAATGGTCTGAGTGTTTACTACGCTCCTAAGGGTCTGAATGAACACAGGTCTGGCGACCTGCGTCTGTCATGGTATTACGATCAGTCTTATACCATCGATGCTGTTTCCAACAAGCGTATCGATACGCAGGACATCTCTAAGTACAACTCTCGTAACGTGCATATCTACCGTCGTACCATGGTGTATATGCGCTTGGCTGAGGCCCTCAATGGTGCCGGCTATCCCCGCATGGCGTTCCAGATTCTGGCCGAGGGTCTGAGCAACAAGGCTATCGAGGAGAATGTGATGTCTCGCTACTTCAACTACGATGCTGAGAACGACACCGTCGTGATGTCTCAGAAGGACTCTCTCTTCTTGGCTGAGTTCAACTTCGACAACAACCTGTATGGTGTCTGCGACAACCTGGATCTGGCTAAGACGACTGCTGCTGGTCACAACCAGATTGGTATCCACATGCGTGGTTCAGGTTACACACCTATGGACACTACTTATGTGCTGCCTCACGACACCATCGAGACCGACCCCGTGAAGCGTGCTAAGCTCATCAAGGAGCAGCAGGCTGCTGTCGATACGCTCTTGCTCACAGAGTCTGCGCTGGAGTTTGCGTTCGAGGGTACCCGCTATTACGATATCATGCGCTTCGCCAAGCGTCAGGCCAACCCTGCCGCTGCCATGAAGCAGATCATCGAAGCCCGTCGCGGTACAAAGGGCACCACGTCTGTGCCTCTCACCGACGAGAGCTCTTGGTTCCTGAAGTGGAACGGCAAGCTCGGTGTCTTCAAGAACTAAGCATTGCTGAGAAAAAAGGAGTAAAGGACCGAGACCGTAGTCTATCTACGCGTCTCATCCTCTACTCCTTTTTTCGTTTCAAGTTCTTGGTTTCAAGTTCTTGGTTTCAAGTTTCAGGTTTCAAGTTTAATGTTTAATCTTTCGCTCGGCTTTGCCGCTTGGCTCCGCCAAGAATGTTTAATCTTTAATCTATCGTCTTAACTCCTTTAACTCCTTAACTCCTAACATAATGAAACTCTCTTCCATCTTCCTTCTTACATCTTCCCTCATCCTTCTCTCCTGCACCTCCACCCCTCAGGCCGACCTGCTCACCCTTTCCATCGACAACTACAAGCCCGTCGACGAGTTTGTAGATGCCTATGAGGCTATCAGCAGTCAGCCCGGACTGCAGTCGGGTAGGGACTACGACCTGGAGAAGACGGTGCGGGTGCTCAATGCGCTGGAGCTGGCACAGGTGCGCTCTGAGAGTTTCGACGAGTTCCTCGACTATATGGCGCGTCAGGACTATACTGGCGTGGCGCCCGATGTGCTGGAGGCCAAGCGCAAGTTGTTCCCTGTCCTGGAATATACGTATCGGTTGCGTGAGCAGGACGAGCAGCTGTCGGATGCGTGGATGCTGATGCGTGGTGCTGCCAGGGGAGGGGAGACGCTCGTCCGTAATACCTCGGCCAGCACGCTCCTCCGTGCCGCCCTGGGCGATATGTTCGCCGTCCTGGGCATCGTCAATGGCGAGGATGCCGAGCGCTCCACCAACGAGGCCTTCGCCCAGTACGAAAAGGATAAGAAACTGAAGTCCCAGCTCCGTGACGACCTCCAGAAGCTCCGCGCCTCCTACCGCCAGTACCTGGAGGACTACACCCCTATCTACAAGAAATACATGCAGGAGTACGATGCCCTCTGCATCGAGAAGGACAAGGCCTACCTCGACCTCTATGCCGGCCGCACCGACGAAGCCCTCTCTCACACCTCCTCCATCCTCCAGAAATACCCCGACAACCCCGAGGCCATGCTCCTCCACGCCATGGCGCTCATCATCCAGTCTAAAGGGTTCAAGGTTCAAGGTTCAAAGGTTCAAGGTGATGGTTTCAAGTTTCAGGTTTCAGGTTCCAACCTCCCTGATTCCGTAATTCCGACTCCCGTGATTCCGGATTCAGCCCTCTTCCCTCTTCCCTCTTCCCTCAGCAATTGTCAATTGTCAATTGTCAATTATCAATTATCAATTGCTTCGCAGACGCTCGCGCGCTACGCGACTCGCTACCCCTCCCGCACGGCTCCTGCCTTGGTTCTCGAGGGGCTCTTGCAACAGCAGTTGGGTAATGAGGAGGCGGCTATGAGTTGCTTCCATCAGGCCAGCGTGGAGTATCCGCGTCAGGCGGCACAGCTCACGGATATGCTCGACAGCTATAACCGCCGTAACTACCTCTCTCGGACGCCCGAGGGACAGTACCTGCGGCGTCTCTATGCTTCTACGATGGAGGGCTATGGTCTCTTCTCGCCCAACCTCCTGAAGGCGAAGCATTATGCCGACCAGGGGAAGATGGAACAGAGCCGTGAGGAGATCTATAACCATTTCTTCCGTCGTGGCAACCAGGGTATCTACGACGAACTGCTCTCTGATATGCAGTTCTGCGAGGAGAACCTCTACGGGGCGTTCAAGGGGTTGCTCCTGGAGTCGTCGTATATCGATGTGAGCATCGAACCGGAGTCGGAGTGGCTCTTCTGGGATAGTGATGATGTGATGCGGGTGAGGATCAACAACCGGTCCGACCTGGACTTGGAGAATGTGCGGGTTTTCCTCTGCATCCACTACACGGATATGTATAAGGATGAGTACGATGTCATCAAGGTGCCGCATACGGCGAATATCATCGCAAAGCATACCACGGCCGACCTCGACACCGTCACCCTGCGCTATCCGGGAAAGACGTATAAGGATATCACGCGTATCCGTGCTATCGCCATGACCGACGACCGCATCTGTTGGGTGGATGATGTCAACTATAAGCAGTCGCATGCGCTGAGTTTCCTGCGTGGCGGTCAGCGTGATGCCAGTGCCCTGCAGGCGCAGGCCCGCGAGGAGTACCTGCGCAACTACTCCCTGGAGCCCCGGAAACTGCAGCGCGCCCTCCGTGAGGGTATCACCATCCTGCCTCCCGAGGAGGACCCCACGGCCGACCGCTCGTGGTGGGACACGTTCCTCTCTTGGTTCTCCAGTCCTGACAATGACTTGAAGCTGGAGCTCCCCCGTGTGCTCGCCATGACCGATCCTGTCTTCTCTCTCCACCCTCTGGATAGTGATGATGCCATCACGCCCGAGGAGAACTATCTCTCTGGCACCACTATCCACCTCCGCTTCCCCTGTGTCCCCGCCTATGGTGACCATCTCCCCCTGTATATCTACACCGAGTCTGCCACCTTCCAAGTCGACATCCTCTACCGCGGCAAGGACTCCCAGATCGTCTCTGTCACCATCCTCTAATCTCACACAGAAATCACGGAAGGTTTAGCTCGACGGCCCGAAGGGGAAAGTCAAATCACAGAAATGGGGAATCGTAGACGATTCCGGGGATAGGGGGCGCCTAAAGGCTCAAAATTATAAGAAAATTAAAATAAAAAAATTATAAGGACCTAAAGGTCCGGAAATAAAGTCACACAGAAATCACGGAAATCACAGAAATGGGGAATCGTAGACGATTCCGGATGAGGGTCGCCTAAAGGCTCAAAATTATAAGAAAATTAAAATAGAAAATTATAAGGACCTAAAGGTCCGGAAATGGAGGAGTGCCTCTAACGAGGCAGAAATCGAACAAAATCAAAACAAATCGAGCAAATTTTTATTTTGAACATTAATTATCATGTAATTTAACCCATTCGCTCGGCCCTTTGGGACGCTTTTACCAAGGTCAAAGACCGACTAAAAGAATTGTCTTTAATTGCTTCGCAGCATATTTACGACCAACTCAATTGCTTTGAAAAAAAATAATTAATGAAAAATTAATGTTCCAATTATATGGCAATTATATGTTGAAAAAGAAAAATCATTGATGTTAGGGGTTTGGGCACCTTGGGCAAGGTATATATGTTTTTTCTTGTTTTTTCAAAAATTATTTGTTCGATTTTGAATAGATTTGTTCGATTTCTGGCCGATAGGCCACTCCTTTATTTCTAGACCTTTAGGTCTTTATAATTTTAGAAATTAATTTTTTTATAATTTTGAGCCGATAGGCGACCATGAAAAAAGCCCGGCGTAGGCCGGGCTGTATAGAGAGATTTTGTGGGGGAGACGGGTTAGAGAGAGTACTCCAGCATGATGAAGGTGTAGGGAGCCACGTCGAGGGTGAACTTCTTCTGAGCCTTGATAGTCTCCTTCTGAGGCGCGATGGGCTGCTTGTCGTAGTTGTTCTCATCATTGGCAGCACCAGTGAGGACAGTCTTCACGGCCGTCTTCTTAATACCGAAGCGACCCAGGTTGATATTGGCCTTCTTGGCCTCGTCAGAGGCATTACAGATCTTTACGTAGAGCTTACGCGTCTTCACATTGAGGATGACAGACTGACCATAGTGCACGTTCTCCTGAGGCTGGATGACATCAGCGGCATCGCCCTCGAACTTCACACAGTCACCATAGTAATACTGACCGCTTGACTGACCGAAGAGCTGCTGCACATAATAGCTGCAGGTGAGGTAAGCACGCTCGTTATCGAAATAGATCATGTCGGGGTTCCAGTTGGTATTGTCCTTACGGGCGAAGAGAGGAGCATAAGAGGTCATAGACACGATATCACCATTACGCTCTACATGGAGCAGGTACAGACCCTCGGCCAGGGCGTCGATGAGCTTCTTGTCCTTGGCAGCATACTCACCCAGATAGACCTTCGTCTTGCGGTCGCGGGGGTAGTTGTCGTACTGGCGCTTGTTGAGGAAATAGCTGTTGGGCTCATAGTAGTGCTCGTCGATGATAGGCATGCCCAGCTCGTTGGCCAGCTTCCAACCATTCTCGAGGTCGGCATTACCGGGGTGAGAGCCAGGACCGGCGGTACCAACGATGATAATCTCGGGGTGGGCCTTGGTGACACGCTCGTAGATATACTTGAAACGCTCAACGAACTCAGGTGATATCTTCTCCTCATTACCCAGACCCAGATATTTCAGGTTGAAGGGTTTGGGATGACCGGCATCAGCACGCATCTTTGCCCATTTATTCGTGGCGGGGTCGCCATTGGCCCACTCGATGAGGTCGATAGCCTCAGCCACCCACTCGTCCATCTCGCTCATAGGAACGGCATCCTGTGCCTGTGTGGGGTACATGTTCCATCCACCATTGGCACCCTGACAGCTGACACCACAGGGGAGGATAGGCAGGGGCTCCATGCCGAGGTCCTCACAGAACTGGAAATACTCGAAATAGCCAAGACCCATGCTCTGATGATAACCCCATGTGTTCTTCAGACCCTTACGCTGCTCCTTAGGACCGATGGTGGTCTTCCAGCGGTAGGTATCCCAGAAACCGTCGCCACCGCCATGAACGACACAGCCGCCGGGGAAACGCATGAACTTTGGATGCAGGTCAGCCAGTGCCTGAGCGAGGTCCTTTCTGAGGCCATGACCCTTATAGGTATCCTCGGGCATCAGTGACACCTGGTCGATATCGAGGTCGCCCAGTGTGAGCACCAGAATCTGCAGAGAAGCATTCTTACAGTCAGCCTCGGGCACGAGGACAGCCTCGCACTTCTGCCATGACTTAGCGTCGATCTCGAGGTGTGCCTCAGCCAGGAGTTTGGGATCTTTGCCCCAGCCCTGAGGCTCTACGAGGGCGATACGGATCTGGAAGGCTGATGGCTGATGGCTGATGGCTGATGGGATGCGGAAGAAGGCAGAGAAGTCATATTTCTCGCCAGCCTTCACGCTGATACCGTTGAAACCGGTGTTTTCTATACCGAAGCCTTTCCAGCCTTTATAGTCATAATACTCCTTGACACGCTCTGTGTGCAGACGCATATACGTGGGGTTGTTCGGGTGGATAGGGTTATCCATACGTACCTGGAGGGTACCCAGTGAGTGGCCCGGACGAATCTGTTTCCATGCGGTGCCTGCGCCCCAGCCGTCACGCTCTCCGGGGTTGAACTCGAAAGAGCCGTTCTGGAGGAGTTCGGCATAGAGGCCGCCATCGGCTGCGCTACTGATATCCTCGAAGAAGATACCGATCAATTCGTCACTGATTGCCTTTCCGCCAGCAGGGGCTTTCATTGTTTTCTGGGCTTGCATACCCAGTGTTGCTGCCATCATTGCAGCGCCAAGAAATAATACTTTCTTCATTATTTGTAATCGTTAAAGGTTTTTATGTTTGGTGCAAAGGTAATAATTACACTTGAAAATACAAAGAAAATTATGTTTTATTCACACAGAGGGAGAGGCACGGTAATTGATATTTTGGGAAAACAGGAATAACCTTAATGGCTTTTTTTATGAACATTAATTACCATTAATTGGAACATTAATTTTTCATTAATTATTTTTCTTGAACAAAGAAGCAAGTGATGACGATTAACATCAATGGCATTTTTTATGAACATTAATTACCTTTAATTGGAACATTAATTTTTCATTAATTATTATTCTTGTGCGAGACACTGTGGGGGGATTCATATTCTGCGCAGCAATTAATGAGAATTAATGGTTTAACTAAAGTTTCGCAAGTGATGGCGCACCTGCATAATTTAACATAAAATAGGAATAAAAAAGGCTTCGAAGTTTGTGTAACTCACAGGAAATGAGTACCTTTATAATCGCCAAAAAATAAAGTTCAAACTTAGAAGCCGTGAGCAAAGGTACAACAATTATTTCAGATTTGAGAAGCTTTTTCTCAGAAAATGAGAATAACCGTGCAATTAATGCGATTATGAGAGTGATGGAGTGCATAAACATACGTCCGGAGCAGATAGGGACAGAGAAGAAAGAGAACTGCAAGTTCACGAACGTGCAGGTCCTTAATCTTTTGATGCTGTTCCCTTTCTTCGTCGTCAGGAATGCATACCGGTACTCTGGCTCTTCATTAAGCCGCTTGTTCTGTTGTGAGAAGGACATGTTCTATCGTTTTATGAATGATGGTGATATCAAGTGGCGCAAACTGCTGTATGCGATGAACCTCCAGCTGCTGCGTAAGATCAGCCGTAGCACCGAGGCTGAGCATGACAAGCCCGTCTGCCTGATTATCGATGACACAGACGCTCCAAAGAGTGGTCGCAAGAGTGAACTTATCGGCAAGGTTTTCTCTCATATCCAACATAAGAGCATCCTCGGCTACAAATGTCTGACGCTGCTTCTGTGCGATGGCATGAGCCAATTGTTTCTCGATTTCTCGCTTCATGGTGAAGAAGGCAGTAATCCTGACAAGAAGCAAGGGTTGACGGACAAGCAACGCAGTGAGCGTTTCTCTGCCGACTATACGGGACAATGTGTTGAGGAGCGCATAAAAGAATACACCATGAAGAAGACTGACAAGGCAATCGAGATGGTGAAGTACGCTATCAAGCGTGGAATACGTTTCGACTATCTGCTGGTTGACAGTTGGTTTACCAGTGCAGACTTCGTTCGCCTGATTACCAGCCGCCACATCAAGTGTCATTTGATTGGTATGATAAAGATTGGAAAAACCAAATACCACACCCAGTGGGGTGATTTGACTGCTAAGCAGATTATCAAGAAGCTCCAGAAGCAGGGCCTCACCAAACATAACAGGACACTCAGATGTACCTACTGCACCATCGATGTGAAGTTTGCAGGTACCACCGTGCGTTTGTTCTTCTCGAAACGAGGCAGGAATGGGCTTTGGAATGGATTGCTCACTACGGACCTCTCGCTTAGTTTTCTCAAAGCATACAGGACGTACGCTATCCGCTGGACTACCGAGGTGGCTTATCACGACCAGAAGCAACTGCTCGACTTCGGCAGATGTCAGAGCGTACACTTCTCTGCACAGATTGCCAGCTTTACGCTGATCATGATGCAGTACAACATACTTTGCACGGTGAAGCGGTTTGAAGCCTACGAAACCGTCGGGGCGCTCTTCCGTGATACCACTGGCAACACTCTCGAGCTGTCCGCTTCGGACAGGATATGGGAACTTATATTGGACACCATCCTGGAAATCGCAGAGATGATCTCTGCCGATGCCAGTGAACTGCTTTCTGCGGTTATTGATGCCAATCCTAAGTTCCATAAGCTATATCAAATGTATAAATTAGTCGCTTGATGAATGAATATTCACTTGCGAAAGTTCAGTGGTTTAATTAATGGAAATTATATGTTAAAAATATCAATAATAATTACATGTTAAAAACAATAATAATTAGGCGTTAATTATTCGTCATCATATCCTAATAGGAATGAATAATCTGCGCCAAAAATTGGCTCCATTTTGCGATCTACGATGATACATTCATTAGTATCCTCATCATAAGCCCATCTCTCCCCTATCAGGCTCTCTTCTCCGAAATTAATTAAAAGACCTAATGGTTTACGTGTTAGGCGCAGATAGTTGCAAAGTTGAGCTCTATGAACAGGAGTAATACTAGTGACAGATTTCAATTCAATAATGATATCGCCTACAACAATATCCATCTTATACTTCTTATCAAGTAGACGTTTCTTATAATAAATATCTATTTCCTTTTCCCGCTCATTTTCAATACCACGGTCTTGCAGTTCGATGTGCAAAGCCTCTTGATAGACTGGTTCTAAAAGACCCCAACTTAGTTCTGAATGCACCGTCATAGCGGCGCCAATGATTTTATATACCTGATCTGAATACTTGGATATGTTAAGCATGATTAGTGACTATTTTGTATTTCAACGCTAATAAAGGTGATTTATTTTTTATGGAGGTGAAAAATTTTGGAGTATAACATAAATTACCCCTACTTTTACTGAAAAGCAATTAATGACAATTAATGGTTAAATTACATGATAATTAATGTTTAAAATATACTGGCATCAACGTTTTAAATGCTTTCCGTGTTTTCTGTGTGCCCCCTCCCGCTCACGCTTTAGCGCGAGCCAATTAATGAAAAATTAATGTTCCAATTAATGGTAATTAATGTTCATAATAAATTTCCTTTTTGTTCTCGTCATCGTTATGGTATCGCTATTCTATCCCGGTTTTTATTGTTTTTTTTCAAATCATCCAAAATCCGTGCCATCCGTGCCATCTGTGCGACCTAAAATTCTTTCCGTGTGCGCACCCATTTCACCGACCCATTCCCCCTTTTCATCCGTTAAATCAGTTAAATCCGTGGTCAAACCAATAAAAACTTGCAATTTCTTTCCGGTTTCAGTTTAATTTCGTACCTTTGCACCGATATACACGTCTCTGTTTGCCAAAATGAACAGTTTTGTGTAGTATCAAGACAGGTGACTCTGCCGCCGTTCTGAAGGTCTTGTTTATCATGACTGACAAGGGAAAACGCAAAGGCATGACGAACCAACGGGATGGGGCCCTGTGCACCCATAAAAGTAGAAATTGTCCAAACAGCCCACTGTGCGGACCAAGCGGAACTCGTATCTAATGGAACGTAGCGACATAACTGCAACAGACAACAAAGAAAAACGATGGTGCATCCTCCGTCATCCGGATGCCGACCTCATTGGTGAGATTCTCGGTGGCAAACGAAAAGTCTTCGATGCCTCTGGGGAAGTCTCGTATTCATATAATTTCTTCATCCCCTTCCAGGATTTGAAGCTCAGGCGCCGCAAGGCGCAGGAGTCCCCTGAGGACGACTTCAAGGACTATGATGCCATGCTCGATGAGCGTGCGCTGCGCAGCGACCTGCACCATTTCATCTTTATCCATGAGTCGAAGGATAACGTGAAGAAACTCCTCAATGCCTCATGGAACAAAGCGCTCACCCATCGTCTCTATGCCTATCGTGATGAGCATGGCGACCCGGTGGAGGTCAGCCATGCCGAGGTGGAGCGTTTCAAGACCGTCATCAAGCGTTACGACTTCCAGATTGTCAATGGCGAGCCCACCGACGAAGTCCGTGAGGGCGACCGTGTCACCGTTGTCAGTGGTCCCATGGCAGGCAGCGATGGTATCATCAAGGAGATCCGTGAGCGTGAGGGCCAGATCCTCCTCACCATCACCTTCGCGATGTTCCAGGACAAGATGCATGTCGCCGTCCCCGGCATCCGTATCTCCGATGTCCGCTTGACGTCTGCAGAGGCCCAGCAGCTCATCCAGGACCCTGTCATCGGTCATTTCGAGGACCAGCTCATC
Source organism: Prevotella communis (assembly GCF_022024175.1). GTDB lineage: Bacteria > Bacteroidota > Bacteroidia > Bacteroidales > Bacteroidaceae > Prevotella > Prevotella communis. Next base: position 3,369,627 of record NZ_CP091794.1, on the reverse strand, counting down.
GAGCTCCTCTGCCATCTGCATGGTAAGAAAGGCTCCCACGAGCTCAACAAGGAAGACCAGCGCCAGCTCCGCTTCCTCTACCAATATACTGGCATCCAGTTCGACGACCCCGCCAACCGCGCCAAGTTCGCCGCCCTGATGCTCATCTGCGCCTACCTCATGAACGACAAAGACGAGGTAGCCCGCCGCCAACAAGAAGTGGAACGATGTCTGATGTCTGAAGTAGAAAAGATGTCTGATGTTATGGTTCAAGGTTCAAGGTTCAAGGTTCAAGGTTCTGAACTCCGTGACTCCGTGACTCCGGATCCCGTAATTCCGGGCTCCGCCCTCCGTGAATCCGTAGTCCGTGAATCCGTAGTTCCAGGCTCCGTCCTCCGTGACTCCGTGAATCCGGGCTCCGTCCTCCGTGATTCCGTGACTCCGGTCCCCGTGATTCCAAACAATGACATCTCATGTTATTTAACGATGTCATTGTTCATCGTCACTCACAATCCTGAGTACCGCTGTCAGGTGAAGGCCTGGCGTCAGTCGCACCCCGACTGTCCCCTTGTCATCCGCCGTTTCCTCTCCATCGCGAAACAGATACGGTGTTAGTCCTCGCCTTTAGGCGACTCAATTAATGAAAAATTAATGTTCCAATTAATGATAATTACATGTTCAAGAGAATTTATCGTCATAGTTGAAACTGTTTTTTCCTGTTTTTGCCTCGGATGCTTTCTGCGGTTCGTTAAGCGAACCCATTGATAGCACGGTCTTTGTGCGAGAACGCGTTCTCAGGCACAAACGAGCGAGGTAGCAATGAGGCCATAGGCTGCAGACAGCAGTAGAGGAGTTTTTATTGTTTTTTTCAATTTCAACATTTTGCTCGATTTTGATAAGATTTGCAGGATTTCTTGCGTCCCTTCGGTAGCAAGCGAGCAGAGCTCGAGCGCTGCCTCGCAAGAGGCACTCCTTCATTTCTAGGACCTTTAGGTCCCTATAATTTTCGAATTTAATTTTCTTCAAATTTTGAGCTTCGCGACCCCCTCCTCACGCTTTAGCGTGAACCTTCCGTGTTTCCGTGCAATTCGTACTTCCGTGTTCGCCCTCAGCCTTCAGCCGTCATCCATCAGCCTTCATTCACGCGACAATCACCTGTCTGTCATTCCTGGGCCTCTAGGTTCCCATGTTTTTCTACAAGTAGAGAGCCTTCGGTGTTCAATATATAATTAGAGTTTATATGTCAGATAATAAAAAAGATAAACTAGTCAATGTACAGAGCAACTTGCTGCCTGCCCTGATGAAGGAGGTAGAAGGTAAGATAGTTGTTGTACGTGGACAAAAGGCATTGCTTGATCGCGATGTAGCTGCGCTGTATGGTGTGGAAACCAAGCGCGTTAATGAGGCGGTCAAGAACAACCCTCGAAAGTTCCGTGAAGGCTATGTTTTCGAGTTGACCAAGGAGGAATCCGGTGCTCTAAGGTCGAAAATTTCGACCATAGAAGTTCCAGCCCAGACCCTAGAACCCGTAAATGGCAAGGGACGTTATAGTAAATACAACTTCAAAGCGTTCACTTCTAGAGGTTTGTATATGTTGGCCACGTGCCTGAAGTCCGATAGAGCTGCTGATGCTACTGTAGCTATTGTCGAGACTTTTGATAAGGTACAGACTTTAAAGCACGAGTTGTTAGAGCTGCATACAGAGACTGACAAAGAAAAGCAGGCATCCAAGATGCAGCACTTTGGCGAGGTACTCACGGATATCGTGATGCCTGAGCTCCAGACCGCAGAAACTGAGAGTTCACTAGAGATAAACTTCCTCATAGGAAAGATTAAACATACAGTGAAGCGCGTGCGACGTGAGGGCGATAAAAAGAAATAACCTTTTGTTTCCGCAGCACTACCAAAAGCTTTCCGACTTCAGACATCTCGCAGCACTTCGGACATCAGACATCTTCCGACATCAGACTTCGGACATCAGACATCATTTGTATGGCGCACCATTGCGGCAACTATCAAGGCTTACGGGTATCAGTTGCGGAGTCATACAAAGAATAAATGACAAAATGAAACTGGGTCAGTTGAAGGTTTAGCTCGACGGCCGATAGGGAAAGTCAACCGTCCCCCTGATTCATCTGTCCCTCTGCCATCTGGCGATTTTCGAATACTTTCGGAATATGAAAGAGATATTATTTAAAGACGAGTCAGCAAAGATTGTGGGGGCGATATTTGAGGTTCACAAACGCCTCGGTGTTGGCTTACTCGAAAAGGTGTACCAAGAGGCCTTGGCCATTGAACTAAAACACCGAAACATTCCTTTCGAGCGCGAAAAAAGGTTTGAAGTTTACTACAGAGACCAAAAACTGGATGCACAATACATAGCGGACTTTGTGTGCTATGACAAGATAATTGTCGAACTGAAGGCTGTGAGCGAACTTACAGACGTTCACAAAGCTCAGGTCCGCAATTACCTTTCTATCACAGGTTATAAACTGGGATTGCTGGTCAATTTCAATGAACTATATATGGAACCAGTGCGAGTCCTCAATAGTAATATTCGAGAGTAGTTTGAATCCCGAAAAAGCGCGAAAAGACGAAAAGATTACAAAAACAAATAGGTAGGTTATTACAGATGATAAGTTGTTTTTCTTTGGAAGTATCTTGAGAGTGAACTCTCAGAAGTACTTCAAAACAAAATCAACCTTTGCTTGCAGCAAAGCAATCATCACGATGATTGTCATCAGTAAGAACAAGTTTTCGCGTATTTCGGTATTTTAGCATTCTTTCGCAATAAAATTTGGATCACGAAAAAGCGCGAAAAGACGAAAATAATTGGAAGAATGGCCAGGGCATATAAGAAGACATATCTCAACGGAGCCATGCGCAACCTTGCCGTGATGATGGATTGCGGTGTGCGTAAGTACGGCTACACGATAGGCGAGTTCTACCAGAAGTTCTTGTCTAGCAGTGTGTCACGCCAGTTTTCACAGGGCAATCCCCGCTATCTGGTAGGCATGTCGGGTGCCGAGTTGGCCGATTTGGTCGTGCAGGAGTCAGGCGGCAGTATTTCCGACAAGAACGACGGCACTTACACCACCGGTCCCGAATATTGGGCAGGTTGGGTGTTGGCATACTACCAGTGGCTGTCACGCCGTAGTTTTGCCTTCATGCAGCGCAAAGGCCTTGGAGCCGATACAGTCGTAAGCATGTATCATCCTCTTCACGAGGCCGACCTCTCCAAGTTTGCCGATGTGGCCAATGGCATACTGACCGAAGGTGCCGACGCCAAAGTCCGCACCAACCTTGCCGAGTACCTCGAAAAGGGCATTGTTAAATAATAAACGAACACGGATCTAACGGACACCACGGATATAAGATGAGTGTTTTTATATTGATGATATGTTGAGATTATTTTGAGGTACTTCTGAAAGTATTCTTTCAAGATACCTCCAAACAATATCAACCTTTGTTCCCAACAAAGCAATCTTTCCTAAGATTGTCATCAAAATAAAAAGAGAATCCGTTCAATCCGAGCAATCCGTGTTCAAACAAAAACAAACATGTTAGATATAAAACAACAACAATGACACAACTTTCAGATAAAGACCATAAGGCGCAGATGGAGGACATGAAGTCCTTCGACGAGCAGATGCCGTGCGTGGGCATTTTCTGGTACGATCCAGAGGACAATACGCTGTTTGGCGTACGCAAGAAGGAACTGACGCCTCAGATGGTGGAGGAGTCGAGGGCCAAAGGAGTTGATGTCATAGATTATCCAATATCTTCCCTCTTACATCAAACATCTGACATCAAGCAACGCGAATGTGGCCGAGTAGCATGGACTATTGACAAGTTTATTGTGTTGGTGGGCAAGTGGGCAGAGCCAATTCAAGAGCAGCTCACCGAATTACTGGAACAGGAGTTCTCCCTGCCGTACTTCGAGTTCGTGTACGCGGAGTGTCCTCCCATTGAATTGGGAGGAACGGCTTCCGCCTAGAAGGGCTAATCTATTAAATCCACGGCTGGTCTGGCGACATGCCCACAACCCGGTAACCCTGCGGGAATAATTTCTTCCCTCAACCTGAGAAAATAATGCAAGAGCAGAGACCAAGCGCCTGATAAACGAAAACGAAGAATGGATAAAGCCCGCAATTTTAGGAACTACAAGGTATGGCAGGATGCGGTGGAGTATAGTACGAAGATCTACCAGCAGACAGATAAAATGCCTTGGTTCGAGAAGAAAGGGCTATGTGATCAACTTCAGCGGGCAGCAGTAAGTATTGGCAGCAACATTGCCGAAGGTTCTGCAAAGCCTTCAAATGTCGAGTTTGCTCACTATCTTGATACAGCTTTAGGCAGTGCTTACGAAGTTGAAACACAGCTGCTGATTGCAAACAAAATAGGATATATAGATAACGAAAAATATAAAGAGTTGCATAACGGAATCATCAACATCGAAAAGCAACTTGCGGGATTAATCCGTTCATTGCGTCAATAGTTTTGGTTTTCGTTATGGTTTTGGTTTCAAAAGTATGAAAACAGCATTAATTACTGGTATTACTGGTCAGGATGGTAGTTACTTGGCCGAGTTTTTATTAGAGAAGGGATATGATGTGCACGGCACTATCCGCCGCAGTAGCGTGGACTTCCGTGAGCGTATCGCTCACTTGGAGGGTACGCCTCATTTTCACCTGCACTATGCAGATTTGGGCGACTCTATGAGTGTGCTGGGCGTGATTGGTAAGGTACGCCCTGATGAGATATACAATCTGGCAGCACAGAGCCATGTGCAGGTCAGCTTCGACTCCCCCGAGTTCACCGCTGATGTCGATGCCGTTGGCGTCCTCCGCATCCTCGAGGCCGTCCGCCAGCTGGGTATGACTGATACCTGCCGTATCTATCAAGCATCTACCTCAGAGCTTTATGGTAAGGTAGAGGAAGTTCCCCAGAACGAGAACACGCCGTTCCATCCTTATAGTCCATACGCTGTTGCAAAACAGTATGGCTTCTGGATCGTGAAAGAATATCGTGAGGCATACAACATGTACTGCTGCTCAGGTATCTTGTTTAACCATGAGTCTGAGCGTCGTGGTGAGACTTTTGTCACCCGTAAGATTACCCTTGCAGCAGCACGTATCTCTCAGGGAGTACAGGATTGTCTCTATCTTGGTAACATGGATTCATTGCGCGATTGGGGCTATGCCAAGGACTATGTGGAGTGTATGTGGCTCATTCTTCAGCAGGATAAACCAGAGGACTTCGTGATTGCTACAGGTGTTCAGCACTCTGTTCGTGAATTCACGGAACTTGCTTTCAAACATGCAGGTATTGAACTCGAATTCAAGGGAAAAGGTCTTGACGAAGTTGGCGTAGTAAAAACCATCAACTCAGCCATCAGCCATCAGCCATCAGCCCTCAAACCCGGCGACGTAGTCGTAAGGGTTTCCCCTGACTTCTATCGTCCCACCGACGTCGTTAACCTTTGGGGCGATCCAACTAAGGCAAAAGCTAAGTTGGGCTGGAACCCAAACAAGACCAGCTTCGAGGAGTTGGTGAAGATTATGGTTGAACATGATATTGCCAAGGTTGCTGCTGAAGGAGCAGCTGCCAAGGTCCGCACCAACCTCGCTGAGTACCTCGAAAAGGGCATCGTAAAATAATAGAGCATCTAAAACGGAATTATTTAATATAACATCTAAAGACACGAAAAAGACGAAATATTAAAACTCTTCGAGATCTTCAATGCAAAATGGAGAATATCTAAAGATATGAAAGAAACGAAAAGATTAGAGTCTTTAGTGTTTTTCGATGTTAAATGCAAAAGTAATATAACATCTAAAGACACGAAAAAGACGAAATATTAAAACTCTTCGAGATCTTTAATGCAAAATGGAGAATATCTAAAGATATGAAAGAAACGAAAAGATTAGAGTCTTTAGTGTTTTTCGATGTTAAATGAAAAAGAAATGTCGCTGTTATACCCTAAGGAGTCTTACAAGATAACAGGTGCCATTTACGAGGTTCACAAAGAATTAGGCCCAGGACTTCTTGAAAAGGTTTACCAAGAAGCTCTCGAAAAGGAACTAAAACATCAGGGTATTCCGTTTGAGCGTGAAAAGAGCTTCACCATTATATATAAAGGCGAGGAGCTCGAACAGAAGTACATAGCTGACTTTGTATGTTTCGACAAAATAGTTGTAGAACTAAAAGCGGTAGAAGAACTTCTTCCTATTCATACAGCTCAAGTCATTAACTACCTCGCTATTACAGGATATAAGCTTGGTCTCTTGGTGAACTTCAATGACACAAAGGTAAAACCCGAACGAATAGTTCGGTATTAATTTAAACATCTAAATACGCGGAATATTCGAAAAAGAATGTAGATGATAAGTTGATGTTATTTGGAAGCATCTTGAAAGTTCGCTTTCAGAAGTGATTCAAAACAACAGCAACCTTTGTTTGCAACAAAGCAATCATAATGATGATTGTCGTCTACATTCAAAATTTAGTGTTTTTAGAGTTTTTCGATGTTAAAAATAAAAATATGATGAATCTTGATTCAAAGATATATGTCGCAGGACATAGAGGTATGGTAGGTAGCGCCATTGTCCGTGAACTGCAAAGACAAGGATATAATAATCTGGTGTTGAGAACCCACAAGGAGCTAGACCTCACCCGCCAAGATGCCGTAGAGGCCTTCTTTGCTCAGGAGAAGCCCGAGTACGTGTTCCTTGCAGCCGCCAAGGTAGGCGGCATTGTCGCCAACCAGAGCGCACTGGCCGACTTTATGTACGACAACATGATCCTCGAGATGAATGTCATCCATGCTGCATGGAAGAACGGTTGTAAGAAGCTCGAGTTCCTTGGTAGTTCTTGTATCTACCCCCGCATGGCTCCTCAGCCCATGCCCGAGAGCTGCCTGCTCACCAGTGAGCTGGAGAAGACCAACGAAGCCTATGCCCTGGCCAAGATTAGTGGCCTCAAGTACTGCGAGTTCCTCAACCGCCAGTACGGCACCGACTACATCTCCGTGATGCCCACCAACCTCTACGGTCCCAACGACAACTACCATCCTGAGCACAGCCACGTGCTCCCTGCTCTTATCCGTCGCTTCCATGAAGCCAAGGAGGCCGGTCTGAAGAGCGTCACCTGCTGGGGAGATGGCTCACCACTCCGTGAGTTCCTCTATGTGGACGACCTTGCCAACCTCTGTGTGTTCCTGATGAACAACTACTCAGGCAACGAAACGGTGAATGCAGGTACCGGTAAGGAGCTCACTATTAAGGCCCTCACAGAGCTGGTTGCCAAGGTGATAGGCTATAAGGGAAAAATAGAGTGGGATACCACTCGTCCGAATGGCACCCCACGCAAACTCCTCGATGTGAGCAAAGCCACTAAGTTGGGCTGGACCTACAAGACTGAACTTGAAGACGGTATCCGCCTGGCCTACGAGGACTTCCTGCACAACCCGATGCGTGCAGAACGCTAGCCTGTCACTTCGGTTGCAAGTCCCGGTATTCCCTCACCGCATCAAAACACGGACACCTCTTGTTGTGCGTGAGGTCCCGGTGTCCTACGATGACCGCCTCCGGGAACCGCTGATGCAACTCCTCTAGGAGTTCTCTCAGCACCCGCTTCTGCTCCGGCGTCCTGGTATCTGCGGCTTTCCCCGCTTCATCCAGTCCACCCTCATAGCAAATCCCGATGCTGTAGCGGTTATGAGGATAACAGTGAGCGCCAACCTCCTCGAGAGGCCTCCCGAGCTCCACTGTCCCATCCCGACGCACCACATAGTGATACCCGATGCCCTTCCATCCCTTATCCTTATGCCAGTTGTCAATATCCTCTGCGGAGCTCTGCTGTCCCGGACGGACAGCGGAGCAATGTACCACAATCAGCTTAATGCTTCTCATAAGCGTTTTCTGAAATTTAATGTTTCATGTTTCATCTTTAATGTTTAACATCGAAAGTCACTAAATATACGAATCTATAGTAGCGCGAGCCTATTCGTGCAATTCGTGAGATTTGTGTTCGCAATAAAAGCACTAGTGTTGCCGCATCAAGAATCGCCTGCGATTCTCCTATCTGTGTCATCTGTGCTATCTGTGTGACTTAGATTTCTGGACCTTTAGGTCCCTAAGATTTTGAATCAGATTTTTGATCGATTTCTTCGACGAGCGAAGCGAGTAGAACTCGGTTACTCGCCTCTAGGCGACCTCCTCACGCTTTAGCGCGAGCCTATCCGTTTCATCCGTGAAATCCGTGTTCGAAAAAATCTCCGTGTGAGCCCATTCGTTTCTTTCGTGCCTTTCGATGTTCGAAAAAAGAACTGAAATTTAATGTTTCATCTTTCATGTTTAATGTACCACGCATGAGCTAGCCCCCAGCGCCGCCACGATGGCCGTTAAGATATTGATAAGTGTTTGAATACCGAACTTCAATAATTTCTTGTTACCTGTCTTCATACAATATAAATTTAGTTGATAATATAAAATTTCCCGCCACCCTCCCTCTGATAATTATCAATTGTCAATTATCAATTGTCAATTGTTTACGGCCCTTCAGCCCTCATACATCAGACATCAGCCTTCAGACATCAGCCGCCCTCCCTCAGCCCTCAGCCTTCAGACCTCTTACATCTTCCATCTTCCCTCTTCCATCATCAGGGATTAACGGGACCTCCGCTCTCACCGCCATTCGTTGGCTCCGTGTTCTCACCGGTGTTGTTTGTAGGCTCCGTGTTGTTCTGAGGGTCAGTCTCCTCCACGGTCTCCGTGAGCGCTTTCTTGACACGTTTCAGTTCTACGCGTTTCTTGAAGATGTCGTTCCAGCTCTTGGGGAGATCCACTTCGATGGTGGCGATACAATCAGAAATGGCGAGGTCACTGGTGGTCAGCTCACGATCCACATTGATCTGAGCAGCTTTCTCAGGATCCGACTCCGCCGCTTTACGAGCTACGAGCTTTGCTTTCAGCTCACTCTGCGAGATGCGACCTGACACCTTTGGACGGAAGACCAATCCGTTAGGCGAACAGATTACTTTCGCGTTCAGACTCACAATCTCAGGCAGCTTATCCTCGATCTGCTGCATCACAGCCGCCACGTCGGCTGCAGTCACGGTACTGCCGTTCGCCATACGGTTACACCAGTCGTTGAAACCCACGGTCTGGGTGTTTACCACGCGAGCCTGTACCATCTGCTCATTCTTGAGCTTGTTAAACATTTTAATAAACTGTGTAGAAATCATTTATTTGCCCCTTGTCAGTAGAGGACTCAGTATTTCCGTTCAACACGACATTGTGTCTCATCGGCTGACGGTGCAAAGGTACTATAATTCACGTCCAGGAGGTTCCTCGGTATACCGTGAAACCAAATGGGTAATATATTAACATTAATTATCATAAATCATTTTTAAAAATCTACATTAGACTGATGAGATTTACATTTTCGGCGAAATTTCGTCAAGACCGCTGTCACGCCCTACTGAAGGATCTGGGCAGTGTAATCGATGACTATCGTTTGCAGAGCGGTTGTAATGTAAAGGAAATGATGGCAGAACTACACATCAGCCATCCGGTATTAAAAAAGTACTGACGGGCGAACCCGTCCACGTGTACTACGTCTTGGCGGTCCTCCTTTATGTCGTGTGTAAAACGCACATGTGGGATCAACTCAGAGACAATCTCTTTGAACATCTCAAAGAAATCATTATCAAATACAGTGAAGAAGCCCCTCCTCCCTGGGTCTTTCTCCTCTGCCCTAATACCCCCAAAATCGTCACTCGAGTGAAATCATCGATTGAACTAGCTGAATTCATGAAATCACTCGAGTCAATTCACGATTTCAGCTATATAGGTAAAACAGAACCCAAATTTGAGTGTTTTCGGATCTCTAGGTCCTTGTATTTTTTTACTCAGATTTTTGTACGATTTCTCGCCTTCTGGGCGATTCAAAATATATCAAGTGTTAAAATGCAGACAGAAATGTCTGCCAATGAAATAAAATGTGTAACTTTGCATAAATAATAAATAAGAATATGATAGCAGCCAACAATACATCAACAACAAATCAGACAACAAAGCCTGTTTCCACTCTCGAACGTGTGATGGCCAGCACAATGTCTGTCGACGACTATTTTGACGAACTAATCTCTCAGGTTCACGAGGACTATGCGGACCTATAAAGTCAGAATTAGTCTTGCAGCGCGTGCTGACATGGTTGAATTGCGTAAGTTCCTCAAGGCAATGATGACCGAGGAAGGCGCAATCCGCTATGCCAACAATATGCGTATCGAGATAAAAATGCTGACGGTTTATGCCGAGTGTTATGGTCGCAGTACCTCAGCCACGCTTCGAAGGATTCATCCTGAAGCCCGTCGTATGGTGTCACATAACCGCAAGTGGGTGTATGTCTATCATATTGATGGTTCATTTGCCATCGTTGACAGAATCCTTCCTGCTCAGATGAACCGATGATAAACCGAGTGTGGTGTTGGGATTGCTCGAACTAAAAAAGAGAACGAGCACCATGAGTGCTTTCACTTTAGAGACCGTGTCGTTGACGCGTGTAAGGTAGAACTACGATGTATTATTGGAAAACAAAGTGAGATAAAATGGATGAGTTTCTCAAAAATATACTGACAATTCCTGCTCCTTCTGGATATGAAGAGGAGTTTCAGAACATTTTTAAAGAGCATATTAAAAAATATGTTGACAGGGTAGAGACTGACAACATGGGTAATATCATTGCTGTTAGAGAGGGCCCAATGGGATCTCCTAAAATAATGCTTTCTGCCCACTGTGATGAGGTCGGTTTCTTGATTAGCAATATTGATGAAAACGGCTTCCTTTATGTTCAGGAAATAGGTGGTATTGATACTGATCTGCTACCTGGGCGTAAGGTTGATATCCATACAGAGAAAGGTAAAATAGCTGGTATAATAGGTAAAAAAGCAATCCATCTGACAAGAGGAGAAGAGAAAAAAAAACTGGAAGTCTCCGATATATGGATTGACATTGCTGCCAACTCAAAAGAAAATGCAGAAAAGAGAGTACAGATAGGTGACTTTGTTACATATGCCAAGGATGTGGTATTCTATGAGAATGGTTTTTTGGCGAGCCCGTCCACAGATGACCGTATAGGTGTGTGGACGCTGTTGGAAACTGCAAAGATGCTTGCTGAACAGCTTTTGAATTGCAGCGTTTATTTTGTATCTTCTTGTCAAGAAGAACTTGGGGCTAGAGGTGCCAAGACGGCGGCAGACTATATCCACCCAGATGTGGGTATAGCTATTGATGTTACTCATGCAACAGATTATCCTACTGCTGACACAAAGGTTACAGGTCGTATTAATTTAGGAAACGGACCAGTTATAACGATGGGACCTAATATTAACTCCTGGGTGTGTCACCAGTTAAAGGCATTAGCGAAGGATATTCCTGTCCAATATGAGGTCATAGCCAGACCTACGGGAACTGATGCCAACGTCATGCAACTCAGTTCTGGTGGTATCAAGACTGCACTTGTTTCAATTCCGTGCCGTTATATGCATACCCCTTACGAGATGGTTTCCGTTGACGATGCTCGTCAAACGGCACAACTCTTGGGGCAATTCGTTTTGCACAATTTTTAATTGTGATATAGTTAACTAAATGTTTTACTTAATTTTTTTTCACCATGGAGGAAAAAATTGTTTTGACCTGGGCTGAAAAAGAGTCCAACGAATCGACTCGTATGGGAGCAATGTATTGCTTCAAGAGTTGTGACGTTAACAGAAACTAAAATTCTGTTACCAATCTAATCCAGTGCCAGATAGTGCACAACCTGGCACTGGAATTAACACTAATTGAATGAAAGAACAATCACGCGAAATAAAATTAGGAGATCGTCTTCATTTTCCTTCTGATATCCAGTACATCCCATATTCTGGCAAGATTTTGGCCATAGCTGTAGAAACCGCTAATTGGCTTGTGTTGCCCGATAATCGTACCAAGGACTTCCTACAGTCTTTACGGGAGGGTGAAACTATTGGTGAGGTATTGGGGCGAATCGGGAACGGTGATGATAAGAAAGCGTTTTTGAAACTCCTCTCAGCTATTATGGCACGTCAATTTGCAGGTTTGGATGAGATTCCAAGTCCTAGTTTCGTGCAAGGGTACAAAATGCTTAATATTTATCTCACCAATGCCTGCAACTTGTCCTGTACACATTGTTTTATGAAAGCGGGTAAAAAACTGAAGAATGAGCTTTCTGTCAATGACTGGATTCGTGTTTTGGATGAGTTCACACAAGCCGGAGGACAATTCGTTACTTTCACTGGTGGCGAGCCACTGATGAATCCTGATTTCCAAACCATCATTGAGTCAGCACACAAAAAAGGTCTTCAAAGCACGATCTTAACGAATGGTATCCTGTGGACTGATGAATTGATAGACCAACTGTCGCCACTTCTGGCAGAAGTTCAGATCAGTATTGATGGAGTTGATGATGAATCTAATGCCAAAGTGCGTAAGGCTGGCATTTTTGAACAGTTGGTAAACCAAGTTGTACGTTTCTCCAATAACGGAGTACGTGTATCTGTGGCAACCACATTCACCAATGACAATATTGACAGCGCAGACAAATATGTCGAGCTGGTCAAAAGAATAAACGAAGCAACCGATAAAAAGGTATTCTTCAAACTCACAAAGAAAATCCTACCCGGAAGGGCAAAAACATATACAGAAGATGAAAACAAAGCCTACGAGGCTCGCATCCGACAGATAGAAGAACTGATAGATGCCAATGCCAAATACCAGTCCTTTATGGAAGGTCATACCCCCAATCTGGTATCAAGAAACTGTGGATTCGGAGGCTTGTCAATAGCCGCAGACGGAAATGTGTATTTCTGCAATCGAGTGTTGGAAGTAACCTCTCATGGTAATGTCAAAGACCATCCTCTTTTATTTTTCCTGCAGAAGGGAGAACAAGCGCATTTTGAAACTAGCGTAGAATATGTAGATCCTTGTCGCACCTGCGTTTTAAGATACATTTGCGGAGGTGGATGTAGGATTGATGAATATGATTTCAGGGGTAAAGAGTGGAGTATAGGCCAACTGCTGAAACAACTCAAATGCCAAGGCCCCAATGAGCATCTGCTCAAGATGATGATTGAAAGCTACGAGTACCAGTACTCATTTTGAATTATGTCCTACAGGATAGCAAATATTTACGTAGAGGAACAACAGTCACTTAAGGAAGTGTGTTTAGAGGTTTGTAATGAAGGTGGCTCTTCGCAGATTTCTCCTTTCGTGCGCAAAGTGACCGTGTCAGAACTTGCTATAGATGACAACCCGCTAACACGTAAATATGCTGCAATGCTGAATAATCTAGGCTTCGAATACCAGCCGTTCCGGATTTCTGGTAAAGAACTGTCATTACCAGAAGTGGTAACATTGTTAGGGGAAAACCCATACAGTTTCATACAAAGTGGTAATAGTCGATCGTTAAAGAAAGGACAACTAAAATTAACAAGTACAAGTGGCAGTTTCCCAGTTGCCAATCTGTTGGGTGGAACATTGTATGTCACCAACCTTGAAAACTGGAAAAGCGGTATAGAAGTACGCTTCCGCTATCAAGATGCAGTAGCAGAGACCTTGCCTTTCTATAATGAGTACCCGATTCGAACTCTTGATGGAAATTATAAAAAGAGGGATGCAAAAGAGGAATCAATATGGTTAGAAACATTGTCACCTTGTGAGTTGTCAGTCGATGGAACCATTACATTACCCGCATACGAAGTGGCTTTCCTGAAGAATCTTGAAAGTCTGGGTTGGGAGATTCTCTACGCCAAAGGTAAGTCCGCGGCATCAAAGGTGCACTTCAAACGCACCTCCTCTGGTATAGATTGGTTCAGTACTGATGCAAAATTGACTGATGATGATGTTACAGCCAAACTGTTGGATGCTTATATGCATGGCCGCAACTTTCAACAAAGTCGGTCTTACACAGCGTTCTTTTCAAAGGATGATATTTCCAAACAGGATAATGAATCTTTTGTTAATGATTTCATCCAGGATGAGAACCTGATTGAGAAGTACAAGGAGATAACGCTGACACCTGATGAAAAGAATGCCATAGAAGATGTCATTGAGCGGAACTTCACGGCAACTCTGCGTGATTATCAGTGGGATGGCGTTTACTGGCTTGCCACCATGCGTAAAAAACAGGCAGGCTGCATACTTGCTGACGAGATGGGCTTGGGCAAAACCCTTCAAGTGTTGGCACATCTGCTTTCTACGGGCAATACTCGTACACTGATAGTAGTGCCTACTTCTTTGGTGACCAATTGGAATGCAGAGATACTGCGGTTCATTCTTTCATGGGATGGAAAGGTGTCCTTGAATCAACGGGTGCCCGAGCAGGACAAGTTGGTACACATCATATCCTACGATTTGTTGCGCCGCAACATCAGTTATTACAAGGTAGTCCATTATGATACATTGGTTCTGGATGAGGCGCAGATGCTGAAGAACGACAACACTCAACGGCACAAGGTTATCTCTCAATTAGACTTTAGTCACGGCATTGTGATGACGGGAACCCCCATTGAGAATGCGATTGACGATGTTTGGTCATACTTCTACATTCTCATGAAGGGAATGAGGTCTGTACACGACCGCTTGAAAAAATTATCCGACGGAGCCACCAATACGGATTCCTTCCTGAGGGTTTCATCCAAGTTGTTGAACCCGTTCATTCTCAGGAGAACCAAGAATGAGTATTTGGAGGAACTTCCTCCTTGTACTGAGCGCAATATATATGTTACGTTTGACAAAGAAGAATCTGAAACGTATAACAGAGTACATAGCGTATTCAATAAGGCATTAAAGAACGGAATCAGTGGCCGCGTTACTAGCATAGCCCTTGAGGCTTTGCTAAGGCTACGTCAGGCTTGTGTCTCAGTGAATTTGTTGCCTTCCTCGCTTTACAAAGGTGGGCGACATATATCCACCAAGATGCAATTGGCTTTGGGGCAGATTCAGCAACTGGGTAAAGACGACAAATTGATTATATTCTCACAGTTTGTGCAGGCACTGGAGGAAATGGAAGAATATCTTAAGGAACAGCGCATACCTTACGTTTCACTTTATGGCAGCACTACCGACCGTGAGACGCCAGTTTCAATATTTCAGACCAAAGATGAAGTAAAGGTGTTTCTCTCCAGTATCAAGGCTGGAGGCGTTGGCCTTAACCTTACTGCGGCAGATTACGTGTTGCTGCTGGATGACT
This sequence comes from Prevotella communis, assembly GCF_022024175.1. Lineage (GTDB taxonomy): Bacteria > Bacteroidota > Bacteroidia > Bacteroidales > Bacteroidaceae > Prevotella > Prevotella communis. Next base: position 3,354,378 of record NZ_CP091794.1, on the reverse strand, counting down.
GGTGGAACCCTGCCGTGGAGGCACAGGCCTTCTCCCGAGCTCATCGCATAGGACAGAAACGCCCCGTTGAAGTAATGCGACTGATTTGTAAAGATACCGTTGAGGAGAAAATACTGGCTTTGCAGCAAAGCAAACAGCAGACGGCAGACGTGTTCAATCTCAATAGTGGAAAACTTTCAATTGAAGAATTGCGTACTCTTTTGAGTTAGAAATATTATGATAAAATTTCATCCTACAATAGATATAGATCAATATTCTGGAATTATCAAATCCGCATTGTTGGGCAATGCGGAAATCAAGGTGTATCAGAATATGGGTGAGGTAGAGAATTGGGATAATTTTGAAAATGGTATTGTATATGTGACTGTGGTCAGTGTTTATGTTGATTGGTCTGAAACCAAGCAACAGACCGATTGTTCTACAATCACAAAGGCTATATATGAGGCTTTCTGTGAGCACTCCAAGTGTAGGGACGTCTTGTCATTGGGTAGTTATATTGTGGCCATATTCGATACTCCGTTCAAGACAGATATTGATGCAACACTCGATTGCGTTGGAAAGATAAATTCTTTATTTAAATTGATAAATAGAGTTTATAAATTCCAAATCAGTTACGGAGTGGGGATGCATTATGGAAAGGTCCTGTTGATAAAGAGCTTGAATGGAGAAGAATCTGTATATGCTTGGAATGGTGAAGGTATGGAGACGGCCAAGAAACATTCTGAAGAGGCCAAGCTTAGCAGTTGTAGAGTACGTGCTTCATATACAATTTTTAATAACTTGAAGGAAGACTATCAGAAATTGTTCATGAAGGTCAGCTTTGGTAATTATTATGAGGCAGACCCAGTTAATATCGCAATGGATAAATGGATTAACGCAAATGTATAAGACTATGACAGAAAAGAGACCTATCACATTCAACTTTGATAATGACAACCGTCCCATCAAAGAAGCTGAAATTGAAGGAAAACTGTTTGAACCCCAGTACAGACAGGCTTTGCTTCAGGTGGAGTCGTATCTGAGAGAACTGGAATTGGAGAAGACAGAGGAGAATCAGAAGGAAAGTAAGGATAAGAATTATACGGAGCATATTCATGATGATATTGACTACAATAACAATATCTTCGCGTTTGAAGGCGGTAGGGGCACGGGCAAAACTTCGTGTATGATATCTGTTGCTGATATGCTTATAAAGAAGAAGTGTGTAAAGGAAAGAACACATCCGTTTATTTATAAGGACAAGTTTGTTACTATCGATTTGATAGATCCAGCCTATTTTGATAAGGCTCACAATTTGTTGTCATTATTCTTGGCAAAATTGTATAAGAGTTTTATACAGCAAATTGAAGACTCTGAGAACGGACGTATTTCTACCAATGATAAACAGAAATTCCTTTCCTGTTATCGCGAAGCGCATTCCCAACTTCATAGGCTCTATCAAGAAAGGAAAAACGACAATTTTTCAGACGAAGATTTGATGGAATATGTTGAAGAAGCGTCTGCATCCGTTAATTTGAAACGTACTATCAAGGAGTTAGTTGATGCCTACATCGATTGTTTCCATTGGAAAGACACGGTGCTGATATTGCGTATCGATGATGTGGATATGGATTTTGCTCAGGCATCAGAGATGATAGAATCCATGCGTAAATACTTCGTTCAGCCTAATTTACTGGTTTTTGTGTCGTGCAGTCTGGAGCAACTGAAATTAATAAAGGTTAGGGAGTTTATGAGTGGGCTGAAAGACGGTTCAAAGAAGTCATGTTGTGAAGAACTAGCTGAGAAGTACCTCACAAAGGTGTTTCCTCAAAGTCATTGTATACAAATGCCTGAACCGGCCACCTATCATGACTACGAGTTGTATATTATTGGAAAATTTGTCACAGAGGCAGGACTGGATTGTCCTATAGATTCCGATGAAGAAAATATGAATAAGGAGGTTAGCAGAAGAAAATTCGTTTCTGTAAAACAGGCTCTATTGGAATTGATTCTCAAGAAAACTCGTTATCTGTTTTATAACACCAATTACTATGAAAGTTACATTGTTCCGCGAAATCTTAGGGAACTGCGTCAGTTGATGAAGCTTCTGATAACGATGCCAGACTACCATGCAGATAATCAGGAACACCCGCATAACAAGACGCTCTTCAAAGAGTATTTTTATGGGACATGGGTACATTCGAACTTAATTTCTGATGATAGGGAACATGTACTTAAGTTGCGGAGCATTCTTGATATGACACTGTTTAATAAAACTCTGTTGGAGATGATGAAGACTCGGTTCAGGGATTATTTAAGTGCCTCACCAGAGGTGAATAGGTATCTTCCAGTTTCTACTTCCGACATTCTGACAATGATTTCAGAAATTGAGCCTCGTCTGATTCAGGAAAAAGACCGTAAGTTTTTATTCTTCATCAAATCCTATTATTCCATGCTTCTCTATGATACATATTGCGAGATATTGGGAGAGCTTGAAGAAAAGAAGAGACCTTTGAAGAGAAAATTGGAGGGAAGTGACGGTAAGACAAGGAGTTCCATCTTGCGTCAGGACAAGTGGAGCATGTATTATGATTATGAAAAGCTTATTGGAGGGTCATTCGTACAATTGAAAAGGACAAATACTGATATTATCTTGAATGCGGAGAAGCTTCGCGCATTGGTAAATGAATGCAAGGATATTTGCACTAAACAGACACTTACAGATGAGGAAAAATCCAAGGTCCTAATGGCAGAAGTGCTTGTACTGTCCATTTATTATGTGCGAGTAAACGATAAGGATGAGTCGGTCCGACTTTATGAGCAATGGGAGACAATCCCCACTGAAACGACAAAGAGCCAGGTGGTTATTAGTTCTGGTGCATTTCTTTTCAATATTACTAGATACGACCAGTCTATTTCCCGCTACGACAAGGATTTCTACAAAGTGATGGCGGAAAGTGCTTCTTATGATTCTTTCAAAAAAAGAATTATTAATGGAGAGGACGAAAAGAATGATTATGGTTATATTCATCGCGTATCGCTTCGAAATTTCGAGGTACTTCAGGACATCATCGTCAGATGTGAAGGAACTGAATCGTTTGCAGGATTTGAACTGTTCTTCTCTGAATTGGATAAATTGGCAAATTATGCCTTCCCTCTTTATGAATATAAGGCTGAAGACAAGGAAAATTACAATAAGATACATTTGACTTTCCTCAAAGTCATCATGGATGCTATCCAGAGCATGCGTAATAATCCGGATTTCTTGAATAATTTGCTTGTAAACGCTAGTTCACTAGATAATTATCGTGAAGATGTTACAGGAAACAATACGTCTAACATTTCAGGAACCGACACCGAGACGACTAATTCAAGCGTTGACAAAACAGGCGAAGCTTAGTGGATTAAGCTCACCGGTTAACACTTTGGATAAGGATTCTTATAAATACCGTGCCTGTCGTCGCGGTATAGTAGGCTCGTTGGATCAATTAGATGTCCACCTGAATGTTATTCGAGACTATTATTTCTGTTGTCCAGAGGATACATGCGGGTTACATTTTTCAAAAACACCATCTGTACTGAACATATTGCTTCACTTTACCAAAGACAAACTGATTGTTAATGACCATACGTTATATTGCAGGTACAGGAGTGTTGACGAGTGGCATGAGGCAACAACAAGACTAGGTGAGGATATGTTTACGACAGCCTATTTGGCTGCCTACGACTTGGGACGGGGAATAGGAGCTAGAAAAAACTTCCGATGGCCTCCATATCTGGAAGTGGAAACTAACGATGTGAATCATCTTTTCTCTTTGCCTATTTCTGAATTGCATGCGCATTTGAAAGGCTCTTCTGCAAATTTCGAACTAAGTTGGCTTTCATTAATGAATTATCCATGCCATCGTGAAAGAGAATTTTTGAGCCTGTTTGGTAAAAAGACTTTTGGGGGTATAGACAAGAAATCACATGATCTGCGGGAATTGTATGAATGTGTTGCATTGGCCGTTGCTTTGCGATTCTTCCTATTCTTGTCAAAGAGTGAGAGTAACTGCTCACTGCCCGAGGAATGGATTGAGAAACTCGCGAATGGAAAAAGTATAGAGGAAATACAACCGATTCTGTCTGAGATGTCAGCCTGTGCTTGGAATTATAGAACTACCTATGGGCGATTCTATGATAATATCGGGAATTGTGGAAAGTGTCCCGACTATGCTATTTCAGATGGTTCTGAAGATGTGTTTTCTGTACTGACAGGCGAGAGGAGTCTTCTTTATAATGCTTTCCGCAAAGCTTATGACGGAAATGAGGATATTGCATTGTGTCTGTATGCATATATTGTGTTCAAACAGCAGTTGAGGGAAAAAATAATCCAGATGAATGATGTGGTTGGGTTTGCGAATTTTGACACATATGAGCAGAGAAAGAGTTGTTTTATTCCCGACGGTTCTGTTTATGAACGCCTTTTGACACCTATGGCTTTTCTGAACTTCCTGAGACCAAATAGTCCGAATCGATATATGGAGGCAAGAGTGACTCCAAAGAATACAGTAGAGGAAAATAGTGCTTCTGTCATTATGATGGATAACCATGTCAAAAAATGGAAAAACAAGGATGACAAGCGTTTTAACGGCTATTATATCTTCCATTTCATCAAGACATCTGACGGAAAACCTTCAGAATTGTTGCCGAGGCATTATGAACTTCGTAATAAGGTTAAGAAACAGGCTGTGGCCCTTTATGATTATAGGAGAAAAGGCTATAAAAGCGCATCGCGAGTGGTTGGTATTGATGCTGCAAATTCAGAGATTAAGTGCCGTCCAGAAGTTTTTGCACAGGCCTTTAGGTTTTTGAGACACCATATCATTAAGGATGAAGTCGAGAATCATCCAGCTGTCTTGAAAATGACATATCATGTGGGTGAAGACTTTTATGACGTAGTAGATGGCCTTCGTGCCGTAGATGAGGTGCTTACTTTTATGAACTTTCGCAGCAATGACCGTTTGGGACATGCCTTGGTACTGGGTACTGATGTGGAAGTGTATTATAAGAGTAGAGGAAAGGCCATCCGAGCCACAAGACAGGTGATCTTGGACAACTTTGTTTGGCTGTATGTACGTGTGGCAAATTTGGTAGGACGCATATCTTTATGTGAGTATCTGGAATATGAGGCCAAGCACCTCTTTCAGTTGATATATGATAATACAGATTGCGATGTCCAGTTTGATATTCACGACTATTACGATTCCTGGCTTTTAAGAGGCGATGCTCCTGAAACGGTATTGCAAAAGGCGAAGCAGGAGGATAGTTTAAGCGATTGGAGTAAGGCTGCGCTGAATGACAAGGAATCAGATGTGAATAGAGCAAGAAACAATGAGAAAGCCAGGACCTTGTATTTTGAATACCACTACAACAAAAAAGCGCAGGAGCAGGGAAATAAGTCAATAATTCTTCCCATAGCCCACAATTATTATATTGAGTTTGTGAAGATGGTGGATGAAGTAAGGGAACTGTTGCTTTCCAAAGTGGAACGTTTACATATTGCCATTGAGTGCAACCCCTCGTCTAATTTGAGGATTGGAGAGATGAAGGATTATATTGAACATCCTATCTTTAAGTTCAACAATTTTGGGTTGAATACACCTTATCCTCCTCATGAGATAAGTGTTTCGATCAATACAGACGACTCTGGTGTGTTCTCAACCTCACTTGAGCGTGAGTACGCCTTGATGGGGATCGCTCTTGAAAAGACGGATGATGAGAGGTTTAAGAATTCACCTAGGGCCATTAAAGAGTGGCTGAATAGGGTGAGAAAAATGTCAGTGGAACAAAGATTCTTAAAAGAAATTTAGAACAATCCATTAACTATCTTTCCTTGCTATGAACATAAAAGATTTAGCTGGACTCAGTGAGCCATTAAAGCGAGTGGTTGATTGCCTTGATAAAGGCATCAGTTCCTTGATGCATCCGTTTGTTCTCAAAAGGGACGAACGAGCTAAAATGGTGATAGAGCAAGAGCGTTCAAATCAGAATGCAATAATTGCTCTAAAGGAGGCAATGGCTCAGGATATAATTAATGTTGCCAGGACTTCCAGAGACCGCAACGAACTCCATAATATCGCTGAAATATATGGAGGTGCTATGGCTGAGCTCCAAGGTCTTGATCCGTCAAAGTTGCCCGCTAATTTGCCAAGCGACGAGTGGTCAGCTCACTTCTTTGATTGCGCTAAAGACTGTTCTGACGATCAAATTAGGGTTCTGTGGGCAAAGATTCTAGCAGGTGAAATAAAAAAGCCGGGTAAGTATTATAAGCGAACGCTGACTTGTTTGAAGCAAATAGAGAGGCATGAGGCTGAATGGTTTGCAGAATTATGTAAAATGTCTATAGAGAATGCTTACGTACCAGATTTTATTTTGGATGACAACAAATTCTTCCGTTTTAATCAGTTCCAGTCATTAGTTGATTGCGGATTTGTCAACGGATCAAAAGGTACAATAACGATAGATAAGGACTGCGTCTTAGAGTGTAAATCGTGCGATATAGATTTAAAATTGGCTAGTGGTGAAGTCTTCTTGCATGTATTCACTTTTACGGATACCGGTTTCCAGATATGTCAATTATTAGAATGCAAAACAGACGACACATTTGTACAAGAACTGTTAGAATATCTCAATAAAAGGGGAGCTGCAAATGCTTGTGTCGTGAAAAAATAATATTAACCTTTATCTTTATCTTATTTACTATGGCAAAATATGACGACCTTTTGAAAGTAATTGATAGTCTGCGATGTGAAGCTCCTTCGGAGAATCGCAGATATTATCCAGATTCATCAGATCAGATCAAAATCAATCAGGCTCGTACCCGTGCATATATCCATATGTTTCTTAAGGTTAAGTTTGGATTGATTAATTTTGAAGAACGTGAAGCCCTAGTTACCGATGGACCTTCTGATGGAGGAATAGATGCTTATTACATTGATGAAGAAGATAAAATAATCTACTTCATCCAATCTAAATTCAGGACGACTGATGCCAACTTCCAAAATAAGGAGATTACGATGGAGGAGCTGTTGGCAATGGATATCACACGTATTCTGGATGGAGAAGAAACTGATGAAAACGGGACGCAATACAATGGAAAGATTCAAGGATTTATCCGTAGATTGGGAGAGATTTCTGATATTCCTAAATATACGCCAAAGGTAATCCTTCTGGCGAATCTGAAATCTTCTTTAGCTCCTAAGTTGAGGAAATTGACAGGTGGATATGCTGTCGAGGTATATAATTATGAGCGTGTATACAAAGAGCTGTTATTCCCTCTTATTAGCGGTTCATATTTTAATATCAAGGAGTTAAAGATTACATTGAATGTTGATAAGGAAAGCGCGGGTCACAGAATCCAGTATTATCCTGAAACGAATTATGGAGAATGCACAGTTAATGCGCTTTATGTTCCGACAATAGAAATAGCCAAGATATTATCTAAATATAAGAATTCCATTTTAAAGTTTAATCCCCGTAGTTATCTTGATTTAAAAAGTGGAAGTGTCAATGCTAAGATTGCCAATTCTATTGAAAATATAGCTACAAACGAGTTTGCTCTCTTTAATAATGGTATCACCATGCTTTCCGATGAAACCATCTATAGCGATAAGGTCGGAAAGAAAAACAAGGCAGAGATAATGGTCACCAATCCTCAGATAATCAACGGTGGTCAGACGGCCTATACGTTAAGTGTAATATATGATAATCATCTTGCAAACAATACTCTTGACGTGTTTGATAATAAGGAAGTGCTGCTGAAAATCATTTCATTCAATGCCAGTGAGAGAAGTGAGAAAGATAAACTGAAATTGATAGAAGACATTTCTATAGCGACCAACCAACAGTCTCCCGTATATGAAGCAGACAGACGAGCTAACGATGCTATCCAGGTAAAGCTTCAGGAGTTAATCTTTGCAGATTTTGGATTTTATTATGAGCGCAAACGAGGTGAATTTGGTGATGGCCTACGAAAGAAATATATCGAAAGGTCCAAGATTATAGACCGTGAACAGTTCTTACGTATCTGCTTGGCAGTAGAAGACGAACCTGTTAGGGCAAGATCAACTTCAATCAATACGCTATTTGAGAAACGTACATTTGATACAATAGTCCCAGAAGATCTGGATTATCGCAAATGTATTTACGCTTATATGGCTTTTGAACGTATCAACAACTATCAGAGTTCATCATTTAATGTGAAGAATCTCGCTCGTTTTGCCATAGCATGTGTTATCTCACATAGATATAATGAATCTATATATCCTTCCGACTTCGAAGAATCCATAGATAAGGAACTAACTGATATCATTTCAAAATGGGAGGAATTCGAGAAGTCTGTTAGGGCTGATGATACAAATAAGTATTATTACTTCCGCGAGTTATATGATCCGCAAACAGGCGAGAAGACTGTTGATGCCAACTGGGGCGCATATTATAAAGGCAGAACATTGAACCGCGACCTAAAAAATTTTTTTGGATATTAGATTTCCTAGCCGTAAAAAGTACGATGTGTGAATAATTAGTAACATAAAAGGGACAATGGGGTCCATGGTAACCATGTGAGACGCAGACTTGTCCTCGCGTCCTACAGTAAATCCTGCGAAGCTCTTTTCCGTAATTCCTTAGATTCGTGATTCCGTAATTCCGGCGAAGCCCAGCTTCGCCCATCGGTTAATCCCGGCCGGATTTTCATCCATTGCCTTTCCTGGAGTTCTAAGATTCACCCTTCGATCACGAAAATGCTGAGGGAGCAGATAACGATAATTGATAATTGAATAACAAATAAAAATAGCTTTAACAGGAGGGGAGGTGCAAACCTCTCTCATAATACAAAGGTTCAATAAAGGTTTCCCTCTCCTCCTTTTCAAAAATACAAAAAGATATAAGGGATGTGAATCACTGTTGATTATGGTGGAAAGAAACATATCTTACATATTCCTTCTTCCATCTTATATCATAAAAAATCAAGATTCCGCTCGGTGCTTGCACCGCTTGCTACCATAGGGACGCAAGAATAATGTGACTCTTTCCTCCCTTATTTAATAACAAATATTCAAAAGGTAAATGGAATCGCAGTTGTTAATGGTGGTAGGAAACACATCTTCCATCTGCCATCTAACATCTCCCTGGTTCAATAACCTGATAATCCTTGCCCCTTTTTTTAGAAATCAAATCAAGAGAAAAATGAATATAGCAGTAGCAGGAACCGGCTATGTTGGCATGAGCATAGCCACGCTTTTAGCGCAACATAATCATGTCACGGCAGTGGATGTCATCCCTGAGAAGGTGGAGAAAATCAATAACCGCATTTCCCCCATCCAGGATGACTATATCGAAAAGTACTTGGCTGAAAAGTCATTAGACCTTACAGCCACTCTCGATGGTGCAGCAGCCTACAAGGATGCTGACTATGTAGTCATTGCGGCCCCCACCAATTATGACCCTCAGAAGAACTTCTTCGATACCCATCACATTGAGGATGTCATCGACCTTGTGCTCAGTGTCAATCCCGATGCCGTGATGGTCATCAAGAGCACCATTCCCGTGGGTTATTGCCGCTCGTTGTACGTTAAGTACGCCTTGAAGTTCCTGACCGACCCTGCCCTCAAAGGCAAAAAGTTCAACCTCCTGTTCTCACCAGAGTTCCTTCGCGAGAGCAAAGCACTTTATGACAACCTATATCCGAGTCGTATTATTGTGGGCTACCCAAAGATATTCCCAACAGATCGCAATAAGAAGTGGGATGAAGAGAATGCTGCTATTACAGCTATTGGCAATCCAGAGGCAGAAGAAAAGGCCAAGACCTTCGCTGCACTGTTGCAGGAAGGAGCCATTAAGGAAGATATTGATACACTCTTCATGGGAATGACTGAAGCAGAGGCAGTGAAATTGTTCGCCAATACCTATCTCGCCCTTCGTGTCAGCTACTTCAACGAGCTCGACACCTATGCCGAGGTCAAGGGCTTGGATTCTCAGGCCATTATTTCTGGTGTAGGTCTCGACCCACGTATTGGCACGCACTATAATAACCCCTCGTTTGGCTATGGCGGCTACTGTCTGCCAAAGGACACCAAGCAGTTGCTGGCCAACTATGCTGACGTGCCACAGAACATGATGACAGCTATTGTTGAGAGCAACCGAACCCGTAAGGACTTCATTGCAGATGAGGTGTTGCGCAAGGCTGGCTATTACGATGGTAGTAGTCAGTGGGATTCCAACCGTGAGCAGAAATGTGTCATTGGCGTTTATCGCCTCACGATGAAGAGCAACAGCGATAATTTCCGCCAAAGTGCCATTCAAGGCATTATGAAACGTATCAAGGCTAAAGGTGCCGAGGTTATCATTTATGAACCTACGATCCCCGATGGCCAGTCGTTCTTCGGTAGCCAGGTGATTAACGACCTGGAGAAGTTCAAGGATCAAAGCAAGGCCATCATTGCCAATCGCTATGATGCTTGTTTGGACGACGTAAAAGATAAGGTTTACACAAGAGACATATTTAAGAGGGACTAGTAATCTCGAAGAGGCTTTCAGCCACATCGCGATTACAGAAAGCGGTGTCGCTCACATCTGACGAAGAGAGCGGATTATTTATCTGACAGGAGCACAGCTCCAGACATAATTGGTAGAGCAACTTACATAAAGGAAAAAACATGAACTTTATTTGTAAGAACTGGAAAAAGATATTGATGCTCCTTGTGATTATTGGAGCCATCATTTGCGCTATAATCTCATTTCTCGATAAGCAATATGTTGTTGGCGTACTTTCTGGTTTAACTGTTATTGTACCTGTTATTATTTGGTTTTCTGATGATAAGGATAATCAAGTTCGTGACGAGAAGATAGATGATTTAGATAAGGAACAGAAAAGTAATGTCAAGGTAGGTGAGACAGTAGGCTATATACCAAATATTGATCTGTCAGCTTTTAAAGAGCAACGAGATAAGCCTTAAAAGGAAATCTCAAAGAGGCTTACAGCCACATTTCGATTCTGAAAAGTGGTGTTTATCACTTTTGTCCGCTCGACTTTGTCGCTTATTCGAGCGTCAGCGAGTCTTAAGAAAGAGATAAGATTTTCCAATGACAGAAGCACGCTTCCTGTCAAACATAGCAAAACCTCAAAATTAACAATTAACAAGTTAACATTTAACAAGATGTTTACCCTGATATACAATAAAGGACAATTCAATAGACCAGACACATTAGTGCCCTTCCTTCAATCTAACGTGGGAGAGTATCCACTATTGCAAGTGGATTGCGTTACTCCTTTTCCTGGTAGTAAGGATGATTTGGAAAGGGCGGTCTGTGAATATTTAAGCAAGATAGTATCTGATATTGAGGTTTATTTGAATGTGACACCGGAATCTAGCACGGAACGCAATGCGAAAGGCAATTTCGTTGATTATCTTGCTTTGCAAGTCCATGTACAAAGAACAACTTAATACTGCTGTGAAGCAGCGAATATAAAAAATCGTTATGTATGGGGCAGGCTCTTATCAGGCTCTCTCATAAATAATCAAGGTTCAATAAAACTTGGTAATCTTGCCCCATTTTTTAAGAATTTAATTCCATTAGGTGATATGAAAGTTGTATTATTAGCCGGAGGCTTTGGTTCCCGTATTAGCGAGGAGTCGGTTTTTAAACCCAAGCCAATGATAGAAATAGGTGGAATGCCTATTTTGTGGCATATTATGAAAGAGTATGCTTGGTACGGCCACAATGAGTTTATCATTTGTGCTGGGTATAAACAGGAGTATATCAAGGAGTGGTTTGCCAACTACTTCATTCACAACTCTGACATCAGCTTTGATTTCCGAGACGGGAAGAACGAGATGACAGTTCACCATAGCCATTTGGAGCCTTGGAAGGTGACAGTTGTTGATACAGGTTACAACACCATGACTGGTGGTCGTATTAAGCGCGTACAGGAATACGTGGGCGATGAACCCTTTATGATGACCTACGGTGATGGTGTCTGTGATGTTGACATAAACAAACTCTTAGAGTTCCATAAAAGCCATGGCAAGTTGGCAACACTAACAGCTGTAAAGATGGCACAAGAGAAAGGCGTTTTAAGTATCGAGAATAATTCCGTTAGGGCATTCCGTGAAAAGAACCAACTAGATGGCGCACCTATTAATGCAGGCTACATGGTACTTGAACCAGCGGTGTTTGATTATATCGAGGGTGATACCACTAATTTTGAAAAGGGTCCTCTCACTCAGTTGGCAATGGAAGGTCAACTGATGTCCTATATCCATGAAGGCTTCTGGCAGTGCATGGATAATATCCGAGAGAAAAATATGCTGGAAGAACTCTTGAAGAACGATAAGGCACCATGGAAAAAATGGGATAGGCAGGTGCCCAATCCCCTTAAAGCAATTTGATTAAAAAGTGAAATAAAATATGGCTAAGAAAGAAGAATTAAAAGCTCAGATCTTAGAGCTTACGCGTGAGTATTATAAAGAGGTTCATGCCCAGAAAAAGGAGTTTGAACCAGGTAAGTCATTTGTCCATTATGGTGGTCGTTTCTTCAATGATGAGGAGATGGTGAACCTTGTGGACTCATCACTGGATTTCTGGCTGACTCAAGGCCCTTGGACGCACAAGTTTGAGCGTCGTTTGGCAGATTGGTTGGGTGTAAAATTCTGTGCAGTTACCAACTCTGGTTCGAGTGCAAACCTTCTGGCATTCTACACACTGACTTCACATAAGTTGGGCGACCGTAGAATCAAGAAGGGTGATGAGGTGATTACTGTAGCTGCAGGATTCCCCACTACTGTAACTCCTATCATCCAGTATGGTGCAATTCCTGTGTTTGTAGATGTTGCGCTTCCCGGATTTGATATTGATGTCAATCAGTTGGAGGCAGCTTATAGTCCCAAGACTAAGGCTGTGATGATGGCTCATTCTCTGGGTAATCCTTTCAACCTGAAGGCTGTTCTGGCTTTCTGTGAGAAGCATAACCTTTGGCTCATTGAGGATAACTGTGATGCTCTTGGTTCTGAATACACCATTGATGGCGTGACCAAGAAGACCGGCACGTGGGGCCATATTGGTACCAGTAGTTTCTATCCTCCTCACCATATGACGATGGGTGAGGGTGGTGCTGTTTATACCAACGATCCTGAACTGAATAAGATTACGCTCTCTTTCCGTGACTGGGGGCGTGACTGCTGGTGCGCTTCAGGAGTAGATAACACCTGCCGTATGCGTTTCACCGGTCAGTTTGGTGAACTGCCTCAGGGTTATGATCACAAGTATGTATACAGTCACTTTGGCTTTAACTTGAAGATTACGGATATGCAGGCCGCTGTAGGTTGCGCTCAGTTGGATAAGCTGGATCAGATTGTTGCTGCCCGTCGCGCCAACTATCAGATGTTGCATGATGGCCTGAAGGATGTTCCAGGTCTGATTCTTCCTGTAGCAGAGGTTAACAGTAATCCTTCTTGGTTTGGTTTCCTGATTGCTGTGAAGGAAGATGCAGGTTTTACCCGCAATGAATTGACTGGCTATCTGGAGCAGAATAAGATTCAGACCCGTAACCTCTTTGCCGGTAACCTGACCAAGCATCCTTGCTTTGACGAGATGCGTCAGACAGGAGAGGGCTATCGCATTGTTGGTGAACTGAAGAATACTGACTTTGTGATGACCAATGGCTTCTGGATTGGCGTATTCCCTGGCATGACCAAGGAGATGAACCTGTGGATGATAAAGTGCATATCTGAGTTCTGTAAATCACATGCCAAGTAATATGAACATAGACGTATTCAATAATTTCTATAAAGGCAAACGCGTCCTTGTAACCGGTCACACCGGTTTCAAGGGTAGCTGGCTCTCCATCTGGCTACACGAACTGGGTGCAGAGGTTGTTGGCGTAGGTCTGGAACCTTATTCTGAGAAAGACAACTTTGTGCTCTCTGGAATTGGTAAGAAGATTAATGCAGACATCCGTGCAGATATTCGTGATGGCGAGAAGATGAAAGAAATCTTCCGTCAATATCAGCCGGAGATTGTCTTCCACTTGGCTGCACAACCTCTGGTACGCCTTAGTTACGAGATACCAGTAGAAACCTACCAGACCAATGTGATGGGCACCATCAACATTATGGAAGCCATCCGTGCAACTGATAGTGTTAAGGTAGGAGTCATGATTACCACTGACAAATGCTATGACAATAAGGAACAGATGACCGGCTATAAAGAGGATGATCCGTTTGGTGGTTATGATCCCTATAGCTCATCAAAAGGCGCTTGTGAAATAGCCATACAGAGCTGGCGAAGGAGTTTCTTCAATCCTGAAGATTACGGCAAGAAACACCATGTAAGTCTGGCCAGCGTTCGTGCCGGCAATGTGATTGGTGGTGGTGACTGGGCAAAAGACCGTATTATCCCTGACTGCATCCGTGCTCTGGAGGCTGGAAAGCCCATTGAGATTCGCTCGCCAAAGGCTGTGCGCCCTTGGGAACATGTGCTAGAGCCGCTGAGTGGTTATATGCTCCTTGCTCAGAAGATGTGGGGGCACCCTACAGAGTATTGTGAAGGCTGGAACTTTGGACCAGAACAGGAATCTGTGCTTACCGTATGGGAAGTTGCAACTGCCATGATTGAAAACTTTGGATATGGCGAGCTGAAGGATGTGTCAGATCCCAATGCACTCCATGAGGCCAATTTGTTGATGCTGGATATCACCAAAGCAAAGACCCGTTTGGGCTGGAAACCTCGTTTGAATGCGAGGAATTGTGCAATACTTACATCGGACTGGTACAAGAGATATAAAAATGAGAGTATTTATAATATTTGTGTAAGTGAGATAGAAACTTTTATCTCAGAGCAATGATAATATGAAATCAATAGAGATTTTAGACTGTACCCTTCGAGATGGCGGTTATGTAAATGAATGGGCGTTTGGCTTTGATAATGCACGTGCCATCACAGAACTTGTTTCGTATTCTGGAGCAAAGTTCGTTGAAGTAGGTTTTATTGGCCCTCATCAAGATATGGATGGAGTTGTGAGATTCAGCTCCATGGAGAATCTGATGAAAGTATTTGGAAATCTAAAGCGAGGTGCAAAACTGTCTGTAATGACCTATGCTGAAGGCTATTCTGCAGATTTTTTTCCAGTATGCTCAGCAGACACCACCGAGATGATTCGTGTCATATTTTGGAAACGTAATCTTGAAGAGGGCGTAGAATATTGCCGTAAACTTGTAAATAAAGGATATCAAGTTGGTGTCCAATTAGCAAGAACCGAACAATATGACTTGTCAGAGATTGGTGATATTGTTAAGATGTTCAATGATGTACATCCCTATGCTGTTTATCTTGTTGACTCTTTTGGAACTTTCAACAGAGATAAAATGTTGAAGTATGCTGAAATATACGATAAAAGATTGGCTTCAGATATTCGCTTTGGTTTCCATGCCCATAACAATATGCAGCAGGCAATGACCAATGCTGTCACTTTCTGTGAGCAAGGGTATGAGCATGACCTGATTCTTGATGCTTCCGTGTTAGGCATCGGTCGTGGAGCTGGTAACCTTAGTATAGAGCTGTTTATGAATTATCTCAATCAACAGGGTTACACATTTGATTTGGATCCTATCTGCAAAGTTGCGAACCGTTTTATTGAGCCAATCAAGAAGCAGATTCCTGAATCAGAAATTTGGGGTTATTCATATCCATATTTTTTAGCTGCAACAACAGGGAGGAATCATAGCATTGTTAACTATCTCCTTGAGAAGAAGGTTGATATTGAAAAGATGGCTCGAATCTTTAAACGTATGGAACAAGAGGGGACAGGGATCCGTTTTGAGAAGGAATTGTGTGATAAAATGATAGAAGAGTGTTAGTATGACAGCTTCAGACTACTTAGTTGACATCCTTGTACAGAATCAGGTTACTGATGCTTTTGGTATTCCAGGAGGTGTCATACTTGATTTTATATATGCCATTGACAGGAGAGAAGGTATTGAGGCTCACCTTAGCTATCATGAGCAAGCTGCAGGCTTTGCAGCAGCAGGTTATGCTCAGGCTTCTGGTAAGTTAGGTGTAGCATATGCAACTCGAGGCCCAGGCTTTACCAACATGATAACTTGTATTGCAGATGCATATTGTGACTCCATTCCGGTCCTTTTCATAACAGCACATAGTGCAGCATTGAACCCTTCTGTTAGATTACAGTCTAATCAGGAGATAGATACTTGTGCTATGGTTAAGAATGTAACTAAGTACGCTAAACGAATTGATTCTATAGAAGATTTTGCCGGATCTGTAAACGAAGCCTGTTCAATTGCTCTGGCAGGTAGAAAAGGTCCCGTCTTTCTTGATATTGCATCTTCGTTGTGGAAAAAAGAAGTGGTAGATGCAAATTCAAAATTGAAAGAGAAAAAGGTCTCCGAAGAATATTCAAAGATAATTGAGATAATAAACTCTGAACTTATAAATTCTAAACGACCTGTTATTCTTATAGGCGACGGTATCAATCAAACTAAAACAGCCGAGCAACTAAAGCAATTTGTAGAAAAGGTTAAGGTTCCAGTACTCTCAAGCCGGTATGCACATCACTCTATTGCAGATTCTCCGTATTATTATGGTTATATTGGAGGATTTGGAGTACGCTATGCTAATTTTATCCTTTCAAAGACAGATTTAATCATCTCTTTAGGCAACAGGCTTAATTTTCCACTTACGTCACAGAGCTATAAAGGAATACCTTATCAAGCAAAGATTGTTCGTTTCGATATTGACAATTCAGAATTAGGTAAGGAGATTCCCAATTCTATAAAGGTTGAAGCAGATTTGACAGCTTTATTACCATCTTTGGCGCAAGCAGAATATGTTGTGTCAGATTTTGATGAATGGCTAAGCGTTTGCGAAATCATAAAGAAAGATCTTTGGGATGAAGATGTCAATGAGACCGTAAAGCTGGTAGATTCGTTTCTTAAGAACGCACCAAAGAATACAATTGTTCTAAACGATGTGGGGAATAATGAGTTCTGGATTTCAAGAGCATGCGCACACACAGCTTACAATAAACAAGTTCTTTATTCTAAATCCTTTGCTTCTCTTGGGTGTTCGGTGACAAAGTCGATTGGAGCTCATTATGCAACAGGCCATCCTGTACTTTGTTTTATAGGTGACCAAGGATTCCAGATGAATGTTCAGGAATTACAGTATATTTCACAACATAATCTTCCAATTGTTATAGTCGTAATGAATAATCATGTATCTGGAATGATTAGAGATAAGGAGGTTGCTGCATACCAGGGGCATGTGATTCATTCGACTTTTGATAGTGGATATGGCATTCCTAATCTGCAGAAATTAGCAGACACTTATGGTATTACGTATGTAGAAGTGAATTCTGGTAATGATATTTATTCTGGAACAATAGATTTTTCAAAGCCCCTGTTAGTCAATTTAATTATTGATGATAATTTGAAACTATCTCCAAAATTACCTCTTGGGCGAGCTCCTCAGGATATGGTTCCTGAGTTAGAGGGAACAAGATATCAGACTTTAAATGAATTGTAGATAATGAATAATCTTACAAATAAAATAGCTTTAGTGACGGGTGCTACTTCTGGAATGGGAGAGGCATCTGCGGTACGCTTCGCTCAGGCTGGAGCAACAGTAATAGTAGCGGGTCGAAATAGAGAAAGAGGTGAGAGCGTTGTCAATCGTATAAGTCAAAATGGAGGTGGCTCTGTTTTCTGTGAGCTAAATGTTCAGGATGACAAATCAATAGAAGAATGCGCTCGTTTTATTAAAGAACGTTTTGGCAGACTGGACATCCTTTTTAATAATGCTGGAGTCTTTCCGGTAATGCCGCCTCTTGAGACATTGGAAAGAAATGATGTTGCTTCTGTAATGGATACTAATGTGACGGGAATGTTGATGGTTACCAAAGCGATGATGCCTTTGATGGGAAAAGGAAGTGTAGTACTGAATAATGCATCAGTTGCTGGTTTGCAATCATATACAAGCGGCCAGAGTTATGCTTATGGAGCATCAAAGTCAGCCGTAATAAAGGCGACCCAAATGCTTGCTAAGAAATATGGTTCGCATATTAGGGTAAATGCAATCTGTCCTGGCGTAATTCAGACACCAATATTCAAGAACTTTGATGAGGGACGCTTCATTGGTATGATACCTATGGGAAGAGTCGGACAACCCGAAGAAGTTGCTACCGTTGCTAATTTCTTGGTTTCAGATGATGCAAGTTTTGTAAATGGTGCAATCGTAACAATTGATGGCGGACAATCATTGTAATTATTCAAATATGATATTAGATAGAATAAATAGCCCAAAGGATATAAAAGGCCTCTCGATACAAGAATTAGAGACTTTAGCTTCTGAAATAAGAAATCTGCTCATGCACAAGATGAGTATCAGCGGTGGACATTTTGGACCTAACCTAGGTGTGGTCGAAGCTACTATTGCTCTTCATTATGTATTTAACTCTCCTGTAGATAAGATTGTTTTTGACGTTTCTCACCAGAGTTATACACATAAGATACTCACAGGACGTAAAGACGCTTATTTAAATGAAGAACCTAAGTGGGATGTATCTGGTTTCACGCAACCAAGAGAAAGCGAACATGACTTTTTCTCTGTAGGTCATACCTCTACGTCAATAAGTTTGGCGTGCGGATTGGCTCGTGGTCGTGACCTGAAAGGCGGCAAAGAAAATATAATTGCTTTCATTGGAGACGGATCTCTTAGTGGTGGCTTGGCATTTGAGGGGCTCAATGTCGGAGGTGAAATGAGGAAAAATCTTATAGTCATTGTTAATGACAACGATATGGCTATAGCTGAACCTCACGGAGCTTTAACTCAATATTTAAGAAAGTTGAGAGATACTAAAGGTGAAGCAAGTGATAACTATTTTAAGTCATTAGGATATCAGTATAGCTATGTTGAGGACGGTAACGACATCTCTTCTTTAATTGAAGCGTTCAATAAGGTAAAAAATACACCTGTTCCTGTCGTTGTTCATATTCGGACTGTAAAAGGAAAAGGCTATACAATTGCAGAGGATAATCGCGAGGGATGGCATTTTCACGCCCCCTTTGATATAGAAACTGGTCAAAAGAAAGGACAAGGTGTAGGTGAGAACTATGGCTTTACCGTTCGTGATTTTCTGTTGAAGAAGATGGAAAAAGATCCGTCTATCTGTGTTATCACTCCGGCTGTTCCGATGTCATGTGGTTTTAATGCAGATATAAGGCAAAAGTTGGGGAATCAGTTCATTGATGTTGGTATTGCAGAAGAACACGCTGTTACAATGGCAGCGGGTGTTGCTAAAAATGGTGGAAAGCCTATTGTCGTTTCCTTATCTACTTTCTATCAGCGGGCATACGATCAGATACTCCATGATTTATGCATAAATAAATGTCCAGCGACATTACTGATACGTAATGGTTCTATCTGGGGTGACACCGATGAAACTCATATAGGATTCTTTGACATAGCTATGATGTCCAATATTCCCAATTTGGTATTCCTGGCACCTACGAACTGCGAGGAATACCTAGCAATGCTTGATTGGAGTATTGAGCAGAATGAGCATCCTGTTGCGATTCGTATTCCATGTAATAAGTTAGTTCATACAGATAAACCTGTGGAGAAGGATTATAGTAAATTAAACAAATCTTCGGTTACCCAAAAAGGAGAGAAGGTCGCGTTGTTTGCACTTGGCGACTTCTATCAAATGGGAGAGGAGTTCGCAACTGCAATTGAAGAAGAATTTGGATTTACTCCAACGGTAGTTAATCCTCGATATATTACTGGTGTTGATTCTGAACTATTAGAGACGCTAAAAAAAGATCACAACTTGGTAATTACTCTGGAAGATGGTATTATTGAAGGTGGCTATGGTCAGAAGATAGCTGCTTATTATAGTACATTTACGATGAGAGTTGTGAACCTTGGTTTAAAGAAGGAATTCACGGATGGAATAAAAGCTGCTCAACTACTTGAGAGGAATGGTTTGACGAAGGAGAATATAATTGACATAATTAAAACAATATGCTTTTAACAATAGGAATACCGACATACAATAGACAGGCCTTTTTAAAAGAGAATCTGGATGCATTATTTCCGCAATTGCGTAGTTATCTAGATGATGTAGAAGTAATTGTTGCGGATAATGCTTCGGAAGACGAAACAAAAAAGGTTGTAGAAGAGGCATCAAAAGAATACAATGTCCCTGTAATATACAAGTGTCAAGAAACGAATGTGGGGCCAGAACAAAACGCTGTATGGATTGCAGATAATGCGAATGGAAAGTATCTTTATCTGATGGGAGATGATGATATACTATCGCCAAATTTCATTGAAGATATAATGCCATTACTAAAAAGCGAAGAAAACTATGTGGCACTTCATTGGAATAGGCTTTCAGGTGATGCAGAATGTACAAATAACAGACTTGTTGATCCCATATATACAGGAAATGCGTCTCAAACACTAACACCACACGAATTTGCATTACGTGTAATGGAAAAACCTAATTTTATTTCAAGTATCATTTTTAAAAAAGATGTATTAACTATCGGAAAATCTTTTTTTGATGATAAATATTATGGCTATAGGTTTTTTGCTCAAATGTACTTTGGGATTTTGTTATCCTCGCAAAAGTGTTTGTACTATTATTTCCCTTTGGTAATACAGCGTAATCCTTCAAAAACTTGGGAGAAATATTGGCCTCAATATCTTATTGGTAGTTTAAGCGAAATATTTCATGATATGGATAGTTACTCTCCTGGAGTGTATAGAAAATGGAATGTTAAACTAAGAAAAGACGTTCCCAAATATCTTTTTGGCGTAGCGAGACACAGAGAATATTATCGTACAATCGATGTGCGACGACAGATGAACAAATACTTAACAAAGGGTGAAAAACTGATATTTTATTTCTATCTATATGTGCCGGGAAGTTTATTCCTATATCGAGTTAAACACAAATTACTAAGCATTATTAATAGTCTTTTGGGCTAAATGGAAGTAAAAGTAACAAAGAAGGATATCGTCTTTGGATATATTGCACAAATATTCCAGTATGGAACAGGTGTAATAGTATTACCTGTAATCCTACATAAGCTTAGTGCATCGGAAATAGGCATGAACTATGTCATGCTGTCTGTAGGAGCCTTAGCCCAAATGGCAGATTTCGGATTCTCTGGCCAAATAGGAAGAAACGTTACTTATGTATTAAGCGGAGCAAGAAAGATATTTAGAGGTGAGATAGAAAAGGTGGATCAGGGAAAAGAAATAGATTATAAATTATTGAAAACTATAATAGATGCATCAAAATACTTATATAGAAGACTATCTTTGGGTGTACTGGGACTTTTGTTGACAATAGGCTCGTTATACATGTACCGAGTTACAGAAGGATTTACAAATGTGGAAAATTCTCTATCAATATGGTTATTTTTCTCGATAAGTGTTTATTTTAATCTTTACTTTCTCTATTACAATTCTTTATTGATGGGAGCGGGATTAGTAAAGGAGCAAAAAATGGCATCTATCTATTCCCGAGTTGCATACATAATTATTTGTTTTGCACTCATCTATTCAGAGTTTGGCCTAATGAGTGTAGTTATCGCAAATCTAGTGTCTCCATTTATAGCGCGATATTATAGTTATCGCAAGTTTTACACTAAGGAGATGGTTGAAAACTTACCATTAGTTCATACAGAAAAAAAAGAAGTGTTGTCTGCTTTGAGTGATATATGGGTGACAGCAAAAAAAAGTGGAACGAATACAATAGGACATTATATCGGAACACAAGGGAGTACTTTTATAGCTGGGGCATATTTGCCGCTGGCTGCAACAGCTCAATGGGGGTTGATGACACAATTGTTCGGAGTTGTCCAAGGTTTAGCATCAAATATGGGTTTATCTTACTATCCAGAATATTGTAAATTAAGGTTACGAAGTGAACATGAAGTCTTCATCAAGAAATCATCGTTATCAATAGCCCTAATGATTTCAATTCTGCTTCTAGGTGGAATCGCCATTATTATCCTATGCCCATGGCTTATAAATATTATTGGCTCTGAAACAACCATGCCGTCAACAAGTTTGATGTCCTCTTATTTAATATATCTGATTATTTTGACTAATGCTCAGCTATTTGCCATGATGATGAGTTCCCGCAATGTCATACCCTCACCAGTAGCTGTCTTAAGCACTTCTGCAGCACAAATACTCATAACTATAGCATTACTCCAATTCACATCCATTGGAATATGGGCCTTACTTTTAGGCCCAGCAGTCTCTGGAAGCTTCTATACCCTCTGGAAGTGGGTACAGTTAGAGATAAAAGAAATGAAAATATCCATATCCAGTTTCTATTTGACAGGTGTAAAAGGTTTATGGGGATATTTGTTTAAAACTATAATGATAAGAACAAAAGGATTGTAATGAATAAGGAAAGACAAAGCTCATTTGAGTTATTAAGAATTATAGCACAGTTTATGATAGTATTCTATCATATTCTGTATTTTGCAGTATATCCTGCCTCTGGACTATCGTTCTATAAGGCTATTTGGTTCCCTCTTCATATTGGAGTTCCAATATTCGTTTTCATTAGTGGATATTTTGGAATAAGGGCTTCAGTGAAAGGATTTGTAAAATTAGCCGGTATGGTACTGATATTATCTATTCCATACATGGTAGAACAAGTTATTAATGCTTTCAACGGCCTGGGGGGGGCAAAATCATTGGTTAAACTACCATTCTTCCTTTCATATACACCTTTCTGGTTTATCCGAACATACATATTTTTGTATCTTTTGTCGCCAGTTATTAACAAATTCCTTAAAGACATTACGCTCGTAAATAGGATATTTTTGCTAGGTGCGCTGTTATATATGAGTGTATATATAGGAATGTTAGGATCAGATGAGTCATTGAAAGACGGAAAAAATGTGGTTACATTTATGTTATTCTATACAATAGGAGATACTTTGAGATATTATAAGACAAAGTGGGACGGGTTAAATATTAATAAAACTTTGTGCGCTTTTCTCCTTTTCAATGCTTTAGTCGTTGCTGTCTTTTCCTATATGGGTTTTGGCCGTATAGCAGATGCTATTTGGTTGCGCGTGTTTTTTGCTTATTGCAGTCCAGTCCTTTTAATTAATGCAATCGTTTTTTATATTATTATTGGTAAGTTGAATTTTCATTCACGCATTATTAACAAAATAGGAAAGTCATCATTGGCAATGTATATGGTTCATGGAACATTCCTATTTAGCCTAATTAATCCTGCAGTGATGTATTTATATAATTTGAATGATAATATTTTCTTCGTATTATTAAACGTGTTTATAATAACTTTAATCACAGTAATTGCGTGTGCAATAATATACTGGATGCTTACACCAATATGGAATATAATTGCAATAATAGGTGAAAAAACACAGAATAATATTGAGGCCCGCCTTTTATCTTTACAAAGATAAATGAAGCAATGTTATTTGAATCGCACAATAGTACAAATATGGAATTAAAAATTGCAATAGTAATACCGTGCTACAACAGGACGGAAACACTAAAAAAGCTGTATCATTCTTTGGTCCAGGCTAAGTATGAGCACCCCGTTGATCTTGTATTCTCTATTGATAACTCAGGAAACAATGATGTTTTACATTTGGTTGAAGGATTTCAATGGGTACACGGAGAAAAGGTGATCATTCATCACAAGGAAAATATAGGGCTTCGACGCAACATTATCAGTTGTGGTGATTTGACAAGCCAATACGATGCCGTTATAATATTGGAGGATGATTTGCTGGTGTCGCCATACTTCTTCGAGTATGCACACGCAGCATGCCAGTTCTACAAGAATGATGAGCACATTGCTGGCATCTCGTTATACAGCTATAGGCTGTGTGAAAGCCTTCGTGAGTTTAACCCAATGACATTTGGCTATGATACTTATTTCATGCAGTGGACTTCTTCATGGGGGCAGATGTGGACAAAGTCTCAATGGACCGCATTTAAAGAATGGTATGAGGAACATAGTGAAGACATATCAAATATACCAATCCCAGACTATGTCAAATCATGGACCCATAGCTGGAAAAAATATCATATAGCTTATCTGACAGATACCAATAAGTATTTTGTTTATCCCATAGAATCATATACTACAATACAACCATCATTGGGGACACACGTTTCTGAAGTAAGGTTGGATAAAGGATATATTGTCCCATTGTGTAATGGGATTCAACGGGCGTTTGTCTTTAAGAATTTTGATGAAGAGTATGCCTATGACTGCTTTTTTGAGCTAAAAAAAGTTCTTATAGACCTTAACGGTAATGATGTTTATGCAGATTTGAATCTGTATGGTGAGAAGAAGAAAGAGAATGTACATTGTGAATATTTTATATCATCAAAGCCACTGTCCCATGCCGAAATAAAGAAGCAGTGGGGGATAAGTATGATACCTCTCGAAAAAAATATCCTTAATTCTGTTGGCGGTAGTGGTCTTTATATGTATGAGTCTAATTCGTTTAGTCCTGTTTCATTGACCCCAATGGAAAAAGTGTCATTTCGAATTCAACTGTCCGAGACGGAAAGACTCAGTTATTACATACATAGACTACCTGCATTATTCAAGTAGTTTACTAAAAAAAGGTAAAGCGAAATGTTTAAATGGTTGAGACAACGTTCATTAAAGAATGATATACTCTTTCTGCTGATGGGATTCTTCGTGTTTTCATCACTTAGTTCTACTATAATGCAGGACTATCTGAATTTTCCCATCTCAATGCCTGAACTGTTATTGATTCCTTTCTTGTTTTTCTTAAGAAAGAAAATAACTACCATTCAATTTAAAAGCAGACATATTTTTTTTACAGTATTGATAATTCTAGTATTATTTTGCATAGGTTCTATATATGACGAGTTTCCAATATATGGTATGTTGTCAAGTTCCCGCTCATGGTTTTACTTGTTTGTATGCATGTTTGCTTTCTCAACGCCTAATCAAATAACAAATAATGATTTGATGTGGTTGTCATTTGGCAGTATTACTGCATGGTTAGTTGATTCGTTGATGAATTACCAAAAAGCTATAGCTGCGGCAGCTACAGGTGAGCAATATGTTACATACGGGGTGTTGCTTGCTGTCCCGATATTATGTTCTTCCTCTATCAAGAAATCAAAATATTTATTATTGCTAATTGGTGTAGCAATAATATCTGTGACCGTAGTTTTTGCGGGTGTAAGACGCTTGCTGGTTGTCTTACTTCTTTCTCTTTTAGTAGGGCTTCTTTACTCTCTTCTTAAGAAGAAAAAAAATATTGTTCCTTATACTGTTTTCAGTTTAATATTTGGAGCAATGGTGATGGCAGCGTTGCCTGTAATCAGGGACTATGTTTATGAAACATCTCCAGAGATGTATTATCGAGTTTTTGTAAGAACGGAGAATTTCTTGGAAACCGGAGATTCTGGTTCTGCAGGAGATCAATCTCGTCAAAAACATCTTAATGACTTTTTTGATAATTTTGAACAATATACGCTCCCCCGCGGAATGGTAAGCATGAAAACCAAGCAGGGACAAACTGCTGGTGAATTTAATGATTATCCAATATATCAACTTAGTTGGATTTTTGGTTGGCCAATTGCTTTCTGTTTGCTTTTTATTATAGGACTGGTTCTTGTACGTAATATGCGTAAATATAATAAAACAACGGATGAGACCTCTTTCGTATCAATAAATAGCATAACTGTAATGTTTATGTTGCTATTTCTTGAAGGAACATACATAGAGTACCCCTATGCTACTCCTATAACAGGCCTCTTATTGGGGAGAGCTTGGCTGAATTCAAAAACTCGAAGTCTAATTCAATAGAACAATGAAGGTACTTGTATTTTCTCATTTAACAGGAGGGCACCATCTCGAGTACCTCCATCATGTATATGATGTTGCAGCAATGAGTCCGGGGGATAATTTTGTTTTCTTATTACCTCAAAGTTTTATTGATGTAAGAGATAAATTCATATGGGAGCCATTATCAAATGTTTCATTTGATTACTTTGAAGATAGTAAATTTCTAGATGATCCTTCTACAATATCTCAAATGTTTTCTAATTCATATCGGATATGCAAGTATTTAGGAAGGTATTCAAAAGAAAACAAAGTTGATGTGATTTATTCTAATCACATGATTGTTTTTGTTCCTTTTGCACCAATTTTTATAAAACAAGCAAAAATTGTTGGTGTTATATATAGAATATTCCTGCATGAAATAGATGAACTTTCGTGGAAGCAGAAAACTCTTGATAGAATTAAGTATTTTATTATGAGTTGCTTTAAAGTTTATAAGCGCGTCTTAATACTAAATGATCAAGAAAGTGCAGACCAACTTAATAGTTTATATCATACAAATAAATTCTCTTTTCTTCCAGACCCATATTTGCCTTTGCGGTCAGAAAATGTAACTGATATAAGGGAGCAATATAATATAGAAAATTCAAAGACTCTTTTTGTACATTTTGGAGCAATGAATTCAAATAAGGGAACAATAGAAATATTGCTTTCTGTGAGGGAATTAACTCAGGATGAAAAAGAGAAATATACATTCTTTTTTGCGGGGAGGATAGCTGAAGATATTAGGGAAGAGTTTTACAATTTATATGAAAGGTTAAAAGACCGTGTTCAAATAGTAGTAATTGATCAATATTGTGATTATGATTTTTTTGCATCGCTATGTACGGCTTGTAACGCAATTTTAACACCATACAAAAGAACGTCCCAAAGTAGTGGTTTGATTGGCTATGCATCCCAATTTGGTAAACCTGTAATTGCACCTTCAAAAGGGCTATTAGGAAATCTGGTTGGAAAATATAAGTTAGGCCTATTGATAAATGATTGCACCCCTCAGAGTTTGATATCGGCTTATAAGAAGGTTGAAAATAGTCAATTTGTGTCGCCAAGCAAGAGGTATTGTGATGATAATAGTATAGAATCGTTCAAAGAACATATTTTGAAGAACATTAATGCATAGTATTTGATTATGATAATAACAAAAACTCCTTTTAGAATGTCATTTTTTGGTGGTGGAACGGATATGCCATCGTTCTTTAACGAACATGGCGGGGCTGTCATTTCTACGACATTTGACAAGTATTGCTATGTCAATGTAAGACATATGCCTCCATTTCACCCTTATATATCAGAACTTGTGCATAACAGATTTGAGCGGGTGAATGATTTAGAGGAGATAGAACATCCTTTGATTCGTGAATGTATGCGCCTGCATGATATCCATGAGATACGTCTCACCTACGAGGGCGACTTGCCTGCAAGAACAGGATTAGGCACAAGCAGTACTTTTGCCGTTGGTATGCTGAATGCTTTTTGTGCGCTAAAAGGCAAGATGATGAGTAAACGCCAGCTGGCTCAGGAAGCCATCCATGTAGAACGCGATATCTTGCAGGAACATGGTGGCTGGCAGGATCAGGTGGCTGCAGCATATGGTGGCTTGAACCGTATTGATTTCAAGGATGGGGATTTCTCAGTACATCCAATAGTTATTTCACCAGAAAGGAAAAAGGAACTTGACGAGAATCTTCTTCTTTTTTATACCGGAATTCAACGGTTCTCATCAGAAATACAAGCAGATACATTTGCTAAACCAGTTGACAAAACTCAGCAGCTAAAGGATATGCTTGCTTTGGTTGACGAAGCAGAAGGTGTTCTCTGTGATAAGAATACTTCTCTGAATGAATTCGGTAAACTTCTAGATACCACATGGAAACTAAAGAGAGGGACAGGAGCAAAAGTTAGTAACGGTTCTATTGATGAGCTATATAGTAATGCTATTGAAGCCGGTGCTTTAGGAGGGAAACTTCTTGGTGCTGGAGGTGGGGGCTTCCTTTTGTTCTATTGCGAGAAAGAGAAACAAGAAAACTTGAAAAAGACAATGGAAAAACTGATGATAGTGCCATTCAATTTCGAAAATGGAGGGACTCATGTCCTTTATTATGCGCCTCAAAGCTATTCTCCGCGCAAAGAAATCATTTTGAAATAAGCATCATGGAAGAGCAGTTAAATATTCTTATTGAAAGGTATCCCAAACTTGCTGTATGTAAAAAGGATATCGAGAAAGCATACAGGATTCTAGAATCTGCTTATTTAAACGGTAGAAAACTACTTGTTTGTGGTAATGGAGGCTCAGCGTCAGACTCAGAACATATTGTGGGTGAGTTGATGAAAGAGTTTAAACTTAAACGTAAAGTATATAGCGACCATGCTGCTGCTCTGAAAGCCATTGATCCTGAGCTAGGTCAGGTATTAGCAGATAATTTACAAGGTGCATTACCTGCCATTTGTCTTACTGGTCATTCCTCTTTGACAACAGCATTTATGAATGATGCTAATGCTGATTTGGTGTTTGCTCAGCAAGTAAACGGCTATGGAAAGCCAGGGGATGTGTTCTTGGGTATTTCCACTTCCGGTAATAGCAAGAATGTGCTTTATGCTGCTGTGAATGCCAAGGCTAAAGGGTTGAAGGTGATTGGCTTAACAGGTGCTAAAGAAAGCAAACTGATGAAGTATGCGGATGTGTGTATTCGTGTACCTGAGACGGAAACTTATAAGATACAGGAGTATCACCTGCCGGTGTATCATTGCTTGTGCTTGATGTTAGAAGAGAAATTCTTTGGAGAAAAATGAAAGTAGTAATAATGGCTGGCGGACGAGGAACCCGCATTGCTGAACTTTTTCCCGATATTCCTAAACCGCTGATTCCTGTGGATGGGATGCCTATTCTTGAAAGGGAGGTTAGGTCGCTGGCGGCACAGGGCTTCAAGGACATCATACTGACCGTAGGCTATCTGGCAGATAAGATTATCGCTTATTTTGGTGATGGCAGTCAGTTGGGGGTAAAGATTGAGTATTTCGTAGAGGAAACACCTCTGGGGAATGCTGGTGCATTATTCCAATTGAAAGAGAAGATGGGTGAGGAGCCTTTCTTCCTGCTGAATGCCGATGCAGCCTTCGATGTGGATTTCAACCGGATGCTCGACTTTCATAAAAAGCATGGAGGTTTGGTTACGCTTTTCACACATCCCAATTCGCATCCATACGATAGCGGACTGGTTATTGCCGGCAACGACGGAAAGGTTGAGAAATGGCTGAGCAAGGAGGATGAACGTCCGCAATGGTACAATAACAGGGTGAATGCAGGACTCCATGTGATCGACCCGAAAGTTCTGGAACTGAGTCTGAAGAATCTGGAGATCGACCCATTGACAGGTTATCCCAAGGGTAAGGTCGATTTGGACCGACAGATTTTGAAGCCGTTGTGCGGAACTGGAAAGATGTTCTGTTATGACAGTCCGGAATATGTGAAGGATATGGGTACACCGGAACGCTTCCATCAGGTGGAAGCGGATTATAAGAATGGTGTTGTTCAGGCAAAGAATCTGCATAACAGGCAGAAGGCAATCTTCCTGGATCGTGATGGTACTATCAATAAATATGTCGGCTTCCTTCGCAATATCGACGATTTCGAACTGATTGATGGCGTATCGGAAGCCATTAAAAAGATTAACCAGAGTGGCTATTTGGCTATTGTTGTGACCAATCAGCCTGTGATTGCCCGCGGTGAAGTGACATGGGACGAGCTGCATGAGATACACAGGAAGATGGAAACGCTTCTTGGCAAGGATGGTGCCTATATTGATGGTATCTATATCTGTCCTCATCATCCTGACAAGGGCTTTGAAGGCGAGCGTCCAGAATATAAATTCGATTGTGACTGCAGAAAGCCTAAGCCTGGATTGCTTTTGCAAGCAGCACGAGATTTTAATATTAACTTGGCACAATCTATAATGATAGGTGATAGTGAAAATGATATGTTATCTGGTGAAAACGCTGGCTGTAAAAAAACTGTTTTAGTGGGCCGGAATAACAAATCTCTATTAGATGTCGTTAAATTGATTTTAGAATGAAAATAGCTATTTTAGATATCACAAGTCGTAATGCGGCTCAGTATAATCCAGCTTTATGTAAGGCACTGTCTGATATAAATAAAGAGGGAGGAGTGACGTTAGTTGCGCCAAAACTGCATGGAGTAGCAAATGGCTTTAAATTTAAGAAGCTCTTAACAATAGTCCCTGATAAGTGGGCCGGTGGCGAAGACAGAATTAAGAGAGTGGTGAGGGCCATCGAAGTTGTCTTAAACTATCTCTTTGTATTCTTTTACCTGGTATTTAAACGCCCTGATGTACTGCATATACAATGGCTACCTTTTGTTGAGTTCATGGGCGGTGAAAAATATTACCTCATGCTTTTAAAAAAGTTTGTACCCAAACTTAAAATTTTCTATACAGCACATAATATTTATCCTCATAGGCTATCTGGTGGTAGAAAAGAGGCATACATCCATAGGTTTATATCATTGGACAAATATATAGATGGCTATTTAGTACATCTCATTAGCGCAAAGGAAGAATTATCTGGTGAATTCAATATACCCCAGTCAAAAATCTTTGTGGCATATCATGGAATCTATGTAGCAGAGAACTATTTACCATCTGAGCATTCTTTTTCTGATGGAGTTAAGCGGGTTATTATGTATGGCTTTCAAAATAAATATAAAGGTGCTGATATATTAATCGATGCAATATGTTTACTACCAGAAGAATATAAGAAGAAAATTAGTGCGAAAATTGTAGGACTTGCGACAGATAAAGATTTGTATTCTTCTTGCCAGGAAAAAGCTAAAGCCCTTAATGTTGAATGGATAAATGACTTTGTTTCTGACGAAACGTTGTATGATGCCATAGGTAAGTCTGATTTGATTTTGTTGCCATATCGAAAAATTTCACAAAGTGGCGTACTATTGCTTGCCTTATCTTTTCACAAACCCATATTAACTTCTGACTTACCTTCTTTTAAAGAAACATTGGAGGGATATCCTGATGAGTACTTTTTTAAATCAGAGAACCCTCAATCTCTCTCTGATTTACTTAAGAAATTTATAGATGGTGAGATTAATTTAGATGTTCAAATGAAGGTAATTGATAATCTTAATGAAAAGTATTCTTGGCATAATACTGCGCTGAACACAATTAACGCATATCGGACAATTTCATAAAAAATAGGTGTAAAAAGATTGCGAATATGTATTCATTATCTCGATCTCGTTATATTTACTTACTCGTATTCTTTACTATATTTGTTTGTGAGTCCTATTCTAAAGAAATACTGAATCCTTTAGATTATGGTATTGACAAGGCAAAGAATGATGTTGAACGATACTACATTCTTTTGCAATGTCATCAAGACGCAGTAAATTATGGGAAGTCGATAAGTTATAAAGGAATTAACGACATACATATAGAAATACCATCGGATGCCGTTTCCATACCGCTTTCTAAAACGGTGGATTTCTGTAACGTGAATCTTTATGTTCGGAACACGACCAAGGAAATTGCCCTGTTCGCGCTAAAAAGTGAACTGAATAATCTTGCATCTGTAGATGGTCAAGATATTGATGATGCTAACTTTACAAAATACCCTGAGTTAAATAGGGGAACTTATCTGCTAGTGATTGAAGACGGTACACCATGGGTGAAGAATCGCAAAGGGTATGATTACGGGGCTTCTAGACGTGATATTGTTGTTGTCGTTGACGGAAAAGGAAATAATAAACCAACAGCTAGTTATAATACAATAGCATCAAAACCAATCGGGAAATATTGCGCGGTTAGGAAGGGGGAGCAAAAAGTTAAAAATCTTCATTTTTATAGGACGAGTGACTCTAACGAAAAGACATATTTATGTAATATTCAGAATCAGTATAATGTTAGATTAGAAAATATCACTATTACAACTCCTGACAATGACGTAATGTTTGGAGATGGTATCATAGGGATTCGTAATTGTGTGCGTGTAACATTAAATAATATCAGAATTGATGGAACTTATTCTCAACTAAACAAATTCGGTTATGGCGTGGCCATGAATAATATTCACGACCTTAAGGTCAATAGAATGGTGGCGACGGCCAAATGGGGGGTGTTTGGTACTAATAATATGAATAAGGTGAACTTGAAAGATTGTGACATCAATCGCTTTGATATTCATTGTTATGGGAAAAATGTATCATTTGAGCGATGTACATTTGGAAATTTATATAACCAATTTAGTTCTGTCTATGGGACAATTAAGTTCTCACATTGTAAGTTTCTGGATTTTATTCCCATACTTTTAGAACCGTCTTATAACGCATATACGGGTTTTGATATAGTAATAAAAGATTGTGAGTGGCATGTCAAAGAATGGCATACATATTTGATACAGGCGGGAAATCCGTTTGACGGAGAAAACCAGCGTCCTGAATTACGTAAGAAATGCTGGCCCAATGTTTCAATCAATAAATTGAAAATATGGGGTAGTGATAATCTGAATACAATTTTCATCTATAAAATTCCTACCTCTGAAAATATGGCTAATATAGGATATGTTAATCATATAAGTATTAAAAATATTAAGAGGATGGATTTATACGAGGATGTGCCACTAATAAAATTATCAAATGGCTTAGTAGAATTTGAGAATAAACCAAAAATGGAAATAAAATAATGGCTAACGATTTAGTGTCTATTATAATGCCGACATATAAATGTGGGCGTTTTATAGAGGAAAGTATTAAAAGCGTTCAGACTCAGACCTATCAGAACTGGGAACTTATAGTTGTTGACGACTGCTCTGGAGATGGAACAGTAGATAAGGTTCTGAATATTGAGAAAGCTGATGACAGAATAAGTATATATCAAAACTCGTCTAATAGCGGAGCTGCGGTTACTCGCAATACTGCTCTGAGAAATGCAAAAGGAAGGTGGATTGCATTCTTAGATAGTGATGACCTATGGGAGCCTACTAAACTTGAAAAACAGATCAAGTTTATGGAAGAAAACGAGTATGCATTCTCCTATCACGAGTATGTGGAGATAGACGAACAAGACAATTTGCTTGGTGTGCACGTGAGTGGCAAGAAACATGTGGGTAAATTTGATATGTATGCCTGCTGCTGGCCAGGATGCTTGTCTGTGATGTACGATGCCTCGAAGATAGGCTTGATTCAGATTAACGACATCAAGAAGAATAATGATACGGCGATGTGGTTGAAGGTGATACGGAAAGCTGATTGTTACCTTTTGCCAGAATGTCTTGGCAAGTACCGTCGTCGTGCTAATTCAATTACCCCCAAACCTCTGTGGAAACGTATTTGGGCTCATTATCCGTTGTTCCGTGTTGCAGAAGAGATGAATCCTATTGCTGCCACTTTCTGGGTTATCATGAATGTGTTTGGGAATGCTTACAAGAAGATGAGGTACGTTAAGACGTACCAACCTTCATGAGATCCCTCGGGAACAAGCGGCAAAGCCGAGTGAACGATGGCTTTGATGATACGATGAGAGATTATACAATTGACGCATTCTTCGCACTGGTAAGGGCTGGACTGTGGGAGAATACTTCGGTTCATGATTCATGGTTCATGATTCATGGTTCTGAAAAAATGGACTGGCAGGAGGTTTATCGACTCGCTATCGAACAATCAGTTCTTGGACTTGTTCTTGACGGATTGGAACACTCTGAAGTGAAACCACCTCAGGCTCTTTTGCTACAGTGGATCGGTGAGGTCCAGATAATTGAGCAACGTAATAAGGCGATGAATCAGTTTATTGCTGATTTGGTTGCGAAGATGCGAGAATCTGACATCTATACTTTGCTAGTAAAAGGACAGGGAATAGCACAATGTTATGAAAAACCTCAATGGAGAACGCCTGGTGATATAGACTTCTTTCTAAGTGATGAGAATTATCAGAAAGCGAAAATATTTCTTCTTCCCTTATCTTCGGATAATAAGCCTGAAAGACTGTATTCGAAGGAAATGGGTATGAGCATAGCTCCATGGTATGTAGAAATCCATGGTACTCTGCGTACTGGATTATCAACTCGTATTGATAAAGCCATTGATTCGGTACAAGGAGATGTTTTCTACGGTGGTAGTGTTCGCTCATGGGTAAATGGTAAGACGCAAATCTTTCTGCCAGCACCAGATAATGATGTGTTTTTCGTTTTTACACACTTCATTAAACATTTCTATAAAGAGGGTGGAGTTTCAATTAGACAGTTATGCGACTGGTGCAGATTACTGTGGACTTACAAGAACTCTCTGAATCACGAATTATTGGAATCTCGAATACGCAAAGCAGGACTGATGTCAGAATGGAAGTCATTTGCAGCCTTGGCCGTTGAGTATCTTGGTATGCCTATCGAAGCGATGCCGCTTCTCGATGTAAGAAGTGAGAAGGAAGATGGCAGATGTGAGATTGATGCTGAACTTAGAAAGAAAGCGGAACAGATAGTGATCTTTATTCTTAAAGGGGGTAGGTGGCAAAGATTTAAGGATACGTTTAGAGTCGGATCCATATTTCCTCTGAATACTTTAAGGTTCTTATCAGGAATTATACTTGGCGTGAATTGGTTAAAGATTAAAGAAAGAATCTTTAAACGTTAACCTTAACGATAACCAATGAAAATCATAGATAATAATCTTCTTGATAAAGTTTCCGCACAGGCAAAACAGTCTGATAGGTTGAGGATGAATCACAACTTTCATCAGAGTCTTGATGAGAAGTGCCATCGATTTTTGAATGCCGTGGAGCCAGGAACGAAGGTGGAGATACATCGCCATCCGACGAAAGACGAGTCGTTCGTGCTACTTCGCGGCAAGGTTCGCGTTAATACCTACAATGATGATGGTACTGTGATGGAGAGTGTAATTCTTTGCCCAGAGGAAGGACTCTATGGAGTAGATATCCCCAAGAACGTCTGGCATAATGTGGAAAGCTTGGAGTCTGGGAGTGTATTCTTTGAATGCAAGGAAGGTCCCTTCGTGCCGCATGAAGTGGAAGGGGTGAAGAAACCGCAATGATAACAATAAGGTCAAACACATGGTATAAATTAACAAAAACAATAATAAACATATTAAATAAAGTGCTTGCAACACTATGAGATTAACCAAATAGAAGAATTATGAACATGAAACTTAGGAATATTCCTTTCTCTCCGCCAGATATGACGGAGGCAGAGGCAAAAGAGGTGCGTGAGGCAATTCTCTCGGGTTGGATTACTACTGGTCCTCGTACGAAGAAGTTGGAAAGTCTAATCTCGGAATATGTGCACACGGACAAGACGGTGTGTCTGAACTCGGCAACGGCAGCACTGGAGATGGTGCTGCACCTGCTGGATATTCAGCCGGATGATGAGGTGATAGTGCCTGCATATACCTATACTGCTACGGCATCAGTAACACAGCATGTGGGCTGCAAACTGGTGCTGGTGGACAGTCAGAAGGACAATGTGGAGATGGACTACGACAAGTTGGCTGCTGCTATTACGGAGAAGACAAAGGTGATTGCACCTGTGGATCTGGGTGGTATTGTGGCTGACTATGACCGCGTGTTTGAGATTGTGGAGGCAAAGAAGGGGCTGTTTAAGCCTAACAATGCTTTGCAGGCAAAGATTGGTCGCATCGTGGTATCGGCAGACTGCGCGCACTCGTTCGGCGCTTGGAAGAAGGTCACACAGATATCACAGAAAACACAGAAAGGGTCTTCTGACAAGCAGAAGACGATGGCGGGTGCCATTGCGGACTTTAGCTCGTTCAGTTTCCATGCGGTGAAGAACTTTACTACTGCTGAAGGTGGTGCACTCACTTGGAACTTGCCGTTTGGCAATGAACAAGTTCCGGTTCAAGGTTCAAAGTTCAATGTTCAAGGTTTGGACTATCTTCCAAACGTGCCTAAGAAGAAAGGGGAAACTTGGAATGAGTTGTTGTATCGTATTTCTCAGTTGTTCTCACTGCATGGACAGAATAAGGATGCGCTGGCAAAGACTAAGCTGGGAGCATGGGAGTACGACATCATTGGCCCTTGGTATAAGTGTAACATGACGGACATCATGGCTGCAATGGGACTGGTGCAAATGGAACGCTATGATAGTATGCTGAAACGTCGCCAGGAGATTGTGGCTAAGTATAATGAGGCGTTGAAGGATCTGCCTGTGGCAGTTCTGAATCATAAGGATGCTGACCATTGCAGCTCACATCATTTGTATCTGGTGCGCTTACTTGGCAAGACTCGTGAGGATGCCAATAAGGTGATAGAGCAGATGGCAGAGCGTGGCATTGCCTGCAACGTGCACTACAAGCCGCTGCCTATGATGACTGCATACAAGGCTCTGGGATTTGACATCAAGGATTATCCTAATGCTTATCATCTGTTTGAGAACGAGATTACATTGCCCTTGCATACGCGCCTGACGGATGAGGATGTTGAGTATGTGATTACTAACTTCGTAGATATTTTGAAGAATTCGTGAAAAGAGCGTTTGATATAATTGCGAGTGGACTGGGACTGATTGTACTCAGTCCGCTCTTTTTGGTTTTAGCTATTTGGATTAAGCTGGATAGCAAGGGCCCCGTGTTCTATCGCCAGGTAAGAGTCGGCTTTAAGAATAAGGACTTCCGCATCTTTAAGTTCCGCTCTATGAGAGTAGGGGCTGACAAAGGTAGTTTGGTGACTATTGGTGGTCATGACCCCCGTGTAACAAAGAGTGGATACTTTATTCGTAAGTTCAAGTTCGATGAACTGCCGCAGCTCATTAATGTGTTCCTTGGAGATATGAGCTTGGTTGGCCCAAGACCAGAAGTTCGTCACTATGTAGATTACTGGACGCCCGAGCAAATGCACGTGCTGGACGTGCGCCCGGGCATCACAGACCCAGCAAGTATCAAGTTCCGTAACGAGAACGAGCTGATGGAGAAAGCAGAAGACCCCGAGAAGTACTACATTGAGGTGATTATGCAGGAGAAGATTAAGCTGTATCTGGAATATGTAGAGAAGCATTCCTTTCTGTATGATATCGGTTTGATATTTAAGACCTTCTTCGTGATCGTTCATGAAAGATAAGTACTCAGGCGAACAAAGCTCGGAGTTGGGTGATTAATTACTGAAAGATGATAAAATCAATTTTTAAAAATATTTGGGCGTTCTGCTCATACCTCTTCTGGCCCCGCTGGAGATAGGTAAGTAAAAGGTCGATGCATTTAATGCACCGACCTTTTTATATTCTAAATGCTGCTTTTATTAGATCGTACCGATCCTTCAGTTCCAGATTGGTATATCTGAATACGGCATCAGAGCCAGCATGGTGCAAGCCCGCCGCATAATAGTTGATTTGCACCTTGTTCAGCATGTCAATGTGTGTCTTGCGGGCCAGTTTTGATGTCGCCACCTCCCAGATGGGCTTATACATGTTGTCGCCCGTTTCTGGGTTATACAATGTGACGCGACGATTGATACCACATTCTCTCAGCAACTCTCGTAGCATCTTGTTGTATCGCTGCTTGCCATAGTGGGGATTGGCACCCATCAGTTGCAGTTGCGTGCGGTTTATGATTTCCATCGCAGGTTCTATCAGCGGTGTTATCACCTCGGCATTGATTGTTTGCATCTTTGCGGTCTTTGATGGCATGTAATGCACATAGGGGATACCATCCTCCGACATTGCAACCTTGTCCATCGTTAGCCTCAGCAAATCACTGATACGACAACCGATACAACAATTAAGCACAAACAGGTCTTTCACCCACTGCAGTCTCTCGGGAATGGCTGTCATCATTATTTGCTTGAGTTCATTGGCTCGCAAATAGATGGGCGCATCATACATCACATGCATCATCACCCGCCGCTTCTCCATCGATATTTTGTGGAACGGATTGCAGTGAATCTCATCGGTGCTCTCCAATTCAGTGAAGAAGGCCTGTAGTAATTTAAGATCATGTACTACAGTGGTATCGCGCAGCCGCTTCCTGGGATATCGATTGCCTGGCCTCTGCGGATAAAGATGCGGATACAGCGACACATACTTGTACTCATCATAGATGAACTGTCGGAATTGCAGAACCTGCTCAGTTGTAAACTCCGATGCAGCAATTGACGACAGGTCATTGATAATGAGGAATCGGTGCAATTTCTCGGCTTTGCCCAACGCAATGGCATACCGGCCATCACCCATCACTCCATCGCGATGCGATTCATTAATAAAACGTAAAAGACGAGGATAAATCCATTCTGTGTTCTTTCTAATGTGAAAGGCACGAAAACATCTGTTGAAAATAGTTGTTACTGACATCATAGCTTTCTTTTGAACGAAGAATCGTCGGATTTATTGCACCGGTATTAAACGAGCAAAGGCTCCTGCTTGTCGTCGCAGGAGCCTTTGCTCGTTTCTTATTTTAATATATCCTCAGGACCCATTGGCTCGTAGGTGCCATCCTTCATTTCCAGGATGACGGTTCCACTCTCCAACGCTCTCACCGTGTGCCATTGACCTGCCGGTATATTCAATGCCACAACAGGACCATTCGGAGAGAGTTCGATAGCGTCGGTACATATCCTTTCAAGTTCGTCATAATATTCCTCGACTAATCGACCTCGAAGACAGACAACGGTCTCTGAAGTCTTCTGATGCCGATGAATGGGAACCTCACTCCCTGGCTCGATGGCATTCAGCATTCTCTGCGACGTGTCATCATTGCCATTCCTTAAATCTAAGTTCATCCTAAGTCTTGGACTCCCTTTCGCCTTAGCAGTCAATCCGTCCAATATTGCTTGTGATATCTTGTCAACCATAACCTTTCAATTATCAATTTTCAATTAGAGCGTAGCGATCTAAGGTACTCTTCATGCAGATAGTAATACTTTTTTTTGAACAGTACATACGCCACAGCTAGCACCAGGATAGCACATATGAAATACATCCAATGAGCCGCAGGCGTATTCGGAATCAGATAGATAAATCCCAAACTCACCACCAGTTGCATCGCCATATATAGCAGAGTCACCTTCACATGACCTATCTTCAGCTCATTTGCCATCAACTGGAACGCATGCTTGCGGTGCGCTTCCCCCAGGTTCTCGTGCAACATGATACGATGGATAATCGTCAGACAGCCATCCACACCATATACCAGCAACAAAATCAAGTAAGTCACGTCACCCGTCTGCACAATCAGTTTACCGATGGCAAACAACATGATGAACGCGATACCTATTGACCCCACATCCCCGGCAAAACACTTCGCCTTACCCTTTGGACGGAAG
Organism: Prevotella communis; assembly: GCF_022024175.1. Classification (GTDB taxonomy): domain Bacteria; phylum Bacteroidota; class Bacteroidia; order Bacteroidales; family Bacteroidaceae; genus Prevotella; species Prevotella communis. The sequence goes on along the minus strand of NZ_CP091794.1, from coordinate 3,315,141 downwards.
TTAAAGAGGCAGAACACCAGCACGCCAATAATCGCCACAATCAGATAACTTGGCTCTATAAACCCAGTCACATCTTCCATCTGACCTCTTACATCTAATATCATCAGAGGACCCAATACCGCGAGCGCATACCCCGCCGTGATCCCATTGATACCATCCATGAAGTTGATGATGTTCGTTGCCCCGACAAATACAATCAATGCCGCGATACCGATTAATACCAACCAGTACCATTCCAGAGCCATCAACTCCGATCCCTGAATCATGCCCCATGCAGCCAATCCCATAGCAAGGAACTGCGCCACCAGCCTTATCCTGTCAGGCAACGACTTCACATCATCCCAGAAACTCACCCCTGCAATCAGAATCAATCCAACCATGAATGGCAGATAATCATGAACCGTTAACCATTCACCATGAACCATTTGCAATATCAACCACACTATCATTGATATTGCAAATATAATTCCTCCACCCCTCAACACTATCGTCGAGTGGCTCGACCTCTCATTCGGCTTATCAATGATGTTACACTTGTCTGCAACCTTAAAATACACCAACTCAAGTATGAGTAATACTACAAAAATAATCGTATAAGTAACCCACATATATTATATCTTTTTCTTTTTACATCAATATTTGAGAACCACCGGGACGGGTTCCTGTTTCATCACATGCGATAAATCATGCTTTTACTGATTCCTGTCAATCTCTCCAATTGACGCAATGATGCTCTTTTACCCTTCAATTCTATTAATACAGACTTCTTTATATCTGCTGGTAATTGCTGGAATGCGCTGCTATTCGTCGCACCTGTCATTTCCTTTATAAGTAAATAAATCCCTGCATTCTTTTAGTCACTGCGCTTTGTAAAAGCGGCAAAGCCGAGCGATAGCCGTCCCTTGTCAAGGGACTCTAAACCTCAAAAATGTTCTGGTGATTTATACCACGCATCATCACATGATATATACCAGTTCCTGATGCTTGTCTCGCCTGCCTTGGCATTGCTCAACTATTGATTATTACTGACTTAGTTCTTCTGTGAAACATACCCGTCCCCCCGTTTCCCATTTTCATTCCCCTCTCATTGCACTCCTTATTCCATTGAACATGATATAAGGAAAGAATCTTAACGAAACCAACGGGAATATCCGCACATGTCTTATTACATCACCACACCTGCACCCCATCGAGCACACTTTTCGTATCAGATAAGGGTATTTCTCAAAATAGCTCATATCCCTATTATGTCCCATATTTCCGACCTCCATGATAAACGCACATAGCTTATCGGCCTTTCGCTTCCATTTCTTATCAGACGAATACATAGGCATTGCCTCCGATGGCATTCCAAGGTAATCTACAGCGAAAGCAGCAAAAGCTTTCCACTCAGTCATCAATCCCATCTTTCGAACCCGTGATTCCAGCAATCCGTAATTAAGTGATTCCTTATATGTCCATAGCAACCTACACCAGTCACAAATCTGCCGAAGCCCAATTCCTCCTTTATAGAAATGACCTAAGAAGTGAGTAAACACATATACCGCATCTTCATCTGCTGACGGTAGGAACACTTGTGTTTTCCCATTCTGCCATGAGCGCACCTTTCCTTCGTAGAAGATAACATTCTTAATATCCTGCAAACATCTATCAATACGGGTTGACAATCCACAATTCAAAGATCCATGTAGCTCCACATTTAAACCGTCAATTATCATTCCAATGTGTTTTGTTGCAATAACCTCTTTTTCAACAAAAGATGCAAGTGGCAATAAAAAACTTTTTGCAGTCTCATAGTTATCATCACTCAAAAATAAATCCACATCGCCACAAGCTCGCCATTGGGGGCGTTCATAACATTGTGCAATTCCTTGTCCTTTGACAAGCAATGTATAAATATCAGAGGCTCTCAACTTGGAAATCAGCTCACCTATGAAAGTATTCATGGCCAGATTTCGTTGTTCCATTTGGAGAGTCTGGCCTACAAACTGTAAGACTATGGCCTGAGGCGCTTTCATATCTACCATATGCTCTAAACCCGCAGCCACCAAACCTAATACCGCTTGCTCCTCGGACAAGCGGTATATTTCTTCAAAATATATGTCCTTAAACTGCGAGAGCCGAACATCACATTCCCAAAGTCCAGCTTTCAATAATGCGAGAAAAATATCTATTGTTTGTCTCCCACACACAGTTTCACTCATTCCCCAAAAACATTTTATATCTTGCCCAACAAACAAACTGACGTAACTTTCCACTTGGTCAGCAACCATACCAGCAGCCATGATATAGCCAAGGCACAAATAAAGGATATTACTATAACCATCGTCTCCGAAAGATTAAGCTCTCGAATAATTGCAATGATTTTGCTCATCATAATCAAGTGAGTTGCGTAAATACCAAGGGACACGACTCCTATTCTCACAAATGGCAGGTTCCATTTACTCTCTTTACTTATCAAGTTCGGTGCTATTGCTAACATTACATAAATAGCCAATGTAGCTGTTAAATATCGATAAGCATAGATGAATATAGTTTCAGGCACAAGGTTGCCTTTTAAGAAAAAAGGCAATTCATGCATCTGCCAGAACCAACCTAGCACCATCCAAACTATAGTTAAAGGGATTATGACATAACGATTTGATGTAAAAAACCTATCATAATACTTATGCATATAATACCCTAAAGAGTAAAAGAGAAAATAAAAGGCAATCAATTGAAGTCCAAATAGAGATATTTTAAAGAGTGCCATCAAGATGGCAAGCAATATACAAAGGATCAACACAACCACTTCTGACTTAACTCTAAATTTCCTTGAAGACCAATCAGAAAAAAGGAATAACACATTGATGAAGAACAGTACCCACAGAAACCACAAACCATTATCAGGGTATAGCAGATATTTTACCATGCTTTGCAAGTTAAGACAATTTATGACTGTCAATAACACGATTGTCCAAAGCCCAAATGGTATTACCAATTGTCGAAATCGTCTATATACCTTATTCCAAGAAATACCCCCCCCAACAACACCATTATTTCGATAAGCAAGAAAGCCGCTAATAGCCACAAATGCTGGCATATGGAAAGAATAAATCAAAGACCACAAATGACAAGATTCACTCCCATTTCCCACGGTATACTGGATTGCATGCCCCAAAACGACTAAGATAATTAGCCATCCTTTTAAAGAGTCTGCCCAAATTAATCTTTTTGCTGTCATAATAGAATGGTTTATTTAAAGCTATCCAATGTCACTTTCAATCCTTCTCGTGCATCAACAGGCATTTTCTCAACGCCAAGAGCAGCTTTGATTTTGGCATTGGAAGAGATATAGTTTTCTGTCAACTTGCGCAGTCTTTCAGAATTCAATGGTAGATGCAGTGCCCCCCCAATCTTAGCAACTCTGTTCATCAAACCCTTAGGCAACTTCCATATATGAGCTTTTTTACCTAGCGACTTACAGATTTCCTCAATCAGTTCATTGGTGCTGAGTGCTTCATCATCGCCCATGTTGTAAATGCCAGTGGGCACATCCTTAGCTAACAAGCCATTGATGACAAAAGATAGGTTATCTATAGAAGTAAAAGTTCTGCGATTCTCAAATGCACCTAACGGCCAGGGTATTCCCTTTTTCACCACACCATATAGCAAGTTTAGATTACCCTTGTTACCTGGCCCATGAATCATACATGGGCGCAGGATATATACCTGCTTCGTAGGAGTTTCAGGTTTCAAGTTCCAAGTTTCAAGTGTATCCAAGATGTAGCGCTCTGCCGCAATTTTTGATTCGCCATAAGGGCCTACAGGTGCGGGCACAATATCCTCTGTCAATACACCATCCACCTTGTCTGCTGCAGCCTTGGCAGTACTGAAGAAAACAAACTTCTTAATGCTATCATGCGCCAAGAAATAATCGAATATCTTCTGTGTCAGCCCAGTATTAACTTTAAAATACACATCTGACACCGTTTGATTCTTCGTATCATGTGCCTTACCTGCCAAATGAATGATTGCATCCACATCAGGAATACCTCCCTCGACGTCTAAGTAATCCCAAGAGAAAGTATTTCGAATTCCTTCTTTGGTTGGTGACACGATGTCAAGGCCGTATATAGTATGCTCTGTTGAGAGCGCTTTCACGAGATTAGAACCAACGAATCCATGGACTCCAGTAATAAGTATTTTCATTGTAATTCCTATCTATTATATCGTTACCATATCAATTTGTTCTTGGGTTAATTTTGTCAGACATCTTATACATAAGCTGCCTGATGAATGATGGCATGCAAGCTCTTACCAACGGATAACATACACCGACGTATGCTATCAACGGGCATTTGCACCGCCATGATCCTTTTAATCCAACCTTTGCCCTCCACCATCCAACTTTAATATTATTTCTGTCAACACTATCATTAAAGAAGCGATAATAGAGTAATGGCTCATCTATGTTTTTACATTTCAATCCATTTTCCACACATCTAAACCACAATTCATAATCATCTTGGCGTGGACCAGAATTAGGATTATAACTACCTACACGAAGCAATGAGGACTTTTTAAATGAAACTGTAGGATGGATAAACGGGCACGTCCATACATTACGATAAATTTCATCTTGTGTTGTTGGGGCTATCATACCTTTGACCTCAGTACCTACCTCATCTATCATTGTCGAGAAAGAACCAACAATTTCTAATTCTGGTTGTTTCTCATATACTTTCAAGATACGTTCAAACCTATTGACATAGCAAATGTCATCAGTATCCATTCTGAAGACAATTTCATATTTGCACTTTTCCAATCCAATGTTTAGAGCAGCACTTAGCCCTCTATTCTTATCCTGAGGATAAACATCCAAGGTTGGATATTTAATAGAAAAATCGTTCACAATATCTTGCAATTCCTTCCCTATTGGACCATCTATCACAAGAACAACCTGACTAGGCTCAATAGTTTGAGTAAATATGCTTTCCAATGACATCCTTAGATAATTAGGATTTTCCTTATGGTACAGCGACATCAGAACTGAAAAATCGTTTTTCATTTTATGTTTATACTTTTATCCATTCCTTCATCGGAATAGGATTCGTTATTTTTTTGTTAATCCAGTTTTGGGGAGCTATAACCATACTATCTTCTCTTTGATTTAGATAAGCCCCCCACCAACTGAAGCTACTGTTTGCTATGATATTAAATTTACAGCCACTCATTAATACCATATCTTTGTAGCTATCCGAGCCTTTATTCCAGTCAATTCTATGGAAATGTTCATTATCTACAAGATCTGCAAGATTATCTACACACCATTGGAAATCGTTCGAAAAAAAATAAAAATGCACGTCATCACCTTCTCTCTCCTTTACTATTTGAATGGCATTTCGATAATAGTCCTTGCTACAAGTATTTTTATAATGCTTTGATTTTAGATAATCACCTCTTCTTACATGTACACTACAACTATTTGTACTCTTTAAGGCACCTAACGTTTTTCCATTTTTTTCATCCAGATCATCTTTTAAGGAAAATTCTCTAATTATCAACTCGCGAAACTTATTAAAATATTCCCAATGCTGCCAATAGCCGTCATAAATCACATCGCCAGATACTGCCAAAGCATCAGGATAATACTTTCCATATTCCTTTTCTTTGAATTCGTGTTTCATTGCTGGCAGGCAATAGTGGATTATACGTGATAGCCGATAGCTTTCCGTATACCAAGCAAATTGTTTTATTTGATCCTTATTAGCTCTGTTTGCTGTAATATTAAAAACTTTCCCCAATTCGAAACCATTATGAAGGCTATAAGTTGAATAAAGACTTGTATCCATCAAGACTTCTTTTCCAGTAGTTTCTCGTATTGCTATCAGCATTGCATATTGAAAAAGTTGGTTACCCAGCCCTCCATAAAATTTAACTATTTTCATGAATTCAAATTAAAAGTTTCCACCCAATTCTTTTCACGCACACCTATGATTCTAGCGGGAGAGCCTGCAATTAAAACATTACTTTCAGCAATGGATTTTGTAACCACAGCATTTGCACCTATCCAAACATTATCTGCTATACTCACGTCACCACATATAACTGCACCAGAACCTATAAATACATTATTACCAATTATTGGACATTTGCCGTTCACTTGTCCAATAACTACGTTATTATTAATCTGACAGAAGGCACCGATACGAGATTGAGGGTGTATTATGACAGAACCAAAATGCGGTATATATATCCCTGGCCCAAAAACATCCTCTGGAATATAAAAACCTAGGGCTCGTGACCTATGTAAGCAAATCACAGAGAGGAAATAACCAAAAATACTTTTAGCTCCTCCCTGCCTTTTATAATACGTAGCTTTACGTAGTAAACGAATATATTCAAAGCAATAAGATGGCCAAAATAGTCTTTTAACTTCTTGAATAAACCCTAATTTAACACCCGCTACATGCGCATCGCAACGTATTTTTTCCTCAAGAGTCTTTCTGTTTTTCATTTATTTAATTACTGGATTAATCGATATCTTTAGAAACCAACAAACTCCCCTTATCGCTATATAAAAAGCTTGTTTAATTCTCCCATAAATTGTACGGTCTCTTCCCTTATTAAAATATGAATCAACCTTAGTTTTGTCGCGAATGAGGATTTTGGGAGCGAAGGGCAAATTAGCTCCTTCAGGAAAAGCATAAGCAGGACTTACAGTAGAACAGGCGTGCTCTGACAAATACTTGTTTAATTGAGACTCGTCATGGAATATAGCAATTATTCCATTATCCAAATCTTTATGTATATTATCTGAACATGTTTTGATTAATTTTAAATAATCAGACGTTTTACCACCGTTTAAACTACCCATATAATATCGGTACTCATTCTTAAAAGGTGGTATGTATGCGGTCGATTTTAATCTCCTTTCGTAAGGGTATAGAAAGGCTGGCTTATTATAATAACCAGGATGCGTAACAGCCATTAAACCACTAGCAGTTGGCAAGAATTCCTCACCAACATAATCAACAAAAAGCATATTTGCATTGAAGAAAAAGCAATAATCATACTTCTCTAATTCTTCCTTTACGGATAAAAACATGTCAAATCTCATCAATGAATCCATTGGGAACCCTTGACAATCTTTATGATGAAGGTGTACTTTGGGTGAGTCTGTGATAGAATAATCATCCGTAAACACTATATATTCAATGTTCGCGATATTTTTCAGAAAGTATTTTTCGCATGATTCATAAAAATCTTTGAAAAACTGATTATACCTCCCTGTGCAAATAAATAGTATAGCAATATTCATTTATCCAAAATATTTAAAGCGTTTAACAACTGTGATGTTACCTTCTCATTAGAAAAATTAAGCTCTGCAACTTTTCGTCCATTATCACCTATCTGAATTGCATTATCGTCAGAAAGCGACTTGTCTAATTGGACTGCTATATCATTAATGCTGTCAGGTTTTGCAAGATATGCAGAAATTTCGTTATTTAAGAATAAAGGAATATCCCCAACACTCGTTACGACAACAGGATTCCCTGTACATAAATACTCGCCTAACTTTGTTGGGAAGCCATATTTTGCTTGACGGCTCTGCGGTCTTGCCAAGGCCAAAACGGTTGCATTCACCAACTTTTGAGGAAGTTTATCTGAGTTCACCATTCCTGTAAACACAACTTTATTATCAATGCCAAGTTTCTTCGCCAATGTCTCATTGTCACAATCCGAACGTTTCGGTCCCATAATATACAAACTATGACGAGGATACTTGGAGCTAATCATGGCAAAAGCTTCTATTAACTGATTAACACCATCCTTATTATTATCCGCAGCTCCACAATAACCTATATATGGTTCTACTGGCTGCTTCCTGAGGCCCTCAAAGCGAGAAGGATCTACAAGCATATTAACTATATGGACTTTATTCTCGGCAATACCACATTTCACCAATAACTCTTTTAATGATGTTGAAATACAAAGGATTCCTGTGAGTTTATGAAATCGCTTATATAGCTTCCGTAGATCATCAGACGAGTTTTCGTCTATTTCAAAACCAGGCATATGAATAGAAGGATGCTCGTTCAACTCATAGTATACTTCAAAGCCTTTCATTTTTGCTACAGCCAGAACTATATTTAGAAGCATAACGCTATAGGAGTAAAGAAGCACTTTATCCTCTTTTTTTAAATGAAACAGCATTAGTATTACGAAGCGTAAAGTATCAAGGCCTTTTATAAGATGAGCCATTAAACTACTGCTTGACTTCATCGTAGATTCCCCTATATAGCGGTAAGTATATCCATCTATGTACCCTCGAGCCTCTACGTTTCCCATTGGCCTGTCTGGGTCCTCGAGACGATTTAAACAAAGAACTTGGCAATCATTCCCACTCTCTGCAATACCCTTCGCATAGCACTTTATACGCTGAGTTGCAGCAAGACCATTTGGAAACAATTCCGTTGTAACAATATAAATCATAAATTTATCTTTGCTGATATTTTTTTTGAAATCGAAGAAGCAGCACCATATTCTCTCATCTCCTTACTATACATTATGTAATAAATGTAAAACAGCATTATAAACCTGAATATACCAGAATTGGGAAGTACAGGCCCCTTTGTATTAGAAATAATAAATGCTATCGCAAAAAACATTGCTATATTTTTAAAACCACGTTTCTTTAGTCTTTTATACATATAGCATATAAGTGTCAGTTCCAACAAGAGATAAGGTATTCCACCGAAATTAAGTTGAATTATCCAACCTAAGTCAGACCTTCTGCCTGTCTGCCAGTAGACATCATATCCGCAACCTACCAACCATTCTGTCATGTTTCTCGGGAAAATAAGCATATCTTTAAACATATATGATGTTGTATCACTGGCAGTTAATGATGCATTCGTAAAAATAGAATCAGCTTCATTCATAAATATAGAAAGCCATTCTATAGTTTGCGATCCTACGCCTATGAGATTCAATATCCAGCTAATATTAAATAGCACTAATATAAATAAAGATACAACAACAAGGAAGGTACTATTTTTTTTGCTATAAATAAAATACAATATAAGACCTGCGGCTGCAACAACAATACCTGTGCGAGCATTTAGTGCAGCTGATAATAATATGAAAAATGTTAAAGGAAGAACCCATCTATTTTGTTTTATGTAAAAAAAAGTAATTACAAAAAACATACCTTGAATTATTCCATATGAATAAGTTAATGCCTCCGAAATGCCAAAGCCCCTATACATAGTATTTGCTCGATAATCATCAGTAGAAGCCAAAACAGCTTTGTTAAATGTCATTCTTACATATTCATTTACTGAGGACGAACTAACACATGCAGTTGTTATAATAGCTCCGACACAACCAATTATCAACATATATTTAATAAAAGAGCCTCTATTTTCACTATCATATGCTTTAATACAGCAAATTAGAAAGAAAGGCAATACAAAATACTCCATCAAGCCTACAATATGTAAGCGAACGGTATTGGGCTCGCCAGTGCTCAAAAATTCAAACGCGCTATATACAATAAGAATCAACAATAGAACAAGCTCTTTCTTGAATAATGATATATATTTCGAGAAACGATGTACATTGAATACTATATATAAAATCGCAAATATATATAGAATTTTACACGACCCAAACCCATTTGACATAATTGGATTGTGAAAATAAATATAGAGCAAACCGAGCACTATTATAGTATAAACAAACTTTGTGATTTTCATTCTGTAAGCTTCTTTCTAATAGTGAAAAATAGTGGCAAGAAAAATGGCATATAGTGGAACAACATATAGAATGCCTTTAAAGAATTAGTTTCCATGAACCCGACTTTATTTATCAGGTATACATTTTGCTCAATAAATAGGGTATTTATATTACGGCTTTTACATACCTCTTTAATTTTCAGGTTAAGCCCGTCTGTTTCATTTAACCTATCTTGAAGAGCATATCTGAGCAAATAATAGTGCAAATTTACAATTTTCCCTTTCAACTTATCAATACAATTTGCTCTGTATGCCTCGTTAGTTATATCCGATATAATGAATTGGAAACCTTGTTGAAGTTCTTTTTTCTTTCTTCTAACAGCAGATTTTTTATATAGAACATGACAATATTCAACTGCTGAAACAAAAGAATATTGTGGTTCAAAAAGGGCTACTTTATGATTAAATACCAAATCAGACCCATTAAAACCTTTCGGCAAATTAAATTGAACACCTATTTCCTTAAGGAAACTGGTTCTATACATTTTATTCCAAGAATCACTTAAAGATAGCAGGCCACTAAGATTACTATTTCTACTTGACAACAAGTCATTTGTAACCTTTAGGGGAGACCTATCCATTACAGCAAACGATTGTGTATCTTTTTCATTAATACTCCCATCCTCATTCTCAAACAGGGTACTGCAAATACATATATCCGAATTTTCTGACATTATCTTCGAAAGCATCAATTCTACGTAATCATTTTTCAGATAATCATCAGCATCAATAAAGCAGATATAATCACCCTTTGCCTCCTCTAATGCTCTTTGTCGTACAGAACTTAGCCCTCCATTCTCTTTTATTATGATTCTCAAACGGCTATCTTTGGTAAACTCCTCAATTTTATCTATAGTATCATCTTTCGATCCATCGTCCACAATCAAAATCTCAAGATTATTATAAGATTGATGGATAACAGAATCAATACACCTTTCTATATAAGGTGCGTTATTACAAGATGCAATAGCAATTGTTACAGTTTTATTCATATTCATTATTCATCCCCATAAGATAGTATTTCCTAAACTTCAGTAACTCATTAATTTTCAAATGCAAGATAAAACAAATCATATATTTATAATATAACCTTCTCACAATTTTGGGGTAATATGTATTATAAATATATCCAAGATTCCTGTAAAAAATGTGCGACATTTTAAACGGTTTAGTTCTAACAGTATATTTAGACCACAGAGGAAATATATTCATCTCCGTACCCTTTATTTTAGGATGATAATGCAAAGCCTTTGTTACTGTTTTTGTTTCAATATTATTTATCATAGCTCTATGATAATATTCATTTTCATCGCCCCATATAAACATTTCTTTTTTTACTAATCCAATCTTGTTTAACACTTCCATATTGATAAATGTTCCATTGAATGGGTTAATACATTCTATCAAATCCTTCTGTTGTGCTTCATGAACGGTTCTATATTTACAAGATCCTTCTTCTAATCCAAACGCCAACTCCTCTCTATTATTTATATTGCAGACCAGCGCATTTGCAAATAATAATCCATTTGCTTTTGATTCTTCAAAAAGATATTTTAGTTGATTATTATCTGCCACGCCATCATCGTCCATCATCCAAACCCAATCGTATTTGTTATCTTGTGCATATTTCATACCAGCATAGAACCCACCAGCCCCACCAACGTTTTCCTGATTAATGACAAGAATGTCATTTAAAGACTCAAGAAAGGCTTTTGTTCCATCTGTACTGCCGTTATTAACTACAAGGATGTCAAAATCTTCACAAGTCTGATCCCGCAAACTATTCAGACATCGCTTCAATAAATCAACTCTATTATATGTAACTATTATTGCTAATATTTTTTTCATACTTTCTTTATTTAGAAAAAACAGGAAGATTAATTACTTTTTCTATTATCGGTGCCATATCATAGTACTTATACTCTGCCAAACGACCTCCAAACAACACGTTCTCCTCCTTTTCGGCCAATTGGCGATATTGCTCAGCAAGTGCATTGTTGCGTTCATCATTTACAGCATAGAACGGTTCCATCCCATCTTTATATTCTGTAGAGTACTCTTCACTGATAACAGTCTTAGGACAATCATACACGGCTTGACCAAACATCTCAAAATGTTTATGCTCGATAACGCGAGTAAATGGTTGTTCATGGGATGTATAATTAACCACAGCATTACCTTGATAGTTCGGAGTGTCAAGCACTTTTGTTTTGAAACTGACTGTACGCCAATCAAGTTTACCATACTTAAAATCGAAGTACTCGTCTATTGGGCCTGTATAAACTAACTGTTTTGCATACTTACGCCAATCATAATACTCACTCTTAAAGAAGTCCGTATTGGTTTTGCACACTACTCCCTCTAGCAAACCCTCAATGAGTTTGTTATAACCTCCGATGGGTATGCCTTGGTATGCATCATTGAAATAATTGTTATCGAACACTAAGCGCACTGGCAAGCGTTTTATAATAAATGCAGGTAGTTCACTACACTTTCGACCCCATTGTTTTTCGGTGTACTCCTTAATAAGCTTTTCAAAAATGTCCTTACCCACCAAACAAAGGCCTTGCTCTTCAAGATTGCGAGGTTCTGAAACTCCTTCTGCCTTCATTTTGGCAACAGCCTCTGCTTTCTGCTCTTCAATCTTGGCTACAGCCTGCTCAGGTGTGGTTACCCCCCACATCTGGTAGAAGGTATTCATGTTGAAGGGCAGGTTATAGAGCTTACCATGATAGTTGGCAACAGGGCTGTTTGTATAGCGGTTGAAGGGAACAATTGCATTCACATAGTCCCATACATCTTTGTTGTTGGTATGGAAAATGTGAGCACCATATTTATGAACGTTGATGTCTTCCACATTTTCGCAATACACATTACCGCCCAGGTGTGGGCGCTTGTCAATAACAAGGCATTTCTTCCCTTGGCGAGTGGCCTTATATGCAAAAGTAGAACCAAAAAGGCCAGAACCCACAATCAGATAATCGTATTTTTTCACTTTCGAATTTTATTAATTACACTTAAAGTTATTTCATTAATTATTTCATCTTTACAAATAAGCATAAATAGAACATAACTCAAAAATCCAATTAGTGGAACTATAATTAATTCTATATAAATATTAAAATCAAGAGAGATAACAAATGAGCATATAAAAAACAGAATAATACTTGCGGTTATTGATTTAATTATTCCAAGATTAAATACTTTACAAGGAAAAAACTTCTTACCAAACACATACATTGAAAAAGTTACAGCTAATTCTGAAACGACGGTAGAAAAGGCTGCTCCATCTTGTGAATATATAGGGATAAATATCCAATTTAAAACTACATGTGTTAGAGCACCTATTGCGCAGGATAGAATAATAATATTTTCTTTCCCTTGAGGGTAAAGAATTTGCATACCCAGCACATTAGAGATTGCGATAATAACAATTATAGGAGAGAGTATTTGTAAAGTAGAAACGGCATCAACAAAACCGTGGCCGCAGAAAACCTCTATAAGCACTGGAGCTATTACAATTAACCCCACACTCAAAGGTATACTTATTACGAACGTAAAAGACAAAGATTTTTTTGATAGTCTTCCAAACTCTTCAAAATCTCCGTTGCGTATGATGTTTGATAACCTTGGAATCATTACAGAACTTAAAGATGTTGTTACCCCCATGACCATCTTTGTGATTTTCTCTGTTGATGAATAATAGCCAACAGCTACTGTCGAGGCTAATAATCCTAACATTAATGCATCGAGATTACAATAGATACTCTTAATAAGGTTCAAGGCGAACAAGCGTAAGGATCCTTTAATATGGCGGCAAGGTTTAAATATAATCTTATCAATATCCTTAATAGAAATATACTTTCGTAGTCTGTAGATATTAAAAACGTTATTTCCTACTGTAGATGCTACCGTTAAACCTGCATATAACAATAAATCATCTTGTGATTTTACCAATATAAAAAGAAGAACTATAAAAATGGTTCTAATAATTATTGCACGTATTGTAATGTATTTAAAATCCTCAACACCCGTATAAAACCATTCCAACCCCATTGTTGTTAAAGCTACTTGAGAGCTTAATAGCAGAAAAACATTCAGATAGCTTTGAAGTTGAGGTACAGTAAAACAAAGTATTGCAACAACCAAATAACCGAAAAGAGATAAAGTGATAAGCAGGAATAACAGTTCAAAGGTAGTGGTTGATAAATTTTGTTTATTCTCTCTTACTCTTGCAATCTCTCTTACTCCATAAATAGGTATACCAAGACAAGTAAAAAGAATTATATAGTTGATAAAAGAGTTACAAAATCCAATTATTCCAAGGCCGTCCGCACCTATAATACGTGTCACATAAGGGAATGAGACCAAAGGGAACACCATTTGAGTTATGGTATTCAATACATTATAAATATAATTGGTTTTTACGGATTGTGCCATACCTATTTTCTCTTAAACCATGAATGAAAGTAAACTGTCAATTTTGACAGATAAACTCTTCATTGATAATCATCTTACACACTTCATAGAAATTAACAGCAGAGAGATATACATGATGAAGCTTGTATTTCAAGTGCTCAAAATAGGAATCTATGGAAGTACCACATCCTAGCTTGTACAAATTTCCATAAGGCCTTTTAATGATATGGGTTGAAATAAACTGTAAAATACGTCCTGCTTGTAATACATAGCATGCATCTCTACCCCCACCAAATGTGAACGTTTCTGATTCAATATACTGTTCTGACATAATCAATCAAGAGTTAGAGAATTATACTTAGTTTCAAGATTCAAGTTTCAGTATTCAACTAAACTAGATTCGGAATGCCGTTCAGTTCGTTCTGAATATACTGGAGGCTGGCAATCTTCTCCTTCGTCTCTTCCAGATTCAGGATTCTCGTATTGTTGGAGTTGAACTCCTCAATCAGTGCTCGTTTGGTGTCACCCTCCTTGAAATACTTATCATAGTTGAGGTCGCGATTATCAGCAGGTACTGCATAGAAGTTACCCATGTCAATGGCCTTGGCGGCCTCCTCCTTGGTGAGGAGAGTCTCATACATCTTCTCGCCATGACGGATACCAATCACGCGAATCTCTGGCTCATTGGGAGCCTGGTGTTTGAAAAGATCAACCACAGCCTTTGCCTGAGTTTCAATGGTACAAGCAGATGCCTTCTGAACCAGAATATCGCCATTCTTACCATTCTCAAAGGCAAACAGTACCAAATCTACTGCCTCTTCCAGGCTCATAATAAAACGAGTCATGCTGGGCTCGGTGATGGTGATAGGATTGCCCTTACGAATCTGGTCAATCCAGAGGGGAATCACGCTACCACGGCTGCACATCACATTACCATAACGCGTGCAGCAGATCTTGGTGTCACCACTCAGACGGCTCTTAGCCACAGCAATCTTTTCCTCAATAGCCTTGGTGATACCCATCGCATTGATAGGATATGCTGCTTTATCTGTAGAGAGGCAAATCACGCACTTCACACCAGCATCGATAGCAGCATCAAGGGTGTTGTCCGTACCAATCACATTCGTCTTAACAGCCTCCATCGGGAAGAACTCGCAGCTGGGAACCTGTTTCAGGGCTGCAGCATGGAACACATAGTCCACACCCTTCATGGCATACTTCAGCGTGCTCTTGTTGCGCACGTCACCAATGTAGAACTTAATCTTGTTGGCCACCTCCGGCATACGAGCCTGGAAGTCGTGACGCATATCGTCCTGCTTCTTCTCGTCACGCGAGAAGATGCGGATCTCGCCTATGTCAGTCTTCAAAAAACGGTTAAGAACTGCGTTACCGAATGATCCTGTGCCTCCTGTTATCAAGAGGACTTTGTCTTTAAATAAACTCATTGCTATATCTCATTTAAATTATAATCACTATTATTTTACCGGTTCGAAATAGGTGTCCGGCTTATTGGGATTGAATATCTCGTTACAATACATTACTGTGACGAGGTTTTCTGTTTCACTGAGGTTGATGATGTTGTGGGTATAACCTGGCAGCATATGAATGCACTGGATATTGTCACCACTCACCTCAAACTCAATTACTTCGTCAGTACCCAATTTACGTTCCTGAATCAAGCCATGACCGGCCACCACAATGAAGAACTCCCATTTGGTGTTGTGCCAGTGTTGTCCCTTGGTGATGCCTGGCTTTGAGATATTGATGCTCACTTGACCTGCATTGAGGGTATGCACCAACTCTGTAAATGAGCCACGGTCATCCACATTCATCTTCAAAGGGAAAGCAACTTTTTCCTTGGGCAGGTAGCTCAGATATGTGCTATACAACTTCTTTGCAAAGCTATTCTCTGGTATCTCAGGAATCATCAGGGTCTTGGGCTGCTCAGCAAAACTTTTCAAGAGCTTGACAATCTCGCCCAAAGTTGCTTTGTGAGTTGTTGGCACATAACAATATTTGCCATCTATCTGTGGTAGAACATCAAGGCCGTCAAACTCACAATGATGTTCTTCACCTTTGAGACAGGCAATCATTTCATCGACAAGGTCATCAATATAGAGTAGTTCCAACTCTACACTAGGGTCGTTGACTGTATATGGCAGGTCGTTAGCAAAGGCATTGCAGAATGTTGCCACTGCACTATTATAGTTGGGGCGACACCACTTGCCAAAGAGGTTCGGAAATCTGTAAATCAGGACTTTTGCACCTGTCTCTTTACTATAGTCAAGAAACAGTTCTTCACCTGCCTTCTTACTGCGGCCATATTCGCTGTTACCAAAGCGCCCAGTAAGAGATGCTTGCTGTGAGCTTGAAAGCATCACAGGGCAGGTATTGCCGTGCTTCTTCAATGTATCAAGCAATGTCGATGCAAAGCCGAAGTTGCCCTGCATAAACTCTTCCTGGTTCTGCGGACGGTTCACACCTGCGAGATTGAAAACGAAGTTCGCATTCTTGCAGTATTCATCAAGCTGCTTGGGTGTAGAGTCCAAGTCATATTCATACACGGCTTCCACTGTCACGTCACCATAGCAACGTGCCTTACCGTCCTTAATGTTATTCAGCTGTGCGCACAGATTCTTACCAACGAACCCTTTTGCGCCTGTTACTAGAATTTTCGCCATACCATTTTGTTAACGATGCCAACGTAGCTTTGGATAATCTTTACGACCTTGGTAGAGACATTCTCCTCGATGTAGTCAGGCACAGGAATGCCGTAGTCACCATTTTGGTTCAATGTCACCGCAGTATCTACCGCCTGAAGCAATGACTTTTCGTCAATACCTGCGATAATGAAACATGCTTTATCTATAGCCTCAGGACGCTCGGTAGAAGTACGGATGCAGATTGCAGGGAATGGATGACCTACACTTGTGAAGAAACTGCTTTCCTCGGGCAGCGTTCCAGAGTCTGACACTACTGCAAAGGCATTCATCTGAAGACAGTTGTAGTCGTGGAATCCAAGAGGCTCGTGCTGAATGACACGACTGTCGAGTTTAAAGCCAGACTGCTCCAAACGCTTACGGCTACGAGGATGGCAACTATAAAGGATTGGCATATCGTATTTTTCAGCCATCTTATTGATAGCGGTGAAGAGGCTCATAAAGTTCTTCTCGGTATCAATATTCTCCTCACGGTGAGCAGAGAGCAGGATATACTTACCCTTCTCCAAGCCCAGACGTTTATGAATGTCGCTTGCCTCAATCTCTGCTAGATTTTGATGAAGCACCTCTGCCATTGGGCTACCTGTAACGTAGGTACGCTCCTTTGGCAGTCCGCAGTCAGCGAGATAACGACGTGCATGCTCTGAGTATGCCATATTCACATCGCTGATAATATCCACGATACGGCGGTTGGTCTCCTCAGGCAGACACTCATCCTTACAACGGTTGCCGGCCTCCATATGGAAGATGGGGATATGCAGACGCTTGGCACCAATCACTGACAAACAACTATTGGTATCACCTAAAACCAATACAGCATCTGGCTTGGTCTCAACCATCACCTTATATGACTTGTCAATGATGTTACCCATCGTAGAACCGAGGTCATCGCCCACGGCTTCCATATAGATATCAGGATCTGCCAGCTTCAAATCCTTGAAGAAAACCCCATTGAGGTTGTAGTCATAGTTCTGACCAGTATGTGCTAGCAGACAGTCAAAGTACTGACGGCACTTGTTTATCACCGCTGCCAAACGGATAATCTCCGGGCGCGTACCAACAATTATCAGAAGCTTCAGCTTCCCATTCTCTTTAAATTTTGCCATTTCTATTAAATGATTTCTTCTTTAATTTGTTCTGACTGGCAGTATCGAACTGCATCACTTTATGACCACCTGTGCAATCAGATATTTGTTTCAAGTCATTAGCCAGAAGCCAAGCTCCTGTCATTTTTTTATTGCTTTTGTTGGAGAATCTATTTGTCTTTATGAGAGACGTGAACATCTCCCCTCCCCGAATTAATTAATTTTTTATCTGCCTTGCGGTAGTATTTCTAATTATTATCCTTTTTTCGTTATCGCCTCCTTCAGTATTTTCGTGATTGGAAGTTGGATTCTGGAACTCCAAGAAAGGGCATCGGATGAAAATCCGGCCGGGATTAACCGAGAAGATGGCTGATGTGTGATGGCTGAAGGCTGATGTGTTTTATGAAGTAAGATGTAAGAAGTAAGATGGAAGATGATAGATGGTTGATGTTTGATGGCTGATGGATGATGTGTTTTATGAAGTAAGATGGAAGAGGGAAGAGGGAAGAGGGAAGAACGAAGGCTGAGGGCGGAAAGATGTAAGAAGGTGCTTGATGTGTGAAGGAAGATGTATTTTATAAAGTAAGATGGAAAATGAAAGAAGATAGATGGCTGATGTATGATGGCTGAGGGCTGATGTGTTTTATGAAGTAAGATGGAAGATGTAAGATGATAGATGGCTGATGTTTGAACGGGACAGGGGGGGACAGGGGGGACAGGTCAGCGTCTCGCGGTGGCATGAGGATGCAAGTCGAACTGCTTAAAGTGGCCTGATTTGATAAAATGAAGGACGTAAATCTACATCAGAGTTTATCTGAGTTCCAGATACGGTGGATGACTCCCTTACCTATGCCGGTGAGTCGCTCCAGTTGACGCAAAGAGGCACCACAATCTTTTAGTTCGAGAAAGACTTGTTGCTTGGTGTTGTTGTCCAGCTGTTGAAAGGCACTATTATTAGTAACACCAGTTTTCTCTATAATAAGTTTCCAAATCTGATCGTCTGAGGGCCTGCGGCGAGAGCTGCCTTCAATATCCAGGCAATAGACGTCTTCGGGTAGAGGCTCGTTTGCCCATGCTTCAAGTTCGGTAAAGGGAATACGATTCAGCACTGTCTGCGTATTGCAAATCTGAAAGACTGAATCTACGCTTCCGTCATATTCAGACCAGGAACTATACTCGTAGTCTTTGACGTGTTCTACGATACCTGCCTTGACTGGGTTCTGATGGATGTAGCGCAGTAGGGTGGTGAAGTAGGCCATGTCATTTACTGGCTCTGACTTGAATCGCTCCTTGAACAGATGTCCATCACGACCATATTTTCTGTTGAAGTAATAAACGTAAGAACTTGCTATACGCTTGATGGTGTCACCAACGGGTTCTTCTCGTTCACGTATTAGCAGATGGAAGTGGTTTGACATCAAGCAATAGGCATAATAGGTGCAGTTGGTGCCACAGGGATTGCCATCATCATCGTATTGGACGCGCATACGGTCGAGGGTGTTGATGAACTGGTAATAGTCCTCTGCATCACAGAAGATTTCCTGATGGTTAATACCTCGCATCATGACATGAAAGATACCGGTGCTTGATGGTTTACGTGGCTGTCTGGGCATGACTTTTTCTTTTGACGCGCAAAGGTACGAAATAATTCACATAGAGAGAACGGAAAGGTTAGAAAAAAACAGAAATAACCCTTTTCGATGTTTGTAGCTCCTGCAGAGCTCTAGTGATAAGTGGTATGGACTTGGCTTTAAGAGCGAGCTCTTATGCCCACTCCATGCCACTTATCGCAATAACTACCGTTATTACAAGCATCGAAAAGAAAAAACAACGGCTAGGAAAGCCTAAAAAACAATTTTTCTTGAACATATAATTATCAGAATTATACCATTAATTGTCGTTAATTGAATCGCCTAAAGGCGAGTAATCGAGTTCTACTCGCTTCGCTCGTCGAAGAAATTCAACAAATCGTGACAAATCATACAAAATATTTGCTTTTTTGCTCGTTTAATCGTATATTTGCACCGAAGAATAATTGGGTTTAGATGAACAATAGCGAGAATTCAAATAGAAAGGATGAGGCTATCCTCAGTAGTGCAGATGGCTTTACCGCCTTTAGTTTTGGCGGCTACAACATCCGTTTCCGGGCTCCATATAGCCTGGAAAGGTATGTGGATGTCGTCAAGTGGGATGATGGCTATCTGGTGGTGCTGGCTAAATACAGTCACAATGCTGAGCCCGAGGAGGAGTATATCGATTTGAAGCCTATCCTTGAGGGGCTGTATATCGACTCAGCCTCTTTTTTGAAATCCATAAAAAGTGTACGAATAGCTTATGCGTGATATCAAAACTATTGCCGATAAGGTCTCAGGAGATGTACCTCCCCTGGTTGTAGGGTATTACGAGAGGTGAAATGTTTAGGCCTATGAAAATAATTATTGAGAACGGATTGACGAAGCTAAGGAGTCTGGGATTTATGGAGATGAAAGGATTGAGATTGTTGAAGGGGTATGGCTATGAGGCTGTGCCTCTTTGTGGTTTGAAGGTGAGAGCCAAAATAGAAGGTAGATAATCATAATGGTTAATAATATGAATACAATATCATTCGATGATTCAAAAGTACGTTTCGATGAATTTGTGAATAATTACGAGACATACAAATCTATTAATATGTCTGAGTCTGACACAAGATCAAAGCTTATTGATACAGTTTTGATTAATGTGCTAGGATGGGATGAAGCAGACATAAGAAGAGAAGGTCACGTGGACAGCGGTTATTATGACTATAAGATATCGATTGCTGGTTTTTCCCTAATTGTTGAAGCCAAAAAACAGTTTAATGACCTAATACTGCCGAACCAAAACAAGAGAAAATGCAAGCTAAATTCGATTTATTCTTCCAATAAAGATGTAATAGATCAAATTCGCCATTATTTAGATGATTGTGGTTGTGATATTGGTGTAGTTACAAATGGAAAACAATATATCATAGCCAAATTCTTTAATACAAATGGTATTCCTTGGAAAGAGAATAACTGTATAGTTTATAACGGAGTTGAAGATATTCTTAATAATTATGTTGAATTCTGGAATACGCTTTCTAAAGAGTCTGTTATTAGGAATTGTGGCATAAAACAGTTGTTTGACGTGGAAATATCATTCTCAAAAACAGTACTATCATCTATTTTGAATAAAGATAATGAAATTGTAAGGAATGACCTTTCGGCGAAACTTGCACCGTTTATAGACAAGGCATTTGGAGATATTTATAATTCCAATGAAGAGGATGATGATATCGAGTTTATAAAAGAATGTTATGTCGAAAATAAAGAGGTGATAAAAAACAAAAGAGAATTAAGAGGGTTGTTCCGTGACACTCCGCCCAAATTAAAAGAAGTGATAAAAGCTGTTAACTCTGATAGTATAAGCAATCAGATTACAGATGAAATTGAAAGCTTCCCGTCTTTATCATCAAACTCTGAGACACCCAAACCAATCATTATTATTGGTTCTCGAGGAGCAGGTAAGACCACTTTTTTAAACTTTTTATTTAAAAATGAATCAGATGGAAAAAATCTGCAAGACAATCCGTATTTATTTGTCAACCTAATGAAATACTATACAGGAGCGGATTGTGTTGATTTTGAGAATATCTATAATGATTTACTTATTCAATTTTGCGATAAATATCCACAACTCAATATCAACTCGTTAGAGGTCTTAGAACGAATTTATATAAGAGAAATAAATCAAAACAAGAAGGGAGTTTGGAGATATAGTTTTGAAAACAATCAAGATGAGTATCAAAAAGAATTAGCATCATTCTTTAAAGATAAAATGCGTAATAGCCAAGATCATTTCATGGCGATTAACAAGTATCTTACTAGAGAGATCCATAAAAGGATAGTAGTGATTTTTGATAATGCCGATCAATTAAGCGACAAGATTCAAGAGCAAGTATATTTGAACGCATGTTCATTGAATACACAGGCTAGATTTGGCGTAATTATTTCATTACGAGAAGGGTATTATTATAACTGGAGAAATCGACCTCCTTTTAATGCTTTCATAAGTAATGCGTATCATATTGCAGCACC
The DNA here is from genome assembly GCF_022024175.1 of Prevotella communis. Classification (GTDB taxonomy): domain Bacteria; phylum Bacteroidota; class Bacteroidia; order Bacteroidales; family Bacteroidaceae; genus Prevotella; species Prevotella communis. Next base: position 3,293,038 of record NZ_CP091794.1, on the reverse strand, counting down.
AGATTATGGACAAGTGTTACAGAAAAGACTTAACTATTTAGTGAAAAATATTCAATTCAGTAAAACGCATTCTTTTACAGGGTCCGTTGGAGACAAACAATATATGCTTAATGAAGATAAAATAGAGGAATTCTTCACCGGAATAGAAAGTTCGTTATTTGGTGCAAAAAATGCTCCCATATTGGATTTTTTAAGACATATGAGTTTCCCTAATATCAGAGAAGGACTTAACTTGTTTAAAACATTCCTGATATCGGGTTATACAGATGTGTCAGAATATGTATTGAGAGTATTGTTCAACAAAGGTGATCATATCATTACAATACCTATTCATGAGTTCGTAAAAACAATTGCGTTGGAAAATAAGTTGTATTATAATCATAAGTCTAGTAAGATACAAAATATACTCTACCCATCAAGTCCTAATTCTGATTATTTTATTAAATACTACCTACTTAAAGTACTCGATGAACAATTGTCTTTTGAAGGCAATATAAATAAATTCATAAGTTATGGCGATCTGCTAAAAGAATTCCTGGATTATGGCTATAGGGAAGACGTTATTAATAAAGAGCTGGAGTCATTATTGACGGATAATTTTATAGAGACAGATAAAGTACTATCTGATATTAGCTGGAATAATTTTCCAGAAGAAATTTTCTCAATAACAATAACAGCTAAGGGACATTATTATGTGACAGAATTGATAAATAGGTTTTATTATGTTGAGCTAATATTGCAAGATACGCCTTTATTTGAAAAAGATGTCTATGAAAATCTAGTTCAAAAGTTCCCAATTCCTGAAAAGAGTAATGGTAAGAAGGATATGAAGGTTAGGGTTAATGTTGTCCAAACTTTCATTAATTATTTAGAAACAATAGAGAGAAAATCAAATAATGCTCTTTTGCAGACAAAATATGGAAAATTGGTGGATAATATGTTAATGGGTGGTTTAGGAAATGACCTCAATAGATTAAGTAACATTGCAGAGAATCGGTAGATGTCTGGATGTATTGATATCAGATAAACAAACGCTTAGTGATGACCACTTGAGAATATGCGTAATTGATGAATAACGGATTATGGATCAAGAGACGAGATGGTTGACAAGATATAATGAGGTGGTTGATTTTATAGAAAGCAACCATCGTAATCCGTCGCGGCATCGGATTGAGGAGCATGACATGCTGAACTGGGTGAAGACGAACAGGAAGGCGATGAATGCGGGGAAGATGAGGCCTGAGAGGGTGGAGGCGTGCTGAAGCAACGGAATCAGGAATCCAAGGATTCACGGAAATACGGAAGATGTCGGATGGCTGATGGCTGAGGGCGTGCTTCGCAGGAATTATGGAAATGCGGATCTAAGGAAATACGGAAAGTGATGGCTGATGTATGATGGGGAAGGGAGGTTTTTATACAAAAAAAGTGGTTGGTTTGAAGAAAACTCGGAAAAATTTTGTATTTTTGTGGCGTTGAAAGCAGCTGACTAGGTAAGGAGGCTGTGGTTAAAGTCATAAAGCGCCTGAAAATCAGAGTGATATGATGGAGACGGAAGACGGGAGAAGGCTGAGGCCTGAGGGCGGAGAACCGAGGGCTGAGGCGAGAATTGGGCGCGACACAACAATGTGTGGTGACCCCAATCTTTGGTTTCCAATGAGGGTGACGTATGCACGCGAAATGAAGGTGAAAGCGGAGCTGGACAGGCTTGGGATAGAGAGTTTCGTGCCGATGACGTACCGGATAGTGGAATCACGGAAACAGGGAGAGGTGGAATCACGGAGGGTGTTGGTGCCTGCTATCAATAACCTGATCTTTATTCACTCTTGTCAGGAGAGGATAAGTGAGCTGAAAGCGAAGAACGAGATACTGGAGCCGCTGAGGTATATGATGGACCATACTGCTGATGAGGCGCATACGATTATGACGGTGCCTGGCAGGCAGATGGAGAACTTTATGCGGGTGGCTTCGAAGACGGATGACAGCGTGATGTGGCTGGATGATGAGACAATCGTAGGAAAGGAGGGTAAGCGCGTGGAAATCATGGGTGGTGCGTTTGAGGGCGTGACTGGCGTGATAAGGCGGATAAAACGATGTAAGAGGGTGTGCGTGGAGATAGAAGGGATAGCGAGTGTGGCGATAGCGTATGTGCCGGTGGGACTGCTGAGAGAGGTCTGAAGGCTGAGGGCTGAGGGCTGAAGGTGAACACGGATTGGTCGGATTCTTGGACTGGCCAAGCGGCCGCTCGACCTCTGGTCGCTTGCTACCAGCGGGACGCAAGAAAGCCGAGCGGAACGGAACTATGGTCGCAGAGCTCAAAATTACAAGAAAATTAAACACGAAAATTAGAAGGACCTAAAGGTCCGGAAATTTGATGGGAGTCACCTACGGTGAGAAATCCAACAAATTGATTCAAAATCGAGCAAAATATTTGGGGAGAAAAAAAACAGGAATAACCCTTTCATATGTTTGTAGCTCTTGCAGAGCCTGTGTGCTAAGTGTAAAGCTTTTGGCTTTGAAAGCGAGCTTTCACATCAAAGTCATAACACATAGCACATAACTGCGTTATTACAAACATCTGAAAGAAAAAACAGGAAAAAACAGTTTATTCCTTGATGAGAACCAAGACAGTTTTATTTCAACATATAATTTCCATTTAATTGGAACGTTAATTAATCATTAATTGAGTCGCCAAATGGCGAGAGATCATATATAGTATTTGTTTTTTTGCTCGTTTAATCGTATATTTGCACCGAGGAATAATTGGCATTTAGACACTAGTGATGCAAAAGTTTAGAGATCAAAATAAAATAAGAGAGTTTCTGAATGACATCCTTACAAAGAAGGAGTCGGAAGACTTAGAGTTTAAACATGCTTCAGGTGGTTTCCCTGGCAGTTTCTGGGATACTTATTCTGCATTTGCTAATACAGAAGGGGGAACCATCATATTTGGTGTGGAGGAAAAGACTGACGGACTTTATCTGGATGTTATTCCTGACGAAACGATAGAGAAATACCAGAAAGAATTTTGGAGTAACGTTAATAATAAATCGACGGTAAGCTGTAACCTGCTGAAGAATGATGATGTAGAGGTCGTGAAGTATAGCGGTTTCAACATCATGCTCTTTCATATCCCTTGTGCTAGCAGAGAACAGAAACCTGTATTTAGAACGACGAATCCTTATAATGGTACGTTTAAACGGAATTATGAGGGCGATTACAAATGTACGGAGAAAGAGATACAGAGGATGTTTGCAGATGCTAATGACTCTAGACCAGCAGACAGTAGAATATTATCAAATTATAGTCTTGACGACATAGATAAAGAGTCGATACAGCAGTACAGACAGTTATTTGCCACTGCAAGACCGAATCATCCATGGTTGGTTATGGATGATATGACGTTGTTAGAGAAACTTGGGGGATACCGTAAAGACAGAGAAACTGGTGAAGAGGGTTTTACTCTGGCTGGTCTGTTGATGTTTGGAAAGTATGATTCTATCACAGACAATGCTTGTGCTCCTGATTTCTTCCCAGATTATCAAGAATGGCTTAACAATGACCCAGATGGTAGGTGGTCGGCAAGAATCTATCCTGATGGGACGTGGGAGGCAAACCTTTTCCAATACTACAGAAGGGTGCTGCCAAGGCTACAGAGTTTCTTGCCTAATCCGTTCCGGTTAGAAGGAAACACGCGCAAAGAGGAGACAACTGCTCATGTGGCAGTACGTGAGGCTTTTATTAATCTTTGTGTACACTCTGATTTTTCTGTGAATGCTAATTTGATTGTGAAGCATGTGAAGAATATGTTTATATTCTCGAACCCAGGTTCTATGCTTATTACGAAGGCTCAGTACTATCATGGTGGCCAGAGCGTATGCAGGAACAAATCATTGCAGAAGATGTTTATGATGCTCGGTGCTGCTGAGAAGGCTGGTAGTGGTGTAGATAAGATATTGAAAGGTTGGAGTGATGCAAACTGGCGTACTCCGTATGTTAATACAACCTGTCGTCCTGATGTGGTGAACCTGTATTTGCCAATGCTTTCTTTGTTGGATGCGAATGTAAAGGAAGGGCTTGTAGAGTCGTTTGGAAAAAGTGTGCTAAGGATAGAGCATAACTGTTTACAGACCTTGGCTCTTGCTTATACGGAAGGTTATGTGACAAATGAAAGACTAAGATATACGCTGGATATCCATAAAGCGGATATTTATGATCTGCTAAAGGATATGTGTGGAAAAGGCTATCTAGTGGCTGAGGGTCATGGACGAGGTACAAAATATCGTATTCCACAAACTCGTAAGACTTCCGATGTAAGTGATAATCTAGGAAGTAATCTAGGAAGTAATCTAGGAAGTAATCTAGGAAGTAATCTAGGAAGTAAACCCAAAAGAAGATTGGGCAGGGATGAACTGAGAAGAATTATATTGGGAGCTTGTGATGAATGGGTTTCTCTTGAACATATAGCAACTACTATTGGTAGAAATCCGGATTATTTGCTTACGAGCGTTATTCCTTCTATGTTAAAAGAAGGCCTTTTGGAACGTATGTATCCTCAAAGTCCTAAACATCCTTACCAAAAATATAAAAGGAAGTAAAGGGGATAGGAGGAAGGATCAGAGGACATGTGGGTACGAGTATCTATGTTTTCCTCCAGTGTTACTTATAGAGCAAGATAAAGAAAAATGGCTTGCGATTAATGTAAACGACCGTAAACAGGTGTAGACTTGTAAGAGGTTATAGACCTGGAAAGCTTATGGGTTAGAGGTTATTGGTTATAGAGTTGTGATGGGTTATGATGAAGAGTGATCAATATAAAAAGGGGTTTGGGCTTTTTGCTCTTTTGTGGTTTTAGAGGCGGGGACGAAATAAAAAAATGAGTTGACTATGAATACATGCAAAGTATTTCCAGAATGGCTATACGATTATATATTTGTACAGCTTGGCGCAAAGGAAAGACCAGATCCGAATGAGTTTAAACTTAACCTCGAGTCGGGTGTGGATAAAAACATAGATTATCTTGGAACCTATTTCCCAAGGAGCTATGCAGAATCATTTTGCATTCATCAGAATCTGTTCTCATACAAGCCATATAAAGAAAGGCTTGACAGTAAGACCTCTCTCAGAATCCTCACATTCGGGTGTGGCACAGGAGGTGACGTGACCGGTCTTATATGTGCTATTGCTATGATACTTCCTAATATCCAAGATTTGGATGTTGTGGCATTTGATGGTAACAACTTGGCATTAGATCATTTAAGTGACATCCTTGAATTGTCGCCTCTTAAAAAACGGTTCAATATCAAAATTCGCTGTGTGCCCATGCCCATTAAGTCGATGCAGGATTTTAACCACTACACATCTCATCTTGGGAACGGATATGACATAATACTGTCGTTTAAGTTTGTCAACGAATTGATGCAGATGGGAATTTTTGGTAGGGATGGATTTAAAGTGCTTGCGGAACGTTTGGCACCTTTATTAGCACCAGAAGGACTTATGACCTTGCTTGATGTGAGGGCTGAATATTGTGGCGAATGGCAACCCAAGAATCTTAATAAGGGAATCAGTGATTATTGTAAAGAGAATGATTATGGCACACTGCTACCGATACCTTGCCATTTCTGCGATAGTCGATGCCGAAGTGATAAATGTTTTACGGATAAGAAATTCTATGGTAGTTTTACTGCCAATGACCAAGTGACCTATCGCGTAGTTGGTCATCGTGAGTTTGTAAACACTCTCTATCCAGTGTTTAATAGCAAAGTGACGTATATACGAAATAAGGATATGGCTAGTGATCCATGTCCTATGACAAGAGGTAGGGATGTAAAAGATGCTTATGATATAAATAACTAAAATAATAGATTATGGAAGGGGATTTCTACGTTGAGTATGGACGACTGGATGATTATCAGAGAGAAATCATTAAGACCATGTTCTATAATAATGAAGTGGTTGCAGGAAAGGCGGGCACAGGTAAATCACTGATCGCACTGCATAAATTGGCCAGGGTACCACAGGATAAGAGTGCTTGTCTGGTTGTATTTACCAAGTCGCTGAAACGCTATTTTGAGGATGGCATAAAAGCACTTGGCATTGAGGACTATAAAGTTCAATACAGCGAAGAGTGGGATCATCGACATGTGGATTATTTGTTCGTAGATGAATGCCAGGATTTTACACATGATAGAATCACAGAATTCATAGCTAGTTGTGATAAGTGCTTCTTTTTCGGAGACAGTGAACAGACCATCATGAATTTTGCAGGCAGATTAACCCAAAGTGTAGAGGAAACAGCGAATCAACTTGGAGTTACACCTCATATATTGTATAAAAACTATCGCCTAACTCGTGAAAACGCAGCTCTGGCTGAGAAGGTTGGCGGAGTTGACAACTTGGTTAAACACTGTGAGAGGAACGGGGTGAAACCTCGTTTGATAACAGGAGCGACCTTTGACCAGCAGTTGGATGAGATAATCAGGATTGTGAAAGAACAAAATTTAACTCGTGTAGGCATCTTGGTCCCGTATAATACGGAATACCGTGCACTATGTTCTCCGAACAAGGATAAAAAACTATCGGTGGAATATGTGCGCAATTACTGTAATTCGCATGGTATGAATGTTGAATTCAAAATGAACAGCAACTATGGTGATCAGATGGAGTTGGATTTTCATGCTTCAACACCCAAGGTTGTTGTTTGGTATTGTGCAAAGGGACTGCAATTCAACGATGTATTCATTCCCTTCTGTGAAACTGCATACGATGATGACAAGCGAAAAGCCTTGTTCGTTTCAGTAACCAGAGCATACGAACGGTTATATATTGGCTATACCGGACAGCCGAATCCCGACATATTCCCTCATGTGGATTCCGGTCTTTATTCAACAACAGAAAAGATTGAAGAAATATAATGTAACAATGAAATACTATATTCCCATACATAGAGACAGTATTGACAATATCACCTCTGCTGAGAGTGTATCACCTATGGATTACTATCAAGGCAGGGGATTTGGATATCATTACTTTACACCACTGAATGAAGTGCCTTCAAACAAAGAATTGTTTTTGTTTAGGCGCTTCCCTCAAATATCAGTATCGGGCGAGAGATCAGAAGATGTAGTTATCTATATTGAAATAGATGATGACAAACAAATAGAAAGACTCGCACACTCGCCATTTAATGATGGTATTAGGGTGGCTGAAACTATTGCGTTGTATCCTTGGAATTGTAAAATGTTTTTTCAGACTGAGGACGCAATGCGTCAGGCTGTTATGATGTGTAAGATGAGCCTGAATAATAAAATGTGGATATATTATGATTATGATATATTAAATTCGAGACCGGCACCATATAAGACGGATATACTGAAAAAAATACGGCCAGAATCTGAGATTATCATACAGGATAAGTTGAAAACAGAAGAGAAACAGAATAGGCTAAAGGGCTTCCTGTATTCCTATATCTTAGGTCGCTATTTCTCGATATCACAACCATTGGCTTCATTGCTTCAGACAGAAAAAAAAATGTATGATCTGGCTTCAACATTGTCAGGCTTATCCGGGTATCAAGGTGTGGAACTTGCACGTGAACTTAGTGAGTTGGAAGGAGAATATGAGAAATATGATCCGAATAGGGCTGAGCTGCAAAAGAAGTGGAAACTTATGATAGAAGAACATTTCGCCTCTTTGACGGAACAGCAGGCTTTTGAATCAATTATCCAAGAGTTAGGCGGTGAGCACATCATGAAAAACAACTTTGCGAATAAGACTGGGATAGAATTACGCCATCATATAGAAGTGCTTGGCCTTAGGAATAGCGATTGGAAGGCTTATAAGAAGGAACTGGAAGACTATACACAACGGCATCTGACTACTTTCAGGATGAGGAAAGGCGATACAAATACCAAGGAAGACTTTACCATACAGGGGATGCAAGTAAAGATGAATGCCAAGTATGGTAATTTCTACGGGGATTTGATATCAAAGATTGTAGAAGGATTAGAATGGCTATCCATCAATAAGTTGAGACTAAATAGGCTTGACATAGCATCGGACCTGACAAGAATGGTTCGAGACGCTATGATAGAATACGGTAAGGAATGGGAGGGAAGTGCCGAACGGACATTCCTGAACGGACTTAGACAACATATCGCAACAGGAGGAACTTTTGATGTGGCACAGGCACCAGATGTAATACTTAGGAGTATTGCCATCTTTATACTGAAAGGTGATGACTTTGAGGAAATGATGAGGTATATGGAGTATTCTGCACAAAGCGACTATCGCTTTGTACTAGGCCTGTGGGGGGCATGTATCGGTTATGCAGATATGCCTAAGACTGTTATCCAAAGGATGAAATTGGACTATAGAGGTGAGGATAACATATATATGGCAACTTGTAAATTACTTGAATACGTGCCAGAGAATGTTACTTTGGAAAGACACTCTTACCAATTTAGGAAGAAAGTGGAACCGATGTCATCGACACGTTCTTTTGAGGTTATTTTGAAAGATAAGACGATAGGGTTTAATAAGACTCAGCGAGAGACTATATTGAATCTTTGGAATGATATGGGTGGAAAGACTGATAAGGAGTTCTTTGCAAAAGTTTCGAAGATAAAGGGCGTTGGAAAAGTTAAGATACAGAGACTTAAGAAAGCTGTTGATGCGGGATCTCCAATGGAAGTAGAACAGACAGAATTGTTCAGGAACGAGCCAGGTGTGGTGAAAGAGCATTTTGACCACTCGTCTTGGAAGTATATTGAGTCGTTACTGCCAGAAGATCAGCAATTGCGTTACTGGGTAAAAGATGATTTTACCTGGTTCATGAACAGGGATAAATGGTATGAAGATGACCAGCGTAAGATAATAGATTATGGACATCATCTATATGTGAAAGCACATCCGAAGAAAGCAAGTGCGTCATGGACAGCGGGCTATTTCGGACGTATAGATATAGAGAAGATTACAGCACGACTTTTTAGTATATATGATATTAAGCGTTAGTAGAAGAACAGACATACCTGCATTCTATTCGGAGTGGTTTTATAATCGACTGAAAGAAGGTTTTGTATATGTACGTAACCCGATGAATATTCATCAGGTGAGTAAAGTCATGCTGTCGCCTGAAGTGGTGGATTGTATTGTGTTTTGGAGTAAGAATCCACGGCCAATGCTTTCCAGACTTGATGAACTGAAAGATTATATGTACTATTTTCAGTACACGATTAATGCATACGATAAGGGAATGGAGTTGAGTGTACCGAGAAAAGAGGGCATTATCAATACCTTTAAAGAATTGTCGGACAAGATTGGATCAAAGCGAGTGATATGGCGATATGATCCGATATTGCTGACAGAGATAATGGATACTGATTATCATGTGAAGTATTTTGAGGAAATTGCCAAACGATTGGAAGGCAAGACGAATACTTGTGTAATCAGTTTTGTAGATCTGTATAAAAAGACCCAAAGCAACCTTAAAGATACTCAGGCACGGGAACCATCGCAGAATGAAATGGTAGAGCTGGCAACAAAAATGTGCCAGATAGCCCAAGAGTATGGTATGGTAATACAGACATGCGCTGAGGCTATTGAGTTGGAATCGGTGGGAATCAAACATGGAAAGTGTATTGATAGTGTGCTGATAGAGGACTTGCTGGGCGTGAAGCTTGTAGTGGGGAAAGACCCGAATCAGCGTAAGGAATGCGGCTGTGTGCAAAGTATAGATATAGGTGAGTATAATACTTGTGCCCATGGATGCAAGTATTGTTATGCAAACTTCAAAGATAGCATGGTTATGCGAAACAGGGCTGCGCATGACCCGTTGTCGCCCCTGTTGGTAGGTCACCTTGGAGCAGATGATAAGGTGACGGAACGGAAACTGTTCTCTTTTATCAAGGTGCCTGAGGAATTTAAGAGAGGGGATATCGTGAAGTTGAAACATCCAGAAAAGTATAAGAGAGTTGATGATATTTTGGGTTATCGGATTAATTTATATAAGATTGCATCGATTCATGGAAATGAAGCTAAGATGGATGGCGTTTCGGATGTGATATCGGTTAGTGAGCTATTGCCAGTACCCGTGGATGGCGTTGAGGACCGATGGATTTATTGTGATCCACGTGTTGAAGCTTCGTTCTTGTTTGATGATGAGAAATATGATGGAGGCTGTAGGGACTTTACTTACTATATGGATGCGCTTAAGGCAATAACGGAAGGTGGTAAGTCTTATAGAGAGATGATAGAAAAGAAAAAATTGATGTATGTGCATGAGGTACAGCATTGGCTGAGGAAGAAAGAAAACGGAGTGGATGGATTGAAGGTGAATGAGATGAAGAGTTGAAGGGGTATGAAAAACGTATTGAAGATTTTTTTCTCTTGGCAGTCGTCATCAAAGACTGATAAACTCAATAATAAAGAGTTTATTTTGTCGTGTATTAACAAGGCTGTTAATGAGATACAGGGGAAAGGAGACCTAAAAGATGTTGTCTTTGAAGTCAAGCAAGGAACTGGAGGGGAACCTGGAACTCCTGATATGATAGCTACTTGTCTAAAAAGAAATGACGAGTGTCACATCTTTATTGCGGATATTTCTGTGGATAAGAAGTTCAACAATATACAGAAATGGGTTAACCAAAAACCTGATTTAAGAGAGCGCCCCAACGAGAACGTGATGTATGAGCTGGGCAGGGCAGATGGACATTTAGATTCTAAGCAGGTGATTCATGTCGCCAATACCGTTTTTGGTAATGTTAGCAAGAACGATTATTTGCGTCCGATAGATATACGCCATAAACGTAGGCCTATTACCTTTTGTTTAACTGCCAACAATGCTCCAAATTTAGAGAAAGTCGAAAAAGAGCTGGTAGATGACCTTAAGGGGGCAATCCGTAAGTCAGCAAAGGCAGCCCTGAAGCATATCCATGAAGAATTCTTGCCGTATGAAGATTGTGAACAGGTGGCAGAAGAATTAGGGTTTCAGAAGAAATTTATTTTTAACGAGAACCTTATAAACATTAAGCAAGCAATCTCTGATAATAATGGTATACTGAGGATACTTGGTTTGAATGGCGTTGGTAAAACAAGACTTGTCCTTGAAACAATCCTTGCAGAAACAACGGAAGTTCCAAAGTTGTATTGTGACTGCCTCCTCGCATCAAATGACCGAGTCGTTAAAACTACCACAAGTATTTTTGAAAAGCAAATATCTGCTATCCTAATTCTTGATAATTGTGACAATAACCTGTTTGAGAAGATTTTGAAGACTTACAAACGGAAAAATGCCAAGAATAGAGTATATGCAATTTTTGAGGATGTCGCAGAAAAGAGGATAGACACTGATTACTATGTTTCCATATTTGAATGCGCATACGAAGACGTGGTAGATGCTATCATAGCAAACCTCTATGGTAAACAAGATGAAGTAAGTGTCCAAATAAAGGAGCTTGCCAGCGGGAATCCGTATATGGCAGTGCAGGCAATAGATGGTGTGATAAAGAGTGGAGATATACGTGATTTTAATAATGAAAAACTAATTGCAAACCTTCTTTCAGCATATGAAGGGAGCGACGAGAGGATAATTGCCGAAACGCTATCCTTGTTTTCGAACCTTGGATATGAAGGCGATGCTCATAAAGAGATAGAAGTAATTGCACGTAATAAAAACATAACAGGGCTGAATGGCGATGATACTGTAATTATTAATAAGTTCGATAACTTGATAAGGCAGTATCTTGAACGCAGACTGATGCAACGAGTTGGCGTGTATGTTCGTTTTCGCTCGCCAGCGATAACCAGGCTACTGACGAATGAATGGTTTGCAAAGTGCAGTGCTACGCAGTTGGAGAATATTATTTTAACGCTTGGGAAAGTTGGAATGGCAGGCAACTTAATACCGCCTTTCTTCGAAATGATAAGCAACTTAGAGGGCAACAACAGAGTAAAAGGGTTGTTCGAGGAAATGCTGAAGCCGGGAAGATTATTAACCCAAAAAGAAATAATTAACACCAGAGTAGGATCAAAAATATATCGTTCACTCGTAGAAATTGTACCGGACGCAATATGTGATAGCCTATACGAGTCGTTATGCGTATTAGGTTTAGAAGAGTTAAAGAAACTAAGAGAAGGGCGCAGGGAGATAGTATGGACACTTACAAAGTTATGCTATAAACCCGAAACATTTTCAAAAGCTGCTAAGCTCTTGTTGCTGTTAGGGTGCTCGGAAGTGGAGCATGTGTCAAACAACGCTACGGGACAGTTTTCCTCTCTGTTCCCAGTCCGTTTGCCATCGACTTCTGTATCGTTGGCAGATAGGTTGTCTTTCTTAAGATCTGAATATAATAGCGTGGAGACGAAACCTGTTATAATGAAATCTATAGACAGGGCACTTCGGACAACAGACTTTATACACTATGGAGGCGAAGTGACGATTGGAAAACAGAAATACCCATTCTACGAACCCCGTAATGAAGGGGAGGATGAAGAATATATTAAGGGATGTTTGGATTTGTTGGAACAGGAAATAGATGGTGATACCCTTTATAAGGAAGAGTGTATAAAAATGCTGGCTACGAACTTCCGAGCCTTGAATTCTTTTGATATGTTTGACATTATCATGCCAAGAGTGGAAAAGGTGGCAGCTATGCTAAATTATCAATGGGACGATTTGTTGAAGGTGCTTCATTATGCAAGAAGAGATGAAGAGACTCAAAACAATGAACAGCACCTACAAAGGATAGAGAAGTTGATTAATGCTTTGACAAAAAATGATTTTGTGTCACGTTTTGCCAGAGTGGAGAATTATGAGAGTAATGACTATTGGGGAATGTCGGAAGATGAGCACCGCAAGGTGGTAGATGAGAAATACGAAGCACTGGCAGAGGAAATGGCAGAAAAGAAACTATATGACTCTGAAACACTGAAAGGTATATATAACAGCCTGACTTTTCTTCCGCAAGCCTTTGCCACGAAACTAGCGACACTTAATACACCAGAGGAACAAATACAATTTGCATCAGAATCAATAGATGTTCTGGAAGGAAGGGCGAACAGCATATTTGTCTATTACGTTAAAGAAGTGGATGAAGATGTGTTTGCCAAGATTGTTCTTCTGACATATGAAAAAGGAAAGCAGTGGCTGCTATTCTCGCTAATAGCCATCAGGAACTATCCCTTTGACCATCCCTATATGGACAGACTATTTGAGTTGGTTGAGCAGGGAGTAGTTGCCAAAGACTACTTTATTACGTTCTGGAGCTTTTCGAGGATAGATAGACTTTCAACACCAGAGGCAGTAGGTTTCCTTGAAAGGGTTTTGAAACTGCCAGATTCATTTGAGATGGTTCTTCATATGGTTATGTCGCAGTATCTGGGCGGATATGAAAAACATCCAGAGCTGGACAGCCTATTTGAAAGCGAAATGATAATACGGGCAGATGCTGTATCAACCCTTATCTCGAACAATCACTATTCGCACATTGTAATAACACTACTTTCGAACAATAGAAGGGAAGATTTGGCCAAAGTGGTTGCAAAAGGGATTTTTAACTACATCATAACATCGGGCGAGACTTCTGTAAAATATGAGGTTGAGAGGGCTTTACAGGTGTTGTTTGATAAATATTTTGATATAGCATGGCTTGAAATGTCCAGCCTGATGTCGGCGGAAGAAGATGAGAGGAACTTTGTGAAGTTTTACTTTATTTTTGGGTTTAGCAGTATTCGCAACCAATTCCCCGCTATAATATTCCGAAATGAAAACCTTCCTAAACTTATGGAGTGGTGTAGGCAACATGTTGAAGTTGGACCATATAGGCTGATGGCACTGGCACCACTATTAGGGGATAATGGCTTGTCGGAACCAGTGCTGAGCCTCATTGATGATTATGGGAGCGATAAAATGGTGCGGACTGCATTAAGCGACAAACTTGGTACTTTTGCAGGCCCAGTGACGATTTATGATAGTAGGGTGAAATTGATTGAGCCACTGACGAAGCATCAAAACCGAGATGTTAGTTCGTGGGCTGAACTAGAAATAAGGCATTTACAGAATTGTAGAGATCGGTCCAAGAAATTTGAGGAGAGCATTATGCTTCCCGGTAGACTGCCAAACAGTAATTGGACGCTGAATGATGAAGAGGAGTGATCAAGAAAAAACAGTATAAATTATGAAGATAAGAACAGGTTTCGTAACGAATAGCAGCTCAGTGAGCTTTATTGTTACAATGGATGTGGGTATTGTGAATACCTTCATACATAATTATGAGAGGTCAGAGTCGTCTTTGACTCAAGGCGCACTAAGAATGGCTCGGGCATTAAGGGATCTTTTGCTTGAGAAGGGAACTGTGAACTATCTACATAATCACGAAATATATTCATATTTGATGGAGTTCGCAGATGATGACGGCACATGTATCACGAAGCAGATTCTTGAAGAAAATGGCGATAATACAGACCCTCTGCTGATGGATGAAGAGGATTTGTTTAATTATATTCGTGGGGAAATGATTTATGAAAAGAAAATAAGTACCATGTTGCCAGGCTTCGGCGCAACACAAGTTGAACAGTACTGATGATAAAAAGATACATTGGCGATTATCACTTCTTGGCTGATAAGACAACGGGGATTACCATGAGGTGGGGTAAAAGTGTTAACGATAATCCATCGTTTGCACCCGTACCGGAATTAGCTGATATATCCATCTCTAATCACTGTACAAAAGGCTGCTCATTCTGTTATCGGAATAGTGGAAATAATCAAGAATGGATGAGTACGGAGGACTATTGCCATGTGTTGGATGCTATGAATCATCCCAAATATGGAAATGTATTTCAGGTAGCATTAGGTGGTGGCGAACCACTGGAGCACCCCGAGTTCCAAACCATTATAGATGAGACTGTGAAAAGAGGCATTGTGCCTAACTTTACGACTAACGGAATCCACCTTACAGATGATATATGTAAGGGGATAAAAGGAAAAGTGGGTGCTGTTGCCATATCGGCTATTACAGTTGATGATATACAACAGGAGAAGTTAGCTCTTTTATCCAAGCATGGCATTGAAGCCAATGTTCATTATGTGCTGTCATCAAAGAATATTGATGAGGCAATTGAAATCGTCAATGGAAACCATCATGAGAAATTCAGGGATGTTAATGCCATTATCTTTTTGACCTATAAACCTGCAGGTAGAGCAGCTAGTACAGATGTTATACGAAAAGGAGAAAAGATAAATAGTTTTGTGCAAGCTATTGGAAATAAGAATGTAAAACGGACCAAGATAGGATTTGATGCTTGTTTTGTGCCCATGTTGCTACGAAATGCTGTGGTTAACGCGGCTTTAGTTGATAGTTGTGAAGGTGGTTTCTTCTCGGTCTATATTGACCATCAGATGAATGTCTCTCCATGCTCGTTTGGCGGAGGAAGAGATGCCTATAACCTGACTGAATATGATTTTTATGATATATGGCTGAACAAATTTGAAGTGTTCAGACAGGAAAACGCCAATAAATGTGTAGTGTCAGATTGTAAGGCACACGACCTGTGCCGAGGATGCTGCCCTTATTACCCAGAAGTAACTGTGTGTTATGAACATTAGAATAGATTGGGGGAAATTAGACCAACTGTCCGGAGATAGAAAGAAGAACTTCGAGGAGTTCTGTTTTCATATTGCCCGAAGAATTTTTGGACAATATGGAACAGTAAGCTATTTCTATAACACACCAGGTTCGGAGTTCTATGTCGAGTTGAATACGCCCATGAAACATGGGGGTGTAAAATACCGAAAAGGAGATGTCATAGGATGGCAGGCAAAATATTGGCAGGGAGCACGTGATGAGGATAATTCGCCCCTTGGAGCAGATCATATTGACGAGTTAGTTAAAGGCTTTAAGACAACATTAAGACGGCAACCCAATACTAAATTATGGATAGTATGTACGCCAGGTAGTTTTGTGGAAGATCAGTGGGAGAAGTTGCTGACACAACTCAAAGGGAATAAAAATGACTGTAACTTTGAGAGTTGGCATCGAGCAACATTCCATGGATACTATTTAGATGATGTAAATACGTTTAATGGAATTTTCCAGTATTACTTTGGCGAATATGTCGGGTTACAGCAACTTTATGAGATAACAAAGGATGTATTAGAGGTGCTTAAGGAGAAATTTGACTTAGATCTGCACACCCCAACAACCTTTGAGGATTCACTTCTTGTAATTGTAGATAACAAGAAGGCGAAGAACTTGCTTCAAGAAAAGATTGACTCGCTGGTAAGTCGTGTTGAAGAAGATAAAAAAGAACCGCTATTTATAGAAGATGGATGGTTATATCCCAAACTGACTGATGTATTTAAACAGGCATACACAGAAGATTTTGAAGATAGATACCATGTAGTAGAACAAATAAAGGCATATACTAAGGACGACAAAATCTTGGAGAATGCAGAACCGGTTAGACAACTGATAAGTGAGTATGCCGAAAAGAGAGCCAATCGGGTAGATTTGCTGAATAAAGAGCTAAAGGAATTGTATGCGAAGAACAAGGATTTAGGTTCAATAGACTATGGCGTCAACCAAATGGTTGAGAGAATTAACCGTTTGGAGAGTATTCTTACCAAAGGACGAAACGATGACAATGTAAGTGTTCTTGATATTCTGAACAGGATGTCGATTAGAGATATCTCTGTGTTTGCTGAGGCAGGCCATGGTAAAACCCACTTTGCTTGTTCTGTAGCAACAAGTATGGTTAGCCGAGAACTACCAGTAATACTATTGACAGGGTCGAAGTTCAGGTATTGCGATGGATGCGAATCGAAATTGATAGAGTTACTGCAATTACCTACAGGAAGTACTATTAACGATACACTTGACGTGTTAGATTACCTCGGAGAACTATATCAGTGCAAACTCCCAATAGTGATAGACGGACTGAATGAAGCAGCACCAAATGAGAAAAGATGGAGAGAGGAGTTGCCGCCATTAAGAAGAAAAATAAGAGAAAGGAATAACTTGATACTGATTACGACCTGTAGAGAAAAGACAGAATACTTAAATGAAATATATGGCTGCAACAGTATAGATAAAACTGAAAACCCCATACTACTGCCTGGCATAGAACGTAAAAATCTGATGGTGGCAGTAGCAAAATATTTCAGGAAGTACCGTATAACCCCCAATACACTTTCTGCGCATAGCTTGTTTACAAATCCGCTTTTGTTGAAGATATTCTGTGTGACAAATCGAGGTAGAGGCAAATTTGACGTGAACGACCATACACTGGCTACCTGCATGAAAGATTATAGTGAGCAGCTGGTAAAGAGTATTGCCACAATTAATGGGAAGCCTAACCGATTATTACAGCATAAACTGGAAGAGGCACTCAATAAAGTGGCCATTATGATATGGGAAAGGGGAGACCGGAGCTTGAATTTCTTTGATGATTTCGCATCGATTATCGGAGACCAGACAGAGGCTTTCCTTAATGAGGGTATGTGCTTTATGATCGACAATGTGGGTGGTGAACAAAGAATCCAATTCTCATATGACTTAGTGGCAGGTTATCATATTGCTAAGGCATTTGTGGATAAGTATAGAGATAAGGATGAGTTTTGCCAGTTTGTTGATGACGGGTATGACAGATTCTTTGGCGAGAATCGCCATACTTTAGCAGAAGATATAATTAAGAGCCTTTTCTATTTAGTTCCAATGAGATATGGTCAAGAGTGGTTTGAACTTATGCCACGAAACGAAATAGTTATTGCTGCCATGGATCATTTGGATATTATAGCCTTTGAAGAAAAGGGAAGAATGGCTTTTGCAAAACTGATAGCGTGCGGACTGAAAGGTAAGGATGCCAAGGAAAGAATGTGCAATAGGCTGTATGACAGAACATATCATCAATGTAATCTCCTGCATTTGAAACTGTTCTTGCCGTTCTTTAATGATATGAATATTGGAGAGATGGACTCGTTATGGAATTGCAAATTTGCCGGTTACGGAATACTGGCCCATACACTTTCCATTTTCCGAGACAAATATTGGGCGGACCGCTATGATGTAGAGGATAAGATAGTTTTGGCATTGTTGCTGTGCGGGATTGTTGACAGGGAGTTTAGAAACAAATTCTTTGAAGAACTATTCTTCATGGTGCTATCTGATATAGAAAAAGGATTGCCGATATGTGGAGAGGGGCTTAAGAATAAGGATCCTTACATCATTGAGGCTGTTGTATCAGTGATAGTGGGTATCGGCTTAAGAGTTAAAGAGAAAGATATCTTGATCCAGTGTGTTACCTACCTGAAGTGCTATTTGGAAAAATCTACCTCATCACCTGTATTCTTGCTTGATGGTCTGGAAACGCTTTTTAGCTATGGGGAAAAGTGCCTAGGAATAACATTTGATAGGAGTATATTGACGAAGAACAAGGATGAGGAATGGCCTATTATACCTACAGATGAGTACAGACTCTATGCACTATATGATTATGATTTTGAGAAGTACCATATAAGACCGTTGATAGAATATGGATGGAGGAGGAAACCAGTATTAACGTCGGAAGAGGTGCATGGCATGTTGCTTAAAAGATGCCTTGACTATGGATATGATGAAGATGTCTACGCAGAAATACAGAAGAAGGAGAATGAGACCGTTAATTATCGCTATGAATACCGTATTAGCTATGGAGAGAAGCTTGGTAGGTATGTTACTATGGAACTATATGGCTGGTTGATGTTAAACGGCAAGATGAAGGGAGAGTATAAATCGACTTTCCGCTCTGATATTTTGGATATAGACCCGACGTGTCCCAAACTCAAAGTAATGAAGACTTTTGTAAGCCAAAGTCTGCTTGTAAGGGATGTAAGTCAATTGCCAGCGTGGAGCAAGACTTCTGACATCGGGCTGATGGAAAAGTTATTTATAACAAAGCTGCCCAAGAGTCGAGAGGATTGGGTGTTGATGAGAGGTTATTTAGAACAAAGAATAGATGAAAAATACAGTAATATCTATATGTCGGGCATTAGTCAGTTGATACCTGCAGACATAAGTGAGAAAAAAACTTCACGTATGGACTTGTATGAAGAACTTGATTTGCATCATGGATACTTTGGTGAGATGGGTTGGAGACATTTAGAATCAGAAGAAGAATATTCTGACGAGCATGTACTACCAGAGTTGCTTTCGCGTTATTGCTATTCTAGCTGGAGCCAAGAGAGATTCAAGTATCCTACTGTATATCTGCTGAATCAAGAAATCTCTCAGGCAGTAGGCTTGGAACTAGATATTGATTCGATGGAGTATCTATTAAATGGAGAGATGGTATCCGTTCATTATATCAATGAGACGGATCAGTTCTTCTATTTGAGAAAAGATGTAGTTGATATGATCCTGTCAAAGTTCCATGGCAAGTTACGCCATCATCTGTATGAGAGAAGGATGGTGAATGAAAAGTTACCAGATACGGTGCCGACAGTTAAAGATCGCTTTGTGCAGAAGGAGAAGGATGTGTTTTATGTTGCGACTCCAAAGCCATCTTGACAAAAGGAGAATCACTTAAGTTCATATCGGTAAGGCTGTTGTAGTCTTGGAGAGTTAACAGTTCCTCGAATGCGTCTTTGCATTCGGGGAATTTTTGTATGGCAGCATTGATAACGGCAATACCAGAGCCTTGATATTCGCTGAGGCGGAGGTGCCAGTAAAGTTCGATGTCTGAAGGCTGAAGTCTGAACACGGATTGAATGGATTTGGCGGATGGGAAGATGTGAGTTAATAGTTAGGAGATAACAGATATAAGTTGGAGGTGAGGATGTATGATGGCTGATGTGTGATGGGGAAGGGAGGTTTTTATGCAAAAATAGTGGTTGATTTGTATCAATGTCAGAAATAATTTGTATTTTTGTGGCGTTGAACGCAGCCGCATGGCTGTGGATCTACGGAATTACGGATTTAAGGATCTAAGGAGATGCCCAAAGGGTGGAAGGTGCTTCGCTGGATCCAAGGATCTAGGGAATTACAAATTCACGGAATGAAGCTCCGATCTAAGGAACTTAGAATTTACGGAAACAAGCTCCGCTGGAATTATGGAAATACGGATTTAAGAATCTACGGAATGCCCGCAGGTGGAAACACATCAAGTATGGAATAAAGGATATGTGGATTAAAGAACTTACGAATTATGAACGAAAAAACTAAATCATACAACAGGAAACAGAAGTCCGTAAATCCAAACTTCCGTAAATCCGTTGATCCAGAGGTGCGCAAATTCGAAGGTGAATTGCGACCTCTAATGACGGAAGCAGAAAAAGAGAAGGCACAGGTTTTAGATTTGTCATACGATTTTTCGTGTAGAATCATTAGGCTGTACAAGTACTTGAATGAAGGGAAGCTGAGTAAGGCGGATAGGGATATTGTTGATGCGTTGGGAAGGCAACTGTTGAGGTCAGCCACAAGCATCAATGCGAATATGAATGAGGCGCAGCATCCGCAAAGTGATGCTGACTTCTTATCCAAGGCTACAATAGCCTTGAAAGAGTCGCGGGAATCGGAAACGTGGTTGCACATGCTTTCCGATAACGGATATCTGGATCAACGGATGAGTGAATCGATTCTACATGATTGTGGTCGTATCAATAAGATATTGATAACGATTACTGCGAAGGTCAAGAAACGTTTGAATAGTTGAGGGAAATATAGAATTATTAAATAAGGAACCTATGCAACTAAAAGTTGAAAATAAGACAATAAAGTTGATGAAACCTCATATTGCACCACAATATGGGTATAGAACTGTGTTGTCTAACTCTTCCTTTGAATACGTTAGTCTGTGGTTGAAAAGTCAGTCTGGAAAAAAGTTTAAGGATGCTTCGTTTTTATGGAAACAAGCGAAGTATTTCTATGAAGCCTCTCTGAAATTGCCTATTGAGGCGAAACCATTAACTGCCTATTATTGCATAATGAATGCGACAAAAGCATTACTAGCAATAAATGGTAAGAATGTAGTAAAAATAGGGCATGGTGTGAGTTCTCCACGACAAAACTTAAGAGGTAATATTAAGGACAGGGGGGACAGGTCAGCGTCTCGCGGTGGCATGAGGATGCAAGTCGAACTGCTTAAAGTAGCCTGATTTGATAAAATGAAGGACGTAAATCTACATCATAGTTTCCCTGAGTTCCAGATACGGTGGATGACTCCTTTGCCTATGCCAGTGAGTCGCTCCAGTTGTCGCAAGGAGGCGCCGCAATCTTTTAGTTCGAGAAAGACTTGTTGCTTGGTGTTGTTGTCCAACTGTTGAAAGGCACTGTTATTAGTAACACCAGTTTTCTCTATAATAAGTTTCCAAATCTGATCGTCTGAGGGCCTGCGGCGAGAGCTGCCTTCAATATCCAGGCAATAGACGTCTTCGGGTAGAGGCTCGTTTACGATGGCTTCAAGTTCTGTAAATGGAATACGATTCAGCACTGTCTGCGTATTGCAAATCTGAAGGACAGGGGGGACAGGTCAGCGTCTCGCGGTGGCATGAGGATGCAAGTCGAACTGCTTAAAGTGGCCTGATTTGATAAAATGAAGGACGTAAATCTACATCAGAGTTTATCTGAGTTCCAGATACGGTGGATGACTCCCTTACCTATGCCGGTGAGTCGTTCCAGTTGTCGCAAGGAGGCGCCGCAATCTTTTAGTTCGAGAAAGACTTGTTGCTTGGTGTTGTTGTCCAACTGTTGAAAGGCACTGTTATTAGTAACACCAGTTTTCTCTATAATAAGTTTCCAAATCTGATCGTCTGAGGGCCTGCGGCGAGAGTTGCCTTCAATATCCAGGCAATAGACGTCTTCGGGTAGAGGCTCGTTTACCCAGGCTTCAAGTTCGGTAAAGGGAATACGATTCAGCACTGTCTGCGTATTGCAAATCTGAAAGACTGAATCTACGCTTCCGTCATATTCAGACCAGGAACTATACTCATAGTCTTTGACATGTTCAACAATGCCTGCCTTGACTGGGATTGACTATCGTCTTCCTCCTCCTTGCAAGGCATAGCTCAAGCGAGCTTGGCTCTGCGCTTGCTTCGTTCGTCGGTTCTGAGGACAGGGGGGACAGGTCAGCGTCTCGCGGTGGCATGAGGATGCAAGTCGAACTGCTTAAAGTGGCCTGATTTGATAAAATGAAGGACGTAAATCTACATCAGAGTTTCCCTGAATTCCAGATACGGTGGATGACTCCTTTGCCTATGCCGGTGAGTCGCTCCAGTTGTCGCAAGGAGGCGCCGCAATCTTTTAGTTCGAGAAAGACTTGTTGCTTGGTGTTGTTGTCCAACTGTTGAAAGGCACTGTTATTAGTAACACCAGTTTTCTCTATAATAAGTTTCCAAATCTGATCGTCTGAGGGCCTGCAGCGAGAGCTGCCTTCAATATCCAGGCAATAGACGTCTTCGGGTAGAGGCTCGTTTACCCAGGCTTCAAGTTCGGTAAAGGGAATACGATTCAGCACTGTTTGCGTATTGCAAATCTGAAAGACTGAATCTACGCTTCCGTCATACTCGGACCAGGAACTGTACTCATAGTCTTTGACGTGTTCTACGATGCCTGCCTTGACGGGGTTCTGATGAATGTAGCGGAGTAGGGTGGCTTCGTAACGGTTAACGGTTATGGGTTAACGGTTAAAGACTTACGCAAGCCTGATAGCATCTTAGCAACCTCGGTAAATTGAGGGCGTAATGCTTCAAGTTGCTCTGTTTGAATATAGCCAAGGTCACTTGCCGTCTGCAGTTCGCAGAACACCTCTGTCATTGAGCCAAAAGCAATTTCAATGAAATGTACCTTCTCTTTGGGTGATTGCCTGCCACTGCCCTCTGCTATGTTGGCCGTAATAGAAGTGGCTGCACGCCGAACTTGGTCCCCCAGTGCATAGCGTTCCTCTTTAGGAAACTGGTTCTGCAGTAGGTAAACATCCTTTACCAACTGTCTTGCCATTTGATAAACTCTTAAATTTTCGAACGAAAACATATCTTTAACCTTTAACCTTTATCCTTTACCCAGCGGTGCTTGATGGTTTGCGTGGCTGTCTGGGCATGAGTTTTTTCTTTTGACGCGCAAAGGTACGAAAAAGGAAGGTAATATCAATAATAATTTGGTGTTTATCTGTTTTTTCGGTAAATTTGCAGAAAAATTAAAACAGAAAATAAAACTATGAATTATTATGTGGCTTCAGTGAGGGATTTTATGAATGATGGTAATGTCGTGCCATGGCTCACCTCAAAAATTCATCTTATAGTTAATGATAAGGCTCATGTTGATGATTTTGTTCAGAAAATAAAGGAACAATTAGCTACACTTAAACCTGATCTGACAATGGTTGTTGAGACAGAATATGTGGATGCTGTATATAGGGATTGCTATTATTCTTATTTTGCTACGAAGTTGAAATCATGTCGCAGGTTTTGTGTTAGGTTATCTTTCTTTGAACCTGTTTTTACTTCAATTAATGAGTTCTTCGATAAAGAAAAGAGGGAACTAGAAGATAATTATCTGGGGTTTATGGTTATCAGACCATTGGGCCAATGTATCGGAAGAAATGCAATTTCTCCCAAAGCCAAACTTTCACCAGTAGAGGATTTTAGAATTTGTAAAGCGGAAATAAATGCCACATGCTTGGGGGTTAAACTGAAGGTGAAAGCTTTCCCTCACTCATCGCAGGATAGCGAGTATATGACTTGTGCTGAAACGACAACGTGGGCTCTAATGGAATATTTTGGAAATAAATACCCGCTTTATAAACCATTAATGCCTTCTGCGCTGTTGGCCTCACTACAGTCACATGCTGTAGAGAGGCTTGTACCTTCTCAGGGTTTAAGTATTCAGCAAATCTCAATGGCTTTAAGGCAACAGGATTTTGGGTGTAAGATGTATTCAAAAGAGAATCCGAGATTCAAAGAGTTGTTTACATGCTATGTGGAAAGTGGGCTACCACTTGCAGTTGCAGTTGAAGGTGGTAATATAGGTCATGCTATAGTATGCATTGGTAGGAAGAAACAAGAGAGGAATCAGATTGTTGCAAAGAAAACCATTTTTGGCACAGACTATTTTATGTGGAATGAAAGCATAAATGAATTTGTATTTAATGATGATAACAAGCCCTGTTATCAATTGTATACTTTTGACAATCCGACACCTTATTTTAATGGCGTTGAGATATCTCATTTTATCGTTCCATTGCATAAAAAGATATATTTAGCAGCCGAACAAGCTATCGATATAGCGAACTTTTTTGTTGCAAGGGATTTTAAATCACCTGCAGATAGCGTAATACGCACATTCCTTACTTCGAGCAGGTCATATAGGGAGTATATATGTAATAACAAGGATTTCCAGAGTCTGCTGAAGTTGGCATATCTTAGGATAGACTTACCAAAGTTTATATGGGTAACCGAAGTTTCAAATAGAAATGACTTTAATTTAGGTAAGGCAAATTCTATAATTTTGTTAGATGCAACTAGCACTTTGACTACAGGAGACCCGTATGCTTCGCTAATTTTTAAACAAAATAATAATTTTATAACTATTTATGATAAAGAATCGCGTAATTTACGAAATTTATTTGTAAATTTGCCCGCGAAATTCGAGTCGTATAATGGAAATTTAGCTTAATATGGAACAGACAAAGTCATTTTTTGAGCTTGCTGAGGCTAGCTCTCAGACTGTTTTCGAGCCTGATTACACGGCAGAATTTAAGTCTTATTTAGAAAATTCAATCAGGCAGAGTGACTATGCTAATCGACAAGCTGTCAAATCAGCTTCGGCTCTAGTTATTAATTGTTAAGTAGAATTAGTATAAAACAATAAGGGCGCTGGTTAGTATGAGGCTAATCAGCGTTTTGTTTTGTTAAAGGTAATAAGTTTATACTATGACTCAAGATGAACGTTGGGACAAACGGTATCAAGAGGTGGTGGCGAAATCGGAGCATTCCCACCCAGTTTAGGACGTCGGAATCCACCCATTCGGTCATGAAAAAGACCATGTAATGGCCATGTAATTGGAACATTAATTTTTCATTAATTCTTGGACTAGCCAAGCGACCAAAGGTCTCTAGCCATTGGACTGCAAGAACTCAAAAAGAAGGGAGAAATAGTACGTGAAAGGGCAGATAAAAGGGCAGATAAATAAGCAAATAAGTAAGTAATTAATTAAGCGAAATGGTTGTAACTTGCTGAAAATCAGTGTATGTGAAAGGGCAGATAAAAGGGCGGGTAAATAAGCAAATAAGTAAGTAATTAATTAAGCAAAAGCGACGCTGATGGTGCGGATAGAACGGATATGACGCAGGAAGAACGTTGGAACTTACGGTACAAGGAGGTGGTTGAGTTTGTTGAAACCAACCATCGTAACCCATCGCGGCATAGGATTGAGGAGCATGATATGCTGAACTGGGTGAAGGCGAACAGGAAGGTGATGAATGCGGGGAAGATGAGGCCTGAGAGGGTGGAGGCTTTCGGGAGACTGATGGAGATGATGGAGGAGTATAAACGGAAGAATCAGTATGAATAGGATTGGGGAAAGTCAGCCGATGGGCTGGCTTTTCTTGGTTTATACTGTGGCACGTGGAGAGAGTAGGGCGCACAGATTACGCTGATGGCACAGATATGCTCGCGCTAAAGCGTGAGAGGGGTCGCGATGCTCAAAATTCTAAGAAAATCGATCAGGAAAATTATAAGGACCTAAAGGTCCGGAAATGGATGGAGTGCCCTATCGGGCAGCGCTCGAGCTTTGCTCGCTTGCTACCGAAGGGACGCAAGAAATCAAGCAGAATCTGGTCAAATCGAATGCGGATAGCACGGATATGACACAAGAGGAGAGGTGATAACAAAAGTCTGATTATGTAGTAAAAAGTAGTAACTACAAATGACTGCAAAGTGTTTGTTATATTAGCATAGTCCAAAATATAAACCGCATTTTATTAAGGATTTCTTATTTTTTTTGTACCTTTGCAGCCGAAAAATAAACCCTCACTGACTGACCGAGGGTACAACGACAGGAAACACTATGAAAAAGAGTATTTTAAGGTTTATGATGATGGCCCTGATGGGCTGTGTGTGTACCACCTTCACGGCCTGTGGCGGTGATGATGACGATAATGTGCCCGGACAGGATGTTTCAGGTACGATGAAGTACTTTGAGCCGTGCTTTGACTGGGGAGCTAACGCCGGTCATGTTAAAGCCTACATGTCTGGATGGGAATTGGTGGAGGGTAGCAACGATTACGCATTGCTCTACACCAACAACAAGAATACTGTGACTGTAGAATATGGTTTCTTTGGAGGCAACAAAGGGCTGAGTATGGTGGTGGTCGACTACATCACTGCCAATGCGAACTACATCAAATCTGAAATCGAGCGTCGGTATAACATGACGCTAGCAAAGGATGGAGAGGAAAGCCAAAATGGTGAAACGACATATTACGGCTATGGTGTGATTGGTGACAGAACCATTGCGGTACTAGTACATAGCACTAGTGACACTGTCAGGGTGATTTATGGTATTCTTGACTAATACCGTTATGAGCAAGGAACTATCTGCCTCTGTAACTTTCGAGAGAAGGTCGCAGGGGCAGATTTTTTATACGATAGGCTGACTCTTGTAGCCAGGGGGGACGGGTGAGTGGCACACGGAGGGGTAGGGCTGATGTTTGATGGCTGAAGGCTGATGTGATTTATGATGGAAGATGTAAGATGTAAGAGGGAAGAACGAAGGCTGATGGCTGAAGGCGGAGGGCTGAGGGCGTGCTTCGCAGGAATTATGGAAATGCGGATCTAAGGAAATACGGAACTGAGCTTCGCTGGATCTATGGAACTACGAATCTATGAATTCACGGAAGAAGGAAATGGCTGATTGTTTTTTTAGACTGAAATGTTAAATTTGTATACGAGGAACGATTTTGTTCCAAAAATATTTTTGGGGGGGGTGGAACGAAAATGTTACCTTTGCACTATATTTCACAAATTAATAATTATAGATTATGAAGTTTAGTGAATTCTACAAGCTACTCGAAGAGCACGGGTGGCGAAAAGAAGTTTCAATCAGCAATTCAACAACAAAATCGCTATTATGAAAAGGAAGTTAGTCGGTGTTATAGAAAAGGCAGGTGACGGAGGTTACGGCATCTATGCACTTGAAGATGTGATTCCCGTAACAGGTTACGGACTCACAGAAGAAGAAGCAAAGAAGGACTTTGTGGAACAAATTAAGGAACAGGCCGACTATTACAAGGAGAAAAAAGGTATCTATCCCGATTGGTATGAAGAAAACCAGGAAGTGGAGTATAGGTATGACATGTCAGCCTTCTTTATGAGTTTCCCATTTATCAATGCTTCAGAGTTAGCAAAGAGTCTGGGTATTAATCCGTCTCTCATGAGAAAGTACAAGAGTGGGCTCGCAAAAGCGAGTGCCAAACAAAAGGACTTGATTCAGGAGAAGTTTAACGGATTGGTTGAAAGGCTAGAGTTAGTGAAATTCTAAACAATATGGCAGAAAAGAGAGAAATGGGCTGCAAGCAGTTTGCTTGTGGCTCATTTTTTTGTAAAAAAAGTGGTTGATTTGTATCAATGTCAGAAATAATTTGTATTTTTGTGGCGTTGAACGCAGCCGCGCAAGAATGGTGGCTGTGGTTAAAGTCATAAAGCGACTGAAAATCAGAGTGATATGATGGAGACGGAAGACGGGAGTAGGCTGAGGCCTGAGGCGAGGATTGGGCGCGACACAACAATGTGTGGTGACCCCAATCTTTGGTTTCCAATGAGGGTGACGTATGCCCGTGAGATGAAGGTGAAAGCGGAGCTGGACAGGCTTGGGATAGAGAACTTCGTGCCGATGACGTACCGGATAGTGGAATCACGGAATCAAGGAGAGGTGGAATCACGGAGGGTGTTGGTGCCTGCTATCAATAACCTGATCTTTATTCACTCTTGTCAGGAGAGGATAAGTGAGCTGAAAGCGAAGAACGAGCTGTTGGAGCCGCTGAGGTATATGATGGACCATACGGCTAGCGAGGCGCACACGATTATGACGGTGCCTGGCAGGCAGATGGAGAACTTTATGCGGGTGGCTTCGAAGACGGATGACAGCGTGATGTGGCTGGATGATGAGACAATCGTAGGAAAGGAGGGTAAGCGCGTGGAGATCATGGGTGGTGCGTTTGAGGGCGTGACTGGCGTGATAAGGCGGATAAAACGATGTAAGAGGGTGTGCGTGGAGATTGAGGGGATAGCGAGTGTGGCGATAGCGTATGTGCCCGTTTCGTTGCTGAAAGAGGTCTGAAGGCTGAGGGCTGAAGGGTGAAATTGACCACGGATGGCACGGATGGTAACTATGGTCGCTGAGCTCAAAATTTTAAGAAAATCGATTTGGAAAATTGTAGGGACCTAAAGGTCTAGAAATAGATGAGGTCGCACAGATGGCGCAGATGACACAGATATGCTCGCGCTAAAGCGTGAGGGGAGTGCCTCATACGAGGCAGAAATCGAGCAAAATTTAATCAAATCATACAAATATCATTTTGAACATATAATTACCATGTAATTGAACCATTAATTCTCATTAATAGAGTCGCCAAATGGCGAGAGATTGAAAAAACAAGGAAAAACACTCACTTCTGTATGTGTCAGGACTTGCAGCCTAGACAAGATGTGAGGCGCCTATTTTTTCCTGAAGGGAACGGGTACCTGTTTCACAGAAAAACTAAGTCAGTAATAATCAATAGTTGAGCAATGCCAAGGCAGGCGAGACAAGCATCAGATGACCGATTACATAGTGGATGCATCGACCTACTTTGAACAGCGGATAGGAGAGGATTATGAAGATAGTATCTAATGAGGCCAGGTTATGAAATTTCGCGAAGTTGACATGAGTAATGATTTTGACTTTTCGGTATATCCGAATTGTGAGATTCATTGTGTAGTTATCGAAATTAACGGTGAGAGAGACTTGTCGGATGCGGTTAGCGAAATAAGCCAAAAGATTGCAGACACAAGCTGGATATCCAAGCTACCCACATTTTTTCGGGATGCGTTTTTAGCTAATGCGCCAAAGACTATAGACAAGATTGTCAATGAGATACTAAATAAAGTAGCAAGCGGGTTAAACGAAAAAATAGGTGAATATCTTGTGTCGTTCTCCGCACAGCAAGCCTTGGAGACGTTATTCCACCATTATAGACTGCCGCTGGCTGAAATACTGAAGGAGCAGCTGAGTAATAATCCTGGATTTGATTTTCATACGATTAGTCATAAAGATAACCTGATTCATGGCGAAGCAAAATATGGTGGAAAAGACACACGATGGGCAGATGCTACAGACCAGATATCGGATTTCATAGACGAAAACAAACATCAAGGAGAACAAGGTTGGCTCTATCCTTTCTTGAGTGCGCCTGTCATTGCTAATGTTAATGAAGGTAAGAGAGGATTCACAGCAGCATTTTCTATGCATGCCCAGAAAGAGAAACTAATTTTCAGACACGCAATGGAGAGCGATGCGTCGAAAAAAATCGCCCAGTACGAAGAGTATTATTTAATAGCTGTCGTGATATGCTGAAACCAGAATACTTTGAAGATGGTTATGATTTTCACCCTGTTATAAGGGAGATAATCAGCAGGATTCACACAGATGGACCTGTAGACGGCAGTAGCCTTGAGACGCTTGCTTTAATCAAGGACCTGCATCCCGAGATGCTTAATGGTGACGAGGCAACTTTGTTGAGTACCATGGGGCTTTTTTACAAGACTGGTGAGCCTAAGAATCTCTTTGAGCTGGTTTACAGTCTTTTTTCTGCTTCGATAGAAGAGGTGTTGGGAGAAAAATATACTCCAATACAGTCGGATGCTTTTGTGTGTATTAGGGAAAATGCTGTTTTCTCATTCTCGGCACCTACGAGCACAGGAAAGTCTTTCCTGTTTCAGCAACTAATTGATGGTGTTGATGGCGATGCTATTATTGTTGTCCCGTCAAGAGCATTACTAGCAGAGTATATTGGCAAGATAGCCGGCAATACTGGAAATGACGTACTGGTGTTACCATTCATAGAGATAGTAAACACCAAACATACAAGAAAAAGAATCTTTGTAATTACTCCAGAACGTGGCAATGAACTGTTTAAATACATTGACCAGACAAACGTACAACTCTTCTTGTTTGATGAGGCTCAATTGACAGAAGATGGCATTCGAGGAATGAAGTTTGATTCGTTTGTGAGACGTGTCAACAGGAGGTATCCTCAAATAAAGAAGGTGTTTGCCCACCCGTTCATAGAGAATCCTGAAGCTCAGATAGTAAAAAACGAGCTAGGAGAAGGGGTCGCAAAGAAATATGACCAGAATACCGTAGGGAAACTGTTTGTAACCCACAAGAATGGTAGGTTCTTTTATTTCTCTCCATACGATATGGATCATGGAGAAGTAGCTGAGTATCATGGTGATGTGGTTTCTGACGTAATCAAGAGAGGAGGCTCGTGCTTGTTTTATGTGTCGAAAACGAGCATCTATGACAGTGCTATTGAAAGGGAGTTTGAACCATATATAAGACTTTGCAGGGAAATAAAGAACCCTGAGGCTCTGAAACTGGTTGATGAGATGAATACCTATTTTGGCACAACCTCGAAGAAGAGATCACAACTGGTGGAATATATGAAGCGGGGTATCGTGATTCATCACGGCTCCATACCATTGAAGGCCCGATTCATCATTGAGAAGTTTGTGAATATGGGTTTTGCAAAGCTCTGCTTCTCTACCTCCACACTTATTCAGGGTATTAATATGCCATTCGACCTGGTTTGGGTACATAATAATCGGTTCAGCGGAAACCCCAACAAAGCAGCGCTTGACTTGAAAAACCTGATAGGCAGGGCTGGAAGGATGTCAAAGGCGAAAGACAAATTTGACTACGGCTATGTTGTGATAGAAGCGGGAAGTCTTGGTTCTTTTAAGAAAAGGTTTAATGAGAAATCTTATATTTCAACCATCTCTCTGCTGGATTCAAACAATGAAGAGTATTCTGCCGATTATCAGGATGAGGTAGATGCTATTGTGAATGACACATTTAATGACAACCTGAACTTGACGCAAGTCCAAGTAGATAGGCTGGTTGATTCGAACAACGAGGGATGGATAGAGTTTATACTCGACTATCTGATGCTCAATGGGAAGCCAATCACCGCCGCCGCCTATTATAAAATAGACGATACGATAAGGAAGCAAATCAAGAATGCATTCCAGCAAATATATGTATCGCAGTTGAGGCGGCGCGACCTGACAACAGCAGAGAAATCGATACTGAGTACTGCCATACCTATCCTCTTGTGGAAGATACAGGGGAAGTCGTTTGCAGAGATAGTTTCGCTGCGCTACTCTTTTATTTCAAGAAGAGATGAAAGAAGGGCTTTGAGGAAACAACTTAGAGACGGAGTGATTTCAGAAGAGGATTTTAAAAGGGAGTTGTTGGGGCTGACAGCACGATATTCTTGTCAGGCGCAACAATTGCCAAATATGAAAGCAAGGTCAGTAACTTTGTTTAAGAACGAAAGTGTGCTGAACTTGGAGTATGATCTGGTGATATATGACACATATGACTATCTTGATAAGGTTATTTCCCTGTCGCTGAAAGACCCTCTTTGCGCAGTATTCAAATTGTATTTTGAGGAAACAGGTGACGTTAGAGCCAACGCTTTTTCTAATTACATTGCTTATGGCACAGATGACGAGATGGAAATATGGCTTCAAAAATACGGCTTTGAATTTGAAGACATAGAATGGCTTAAACCTTGCATTGATTCGATTAGTGAAGAGGAGATAGTGTTCAACAATCATATCAGTACAGAGATTGAAGATGAAGAAAAATATGAGGTTGTGAAACGCTATTTGAACGAATAATTGTTATAAAACACGAGGTGGTAACTTGTAAAGACGACGATGCTGAGATTTTATGGAACAAGAAATACAGAAGGATCCTGAGGAGCTATATCAGGAACAAGTGAAGGAAGAGCAAGAACTTCTTGGTTATTGCAAGAAGATAAAGCAGGGTATCGAGAACCTTGATGAGAATAGCGGAGAACGTGCAATCTGGGAATTAACTCAGAATGCACGTGACGTGGCTGAGAATGAAGATTGTACCATCAAAATCGTACTGAAAGATGATAAGCTCGTTTTTGCTCATCGTGGTATGCCTTTTGAGTTCCAATCACTGTTGGCGTTGGTCAACCAAAACAGTTCGAAAGATAACCCCAATGCAGATTTGGCAGGTCAGTATGGCACTGGGTTTATGACTACGCATGCTTTCTGTAATATTGTGTCGATAGATGCTCCGTATAAGGTGATGGTGAGCAAGGAACAACTTAAGGGATATGTGCTGCTGGAGGACTTCACACTTAACCGCTCATGTGTTTGCGATGATGATATGACAGAAGCGAAGAATGAGATGAGGGAAGAGATAAAGGCGGTTAACAAGGCCTATAAGCGGGAGCCCCTTTACCCCTCACTTGAATTTCTTGACGAAGAGAAAAGGTGGACCAGTTTTACCTATAATCTTAATGGTTGTCACCAGGAGGCTTCTGGACAACTGGCTAGGGCAATCCGATTAATGCCAATGGTACTGCTGATTAACAAGCGAATCAAGGAGGTGGAAATCATTGATGATTATGCCCACCTACACCAAAAGGTAAAAAAGATACCTAGTCCTTCTTTGAAGATATTAGACAATATCGAGGGATGGCAATTGTCTTCGTATCAAATAATAATAGATGATCAGACAAAACCGAATAATTCCCCAATGACCATTTACTGTCTTGAGACGGAAGATGGTAATGACAAGATATTATTACCACCATATCCTGCTTCATGTGGTAGTGTAGAAGATATACCAAGTTTGTTCTTATGGTTCCATTTGCTAGGTACTGAGCAATTTGGTGTTAACTTCATTTTTCATTCCAGTCGTTTTTATCCGGTAGAAAAACGAAACAGCATTCTTCTGCCTGTAGATGTCCCTTCAAAGATAGAGAAAGGAAAGAGGAACGAGGCGATATTGAAAGAAATGATGAATGCATTGCTGAAGTATTATGCCGATGATAATCATACTGCCAATTTGGATATATCCATGTGTCAGGTGGATTTCAATCAGGAGGCGGAAGATTTGGTGACCAGACAATTCTATATTGATTTGCAAAATCTGTGGAAAGAGGCTATCCAGAAATGGAAGGTTATACCTACTGCCGAAGGGAACAAGGCCATCACCGATCCAAGGGTAAAAGTGCTGCATCCTGATTTCTACTCAAAGCTAAAAGATGAAGAGCGAAAGGAATATGAACCATTACTGAAAGCATTTGCTAGTAAGGTGATGTATGATGAGAATAATGCATATTTATTGCCATCAGAGAACCTTATAAAATGGTCGGAAACCATCGATAAATGGGATTGTGGTAAGAATAGCGAGTTCTTTATTACGGTAGAGGATGTATGTAAGACTATCAAGGAGAATTCTGATGATTTGAAATCGTTCCTAGAGTTTCTGAAAGCGAGTGGTAATCTATCGCTTGTAAACCAACACGCGTTGATTCCTAACCGAGAGGGAGGTCTGAGGAAAAAGGGCGATTTGAGACATGGTGACTTTATGACTGATGAGGTGTATAGCCTCGTGAAAGTGGTGATGGGTGATGATGCCAGCAGGATGATTAATACTGAATGCCTGAGCATTATAGAAGGGGTGCCCGAATATACTCCTAAGAACCTGCATGATGCCATTACAGGTACGATGCAGAGATGGAGAGGCTTGTATATGAACCCCAATACACCTAATGTATTGGATGATGAAAAGCTTACCGCACTCATCAATTTCTGTTCTGCTACATCTCAAACTGATTTCACAAATATCAGAGGTCGTTTGATGCATTTTATTCCAACTTTGTTCGACAAAGAGTTCAAACAGAGGTATCAGGAGAAAATAGAAGAAAAAGAGGATGACTTCTATTCGGCTGCATTCAACTTGATGCGTGATTATAGTCTGATGAAATTGAGTCTGAAGGATAAGGAATGGGTAGCCCTGAATAAAAATTGGGTTGTTGGTTTCCTAAAGGAATATGCTGTCATTAAAGATAAAGAATATGTAGATAAGTTGGATACTTATGGTGTAATACCTAATTGGCATGATGTGCTGTGCTTGAAGAAGGATTTATGCAAAAATGATGGGGTTCCAGAAGAGTTTGTGAGGTATTATAAGACGATATATAACAAAGATCTCCTTGATGATTGGATTTGCAAAGAATTAGCGCCTTATTTTGAACTATCTGCTCTAACGTCCAAAGATATAGCCAGCAAGATACAAGAGGCACTGGAAAATGATATGAGTGAAAAGGGTGAGAAGCATTTTACAAAGATACTTCGAGAGATTATTCTGAAACTGGGAGAAAGAACAGACTGGAAAGAATTGTTTGGTCATGTTGAAGAGAAGAAGGCTACATATACTTTCAATATGAAGAGTGGTGAGGCCCAGAAAAGTCTGTTTGCCCTTATGGACCTTGATGATAATGAACTTCAAGACCTTGCAAACATCTCTGCGGAGGGTAAAATGTCAGATTTGATTGATAAGATTCAAAAGCAAATCAAGCAGGAGCGAGTTATAGCAGCCCGTTTCGCCCACCTTCAGACTATAGGTGAACATGTTGAAGAAGTTCTACTTAAAGCTATTGACAATGATGTGGTTCAAGTTGTTTATCCAAAAGATAAGGATGAATATGTGGATGCGTCTAATAGACAGAACGGTCAGGACATAGTGATCAGTGTGAAAAGGCACGACCAGACACTAGAAGAAATCTATTATATCGAGGTTAAGAGTAAATGGGACTTTAACGAGGCTGCTCATATGAGCCCTAATCAGGTAAAGAAAGCATGTCAGAATCCGGATAAGTACTGTTTATGCTGCGTTGATTTGCGAGAACATAAGGAAGAAGACCTTGCAATTTTACCCCAACAGGTGATATTGGACTGCACTAATGTAAAAATGGATATCGGAAAAACGCTGCGTCCATTGATGAAGGAAATAATCGAGGCTGATGACAGATCAGACGATGTTCAAATTAAAATCTCTGATTATCGCAGCAATATGGGCGCAACCGTATTTGAGAAAGGAGAACCATTCCAAAGGTTGCTTGATACGCTGGTAAAGAAAGCGCAAGATGCTTTGAGTAGTATATAAGGGGCTTGTTGAAAAAACGTGGAATAGGTAGAAGATAATTATAGGAAAAAGCCTGCGATGAAAAAATGTGTAAAAAAACTTCCGAAGGACTATTATGAGCAAACATCATTCTATGAGAATGACGTGATGCTCTGGCAGAACGGCAAAGTCTATGTGATGGATAACCATAGAGATGCTGCATGGTGTTGGCTACAACAGTGTAAGACGGAGGAACTATACAACTTTATGCATATTGACCAACATTATGATTTGTTGGATAGCTACTATAGCGAGACTCTTGCTGCTATTAAGAATAATCCTAAAATGGCTTACGATGAGTTTGCCAGTTTGATGAGGGATGAAAGGGGGGAATATAGGTTATTCAGTTGGGATAACTACATTCGGATAATGCATGAACTGCGCCCGAACTGGTTTAATACAAACGTGTTTGTTACGCAGGGATATGGAGGTGATGCGAATAGTGATGGATGGGGACATGAGAAAATGAGAATCCAGGAAACATCTCCATTGTATTTGCTTTTTGCAATCAGGCAGAACATGATTGAAAAGTGGTCGAGCGAACTTCGATCTGAAAATGAGAATCTGAAATGGATTGTAAATTTTGACCTTGATGTTTTCTTTTGCCATGAATATGATCATGTGAAGATATTTTCTGACCGCTTTATCAGGAAGGTGGCAAGACTGTTGCAGGAGGCTATGGATAATATACAGGTCATTACAATAGCGATAAGTCCTGACTGTTTGGAGGGTAAAGGAATGAAAAAGAGATGGGACAGTGGCTTTAGAGTGTTACGTATTATGGTTGAAGAAATAGAAGCTTTGCAGGAGTTTCCTTTTCCAGAAGATATAGATTGATGTATGACGCAGGATGAAAGGTGGAGTGCTAATTGGAAGGAAGTCATAGACTTTATGAAGGCCAATAAACGTAGGCCTTCGAAGTTCGTGGATTCGGAAAGAGGCATGAGAAACTGGTGGAAGCATCAGCAAAAGTTGGTAAATGCTGGTGAGTTGAAGCAGGGGAGGATGGAGAAGTACAAGGAGTTGCTGGAGTTGGGTGAGAAGTATAAGAGGGTTAATCAATACCAATAATGTTGGAGAATTTTATGGAGGAGAAGCCAAATAATTATATGAGCATAATCAAAGGACAGGGAGGACAGGTCAGTGTCTCGCGGTGGCTGGAGGGGGCAAGCCGAGCTGCTTAATGCGGCTTGACGAGCTTCACAGGAACAACGGA
Organism: Prevotella communis; assembly: GCF_022024175.1. GTDB lineage: Bacteria > Bacteroidota > Bacteroidia > Bacteroidales > Bacteroidaceae > Prevotella > Prevotella communis. Next base: position 3,256,581 of record NZ_CP091794.1, on the reverse strand, counting down.
ACGATGGATTAAAGGAACAACGGAAATGACACAAGATGAACGTTGGTTGACAAGGTACCATGAGGTGGTTGAGTTTATTGAGGCTAATCACCGGAATCCATCGAAGCATCGAATCGAGGAGCATGATATGCTGAACTGGGTGAAGGCGAATAGGAAGGTGATGAATGCGGGGAAGATGAGGCCTGAGAGGGTGGAGGCTTTCGGGAGACTGATGGCGCTGATGGAGGAGTATAAACGGAAGAATCAATATGAATAGGATATGGAAAGTCAGCCGATGGGCTGACTTTTCTTGGTTTATATAAATTACTATCAATTTTATTCTGTATTTGAGAGATTTAGTTGTTATATAATGTTAAATATATAAGGCGATTCTTTCTAATTCTTTCCAATCCTTGCAAGATTGGAAAGTTTTTTCTATTTTTGCTGCAAAAATTTTATATATGAGTATAATAGAACCCCCTCCCCAAATAGATGATCAGGAGTTGTTCGATTCTGTAGTCAATCCTCCCCATGAAGATGTTGCAGCATTGGTGGATAAGATAAATGAGGAATATGAGTATTGGGATACTATTAAGTACAAAAAGAGTACAGAAAAGTGTTCTTCTGAGAAGTTGTGGGCTTATGTAAAGGTCTCTAGAATGAGGAATATGATTAGTGTGTGGCCTCAATTCAATATGTTTCTAGGTGTTACTAACCAAATGCAACGTATATGTCATGAGCTTGACATGAACTTTGGGGGGTCGTGGGGTACGAGTTCCATAATTTCTGGAGACTGCAAAGAGAGATACTTGGTCAGTTCGTTGATGGAAGAGGCAATATTCTCTAGCCAGATGGAAGGGGCTGCTACTACCAGACAGGTGGCTAAGGAAATGCTTCGTAAGAAGATGACTCCAAAGGATAAGTCGCAACAGATGATAGCCAACAATTATCAGACAATCCAGTTCGTTGTTCAGAATCAAGATACACCTTTGACTGTAGAACTATTACAACGCATTCATCGTCTGATGACTGAAAAAACATTAGATAATCCTGAGGATGCGGGACGATTCCGTTCGAACGACGATGTGGTGGTAGAAAACGGTATTACCCACGAAATAGTGCATCGTCCACCTTCATACACAGAGATACCTTCTTTTGTAAAAGACCTGTGTAGATTCTTTAATGATGAGAAACCAAAGGTCTTTATCCATCCGATTATCCGAGGGATTATTATTCATTTTATGGTTGCTTATATGCATCCATTTGTTGATGGTAATGGAAGAACTGCTCGAGCTCTCTTCTATTGGTATATGCTGAAGCAGAAGTATTGGCTGACGGAATATCTTTCTATATCAAGGGTTATTGCAAATTCGAAGAAGTCGTATGAGAAGTCTTTCTTGTATACAGAAGCAGATGGTAATGATATGGGGTATTTCGTAACATATAATCTGAGAGTGTTAAATACCTCGTTTAAACAGTTGCAACGTTATCTGAAAAGAAAACAGGATGAAAAGAAAGCTGCAAATACGTTCCTACAATTAGGAGATATTAATGACCGACAGGCTCAGATTATTAAGATGTTTGTTGATAATCCGAAGGAAGTTATCACTGTTAAAGATATTCAAAGTAAATACTTAATTAGTGCTACGACTGCAAAGTGTGATATTATGGGGCTTGTGAATCGTGGTCTAATTGATGAGTTTGCCTTTAATAAGGTTAAGAGAGGTTATGTGAGAAGTGATAAGTTTGAAGATGCTGTCAAACCATTCTTAAAGTAATTCTTTCCAATGTTTAAAGAATTGGAAAGGATTGGAAAGGAATAGAATATTGAACGGTTCTCTGACTAAGATAGGTAAAATGGTTGAAGTGTTACAACCTTTTTCAGAATATTTTGAAAAACTACGGCTAATAGATGAATTAGCCGTAGTTTTTTGCTTTAGTCATTTTTTGTAGAATTGGGCGTACCACTCGGCGAAGTGGCGGAGGCCTTCGCGGAGGGTGATCTTCGGGGTGAAGCCGTAGTCGCGCTCAAGGGCGGTGGCGTCGGCATAGGTGGTGGGGACGTCGCCGGGTTGCATGGGGACGAGCTGTTTGTGGGCCTCGAAGTCGAAGTCCTGGGGGAGGACGCCGGCACGGACGAGTTCTTCCTGAAGGATGGTGACGAAGTCGAGGAGGTTCTCGGGCTGGCCGCCACCGATGTTATACACGGCATAGGGTGGGATGGGGAGGCCGTCGTCGCCCTTCTTGCGCTCGGGGGCGCCTTGCATCACGCGTACGATGCCTTCTACGATGTCATCGACATAGGTGAAGTCGCGGCGGCAGTTGCCGTAGTTGTAGATCTGGATGGTATCGCCCTTGAGGAGCTTGTTGGTGAAACCGAAATAGGCCATGTCGGGACGACCGGCAGGACCATAAACGGTGAAGAAGCGTAGGCCGGTAGAGGGGATGTCGTAGAGCTTACTGTAGCAGTGGGCCATGAGCTCGTTGGACTTCTTGGTGGCGGCATAGAGGGACACGGGGTTATCTACGCGGTCGTCGGTAGAGAATGGGACTTTCTTGTTGCCGCCATAGACGCTGGATGAGCTGGCGTAAACCAAGTGCTCAACGGGGTGGTTGCGGCAGGCCTCAAGGATGTTGTAGAAGCCGATGAGATTGGACTGGATGTAGGCATCGGGGTTGGTGATGCTATAGCGGACACCTGCCTGGGCGGCGAGGTTGACCACGACGTCAAAGTGGTATTTGGCGAAAAGTTTTTCTATCAAAACTTTGTCGGCCAAATCCCCCTTTATGAATTGATAATTGACAATTGACAATTGAGAATTGTTAGTTGACAATTGAGAATTGGCTAACGCTTCTAATTCTTTCAGACGATATTCTTTGAGAGCAACGTCGTAATAGTCGTTTAAGTTATCAATGTTTATGATGGTTGCCCCTGGGGCATCTACAAATAAGCGTTTGATTAGGTTGCTGCCAATAAAGCCAGCTCCTCCTGTCACTAAAATCGTTTTACCGTTTAATTTGATTTTATTCATATCTGATCTTTTAATTTTTTTATTATAGACGTTAATAGCTTTATGAGTTCTGCACAGTCATTATTAATAGACTTGTACATTGTGTCATCAATATAATTTGTTTCATGCAGCAGATCAAGCCAATATTCTGTTTCATCTGCCTCTTTTAACGCAATATTTAGTTTGTTCAGAAAGTCCATACGTGATTGAGCGTTTTTACTCTCACGTGTATTGGCTCCTATACTGGTTCCGCTTCGGAGTAATTGCTTCGACAAAACCATTTCATGTTTTTGTTCTGTAAGATACTTGTAACAATTAACGATTCTAATTGCAAACTTTCGGCTTTTATCTTGTATCGCGTTAGCCATAATTATAAATTGTCAATTATCAATTGTCAATTCTCCAAGAATCGGGCGCCGTCGTCGGGCTTAACCCAGAAGACTTGGAAGGTGCGTTCGTACTCAGGGAACTGGGCGAGGTAGCGCTCGGTGAGGACTTTCTCGATTTCTGCTTTGTGGGCAGGGTCGACGAGGGCGATGCAGGCGCCTTTGAAGCCGGCACCAGAGAAGCGACCGCCATAGACTCCGGGGAGGGAACGCATGATTTCGTAGATGGCGATGAGCTCGGGGGAGCCGCACTCGTAGTTGTGGATGCTGGATTCGCAACTGTCGAACGAGAGCTTTCCGAAGAGCTTGAGGTTGCCTGTTTCCCAGGCTGTGACACCTTGGCGCACACGACGGTACTCGCTGTAGAAGTGCTCTGCACGGCGGGCGAAGCGGGCGGGCATGGCGATGCGGGTCTTGTCGAAGGTGGCCTTGGGGATATCGCGCAGGAAGGTCTTATCGAAGGTTTTCAGGGGCTGCTCGGTATAGGCGAGCATGTTCCATGCGGCGGTCTTGCATTCGTAGACACGGAGGTTGTAATCGGAATTGACAAGGCTTCGGGTCAGACCACTGAAGAAGATTCCAATCTCAAAAGGTAATTGAGAATTGACAATTGACAATTGAGAATTTTCTGTTGATTGCTGTTGGCCGCCAAAAGGTATCAGGCGGTATTCGTTAGAATCGCAATCTAGGAACAGGAGCTGATTCTTCTTGCCCAGGGCGATACAGGCCTGGTCGAGGAGACCGTTGTTCAGTCCGATATATTCGCGCTCGGCCTCGGAAGCGATCTTTACGACCTCGAAGGGCTGGAGGGTGATATCATTGGCCTTGGCAAAAGCCATAACGTAGGCGATGAGTACTGCTGCTGATGAGCTGAGACCGCCTACGGGCAGGGAGCCCTGGATGACACCGGTGATGCCTCGCTTGAGTTCAAAGCGTTTTTTGAGGGCATATTTGGCTCCACGGGCATAGTCGCCCCAATGGCGCTCGCGCACCTGAGAGGGTGCGTCAATATCGAAGTCTACAATGCCCTCGAAGGTCTTGGATTCAAGGTGTACATGGCCGTCGTCGGCTACATCGAACCAGAGGTCGACGCCCTTGTCGATGGCGAAACCTGTGACCAGACCATGCTGGTGGTCAACATGGGCGCCCAAGGGACATACGCGGTAGGGCGAGAAAATGTGATACTGCATAGGTGATAATTATTGATTTAGATGCAAAAGTACATATTATTTCAAAAACCACAAAAAAATATTCAGTTTTTCTAGGATTAATGCTGATGTTTGGTAATTAATTCGTATCTTTGGAGCCCGTTTTATTTAAAAGAACACTGATTTACAATGAAGAATATTGTTATTGCGGCTGGTTATGCCACGAGGCTGGGTGAGTTGACAAAGAATTTCCCGAAGCCTTTGTTAAAGATAGGTGAGAACACGATTCTGGGTAGGATGCTGGATGATATAGATAAGATTCCGGAGATCACGGAACATATTATTATCTCAAATCATCGCTTTGCTCCCATTTTCGAAAGATGGCAGAAGGAAGAGGGAAAATGGCAGAAGCCCATCACGATTGTGGATGACGGGACGGAGACGAATGAGACGCGTCTAGGTGCGGTGTGTGATTTGTTGTTTGCGATGGATAAGTTGAGTATTGATGACGATTTGCTGGTGGTAGCAGCGGATAACTTGCTGTTCTTCTCATTCCAGGAATTCGTAGACTTTGCAAAGGAGAAGGGGACGAGTTGCATCATGTGTCACGAGCAGCAGTCGATAGAGAAGTTGCAGCGTACGGGTGTGGTGGAACTCGACGAAAACAATAAAGTGCTGGGCATGGAGGAGAAACCTCAAGTGCCTAAGAGTCATTGGGCTGTGCCACCTTTCTACATCTACCTGAAGAAGGACCTGGACTTGGTGCGTCATTCAGTGGAGAATGGTTGCGGAAAGGATGCGCCGGGTAACCTGGCACACTATATGGTGGAGCATACGACGATGCATGCGTGGCCGATGAGTGCGGGACGGTTCGATATAGGGTCATTAGACACCTATTACGAAGCGGTTGAGAAATACGGCAAGTAACGAATACGATTTCATGAAGACAATATTAGTTTCAGGAAGTGCTGGATTTGTCGGTTCGCGGGGATGACAGGGGACGGTACCTGTCAGAATCAGAAAAAAACAGAAATAACCCTTTTCGATGTTTGAAGCTCCTGCAGAGCTCTAGTGATAAGTGGTATGGACTTGGCTTTAAGAGCGAGCTCTTATGCCCACTCCATGCCACTTATCGCAATAACTACCGTTATTACAAACAACGAAAAGCAAAAACATCGGCTTGGAAAGCCTGAAAAATCATGTTTATCTCGACCATAACAGCAATGATATTCTTTTCGTGAACATGTAATTGCCATATAATTGGAACATTAATTTTTCATTAATTGGCTCGCGCTAAAGCGTGAGTAAGTTATGGTCGCCAAAAGGCTCAAAATTTCAAGAAAATCAATTTAGAAAATTGTTAAGACCTAAAGGTCTAGAAATGGATGGAGTGCCCTATCGGGCAGAAATCGAGCAAAATCTGATCAAAATCGAACAAATTAATAGGGTTGGAAAAAAAACAGAAAAAACACTTTCAAATGTTTGTAGCTCTTATCAGAGCCATTGTGCTAAGTGGTGTGGGCGTGTCTTTAAGAACGAGTTCTTACGCCATGCCCACACCACTTATCACGTAACTGCGTTATTACAAACACCTGAAAGAAAAAACAACGGCTTTGCAAGCCTGAAAAATCATTGTAGAGTAAAATATACCTGTGATCCGCTTGGGGTCCAACCCCAAGACCCCAAAATTTAAAAAGGTAACCGCTAACTAAGTTGAAGTACTTGGTTAGCGGTTATTTGCTATCGGAAATGAATAAAAAGGTTATAGGGTTACTACTATTTGCAGATGTTTTCGTATATTTGTCAGGGAAAATATACGATTAATCTAAAAAAATTAATTATGAGAAAGAGTATAAGAGAACGATTCGCAGAAATGACACGTCTATATCATTTTACGACTTTTGAATCTGCGTGTATGATTATCGAGAGCAAACGGTTGAGATTTGGTAAATTGCCACGGATGAATGATTTGATTGAAAGTAATAAAATAGTTTTTCAGCGAGTGATTTTTAATAGTTTAGAAGATGACAAAGACAACGGCTTGTTTGCAGAGGAAGAAATGCGAAGATACCAACAGATTAGCTTCGCCCAAGATCGGTCTGTTGACGACAAAATATATGAAGGTTTTAATTTGCATACCATGTGGGGACTATATGCTGATAAGGGGTATGGGGCCTGTTTAGTATTTGATAAAAATAAACTGAAACTTGCTGAAGGAGATTATGCAAGAGATGTTGAATACATGGATTATGTGCTCCCTGATTATGCTTTTCGTAACAAAAGTAAGAAAGGGCTGAAATAGGAAGCTGCCAGTATTGTCTTATGAATTCGGATTAGACTGGTATGAACTATGGAGGGATGTGCCTGATGACCCTATTTGGACTGAAATGAGTGGGTTCTATATTTGACACTTGGTATATTCATGCCAAAGTGGGGGGGCAAGTAGTTTTTTTTATGAAGTATGACACACCTGAGTTTCATGCCTTGGCGGCAGAGATTGCTAATTTTAAGTAGGAGAAAATCTAAAATGTTACGTTGGGAATTCAGAAAAAATGCAAAAATGGTGGATTTCTCACGGAAAAGTTGTATATTCGCAGCAGAAATCTAAAACTATAAGATGTATGGGAAAGTTTGAATTGATGGTGTTGCCGTATGCGATAGACGCATTGGAGCCGGTGATAAGCAAGCAGACGCTGGAGTTTCATCATGGGAAGCATCTGGCGGGGTATGTGAATAACTTGAATGCTCTTTTAGAGGGGAGCCCGTTGGCGGGATTACCCTTGGAGGAAGTCGTGTGTAAGGCCGAGGGTGGCATGCTGAATAATGCGGGGCAGATACTGAATCATAACATGTACTTCGGGCAATTTACGGGGGAGCCGACAAAGTCAGCTCCTGCAGGACAATTGGCTGACGCCATTGAGCGTGACTTCGGGGCGTTTGAGGCATTCAAGGAGGCGTTTCAGAAGGCGGGCGCTACGCTGTTTGGTAGTGGCTGGGTGTGGCTATCTTCAGATAAGGATGGTAAACTCCTGATTACGCAGGAGACGAATGCGGCGAACCCGGTGCAGAAGGGGTTGAAGCCGCTGCTGACCTTCGATGTGTGGGAGCATGCGTACTATCTGGACTATCAGAACCGCAGGCCTGACCACCTGGCTGCGCTCTGGCAGATTGTGGACTGGAGCGTGATAGAGAAGCGCTACGAGTGAGGGATTATCCTGATAAAATGACGCCAGCGCAGGCGAGTAGATTTCGCGATGATGTGCTAAACATTGTCGCTCAGATTCCTTTTGGCCGGGTGACCACGTACGGCCATATTGCCGCCTTGGCAGGCTGGCCGAGTCATTCGCGGATGGTAGGCCGCACATTGAGATACACCCCAGGTGCAGAATCCCTTCCTTGTCATCGGGTGGTGAATAAGGATGGACGCACAGCACCTGGGTGGAGTCGTCAGCGCACGCTCTTAGAAGAAGAGGGCGTCCAGTTTAAGTCTAATGGGCATGTGGATATGGCGCGGCATCTGTGGGAGCCGGAGTGATTGGCTAATATCGCGTTTTTTTTTGTTTTTCGTTGAAAAAAGTGCAGAAATAGTTGTTTTTTCTTTTAAGAAAGTGTATCTTTGCGGCGGAAAGTCGTTTAAAAAAGTGTAACGATTCAATAAAAAGTCGTTAAGAAAAGTGTGATATTTTTAATGTGATTCACTTGAAAAATGCTGAGAAGAAAGATTGAAAACACGCTGGAACAGTGGAAAAGTACCTCTGGGCATAAGCCTTTGGTGATTATGGGTATCCGCCAATGCGGAAAGACGTTCATCGTGCAACATTTTGCAGCCGCCCACTACAAGACGGTTGTATATATCAATTTCATCAAGCAACCTGAGCGTATCAATGCGTTTGTGGGTTCGAAAGATGTAAACGTTATACTGCTGAACCTTTCTGCTCAGATTCAGGGCGTTTCGTTCACACCAGGCGATACCTGTTTCATCTTTGATGAGATTCAGGAGTGTCCAGAAGCACGCACCTCGCTCAAGTTCTTCAAGGAAGACGGGCGTTTTGATGTGATTGCCACAGGTTCATTGTTGGGTGTTCAGGGATATGGTGACGAGAAGAAAAAGCAACGTTGCAGACTTGTGGAGCTGAAAGAGCCTGGCATTAATTCCGTACCAGTCGGCTCGGAAGATATTATAGAGATGTATCCACTGGATTTTGAGGAATTCCTTTGGGCAAATGGTCTCAGCGAGGATGTTGTCGAGACTCTCAGGAAGTGCTATCGCGAGGAAAAACCTGTTCCTGCTGGCATTCATGTAGCAATGAAGCAATTTTTGAATTTGTATGTAACTATCGGTGGGCTACCAGAACCTATCAATGTCTTTCTCAAGACCAACAACATGAACGAGGTTAGCAAGGCTTATAAGTCGATTTTGAAAGAATATCGCGACGATATGGTGAAGTATGCTCCAGATAAAGACAAGCCGCATATCCGAGAGTGCTTCAATTCCATCCCCAAGCAGTTGGCGAAGGATAATAAGAAGTTCCAATATAACAAGGTGAAACCAGGTGGTAGAAGTGATACCTATCTGGGGTCGCTACAATGGCTGGAGGATGCAGGCATCATCTGTCGATGCTATAATACTGACATCACAGGTTTGCCAATGGAAGGAAATGCGAAGGATAATGTGTTTAAGGTCTATACGGCTGATATAGGTCTGCTTGTCGAAATGCTGGGGCCTGGTGTTCGTGCGGACATCCTTCAGGGTAATCTGGGTGGATTCAAAGGAGCAATCTATGAGAATCTGATGGCTGATACGCTGCATAAGAAGGAACAGAACCTTTATTATTTCCAGAAGGATTCTGGTATGGAATTGGATTTCCTGGTGCGGATAAATGGCGAATGTGTACCGCTTGAGGTTAAGGCAAAGACGGCGCAAGCCAAAAGCGTTAAAACTGTGTTGAACCATCCTGAGAAGTACAAGGTCAAGCACGTCATCAAGTTTGGTGATTTCAATATCGGTAGGGACGGACAGTTGCTGACACTTCCCAATTATATGCAATTCCTGCTGAATTTGGAGCCAGAAGAGATTGTCTTGGAGTCAATCGATGTGGATGCTGTAAATGCATTGGCCAGTGAGATCATAAAAGAATGATATGTCCCTTTGCAATCAAATAGCATTAATACGATGACAGCAAAGGAGATAATCGCGTATATGGAGTCGCTGAAGAATGAGGAGCAGCGACGGGTGCTCATGGGGTTCTTTAAAACGGGGTCTGGTGAGTATGGAGAGGGCGATGAGTTCCTGGGACTGAAGGTGCCGCAGACGAGGGAGGTGGTCCGGGATGTGTGGAAGGACTTTCCTTTGGACGAGGTGCCGGAGTTACTGATGTCGAAATGGCATGAGGTGAGGCTCTGCGGATTGCTGATACTGGTGGCGAAATTTGAGAGGCTGACAACTAAACGCCTTGAGAATGATGAGAAGGCTATTCGTGGGCGCGATGAAATTCTGACGATGTACCTCAAATATGCAGAACGGGCGAATAACTGGGACCTGGTGGATTTGTCCGTACATAAAATCTTGGGGCATTGGCTGTTGTTGCCGACAAATTTGGGAGCCCCCCTCTCATCCCCCTGCTTAGGGGGAGGCCCAGGCCTACACAAGGATTTTAAATTGAAGGTGCTGGATGAGCTGGCGCAGAGCCCCTGCTTGTGGAAGCAGCGGATGAGCATCGTGTGCTCGTGGAAGACGTCGCAGATGGGGGACCCGTCGTGGTGTTTGAGGTATGCGGAGATTCATCTGCGCCATCCGCACGACTTGATGCACAAGGCGGTGGGGTGGATGCTCAGGGAGATGGGCAAGCGGTGCTCGATGGAACTCTTGCGTGAATTCCTGCGTCAGCATGCCCATGAGATGCCTCGAACGATGCTTCGCTATGCCATAGAGAAGATGAGTGAGAAGGAACGACAATACTGGATGAAAGTTGAAAGTTGAAAAGTGAAAAGTGAGAGTTGGTTGAACACGGAGCATATCAAGAGGAGTGGGGAGGGGATTGAATATCACCCGCTGATTCCTTTTCTGCCGGAGCAGGCGAAGGTGCTGTTCTTGGGCAGTTTTCCGCCACAGCGCAAGCGGTGGTGCATGGATTTCTATTACCCGAACTTTATTAATGACCACTGGCGCATTGAGGGTCAGATATTCTATGGCGACAAGAACCACTTTGTGGACCTCGAGGCGAAGCGATTCAAGATAGATGAGATCGTGGCGTTCTGCGAGGAGAAGGGACTTGCTTTCTTTGATACCTCCACGGCTATACGTCGGTTACAGGACAATGCCTCGGACAAGTTCCTGGAGGTGGTGGAGCCAACAGATATCACGGCGCTCTTGAAACGGCTACCCCATCTCCGTGCCATTGTGACGACGGGGGAGAAGGCGACCGAGACGATATGCAGGACGATGGGGATGGCGGAGACCCCGAAAGTAAACACGTATGTCAGGGTTTCGAACACGGATGGCACGGATGAAACGGATATTTTTGCGAACACGGATGGCACGGATGAAACGGATATTTTTGCGAACACGAATAGCACGAATCTGACGAATGGAGGCGGTTTGCTATTGTACAGGCTGCCCAGCAGTTCCCGTGCCTACCCCTTGTCCTTTGACAAGAAGGTAGAGGCTTATCGTCGATTCTTTGACTTCATAAAAATTTAATTCATAACTCCTCTGTCAAGGGAGCCTGCTTCAGTTGTTCGAGGGCGCGGCATAACTGGTCGGGGCAGGAGGTGCCTTTGCTGCCGCAGCGGATGCCGTTGATGCGGGGGATGACATCGTCGATTTTCTGGCCACGGACCAGTTGGCTGATGCCTTGCAGGTTGCCGTTGCATCCGCCAAGGAAGAAGACTTGCTGGATAACGTCGTGCTCGTCGGCCGTTACGTCGATTAACTGTGAACAGGTGCCGTGGGTCTGGTACTGTATGTGCTTTGTTTTCATTGTAGATTCTGTTTTTTTGATGTTTAGACTGCAAATATAGCGAATCTTTTCCGAAAAATCGCCTGGAAAAGCATTTTTTCTTCTTTCAGCATGTAATATTTGGATAATTCAATTCTTATTCCTAAATTTGCAGTCGAAGAAAAAGTTTGAAACTATGCATATGATTAGTGATACAGTTAAATATATCGGTGTGGATGATCTCGACATCGATTTGTTCGAGAGTCAGTATGTGGTGCCCGAGGGCATGAGTTATAACTCTTATCTCATCGACGATGAGAAGATAGCGGTGATGGATACGGCCGACCGCAGAAAGGGTGAGGCGTGGAAAGCGAACCTGATGGAGGCCCTGAACGGCCGTCAGCCGGACTATCTGGTGGTTCACCACATGGAGCCCGACCACTCGGCACTGGTTGCCTGGATGATGGAGACGTATCCCGGTGTGCAACTGGTGTGCAGTGCGCAGGCCGTGAAGATGCTGGCCAACTTCTTTGAGGGTGTGGATTTCACGGGTCGTGTGCTGACCGTCAAGGAGGGCGATACACTGTCGCTGGGTAAGCATACGCTGCAGTTTATCGGTGCGGCAATGATACACTGGCCCGAGGTGATTATGAGTTACGACACGGCCGACAAGGTGCTGTTCAGCGCTGATGGATTTGGTAAGTTTGGGGCGCTGGTGAACGAGACCGACGACTGGGCTTGCGAGGCACGCAGGTATTACTTTAATATCTGCGGTAAATACGGAACGCAGGTGCAGGGTGTGCTGAAGAAGGCGGCAGGTCTGGACATCCAGGCTATCTGTCCGTTGCACGGTCCTGTGCTGAAGGGTGAGACCCTGGCTGAGGCTGTGCGCCTGTATGATATATGGAGCAAGTACGAGCCCGAGAGTGAGGGCATCCTGATTGCCTATGCCAGCATTCATGGCGGTACGGCCGCTGCTGCAGAGCGTTTTGGAGAGATACTAAGAGTGAAAGGTGCCAAGAAGGTGGTGGTGAGCGACCTGAGTCGGTCGGACATGGCCGAGGTCATCGAGGATGCGTTCCGCTATCCTACCGTTGTGGTGGCCGCCTCGAGCTATGATGCAGGTGTGTTCCCCGTGATGCACGACTTCCTGTATCACCTGCAGATCAAGAACTACCAGAAACGCAGGTTTGGTATCATAGAGAACGGCAGTTGGGCACCCACGGCCGGCAAGACCATGCGCACGATGATAGAAGCCCTGAAGGACTGTGAGATTGTGGAGCCCATGGTGACCATCCGTTCACGCATGAAGGCTGGCGATGAGGCCCTGCTGGCGCAGTTGGCAGACAGTCTGCTGAACGATTAATAGGTGAAATACAGTTCTCCCTGCCACTGGGTGTCAATATCGACGGTGGCGGAGAACGACTCAGTGGGCGTGGACTGGATGTCGGAGAAGAGGTTGCCTTTTAGCCATGTGATCTGGTTCTGATACATGTCTACGCCCATGGATTTCTCGAACAACATATTGCCACTGGCATCGTAGGCCGTCACCTTCAGGTGAAGGGAGCCTTCTGTGCTGTGCAGGAAGGTGTAGAGGTCGTATTGCGTTTGTTTCATACCGGCCTGTACATCATACTTCATGACCTGTGTGCTGTTCACGCAACCGTATCCGGTGCTGGCGTCAAACGAGCCGCTGCCGCCCTTGTATGTGAACTCCAGCTTTGCCACGCCCTCGGGGATGGCGTCGTTGACGACGAAGCGGCAGAGCGAGGTGATGCGGTGAAGAGAGAGCGAGAGTGTCTGCGACTCCGTGCCGACAACCACTTTCTTATAGTAAAGGAAGGTGTCGGTATAGCCCTGTGAGTTGTTGAACTGTATCTTCTCGGGATTCGTCATCGTGGGGTTGCCGTTACTGCTATGTGCCAGTGCCACGATGATGTAGGTACCCTCGGGCAACTGGAACGTGGCGGTACCGAAGTCGCTGTCGCCCAGTTTCTGGTTTGTCTGTTTGACGCGCGTTCCTGCCGTGTCGTAGACGGCGAAGTTCAGGCGATTGCACGCTTCTGACGCAGACTTCCGTGTCAGTTCTGGAAAAGGGGTATGCTCGACCTCACAGATGGTCAGGGTGAGGTTGCCCTTCTTTTCGACCGTTTCCTCCGTGTCCGTATCGGAAATGATGGGTTTCTCGCATCCCGCCAGCATCAGCAGCAGGAGGGCAAACAGTATATGGTTGAGGTATTTCATGTGTTGTCTTAGTATTTGATGTCAATGACCGGACGGAGCAGCACAAAGTCTTCAAACCCCGTTGTACCGAAATGTTGTTCCTTGCCTTCCGTTGACTCTGAGCCGTAGGTCCAGTACAGAGTCCCGTCCTTCGTGGCATAGAAACTCTTTGTCACGCCCTTTCCTTCCACAAAAACAGCCTGACTGCCCGTTGTAAAGCAGGCGGCCTCATCGAGCGTCGGCAACCGCCAGCTGTTCGTTATGCCAGATGGTTTTGCCGTCGCAGCCAGTGCGGTGTTTAATGCCTCCAGCCAGACGCTGGCCTCCTCGCCTTTTGCAGGTGCTGCATATGGGACGGTTTCGGGCGACAAGAGGACGGCGGTCCTGTTGGTGGCGTCGGTAGAAACAACATAATAGCCACTGCAGAACTTGCCTGCCTCGGGTTTGGAGAAGCCCTTCTGACTATCATCAAAATCGAATGTGATTGTGCGCTTCTCGCCCCAGTCCTCCGACGTCAGGACACCTGTCAGCGTGACGCCCTGTGCCGCCTTGCAGGTACCGATGATGGCGTAGTGGTGGTTGGCAGGGAAATCCTCTGAGGCGGTGTAGGAATAGCTTGTGGTACCATCCTCGGTGGTGAATGCTATCTTGATATTGGGCATGCCCTTCGAGGGGAACAGCATCTGGTTGGGTGACGCCTTCCATGTTTTCTCATCCTCCTGTCTGTTGAGCATGATGCGGTATGACTCCGTGGGTGCTTCAGGATATTCGCCATCCAGATAAACTCCACTGTAGAGCGGGGTGAGCATGACCTCAACCTTTGTGACGCCTGAGGGCACCTGCAGGATTTCCAGTTCATCAATACAGATGACCTTGTGGGCCAATGACATATTCTGCGTCATCTCCTCACCGTCGGCTATGCTCACCATGGCGTGTTTAATCTGCAGGTCGTCCATGGTCTTGTCTGTCATCCGCTTGATGATACTCTTGGGGGTAGCTGATTCCTGAGAGGGCAAAATAAACCGTGAGAGGTCTTCTCCTCCCACGGCATATAGGTCGTATGTACCTGCGGCCATTGTGACTGTAGCCGCGTTGCTTTCCTCGCTGGTAGAGAGCAACTGTACACATTTTCCCTTCTCATTGAAAATGTAGATTCTGCCATCCTTCACGGCATTCTCGTCGCTGGTGGCGGCACGCATGACGATGTTGAGACGGGCTGTTGCAGGAGCCTCGATGACCGTTTCTTCTTCAGTGTTTTCATCGAATACCGCTTTCTCGCATGATGCGAAGAGAACAGCGGCGGAAAGAGTAGCGATTAGCTTAAAATTTTTAATCATGATATGTGTTATCCTTTTTTGAGGCACAAAAGTACCTATTTTCAAGGAAAATCACGTGCAGATGTAAAAACCTTTCAACAAAATTTTAACTTTCATTTCTTATATCTGCCAATCTAGGGGAAAAACAGATGAATTGGACCCGGAAAACGAAGGTTTTTCCTTAAATGACATGCAGGTGCCGGAGGGCATTGAGGATACCATTATCATCTACAGACGTGGTGATATAGTCGGCCTGCTGTTTCAACTCCTCAATGGCGTTGCCCATGGCCACACCGATACCCGCCTGGATGATCATGGAGGTGTCGTTGCCGCCATCACCAAAAGCAATGGTGCGACTGACGTCGAAGCCTTCGTGGCGTGCCATGGCGAGGATACCCTTGCCCTTGTCGGCCCCGTTGGCCGTGATGTCGGTAAACTCCGGATGCCAGCGGCCAGAGACGCATTGGGGCATGCGCGCCATGAGTTCCGGTTCGTAGTCGGCCGGGAAGAACGGCGTGAGCTGCAGGATATCCTGCTGGAGCACCTCGTCGAGCGGCGACGCCTTGTCGAGATTCTTCACTGCCAGCATCTGACGGAAGATACGGTCCACGTCGCCCTTGGGGTCGAGTACGGCCACGTCCTTACGGCCCACCACAATCAGGCTGTTGCCTTTCTCCTGGCAGTCGTTCACGCATGTCAGAACATCTTCCATGGGGATAGGCTGGCAGGTGACCAGTTCGGTGCCCACATAGCACAGTGCGCCATTGGTGGTGATATAGCCGTCGATCAGTGGTTCGATGGCCCCCAGGTTGGTGATGATGAGCGGTGGCCTGCCCGTGGCGATATACACGCGCGAACCATTGGCCTTGGCCTGTGTTAGCGCCTGGATGGTGGACTGTGGTATCTCGTGGGTCTTGAAACTCACCAGTGTACCGTCGATATCGAAGAATAGTGCGTATGTCTGTGTCATTTATGATTCCTTTTTTTGTTGCATGTGTTGCATCACCAGGCGGATCTCATCGTAGGTGATGTCGGGTGGACAGAGGTTCTTGATAGCCGTGGAGCCCTCGTTGACGCCAATCTTGGTGATGACGCGCCGGATGGCCTGCTGGTGGTCGGCCGGCACGAGGTCGTCGAAAGATACCTCGCCGGATTCCACATAGCGGGTGAGATGTCCGATGACGGTGCCCAGCGTGAGGCTCCGTGCCTTGGCGATGAGGTCGGGCTTCATGCCATCCTGATAGAGCTGGAGGGATATCTCCCAGGTCTTGGGCTTCACCTCCTTGGGGGCCTTGGAGGCCTTCGGCTTACGCTGGCGCTTGGACTTCACGTCGTCCTCACCCAATGCATCAAGCATCGACATCTGTTTTTCGTGCAGGTAGTTGTCGACGGAGAATCCCATCTCGGCCATCTTCTCGAGCAGATAGCGACGACTGAGGCATGCCTGCCTGAGGTCGGGCAGGGCATTGTCGAGGCGGCGCGCCGCCTGCTTGTTTTGTGTCTCTACCTTGGCACTGAGTTCGATGGGCTTGGCCAGAATCTCGCGCAACTGGTCGGAGAAATACCCGGCACTGCGCATCACACGGTTCTGGAAGTCGGCCTCGTGCAGGCCCTCGTACGGCATCGACTGGATGATCTGCTGCCATTTGCCGGCCACGTCGAGGACGCGCTGGCGCAGGTCCATCAGGGCCTGGTCGTGCAACTGTTTCAGGGAGGCATGACTGTGGTAGAAGAACTCAGCGAAGATGCGCACCATGGTCTCCTGCAGGGCAAGGACGGAGCGGAAATCGAAGAGCTGCAACAGCAGATAGCGCTCGTATTCCTGTTTGAGCAGGGGCAGCTGACAGATGCTTCGCTCAGCCTCGTACTCCTGTTGGGCAATGTATGAGTCGACCCGTTCGTCGTTGATGATGGAACGCGCCTCCAGGGGCGATGCCAGCAGCAGACCTTCGAGGGTGCGGCAGCGGCTCAGGGCCACATACACCTGTCCGGGTGCGAAACTTTGGTTGGCATCGATGATGGCGTGGTCGAAGGTCAGTCCCTGACTCTTATGGATGGTGATGGCCCAGGCCAGTCGCAGGGGCAGTTGCCTGAAGGTGCCCTGCACCTCGGCCTCAATCTCGCGTGTCTTCTCGTTCAGCGTGTAGCGGGTGTTCTCCCATTCCAGCGGTTCCACCTCGATGGCCTCGCTGTCGCCCTCGCAATAGACGGTGAGACGGTTGTCGCCGGCCTCCATCACACGTCCGATGCGACCATTATAATACCGGTGGTCGCCCGAGGGGTCGTTCTTTACGAACATCACCTGTGCGCCCTCCTTCAGGACCAGTGCCTCGGCCGTGGGATAGGAGTATTCCGGGAACGTGCCCTTGATTTCTGCGCGGTAGGTATAGGCAGGCGTGGAAAGTTTCCGCAACTCAGACTCATTATAGTTGTTGGCGATATTATTGTGAGTGGTCAGTCGGATGTAACCACTCCCCTCCCTCGCAGGGAGGGGCTGGGGGGAGAGTCTGCTGTTCAGCTTTGCCAGCACCGCTTCCGACGGATGGCCGTTGCGTACCTCATTTAATATATTGATGAACGAGGCATCCTGCTGGCGATAGACATGTTCCAGCTGGATGGTGACATAGTCAATCTGCTGGAGGGCCTTCGACGCAAAGAAGTAAGGGGTGCTGTAATAAGGTTTTAGGATTCGTTCGTCCTCAGGGGTGACGACGGGCGTGAGCTGGGCCAGGTCGCCAATCATCAGCAGCTGCACGCCACCAAAGGGCTGGTCGTGTTCACGGAAACGCCGGAGCACGGCATCGATGGCGTCGAGCAGATCTGCACGTACCATCGATATCTCGTCGATAATCAACAGGTCTATGGAGGCGATGATCTTGCGTTTCTCACGACTGAAATCAAACTTGTTTTCCACCTTGGCGCCCGGTACATAGGGCGAAAAGGGCAACTGGAAGAAGGAGTGGATGGTGACGCCCCCGGCATTGATGGCTGCCACACCCGTTGGCGCCACCACGATGGGGCGCTTCCTGGAGCCTGCCATCACCTCCTTCAGGAACGTCGTCTTTCCCGTTCCCGCCTTACCAGTCAAAAAAATGCTGCGCCCCGTGTTCTCGACGAAGTCCCACGCGGTGCGCAGCATTCCCGACGTATCGTCGGTAGCTCGTAGTCTCTCGTTATTTTGTTCCATCAATCAGTATCTGTCAGTTTGCGGATACAAAATTACGAAGAATTTATGAATTAATGATAGTTTGTTGTCAGTTTTTCTCAGAATCACTTGTATGCCTGTTCGTGAACACCCTTCACCGCACGTCCGCTGGGGTCGTTCATATTCTTGAAGGCAGCATCCCATTCCAAGGCGATGGCCGTAGAGCAGGCCACGGAAGCCTCGCTGGGTACGCTCATGGCGGCAGAGTCGCTGGGGAAGTGCTCGGCAAAGATAGAACGGTAGTAATACTCCTCCTTGTTTTTTGGCGGGTTGATAGGGAAGCGTTCGGCAGCATGAGCCATCTGTTCATCGGATACAGCCTCAGAGGTGATTTGCTTGAGCGTGTCAATCCAACTGTAGCCTACGCCATCGCTGAACTGCTCCTTCTGGCGCCATGCCACCTCTTCGGGCAACATATCCGCAAAGGCCTCGCGGACAATTTTCTTCTCTATGGTCTTACCTGGACACATCTTGGCCTTGGGATTGGTACGCATGGCCACATCCAGGAACTCCTTGTCGAGGAAAGGCACGCGCCCCTCGACACCCCAGGCAGAGAGACTCTTGTTGGCTCGCAGACAGTCGTACAGATAGAGTTTGGAGAGCTTACGCACGGTCTCCTCGTGGAAGTCCTTGGCCGATGGCGCCTTGTGGAAATAGAGATAGCCACCAAATATCTCGTCGGCCCCCTCGCCACTGAGCACCATCTTGATACCCATCGACTTGATGACACGTGCCAGCAGATACATAGGGGTTGAGGCACGGACGGTGGTGACATCGTAGGTCTCGATGAAATAGATGACATCACGGATGGCATCCAGTCCTTCCTGGATGGTATAGTTGATCTCGTGGTGAACGGTTCCGATATGGTCGGCCACGAGCTTCGCCTTGGCCAGGTCGGGCGCACCCTTCAGACCCACGGCAAACGAGTGCAGACGGGGCCAGTAGGCCTTGGTCTTGGAGTCGTCCTCGATACGCATCTCACTGTATTTCTCGGCAATGGCAGAGATGACGCTGGAGTCGAGACCGCCAGAGAGGAGCACACCATAGGGCACGTCGGACATCAGCTGACGCCTGACGGCATCCTCCAGCGCATCGTGGACAGCCCCTACAGAGGCAGGATTATCCTTGACGGCATCATATTTGAACCAGTCGCGCTTGTAGTAGCGCTTCATGCCTGGGTCGGCACTCCAATAGTAATGACCGGGCAGGAACGGCTCGTAGTGCTCACACTGTCCTTCGAGCGCTTTCAGTTCGGAGGCCACATACACCTTGCCGTCGGCATCGCAACCGATATACAGCGGAATCACACCGATAGGATCGCGGGCAATGAGAAACTCGTCGGTCTCCTCATCGTAGAGCACGAAGGCAAAGATGCCGCTCAGGTCCTCGAGAAAGTCAACACCTTTCTCGCGATAGAGCGCCAGGATAACCTCGCAGTCGGAGCCCGTCTGGAACTCATACTTCCCAGCATAGCGGCGGCGGATATCCTGATGGTTATAGATCTCGCCATTGACAGCCAAGACCTGTTTCCTGTCGGGTGAGAACAATGGCTGACCACCTGATTCGGGGTCAACGATGCTCAGTCGCTCGTGGGCCAGGATAGCACTTCCGCCAGAATAGATACCACTCCAGTCGGGTCCGCGGTGACGGATCTTCTGACTCATCTTCAACGCTTGTTCGCGCAGCTCGTGTGTCTGCTCCTTGACATTCAATATCGCAACGATTCCGCACATAATCCTATCTAATTATCAATTGTCAATTTTCGATTATCAATTTATTTCTTGCTCCAGGCAGTGATACGGTCGAGCGCCTCTTCGGTCTTCTCGCGACTGCCAAAGGCGGTGAAACGCACGTAGCCCTCACCGGCAGGACCGAAGCCCACGCCAGGCGTACATACCACATTGGCTCCGTAGAGCAGGTTCTCGAAGAACTGCCATGAGCTGTTGCCGTCGGGCACGCGCATCCAGATATAGGGCGCGTTCTCGCCGCCATAGACCTCGTAGCCCAGTGAGCGCAGGGTGGTGAGCATCTTCTTGGCATTCTGCATATAGTAGTCGATGGTGGCCTTCACCTGCTGCTTGCCCTCGGGGGTATAGATGGCCTCGGCCGCACGCTGGCTGATATAGCTGGTGCCGTTGAACTTGGTGCACTGGCGACGGTACCACAGGGGGTTCAGGGCGATGCGCTCGCCTGTGAGCGTGGCTGCCGTCAGATCTTTTGGCACGACGGTATAACCACAACGGATGCCCGTGAAGCCGGCCGTCTTTGAGTATGAGTGGAACTCGATGGCACATTTGCGGGCACCACGAATCTCATAGATGGAGTGGGGGATGCTGTCGTCTTGGATATAAGCCTGGTAGGCTGCGTCGTAGAAGATCAGCGCATCATTATGAAGGGCATAGTTCACCCATTTGCGCAGTTCCTCGCGGGTGATGACCATACCTGTGGGGTTGTTGGGATAGCAGAGATAGATGACATCCACACGACGCTTGGGGATTTGCGGTACAAAACCGTTCTCTGCATTACAATGCATGTAGATGACGTTTGACCATTTGCCGTCCTCAACCGTTCCGGCGCGACCAATCATCACGTTGGAGTCGATATACACCGGATAGATAGGGTCGGTCACGCCGATGGAGTTGTCCCAGCGAATCAGTTCCTGAATATTACCAGTGTCGCTCTTGGCGCCGTCGTTCACGAAAATCTCATCAATGTCCAGATGGATGCCACGTGGCAGGAAGTCGTTCTTCAGAATGGCCTCGCGCAGGAAGTCATAGCCCTGCTCAGGACCATAGCCGCGGAATCCCTCGCTGGTGCCCATCTCGTCGGCAGCCTTGTGCATCGCTTCTATCACGGCGGGACAGAGTGGCTGTGTCACGTCACCAATACCCATGGAGATGACGTCGGCCTTGGGGTGCATCACTTTGAAGGCGTTCACCTTCTTGGCTATATCTGCAAACAGGTAGTTGTTTGGCAGTTTCAGGAAATGTTCGTTAACTAATGCCATATATTACTAATTGATAATTTACAATTGATAATGGATAATTATTGTTCTAGCTCGCCGTCAAAGACGAAGGCGGCAGGCCCCGTCATATAGACGTGGTTCTTCTGGAAAAAGCGTCCTCCGTCCGAGCGGTCGGCTTCGCACCATTCGATGTTCAGCGTGCCGCCATCCATCACGATTTGTGAGGTGCGGCCAGCCTTGCCAGTCAGGGCGGCTGCCACGGCCGTGGCGCATGCGCCTGTGCCGCAGGCCTGAGTGATGCCGCTGCCACGTTCCCAAACACGGGTGCGGATACTGCCGTCGGCCTCAATATGGGCAAATTCTATATTGCAGCGTTGCGGGAAGGCCGGATGGTATTCCAGTGAACGGCCAGTTTCGCCTACCTGGTCGACATTCTCTGTGAAGATGACGAAATGCGGGTTGCCCATCGATACAAACGTGCCCATGTCCAGTCCTCGGGAAGCGATGAACTGTGTGGCATCTTCCAGTATCGGTTCGCCCATATCCACGGTGACGCTCTCTACGATGTCATCGGTGATATGCAGATAGAGCACCTTGATGCCCGACAGCGTCAGCAGACGAATCTCTGTCTTCGTGGTGAGGCCTTTCCCAAAGAGGTATTTTCCGATACATCTCGAGGCGTTGCCGCACATCATGGCCTCACTGCCGTCGGCATTGAAGATGCGCATGGTGAAGTCGGCCTCGGGCATAGAACTCTTGCCAATCAAGACCAATCCATCGGAGCCGATGCCCTTATGACGGTCGCTCCATTTGATGGCCGCTACCTTAGGGTCATCGATGGGGTGCTGTGCTACATTAACATAGATGTAGTCGTTGCCGCAACCGTGCATCTTTGTGAAGGGTATCTTGCTCATGTGCTATCTTTTTTTCTTATCGGATGCAAAGGTAATGCAAAATGACAGGATATAGAAACGAACCGACTGGTTTTAGTGGTAAAAATCAGTTGAAAGTATCAAATTGAAAATATTTTATTGAAAAAATAGCGCATTTTGATATTTCTTGTTCGGAAAATGTGGCTTTTTTGTTACAGATTGAAAGTTTACCAACAGGCCAAGGCCCCTTTCTTCAGTTTCAGGGTCTGCTGCTGGCCGTTGGCAAGGAGCGTTACCGTGCAGGGCTGTTGGGCGGTGAGCGTCAGGTGCGTGACCCGTTTGTCCTGCCATGTCATGTCGACGGTGATGCCGCCACGGGCACGGATGCCGCTGATGGAACCGTCCTTCCAGTTGTCGGGCAAGGCGGGAAGGAGTTCGAGGGTTGTGAGGGGAGACCCCTCACACACAGTGTATTCACTCTGTATGAGCATCTCGATGACACCGGCACAGCCACCGAAGTTACCGTCGATCTGGAAGGGCGAATGGGCGTCGAGCAGGTTGGGGTAGGTGCCGCCGCCACGACGGGCATCAGGACCGCGATAGCCGTCGGGACTGACGTAGCTGAGCAGTTTGCGGTAGATATGATAGGCATTCCTGGCATCATGCAGGCGGGCGTAGAGATTCACGCGCCAGCCCGTGCTCCAGCCCGTGGTCTTGTCGCCCTTGAGTTCGAGGGTGCGTGAGGCGGCACGGTGGAGTGCCTCCTTGGTGTTGGTGCCGTCGTCGAGGTGATGGCCGGGATAGATGCCGAAGAGATGGCTCTGGTGGCGGTGGTGCGGATCCTCGTCTTCCCAGTCGTAGAACCACTCCTGGAGGTTGCCTTTCTTACCGATTTTGTAGGGGTGAAGGCGGGCGATGGCGGCGTTGAGCTCGGTGATGAAGGGGGACCCGGCGACGGAGGGGAACCCGGTGACCGAATCGCCGGGCACACTACAGGAACCGCCGGGCACACTGCTATAATTGCCGGGCACACTACAGGAATCGCTGAGTACAAGGGCGGCGTCGCGGGCATCGGTGAGGCATTCGCGAATCATGGCGATGTCGGCAAAGCCACCGAAGCAGGTGCGCCCGTGATAGCCGTCGGGGGTGACGAAGGAGTTCTCGGGCGAAGTGGCAGGGGCGGTGATGAGAGGGCTGATGGATGATGTAAGATGTGAGAGGGGTGAGGGCTGAGGGGTGTAGTCGGAGAGGGGCTGAAGCCAAGCGAGGCAGAACTCGGCTGCACCTTTGAGAACGGGATAGTACTCGCGCAGGAAGGCTTTGTCGAGCGTGAAGGTGTAGTGCTCCCAGATATGGGTGGCGAGCCAGGCACCCCCCATGTTCCAGTTGGCCCACATGGGGTCGCCGGTGTGGAGACCCACAGGACAGGTCATGGCCCAGATGTCGGTATTATGTGCCAGGCACCAGCCGCGGTTGACACCGTAGTAGGCCTTGGCGGTGAGTTCGCCAGAGCCCTGCAGTTCCTTCATGAAGGTGAAGAGCGACTGGTGCATCTCGGGCAGCGCAGCCGTCTCGGCCGCCCAGTAGTTTTCCTCCACATTGATATTGCTGGTGTAGTTGCACGACCAGGGCGGCAGGATGCTCTCGTTCCACAGGCCCTGCAGGTTGGCCGGCACATTGGGCGTGCGCGAGCAACTGATAAGCAGGTAGCGGCCGTACTGGAAATAGAGGGCTTCGAGGTCGGGATTGAAGAGTGACTCGTCGGTGTAGGCACGGAGCTGGGCGTCGGTGGGGGCAGACCCCTCCCCCGCCTCCCCTGCAGGGGAGGAGTTGTTAGTTCTGGAGTCGGCGGTCAATGAGAGCTTGACGCGGTTGTAGAGGGACTGATAGTCCTTGATGTGGCACTGTCGGATGGTCTTGTAGGGGATGCCGGAAAGATGGCGCAGGCGCGCGTCGGCCAGTTGCTGATATGGCTTTCCCTGTTTGACGGGGTCCTTGTCGTAGCCGTTGAACGAGGTGGCATCGACGATGTAGAGCGTCACCTCTTTGGCGCCATCCACGAGGAGCGTCTCCCCCTCGGCCCTGACATTCCTGGCGCTGACCTGCACCTTGGTGCGGAAATGGATGCCGCGCTGAGGGTCGTAGGCGAACTTCTCCCTGGCATCGTAGTAGCTGGGCAGTGAGGCATAGCCGGCATAGCCGTCGGTGGTGAGTGTCTGACCATTGGCCGATGTGGTGTGGCGCAGCTGACAGCTCAGCGACAGTCGTGCATGGATGCCCCCGGGATGGTTGGTGGTGATGCGGATGACCAGTCCGGAGTCGGGATGGGACGCCAGATACTCCGTGGTATAGCGGTATTTGCCGCGCTGGTAGGTGGTATGGGCCGTGGCGTCACCGATGTCGAGCCAGCGGCGATAGCCGGTGACGGCCTCCGTGGTGTCGAGATACTCGATGGTGAGTTGTCCCAGCGGCTGATAATTCTGTGAGAAATGTCCCTGCACGTTGCGCTGCAGGCGGTCGGCCTCCCGGTAGTCGCCCTTGCTGAGCGCCTCACGGATGGCGGGGATGGATTTGTGGGCGTCGGGCGAATAGACCTGCATATTACACGGCTCGCCCGTCCATAGCGTGATATCATTGAGTGATATCCTGTCGGTCCGGGTGCCGCCATAGACGATGCCGCCCATGGTGCCGTTGCCGATGACGAGTGCCTCCTCGAAGAACGTGGCCGGCTGGTTGTAGTGGAGTGTCTGGGCTCCTGTCGTGGTGGGGAGTTTCAGCCATAGGCAGATAACGGTGAAAAACGCAACGTATTTCCTCATTGTTTCCTTTGTGTTAGATTCGGGCGTCAAAGGTACGAATAAGTGAGTGAAAAACCAAATGTATTTGAGTTTTTCCGAGCGAGTGTACTATAGACGAAGTCAGAGGTACGAAAAAATCCCCGATTTCCATCACGGAGACCGGGGATTATTACTTCAAAGATAAACCGTTATTTTTGAAGGAAACCATTAACTTTCTGTGCAGTCTGACGACCACTAGCCATGGCGCGAACCACGAGTGAGGCACCGTTGGCGGCATCACCGCAGACGAAGACGTTGGCAGGGTACTCGGGGTGCTCGGGCTTCAGGAAACCCATGGCGAGGAGTACCAGTTCGGCCTTGATGACTTCGGGTTTGCCCTTCTCTATCATGATAGGACGACCACCGTCGGGGTTGGGCTTCCAGTCTATCTCTTGTACCTTCACGCCGGTAAGTTTGCCATCCTTACCCAGGAACTCCAGGGTGTTGATGTTCCAGCGGCGGGTGCAGCCCTCCTCATGACTGGATGTGGTCTTGAGGGTGCGAGGCCACTCGGGCCAGGGGTTCTTGGGATCCTCGGGTCCCTCAACGGGCTTGGGCATAATCTCAATCTGGGTGACGCTCTTGCAGCCCTGGCGGTGGGCCGTACCGATACAGTCGGAACCTGTGTCACCACCACCGATGACCAGCACATCCTTGCCCTTGGCGGTGACGCGTTCGTCCTTGCTGAACTCCATGCCTGCGAGGACGCGGTTCTGCTGAGACAGCATCTCGAGGGCGAAGTGTACGCCCTTGAGTTCGCGGCCGGGAGCCTTGAGGTCACGGGCGGTGGGGGTGCCGGTTGAGATGACTACTGCGTCGTATTGCTGCGACAGGGTCGCAACAGACAGAATGGAGGAACCCGCCGGAGAACCGGTGGGAGTGGTGGCTGCGGAGGTGATTTCGGTGCCGTAGCGGAAATCGATGCCCTCCTGTTCGAGCAGGGCGATGCGGCGGTCGATAACGGCCTTATTCAGTTTAAAATTAGGGATACCGTAGCGGAGCAGACCGCCGGCAGCCTCGTTCTTCTCGAACACCGTCACCTTGTAGCCCATCAGGTTCAGATCGTTGGCAGCAGCCAGTCCGGCAGGACCTGCACCAATTACCGCCACCTTCTTGCCATTGCGCTTGATGTCGGTGCGGGGCTGGATGAAGCCCTCCTGGAAGGCCATCTCGGTGATGGCTGCCTCGTCCTCACGGTTGGTGGTCGGCTCGTGGTTGAAGCGGTTGAGCACGCAGGCCTTCTCGCAGAGTGCGGGGCAGATGCGGCCGGTGAACTCGGGGAAGGGGTTGGTGCTGTTGAGCAGACGGTAGGCCAACTCAAAGTCGCCTTTGTACAGGGCGTCGTTCCACTCGGGCGCCTTATTGCCCAGCGGACAGGCCCAGTGGCAGAAGGGTACGCCGCAATCCATACAGCGGCTGGCCTGCAGTTTGCGTTCGCGAGTAGAGAGCGTCTGCTCTACCTCGCCAAAATCGTGGATTCTATCGTGAATCGGACGGTATCCCGCCTCCTGGCGGTGTATCTCTAAAAATGCTTTTGGATTTCCCATCTTAATACATTAAACATTAAAGATTAAACATTAAACGTTAAACATTAAACATTAAACATTAAAGATTAAACATTAAATGATTAATAGTCGCGCTGGATGTCGGCAATCTTCTCGTGGAGCTTCTTCATCTTCTCCTCCTCGAGCACGCGCTTGTACTCGATGGGCACTACCTGGATGAAGTCCTCGATGTAGCGGTGCCAGTCGTCGAGCATGCGGCCTGCGAGGGCTGAACCCGTGTGCAGGTAGTGCTGGCGGATGAGTTCGAGCAATTCCTTACGGCTGACACTGTCCTCAACCAGCGAGAGTTCCACCATATCCATGTTGCAGAAGTAGTCGAACGTATGGTTGGGGTCGTAGACATAGGCCACACCGCCTGACATACCAGCGGCGAAGTTGCGTCCTGTCTTGCCCAGCACCACCACGCGACCGCCGGTCATATACTCGCAGCAGTGGTCGCCGGCACCCTCAATCACGGCGATGGCACCAGAGTTACGTACACCGAAGCGCTCGCCCACCTTACCGTTGATGTAGAGTTCACCAGAGGTGGCACCATAGAGACCGGTGTTACCAGCGATGATATTCTCCTCGGCCTTGAAGTCGTCGCTGCGACGGGCAGGAGGCAGGATAGAGATACGACCGCCAGAGAGACCCTTACCGAAGTAGTCGTTGGTCTCGCCCTCAAGGCGCAGATCCAGACCCTTCACGGCAAAGGCACCGAAGCTCTGGCCGGCAGAGCCCTTGAACTTGATCTTGATGGTGCCGTCGGGCAGACCGTCCTCACCGTATTTCTTGGCAATCACACCACTGAGCATGGTACCCACGGCACGGTCGGTATTCTTGATGGCATAGTCGAGTGTCACCTCTTCCTGCTCGTCGATAGCCTTTTGGGCAGCCTTGATCATCTCCTCGTCCTTCACGCCAGTCACCTTGGTGTAGGCGCCGCGGTCCCAGTACAGGGCCTTGTCGGTAGCGGGCTTGTGGAGCAGGCGGGCGAAGTCGATGGTCTTCCATTTCCCGACGGCGGAACCCGATGCTGATGCCTCGGGCACAGTGGCTTCTATGAGCTCGGTATGACCGATGATTTCCTTGAGGCTCTTCACGCCAATCTCGGCCAGGTATTCGCGTACCTGCTCGGCCAGGAAGGTGAAGTAGTTGACCACGTACTCTGCACGACCTTCGAAATGCTTGCGCAGTTCGGGGTTTTGGGTAGCCACACCCATAGGACAGGTATTCGTGTTACACTTACGCATCATGACGCAGCCCAGCACAATCAGGGGCAGTGTACCGAACGAGAACTCGTCGGCACCCAGCATCGCCATGATGATGACATCCTTAGCAGTCTTCAACTGACCGTCGGTCTGCAGGCGAACCTGGTTGCGCAGTCCGTTGATGACCAGTGTCTGCTGCGTCTCGGCCAGTCCGATTTCAGGGCTGATACCTGCGAAGCGCATACTTGATGCAGGACTGGCACCCGTACCACCCTCGGCACCTGAGATGACGATGAGGTCGGCCTTGGCCTTAGCCACACCAGCGGCAATGGTTCCCACGCCACTCTCGGCCACGAGTTTTACGCTGACGGCGGCTGTGGGGTTGATATTCTTCAGGTCGAAGATGAGCTGTGCCAGGTCCTCGATACTGTAGATGTCGTGATGAGGTGGGGGAGAGATGAGCGAGATGCCGGGGATGGCGTTACGCGTCTTGGCGATAATCTCGTTGACCTTGAAGCCGGGCAGCTGTCCGCCCTCACCAGGTTTTGCACCCTGTGCCACCTTAATCTGTATCTCCTCTGCATTCACCAGGTACTCGGCTGTCACACCAAAACGACCTGATGCAATCTGCTTGGTCTTTGAGCTTAGGCTCACACCATCCACCTCTGAGTGGTAGCGGGCATTGTCCTCACCACCCTCACCAGTGTTACTGCGGGCACCCAGTTTGTTCATGGCCAGTGCCAGTGCCTCGTGGGCCTCGATGCTCAGGGCACCGAACGACATGGCACCGGTTACGAAGTGCTTCACGATGCTCTCAACGGGCTCTACCTCGTCGAGAGAGACGGAAGACCCTTCCCCCTGCCCCTCCCTGTCATGGAGGGGAGTAGTAACTTTCTTGAATCGAAGGAAGTCACGCAAGAAGATGGGAGATTCTTTCTCGTCAACCAATTTTGACCACTCTTTAAACTTCTCGTATGAGCCTTGACGGCAGGCCAGTTGCAGTTTGGCGATGGTCTCGGGGTTCCAGGCGTGCTTGATACCGTCCTTGCGCCAAGCAAACTGGCCCTGGTTCTGCAGCACGGCTGTATTTGTAGCTGTGGCACAGCGACCAACTCCACCTGCCGCATGCAGACGGATGGCATCGCGTGCAATCTCCTTCAGGCCCACGCCACCGATGGTGCTCACCTCGGTACCGAAGTAGCGGCGCAACAGGTCTTCGCTCAGTCCGATACTCTCGAAAATTTTCGCACCACGATAGCTGCGGATGGTCGAGATACCCATCTTGGACATAATCTTCTTCAGACCCTTGTCCACCGCCTTGATGTAGTTCTTCTCGGCTGTGGCGTACTCCTCCTGAATCTTGTGGTGCTTCACCAGGTCGTCCAGCACGGCAAACGTCATGTAAGGACACAGGGCGCTGGCACCATAGCCCAGCAGCAGGGCTGCGTGCATCACCTCGCGAATCTCACCGCTCTCAACAATCAGGGCGGTCTGCACACGTTTGCCCACGCTGATCAGGTAGTGGTGAACAGCAGAGACAGCCAGCAGTGATGGGATGTAGAAGAGACCCTCCCCCTGCCCCTCCCTGTGAGTGAGGGGAGTAGATACCTCTGCATCTTCAATTTTATCTGTTAATATAATGTAGTTCACGCCCTCATCCACGCAGGCCTCAGCATCCTTGCATAGCTTATCAAGAGCAGCCCTTAGCGCTTCTCCGGCTTGAGTGTAATCACTCCCTTCCCTCACAGGGAGGGGTAAGGGGGAGAGTCTGAAGGTCATCGCCAGCTTCTTCGTCTTAAATCCCTTGTAGCGGATGTTACAAAGTATATCGAGTTGTGTGTTGGTCAGTACGGGTTGTGGCAGGCGCACCATCTTACAGTTGGATGCATCGGGCGTCAGGATATTCGTTCCCACAGCACCGATATACTCCGTCAGACTCATCACGAGTTCCTCACGGATGGGGTCGATGGCAGGGTTGGTGACCTGTGCGAACTGCTGGCGGAAGTAGTTGAACAGCACCTGTGGACGGTCAGAGATGACAGCCAGCGGGGTGTCGTTACCCATGGCGGCTACAGGTTCCTGTCCGGCTGTAGCCATGGGGATGATGGTCTTGTCGATATCCTCCTGACCGAAGCCGAAGGTCACCAGTTTAGCGCTGAGATCGCTCACGCCGTTGTCCACCTTACGTCCGCTCTTCAGTTTCTCCAGCTGTACGCGGTTCTCGTTCAGCCACTCGCGGTAGGGATGGGCCTTGGCCAGTTTCTCCTTGATCTCGCCATCATAGTAGATTTTGCCTTCTTGTGTGTCAATCAGTAGGATCTTACCGGGCTGCAGACGACCCTTCGATACTACGTCGCCGGGTTCGAAGTCCATCACGCCAACCTCCGAGGCTACCACCATCATACCCTGCTTGGTGATGGTATAGCGGCTGGGGCGCAGACCGTTTCTGTCGAGCATACCACCTGCGTAGCGGCCATCGCTGAACAGCAGGGCTGCGGGACCGTCCCAGGGCTCCATCAGGATAGAATGATATTCGTAGAACGCCTTCAAGTCTTCGCTGATGGGGTTCTTGTCGTTGAAACTCTCGGGCACCAGGATGGCCATGGCCTGAGGCAGTGAGAGACCGCTCATCATCAGGAACTCGAACACGTTGTCGAGACTGGCAGAGTCGCTCATACCTTCCTGCACAATGGGGCGCAGGTCCTTGATGTCACCCAGCGCCTCACTGTTCAGCACGCTCTCGCGGGCCTTCATCCATCCACGGTTACCACGGATGGTGTTGATCTCACCGTTGTGGGCCAATAGGCGGAAAGGCTGTGCCAGTTTCCATTTCGGGAAGGTGTTCGTAGAGAAACGTGAGTGGACTAAAGCCAGTCCGCTCGTAAAGTAATCGTTAGACAGGTCGGGGAAGTAGCGGCGCAGTTGTCCGCTGGTCAGCATGCCTTTATAGATAATATTCTTGCTTGACAGTGAGCAGAGATAGAAGTCCTCATCTGTGATGCGGTTCTCGATGCGCTTGCGTACCTTATATAATATACGCTCGAATACGGGTACATTCTCTTCTGATACGCCCGTCACGAAAATCTGCTTAATGTCGGGTTCTACCTCGCGGGCAGCCACACCCAGCACCTCGGGGTTGGTGGGTACCGTGCGCAGATGCATCAGTTGCAGTCCCTCGCGCTCGATCTCCTCTATCATCACGCTCAGTATCTGCTGTTGGGCCTTCTCTTCTTTTGGAAGAAAAACCAGTCCGGTACCATATTTTCCTTTTTCAGGTACGGGAATACCCTGAAGAAGAATAAACTCGTGGGGAATCTGTACCATGATACCCGCACCGTCGCCGGTCTTGTCGCGTGTCTCGGCACCACGGTGTTCCATGTTCTCAAGCACCTTCAGTGCATTGTCCACCAATTCATGACTCTTGCCGCCATGAATATTCACCACCATGCCCACGCCGCAGGCATCATGCTCGTATTCACTCTGGTAGAGTCCTTTTCTTTCGCTTCTTTCCATATTATCCTAAATAAAACTATTCTTATCTTTAAAATTGGGCGCAAAATTATATCAAACTGTAAGGAAAACAAACATTTTTCTGTCCTTTTAATCTACATTTTGAGCCAAAATAACAATCTGTAAGTAAATATGCGTGTTTTTATTGCAGATTATTATTTGTTGTAAAAAAGTAAATCGAAAGCCGGGGAAGATGTCTTTCTATGTCGGGGAAAGGTCGTAATTTTGCCAGCGAATTCAGAATAGTCACAGTGACAAGTAGTATTAATTAAAGGTATTAAGGTATGAAAAAGATTGAAGCAATTATCCGTAAGACCAAGTTTGAAGAGGTCAAGGAAGCCCTGCTGACGTCGGATATCAACTGGTTTGAATATCACGACGTACATGGTATCGGACAGAGCCGTCAGGAACGTATCTACCGTGGTGTGATGTATTCAACGGATGTCATCGAGCGCGTAGCCATCACTATTGTTTGTCGTGACCAGTTCTTGGATCCCACCATCAAAGTACTGCTTGAGGTGGCCCATACTGGAGAGGTAGGTGACGGACGTATCTTTGTGAGTGATGTGCTGGAGACCTATTCTATTCGCACAGGCGAGAAGGGTGACACCGTATTGAGAGACAAGAAATAGTTCGACGTTAAACGTTAAACATTAAACATTAAAAATTAAACATTAAGATTTTCAGGATTATGAACGAAATAGGAATTTCACTCGATACCGTATGGATGCTATTAGCGGCCATGTTGGTTTTCTGGATGCAGCCCGGTTTTGCGCTGTGTGAGGCTGGTTTTACACGTGGTAAGAACACGGCCAACATCCTGATGAAGAACTTTGTCGATTTTATGTTCGGCTCGTTGCTGTTCTTCTTCCTTGGTTTCGGCTTTATGTTTGGTGCCGATACCCTGGGTGGTTTTATAGGTATGCCCAACTGGGGTGACCTGAGTTTCTATGAGAGCGATCTGCCCGTAGAGGGATTCTTGATTTTCGAGACGGTGTTTTGTGCTACCTCAGCTACCATCGTGAGTGGTGCCATGGCAGAGCGCACCAAGTTCTCTATGTACCTTATTTATAGTGCTGTCATCTCACTGATTATCTATCCTGTGGAGGGTCACTGGACCTGGGGTGGTGGCTGGTTGTGCAATGATGCTGCCGATAGTTTCATGATGACAACCTTTGGTGATGTGTTCCACGATTTCGCTGGTTCTGCCATCGTTCACTCTGTAGGTGGTGTGCTGGCTCTGATTGGTGCTCTGGCACTTGGTCCCCGTGTGGGCAAGTATGATAAGGAAGGAAAGAGTCGTGCTATCCCCGGTCATAATCTGGCTATGGCTGCCCTGGGTGTCTTTATACTCTGGCTGGGATGGTTTGGCTTCAATCCCGGTTCTCAGTTAGCTGCCAGTGGTGAGGTGAATCGCATCGCTATTTCTCACGTATTCCTGACCACTAACCTCGCTGCTGCTGCAGGTGGCGTTGCTACCATGTTTCTTACCTATATTAAATATGGTAAGCCCTCACTCTCTTTGACGCTTAACGGCGTGCTGGCCGGTCTGGTGGGTATCACCGCTGGTTGTGACCTCGTATCTCCTTTCGGTGCAGTCATCATCGGTTTGGTTTGTGGTGTCGTACTGGTTTTCGCCATCGAGTTCATTGACCATAAGTTGCATATCGACGATCCTGTAGGTGCAAGTTCTGTACACGGTGTCTGTGGTATCCTGGGTACTATTATGACAGGTCTGCTGTCTGTCAGCAATGGTGCTTTCTACGGTCATGGCTGGGGATTCTTCGGTGCGGAGTGCTTCGGCGTATTCGTGATCGACCTCTGGGCTGCTGTTTGCGGATTTATCCTGTTCTATGGTATTAAATATATCCACGGACTGCGTGTCAACAAGCGTATTGAGGAGGAAGGTCTCGATATCTATGAACACGGAGAAGCGTGCTATAACTAGGACTCACCCCCAACCCCTCCCTGAGAGGGAGGGGAGCGGTTCGATAATAAAATATTAAACAATTAAATAAGAAACGATTATGAAGACAATTATTATTAGTACAATATTATCCATCTCAGCGCTCACCTCAGTAGCACAGGTATCTACTCCCCTCCCTCCCAGGGAGGGGCCGGAGGTGAGTCTTAGTGCTGATGTTGTAAGTAGTTATATCTGGCGTGGTCAGAATCTGGGAAGCACAGCTGTGCAGCCTACACTGGGCGTAGCCTATAAAGGTCTGTCGTTGACAGCCTGGGGCAGTTATGGACTCGTGAATCCTGCTGACACCAAGGAGTTTGACCTGACGTTGGCTTATGCCATTGGCGGACTGAACATCGGTATCACTGATTACTGGTTTAACCAGGCAGTGAATGGTGATCCCCTGAACCGCTACTTTAAATATGAGGCCCACGGCACCAACCATGTGTTTGAGGCTAACGTAGGATACGACTTTGGTGTGGCTTCACTCCAGTGGTTCACCAATTTCGCAGGAAACGACGGTGTAAACAAGGACGGCAAGCGAGCCTACAGCAGTTATGTCGAGACCATTGTCCCATTTAAACTCGCTTCTGTCGATTGGACTGCCACGGCTGGCGCCGTCCCGTTTGCTACCGATTTCTATAATGGCTGGACGAGTGGTTTCGCTGTAACCAACCTGTCGTTGAAAGCAACGAAGGATATAAAGGTTACGGACTCGTTCTCTGTCCCTGTGTTCGCACAGGTTGCTGCTAACCCTTGCACTCAGAATGCCTATTTTGTAGTAGGATTAACCCTGATACCATAGTTTGTTTTCAAAAACTGCATTTTCTTTTACCGAAAGCGGAACATCCTTATTGGGTTTCCGCTTTTTTTCGTATTTTTGCAACCGTTTTAAGCGATAACAGCAGATGAACACGACGATATTGACCATTACAGGTTCTGACGGCACAGGCGGCTCTGGCGTGCAGGCTGACATCCGACTTATCCATGAGTTGGGTGGACGGGCGGCATCGGTCATCACCTCTATCACCGTACAGAATACGCTGGGTATTCAGGAATTTCATGATCTGCCAGCATCTGTGGTGCGCCAACAGGTGGAGGCTATCATCAATGACCTGCAGCCACAGATTGTGAAGATAGGACTGTTGCGTCGTACGGATGTAGTGGAGATGCTGGCCGAGGTGTTGCGCAAATATCAGCCCCGTCAAATCATCTATGCGCCGGTGCTTACCTCTACCAAGGGTGAACAACTGGTGTCGGCCACAGTCTATGAGTCCATCAAGCGGCTTCTGCTGCCACTGTGCACCATCGTGCTGCGTCCGTCAGATCTCCCTACAGGTCCGCGTCATCATGGTGATGCCAATCAACTGGCGTCAGCTCTGGCTTATTATCTCAGTCTGGGTGAGACTCAGCGGGATGCCATGCTTCATGCGCAGACTTACCTGAAAGCGTTGCCCGCAGATTATGCTGAGGGGAATAGTCGCAGCGAGGAACTGTATAACCAGTTTCTGATGGCTGTAGAGCACTATTTTAATTGCTATGCCGACGTGGCTTTCTATGCTGAGCAACTCAATGTCAGTGCCCGCTACTTAGGACAGGTAACGCGTCGCATCAACGGACGTTCGCCCAAGGCGATCATCGACGAGCGCATTATGAACGAGATCACCTCTTTGCTTACCTCTACCAACCGTCCCCTGAAAGATATCGCCCAGCGTCTTGGCTTCTCGTCGCAGGCTCATCTCTCGCGTTTCTTTAAGAAACATAAAGGGCAGTCGCCAACGGAATTTCAACACAA
Source organism: Prevotella communis (assembly GCF_022024175.1). Classification (GTDB taxonomy): domain Bacteria; phylum Bacteroidota; class Bacteroidia; order Bacteroidales; family Bacteroidaceae; genus Prevotella; species Prevotella communis. The sequence goes on along the minus strand of NZ_CP091794.1, from coordinate 3,221,678 downwards.
AAATAAATAAATACAAATGACAAACGAAAGAACATTACTCAACCGCCAGTTGGCTCAGATGCTGAAGGGTGGTGTTATCATGGACGTGACTACTCCTGAACAGGCTAAGATTGCTGAGGCTGCCGGCGCCTGCGCTGTGATGGCCCTCGAACGTATTCCTGCTGATATCCGCGCTGCGGGTGGCGTGAGTCGTATGAGTGACCCGAAGATGATTCGTGGTATTCAGGAGGCGGTGAGCATTCCGGTGATGGCAAAGTGCCGTATCGGCCATATTGCTGAGGCTCAGATTCTGCAGGCTATCGAGATTGACTATATTGACGAGAGCGAGGTGTTGAGTCCTGCAGATAACATCTATCATATCGACAAGACGAAATTCGATGTACCCTTTGTCTGCGGTGCCAAGAATCTGGGCGAGGCCCTGCGTCGTATTGCTGAGGGTGCCACGATGATTCGTACCAAGGGCGAGCCTGGCACGGGTGATGTGGTGCAGGCTGTGAGTCATATGCGACTGATGCAGAGCGAGATGCGTCGTCTGGTCAGCATGAGTGAGGATGAACTCTTTGAAGCCGCCAAACAGTTGCAGGCGCCTTATGAACTGGTGAAGTTTGTGCATGAGAACGGTAAACTGCCTGTGGTCAATTTTGCTGCTGGCGGTGTGGCAACGCCTGCCGATGCAGCCTTGATGATGCAGCTTGGTGCCGAGGGCGTGTTCGTGGGCAGTGGCATCTTCAAGAGTGGTAACCCCGCCAAGCGTGCCGCTGCCATCGTGCAGGCTGTGACTAATTACAAGGATGCCAAACTGCTGGCCGAACTGTCAGAGGATCTGGGTGAGGCGATGGTAGGTATCAACGAGCAGGAAATACAACTATTAATGGCTGAACGCGGAAAATGAAAGTGGCAGTATTGGCCCTGCAAGGGGCATTTATAGAGCACGAGCAGGTGCTGCAGCGCTTAGGCGTTGAAACTGTTGAGATTCGTCAGTTAAAGGATTGGCAGCAGCCTATCGATGCGTTGATCCTCCCTGGTGGCGAGAGTACCGTTCAGATGCGCCTATTGAAGGAACTCGGCTTGTACGAACCTATTCGCGAGGCTATCCTCATTGGTATGCCCGTCCTGGGCACCTGTGCCGGTATGATACTTCTGTCGGAGGGACGCCTGGGCACGATGGATATCGAGGTGCGCCGCAACGCCTACGGACGGCAGTTGGGCAGTTTCCATACCGTGGATACCGTCAAAGGCATTGGCACGGATGTTCCCATGACCTTTATCCGTGCTCCCTATATCGAGCGCGTGCTGAGCGACAAGGTAGAAGTCCTGTCCACCGTCGATGGCCATATCGTGGCTGCCCGCCAGGGCAATCAGCTTGCTACCGCCTTCCATCCGGAGCTCGACGACGGCACCCGTCTGCACGAGTTGTTCCTGGGGATGGTTGTTGGACGCTCTGACAAGGAGTAGTTTTTGTTTGTTCGACTGGTTACAATCTGCAAGAAAATGCATTCTTTTTCTTGCAGATTGTTATTTTGGGTGAAAATGTAGATTGGAAAATGAGACGCTTTTCGGTTGAAAAGCGAAAGAATTCGTAACTTTGCAGTCCATAAAATACATTCGTTTTATGGACACAAAATATATCTTTGTTACAGGCGGTGTCGTTTCCTCGTTGGGAAAAGGCATTATCTCCGCCTCAATAGGAAAATTGCTGCAAGCACGCGGTTATAAAGTAACCATTCAGAAGTTTGACCCCTACATCAACATCGACCCAGGTACGCTGAACCCCTACGAGCATGGCGAGTGCTATGTGACGGCCGACGGTATGGAGACCGATCTGGACCTGGGGCATTATGAGCGTTTCACTGGTATTCACACCACACGCCATAACTCTATTACCACCGGTCGTATCTACAAGACGGTGATAGACCGTGAGCGTCGTGGCGACTATCTGGGCAAGACCATTCAGGTGGTGCCTCATATCACGGATGAGATTAAGCGCAGGATGCTGCGAGAGGACGAGCAGAATGAACAGCTCGACTTCGTCATCACTGAGGTGGGCGGCACCATCGGCGATATTGAGAGTGCGCCCTTCATGGAGGCCATCCGACAGTTGCGCTGGCAGTTGGGCAGAAATGCCGTGTGTGTGCACCTGACCTACGTGCCCTACCTGAAAGCTGCTGACGAGTTGAAGACCAAGCCCACACAGCACTCTGTAAAGGAGTTGCAGGGCATGGGTATCCAGCCCGATATCCTGGTGCTGCGCACGGAGCGTCATCTGGACGACGGCATGAGGATGAAGGTGGCATCGTTCTGTAACGTGGACCTGGAGTGCGTGGTACAGAGTGAGGATATGCCCTCTATCTATGAGGTGCCCGTGAGCATGCAGCATCAGGGACTGGATGCCGCCATCCTGCGTAAGATTGGCATCCCCGTGGGCGAGACACCTGCGATGAAGCCCTGGCACGACTTCCTCGACAAGCAGCGCAATGCCACGAAGGAGGTGCACATCGGACTGGTTGGCAAGTACGACCTGCAGGATGCGTATAAGAGTATCCGTGAGAGTCTGAACCTGGCTGGTATATATAATGATGTAAAAGCAAAGATCCACTTCGTCAACAGCGAGGAGGTGACAAAGGAGAATATCGCAGAGAAACTGAAGGGCATGCAGGGCGTGCTGATTTGTCCGGGCTTCGGTCAGCGTGGTATCGAAGGCAAGATTATCGCCGCGGAATACACCCGTACGCACGATATCCCAACGTTTGGTATCTGTCTGGGTATGCAGATGATGGTCATTGAGTTTGCGCGCAACGTGCTGGGCTACAAGGATGCTAACAGTGCGGAGATGGACGACAAGACGCCGCACAACGTCATCGACATCATGGAAGAGCAGAAATCGATTACGCAGATGGGCGGTACCATGCGTCTGGGTGCCTATGAGTGTGAGCTGGTGAAGGGCAGCAAGGTCTACGAGGCCTATGGCGACGAGACATTGATTAGCGAGCGCCACCGTCACCGCTATGAGTTCAACAACAAATATCAGGAGGAGTACGAGGCCAAGGGCATGAAGTGCGTGGGTATCAATCCTGCCGCCAACCTGGTGGAGATCGTGGAGATTCCTGAGAAGCGCTGGTACATCGGTACACAGTTCCACCCCGAGTATTCTTCTACGGTGCTGCATCCTCATCCACTGTTTATGAGTTTCATTAAAGCCTGCAATCATTCTTGCGTCCCTTCGGTAGCAAGCGCCACCCTACGGGATGTCGAGCGAAACATTAAAGATTAAACATTAAACATTAATGGAGCAGTTAAAGCATGAGTGTGGCGTGGCGATGATTCGCTTGTTGAAGCCCCTGGATTATTACGAGAAGAAATATGGTACGTGGGCCTATGGTTTCAATAAGCTCTACCTGATGATGGAGAAGCAGCACAACCGTGGACAGGAGGGTGCTGGTATTGCCTCGGTGAGCCTGACCAACGAGCCCGGCACGGAATATATGTTCCGTGAGAAGGCCGAGGGTAAGGATGCGATTACGCAGATTTTCTCTCGTGTCACGGAAGAGATGAAGGGAGAACTGCTGATGGGTCACCTGCGCTATTCTACCACGGGAAAGAGTGGACTGACGTTTGTGCATCCCTTCCTGCGTCGAAACAACTGGAGAGCAAAAAACCTCTGTCTGTGTGGTAACTTCAATATGACCAACATCGACGAGGTTTTTTCTTTTTTGACAGCCCAAGGTCAAAGTCCGCGTATCTATGGTGACTCATATATCACGCTGGAGCTGATGGGACACCGTCTGGACCGTGAGGTGGAGCGACTCTATCAGGAAGCTACGGCAAAGGGACTGACAGGCACAGCTATCACGCATTATATCGACGAGCATGTGGAGATGGCCAACGTGCTGCGCTCTACGATGGAGCACTACGACGGCGGTTATGTGATGTGCGGTCTGACGGGGAGTGGCGAGATGTTCTCGGTGCGCGACCCCTGGGGCATCCGTCCTGCGTTCTATTATCGTGATGATGAACTGATTGCCATTGCCAGCGAGCGTCCTGTGCTGCAGACCACTTTCGATATCCAGGCAGAGGATGTGCATGAGTTGAAGCCTGGTCAGGCTATCATCGTGCATCAGAACGGTGAGAGTCAGCTGGAGCAGATCATGCCTGCACAGAAGTTGAGCGCCTGCTCATTCGAGCGCATCTATTTCAGTCGCGGTTCTGACCGTGACATCTATCAGGAGCGCAAACGGTTGGGCGAACAACTGACTCCGGCTATTCTCAAGGCTATTGATAATGATGTAGCCAACACCGTGTTTTCATATATTCCTAATACGGCAGAAGTGGCCTACTATGGTATGACAGACGGCTTCCGACAGCAGGGTTACAGCGTGAGAACGGAGAAGGTGGTGTGGAAGGACATCAAACTGCGCACCTTCATCACAGACAACTCCGAACGTAATGACCTGGCTGCCCATGTCTATGATATCAGCTATGGCAGTCTGAAGGAGGGCGTGGACAACCTGGTGATTATCGACGACTCGATTGTACGCGGCACTACGCTGAAGGAGAGTATCTTCAAGATTCTGGACCGTCTGCATCCCAAGAAAATCGTGATGGTATCGAGTTCACCGCAGATTCGTTACCCAGACTACTACGGTATCGACATGGCACGTCTGGAGGAGTTCTGTGCTTTCCGTGCCACGATGGCGCTGATAGAGGAGCGCGGCATGTGGCAGCTGGTTAACGATACCTACCTGGCTTGTAAGCGTGAGCTGGAGAAGCCGAAGGAGCAGATGGAGAACTGTGTGCGTGCGGTGTATGCACCCTTCACCGTCGACGAGATCAACCATAAGATTGTGGAGATGTTGCGCCCTGTGGATATGAAGGCGCCCATCGAACTGGTATTCCAGAGTATCGAGGGACTGCATGAGGCTTGTCCTGACCACCCTGGCGACTGGTATTTCACGGGCCATTATCCCACACCAGGCGGCACGAAACTGGTGAACCAGGCGTTTGTGAACTATGTCAACAAAACTTACACATTGAAAGAAAATAATGGTGGTTTACTTTCAGATTGTAAGTAATGAAAAGTTTTTAGATTTTTGTTGCAAGCAAAATAAAGGATAATCTGACAGAACGATATAACTTTGCAGCCGTAAATAAACAAAGTGTAACCAAAAAGTAAAAAGATGGAAGCATTAAGATTTCAGGTTGTCGGAGAGGCATTCAAAAAGAAGCCACTCGACGTAAAAGCACCAAGTGAGAGACCTAGCGAGTATTTTGGCAAGAAGGTCTTCAATCGTGAGAAAATGTACAAGTACCTGCCTAAGGACGTGTACGAGAAGATGATTGATGTGATGGACAATGGCGCTCGTCTTGACAGAGCCGTGGCCGATGCTGTTGCTGCCGGTATGAAGCAGTGGGCTACCGAGAATGGCGTCACTCACTATACGCACTGGTTCCAGCCTCTGACTGAAGGTACTGCCGAGAAGCACGACTCGTTCATTGAGCACGACGGCAAGGGTGGTATGGTAGAGGAATTCAGCGGAAAACTGCTGGTCCAGCAGGAGCCTGATGCTTCTTCATTCCCCTCTGGTGGTATCCGTTCTACCTTCGAGGCTCGCGGCTACTCTGCATGGGATCCTACTTCTCCTGTATTCATTATCGACGATACCTTGTGTATTCCTACCGTGTTTATCTCTTATAGCGGTGAGGCCCTCGACTATAAAGCACCTCTGCTGCGTGCCCTGCACGCTGTGAACGTAGCTGCTGTAGATGTTTGCCATTATTTTGATCCTGCAGTGAAGAAGGTCACTTCCAACCTGGGTTGGGAGCAGGAGTACTTCCTTGTAGACGAGGGCCTCTATGCTGCCCGTCCAGACCTATTGCTCACTGGTCGTACCCTGATGGGACACGACTCTGCAAAGAACCAGCAGATGGACGACCACTATTTCGGTGCTATCCCCGAGCGTGTGCAGGCCTTCATGAAGGACTTGGAGTTCGAGGCTCTGGAACTTGGTATCCCCGTTAAGACCCGTCATAATGAGGTTGCGCCCAACCAGTTTGAGCTGGCTCCTATCTTCGAAGAGACCAACCTGGCTGTTGACCATAACATGCTGCTGATGTCGGTCATGAAAAAGGTTGCTCGTAAGCATGGCTTCCGCGTACTGCTGCACGAAAAGCCCTTCGCGGGTATCAACGGTAGCGGTAAGCACAACAACTGGAGCTTGAGTACTGATACGGGTGTGCTGCTGCATGCACCTGGTAAGACACCTGAGGCCAACCTGCGCTTCGCTACATTCATTGTTGAGACGCTGATGGGTGTTTATCGCCACAACGGTTTGCTGAAAGCTTCTATCATGAGTGCTACCAACGCTCACCGTCTGGGCGCCAACGAGGCACCTCCTGCCATCGTTTCTTCATTCCTCGGCAAACAACTCTCTGAGTTGCTTGATCATATCGAGAAGGCTGACAAGGACGATCTGTTGGCAATGGCTGGCAAGCAGGGCATGAAGATGGATATTCCTGAGATACCAGAGTTGCTCATTGATAATACCGACCGTAACCGTACATCTCCTTTTGCCTTCACAGGCAACCGTTTTGAGTTCCGTGCCGTAGGTTCTGAGGCCAACTGTGCCAGCGCGATGATTGCCCTGAACAGTGCCGTTGCTGAGGCTCTGGTTGACTTCAAGAAGCGTGTGGATGCCCGTATTCCTGAGTTTGCAGATAAATTGAAGGGTACCGGGCACAGTGCCACCTTCCACGCTATTATCGACGTGCTGCGCGAGGATATCAAGACCTGTAAGCCTATCCGCTTTGATGGTAACGGCTATTCTGACGAGTGGGTAGCTGAGGCTGAGAAGCGCGGTCTGGACGTAGAGAAGTCTTGTCCCAAGATCTTCGAGCGTTACCTTGACGAGGCCAGCATCAAGATGTTTGAGAGTCTGGGTGTGATGACTAAGAAAGAGCTCGAGGCTCGTAACGAGGTGAAGTGGGAGACCTACACCAAGAAGATTCAGATTGAGGCTCGTGTGCTGGGTGACCTCTCTATGAACCACATCATCCCTGTGGCTACACGCTACCAGAGTGAGTTGCTTACCAACCTGAACCACATGTCTGTTGTGTTCCCCATTGATACCGCTGATAAGCTTTCTGCTCGCAACAAGAAGATTATTCAGGAGATTTCAGAGCGTACTTCTGCTATCGAGAAAGGTGTAGAGGAGTTGGTTGAGGCTCGCAAGAAGGCCAACAAGATTACTGACGAGCATGAGAAGGCTATTGTCTACCATGACAAAGTAGAGCCTTATCTTGACGAGATTCGCTATCAGATTGATAAGTTGGAGCTCATCGTGGATGATGCCCTCTGGCCCTTGCCAAAATATCGTGAACTGCTATTCATCCGTTAAGGATACAAATTCTATAAAGCGAAAGTTCCGTAAGTTGAAGCTTGCGGAACTTTTTTATTTCTCTCTCCTCACTATCTGCCAAGAGGAAGGGGTGACCTGTTATAGAATGTGTTTGGCTATGCGTTTGGCTAATGCCATGATGGTGAGAATAGGGGGAAGTCCTAATGACTGAGGCAGGAGTGATGCATCGCAGACGTAGAGATTGTCGGGTAGGAGAGGGGAATGGAGTGTCTCTACTGAGCCTCAGCCATACGCTTACCAGCTTCGTAGGCTTTTTGTGTATCCTGTTCCCAGTGCTCGTTGCGCCACTGCATTTTGCCTTCCTTGGAAAACATTCCCAACTCGTAGTTATCGTAGTTCTTTACCTGGCAGGTGTTATAGGCTACCAGTTTTTTAGGCTGTCCAAGTGCAGCGGTGATACACATCTCTTTAGCGCCAAAGCCCTGACTGTTGTTCTGTTCGGGAGTACCGTTCATCGTCTCCATCAGTACCACGGGCATTTTCTTTGGTGCAGTCAGGCTGTAGTCATTGTATGAAAGCCAAGGAAATTCCAGACGCTCGAGGAAGGCGTGCATCTCGGCTGTTACTCCACCGAAGTAGATGGGTGATGCCAGTGCCAGGCCATCGGCTGTGGCAATTTCTTCAAGTACAGGAGTCAGCGCATCTTTAAACTTACAGATGTTGCTGGCTTTTCCCTTCAACTTGCATGCCATGCACGACATACATCCCTTGTAGTTCATATCGTACAGACGTACTACCTTCACCTCGGCACCACCATCGCGTGCACCCTCGGCAAATTTCTCACACATGACAGCCGTATTCATGTTCTTGCGTGGACCGCCATCAATAACAATAATTTTCTTCATTTTATTCTCTGTTTTCATTATGTTGTTTTTGTATCAGTTGCTTGCAGTATTTCCAACCGTTGGTTGACCAGAGTGCCCATGCAATGAGTACTGGCTGGAAGAATAGGCGTATCAGACGGGCGTTGTCGGTGTTCAGATTAAAAGCATCGATGTGGTTAACATACTGATTGATGTTGCCTGGGAAGATCAGAATATAAAACAGTGCCAGTAATGTGCCTACTAAGGGGCGGAACCTCTTGACCATAAATAGCATGCTCAGACCCAGTGCGATTTCCACGACGCCCGACGCCAGAACGACGAAGTCGGTGAAGGCTGGTGAGAACTGTATCCATGTGGGCACTTGTGCTACGAACTCCTGACGGGCTATTGTCAGGTGGGCAGTGCCTGCATAAGTCATAAACATACCTAATACTAATCGGGCTAGTAACTTTACGTATTTCATTTGTTTTCTCGTTTAATTTTGTGTTTAACTTATTATTTCGGTGCAAAGGTAAGAAATAAAATTATATCGCAAGCGATTTAAGTTGATTATTTATAAGTATTTAACAAATATCGCTTACGATATATTTAAATCTTTAAGTCCATGTGATGTAGTAAAAAGACTGTGATTTGATAAAAACCTCCTGAAAATAAAAAATCCTCAACCTAAGTTGAGGATTTGGCGCTTCAGGATGGGCTTGAACCAACGACCCCCTGATTAACAGTCAGGTGCTCTAACCAACTGAGCTACTGAAGCAGTGCTTTCGTTTTCTCGATTGCGGGTGCAAAGGTACGGCGAAAATTTGAATTCTGCAAACTTTTCGGGAAAAATTTTCAATGAAACGTGATTTTTTTATAAAAAGTAGGGAAAAAAGGTGCATTTTTAAGTAGAATGCGCTAAATTTGCAGGCAAAATAATATATAAAGATATGAACAGGCGTATAAAAACCATACTGATATCACTACTGATGTTGCCCCTGACAGTCTCAGCTCAGACCAATCATCAGTTGGAGGTGGGTAAAAATCTCGATATTTTCAATGCGTTGTACAGTAATCTGGATCTGTTTTACGTGGATACATTGAATCCCAAGCAGACCATGACGGCAGCCATTGACGGGATGTTGCGCTCACTGGACCCCTATACCGAGTATTATCCTGAGGAGGAGACAAAGAACCTGAAGATGATGCTGACCGGTAAATATGCAGGTATCGGTGCGCTGGTGAAATATCACACCCGCTTGAAGCATGTAGTGATTGACGAGCCCTACGAGGGGATGCCTGCAGCAGAGGTGGGCTTGAAGAAGGGTGATATCATCCTGAGTATCGATGACTCCGTGATGACCGACAAGCAGGTGTCGTATGTCAGTTCGCATCTGCGTGGTGATGCCGGCACTACCTTCGTGCTGAAGGTGAAGCGCCCCTCTACCGGTAAGGAGATGAAGTTCAAGATTACCCGTAGGAATATCAAGTTGCCCGAACTGCCTTATTGGGGCATGCGTCCAGACTCTATAGGTTATATCAACCTGAATCAGTTTACGGAGGGCTGCGCCAAGAGTGTACGTCGTGCTTTCGTAGAACTGAAACAGCAGGGTGCCAAGGGACTGGTGTTCGACCTCCGTGGTAATGGCGGCGGTTCCGAGATGGAGGCTGTGGATATTGTGAATATCTGGGTGCCCCAGGAACAGACCGTCGTTGAGAATCGTGGCAAGGTGCGCCAGGCCAACCGTGTGTATAAGACGCGCCTGGAGCCAGTGGATACAGTGATGCCTATCGTGGTGCTGGTGAATGGCGAGACAGCCTCGGCTTCAGAGATTACCAGTGGTGCGCTGCAGGACCTGGACCGTGCAGTAGTATTAGGTACGCGTACGTACGGTAAGGGACTGGTGCAGGTGCCCCTTGACCTGCCCTATAATGCCAACGTGAAGATTACCACCTCTCATTATTATATTCCCTCTGGCCGTTGTATCCAGGCGGTGAACTATAAGCGTAACGGTAAGGAGCGTATTGCCGATTCCCTGACGAACGTCTTCTATACCCGTGGCGGACGTGAGGTGCGCGATGGCGGTGGAATCAAGCCCGATGTGGAACTGAAGAACGACACCATGCCGAATATCGCCTATTACCTCTCGGCTGGCGGACTGGATTCTACGGAGGTGCTCTTCGATTATGTGGTGGACTATATTGATCATCATCCCACGATAGCACCCGCAAAGGACTTCCATCTGACTGATGCCGACTGGCAGGCATTCCGCCAGCGAGTCATAGAGAGTGGCTTCTCTTACGACCCAGTATCGCAGAAACAGTTTGATGAACTGGTAAAGACGGCGAAGTTCGAGGGCTACTACGACGATGCCAAGGAGGCTTTCGAGGCTCTGGAGAAGAAGCTGAAGCACGACGTGGCCAGCGACCTGGATAAGCATCGTGAAACCATCCAGCAGATTCTGGAACTCGACATCGTTGGAGCCTATTATTACCAGCGTGGCAGTATCGAGGCTGGGCTCAATTACGACAAGCAGTTGAAGGAAGCCGAGCGCCTGCTGAAGACCCCCGCTGAATATCGTAAAATACTGGAACCTAGGCAGAAAAAGTAAAATATACATAGAAAAATTTGCAGGAATGGGGAAAAAGTCGTACCTTTGCACCCGTTCAGTGGAATGAGAGACCCGCAAGGGCCTCTCATTCTTGTTTAAATAACCGTTAGAATGATAACGAAAGAGACATTAAAGACTTTAACGGAAGAGTGGCTGCAAGGTCAGTCGGGCTACTTCCTGGTAGACATTGAGATGTGTGATGACGACCGTATCGTCATCGAGATCGACCATGCCGATGGCGTATGGATTGAGGATTGTGCCGCATTGAGCCGTTTCCTTCAGGAGAAGGTAGGCGACGAGATGGGCGACTATGAATTGGAGGTAGGCAGTGCCGGTTTGGGACAGCCTTTCAAGGTGGAGCAGCAGTATGCTAACCACGTTGGCGATGATGTAGAAGTTATTGATGCCGATGGCAAGAAGATTGTAGGTGTGCTGAAAAGCGTAGAGGGCCGTACGTTCGTCATTTCTACTCAGGAGAAGCAGATTCCTGAGGGCAAGAAGCGCCCTGTGAAAGTGGAAGTAGACAAGACCTACTCTATGGATGAGGTAAAATCTACAAAGTACGTGTTGAATTTTAAATAAAAAAACAGATAAATGGCAACAAAGAAAGAAATTGCAGGTCCCAGCATGTTTGAGACCTTTCAGGAGTTTAAGGAAACCAAGAATATTGACCGTACCACATTGGTGAGCGTGCTCGAGGAGAGCTTCCGCAATGTGCTGGCCAAGATGTTTGGTTCTGACGAGAACTTCGACGTGATTGTAAACCCTGACAAGGGTGACTTTGAGATCCACCGTAACCGTGTGGTAGTAGCCGATGGTGACGTGAAGGACGAGAACAAGGAGATTTCTCTCACCGAGGCTCAGAAGATTGAGCCCGACTACGAGGTAGGCGAGGAGGTTAGTGAGGCTGTAGACTTCACTAAGTTCGGTCGTCGTGCTATCCTGAACCTGCGTCAGACGCTGGCTTCAAAGATTCTGGAGCTCGATCACGATGCCCTCTATCAGAAGTATAAGGATAAGGTAGGCACCGTTATCAGTGGTGAGGTTTACCAGATGTGGAAGCGCGAGGTGCTCCTCATGGACGATGAGGGTAACGAGCTCCACCTGCTGAAGGGCGACCAGATTCCTTCTGACACCTATCGTAAGGGTGAGACTGTACGTGCCGTTGTGAAGGAGGTGCAAAACGAGAACAATAATCCTCGTATCATGCTGAGCCGTACCAGTCCTGACTTTCTGAAGCGTCTGCTCGAGGCTGAGGTGCCCGAGATCGCTGATGGCCTGATTGCTATCCGTCGCGTGGCCCGTATGCCAGGTGAGCGTGCCAAGATTGCTGTTGAGAGCTTCGACGACCGTATTGATCCCGTAGGCGCTTGTGTAGGTGTGAAGGGTAGTCGTGTACACGGTATCGTGCGTGAGCTTGGTGGCGAGAATATCGACGTGATCAACTACACCAGCAACGTACAACTGTTTATCCAGCGTGCCCTCTCTCCTGCCAAGGTTACCAGCATCACGCTCGACGAGGCTAACCACAAGGCTGAGGTTTACCTGCAGCCCGAGGAGGTTTCACTGGCTATCGGTAAGGGTGGTATGAACATCAAACTGGCTTCTATGCTCACAGAGCACACTATCGACGTATTCCGTGTGGTTAACGAGGGCGAGACCGACGAGGATATCTACCTCGACGAGTTCAGCGACGAGATCGACCAGTGGGTTATCGATGCTATCAAGGCTCTGGGTTACGACACTGCTAAGGAAGTGCTCAACGCTCCTCGTGAGCTGCTCATTGAGAAGGCCGACCTCGAGGAAGAGACCGTTGACCATCTGCTGGAAGTGCTCCGTGCGGAGTTCGAATAATTATCAAGTATCAATTATCAATTATCAATTCGACTAAATGGGAGTAAGATTAAATAAAGTATTAACAGAACTGAATATAGGACTTCAAACGGCAGTTGATTTCCTGAAGAAAAAGAGCAGTCTGGGCGAGATTCGCGACGACGCTACCACCAATACCAAGATTACTGACGAACAGTATGAGGCGCTGGTGCGTGAGTTTAGTGGCGACAAGGCCGTGAAGACGCAGGCCGAGAAACTCTTCACCAAGATGAAGGAGAAGAAGGATAAGAAGCCTGCTGAGAAACATGCGGTACCCGCTCAGGAGAAAAGCGACGACGCTGCACCTGCCCGTCAGCAGTTCAAGCCCCTGGGCAAGATAGACCTCGACAGTCTGAACAAGCCCAAGGCAAAGGCTGCCGAACCTGTTGTAGAGACAAAACCCGAGCCCGAGGCACCTGCCGAGCCCGAGGCTCCCGTAGTGAAGGAGGAGAAGAAAGTGGAGGCTGTAAAGCCTGCCGAGCCTGAGGTGGCAGAGCCCGTGAAGCCTGCAGAGCCAGAGCCTGTCAAGGAGGAACCTGTCAAGGCTCCTGTTGAGGAAGTGTCAAATGATGCTCCTGAGGCTAAGGAGGCTGAAGCACCCAAGGCAAAAGAAACTCCCGCAGAATCAGAGCCTGCTAACGATGGTCCTGAGATCTTCACCCTGAAGAGCGAGGCCAAGTTGGCTCCAAAGGTGAACGTACTGGGTAAGATTGACCTCTCAACCCTGAACCAGAGCACTCGTCCTAAGAAGAAGACGAAGGAGGAGAAGCGCAAGCAGCGCGAGGAGAAGGCTGCTCAGATGCATGGCGGTGCCAACAACGGACAGCCAGGCGAGAAGCGTAAGCGCGAGCGCATCCGTGGCGGTAAGGTTGACATTGAGGAGGCTGCAAAGCAGCAACAGCAGGGTCAGAACCAGAACAACAACAAGAAGAATAAGAACAAGGGAGGCAACCAGAACTTCCAGGACAATAACAACAACCAGCAGCAGGGCGGTAAGAACAAGAAGAACAAGAACCGCCAGCCTGTTCGCTCTATCGAGGCCAACGAAGAGGATGTTGCACGTCAGGTTAAGGAGACGCTGGCCCGTCTGACCTCAAAGACCTCTCAGAACAAGAAGGGTGCCAAGTACCGTAAGGAGAAGCGCGATGCTGTTCAGGAGCGTATGAGCGAGGAGATGGCAGCAGAGGCAGCACAGAGCAAGGTGCTGAAGCTCACTGAGTTCGTTACGGTGTCTGAACTTGCAACCATGATGGACGTACCTGTTGTGAAGGTCATCGGTACCTGTATGTCTGTGGGTATCATGGTGTCTATCAACCAGCGTCTGAATGCAGAGACCATCAACCTCGTTGCCGAGGAGTTTGGTTTCACCACAGAATATGTTTCTGCCGAGGTGCAGGAGGCTATCACTGAGGAGGTGGACGATGAGAACGATCTGGTTTCTCGTGCACCTATCGTCACGGTGATGGGACATGTTGACCACGGTAAGACTTCGTTGCTCGACTATATCCGCAATACCAATGTGATTGCCGGTGAGGCTGGTGGTATTACCCAGCACATCGGTGCTTACAACGTGACGCTGAAGAACGGTCAGAGTATCACCTTCCTGGATACTCCTGGTCACGAGGCCTTCACGGCTATGCGTGCCCGTGGTGCTCAGGTTACCGATATTGCTATCATCATCGTGGCTGCCGACGACTCTGTGATGCCTACTACCAAGGAGGCTATCGCTCATGCCCAGGCTGCCAACGTACCTATGGTATTTGCTATCAACAAGATTGATAAGCCAGGTGCCAACCCCGACAAGATCCGTGAGGACCTGGCCAATATGAACCTGCTCGTAGAGGAGTGGGGTGGTAAGTACCAGTGTCAGGAGATCAGTGCCAAGAAGGGTATTGGTGTCTATGAACTGCTGGAGAAGGTGCTGCTCGAGGCCGAGATGCTCGACCTGAAGGCTAATCCTAACCGTAAGGCTACTGGTTCTATCATCGAGTCTTCTCTCGACAAGGGTCGTGGCTATGTGTCTACCGTGCTCGTGTCAAATGGTACGCTGAAGGTGGGCGACGTTGTTATCGCAGGTACTGCCTGGGGTAAGGTGAAGGCTATGTTCAATGAGCGTAACCAGCGCATTGAGAAGGCCGGTCCTGCTGAGCCCGCTATCATCCTGGGTCTGAACGGTGCACCTACCGCTGGTGACTCGTTCCATGTGATGGAGAGTGAGCAGGAGGCTCGTGAGATTGCCAACAAGCGTATCCAGTTGCAGCGTGAGCAGAGCTTGCGTACCACGACGAAGCTTGGTCTGGACGAACTCTCACACCGTATCGCTCTGGGTGAGTTCCATGAACTCAATATCATCGTTAAGGGTGATACCGACGGTTCTATCGAGGCCCTCTCAGACTCGTTCATCAAGCTCTCTACCGAGAAGGTACAGGTCAACGTTATCTCTAAGGCCGTAGGTCAGATTTCAGAGAACGACGTGATGCTGGCCTCTGCTTCTCAGGCTATCATCGTGGGCTTCCAGGTGCGTCCTTCAAGTGAGGCTCGCCGCTTGGCTGAGCGCGAGGGTGTGGAGATCAATACCTACTCAATCATCTACGATGCTATCGACGATGTGCGTTCTACCATGCAGGGTATGCTCGACAAGGTGAAGAAGGAGATCGTTTCTGGTCTCATCGAGGTGAAGCAGGTATTCAAGATTTCGAAGGTTGGTACCGTTGCCGGTGGTCTGGTTACCGAGGGTAAGGTACACAACAAGGATAAGGCTCGCGTGATCCGTGATGGTATCGTGGTTCACACCGCTCCTATCGACGCCCTGAAGCGTTATAAGGACGACGCTAAGGAGGTGGCTACAGGTTTGGAGTGTGGTATCTCTCTGGTCAACTTCAACGATATCCAGGTGGGCGATATGATTGAGACGTTCACTGAGATTGAGGTGGAGCAGAAGCTGTAAGAAGGGAAAAGGGAATAGTGAAAAGTGAAAAGTGAATAATTTGCTACCGCTATGAAGAAGAAAGGATTTTGGACTGCTTTTGTGCTGCTTTGCGCTGTTGTGGTGCTGAGCGCATGTGGGTCAAATCGCGACGAGGATGTGGTCAGTCCTACTGACGATTCCAGTCAGTTTGTAACGCTCACCGATGCCGTGCCCGATGCCATCCTTGAGATACGTTATTACGGCACCTACAATTTCGTAGGTGCACGTATTGACGGCTACTTGGAGCCTACGGCACTGCTCACCCGCGTGGCTGCCGACAGCCTGCGCGCTGTCAGCGACGACGTCATCAGTCAGGGCTATCGCCTGAAGATCTATGATGCCTATCGTCCGCAGAAGGGTGTCGATCATTTTGTGCGCTGGGCAGAGAATGTCTCAGACACGCTGATGAAGACCTTCTTCTATCCCGATCTTGACAAGAGCGTGCTCTTTGAACAGGAGTATATCTACGAGAAGAGTGGGCATACGCGTGGCTCTACCGTTGACCTGACGCTCTTCGACATGCAGACAGAGAAAGAGCTGGACATGGGCGGCACGTTCGACTGGTTCGGCCCTGAGAGTCATCCTGACTTCTGTGGCAATCCTGAGACGGGCGAATACACAGGCGATAACTCTAAATCGCCTGCTGGTCGCAGCATCACCCCAGAGCAGTTCCGCCATCGCATGATTCTGCGCGAGGCTATGCTTCGTCACGGCTTCAAACCGCTGGACAGCGAGTGGTGGCACTTCACTTTAGCCAACGAACCATTCCCCGATACTTACTTCACTTTCCCAGTGAAGCAACTGAAGTAAATCTTACGGATTATACAAAATAATGAGAGCATGTCAGCAGATAGGTTGGCGTGCTCTTTTTTTTGTAAAGACAGAGTAACACAAGAACAAAGACACAATAACTTTTTTTAAAAGACACAATAACAAAATAACATAATATTTTTTTTGCGTTTTAATGAATATACACTAACTTTGCATCGTCATATATCTCAACCATTATGTTGGCGCTTAGCGCTCCCATAGACCTAAATTATAGTAAACTCAATTATACAGCTATGAAACATTTTAACTTATTAAAAACGACGCTCCTGCTATGTGCCCTAATAGTAGGTAGTTTGAGTGGTTGGGCAGATAAGGTTACAGACTATAATAATATAGTTTCTGGTAAGAAGTATTATATTGGAGCAACTACAGGTGGAAAAGATTACTATTTGTCTGTTAATGGTTCCTCAACAACCAACTCTATAGCAGGAACTGCTGTTTCTGATAAGGCGAGCGCAGCTATATTTACGTTCAGTGGAAGTGGAACTAGTTGGACTATTCAGTTCGAATCAGGAAACTATCTTTCGTTAAAGGATAGTAAAGACAATGGTAAAGTACAAGTGGTATCTTCTGCTTCAACGTTTACGGCGTCAAATGAGTCTAGTAAGATTCGACTTTCTAAAGGTAACTTTTCTATTCAAAAAAATAACTCTGGTACTCAATTTGGTTCGTATGGTAATACACAGACTGATATTTGGTTAGAAGAGGCCGCGGCAGCTTCTCCATTGGCATCTATTGCACTCTCTGGATCATATCCTACTTCTTTTAATGAAGGGGATGCTTTTAGTCATGAGGGAATGACGGTGACTGCTTCTTATGAGGACTTGAGTACTAAGAATGTAACGAGTAGTGCTACCTTCTCTGGTTACGATATGAGTTCTGTTGGAAATCAGGAGGTAACTGTAAGTTATACAGAGGGTGACATAACAAAGACTGCTAAATACGGTATTGTTGTTAATGCACTTCCAAAGTATACTGTATCTTTCTCCGATGGTGGTTCTGTGACTCAGGCTTCTTATGGCGCAAAAGTAACACTGCCGACACGTTCTGCTATTAGTTCATATACATTTGCTGGATGGAGTGAGACAAATATTCCTGATGAAACTACAACGACTCCTACAATTATTCCAGCAGGAGACTATACACCTACTGCAGATATTACATTATATCCTGTTTATTCGAAAACAGAAGGTGCCAGTGGAGTACAGAACAAAACTGCAAGCGTAACTATCTCAGATTATGCATCTGCTAAAGGTTGGACAAGTGGTACAAAATATACTACAATTGAGGCGGATGAGAATGTAACAATTGAAGGCGCTAGTAATGGAAATAATTCAAAATTCTATAATACCTCAACTCCTCATAATTGGCGTTTCTATGCCACGGATAATGGTAGCTTTACGATTACAACATCAAATGGCGTATTGACAAGTGCTACAATTACTTATACAGGTAATAAGTTGAAATATAATAATAATGATGTAACAAGTGCTACTCCAATTTCAGTATCTGGAACTTCTGCAACTTTTGTGGTGAGTGGTTCTAGTAGCAATTCACAAGTTTCTGCAATTGAGGTCAACTATACAATTGGTAATCAGGGCACGACCTACTACTGGTCTGCTCCCGTTGCAGCTACTGTGGAGCGCCCAGAGATTACTCTTGCTGCTAATCCTTTCACTTTCTCTACCACAGCAACAATTACATGCGCAACTAATGGTGCTGATATTAAATATAGCTATGATGGTACTAATTGGAGTGACTATTCTGCTCCTCTGACGATTACAGAGACAAAGACAATCTACGCAAAGGCTGTTTTGAATAGCGATGAGAGTCAGATAGCTTCTGTTACAGCAACGAAGAATCTTGTTGAGCCTACTGTGACAATTGATGCGACAGGCATCACAAATACTAACGTGTTCGCAGGAACAGATGCAGGTAGTCTCTCTGCCTCTGTTACCTATAATGATGCGCCTGTTGAAGGTGCTGTTGTTACTTGGAGTGTCGATAATGACAAAATTGCTACAATCAATGCTACTACTGGTGCTGTTACTCTTGTAGATAAAGGTACTGTTACCTTTACTGCTACTTATGCAGGTAATAGTGACTTTAGCGAGAAGACAGCTACTTACGAAATGACTGTTATTAATAACGATCCGAATGCTCCTGGAACAGAGGGCAATCCTTATACTGTTGCTCAGGCTCGTGCTGCTATTGATGCTGGTGAAGGAGTTACGGATGTATATGTTGCTGGTATCGTTTGTGAAGGTGGCTCAACTCTGAGCAGTGGTTCTATGAATTATTGGATTTCAGATGATGGAACAGAAACTGATAAATTCGAGATTTATAGGGGTAAAGGCTTAAATGGTGCTAATTTCACAAGCGTGAATGACGTGAAGATAGGAGATGTGGTTGTTGTTTATGGTGATATCAAGTTGTATGGTTCTACCTATGAGTTCAATACTGGTAGCAGACTTGTAACTCATAAAGCTAAGGTGTTGAATCCTACTTTCTCACCTGTTGCAGGAGTTGTTGCTGCAGGAACGACTGTGGCAATCAGTACTACTACTGAAGGTGCAACCATTTATTATACTACGGATGGCACGGATCCTACAACGGGAAGTGGTGTTTATTCTGCTCCTATCACTATCAATGTAACCACGACAATTAAGGCAATTGCAGTTAAGGATGGATTCCCCAATAGTGATGTGGTTGAGGCCTCTTATACAGTAGCTGCTCCCGTTGCTACCCCAACATTTTCTTTGGCAGAAGGTACCTATACCTCAATACAGACAGTTACAATCAGTACAGATACAGAGGAAGCAGATATTTACTATACCATAGATGGCTCAGAGCCTACAACTTCAAGCAATAAGTATTCTGCGCCTATTTCTGTTGATGAAACGATGAATATCAAAGCAATTGCTGTTAAGGATGGAATGGCAAATAGTGCAGTGGCTTCAGCAACTTATACCATTAATCTTCCTGATTATGCAGAATTGCCATTTAGCTTTAATAGTGGTAAAGATGATATTGCTTCTATTATAGGACTTACCCAATCTGGTTTGGGTTCTGATTATAATACCTCTCCAAAATTAAAATTTGATGGTACGGGAGATTATCTTGTATTGAAGATTAACGAAATACCTGGTATATTGTCGTTCGATATTAAGGGTAATACTTTCTCTGGTGGTACGTTTAAGGTTCAGACATCAGTAGACGGAGAGAACTATTCAGATTTGAGTGCATATTCTGACTTGGGTGATACTCAATCAGAAAAGTTCGATTTGTCAGCAGATGTTCGCTATATCAAGTGGATTTATACAACAAAATCAAGCGGTAATGTTGGTCTTGGTAATATTAAACTTACCAATACCAAAGAGATTGCTATCTCTGCTGCTGGCTGGGCAACCTATTGCTCTTCTGCTCCTCTTGACTTCACCAACGTCACTACATTGACTGCTTACACTGCTTCTAAGTATGGCAGCGCTGTGAAGTTCAATAAGGTGACGGGTAAGGTGCCTGCTAATACAGGTCTGCTGGTAAGAGGTGAGACTGCAAATGTACCTGTATGCGCTAGTGCTGAGGCTGTGTCGAACCTGCTGGTAGGTGTCACTACAGATACTCCGAAGGATGCTGGAACGATTTTCGTGCTGATGAAGGGCTCTAAAGGTATCGGCTTCTATAAGAACACCAATGACTTTACTCTTCGCGCAAATTCTGCTTATCTGCGTGCTGAGGATGTGGAAGGTTCTACTGCTCGTGCATTCATTGCATTGGACGACGAGACAACGGGTATCGCTGATGTAAAGGCTGTGAAGGAAGATGCAGAAGGCATGTTCGACTTGCAGGGCCGCAAGATTGCTAAGCCTACAAAGGGTCTCTACATTGTGAACGGTAAGAAGATCGTTGTAAAGTAATTAATGTTCAATTAATGAGTTATTAATGGTAATTAATGTAAATAGAACGAGGATATAATTATGAAAAAGGAATATATGACACCCTCTACGGAGGTTACAAAGATTCATACAATCCATATGCTGGCAAGTTCACCCTTGGATACTTCAAGTGAAACACCTCAGCAGGATGACTTCAATGAAACTACTGATGAAACGGGTAATAACCTTTCTCGTCATAGTTTCTGGGATGACGAAGAATAAATCATTAAAGACCGATGTTCGCAAGGATGTCGGTCTTTTTTTAATGTCTCACAGGATTTGTGACAATTGTGACAAATGACAACGCGTTTTTTTCTTCTTCCACGCAGATGAGGATAGAGATGATAATAGATGATGATATTAATAATGAAATAGATAATTGATTATTTACTTACTTACTTCTATTCTTATTACTAAGCCCTTCTCCACCAAGTGCGCAAAAATGACTGTCACAATTGTCACAATTGTCACAGCCTCGACGAGATGCAGCCCTTGTACTTTTTCCCATGAAGACTCCATGTTTCGGATAGTTGTCTTATTTACAATCTGTGGTCATTTGGTCAAGGTCATTTGGTCAAAATCAATTTCGGGAACGCGGTCATTGCTCACTATATATAAATATAAATATTTATATTATAGTGGCGGATTTTGACAGTCAGTTTTCGATTTTGACAAATGACCAAATGACCAAATGACCGTGCAAGACAAAATAGACAAAATACGTCGTTGACGTACTCCGTGTACGTCGTCCGCGAACTCTGAGTCCGTCGCCTACGTACGGAATAAAGAGAAACGACGAGTTACTGATAGAGAAACGACGAGTTACGACCACT
Source organism: Prevotella communis (assembly GCF_022024175.1). Taxonomy (GTDB): domain Bacteria; phylum Bacteroidota; class Bacteroidia; order Bacteroidales; family Bacteroidaceae; genus Prevotella; species Prevotella communis. Next base: position 3,200,412 of record NZ_CP091794.1, on the reverse strand, counting down.
AACAAGAAAAAACATGGAGACAGGCGTTTTTTTCTTGATAAGTGAGAGACGTCAAAGTGTTGTTTTAGGTACTTTAGCTCTGAAATGAAAAGAAAGGTATGCTTTCCTTTTGCATTTCGCACGCTTATTCGTACCTTTGCACTATGGAATACAATACGAAGGGTAAGGTATTAAAGAAAGCTGTAGTTTGGAGAGACCTGTATTTCTACCGTAAGAGTGATGCAATCTATCAATTGACAGTTGATTTCTGCCATCGATTCCTGCCTCTTTATGGTGATCGTACAGTAGACCAAATGGTGCAGGCTGCACGTAGTGGCAAACAAAATATTGTTGAGGGTAGTGAAGATGGCCAGACCAGTTCGGAGATGGAGATAAAACTGCTGAATGTGGCACGAGGCAGTCTTCAGGAATTACGGTCAGATTATCTGGATTACCTTAATACACACCATCTTTCGATATGGCCAGCAAATAACGAACGACAGCAACGACTTCGAGTCTTTTGTCATTCTCATAATGACTTTAGTGACTATGAACCATTGGTCGCTAAAATGAATGATGAGGAGATGGCGAATCTACTGCTTACTCTTTGTCATCAGACAGACAAGATGATGTGTGCCTATTTGGAGAAACTGGAGCATCGTTTTGTGACGGAGGGTGGTATCAAGGAACGTATGCATGCGGCCCGTACAGGCTATCGTCAGGAGGTGGATGCGCGTCTGCGTGCCTTGGAAGCTGAGAATCTGCAGCTAAAAGCTAGAATTAAGGAGCTTGAGGGGTTGTTGGGAGAGATAGGGAAGCCTAGGAAGGTATAGGAAACCCTAGGCATTTTTAGGAAACCCTAGGCATTCCTAGGAAATCCTAGGTGGTCCTAGGTTAGCCTAAACAGTCCTAGAACTCCTAGTTAAGTATCTGTAGTACAATGTTATACTGAGGGTAGTAGAATCTTAAAATGAACACGATAAATGTCGAAATAACACATATAAAAATCGAGGATTATTCGATGAAATACAGCAGATTAACACAATTTAACTTAAAATGCTTTCAAGATTGAAAAATCTGCTTTATCTTTGCACTCGATAAAGATGATAACATTGGTTTACTATAATTTTATATTCTACTACCTGAAATATACGCAAAAAAGGCTGAGTCCAAGTGGACATCGGCCTTTTTTATTTAAAATAGGTGAAAATGGGGTAGGAGTGGAGTTTTTTTTGTAATTTTGCAGACCGAAAAGAACTTGAGAATGGAAGATAACAATCAGAAGATACAGAATCAGCCCGAGCAGGACAACGCACTGGTGCGCCGTATTGCTGAGCAGAAATACGAATTTGGTTTCACAACAAATGTCGATACCGAGGTGATTCCCGTGGGATTGAACGAGGATGTGGTGCGACTGATTTCTGCGAAGAAAGGTGAGCCGGAATGGATGCTGGAGTTCCGCCTGAAGGCCTTCCGCTACTGGAAAGAGCAGCAGGAGCCTAAGTGGGGCCATGTGCATGTGCCTGAGATTGACTATCAGTCCATTTCATATTATGCCGACCCCATGGCTAAGTCGAAGGAAAAGGGAAAAGTGAATAGTGAAAAATCTGCTACCGCTGAAATAGACCCTGAATTGACAAAGACCTTCGATAAACTGGGTATCCCCTTGGAAGAGCGCCTGGCCCTGAGCGGCAATACGGCCGTGGATGCCATCATGGACTCTGTGTCCGTGAAGACTACCTTCAAGGAGAAACTGCGTGAGAAGGGCGTCATCTTCTGTTCTATCGGTGAGGCTATCAAGGAGCATCCTGACCTGGTACGTCAGTACCTGGGCACGGTGGTTCCCTATAAGGATAATTTCTTTGCCGCACTCAACTCGGCCGTCTTCAGCGATGGCTCGTTTGTCTATATCCCCAAGGGCGTGCGCTGTCCTATGGAACTGAGTTCTTATTTCCGTATCAATGCCAGAAATACGGGTCAGTTTGAGCGTACGCTGATTATTGCCGACGATGATGCCTACGTATCATACCTCGAGGGCTGTACGGCCCCGATGCGCGATGAGAACCAGTTGCATGCGGCTATCGTGGAGATTATCGTGATGAACCGTGCCGAGGTGAAGTATTCTACCGTGCAGAACTGGTACCCTGGCGACGAGAACGGTAAGGGCGGCGTGCTGAATCTGGTGACGAAGCGTGGCGACCTGCGTGGTGTGGACTCCAAACTCTCGTGGACACAGGTAGAGACGGGTTCGGCCATCACCTGGAAGTATCCCTCATGCATCCTGCGCGGCGACCGTTCACAGGCTGAGTTCTATAGCGTGGCCGTGACCAACAACTATCAGGAGGCCGATACGGGTACGAAGATGATTCACCTGGGCAAGGATACCAAGTCGACGATTATCTCGAAGGGTATCTCGGCAGGACACTCGCAGAACTCGTATCGCGGACTGGTGCGTGCTGCTGCTACAGCAGATAATGCGCGCAACTATTCATCATGCGACTCGCTGCTGCTGGGTTCCGACTGTGGTGCACATACCTTCCCCTATATGGACGTTCACAATGATACGGCTATCTTTGAGCACGAGGCTACGACCTCAAAGATTTCAGAGGCACAACTGTTCTATTGCAACCAGCGCGGCATACCTACCGAGCAGGCTGTCGGACTGATTGTCAACGGCTATGCGAAAGAGGTGATTCAGAAACTGCCGATGGAGTTTGCCGTAGAGGCACAGAAACTGCTCAGCGTATCGCTGGAGGGTACCGTAGGATAGGAAAATCCCACCTTATTTAAAGGCAATGTCATGATGAAACGGGCACCGCTGGTATAAGTGGTGTCAAGGACGACGTCGCCACCCAGACGGTTGGCTATGCTGCGGGCCACGGTAAGACCGATACCCGTGCCTTCGTTGTTCTCATCGAGCTGCACAAACTCCTCGAAGATATGTTCGGCCTCGGCCTTGGGCACACCGATGCCAGTATCCTCAACGGTATAGCGTACAACCTTGTCTGAAGGCACGTCAACCTTCAGATGGATGGCACCCTCCCTGGTGTATTTCTCGGCATTGTCAAGCAGCAGCACCAAGGCACGCGTAGCAGCCTGCTCGTTGGTCTGGATACGTACGTCGTTAGTACTATTATCCTGTTGCAGGTCAATTGGAATCTTGTATTTATTGCCAATGGGGAAGGCATTCATCGCCTCAACGGCAATCTGGGTGGCAGGGATGTTTTCAGTACGCTCTATCACCGTCTTGCTGCTGGCCTCACTCATCTCCAGCATCTTGTTGACCAGTTCGGTGATGCGCACGGTATTCTCCATGATCTTACGGTTCATGTCCTGCTTGGTCTCCTCGTCGAGCTTGATATCGGGCGTAGAGATAATCTGCGCAAAACCACTCAGGATATTCAGCGGCGTACGTATCTCGTGCGACATCTGATGGATGAACGAGGTCTTCATGCGCGATGACTCCTTGGTCTTCTCGTTGGCTATCTCCAGTTGGTAGTAAGCCGTCTCCAGTCGCATGGCAGCCTTATGGCGGAAGAAGATAATCAGCACGAAGAACAGGATAATCAGGGCGAGGGCTACGATGGTGGCCACCATGCGCTGGCGTGCCATATCAGCCTTCTGCTGTACGAAGACCGTCTCTTTCTGCTGCAGGTTATAGAGGGTGGCCAGTTCCAGGGCCTCGTCCTGCTGCGTCTGTACGATAGCGCTGTCGAGGGCCGTACAGATCTCCATACCAATGTATACGGCAGAGTCGAGTTGCTGAGCACCTACATTAGCCCTGTATTTCGGCAGGAGATAATGCTGGATGATGTCGAGCGAGAGCTTGATGCCGTATTTGCTGACCTGCTCGTCGAAAATCTCAAAATTATGGGCTGCCTCTTCCCAGCGCTTAGCTGCCATCAGATAGGTGGTAGCCTCCAACTTACCCTCGTTGGTCCTGGCATAGTCGGTCAGGCGGGCCTTGTCGTAGGCCTTTGCTGCCTCGGCATGCTGTCCCAGTCCCTCCAGGGCGGTGGCACGATAGAGGTTCAGGCGCGTCTTCTGCTTGTCGAAGAAGGTCTGTTCGGCATCAGGCAACATCTGGTATTGGTTGAGCAGTTCCTCTAGGTGTGAAACCCAATAGAAAGCCTCTGTGAAACGCTTCTGCAGGAGGTAATTATCCGTAATGGTGATAACACCCACTATGGCATTGGTATACTGGCTGGCCGTAGGGTCTTTGGTGGTCATTTGGGAATAGCGCAGGTAGGCCTGGTCGAAATTCACGGCGGCCTCTGTAGGCTTCTCCAGTTTCAGTTGGCAGCAACCCAGGGTGACCAGCAGATAGGTATAGTCGGAAGTCTCGTCCAGTTTTGCCTCCTTCATCATCTCCATGGCAGGGATGGCCACCTTCATCGTGGCCTCATATTCGCCCTTGAGCAGCAGGATGCCTGCCAGTCGGTTGGCCGACTTCGCATAGTATTCCTTATCCTCGTCTGTCTGGATGTCGAGCGAGATGGCACGTTGCCAGTTGCTCTCTGCCAGGCGCATCTTCTGCTGACGCGAGAACGCATAGCCGCGCCAGTAGCAAGCCTTCATGTCAGACAGCTCGCCGGTCTTCTGCATACTGTCAGCCAGGATAATCAGACTATCATAGTTGTGATTCTTATAGGCTATGTTGATGAGGCTGTCGGCCTGGTTGGTGTTGGCGACGATGACGTATTTCTCACCACAGGAACAAAACGTGGTGATGATGGATAAGGTTGCCAACAGGAAAAGGATAAGGCTGGTTTTCTTCATGAGAGATATTTTCCGTAATTGCTAATGGAATAGGCAATATACATAAACATGCCTGCACCTGATGTGAGGAGCAGGAGGAAGGGGATGATATCGTTGGGGAAAATAGCGGTGATAGCCACGCTGCCTATACCAAAGAGTACAATACAGTCGCAGCATACTTGCATCCAACGAATGAATTGCATCACGTTGCCGGATGTCATGCGTATCATGCGGAGACTCACGCGGTTGTAGGTCCTGTAGAACGTGAATACCGACCAGGCCGCATAGGCAAAGAAGATGCAGAAGGCCAGGCAGACATACGTTGGCGCATGGTGCCACAGCATGGCTACGGTCCAGTAGGTGATAAGGCCTACGACATAGATAAGAAGGTCGCGAATCACGACGCCCTTCGTCAGGTAATTCGGATTAAGCAGGGGGATATAGCCCCAGTTGAAACAGATGGCTCCGATATGGAAGAAGCTCACGGTGAGTGCCGATGCGGCAGTGGGCCAGGTGTAGCGCCATAGGAAGATGGCCTGGATGAAGTAGCCTAAGCCAAAAGCAACGAGCCACAAGATAGTCAGCAAACGTGCACGAAGGTATACGGTTTGCTGGCGATAGGCCTTATTGCCTACAAAAAGGATGCCCCCCATGGCCAAGTTGATAAGTCCGGTCAGTATAAGGGTAACAATGTAGATTGCCTGTTCCATTTTTTGATCGGTAGATATTTTCGCGACAAAGTTAAGCATAATAAATGAGAAAACTAAATATTATGGAGGATTTTTGCGTTTTCTCTTTGAATTTCTTATGTTTTTCCGTAACTTTGCACTCTGAAATGAATAATTACTTAAGATGTTAGAAGTAAGAAACCTGCATGCCAAGATTGGCGATAAAGAAATATTGAAGGGTATTGACCTGGTGATTAATGATGGCGAGACACATGCTATCATGGGTCCTAATGGTTCTGGTAAGTCTACGCTCAGCGCTGTGCTCGTGGGTAATCCACTCTACGAGGTGACTGAGGGTGAGGCTTTCTTCAACGGCAAGAACCTGTTGGAGATGAAACCTGAGGACAGGGCTCACGAGGGTCTTTTCCTGAGTTTCCAGTATCCTGTGGAGATTCCTGGCGTCAGCATGAACAACTTCATGAAGGCTGCCATCAACGAGAAGCGTAAGTACCAGGGACTGGAACCTCTGAATGCTGCTGAGTTCCTGAAGCTGATGCGCGAGAAGCGTAAGGTGGTAGAGCTCGACTCAAAACTGGCTAACCGTTCGGTAAACGAGGGCTTTAGCGGTGGTGAGAAGAAGCGCAATGAGATTTTCCAGATGGCTATGCTGGAACCGAAGTTGAGCATCCTTGACGAGACAGACTCAGGTCTGGATGTGGATGCAATGCGTATTGTGGCCGAGGGTGTGAACAAACTGCAGACACCAGAGACCAGTTGCATCGTGATTACCCACTACGACCGACTGCTGGAGATGATCAAGCCTCAGTTCGTGCATGTGCTCTACAAGGGAAAGATTGTGAAGACGGGTGGCCCTGAGCTGGCTGTCCAGATTCAGGAGCACGGCTACGACTGGATTAAGGAAGAAGTGGGAGAGGAGTAGTCTTAAGGGAAAAGTGAAGAGTGAAAAGTGAAAAATTTCTTGCCGTGCAAGCGTCCAAAGGCCGAGCGGCTACCGCACTTGATATGCAGTCTGAACAACAATACATAGAACTATACAATGAGGCACGTGAGATGATTTTCTCGCATGCCCCAGAGGCGATGAACGCTGTGCGTGATGAGGCCTTTGAGGACTTTAAGGCCCAGGGCTTCCCGTCTAAGAAGGTGGAACGCTATAAATATACGGATATCCAGAAGCTCTTTGAGCCTAACTTTGGTGTGAACGTCAATCGTTTGCAGATTCCTGTGGATCCCTACGAGACCTTCCGTTGCGACGTGCCCAACCTGAGTACCAGTCTCTATTTTGTGGTGAACGATATGTTTTTCCACGACGAGAAACCAAAGGGACATCTGCCTGAGGGTGTGGTTATCGGCTCTATGCGTGACTATCCTGAGCTGGTGAGCAAGTACTACACGAAGTTGGCTAAGACCAGTGAGGATGCCGTTACCGCACTTAACACGATGCTGGCGCAGGATGGCCTGCTGGTGTATGTGCCTAAGAACGTGAAGGTTGACCGTGCCATTCAGGTGATTAATATCCTGAAGGCAACGCCTCAGAATGCGCAGCGCGTGGTGCCTGACCTGATGGTGAACCGTCGTGTGCTTATCGTGGTGGAGGAAGGTGCAGAAATCAAGATGCTGTTCTGCGACCATGCCGCTGATGACCGCAACTTCCTGACCACGCAGGTGATAGAGGCCTTTGTGGGCGAGAACGCATCGCTGGACCTCTACTGTCTGGAGGAGACGCATTATAAGAATGTACGTGTAAGCAATGTGTATATTGACCAGCAGCGCGACAGTCGTGTGACACACAATGTCATCACGTTGCATAATGGTGTGACACGTAATAAGCTCGACCTGACATTCTCGGGCGAGGGTGCTGAGTGCCAATGCTATGGTTGTGTGATAGCTGACAAGAAACAGCATGTGGACAATAACACGCTGATAGCACATAAGGTGCCTCATTGCACATCCAACGAACTTTATAAGTATGTGCTCGACAATCAGGCGGTGGGTGCCTTTGCCGGCAGGGTGCTGGTAGAGCATGGTGCTCAGCAGACTGCCTCGCAAATGACGAACCAGAACCTCACGGCCACGAAGGAGGCACGTATGTACACCCAACCGATGTTGGAGATTTATGCCGACGACGTGAAGTGTGCCCACGGTTCTACGGTGGGACAGCTGAATGATGCGGCACTCTTCTATATGCGTCAGCGTGGTATCTCGCTGGAGGAGGCCAAACTGCTGTTGCAGAATGCTTTTGTCAACGAGGTGATAGACCACATGCAACTGGAGCCTCTGCGCGACCGTCTGCATTACCTGGTGGAGAAGCGCTTCCGTGGCGAACTGAATAAATGCACAGGATGCAAGCTTTGTAAGTGAAAAGGGAATAGTGAAAAGTGAAAAATTTGCTACCGCAATATGAAAAAGGCGAGGACCAAAATCCTCGCCTTTGTTGTTGGTGTTATGCTTTTGTTTTACTTCTTCAGCATCTTCTTACCTTCTTGCACGTAGATGCCTCTGTCGGTCTTGTTGAGCTTACGTCCGCTCAGGTCGTAGGTTTCGTCAGATGATGTCTTGATGGTCACGCTCTTGAGGGCTGTGACGTCTGACTGCTTGAGGTGTACGATGCGAAGCTCTTTAGCAGTAGATGCCTGCTTGTCCCAAGAGAAACCACAACGGGTGGGGAGGAAAGCCTTGTCGGCCTCGGTGCGGATAAGCACGGCCTCCAATGGGGTGACGTCCTGCTTGGCAGGAATGCCGTATAGACCGTTTTTCGTTACGGTTTCCCAGTTGCTACTGAAGGTCACGGCGTTCCCTTTGTTATCGCTCATATGGATAGCTTTCAGTTCGGTGTTGAGGTTAAGGGCATCGCTATTCTTCAGGCGCAGATACTGACTCTTGGGTGAGTTGATCAGATAGGGTACACCAGCCAGAAGACCTTCGTTGGTGCACTCCACGAAATAGAGGTTCAGCACGTTGCCTTCCTGCTGGATGCTTAGGAAGCGCTCGGCTTTGAGGTCGCCCAACTGTTCAGCTGATACCGACATGGGCAGACAGAGGGTGTTGTAGCCTGCAAAGAGATAGCGGTTCAGTTGTACGGTCTGATTCGTGTTCTGTAGCAACTCTGTGTTCAGTTTCTCAGAGCTGGCATAGATGTTTCTCACCTGGCCTTGTGCAAACGCAGAGGTGCTCAGGGCCGTTACCATTGTTACTGCAAGTAATAAGTGTTTCATACGCTATAAGTTTTAAGTGTTTAGTCTCTGGGTGCAAAGATACAATTTTTTTCTTTATCATCATCACTTTTGGCGAATATTTTTTTCTGGAATCTTTCAAGGCATTTTGGTTATAGTTTTGTTGTAATTCTGCGTTTTTGGTTAGCATTTTGTTACAAAATGGCGAAAAAAAGTAAGAAAGTAGTACAACTTTTTACTCAACGCTTTGCGTTTTATGAAATTTTTTGTATTTTTGCGACCTAAAACATTCGATTCATGAGATTGTATCTTCTATTTATCTCCTTTGTTATCCTATTTGCCGGTGAAGTGAAAGCGCAACGCATGGTGACGGGTACTGTGTCAGACACAAAAGGTGAACCTCTTTATGGCGTGACGATAGCAGTCAAGAATGGAAAGCATACGGCTGTTACAGGACTTGATGGAAAGTACCGTATTCCTGTGGACAACGAGAATGCTGTCTTGCTGTTCCGTTATGTGGGTATGGAACCTTACCAGACGACCGTGAAAGGTCAGGTGACGGTGGATGTGAAGATGAAGGACCAGACAACCCAACTGGCTGAGGCTGTGGTGGTGTCAACGGGTTATCAGCGACTGAGTCGGGAGCGATCAACTGCCGCCTTCGGTTTTGTGGACTCTACCAAACTGAATCGCGTGATGCATAAGGATATCCTGTCGGCCCTGGAAGGACAGGTGGCCGGCCTGCGCATGGATATCAATCCGAATACGGGCGAGGGTAGTCCTGTATTGCGTGGCGTGGGCACATTCTCTACCAGTATAGGTACGAAACCACTGATTGTGGTAGATGATATGGCCACCGACATGGAACTGAGTGAGATAAATCTCTATGATGTGGAGTCGGTAACGGTACTGAAGGATGCCGCTGCTGCCAGTATCTATGGTGCCTTGGCGGCCAATGGCGTTATCGTCGTCACAACCAAGCAGGGAAAGAGTGAGAAGACAACGGTCAGCGTGAATGCCGACTGGTATATCTCTACCAAGCCAACGTTTGATGCGATGCACTACGCCTCGACATCGGATATTATTGACTACGAGACCAATGTCTATAATGCACGTGTGAACAGCAGTGGTAGTGTGGCAACGCTCTTTAACAGTTTCTCCAAGAATTATTATTCACCGCTCTATCAGCTATACCGCGATCAGGCGGAGGGGCGCATCACGCAGGATGACGTGGACCGCACACTCGGACAATGGCGACAGAATGATTACTATAATCAGTATCGTGACCTGGTATGGCGCTCGGCAGTTACCCAGCGGTATAATGTGTCTTTGTCGCAGAAATCACAACGGTCCAACCATTTTGCCTCGTTTAACTATGAGCACGACAAGAACCGTGTGAAGAATGATAACAGCGATGTCTTCAGTATTTACTTGAAATCGAATTTCAAGCTGAATAAGTGGCTGAGCATCAAGTTGGGTATTGATACACGATTCTCCAATAGTCAGGTGCCTGATTACGCATACACCAATTATAATATCCAGGAGCGCTATGCCTCTATAGTAGATGCGCAAGGCAACCTGGTGATGACGCCGTATGTGAATATCAGCGGATTTGCAGGTGGTTCGCTCAACGGTTCGGCCATAGCTGACAGTCAGCAGCAGCTGGCCAGTTCGGATGTGCTGATGCCTTTCTCATTTAATGTGCTGCAGTCGCTTGATGAGAGTCTGACGCAGAACCGCAACCTACGTATGCGTCCGTTTGTCAATGTGGAGGCGAAATTCCTGAAGTGGTTTAAGTATAACCTGATGTTCCAGTATGAATGGACACAGTCACGTACGGAGAAGTATGACGAGCCCAACTCCTACCTGATGCGTATGACGCATAATGCGCTGATAGACCTGGATGGTGTGAGTCAGTTGCCATCGGGTGGACGTTATCGTCAGACAACCAATAACACGCGTCGTTATACCTTCCGTAACCAGCTGAACTTCGAGAAGAGTTTCCTGGAGTCAAAGCATCATGTGAATGCCATCATGGGTTTTGAGTTGAGGGAGAACCGTGCTGCACGTCCGATAGAGCAGCAGATGTATGGCTATAATGACGTGGCACTCACTTCTGTACGCATGGACTGGGCGTCGCTGAATAATGTGGGCGTGGAGAGCCTGGTCTATGGTAACACCGTGAAACTTGGCGGTCCTGCTACCAGTCAGACGGAGATATTCCATCGCTATGCCTCTTTCTATGCCAATGTAGGCTACGATTACCTGTATCGTTATAACATCACGGGTAGCATACGCTGGGATGAGGCCGACCTCTTTGGACTGGATACGAAGAATCAGCATCACCCGCTGTGGTCGGTGGGTGCCGGATGGAATATCTCTGAGGAGGCATTCATGAAGGATTTCTCTTGGCTCGACTTCCTGAAGCTGCGTCTTACCTATGGTGTGAATGGTAATGTGGACCAGAGCAGCACCACATATTTCGTGGCTCGCTACCGTACGGAGAATAATGATCCTACGAATACGCAGTACTTGAGATATACGGATGACAACCTGCCGAATCCCAGACTGAGATGGGAGAAGACGTCGACATTCAATGCTGGTGTGGATTTCCGCGTGCTCAATAATGTGCTGAGCGGTTCGCTGGAGTTCTATAACCGTGTAGGTGATGACCTGCTGGTACGTAAGTACCTGGACTCTACGCTTGGTGCTACACAGCGTGTTATCAATAACGGAAAGATGCGCAACCAGGGTGTGGAACTGCAGCTTAATGCCAATCTGCTGCGCACAAAGGACTGGACATTGTCTGCTGGTTTCAACATCGCATGGAACCATAATAAGATGTTGCGTGTAGAACATTCTTCTACTGATATCGCCTCTAACTTCATTACTGCTCCTGCCAACTACTTCGTGGAGGGTACGAGCTATAATACCCTATGGGCTTATAGGTTGAGCCGTGTGGTGAATGGCTATCCTGTCATCCTTGATGCGGATGGCAACGAGATGGCTACATTTGATGCTGATGGTAATCCTACAGAGGTTCAGGTGTCATCAACGCTGAAAGGAACTGACGCGCTGGTGAATATGGGCAGTCTCGTTCCTGTCTATAATGGTTCGCTGACTCTCAGTCTGCGTTGGCGTGAACTGGAGCTGAACACGTTGCTGGTATATGCCGGTGGTAACAAACTGCGTCTGGATGCGACGGACATGAACTCATACCAGATGGTTACGGACCACGTGAACGACCATACCGTGAAGCACTATTACGAGATGCCAACAGGTAGCGTGGCTCAGCAGTATGCCTCTACTTTCTCTGAGTGGTGGCGTTATTGCGACGCACAGGTGAAGCCTGCTGACTATATCAAGATGCGTAGTATCAGTATGGCATACCATCTGCCGGAGGCTGTCACGAAGAAACTGCATATCGGACAGACGCGTCTGACGCTGCAGGTCAACAACTTGTTCTATTGGTCAAGGGTGGGACATGATATCGATCCGGAGTCTTATTCCCTGAACTCTGCCTCACGCACGCTCCTGCAACCCAAGACATTCAGTATCGGTTTCTCTACATCATTCTAACAGACTGTCATCATGAAGAAAATCATATATTCCCTGTTTGTCCTTCTGACAATGACAACGGTTGGTTGTGACAACTATATCGACATCACACCTAAAGGGGCGGTCACGGTTGACTCTGCCCAACAGTATTACGAGCTGATAGCTACGCCCATGCGCGCCTATTACCCTTCATCATTCATTCTTCTGAGTGATGACCAGTGGGTGAAAGAATCGGAAATCCTGGGTTATGAAAGTATATCGGCAGATGGCATCAACTTCACCTTCAATGAGAAGGCCGACCGCACTATCCTGCCTGATAATAACCTGTACGAGAATATCTATAGTTTCATTCTGCGTTCGAACCTTGTCATAGACAATGTTGACAAAGGACAGGGCTCGCAGGAACTGAAGACATTGGCAAAGGCGGAGGCACGTACTTTCCGTGCCTTTGACCATTTCCTGGCTGTGAACACGTTTGCCAAGGCCTATAACCCTGAAACGGCAGCCAGTGATGGTGGTGTGTGCATCATGGACCATTATGACCTGGAGGCAACGCCTGTGAAGTCGACGGTGGCTGAGGTATACAACTTTATCATCAATGAACTGGAACAGGCTGTGCCTCTGTTGGAAGAGAAACCAGTGAATATCCATCATCCTAACCGTGCTTTCGGTTATGCCTTGTTGGCCAAGGTCTATCTGTTCCATCGTGACTGGGCTAAGGCACAGGAGGCTGCAGAACAGTCGCTGAAACTGAATTCTCAGTTGGCCGACTATAACCTCATTAACGATGCTGGTGGTACGGCACGCTATAAGAACTTTGCCAAGGATGGCAACCCTGAGGTGCTCTCCTATCACTGGATGGCAGGCTGGGGCAGTGGTGAACAGGTATGCTTGTATCACTACGGTATGATCAGTCCTGAACTGAAGAGCCTGTTTGAGGCTAATGACCTGCGTTATAGCCTTTTCCTGCGTGATACGGGTACGAGTATCACCAGTTGGTTTGATAGTGGCTCGGGTGCCGCAATCTGGACACCTGCCATTACGAATCTGGACAGGTTTACCTATATGTCCGTGGGACTGCGCACGGCGGAGGTTTATCTGATAATGGCAGAGGCCTTGGCACGACAGAACAATCTGACGGAGGCTGCCAACTACGTCAGTCAGTTGCGCGACAAGCGTATCAAGGGTGGCAACGGACATGTGGATGCTCCTGCCACACAGGTGGAAATGGTGAAGATGATTATTGATGAGCGTCGCAAGGAGCTGCTCTTTGGCTTTAACCGTTTCTTTGACCTGAAGCGACTGAATATTGAGCCGGAGTATCAGAAGACCATCACGCGTGTCTTCCCTGTGCAGAATATCAGTGAGGCACACCCGCAGCAGACCTATACGCTGAAGCCTGACTCCAGGTTGTATATCATCCCCTTCCCACACTCTGCAAGGGATAAGAATCCGAATCTGACACTTAATACTGATGAATGATATGAAGAAACTTTACGCAACAATCTTAATGGCCATGATGGCCATGGTGTCAATGGCTCAGGAAACCAACGACACGACCTATGTGATGATGGACTTCAATGCGAACCCTTGGAGCTATTCTGCGACTGAGCTGACATCGAAGTGGTATCCCGACTATACTGACTTGGATTCACCAGGTGCCATCCTGAATGAGAAGGATTTCTCATGGCCAGTCAGCGAAGGTTCATCCTCGAATGTCAAAGTGACGGTCTATCCTGTTGACCTTGATGAGTATTCAAAGGTGTCGGTATATGCCAGCTACACACTTGATGAAGCCGATGTTGCTGCTTTGGGAATCAATGCTGGTAAGACCAATATGCTTTATACCCAGCCCGGAACCACCATGCGTTTTGAGGCCCCTGCAGGATATAAGTTCGGTAAGATGGTGTTTTACAACTACCGCAATGCCAACTTCCTGGTAGGTGATGACTACGAGGAAGAGTTTGAATACGAATATAACAACACGGTGTTTAAGCAGAAGCTGAAGGTGTGGACACCTGCTTCGCCCAAGAAGAATGCATATGAATACGACATCTGGCAGGGTGATGATACCAATGTGCTGTTCAACTATTCTTACTTCTCGGCTGTTTTTGTCAAAATTGACATCCGCCTGGTACCCAACGGCTCTGCCGGCATTGGCGAAATCGTCAATGGAAAATCGTCAAATGGTGCATGCTACGACCTGCAGGGACGCCGGGTAAATGTCAAGGAGAAAGGCATTTACATTGTTGATGGCCGAAAAATTGTAAAATAAGCATAATAATTGATATAGGCTGACGTGTAATTGTCTTTTTTGTTGTAATTTTGCAACATGAAAAAGACGTTTACAGGATTATTCATTTTGGCTGCATTGCTGCCCTCTACGGGACTGCATGCAGCCAATATTGTATGTAGTGCAGATACCGTGGTCACCATGGACTGTTGTGTTGATACCACGGCCAAAAGTAAGAATGACCCATATCTTAAAACAATAAAGGAGGGGGGCTCTGTGCGTGAGGGTCTCTTCACCGTTCGTCATATTAAGAATGACTGGTATCTGGAAATACCTGACTCATTGCTGGGACGTATGATGCTGGCGGTAACCCGTTTTGCCAGTGTGCCACAGGAATTCAAGATGGTGACAGGTGAAGAGGTAAACCGTTCGGCAGTATATTTTGAGCAATATGGCGATAAGACCATCTTCCTGCGTGAATATGTACAGTCGCAATATGCGAAACCTGAAAACCGTATCGCTATCTCGCTCAAGCAGTCCACGACAGATCCTATTGTGTGGAAGTTTGATGTGATAGGTCGTAATCCTGAGACTCATGCGCAGCTGATCAATATAACGAAATGGCTCATGGGAGAGAATAAGGTGACGAATTTCTCTTCCAGCGACCGTACGATTCTTGGAATCGGTTCCGTGCAGAGTGATCGTACCTTCATAGATACTATCAAGACATATCCTATCAACGTGGAGATTGCGTCGCTGCGTACCTACGGTATGAGTTCCGGACGTGTTCCTGCAGCTAAGACCGGCGCTGCCACGCTCTCGCTGAATACATCGTTGGTATTGCTGCCACGGGAACCTATGCAGCCTCGTTATGCTGATGAGCGTGTGGGCTATTTCAACAGTAAGATAACGGAATTTAGTGATGATGAGACTTCGAATCACGAAGCTATCATTATGCGCTATCGTCTGGAACCGAAGGATCCTGCAGCCTATAAGGCCGGTAAACTGGTAGAACCGAAAAAGCAGATTGTATTCTATATAGATCCTGCAACGCCTAAGAAGTGGGCTAAATATCTGAAACTGGGAATTGAAGACTGGCAGAAGGCCTTTGAGGAGGCTGGCTTCAAGAATGCTATCGTAGCCAAGGACTGGCCAAAGAATGACTCTACGATGTCGATAGATGATGCCCGTTTCTCTGTATTGCGCTATCTGCCTTCGGAAACGGAGAATGCCTATGGACCGCGTATTGTGGATCCGCGTTCTGGTGAAATCATTGAGGCGCATATATGCTGGTATCATAACGTGATGAATCTGGTGAAGAAATGGTATATGGTACAGTGTGGCCCGTTGGACAAGAGGGCACAGAAGATGGACTTCAGCGATGAACTGATGGGACAGCTGATCCGTTTTGTGAGCAGTCATGAGGTAGGACACTCACTGGGTCTTCGCCATAATATGATTGCCTCACAGGCCACTCCTGTGGAGAAACTGCGTGACAAGGCTTGGGTGGAGAAATATGGACATACGGCAAGTATCATGGACTATGCCCGATTTAATTATGTAGCTCAGCCTGAGGATAAGATCTCAGAGAAGGGTCTCTTCCCCCGTATCAACGATTACGATAAGTGGGCTATCAAATGGGGCTATCAGTACCGCCCGGAGTTCAAGGACCCTGCCAAGGAAAAGAAGGTCCTGCGTGCCGAAACGACTAAGGTGTTGAAAGGCAACCGCCGTTTGTGGTGGTGTGGTGACGAGGGAAAAGGTAGGGATCCCCGTTCACAGTCAGAGGATTTGGGCGATAATCAGATGCGTGCCAATGACTACGGTCTGAAAAACCTTCAGCGTGTGATGGCGCATATAGAGGAGTGGACAGCACAGCCTGATGGCCAGTATGATGATCTGAGTTTTATTCACCGTGCTGTGCGTTCGCAATATCAGCGTTATGTGAACCACGTACAGAAATATCTGTTCAGCAAGTATGTGAACAATGCCCCAGGTGAAAAGCCTTATGATATTGTGCCGCGTGACTTGCAGCGCGAGGCGGTGGACTGGTTGTCGCGCAATGTGATGGAAGCACCTATGTGGCTTTATCCTAAGAGCGTTGTCAGTAAGCTTGGCGTGGATTATGCCGACGAGATACGTAACCGTCAGCAGACGCTCATTGCCATGCTGTTGTCACCCAACGCTATCTCGAATTTGATGGGGGATCAGTTTATATCTGACAAGGCTTACCCTGTAGAGGAGTATTTCGATGATATATTCGGAATGGTATGGAAACCTTTAACAGATAAGGATGAGGAGCAGAACAGTTTCCGCAGACTGCAGCAGCGCTCTTATGTTGATTTCCTGGGTGTAGCGCTTAATGGTGGCTCCGGAGCAGACGGAACAAATACGAGTCTGGCAACCCGTTCTGATGCCATACTCTATATAGCACAACATTTAGACAAGGTAGAGAACTACCTCCAGAATGTTTCTCAACAGCAGTCAGCGCTTAATGCTTTGCATTATAAGGATTTGCTGCTTCGTGTGAAGAAGATTCGTGAGCGTCACGAGTCTGGTAAGTAGTCTTTGCAGGCTGACTGTTGAGTTGTAAATTAAAGAGTAATATTCACGTGATAACAAATGAAGGATATGTACGACGTTAAGAAAATACGTGAGGACTTCCCCATTCTTCAGCGGGAGGTATACAAGAAACCGCTGGTTTATCTTGATAATGCGGCTACTACACAAAAGCCCTTGTGCGTGCTGGATGCGATGCGCGAGGAATACCTGAATGTGAATGCTAACGTGCATCGTGGTGTGCATTATCTGTCGCAACAGGCTACGGACTTGCATGAGGCGGCGCGTGAGACAGTACGTGCCTTCATCAATGCTCGAAAGATTGAGGAGGTGGTATTTACCCGTGGTACCACGGAGGCTATCAATCTGGTGGCACAGACATTCTGTGAGTCACAGATGAAGGCTGGCGACGAGGTGCTGGTCACGGATATGGAGCATCACTCTAATATCGTGCCCTGGCAGTTGCAGGCCAAGAAGATGGGTATCGTAGTGAAGCATTTGCCAATTGATGATAAAGGGTGCCTGGTAAGTTGCCATGACGTGGCAACATACATAACTGAACGTACCAAACTCATCAGTATCGCCCATGTGAGCAATGTGCTGGGTACTATCAACCCTGTAAAGGATATTATCAAACTGGCTCATGAGCGCGGTATCCCCGTGTTGGTGGATGGTGCTCAGAGTGCACCTCATATGAAGATTGATGTGCAGGACCTGGATTGCGACTTCCTGGCGTTCAGTGGTCATAAGATGTATGGTCCCACAGGTATCGGCGTGCTCTATGGCAAGGAGGAATGGCTGGAGAAACTGCCTCCGTATCAGGGTGGAGGTGAGATGATTGACAAGGTGTCGTGGGAAAAAACGACTTTCGAGCGTCTGCCTTTCAAGTTTGAAGCCGGTACGCCTGACTATGTAGCCACACACGGTTTGGCTACGGCTATCAAGTATATGGAGTCGCTGGGTATGGAGAATATCGAGGCACATGAGCAGGAACTGACCCGCTACTGTATGGAACAGATGCGCACGATACCCAATATGCGCTTGTTTGGCGAGGCTCCTCACAAGGATGCCGTAGTGTCATTCCTTGTTGGCGATATCCATCATCTGGATATGGGTACGTTGCTCGATCGTCTTGGAATCGCCGTGCGTACCGGTCATCATTGCGCTCATCCGTTGATGGATCGTCTGGGGGTAACAGGTACTGTGCGTGCCTCTTTCGCTCTCTATAACACAAAAGAGGAGATTGACGCTCTTGTAGCGGGAATCCGCAGAGTCAGTGCCATGTTCTAAAAGCTTAGGTGTATGTTGCTGGATCATTATTACGAAGGAAAGGTTGAGGCTGGATGTGATGAGGCCGGACGAGGCTGTCTGGCTGGTAGCGTCTATGCTGCTGCTGTTATCCTGCCTGTGGGCTATCAGAATGAACTGTTGAACGATTCGAAACAGCTCACGGAGAAACGTCGTTATGAGTTGCGTGAGATTATCCAGCGTGATGCTGTGGCATGGGCTGTCGGCATCGTGACACCAGAGGAGATAGACAAGATAAACATCCTGAATGCTTCTATTCTGGCCATGCATCGCGCCTTGGACCAGTTGCAGGTGCGTCCTGAGGCTGTCATCGTTGATGGTAACCGGTTTAAGAAATACAAGGATTTACCTCATACGACGATTGTCAAGGGTGACGGTAAATACCTTTCGATAGCTGCCGCCTCGATATTGGCCAAGACTTATCGTGATGATTATATGAACCAGTTGGCTGAGGAGTATCCGCAGTATGACTGGCGTTCCAATAAGGGCTATCCCACCAAGAAACACAGAGAGGCCATCCGCCAGTATGGCACGACACCTTATCATCGTATGTCGTACAACTTACTGGGGGATGGCCAACTCTCGCTTGATTTTAAGGATTAAGTTGTTGCTTTATTTCTTTTCTTGTAGTTTTCCGAAGTAACCCAGACAGACGTCGCGCCACTCCTTGGCATCCTTCAACTGGCGCTGCAGACGGTCGTTGACTTCGCGCCAGCGCTGCTCGTCAATCTCAGGACGGGCTTCTTGCCAGATGTGAATAAAGTCTTCCACCTCGCTTACTCCCTGGTTATAGCGCCACTGCATCTCTTCCCAAAGGGTGCGTCCGCTGTTCATGCGACGTGTCCAAGGCACGCGGTGGAACCAAAGCAGATAACGCTCAGGACAGGTGTTGATATCGTCGTAGAGTGAGCAATAGGGCTCTGGGTATTGTCCAGTAGCATTACTACCTGTGTGGGTACGGTCAACACCGATGCTGTCGCCATTGGCACGGTGGTAGTAAACGGGGCACCACTCAATAGGATAGCGTGCAATATATCCGTCAGGCTGAGGCCCCATGTGGTGGTCGAACTTGAATATATGGTGTAGTCCCAAGGGCATCATATAGTCTACGCAGGCTTCGCGAGAACGGAGCATGACGGACGTGATAGCGGAAGCAAATTCTCTACTTTTCACTATTCCCTTTTCATTTCCAAATGTCTGCTTCAGCCATTCCTCTGCTATCTGTCGTGATGACAAGGCGGGGTTCCATGCCAGACGACCGAAGGCATACCAGTTAGCCTGCGAGAAATGATGTCCGCACCAGTTCTTGTCCAGTCCGATATTGGCTACACCAGCGATACCTACGAGCTTTTCGGGCTTTACGAAGGTAAAGAACTCTTTCCACATGGGGGCGAGATAGACTAAGTGCCAGCTCTGGCCCAGATACTCCTGTGTGATCTGCAACTCAGCCATCTGAGGCGTTTTCTGCATCTTATCGAAGATGGGTGCATAGGGCTCGCGTGGCTGGAAGTCAAGCGGACCATTCTTCGATTGCAGGATCACGTTCTCACGGAACTTACCATCAAGTTCTGCAAATTCTGATACAGCCTGGTTCACACGGTCTTCACCATGATGCTTGGCACCATAGACAAAGGAGCGCCAGATCACGATACCTTTATAAGGCGCCAGTGCATCGGCCAGCATATTTGCACCATCAGCATGGGTACGTCCGTAGTCGAAAGGACCAGGCTGTCCCTCACTGTTGGCTTTCACCAGGAATCCGCCAAAGTCGGGGATAGCGGTATATATTTCCTTGGCTTTCTTCTGCCACCAGCGCTTTACCTGTGGGTCTAACGGGTCGGCTGTCTTTGTCTCTCCCAGTGCCTTTGGTGTTCCAAAGTTCACAGAGAGATAGACCTTGATGCCCCAGGGGCGCAGGATGCCGGCAATCTCCTTCACCTTATTTATATACGTGCGTGTGAGCATCTTGGGTGATGCGTTCACATTGTTCAGCACCGTACCATTGATACCGATAGAGGCATTGGCTTCAGCGTAGGCTGCTATCTTCTCATGGTCAATGACAAGGTCGTTGTTCCACAGGATACTCTTGCCAGCATAGCCTCGTTCAATAGAGCCATCCAGGTTATCCCAGTGGTTCAGGATACGCAACTTATAGAAAGGGTGTGACTCTCCCTGTTCGCCACGCAGCAAGGCATAGCGTCCGTATAGCAGCCCCATCTTTGTGCGGGCGGTGATGGCATGGCCATTGATACGATAACCATCATCATCGGGCATGGTGGGGTCAATCTTCTCTACCACATCGTTGGGCAATTCGCTACGTAGCCACAGACGGTGACCATCCTCAGCGCTTGCCGACAATGAGAACAAGGCGAAGAGGAACAATATAAACTTCTTCACGATATATATCTTAAGTATTTTCTGATTTCTTTTCTGGCAATGCCAAGGCGATACTCCACGGATTTGTAGTTCTCGCCTGTCTGTTGAGAGATATCGCTTACCTGCATACCGTCATAGATATGCATGCGGTATAACTCCCGGCATTTCTCAGGAACACGCAGCAGACCACGTTCCAGGAATGCCGTCATCTCGTGAATGGAGAGTGGACGTGCGGCTTCATCTTCGGCTGTAACGGTCTGCTGTCTGTAATCAATGGGCTGCATACCATATTTGATGGCCCATTGCTTCCTGCGATAATAATCCGTAATGAGGTTGCGGGCTATTGTAAAGGCAAGTGCATGAAGCGTACTCTCCATGATAGGACTGTTGTTTTGCAATAGTCGCAGGAAGACATCCTGAACGATATCTTCAGCCTCCTCTTTGCCACCAAGCCTGCTGCTCACGAATGCGAGCAGTTCGGCCTGATGGTGGTGATAGTAATATTCTATGATGTTGAGGTTATTCATTGACAACGGTCTTGATGGTGCCGTCCTCATTGTAGAACAGACGCTGCACCTTCAGTGAACGCAGATGTGTAATGTCGTTAGAGGGTACGCAGTCGTGATACAACAGATACCACTGGCCCTTGAACTCTACGATGCAATGGTGGGTTGTCCAACCAACCACGGGCTCCAGGATAACACCCTGATAGGTGAAAGGTCCGTAGGGGTTGTCGCCAATGGCATAGCACAGATAGTGGCTGTCACCGGTAGAGTAAGAGAAGTAGTACTTGCCATTGTACTTATGCATCCAACTGGCTTCGAAGAAACGGTGAGGATCACCGGCCTTCAGTGGCTGTCCGTCCTTATCTACAACCAGAACCTGACGGGGAGCCTCTGCAAACTGCAGAAGATCATCGCTCATGCGTGCCATCAGGCTGGGCAATGCGGGCATATCGGGAGCGGTAAACAGTTGGGTCTTACGGTCAGGGGCAGGACCCAGGTCAACGCCTTCCTTCAGCACCTTTTGAGGAGCTACATTCCACTGGAGCTGTCCGCCCCAAAGACCACCATAGTAGCAGTAAACCTGTCCGTCGTCATCCTTGAACACGCAGGGGTCTATGCTGTATGCACCACGGATGGGATGCTCCTGAGCAATGAACGGGCCTTCTGGACGGTCAGCAATGGCTACACCGAGATGGAACACGCCGTTATAGTCCTTAGCGGAGAAGATGAGGTAGTACTTGCCGTCTTTCTCTACGACATCGCTGTCCCACATCTGTTTCTCTGCCCACTTAACATCCTTTACATCGAGTATCACACCGTGATCGGTAGCTTCATCATTCTCAATGTCATTGAATGACAGGACGTGATAGTCTTTCATCTGGAAGTGACCACCATCATCATCGAAAGCGGCACCAGCCTCCCAGTCGTGTGAGGGATAGATATACAATTTACCGTTGAATACGTGGGCCGCAGGATCGGCCATGTAGTCACTAGGGAATAGATAACGAGGTAATTTAGCCATAGTATTGTTATTTATAAAGTTTGATGATTTCGTTAATCACTGGTTTCTCCTTGTACTGGCGGTCGAAGAGCAAGGGATAGTTTGTGCGTCCCTTGATAGGCCAGCCATTGAGCCATGAACCACCATCGCTGACACCCCACAGGTTGATGCGGGAAATCTGGTCGCGGTGCTTATAGTATATCTTGAAGAGATCAAGCCAGCGCTGGTCCACTTCCTTCTGCTTTGCAGCAGGCAGTCCCTCTGTATAGGGATTGAAACGCTTCTGCAACTCAAAGTTCTGTGCGATGTCGGCACCACCGAAACCCTCTGGGTTGGGCAGTACGTTCATATCGAGTTCCGTAATCATCACCTTCACGCCGCAGGCAGCAAAGGCGTCGATACTCTTCTCGTATTCAGCCAGGTTGGGATAATCCAGACCATTGTGGCTCTGCATGCCCACGCCGTCGATGCGCAGACCCTTGGCTTTCAGTTTCTTCACCAACTTACATACGGCTTCGCGCTTGGCGGGTTGTCCCATCGAATAGTCGTTGTAATAAAGTTCTGCATCGGGATCGGCCTCATGGGCGGCGCGGAAGGCGATTTCAATGAATTCCTCACCCAGCAAACGATAATAGTGTGAATTGCGGAAAGAACCATTATCCTCGATAGCCTCATTCACCACGTCCCAACCCAGCACCTGTCCTTTGTAGTGACCTACCACCGTCTTGATGTGCTTGATAAGGCGTGCCTTCAGCACCTCTTTGGAGGCGGGACTGGCTGCATAACCATTGGTGAACCACCAGTCGGGGGCTTGTGAGTGCCACACCAGACAGTGGCCGATGACCTTCAGCTTGTGCTGTTCGCAATAGCTCACGAACTTATCTGCCACACGGAAGTCGAAGATACCTTCGGCAGGAGCCAGTGACTCAGGTTTCATACAGTTTTCTGCTACGGCACAGTTGAAGTGCTTATCCGTCAGAGCGTCAGCCTCAGGAACCTGTCCGTCGCTCTGCCACTGGTTGATGGCAGCACCAATCAGACAATACTTTCCGATGGCGTCTTTCAAACCCTGCTGAGCCATTGATGCCATTGGCATCATGGCCAGACAGAGCGTCAAAATCTTAAAATTCTTATTCATTATTTATTGTTACGTGCTTCAATTTCCTTATTGATCTCGTCAAGTCTCTCATCTGTGAGAGGATACTTGTAGATAAGGCATCCTACTACGACAAGGAGAATGGCGGGAATGATACAGGTAAATACCAGGATGGCATTCTGTGCGATGGCAGAATAGTTGGCCAATTTGGTATAGTATGCATTTACCGGCGCGCTGATGAAAGATGCCAGGAATACTACGACGAAGATGCTTAATACCAGCTGCAGGCACTTGTTGGCCTTAAATTCCTGCCACATCTCGCCGAAGGTCACGGGCTTCTCTGGTGTTGTGGTGATATTCTCCTTGCTACCCATGAAGCAAAGCATCAGAAGAACAAAGCCTACAAGGGCGAATACGCAGGTGACAATAAACCAGGCGCTGGGAGCAACAGGCAGAGCTGATTCTTCGCTGGCAAAGTTGAAGCCAATCCAGCCCATTACCAGAGGCGTGATCCAACCGGCGATAGAGAAACCGGCCTTGAAAGCAACGCCAGCCAGAGCGTTCACCGTGGCAGCCGGTCTGTTGCCTGTACGATATTCTGCTTCGGTGATAACTTCAGGCACCAAAGCCCACATCAGTGAACCAACCAGCAGTCCTACGCCAGTCATCACCTTGGCAACCTGTACCAGTGTGTTGAGCTCTGCAACATCAAAGAACTTACCGATGGTGAACAGGATGGAAAATCCTACAAGACCGATGGCAAGCAGTGTGTAGTAAAGACCTTTCTTACCCAGCCATCTCTTCAGCGTGGGCAGCAAGGGCAGGATGACAAAGGCAGGAATAGTGCCGATAGCCATGAAGGTGGCCTGGTTCCAGTCGATAGCCTCGTGCACGCACATTGCCAGTCCGATGGGGAAACCTGCCTGTACTACAATCTGACCGATATTGGCACATACCATTCGTGTAGAAGTCAGAATGAGCACCTCGTCGTTGTCGCGCGTCATACTGGCCATGATAGAGCCGTAAGGGATGTTGACAACTGAATAGATCATGCTCAGTACGGTGTAGCTCACAGTGGCATACACAATCTTCATGGTCATTGACCATTCTGCAGCCTGGGGAAGCATCAGCAGACAGGCAGCAGCCGTAAGGGGGATACCGCCATAGAGCAGGTAAGAACGATACTTGCCAAGCTTAGGATTGTTGTTGTCGATATAACGACCGACTACAGGACTCCAGAAACAGTCAATGAGTCTGACGGTGAGAATCAGGCCGCTGACAAAAGCAGGGTTCAGTTTCAGAACTGTAGTCAGGTAAATCATCAGGTAGCATGCTACCGTCTGGAAAATCAGATTCTGCGCCAGGTCACCAGAGCCGAAGCCGATGCGCTGGAGCCATGAAAGCTTGTAAAAGCCTTTTGCTTCTTGGTTCATTGTCGAAATAGTTTTTAGTTTTTATAAATTCGGTGCAAAGGTAACCTTTTTTCTTCATTTTATCATTATGGAATGTTTCATAAGTCTATTCTAATTGTATCATTGCGCGAAAAAGTCTTTTGTTTTTGGGGTATTTTAAATAGAAAAAGTGTATTTTTGCACTGTTATGAGAAAAGCAAGCTTTTTACTAATTGCACTTCTGGTAAGTGCTGTCGTGGGTATTGCCAAGGTGCGATTGCCACAGATATTTCAGTCGGGTATGGTACTTCAGCGTGGTACGACGGTACCTGTATGGGGACAGGCCGATGCTGGTGAGACCGTGGTGGTGAAACTGAATAAGAAGACCGCAACGGCTGTGGCCGATGACAATGGAAAATGGCGCGTAAACCTGCCTGCGATGAAGGCCGGCGGCCCTTATGTTATGAGTATAGAAAGTAAGACTAATCAGACCTCTCATCTCTCACCTCTCAGTTCTCACATAGAATTATCCGATGTGTGGTTGGGCGATGTCTGGCTGTGTACTGGTCAGTCGAATATGGAGACCACGCTTGAACGTGTGTCACCCCAGTATCCTGACGAGTTGAATGACAGCAATGCCATGGTGCGCCTGTTTCATGTGCAGTACCAGACGGATACACATGGACCGAGTGCAGACCTGCGTCCTACATCATGGAAAAAGCTGAATCGTGAGAATGCCTGGCGCTTCTCGTCTATCGGCTATTTCCTTGGCAAACAACTGCAACGTGAGAAGGGTGTGGCTCAGGGTGTCATTGAGAGTGCCTGGGGTGGTACGCCTATCGAGGCATGGATTGCCGCCGATACCCTTGAAAAGCATTTTCCCCTGTATTACAAGCAGATGCAGCTTTATCAGAACGATGAGTATGTTGCTGCCCAACAGAAGGCTGGCGCGCAGGCAGAACAGCAATGGCAGATAATCCTGAATGCCAATGATCCCGGACTTCGGAAATATACGGAATTATCGTATGATGACTCGGACTGGACGGAGGTCAATCAATACCGTCTCTCTACTAAACGTGAATGGATTGGTTCCTTGTGGCTGCGCCAGCATGTTCAGATTGATGCTAAGCATGCAGGCAAGAAGGCACAGTTGCTTCTGGGAACACTCTATGATTGCGACTATACCTATATTAATGGAAAACTGGTTGGTAACACGGGCTATCAGTATCCGCCACGTCGCTATCAGGTACCTGAGGGACTGCTCCGTGAGGGCGATAATGTGATTACGGTGCGTTTCGTCAACAAGAGTGGCATGCCTTATTTCGTCAAGGAGAAGCCTTATAAGTTCGTCTTTGGCAAGGACGACGAGCAGCCTCTCGGTGAACAATGGCTGCTCCGCGAAGGTGCAGAGATGCCGCGCAGCATCGGTATGGGCGTCAGTCTGCAGAATCAGCCTTCAACCCTTTTCAATGGCATGATACATCCTATGGCTCCCTTTGCTGTTGCTGGTGTGGTATGGTATCAGGGTGAGTCTAACACTGGTATGCGTCAGGCTGAGGAGTATGCACCGATGTTGCGACTGCTGATGGCCAATTGGCGCCAGGCCTTCGAGCGTCCGCAGATGCCATTCGTTATCGTACAGTTGGCTAACTATATGGCATTTGTAGAGCATCCTCAGAACACGGGATGGTCGCGTGTGCGCGAGGCACAACGTGTCGTGGCGACAGAAGATCCTTACGCAGAACTAGCGTTGACCATCGATTTAGGTGAGACGGTGGATATCCATCCCCTGCGTAAAAAAGAGGTGGCACAACGTATTGCGCTCGACTTCGAACGACTTGTCTATGGCAAGAAGGTGCAATTGGCGCCAAAGGTGTTGAAGGCAGAGTCGCAGGACGGAAAAGTGGTGCTGACGCTCGACCAGAACATGCAACCTGGTGCGGTGAAGTATTTCGAATTGGCCGATGAAAAGGGCGTATTTTGCAATGTAGAGGCAACGTTATCTGGTTCCCAGATTGTTATCACCTCTCCGTTCGCTGCTCCTAAGGCCGTGCGTTATGCCTGGAAGGATAATCCTTTGGGTGTCAATGCCTATGGCATCAATGGCTTGCCATTGTCGCCCTTTGAAATACGTTTGAAATAAACACAATAAATAGGCTGTCTGAGCGTTATCTATTTGTTACTTAAGGATGAATCAAAAAAGCAATAACTTAAAATAATTTGAAATGAAAAAGATTTTCTTATTTGCAGCAGTTGCTGCGCTGATGATGACAAGTTGTGGTACTAACGGTTCTCTGAGCCAGGTGGGTTCTGCCGTGCTGACGGATGTGCTGACCGGTGGACAGACGGGCGCAACGACGACAACTAACACTGGAAATGCCGTAAATACGGTGCTTCAGAGCGTATTGGGTATGACAGGCACCAAGGTGTCAAAGCAGAGTCTGATTGGTACTTGGAAATATAGTCAGCCTGGTTGCGCGTTTACCAGCGAGAAACTGC
Source organism: Prevotella communis (assembly GCF_022024175.1). Taxonomy (GTDB): domain Bacteria; phylum Bacteroidota; class Bacteroidia; order Bacteroidales; family Bacteroidaceae; genus Prevotella; species Prevotella communis. Next base: position 3,173,290 of record NZ_CP091794.1, on the reverse strand, counting down.
TGGCTCAGGCTGGTGGCGAAATCGTGGCTTCAAATGTGAAGACAAAGTTGCAGCCTACTTATCAGAAGGTGGGCATCAATGCATCTAATACGCAGGTGACTTTCAATCAGGATGGAACTTTCTCTGCAAAGATTGCCGGAAAAGCCTGGAGCGGTACCTATAAGTATGATGAGAATACCTGCAAGATTACCATGTCTGGCCTGTTGCTGAATGTCAACTGCTACGCTAAGCTCAATACCAACGGTATCGGTTTGCTCTTCGAAGGTAAGAAGTTGCTAACACTGATACAGACCATGTCGGCTCTCAGTGGTAATAATACGACAATCAAGACGATTGGTGATGTGGCTTCTAGCTACAATGGTCTGCGTGTGGGCTTTGATATGACCAAGTAATATGAGACGAAAAGGCCTTTTGTTTATATCCTTCATGATGGCAGCTCTAGTAAGTAGGGCTGCCATTGTGGATAGAATGGGTCATATTGTTACCATTCATCCTGACGGCGGACAGGCGAAGGTGATTCGCCTTGAGGTTGTCAATGACCGTATTATTCGTGTGCGAGCTACTTCCAAGGATGACTTACCTCAGAAGATGCAGAGTCTTATGATAGTACCCCAGCAGGTACCTGCTAAGAACAGCTATACCATCACGGAAACTCCAGAAAGCATCGAGGTTATTGCCAAACAGGTACGTGCCGTGGTCAGCAAGGCTACAGGTGAGGTGTGCTTCTATGATGGGCTGGGAAAGACACTCCTGCTGAAAGAGAGTGGCAACGGAAAACAGTTCTGGGACTTCACTGTGCCCGAGCGTGAACTGGGTCTTAAAGGCGGTGTACAGCCCACGGAGGCTCAGCTGCATGGTCTTACGTGGCAGATGAAGTTCGATTCTCCTGACGATGAGGCTTTCTATGGCTTGGGGCAACACCAGTCAGAGGAATTTAATATGAAAGGCCGTAATGAGGATCTCTTCCAGTATAACACGAAGGTTTCCGTACCTTTCGTGGTCTCTAATAAGAACTACGGTTTATTGTGGGATGCCTACAGCTATTGCCGTTTTGGTAATCCCCATGATTACCTGCAACTGCACCATGCTTTCAAACTCTATGACAAGCAGGGTAGGGAAGGCCATCTCACTGGCACCTATACCGACCGCCTTGGCAAGTCGTTGGTACGCGGCGAGGACTCTATCTATTATGAATATGGTACGCCGGCAAAGTCTGAGATAGCTCTGAAAACCGATAATGGTGGTATCAGGAATCTGCCTCAGGGCTTTAATCTGGCTGGTGCTCATGTGGTGTACGAGGGTTTCATTGAACCCTACGCCACATCACAGTATCAGTTCATCCTTTATTATGCCGGCTATATCAAGGTGTATATAGGTGGAAAAGAGGTGGTGTCTGAACGTTGGCGAACAGCATGGAATCCCAATGCCTATAAATTTAATGTGGAAATGGCCAAAGGTGTGCGACAGCAGTTGCGCATTGAGTGGCAGCCCGACGGCAGCGAGTCGTATTGCGGCTTGCGCGTAGCCGAACCACGTAGTCAAAAGGAACGTGAGTCGCTGTCTATCTGGTGTGAGATGGCTCAGGACATGGATTATTATTTCGTGACAGGCCAGAATCTTGACGAGGTCATCTCCGGTTACCGCACCCTGACGGGTAAGGCCTCTCTTTATCCTAAGTGGGCACTGGGTTTCTGGCAGAGTCGGGAGCGTTACAAGACGCAAGAAGAACTGGTCTCTACGCTGGCTGAGTTCCGCAAGCGCCAGATACCGATTGATAATATAGTGCAGGACTGGAACTACTGGCCTGAGGACCAGTGGGGCAGTCACGAGTTCGAGTCTTCGCGCTATCCTGATCCGCAACAGATGCTTGACAGCGTGCATCAGATGCATGGTCGCTTTATGATTTCCGTATGGCCAAAGTTCTATGTGAATACAGCCAACTACAAGGAACTAAACGAAAAAGGGTGGATGTATAACCAGTCGCCCACGGATGGTATCCGCGACTGGGTAGGGCCTGGTTATAAGAACGGCTTCTATGATGCCTACGACCCAGAGGCCCGTAAGGTCTTCTGGCGCCAGATGGATGAGAAACTTTATACTGGGCTTGGCAAAAAGGTCGATGCCTGGTGGATGGACGCTAGTGAGCCCAACGTGCGCGACTGCACCCCTATGTGGTATCGTAAGGCGCTCTGTGGTCCTACGGCCCTTGGCACGTCTACTGAGTACTTCAATGCTTATTCATTGGTCAATGCTGATGCCATCTATCATGGTCAGCGAGGCGTGTGGAAGGGTAAGAAGGACGAGCCCCGTGTGTTTTTGTTGACCCGTAGCGGCTTTGCTGGCGAACAGCGTTATTCTACGGCCACATGGAGTGGTGATATTGGCACCCGCTGGGAGGACATGCGTGCACAGATGACGGCTGGACTGAATTACTCCATGTCGGGCATTCCCTTCTGGGGCATGGATCAGGGTGGCTTCTGTGTGGAGAACCGTTATGTGCAGGCCCAACAGCTCTATGACCGTACGGGGCAGGAGAATGAAGACCTGAAGGAGTGGCGTGAGTTGCAATGCCGCTGGAACCAGTTCGGCGCCTTCATCCCACTCTTCCGCAGTCATGGTCAGTGGCCTCTGCGCGAGATATGGAACATCGCACCCGATAATCATCCGGCCTACCAATCGTTTGTCTTCTATGATAACCTGCGCTACCAGCTGATGCCTTATCTCTACTCGCTGGCAGGTTGGGCACATTTCCGCGATTACACCCTGATGCGTGCGCTCATCATGGACTTTAACGGTGACCATGAGGTGAAGGATATTGCCGACCAGTGGATGCTCGGTCCTGCGCTGATGGCCTGCCCGGTAGGCTATTATAAAGCCCGTAATCGCAGCGTCTATTTCCCCCAGCAGTGTGGTTGGTATAATCTCTATACCAATGAGTATATAGAGGGCGGACAGCGTCTGATTGTGGATGCGCCCTACGAGCAGATTCCGGTCTTTGTGCGTGCAGGTGCTATCATTCCCTTCGGTCCTAAGATGCAATGGAGCGATGAGAAGGCAGCACAGCTTATCAACCTCTATGTCTATGCAGGTCAGGATGGACATTTCCAGCTTTATGAGGACGAGGGCACAAACTATAACTATGAGAAGGGACTGTTCTCAACGATAGATATTCATTATGATGATGCGACTCATAGCGTGACCATCGGAGCCCGCAAGGGACAGTTCTCGGGTATGCTGAAAACCCGCCGTTTCAATATTGTCCTGATAACGCCCGATGCGCCTCAGAACCTGAACTTAGAAAACCCCAGTGGACGATTGGTGGAGTATAAGGGAAAAGAGGTGACTGTTGAACTGTAAGTAATGAAGATGCATCACTTTTAACCTAAGAAAAGTCAGAAAATTGCATAAAAAGGTCTGAATGCGGAATTTTATTGTTAATTTTGCAGCCGTTTATAATATAATAAGGTGAAAAAGGAATAATATCATATATAATCAAGCATTAAATTATGGCAAAGAAAGCACTTTTGATGATTCTCGATGGATGGGGAATCGGTAAGCATGGTAAGGGTGATGTGATTTTCAATACTCCAACACCTTACCTTGATTTGTTGACAGCTACATCGGCTCACTCTCAACTTCAGGCCTCTGGTGAGGATGTAGGTCTGCCCGACGGACAGATGGGTAACTCTGAGGTGGGACACCTCAATATCGGTGCCGGACGTATTGTTTATCAGGATCTTGTAAAGATTAACCGTGCCTGCAAGGATGGCTCTATTGTAGAGAATCCTCAGGTGAAGGCCGCTTATACCTATGCCAAGGAGAACAATAAGAAACTGCACCTGATGGGTCTCTGCTCTGATGGTGGTGTACACTCTTCTTTGGAACACCTGTTCAAACTCATTGAGGTAGGTAAGCACTACGGTCTGAAGAACCAGACATTCGTTCACTGTTTCATGGACGGTCGTGATACAGACCCCAAGAGTGGTAAGGGCTTCATCGAGCAGGTTACTAAGGTTTGCGCCGACAACGACGCAGCTATCGCTTCTATCGTAGGTCGTTTCTATGCGATGGACCGTGATAAGCGTTGGGAGCGCGTGAAGGAAGGTTATGACCTGATTGTGAATGGCACTGGTAAGCAGGCTACCGACATGGTGAAGGCCGTAGAAGAGAGCTATGCAGAAGGTGTTACTGACGAGTTCATCAAGCCTATCCATAACAGCACTGTGAATGGTTGTATCGAGGAGGGCGACGTGGTTATCTTCATCAACTTCCGTAACGACCGTGCCAAGGAGCTCACCATCGTATTAACCCAGCAGGATATGCCTGAGCAGGGTATGAAGACTGTTCCTGGTCTGCAGTACTACTGCATGACGCCATACGATGCCAGCTTTACTGGCGTACACATCCTCTTCCCCAAGGAGAATGTTGAGAATACACTGGGTGAATACCTCTCACAGCAGGGCAAGAAGCAGTTGCATACCGCTGAGACAGAGAAGTATGCCCACGTAACCTTCTTCTTCAATGGTGGTCGCGAGCAGCCCTACGAGGGTGAGGACCGTATTCTGGTTCCCTCTCCAAAGGTGGCTACCTACGACCTGAAGCCCGAGATGAGTGCTTATGAGGTAAAGGATAAGTTGGTGGCCGCCATCAATGAGGCAAAGTACGACTTCATCGTTGTAAATTTCGCTAATGGTGATATGGTGGGTCATACAGGTGTCTACAACGCTATCGCCAAGGCCGTATGGGCTGTTGACAACTGCGTGAAGGATGTGATCGAGGCTGCTAAGGCTAACGATTACGAGGCTATCATCATTGCCGACCACGGTAATGCCGACAACGCTATCAATGCCGATGGTACTCCTAACACCGCTCACTCACTGAATCCTGTGCCATTCATCTATGTAACCAATAATAATTCGGCTACCGTGAAGGATGGTCGCTTGGCTGACGTGGCTCCCTCTATCCTGCATATCATGGGACTGGAGCAGCCACAGGATATGACTGGTGAAAACCTGATTTGTGACTAATGACTCAACAGGAGTTTCAAGCTTGTATTGAAAAACACAAGCTCGATATCGAAGAGGTAAGAGACCGTGCACACATGTTGCACGAGAGCGTGAATCAGCACTATGACAAGGTGCACCCTTATGGGTTCCACCTTGACATGGTGGCTGAATCCGTATTCAAGTACGGATATCTCGTGTGCCAGAGCGAGCACGATTTCGTACCTCTTTTCTTTGGTGCTTTCTATCATGACAGCATCGAGGATGCACGAATGACGTATAATGATGTGACAAAGGCTGCTCAACTGTTTATGGACGCTGACCAGGCCTATATCGCAGCAGAGATGGTATATGCGTTGACTAATGACAAAGGACGAACACGTGCTGAGAGAGCCGGCGAGCGTTACTATCAAGGTATTCGTGAAACGCCCTATGCACCTTTTCTGAAACTGGCCGACCGACTGGCTAACGTTACCTATTCTTTTACGCACGGTAACGCTTCAAATAACCACATGAAGGAGGTATATAGGGAAGAAATGCCACATTTTCTTGAGGCTATTAATGCCCATAGTGATGACCCACGACTGGCACTTCCTCAGGAGATGATAGATGATATATATAAGTTATTATGAATATACAGATAGAGGAGTCGTGGAAACGACATCTGCAAGGAGAGTTTGAGAAGCCCTATTTCGTGGGGCTTACAGACAAGGTGCGACAGGAGTATATGGCAGGTACGTGTTATCCGCCAGGAAAACTGATTTTCAATGCCTTTAATCTCTGTCCGTTTGATCAGGTGAGGGTTGTTATCATCGGCCAAGACCCTTATCACGAGCCAGGACAGGCTCACGGATTGAGTTTCTCTGTGCAGGATGGTGTTGCGTTCCCTCCTTCTCTTATCAATATATTCAAGGAGATACAGGATGACCTCGGTACGCCTGTACCACCTACGGGAAACCTGACACGCTGGGCAGAACAGGGCGTGTTGTTGCTCAACGCTACATTGACCGTGCGTGCCCATATGGCAAATAGCCACAGTACGCTGGGATGGCAGAATTTTACGGATGCGGCTATCAAGGCGCTGGCAACAGAGCGTGAACATCTGGTCTATATGCTTTGGGGCGGTTTTGCCCGTTCAAAGGCCTATATGATAGATAAACAGAAGAACCTGATCCTGGAGTCTGTGCATCCTTCTCCATTGAGTGCTAATCGTGGTGGCTGGTTCGGACAGCATCAGTTCTCGCGTTGCAATGCCTATCTCCAGGAAAATGGTATAACCCCAATCGTATGGTAAACAAACTCCCCCCTATATTAGAAGTTGCTGGTGTACTGATCTCGTCGGATATCCTGACGGAAGAATTCTGTTGTGACCTTGAGGTATGCAAGGGTGCCTGTTGTATCGAAGGCGATGCCGGTGCTCCCGTCACCCTTGACGAGGTGATGGAGATAGAGAATCATGTGGAAGGGGTATGGAGCAAGCTAAGTGCTTCTGCTCAGGCTGTGCTTGATAAGCAGGGCGTGGCCTATACTGATCAGGAAGGTGACCTGGTGACGAGTATCGTTGGAGGTAAGGACTGCGTGTTTACTTTCTATGATGACCTGACATTAACTGAAGGGAAAACCGTCGGACACTGTTGCCTCTGCGCTTTAGAGAAGATTTGCAAGCCCATCAGTTGTGCCTTGTATCCTATCCGCGAGAAGACATTCTCTGATGGTACTGTGGCCCTGAACTATCATCAATGGGATATCTGTAAGTGTGGGCGTGAAAAAGGGAAGGCTCTTCACCTTCCCGTTTATCAGTTCTTAAAAGGTCCGCTGGTGCGCCGTTTTGGCGAGCAGTGGTATCAGGAACTCTTTGATGTGGCTTCAGATTTGAAGCAGCAGGGTTACCTGTGATTTAGGATTTGCGATATTTTGACGGACTCATACCCACGTTTTCCTTGAAGTATTTTCCAAGGAACGACTGATTGGGGAAATTCATCTCTTTGGCGATGTCCTTGATGGGCTTTGTGGTATTCTTCAGCAGTACGCGCATCTCCAGTGTGACGTAGTTGTCAATCCACTCGTTGGGCGTGCGACAGCTTACATGTTTCACGGCCTCCGACAGATATTTTGCAGTAATACCCAGTTGTTGGGCGTACCAGCTCACGCGGCGTTCTGTCTTGCAGTGCGCTTCCACCAACTTGATGAATTGTGTGAAGATGGCGTCTGGACGTGACTGTTTCTTCTCCTTTCCCTTGCGATTGCGATAGATAACGTTGCTCAGGTCGTAGAACATAGCCAGCATCAGCACTCTGATCAGTTCTTTCTGGAAATGATTACCCTTGTCTGAAATACGTCTGTCGATGGCGTCGAAATAGTTTCTGAATACTGTTTGCTCCTTTTTGTCAAATCGCATCACAGGATGGTTGCGTGAATAGAGGAACAGGGCAGACATCTCGCTGACGTTACGTATAATATCATGGAAGAAATTCACAGATATCACCATACTCATAGCCACGAAGTCGTCTGAGAGGGTGAACTGGTTGATGACATGGCGTTCGGAAACAATAAATGTCTCGCCAGCACGAACGGTAAACTCACGTGTGTCTACTGTATACTTTGCTTCTCCTTGGGTGCACATACCTATAATAATAAAGTTTGTGCGGCGTGCAGAATCCGGAATGGGGATACGTTTGATATTGTCAATCAAGAACAGATCGTTATCGATGTAGTGATCTTTGCAGTAGCGCTTAATGATGTGAATATTGGTTTCTTGAATTTTGTCCATTTCGTGTATTTGGATTTTTATGGTTACAAAGGTACAGAAAAAAAAGGAAAAATCAAAAAAATAATGAGTGAAAATGGACAGCAGAAATTTTCTGCTGGCCATTTTATAGAATATTAATAGACGTACACCTTGAAATTTTTGATAGAACCTGGTGCTCCTTGTTCTGCTCGTGGCAGATACTCCAGCGCATTGACTGTCTGCTCTGAGCCGAGGTCAATCACCAAGAGGTGGGGTGCCGATGCCCCCTTCTCTGTCTGCCAGTAGGTTGACTCCTGCAGGTCGAAGACTTTATCGCCTAAGTGGTTGCCCCCCTCATCCTCAGAGTTGGCATACTTCGTCTTCCACGGTTCACGCGACAGACGCTTGCCGTCCTGTCCCTGCAGGTAGAGCTCAGCAATGGCCACACGTTCGCCGTCCTTCTGTGTTGAGAGACATTCGATGGCGAGGTAGCGACCCTTTGCGGTCTTACCAAACTGGATGGTCTGCCAGCCGTTTCCAGCCTTGAAGGCACCGGTAGCTACAGGAGTTGCACTGTTGAGGTCGGGCTTGTCGCCTATGTTGTTGTGCTTATTGCTCTTCTCCAGCTGCAGTTTGTTGAGTTCAGGCTCAGCCTGGCCCCATACCACAGCCTCCTTAGGACCAACGATATCGAGTACGATAATCTCGTTCTTGCCCTTCTTCAGCCAGCAACCGGGCACATAGAGCGTCTGTTGCGGACCGATGCTCCAGATGCGGCCCATGGCATGACCATTCACATAGACCTGTCCCTTGCCCCATGTCTCGAAGTTCAGGAAGGTGTCGCCCACCTTCTTCAGGTTGAAGTAGCCGCGGTGGTAGCCGGGTTTCATGATGTCGCCAAGTTTCTTCGAGCCCTCATAGCCCTGTGTAAAGGCGAGTGCAGGAACACTACCTTTCGCCTTGCCGGCAGCTACCTGGTCGTTGACGCCCTTTACCATGTCAAGTGCCTTCGTGGCTGTCTTGTAGTCATCGGGGATGGCCACATTCATCCAGTTCTTTGGCGTCAGCACCATCTCAATGTCGTTTTTCTCCGTTGTCAACGTCACGTCGCCGACGATGCCCTTAAAGTCCTTGATGGCACGACCGAAGTTGATGCGCCCCATGCCTTCGACGATAATAATAAGTTCGGCACCCTCCTTAACGGCGGGGATGGTAAGCGACTTTTCGTTCTTCACACGGTCAATCTTGCCGATATATTTTTTGTCGATAAACACTTGGGCAAAGTCGTGGAACTCGCCGGTGAGCACACTCTGCGATGTTATCTCGGGCAGGCGGGTTGAGTACATCATCGTGCCCCAGCCCATGTCCATCTCCTCGAAGGTTTTGGGCGTGCCATTGACGGGCTTGGTCATGGCGGCTATGAAGGGCGCGAACTCCGTCAGCTCGAACTTAGGCACGGTGATGATGGACATTGGAGCCTTAGGCACAGCGGGCATCTTCTTGCCGTCGTTGTATTTCTCCATCATCTTGCGCAGTTCCCAGAACTTTGGTGTGGCATGACCGTACTCGTTGATGGGCGCATCATAGTCATAGCTGGTCACGTCGGGGGCAAAGCCTGGCGAGTTGGCACCAGCCCAGTGGCCGAACGAGGTGCCACCATGAGTCATGTAGAGCGAGAAGCTGATACCTTTTGAGAGCATCTCGTCCATACCCTCCACCATATCCTTGGCAGGACGTGTCTCGTGGCGTGCTCCCCATTTGTCGAACCAGCCGCTCCAGAACTCTGAGCACATCTTCGGGGCATTGGGACGCAGCTGGCCAAGACGGCGGAACTGCTGGTCGATGTTGGCGCCTGTGCCAAAGTTCATGGTCCATGTCAGGTCGTCAAGGCCGTTCTTCTCGAAGTTGGAAGACCAGTCGCACTGGAACAATGCCAGTTCCTTGCCATAGATGCCACGCAGACAGTCACGAATCTCACTGACATAAGGCTTGTCCTCACCATACGAGCCGTACTCGTTCTCTACCTGAACCATGATGATAGGACCGCCCTTCTGGATGGTCAGCGGAGCCAGTTGCTCACCCACCTTCTGCTCGAAGATTTTTACGCGCTCCATAAAGTATGGGTCGCGTTCGCGAAGCTTGATATCCTTCTTCTTCAGCAGCCACCAGGGCAGACCGCCCATCTCCCATTCTGCACACACATAGGGACCAGGGCGCACGATGACATACATGCCGTTTTTCTGGGCGATACGACAGAACTCGGCCACGTCGTTATTGCCTGTGAAATCAAACTGGCCTTCTTTCTGCTCATGGATATTCCAGAATACATAGATACACACCGTGTTCATGCCCAGAGCCTTACACATCTGGATGCGGTGCTCCCAATAGGGACGAGGAATACGAGGGTAGTGTACCTCGGCAGCTTTCACTACGAATGGCTTACCATTCAACAAGAAGGTCTTGTCGCCCGTAGTAAATGTGCCAGGCTTGCCAGCCGCCTGCATCGTAGCAGGTGCTGCCATCAACAATGCCGCAAGGGCAAGATGCTTCAATAGTTTCTTCATCGTTTTTATTATTAATTCATGCGGTAGCCGCTCTAGCTCTGCTCGCTTTTACAAAGCTTCGCGACTAAAAGAAATTATTCACTTTTCACTATTCACTTTTCACTTACAAATGTTGTAATGCTACGAGGAGCAAGGGTCGCTGTTCCATCGCAAGGGGCGAGGGGCTTGAGCGTCTCGCCTTCAGCATCGCTGGTACGATAGGGCTGCCAGGTGGGCGAAGCCGAACTCCTGCCTACATTGAAGGAGACGGGTTTCTCCTGCTCGCTGTAGTTGATAGCCACGACGACCCATGAGCCGTCTTTGTTCTGATAGGCCGAGACCATCACGCCGTAGGGATCTTCCTTTTCCTTTGAAGAGATGTCGTAGCGCACGGCACCAGGACGCACAAAGCGACTGTAGTTGCCCAGTGCCCACATCAACCGGCTGTCTCTTGCCTGATGTCTGCGGTCGAACACACGGATGAGTCCGTCCTTATAGTTGCCACCACAGGCACGCCACCATGACCAACTCTCTGCATTGGCATAACAGAGGTCATGATGAATGATGCGAGCCACATAGAGAGCCGTCTTCATGGAGAAGTCATATCCACCGCCACCTCCAATCTCCTCGTCATTGCTCATGATGCAGATCTCCGACTGCCAGAACTTGGCATTGTATTTCTTCAGCGTCTTGTGCAGATCCTGGCGAATCTTCTTCATATAAGGTACGGGCGTGTTTGTCCAATAGCTGTGAGCCAGCATCAGGCGAGGCACCAGGGGCGTGTCGCCCAGATAGGTCGCCGTACTGTCTTTCGACCAGAACGACGCAATGGCGTTGCCACGCTCCCATGAGGTCTTGTAGACGCCCAACAGACAGCGCAGGTCGCTCGATTCATTGACCATGATCTGTGTGGTGAGCCCTTTTTCTGTGAAGGCGGCACTGGTCTTACGTGCCACCTCTGCAATCTCCCAGTTGGTGGCAGGAGAACCTTCCTGCTTCGGGCCTTGCCAGTTCCAGTGACCATCAGGTTCGTTGATGGGTGAGATATAGTCTACGTGGATGCCGTGCTCACGTTCCAGTCCGCTGACGCTTTCCGCCATAAACTGTGCAAAGGCATCGTAGCATTCTGAACGCAGGTTCAACGTACCCCCGCGACCAGTATTCGTAGCCCGTTCGTTCTCTGTGAAATAAACGGGAGGAGAATTCAGGAAAGCCAGGATATAAGGCACACCACGCTGTTTGGCCATCTTCAGGAACTTTACCTGACCTGGCTGACGTGTCCAGTCGTAGGTGCCGTCAAAACGCAGGAAACACTCCGTACGTGTATCCTTATTAATATAGGAGGAGTCCCCCTGTTCGGCACTTCCTGCTCCGAGGTTGAAGCGCCATAGTGAAAGACCGATGCCCTTGGGCTTTCCGTTGGCATCATTTTCAGTAGAGAAGAGCCAGTCGGCAATCTGCTGCTGTTGCTCTTCTTCAGGCCATAGTCCGATAGTCTGCATAGACCAGGCGTCAGACGCACCGAAGTGTTCGATGGTCTGTTGTGGGTGCTTTGTGTCAATGGTATAAGTCTGTGATTCTGCGCCCATTGACAGTAAAAGCATTGTAGTTGTCAGTAATAGTTTCATTATATTGGATTTAGTTGGGTACAAAGTTAATATTTTTTCTGCAAAAAATGTGTTGGTATGAGAAAAAAATCGTATCTTTGCCAAAAGATTTGTTGGATATGAAAGCAATACAATGTTTTGATGAGCTCGTTGAGCACCTGAAAGCCAGTGGCGTACGTCGTCGTGTGGCTGTAGTTTGCGGTCGTGATGAAAGTACCAGTGGCGCTGTGGAGCGTGCCGTAAAGGCAGGTTTTGCTGAGGCTATCTACGTGGATGATGACGACGTGGATGTTGCTGCTGCTGAGGCTGTTGCGCTGGTGCGCGAGGGTAAGGCCGATGTGATTATGAAAGGTCTGCTGAATACGGATAATCTGCTGAAGGCTATCCTGAACAAGGAGACTGGCATCCTTCCTAAGGGTCGCGTGCTCACACATCTGTGTTGTGCCAAGATGGAGCAGTATGACAAGTTGCTGTTTATGACCGATGTGGCCGTGATTCCCTATCCCACGAAGGAGCAGCGCGAGCAGCAGCTCATTTACCTGCTGGATCTCTGTCGTAATATGGGTGTTGAGGAACCCCGTATCGCACTTATCAGTTGCTCAGAGAAGGTGAATCCCAAGCATTTCCCCTGCACGGTAGAGTATCGTGAGCTGGTAGAGCAGGCCAATGCAGGCCAGTTTGGCCCTTGTATTGTGGATGGCCCGTTGGATCTGAAGACCTCGTTGTCGCCAGCAGCTCTTCATAAGAAGGGCCTGACATCTCCTTTGGAGGGACGCTCTGATGGCTTGATTTTCTCTGATATCCAGGCCGGCAATGTGTTCTACAAGTCAATCACACTCTTCTGTCAGGCTCAGACGGCAGCCATCCTGCAAGGTCCGCAGGTGCCCGTAGTGCTCACCTCGCGTGCCGACTCAGCCGACAATAAGTTCTATTCTTTAGCGCTTGCCTGCGTCTAAACCTCCAATCTAATAAGCCTTATGTTTATCCTTGTAATCAATCCTGGGTCTACCAGCACCAAGATGGCCGTCTTTGAAGACGAGAAGCCGATGGTGCTGCGTAGTATTTCGCATTCTAATGAAGAACTGGCACAGTTCGGCGACGACGTGTTGAATCAGTTGGACTATCGCAAGCAGTTGGTGCTCAAAGAATTAGCCCATATGAATGTGGCTATGGAGTTCGAAGCTGTGATTGGTCGCGGTGGACTGGTGAAGCCTCTTGCCGGTGGTGTCTATGAGATCAACCAACAGATGCTCGATGATACCTATAACGGTATTGCGATGCACAACCACGCGTGTAACTTAGGATGCCTGATTGCCTATGATATAGCCAAGACCATTCCTGGCTGTCGCTCATTTATAGCCGACCCGGGCGTGGTGGATGAACTCAACGACTATGCACGTATCAGTGGCTCTCCTCTGATGAACCGTATCTGTATCTGGCATGCCCTGAACCAGCGTGCCATAGCCCGTCGCTTTGCCAACGAGATAGGTAAGCGTTACGAGGACCTGGATCTGATTATCTGTCATCTGGGTGGTGGTATCTCGGTGGCTGCCCATCAGCATGGCCGTGCCGTTGATGCCAATAATGCACTGGATGGCGAAGGACCATTCTCGCCCGAGCGTGCTGGCAGTCTGCCTGCTTCCGACCTTATCCGTCTGAGTTTCAGTGGGAAATATACGGAGAAGCAACTGCTGAAACGACTGGCTGGCAAGGCCGGACTGAATGCCCATCTGGGTACGGCTAATGTGAAGGAGATAGAGAAACGTATTGCTGAGGGTGACGCCCATGCCGAGATGATCCTGAATGCGATGATTTATCATGTAGCTAAGAATATCGTGGGACTGGGGGCCGTGTTCTGCGGTAAGGTGGATGCTATCCTGCTGACGGGCGGACTGGCACGTTCTGAGTATGTGATTACCCGTTTGCGTAAGCGTATAGAGTTTCTGGCACCTACCTATTGTTTTCCTGGCGAGGACGAGATGGAGGCTCTGGCACTGAATGCGTTGGACGTGTTGCGTGGCAAACGTGAGGTGAAAATCTACACATAGTGTATTTTATAAACCAATTTCCTTTTATAAATGTTCAAAAAAGGATGCCCTTTTTGTGTGTGTTACGTGTTCAAAATGTAAAAATCTCTATCCCCTTTGGGTAATATTGTCTGATATGGCTAATATTTTTGTGGAAAATTCGCTTTTTTCTGAAAAAAAATGATGAAATTTGCGTGACAAAAACTATAGCTATATGACTCAAAAAAGTAATGAACAAATCGGATATGTTGACTTTAGCAACACGGTAGTGGACTATCAGGACGGTGACGTCGTGATGTTTGACCATGTGGAAGTGTTGTCTAAGGCTTATCCTTTGAAACCAAAAACGACGCTCATTGGCTTCTGTAGTCAGGGGCAGATTACGTTGACGGTCAACGGGAAAACGCTGGACTTTGTTTCGGGAGATGTGTTTGTATGTCCTCCTAATGTGAAGGTAGAGCACAGTGTTCGTGGCGAGGACCTTGACGGAAAGGCTATTTGCCTGTCTGATCATATTATTCAGGCGCTGCTTCGTGACAGGATGGAGGTATGGAATCAAATGGTTTATATCAATCAGGTTTACAAGGTGTCGCTGGACGAATCTTGTGAGAAGAATATCGACCTCTACTATCAACTGTTGCAGTCTAAGATAGAGAGCAGGCGTCGCGTCCCTTCTTATCATACTTTGCAGGCGTTGCTGCGTGCCCTTCTGCTCGATTTGTGTGCCGAACTGGAGGAGGTGAATGGTGCTTTGGATGATCAGCGTCCCTCGCAGGGTAAGATGCTGTTTAACCGTTTCCTGAGTATGATATCCAATAACGAGGTGAAGCGCCAGCCTATTGCCACCTATGCAGGCCTGTTGGCTATCACTCCTAAGTATCTCACGATGCTGTGCCTGAAATACAGCAATAAGACGGCTTCCGACTGGGTTATCCAGTATACTTGTGAGGATATCCGTTTCTACCTGAGAAACAGTAATCTGTCGGTCAAGGAAATTTCCAGCAAACTTGGTTTTGCGAATATGTCACATTTCGGCTCTTATGTTCGCAAACACATGGGCATGTCGCCCAGCGAGTTCAGGCACAGGAAATAAGGGAAAAGTGAATAGTGAAAAGTGAAAAATTTGCTACCGCATCAATCACAGCGCGGTAGCAAATTTTTCACTTTTCACTATTACTTTTGCCCTTACCTTATGCATCGATATTTGCATAGGTGGCGTTCTTCTCGATAAATTCACGACGGGGTTCTACGTCGTCACCCATCAGCATTGAGAAAATCTCGTCGGCCTCGGCAGCATTCTCGATGGTTACCTGCTTCAGCAAGCGGTTCTCTGGGTTCATGGTGGTTTCCCAAAGCTGCTCTGGGTTCATCTCACCAAGACCTTTGTAGCGCTGTGTGTGCAGGGCAGAAGAGTTCTCATCGCCAGCCACGTACTTGTCGATGAACATCTGACGCTGCTGCTCGGTGTAGCAGTACTCAGAATACTTCTTGTAAGTACACTTGTAGAGTGGGGGAGTGGCGATGTAGAGGTGTCCGCCCTGGATCACCTGTGGCATGAAACGATAGAAGAGCGTCATAATCAGCGTGTCGATGTGCGAGCCATCGACGTCGGCATCGGTCATGATGATAATCTTATCGTAACGCAGTTTATCGATATTGGCTTCGCGGTCGCCTTCGCCCTCAACGCCGAAGCGTACACCGATACTCTGGATGATGTTCATCACAGACTCGGCCTCGAACACACGGTGCCACTGTACCTTCTCTACGTTCAGAATCTTACCGCGCAAGGGCAGGATAGCCTGGAAATGACGGTCACGTCCCTGCTTGGCAGAGCCACCTGCAGAGTCACCCTCGACGAGGAAGATCTCACAGGTCTTGGGGTCCTTGTTAGAGCAGTCGGCCAGCTTACCTGGCAGACCACCACCCGTCATGGGGTTCTTGCGCTGTACGCTCTCGCGTGCCTTGCGGGCAGCGATACGGGCTGTAGCAGCCAGCACCACCTTGTCGCAGATCAGCTTAGCCTCCTTGGGGTGTTCCTCCAGATAGTTGCTCAGCGCCTCGCCTACAGCCTGCTGTACGGCACCAGCCACCTCTGAGTTACCCAACTTGGTCTTGGTCTGTCCCTCGAACTGAGGCTCAGCTACCTTGATAGAGATAACGGCTGTCAGACCCTCACGGAAGTCCTCACCTGCAATCTCAATCTTAGCCTTTTCAATCTGCTTGGAGATCTGTGGGTCGGCATCAGCGTAGGCCTTCAGTGTACGTGTCAGGGCCATACGGAAACCAGTCAGGTGAGTACCACCCTCGATGGTGTTGATATTGTTAACGTATGAGTGGATATTCTCGCTGTAATCGGTATTGTACATCACAGCCACCTCGATGGGTACACCCTGCTTCTCTGTCTTCAGGTAGATGACGTCGTCGAAGAGGTGGGTGCGGTGACGGTCCACATAGCGCACAAACTCCTTCAAGCCCTCCTTGGCGTGGAATACCTCGGGCTCGCGCAGGTTGCCTTCCTCGTCAGGACGGAGGTCGGTCAGCGTGATGGTGATGCCAGCATTCAGGTAGGCCAGCTCGCGCATACGCTTGGCGATGATGTCGTACTTATAGAGCGTGGTGGTAAAGATGGTGCCGTCGGGCCAGAACTGCTGACGGGTACCAGTCTTGTCAGTATCGCCCACAATCTTTACGTCGTACAGGGGCTTACCCTTCTCGTACTCCTGCTGATAGATGTGGCCGTTGCGGAATACCTGTGACTTCATGTGGGTAGAGAGGGCGTTTACACAGCTCACACCTACACCATGCAAACCACCAGATACCTTGTAGGAACCCTTGTCGAACTTACCACCGGCGTGCAGCACGGTCATAACCACTTCCAGGGCACTCTTGTGCATCTTCTCGTGTTCGTCAACGGGGATACCGCGTCCGTTATCTTGTACTGTGATAGAATTGTCTTCGTTAATAGTCACCTCAATGTGGGTGCAATAGCCGGCCATAGCCTCGTCGATAGAGTTATCGACGGTCTCGTTCACCAAGTGGTGAAGTCCCTTCTCACTAATGTCGCCAATGTACATAGCAGGGCGCTTGCGCACGGCTTCCAGTCCCTCGAGTACCTGAATGTTACTCGCGGAATAGTTCTGTTCGGTTTGATTCAGTTCTTCTGCCATTTTTGTTAATGTCCTAAATTGGTGCAAAGGTACAAAAAAGTTGTGAGAATAACGAATTTTTTTTCGATAAAAAACACGAAAAAAAGCCGCACAAGTTTTACTTGTACGGCTTCTGTTTATTTTTGCAGCTTATTAGCCCAATTTGTTCACGTGCTGAGCGAGGCTTGACTTCAAGTTAGCAGCCTTGTTCTTGTGAATAATGTGGGTCTTAGCCAGCTTGTCCAACATCTTCTGAATCTGAGGATAGAGGGCTACAGCCTCGTCCTTGTTGGTCATAGCGCGCAGCTTGCGAACAGCGTTACGCATTGTCTTGGCATAGTACTTGTTGTGCAGTGCCTTTTTCTTGTCCTGGCGAATTCTCTTCACCGATGATTTGTGGTTTGCCATTTTTTTTTAATTAATTTTTTTTGTTGTTATTAAAGCTTATGGGTCTTGCGCCTTCCGGCTGCCCTGGGCGGGTTTCTGCAAAGGGTTTCCCCTTTAACAAAAATCCTCCGCCACCCCTTCCTCTTTCGAGTAGCGCTACCACAGCGCAGATGACGGATTTTAATTTCTTTTGGTAGTCCCTAGGAGAGTCGAACTCCTCTTTAGAGAATGAAAATCTCTCGTCCTAACCGATAGACGAAGGGACCATCGACGCTAAAAGCGGGTGCAAAAGTACAACTTTTTTCTTGTTCTGCCAAATTTTCTTAAAGAAAAGTGCAAGTTTTTGTATTTTTTTTGCTAATTTCGCCGCCGTGAAGACGAAAACAGAGGCTATTGTATTGCATTCGGTGAAGTATGGCGAGCAAAAACTTATCGTGGATATGTTTACCCGCCAGTGGGGCAGGTTGTCGTTTGCCCTGCAGTTGCCGCGCACTGCTCAGGCTAAGTTGAAGAAGCAATATTTTCAGCCGCTCACCTTATTAAATATAGAGGCTGATATCCGTCAGCAGGTGCAGTTGCAGAAGATCAGTGAGGCATCATTGCTGTCGCCCCTTCCCTCTTTATTATCTGACCCCTCCAAACTGGCTATCGGCCTGTTTGTCTGTGAGTTCCTGTATCATGCCCTGCGCGATGAACAGCGCAAC
Source organism: Prevotella communis (assembly GCF_022024175.1). Lineage (GTDB taxonomy): Bacteria > Bacteroidota > Bacteroidia > Bacteroidales > Bacteroidaceae > Prevotella > Prevotella communis. Next base: position 3,155,145 of record NZ_CP091794.1, on the reverse strand, counting down.
GAACCGCTTTTCGACTATGTGCGTACCAGTATAGAATGGCTCGACGGGCGCGAGCGCGACTTTGCCAACTTTCATCTTGTCTTCCTGATGCGTCTCAGTCGCTTCCTGGGCTTCTATCCGAATCTGGAATTACGGAATCACGGCACTACGGAATTACGGAATTGTGAAAACAGTCTGTATTTTGACCTGCGTGCTGCCTGCTTCTGCGAACAGCCACCTTTGCATCGTGACTTTCTGATGCCTCAGGAGGCCAGTCGCATCCATCTGCTGATGCGTATGGACTATGCCACCATGCATCTCTTCCGTCTGGGTCGTGCAGATCGTAATCGTATCCTGGAGATTCTCATCCAGTATTATCGCCTGCATATTCCTCAGTTCCCTGAGCTCCGTTCTCTCCCCGTGTTGCAGGAGTTGTTTCAATGATTTTCGTTCAACATTGATATCTGTTGAGTCCTTTTTTTCCTTCTGTCACCATACAAGAATCCACCTGACGTTCACCTTTGTTCACATCGGCATTCTTGCAACTTGTGAAGATACTAGTTATCATTAATATCCCCATCAAATGGGTAATCATACAACTCTTTTTCATTTCAGGCTTCTGTATTTTGTTTTTTTTTCGTCTATCTTTACGAGTTCTTCATTCCACGCAGATTCAAACTCTTCTTGGCTAATGAACTCTGAATGCATCTGCTCGATAAAATCATCAATCCCCATATTTGTGTCAGCCCAAAAGCCATAGTTCCTGTCATTTGGAGTTTTAACGACAACTCTCCCTAATACGTCTCGACCTATTTCTCGACAAACCCCATCGTTTTCATATGTCTCATCATATTCTATATACCATGTTTCTACATAATGGTAAGACTCCTCAAAATCCGGATTAGCTTTGGGAATTACAATCTCCACCAATTTTATAAGTATTTTTTCGAGAAAAGAATACTTTGGAATTGGACCAAGGTCATATTTAAACCTTAAATACTTCATATTTCCATAAGAGAATAATCGTTGTCTTTAAAAACAAAAAGGGTATGCATGCTGTGCATTCTACATTCAGCAATTACCTTTCTGTACATAGATAAATCCGATTTAGGAAGCTCACTTATGCCATCATGCGCAATGATTACTTGTCTCCAATTGCTAAGCCAAAACGGATCCTCCAGTAACTTAGGCATGACATCCCAATTACATGTGATATGCGAAGGAATTCGTACCGAAGACTTCAATGCTTCTAGCAGTTCGACTTTATTTCTTACATATGGAATTCTTGCCATAAATACATCTTCTTCGGCCTGGTCACTTATGCTATCCGACAATTTGTATACGTTGACATTCTTCGTCATGTCTACTAATTCTAAAGATACTGTCGCATCCTGAATATTCAGATTGATATATTCATTGTCATCACTCATGGCATATAGAAACAAATTATTTCCTTCTTGTTTCATTTTAAGAATTAGCGCCAGTTCAGGCATGACAGATGAATTCTCTAACTTAAAATACTCGTCTTCTGGCTCCAGCGAATATTGTATCGAAGTCCAATCCTTTATAACCAAATTGCAAGGATTCAAGACGTCCTTCTGAAGATTATCATCATAATAATAATCAAAAGAAAAAATCATCATTCTCCTTTGGATGTCAAAGGAAAAATGAGTCGTATAATTATCGTCAAATGAGTAATACATATTATCCAGAGAGCAGCGGGACATGTCTTTGATTTCTCCCACCATACGACATGACGTGATGGATGAGCATTCGACTTCGTTTTTCAATCTATCCTCGGCATGGTGATTAATCCGTTGCATAGTGCAAAGATAGGTAAATCATTTTTGTCGTGCAAATATTACTGAGACTTTTTTCTATAGGAACCGTAACTCAATGAGTTTGTGGTGGCGTTTCAATGAGTTTGTGGTCGTAACTCTATGGTTTTCGGTTGCCAAGTCATAGGTTTATGATGCCTAAGTTCATAAAATACGATGCCTTAACCTATGCTTTCTAAATGGACGCGGTAAACTCGTAGAAAAAAGGTGTTTTCTGACGTTTCCTGATTTGGGTGGTTCTCTAACTAGCCAGTAAAATTTCTCTAGTTAGCCAGTAAAATTTTCCTAGTTAAGGAGTAGAGAAACGTCGAGTTGCTGATAGAGAAACGACGAGTTGCTCATCGAGACTCCACCTTTTAGCATGAAAACTTCGGCAACCGCGATAAGTACTGTGTTTGCGCTAGGTGGGGTGTTGCTTCATCACTCCCCCTAACACCCCACCCAACACTCCCCCTAACACCCCACCCAGATGGATTGCTCCCGTAAGCGTATCCGCTTTGACGTCTTGACTCGTATCCCAAAAGTCGGTACCTTTGCATATTCATTTTAACAGATATGCAAATATGGAATTACAGACAGCCGATGCCCGTCATGAGAAGACCTGGCATCAATTTCTTTCAGAATTAGAGAAGCAGCCTCGCTTGCGCCTTGCAGCATATCTTCGTTCTGTCCACGTAAAGCAACGATGTTTCGAGAAGTGGCTTTACGGTCGTGGCTACAGTGTGCACGATGCGAAGAGCCGCGTTCTCAAGTTTCGTAATGAGTCAGACACGTTGGATCCATCTATGTCGTCAGCACCATCGATTCTTCCAGTCCGTCTGGCATCTGAACCAGATGTTCCCATCCGTCCTTGTGACCTTCTTACGGGTATCAGCCTGACACTTCCTGACGGGACGATGATCAATATTCGTCGCGGAAGTGCCGAAGCAGTCGTTTCATTCCTTAAACTTTATTCCGGGGAGGGCGTGCCATGTTCGGATTAGAGGAAAGCAGACAGTATTATGTGTGCCAGCGCTATGTGCGGATGAACATGGGCATCAACGGATTGTCAAAAATTGTAAGTAATGAACTGAGACGCCCGCTCTTGAACGGCGATGTTTTTATCTTCTTTGGCAAGAACCGCCAGATGGTGAAGCTGCTTTGCTGGGATGGTGACGGTTTCCTGCTTTATCAGAAGCGATTAGAGAAAGGGACTTTTGAGCTACCCCGTTTCAGGCCTGACCAGAAGGCCGTAGAGATGTCCTACAGGACACTTTCTGCCATTATGCGGGGCGTGAGCCTCCGAAGCGTCAGATATCGCAGGAGACTGAGAATTGACAACTTTGCGGTTTCGCAAATAGCTGACTATCAGTAAAATAAACAAAAAACAGTATGTTTTTTCTTTGGTAATCTCGTTCTTTTTTTGTACCTTTGTAATATGAAAAAGGACGAGATTATCAGTATGCTCCAGCAGCAGAATGCCTTCCTGCAGCAACAGCTTAGGGAGGCAAATGACCGTCTTGAAGAAGCCAACCGTAAGGTGGATGAGCTTTTCAAGAAGGTGTCATCGCTGGAGGAACTGCTCATCCGGAAGAATCAGGAGGAGAAGAAACAGCGTAATGTCATCAAGGGACTGACGAAGATACAGCAGAACAAATCGGAGAGACAGACTCCGTCCGTGTCGGCATCAAGTACCACTTCTCCAGACTCAAACAGTCAGCAGTCTGATTCCGCCCCGAAGCCGAGGGCAAGGACCAACTATGGAGCTAGACGCAAGGATCACTATGAGGTGGAGGTCGAGGAGGAGGACGTCTATCCTACAGATTCATGCTTCGATGAGATGAAAGCACGTCTGATAGATACTCACGACGTGGTACGCTACATCCTTGTACCCATGCGCTTCATCAAGAAGGTATATCACGTACGTATCTATACCCAGGACGGAGCCGTCATGGAGGGAAAGGCTCCTGTAGCTCCCCTGCTGGGCTCGAACTACGACGGTTCCTTCATCGCAGGCATCGCCCAGCTGCGCTACATCTACTCCATGCCTGTGGAGCGTATCGTCAAGTACTTTACGGAGAACGGTTTCGATATGGACAAGGGTACTGCTCACGGACTGTTGCGCAAGACGGAAGGCGTCTTCGAGAACCTGTACAAGGCGATGGGGCTGGCAGTCAAGGAAGACGACTATCTGGCAGGCGACGAGACTTATCATCGCGTACTTGTCAAGGTGCCTGGCGGAAAGGGCTCGAAGAAAGGATACATCTGGGTAGTGACAGCCATGCACACAGGACTGGTCTATTATTTTTATCACGACGGATCAAGAGGACAGGATGTCATCCTTAACTATATAGGCGACTATGGAGGAACCTTCCAGTCAGACGGATTCTATCCCTACAGGAAGATGGCTGCAAAACTTACGAGACTCTCCTGCCTACAGCATGTGAAGAGGAAATTTCTCGACTGCGATGATGACGGTGAGGCACAGACTATAGTCAGGCTTATAAACGAGCTTTACCAAATGGAGCATCATCATAGGATTGAGACAGACGGCTGGACGGTAGAGAAAAACCTCCGCTGGAGACAGAAGTATGCCCCCAAGATACTGAAAGAGATACGCAAGAGGCTTGACCGGATGGCGGCAGACCCTGAGATGCTGCCCAAGTCGGACAAGTATATTGCCGTGCACTATATGCTCAACGAATGGGAAGCCATCGGAAATATCTTCACCAGGGGAGACTATCATTTGGACAACAACCTCGTTGAGAGACTCAACAGGTACATATCGCTCTCAAGGAGAAACTCGCTCTTCTTCGGATCACACAAAGGAGCCCAGCGTGCTGCCATGTTTTATTCGCTGGCATGCTCTTGTAGACTCAACAAGATTAATTTCTTCGAGTACATCTCAGATGTCATCAACAGGGCAGCGCTGATGCAGCCAAACACCGATATCAGGGAATACAGAGCCCTGCTGCCAGACAAATGGAAAGACTTATAGTCTGCAAGGCGTTAGAGCGGATACGCTTACTTGCTCCCCAAGATGTCCTGAATAACGAGGGTGTAGTGTTGGGGTTAGTGTTTGGGGGAGTGTTGGGGTTACTGTTAGCATAACACTAACCCCTCCGATTTCCCTTTGTATAAAGGCTTTTTCTGCGATTGGGTGGGGTGTGAGGGTTAGTATGGAATACCATCAAGCTTGTGATACAGCCACGAGTTAGACTTTCCAAAATAGGTTTTTGATAAGTCCGCCCACGAGGTACTGCCTGCGATTTTTATAAAAAATATTATTTCTTTGTTTAATATCTGCCATCTTTTTCGTTATATAAATAGAATGACGCAAGAAGAGTTTACACATATAGCCAGCGAGATGCGTGCGAACGCCGTTACGGTAGCCCTGAAATGTGGGGCTGCACCTGCTGATGCCGAGGATATTGCGCAGGATGTGATGATAAAGCTCTGGTATCTGCATGAGAAGATGGACGATGCTACTCGCATGAAGAGCCTGGTGGCGATTACCACGAGACATGTGTGCATAGACCGATGGCGCACGACACGCACTCATGCGGAAGTGGGCAGCATGATGCCGCTTGTGGATGAAGGTTCGCTGTACGACCGTTTGGAATATGCAGAACTGGAGCAATGGATGAACGATCAGATAGATGCTTTGCCTAACACCTCGCGAATCGTGCTCACGATGAGACAACTGGAACACCGTGAACTGAGCGAGATTGCAGATATCCTGGGTATCAAGCAGACATCCGTATCAACTTTGCTTGCTCGAGCAAGAAACGAACTAATGAATAAACTGAAAAGGAGGAACCAACGATGAATAGAATCTATGACAAACAAGAAATTGCCCGTATGCTTGATAAGTTCATGGCTGGCGAAACCAGTCTGAACGAGGAGCAGATGTTGGCAGAATACTTTCGCACCAACGAGGTGGGCGATGAATGGCAGGAATACAAGGAGATGTTTGCCCTGTTCGATAGCGGAAAGGTTGACATCGAACCAGAAACGGAGGTAGCACAGCCTGTCAACATCAGCTGGGAAAAAGTAAAAACGCTTCCAAAGGATGTCAACACAAAGCCTAAGATACTCATCAGGTGGATGATGACTGGCATTGCGGCGAGCATATTATTCATTATCGGGTTCTACATCTTTAATAAAGATGGAGAGTCAGAGACGCAGGATGTGTTGGTGGCGCAAGTGAGTAAGTCTAACGATGCAAATCCAATAATGGAAACATCTTCGACCATACCCGAAGAACCTCAGGTGCTACAGCAGCCTTTGAAAAGAAGTCATCGTAAGAAAAGAGTTAATTCTAAACCGCAAAAAGCTCCCGTACAATATATGACGGACGAAATGGTTGACCAACTGTTGTCGAATAACCGTCAAGTTACGGCACTTCAGTTGACATCCGACAACAAAGAGATAGAAAACGAAATTAGAAGGCGAGGCGAGCTGCTGACCAATGACCTGCTGGCCTTCACAACAAGCAAATAAAAACGAGCAACAAATATGAAAAACTTATTGATATTATCGTTATTATACATAACATTACAGGCAAATGCGCAAGGCCTCAACGAGCGTGTCATCAAGTTAACTGATCAGTTGGACTCCATTGGAGTGGCAACTTTTGAGGCAAACTATTCACATGGTCTCAGGACTGAGTATATCGTCACCGTCAGCTGTGAGCTATACGACGACTCCCCTGCCCCCATCAAGTATCAGGACCAGCAGGGCAACATACTTTCCGTCACGCCGGAGCAAGACAAAAGAATACGTGACCTGTGGCGACGCAGCCATGAGAGCTACGACCTGATTCGCTCCACTAGTCGTCTGTTAGCCGAGGAAGGAACAGAGTGCTACATCTGGGAAAGTCACCGCAACGGCATTGACAGCCTGCTCTACTCTGTAGCACTCAGAGACTTCACAAACCAACAGGATAAGACTTACATGCCAGACCTATCGACGAATCCAGAATGGAGCAAATACGGTGGAGCCAAGGAAGGATTCATCCTGAAAGCTAATCCATCGCGTTTTCTTCCTAACAACGATATGGAAGCCTATAAAAAGAACCGATTCCAGCCCAAAAGCGAAATCAGCTTTACTTATAGACTGACCGTAGAAGAGGAAGACGAAGACACGGTTTATTACGTGGACTACAAAGAGTTTGCCGGAATGATTGACAAAGTGCTGCAAACAGACGGTGTCAAGAGCCATCCCATCCTGATTACTCACGACAAGGGGGCAAAGGTTGAGGACTTCAAGTCAGAAATAATCTCATGCGACATCACCCATCCCGACCTTGATGGCGAGACGCACGGTACAGTCTATGAGATAGAAACAGCCGAGTTGGCTAATACCCTGCGCCGCCTATTGTCCGCCGAGATAGGCAACTATGTCGATCGTCATAGAAATCTGAACTATCTTTATCGTCCTTTACAAGACTACTCCGGCGACATGCGCGGTATGTTCAGCAGCAACAATTGGGTTATTCGCACAGAATTTCATACCAAGCATTGGTATACCTTTGACAAGAATCTGTCGTGTAGAGTGCTTCTTTACCATGTCGGTTCCAAAGCCTACGTCCTCGTCCTTGAATCTGTCAACGACTTCTGGCTTCCTAAAGACTGGCATAAGCTAAAAAGTTGGAAGAATGGAGTAAAGGAATATCTATAATTACAACTATAGATTATCAGGATAGAAGTAAATAATTTCGGACTTTTATTCCTGCAAAGAATCCATTTTAAAGAAAAAGATGTAATTTTGCAGACGAAAGTATTTTCTAAAACTATGTCGATATGAGTATTGAGGATAAAAGCAGATATGTGAATGATGCAGTGGAACTGCTGAAGGAACTGATAGCTACGCCACGCGTGAGCAGGGATGAAACCGCAGCTGCCGACAAGATGGAGGCGAAGATGCGCGCGTGGGGGATGAACCCACGACGCGAGGCTAATAACCTGTGGGTGGTGTCGGACAACTATGATGAGGCCAGGCAGACCATTCTCCTCAATGCGCATATCGACACGGTGAAGCCGGTGGCTACATGGACGAAGAACCCGCATGAGCCTCTGATGGAGGGCGATAAGCTCTTTGGTCTGGGTTCGAATGACTGTGGCGGCGGACTGGTAACGCTTCTGCAGGCGTTTCGTATCCTGAATAGTCAGCCTCGCGCGTATAACCTTATCTATCTGGCATCGGCCGAGGAAGAGGTGTCGGGCAAGAATGGGGTAGAGCATGTGCTGCCTATGCTGCCCAGGATTGACGTGGCTATCGTTGGTGAGCCTACGGGTATGCAACCAGCCATTGCCGAGAAGGGACTGATGGTGGTAGATGGTTTTGCGAAGGGTGTGAGCGGTCATGCCGCAAGAAACGAGGGTGTGAATGCTATCTATGAAGCGCTGGATGACCTGGTATGGCTACGTGATTACCGATTTGGTAAGGAGAGTCCGCTGCTAGGGCCTACAAAGATGACGGTGACGCAGGTGGAGAGTGGCACGCAGCACAACGTGATACCAGATAGCCTGCATTTCGTTTTGGATATACGTACCAATGAGTATTATCAGAATGAGTATGTGTTTGCGTTCCTTCAGAAACACATGAAACGCTGCGAACTGAAGGCTCGTTCGTTCCGTCTGCATTCATCTTCTATTCCTGCAGACCATCCATTGGTGAAGCGTTGCGTGGATTTGGGTCTGAAACCTTTCGGTTCGCCTACATTGTCTGATCAGGCATTGATGTCGTTCCCCTCGTTCAAACTGGGACCAGGCGAGTCGTCACGCAGTCATAGTGCCGATGAGTTTATCTGCATCAGCGAGATAGAAAAAGCATTAACACTTTATCTGGATATTCTTAGCGCCTGAGCCAAGGACGCGGATCGAGCAACTCTGTCCAGTTGCGCAACTGGAACTGCATGGTGTTGCTGGAGCCGAGTGAGCCAAGCGTCTGGTTGGTGGTCACCTTCTGTCCTGCAGCAACGCTGACGGCGGCAAGGTCGCAATAGACGGAGATATACTTGCCGTGACGTACCATCACGATATAGGAATTACCTGTAGAGTAAATCTTGCTGACCACACCATCGAAGACGCAACGCGCTTTGGCACCGGGCTGTCCCTTCAGGTGCAGACCCTTACTGCTGAGGTGCACATTACCCAGACCTTCCACAATATTAGAGCCAAAGCTACGTACTACCTGATAGGCACCTGTGATAGGCATGGGCAGACGCCCCTTGTTGCCTGCAAAACTGCCTGAGAGTTTCTGGTCGGGGTCGGCGCTGGTGTAAGTGCTGATTTCTTTCTTGGCCTGTTCTACATGGCGCTCAGCCGTCTTACGCTCGTTCTCGGCTTCCTGTGCCCTCTGCTTGGCAGCCGCTTTCTCCTTGGCAGTCTTGGCAGCCAGTGCTTCGGCCTTTGCCTTCTCCTCGCGTGCCTTTGCCTCGGCCAGACGACGCTCGCGCTCCTTGCGTTCACGTTCCTTGCGTGCCAGTTCCTCAGCCTTACGTTTCTTCTCGGCTTCTATGCGGGCTTTCTCGCGGGCTATCTCCTCGGCAATGAGTTTCTCTATCTTAGCATTCAGGGCAGCCTCCTGTTGCTGTTCCTTCTTGATGAGGTCCTGGACGGTGCGCTGCTCCTTCTGCAGTTGGGTTACCATCTTCTTCTGCTCAGCCTGCTTACGCTCCATAGCCGCCTGCTCGCGCTGTCCTTTTACCAGCAGGTTGCTCTTCTCTTGCTTGCTATTGCTGATTTCCTGTTTTTTCTCCTCGATCTGTTGCTGTTTTACCTTTACCGCTTCACCCTGTGCCCTTTGGTAGGTGGCATATTCTTTCATGAAACGGGTGCGGCGATACATCTGGTTGACGTTCTGCGCGCTGAAGAAAAACATCATCTTGTTTCTCGACTTGCGGTTACGATGCATGTATCTCACGGAATTGGCATAGCGCTTCTGACGAGTCTTTAGTTCTTTCTGGAGCGTGTCCATCTGCGCTTCAAGAAAAGCCAGGTTCCTATTGAGTGAGTCGATGTCGGTCTTGATGGTGTCGATAGTACGACGTTTTTCGCTGATTTCATCGTTGAGAACCAGCACATCCTGCATCTGCTTCTTCACCTGCTGGTCCAGTACCTGCTTTCTGCGCTTCTTCTCCTCGATATCTTTCTTGAGCCTTTTCTGGTCTGCCTGCAACTGTTCCCTTTGTGTAGGTTGCTTCTTCTTCTTGGTTTGTTGCACTTTCGTAGTCGTCTGTTTGCGCTGCGTAGTCCTGCGCTTCGACTTTTGTGCCGGCGCAGCTATGCAGACAATAAGCATCAGTAGCAGTATGCAGATCTTTCTCATTTATTCAGCTTTCAGATAATTTCGGTATGTTACAGGGCCATGAAACGGCGCAGAATCTGGTCGACATCTACCTCGTGGTATTTGTCAGACACCTTGGTACGTGTCTCCCATTCACTCTCGTTGCCCAGGTAGTTCAGGCGGATACCCAGTTTCAGTTCTTTCTCAGGGGTGGTCAGCGTCACCTTCATGTTGTTGGGGAAGGTCTTCGCACCCATCTTGGTGAACTCCAGGTAGTCCCAGTTCAGCTGGGTATTGCCTTTAAGTATGTCGCGATAGGAGATGTTGGTCATCTTGATACGGCCCGACTGGCGATTGGTCAGCCAGCTGTAGTTCATCTTACCCTGCTCCAGACTGATGATGGCATCATCGCCGTCGATACTGGTAGTGTAGCTGGCCAGTGCGTTCTTGTCTACCTTCTGCAGTCCGGGCTTGAACAGTTCGTTCCAGAAAAGGGCCTGCAGGGTGTAGAAATTGATGCCGCTATTACGCAGGAAATCCACGTAGTTATAGGGGGCCTTCAGGTATTGCTTGTTGATACGGTCGATGATGAGCACGTAGTCCTTGGTGAACTCCAGGCGTGCAGCCTCTACGAAGCCGAAGGCCATGAGCTGCATCTGGATAACGTCATCGCGCTTCATTCTGAGGTTGCCTGTGAGCGACATCTGCTGTGAACCGTATTCTACAGAGAACTTCAGTTTGGAAGTGACGAATTGTGCCGGTTGTGCGTTACCGGTCACTTTGTCCAATATGGCAGCATTCTCCATACTCTCTTCAGAAGAGACGACGGGAGCTTCTTTAACCACTTGCTTGTTGGTGTGACATGAGGTCAGGAAAAGTGGCATTGCCAAAGCGGCAACTTTAAGGATGTTTGTTAATTTCATTGCTTGATGTATTTTTTGCGTTTGATCTTCTTTACTAACAACTTGTTGTCGGGTGCTTTTGCCAGGGCCTGTTGCCAATAGCTGATGGCTGTGGACATGTCACCATTCAGGGCATAGATGTCGCCGGCATGTTCGTAGATATCCGGACTGGGCGTTGAGGCATTCTGGGTGGCCTGGTCAATATAGATGCGTGCCTCGGCATAGCGTCGCTGCATAAACAGTATCCAGGCATAGGTGTCCAGGTAGGTGGCATTCTTGGGCTCGGCCTTGATGGTCTTATAACTCATCTCCTCGGCTTTCTCCAGGTTGTCGCCCTTGAGACTGAGGAAATAGGCGTAGTTGTTCAGACAACCGATATTATCGGGCTTCCACTGCAGGCAGGAGTCGTAGGCGGCAAAAGCCTCTGCCTCGCGTTTCTTCTGGAAGAGGAGGTCGCCCAGGATAGCATAGAAATCGGACACGATCTCAGGTGAACTCTGGTCGTTGATGACATTGATGCCGTTCTTGAAGGCTTCCAGGGCATGGTCGGTATCTTCCTTGCGGTAATAGGCCATTCCCTGATAGTAATAGAATATCATCTCCTCAGGGTTGTACTGACGGGCAGCCTGACAGAGACTGATGATACGGTCGTCATCATTGTCCTCCCAGGCATACTGTGCCAGGTGCAGACGGGCTGAGGTCCTGTTGGGGTCTAACTGCAACACCAGTTCCAGGGCAGCAGCGATACTGTCGCGTGGCATCTTCTTCAGGTCCATATAGGCAGCTCGCAGTTCGGCTATATCGGCATCGGGGTCGGGCTGTTGCAGTATCTCGCGGAAGATGTTCAGGACTTGTGTGCTGTCGCCACCTTCCTGTTCGTTCTCAGCAATCAGCTGGCGAAGCAGGTAAACCTTGTCGTTGATTTCCGTATTCTTGTTAATCAGGATGCAGCGTGTGATGGAATCGACAGCTTCTGTATCCTGAATCCTGATATAATAGTTTCTTAATGACTGTTGGGCTTTGACGTTATGAGGCTCCTCGGCAATGATCTTTTCCAAGGTGCTGAAGGCCTCATCCATCTTGTCGTTAGTCATCAGGGAATTGGCGTAAAGGGTGCGATAGTTGAGGTCGTAAGGGTGTTCCTCGGCCAGTGCCTTGATGGCGGCAAGGGCCTTCTCGTTGTCGTCCATCTCCATGTAGAGGGCACTTTTGGCCAGCGTGATGCGTTCGCTTTTGCCATCGATGAGCTCCATGCGATCCAGCACGTCGATGGCTTTCTGGTAGTTCTGCTCCTGGTAGTAGAGACGGTAGAGCATTTCCAGCAGTTCCTGGCGACTCTTGTCCTGGTTGTACATCTTCTCAACCACGGTAATGGCGTCGGCGTATTTCTCCTTGGCGATATATGACTGTGCCAGGGTCTCCATATACGTCATGTTGTCAGGACAAAGGTCGAATGCTTTCTTGAAAAGTTCCAAAGCCTTGTCTGTATTCTTCATCTCGCTATAGTATTGCGCTAGGAAGAAATAGGCTTCGTGGGCATTGGGCTTGATCTCCAGACATCGGGTAAGCAGGTCGAACGTGGCGTCATGGTGACTCTTCTGGCGCTGAAGCATGGCCTCATGAAAGAGTACGTCATAACGACGCTCTGTATCGGTCTGGGCAAAGATGCCCAGGCTGCATAGAAATATAACGCTTAAGACCGTAACCCTAATCATAACTTTCAACTCTCAACTTTCAACTTTTATTTTACTCCGGTGTGTCCGTACCCGCCTTCACCACGCTCAGTCTCATCAAGTATCTCTACTTCGATGAAATCTGCTTTTTCGTGGCGCGCAATCACCATCTGGGCAATACGCTCACCATCGTTGACGATGAAATCTTCTTGTGACAGGTTGATCAGAACCACGCCTATCTCGCCGCGATAGTCGGCGTCGATGGTACCTGGGGTGTTAAGAACGGTGATACCTTTCTTGAGGGCCAGTCCACTGCGTGGGCGTACCTGTGCCTCGAAGCCTGCGGGCAGGGCAATATGCAATCCTGTTGGGATGAGTTTTCTTTCCAGTGGCTTCAGCGTAACGGGCTCGTCGAGGTTGGCCCTGAGGTCCATTCCTGCACTCTGTTCTGTGGCATACTGGGGCAGTGGCTGATGGCCCTTGTTGATAATATTCACTTTCATCTTACACAATATTTATATATAGCGTGCAAAATTAGTGATTTATCTTCAAATAGCCATCATCCGTACTACTTATTTTATAAATTTTTGCAGATACTGTGATAGCAGATATCATTTTTTTTCGTAAATTTGCACCGATGAAAATGAATTGGCAACAACTTATAAGTAATAGGCGACTGGGGCAAGAGCATAAGCACCTGGAACGTCATGATGACCGTACGGAGTTTAAACGTGACTACGACCGACTGATTTTTTCGGCTCCTTTCCGTAGGTTGCAGAATAAGACGCAGGTATTCCCCTTGCCTGGTAGTGTTTTTGTGCATAACCGACTGACCCATTCTCTTGAGGTGGCCAGCGTGGGTATGTCGCTGGGTAATGATATCGCGAGGGCTCTTTGTTCAAAAAATCACGATTTCATCGATACATTATTGCCTGAAATCGGACAGATTGTGGCCACGGCCTGCTTGGCACATGATTTGGGAAATCCGCCTTTCGGCCATTCTGGAGAGAAGGCTATCCAGACATTCTTTACGGAGGGAAAAGGCCTCTATTTGAAAGAACGGGTATCTCCTGAGTTCTGGTGCGACATTACGAAATTCGATGGTAATGCCAATGCTTTTCGTCTGCTGGCTCATAGTTTTAAAGGCCGTCGTCAGGGAGGCTTTGCGATGACCTATAGTACGTTGGCGAGTATCGTAAAATACCCGTTTCCATCGATTGCTGCGCCCAAGGCAAAGTTCGGTTTCTTTGTCTCGGAGCGTGAACTTTACGAAGCGGTGGCAAAGGAGTTGGGTATCCTTCAGTTGGATGCAACACCTGGCCATGAACGCTGGGCGCGCTATCCGCTGGTTTATCTTGTGGAGGCTGCGGATGATATCTGTTATGAGATTATGGACCTGGAGGATGCCTTCAAACTGAAGATTCTGTCCTTTGAGGAGACAACGACGCTGATGCTTGATTTCTTCGATGAAACCGAGCAAAACCGTATTCGTTCCCGTATCAGTGATGAACAGCTGACGGATGTGAATGAGAAGGTGCAGTATCTGCGTGCCTGTGTGATTGGTAAGTTGGAGAATGAGTGTGTGAAGACTTTCCTGGAGCATGAGGACAAGATATTGGAAGGTACATTCCGGGGTTCATTGATACAGAATATCTCAGAAAGGCAACGCGATGCTTATGTGGCCTGTACGAAGGTGTCGGTTGAACGGATCTATAAGAGTCGTCCAGTATTGGATGTAGAGTTGTCGGGTTATCGTATCATGGCAACGTTGATGGAGCTGATGGTTGAGGCCATAGAGCATCCTGAGCGTTATTACTCACAACAGCTCATTGGACGAGTGAGCAGTCAGTATGATATCAGTAGTGATGATCTGGAAACACGACTGATGGCGGTGGTGGATTATATCAGTGGCATGACTGATGTATATGCCCTGGATGTCTATCAGAAGATTTGTGGTATATCATTGCCGATAATTTAAGATTTCATCGTCATGGAGATACAATAAAGTGCAGCCTTTTGGACTGCACTTTATTTATGTTTTCTTTTATCTTCTTATTTCTCCTTGTAGATGATTTTGTTGGCACCGCTGGTAATCTTTAGTGCTTCAGGGTGCTCCTTGATGAACGAGTCGATGTGACGCACGCGCTTCTCTTCCAGTACTTCGTCCATCGCAATGAGAATACCTGTTTCTTCCACATCGCCAAATCCATAGTTGATGGCTGTGCCGAAGAGCTTCATGGTAGGCGACAGACTCATGTAGGCATTTACCAATGGTGGAATGTTATAGCCCAGTGCACGTATGCGCTGGTTGAGGATACGGTAGTCTTCCTTGAAGTCGTTTTTTGTGAAAATTGCTGCAAGTTCGTTCTCGTCAGTCTCAATTTTCAACGGTTTCATCGGTATGACAAGGTTCTCCTTATCGTCGAAATGTTTTTTCAGGAAGTAGAGGATCATGTCGCGTCCCTCGCGGATATAACTGGGATACATGGTCATCTTTCCAAAGAAATATTTGACGTTGGGCATGATGACGGTGAGTGCACCAAGACCATCCCAGAGGTTGTCGAGCGCAAACAGACTCTTGGCTCCCATCTTGGAACTCTGGTAGGGCAGGCTGACGAAGGAACGGCCCAGCTCAATAGTGTAGGGCATGTATTCCTTCAGGAATTTGTCTGAGAAATGGAACATGTGGCTGGTGGCCAGAATGGGTTGTCCGTTGGCGTCCAGTTCCCATTTGTTGCCTTCCAGGTAGCGATAGCCGCCAATAATCTCCTCGGCCTCTGGATTCCATACGATAAGCTGCTTGTAGCAGTTCTCGCAAGTGTCGAATTCATCGATGTCTACCTCCTTGCCAGTACCACCGCCTGCCTCGCGAAACGCAATTTCGCGTAGTCGGCCGATTTCCCTCATCACATTAGGTGCATTGTGTGCTGTGATGATAAAAATCTGGTTGTTGCTCTTGTTGGTCATGCGCAACTGGAGCTCTGGCTTTAGTTCGGCTTTCAGGACCTCTACGGGAATCGGGTCAATGATTGTTTGTTCCATTATTTTGTTTAGTTTGCTTTTTCTGTTTGTTCTATTTTGAGAGTTTATATACTTTGTCTTTTACGAATTCTGCCCATTCCATCGGTGACTTTTCCTTGGTGAATGTCTCCCAGGGTATGGGCTTCCCAAAGGTGATGGTGAAGGTCCTGCCTGTGTTCTTGAACATTTCATCGGAGAGGAACAGCATGGCTATATTAATTTTCTTCACATATTTGTCGCTGATATTCGACAGGCGGTAAAAGAAATTGCTGTTCTGGCCTTCGAAGTAGATGGGCACTACGTCACGATGGGTTTCAACGCTTTTGGTGATGAATGTCTTTTTCCATTCAAGGTCGCGGATAATACCATGGCGTTTACGTGAACATAGTCCTGCGGGAAACATCAGGATATGGTTGTCGCCTTGGAATCCTGCTTCTACCATAGCGGGGAAGTCACGACCGTTCTTGCCTGTCTTGTTGATAGGGATGCAGAGTGGCGCCAAGCCTGGCAGGTTCATCAGCAGGTCGTTGACAAGGTATCGGAAGTTGTCGTCGTAATGTTCGCCGATAACTGATCCGATGGCAATACCGTCGATACCTCCTAAAGGGTGATTGCTCACGAATGTGTAACGGCGAGGGTCGTCCTTTGCGGGCAGGTTTTCAATGCCTTTCACCTTGATGGTTACGTTCAGATAGTCAATCGTGGATTTAAGCCATGGGGTGCCTTTTAGGTCGCGTGCATTCCAAAGGTGGAAGTTTATCTGGTCTTCGTGGACAATATGCTTGAGCCACCAAACCAGAGGACGCGGCACCCAACGGGCTTTTTTGCCCATTTTATCCTTGAGAATCTTGTCTATGTCTATGGTCTTCTCCATGACTATGCTTTCACACTTTTTCAGTATCAACGTGCAAAATTACGCAAAAACTTTCATTTTCGTCGTTTTTTTTAGATGAAAATTTATAATTTTGCACATATTAAGGATTTTTATTGTATACAAAAAGATGCACAAAAAGAACGAGATGTGTAATATCGAACAATAAAATGTATAGAAAGAAGAAAATTTTCAGATTTGCGAAAAAAAAGTGGGGAAATGTGGGGGATTGTGGTGCAAAATGATTACCTTTGCATCCAAACTCTCTAATTAATAATGTTCGTATGCGATTTTTAGGTAATATAGAAGCCAAGACAGACGCCAAAGGCCGCATTTTTCTGCCTGCTATCTTCCGTAAGGTGTTGCAGGCTGCAGGCGAAGAGGTGCTCGTGATGCGCAAGGATGTGCATCAACGTTGCCTTGTGCTCTATCCTGAAAGTACCTGGAATCGCCGTATGGATGCATTGCTGGAAAAAATTAATGAATGGGATGATGTGGGTCAGCAGGTGCTTCGTCAGTATGTATCTGAGGCTGAGGTGTTGACGCTTGACGGTAACGGCCGGTTCCTGATACCAAAGCGCTACCTGCAGATGGCTGACATTGAACAGGGGGTGAGGTTCATAGGCATCAATGATGCTATCGAGATATGGGCTGTGGAGAAAACACAACAGCCATTCTTGCCGCAAGAGGAGTTTGCGGAGAAACTGAAGGCGATAATGACAGTAACCCCTTGACGAATGATTAAGACAGCTGAGACATATCACGTTCCTGTTCTTTTGGCAGAAAGCGTTGACGGGCTGGCAATCCAGCCCGATAGCATTTTAGTAGATGTTACCTTTGGCGGTGGCGGGCATTCCCGCGAAATACTCCGTCGCCTAGGGGAAAAAGGTCATCTGTATAGCTTTGATCAGGATGCTGATGCGGAGCAGAATATTGTGGATGACGACCGTTTTACTTTCATCAGAAGTAACTTCCGCTACCTGAAGAACTGGATGCGCTATTATGAGGTGGATGGCATCGATGGCCTGCTGGCTGATTTGGGGGTTTCCTCTCATCACTTCGACGACGAGACGCGTGGCTTCTCGTTTCGTTTTGATGCGCCACTGGATATGAGAATGAATAAACGGGCAGGAATGACTGCTGCTGACATACTGAATAACTATACAGAAGAACAACTGGCTGATATCTTCTATCTCTATGGGGAACTGAAGAATGCACGCAAGGTGGCTTCTGTCATTGTGAAGGCAAGGCAGGAGATATCCATACAGACTACTGGACAACTTCTGGAACTGACGGATAAGCTGTTCCCAAGGGAGCGTGAGAAGAAGGAAGTGACAAAGCTGTTCCAGGCCTTGAGAATAGAAGTGAATCATGAGATGGATGCTCTGCGTGAGATGCTTTCAGGCGCCTGTCAGCTGTTGAAGCCCGGAGGTCGGTTGAGTGTCATAACCTATCACTCGCTGGAGGACCGAATCGTGAAAAACGTGATGCGTGCAGGTAATGCTGAAGGAAAGGTTGAACAGGACTTTTTCGGAAGGGTAAAATCGCCGTTACACCTTATTAATAATAGGGTGATTACGGCCTCGGAAGAGGAGTTGGAGGCTAACCCGCGCAGCCGTAGTGCGAAGCTGAGAATTGCAGAAAAAGTATAACGAATGAAAACAGACGAGAATAACGAAATTGAGATGATTGTCGAGGCTGGTGCTGAGCCAGAGCGAATGGATCCTGTGGTGTCTGGGAAGGATGCTGCAACAGAGGCTGTTGGTTCGCAAAGTCAGGCTGAGAAGCCTGCGATGGCTTTGAAACGTATCAAGGAGTCGACAAGCGAGGATGACGAGACACCAGTAGGTGCGCTTACCCTGAAACAGATTCTGGGTGGCGACTACCTGTTTGCGATGGTTCGTCATCATGTCATCCTGATTCTGTTCGTCGTGTTCTTCTTCGTGTTTTATATTGGTGTTCGCTATCAGTGCGAGCAGGATGTGCTGGAGATTAATCAGTTGGAGAAAGACCTGGTGGATGCAAAATACAGAGCACTCTCCAGTTCCAGTAACCTGACAGAGTTGTGCCGTCAGAGTAATGTACTGAGGGTGCTGCACGAGAATCAGGATACACTGTTGCATCTGAGTGACCAACCTCCCTATATTATTGAAGTGCCGGAAGATTGAGACGTGATGGGTTATGAGTAAGTTTAAGAGTGAGAAAGTTTTACCGCGCTATCTGGCTGTTGCCGTGCTGCTGACACTTATTGGTGTCGCAGTCATTGTCAAGGCTGGTTATACGATGACTGCAAAGAAATCGTATTGGGAGACCGTGGCCAACAGACAGAAGAGTGATAGTGACAGCGTACGTCCCAATCGTGGAAATATTCTGAGCTGTGATGGTCAGTTGCTGGCCAGCAGTATTCCTGAATACAAGATCTTCATGGACTATCAGGCAGGCGGAAATGCTGATACGGTGTGGGTGCGTAAGCGCGACAGTATCTGGTATGCCGACTTGGATAGTCTTTGCAGAGGATTGAACGTGATCTTCCCGGAACGCTCGGCAGAGGAGTTCAAGGCACGTTTGGAGGAAGGCAAGCACAAAATTATGAGAAACGGATCGGAGGGCGCCCGCCACTGGGCTGTCTGGCCGAAACGTATCAGTTATAATACATACTGCGAGGTGAAGCAGTTGCCATTCTTTAATTTACCTTCAAACAAGGGTGGTTTCCATGCTGAGTCTTTTGAAGCTCGTCGACGTCCGTTTGGCTCGTTGGCAGAGCGTACCATTGGTGATATACGCAGTTTTGAGGGTGGAAAGGATACTGCGCGTTTTGGTATCGAACTCTCTTACGACTCCCTGCTTCGTGGTAAGTATGGCATAGAGCGCAAGCAGAAGGTGCTGAACAAGGTGGTACCCTTCACGTTGACTCCTGCCGTTGATGGTACTGATGTGGTGACAACCATTGACGTCGGTATGCAGGACTTGGCAGAACAGGCGCTTATCGAAGGTTTGAAGAAATGGGATGCTTCCATGGGTGTGACAATCCTGATGGAGGTGAAGACTGGCGATATCAAGGCTATCGTTAATATGCGCCGTGCGGAGAATGGTCAGTATTATGAACGTTTCAACGATGCTATCAGCTATCGTTGCGAGCCGGGATCGGTGTTCAAGGTGGCTTCTTTCCTGGTGGCACTGGATGATGGTGTGGTAGATACGAGTTATGTCATACATACAGGATGCGGTATCTTGAATATGCATGGCGCTAAGATGAAGGATCATAACTGGCATCGTGGCGGTTATGGTGATATTAATGTGGCTCGTGCATTGGAGGTGAGTAGTAATATTGGCGTGAGTTATGTGATTGACCATTATTATGGCTCTAACCCAAGAAAATATGTGGAGGGACTCTATCGTGTAGGTATCGGACAGGATTTGAAACTTCCTATCGTGGGTTATCTGCCTCCAAAAATCCGTATGCCGGATACAAAGACATCTAACAGGGCGCTCTATTGGAGTAAGACAACGCTGCCTTGGATGAGTATTGGTTACGAGACGCAGATTGCACCGATCAATACGGTGACTTTCTATAATGCCATTGCAAATAATGGTAAGATGATGCGCCCTCGTTTCGTGAAGGGATTCATGAGGGAAGGCCAGATGATAGCGGAAACACAGCCAGAGGTTATCAAGGAACAGATTGCAAAGCCGTCGACGATTAAGACCATGCAGACGGTGCTGCGTCATGTGGTTAGTCAGGGCTTAGGTAAAAAGGCTGGCTCGCATTCGTTCCAGGTATCAGGTAAGACTGGTACGGCTCAGGTGGCAAAGGCGGGTGGCTATAAGACAGGCACTACGGAATACTGGTTGTCGTTCTGTGGCTATTTCCCCTCAGATAATCCACAGTACACCTGTATCGTGTGTATCAAGAAAATGGGTCTGCCTGCCTCTGGTGGCTTGATGTCGGGTGGTATCTTCCATCATATCTCAGAGGGTGTGATGGCCAAGAGTCTGAAGCTGAGTGTGACTGATGCCCGTGACTCAACATCGGTGCTGATTCCCAGTGTATTGAAGGGCGATAATAATGCTGCCGGCTATGTGTTGCGCCAATTGGGCGTGAATACGTCTAAGGTGTCAATGGCCTCGGTAGATGTGAAGGCTGGAAAGATGCCTGATGTGACGGGTATGGGTGCGCGCGATGCCGTGTATCAGCTGGAACGTCTGGGCGTGAAGGTGAAACTGAGCGGAAAGGGTTTTGTGGCTCGCCAGAGTATTGCACCTGGAACCACCCTTCAGACTGGTATGTCATGTATGTTGGAACTTAAATAATAATTAAATATGATACTTGAAGAACTATTAAAGAATATTGAAGTCAAAAGCATCGCCGGATCTACGGATGTAGATATCAAGGATGTTGATATTGACTCAAGAAAAGTTGCAGCAGGACATCTGTTTGTGGCTATTAAAGGCACACAGACAGATGGTCATCAGTATATCCAAAAAGCTATTGAGCTGGGAGCATCTGCTATCTTGTGTGAAGATATGCCAGATGAGCGTCAGCCACAGGTATGCTATGTACAGGTGGCCTCAACGGAGGCCGTGGTTGGCCAGGTGGCAACCACCTTCCATGGTGACCCAACGTCGAAACTGAAGTTGGTCGGTGTTACGGGAACCAATGGCAAGACCACCATCGCCACCTTATTATATAATATGTTCCGCAAACTGGGTTATAAGTGCGGACTGCTCTCAACGGTATGCAACTATATCGAGGGTGAGCCTGTGCCTGCCAGTCATACAACACCAGATCCTATTGAGTTGAATAACTTGCTTCACCGAATGGTAGATGCAGGTTGTCAGTATGTCTTCATGGAGTGCTCCAGTCATGCCATTGCCCAGAAGCGTATTGGCGGACTGACATTTGCAGGTGGTATCTTCACGAATCTGACTCGTGACCATCTGGATTATCATAAGACGGTAGAGAACTACCGTGATGCGAAGAAGGCTTTCTTTGATATGTTGCCAAAGGGCGCTTTTGCTATCACCAATGCTGACGATAAGAATGGCATGTTTATGGTGCAGAACACCAAGGCTACCGTGAAGACCTATAGCATCCGTACGATGGCCGACTTCAAGGCACGTATCATAGAGTGTCATTTCGAAGGTATGTATCTGGAAGTTGATGGCCATGAGGTAGGTGTACAGTTTATTGGTAAGTTTAATGTAAGCAACCTGCTTGCTGTCTATGGCGCCGCTGTGATGCTGGGTGAGAAACCAGAGGAGATACTCTTGGTGCTCAGCACGTTGAAGAGTGTGGCAGGTCGTTTGGAACCAATCCATTCGCCAGAGGGTTATACGGCTGTCGTTGACTATGCTCATACGCCTGATGCATTGGAGAACGTGCTGAAGGCCATTCATGAAGTGTTGGATGGTAAGGAAGGAAAGATCATCACCGTCTGTGGCGCTGGTGGCAATCGTGACAAGGGTAAGCGTCCGCTGATGGCTCAAGAGGCTGTCAAGCAGAGTGACCGTGTTATCATCACAAGTGACAACCCCCGTTTCGAGGAACCACAGGATATCATCAATGATATGTTGGCCGGACTGGATTCGAAGCAGATGAAGAAGGTGGTGAGTATCGTTGACCGTAAGGAGGCTATCCGTACGGCTTGTATGCTGGCTCAGAAAGGCGATGTGATCCTGATTGCTGGTAAGGGCCATGAGGACTATCAGGAAATCAAGGGCGTGAAGCACCATTTTGATGACCGTGAGGTGGTAAAGGAAATCTTTGAGGCATAAGAAGTTTATTGTAACGTAAAAAATAGAGAATATGCTATACTATCTGTTCAGATTCTTAGAGCAATACAATATTCCAGGAAGTCACCTGTGGAGTTATATCTCTTTCCGTGCCCTTCTGGCTTTGATTTTCTCTCTGGTTATCTCTGCCTGGTTTGGTGAGTTCTTCATCAAATGGATGAAGCGTCGCAAGATTTTCGAGACTGAGCGTGATCCGTCTATCGATCCCTTTGGCGTCGAGAAGAAAGGTGTGCCCACAATGGGTGGCCTCATTATCATTGTCAGTATTCTGGTGCCTGTACTCCTGTTAGGGCGTATCCGTAACATCTATCTGATTCTGATGGTGGTCACCACGATATGGCTGGGATTCCTCGGCTTCATGGATGACTACATCAAGATATTCCGTCGGAACAAAGAAGGTTTGAAGGGAAAATATAAGATTGTGGGTCAGGTTTCTATCGGATTCATTGTTGGTATTGTGCTCTATCTGAGTCCTGACGTGGTGATGCGCGAGAATGTAAGTGTACCGCAGCAGAACAGAACGGAAGTGGTGAAGCATGAATCTGTGGCCCATAAGTCCTTGAAGACAACGATACCATTTATAAAACACCATAACCTGAGTTACTCAGACGTGATGTCGTTTGTAGGAAAGCACAAGGTGGCTGCAGGATGGATTGTCTTCGTCCTGATGACTATTCTTGTGGTGACGGCAGTGTCGAATGGTGCCAATTTGAATGATGGTATGGATGGTATGTGTGCAGGAAACTCAGCTGTTATAGGTGCCGTCTTAGGTATATTGGCCTATATATCGTCGCATATAGGATTTGCCTCTTATTTCGATATCATGTATATCCCTCATAGTGAGGAACTGGTAGTGTTCTTGAGTGCCTTTGTCGGTGCGATGGTAGGTTTCCTGTGGTATAATGCCTTCCCTGCACAGATTTTCATGGGCGACACCGGTTCTTTGACTATTGGTGGTGTTATCGGTGTGGGTGCTGTGATTATCCACAAGGAGTTGATGTTGCCAATCTTATGTGGCATCTTCTTCGTGGAAAGCCTGAGTGTTATCATCCAGACCCAGTGGTTTAAGTTCATGAAGAAAAAAGGACAGCGTGTGCGCGTGTTCCGTGCAACGCCTATTCACGATACGTTCAGAAAACTCGACTCACAGCTTGATTCAACGTCGCGTTATATTCTGAAAGGTTGGCCACATCGTCCTTTCCACGAGTCGAAAATCACTATCCGCTTCTGGATAACAACCATTATCCTGGCGGCATTGACTATTATAACATTGAAGATACGATGAAAAGAATTGTAGTTTTAGGAGCAGGTGAGAGTGGTGCCGGAGCAGCTATTCTGGCGAAGAAAGAGGGTTTTGACGTGTTTGTTTCAGACATGTCGAAGATAGCCCCGCGCTATAAGCAGATGCTTGACGACCACCAGATTGTTTGGGAAGAGGGACAGCATACGGAGTCGCTGATTCTGAATGCCGATGAGATTATCAAGAGTCCTGGTATCCCCGAGACGGCTCCTATGGTTAAGAAGGCTGTAGAGAAGGGTATTGGCATTATCAGCGAGATTGAGTTTGCTGGTCGCTATACCAATTCGAAGATGATTTGTATCACGGGTTCAAATGGTAAGACAACAACGACCTCGCTGGTCTATCATATTTTCAAGAAGGCTGGCTACGATGCCGGTCTGGCTGGCAATATCGGAAACTCGTTGGCTCTGCAGGTGGCAGAGGATCCGCATGAGTATTATATCATCGAACTGTCTTCGTTCCAGTTGGACAATATGTATGAGTTCCATGCTAATATTGCTATTCTGCTCAACATCACGCCCGACCATCTGGATCGCTATAATTTTGAGATGCAGAACTATGTGGATGCCAAGATGCGTATCATCCAGAATCAGACACCTGACGATGCCTTCATCTACTGGAATGATGATCCCATCATCCAGCGTGAGTTGCAGAAATACGACATCCAGGCTATTCAGTATCCGTTCTCTGAGCTGAAGGAGAAAGGCTCTATCGGTTATATCTCTGAGGGAGAATACACCATTGAACAGCCGGAACCGTTTAACATGGAGCAGGAACAGCTGAGTCTGACGGGACGTCATAATATCTATAACTCGCTGGCTGCAGGTATTGCTGGTGATATCGCAGGTATCAAGAAGGATATCATCCGCCAGTCACTCAGTGACTTCCCCGGAGTGGAACACCGTCTGGAGAAAGTTGCTACTGTGCGTGGCGTTCATTATGTGAACGATTCCAAGGCTACGAATGTGGATGCCTGCTGGTATGCACTCGACTCCATGAAAACCAAGGTGGTGCTGATTGTAGGTGGTAAGGATAAGGGTAATGACTATGATCCCATCAAACCGCTCATCCGCGAGAAATGTTCTGCATTGGTATATCTTGGAGCTGACAATAAGAAACTGCACGATAACTTCGATGCGCTCGGCCTTCCCGTTCGTGATACGCACTCAATGAAGGAGTGTGTGGAAGCTTGCTATGAGTTGGCCAGCCCTGGTGAGACAGTACTCCTGTCGCCATGCTGTGCATCGTTCGACCTCTTTAAGAATATGGAGGATCGTGGAGAGCAATTCAAGGAATTGGTAAGAAATCTATAGGAATGGAAAAGAAAATTGGCAATCTCTTCAAGGGCGATAAAGGTATATGGACGGTGTTCCTGTTCCTTTGTCTTATCAGCATCGTCGAGGTGTTCTCTGCCTCGAGTACGCTGACCTATAAAACCCATAACTATATGATGCCGTTGATTTATCACACGGCGATGATTCTTGTGGGTGTGGGCGTGGCTATCATCACGCTGAATATCCCATGCAGATATTTCAAGCTGCTGACGCCTTTGATGCTGGTTCTTACCTATGCCACTCTGTTGTGGGTATTGATAGGTGGTGAGAGTATCAATGGTGCCAACCGCGTTATCCAATTGCCTGGATTCACGTTCCAACCTTCAGAGATTGCCAAGGGAACGATGGTCTTGACGGCTGCGCAGATTCTCAGTGCGATGCAGCGCGAGGACGAGAGTGGTGCAGATCCCACTGCCATGAAGTATGTGCTTTGGTTGGTGGTACCAGCTACGATGTTGATTGGTCTTGAGAACCTGTCAACGGCAGTATTGCTCTTCAGTGTTATCTTTGTCATGATGTTTATTGCCCGTGTTCCATTGAGACAGATGGGTAAGTTGACGGGTGTACTTGTTTTGCTTGTTGCTATATTCCTAGGACTGGTGTTCTGGATGGCCAAATTAGATAAGGAAGGCCAGGAACTGGAACAGGCTCAGGCTAACGGACAGACAGAACAGGTGGTAAAGAGTTCGGAGAAAAAAGACAGATCTGGATGGGAAAAGTTGACCCACCGTTTCTGGACTTGGAAGAACCGTATTGCAGGTAAGGAAGACAAGAATGTTCCTGCCGAGGAGTACAAGGTGACCGATAAGAACTTCCAGGTGACTCATGCCAACTTTGCCATTGCGTCATCAGGTATCATCGGTAAAGGACCCGGTAACTCTGTGGAGCGTGATTATCTGCCACAGGCTTTCTCCGATTTTATCTATGCGATTATCATTGAAGAGATGGGACTGGTTGGTGCTATAGCCGTGGTGTTCCTATATGTCATCCTCTTGTTCAGGGCTGCGCGTATAGCCAGTAGATGTGAGAATAACTTCCCTGCTTTTCTTGTGATGGGACTGACGTTGCTGCTGGTGTTCCAGGCAGTCATCAATATGTGTGTGGCTGTTGACTTTGGTATCGTCACCGGTCAGCCGTTGCCTCTCGTCTCGAAAGGTGGTACATCGACGATTGTGAACTGTGCCTATATTGGCGTCATCTTGAGTGTCAGCCGTAGTGCAAAACGTAAAGACCAGTCTGTAAAAACTGCAGAAGTATGAAAGAATTAAGAGTAGTAATTAGTGGTGGTGGCACAGGAGGTCATATATTCCCTGCCGTGTCTATTGCAAATGCTGTACGCGAGTTGCGTCCAGATGCTAAGATATTGTTTGTTGGTGCCGAGGGTCGTATGGAGATGCAGCGAGTACCGCAGGCAGGCTATGAGATTGTCGGCCTTCCTATTCGTGGATTCCTGCGTCCGTTGTGGAAACCGGGAAACATCGGCGTGGCTTTGGATTATCTGAAAAGTAAGCGAATGGCCAAGAAGCTGCTACGTGAATTTAAGCCTCAGGTTGCTGTGGGTGTAGGCGGCTATGCCAGTAGTGCGGCTTTGGGTGCTGCCAATAGTCTGGGTATTCCTACCTTGTTGCAGGAACAGAATGGATATGCTGGACTGGCTAATAAGAAACTGGCTTCCAAGGCTGCAAAGATCTGTGTGGCATACGAAGGAATGGAACGTTTCTTCCCCAAGGATAAGATTATGATGACAGGCAATCCTGTTCGCCAGTCATTGCTGGATACGAAAATAACCCGTGAAGAAGCACTTCAGTCGTTTGGCTTGCAGGCCGACAAGAGAACAGTTCTCCTGGTAGGAGGTAGTCTGGGTGCACGTACAATCAACGAGAGTGTGTTGCAACACTTGGATGAGATTCGTCATTCTGGTGTTCAGTTTATCTGGCAGACAGGAAAATATTATAGTGCACAGATTGCTGAGAAACTGGAACAGGAGGGCTGTCCTGAGAACCTTGTGGTGAGCGATTTTATTGCAGACATGGGTGCTGCCTATCGTGCCGCCGACCTGGTTATCAGCAGGGCAGGCGCCAGCAGTATCTCTGAGTTTTGCCTGATAGGAAAGGCCGTTATACTGGTGCCAAGTCCTAATGTTGCAGAAGATCATCAGACCAAGAATGCAATGGCGTTGGTGAAGAATGGCGCTGCCTTGTGCGTCAAGGATAATGAGGCTGCCGAGAAGCTGATTCCAATGGCTGTTGACGTGGTGAATGATGCTGCATTATTGGAGTCATTAAGTGAGAATGTGCTGAAGATGGGCTATCCCAACTCAGCAAAAGTTATAGCTAAAGAAGTATTAAAACTCGCAGGAGCAGAGTAAAATAAGAAAATGGAAGCAAAGGATATAAAAGCTGTATATTTCGTTGGTGCCGGTGGTATAGGTATGAGTGCACTGGTACGTTATTTCATTCATCGTGGCCTGATTGTAGCAGGTTATGATAAAACACCTTCGGATCTGACCCGTCGTCTGGAGAAGGAGGGCGCCTTGATTCATTATGAGGAAAACGTGGATTTGATTCCTCATGCATGTAAGGACAAGGAACATTGCCTGGTGGTTTATACCCCAGCTATCCCGGCAGAGCATCAGGAGTTGTGCTATTTCCGCGAGAATGGTTTTGAAATACAGAAACGTGCGCAGGTGCTGGGTACACTGACCCGTCAGATGAAAGGACTTTGTGTGGCAGGAACTCACGGTAAGACAACAACGTCAAGCATGTGTGCACATATCATGCACCAGAGTCATCTGGATTGTAATGCTTTCCTAGGTGGTATCACCAAAAACTATGGTACCAATTATATTGTCTCTGATTCGGAATATGTGGTGATCGAGGCCGATGAGTTCGACCGTTCTTTCCATTGGCTGTCACCTTGGATGACGGTTATCACATCGACAGACCCTGATCATCTGGATATCTATGGTACAAAGGAGGCTTATCTGGAGAGTTTCCGTCATTACACAGAGTTGATCCAGCCTGGTGGTGCCCTGATTATTCACCGCGACTTGGAGATGAAGGAGCACTTGCAGGATGGTGTGAAGCGTTATGACTATTCTCTTAACGAGGGTGACTTCCATGCTGAGAATATCAAGATAGAGAATGGTGAGATTACGTTCGACTTTATCTCTCCTGTCGAGAATGTGTTGAATGTGCAACTGGGTCAGCCTATTCCTATCAATATTGAAAATGGTATTGCTGCGATGGCAATGGCACAACTCAATGGCTGTACGGCAGAGGAGTTGCGTTATGGTATGCAGACCTATGGAGGAGTAGACCGCCGTTTTGATTTTAAGATCAAGACCGATAAGCTGGTGTTCCTCTCAGACTATGCTCACCATCCCAAAGAAATCTATCAGAGTGCGCGTAGCATTCGTGAACTATATAAAGATCGTCATATCACGGCTATCTTTCAACCCCATCTCTATACACGTACCCGCGATTTCTACCAGGATTTCGCTGATGCGCTGAGTCAGTTGGATGAAGTGATTCTGACAGAGATCTATCCTGCCCGTGAATTGCCTATAGAAGGCGTTACTTCACAGCTGATCTACGATCGTCTGGCCCCTGGGGTTAAGAAGCAGCTCATCAACAAGGATGACGTGCTGTCCTTCATCAAGAGCCGTTCGTTCGATGTCCTTATCGTACTTGGTGCCGGTGACCTGGATAACCAGGTTCCACAGATGGCCAAGGTGTTGCAGAGTAATAAAAACTAAAATGCTCTTATCGTGGAATAGTTGATGAACTGGAAGAAAATTGCATTTGGTACCTTGAATATTGTGCTGGGCGTATATCTCGTCCTGGCCATGACGGCGTTTAATAAGCCGGATGCCGGACGTGTGTGCCGGGATATTCGTATCAACATAGAGAAAAGTGTCGTTGAAGGATTCCTCAGTGAGGCCGATATTAAGTTCATGCTCAATCATGATGCTATCAGCCCTATTGGTCAGTCGATGGAGAAGATAAATCTCCGACAGATAGAGGAGACGCTGCAGTCTAAGGAACTGATAGAAGACGTGCAGTGCTATAAAGGGCAGAATGGCTTGGTATGTATCGATGTCCGTCAGCGTATTCCTGTGGTCAGGGTTATGAATGACCAAGGAGAGGACTTTTATGTGGATAATCATGGAAAGCCAATGCCCAGTACAGACTATTCCTGTAATCTGATTATAGCGACTGGTCACATCAATAAACTATATGCAGAGAAAAGACTGGTGCCAATGGCCAATATCATTCTCTCCAACCCGTTCTGGAAGAATCAGATTGTTCAGTTGAATGTGCTGACTGACGGTTCGGTGGAGATTGTGCCTCGTGTGGGTGGGCATATTGCCTATATCGGTCAGCCGGATGGTGTGGAAAAGAAGTTGGAGCGCCTGCAAAAATTCTATCGTTATGGTCTAATGCAGGCTGGCTGGAATAAATATTCTCGTGTCAGCGTTGAGTTTGATAATCAGATAGTGTGTAAAAGAAAATAAAAGATAATATATTATGGCTGAAATTAAGGATTTTATCGTTGCAATTGAACTCGGTTCATCCAAGGTGACGGGTATTGCCGGACAGAAAAAGCCCGATGGCAGCATCAGTGTCCTGGCACTGGTGCGGGAAGATTCGTCCTCATTCATCCGCAAGGGTGTTGTTTACAACATTGACAAGACTGCTCAGTGTCTGACATCTATCGTCAAGAAACTGGAAACACAGCTGAAGACACGTATCACTCAGGTATTCGTGGGTGTCGGTGGCCAGTCTATTCGCAGTGTCAAGAACACTATTGTGAAGGATTTCCCTGGTGATTGTATTATCACACAGGAGATGGTGGTGGAACTGATGGATGCCAACTGGGGGCTTGATTATCCTGACAAGAAGATTCTGGATGTTGCCGAGCAAGAGTATCGTGTTGATACGCAGTTGCAGATGGATCCTGTGGGTATCCGTGCCAATCACCTCGAAGGTAATTTCCTGAATATCCTTGAACGTACATCGTTCTTCCAGAACCTGAACAAATGTTTTGAGGCAGCCAATATTAAGGTTGCAGATATGTATCTGGCTCCTCTGGCATTGGCAAATGTGGTGTTGACAGAGGCTGAGAAGCGTTCTGGATGTGCACTGGTTGATATCGGTGCCGACACGACAACAGTATCTGTATTCTGGAAGAATGTGCTCCGTCATCTGGTCGTTATTCCTTTGGGCTCCAACAATGTCACGAAGGATATTGCCTCACTTCAGATGGAGGAGAGTGATGCCGAGAAGATGAAACTGAATTATGGTTCTGCCTATACGGATAATAATGATATTGATCCTGAGATGAAATACTCTATCGATTCTGACCGTCAGATAGAAGCTCGTCGCTTCATTGAGATTGTCGAGGCTCGCGTGGAGGAGATTATCGAGAATGTCCGTTATCAGATTCCTGCTGAATACTACGATAAACTGCTGGGTGGCATCATCCTGACTGGTGGCGGCGCAAACATGAAGAATATTGAGGTTGCTTTCACGAAGTACACTCATGTTGATAAAATCCGTGTTGCTAAGTTTGTTACTGCAACAGTTAATTCCAGCATCGAGCAGATCAGGTCTCACAACGGTATGTATAACACCGTACTCGGTCTGCTGATAAAGGGTGATATCAACTGCGCAGGCAGGGATATTGATCCTAATGGAAATCTGTTTGATGAGGAGGAACATGAGGAGCAGGTTGCTCCGGAACGCAGACCGCGTCAAATTCATGAGATTGAGACCGGTACTATCCGTACGGCTCAGGAAGAAGAACGTGCTGCCGAGGAGGCTCGTCGTAAGAAAGAAGCTGAAGAAGCTGCCGAAGAGGAGATGAGACGTTTGCAGGAAGAAGAGCAACGTCGCTTGAAGAAGGAGAACAGCTGGTTCAACAAATTCAAGAAAGGTCTCACTAAGTTCGGCAAGGACATTGTCAGCGAGGAATAATTCAATATTCAACCTTCAAAAAAGTAACTCATATGGAAGATTTCAATAAAACAAACGATATTCTCGATTTCGGCGTTCCCGAAGAGAAACACAGCATCATTAAGGTCATCGGCGTTGGTGGCGGTGGTGGTAATGCTGTCAATCATATGTATAAAGAAGGTATCCACGACGTGACCTTCGTAGTGTGCAATACGGATAATCAGGCCCTGAATGATTCTCCCGTGCCTGTTAAGCTGCAGTTGGGTAGTGAGGGCCTTGGTGCCGGTAACCGTCCTGAAAAGGCACGCGCAGCAGCTGAGGAAAGCATTAATGATATCCATAACATGCTGAATGATGGTACCCGTATGGCCTTTATTACCGCAGGTATGGGCGGTGGTACAGGTACTGGTGCGGCTCCTGTCATTGCCCGCGTGTCAAAGGAGATGGATATCCTTACCGTGGGTATCGTTACCATTCCTTTCCGCTTTGAGGGAAATAAAAAGATTGACCAGGCTCTTGACGGTGTTGAGGAGATGTCAAAGCACGTGGATGCCTTGCTTGTTATTAATAATGAACGTTTGCGCGAGATATATCCTGACCTGTCGTTCCTCGATGCTTTCGGAAAAGCTGATGATACGCTGTCTGTGGCAGCAAAGTCTATTGCGGAGATTATCACCCTCCACGGTACGATGAACCTTGACTTCAATGATGTGAAGACCGTACTCCAGGATGGTGGCGTGGCTATCATGTCTACGGGTTATGGCGAAGGTGAGGATCGTGTGAAGAAGGCTATTGACGATGCCCTTAATTCTCCGTTGCTTAACGATAATGACATCTTCAATTCAAAGAAGATTCTGCTGAATATCTCGTTCTCACACCAGAAGGATTCTAAGGATAATTTCATGATGGAGGAGATGAACTATGTTCATGAGTTCATGGATCGCTTTGGCAATGACTTCGTGTTCAAATGGGGTGTTGCTGTTGATCCGGAACTGGGCAAACGCGTCAAGGTTACCATTCTTGCAACAGGTTTCGGCATGCAGGATGTGGACGGTATGGAAGAGCGACTGCTTCGTCAGCAGACCAAGGAAGATGCAAACAGACTGGCAGAAGAACAGGAACGTACAGCCAAGCGTGAAGAACGACGCGGACATTACTATGGTGACAGTGATTCTGCAAGGATTCATAAGCGTCGTCCCAATATCTATATCTTCGGTCCTGAAGATTTAGATAATGATGATGTTATCTCTGCAGTGGAACAGACGCCTACTTATAAGCGTACACGTGAAATTCTGGCTAGCATTGGTAATCAGAATGTTGTAGAAGAAATACAGCGTCCGGAAACGCCAGAGACACAGCAGGGCGTAATCAGTTTTGTTTAAAAAAATCTCTTATTTATTTGGCTAGTCGCTCTGAAAAGTGTATCTTTGCATCCGAAAGTACCCGAATGAGTGTATAACCTAAAATTATTCATAGAGATAATATCTGTTTAAAATGAAAAATGTACCAGTAGTTAAGGTTGGAATCGTCGCTGTAAGCCGCGACTGTTTCCCCGAGTCATTGGCTGTTAACCGTCGTAAGGCTGTTATCGCCGAGTATGAAAAAAAGTTTGGAAAGGATGGCATCTATGAGTGCCCCATCTGTATCGTAGAGAGCGAGATTCACGCTAAGCAGGCTCTCGAGGATGTGCAGAAAGCTGGTTGTAATGCCCTCTGTGTATATCTTGGCAACTTCGGTCCTGAGATTTCTGAGACCATGATTGCTGACTGGTTCCAAGGCCCCACCATGTTCTGCGCTGCTGCTGAGGAGACTCAGAACGACCTGATCGACGGTCGTGGCGATGCTTACTGCGGAATGCTGAACGCTAGTCAGGCTCTGAGCCTGCGTAAGACCCGTGCTTATATTCCTGAGGAGCCTGTTGGCGACGCAGGTGAGTGCGCAGAGATGATTCATGAGTTCCTGCCCATCGCACGTGCTATCATCGGTCTGCAGAACCTGAAGATTATCAGCTTCGGTCCTCGTCCAAACAACTTCCTGGCTTGTAATGCTCCTATCCGTGCCCTCTATGATCTCGACGTTGAGATCGAGGAGAACTCAGAGCTCGACCTGCTCGAGGCTTTCCAGAAGCACCAGGGTGACCCACGTATCGACGACGTGGTGAAGGATATGGCTGCCGAGTTGGGCACTGGCAATAAGATACCTTCAGTTCTGCCTAAGCTGGCTCAGTATGAGCTGACTCTCACCGACTGGATCGAGGCTCACAAGGGCTCACGTCAGTTTGTTGCTATGGCTAACAAGTGCTGGCCTGCATTCCAGACCATGTTCGGTTTCGTACCTTGCTACGTTAACAGCCGTCTCACAGGTCGTGGTATCCCCGTAGCTTGTGAGGTTGATATTTATGGCGCTCTGTCTGAGTACATTGGTACTTGCATCACTGAGGACGCTGTAACCCTGCTCGACATCAACAACTCTGTACCTAAGGATATGTACGAGGAGAGCATCAAGGGTAAGAAGTTTGAGTGCGATACCTATACAGAGAAGGAAATCTTCATGGGCTTCCACTGTGGTAACACCGCTTCTTCTAAGGTTTGCAACTGTCAGATGTGCTTCCAGCGCATTATGGCCCGCGCTCTGCCTGTAGAGGTAACTAACGGTACACTTGAGGGTGACCTGACTCCTGGTAAGGCTACAATCTATCGTTTGCAGTCAACAGCCGATACGAAGCTCCGTGCTTATATCGCTCAGGGCGAGATTATTCCTGTGGCTACTCGCTCATTCGGTTCTATCGGTATCTTCGGTATCAAGAACATGAGCCGCTTCTACCGTCACGTGCTCATCGAGAAGCACTACCCACACCACGCAGCTGTGATGTTCGAGCACGCTGGTAAGTACCTGTGGGAGGTTCTGAAGTACATGGGTATCCCCGTTGAGGAGATTGACTACAACTTCCCCAAGGGTGACTACTATCCCACAGAGAATCCTTTCGCATAAGCGATAGAACGGAAGTTCTGTAAAAATAATTATAGCAATCTGTCAAAAAATCGTTGACAGATTGCTTTTTTTTATTTATATGTCGTACCTTTGTAGGCGAAAACTTAAAAACAGGTAAACTGATGAATCAGCTACTAAGATTTTCTGTTACAATATACATACTCGTATTATCGTTTACGAATGCAAGGGCACAGCATATTCCCACTGTAACGTGGGATAGTCAGAGCCTCCTCATTGATGGACACCGTGTATGTCCTGTGATGGGCGAGATACACTATTCGCGCATTCCTGTCAATGAATGGGCTGACGAAGTCAGGAAGATGAAAGAGGGTGGTGTCACTATTATTGCCACCTACCTGTTTTGGAATCATATAGAAGAGCAGGAAGGTATCTTCCGCTGGGATGGACAGCGCTCGTTGCGCAACTTCCTGGAAGTGTGTAAGAAGGAGCAGATGCCAGTTGTCCTGCGCTTGGGACCGTTTTGTCATGGCGAGGTACGTAATGGTGGCATTCCAGACTGGGTCTTTGCTAAAGGCTGTAAGTTACGTGAACAGAATCCAGTATTTCTGGGCTTAGTCGAAACACTCTATCGTCAGATCTTTACACAGGTGCAGGGCTTGCAGTGGAAAGATGGCGGCCCGGTCATTGCGGCACAGTTTGATAATGAGTATCATGGACGCGGTGAGTACCTGATGGCCCTTAAACAGATAGCTCTGAAGATAGGCTTCGATTTGCCGTTTTATACCCGTACTGGATGGCCGGAGCTGCGCACGCCAGTACCCTTTGGTGAGATGCTTCCCCTTTATGGTGACTATGCCGATGGCTTCTGGGATAAGGAGGTGACTGAAGGCTGTGGTAATTATTATAAGGCCTTTAATTTCAAAGGCTTCCGTTCTTCTACAGCCATAGGCACCGACCTCTTAGGAAAGCAAGAGGAGAAACTCAATGAGGGTGATGAGCAATATCCCTATTTCACCTGTGAACTTGGAGGTGGAATGGCTACCGCTTATCATCGTCGTCCGTACGTCTATCCTGAGGATGCTTACTCCATGGCATTAGTAAAACTGGGTAGTGGTTCAAACCTCTTGGGATACTATATGTATCATGGCGGTACGAATCCAGAGGGACTCCTCCACACGATGAATGAATGTCAGACATCGCCTGGTACGGCCAATAATGACCTACCTGTGATGACCTACGACTTCCAGGCTCCTTTGGGCGAGTTCGGACAGACCTATCCCCAGTATTATATGTTGCGTCCCCTTCATCTCTTCATGCATGACTGGGGTGAGACTCTGGCACCTATGGAGGCTTCTTTCCCTGCTCCACAGGATCTGAAGAAAGGTGAGGATACCCAGTTGCGCTGGGCTATAAGAAGTGCAAAGGGAGAGGATGCTTCTGCCTTTATCTTCGTTAATAACTACGAACGTTTCCATAACCTCTCTGCCAAGAAAAATGTGCAGTTGGAAGCATGTGGCGTAAAACTGCCTAAGTTGACTGTTCCAAGTGGCTGTATGGCAATCTTCCCTGTCAATGTTGACGGTATCCGTTATGCTACGGCGCAACTCGTGGCCCGTCGTGACGGAAAAGTCTATATGATGCAGGTTCCTGGCATCCCCTCAACAATCTGTATGACAAATGGCAAGACGCTGAAGAATGTCAGACCGCGTGGCACCAGGAACCCCATTTACGATAATATCTATCTGATCACGAAGGCTGAGGCTGAACGTCTTTTCCTGTCTGAAGAGGAAGAGACAAAGAGTATCGCTCTAGCTGCTGAAAAGGTGAAGGAGGCAGGCCCTTTGCGTACGATTGTGAAGGGTAGGGCTAAGGTGGCTGAGGCACCATCCGAACAGGATTGGCAGCAAGCTGCAGTCTATAGGATACAGATACCGGCTCCTGACAAAGCTGGGGTAGGGGCATCACTTCTTTCCATCTCCTATCGTGGCGACTGTGCCCGCTTATATGCCAACGGTCATTTGATAGCCGATAATTTCTATTATGGCCGTCCGTTCCTTTATGGTCTGTGGCGCTTGCCTGAGAATTGTTCCCAACTGGAATTGCACATACTCCCTTTACAGCCGGACGCTCCCATCTATCTGCCCCGTGAGGCTGATAAGACGGCAGGTGAACAGGTTTACAATGTCGAAATCATCCAGAAGAAGGATATTTAATGACGAAACATTTGGCAGTCTGACCTATTTTGAGTACTTTTGCACCAACAAATAAAATGGGTTATTATGCAGATAAACAGCCATCTTTCCCGATTGGTGTATGATGTGGCTGCCAAGTATGGCGACCGCGAGGCGCTGATTTACAAGAACTTCAGTGGTAAAGAGTGGAAATCATGCTCGTGGAATCAGTTCTCGGGCATTGTAAAACAAGTGTCTAATGCCATGTTGGCTTTAGGCGTAAATGTGCAGGAAAATCTGGGTGTATTCTCTCAGAACTCTGTACAATATCTATTCACAGATTTTGGCGCATGGGGCATTCGTGCCGTAACCATACCTTTCTATGCTACCAGTAGTGAGCAGCAGATACAGTTTATGGTTAATGACGCAAAGATTCGCTTCCTTTTTGTGGGTGAGCAGGAGCAGTTCGACAAGGCACGTCGTGTATTCCCCACCTGTCGTTCCTTGGAACGTATCATCGTGTTCGACTCAGCAGTAAAACTGCCTGAAGGTGACCCAACCGTGATGTCATTCACAGACTTCCTGAAACTGGGCGAGGGTCTGACTCGTCAGACCGAGGTAGAGCAGCGCCAGCAGGACGCTACGATGGATGATATTGCCAATATTCTTTATACCAGTGGCACAACGGGTGACTCCAAGGGTGTTATTCTTTCTATGGGACAGTTCCATGCAGCCATGGAAGCAAACCATAAGGATGTGCCTGTTGACGAGAACGACCGTGTGATGAATTTCCTGCCATTCACGCATATCTTTGAGCGTGGCTGGGCTTTGCTTTGTATCTCCGTTGGTGCTCGCCTGATTGTGAATACCTATCCACAGGAGGTTCAGAAGTCTATGCGTGAGCAGCATCCTACGTGTATGTCCAGCGTGCCCCGTTTCTGGGAGAAGGTGTATCATGGCGTGCAAGAGAAGATAGAGGCCAGTGGTACCGTACAGCGCAAGCTCTTCAGGCATGCGCTTGAGGTAGGTCGCAAGCATAATATTGAGTATCTGGCAGCAGGCAAGCAGCCTCCTATGGCACTGCACTTGGAGTATGAGTTGCTCAATAAGACCGTATTCTCATTGGTGCGTAAGGAACTGGGACTTGAGAATGCTCATTTCTTCCCCACGGCAGGCGCAACCGTAGCTTCTCACGTAGAGGAGTTTGTCCATAGCATTGGCCTGAACATGGTTGTAGGCTATGGCTTGACAGAGTCGCTGGCTACCGTCTCGTGCGACCACCTAGGAAAGCCGTTCCAGGTGGGTTCTGTGGGCTTCCCCATCCAGGGCATCGATATCAAGATTAGTGAAGAGGGAGAGATACTTCTGAAGGGCCCCACCATTACCCGAGGCTATTATAACCGTGATGATATCACTGCCCAGTCGTTCACGGCTGATGGCTATTTCAAGACAGGAGACTCTGGTTACCTCAAGGATGGCGAACTCTTCCTGAAGGACCGTATCAAGGACCTCTTCAAAACGTCAAACGGAAAATATATCGCTCCGCAGATGATTGAGTCAAAACTCCTGGTTGACAAGTATATCGACCAGATAGCCATCATTGCCGACCAGCGTAAGTTTGTCTCTGCGCTCATTGTGCCCGAGTATAAGTTACTGGAGGAATATGCGCGTACCCACGATATTGCTTTCAATAGTCGTGAGGACCTTTGCAAGGATAAGCGTATTATCCGTATGCTCAGCGAGCGTATTGAGACCTTGCAGCAGCAGTTGGCTCATTACGAACAGGTGAAGCGATTCACGTTGCTCCCCAAGGGCTTCTCCATGGAGCGTGGAGAACTGACAAACACGCTGAAAATCAAGCGTCGCGTACTCAACGAGAACTACAAGGCTGAGATTGATAAAATGTACGAGGAATAAAGAATGATAACACAGGATCAATTAAAAGACGTATTAGACAGAGCTGAGAAACTGTTTCACTATCTGAAGATAGACCAGAAACAGATTGAATTCGAAGAAGAAGATCTTCGTACTCAGGCGCCTGACTTCTGGGAAGACCCCAAGCGTGCTGAGGAGCAGATGAAGAAGGTAAAGGCTATCAAGAAATGGATTGATGGCTATAATGATGTACGTACCAAGGCCGACGAATTGCAGCTGGCCTTTGATTTCTATAAAGACGAGATGG
Organism: Prevotella communis; assembly: GCF_022024175.1. GTDB lineage: Bacteria > Bacteroidota > Bacteroidia > Bacteroidales > Bacteroidaceae > Prevotella > Prevotella communis. The sequence continues at coordinate 3,116,901 of NZ_CP091794.1, read as the reverse complement.
TGACCGAGCAGGAGGTGGATGAAGACTACCAGAAGGCTGTCGATGCCATCGAGGAACTGGAACTTATGAATATGCTGCGCCAGAAGGAAGACCCCATGGACTGCGTGCTCAAGATTAACTCTGGTGCTGGTGGTACTGAGGCTCAGGACTGGGCGCAGATGCTGATGCGTATGTATATGCGCTGGGCTGAGGCTCATGGCTATAAAGTCACAATCAGTAACTTGCTCGACGGTGACGAGGCTGGTATCAAGAGTGTCACCATGCAGATAGAGGGTGGCGAGTTTGCCTATGGCTTCCTGAAGAGTGAGAATGGCGTGCACCGTTTGGTGCGTGTGTCACCCTATAATGCGCAGGGTAAGCGAATGACATCCTTCGCTTCTGTCTTCGTTTCGCCCCTTGTCGATGATACCATCGAGGTATATGTTGACCCCGCTAAGTTGTCGTGGGATACTTTCCGTTCAAGCGGTGCTGGTGGTCAGAACGTGAACAAGGTGGAATCGGGTGTGCGCCTGCGTTATTGGTACACCGACCCTGATACGGGCGAGGAAGAGGAAATCCTCATTGAGAATACGGAGACGCGCGACCAGCCAAAGAATAAGGAGCGTGCTATGGCGCTGCTCCGTTCACAACTCTATGACCGTGCCATGAAGAAACGTCTTGAGGCACAGGCTAAGATTGAGGCTGGCAAGAAGAAAATCGAGTGGGGTAGTCAGATCCGTTCTTATGTCTTTGATGACAAGCGAGTCAAGGATCATCGTACCAATTTCGAGACCCGTGATGTCGACAGCGTGATGAATGGTAAGCTGGATGGCTTTATCAAGGCATACCTCATGGAGTTTCCAGTAAGTGATGAAGATTAATACCTAACATTAAATTTCATATTACTATGTCTAAAGAAAAGCATTTAAACGCTAAGCAGAAGGCTTACGCTGAGAAACAAGAAAAAGAGGGACGCAAAGTAGTTAACTGGATTTTCGGAATCCTGATTCTTTTTGCCATCGCCTTCTGTGCTTACACTATCTACAATTTCGCTTAATCTATGAGCGGAATGGAGATAGAACGGAAATTCTTGGTGCGCGGCAATGATTTCAAAAGCCGCGCACACAAGAGTTATCGTATCAAGCAAGGTTATATCAGTAGTGGAAACGGACGCACAGTACGTGTTCGTATCCGTGATAATCAGGGCTTCCTGACCATCAAGGGTCCTTCGCTCGATGGCGGCTTGAGTCGTTATGAGTTCGAGAAGGAAATAGCGCTTGAGGAAGCCGAACAGTTGTTTCTGATTTGCGAACCTGGCGTTATCGATAAGACCCGCTATCTTGTTGCCAGTGGCAAACATACCTTCGAGGTCGATGAGTTCTATGGCGACAACGATGGATTGGTGATAGCCGAGGTAGAACTGTCATCACCTGACGAACCCTACGAAAAGCCCGATTTCATCGGTGAGGAAGTCACTGGTGATAAGCGATATTATAATTCGCACCTGCGTAAGAATCCTTATAAAATGTGGAAGAACGAGGCCTGACTCTTCTTCCACATTTTTTTGAGACCTAGTCCCACGCCTACTGCCAAGGTGCACCCTACGGCATCGGCTGCCAGGTCAAGCCATTCGCCGGAACGGTTGGTAGTGCAATAGGCCTGCACCAGTTCAATGACTCCTCCCATCAGGGTTGGGGCAAGCCATGCCCAAAGGAATAGTTTTTGTTTGTTAAGGCTTTGGTGACTGCGCAGGTATTCAAACCAGATAACCGAGCAAGTTCCTCCATACATCACGAAGTGTGTCCATTTATCCAGGAAGTTGATGCTGGGCAATTCGATATAGTCAGGCGGTAAGAACCAAATAGACAGATACCAAACAAGTGCCAAACACACCAGCGAGAGGGGATATTTCTTAAAAAATCGTATCATTTTTGTATTTTTACTTTCAATCAGGGCGCAAAAGTACGAAATATTTTATAATTTTGCAAGCGATTTCAAAAAATAGGGATTCAGGTTTATAGAAAGATGACAACAGAGAGAGCAAATTTCGGAACTAAATTAGGCATCATACTTGCTACTGCCGGTTCGGCTGTAGGACTTGGAAATGTATGGCGTTTCCCTTATATGACAGGTCAGAACGGTGGTGCCGCTTTCCTTTTGATATACATCGCATGCGTCGTTATCCTGGGTGTACCCTGTATGCTCAATGAGTTTATCATTGGTCGCAGGGCTCAGGCAAATACGGCTCGTGCCTATTCCAAGTTGGCTAATGGCACTCCTTGGCGGTTGATTGGCCTGTTTGGCGTGTTCACCGGCTTTATGATCACCGGCTATTATGTTGTTGTTTCAGGTTGGTGCCTGCAGTATATCTATGCCTCTGTAGCCGGTCATCTGAATGGTGATGCCTCTTACGTAAAGAGTTATTTCGATACCTTTGCCGCGCATCCCTGGAAACCTATCCTGTGGATGCTTGTATTCATGCTGATGTGCCATTTCATCATCTCCAAAGGTGTGGAAAAAGGTATTGAGCGTGCCTCTAAGCTGATGATGCCCCTGCTGTTTATCCTGCTGATCATCATCGCTGTTGCATCGTGTTTGTTGCCAGGCGCAGGTCGAGGTATATCTTTCCTGTTTAATCCCGATTTCTCTGGCGTTGACAGCAAGACCTTCCTTGGCGCCTTAGGTCAGGCTTTCTATTCACTGAGTCTCGGCATGGGCTGCCTGTGTACCTATGCCAGCTATTTCAAGCGCGACACCCATCTCACGAAGTCTGCCGTGCAGATTGTAGCTATCGATACACTGGTAGCCGTGTTGGCAGGTCTCATGATATTCCCAGCCTTCTTTGCCAGCTATCCTGATGCGGCCGATAAGTTGGCCGACCCAGAGCTGGCTGGTCAGTATTCTGGTCCTGGCCTGGTGTTTATCACCCTGCCTAATGTTTTCCAACAGGCATTCTCTGGTGCTCCGCTGATAGGCGAGCTGGTGGCATTGCTGTTCTATTCCCTGCTGTCGCTTGCTGCCCTCACCTCTCTGATGTCACTTCACGAGGTTAGCACTGCCTTCTTCCATGAGGAGTTGAAGATATCCAGAAAATGGGGTGCTGCTATTGTTACAGTTCTTTGTGCGCTGATAGGCGTGTTCTGTTCGCTTTCGTATGGCGACACGCGTGAGTGGCTCGTCTTTGGCGGACAGTCACTTTTCGGTTGGTTCGACTTCCTCACAGGTCAGATATTCCTGCCTACAGGCGGACTGCTCACCTGTTTGTTCCTGGGCTGGTATGTACCAAAACATATTGTGAAAGAAGAATTTACGAATGAAGGCACATTGCGTGGCCGATTCTTTGGAATCTACCTGTTTGCTGTGCGTTATGTATGTCCCATCTGTATTCTACTTATCTTCTTACATCAGTTTGGTGTGATTTGACATGAAACTTAGTGATCTTTTTTATCTGAACCGTCATGATCGTCGTATCCTGCTGGTTCTACTCTCTGTGGCTGCTGTGGCCTTTGGCTTGATGTTCTTTGTGGATGAAAACGAAGGGGAAGAACCTACTAGTTATGCTGGTTTTGCTGGCTCAACTAGTTCTACTAGTAAGACTCGTCCCACTAGTTCTCCCTCTTACTACCAGCAACCCGCGCGTCGCCTTGAGCGTTTTGCCTTTGACCCTAATACAGCTGATAGCACCCAACTGCTCAGACTTGGCCTGCAACCTTGGCAAGTCAGGAATATCTATAAGTATCGTGCTTCAGGCGGCATCTATCGCAAGAAGGAAGACTTTGCCCGTCTCTATGGCCTCACGGTGAAGCAGTATCGTGAGCTGGAACCTTATATCCATATCTCTGCCGACTATCTGCCTGCCTCCACGCTGATAAAGGAAGAACAACGTGAAGAGCAACAAGTAGAGCAACGAGTGGAGCACCAGCGCGACACCCTGCGCTTTCCCGTGAAGATTGCCGAGGGTGAGCATATCGATTTGAATGCTGCCGACACCTCTTTGTATAAAAAGGTGCCAGGCATAGGCAGTTACTATTCGCGCAAGATTGCCGAGTATGGACGCAGACTGGGAGGCTATGTCAGTACCAATCAGTTAGACGAGATAGAAAACTTCCCTTCAGAGGCAAAGAAATATTTCTCTGTCAATGCATCCAATGTGCATCAGCTGAATGTCAATCGCCTGTCATTAAACGAACTGAAGCGCCATCCTTATATCAATTACTATCAGGCCAAGGCCATCATCGACCATCGTCGTCTGCAAGGTCCCCTTCATTCCTTGTCCGAACTGCGTCTCTTGCCAGACTTCTCTCCTGAGGCCATCAAGCGACTGGAACCCTATGTCTGCTACTAAGAAGACGTTTTCTTTTCACCACTCATAATCCTCGATGAAACCGTCGAAAATGATGTCGCCGTTCCAGCCGGCCTCACGGAAATACTGGCGTATCTCCTCCTGAACGGCAGGAGGGATGAGGCGCGTGCCATTGCGATACTCATAATAATAGGTGTGGCAATGCTTGCTGATGAGGCTCTGACGCACGTATGGCTCCACCCGTTTGGGCATGTCGTCATTGAAGATGTGCATCATGCCCTTGGCATACTTCACCTTCTCAGCCTTGCGGAAAAGGGAACAGTTGGCTGTGCCTACATCCTGAAAACGGGGATTGACACAAGAGTAAGTACTTCTGGTGTCAGACATCTGCTGACCCACCAGATAGTGCAGGCAACGCTCCTTTAATGGACACTTGTCTGCGAAACAAAAAGTATAGCCATTTTCGGCTTTTTCTTTGAAGATATCTTTTTCTTTCATGTTTTTTGATTTATATCCACCTCTCACTCAAATCTCTTGAAATGCCCTGTGGTAAAGGCTTTGAGGGCGGTGAGAGGGTATTTTGACCTCTCACTCACCTCTCACTGCCCTCTCACTCAGGCTGCCTTTATAGCTTTCGTTTCTTGTTTGACTAACGCAACTCTATAATAGGATACATGGCCTCGGCTGGTGCTGTCAAAATCCAGCGAACTCATGGCCTGACCCAAGCGAATCCTTGTGCTCAGATTGTCAGGAAGCGAAGGGTACTTTTTACGCATGTAGCGCAACAGTTCCGTTGAGTTCATCGCCTGAACAGCGTCACCCTCCTCAGGCTTGCGGAAACAGAGGTTGATAATCTCCACGATATCCTTCTGCTCCATATACTCCTGGTTGAGCTCCTGAATACGCGCCACCTCGTCGTTATTAAACCAGTAAGGTGCCTTCTGCTCCCTCAGCTCATAGACCACCTGTGCATAAAGCTGGTCATAGTCTATCTCGCCAGCGTTGTCGATATACTGACCCTGCGGGATCTGCAGACAGATATAGCGACGGCTACCCGTAGCATCCGACAGCGGATGAGGATTATTCGTTGTAGATACGAATGAGGCAAAGCGGGCACGGTCTTCCTGCGCACATCCGTAGATAGGACGTCCGTTCACCTTACTCTTAGAGAGCGTCTGCTTCAGGGATGCCTGCTGACTGGGACGGATAGCTTCCAGCTCATCCAGACAGACCAGCAGGTTGTTCGTCAGGGCCATCTCCTTATCGAACTTGTTCGACAGGTTCAGATGGTCCAGGAAATACTGGCGCAGGTTGGCTGGAAGCAGGCGCTTGAAGAAGGTGGTCTTACCGCATCCCTGAGCGCCGATGAGCGTAGGCACAATCTCATTGCCGTGCAGGGTATCCATCTGGAGCCAATGGGCCACCGTTGAGCGGAGCCAGATAGAGAGGAACGACAACTGCTCAGAACTGAGTCCTGGCAGGCGCGAAAAGAGTTGGGCCACATGGTTCTGTCCGTCCCACTGTGGCAGGTTGTCCAGGTATTCACGGATAGGATTGTACGCGCATACCTCTTCAGAATGGATAAATTCCACAATGTCCGTCTTTGGATTGCTGCCCTCGCAGATATCCTCGCGCTTGGCACGCAGGATGATGCTGTTCAGGGCCTCCTGGGTCAGCGGACGATAGTCAGATGCCTGACCGTCAGCCTGCTTTGTGGCGAACTCCACCTTTCCGTTCAGCAGGTTGCGACGGAAACAGTAGTTCTCGGTTAGAAACTGTTCTGCGGCGAGCGCAGACACGACAGGAGCATTGAGAGCCCCACCGTTAATGAGTACTTCGTTTTTTTTCATAAAAAGATTTTTAAATTATGTTTTAAATGGTTTTTTAAGGTCCCCCGTCTCAGGTTATCCTTGCACCCGCAGATACCCCCACGAATGCAACCGCAAAGGTACAAAAAAAATGGCCGGTTTGCAAGACTTTTACCCAAAAAGTTGCACATTTAACACTTTATTCTGGACAAAAAAATCTGGGGCACGTCAGACTAAAAAAAATACGTCGTTGACGTACTCCGAGTACGTCGTCCGCGGACTCTCAGTACGTCCCCTACGTACTGGCTTTTTTGATAGAGTGAGAGGTCCAGTGAGAGGTGAGTGAGAGGCCAAAATATCCTCTCACTGGGCTCCGTGCCTTTGTGCATCGGTGTTTCAGGAGATTTGAGTGAGAGGGGGGAGGTTTATCATATATATAAGTAGAAAAAACAAAAAGCATTTGATTGTTTGTGGAAAATTGATTAATTTTGCACGCAAAATGGAAAAAATGGAACAAATCCGCGTTTTAGGATACAAATATATAATAGGTATAGTTGCCGTTGTGGCATCGTTGGTGCTTACAGCTTGTGGTGGAAAGGGTGACAGGTTGCAGGGTGACATTCCCTACAAACTGGAACGTACACGTGGCGATAGTATTGCTCTTGCCGCCAGGTTCTCGGGCAATTTCGAATATTTCCTTGCTGTGACTGATAGTCTGGCTGAGGCAGGAGAACTCTCGCCGATACGTGCCGACGGTTATCGTGGCGTGGCCTATTTTCAATTGGGACAGACAGACAAGTGTGTAGAGGTGCTCCGTCGTGTCGTAGCTATAGACAATCCCCCCGCCGAGGATTTTTGGGAATATATACACGCAGGTACCAACCTCGTTATCATGCTGACTACCAATCGCGACTATGATAACGCGATGCGTACCGCCCTTCGATTGATAGATAAGCTGAAGGACGTGGACAGTCCGCAACGCGCCACAGAGATGCAGACGCTCTATCTGTGCCTGGGCGACACGCAGATGATGCTGGAACGTCTTGACGATGCAAGGAAAAGCTATGACGAGGCTTACCAATGGGTGCTTCGCACGCCTAACGACTCCACCTGCCGACCTATTGCCGCGAGTATTGAGACTTTGGAGAATATCTCCTTCAGTCTGCTCAACCATCATCTGGATGAGGCTGGCGTATGGGTAGATCGCATGGACTCGCTGGTGACGCTCTATGAGAAAGAGCCTAAGGTGATAGAGAAAGAGGTGAAGACGTTGCGTGCGCTGGTCTTCCTTCACCGGGCGCGATTTCTGCAGATGCGTGGTCAGAGTAAAGAGGCAGCCTACAATTATGATCAATATGCCAGGAGTGACTACGGACAGGGACTTGAGGGGCGCATCAATGGTTGTGACTACCTGATGGCGGCCAATCGCTATGGAGAGGCTGCCGATATCTATACGAATCTGGACCAGTTTATCAAGGAATGGGGCTACGATTACGATTTGGAGACCATCAGACAAAATCTGCTGCCTAAATTCCGTGCCAACTACCTGTCTGGTCGCCAGGACTCTGCCTTGCGTGTGGCTATGCAGATAGCAGAGGTCTATGATACTGCCCTGGTACGACAGAAACGAAGTGAGTCGGCAGAGCTTGCCACCATCTACGACACACAGGGCAAGGAGCGTAAAATCCTGGAGCAGCGTGCAGAGAATCGTCTTGTAACGGCTATCAGTATTGCCATTGCCATCCTGGCTCTGCTGATTCTGGCTTTTGCTGTCTATATCTTCCATCAGTGGCGCAACACAAAAAAGAAGAATCGTATCTTCGTGGACCAGATTAACGAGGTATTGGAATATAAGAAGAAGTACAGGGAGCTGAAACAGAAGACCCAAGCCCAACAGACCCACCCCCAGCCCCTCCCTGTAATGGAGGGGAGTGGGTCGCTCTCTATTTCCGACATGACCGAACTCACCGACGAACAGCTCTTCCTCTGTCTGCGTGATTTGATAGAGAATGAAAAGTTGTTCCTGAAGCCGGACTTCGGTCGTCAGACTCTTATCGAGCATACTGGTCTTTCCAAGGAGCGTATCGGTGCCGCTTTCGCACAGGGTAGCGACAGCGTATCCCTGCCAGCCTATGTCCGTGAACTGCGACTCGACTATGCCGTCCGACTGATGAACGACCAACCCGACATTGCTGTGGAGGTGGTCAGTCAGTCCAGCGGTTTTACCAATGCCGACACCTTTACACGCAATTTCCGCGCTAAATATGGCATGACGCCTACCACCTATAAACAGACGCTAAACAGCGATAAGTAGCCGACATTTCGTCGATACCATCCGACGAACCGTCTTTTTATCCGACTATTTGTCTGAAACCACCCGACCATTTGTCTGTGCCCTTGTGGGCACGGACTTTTTGTTATACCTTTGCATCGGATTTCAGAAACAATCTTTTCAATATATATCTATATCTAAATATTCTATACTACGATAACCTTTTTGACAATTTCTGATGCAGCACGTACTTGAGACGAGACGCCAGCTGCGACACCGGAGCCCAGACCAACAAACATTTCGACTACAGACAAAAGATTGGTCTGGGAGCTTCGGTTAATTTAAAAACAATGTAGGACAATTCGAAAACGAAAATATAAACATAAAATATATGGGAACGACAAACCTGACTATCATGCTGATCTACGCCCTGGTGATTCTCGCCATGGTCGTAGGCTTGTTTGTACTCGACACAGTTCATCATAGGTCTAATAAATAAGGTAAATGTATATGGAAACGGCAATGTTGATGATTCTGATGGCTTCAGCCTTGTTGGTGCTAGCCATTATAGTAGGAGTGCTGGTCATTCACCTGCTTCATAAGAGTGATGAGTTGAAAGAGAAAAACGATGTCATCGTACGCGAGGTGCGCCGCAACCAGGCACTTATCGACCGTGCCGTGCAACTTGGTGTCAATCGTGCGTCGATGCTAACTGTTTAGCAGACAAAAATTTCAGCAATTTCGGGACAGCAACTTTGGTTAGGAATCATAACTCTATGGTTTACGGTTGCTGAGTCATAGGTTTACGATGCCTTAACCTGCTTTCCATATAAAAACAGAGAAAGTGGTTGATTTCAGCCACTTTCTCTGTTTTCCGACTTAGTAATTGTCGGGATGAGGCGACTCGAACGCCCGACCCCTACGTCCCGAACGTAGTGCGCTACCAACTGCGCTACATCCCGATTGCTTTGCGGGATAGCCTGCAAAAGCCAGCATATTTCCAGAAAAGCAGGTGCAAAGGTAGTGCTTTTTTATGGATTAAGCAAATTTTTCAAGAAAAAGTTATGATATGTCAGATTTTTGTTGTACCTTTGCACACGGATAAGAAAATGGTGCCTTAGCTCAGTTGGTAGAGCATCGGACTGAAAATCCGTGTGTCCCCGGTTCGATTCCTGGAGGTACCACCATAAAAATCGCTAATCTTTAGAGATGAAGGTTGGCGATTTTTGTTAAATGAGTACTATTAGCTAAAACATGAAATATCTGAAACAAATCATATCGTTGGTATTCTTGGCTGTGGTTTCCACGATGGAAGCGCAGATTGTGGTGGAAGCTGGCAATGCAGAGAGCCTGCTGGAGGCCATCGATAAGGCTAACAAGCAAAATATCGACTCAACAGCCAGTCGTCTGTTTGTGTTTATTCCCAATGGTGTGTATGACCTTGGTGACCGCACGCTGACACAGATATGGGGACATAACATCGCACTGGTGGGCGAGAGCATGGAGGGCGTAATCATAAAAAACGCCCCTGCGGTGGAAAATGAAGGCATCAGTAAGACGGCAACACTTCTGAATCGTGGATGGAATACCTACCTGCAGGACCTGACGCTACAGAATGCGTTGGACTATTACCGTTGTGGACCTGCCGGTCGTGCCGTTTGTTGGCAGGATAAGGGCAACTACACCATCTTCAAACGTGTGAGGATGCTGTCGTATCAGGATACCTATTACAGTCATAGTGAGGAGTGTAGCCATTATATGGAGGACTCTGAGATTCATGGTACGGTGGATTTTATCTGTGGCGCGGGTGATGTGTATTTTAATCGCTGCCTGATAGTCACTGAGAAACGTAATGAGGACGGCACTGGTAAGAATGTGATTGCAGCTCCTCGTACATCTACGACAAAGTGGGGATATGTGTTCGATCATTGTACGGTACGCAATGATGTGTCGTTGTTTGGTTTTGCCCGTGGTTGGCACACGCATCCGCGTTGTGCCTGGCTGAATACGACGTTGGAGACACCCGGAAAACTCATTCCTACCCGATTTGAACCGCAGGGTATTCGTTCTGTAGATAATGAGTTTTTTGAGTATCACACGATGGATGCCGATGGAAATGTGATCACTCCCTCGTCCAATGTGGTTGAGTTTGTCGTCAATGATGACTGTCGCTATATTGAAACTGTTTTCTCTGAGAAAGAGGCGGCAAAATATACGGTGAAGAACGTGTTCCCCAAGTGGCGTCCAGATAAGAAAACGCGCCATCTGGAGAAACAGATAGCGCGTATAAAGAAACAGTACCTGAAGACTGCATTATAGCAGTTCGGGTAACTGATAGAGTTTCGTTCCGTTGGAACCCTTAATAAGAATAAGGTGACCAGTGGGACGATTTTTCTGTATCTCGGCTTTCACCTCTTCAACATCCTTGAACTTACGGAACTGCGTGTTGGTCTTTCCGAACTCCTCGCCTACGAGCCACACGTTGGTAAGGCTTGATGCTGCCAGCAGGTCAACAGTCTTCTGGTGTTCCTCCAGACTGACTTCGCCCAGTTCACGCATGTCACCCAGGATAGCCATCTTGGTTTCGCCCTCGTGAGGTACTACCATCTGGAAATTCTCCAGCGCAGCAGCCATACTTGACGGGTTGGCGTTGTAGGCATCAACGATAAGACGGTTGTAGGGCGTCTCTGTGAGTTGAGAACGGTTGTTGGTGGGCACATAGGTCTCCAGCGCATGACAAATCTGCTTGCGGTCTACGTTGAAATTGATACCTACGGCAATGGCAGCCAACAGGTTGTCAATGTTATAGGCACCAATCAGGTTGGTCTGCACCTTATGCCACTTCTGTGAGGCACCTGTCTCTTCGAGTTCCATGAGGGGTTTGCGCCAACGGAACTTCAAGAGCGGGTCGCAGCTGACCACCTCGCCGGAGATACAAGCATACTGCTTGTCGGGGTCGGTAGAGTAGGGGGTGCACCACATCTCGTCTGTCAGCATGTCGCAGAGGTAGTCGTTGTCGGCATTGACAAAGACGAGTCCGTCCTCACGTGTGCGCAGATAATCATAGAGTTCACCCTTTGTCTTGATGACACCCTCGAACGAACCGAAGCCCTGCAGGTGGGCACGGCCTACGTTGGTGATGAGACCACAGGTTGGCTCGGCTGTCTCTACCAGTGTCTTGATATCGCCAGGATGACTGGCTCCCATCTCAATGATGGCTATCTCGTGCTCTTTGTTGAGGCGCAGCAGCGTCTTGGGCACACCCACGTCGTTATTGAAGTTGCCCTCAGTGGCCAGCACGTTATATTTCTCAGAGAGTACTGCCTTGATGAGTTCCTTGGTTGTGGTCTTACCATTGGTGCCTGTAATACCGATGACGGGGATGTTGAACTGGCGACGATGTTCGCGGGCAATATCCTTGAAGGTCTGCAGACAATCATCAACCTTGATTATCTGAGAACTGAGAGTTGAAGACTCGATATCCTCGTCAACGATGGCATAGGCGCAGCCTTTTTCAAGGGCTTGCAGTGCATATTGGTTTCCATTGAATTTCTCGCCTTTCAGGGCCAGAAAGATGCTACCCTCAGGGCAATCGCGACTATCCGTCGTGATGCATGGATGCTGTTGGTAGAGCTTGTATAGTTCCTTAATGTCCATAATCTTCATAAAATTTGATGCAAAGTTAAGGAAAAGTTAAGAGTTAAGAGTTAAGAATTAAGAAAAAATGTCTTGATATGGAAAATTTTCTTACTTCTTAACTCTTAACTCATAATTAAATTTGTACCTTTGCCGTCGATTATGGAATATACACTGAATATAAAGGGACGACTGCTGGACTTGAAGGAGCCTACTGTGATGGGTATCCTGAATGCCACACCCGACTCATTCTTTGCCGACAGCCGTAAACAGACTGAAAAGGAAATAGCCGCCAGAGCCAATGAAATCGTGGCTCAGGGCGCTACGTTTATCGATGTTGGGGCTTACTCTACACGACCTGGTGCTACAGAAGTATCGGAGCAGGAAGAGATGGCACGTATGCGAATGGCATTGGCTGTGGTGAGACGTGAGCAACCCGATGTGCCCTTGTCGATAGATACATTCAGACCTGATGTGGCGCGTATGGCTGTGGAGGAATATGGTGCTGACATTATCAACGATGTGAGTGAGGGTGCGGATGAGGCGATGTTTCGTATGGTAGCCCGTTTGCGCGTACCATATATTCTGATGTCGGTACAGAAGAACCTGCACGACACGCTGATGGCTTTTGCCAAGAAGGTGCAGATGCTGCGCGATATGGGGCAGAAAGATATTATTCTAGACCCGGGCTTTGGCTTCGGAAAAACGGTGGAGGACAACTACCGTCTGATGAATGAGATGGAGAAACTGCAGGTGCTGGGCTTGCCTTTGTTGGTGGGTATCTCCAGAAAGTCCATGATATTTAAACTGCTGCAGTCGGATCAGAGTAAGGCCCTGAACGGCACAACGGTGCTGAATACCATCTCGCTGATGAAAGGTGCCGATATCCTGAGGGTACACGATGTGAAGGAGGCTGTGGAGTGTGTGAAGATTTTCAAAGCGCTAAATTCGTAATCGCAATATATGATAGAATTCGGAATCAAGGACATCATTGATATCCTGCTGGTGGCAGTGATACTGTTTTATACCTACAGGGTGATGCGTGAGTCGCGTTCGCTGAATATCTTTGTGGGTATCATGATCTTCATCTTGGTATGGGTTTTTGTGTCTCAGGTTCTGGAAATGAAACTGCTGGGTACTATCCTCGATAAACTGGTGTCGGTAGGTGTTATTGCTATCATTGTGATTTTCCAGGAGGATATCCGTAAGTTCCTGTATAACCTCGGGGCTCATCGGCGTATGCGCACGCTGATGCGTATGTTCTCGCCTGGATATGCTGAGGAGCGCAACCTGGCTCAGCGCAAGAAGAATGTTATTCCTATTGTGATGGCTGCCATTCAGATGGCAAAGGGTAAGGTGGGGGCGCTGATTGTGGTAGAAAACAACGTGCCATTGGACGATATCGTTGAAACAGGCGATGTGATAGATGCCGAGGTGAACCAGCGACTGATTGAGAATATCTTCTTCAAGAACTCACCTCTCCATGATGGTGCAATGATTATCAGTAACCACCGCATCAAAGCGGCTGGCTGTATTCTGCCCGTGAGTCATGATTTGGATATCCCCAAGGAGCTAGGGTTGCGTCATAGGGCTGCGCTTGGTATGTCGCAGGAGAGTGATGCGCTGTGTGTCATCGTTTCGGAGGAGACGGGTACTATCAGTACAGCGCATAACGGGCTGTTCCATTTGCGGCTTTCTGCCGAGGAGCTGGAAGCAGAACTGACGGAGTTAATGAAATGAATTGAGAAATAAAAAAAATCTGGGTATCTGACCGATGTTCGGATATTTTTTTGTAATTTTGCATGCATCTAAAAATAAATGTTAAACATAATACAAACTATGGGATTAATTGAACAAATCATTGCGCGTGCAAAGAGCAACAAGCAGCGCATCGTGCTCCCTGAGGCTGAAGAGGAGCGCACCCTGACTGCCGCCGATCGTGTGCTGGCAGATGACATCGCAGACCTGATTCTGATTGGTAACCCTGAGAAGGTGCATGCATTGGCTAAGGAGAAGGGCCTGACTCATATCGATAAGGCTACTCTGATTGACCCGCTGAACTATGAGAAGAGCGAGGAGTTGGCTCAGCTTCTGCAGAAACTCCGTGAGAAGAAGGGTATGACTATCGAGAAGGCTCGTGAGCTGGTAAAGGATCCTCTCTATCTGGGTTGTATGATTATCAAGACAGAGGGTGCTGATGGCCAGATCTCTGGTGCGCTGTCTACAACAGGTGAGACGCTGCGTCCTGCTTTGCAGATTATCAAGTGTGCTCCTGGTATCACTTGTGTGAGCGGCGCAATGCTGATGATTACTGATAAGCCCGAGTATGGTGAGAATGGTGTACTGGTATTCGGTGACGTTGCTGTGACACCTATGCCTGATGCTAACCAACTGAGTCAGATTGCTGTCTGCACGGCTCAGACTGCAAAGAGTGTGGCAGGCTTTGCTGATCCTCGCGTGGCTATGTTGAGCTTCTCTACTAAGGGTAGTGCTTCTCACGAGGTGGTAGACAAGGTTGTTGAGGCTACTAAGTTGGCTAAGGAACTCGATCCTTCACTGAAGATTGATGGTGAGTTGCAGGCAGATGCTGCCCTCGTTCCCTCTGTAGGTACAAAGAAGGCTCCTGGTTCAGAGATTGCCGGTAAGGCTAACGTGCTGGTAATGCCTTGTCTGGAGGTAGGTAACATCGCCTATAAGCTTGTTCAGCGTCTGGCTGGTGCTACTGCTATTGGTCCTATCCTGCAGGGTATCGCCCGTCCTGTTAACGACCTGAGCCGTGGTTGCTCTGTAGAGGATATCTACTACTTGGTAGCTATCACAGCTTGTCAGGCAATGGATGCTAAGAAGTAAGACCCACCCCAACCCCTCCCTGTATGGAGGGGAGTGGATACAATTAGAATAATCATTTAAAGAATGCCCCTATAACTCCTATTGGTAAATACTCCTCCCCATACAGGGGGAGGTTGGGAGGGGGTCGATAATTATGAAGATATTAGTATTGAATTGTGGCTCATCGTCAATCAAGTACGCCCTGTACAACATGGACGATAAGAGCGTGATGACCAGTGGTGGTGCTGAGCGCGTTGGCTTGGACAATGCTTTCGTAAAGGTGAAGCTGGCCAATGGCGAGAAGAAGCAGATTATGCACGATATCCCCGAGCATACTGAGGGCGTGAAGTTCATCTTCTCTCTGCTTACCGATCCTGAGATCGGTGTCATCAAAGACCTGAAGGAGATTGATGCTGTAGGTCACCGTATGGTTCATGGTGGCGAGAAGTTCAATAAGTCTGTAGTGCTGACCGACGAGGTTTTGAAGGCTTTCGAGGAGTGCTCTGACCTGGCTCCTCTGCACAACCCTGCTAACCTGAAGGGTGTGAATGCAGTGAAAGAGCTGATGCCTGGTCTGCCCCAGGTTGGTGTGTTTGATACTGCCTTCCATCAGACCATGCCTGCAAAGGCATATATGTACGCTATTCCTTACGAGTTGTACGAGAAGTATGGCGTGCGTCGCTATGGTTTCCATGGCACCTCTCATCGTTATGTATCAGCTCGTGCCTGCGAGTTCCTGGGTATCAAGGCTGAGGGAACCAAGATGATTACCTGTCACATTGGTAACGGTGGTTCTGTTGCTGCTGTTCTTGATGGCAAGTGCATCGATACCTCAATGGGTCTTACACCTCTGGAGGGTCTTGTAATGGGTACCCGTTCCGGTGATATCGACGGTGGTGCCGTTACCTTCCTCGAGAAGAAGCTCGGTTTGGATGCCGACGGTATGAGCAACCTGCTTAATAAGAAGAGTGGTGTAGCTGGTATCACTGGTGGTTCAAGCGATATGCGCGATGTAGAGAACGCTGCTAAGGCTGGTGAGCCTAAGGCTGTATTGGCACAGCAGATGTATTTCTATCGTATTAAGAAGTATATCGGTGCTTATGCTGCTGCTATGGGAGGCGTTGATGTCATCGTCTTCACAGCTGGCGTTGGTGAAAACCAGATTTCTATGCGCTCTGAGGTTTGCAAGGGTCTGGAGTTCCTTGGCGTGAAGTTCGACGACCAGAAGAATCAGGTTCGTGGCGAGGAGGCTATTATCTCTGCCGACGATTCTAAGGTGAAGGTTGTTGTCATTCCTACTGACGAGGAACTGATGATTGCTACCGACACGATGAACCTGCTTTAAGGGTATAGTGAATAGTGAAAAGTGAAAAATTTGCTACCGCATCTGTATCGCGCGGTAGCAAATTTTTCACTTTTCATTTTTACCTTTTCCTTAAACCTTGCTTTCTCCCTCAATATACTGTTGCAGGAACAGGTGCTGGCCGTCGTAAACCACGTAGGTGAACTGACTGATCCAGTCGCCCAATATCAGTACACGGGCTTTTTTCGTTAACTGAAGGTCTAATTCTATGTGGCGGTGTCCGTAGATGAAGTAATCTACATTAGGATGATACTGGATGTATTTCTTAGTATAGAGCACCAGATGCTCTTTGTCTTCACCCATATAAGGATCAACGCCGTTTGCCTCGTGCTTCAGTCGTGAGTGTTTTGCCCATGTGTGTCCGAACCATAATCCCCAGCGTGGATGCAATCCAGAGAAGAGCCATTGGCAGGTCTTGCTGTGGAAGATACTGCGTATCACCTTGAACGACTTGTTGGGATCGCCCAGCCCGTCGCCGTGAGCCAGGTAGAAAATCTTGCCATAGAGCTCAACTGTCTGTGGCTGTTTATGCAGGATAACACCGCACTCTTTCTCCAGGTATTCGTAGGCCCAGATATCATGGTTGCCAGTGAAGTAATGTACCTCGACACCCATGTCGGTCAATTCGGATATCTTTCCGAGGAAACGGGTGAAGCCTTTTGGCACCACATATTTATATTCGTACCAGAAGTCGAACATATCGCCCAACAGATAGACGGCTGCTGCCTTATCCTTGATAGAGTCAAGGAAACGCACCAGACGGCGCTCTTGCATGCGCCTGTGGTCTATCGCCCAGGAACCGAGGTGGGCATCAGATAAAAAATAAATATTCTTCATTGTTAGTCGAATCCAAGTTCAACTCGTGCTTCTTCTGACATCATACTCTGGTCCCATGCAGGCTCGAACACGAGGTTGACGTTGGCGCCCTTGACGCCCTCTACGCTCTCTACCTTGGTGCGTACGTCTTCGAGGATGAAGTCGGCGGCTGGACAGTTAGGGGCAGTAAAGGTCATATCCAGTTCTACTGACGAGTCGTCTTGTACGTCAATTTTGTAAATCATTCCCAGGTCATAGATGTTGACGGGAATCTCAGGATCATAGACGGTCTTCAGCACATCCACGATCCGCTCTTCTATTTTTGTCTTTTCTTCTTGTAACATAATTGCTGCAAAGATACGCATTTTTTATTTAATACACGTATCTTTGCAGCAATTTTAGCAATTTTCAGATTCTTGCCTTTTTCTTTAGAGTCCGCGTGCCTTCAACAGACTGGAGGCATCGGGCTGCTCCATACCGGTGAAGTCAGAGAACATCTTCATCAGGTCGCCCGTGTTACCACGACTCAGAATCTTGTCGCGCATATTCTGTCCAGTTGCAGGATTCAGGGCGCCGCGTTGAGCAAAGACATCAGCAATATTCACAGCCAGCACCTCGGTCCACAGATAACTGTAATAGCCTGCAGCATAACCTCCACCCCAAACGTGGTTGAAGTAGCTGGTGCGATAGCGTGGGGGAATCTGATTGTTGAGCAGTCCAATCTGACGCAGGGCCTCGGTCTCGAACTGTGCAGCCTCCTCGGCAGAAGGTACATCCTTAGAGGGCAACATGTGCCAAGCCAGGTCCAGACAGGTGGCAGCCAGGTTCTCGCCAAGAGCATAGGCTGACTGGAAGTTGATGCTGCTGAGCATGCGCTCCTTCAGGTCGGCAGGCATCTGCTCGCCAGTCTCGTAATGACGTGCATAGTTGTCGAATATCTCGGGGATAGATGCGAATGACTCGTTGAACTGTGAGGGCATCTCCACGAAGTCGCGGGCTACGCTGGTACCGCTCAACTTATTATACTGACAGTCTGAGAGAATGCCGTGAAGGGCATGGCCAAACTCATGGAACATGGTAGTCACCTCGTCCCAAGTCAGCAATGATGGCTGACCCTCGGGGGCCTTGGCGCTGTTGCATACATTAAATATAATAGGTAACTGGTTCCACTGGCGACTCTGTTTCTGGAAACCGTCCATCCAGGCACCGCCACGCTTTGTGGGGCGACGGAAATAGTCGGTATAGAAGAGTGCCTTGGACTTACCGTCCTTGTCGATGACCTCGAAGGCCTTCATGTCAGGATGATAGAGGGGAATGTCTGTACGCTCCTTGAAGGTGAGTCCGTAGACGCGGTTGGCAGCATAGAATACACCATTGATAAGCACGCTGTCCACGTTGAAATAGGGCTTTACCTCATCCTCGGAGATGTTCAGCAGCTCCTTCTTCATCTTGGCAGAATAGTAGAAACGGTCGTAAGGCTCCAGGTTGAAGTCGGCACCTGCTGTCTTGCGGGCATATTCCTCAATATCTTTCGTCTCAGCATCTGCCTTTGGCGTGTACTGCGCAATAAGATTCTTCAGGAAAGCATAGACATTCTCGGGCGTCTTTGCCATTGTATTATCCAAAGAATAGGCCGCATAGTTGGGATAGCCCATAATCTCGGCCTTCTCGGCACGCAACTTAGCCATCTCGCTCACGATAGCATAAGTGTTGTGCTTATTAGTACCGTCTGCACGGTGGATGCTGGCCTCATAGACCTTCTTACGCAGGTCGCGGTTGTCCAGGTTGGTGAGGATGGCCTGCTGCGTAGTGTTGACGATGACGATGGCATAGGGAGCCTTGCCGCCACGTGTTTCGGCATCCTTGGCGCACTGGGCGATGTCAGCCTCAGAGAGTCCTGCCAGGTCTTCCTTCTTATCTACCCATACCACAGCATCGTTCACGGCAGCTTGCAACAAGTCGCCCCATTGCTGCTGCAGGTCAGAGATGCGCAGGTTGATTTCCTTCATGCGTGCCATCTTATCATCGGGCAGAAGAGCACCCTGACGTACGAAGTCCTTGTAGATCTCCTCCGTCAGCTTTCGGTCTTCACTGTTGAGACGTGCATAGCTATTTTCAGATACATATTCGTTATCGTGCACCTTCTTGATACGCTCGAAGAGAGGCTTATTGAAGGCAATCTCGTTCTGAAGGTCGGTCAGCATGGGCTGTACCTTCTTCTCTATCTCGCCAATCTCAGGGGTCTTGTCGGCCTCTGTCAAGGCGAAGAACACACGACTGACGCGATCGAGCAGTCGTCCGCTCTCCTCGTAGGCGAGGATGGTATTCTCGAAAGTAGCTGAGTCAGTATTATCAACGATAGCCTGGATATTGTCGCGTGTCTGCTGGATGGCAAACTCGAAAGCAGGCAGATAGTCTTCTGTCTGAATCTTGGTGAAATCAGGAGCACCAAAGGGAAGTGTGCTCTCCTGCAATAACGGATTCTCGCGCTGTGTTTTCTGACAGGCGCTAAACGGCATCATCATAGCCGATGCAAGTCCTAATGTCATAAGTGTCTTTGTTAATTTCATAGTTTTGTTTGTTTATGTGGGTTTAAAAGATTCCTTCTTCTTTGTAAGAGTAATAGCTGCCGTCTGTGATGATGACGTGATCCATGAATTTGATGCGCATCACGTTACAGGCCTGCAGGATACTCTTTGTCAGTTCGTTGTCTGCTAGACTGGGTCTGAGGTTGCCTGACGGGTGGTTATGGCAGACGGCCAGGACGGTGGCGTTGCAAAGCACGGCCTCGCGGATGATGATACGTATATCAACACTAACCTCTGATATGCCGCCATGGGCAATACGCAACTTTTTGATGAGACGGAAGTTCTGGTTCATCAGCAGAATCCAGAACTCTTCTACGTCCAAGTCCTGCATCACGGGATGCATGTGGTTGTATATCCTCGTGGCAGTACCCAGGTCGGGCCTCTCCTCTGCACTTTCCATCTGTCGGCGCTTGCCCAGTTCGCAGGCCGCCATGATGGTGATGGCCTTTGCCGGTCCCACGCCATTATACTGGCACAGGTCGCGAATACTCATCTTTCCGAGCGTGTTCAGGTTGTTGTTGCAGTCGGCAAGGATACGTTTCATCAGCGATACGGCATCTTCCCTGGGCGAACCAGAGCCAATCAGAATAGCTAACAACTCAGCATCGCTTAATGCCTGAGCGCCCAATCGCTCCATCTTCTCGCGCGGTCGGTCTTCCTCAGCCCATTGGTTGATATTGAGTTTGTTGTTCATTTATAGAAGTTTTTCTCGAAAGCCGTAAACTCATCTTTCTTCAGGATGCAACGTTTCCACCATGACTCAATAAAACCGAGACCGTAGCCCATCAGTTGCGTAAAGGCAGCAGGGATGCTAAGCAGGCCTACCCAGAGACTACGGTTGCGGATACTGGAGTCGATTAAAATGACGGTACTGTAGAACAACAAAGGCAGCATGGCCAGGACGCAGAACATAAAGCCTACGCCTTGATGCATATTGTCGTCAGGGCGCAGTCCGTTGGCATCGAGCCACTCTCCCTCAATATAGAGTCCGGCTCCAAGTGCGAACAGCAGCAGACAGCCGATAACGCCAAGCGTAAAGACGGTGGGCAGCAGATGGACTAGTTTCAGCGTGCCAGGATGGCGCTTCTCAAGATTAATGCGGGCAATACCGCTGTTGTATACCTGACGGAAGAATTTGCGGAAGTCGGTACGACGCTTGTGCCATACCCACGCTTCGGGGATGAGGGCGGTTTTATAACCGGCCTCGACGATGCGATAAGAGAAGTCGATGTCCTCACCGAAGCGCATCTTTGTGAAGCCTCCCAGTTCCTGATAGACCTCACGGCGGATGCCCATGTTATAGGAACGGGGGAAGAACTTGTCGAGTTTCTTACCTTTACCACCGCGAATGCCACCTGTGGTAAAGAATGATGTCATGCTATACGAAATAGCTTTCTGGACAGGAGTAAATGAAGGGTGAGAAGCGTCGGGACCGCCGAAAGCGTCGATGGCTGATGGCTGATGGCTGATGGAAGATGTGAGCTCGGTATCGACAGCCTTCAGATAGCCTGTTGGTAATACTACATCAGAATCTAGTACGATGAGCCAGTCGCCCTGAGCACGCTCTGCACCATAGTTGCGGCTCTGTCCGGGACCGCTGTTTTCCTTGAAGTAATAATGCAAATCAAGGATGCCTGCGTACTTGTCGCAGACATCCTTGCATGGTTTCTTCGAACCGTCTTCAACGATGATGACTTCAAAGTCCTTCACTTCCTGATGACAGAGACTCTCTAAGAGTTCATCCACTTCATCAGGACGATTGTAGACCGGAACGATGATAGAATATTTCAATTGTCAATTACAAATTATCAATTGTCAATTGGATTACTCCTTAGCGCGAGCCAGGTAAGAACCGTCGCGGGTGTCAACCTGAATCAGGTCGCCCTCGTTGATGAACAGGGGAACGCGAACCTCAACACCAGTCTCCAGAGTAGCGGGCTTCAGGGTGTTGGTAGCGGTGTCGCCCTTGATGCCGGGCTCAGAGTGAGTAACGCGCAAGATGGTCTTAACGGGCATCTCAGCATAGAGGATAGTACCATCGGTAGTGTCAGAAACAACCTCCACGATGTCGCTCTCCTTCATGAACTCGTGACCGATAACCAACTCGTTGTCGATGGGAATCTGCTCGAAGGTCTCCTGGTTCATGAAGATACGGCCAGACTGGTCCTCGTACAGATACTGGTAGGGGCGACGCTCGATGATAACGTCCTCCAGTTTTTCACCAATGTTGAAACGACGCTCCAGCACGCGGCCATCGCTTACATTCTTCAACTTGATAATCATGATGGTGTTGCCCTTACCTGGCTTGCGATGCTGGAAGTCGATGCAAACCCAAATGGCGCCGTCCATGCGAATGGCGGTACCTTTCTTAATGTCT
Source organism: Prevotella communis (assembly GCF_022024175.1). Taxonomy (GTDB): domain Bacteria; phylum Bacteroidota; class Bacteroidia; order Bacteroidales; family Bacteroidaceae; genus Prevotella; species Prevotella communis. Next base: position 3,094,930 of record NZ_CP091794.1, on the reverse strand, counting down.
TGTGAGTTAATCATATAAATATAAATAATGTATTTTGTTATTTTCGGGTGCAAAGGTACGAAATATTTCTTAATTCTTGATTCATAATCCATAATTTTTTTGAGAAAAATTTGTGTAATTCAAAAGATTTGTGTAATTTTGCAGCCCGAAATGTGGTGTAGTACCATATTTTTAGTCTGAATAACAACAAAATAAACAAATAATAAAGCAATGAAAAGAACATTTCAGCCGCACAATCGTCGCCGCGTAAACAAGCATGGTTTCCGCGAGCGCATGGCCACAAAGAATGGCCGTCGCGTCCTGGCTTCTCGCCGTGCAAAGGGCCGCAAAAAGTTGACCGTTTCTGACGAGCGTCACGGAAAGTAAACCATTACTTGGTACACGACCGATAGACGGGATGAGGCATCAGGCTTCATCCCGTTTATTATTTATTTACTTTTTTCCTGAAAAAGTATTGTTAATCGGATATTTTTTGTACTTTTGCCATATAAATATGGCGAAGGTACTCATGCTCGACAAAAAAAGAATGAAATTCTTTGTTTTTTTGCTTGCTTAATCGTACCTTTGCAATTAGAAAGCATTAGAAAGAATGAGTATAAAAGAATTTGCAGCGAAAATCAAGGCGCCTATCCTATGGGGAAATCTGTTGGCTATGCTGGTCGTTATTGTCCTCTTGTGTATCGGTGTGATGTGGTGGCTTAACAGCTACACCCATCACGGTGAGGGTATTGAGGTGCCTAATCTATATGGAGTAACTCATAAAGAGGCTGTTCAGAAGTTGGATTCTGCAGGTCTGGTCGTTGTGGTCAACGATTCTTCTTATGTGGAGGGCCTGCCCGCTGGTGCCATTATCCAGCAAAACCCTGCTTATGGCATGAAGGTGAAGAGTGGCCGTATCATTTATGTGACGATCAACTCGCTGACGATGCCGTGTGAAAAGATTCCAGATTTGATTGATAACTGTAGCTATCGTGAGGCTGAGGCTCGCTTGAAGTCGCTTGGCTTTGAGTTGCTTGCACCGAAACTCATTGACGGTGAGAAGGACTGGGTGTATGGCATCCAGTATAGAGGTCGCAGCCTGATGTCGGGCGAGAGTATTCCCCGCGAATCGGAGTTGACCTTGGTTATTGGCAACGGTGCTACAGGTGAGGAACGCGAGATGGAAGAAGTGACCGGCGAAGAGGATGAGTTCTCGGCCGGTGATATTGATGATTTCCTGGAGGTGACAGATTAACATGCGCATGGAAGACGAAATGCTGATTGAGGACGATGAGCTGGAGTTGCTGGAAGGTGAGGAGAAGCCTGATGGCGACCAGGAACTCTATGAACATCTGCGGATCGAGGTAGACCGCGGACAGGTCCCCTTGCGTATTGACAAATACCTGACGGAACACACACAACACTCTTCGCGTAACCGTATTCAGCAGGCTGCTGAGGCGGGTTTCCTCTTTGTTAATGACCGTCCGGTCAAGAGCAACTACAAGGTACGTTCTGGCGATATCATCACTCTGATGCTGGATCGTCCGCATTTCGATACTACGATAGAACCAGAGGATATTCCTTTGGATGTGCGTTATGAGGACGACGACCTGATGGTTATCTATAAACCTGCCGGCATGGTGGTGCATCCGGGATGCGGCAATTTCCACGGAACATTGGTCCACGCTATCGCCTGGCATCTGCGTAATCTGCCAAGCTATGATCCTAACGACCCGCAGGTGGGACTGGTACATCGTATTGACAAGGATACCAGTGGACTGCTGGTGGTGGCTAAGACGCCTGAGGCAAAGTCGAATTTGGGAAAACAGTTCTTCTATCATAACACCCATCGCAGTTATAATGCCCTTGTGTGGGGCAACTTCGTGGAGGACGAGGGACGCATCGAAGGTAATATAGGCCGTGACCCCAAGGATCGTCTGCGTATGGCGGTGTTCCCGACTGATTCGGAAGTGGGAAAGCCTGCCGTGACGCATTATAAAGTGTTGGAACGCTATGGCTACACGACATTGGTGGAGTGTGTGCTTGAAACGGGCCGCACCCATCAGATACGTGCCCATATGAAGCATATAGGTCATCCGCTGTTTGCCGATGAGCGTTATGGTGGTGACCAGATTCTGCGTGGTGAGCGCACAGCTTCGTATAAGGCATATATCCAAAACTGCTTTAAACTCTGTTCGCGTCAGGCGCTTCATGCCCGTACGCTGGGCTTCGTGCATCCTCGTACCGGTGAACAGATGGACTTTACCAGTCCGCTGCCCGATGATATGGGGGCTCTGATAGAGAAATGGCGCAACAGATTGAAAACTCAAGAATTAAAGGAAATAATTTAAGATACACTATGCAACAAATGAAACGCACAATTGCCATCGTCTGTGGTGGCGACTCTTCTGAGCACGATGTCTCTCTGCGCTCAGCTCAGGGTCTTTATTCGTTTTTCGACAAAGAACGCTATAATGTCTATGTGGTGGAGATGAAGGGCACCGACTGGCAGGTATTCCTGCACGACGGTACTACTACCCGTATGACTGTTCACGACTTTTCATTCAAGGAGGACGGAAAAAAACGTACTTTCGACTATGTTTATATCACCATTCATGGCACACCGGGTGAGAACGGCATCCTGCAGGGCTTCCTGGAGATCCTGCACATCCCCTATAGCACCAGTGGCGTGCTGGTTGAGGCTCTGACGTTTGATAAGTTCGTGCTGAACAACTACCTGCGTGGCTTTGGCGTGAAGGTGGCTGATAGCGTGCTGGTACGTCGCGGACAGGAAAAGAAAATCAGCAAGAAGGAGATAATTGACATCGTAGGTATGCCTTGCTTTGTGAAGCCTGCTAACGATGGTAGTTCGTTTGGCGTTTCGAAGGTGGTGAAGCCCGATCAGTTGGCTGCTGCTATACGCAAGGCCAGCCTGGAGAGCGACGAGGTAATGATTGAGCAGTTCCTGGAGGGTACTGAAATCTCTATCGGTTGCTACAAGACGAAGAATAAGTCGGTGGTGTTCCCTGCAACGGAAGTGGTCAGCGAGAATGATTTCTTCGACTACGACGCTAAGTATAATGGTCAGGTGAAGGAGATTACGCCTGCTCGTCTCCCCGAGGATACAGCAAAGCGTGTGGCAGAGATTACCAGTCATATCTATGACATCCTGCATTGTAATGGTATCATCCGTATTGACTACATCATCTCGAAGGACCAGCAGATCTCCATGCTTGAGATTAATACGACTCCGGGTATGACGCCAACCAGCTTCATCCCTCAGCAGGTACGTGCCGCAGGTCTCTCAATGACAGATGTACTGACGGATATCGTGGAAAATCAGTTTTAAGGTATGGTAGAAGGAATAGAGCAGTTTAATGATATCAGGCCCTATGAGCCTGAGGAGATGAAGCAGGCGTTCAATGACCTATTGAACGACCGCCAGTTTAATCTTATCATGAAGGGATTTGCGCCCTGGCTGCCTAAATTTCTTCGTAACGGTTTGCTGCGTCTGGCTTTCATTGGGGTGAAGTCGCCCCTTGATTTCCAGAAGCGGTTTATGAAGCCCGTGGTACAGTATATCATCCGCAAGCATACGGATGGATGTACGTTTGATGACGCAGCGCTAAAAACTAATCATACCTCTCAATTCTTTGCAAGCAAAGCGAACAAGTTCGAGCGCTCACCTCTCAGTTCACAGTTTGACAAGCGCTACACGTTTGTCAGCAATCATCGTGATATCGTGCTTGATTCTGCTTTCCTTGATTTGCTGTTGTTTAAGAATGGCTATCCCACCACAGTGGAGATTGGTATTGGCGACAATCTGCTGATTTATCCGTGGATTAAGCGACTGGTACGTATGAACAAGGCCTTTACGGTTCGTCGTGGACTGACGGCTCACGAGATGTTTGAGAGCAGTCAGCTGATGAGCCGTTATATCCATTTTGCTGTCACCAAGAAGCGCGAGAATATTTGGATTGCGCAACGCGAGGGACGTGCCAAGGACTCTGACGACCGTACGCAGGAGTCGGTACTGAAGATGATGGCCATGGGAGGTGACCTGAAGGAGCTGAATATTGTGCCGCTGACCATCAGTTATGAGTTTGATCCTTGTGATTATCTGAAGGCAAAGGAGTTCCAGCAGAAACGTGATAACCCCGCTTTTAAGAAGAGTAAGCAGGATGACCTTGACAATATGAAGGCGGGCATCTTTGGTTACAAGGGCAGGGTGAAGTATCATTGCGGAACACCTGTCAATCAGTGGATTGATGAACTTAGTGAACTGCCCAAGAATGAGTTCTTTGCTCAGTTGGCGCAGCGCATGGACCGTGAGATTCATCGTGGCTACACGCTCTATCCCTGCAACTATATCGCTTTGGATGAGCTGAATGGGAATACGGAGCAGTGCGCTCACTATACTGTTGCTGACCGTCAGCGCTTTGAGACTTATCTGAATGGACAGTTGGACAAGATTAAACTGGCTGATAAGGATGAGGCTTTCCTGCGTCAGAAGATGCTGGAGATGTATGCCAACCCTGCGATTAATAAGGGTAAAGTGAATAGTGAAAAGTAAATAAGGTAAAGTGAATAGTGAAAAGTGAATAAGGTAAAGTGAATAGTGAAAAGTGAATAATTTGCTACCGCACAATGAGGAAGGTCTTTCATCAGTTTCTGGTCATACTTCTCAGTTCCCAGCTCTCCATTCTCAACTCTTCCTGTACCCAGGATGTCTACGAGAAGGGTGAGGGTGAACTGTCGGCTATGGTAGCGGAGATGGGTGATGGCTTTACGGCCTCTGACAAGAAGGTTACGCGTTTTGTGACCGATGATGGTGTGCAGTTCTCTGTGACTAATCCTTTCTCATCAAACCTGATGCCCAAAGCCGATACGGTTTATCGTGCCATTTTCTATTATGTCAAGGATGGCGATAAAGCTGAGGTGAAAGGACTGAACAGGGTGCTTGTTGTCTCGCCCCATCAGATGAAGGACATGAAGACCGACCCGGTACGCTTTGAGAGTGCCTGGGTGGGAAAGTCGAAACAATACCTGAATCTGTCGCTCTATCTGATGCAAGGCTATACAGAGGATGAGGAGGCTGTGCATAAGATTGGCTTTCGCCGTGATTCACTCTATCAGAATACTGATGGTACCAAGACGCTTCATCTGACGCTTTATCATGATCAGGCAGGAATGCCCGAATATTATTCACAGCGTATCTATGTCAGCGTACCATTGCAATCGTTTGGTGTTGACTCTGTCTGGTTGGATGTCAATACCTACAACGGACTGGTTGAGAAGCGCATCAAGATATAAGGAAAAATAAAAGAGACTGCTTTTACAGGCAGTCTCTTAATGTATTCATATCTTCGTCGGTTGTAGCCCAACTGGTAACGAAGCGACAGATGGTATGATGATTGTCGTATGGGCCCCAGTGGGTAAACTGTACATATTTCTCCAGACGTTGTATCTTCTCGTTGGGCAGAATCACAAACTGCTGGTTGGTTGGCGAGTCAAGGTAGAACTCATAGCCGTGCTCCTGAAACATCTGTTTCATCTGCATGGCTTTCTCTATGGCATGACGGGCCAGTTGGAAATAGAGATTATCAGTAAACAGCGCTTCAAACTGCAGGCCTATCAGTGCACCTTTGGCAATCACGGCACCGTGTTGCTTCTGGATAGAGAAAAAGTGCTTGTGGGCATTACCATGTGTGAATACCACAGCCTCGCCACAGAGGGCACCAATCTTTGTGCCACCGATGTAAAACACGTCGCAATGACGAGCCAGATAGGGCAGGGTGATATCGCATCCCTCAGCCATCAGTCCGTAGCCAAGACGGGCACCATCTATATAAAGAGGTATGTCAAAGTTGCGACAAACCTGATAGATGTCGTCCAACTCACGCGCCGTATAGAGTGTTCCTAGTTCTGTGGGGAAGGTGATGTATACCAGTCCGGGATGCACGGCATGATTCCTGTTACCGTCGGCCATGAAGTCGTCGAGGTATTTCTTCAGCACACGGGCTTCCATCTTACCGTGGTTGTCAGGAAGGGTGATAATCTTATGTTCCGTAAACTCTACAGCACCCGCCTCGTGTACGTTGATATGTCCTGTGCCCACACAGATGACGCCCTCATACTGATAGAGCATAGAGTCGATTGTAGTGGCATTGGTCTGCGTACCTCCTGTGAGGAAGAATATCTGCGCATCGGGTAGTCCGCAAGCCTGGCGGATACGACGCTTGGCTCGCTCAGAGAATTCGTCGAAGCCGTAGGGCGTAGGACGTGCATTGTTGTGTTTTACAAGGGCTTCCAGTACTAAAGGATGCGCCCCGTTATCATAGTCACATTCAAATGAAACCATTTTTTTTAATTAGTTCTTATTTGGTTTTGATATAAGGTATGACAATCCCATTGACAGCGTCAGGGTTCCGAAGATAAAGGCCAGCGACCATACCGTAGGAATCTCAATGTGAGGCATGTTCAGATCATAGCCCAGCCATGCTGCTCCTGCGTTGATATATTCGTTCATCGCCAGCAGCATTTTGATGCCTACGAAGATGAGGATGATGCCCAGTCCATACTTCAGGTAAGTGAAATACTTGGCTACGGCGGCCAGTGCGAAATAGAGTGCACGCAAACCGAGGATAGCAAAGATATTGGAGGTGAGCACGATGAAAGGATCGCGACTCACGGAGAATACGGCAGGAATGGAGTCTACGGCAAATGCTACGTCGGTGGTCTCAATAACCAATAAAGTGATGAATAGAGGTGTTGCTTTTGTGGCGGTAGCAAATTTTATTCCCGACGTTCCGTCGCCTACCCGTTGCCTTTCACTATTCACTTTTACTTTTTCCTTGATAAAGAATTTCTCGCCGTGCATCTGATCGGTGACAGGGAAGAATTTCTTAAACAGTCGTACGATGATGTTCTGCGATGGGTCGCTCTGCTGTTCGTCGTTATGGCTGAACATCTTACCACCTGTATAGAGCAGGAACAGACCGAAGAGACCCAGTACCCATTCAAACTGTTCTACCATCGCAGCGCCGGCAAAGATGAAGATGCTGCGCAGTACCAAGGCTCCAAAGATACCCCAGAAGAGCACTTCATGCTGGTATTTCCTCTCAACGCCAAAGAAAGAGAACAGCATCAGGAATACAAAGAGATTATCCATCGACAGTGATTTCTCTATCAGATAACCTGCCAGAAATTCCATTGCTTTCTCGTGAGGTTCTACGGGATAGAGGAAGTAGATGCCTGCACAGAAGACCAATGACACGCCTATCCAGACGAAAGTCATCTTCAGGGCCTCCTTGATGCTTACCTCGTGTTCGCCTTTCTTGCCGAACATCTTCAGGTCGGCAATCAGCATGATAAATACTAAGACGTAGAACAGAAGCCACGCCCAGAGGGGAAGAATATCCATAATCAATGATTGTTTGTCAATTTTAAAGTGCCTCCAGCATTCGTTTCAGTACTACCGAGCACGAAATCTCGCGGTTGGCAGCCTCGGGGATAACCAACGAGTTCTTTGACTCGATGACGTCGTCGGTCACGATGAGGTTGCGGCGTACGGGCAGACAGTGCATGAACTTGCCGTTGTTGGTCCACGACATGTGTTCGGTGTCTACCGTCCACGAGCGGTCCTCGCAGGTTATCTTACCATAGTCGGCAGGATTGGTGACGCCGGGGTTCGACCAGTTCTTGGCGTAGATGAAGTCGGCACCCTCGAAGGCTTTCTTCTGGTCGTACTCCACACACGCATTACCCACAAACTTCGGGTCGAGTTCATAGCCCTTTGGATGCGTGATAACGAGGTCTACATCCTCGGCAGCATTCATCCATTCTGCAAAGCTGTTGGGCACAGCCTGTGGCAGCGCGCGGCAATGAGGCGCCCAGGTGAGAACTACTTTGGGGCGTTCTACCGTTTTGTGCTCCTCAATGGTAATCAGGTCTGCAAAGGCCTGCAGGGGATGTACGGTGGCTGTCTCCATAGCAAAGACGGGCTTGCCAGAGTACTTGATGAACTGATGAAGCACCGTTTCGGCATAGTCGTACTCGCGGTCGGTGAGACCTGCAAATGAACGTACGCCAATCAGGTCACAGTAGCAACCCATCACGGGGATAGCCTCCAACAGGTGCTCACTCTTATCACCATCCATGATGACGCCACGCTCTGTCTCCAACTTCCATGCACCGGCATTCACGTCGAGCACAATGACATTCATGCCCAGGTTCATAGCTGCCTTCTGTGTGGACAGGCGGGTGCGCAGCGAGTTATTAAAGAATATCATCATGAGCGTCTTGTTCTTGCCCAGATGCTGATACTTGTAACGGTCGTTCTTGATTTCAAATGCCTCAGCCATTGCCTTGTCCAATGGGCCCAGGTCTTGTACATTTATAAAGCTCTTCATAATTCTCAATTATCAATTCTCAATTTTCAATTCTTAATTACGGTCTCGTCTGTCCTTCGCCTTCAATCAGCCATTTGTAGGTGCATATCTCTTCCAGTGCCATAGGACCGCGAGGACCTAGTTTCTGCGTAGAGATACCTATCTCGGCACCCAGGCCGAACTGTGCGCCATCGGTGAATGATGTAGGGGCATTCCAATAGACGCAGGCGGCATCTACCATCTGCTGGAACTGGCGGGCTGTGGCCTCGTTCTCTGTCACGATGCTTTCGCTGTGTCCACTACCGTACTGGTCGATATGAGCGAGTGCCTCTTCCAGTGAGGCAACGGTGCGGATCGCCATCTTATAATCCATAAACTCAGTGCCGAAACTTTCTGATGTTGCATGCTGTAAGAGTGTAGAGTGCAGAGTGTAGAGTGCAGAGTTTGCTACCGCTGCAAAAGCTTTGTCGTCGGCATAGATGATAACGTTCTTTTCCCACAGTGGCTCGACGATGGCTGGCAGGTCGCTGAGGCGGCTCTCATGCACCAGTAGACAGTCCAGCGCATTACATACGCTGACACGACGTGTCTTGGCATTATTGACGATAGCCTTGCCTTTCTCCAGGTCGCCATCCTTGTCGAAGTAGGTGTTTACCACGCCGGCACCGGTCTCGATAACAGGCACACGGGCCGTGTCGCGTACGAAGTCGATGAGTTTTCTGCCACCACGGGGAATGCAGAGGTCGATATAGCCCACAGCATTGAGCATCTCGCCGGTGGCTTCGTGCGTAGCGGGTAGCAAGGCTACCACATCTGTTGATACGCCGTATTTCTCCAGCACCTCATGAATCAGTGCCACCTCTTCACGGTTAGAGCAGTCGGCATCCTTGCCGCCTTTCAGTACGCAGGCGTTTCCACTCTTGAAACAGAGTGAGAAGACGTCGAACGTTACATTGGGGCGGGCCTCGTAGATCATGCCTATCACACCGAAAGGCACGCTTACCCTGCAGAGACGCAGTCCGTTGGGCAGTGTCTTCTGTTTGGTGACATGGCCGAGAGGTGAGGGCAGGGTGGCTACGTTGCGCATATCCCCTGCAATACCTTTCAGTCGGCTGTCGGTCAACTGCAGACGGTCATACAGCGGGTTGCTCTTCTCCATCTTAGCCAGATCCTCAGCGTTGGCTTTCAGGATTCTCTCTTTCTGGGCGATAATGGCATCAGCCACAGCCAGTAATATTTCGTTGCGCTGCTCATCGCTGAGTAAGGCCAGCGTTTTGCTGGCGCGCTTGGTACGTTCAAAAATATCCTTTAGCATGTCTTGAAAATAGTATGTGGTGTGGTGTTGGGCTGTTCCATCAGGTCAACCAGGATGTTCTCACGCTTGCCGTTGGCAATGATGACGCGGATGCCTGAAGCCTGGATCTTAGAGGCAGTGGCATATTTCGACTGCATGCCGCCACGGCCGGCAGAACTCTTCTCGGTCTGGATATACTGTGAGAGGTCTGTGCCGGGCGCTACCTCCTTGATGAGCTGCGACTGTGGGTCGGCGGGATTGCCAGTATAGATACCATCGATATTCGACAGCAGGATGAGCGTGTCGGCCTGCATCATCTGCGCGATAAGACCTGACAGTTCATCGTTATCGGTGAACATCAGCTCCGTTACGGATACGGTGTCGTTTTCATTGACGATGGGGAGGACGCCATTCTCGAGCATCACACGCATACAAGCCTGCTGGTTCTGGTACTGTTCGCCAGGCTGGAAGTTCTCCTTCATGGTGAGCACCTGACCTACATGGATATGATACTCGCGGAAGAGATCGTAGTAGAGGCCGATGAGTTTGGCTTGTCCCATGGCTGAGAATAACTGACGCTGTTCTACGGAGTCGAGCTCATGTTCTATATCCAGTTCGCGACGTCCGCAAGCCACGGCACCTGATGATACCAGGATGACTTCGCACCCTTTGGTGCGCAGCCACGCAATCTGGTCGACGAGTGCCGACATACGTGTGACGTCTAGTCGGCCGTCAGGGCGTGTCAACGCGTTGGAACCGACCTTAATGACTATTCTTCTCTTCATTGTGTATCCTTTTATCGATAAAAAATAACAATCTGCTGCAAAATTACAATTTTTATTTTTAATTTTGCACCCTCATTAAGAAAAAGATTAAGAAAGTACCACTTTTATAATATGTTTGAAGTTATGATAACCCTTTTTGTCATAGTCGTGGTAGGTTACGCGGCAGGCAAACTGAGATATATGGGAGGCGATTTCGACCGTAAGTTATCCAGTCTGGTCATTAACTGGACGTGTCCGGCATTGATTCTTTCTTCGTCTATGACAGGCGATTTGCCCGACCGTCAGTATATCCTGCCGTTGCTGGGTATCAGTGTCCTGACCTATGTGGTGCTGACTGCCCTGGCATGGGGCTTCTCCCGTCTGCTGACCAAGCGCATTGAGCATCGTGGCATCCTTTCTTTTGCCATGGTGTTTGGCAATGTAGGCTTCATGGGCTACCCTGTGGTGGCTTCTATCTTCGGACATCAGGCCGTTTTCTATGCTGCCGTGCTGAATGTGGTCAATACGTTTGCCGTCTTTACCATTGGTACCATGATGATTACCGGTGGTGAGGGCTCCGACCGTGAACGGTTCAATAAGAAGGTTCTATACAGCACGCCGATGTTGTCGGCCTACCTGTCTATGCTGATTGTGGCCCTGGGCATCGACAACATCCCCGGCTATGTCAGTCAGCCCCTGACAATGATAGGTAATATCACCGTACCTGCTGCCCTGCTGATTATTGGTTCGTCTATGTCGCAGCTGCCCCTTCGTGCCTTGTTGGGTACGCCTGTTGTGTATGCCACCACGCTCCTCCGCCTGGCGGTATTGCCTCTGGGTGTGCATTTCCTGTGCCGTGGCCTTGGCTTCGATCCTTTTGTGGCCAATATCAATACCGTGGTGATTGCAATGCCGGTGGCCACCTATGGCACGATTCTCTGTCTGAAGTACGGACGTGATACTACATTAATAGCAGAGTTGACGTTTATCACAACCCTGCTATCAATGCTTACGATACCATTGCTGGTAATTCTCTTCTAAAGCTTATTTCGAGGCATCCTTCTGGCGAATCTCCACGCGGCGTATCTTACCGCTGATAGTCTTCGGCAGCTCATCCACGAACTCGATGATACGTGGGTATTTGTAGGGGGCTGTCTCTTTCTTGACGTGCTGTTGCAGTTCCTTAATCAGGTCATCGCCAGCCTTGTCTTTCCACTCTTTGCCCAGTACTACCGTAGCTTTCACTACCATACCGCGCACATCATCAGGCACGCCGGTGATAGCACATTCCACAACAGCGGGGTGGGTCATCAGGGCGCTCTCTACCTCGAACGGACCGATACGATAGCCTGATGACTTGATGACGTCGTCAATACGTCCCTCAAACCAGTAGTAGCCGTCCTCATCGCGCCAGGCCATATCGCCTGTATGGTAGATGCCGTCGTGCCAAGCCTCGCGGGTCTTCTCTTCATCGCGGTAGTAACCCTTGAACAGGCCTACAGGCTTCTTGTCGCCTACGCGCACCACAATCTCGCCCTTCTCACCATCTTCGCAAGGCGTACCGTCGGCACGCAGCAAGTCGATGTCGTACTGGGCATTGGGAATACCCATTGAGCCGGGCTTGGGCGTCATCCAGGGGAAGGTGCCCAGCGTCATGGTTGTCTCGGTCTGACCGAAGCCTTCCATCATGCGGATGCCGGTCTTCTCGTAGAACTTCTCATAGACGGCGGGGTTCAGTGCCTCGCCGGCCGTGCAGCAGTATTGCAGTGAGCTGAGGTCGTATTTCGACAGGTCTTCACGGATCATGAAACGGTAGATGGTGGGAGGTGCACAGAAACTGGTCACCTTGTATTTCTCCATCTGGCGCAACAGTGTGTCGGCATTGAACTTCTCGTGGTCGAACACGAATACCGTAGCACCGGCAAACCACTGTCCGTAGAACTTACCCCATACGGCCTTACCCCAACCTGTGTCTGCCACCGTCAGGTGCAGGGACCCTTCGTGCAGGTTGTGCCAGAATACACCCGTGGTCAGGTGTCCCATGGCATAGAGGTAGTCGTGTGCCACCATCTTAGGTTCGCCACTAGTACCGCTGGTGAAGTACATGATCATTGTGTCCTCGTTGTTGTTGACGAAGGCTGGACGCTCAAACTTAGGCGCCTTTACCACTTCCGACTGATAGTCGCGGAAACCTTCTGGAATGGGTTTTCCGTGGTCTGTAATGGCGATATACTGCTTCACTGAGGGACTCTCGTTCATGGCCAGCTGGATCTGTCCGGTCACGTAGGGGTCGTCCACGCAGATAATGGCCTTGATAGAGGCACGTGTGTTACGATAGACAATATCATGCTTGGTGAGCATGTGGGTGGCAGGAATCACGATGGCACCAATCTTACAAAGGGCCAGCATCACAATCCACCACTCGTAGCGACGCTTCAGGATCAGCATCACGGGATCGCCCTTGCCAATGCCGAGCGACTGCAGATAGGCTGCAGCCTGGTCGCTCTGCTCTTTCAACTGTTTATAGGTGGCACGTATCTCCTCGCCCTGGTCGTTAGTCCAGAGCAGTGCCAGTTTCTCGGGCGCTTCTTCGGCCCATGCGTCCATCACGTCGTAAGCAAAGTTGAAGTGCTCGGGGATGATGAACTCCAAGTTCTTGTTGTAATCCTCCACTGAGGTGAAGCTCGTCTGCTTCAGGAATCTTTCAATCATTTCTTCTTTCTTTCGTTATAATGATATAACGTCATCGCGTTATTACGACTATTCTACTGTAAAGGCGAGGAATTTGACGGCCTTGTCTCCCATGGCCAGCATGCCGTGGGGCTTGGTGGCATCGAAATAGATGCTGTCGCCCTCTTCCAGTACGATGGTCTTGCCGGCGATATAGAGTTCCATCTTTCCTTCGAGCACCAGGTTGAACTCCTGACCTGGGTGTGAGTTCTTGTAGACCACCTGTGCCTCGGGCTTGGGTTCTACGGTGACGATGAACACGTCGGCCTTGTGGTTCACGAAACCGCCTACCAGACTCTGGTATTTATAGGCCTTCGTACGCTCGATGCTCATACCCTGCCCCTTACGTGTCACGTAGTATGACTTCATGTGAGGTGCCTCCGCGAAGATCAGCTCCTCTGTTGATACACCGTATTTGTGGGCTATCTTCATTAGGTTCGAGATAGTGATGTCCATCTCGCCTGCCTCAATCTTCTCATATTTATCCGATGAGATGCCAATGGTCTCGGCCATCTCGCTCACGGGGATATCGAGTACGTCGCGCAGTCCGCGCAAACGCTCACCAATCTGTTTCAGTTGTTCGTCCATAATCATTTTTTACTTTTCAAAGCGGTAGCCGCTCGAGCTCTGCTCGCTTTTACAAAGCTTCGCGACTAAAAGAATTTTTTCACTTTTCACTTTTCCCTATACCCTTATTTTACTCCTGCTTTCAATCCGCGAATCACAGCAGATGTGAAGCCTGCATGCTCCATCTCGTTCAGTCCCTTGATGGTCACACCACCAGGTGTGGTCACCAGGTCGATGGCAGCTTCGGGATGCAGTCCGCTGGCCTCCAGCAGTTTCACGGCGCCCAACATGGTCTGCATTACAATCTCCTTGGCCTGGTCGGCCTTGAATCCCAGTTCTACGCCACCTTCCGAGGCTGCACGCACATAGCGCATCGCATAGGCAATGCCGCAAGAGGCGAGGGTAGTGCCTGCTGCCAGGTGTGCCTCGTCGGTAATCAGCGTATTACCCATCGCATCAAAGATGGCCTTCACAGTCTCGGTGTGTGACGATTCAGTCGTCACAGGCACCAGGAACGTCATGGATGCCAGTTCTGCAATGGCGATATTGGGGATACAGAGGAACAGCGGGGGACACTGTGCTCCCAGCCACTCCTGAATGCTGGCTGATTTCACACCGGCAGCGATGACTACGAGAATCTGCTTCTCGGGGTTCAGACTGTCCTTGATACCTTTTAATACGGTCTCTACCAACCAGGGCTTTACGAATACCATCACCACGTCAGCCTCCTTTGCAGCTGCTGCGTTGTCGGTAGTGGTACGGATACCCTGTGCAGAGAATTTCTTCAGTACGACCTCAGCAGGGTCGCTTACCATCAAGTCTTTGTTGTCGAAGTAGTCGGCCTTGATCATGCCTTCTACGGTGGCGCCGCCCATGGCACCTGCGCCTATCACTGAAATTTTCATATTTATTGCGGTAGCCGCTCGAGCTCTGCTCGCTTTTACAAAGCTTCGCGACTAAAAGAAATTATTCACTTTTCACTATTCCCTTTTCCCTCATAAAGCGGCTTCCAGACGCTTTACGAACTCATCTGCTTCTGCCTTGGTGAAGGTTAATGGTGGCAACAGACGGAGTACATTCTCGCCTGAGCAGCCTGTGAAGACGTGCTGCTCGTAAACCAGGCGCTGGCGTACGGGCTTCTGTGGTGTGTAGAGCTCGATACCAATCATCAGTCCGCGACCGCGTACCTCTTTAATCTTATCGTTGTTCAGGTTGCGAATCTTCTCCATCAGGTAGTCACCCACCTCGCGGGCATTCTCCACCAGGTTCTCCTGTTCCATCACGTCGATAACCGACAAGGCTGCGGTACATGCCAGATGGTTACCTCCGAAGGTGGTACCCAACTGTCCATAGACGGCCTTGAACTCAGGTGAAATCAGCACGGCACTCATGGGGAATCCGTTGCCGATGCCCTTGGCCACGGTGATAATATCGGGTTTGATGCCCAGCCACTGGTGAGCGAAGAACTTGCCGCTTCGGCCGTAGCCACACTGTATCTCGTCACAGATCAGTACGGCACCATAGCGCTTGCAGGCATAGGCCAACTTCTGGGCAAACTCAGGTGTGGCCATCTGAATACCGCCAACACCCTGAATACACTCCAGGATAACGGCAGCGATACCCTCGCGTGTCAGTTCGCGCACCCAAGGCTCAATATCGTTGAGTGGCAGGAAGCGTACGTGGTGGTTATCATTGATGGGGGCAACAATCTTGGGGTTGTTGGTCACCTCGACGGCTAGGCTGGTACGTCCGTGGAAAGCTTTCTCGCAAGACAGCACGCGCACGTTGCCCGTCTTAAACGATGCCAGCTTCAGGGCATTCTCGTTAGCCTCGGCACCGCTGTTCACCAAAAACAGCTGATAGTCCTCGTATCCGCTAATCTTGCCCAGTCGTTCTGCCAGTTCGGCCTGAAGCTTGTTTTGTACGGAGTTGCTGTAGAAGCCTAGTGTCTGCAACTGCTGCGCCATTTTCTCTACGTAGTGGGGGTGGCAGTGGCCAATGCTGATAACGGCATGACCGCCATAAAGGTCCATGTATTCCTGACCTTTATCGTCCCATACTTTGCATCCTTTTCCCTTCACGATATTCACATCGAAAAGGGGATAAACGTCAAATAATTGCATATTGTTACGTTTTTGTTGTTATCTGCATGCAAAGTTATACAAAAATTCCGATTTAGCGAACGATTTGCAGTTTTTTTTGAATTTCAGGCGTTTCTCATGACGTAAGTAAAAATGTCCACACGGTGAGGAAAATTTTACTGATGGTTGCGAAGATGCTTTTCTTGCCCTTCTTCTTGAACATCTGGCTCACGCTGTCAAGGTATTCGTCAGGCATCACGCCGAAGGCAAACTTGAATGCCGAGTTGAAGGTGGCGGTGTTCTTGAAGCCGCTCCTGCTGGCGATGTTGTCCAGCGAGCACTCCGTGGGATCCATCAGCACCTTTGTGGCATACTCTGCGCGCAGGGAGTTGATATACTCCAGTGTTCTGTCGGGGTCGGCATAGCGCGGCACCAGTTTGCAGAATGTGTCCAGGTCTACCTCCATGAAATCAGCCAGCGCCTGCTGATCGAAATCGGGATCCGTGAAAGGCTTTTCCTTGTTGACGCGTGCATCCATCTTCACGAAGAAGGTCTGCGCCTCTTCCGTCGGGATGGGCTTGTTGGCATTCTGGCTGACCTGCTTCTCCTTCAGCTGCTTTTCCAGTTCGTCGAGCGACATGTCCTTGTCGCCCACGATGGCGCGGTAGTCGTTCAGCGCATTGAGTATGCGGTTCAACTGCTCGTTGCGACGATATACTATTCTGCTATAATGCACGCCGAAAGCTCCAGTTACCAGAAGCAGTATGATGATGCACGATAGTATCACAATGATGGTGTCGGCCTCGGCAATCGTCAATGTGCGTGCCTGGCAGGCGGTTGTTGCTATGAATAGTAATGTGGCGGTTAGGATGGTCTTCTTTCTCATAGTCTTAATCTTTAGTTAAGTTATTCATCTTATCTCTTTGTGAGATTATGTTGTTGTTTTGCAAATTTATGGATAAAAAAGCAAAAACCAAAGATGAAATGCGAAAATTTTTCATGTATTCACATAAATTAACTAAAGAGTCTGTCTTACCAACAATCTCAGCTCGTTTTCCCGTGTCAGGGGGGGGGCTTGCCAAGAATTATTAATGTTTAATCTTTTTACCTTTGTCAATTTCGGGGCTCTAGAGTGCCTTCGTGCTTCCAAACTTCCTCGTGCACTAGGAAAATTTTTCTCGCTAGTTAGGGCGCAATATTTATCCCTTATTGACGATGCAAAGGTACTCATAAAAAATGAGATAGAAGAGCAATCTTTGTCAAAAAACAAGAAAAGGTTAAGCGTGTGGTTTTTGTGATTAAGCGCGTTACAGTGTTACAGATTACAGTTAGGTTTTAAAGCTATAAATTTGGCTAAATTGAAAGTACTATTATATATAATATATATATTATATATAATAGTAAATAGTATTTACATTTTTTTTGAGCCATTTTGAGGGTATATGTAGTTGAGATTTAACTGTAATCTGTAACAACTGTAACGCGCAGCACTTTTTTGTATCAACAACAGTTAAAAATAGCACGTAAATCGGACTGAAATAGCACTCAGGAAGGTTATTTTGTGGTAATAATCAGCCATTTACATCAAAAAGTTGGCAAAAAACTTGGTCAATTCACGAAATGTTTGTACCTTTGCACCCACTTTTTGTGTACCTATGTGTGCACGTAAGTAATTCAAGTTTAACCATTTAACATTTTAAAGTCAAAAAACAGTATGATTATTGTACCAGTAAAAGAAGGCGAGAACATCGAGAAGGCCCTCAAGAAGTTTAAGAGAAAGTTCGAGAAGACAGGTGTTGTGAAAGAGCTGCGTCGTCGTCAGCAATTCGACAAGCCTTCTGTCCTGAAGCGCCTGAAGATGGAGCACGCCGTTTACGTACAGCAGCTCCGTACAAACGAGGAATAAGCATTTTTTTCTCGAAAAATTTGGTAGATTCATAAAATTTCCGTAAATTCGTTGCCGAAAACTATGATAAGTTAGTGCAACGCTTTATGATTGACCAATTTCTCGACTATCTGCGCTACGAGCGAAATCGCAGCGAGCTGACAGTAAAAAGGTATGAGGACAGTCTGCGAGACTTCCAGAAATACTTCGAGGAAACAGAGGAGGGGCTCAGTTGGGTATCGGTAGATGCCGACGTCATCCGAGGATGGATGGAGAGTCTCATGGACAGGGGCAACAATGCCTCGACCGTGAATACAGGGCTATCGGCCCTGCGCTCTTTTTTCAGATACGCCCTCGCAAGAAAGTTGGTCAACAAGGATCCGGCTCACATGATAACCGGTCCCAAGAAGCGGAAGCCACTGCCGCAATTCGTAAAGGAGGAGGAGATAAACCAACTTCTGGATAAAACGGAATGGGGAGTTGATTATAAAGATGTACGTGCGCGTACAATTATTATAATACTCTACGAGGCAGGACTTAGACGTAGCGAACTGATAGGGCTAAACGATAGCGACGTGGATCTGGATGCCATGCAACTTAAGGTTACCGGCAAAAGAAACAAGCAGCGCATCATCCCTTTCGGTAAAGAACTGGCAGAGCAGTTGGGGCAGTATATAGCTTGCCGCGACGAGGAGATAGTAAAACGCTCGGAAGCACTCTTCCTTAATAACAAAGGAGAAAGAATATCCGAAGCAGAGGTCTACAGCACAGTGAGGGAGAACCTGGCGAAGGTAACAACGCTGAAGAAGAAATCACCCCACGTACTGAGACACAGTTTTGCAACAGCCATGCTCAACCACGACGCAGGACTGGAAAGCGTAAGGAAACTCCTGGGGCATGAAAGCCTGGAGACAACACAAATTTACACGCACACAACGTTCGAGCAGTTAAAGCGAGTTTACAAAGAGGCCCTTCCGAGGGACTAGAGCTTTATAGTTTAACTTTTTAAAATTGGAGGTAACTATGGAAATTAAGATTCAGTCGATCCATTTCGACGC
Source organism: Prevotella communis (assembly GCF_022024175.1). Lineage (GTDB taxonomy): Bacteria > Bacteroidota > Bacteroidia > Bacteroidales > Bacteroidaceae > Prevotella > Prevotella communis. The sequence continues at coordinate 3,076,182 of NZ_CP091794.1, read as the reverse complement.
TACCGAGAAGTTAGAGGCGTTCATCGAAAAGAAGGTCGCCAAGTTAGAAAAGTCGTACGAAGATATACAGAAAGTTGAGGTGCAATTAAAGGTCGTAAAGCCTGCTACTGCCCAGAATAAGGAAGCCAGCATACAAGTTGCGGTACCCGGAAATACACTGAGAGTAGAGAAGACAAGCGACACATTTGAAGAAAGTATAGACCTCTGCGTTGACTCAATGAGGGCTCAACTGCAGAAATTCAAGGAAAAATTGAGAAATTACTAAAAAAAACTCTAGAAAAGTTTTGGTAATTCAAAAATAAGTCGTAACTTTGCAGCCGTTTTCCAACAGGTCGTAAATCTGAAGAGAGAGCGGCTGCTTAGAAAAGCCTCTTTAGCTCAGTTGGCCAGAGCACGTGATTTGTAATCTCGGGGTCGTTGGTTCGAATCCGACAAGAGGCTCAAGTGGAGCGAAAAAGCAAGCGCGCGACTAGTTGGGACGCAAAGATTTGGGTGTTTTCCAGAGTGGCCAAATGGGGCAGACTGTAAATCTGCTGTCTTTCGACTTCGGTGGTTCGAATCCATCAGCACCCACTCTCAAGAGATGTTTTTGCGGAAATAGCTCAGTTGATAGAGCACTAGCCTTCCAAGCTGGGGGTCGCGGGTTTGAGCCCCGTTTTCCGCTCTATAAACATGCTGTAATAGCTCAGTGGTAGAGCACTTCCTTGGTAAGGAAGAGGTCCTGAGTTCAACTCTCAGTTACAGCTCTCTCTCTGAGGATTGTAAGGAGGAGCAAAAACAACACGTAATATAAACAAATTTTATAAAAACAAAAAACAATGGCAAAAGAGACATTTGTGCGCACCAAACCGCACGTAAACATCGGTACTATTGGTCACGTTGACCACGGTAAGACAACTCTGACCGCTGCTATCACCACTGTACTGGCTAAGGCTGGTCTTTCTGAGGTGAAGTCATTCGACCAGATCGACAATGCTCCCGAGGAGAAGGAGCGTGGTATTACTATTAACACCGCTCACGTTGAGTACGAGACCAAGCTGCGTCACTACGCTCACGTGGACTGCCCGGGACACGCCGACTATGTGAAGAACATGGTAACTGGTGCTGCTCAGATGGATGGTGCTATCCTCGTAGTTGCTGCAACTGACGGTCCTATGCCTCAGACTCGTGAGCACGTTCTGCTCGCTCGTCAGGTAAACGTTCCCCGTCTGGTTGTATTCCTGAACAAGTGTGATATGGTTGAGGATGAGGAGATGCTGGAGCTCGTTGAGATGGAGGTCCGCGAGATTCTGGAGCAGTATGAGTTCGAGGATGAGACTCCTATCATTCGTGGCTCTGCCCTCGGTGCTCTGAACGGCGTTGAGAAGTGGGAGCAGAAGGTTATGGAGCTTATGGATACTTGCGACACTTGGATTCAGGAGCCTCCTCGTGCTACCGACAAGCCTTTCCTGATGCCTGTTGAGGACGTATTCTCAATCACAGGTCGTGGTACTGTAGCTACTGGTCGTATCGAGACTGGTGTTATCCACGTTGGTGATGCTGTTGAACTGCTCGGTCTTGGTGAGGACAAGAACTCAGTTGTAACTGGTGTCGAGATGTTCCGTAAGATCCTGGATGAGGGTCAGGCTGGTGATAACGTAGGTCTGCTGCTCCGTGGTATCGACAAGAACGAGATCAAGCGTGGTATGGTGCTCTGCCATCCCGGACAGATCAAGCCATTCAAGAAGTTCAAGGCTTCTATCTACGTACTGAAGAAGGAAGAGGGTGGTCGTCACACTCCATTCGGAAACAAGTATCGTCCTCAGTTCTACCTCCGCACCATGGACTGCACCGGTGAGATCACTCTGCCAGAGGGTGTTGAGATGGTAATGCCTGGTGACAACGTTGAGATTACTGTTGAGTTGATCTATGCCGTTGCTCTGAACAAGGGTCTGCGTTTCGCTATCCGTGAGGGTGGTCGTACTGTAGGTTCTGGCCAGATCACAGAGGTATACGAAGACTAAGACTAGGAAACTAGTAAGACTAGCGAAAGCTAGTTGTTACTAGGATTCGATAAAAATCAAGCCCCCGCTTACGGGTGGGGGCTTACTTACGGGAATAGCTCAGTTGGTAGAGCATCGGTCTCCAAAACCGAGGGTCGTGGGTTCGAGTCCTCCTTCCCGTGCAAAAAGAAAGAATAGAAGATGAAGAAGTTTTTCAACTATTGCAAAGTGTGCTACGATGAGTTAGCTCACAAAGTAACATGGCCGACGATGAAGGAATTGACTGGCAGTGCAGTGCTTGTACTGACAGCATCAGTTATTATTGCCTTGGTGGTGTTCGGCATGGATTTGACATTTGAGAAATTGATGAGTTTGGTATATCCAGGCTAATACACTATAGAGATAGGAAATGGCAGAGACTGGAAAGAAATGGTATGTCCTGAAAGCTGTTAGCGGAAAAGAGGGCAAAGTAAAAGAGTATCTAGAGGCATTGATGAAAAATAATCAGGCTCTGGCTGACGCAGTCGGTCAGATTCTTTTGCCCACAGAGAAATATGCCCAGCTGCGTAATGGCAAACGTGTAGTCAAGGAGAAATTGTTCCTCCCTGGCTATGTGCTTGTGGAAGCTCGTCTCGATGGTGAGATTGCTCACACACTCCGCTTCATTCCTAATGTGCTTGGCTTCCTCGGTGGTATGGATAATCCTAGCCCCGTTCGTCAGGCTGACATCAACCGCATCCTCGGTACAGTAGAAGATACTGCTATCCGCACGGAAGAGGTTACAATACCTTACGTCCTTGATGAGGCCGTTAAGGTGACCGATGGTCCTTTCAGTGGATTCAGCGGTGTGATTGAAGAGATTAATGCTGAGAAGCGCAAGCTGAAGGTAACAGTAAAGATTTTCGGACGCAAGACTCCTTTGGAGCTTGGATTTAATCAAGTAGAGAAAGAATAGAGCGTAGTTACGTGCGCCGTTCTAGTATACGGTCTAAGAGGCTTCCACTCTTCGACTTATATGCAAATCATTCAAAATTAACAAACAGAAATGGCTAAAGAAGTTGCTGGATTAATCAAATTACAGATTAAAGGTGGCGCTGCGAATCCCTCACCTCCCGTAGGACCTGCATTGGGTTCAAAGGGTATCAATATCATGGGATTCTGCAAAGAGTTCAACGCCAGAACCCAGGATAAGGCAGGTAAGATTCTTCCTGTCGTTATTACTTACTACGCCGACAAGTCATTCAGTTTCGTCATCAAAACTCCTCCCGCAGCTGTTCAGTTGCTCGAGGCTGCCAAGGTAAAGAGCGGAAGCGCAGAGCCTAACCGTAAGAAGGTGGCTACTGTAACCTGGGATCAGGTACGTGCTATTGCCGAGGACAAGATGGCTGACCTCAACTGTTTTACAATTGAGTCTGCAATGAAGCTGATTGCTGGTACGGCTCGCAGTATGGGTATTACTGTAAAAGGGGATTTCCCTGGTGAATAACAAATAACTTCAATTTTAAGACAATGAGTAAACTGACAAAAAATCAAAAGTTGGTAGCTGATAAGGTTGAAGCAGGGAAAGCATACTCTTTGAAGGAAGCAGCCGCATTGGTGAAGGAAATTACCACAACCAAGTTCGATGCTTCTGTTGATATCGATGTACGCTTGGGCGTTGACCCACGCAAGGCCAACCAGATGGTTCGCGGTGTAGTATCACTGCCGAACGGAACTGGTAAGGTAACTCGTGTGCTCGCCCTCTGTACTCCTGATCAGGAGGCTGCCGCTAAGGAAGCTGGTGCCGACTATGTTGGTCTCGATGAATATATCGAAAAGATCAAGGGCGGTTGGACCGATATTGATGTAATCATTACAATGCCCTCATGCATGGGTAAGTTGGGTCCCTTGGGTCGTGTTCTCGGTCCTCGCGGTTTGATGCCTAACCCCAAGAGTGGCACTGTTACTATGGACGTTGCAAAAGCAGTGAAGGAAGTTAAGCAGGGTAAGATTGACTTTAAAGTTGACAAGGCCGGTATCGTGCACACGTCAATTGGTAAAATCAACTTCAATGCTGATCAGATCTTTGAGAATGCAAAAGAGTTTATCTCTACGATTATCAAGCTGAAGCCCGCCGCTGCTAAGGGTACTTATATCAAGAGTATCTTCCTTTCAAGCACTATGAGTAAGGGTATCAAGGTAGATCCTAAATCAGTTGAATAACTCGTTAAAAGATTAGACAAATGAAAAAGGAAATAAAAGATACTATTATCGTAGAACTTGGAGAGAAATTGAAGCAGTATCCTCACTTCTATCTGGTTGACCTGACCGGACTGGATGCTGAGAAGACAAGCGACCTGCGTCGTAAGTGCTTCAAGAACGAAATCAAGATGGTGGTCGTAAAGAACACCCTGCTCCACAAGGCTTTTGAGGCTTCGGAGATTGATTTCTCTCCCCTGTATGACTGCTTGAAGGGCAACACTGCTGTGATGTTCGCAAACACAGCTAATGTTCCCGCCAAACTCCTCAAGGAATATAAGAAGGAAGGTATCCCCGCATTGAAGGGTGCCTATGCTGAGGAAAGCATCTTTGTTGGTGCTGACAAACTGGAAGAGTTGGTTGCTATCAAGAGCAAGAACGAGCTTATCGCCGAAGTTGTGGCTCTGCTGCAGTCGCCGATCAAGAATGTTGTTTCTGGCTTGAACGCCGGTGGCAAGGTCCACGGTCTGCTTGACGCTATCGCTGAGCGTAACAAATAAGCGAAAAAGTAAATTCATTAACATTAAAAACAATTAAAAAATTTAAATAAAATGGCAGATATCAAAGCTATTGCAGAAGAGTTGGTAAACCTTACTGTAAAAGAAGTTAACGAGTTGGCAACAGTCCTGAAGGACGAGTATGGAATTGAGCCTGCTGCTGCAGCCGTTGCTGTAGCTGCTGGTCCTGCTGCTGGTGGCGCTGCTCCCGCAGCTGAGGAGAAGACATCTTTCGATGTTATCCTGAAAGAGGCCGGTGCTGCTAAACTGCAGGTTGTAAAGGCTGTTAAGGAAGCTTGCGGTCTTGGTCTGAAGGAAGCTAAGGATCTCGTAGACGGTGCTCCCGCTACCGTTAAGGAGGGTCTGAGCAAGGAAGAGGCTGAGAACCTGAAGAAGACCATCGAGGCCGCTGGTGCCGTGGTTGAGCTGAAGTAATTCAGAAAACAACAATAACACTATGGTTGGGAGCTCTCCAGTAGAGGGTTCCCGACCATTTTCTTGTCTCTTCTAGTCAGAACTAGTTTAACTAGGTATGACTAGTAAAGCTAGTTTCACTAGAAAACAATAACCCACATTATTCATTTATGACTTCGAAAGTAATAGACAACAGAGTAAACTTTGGCAGCGTCAAGAACCCGATGCCGTTACCGGATTTCCTCGATGTACAATTAAAGTCTTTCAAGGACTTCCTGCAGTTGGACACTCCGCCTGAGGAACGCAAGAACGACGGTCTGTATAAGGTTTTCGCCGAGAACTTCCCTATCACAGATACGCGTAACAACTTCGTACTTGAGTTCCTGGATTACTATATTGACCCACCCCGTTACACCATCGACGAGTGTTTGGAGCGTGGTCTGACCTATAGCGTACCTCTTAAGGCTAAACTGAAACTTTACTGCACGGATCCCGATCACGAGGATTTCGGTACAGTGATTCAGGATGTATTCCTTGGTCCTATCCCCTACATGACGGCCAACGGTACATTCGTTATCAACGGTGCAGAACGTGTCGTTGTATCACAGTTGCACCGTTCACCCGGTGTATTCTTCGGTCAGAGCGTACATGCCAACGGTTCGCTGCTGTACTCAGCCCGTATCATCCCCTTCAAGGGTTCATGGATTGAGTTCGCAACAGACATCAACAACGTGATGTATGCCTATATCGACCGTAAGAAGAAGTTGCCTGTTACTACCTTGCTCCGTGCCATCGGTTTCGAGACCGATAAGGACATTCTGCAGATCTTCGACCTGGCAGAGGAAGTAAAGGTTACAAAGAAAGGATTGAAAGAAGTCATCGGTTGCAAGCTCGCAGCCCGTGTGCTGAAGAGTTGGAACGAGGACTTTGTAGATGAAGATACTGGTGAAGTAGTTTCTATCGAGCGTAATGAGGTAATCATGGATCGTGAGACTGAGATTACAGAAGATAACATCATGGACATCCTGGAGAGCGGTGCTGCTACTATCTTGGTTCACAAGAATGAGGCAACGGCTCAGGATTTCTCAATCATCTTCAACACACTGGCAAAAGACCCCAGTAACTCTGAGAAAGAGGCTGTGCTCTATATCTACCGTCAGCTGCGTAATGCAGATCCTGCCGATGATGCCAGTGCACGTGAAGTTATCCAGAACCTGTTCTTCTCAGACAAGCGTTACGACCTGGGTGATGTAGGTCGTTACCGCATCAACAAGAAGTTGGGACTGGACACCGAGATGGATGTCCGCGTTCTGACCAAGGAAGATATCATTGAGATTATCAAATACCTGATTCAGCTGATTAACTCAAAGGCTGCCGTTGACGATATTGACCACCTGTCAAACCGTCGTGTGCGCACCGTTGGTGAGCAGCTGTCAAATCAGTTCTCTATCGGTCTGGCCCGTATGAGCCGCACCATCCGTGAGCGCATGAACGTGCGTGACAACGAGGTGTTCACCCCGATGGACCTCATTAACGCAAAAACCATTTCAAGCGTTATCAACTCGTTCTTCGGAACCAACCCATTGTCACAGTTCATGGACCAGACGAACCCTCTGGCCGAGGTGACCCACAAGCGTCGTCTCTCTGCCCTGGGTCCTGGCGGTCTGAGTCGTGAGCGTGCCGGTTTCGAGGTTCGTGACGTACACTATACACACTATGGTCGTCTGTGTCCTATCGAGAGCCCTGAAGGACCTAACATCGGTCTGATTTCTTCACTCTGCGTCTATGCAAAGATCAATGAGCTGGGCTTCATCGAGACACCATACCGTAAGGTAGAGAATGGTGTGGCCAACCTGAATGATGACGGTATCGTCTACCTCACCGCTGAGGAAGAGGAGAACTTCATCATCGGTCAGGGTAACGCACCTCTGAACGACGATGGTACCTTTATCCGTCCTGTCGTAAAATGTCGTCAGGATGCCGACTTCCCCGTGGTACCTCCCACAGAGGTTAACCTCATGGATGTATCTCCCCAGCAGATTGCCTCTATCGCTGCATCACTTATTCCTTTCTTGGAGCACGACGATGCTCACCGTGCACTGATGGGATCTAACATGATGCGCCAGGCAGTACCTCTGCTCCACAACGAGGCACCTATCGTAGGTACCGGTATCGAGAAGCAGGTCTGCGAAGACTCTCGTACCATGGTAACCGCCGAGGGTGACGGTGTGATTGAATATGTTGACGCTACAACCATCCGCATCCTCTATGACCGTACAGAGGACGAGGAGTTCGTCAGTTTCGAACCCGCCATGAAGGAATACCGTATTCCTAAGTTCCGCCGTACCAACCAGAACATGACCATCGACCTGCGTCCTATCTGTAACAAGGGCCAGCGCGTGAAGAAGGGTGATATCCTGACTGAGGGTTATGCCACTGAGAACGGTGAGCTGGCACTGGGTCGTAACCTGCTCGTGGCTTACATGCCTTGGAAGGGTTACAACTATGAGGATGCTATCGTGCTCAACGAGCGTATTGTCCGTGAGGACGTGCTCACCTCTGTACACGTGGACGAGTACTCACTCGACGTACGTGAGACCAAGCGTGGTGTGGAAGAGTTCACCTCTGATATTCCTAACGTGAGCGAAGAGGCCACCAAGGACCTCGACGAGAACGGTGTGATCCGTGTCGGTGCCCGCGTAGAGCCAGGAGATATCCTGATTGGTAAGATTTCACCTAAGGGTGAGAGCGATCCTTCACCTGAGGAGAAGTTGCTCCGCGCCATCTTCGGTGACAAGGCCGGTGACGTGAAGGACTCTTCACTGAAGGCCAACCCATCACTGAGTGGTGTCATCATCGACAAGAAGCTCTTTGCCCGTGCCATCAAGACCCGTCAGACCAAGCAGCAGGATAAGATTGTGCTGGCTAAGATCGACGAGGAGTACCAGGCAAAGGTTGACGACCTGAAGGACATCCTGGTTGACAAGCTGATGGAGCTCACAAAGGGTAAGACCTCACAGGGCGTGAAGGACTACACCGGTGCAGAGGTTATCTCTAAGGGTTCTAAGTTCACCATGACAGCCCTGAAGAACCTGGAGTACGGTGATATCCAGACCAACAAGTGGACAAATGACGAGCACAAGAACGAACTTATCGGTCAGCTCATCATCAACTATATGAAGAAGTACAAACTGCTGGATGCTGAGATGAAGCGTAAGAAGTTTGCCATCACCATTGGTGACGAACTGCCCTCAGGCATTCTGCAGATGGCCAAGGTTTACGTTGCCAAGAAGCGTAAGATCGGTGTGGGTGATAAGCTCGCCGGTCGTCACGGTAACAAGGGTATCGTTTCTAAGGTCGTACGTCAGGAGGATATGCCATTCCTCGAGGATGGTCGTCCCGTAGACTTGGTACTGAACCCTCTGGGTGTGCCTTCTCGTATGAACCTCGGTCAGATCTTCGAGGCTATCCTCGGTGCTGCCGGTAAGCGTCTCGGCGTGAAGTTCGCTACACCTATCTTCGACGGTGCAAAACTTGAAGACCTCGCAGAATGGACCGACAAGGCAGGTCTGCCACGCCTCTGCTCTACCCACCTGTATGACGGTGAGACCGGTGAGCGTTTCGACCAGCCTGCAACAGTAGGTATCACCTACTTCCTGAAACTGGGTCACATGGTTGAGGACAAGATGCACGCCCGTTCTATCGGTCCGTACTCACTCATCACTCAGCAGCCTCTTGGTGGTAAGGCCCAATTCGGTGGTCAGCGTTTTGGTGAGATGGAAGTCTGGGCACTGGAGGCCTTTGGTGCCAGCCATGTGCTTCAGGAGATTCTGACTATTAAGTCTGATGATACCGTAGGTCGTTCTAAGGCTTACGAGGCTATCGTGAAGGGTGAGCCCATGCCAACACCAGGCATTCCTGAGTCACTCAACGTGCTGCTGCACGAGTTGCGTGGTCTGGGTCTGAGCGTAACTCTCGACTAAGTGAATGGATAATTGAAAATTGAAAATTGATAATTTGAAATATGGCTTTCAAGAAAGATTCAAAGACAAGAAATAATTTCACCAAGATTACCATCGGTCTTGCTTCACCCGAGCAGATCCTTGAGAATTCATTTGGCGAGGTTACGAAGCCTGAGACCATCAACTATCGTACATACAAGCCCGAGCGCGACGGTCTGTTCTGTGAGCGTATCTTCGGTCCTACCAAGGACTATGAGTGCGCCTGCGGTAAGTACAAGCGCATCCGCTACAAGGGTATCGTGTGCGACCGTTGTGGTGTTGAGGTGACCGAGAAGAAGGTGCGCCGTGAGCGCAGCGGACACATCGAACTGGTAGTGCCCATTGCCCACATCTGGTATTTCCGCAGCCTGCCCAACAAGATTGGCTATCTGCTGGGACTGCCCACCAAGAAGCTCGACGCAATCATTTACTATGAGCGCTATGTTGTGATTCAGCCAGGTGCCCTCGAGGGCCGCAAGGATGCCGAAGGCAATCCTCTGCTGGGTTCACAGAAGTTCGACCTGCTCTCTGAGGAGGAGTACAATGATATCATCGACAATCAGCTGTCAGAGGATAACTACTATCTGGACGACAGCGATCCCAATAAGTTCGTAGCCAAGATGGGTGCCGAGGCTATCTACGACCTGCTTCAGCAGCTCGACCTCGACTCACTGTCATACGAACTGCGCGACCGTGCCAATACCGACTCTTCACAGCAGCGTAAGAACGAGGCTCTGAAGCGTCTGCAGGTAGTAGAGGCCTTCCGTTCATCAGTAGAGAAAGGTATCAACCGTCCTGAGTGGATGATTATGAAGATACTGCCCGTGACTCCTCCTGAGTTGCGTCCTCTGGTGCCCCTGGATGGTGGTCGTTTCGCCACATCCGACCTGAACGACCTCTATCGTCGTGTGATTATCCGTAACAACCGTCTGAAGCGCCTGATGGAGATTCATGCTCCTGAGGTGATTCTGCGAAACGAGAAGCGTATGCTGCAGGAGGCTGTAGACTCACTCTTCGATAACAGCCGTAAGTCATCGGCCGTGAAGAGCGACAGCAACCGTCCTCTGAAGTCACTCTCTGACTCACTGAAGGGTAAGCAGGGTCGTTTCCGTCAGAACTTGCTGGGTAAGCGTGTTGACTACTCAGCCCGTTCGGTTATCGTCGTAGGTCCTGAGCTGAAGATGGGTGAGTGCGGTCTGCCTAAGCTGATGGCTGCCGAGCTCTACAAGCCATTCATCATCCGTAAGCTCATCGAGCGCGGTATTGTGAAGACGGTGAAGAGCGCCAAGAAGATCGTTGACCGTCGTGAGCCCGTGATCTGGGATATCCTGGAGAACGTGATGAAGGGTCACCCCGTGATGCTGAACCGTGCACCAACACTGCACCGTCTGGGTATCCAGGCCTTCCAGCCCAAGCTGATTGAGGGTAAGGCTATCCAGTTGCACCCACTGGCATGTACCGCGTTCAACGCCGACTTCGACGGTGACCAGATGGCTGTTCACCTTCCCCTGTCAAACGAGGCTATCCTCGAGACCCAGCTGTTGATGCTCCAGAGCCACAACATCCTGAATCCTGCCAACGGTGCACCTATCACCGTGCCTTCACAGGATATGGTGCTCGGTCTTTACTATATCACCAAGATTCGTCCAGGTGCCAAGGGTGAGGGTCTCTCATTCTACGGTCCGGAGGAAGCTATCATCGCCCACAACGAGGGTAAGTGCGACCTGCACGCCCAGGTGAAGGTGATGGTTGACGATGTGGTTGACGGCATCAAGGTACGTCATCAGGTAGAGACTTCTGTAGGTCGTGTCATCGTGAATGGCATCGTTCCTAAGGAGGTAGGCTATGTCAATAAGGTTATTTCTAAGAAGAGTCTGCGCGACATCATCGCCGACGTTATCAAGAACGTAGGTTTCGCCGAGGCTTGCGAGTTCCTGGATGGTATCAAGAACCTGGGTTACCGCATGGCCTACCTGGCTGGTCTGTCGTTCAACCTCGACGACATCATTATTCCTAAGGAGAAGGCAGAGCTTATCGCCAAGGGTAATGAAGAGGTGCAGCAGATTACCGACAACTATAACATGGGTTTCATCACCGACAACGAGCGTTACAACCAGGTTATCGATACATGGACCCACGTGAACAACGATATCGGTAACATCCTGATGAAGGAGATGACCGAGGCTGACCAGGGCTTCAACGCCGTATTCATGATGCTTGACTCTGGTGCCCGTGGTAGTAAGGACCAGATCAAACAGCTCTCTGGTATCCGTGGTCTGATGGCTAAGCCTCAGAAAGCCGGTGCCGAGGGTCACCAGATTATTGAGAACCCAATTCTGTCAAACTTCAAGGAAGGTATGTCTGTGCTGGAGTACTTCATCTCTACCCACGGTGCCCGTAAGGGTCTTGCCGATACCGCCATGAAGACCGCCGACGCTGGTTACCTGACCCGTCGTCTGGTTGACGTTTCTCACGATGTGATTATCAATGAGGAAGACTGTGGTACACTGCGTGGTCTGGAGTGCACAGCCCTGAAGAGTGGCGACGAGGTTATCTCTTCACTGTCTGAGCGTATCCTGGGTCGTGTCAGCGTGCACGACGTGGTGAACCCCAAGACTGGTGAGGTTATCGTACCTGCCGGTGAGGAGATTACCGAGGCTAAGGCCGACATGATTGAGAAGGCTGAGATCGAGATGGTTGAAATCCGTTCTGTGCTCACTTGTGAGTCAAAGAAGGGTGTCTGCATGAAGTGTTACGGACGCAACCTGGCTACCCGCCGCATGGTACAGAAGGGTGAGGCTGTAGGTGTGATTGCCGCACAGGCTATCGGTGAGCCTGGTACTCAGCTGACTCTGCGTACGTTCCACGCCGGTGGTGTGGCTGCCAACGCCGCAGCAAACGCAACTATCGTATGTAAGTACGAGTCAGCCCGTATCGAATTCGAAGAGGTTCGTACCGTACCATTCGATGAGGAAGGACGTGATTGTGAGATGGTAGTGAGCCGTCTGGGTGAAATGCGTTTTGTTGACCCCAACACCAAGATTGTGCTGTCAACTGTCAACGTGCCTTACGGTTCTTCACTCTACTTCAAGAATGGTGACGTGGTTGCCAAGGGTGACAAGATTGCCCAGTGGGACCCCTTCAACGCCGTTATCGTAACCGAGTACGCAGGTACCCTGAAGTTCAACGACGTTATTGAAGGTGTTACCTTCCGTGCCGAGACCGACGAAACCACCGGTCTGACAGAAAAGATCGTTACCGAGTCTAAGGACAAGACCAAGGTTCCTACCTGTGACATCCTCGATGCCAACGGTGAGAAGATTGGTACCTATAACTTCCCTGTGGGTGGTCACGTAGTTGTTGAGGACGGTCAAACAGTGAAGACTGGTGAGACCCTCGTCAAGATTCCTCGTGCAGCTGCCAAGGGTGGTGATATTACCGCCGGTCTGCCTCGTGTTACCGAGCTGTTCGAGGCTCGTAACCCATCTAACCCCGCTATCGTATCAGAAATCGACGGTGAGGTAACCATGGGTAAGGTAAAGCGTGGTAACCGTGAGATTATCGTTACCTCAAAGACTGGCGACCAGCGCAAGTACCTCGTATCTCTGTCAAAGCAGATCCTGGTACAGGAGCACGACGCCGTGCGCGCAGGTACACCTCTGTCAGACGGTGCCATCACCCCAAGCGACATCCTCGCCATCAAGGGTCCCACCGCCGTGCAGGAGTATATCGTTAATGAGGTACAGGACGTGTACCGTCTGCAGGGTATCAAGATCAACGACAAGCACTTCGAGATCATCGTACGTCAGATGATGCGCAAGGTGCAGATCAACGACCCGGGCGATACCTCATTCCTCGAGAGCGACATCATCGACAAGCTCGACTTCGCTGAAGAGAACGACCGTATCTGGGGTAAGAAGGTGGTTACCGATGCCGGTGACTCTGAGACCTTGCAGAAGGGTCAGATCGTAACAGCCCGTCGTCTGCGCGATGAGAACACCTCACTGAAGCGCCGTGACCTGCGTACCGTTCAGGTGCGTGATGCAGTGCCCGCAACGTCAACTCAGATCCTGCAGGGTATCACCCGTGCAGCTCTGCAGACCAAGTCGTTCATGTCGGCTGCTTCGTTCCAGGAGACCACGAAGGTGCTCAACGAGGCCGCTATCCGCGGTAAGCAGGACTTCCTGGAGGGTATGAAGGAGAACGTGATCTGCGGTCACCTGATTCCTGCCGGTACCGGTCTGCGTGAGTTCGAGAAGATTATTGTAGGTTCCAAGGAGGAGTACGAGCGTATGCAGGCTAACCGCAAAAACGTGCTCGACTTTGCCGAGGATGCAGTGATCGACGAGCAATAAAAGTATACATATTTAATTCATATTCAAAAAGGATGCGTTCTTCACCGGACGCATCTTTTTTTTATGCACAAAAGCCAAAGTTTATGCATAAAAATTTGGATATATGCAAAAATAGTTGTACTTTTGCATCGCAAATCTGAATAAATATACCAATATGAAGGATAAGAAGAATAGATTGGAAGCATTGAGGCTGATTATTTCAAGCCAGCAGATGGGTAGTCAGGAAGAGTTGTTGAACGCACTGCAGAACGAGGGCTTCAACTTGACACAGGCCACGCTGAGCCGTGACTTGAAGCAACTGAAGGTTGCCAAGGCTGCCACCATGAGCGGCAACTACGTCTACGTACTCCCCAACGAGTCCATGTACAAGCGCGTAAGCACCCATTCTTCTGTCCGCGAGATGATGCAGATGCCAGGTTTCATCAGCATCAATTTCTCAGGCAACATGGGCGTCATCAAGACGCGTCCTGGCTATGCCAGTGCCATTGCCTGGAACATTGACCGCAGCGACATCCCCGAGATTCTGGGCACCATTGCCGGCGACGACAATATCTTTATCGTCATCAAGGAAGGCGTGAGCCACAGGGAAATCACCGAGGCGCTGAAGGAGGTCGTCCCCAATTTGAAATAAATGTTGACCCTTAAATAAGAAATGGAAAAAGAAGAAATTGAAGTACTTGTAGCCCGTCCTGAGCACGAGATCTATGTAGACACCATCCTCGACACCATCGCCGAGGCAGCTAAGGTACGCGGCACAGGTATTGCCAAGCGCACTCACGAATATGTAGCAAAGAAGATGGCCGAGGCCAAGGCCGTTATCGCCCTGACAAAAGACGGTCGCTTTGCTGGATTCAGTTATATCGAGACATGGGAGAACCAACAATACGTGACCACCTCGGGTCTTATCGTACATCCCGATTTCCGCGGTCTCCACATCGCCAAGCGCATCAAGGACCTCACCTTCACGCTGGCCCGCACCCGTTGGCCCCACGCCAAGATTTTCTCGCTGACCAGCGGTGCCGCCGTGATGAAGATGAACACCGCCCTGGGCTACCAGCCTGTGACTTTCGGCGACCTGACCGACGACGAGGCCTTCTGGAAAGGTTGCGAGGGCTGTGTGAACTATCCCGTGCTGAAAGAGCGCAACCGCAAGTTCTGTATCTGCACCGCCATGCTGTTCGACCCCACAGAACACCTGCCGTGCAAACTCAGTGAGGACGTACTCTCACGTATCAGGCATTTACAGGAATTAGAAGAACAATCAAGATAAAAGAAGTATGAGCAAGAAGAAAGTCGTAGTAGCATTCAGCGGAGGTCTCGACACCTCCTACACCGTGATGAAACTGGCCCAGGACGGGTACGAAGTATATGCAGCCTGTGCCAATACCGGCGGTTTCAGCGCTGAACAGTTGAAGAAGAATGAAGAGAACGCCTACAAACTGGGCGCCGTGCAATACGTGACCCTCGACGTCACACAGGAGTATTACGCCAAGTCACTGAAATACATGATTTTCGGTAACGTGCTGCGTAACAACTGTTACCCCATCTCCGTTTCCAGTGAGCGTATCTTCCAGGCTATCGCCATCGCCCGCTATGCCAATGAGATTGGTGCCGATGCCATTGCGCACGGTTCTACCGGTGCCGGCAACGACCAGATCCGTTTCGACATGACCTTCCTCGTGATGGCTCCCGGCGTGGAGATTATCACCCTGACACGCGACAAGAAGCTCACGCGTAAGGAAGAGGTCGACTTCCTCAATGAGCATGGATTCTTTGCCGACTTCACCAAACTGAAGTATTCTTACAACGTAGGTATCTGGGGCACCTCTATCTGCGGTGGCGAACTGCTCGACCCCACTCAGGGCCTTCCCGAGGATGCCTACCTGAAGCATGTCACGGCCAAGGAACAGGAAGCCCTGCTGAAGATTACCTTCGATAAGGGTGAGATCGTGGCTGTCAACGGCGAGCAGTTCGACGATAAGATCAAGGCTATCCAGAAGATTGAGGAGATCGGTGCCAGCTACGCCATCGGCCGTGATGCCAACGTGGGCGATACCATCATCGGTATCAAGGGCCGCGTAGGTTTCGAGGCTGCCGCTCCTAAGCTCATCATTGAGGCCCACCGCCTGCTGGAGAAGTCAACCCTCTCTAAGTGGCAGCAGTACTGGAAGGACCAGGTGGCCAACTGGTACGGCATGTTCCTCCACGAGAGTCAGTACCTGGAGCCCGTGATGCCTGATATCGAGGCGATGCTCACCTCTTCTCAGCGCAATGTCACCGGTACCGCCATCCTGAAGCTCCGTCCCTTCGGTTTCGAGACCGTAGGCATCGATTCTGCCAACGACCTGACGAAGTCTAAACTCGGCGAGTATGGTGAGACCCAGACTGGTTGGACTGCCGACGAGGCCAAGGGCTTCATCAAGGTCAGCTCTACGCCACTCCGCGTGTACTACGGTATCCACAAGGACGAGAAGAGATGATCCGACACAAAGAGTTCATAAAACTACAACGGGGGTGCATCTGGTGATGCATCCCCGTTGATTTGTTATCTCATGTATGTCCCGTACTTATTCCTCTGCCTTGGGCAGGTGGAAACGGTACTTGTTGCAGAACAGTTCCTTCACTGTATTGATCTCCAGGAACTTCGTACCGCCGCACTCACGCACGTTACCACTCAGGTAGGCAATCTTGTCATCGTCTTCCACATAACCCTTCTGGCGCAACATACGTACTGCGGCCATAAACAATGTCTCGCTGTCGATATGACCCTTCTGATAGACGGGAATCACACCGTAGCTCAGCGCCAGCAGACGCTGCAGCTTGTCGTTGTAACAGATAGCCAGCACAGGGTTAGGACCACGGAAAGCTGCCAGCGAACGGGCAGTAAGACCTGTCAGTGAGTCGGTGATAATACCCTTTACACCCAGTTTCTCTGTAGCCTCGATAGCACTGTGCGACATAAACTCATGGATGTCACAGTTGGCCGACAGCGGGATCTCGATATCGTTCTCGCGCAACTTGTCACGCTCGGCCTGCTCGGCAATCTGCGCCATCGTCGTCACAGCCTCCACCGGATACTTACCCGTAGCTGTCTCGCCCGAGAGCATCAGCGCGTCCGTACGGTAATAGATGGCGTTGGCGATATCAGTCACCTCGGCACGCGTAGGACGGGGATTCTGAATCATGGAGTGCAACATCTGGGTAGCCACGATAACAGGCTTCTTGGCCTGCACACACTTACGGATGATGCGGCGCTGAATACCGGGGATGCGCTCTATGGGCACCTCAATACCAAGGTCACCACGGGCAATCATGATACCATACGATGCTGCAATGATCTCATCGATATTGTCGACACCCTCCTGATTCTCTATCTTCGAAATAATCTTGATATCTGAGTTGTTGGCATCGAGGATATCCTGCACGGCCTTCACGTCGGCAGCCGAGCGCACAAACGAGTGGGCAATAAACTCGATATCCAGCTCTATGGCCAGCATGATGTTCTTACGGTCCTTCTCGGTGAGCGCAGGCAGGTCTATGTGCACACCGGGCACGTTCACGCTCTTCTTGGACCCCAGGACACCGTCATTCTGCACCTGGGCCACCACCTGTGGACCACTGATGCCAATCACCTGCATGTCGATGGCACCGTCGTCAAAGAGGATATGACAGCCTTCATGCACATCAGCCGCGAAATTGGCGTAGGTCACGTTGATGATGTCGTGCGTCGTGTTCATCTCGGGACGTCCGAAAATCTTCACCACGTCGCCCGTCTTGTACTGAATCGGTTCGTCACAGGCGGTCGTTCTCACCTCAGGACCCTTCGTATCTATCAGGATGCCAATGTGATGGCTCACTTCCCGCACATTCTTCACAATCTGGCGGATACCCTCCTCTGAAGCGTGTGCAGTGTTCATGCGCACCACGTTCATACCGGCGTTGAAAAGCGCGCGTATAAACTCCGGGTCACATCTTCTGTCACTAATTGAGGCAACGATTTTTGTCTGTTTCATAGCTAATACCTTTGAATTTGGTACAAAGGTACAAAAAATCCTCGGAAAACAGGCACAAAGTTTGCCACTTTGTAGATTTATTAGTATCTTTGCGCCTCAAACGAACATAAAAACAACAATTTTTAGCACCTAGAACAGCAATGGAAAGAATAAAGATTGGAATACTGGGAGCTGCAGGCTACACTGGTGGTGAACTCATCCGTGTGCTGCTCAACCATCCCCAGGCAGAGATCGTCTTTGCCAATTCTGAGAGCAACGCAGGCAACCCCGTGAGCGACGTCCATGAGGGACTCGTAGGCGAGACCGACCTGAAGTTCACCGACCAGATGCCTTTCGACCAGGTCGACGTGGTCTTCTTCTGCTTCGGCCACGGCAAGAGCGAGGCCTTCCTCAAGGAGCACACCATCCCCGCCAACGTGAAGATTATCGATCTGGCACAGGACTTCCGCATTGCCGGCACGCACGACTACATTTACGGACTGCCTGAGACCCATCGCGATACCATCAGCAAGGCCCAGCACCTGGCTAACCCCGGCTGCTTTGCCACCTGTATCCAACTGGCCATGCTGCCTGCCCTGAAGGCTGGCATTATCAGCGGCGATATCCATGTCAACGGTATCACCGGCAGCACCGGTGCTGGACAGAAGCCCGGGGCCACCACCCATTTCTCTTGGCGCAACGATAACTGTTCGGTTTACAAGACCTTCACCCACCAGCACCTGCTGGAGATCAACCAGACGGTGCAGGAACTGGCTCCCGGCTACGACGGTCGTGTGCTGTTCATCCCCCAGCGCGGCTGCTTTGCGCGCGGCATCTTCGTTACCGCCTATGCGAAGTGCGACAAGTCCCTGGAAGAGGTGCAGCAGATCTATGCCGACTACTACAAGGATGCCGCCTTCACCCATTTCGTCACTAAGAGTCCCGACCTCAAGCAGGTGGTCAACACCAACAAGGCCGTGGTCTATGTAGAGAAGTACGAGGATCAGCTCCTCATGATTTCCTGCATTGACAACCTTCTGAAGGGCGCCGTTGGTCAGGCCGTGCAGAATATGAACATCATGTTCGGCATCGACGAGACCGCAGGTCTCCGACTCAAAGCCAGCGCATTCTAAACGCACATATACATAAAATCATAGGGGTGAACAATTCGTTCACCCCTTTATCGTTTTATTTAGGCGTTCAGTTACATCAAATGGAAAACGGCAAGAATTATAAAGTTCTTGCCGTTGGTTGAATATGCAATTCTGGTCGTTATTTCGTGAGTTCGCGGTAGCGCTCCAGACCGCCATTGAGGAAGTCCAGGTAGGCGGGGATATCCTCGTCGTAGGCACGACTGCCACTGAGGGGGCTGGCAGTGACGGGATCGAGGATGACGTAGTAGGGCTGGGCGTTGGCACCGAACTTATGGCTCTGCAGATAGCTCCACTTGGCACCCACGGTGCGTAGGGTCTTGGTATTGCCCTGTTCATCGGTAACCTCCAGAGGTTCTGCCAGTGGTGTCTTGTCGTCCACGAAGAGTGAGATGAGTACGTAGTCGCGGGTGAGACGGTCGGCTACGCGCTGGTCGGTCCATACGGCAGCCTCCATCTTGCGACAGTTGACGCAGCCGAAGCCGGTGAAGTCGATGAAGACTGGCTTGCCCTGAGCGCGGGCAGCAGCCATACCGGCTTCATAGTCGGTGAACTGTGCTTCAACGGTCTTGGTATTGAGGTTGAAGTCCTGTGTGTTCATTGGTGGGGCAAAGGCACTGACGGCCTTACAGGGGGCGCCCCACAAACCGGGTACCATGTAGACGGCGAAAGCCAGTGATACAAGTCCGCCCATGATACACAGCACGGGCATGGGTTTGCGGATGTCGCCGCCAACCTCGTCTTCCTGGAATTTCAGCCAGCCACAGAGGTAGGCTCCGAGCAGGGCAAAGATAACAATCCAGAGTGAGAGGAATACCTCGCGGTCGAGGATATGCCAGCCGTAGGCCAAATCAGCCACGGAGAGGAATTTCAAGGCAAAGGCCAGTTCGACGAAACCAAGGACAACCTTCAGGGTGGTCATCCATGAGCCCGACTTCGGTGCCTGCTTCAGCCACGTGGGGAAGAGGGCGAAGAGGGTGAAGGGCAGTGCCAGGGCGAAGGCGAAGCCAAACATGCCAAGGGCAGGGGCCAGCCAGTTGCCACTGGTGGTTGTCTCGACGAGCAGCAGACCGATGATGGGGGCTGTGCAAGAGAATGACACGAGCACCAGGGTGAAGGCCATGAGGAAGATAGACAGCAGACCGCTGGTCTCCGAGGCTTTTGTATCCACTTTATCGGTCCATGAGCCTGGCAGTTTGATTTCGAACCAGCCGAAGAACGACAGGGCGAAGACTACCAGTAAGAGGAATAGGAAGATGTTAAACACGGCATTGGTGGACATGGCGTTGAGGGTGTCGCTGCCAAAGAAGGCGGTGACGAGCAGTCCCAGACCGAGGTAGATCACGATGATGCTGAGTCCATAGGTGATAGCATCGCGGATACCTTTTTTCTTGTCGCTTTTGGCGCGCTTCAGGAAAAAACTTACCGTCATGGGGATGATAGGCCAGATGCAGGGCATCAGTACGGCCAACAGACCGCCTACGAAACCCATCAGGAGAATATAGAGCAGGGAGTGGTCGGTCAGACTGTCACCGGCTCCCATCGCCTTCATCTCGTCGATGACGGGTGCCCAGAGGGCATCCTCAGGGGAAGATGGCACAGTAACCATTGAAGAATCTGCTGCCACTGTGTCGGCTACCGCTACGGTATCGGCAACGATAGCTTCTTCGGCTTTCACTTCATCTTCAGCCTTTTTCTCCACTTCGGCCTTGCCCTTCTCCGGGGCTGCGGCAGGACTTTTACCCTGCTGCTTGAATTCTACCTGGGTGGGGGGCATGCACATCTCGTCATTGCAGGCGCCATACTCCAGATAGCAGTCGATGGTGTAGGTGGGCTTGGTGAAGCGTACCTTCTGCACAAAGGTGGCCTTGTGCTCGAAGAAGCGCAGCTCCATATCAAACATCTTGTCGAACTGCTTGGTTTCCTTGCCGCGCGTCTGCAACTTGCCCACGGGTTCTGCACCGTCCATCTTCACGATGTTGAATGTAGCCGATACAGGTCCGCCGTCGCCAAGGTTGGTGGAATACACATGCCATCCCTCATCGATGATGGCGGTGAAAAGAATCTCTGCCTCATTGCCCTGAAGGGTCTTCAGTTGTGAGGTGAAGTGTACAGGCTCCATCATCTGGGCCCGTACACTTGTAGAGAGGATAACAGCCAAAAGGCTGATAATGAATCTATGCATATATTTATTGTTTAATAATAAGCTCTGCTTGGGCTACTTGATCACCGTCTTGCGACCGTTGGTGATGTAGAGGCCTTTGGTAGGCTGACTGATGCGACGACCCATGAGGTCGTAGATAGAAGTGCGCTCGTTGTTGTTGCGTTCTACGATACTGATACCAGTAGAGGTATCAACAGCAGTCTTGTTGGCGTTGGCCACAGTGCCCGTCATGTTGTCAATCAACAGAACCACAACCTTCAGTTTGGTGACATCCTTTACGAAGGATGCGCCATTGGTGTTGACAATGTCCTTTATGCTGAAGGCGTAGTTCACCTTGACTGGCGTGTCGGCAGTAGCGTTGTCGATGGTAGTGTTGGCGCCACCCTTCAACTCTGAGGTAAGCACGGCAACATCATTATATACCAGACCATAGACGGTGCTTTCGCCATTGGCAAACTGATCCATATAGAGGGGATTGCCCTGTGAACCACCAGCGAAGTAGTTTGACTGGCCCCATGCAGGATCTGTGAGACCATCAGCGGTGAGGATATATTCTACGGTATAGCTTTCATCTGTAATCAGGTCGTAGGGGAATGTGACATCAGTCGTGACATTGATGGTACCATTGGCATCGAGTGCGGCAGCAAGTGTGATGTCGGCCTGTCCAAACTGTTTATTGTTCTCGGCAAGGTCAGCAGCAATGCCAAAATCAGTATTTGAGAGACCATAATAAGCATCGAGCTCAACGTTGCGGTCCATCCAAGAATCGGGGAATCCGGCAACCTTTGAGGGGAAGTAGGAAGAGGGCATAATCTCCATGTCATCGCTATTGTGATAGCTTACCAGTACATACTCATCGGGATAGAGCTCTGCCAGTTTCTCAAGACCTACGTAGCCACGTGGGCACCAGCCACACCATGTACCAGTGTATTCTTCGAGCAGGGTACGCTTCTTAGGCAGGGTTTTCATGACAGCGAGAGGAATCTCTGTGACGTTGACCTCTTCATTGTCATTCCCGTTCACCTTGGTAGCCTTAACCTTTAGACTGTAGTTGCCAGCGTCCGCAATAGCGGGAATCTCGAGCTTTACAGTAGTTGAAGCGCCGAAACGGTTATTCAGACTTACATTGAACTGCTTGTCGTCAGAAAGACCAGCCACCTCGTAGGCTACATTAACAGATGTGGCACCGTTACCACCATAGTTCACAATGGTGACAGGCAGTGTGAATGCTTCACCAGCCTTAACATACTGACTCTCGCTGTCGGCAATAACCACAGCGTCGCTCTTGACGGTGCTGCCGACGATGTCGACTGTGAGCAGAGAGCTGCCGCCCAGACCTTCAGAGACATCGAGCCACTTCAGGAATCCGTCGGAGGTATGCATATAGAAACCACCCTGTGCAGGTTTGTCGCAGATAGCGACAGGCTGTGCGTTGGCTTCAGACTCCGCGTTGTTGATAGTCAGGGAGTAACCGGCATAAACACCACCCTCGGGGATGAGGTAAGGCTTTTCGAGTTCAACGGTAATGTATCCGGCCTGAGTAGGCGTTACGTTCTTTACAACGATATCGGCGGCGTTCTTGCCGTTCTCAACACGCAGTTGTGAGGTGAGGAATACATTGATGTCTGAAACACCCTCAGTCTCCTGCAAGGGGAAAGTGATGCTCTTGATATAGTTGCCCACCATGGCAGCACTCTCAATCTTGACGGCTACATCGTAGGTCTCAGGCTTGGAATTGTTCGTTACGGTAGCGATATTCTCGCCGCTATCTTTGAAATAACCGAAAGTGATGGTCTTATCGGTGGCGTTGATAGTTGGCTCAGGATAAGCGGGTGTTGCTGCGGCAGGCTGAACCTCTGAACCAAAACCATAGGCGTCGACCCATGCGATCTCTGACTTGTGCTCCTCGTTGCCACCACGATAGATAGCCTGTACACCAAAGGCCTCAGGACCAATCACGTGATAGTAGAAACTACTATTGGCACCTGTGCAGTAAACATCCCATCCGTCAGAATAGCCATAGGGGAACTCGGTCATGGTTTCTTCTACCTGATTAGAGTAGTCCAGATAAGAGGTTGTCAACTGCTTCTCTTCGCCATTCACCTTAATCCATAGAGCGTATGATAATTTGTCGGCGCGGATATAGTTGCCGTTAACATCCTCACAATTAATATTGAAGTCAATAGATCCCCAGCCATAGCCCAAGGCGAAGTATTCCCATCCGTCCTCGTTGAGCTCGTTGATAACGGGTTTTACAGGGGTAGCGGCAACCTCGGTGAAGGGAATTAACTGAGCCTTGTCGAAGACGTACTGGTAATTGACGGCAGCCTTTCCAGAATTAAGCAGGAAGGTGGTGCTGTTGGTCAGTGTCTTTGCATTGGCATCATAGGTGAACTCAATGTCGGTTTTTGCAAGAGAGTAGGTCGTGACATAATCTTCATACCAGTCGTCATATTCCAGCTTGCCTACGGCAGAAACCAGGTATTGGTGGTATCCTGCTTTTTCGTCGGCACCTACATACTGTGCATTCTTGAAGATGACCTTATCGCCCTGAATAGTGCCCTTGATCCAGGTGTCTGGCAGGTTCTGGTCTATGCCCTGCACGTAAACATCGTCGCCATTGAAACCTACCTGCACGAGAGAACCGGCATAACCTTCGGCCTGCAGTGCGTAGGTCTCGGTTGTGAGACCGGCTGGAGCTTCAACCAGGGGATCTGAGATAGGCGCGATGCTGATGTTGAAGTCGGCATAGCCAGTCCATGAATAGTCATCGTCATAGATCATACCGATGACTTCTGCACCACTATTCAGACTGCCACTTGTAGAGATCTTGCCTGTTGAAGCATCGTACTTAAGTGTCAGCGTCTGGTTGGCTGCGGGAACATAGGTGCCCTGTTCGGCATCCAAGGTCATTTTGGCTACACAGAATCCATAGCCATAATCTGAGAAGCCTGCCTGCTGGGGCAACTGGATGGTAATGGTAGAACCATTGATGGTGCCCTCTGTCCATGTGCCTAATCCGGCTTGTGATACCAAGTCCTTAAAATATACCTTGTTGTTATCTGCAAATACTACGCTGGCGACAGCGCCAGTTACGTCGGCCATTCCGAGGCCAAACATCGTGGCATAGTACGAGGTGCAGTTGCGGGCATAAATTTTCAATTCGCCTGCGGGCTGTTCTGTGATGATGTCAGCACGACGGCTTGCACGACGTGAAACGGTCTGTTTGCCATTCAGCTTCTGATGGATGGATGACATAGTGCGCATGCCTTCCTGGCGGGATAGGTCGGTCTGGCGCTGCAGAGTCTTTGCTGACTGATTTTTACGAGATGATTTCTGCATCTCGGTAAGTGTTTCCTGAACTTTCTTAGGCAGACGGACGTCTTTTTTCGTCTGCGCGAAACTACTGACAAATGCGAATACTGTTGCCAGCATGAGGAGTAATACTTTTTGCCTCATAATTTTTTAGTTTTTGTTAATAATAAATGATTAGAGATAGATCTCTTTAGCTAGTTTATTTTTTGATCTTAACGCATGTAATAGTGTCATCGGCATAGATGGTCTTTGTGAGGTAAACACCAGAGACTGGCTGCTTGATTTTTTTGCCTGTCAGGTCGTAATAAACTACCGAACTGATGGTCTTGCTGGTCTTGCCTGACTTGATTCCCGTGGTGCCATATGTGAACTTAAGGGTGATAGTAGGACCTTCCTGGTCTTTCATCCATTTCTTGGTAATCGCATTCTGTTTATAGGTAACCAGGGTGTAGGCTACTGTGCAGGAACCTTCTCCTTTGGGCAACCATTCTGTAGCCATGCTTTGTAGGGCGCCAGCAGCCAACGCGCCGTTTTGTGTGGTGTAATTGCCTGCAGAGGGTGCCTGCATGCAATTCAGGGGGAAACACGACTGGAAGGAACCGTTGCTCATTGCCTGTATGGTGAATGTACCGGCACACTGCACCTCGGCATTGCTGTTGTTCTTGACAAAGATGCCAGAGGGCATCAGCACGTCTCCAAAGCCGTCATCTTCTGCTTCAGTAATGTTCAGGGTTGTTCCGTTAGTAATGACGTTACCGTCTTTGTCGGCAAACTGAAGTGGAAATTCGTTTTGTGCCTGAAGGGCGAGGGCAGCGAATAGCCCAAAGCATAACGTAAATAATTTTTTCATAAGTGTTTGTTTTAATACCTATTGTTTCTCTATTGTCGTCTTGATAGCTTGCAGAACACCACTGTCGTTATAGACAAAGGCTACAACACTGAGGTTGGATGTATTCCATGTATCATCAATAGTCTGCTGGTAATCCTGTGTCAGGGTCTCGCCTTCGCTGGGGGCGCATTCTTCACCCCATGTGCCATTGATGGCTGCACGCAGCACATGGTTGTGAACGTATGTCTTATTGACTGATCCATCGGGCATCTTCTGCAGGGCCGTAATGTCATCTTCCAGGAGCCATACCTGCACATTGCCGCTGATACCGGCCCTAAGGGCTGTCTCTTTGACGGTCACATGCACTTGATGCTCTTGAAGTGTGGCGGTGAGTTCCATTTCAAGGGGTGACTCTTTCTCCAACTCTTCCTTGACTCCTTTGGTCCAGTCGGTATAGTTCACTGCTCCGTGGCGGTTGATAAGGCCTACTGGCTGATACTCTAGCTCCCAGTGATTGTAATATGTGTCTCCAAGGTCGGTCGCAAGCCCGATGTTTACACTGTTGCCCTTGAAGCCCAATGGACCTCCGTGTATGCCTACGGCTATGACGTTATCGGGATAAGCTTCTTGTAATTGTTCGATGACCTCTGAGCCTTTGGGGCAGTTGACGCATTGCTGACCTGTAAAGTCTTCCAGCAGCACCACGCGTTTAGCGGGTTGCATGGGTACGTGTATCAGTCGCTCGTCATCGGCGATATGGTCGCACGCTACGAACATTATCAGTGATGCAATCAGATATAATGGAAGTATATATTTCTTCATGATGCCTTAGAAATTATAGTTGTATGACAGTGTGAAACCCTTGGTGGCAGGCACGTAGCGGCACACACCTCCAGAACAGTTGTAGCCAGCACGGGTTCGACCGTAACCTGCCTGAATGCGATGGCTTCCGATATTATAGGTCACAAGGCCCTGATAGTAGTGGGTATCGGTGACGCCACAGTTCCACATGTCGCTGACCGTAATCATCCAGTGGGGTGCGAGTGATAGCTCTGCCAGAGCAAATGCCCAGTCACGCTCATCCTGTTTGGTGGTGAGGTACTGCAGTTCGGTGCGTAGCTTGGTGCTGTGGGCTATCTGGAACATGGCATCGGCCACAAAGATGTCAGAATGTATCATGCCTCCCTCTCCTTCAATAACGGTTTTGTTGTAGCGCTGGTTCATGTACATCATGTTGAGCTTCACGTCACGTGTCAGTCGACGGGTGACTTGTACGTTCAAATCCTGGTAGTAGGTGTCTTCACCCCATTTCAGCCAGGCATGCTGTATAGCGCGGACGTAAGAGTAGTTCAGTTTCACATTCATTCCATATTTACCACCGAGGGTAGTCTTACGTTTGAAGTTATAGCCCACTTCTGCCTGATAGGCCCACTCACCATCGGCCAACTGGGTGGCATAGGGGTAGAGAGCGGCAAGGGCATAGGTGTGATCGAGTGTGAAGGCGGGTAGGTGGTTGATAAATGATGATGTGCCCAACATGCTTCGCTTGCTGCGGAACGACATGTTTTCTGAGCGCTTGGCCTGTACCAGAATGCTGAGACCGTTCTCGGAATAGGAGCCTGAGAGCATGGCTACGTGTCCCGGGTCATAGGTGTAGTCATTATCGAATGAGGGGTCTTGTGTCTTTTGGGCATATTCTGCAAGGATACCCCAGGGGCCGCGGTTCAGGGTGGTGCGAACGTCCCATGCGTTGACATACTTGGGGAGGTTCAGACGATGGGTGGGGTCTACGAAAATATCCTCGTCCTTTTCATATTTGTTTACCCATGAGGCACCGAGACTCAGACGGGTGTCGTGTTGCTGTAACTTTGATATCCATTCGTCAAGGGCTACCTCTGCGTCAGCACCTGATACCAGTCCGCCATCCCACTTCCAATAGTGACGTTGCTTGCCTGAGAGGAATTTCAGAACAACACCCTTGAGGGGTTTTGCCTGTAGACGGGCACCCAACAGTGAATTGTCGATGCCTAGTGACCGCTCTTCGTAAGTGCGGAGGATAAAGCCTGATCCGAACTGCTCATAGAAGGTGCCTAAGGTGAACTCGTTATTCCCCAACTTGCCTTTCACCCACAGGTTTGGGATTCCCCAGCCTTTGAAATCGTTCTCAAAGCCTGGCAGTGGGTGCTCAAGATATTCCAGACGGGCCCCGGCATCTACATGCTTACTCTGCATCTGCAGGTCAACATAGGTGTTGGTAAGGAGGTCACCTGTTTTCTTTGCACCAATCTTTTCGTCGTCCTGTGGCAGAAGTACGTCACTTTGTATGCTACCAGAAAGTGTGATGCCTTTTTGCTCCTCTTGCGCACCAATATGTAGAATAGATATTGTTAAACTGAAAACTATCAATAGTGTTCTCTTCATGTTACGCTTATTTTATGAGTTCGCGTACTTTTTCAATGAGTTCTTCTTCGGCACCATCGGTATAGCCGTTATGCTTGTAGACTATATTCCCTTTCCCATCGCAGATTAGTACAAAGGGGATTGTCTGAATGCCTAATGCACGCTTGAAGTCGCTGTTGGGGTCAAGTAATACATCGTATTCCCAACTATGGTTATTGACTAGGGGTTTAACTTTGTTCATATTCTGAGCCTGGTCTATACTAACGGCAAAGATCTTTACACCCGTCTCTTCTTTCCATTCGTCGTAGACTTCGGCGATGGCATCCAACTCACGATTGCAGGGCTTACACCAAGTGGCAAAGAAATCAATGATGAATGGCTTACCGTCATTCTTTAAGGTGTCAGTGTTTACTGTTTTACCATCTATAGTTTTCAAAGTTACATTGGGTAGTTGAGCAGATGCTACTCCTATCGAAAAAATACCCGAAAACAAAAAAAATAGCAAAAATTTCTTCATTTTTTCAATAAATATACTGTTAATCCTTACAATTCTGCTGCAAAGGTAGTAAAAAAAGTAATAAAATGAAATAAAACTTACTTTTTTTGCACAAAAAAACGGTATATCCTTACGAATATACCGTTTGTATGGTAGATAAAACCAAGGGTATTAGACCTTAATCTCAACCTCAACACCGCTGGGGAGCTCAAGCTTCATCAGGGCGTCAACAGTCTTTGCTGTTGAGCTGTAGATGTCAATCAGACGCTTGTAGTCTGACAACTGGAACTGCTCACGGCTCTTCTTGTTTACGAAGGTAGAGCGGTTAACGGTGAAGATACGCTTGTGAGTGGGGAGGGGGATAGGACCGCTGATAACGGCACCTGTAGCCTTTACTGCCTTCACAATCTTCTCGGCTGATTTGTCTACGAGCTTGTGGTCGTAGCTCTTCAGCTTGATACGAATTTTCTGACTCATGTCTTAAATTAAAAATTAAATATTAAAAATTAAATTTTTGAACTGCCACTAAAGAGTCATTTGCTCAGCGACAGCATTTATTGTAAGTGAAGAGCGGAAGCAAATTATTCACTTTTCACTCTTCACTTTTCCTTTCTTTATACGAGGTCTGCACGGCCCTTAACCTCCTCGAGTACTGCCTTAGCGATAGCGCTTGACAGAGGAGCGTGGTGATCGTACTCCATAGAGCTTGTTGCACGACCTGAGGTGATAGTACGCAGAGCGGTTACATAACCGAACATCTCTGACAGGGGAACCATTGCCTTAACGACACGGGCACCTGAACGAGCCTCTTCCATACCTTCTACCTGACCACGACGCTTGTTGAGGTCACCGATAACGTCACCCATGTTCTCCTCAGGTGTTACCACCTCGAGCTTCATGATAGGCTCCATCAGAACGGGCTTAGCCTTAGCGCAAGCCTCCTTGTAAGCCATCTGGGCAGCGATTTCGAATGAGAGCTGGTCAGAGTCAACGGGGTGGAAACCACCATCGACAACAACTACCTTCAGTGAGTCAACAGGATAGCCGCCGAGGATACCATTCTTCATAGCTGTCTCGAAGCCCTTTTGGATTGAGGGGATGAACTCCTTAGGAATGTTACCACCCTTAACCTCGTTGACAAACTGCAAGCCAGGATTGTTCTTCAAGTCGTAATCCTCATCAACGGGACCAACCTTAACGAGCATCTTAGCGTACTTACCGCGACCACCAGACTGCTTCTTGTAAACCTCTTCGATTTCAACCTCCTTGGTGATAGCTTCCTTGTAGTTAACCTGGGGCTTACCCTGGTTACACTCAACCTTGAACTCACGCTTCAGACGGTCGATAATGATATCGAGGTGGAGCTCACCCATACCAGAGATAATGGTCTGACCACTCTGCTCGTCGGTACGTACGGTGAATGTGGGGTCTTCCTCAGCCAACTTAGCAAGACCGTTGTCCAGCTTAGCGATGTCGGCCTGTGACTTAGGCTCAACGGCGATAGAGATCACAGTGTCAGGGAAGGTCATTGACTCCAGCACGATGGGCTTCTCCTCGTCGCAGAGGGTGTCACCAGTGCGGATATCCTTGAAACCTACACCTGCGCCGATGTCACCTGCGTCGATAGAGTCCATAGGAATTTCCTTGTTAGAGTTCATCTGGAACAGACGGCTGATACGCTCCTTCTTACCTGAACGGGGGTTGTAAACGTAAGAACCGGCCTTCACGCTACCAGAGTAAACGCGGAAGAATACCAAACGACCCATGTATGGATCGGTAGCAATCTTAAATGCAAGAGCTGAAGTTGCTTCGTCCTCGCTAGGCTTACGACTTTCCTCTTCGTCAGTGTTGGGGTTTGTACCAACCACAGCCTCTGTATCCAGAGGTGAGGGCAGGAATGAGCAGACAGCGTCGAGCAGGGGCTGTACACCCTTGTTCTTGTATGAAGAACCGCAGAGCATAGGAGTACACTCCATAGCGATAGTACCCTTGCGGATAGCTGCGATAATCTCGGCTTCAGAGATTGAGTCGGGATCGTCGAAGAACTTCTCCATCAAAGCCTCGTCGTACTCGGCAGCAGCCTCGAGGAGCTTCATGCGCCACTCGTCGCACTCGTCCTTCAGGTCAGCGGGAATCTCCTCAACATCGTACTCAGCACCCATGGTCTCATCGTGCCACAGGATAGCCTTCATCTTGATGAGGTCTACCAGACCCTTGAAGTTCTCCTCTGCACCGATGGGCACCTGAAGAACAACGGGGTTGGCACCCAGGATGTCCTTCATCTGCTGAACAGTCTCGAAGAAGTCAGCACCTGAACGGTCCATCTTATTTACGTAACCGATACGGGGTACGTTGTACTTGTCGGCCTGACGCCAAACGGTCTCTGACTGAGGCTGTACACCATCAGCAGCAGAATAAGTAGCAACTGCACCATCGAGTACACGGAGTGAACGCTCTACCTCAGCGGTGAAGTCCACGTGTCCCGGAGTATCGATCAGGTTGATCTTGTAATTGTTGTTGTTCCACTTCCAGTTA
Organism: Prevotella communis; assembly: GCF_022024175.1. Lineage (GTDB taxonomy): Bacteria > Bacteroidota > Bacteroidia > Bacteroidales > Bacteroidaceae > Prevotella > Prevotella communis. The sequence goes on along the minus strand of NZ_CP091794.1, from coordinate 3,045,813 downwards.
CAGGTGGTAGCAGCAGAGGTGATAGTGATACCGCGCTCCTGCTCCTGTGCCATCCAGTCCATGGTAGCAGCACCATCGTGCACCTCACCAATCTTGTGGGTCTTACCTGTGTAGAACAGGATACGCTCAGAAGTGGTGGTCTTACCAGCATCGATGTGAGCCATGATACCGATGTTACGGGTCAAATGCAAATCTTGTTTTGCCATCTTTTCCTTTTCCTTTTAATCTTTTTACCTAAAATTAGAAGCGGAAGTGTGCGAATGCACGGTTAGCCTCGGCCATACGGTGCATATCCTCCTTACGCTTGAATGCGCCACCCTGGTTGTTGAAGGCGTCCATAATCTCAGCAGCCAGCTTGTCGGCCATAGATTTACCACTACGCTTGCGAGCAAAGGCAATCATATTCTTCATAGAGATGCTCTCTTTACGGTCGGGACGAATCTCGGTAGGAACCTGGAAAGTAGCACCACCGATACGGCGGCTCTTTACCTCTACCTGAGGAGTGATATTGTCCAGAGCCTGCTTCCAGATCTCCAGAGGAGCCTTCTCAGCATCCTTCATCTTGTCCTTTACAATCTCCAGAGAGTTGTAGAAAATCTCATAAGACTTCGACTTCTTACCGTCGAACATCAGATGGTTCACGAACTTAGACACCTTAGTGTCGTTGAAGACGGGATCCGGCAGGATCACACGCTTCTTTGGTTTTGCTTTTCTCATTGTTTTGTTTGAATGATTTTGTCTGCTAGGGCTGTTCTTTGTCTGTTCTTCAACGTCCACACTCGGACATTTACTCAACCTTGTGTAAGATTCACCAGCAAAACGGTTTTCTTTTTCTTTTCTTTGATTCGGCTACTTAACCATCACCGGTTAATTACTTCTTAGCCTTTGGACGCTTAGCACCGTACTTAGAACGACGCTGTGTGCGGTTTGCTACACCGGCGGTATCCAGAGTACCGCGAACGATGTGATAACGTACACCGGGAAGGTCCTTTACACGACCGCCACGAACCAGCACGATGCTGTGCTCCTGCAAGTTGTGTCCCTCTCCGGGGATGTAACTGTTGACTTCCTTCTGGTTAGTCAAACGAACACGGGCTACCTTACGCATAGCCGAATTAGGCTTCTTAGGAGTGGTCGTGTAGACACGTACACACACACCGCGACGCTGAGGACAGTTGTCCAGCGCGGGTGACTTAGACTTGTCTACGATCACCTTTCTGCCTTTGCGAACCAATTGTGAAATTGTAGGCATAATTTAATTTTTTAATTTTGTTGTTTATTATATATATTATTGTATAAATTTTCGCATACTATCATATCTCCACACTTCTGCGGAGACATTTCGGGCTGCAAAGGTACGCAATTTTCCGCAATCTACCTAATCTATATGGCTAGGAGGTTGCGGAAAAAGAGTATAATTAACAAAATATAACGTTAATAACGTTTTTTAAAAGCTGATTTTGCTTTTTATTTCATTACTTGACGCACCGATGTAGGCCATGAACTTTGTTGGCTCATATTTCCAGTTGTGGGTTTGCTCGTCCCATGTCATGAGGTCTTTTTCTGTAATTCGGAAGGTGGCTGTCTTGGTCTCGCCCGGCTTCAACGACAGTTTGGTAAAGTTCTTCAGTTCCTTGATTGGACGGGTTGCTGCGACCTTGGCCTGACCCACGTAGAGTTGTACGGTCTCTTTTCCTTCGCGTGTTCCCGTATTGGTCACGTCGATAGTCAGCTTCCATCCCTCAGCATCTTTTGTAATGGCGGGTTTACTGTATTTGAAAGTGGTGTAACTCAGTCCAAAACCAAAGGGGAAGAGAGGCTTGGTCTTATTCTTTTCAAAACCGCGATAGCCTACAAAGATGTCTTCCTTGTAATATACCTGACGTCGAGCCATTTCACCAGCACTGTTCTTTGGCGTCTCAACACCTGTAATGCCGGGGTAGGCTTCCTGACCATATTTTACGTAAGGGTAATCCTCGTAGTTCTTTGCGAAAGTAACAGGAAGCTTGCCACTGGGATTCACCTTTCCGGTAAGCACGTTGGCTAATGCTGTGCCCGACTCGCTGCCTAAGTACCAGCAATGTAGGAGGCCCTCCACCTTGTTGAGCCAAGGCATATGATAGGGGTTGCCGCCAAAGTTCGTCACGATCATTGGAGCATCGAATTCGGCCAAAGCAGAGATGAGTTCGTTCTGACCGAATGAAAGGTCATATGACTCGCGATCGCCATTCTCGCAATCCTGTTTGTGGTTCTTGTTGAGTCCTCCTATATATATAATAAGGTCGGCATTCTTGGCTTTCTCCAGTGCTTCCTGCTTCAGTGCCTCCTGTTTGGCTGGGTCAACCTTGTCCTCGTGGTCATACATCGCACGGCCGGAGGCGTAGCCTGGGGCGTAGTCAATTGACAATTGAGAATTGATATTTGACAATTGGGTGCGTAGGGCTTCTAGTGGCGAGATATCCCGGAGTGTTTTCAGTTCCGATGAGCCACCGCCTTGAGTTAAAGAGCGTGTGGCATTCTCGCCAACAACAAGTATCTTCTTGTATTTGCTGAGCTCAAGGGGTAGCAATGACGACTCATTCTTCAGCAAAACAATACCTTCTTCGGCAATCTGTCGGCACACATCGTAATGTGCTTCACTACACTGGTTGCCAATCACCTTGTTGGGATTCATGGCTGTGCGGAAGATGGTGCGCAACACGCGGGCGGCTTTCTCGTCGAGCACAGACATAGGTACCTTGCCATCGTTGACCAACTCTCTAAAGGGTTTTGCCAAGTAGTAGTCGTCATAGCCAAATGCGCTTTCACGCAGTTTGCCGTCTGTGTAAGTGCCCATCTCGATATCCAGTCCACCGTAGATAGCCTGCATGGTATTGGTGGTACCGCCCCAGTCGCTGACCAGTGCGCCGTCCCAGTTCCAGTCTTTTTTCAGAATGCCGTTAATCAGTTTGTCGTTATGACAGCAGTGGTCACCTTCCCACAGGTTGTAGGAGCCCATAATGGTCCATACATGTGCTCTCTCTACAGCCTGTTTAAACGGATACAGGTAGATCTCGTGGAGGGCACGCTCAGACACGTTGACGTTGACAGAGAAACGGTCAATCTCCTGGTCGTTCAGTACGAAATGTTTCAGACAGCAGGCGATGCCGTTCTTCTGGGCAGCCTTGATGTAGGGTACTACTATCTCACCAGCCAGGTAGGGGTCTTCACCCATATACTCAAAGGCGCGTCCGTTCATCGGCGTGCGCTGGATGTTGACACCGGGCCCCAGCATAATATCCTTGCCTCGGAAAGCAAACTCCTCACTGACAGCATTGCCGTAGGCGTTGGAAAGGTCACGGTTCCATGTGGCTGCCAGGCAGGTGAGAGAAGGGAAGGCCACTATATAGTCGTTGGTCCATTTCGCTGGACTCCAGGTGTTCCATTCCAATTCTTCGCGTACCCCATGGGGGCCGTCGTCCATATTCAGTTGTCGGATGCCTAAGCGGGGTACGCCAGCGCTGGTAAACTTGCTCTGTGCGTGGAGAATTTTAATCTTCTCCTCAGTGGTCATACGTTTCAGTGCATCCTTTACGCGCTCCTCAATAGGTGCCTGTGGGTTGAGATACGTCTGTGCTTTGACAGCAGAGGAAATCAGTGCTAATGAAGCAAGGATTAAAAACTTTTTCATTTCTTTGTTTTGGATCGGTGTTATGTGTTGTTAAAAGAATATCATGGATAGAGCGTAAGCCACGATAGTTGATACGAACACACAGATAAGACCAGGCATCATAAATGAGTGGTTGAGCAGGTACTTACCGATAATTGTGGTACCACTTCGGTCGAAGTTTACCGTGGCAATATCTGATGGGTAATTGGGGATGAAAAAATAACCATAGACGCTTGGCAATACGCCCAACAGGATAGGGCCTTCGATGCCAAGAGAATAGGCAAGTGGCAACATGGATACCACCACAGCACCTTGTGAGTTGATCAGTACCGATACTAGGAAAAAGACGATGGCAATGGTCCATGGATGTGACTTTACGATATCTTCGAGCATGGCCTGAATCTCTGGCATGTAGTTGGAAAAATATGTGTCGGCCATCCAGGCAATACCGTAGATAGCCACCACAGCCACCATGCCACTTTGCCATACAGGTCCTGCAACGGCTTTCTTGGGTTGTGCTCTACAGAAGATAATCATCAGGGCAGCTGCCGAAATCATCACAATCTGAATGACGAGATTCATCTTCAGGGGCTTACCATCCCAAGATGGCAGGATGTTGATGCCGAATATCTGTAACACGGATAACATCACGATGGCACCTAGAGCAAGCATGAATACATAGACGGCTCGCTTGGCTTCTGGAGCAATTCTTTTGTCGAGTGTTGTGGCACTGTTGCCATAAATGTAATTGTACTGCTCTGGGTCTTTTAGCTTTGCCTGGAATTGCGGATCCTTGTCCAAATCCAGACCGCGGTTGTAAGAGGCTGCTGCAGCTGCCATCAGTCCGCATAGACAGGCGGGAATGGAGATAAGCACAATCTGTATATTATTGACCTCAAAACCGTTTTCTGCAGATATGGCAGAGAATGCCACCACGGCTGCGGCAATGGGGGAACACGTAATACCCACCTGTGAGGCTATGGATGCAACGCCACAGGGACGTTCTGGACGGATTCCTTTCTTCAGGGCGATATCGCAGATGATGGGCATCAAGGTATAGACTACGTGACCGGTACCCACAAAAACAGTGAGGAAGAAGGTACAGAGAGGTGCGAGGAACGTAATCCATTTGGGGTGGTTGCGCAGTAACTTCTCGGCTATTTGTATCATCCAGTCCATACCGCCTGACGCTTGTAGCATACCTGCACAGGTCACGGCTGCAATGATGATGTAGATAACATCGGTAGGAGGATTGCCTGGTTTCATACCAAAACCGAAAACGAGGATGGCTAAGCCAATACCGGAAATAGCACCCAACGCCAAACTTCCGTAGCGTGAGCCGACGTACAACGCAAGGAGTACGACCATTAGTTCTACAATCATCAAAATACTCATAGGATATAGTTTTAAGTTATAAGAATACGCAAAGATAGGAATTATTTCCAATATTTGGGAAGTATGAATGGCGCAAAAATCCGTCTTTAAGATTTTTTAAGTATAGGATTCTGATATTATTGTGTATCTTTGCAACCTGTAATATCATAAACGAAGAGCTTATGAAGAAGTATCTATTGCTTGTTTTTATCATAGTCGTTGACCTGTTGGTAGTGATGCCTTCGCTTGCGCAGAAACGTGGAAAGTATGAATTTAAGCGCAACTTGCCTGTTTATGCTGACTCGTTGATCAAGGCCCTGACTTATCCCTTGGCTTGGGGAAATAGTGATATCAAGGATTTTGATGTGTGGCGAAAAGTGGCGCGCCAGAAGGTGTTCGACTGTATGTTGACGCCCCCGCCAGCTCCAGCAGACGGCTTTCAGATGAAAGTATTGGCTGAGGAACAGCGTGATGGTTATAAAGCTCGTAAGATAGAGATTCGCTTGTCGCGCTATTATACGGTACCTGCCTATCTGTTGATACCAGACGGTAAGGGACCTTTTCCTGCAGTTAATGCCTTGCACGATCATGGGGCACATCTCTTTATCGGAAAGGAGAAGATGATCCGTCCGTTGGCTTGCGAGGACTCACTTGTCAGAGCTGATGCCCAACAGTGGGCTGATCAACTTTACGAGGGGCGGTTCGTTGGTGATGATTTGGCTCGTCATGGATATGTTGTTTTCTCTGCCGATGCGCCGATGTGGGGTGAGCGTGGACAACAAGAAGGACCTAAACGCGACCGTTATGATATGATTGCCGGCAACATGATGATGTATGGCATTGACTTATCAGCCTATATGACCTATGACGATATTGCCGGTACGGAGTTTCTTGCCTCGTTACCAGAGGTGGATGCTGAGCGTATCGGTTGTATGGGTTGTTCCATGGGGGGCTATCGTGCCTGGATGTTGTCGGCCTTGAGTGATCGTATCAAGGCTGGTGCGGCCGTTTGTTGGATGGTGACTACCGATGAACAGATGTCGTTCAACTATAGTCGCACGGAGAATGGCGGTTTTGCCAACTGTTTCCCGGGCTTGCGTCGTTGGCTCGACTATCCTCATGTGGCCAGTATGGCTTGTCCTAAGGCGATGCTGTTTATCAATGGTTCGCAGGATAAACTCTTCCCTGTGCCTGGTGTCGAGAAAGCCTTCAAGGTGATGCACGATACCTGGAAGAGTCAGGGGGCCAACGAAAAACTGGAGACGGAACTTTGGGATATTCCCCACAGTTGTCCTGTGAGGGCCCAAGAACGCGTACTCCAGTTCTTCCAGAAAAATCTGTGATGTGTTTCTTATGCCTCGCCCTTACCTGATCCGAAGGGGGCGATAGTGCGTGGACCTTGCTCTTCTTCTGGCATTTTTATCTTTCCGAATTGATGCTCGTAGCGCATGAGATTCTCCTGGAGTGCACCCAACAGACGTTTGGCGTGTTCGGGAGCCAGGATGACACGACTACGTACCTGGGCCTTTGGCAGGCCTGGGAGCATGCGTGCGAAATCGACGATAAATTCTGATGATGAATGGGTGATGATGGCAAAGTTGGCATACTCACCTTGCGCCTTGTCGGGCGTCAGTTCTAATTGCAGTCCTTGCTGCTTCTGCTCGTTTTCGTTCATTGTATGTTTTTTATCTTTTTGCAATTTTATCTTTTATTGTGCCTCACGTCCTAGTGCCAGAGCCTTGATGTTGGCCTCTACAATGGCTTCACCCTTGCGACCGAAAACTCGACGGATGGCATCTTCCAGTTTTTCATATTCAATACCGAGGGCCTTTTGGGCAGCCCCCAGTAAAATTACATTAGCAGAGCGGGGAACCCCGTTGTCCTTGGCCATCTGCTCGATATTGATGCTGATGACATGAGGCAGTTTCTTGAGGTCGGCCTCAATGACAGCCATGTCAGGATAATTGGGGATATTCACGAAAGGAGTGGCTGAGGTGATAATCCAACCGTCTTTCTTCAGGTAGGGCAAGTAGCGCAGAGCCTCCATGGGCTCCATGGAGATGATTACGTCGGCTCCACCCTTGGGTATCAAGTCGCTATGGATGGGATCGCTGGAAATGCGCAGGTTTGACTGCACATCACCGCCGCGCTGACTCATACCGTGTACCTCGGCCTGCTTGATATAGAGGTTCTCGTTCATGGCTGCTTCGCCAATGATGGTGGCGATAGAGAGGATACCCTGTCCTCCTACACCGCACAATATAATGTCTGTCTTCATTTTGCTGCTTTCTTTTGTTTCAAATGACGTTGTAGGGTCTGCATACATTCACGACGTGGAATGATGACAGATGTGCCCTTGTAGTTGATCTCATCGCGAATCATCTGTGTGATTTCCGGCATGTTCTTGGGCAGAGGGACAACAACCTTCAGGTGCTCATCGCTCAAACCGAGTCCGCGGCAGATGGCTTCAAACTTATTCGTACCTGCAGAATCCTGACCGCCAGTCATACCTGTGGTAAGGTTGTCGGAGATAATCACGGTGATATTTGCATTCTCGTTGATGGCATCCAATAGACCGGTCATACCTGAATGGGTGAAGGTGGAGTCCCCAATAACGGCAACAGCTGGCCACTGGCCTGCATCGGCAGCACCCTTGGCCATAGTGATAGAAGCGCCCATATCAACACAAGAGTGGATGGCGCGGAATGGGGGCAGGAAACCAAGGGTGTAGCAACCGATATCACCGAAAACACGGGGATTCTCGTATTCCTTCAGAACTTCGTTCAATGCAGCGTAGACATCACGGTGACCACAGCCCTGACAGAGTGCAGGTGGACGTGGAGCAACATCTGCGCAGGGGTCGAAGCATTCGCCAATCTCCATGCCCAGTGCTTTCTTTACAATATCGGGGGTCAGTTCGCCTGTACGGGGCAGGGTCCCGTCGAGCTTGCCTTTGATGTTCATACTCTCGCTGACACCGCGTACCATATCCTCGATGAATGGCTGCCCCTCCTCAACGATGAGCACTTGCTTGCATTCGCTGAGCATGCGGCGTACCAGTTTCTTGGGGAGCGGATACTGTGAAATCTTCAGGATGGGGTAGGGACTTCCACTGGGGAAACACTCGTTTACGTAGTTGAAGCCGATACCACTGGCAATGATACCCAGCGACTTGTCCTGACCTTCTATATATATATTATAAGGTGAATTGGCGGCATCTTCCTCCAAGGAAGCCTGTTGAGCCGTCACGATATCATTGCGCTTACGGGCATTGGCAGGCAGCAGCACCCAGTTCTTGGCCTCGGCGTTGTAGTTAAGCTCGTTCTGTTGGCGCGGAACGTCAACACACTCAACGACGGCGCGACTATGTGCCATACGGGTGGTGACGCGCATCAATACTGGCAAGCACTGCTTCTCTGAGTAATCGAAGGCTGCAGCCATCATGTCGTAGGCCTCCTGCTGATTGCTGGGCTCGAAAATGGGCACCATTGCAAACTTGCCGTAGAAACGAGAGTCCTGTTCATCCTGAGAGGAGTGCATCGAGGGGTCGTCAGCCACGAGGACTACCACACCACCGTTCACGCCAGTCATGCCGCTGTTGACAAACGGGTCGGCACAGACGTTCATGCCTACGTGCTTCATACATACCAGTGCACGCTTGCCCATGAACGACATACCCAATGCGGCCTCCATGGCTGTCTTTTCGTTGGTTGACCAACGGCTGTGTACGCCGCGTTCCTTAGCAAGGGCGTTGCCCTGGATGAACTCCGTAATTTCTGTCGACGGGGTGCCAGGATAAGCATACACACCTGATAGTCCGGCATGTAGCGCTCCCAGCGCAATGGCTTCGTCGCCAAGTAATAGTTGTTTCTTCATATTTACTGGTTTTTTAATATAAAATCATCTGCATCCTGTAAAACAGGGAATTTCTCTCTGAAGCGCAGTAGTTGCGCTATGTTGAGTTCGCCAATAGCAATTCCTTCTTCGTGATCGTTGCAATGGGCTATCGTCTTTCCGTAGGCATCTATGATGGCAGAGGCTCCAGAATAGGTACAGGCAGGGTCCTCTCCTATGCGATTGACGCCAATGACGAAGCATTGGTTCTCTAATGCACGGGCCTTGAGCAGCGTCTGCCATACGTCAATGCGTGGTGTTGGCCAGTTGGCCACATAGATGACTGCGTCATAATCCAAACAGTTGCGACTGAATACGGGGAAACGCAAATCGTAGCATACCTGCAGGAGAAATCTGATTCCGCGCCATTCTACGATAACACGCTCCTGTCCGGCTACATAGACATCCGTCTCACCTGCATAGCTGAAGAGGTGATGCTTGTCGTAATAGTCGTAGGTGCCGTCGGGACGTACAAAGAAAAGACGGTTGCGTAAACTCCCGTCCTCATCTTTTGTGGCGATGCTTGCAGCAAAGGCGGCATCCTTTTCTTTTGCCTGCTGTTGTAGCCACGTCAGACCGTGGGAGATGTCTGTGGTTTTATTACCTTTAGCCATGAATCCCGTGGTGAAAGTCTCTGCCAATACGTATAAGTCAGCCTCCGACTGTCGGTCGAGAAGTTGGCTAAGGTGGCGGAGATTTTCCGTCGGCTGTGCCCATACAATATCGTGCTGTACGATGGCTACTTTCATGCTTAGGTTACTATTTGAGTTTGCAAATTTACAATGTTTTTGCGGGATTGCCAAAGTTTTTGTGATTAAAAATTATAATAAATAAGGTAAAAACTGCGTTATTGATAACGTGTTAAGGCGAAATCTGTTGATATTGGCCCTACTACTGATGGCCTTGCAGGGGGTGCAGGCACAGTATGATCCGTCGTTCAGTCACTACTGGGCGATGGAGACGGCGTATAATCCTGCCGCTGCTGGTAAACAGAATAAAGTGAACGTGGTGGTGGATTATAATATGTCGCTGGTGGGTTTTGAGCATAATCCAAAGACGATGTTTCTTTCTGCGGATCTGCCCTTTCAGTTCCTGGGTACTTATCATGGCGTAGGCGCGCAGATCGTGAACGATGATATCGGTGTGTTCTCTCATAAGAAATTCTCGGTGATGTATGCACCGAAAATAAAACTTCTCGGTGGTGTGTTGAGTCTGGGTATACAACCGGCGATGCTCAGCGAGACTTTGAAAGGCTCTGAACTGGATTTCATTGACTCTGGTGATGAAGCACTGCCCACGTCAAATGTTGACGGAACGGCCTTTGATCTTAATGCAGGAGTCTATTATCAGCAGAAGTCGTGGTATGCAGGTGCATCGGTTCAACATCTGCTTGCACCCGAGGTAGAAATAGGCGAAACCAATCAATTGGACATTGCTATGTCATATTATTTTATGGCTGGATGCAATATTCGCCTTAGAAATCCGTTCTTATCAATACAGCCATCTGTTATGGGACGTTCAGACGGGGTGGGATATCGCACTGATTTTACAACACGTCTGACCTACGTTCATGAGCAGAAAGTGATGTATGCAGGACTGGGCTATAGTCCGGGAACATCGATTACGGCTTATGTTGGCGGCAAGTTCCACGGTGTGATGTTGGGCTATAGTTATGAATACTACACAACGGCCCTGAGCATCGGCAATGGCGGGCACGAACTGTTTGTGGGCTATCAGACAGATATCAATTTCTCGAAGAAAGGCCGGAACCGTCATCAGAGTGTGAGACTATTATAAATAATGAATAAAGAAAAAAGTCGAAATATGAAACAAAATGTTTTTTGCCTTCTAGTCGTAGCACTTGTTCTCGCAAGTTGTTTCGGTGGAAAGGAGACAACATCTGCAGGAGGTGAACTGACAGGATCCAACGGACATGCTTTTACAGAACCCGCTCCTTATGGAATGGTGCTTGTGAAGCGTGGTCATCTGCGTATGGGACTGGAAACCGCTGATTCGCTATGGGGAAAACAAACACCTGTAAAGGATATCTCAGTAGAGGGCTTCTGGATGGATGATACGGAGATTACAAATTCTGAGTATCGTCAGTTTGTGAATTATGTACGCGACTCAATCATTCGCGAGCGTCTGGCTGATCCTAACTATGGTGGTGACGAAAGTTATAAGATTGAGGAGGAGGAAGACAAGGATGGAAATCTTGTGAAGCCACACCTGAACTGGAAGAAAGCTCTGCCCCGTAAACCTAATGAGGATGAACGTCGTGCCATAGAGAGCGTATATGTGACGAACCCTGTAACGGGCGAGAAAATGTTGGATGCCAGTCAGATGAACTATCGCTATGAGGTTTACGACTATGTTGAGGCAGCCAAACGTCATAACCGTCTGAATCCTCAGGAACGCAACCTGAATACGGATGTGGTTGTGAATCCTCAGGAAGAAGTGTGGATTTCCAAGGATACTGCTTATATTGATGAGGAGGGTAAGATTATTCGTCAGACCATCAATCGCCAGTTGAGTGGTCCATGGGACTTCCTTAATACTTATATTATTAATATCTATCCTGACACTACCTGTTGGGTGAACGACTTCCCCAATGCTGATAACGAGGTGTATATGCGCAATTATTTCTCAAGTGCGGCCTATAATGACTATCCCGTGGTGGGCGTTACTTGGGAACAGGCTAATGCTTTCTGTGCATGGCGCACGGAGTTCCTGCTGAAGGGACTTGGCCCTGCTGCCCGTCAAGTTCAGCGCTATCGTCTGCCAACGGAGGCAGAATGGGAATATGCCGCTCGTGGCAAGGAACAGAATGAGTTCCCTTGGGCTAACGAGGATGTGGCAAGTGGCAAGGGTTGTTTCTATGCTAACTTCAAACCTGAGAATGGTAACTACACCAAGGATGGTAACCTGATTACGTCGAAGGTGGGAATTTATAGTGCAAATAGCAACGGCCTTTTTGATATGGCGGGTAATGTGGCTGAGTGGACTTCTACCATTTACACAGAGGCTGGTGTGGATGCTATGAATGATATCAACCCGCAACTGAAGTATAATGCGGCCCTTGAGGATCCTTATCGTTTGAAGAAGAAGAGTGTACGTGGTGGTTCATGGAAAGATCCCGAGAACTATATCCGTTCTGCATGGCGTAGCAGTGAATATCAGAACCAGCCTCGCTCGTACATCGGCTTCCGTTGCGTACGTTCGTTGGCAAATACGACAAGTGAGAAAGTGAAGCCCGCTAAGGCGTCTGCAAAGAAATCAAGAAAGTAAAATAAGTCGTTATATCGTAATAACGGAATAACGCCATAACGAAATATCACAATGACAAAGTATAGTAAATTCAATATCATCTACCGCTTACAGAAGTGGTTGGATAGTGTACCAGGGCAGACATTCATGAACTATGCCTATAGTTGGGGTGCATCAATCGTTATTCTGGGTACACTTTTCAAATTGACCCACCTGCCAGGAGCAAACTTGATGCTGTTTATCGGTATGGGTACTGAGGTGTTTGTGTTCTTTATCGCAGCCTTTGACCGTCCATTTGACAAGACTGCAGATGGTATGGACCTGCCTACGCATGTTGATGGAGAGAATGTTGAGATGGCCTCTGGTGTTTCTGGTGTATCAGGTATCTCTGGCGTAGGTGGCGGTACCGTGATTATCGGTGGCGGAAATGTTGGTGGTGGTACCATTGCCGCAGACGGAACTGCTGGAGAGAATGTGGCAACCGGTGGTGTAGCGACTGCTGGTGGCGTCGTTGGCGGTGGTATCATCGGCGGCGGTGTCATTGGTGGCGGTGTCATTGGTGGCGTTGTTGAGCAGCCAGAGTTGCCCGAGATTGATGCAGAGGAAATGGAAGAGGCTACGGCTGGTTATGTGGAGCAGTTGAAGAAACTCACAGAAACCCTGCAGAAGGTGTCTGAGCAGAGTGAGCGTCTGACACGCGACAGTGAGGAGATGGAGAATCTCAACCGTACCCTCACAGGCATCTGTAAGGTTTACGAGATGCAGTTGAAGGGTGCTTCTCAGCAGATTGGCACTATCGATCAGATTAACGAGCAGAGCAAACGTATGGCAGAACAGATTGCGGAACTTAACCAGATCTATACCCGCATGATTGAGGCTATGACGGTGAATATGCCGAAGGTAGTGAAAAGTGAAGAGTGAAAAGTGAAGAATTTGCTACTGCCAGATGGCGGCAGAAACAATAAGAAACTATGGCAATAAAGAAAAGACCTGTATCTCCGCGCCAGAAGATGATTAACTTGATGTACGTCGTCTTGATGGCAATGCTTGCGCTGAATGTCTCGAATGAGGTGCTCAACGGTTTCTCTATCGTGGAGGAGAGTTTGAAGCGTACCACTGAGAATGCAGCAAAGGAGAACCTGGCTATATACGAGGATTTTGACCAGCAGATGAAAGCCAACCCTCAGAAGGTGAAGGAATGGTATGAGAAGGCACAGCTTGTAAAACTGTCGAGCGACTCTCTCTATAATTTGGCTGCTGATTTGAAATTGGCTATTGCGCAGGAGGCAGATGGTGCTGATGGTAATCCTGCTAAAATCGTAAACAAGGAGGACCTTGAGGCCGCGAACCAGGTGATGCTGGCTCCAGGACGCGGACGTGGCGATGAGTTGAAGAAAGCGATTGAGCGTTATCGTGAAGGTATCCTCAAAATGGTGGATGATAAGGACCAGCAGCGCCGTATTGCCAGTGACCTGACTACGGAAGTTCCGTCCACAGGATTGGGTAAGAACTGGCAGGAGTATATGTTTGAGTCCATGCCAGCGGCAGCTGCTGTTACTCTGCTGTCTAAACTGCAGAGCGATGTGCGCAATGCAGAGAAGGAAGTGTTACATAAACTGGTTCAGAACATTGACGTGAAAGATATCCGTGTGAATGCGCTGAATGCGTTTGTGATTCCCAACTCCCAGACCATCGTTCGTGGTGATAGGTTCTCTGCTCGCATCGTCATGGCTGCCGTGGATACCACGCAGGTACCGGAGATATTCATCGGTAACCAGAAAGTAGACTTGAAAGACGGACTTTATGAGACCGTTTGCGGACGTACTGGCGACTTTACCCTGTCGGGCTATATCCAGACAACAAATGGTAATGGTGATGCCATCCGTCGGGACTTCTCCCAGAAATATACTGTGGTCGATCCCAGTGCAACGGTTTCGGCAGACCTGATGAATATGTTGTATGCCGGCTATTCTAATCCCATCAGCATCTCTGTACCAGGTGTGCCTCTGAATAAGATTTCTGCAACGATGACCAACGGTACTCTGACACCTACAGGGCCTGGTAAGTATATCGCCCGTCCGTCAAAGATAGGCGAGAATGCTACGATAACGGTTATATCGACAAATACTGGACATCCTCAGCAAATGGGACAGTTCTCGTTCCGTGTTCGTCGTCTGCCGGATCCAACACCTTATATAGATATGAAGGATGAGAAGGGTAATCCTTTGCGTTTCAGAGGCGGTGGATTAGCAAAGGGTAGCTTGTTAGGCGTAGAAGGTATTGGTGCTGCTATCGATGACGGTATCTTGGATATAGGTTTCCGTGTACTCTCGTTTGAGACAGTATTCTCAGGCAATATGGGTGAGTCTGTCTTGATGGCAGGTGATGGTGACAGATTCTCAGCTCGTCAGAAAGATACGTTCCGTAAGTTGGCACGTAATCGCCGTTTCTACATCACGAATGTCGTGGCGATTGGCCCTGACGGTATCCAGCGTACGCTGAAGACCCCGATAGAAATCATTGTGAAATAATTGAAAACAGATAATTATGAAGAGACTATTGTTCTTTTTGATGATAATGCTGGCTGCAGGTACAGTGACTGCCCAGCCAAAAAAGAGTCGCACTCAGCAGAATGCTAATGCTACCCAACAAAAGCAGCAGAATAATACGCAGGGTATGACCCGCCGTATGCAGATTCAGTATCCCACGGCGTTTGATATGCCAGAGGATGTAGTATGGCGTCGTGACATCTATCGGGAGATTAATCTTGAGGATGAGATGAATTCGGGTCTCTACTATCCTGTGGAGCCTGTCGGGAAGCAGATGAATCTCTTCACCTATATTTTCAAGTTGGCGCTGAACGGATATATCCCTGTCTATGAGTACAACCTGGATGGCAATGAGGTATTGGAGGCTTCAGCCAAGGTTGACATCAAGACTATCCTGGACAACTATCATATTTTCTATGAGGAGAAGAATGGTAAGCTCCAGGTGGAAAACAGTGATATCCCCTCTTCAGAAGTAAAGGCTTACTATTTGAAGGAGAGTGCCTATTACGACCAGGCTAATTCTTCTTTCCACATCAAACCCCTTGCTCTATGTCCTGTCATGATGCGTGAGGATGACTTTGGTGGTGACGCTATGAAGTTGCCTTTGTTCTGGGTGAAGTATTCAGAAGTGGAGCCATATTTGAGTCGTCAGTCAGTGATGATTAGTGACAAGAATAATGCGGCCACGATGAACTTGGACGATTACTTTACTTTGAACCGTTACAAGGGAAAGATCTATAAGACGACAAATATGTTGGGTAAGACGCTGGCCCAGATTGCCGGTGAGGACTCTACTAAGTATTCGGCTGAGCAGAAGCGCATTGAGGCCGAATTGGAGGCTTTCCGCAATAATATCTTTGGCGACAAGGCCAAGCGCGATTCTTTGGATAGTATAGCAGTCAACGACCCTAAGGCGCTGAAGGAAAAGGCTAAGCAACAAAAGCGTGAGCGTACGAGAACGGCGAAGAGCAAGAGTACGTCATCCGCTTCGAGTAGTAGCTCTTCTGCTCCCCGCGTCTCTGTGCGGCGACAGCGTCATTAAGGTCTGTCTATATGATAAAGAGGTTATTCCAGATAGCACTCCCGATAGTTATGGCATGGCTGATGGTCATGCCTTTGTCGGCTCAAGGCGTAGCGTTTGGCGTGAAAGGTGGTCTTGAGGTGGTCAGTATGGAGTTTAATGATGATGTGTTTGACAAATCCAATCGTGCCGGTTTCTTTGTTGGGCCTACCTTTGTGATATCTACTGCCTTGCCTGGACTGGCAATTGATATCTCTGGTCTTTATAATGAGCGTACGCTGAGGGTTGAGGGAGAGTCCGTTCAACAGAAGTCTATACTGATTCCTGCCCATGTCCGTTATGGTGCCAGTATTATGGATTTTGGCGGTGTGTTCCTTACGGCAGGTCCTCAATTGTCATTTAATGTAGGTCCTTCAAAGTTCTATTGGGAGGATGTGAATAAGAATGCAAAGCAGTTCCTCTTGCAAGACACCAAACTGGCAATAGACTTTGGCGTTGGTCTTTCAATAGGGCAGCATCTGGAGGCTATTGTCTATTATAGTATCCCGATAGGTAAGACTGGAGATTTTACATGGAACAAGGTCAGTAAGGCTGCCAATGAGGCTTCCTCTGCTTTGAATAATACGAATACGACCGCCAACTCATGGATGTTGTCGGCCACCTATATATTCTGATGAATCAGTATGCGGATGTCATATTGCCTGTGCCGCTCGATGGCTATTTTACTTATGCCGTCCCGCAGGAGGCACAAGGACGCGTAGCCACGGGGATACGCGTTATCGTGCCTTTTGGACGTAGTAAGAACTATGTGGGCGTCATAGCTCGTCTGCATGATGATAAACCGCAGGGCTATGAGGTGAAGCCCATTTCTGTTGTCATTGACACTCTTCCTATTCTCCTGACCGGTCAGCTGGATTTCTGGCAGTGGATATCCTCTTATTATATGTCACCTATAGGTGAGGTCTATAAGGCTGCTCTCCCAGCAGGCTTGAAGGCAGAAGAAGGTTATAAACCACGTACGGAGACTTTTATCCGACTCACCGCTAACTATCAGAATGAACCTACGTTGCATGCCGCACTGAATATGTTGGCACGTGCTGCTAAGCAACGTGATGCTTTTATTGCCTATCTTTCCTTGTCGCATTGGGATAGTATCGAGGGTAATGTGTGTCGTGAGCCGGTGGTGGAGATTACCCGTGAGGAACTGATGAATGCTTCAGAGTCCACGCTTCCTACGATAAACCAGTTGGTGAAGCGTGGTATGCTGGAGACCTATGAGGTTGAGGTGGGACGATTGAATCAGGGAGGAACTCCTCATCCAGAACATATTAAGCCTTTGAGTCATGCCCAACAGGATGCCTATAATCAGATTCTGTTGTCGTTTATGAAAAAGCAGGTCACTTTGTTGCATGGCGTCACCTCCAGTGGTAAGACAGAGATTTACATCCATCTTATACAGCGTGAGCTGGATCAACATCGTCAGGTGCTTTTCCTTATGCCTGAGATTGCCCTCACAGTGCAGATGATGCAGCGCCTGCAGCGTGTGTTCGGTAATCGCTTGGGTATCTATCATTCTAAGTACAGTGATGCCGAACGTGTGGAGATATGGCAGAAGCAACTTTCGCAGAATCCTTATGATGTAATCCTGGGTGCCCGCAGTGCCGTATTCCTTCCTTTCCAACGATTGGGTCTTGTCATTGTAGATGAAGAACATGAGACCTCTTATAAACAGCAGGATCCTATGCCTCGTTATCATGCACGCAGTGCGGCGATTATGTTGGGAGCAAAAACTCTGCTTGGTACGGCTACACCATCAATGGAGTCATATTTTAACTCACAGACGGGAAAATATGGTTATGTGTCGTTGACGGAACGCTATCAGGGTATTCAGTTGCCGGAAATCCAGGTGGTGGATACGCGTGATTTGCAGCGAAGGAAAATGATGCGTGGACCATTCTCACCAGTCTTGCTGAGCAGTGTGCGACAAGCTTTGGAACGTGGTGAACAGGTCATCCTTTTTCAAAACCGTCGTGGCTGGGCTCCGATGATTGAATGTAAACAGTGCGGCTGGGTGCCTCGCTGCCAGCATTGTGATGTTAGTCTGACGCTCCACCGTAACATGAACCAACTCTCATGCCACTACTGTGGTTTTACCTATCAGGTGCCTACGGAGTGCCCCGCCTGTGGCGGTAAGGACTTACAGGGACGGGGTTATGGTACGGAGAAGATAGAGGATCAGATTCGTGACATCTTCCCTGAGGCGCGTGTGGCCCGTATGGACCTTGACACTACTCGTACCCGTAATGCCTACGAACGTCTGATTACAGACTTCTCCGCAGGTCGTACCAATTTGCTTATTGGCACCCAGATGATTAGTAAAGGACTGGATTTTGATAAGGTCAGTGTTGTTGGTATATTGGATGCCGACAGAATGCTCAATCAGCCCGATTTCCGTGCCTTTGAACATGCTTTTATGATGATGGCTCAGGTCAGTGGACGTGCAGGTCGTAAGGGGCGGCAGGGACTTGTTATCCTGCAGACAAAGAATCCCGAATTGCCTGTCATCCAACAGGTCGTACGTAATGATTTCGAGCAGTTCTCGCGCGAGCTGTTGGAAGAACGACAACTGTTTCATTATCCCCCGTATTATCGTCTTATCTATGTTTATCTGAAGCATAGTAAGGATGATGTGGTGAATACTGCCGGCATTGAATTAGGTTCCCGCTTGCGCCAATGGTTTGGCGACCGTGTACTTGGTCCTGACAAGCCTGCCGTGGCTCGCGTAAAAACCTTGAGTATTCGTAAATTGGTGATAAAACTCGAAAACGGTATTGATATGCCACGTGTGCGTCAATACCTTCTGTTGGCACAACAACAGATGTTGCAAGATAAACGCTATGGTTCCCTTCAGATTTACTATGATGTAGACCCGTTATAGTATGTTTTTTCTTTTTTTTGATTGTTTTTTCTGTAAGTGAGACTTCGTTTCACTATTTTTTTGTAACTTTGCAGTCGATAACAAATAATAGTTCATAAAACCATTAATCATTTAATTTTTTCCCTTTTATGAAAAAGATTCTGATGACGTTTGCAGCCGTCCTCTGCTGCGTAATGACAGCAACAGTGTTTACCGCATGTGGTGATGATGACACCAGTTATCCTGCTACCTACAAGTACGATGTAGTAGTAGCTGAAGCGTTTTTTAATTCAGAACAATACAGTGAGGTTAAAACTGTCGAGGCTGCATTCAAACATGCTATCGGTGCAGATGCTTCCTATTATGAAATGCTCAAGAATCCTAAAGACGCAGAGATGAAAGCTGAATGTGAGACTGTAAGAAAACAGTATGAGAATACTGTTCAGTTCCCCTATCTGAAACTTGGACTCGTCCGTACTACAGCTACTGCTGAACCTGGAAAGGTAGATGAAAAAGATACGATTGCTACCTATGAGTTGGGAAAAGCGCTTACAACGGCATATGTTACCTATTACTATACTTCTAACAAGGATGAGGCTTTTGCGGCTTTGGCAGCGATGAAGGACTCTCTTGGCAATGAAGTGTATAAAGAAAGGTTCCAAACACTTGCTAAGCTGATTGGTAGCAAATCTCTTAAATCTCCGTTTGAGACGGCACTTGGAGGGTATATCACGAGACACCTTCCTGATACACAGGCTAATACAAGGGCTATTACTCATATTTGTGACAGTATTGCCCAAGCTCATGAGTCAGATGTGTTGGCCGTTGATGCAACAGTTCTTGTTGGTAAAGTGGGTCTCTTTGATGCTCCATCCAATGCTGTTCTTGTCTGGGGGAAGACTTTCCATGCGAAATAAGTCATTTACATCATAAAGAAAGAAGTCTGGAGGCATCCAGACTTCTTTCTTTATATCTGCTTATTTTTTTTATTTCACTTGTGTGAGATACCAACGTACAGGCCAGTGGAGTTGTTCACCAGGCTGAAGCAGTGTATAGGCACCCTGACTCTCCAACTCGATATAGGTCTTTCCGCGGTTTACGTAGATCTGGATTTCAGCCTCACCGGGTGCTGCCTCGCCAGGTTTCAGGTCTTGGAATTTCTTGGTCAGTGTCAGCCCGTTAGCGGTGTATGACAGCAAACCAGTGCCATTGGCATTTACTTTCCTGTTCTGAGGTGCCTCATCAGTTTTGTACCATGCTACACCGTTTTTCTGCTCAAAGGTCATGAGACCTGCAGGCCAGATACTGTCAATGGGGGCTTCAAAGCCAATCTGTCCGTCGCCATTGGATACGCGTGTAATCTCCCAAGGGGCTACACGACGGGGCTCCGTGCCTTCGTTCTTAATGGAATATGTGATAACTATGGCGCCGTCTTTTTTATCCACCTGAAAGTCTTTGCCCACGCTGAGGCCCAGGCGCTGAGACACAGGACTTGTGATAAAGAGATGATTCTCTTCTTCTGTGTTGACGGAATAGGTCTGTTTATCGAATTCGGGTACTGGTGGCCAGTTCCATTCCTTTTGTGGTGAAGTCCAGAATGTACTGCCGAAGGATTCGGGAAAACGCGACTGTGAGATAACTTCCTGGTCCTTATACTTCAGAGAAAGAATCTTGCCGCCTTTTGTGATGTTGACAGTCATTGTGACATCACCATTCTTAAGGGTGAATACTTTGTCGTTGTTCTCCTGAGCCGATGCCGTGAAGACTGTGCATACGCATAAAATAGTTAATAGAATTTGTTTCATCTTTTATGGTCTTTTTTAGTTATACGCCGCAAAGGTATGAAATAATTGATAATTTACAATTGATAATTGAAAAATATTTTTTATTTTTGCAGTCGCGAACCATTAACTATTAAATAATTAACGCATATTATGATGAAAAAAGCATTCTTACTTTTGACGTTGACACTCCTGACGGTATCAACAGCACATGGCAAAACAGCCCGCCAGTTTACACTCAACCTAACGGACGATGGGAAGGCACAGATGGTATGTTTCCTGCCAGAGAAATCTAATGGAAAAGCTATCGTAGGTATTCCTGGTGGCGGTTATTCTATGTTGTCGAATACACACGAGGGCACCCTGGCTCATGAATGGCTCAACGAGCAAGGTATTGCCTATTTCGTAGTAAATTATCGATTGCCTAATGGCGACCGTACCATTCCTGTGGGAGATGTGGAAAAAGGTTTCCGCATTGTGAGAGACTCTGCACAGGTTTGGGGTATCAATCCAGAGAAAGTGGGCATCATGGGATTCTCTGCCGGCGGCCATTTGTCATCGGTCATCTCGACACACTCCCCCAAGGAGGTACGTCCTAACTTCACCATCCTGTTTTATCCCGTTATCTCGATGGACGAGAATGTGAGTCATAAGTGGTCGTGCAAGAATTTCTTAGGAGAAGAGGGACAAAAAGACTCTGCTCTGGTGCGCGATTTCTCAACACAGAATGCTGTGAAGAAGGGTGAGACACCTCCCGCCATTATCATCATGTCGACCGACGACAACCTGGTGCCACCGGTGACCAACGGACTTGAGTACTATAAGGCCATGAAGGAAGCTGGCAATGAGTGCGCCATGATGATCTATCCCAACGGTGGCCATGGCTACGGTTTCGGCAACTGGTTCAAATATCACGACGAGATGCTAGCCACTCTTGGTAAATGGCTGGATGCACGATAAATCAGAAAATCCCGAAAGGCAATCTGCTTTTCGGGATTTCTTTTTTATCGTAAATGCTTAGAGTTTCCACTCATTCTGCCAGCGGACAACGGGCTTGCCGTTCTCAAACTCAATGGGCAGCCAGATGTAACGGGCATCAATGGGATGGCGAGGACGCCAGATGTCGGCCATGAAGATATGACGGCCATTATCGAGCGTGAGCACATAGGTACTCTGTCCTTCGAAAGTCTTATCGGCCTTCGGACCGCGACAGGGGTTTGGATGCTGTGTCCATGGGCCCCAGATGCTGGGAGCCGAGAACATGCGAGCCTCGTTAGGTGCCCATCCGGTACAGCCTGAGGTAATCATCCAGTAGGTGCCATTGTGCTTAAAGATGGCAGGTGCCTCGTTCTGTCCGCCAGGAGCTACGCGGGTATAGCGGCCGGTGTGGTGCAGATAGTCGTCGGTCAACTCGGCTATATGGAGTGTGAGGTTCTCCTCCGATGAGAAGATATGGTATGCCTTACCATCATCGTCGATATAAAGAGTCATGTCGCGTGACATCTGGCCAGTGGCGAAGTCGCGCTTCAGGATGAGCCCCTGATTAACGGCCTTGCGCCAGATGGGCGTCCACCATTCCTTGAAGTTGTCTTCGTTCAGAGTGTCGGCAGTAGTGATATCCTGTGCTTTGAACTCCACAGGCCAGGTACCGGCATCGGCACGCTGTGAATACAGGAACTTATAGGGACCTTCGGGGCGGTCGGCCACGGCCACACCATAGCGGGCCGCATCATAGCCACGACCCTTCAGCTCGAGGTGAAACCACATGCAGAACTTCTTCGTCACAGAGTTATAGATGACCTTGGGACGCTCCAGGATACAACCGCGCTCAATATCGTGGCCACGTTCATCGCTCACGCTGAGAGCCACACCGCAGTTGCGCCAGTTCACCAGGTCCTTCGAAGCATAGCACATCACACCTACCAGTGCATCGCTGGTACGTTCGCTCTTATGCTCGCCAAACCAATAGTAGGTGTCGCCATACTTCATCACACCACCGCCATGGGCGTTGATGTGGCGTCCCGTATCGTCGCGCCACAGCTCACCAGGACGGATCGTCTTTTGTTGCTTGCGTACCTGTTGGTTGTTCCAATACTGTTCCAGACGCTTGGCCTCGGCCTTGGTGATATGAATGACAGAGCCGTGCTTGGGCGACACGAAGTTGGTCATCTTCATCTTTCCATCGCCAAAGTGGCCCAACGGCGTAAATGTCTTGAAGTCGGAGGTCTCTACAAATCCAAAGTTGTTAGGACGGATGGAATAGATATCATACATCACAACCCATTTGTTCTCACCGATTCGTTTCCATACGTTAGGTGCCTCACAACCCGTGCGCTCTGTATCAATCTGCTCAGCATGGTAGTCGTCGAAATGATTAATCTTGTCGGATATCATATATTTGATGCCACCAGGA
Organism: Prevotella communis; assembly: GCF_022024175.1. Taxonomy (GTDB): domain Bacteria; phylum Bacteroidota; class Bacteroidia; order Bacteroidales; family Bacteroidaceae; genus Prevotella; species Prevotella communis. The sequence continues at coordinate 3,022,948 of NZ_CP091794.1, read as the reverse complement.
TTCTCCTGTGATACGTAGGTCATGAAGTAGCGACCGTCGGGCATTGGACAGATATCGGCATCGAGCACCTGAATCGTTGTGTCGGGGTATTCAAAGAGCAACTGAGGCTCGGTCTCGAGGGTCGTAAAGTCCTCGTTAGCATAACTGTAATAGAGTTTTGTGCGACCGCCAGCCTTCTGACGGATGGTGAAATAGACCATCGGTTTACCCACGGCAGCGTCCCAAATAGTCTGCGGTGCCCAGGCACAGGCTATCTCGCCGAATCTCTCAGGGAATAGTTTATCTATACGAGCTACATGGTGAGTCCAATGTATCAAATCATCGCTGGCCATCAGTACCAGTCCACGATTGTTGCCCCAGCCGTATGCCTCGGGACGCTCCCATTGTGTGGTGCGGATACCTTTCTGTTTGCCAAAGATATGCAAGTCGGTCATGGCGATATAGAATTTACCGTTTGGTGCGCGATAGATATGTGGATCGCGGATGCCATGTTGCTGGGCAATCGAGTCGCCAGAGATAATTGGTTCGGCATTATTTACTGCGGTAAACGTATAGCCATCGTAGCTGATAGCCATGAACAGACCATGGGTGGGGTCACTAAAGTAGGTGAAGAGATAGGCGCCCATATCCTTTTCTGTAAGCACCTTCTTTGGCTTAGCAGCCGATGTATGTCCTGCAAGGAATAATGATGCAAATACTAAAAAGAGAATTCGTTTCATATTCTATGTCTTATGGTTTTATTATGAGTTTGTCACCGCTTAGATCTACATTGAAGAGATGGGGAATGCGCACGGTGCGACCGCGGTCGTCCTTGGAATGGTGGTGTACTGACATCATCCACTGACCGTCGAAGCGCTGGAAGAGCATGGAATGCCCAAAGCCTGGAGGCGTGATGGGATTGGGCTCCTGAATCCAAGGACCGTCGAGGGTACCGCTTTCGCTGTAGGCTACTCCCTGTGTATAGACATCATAGACCCATGAGGTCCAAACCATGCCGAGTCGGCCTGTGGCGGTACGGAAGAGATAAGGTCCATCGGTCACTTTGTTCCATGTTATTTCGCCTTTGTCGTTCTTCTCCCTGCTCCAGGGGGAATCGCTGGCACGGAAGAGCACCTTCGGCTCGCCTATGGTACCACTGAGGTCGGACTTCAGTTCTATCTTTTCCATCGTGCCGTTCCAGTTCTGCAGCCACTCACCACAGAATATCATATAGGGCTTGCCGTCGCTATCCTTCCAGTAGGTGCCGTCGAGCGTAGGACGATTGGCTGGCAGATAGGTAGCATCACCAAAGGTACGATAGGGTCCCATGGGATTATCTGCACGGAGTACCTGCGAGGCACGTCGTTCAATGACATTACCGCGCACCGTATCAATTTTTACTTCTTGGTTTGTAAATGTAGCAAAGTAGTAATACCAGCCATCGCCCGTCTGATGCAACTCGGCTGCCCATATCATTGGGCGCGGTCCCATCCATGAGTTGGCCTCAAATTCCGTCACACGGAATGGTCCTTCCCATAGCTTCAGATCGCTGGAGCGCCACATCATGCCACCCGTACCCGTCATATAGTACATCTTTGTTTTCTGGTCGGCCAAGATAGCCGGGTCGCTCAGACGTATCGAATCCAGTGGGATATTTTTTCGAATGCGAATGTTGCGCTGTGCAGATACCGCCAGAAGACAAATGGTTGCAAACAGGCTGATAAAGAGAGTTCTTCTCATAATAGCTTATTTAATAGAATTTCACGACATCGTCCAACTGCTTATGACGGGGCAGTACGGGTTGATTCTTGCGATAACCAAGGGCGATGACGGCCATGATAGCCTCGTTTTCCGGGATGTTAAAAAGAGAGCGGAGCTTGTTGGCATCGCGCATACCCATGATGAGCGTGTCGAAACCCATGGCGCGAGCCTGCATGATGAGATAACAGTTAGAGAGACCGTTGTCGTAGGCACCCCAGCCGTCGCCTACCTCATTGGCAGGATTGCCCTGGAAAAAACCACTCTTGCCACGTTCGAAGGTGGATACGATGAGTACGGGTGCTCCCTGCACATTACGTTTGTTGCCACCGATGAGCTCCTGCACAGCAGCGAGTTTTTCGGGTGTCATCGCCACGTAGTATTTAGAAGGCTGCTGATTGGCCCACGAAGGAGCCTCTTGTACGGCCTCCATCAGCGTGCGCACCTCCTGTTCGGAGATTTTCTTTGTGGCATCATAACTACGAATGCTGCGACGGGTGGTTAATACTTCATCAAATGATGGTGATTTCTTCTCTTGTGCAACGAGTGGTTGCATCAGCAATGCAGCAAAGGCTGTCAATAATATTTCTTTTCTCATATTTCTTGTTTATTTGAAAATCTTTTGTGCGAATATCGTTAGGTAGATGCGCCAGTTGCGCCAAATGTGACCACCGTCGTTCTCGTAGTATTCATAAGGGTAACCCTTAGAGTCGAGATATTTGCGCAGGTCGGTATTCTGTTGCATCAGAAAGTCGTCTTTGCCAATGCCAATCCAGTATAGCTTGGGTTTTGAGTTGAAAAGACGTGCCATCTGTGCGTCATATTCGGCATTGGGTTTTGGAGCCTGACTGTTCAGCCATCCACCAAGAGCCATCATTGTAGCAGCTGACTGTAAACCGTAGTAATCGAATTCTTCTGGATAAAGACGTGAGATTCCAAAGGTGTGGCCGCCCCCCATTGACAAACCTGTAACGGCACGGCCAGAGCGTTTGGCAATGGTCTTATAACGACTGTCAATAGCACGGACGATATCCATAAAACTCTCTTCCATTGATGCTTTGGCAGGACGATTTTGGAAGGCGTTGCCATCGGGCACGTACATTCCCTCGTGCCACCAGCCAGGAGCCGCATCACAGGTGGGGTTGCCATTAGGCATCACAACAATCATCGGCACACATTTTCCTTCGGCAATGAGGTTATCCATAATCTGCGAGGCACGCCCCAGGTCGCCCCATGCTGTCTCGTCGCCACCCCATCCGTGAAGCAGGTACATTACGGGGAAACGCTTCTTTCCGTCGTAGGCAGCTGGCAGGTAGACTGTCATGCGTCGCTGCTGACCAAGTGTGGGACTGTCGTACCATACGCGAGACAGGGTGCCGTGAGGCACGTTATTTACGGCATAGGTATGTCCTTTGTCCTCGTTGCTCTTGGATACAATAAAGATATTGCTCAGTGTGTTGATGTCGCGGTTCACGTAGCTGTTGGCAGGATCTACAATACGTTGACCGTCAACGGTGAAACTGTAGGAGTATAGCTCGGGTGTCAGCGGATCCGTTGTCACAGTCCATACACCATTTTCTTGTTTCGTCATGTCGAGTCGCTTGCTGGTGAGTTCATCGAAATCACCGGTGACGCTGACCTTTGTGGCAGTAGGATCAAAGAAGTTGAAAGTCACCGAGCCGTCTTGGTGGATGACGGGCGATTTCACGTTAGGCCGACGGCCTAATTGTTGTTGTGCCATGCTGCTCATTATCATGAGACAGCTGATGATTAATACTGTTGTTCGTTTCATATATGTTTTTGTTTGGTTATAAACGTTTCCATGTAGCGTGGAGGTGATGCAGCATAGTGGTACTTTCACCGCAGGAACCGGTATGCTGGATGTGGATGCCCCCAAAGGGATTGCTTGTCACGTGTGACTGCAGGTCAACCTGATGGGGTAGGGAGGAGTCGGCAGGTTTGGGTGTCTTTGTTTCTACATGGGCTCTTAATAACCCGTAGGAGTAGTTGAGGCTAATGGTACATCCTGTGCGGTAACAAGTGGAGCTGATGGCCTCGGTCAGAGGAGTAACCTGTCCGTCTTTGTATTCAACCAGGAGGAAGTCCACTGCCTTGGCGTGTTTCACGGTGCGGATGATGCGCAGACCATAGCCAGTCAATGTCTTCGTGTCAAATTTCAGGCAGACATCCATATACTGTCCAGTGGCAGAACCGAACCCCTGACCGGCAGTCTTGGTTGGGTCAACGGTTAGTGTCAGTGACATGTTATCATAGCGTCTGTTTGCTGCTGTGTACATCAGGCGAGCACCTCGTTGTGCTTGCAAAAGACCTTTTCCTATGGCACCGTTGAATCCCTCGCCATATTCCCACATCGGTTTCATGGAATTAAAGGACCAGTCATAGTCAGATGTGTCGATAGGTTTGTGGCCGTCAACGGTCCATAGTCCTTCGGCTATAACTGGTTGCCAGTCGCAATACAGCTGACTGAAATCTGTGTCAAGGCTGTCTTGTCTGGACGTATGTCGCACTTTGACTTGACACTCAATAGGTGCGCCATAGTCGCTTCGTTTCTGTTTTGGAAATAGTACAGCTCTCAACGTGTGTCCTTTATCGGCCTCTTGAAGTAGGTAGATGCCATTTGAACCGGTATTGGTTGTTGCCACGGGAATGCTATCTCTATACCAGATGATGCGGGAGTCGTCAGCCGCTTCTTTCGTATTCAGAAAATAGGTTAGCACAGCTCTGTCTTGAGTCATAGTGAGGCGTGGGTTTCGTACTGTTGGTGGTGGCAGTTGAGAGGGTTTGATAGTCAGATAACAAGCGGCTTCCCGTCCATCGGTTGAGGTGGCGATAACGCAACAACTGATAGTCTCGTCAGTGCTATTGATAGGGATTAACTCGATTGTTTCTGCATCAATGTGTTTCATTACGACGTATTTTTCAAAACCTTCCTCTATCCGCCAGGAAACTATTTCGTTGCAGGATAACCGCAGCGTGTCGTGACCGGTTTGAAGCGTGCTTTCATGTTTGTTGATAGCTAAATAGGGGGCTTCTCTCAGTGTGTTATTGAGAAAAGAAGGTGATAGCGTATTCTTTCTTTGACGGTTGCCGATGATGTAAGGCTTCCCATTAAGCGTGAAATGATGCTGGTAGCAGCGAAGCCAGGGTTGTGGGTAGGCTGTCCAACCGATATAGATGCTGTCTGAAGGAGCATGGTATCTGCAGTCAATAAGTGTCAAAGGCCCGCCCTGTTTGCAGAAATACATCTCGCGATTGTTTGTTTTCACGTTGAAGTCGCAATCTACAAACATTGCTCCCTTGTTGAAAGTGCTCCAGAAGGGCTTCTGTCCGTAGAGGTCAATGCTGCAGTGACGATACACGGCGGTACCGTTCATGGCGTCGTCGGTACATTCGAAATGACAGTTCTCGTAGTAAGAGTGCTCAGCACCGTTCAGCGGGTTCAGGTTCAGTCGACTGATGAAGCGCACGTTGCGAGCCATGAGCCACTTGCCATGTACATAGCCAACATGTGCCTGTGTGATGGCATCGCTGCGTTTTTTACGTGCGAGCGTGGGGTTCAAAGGGTAATCAAGGTCAACATTACAGAAATTACCCATTGTGAGGTTTTCTACCCAAAGCGAGTCGCAATGAATATCAAACATGGTGAAATTGCCTACAGCTCCCTGTGTCTGTCCGCGAGCAGAAGCTAGCACAATATTTCGTGCATCGGTATCGAGCCCGATGAGATGCAGTATCTTACCCCTGATAACACAGCCAAATGGTTCGCGTCCATTCTCGCCATGCACTACTTCTGGAATATCGGGATTGTCTATCCAATAGACACCATGCTTAATATATAGTGTAGTGGTATCCGAGAGACTCTTTAACATCTTATGGAAGTTATTGAACATGAATGGACGGTTGGCTACCTCACTATCACTGAGCGAGGCGTCGAGCAACAAGTGATTCTTATCCAGTTGTATGCCATTATCATGCGGTGTGGCAGACATCTCCGATAAGGCATCAAGCCAACAGAGGAAAGCTGCGAGGGAGGCGTTCCAGTTGATGGCAATCTCGTTAGAGGCATACGATTCCTCGTTGTCGATATACGATTCATCAGGGATATTTGACAGATAGACGGTATTGTGCATGTCTTTTTTGTCCTGTTGTCCAGGGTTCGGACCACCAACCAGCATGCCTGGGAAGGGCATTTCTATGCCGTCGGCCGAACTGATACGGTGATGGGGGTGCATCGGACTTTTGTCACCAAAGCCGGTGACGTAACAGTAACCAGTTGCGTTGCGTCCCAATAGGTAGTCGGCATTCTGAAGTGCGAAGGTGCGATATTTAGAAGTACCTTGTATCTTGTCGGCATAGAGCAATGCCATGGCCTGACAGCAACAGCGTTCTGCCAGACAGCCCCATCCAAAGTCACGGGCGTTGTTACCAAAAGGCGACTGAAACGAAGATTTCTCAACATCTCTGATGGCATTCTTGCAATAGTCCATGAGTTGATGAAGCATATCGTCGTATAGAGGTGATGCTTTTGCTGAAAGCCATTCGAATGCACCGAGTGCGGAAACATTTCCCCATGATGGTGTGTTGAACCGTTGAGGCTGGTTTTGCTGTGCATCTTCAAAATACATCTGCTTGTGGGTTAGTCGATAGAGGGCAGACGCTGCCCAGAACAGCTCATCACGTGAATTGAAATCGGCATAAGTCCCTGTGGTGATTTCCGGATGGTGTAACTGGTCCTGACGATATAGTGCTGTAGGGTGTTGCTTCGCCCATTGATAGGCTCGTTCTGCCATGATGGTGGCTTGCTCTGTGAAACCCGGATAATCTTGTTGGTAAGGGTCAAAAAGACGCGCGGCGTCCGCCATTACTGCGGCAAAGTCGAGGGTGGCAGTTATGCTCTTGGCCACCACGTAGCGTGGTTGCCTACATGCTGTGGGCATAATGAAACCTTCGAAATTGGGGGTCGTCAGCTTGTGATATACACCGCCATCGTCTGGGTCCTGCATGGTCTGCAACCAACGCAGGTTGAACATCATTTCGTTAAGCAGGTCGGGTGTTTGATTATGACTCTCAGGAATCTCCGTATTTAAATTGGTGAAGTAGGTTGACTGTTGTTCGTATGCAGCAAACATCAGTCCGATGCTGAAAGCGGAGTTGACAACATATTTGTTGTAATCACCCGCATCATACCAACCATAGGGAGAACTGATTACGGTGCCGGCAGGACGTTTGTCGGTGGCAGCTGATGGGTGAATAAGTACCAATGTGTCGGGGTGTCCTAGGGGACGTTTGTAAATGCCGCCCTGTTCGATGGGTATCCCAGAACGTATAAGATAGAACAGGCGTAAGGATGATTTGGCAATATCATGATAAGGATGGTCCGATACCCGGATGCTGCATCTTTCTTTGCCGATGCTAATCTGATAATTACCAATGGCTGTCAGTTCACCAAGATTGACAACATAGCGGGTCTTCCCCGAAAGGGGTGATACAGCTTTCCGAATACTTGCAGGTTTCAGCGTTTTCCCCTTAGGTGTTTTGATTTTTAATTTGTGTATGGAGGCTGTATCCTCTACAACAATGAATTTTTCTTGCTGCGGATAGCAGCCCACCTGGTTATAACGTATCTGCCCCCGTGTCTTTGCCGGTAGTATTATGAGAACCGCGAGGACAGTTAGTAAAACGATTTTTTTCATTGTTGTTAAGCCAATCTTTATAGTTTAGTTTGCAAATTTACAAATATTCTGTAATATCTTATTGTTTGTTTGTATGATTTATATAAGGAATAGCGTTTTTTAACAGTATAGATTCCTATGTACTCTTTAAATAAATCAATCAAATAGGTCGTGTGTCATTTTTTCTGATATTTTACCATGATAATCCAATAAAAAGTGTTACCTTTGCACCCAATTTCTAATTTTTATATATTTATATCCCTTTTTATATGCGTAACGAATGGCGTGGTTTTAAAGGAACCAAATGGACAGAAGAAGTTAATCTTAGAGATTTTATTCAGAACAACTACACAGCTTACGAAGGCGATGAGTCATTTCTGGCTGAGCCTACAGATGCCACCAACTTGTTGTGGGGACGTTTGCAGGAACTGCAGAAGGAAGAGCGTGCCAAGGGTGGTGTGCTCGACATGGAGACCGAGATCGTCTCAAGCATGACGGCCTATGGCCCTGGCTACATTGATGAGAGTAAGAAAGACCTGGAGAAGGTAGTTGGTCTGCAGACCGATAAACCCCTGAAGCGTGCCTTCATGCCTTTTGGTGGCATTAAGATGGCTGAGCAGGCTTGTACAAACTACGGCTACAAACCATCAGAAAAGCTGCACGAGATTTTCACCAAGTATTGCAAGACTCATAATGATGGCGTGTTTGATGCTTACACCGAGGAGATGAAGCACGTACGTCATAACCATATTCTTACTGGTCTGCCCGACACTTATGGCCGTGGCCGTATCGTCGGTGACTACCGTCGCGTAGCTCTGTATGGTATCGACTTCATCATCGCTGAGAAGGAGGCCGATAAGCGTAACTGCGGAGCCGGTGTGATGAGTGATGATGTCATCCGTCAGCGTGAGGAGATTTCTATGCAGATTAAAGCCCTGAAGGAGATGAAGGCTATGGCTCAGATTTACGGTTTCGATATCTCTCAGCCTGCTAATAACGCACGCGAGGCTGTTCAGTGGCTGTACTTCGGCTACCTGGCTGCTATCAAGACTCAGAACGGTGCTGCCATGTCTGTAGGACGTGTGTCAACCTTCCTCGACATCTATATCCAGCGTGATATGGAAGAGGGTACACTGACCGAGAGCGAGGCACAGGAGCTCATCGACCACCTGGTGATGAAGTTCCGCATGGTGAAGTTCGCACGTATCCCTTCATATAATGAACTTTTCTCTGGCGACCCTGTATGGGCTACTCTCGAGGTAGGTGGTATGGGTATGGACGGACGCCACATGGTGACCAAGAACGACTACCGTTTCCTGCACACCCTGGAGAACATGGGTCCTTCACCCGAGCCAAACCTCACCGTACTTTATTCTCCACGTTTGACCGAGAACTTCAAGAAGTATGCTGCGATGATCTCGGTTAAGACCAGTTCTATCCAGTACGAGAACGACGAGGTGATGCGTCCTGTATGGGGCGACGATTATAGCATCTGCTGCTGTGTAAGTGCTACACAGACCGGTAAGGAGATGCAGTTCTTCGGAGCACGCGCCAACCTGGCTAAGTGTTTCCTGTATGCATGTAACGGTGGTGTTGACGCCAAGACCCGCGAACAGGTAGCTCCCGGCTTCCGTCCCATTAAGGATGAGTATCTCACATGGGAGGAACTGGCGCCCCGCTTCGATCAGGCTATGGACTGGTTGGCAGGTGTCTATGTGAACACCCTGAACCTGATTCACTACATGCACGACAAGTACTTCTATGAGGCTGCCGAGATGGCCCTCATCGACACCAACGTACGTCGTACATTCGCTACCGGTATCGCAGGTTTCTCACACGTAGTTGACTCTATCTCTGCCGTTAAATATGCAAAGGTTAAGATGATCCGCGACGAAGAGGGCTTCAACGTTGACTATGTAGCCGAGGGTGACTTCCCACGCTATGGTAACGATGACGACCGCGCCGATGAGATTGCTGTATGGCTGCTCAAGACCTTCGTGAAGAAGATCCGCAAGCACGCTACCTATCGTAACGCTACTCCAACCTGCTCTATCCTTACCATCACCTCTAACGTGGTATATGGTAAGTACACAGGTAACCTGCCCGATGGTCGTCGTGCCGGTACTCCTCTGTCACCTGGTGCTAACCCAAGCTATGGTGCCGAGAAGAACGGTCTGCTGGCTTCGCTGAACTCAGTAGCAAAGCTGCCTTACGAGTATGCCCTCGACGGTATCTCTAATACTCAGACCATCAGCCCCAATACCCTGGGCCAGAACGACGAGGAGCGCGCTAACACGCTGGTTCGCGTGATGGACGGTTACTTCAGCCGTGGTGCTCACCACCTGAATGTGAACGTGTTTGGTGTAGATAAGCTGCGCGATGCCATGGAGCATCCTGAGAAGCCCGAGTACGCTAACTTCACCATCCGTGTATCTGGTTACGCTGTGAAGTTCATCGACCTGACTCGCGAGCAGCAGGAGGATGTTATTGCACGTCAATCTCACGAGAGTCTGTAATGAGTAGTACAGGCTATATACACTCTACCGAATCCTTTGGCTCTGTTGATGGGCCAGGGATTCGGTTTCTGATTTTCCTGCAGGGGTGTCGGATGCGCTGTCGCTACTGTCACAACCCTGACACATGGAAACTTGGTTCAGATGCCTGCGGCACAACAGCTACCGTTGATGAGCTGCTGAACAAGGCAGAGCGCTATCGCAGCTACTGGGGCCCCGATGGCGGTATTACCGTGAGCGGTGGTGAGGCTTTGCTGCAGATAGATTTCCTGATTGAACTGTTCGAGGAGGCTCATCGTCGTGGCATCAATACCTGCCTGGATACTGCAGCCCAACCTTTTACCCGCGAAGAACCTTTCTTCGGTAAGTTCGAGCGACTGATGCAAAGTACCGACCTGGTGCTGCTCGACATCAAACACATTGACGGTGAGAAGCACCGTTGGCTCACAGGTCACGACAACGAGAATATCCTGGATTGTGCCCGCTATCTGTCGGACATTGCTAAACCCGTATGGATACGTCATGTATTGGTGCCTGGCATCACTACCGACGAAGAGCAGTTGGTGCGCCTGCGTCAGTTTATTAACACACTACAAAATGTTAAGCGTGTTGAGGTGCTGCCGTATCATACTTTAGGTATATTTAAATGGCAGAAACTTGGTATTCCATATACGCTTACCGAAGTTTCTGCCCCTACTGCTGAACAAGTAAAACACGCAGAGTCTATTCTCGTGCCTTAGTTAATGCCTTGTTAGCCTCTTGCCATCTTGTAGATGTTTTGTTTTTATAGTTTTGTGTTAATCTTTAACAAGTTGGTGTCGGCACTTGATGAACCTATCATCAGCTGATACTGACCGGGTATGAAGTGCATGGTATTGCTCTTCGCATCCCATGATTCAAGGTTTTTACGGGGTAGGGTGATGGTGACAGTACGGGTTTCACCAGCCTTCAGGTTTACTTGCTGATAGCCGCAGAGAGTCTTCTGTGGTCCTTCGGTATCGGCAGTACGACGGAAATAGATTTGTACTGTCTCTGTACCATCCAGTTTGCCTGTGTTCTTCACTTTGGTGGTGACAGTTACAGATTTGTCGTTCACCTTGACGCCGGGCTTTGAAAAAGCAAATGTGGTATAGCTCAGCCCATGACCAAAGGGGAACAAAGGTTCGCCGGTGAAGTAACGGTAAGTGCGATTCTTCATTGTGTAGTCCAGGAAATCGGGCAAATCGTCGGTACTCTTATAGAATGTGACGGGCAGTTTGCCGCTTGGGTTGTAGCGTCCAGTCAGGACATCAGCCAGTGCCGTTCCTCCTTGTTCGCCGGCATACCACCACTGCAGGATGGCATCGCAGGTCTCCAATTCTGGGACCATGGCGACAGCACCGCCAGAGCAGTTCACGAAGATAACTTTCTTTCCTGCCTCGTGTAGCCAGCGAAGCACGTCGCGTTGCGCCTGTGGCAGTTCGATACTGGTACGGTCGCCACCACGGAAACCTGGTTCGCTGACACGCATCTCCTCGCCTTCCAAACGGGGTGAAATGCCACCAATGAAGATAATAGTTTCGGCATCGCCCACCTGTGCCAGGAGCTCCTGCGGCGTAGGTGTGGATTTGTGTTGAATGTCGAAGTTCAATGCACCATAGCCTGATTCCTGTACATAGTCTATTTGTATGCGGTAGTGCTGACCAGCTTTAACGGCCATTTCTTTCTGGCCGTTCTGAATTCGGTGACGAACCTTCCATATATCGACAATGGTGTCACCGTTGACCAGCAGGCGAATCTTGTCGTCACCGCTGATATTGAAGATAAGAGTCTCGTCGCGAGTAGGAATAAAAGTACCGTCAAGACGGGCTGAGAAATTCTCCAGGTTGACACCGGGCGCAAAGACGGTGTTACCACCATTGCTTAGTTTGATGGGTTCTGTCAGGGTGACGGTGGTGACGGGCCTACCACTCATGTCGGTATTATTATAATATGTCACCTGCATGCCCTGATTGCCCAGGGGCGCTTTGATTTCTGCAAAGCGGCTTTCAACGCTCTCGTTGCGGGTCAGGTCGCAGCCTGGGATATAGGGTATGCTGCCAAGCTGCTGACGAATACCTTCAAGGGCGGTGATGGTCTTGGTGGGGTATCCGGAATAGTTGCCCCATTGCATCACGGAGTCGTTGGCATTAGGTCCCATGACGAGAATGCCGGATGTCTTGGATAATGGTAAGACGCCATTGTTCTTCAGCAGTACGATACTTTTCCTGGCCATGTCAAGGGCGAGTTGCTTGTGCTCTTTAGATGCAACCGAGGAAGATGGTATCTTTGTCCACTCTACCAGTTTGTCATCATCGAAATCGCCTACCTCAAAACGGGCGATGAGCAGACGGCGCAATGAGCGGTCAAGGTCGGACTCCTTGATGTCACCACGACGTACGGCTTCAGGCAGGTTCTTGTATTCTGAGCCGCACTCAACATCCGTACCGGCAAGTACGGCCTGGGCTGAGGCTTCCTCGCTATCCTTGGCTGTATTATGCCAGCGGGGCAGGAAGTCGCGTATGGCCCCACAATCGCTGGTAATCAGTCCTTTGAATCCCCATTCGTCGCGCAGGATTTGTTGCTCATAGCGTGTCTGACTGCAACAGGGTTGGCCGTCGATACGTTGGTAGGCACACATCACCTCTGCTACCTCACCTTCTTGAACCAATGCCTTAAAGGCTGGCAGATAGGTCTCCCAAAGGTCACGCTCTGGTAGGTCTTCTATATTGAAGGTATGACGGTTCCACTCCGGACCGCTATGCACGGCGAAGTGCTTGGCGCAGGCCAGCAGCTTCTTATATTGTCCAATCCATTTTCCATCATAGGTCATGCCCTGCAGGCCACGTACTACGGCCAATCCCATCTTTGATGTGAGGAAGGGATCTTCGCCATAGGTCTCCTGGCCACGGCCCCAGCGTGGATCGCGGAAGATATTGATGTTGGGCGTCCAGAAAGACAGACTCTGATAGCGGCGGATATGCCCTGATTCTTTTGCCTGGCGCGCTTTGACGCGAGCCTCGTCGCTTACGGCTGTGAAGACACGATGAAGCAAGGCATCGTCCCATGAAGCAGCCATCGCCATTGTAATGGGAAAGACGGTGGCGTAACCATTGCGTCCTACGCCATGCAATGCCTCGTTCCACCATTGAAACTGCGGAATCTGCAGACGGTCGATGGCTGGTGATACATCCATCATCAGTTGTACTTTCTCTTCTAATGAGAGTCGTTTTAGCAGGTCATCGGCACGCTGTTCTGCCTTCAGTTGTGGGTTCTGATAGGGGAGTGACTGGGACTGAGCCGATAGCGGTAGTGTCAGAAAGATTGTTAGCAGAGTGCTAAGTAGTTGCTTCCTATTCATAGATTTTGTTTTAGTAAACGGGTTGAGAATAATCGTTTGCAAAGATACAATATTATTTGCAAACCACCAACATGTTTCCATGGAAATAAGCAGAAAAAACATCTGGGCTCGCATCGCTGCGAACCCAGATGAAAATACTACTTGGTTTGTGAGTTAATAATAACTCTCTTTACTTATGATGATGATTAAAATAGTTGTTTCTTGATTTCCTGCTGGACATCAGTGGGAGTGTTCAGACTTTTACAGCAGTCTAGGATATACTTCACTACTTTTTGTGACAGGGGCGTTTTCTTCCAAGCCTCTGTACGGTTCATCCAACGACCGTGAAAGTGGGTGTTGTCCTTCATCACGAGAATATCATTGCGGGCAGGCTTACGCCCCATTTCAATATACCAGCCGTCCTTATAGGAATAGGTTCCGTACTCATGGGGTAAGACCTTGATCTTACCGTCATTTGACAGCGCAATTTCTGCGCAGGCATATTCCCCGTCGGCTCCATAGTATTTAAAGGAGGTGTAGCTGGTGCCTTTTCCGCACGTTATCTTCTTCTCTCCATCATACTGCATCCATTCTAGTGTCCATGTGCCATGGAGTTCCTTGTCGGCGATTTTAGGTTTTTGGGCATTGGCTTGCAGCGTACTCATAAGTACTACTGCCATCAAAAAGATAATTTTCTTCATACGTTTTGTTCTATTGGTTAGACTTATGTGAATCCACGCTGCAAAGGTAAGGCGTTTTTCTTGTCGTTCCAAGTTTTTGAGTTTGCATCTATTTTGCATTTCACATGCAAACAGTTTGCAAACTCCTTATGCACCAATACTCATGATGAATTCATCCCATTCGCGGGCTCCGCCTTTCTTGTCAAACACCTTTTTGTAGAGTCGGCTGCGTACGGTACTGATGGTACTTGTGTCACGGCTTAATATCGTTGCAATGTCTGTTGGAGCAATACGCAGTTTAATAAGCAGACATGTCTGATACTCCAGTTCAGACATGACGTGGAGGTTCCTCAGCTGACTGCTGAAGCCTGGGTAGATTTTCTTGAGTTGAGCCTCTATCTCATACCATTCCTCTTCTTTCAGTCGCTGACCAGAAGTGATACGATGTTGCAGCGTATAGTATTCGTCTGAAGAGAAATATGCAGATTCAATATTCTCGATAGCCTGCTTGACGGGCTGAGGCAGTTCTTCATGTATCTCCTGAATCTGTTGGAGTTGCTGTTGCAGCCGTTTCTTTGCCTTACGATTTACTTGTGCGATATGGGCTATAGATAATAGCACGATGAGACAACCTATTGTAGCGTATTCTAATAGATGGATAACATTTGCCTGTTCTCGCTCTTTGGCGGATAGCACATAACTGTGGGGAGCATCGAAGGGTCTTTCGTATTCCATATGCCGGTCGATGATGGCACGTATCTCTTCGCCCCATTCCTCACCAATGCTATCGGCACGTTGCCAGGTGAATATCCTGCCTATTTGTTGGATGGTGATAACGGAGTCGTTGACCACTGTTATGGGTCTCTGGTCATCGCCTTCCATATAGAGATATTCGTCGCTGCCTTTGTCAAAAAGTGTCACGCTGCTTTTGTTTTGTGGTTCTACTACCAGTGCCTGTTCGGTCTGTATCAGCTTGCATTCAAACATTGCGCTGTCGCCTTGGTATATTCGCAGTCGTGTCTGGTCGTTTGGCATATAATGAATGATGTGTCCTTCGGGCGTACAAACCTGTTGCAGCATCCAAGCGCCTTGGAGAGAGAATGCCTGTTGCTCGTCACAGCGTGAACTGCAACCTGATATCAACAGCACTGTTATCATCATCAAAAATAATTGCTTCATGTTTAGGGTTGAAACGTTTTAGTATTTTGCGTACAAAGATAAAGAAAAAAACGTGATTACGCAATAGAAAAGAGTTTGCAAAGTGTTTGCAAACTCTTTTATGAGACTTTTTGAAAAGTGTACGATACGAGTTTCATGCAGTCCGACGTTGTCGTATTCACAGTCCGACGCCGACGTACTGGCAGTCCGACGCATTCGGACTCGTTCTATTTGCGGATATACTTCAAGATAAGCAAGGTGCCAAAAACTTGAAGAAGTAGTCCTGGCCATCCGATAGTGAAATCGGCAATGGTGGCTGTGATGCCACCAGTGAGAGCAAGTTCACCTACGCACTCGATGGCTTTCGTTACAAGTACTACGCCAATGAGCAGAGGCAGGTTGACGGTCTTAAAACGCTGTGCGGCCAATCCTGCTACGAGAGCGAGGACTGCAAGTTTCATGGTCATCACAGGCAGGATCTCCATAGCGGGCATACCGGTGATGAGGTGGTTGACTGTCGGCGAAAGCAGAGCAGCCAGGAGCCCCGTTTTCCATCCGAATTTATACGCCCCTGCCAGAATTACCAGCGAGAGGGGCGAGAAGATGATGCCGCCCTGGGGGATGAGATGGAATACTTGAGGCAAAACCAGGTTGCAGACTACGAAGATGGCCGCCCACATATAGGTCTTTGTCTCGTCATAATTTAGTGTGTAAAGTCTTACTGTTGTAGCTTCCATATTTCTAACATTAAAGATTAAACATTAAATATTAAAAGTTCACGCTGACGCCTCCCATGAAAGTGGCGCGAGGCATGGGATAGCCTGCGTTGATTTCATACTTCTGTGCCAGCAGGTTCTCTCCGCGTGCCCAGAGGCTGATGTTGCGCGTGGCAGCGTAGGTGATGCTGGCATCGAGCAGGGCGAAACTTTCTTTTTTCTCATTATTGCCCACGGCGGTATAGAGATTGTTGATATACTGCAGACCGAGGGTGGCAAGCCATTTGCCGCAGCGATAGTTTGTACCAGCATAAGCTGTCAGTTCAGGCGCAGCAAGCACCTTGCTCTTCATGTGCAGATAGGCACCGTTGGCGTTCAAACTCCAGTGGCTGTTCACATGATAGGCGGCCTCCAATTCGAAGCCCCAGTTCTCTATCTCACCCGTATTCACATTGCGGGGTTTACCGTTGACCGGTTGTGTCTGAATCATGTTGTCGCCCTTAATATAATAGAGGTTTGCACCGTATGTAAGGCTACTCAGACGATGTTTCCACGACAGTTCATAGTTCCATAAACGCTCTGGTTCCAAGTCTGTGTTCGAAGGGGGATAGAGATACATCTCGCGCATTGTCGGATTGCGGAAGCCCTTACTAGCCATCGCCTTGATCTCGCCAGCCTCAACAGGTCGAATAACGACACCTGCCTGTGGCACCCATTCAGAACCCGTAATGGAGTGATGGTCAAGACGGATACCAGCGTCGATGGTGAGCCATGAGAGCAGATCCTGACGGAAATCGACATAACCCGCAATCTCGTTGCGATACGATTTTCCACTCTGCTTATTGGGCGTGTCGAGGGTTTCGCCAGTGGCTTTCGATGTGTAGTAGGCATTGCCGTAGATATGCATATAATCTACTCCTGCTGTCACGCGGTTGCCCTCAAACAACTGGATACTCTGATAGAGCGACACCCCCGTAAGCGCATCCTTCGAACGGAAATAACGCTGCGTACGAGTGGCTGGGTCTGTGGTACCATCGTCAATCTTATGACGTCCGAAATTCGAATAGACAGAAAGGGCGCCACTGGTATTGCCGTAATGGTTTTCCAAAGCCGCCGAAACAACACCACGTGTAATCCACTGGTCGGCATCATACATGGGCTTGTCGGTTGCACCCGGATAACTGGCATTGAAGTGTGTCACGTTGCCATCAACGTAGGCATTCCAGTGGTCACTGAGGTCGTAGCCCAGTTTTAGGTAGCCACCGTACTGTTCGAAACCCATGCGAGGACGGTGATTGTCCGTGCGGTTGTATTGTGCCGATACGGTGCTGCTGAACTTCCCGCTGCGCACTTGGTTAGAGGCTTCAGCCTGAATGGTGCCGTAACTGCCTGCGCCCAGTTGGATATTGGTGTTCACACCATTCTGCCTGGCCTGACGAGTGACGATGTTCATCACGCCCCCCATGGCATTGCTACCATAGAGCACACTCGCCGGGCCGCGAAGCACCTCCACACGTTCGGCCATCAACGTCTGATAGCTGTCGGAGATGGGATGGCCGTAGATGCCCTGATACTGCGGATGACCGTCAATGAGCACCAACAGTTGTCCTGCACCACCTGAGATGCCACGCAAGTTAATACCGCCTGCAGCTCCCGTCGAAACGCCGTAACCCATCATACTGCGACTGGTTACGAACAGTCCTGGCACTTCTCGCATCACCGTTGGCAGGATGCTCGGCTGGTGCTCTGCCGTCAGTTGGTCACGCCCGATAACAGTCACCGTCATAGGCAGATGACGGATATCTGTGGCACTCCTTGTGCCAGTGACGACAACTTCTTTTAATGATAATGAGTCTGCCACTTCTGCCGACATCATTGTGCAGGCAGATGTAGCGATGAGTAGAGTCAGTAATCTTTTCATTGTTTCTTGGTTTCTTTCAATGTAATAACGTTAATAATCTGGTTTTATTTTTGTGTGAGTGGTGTTTATCTGCCACGACGGTCGTTGTTGCCCCATTTCTTGTCATAGCGGCCTTCTGTATCAACCTTCCCTCCAAACATGTTCAGACGGTAGCGCACGTGGAGCATTGCATACGAGTTGATGCTGTTATAGCGAGTGTCACTACGTCCATTGGCATTAACCCAGCGCTCATAGTTGGACTGCTGTCCTAACAGGTCGTAGAAGTTGAGGGCTACCACAAGTGTCTTAGTCTTGAGGAAGGACTTTGATACCTGACCGTTCCAGATCAGTTCGTTCGTATTTGATGACGGGTCGTTAAAACCTCTGCGACTATTCTCGTGGAGATTGGTGGAGATTTCAAAACCGCTGGGCAGACGAACCATCATCTGTCCTCCATAACTGAAACGCCAGGTGTCGAGATTGGCTGAGGGCTGCAGCTCGTTGCGGGAGTGCTGATAGTTCACGTTACCATCGAGTGTTACCTCTAACCAGTCATTGCGGAAACTGACATTCAGACGTTGGTTCACATTGGTGGTCTTTGTGGTGTTCTTTGCTGCGTCGGCTTGGTTCTGTGCCACATAGCTCACGTAGTTGTTATATCTCAGACGCGTGTCACTACCCATATTCCAATGGGCAGCGCTGTCGATAGCTGTGCTGAAGTTGAAACCACCGTCAGCGTTCCAGTTACCATTGATATTCTCTGGACGTGAGGTGCTACCACCTGTCTCTGCATTATAGCGTACAAGGTTTGAGATAGAGTTGCGGATATGGCGGTAGTTGCCGAAGAGTACGAAACTGCGTTTGTATTTCTGGATATAATTGCTATAATAGGCATTCAGCGAGTTCGTGAATTGTGGTTTCAATCCAGGATTACCTTGCGTGATGTAAAGTGGGTTGGAGTCGTCGGTAATGTCGAGCAATTGCGTGATGTCTGGCTGTCGGGTATCGCCGCGATAGGTCAGACGGATAGACTCCTGGTCGCTGAAGTTATAGTGGAAATCCAGTGTCGGCGTGAAGTTGATAACGTTACGGATGGTGTCAACATAAATGCCGCGGTAGTCCTGAACGAAATTTGAGTGTTG
Organism: Prevotella communis; assembly: GCF_022024175.1. Lineage (GTDB taxonomy): Bacteria > Bacteroidota > Bacteroidia > Bacteroidales > Bacteroidaceae > Prevotella > Prevotella communis. Next base: position 3,004,051 of record NZ_CP091794.1, on the reverse strand, counting down.
AGGCTGTATCAGGAAACCGATGTTGTAGTCGTACTCCTTCTGCCAGTGACGCAGGGTCAGGCGGATATTATGCGTGTAGTTCTTGTATTCAGAGTAGCGACTGAGGTTCTTGTCGAGCTGAGCATCCATCATCTCTTGGTCAAAACTGCCAATCCATGGATTCCAGTCGCGATACTCCGGCACGATACCAGTGAAGGGATTCTGGGTAAGGCGTGAGAAATCGTATGTTTGACGATCGCTCTTATTCTGACTATAGCGCAGTTCATAGTTGGCCTGCAGATGAGCGCCCTCCCAGAGTGGCTCACTATAGAGGGCGCTGAGCACGTAACCTTTGTTGTCGCTGGGTGTGGTGTTATAGCGGGCTGTGAAATATGTCGAGTCCTGTCCGGCTTGATTCTTGACACGATGCAGGAAAACCTCATTATTGGATGCGTTGCGATTCTCGTTATCGCCTATAGAGCCTTCTACACGTAATGTGATATTACGGCCGCGTGGGTTAAGACGTCTGTAAAACTGTAACATTGCCCAGGCATTCTTGTTCTCCCCATAGCTGAGGCTGGCACCATGATTATGGTTTACAAGATAAGGATAGAGTGGGGAGGTAAGGTCATGGATATCATCTAATGGATCGTTAGCATATAGGTAAGGATCGTCGCTGAAAGTGGCATTGGATGAGGTTGAAGTACCATCACTGGTTCCCATGCTGCCGTTGGCGCGCAGCAGCAGGTTGGTCAGCGAGTCGGGCTTCCACTCCACGCGGAAATTTCCGTTCCAGTTGTCGCTACGTGACAATTGCTTCGAGTAGCTGTTGCTGAATGTACGATAGGAGTCGCTATAGAAATTCTCACTGGCATTCTCGTTCATATTATCGCCGTCACGATGGTTCCAGCGTACGGAGCCATCCATCTTCAGCTTCTCTCCGTCGTCATAATTGAAGTTGGCACCTAGTGTCTTACGGGCATTCAGTCCGCGACGGTTCCACCATCCGGCATTCTCTTCCTTGTTGTTGAAATTGCCCATCACCATGATTCGGGTCTTATCCGTAAAACTGCTTCCCATACCGCGTGAGGCATAGCGATGGTGCGTTCCGCCTGCCAGGTCGAGGTTGGTCATATAACCACGGTTCATGCCTTTCTTGATAGTGAAGTCGAGCACGGTCTCTTTATTGCCATCCTCAATACCAGTGATGCGTGCCTGGTCGCTTTGCTGATCATAGAACTTCACACTCTGTATAATTGAGACAGGTAGGTTTTTTAATGCTGTCTCCACATCGCCGAGCATGAACTCTTTGCCGTCGACCAGGATTTTCTCAATCTTTTTGCCGTTGACGGTGATGTTTCCGTCTTCATCAACCTCTGCACCGGGCATGCGCTTAATGAGCTCCTCAATGGGGGAACCTTCCGGCGTTCGGTAGGCATCGGGGTTATATACCAGTGTGTCTTTCCTTACCACGACCTGTGCTGCACGACCTGTGACAACGGCCTCTTTCAGTAATACGGCATCTGAGGATAAAAGGAGGTCGCCTAACTCGATGCTTTGATTACGTCGTAGTGTCACCTCGCGTTGTATGGGCTGGTAGCCTATCGATGAAATCTTCAGTCTATAGATACCGTTTGTCGGCGCCTGGATAGAGAAATGACCTCGAATGTCGGATACGGTGCCGCCAACAAAGGTAGAGTCTCGTTGGCGGAAAAGCTGCACAGTGGCTTGCATCATCGGTTCTTTTAATTCGGCATCCTGAATAGTACCACTGATAGTCAGACCTCTGTCTTCTGGCGATTGTGAAAAAGCGTTGAGGGCGGAAAAAGCCCAAAGTGTCAGTAAAATTAAATAGTATCTCATTGTTTAGTCTTGTGTTGTTTTGTGCTGTCTCTTAATTCTAGGCGGGCTGTGACAACAACATGTTGTACACTGTCGTCGCCATTAATCTGGTCAAGGAGTAGGCGAAATGCTTTATTGCCTATCTCCCGGAGGTTTTGCTTAACGAAAGAAATACGTGGGTGTGACATCTCTGACACCCAGTCGCTTAAATAGCCGATAAGGGCAATTTCTTTTGGAATCTTCAGGCCACGACTGGTGATGGCTTGTAGTGCTGAGATAGCCAGTAATCCGTGTGAGGCCAGTATTGCATCAGGTGGCTCTGGCAGACTCAATAATTCCATGGTGTCTGTAAGACCTGAGTTGAAACTGATATGATGACACTTTACCAGTTCTGGACGTATGGGAATATTGTGCTCACGTAGTGCTTTTAGGTAACCGTGTTTACGGTCGGCAGTCTGTTTTACCTGGTTTAATCCACCTAAGAAGGCAATGTTTCTTGCGCCGCTTTCTATTAAGCAATTTGTTGCGTAGCAGGCAGACGTTACATCGTTAATCATGACAGATGAAATGTCTATATCTGCCACACGGTCGAAAAGTACGACAGGGATATTCGACTGGCGCAGTCGTTGCAAATGTGAGAAATCTGTTGTATCCTGCGACGCACAGATAATGATACCTTCAACATGCATATCGGTCAGCAACTCTATACAGTTTAATTCGTTCTCGTAAGAGTCTTCTGTATCGGTAATGATGCTCATATATCCATATTTGCGTGCCTCTGCTTCAATACGTTTCACTATCTGTGCATAGTGATTGAACGATATGTCGGGTACAACAATGCCTATTGTATGTGTTGTGTCATAACGGAGACTCGCGGCAAAAGGATTTGGGCGGTAGCCACCGTCTTCTGCCATTTGCTCAATCTTTTTCTTTAGCTCTGGACTGACGCCGTCGAGTCCTCTGAGTGCCCGGGACACAGTAGAGACATTAATTCCCAACTGCCGTGCTATATCCCGCTGTGAAATACGTTTCATGTTAGTTCCTATTGCCGTACAAAGTTATAGTTTTTCAGAAGAATTGATGCGCAACAAACTGATTAAATGTTGCGCAACGCATTGCGTAATGCCCCAAAATAGAAGCCACCTGCCTCAATGGCTGATGGCTTCTTACTTAAAATAACTAAGCTATGTTGTCTTTTGCGTTGGTTTTGACAATGCAAAGATATGGTTTTTGCATTGATAACCAATACGTATAGAATAAATTCTAAACGCAAAGCGTTGCGTAGTTTTCCGTTATTTTTTGAGTGGTTCCGTAGCCTCTTTCAGCCATGCAACTTCTTCGGCCGATAAATGAGGAGATAAACGGTCGAAAACCATCTGGTGATAGTCGTTTAGCCATTGTATTTCTTCTGATGTCAGCATCTCAATGTTGATAGGAGCCTTGTCAATAGGACAGAGCGTAAGTGACTCGAATTGTAAGAATTTTCCGAACTCAGTTTCCATGTAAGGCACGATGAGAAGTGTATTCTCCGTACGTGCGCCAAACTTTCCAGGCAGGTAGATGCCGGGCTCGTCGGTAATGGTCATGCCCGCAACAAGTGGAGCAGGCTTCCATTCCATGCGGAACTGATGAGGGCCTTCGTGTACATTCAGGTAAGTGCCCACACCATGGCCTGTGCCATGCAGGTAGTTCAATCCCTCGCGCCACATATCCTTGCGGGCCAGGATATCTATCTGTGTGCCACTGCTGCCACTGGGAAATTTACATAACTCTATCTGGATATGTCCTTTAAGCACCAGCGTATATATCTTCTTCTGCTCATCAGTCACAGGGCCAAGGGCGATGGTACGGGTAATGTCTGTTGTGCCGTCCAGATATTGTGCCCCACTATCGAGCAGGAGCAGTCCTTCCGGTTTCAATGGGATATCAGTCTCTGGTGTGGCCTCGTAATGAACAATGGCGCCATGTGCCTGGTAACCGGCTATGGTATCGAAGGATATGTCACGATACAGTGGCTGTTCGGCTCTGAGGGCAGTCAACTTTTGGTCGATACTTATCTCAGTCTGTCCACCAGCCTCAACCGCAGGTTTAAGCCATTTCAGGAATTTTACCAGAGCAATACCATCCTTCAGCATCGCCCGACGGAAACCTGCGATTTCCGTCTCATTCTTCACTGTCTTCATCCGCTTGACGGGTGACTCGGCTTCAATGATTTCCCGACTTACCATTTTGTATAGCGTGTGATTCACCTCATCGGGGTCGAGCAGAATATTGTACTCAAAGTAGTCCTTTAGACCTTTACCCACGTTCTCGTAATCATCAACGCCGATGCCCTCAGCTTGCAGATAGGCCGAAACCTCAGCTGTCAGTTTTTCCTTGTTGACAAAGAGTGTTGTTGTGTTGGATGAGATGAGCAGGTAACTTACAAAGACGGGGTTGCAATGAACATCCGTACCACGAAGGTTGAGCGTCCAGGCAATATCATCGAGGGCCGACATCAGCATGCCGTCAGCATGTTGCTGGCGCAAGGCTCTTCGGATACGGGCGAGTTTGTCGTGCGTGGTCTCTCCTGCATATTCCATGGGGAATATCTCCACGGGATTCTGAGGAATAACAGGACGGTCTGTCCATATCTGTTTCAGTGGATCCAGATTCGTACGAAGGGTGATGCCTCCCTGATGACGCAGCTCGGCAATCAGTTCCTTTACGGCATTGGCAGAAGAACACGTGCCGTCTAGTCCTACTTCTGCGCCTGCTTCACATTCTTTGCCCAGCCATTCGGCAATAGTCGGTGTCCCTTCAATCTTCAACTTCATCAGTTGAAACTCTGAGCCTTTCAGTTGTTCCTCTGCTGCAATGAAATAGCGGGAGTCAGTCCAAAGGGCGGCACTCTTCATGGTGACTACTGCGGTACCTGCCGAACCGTTGAATCCACTGATAAATTCACGACCTTTCCAGTGATCAGGGATATACTCGCCTTGGTGTGGATCGGTACTGGGAAAAATGAATGCAGCCAAATGTTCACGACTCATGATTTCGCGAAGGGCTGCTAGTCGTTGTGATATTGTCATTTTTTTTCTTGTTGTTTCGTTATCTTGTTATTGCGTTATCTCGGAAATCTGGGGCCTCAGCCTCCGATGATGACCTGCAGCCCTTGTGCCTCCAATTGCTGCTTACAGCGTTCTAAGGTTTCTTCAGAAGGAGCTGCCATGGGATATCCTTTCGGATTAAAAATGCTTCCCATCCTGCGATGCTTGTCTTTTCCTACATCATGATAAGGCAAGAGGTGGATGGGATGAGGAATGGATGAGAGGAATTGCGCTGTTGCCCCGATGTTTTCCTCATCCGCATTAATACCCTCTATCAGAGGTATGCGGATAGAGAATTGGGCCTGTCGCTCTGTCAGGTAACGGATGTTCTGCAGAATCAGTTCATTGCCAACACCTGTATAAAGCCGATGTTTGTCGCTATCCATCAGTTTCAAGTCTACGAGGAATAACTCACATTCGTTGGCGATGGCTTCTACAACCTCTTGTGGCGCATAAAGCGAGGTGTCAACAGTACGGTGGAAACCGCGTCGCCCCAGTTCCTTGAGAATCTCAAGCGAATATTCGGCATGCATCAGGGGTTCGCCGCCACAGAGTGTCACGCCACCACCACTATCCTCCATGATGTCACGCTCTTTCTCAATCTCGGTCATCAGCTCCTCCATCGTGTAGGCCCGTCCGCAAATCTCGCGAGCCATCGTGGGACAGTCGTCCACCTTAAATCCCGGTTCAGAGCACGTGCCACAGCGGATACATTTCGATTGTTTGAAGAGCTCCTGTGACTCAGGTGACCATGACTCAGGGTTGTGGCACCACACGCAACGCAAAGGGCAACCCTTCATAAAGATGGTTGTCCGAATGCCAGGGCCATCATTGATGGCATAGCGCTTGATATCAAAAATAAGATTAGAGGTCATCGTTTTCCGTTCGTGCAATAATCTCGTTCTGCAATTGTTCCGTCATGTCATTGAAGTAGTCACTATAACCAGCCACACGCACCAATAGGTCACGATATTCCTCGGGATGTTTCTGGGCATCGTGAAGAGTGGCTGTGTCAACGATGTTGAACTGGATATGATGCCCACCAAACTTAAAGTATGTGCGAATGAGTGAGGCGAGTTTGCGTTGGTCCTCGTCGCGTTTCAATAGCTGAGGCACGAAACGTACGTTCAGCAGTGTACCGCCACTCTTTGTCTGGTCAAGTTTTCCAAGTGACTTAATCACAGCCGTGGGACCATGACTGTCAGAACCGTGAGCCGGTGACGTGCCATCAGAGATGGCGAAATGTGCGAGACGGCCATTGGGCGTAGCTCCGCAGACGCTGCCGAAATAATTGTGGCAGGTGGTAGAGAGCATGTTCAACTGTGTCTTACCGCCACGGGTGTTGGGGCGTCCCTCGATGGCTTTCACCAAGTCGTCATACACGCGTATGGCTATCGTGTCGGCATACTCATCATCATTACCGAAGAAAGGTGTGTGGTTGCGGATGTATTGGCGCATTTTTTCCTTATTCTCCCAATTCTTAGCACAGGCCTCCAATATCTCCTCCATGGTGTAACGCTTGTCTTCGAATACATGCTTCTTTAGTGTGGTGAAACAGTCGGTGATCGTTCCCAGACCCGTACACTGGATATAGGTGGTATTGTAACGGGCACCTCCGCTGTAATAGTCCTTTCCTTTTTCTATGCAGTCGTCAATATACAGACTGAGGAACGTGGCAGGTGCATAGAGTGAGAACATGCGTTCGATGTAATTGTTGACGCTCAACTTCAGGTTCACGAAATAAACCATCTGCTTGTGCCATGCCTCGTAGAGCTCATCAAAAGAACGGAACGTACGTGGATCGCCAGTCTCCAGTCCCAGTCTCTTTTCTGTCTCTGGGTCGATGCCGTTGTTCAGCGTAATCTCCAGAATCTTCGGTGTGTTCAGATAGCCCGTCAATAGGTAGGCCTCCTTACCAAAAGCGCCCACCTCAATACATCCCGAGCAACCGCCTTCGCGGGCATCTTCCGGCGTCTTTCCCTCACGTACCAATTCCTTGATATACGTGTCGGGGTTGAAGATAGATGGATAGCCATGCCCCTGGCGGATCACTTTGATGCCTTCGAGTAGGAACTCGTCGGGAGTGTTCTCTGCGATATGGATGCTGAGGCCTGGCTGCAGCTCATGCAGTTCTTCCTGAATCTCCAGTATCATATACGAGAGATCGTTGGTGGCACTTTTACCGTTGCGGTCTACACCACCTATATTAATATTGGTGAAGTCGTTATATGTACCCGACTCTAATGCCGTGACTCCTACCTTTGGAGGTGCCGGCTGGTTGTTGAACTTAATCCACAGGCATGATAACAGTTCCTTGGCTTTGTCGCGTGTCAGCGTACCATCCTCAATACCCTTTTGGTAGAACGGCCACAGATGCTGGTCTATATGTCCCGGGTTCATCGAGTCCCAGCCGTTGAGTTCGGTGACGGTGCCCAGGTGTACGAACCAATACATCTGGATGGCTTCCCAAAGGTCGCGAGGCGCATGGGCTGGTACCCAGCGACACACGTCGGCAATTTTCTCTAACTCCTTCTTGCGTTGCGGGTTCTGTTCCTTTGCTGCCTTTTCCTCGGCTAACGCGGCATGACGCTCTGCAAAGAGAATGGCTGCATCACATGAGATGGCCATTGCTTCCAGTTCCTGCTGCTTATCGGTGGCCTCAGGGTCGTAGATATAATCCAGTTCGCTGATGCGTTTCTCGATACGTGCCTTCACGTCGAGCAGTCCCTCGTGGTACATCTTGCCATCCATCGCCGTATGACCGGCAGCGCGTTGTTCCATGAACTCTGTGAAGACACCTGCATGATAGGCCTCTTCCCATTCCTTCGACACATGGTTGAAGATGCGTTCACGCTGGGTCTTTCCTTGCCAGTAGGGAATGACCTCACGCTCGTAGGTGTCGATATCCTCCTGACTGATGGTATAGCGTTGCAGTTCACGCTCGTTCAGCGTGTGCAAGTCTTCCACCGAGTGGCAGGTCAACTCTGGGAAGGTAGGCACGGCTTTAGGCAGCGGACCGCGCTCACCTACAATCAGTTCCTCGTCACCGATATAGATAGCCTTCTTCTTGCATATCTCGTAGAAATTCCGGGCCCGGAGGATGGCAATAGGCATGGTGCCGTAGTTCTCCTTATAGAAAGCAGTCTCTATCAGGGCACGTTCGATGCTCAGTGTGGTGGGCGTGTCGAAATTCTGTTGGCGCAAATGACGTATGCGCTCATTCATGCCACCCAGGTTCTCAGGGTATTTTATTGTATAGTTCATATCAGTTGTTTTTTGCTTTGTATACTTCTTCAATCGTCATCGGCTTCTTGATGGTTCCCAACAGGCGGGCACCCTTTTCGGTCATGGCATAGTTCAATTCGTTGCGCAGACCGGTGAAGTTGCGCCAGGGCTTCAGCTTGTCGTAGCAGATGAAGTCGCGGAACTGACCTTCAGCCTCCCATCTGTCCATCAGTTCGGGAATAAAATAGATGCCTGGTTCAACGGTGAATACAAATCCCTTTTCCAGTGGACGGGCCAGTCGTAACGACTTGAAACCAAACTGCTTGCTCTTTACCTGTCCCTCGGCATAACCAACATATTGCTCTCCTAGATTCTCCATGTTGTGGACGTCCAGTCCTACCATGTGACCCAGTCCGCATGGGAAGAACAGGGCATAAGCGCCACATTCGGCTGCTTCTGCAGGGTCGCCCTTCATCAGTCCCAGTTCCTTCATGCCTCGTGCTATCTCCGTGGCAGCAGCGATATGAGCCTCACGGAAAGGCACGCCCAGTTCCAGCTTGTCTACTGCGGCATAGAAACTGCGCAGGTGGATGTTGTAAACCTCAGCCTGACGGTCCGTGAATTTCTCGCCCACAGGCATGGATGATGACAGGTCGCCGGCATAATGACTCTTTGTCTCTGCACCGGCATCAAGCAGGAATATGTCGCCCTCGTTCAACTGGTGTATGAAACCATGATTATGCAGTACCTGTCCCTGTACTGTTGCTATGGTGGGGAAGGCCAGTGCATTTCCATGACGACAGGCTACCTCTTCTACAGCTGCAGCCACCTCGCTCTCGTGGATGCCCGGGCGCACGGTACGATAGGCGGCAAGGTGCATCTCTGTGCTCAGGTCAACCGATTCCTCAATCAGCTGAATCTCCTCGTCATCTTTATAGTTGCGCTGACTGACAATGGCTTTAATGAAGGGCACGCTGGCTTTGTCGGCTTGTGCCGCTGCCTCTATGCCGAGCAGTTCCCACAGCCATACTTTGTGATCACCGCGATAAGGAGGCAGGAAATGAATGGGCTGACTCTTGGCATGCGCCTTGTCGATATAGTTCTTGAGTTCCTTCATGGGCAATACCTCGCTGATGCCAGCCGGTTCACATTTATCACGAAGTGATGGCTGGATGCCCGTCCAGACAATATCGTCGATGGTCAACTCGTTGCCAAACACAATCTCCTTGTCGGCATCGATATCAATGACAGCTGCCAGCGCAGGGTAGTCGAGACCGAAGAAATAGAGGAATGTAGAATCCTGACGGAAACGATAGGTGTTGTCGGCATAGTTCATGCCTACCTCGTCATTACCAAGAAACAAAAGCAGTCCGCTTCCTACGTCCTTCTTCAGACGGGCGCGACGCTTGATATAGGTGTCCTTATTGATTGCCATATTCGTTTACTTTCTTGTGTTTGCTAATCTGCATGTTGGTTTGTGGGAAATATTCGGCCAACAGGTTATACAGGTCAGGGTCAAAGACCTGTAGTTCCTCGCGTGTGTTACACCAGTTGTGCTTGCCGTCGGTATGGGGCATCTCTGCATTCACGTTGAACCAGTCCTGCACGGCCTCGGCAAAATATTCCTCTTTATCTGTCTCGCGATAGGTGCCAGCCAGGATACCCTTGGCTTTTGCCTGTTCATAGCATTGTTTCAACCGACTATCGAAATCGGGCACGGCCAGCATCAGGCCAATGAGATGGATGCTATGGGCAAACTCATGAATCAGGATGTCTTCCGCATGATATTTGTCTATCTGGTAGGCCAGGATGTTTTCCTCTGCACACGAAGTGAGTGGCAACTCCAGGTCACCTCCCAGTCCACGGGCACGCAAGTCCCAGTTCAGCGCCGTATCGTTTACCAGATAATGATGCTCAGGGATGTCGGTGGTGCCTTCATAGCGTGCCATGATGGCCACACGGGTACCACGGGCCACCATCGAGTCGAGTACCGCTTCAGGCAACATCGACGTCATGGCGTACAGCGTTCTGTGGGCAGCCACAAAGGCGGAATCAGGCACGCGCCAGGATGAGATGAGCGCCAGTCCGTTGACATCCACATATTTCTTGTAGAAGGGATCCAGACCCAGTGAATCGGGTGGGGTGGTGACCACACATTCAGGTATGTTGAGCACCTCTTCTTCTACAGCCTTTTCTGATGCGTTCTGGTTGTTCTTGCAGGCAGAAAAAAGCAGCGTTACAGTCAGGAAAAAATAGATTCGTTTCATTTTAGTTGTAGAATTTGCAATTTCCAGTTGGCAAAGATACTAAATAAATTATAATTGACGATTAAGAAGTGAAAAAAAATCTCTTATGAAAACAAAAAAACTCAAACCTCCAAGCATATATCTCAAATCTTTTGCGTAACTTTGCGGCACAAAATAAAATCTTAAACAAAATACTTATATAATATGGCTTTTTTAACTGACGAGAAATTGGTTATTGTTGGTGCCGGTGGTATGATCGGTTCTAACATGGTACAGAGTGTGCTGATGCTGGGTCTTACTCCTAACATCTGCTTGTATGATATCTATGAGCCCGGTGTTCATGGTGTGTATGACGAAATGTGCCACTGCGCATTCCCTGGCGCAAACATCTCTTACACTATTGATCCCAAGGAGGCTTTCACAGGTGCTAAGTACATCATCTCTTCAGGTGGTGCTCCCCGTAAGGAGGGTATGACCCGTGAGGACCTGCTGAAGGGCAACTGTCAGATTGCAGCCGACTTCGGTGAGAACATCAAGAAGTACTGCCCCGACGTGAAGCACGTGGTGGTTATCTTCAACCCCGCTGACGTTACCGCTCTGACCGCTTTGATTCACTCAGGTTTGAAGCCCAACCAGCTGACCTCTCTGGCAGCTCTCGACTCTACCCGTCTGCAGCAGCAGCTGGCTCAGGAGTTCGGCGTTCGTCAGGACAAGGTTACCAACGCCTTCACATACGGTGGTCACGGTGAGCAGATGGCTGTATTCGCCAGCAAGGCTCTCATCGATGGCAAGCCCCTCTCTGAGCTTCCTCTCTCTGCCGAGCGTTGGGCTGAGATCAAGCACATGACTACACAGGGTGGTAGCAACATCATCAAGCTCCGTGGTCGCAGTTCATTCCAGAGCCCCGCTTATCAGGCTGTAAAGATGATCGAGGGTGCTATGGGCGGTGAGCCCTTCAAGTGGCCTGCAGGTTGCTATGTTAACGCTTACGGCTTCAAGAACGTGATGATGGCTATGCCTACCGTTATCGACAAGGACGGTGTTCACTTCACAGAGCCCGAGGGTACTGCAGAGGAGATGGCTGCACTTCAGGCTTCTTACGAGCACCTGCAGAAGATGCGCGACGAGATTATCTCTCTCGGCATTATCCCCGCTGTTGAGGATTGGAGCAAGGACAATACAAACCTCTAATTGAGGGTAAAAGTAATAACGAAAAGTGAAAAATTTGCTACCGCATTAAGATTGATGCGGTAGCATTTTTTTATTTATATTGCGGTAGCAAATTTTTCACTATTCCCTTTTCCCTTATCTCGCTGCTTTGTTGAAAGCCCAGGTGATGAGTCCTGGTGTCGTCTTGCAGAAGAATTTCAGGATGGCGAGACCTATCTCGCTGTAGAAGAAGCGTGAGGCATATTCCTCCCATTTCTTGTTTTCAAATACCTGCTTGTTGACAAGGGGGAAGGGTGCGCCCGTACTGATAGCCATAGCCGCATGACTGGCAGTGAGGAAAGCATAATAGAGCCCCTCGAAGGTCAGTCGGTTGGGGAATCCGCCAGCATCACCAATCAGGATGATGTTCTTGCGCAGAGGATATTCTGTGCTTTGGGGAATATAAGCTCCAAGTGGCTTCTCGTCAGGACAGCCCATATCTCTCAGCACCTTGCGAAACATCTGGGGCGTGGTCATATAGTCGCCGAAGCCCTGCACGTCGTAGCTTTCGTTGGGGAAACTGTAGTAGTAGCCCTGACGGTAGAAACGCGAGAGATTGCCCACGATGGCATTCTCGCGTCCCGTTGGTAGCGAGCGTCCTTCGGCCGAGCGATCTGCTGATTTCGGACCATACTGTTCCATGCAGAGGATGCCATGACTGGCGTGCGGATTCAGGTATTTGCGCACACGACTATTGGCACCATCGGCACCTACAAGATATTCACAGGCTATCTGCCGTCCGCTCTTCAGCGTGACGATAACCTGCGGTCCACTTTCCTCAATACCTATCAGCGCGTCATTGACAAAGGTGCCGCCAGCCTGCTGGTAGCGCTCCAGGAGCTGTGCGTCAAATGTCCTGCGCTTCACGATACGTATCTCTTCGTCCATCATGAAGTCGAGCACCTGTTCGCCCTCAATGCATAGCTTCAGGCGGTGCACGCTGTTATAGTCGTACCTGAAGTCGGGCATCAGTCTAGACAGCAGTTTATACGAGCGTGGTGTCAGTCCGCCACCGCAGATTTTATCCCTTGGAAAGGTGGCTCTGTCAATGAGTATACAGTCTATGTTTCTTTGTTTGAGCAACAGGCCGCAGGTAGTTCCTGCCGGTCCTGCTCCTACAATCAGTACTTTTGTCTGTTCCATATTTCTGGTTCTGGTTAATTATTCTCCTTCGATGAACATGCTCTGGTCCATCTCTGTGAGCGATTTCTTTTTCTTGCTTTCCTTTGCGCCCGCTTTCAGCAGGTTGCGTGCAGCGGTGATAATGCTGGGACCGCTGTCGGCTGTGGTAATCTTCAGTTTCGACATCTTCTTGATGGTGTCGTTCATGCTCGACTCCACATCTATGAAGCGCTGACCGAAGTCCTGCACACGTTCTATCACCGTATTGGCGGCATCCATCATGGCCTGCTGGTTGCTCAACTGGCGCACCTGTGTCCACATCATCTCCAGCACACGCAGGTTCATGTACATGGTCTGCGGACCCAGTATCATCACACCTTCATCGTAGGCCTCGCGCCATAGTGTGGCATCGTTGAGCAATGCCAGGTTCAAGGCCCCCTCAATGGGCACGTACATGATGGCGAAGTTCAGGCGGTTATAGCCCTCGGGCAGGTACTTGGTGTATTCTTTCTTGGCCAGGCGCTTCACCTGAGCCCTGACGCTGTCGATATGGGCTTTCAGGAAGAGACTCTTCTCGGGCGTGCCGTCTTCCGCGTTCATGTAGCGCTCGTAGTCGGTGAGCGACATCTTGGAGTCTACCACCACATGGCGGTTGTTGGGGAAATGCAGGATGAAGTCGGGGATGAGTCCCTTGCCGTCGTCACCTTTCAGACCCTTGCCGCCCTTGTCGCGTAGCGTCTCCTGTGTGTCGTATTGTTCGCCTTCGTGGAGTTCCAGGTCTTCCAACAGTTGCTTGAGCTTCAACTCACCGAAGTTACCCTGCACCTTCACCTCGCCCGTCAGCGCACGTGTCAGTCGGTCGGCCGTCTCGCCGATAGCCTGACTCTTCTGCATATTAATCTTGATGGTCTCGTCCAGTCGGGTCAACGCCTCCGTCTGTTGCTCCTTGGTCTTGTCGAGTGCCTCCTGCATATCCTTCAGACTCTTCTGCAGTGGGTCAATAATCTTTGATACCTGCTCTTTGTTCTGTACACCCAACTCCTCCTGACGTTGCTTCAGGATTTTCTCGGAGGTGGTCTGCATCTGTTCGCGAATCAGGTCCAGCTGACTCTTCACCTGTTCCTCGTTCATCTGCTTCAGGGCAACTATCTGTCCCTCGTGTGCCTCTTTGGTCTGGCGCAGCTGTTTCTCGAACGATGTCTTCAGGTCTTCTATGCGTTGTTCGTAGGCATTCTTCACCTCTGTCAGGGTTTCTGCGTGACGTTTCTCCTCTACATCCAGTTGTTTTTCGTAGGTTTTCTTCTGTACAACGCAGTAGGCACCGGCAGCAATGACGACGGCAACGATGACGATAATGGCAAGAATAATCTCCATATGATGGTGTCTTTATCTGATAAAATTGGTCCTCAGGGGGGCTTCCAGTGAGGGATGTCCCTCTTCGCTGACGTTTAGCTTCTGTATCATCCATGCCATGTTACGTCCCAGGGTACGCATGGTCTGCATGCCTTCTTCATCTTGAGTTGCCTGTCCTGGTGTCTGGCCATACACCATGTTCCAGTATTGCGAACTGACAATGGGCATGTTACATATGGTGAAGTATTTGTTAAGACGGTCAAAAGCGGCTGAGGCTCCACCACGGCGGCATACCACCACGCTGGCGGCAGGCTTGAAACACAGTTCATTGCTCATAGAGTAGAACACACGATCGAGCAGAGCACACAGCGAACCGTTGGGGCCACCATAATAGACGGGAGAACCAATGACGAGTCCGTCAATACCATCCTTTATGGCACGCCATACTTTAAAATACAAATCATCGTGGAACGTGCATTTATTGCCATTTCTGCCACACATGCCGCAGGCTATGCAACCCTGCACAGCATGTTTTCCAATACTGATAATCTCTGTGTCAACGCCTTCTTCATTTAGCGTTTTGGCTACCTCGCTCAATGCTGTAAACGTATTGCCGTTTTCTTTTGGGCTTCCATTAATCAATAGTACTTTCATCGTTCTCTCCTTTGTTTGTTTTTGTGACCGCAAAGTTAAGAAATAATTCTCAATTTAATGTAAAAATGATGAATAATTGAAAGAAAATGCTTATCTTTGCCGTCGAATTGCATGTCATCAATACAACATGAATATGAATAACGCAGACTTCTGGGCATCCGTTCGCGGCATCATCGCCGAGGGCTTCACACCCGACGGTCTGCATAAACTCGATACTTATGCAGAACAGTTTATCAGCGGAAGGCTTGTATATCAACGATTTTCACCGCGAGAACAGTATGGCTGCGCAGCGGGCGGTGAGGCAAATGTCATTGCATCCCTACTCGCGGGAGCAGAAGATTGTGCAGATTCAGATGCTGCACAGGCTCTCAGCGACTTCCAAAGAGAGTGCCAACGCGGAGCGAAGCAGGAGGCAGTTATAGAAAAATGGGCCAAGGCCGTTAGCTGCTGGATGGAGCGTGTTGACGACTCGCTTCAACGTTCCTTCGGCGAAGAGATTGCCGAGGGTGGCGAGGCCAGGGTTTACGACCATGGTGCCACGCTTATCAAGAGCATCGGCCTCGACTACTTCATCCAGCCCATCTTCGCCCTCGACCGTATCGCCCTGCACAATGCCTACTTCCCTGAGACTCGCCTTGTCGTACTCGGCTTCGGGCGCGACAGCCAAGGTGAGTTCAAGATTATCTGTGAGCAACCCTTCATCGGCGGTAGCCATGTGTCCGACGAGGAAATTGCCGACTACATGCAGCGCATGGGCTTCGAGCTGAAGAACCATCGCAACTGGACGTATGCTACGCCCGATATTTACCTCAGCGACATGCACGATGAGAATGTCATCCGCTCCGAGACGGGAGCCATCTGTGTAGTCGATTGCGACATTCGAATTAATACGCCTGAATTGCGACAGGGAGGAACGCGGAGGATTAATAACAAGGTGGTGTTTATTCCATAGCGTGCCGCATTGTTGACATAATAATATAAAGGTATAACGATATGAGCGGATAGACCGGCTTCGGCACTATCCGTTTTTTTATCAAAGAGAGGACGACAGGGTCTCTCTTCCGCTTGTCCCCTGCTTGCTATCTAAGAACTTGTCTAAAGTCTTGTTTATTTCCTTTCGGACAAAAGTTCTTTACCCACATCCTCTGTTTCTGAAAGCTTAAAATTAAACAGATTCATCATATTTTATACGATTTTTACAACTTGATGTGCTAAAATCAAAGAAAAATGTGTATTTTTGCATCGCATTCTTTGGAATGTGACATCTTGATTGCTCAATCTCTCTACCGAATTGGAACCTCGAACGAGAAAAAGCGAGCGAAACTAACGTGCATTGGAGCTGCGCCCATAGAGCGTAGGCTTCACCATAGTACGTTAGAGGCAGTTCCAAGCCTGGTAGGGAGTATGGCGGGTCTGCGCTCTTTTTGTGAAAAGAAGTTAGTGCTGGCTGTAGTTGAAAGCAATAGTATTAACCCTAATATTGAACGAGATGAAAAAGAATCTGTTATCTTTGGTTGTGCTTTTCGCATCACAGATGGTGTGTGCACAGAACATGTCGGAAGGCTGCTATCGTGGATTTGTTGATGGTGGCTATACGATTGGTATTGGCGACTATGATTTTGGTCGTTTTGAAATCAATACGTCTCATGGTTATCAAATCAATCCTTTCTTCTTCATCGGTGGCGGTCTCGGTTTGCACTTTATGCCCGAATACAAGACGAAGGGCATGAATATTGCACTAGACCAGCGTGAAAGCAAGGTTGATATCCCTGTTTTTGCTAATATGAGAGCCAATATCTCTAAAGGAATGATTTCTCCCTTCATTGACGGTAAGGCTGGTACATATGTCACGAATAATGGCGGTCTGTACCTTAATCTATCTGCGGGTTGCCGTTTCGCTTTGAATGAGAAACAGGCAATCGACGTTTCTGTGGGCTATACGACGGAGAAATTGGAGTTCGAGACATTTAAGAGCTTCACAAGTTCCAAGAGCATGGACTATACACGCTCACCAAGAAAGTTGAACACTGAGGGTGTCGCCATTAAAGTGGGATTTGAATTCTGACAAAAAAGATTTCTGAAGGCCACCGCAGAATTTCAGTATCGTCCTCTAATAAATTAATGGTACAGTTTTTTGATTCCCTTAATAAATCAAAAACCTGTACCCTTGATTTTCCCAAAATATTAATTGACAAGATCGACGCGTTGTTCCTAGGTCAGTACATCTTCCTTCATAATACGATTCCTTCTCTTTTTACATTCTGATAGAAAGGAGTAATCAAAGTAGGATTTTCCCATTGTTTACGGGGCATAACGATAGAACTAATTACCACTCCAGATTGAAGCTCGATTTCGTAGAGTTTACTTACAATTGCATGTTCTCTTTCTGGAAGTACCTTATCGTCTGGAAGCAAAATAAGTAAATCAATATCGCTGTCAGCACGGGCATCTCCGCGAGCCTCCGAACCATATAGGATGGTTTGAGCCTCGGGAAGGAATTTCTGAGTCTGTTCCTTGATACGATTTACTATCTCTTGCCTTTTCATGCCGCAAAAATAAGAATTATTTTTCAACATTCAAAATTATGGAAAGAAAAAGTTTGAAGGGTATGAAATTATAAAAAAGATTTTCATGCTCATTTCAAGAAAGTAAATCATCTTTGCTGTATGCTTGTTAGATAGAGAACACGGGGGCGTGAGAAAGTGCAAAAGTCAATACTTTTTACTGAACAACTATTGTTGAATTATTTAGCTGGAACAATATTTTTTGTCAGCTGATTGATGTCGTGAATTGACTCGAGTGAATTCATGAAATGACTCGAGTGAATTCATGAAATCACTCGAGTGAGATTTTAGAGACTGTTTTTGGGCAAAAAAGTCCCATTCACGCCAAAAAGCGATAAAAATGATTTGTTAAGAAAAATGGCTGCTTTCCATTAACCCTCTATCCCATCACGACATCGAGTACCATCATCAGAACGAAACCGATGGCGAAGCCGATGGTGCTAAGATTTGAGTGCTGCCCCTCAGAAGCTTCAGGGATGAGTTCTTCTACCACGACGTAGAACATGGCGCCGGCGGCAAAGGCGAGCATATAGGGCATCATGGGCATGAGCATGGAGGCCAATAGCAATACTGCAACAGCTCCGACGGGCTCTACGGCGCCACTCAAGGAGCCTATCAGGAATGATTTCCATCGGCTATTTCCTGCTGCTCGCATCGGCATGGAGATAATAGCTCCCTCGGGCACGTTCTGGATAGCAATACCTAGCGATACGGCGACGGCGCTGGCAAGGGAAATATTCGTTGTACCACTGTCGGCTCCTGCAAACACTATGCCCACGGCCATGCCTTCAGGCAAGTTATGGATAGTGACGGCAAGGGCCAGCATGGCTGTCTTCGACAGGTGCGAGCGCATACCCTCGGGCTTGTCTGTGCCGATATGCAGGTGGGGCGTCAGTTCATCGATGAGCAACAGGAAGCCCATGCCCAACAGAAATCCAATGGCGGCAGGCATCACACTCCATTTCCCGCTGTCAGCTTCCATTTCCATCGCAGGAATGAGCAGCGACCATACGGATGCTGCTACCATGACGCCCGATGCGAAGCCCAGCAATGACTTCTGCAGTTGCACGGACATCTCGTTCTTCATAAAGAACACAAAGGCGGAGCCGAGCATGGTGCCCAGCAGCGGAATCAGCAGTCCTATGATTAGTGTTGTTGTCATCGGGTGCAAAGATAGTTCTTTTATTTGAATTACACAATACTAAAATCATATGAATTGCAAAAGGAGGACCGAAGCCCTCCTTTCATCTATAGTTTCATCACACGCTTCATCTCCAGGTTCTCGTAGCCCTCGGGGCAGTGGGTGGAGAGATAGACGGTGGGATTCTGCTGGATGAACTCACGCACATGGTCGAGCGTCTGGCGTGCAGCTTCGATATCCTCGAATACGATACTGAGCTTGTTGGCCTTCAGGGCGGCATCGCAATAGGTCACGTCGCCGTGGAACATATAATAGAGTCCGTCGTCCTCGGCAATGATGATACTGTTGCCCTTGGTGTGACCCTTAGCCTCGATAAACCAGATGCCATCAGCCACTTTTTCTGCACGTGGGAAGTTCTTGTACGACTCCTTGTACTCGGCACGGATGATGTTGCCACCCTCTGGGAGCTTCATGGCATCGGCATCCTCTGGCGAGATATACACCTTGGCATTGGGGAAATACTGTATGGCTGCTGAGTGGTCAGGATGCTTATGCGTGATGAGAATCTTCGTCACCTGCTCAGGCTTGTAGCCCAGTTCAGCAAAGGACTCCGTATAATCCTTCACCTTTTCGCCCATGTAGAGTGGGGCGCCCAGTTTCTTCTCTGGCGCTTTGAACTCGTTCTGAAAACCCGTGTCAACCAGAATCACCTCGTTGCCCGTATCAATCAAAAAGTTCTGTAAACTGCTGCGGTAGATAATCTGTTCGTCAGTACCTTCCTTGCCTTCACCACCGAAGGCAAACTGCTGGTTCATGAAACCGCCGTCGAACATGCGGATAGCTTTAATTTCCATAATCGTTTTCGTTTTGGTTAGTAATTGTTATAGATTACGCCGCAAAGATACAACATCTTTTTCATATAACCAAGGGTCATACGAAACAAAAATAGACGGAAAGGAAAAAGTTTCTTCTGCGGCCGCTCGTTCAGCAGTTCGGTCAGATGCCTCGCTCTGCCCAGTCGCCTCTATCCAGATTACGATAGCCGATGGCTTCAGCGATATGGATGGATTGTATCTGCTCAGAGCCGGCGAGGTCGGCAATGGTGCGGGCTACCTTGAGGATGCGGCTGTAGGCACGGGCCGAGAGCTTCAGGCGCTCCATGGCCATGCGCAGCATATCGAGACTCTGGGCGTCTGGCTCAGCAAACTCGTGGAGCATCTTTTCGGTCATCTGCGCATTACAATGGATGCCTGCAAAGGACTTATAGCGCTCCTCTTGAATCTTACGGGCTGAGATAACACGCTCGCGGATAGTGGCGCTGGGTTCGCCCGGCTGCATCTTGGAGAGTTCGGCAAAGGGTACGGCCTGAATTTCACAATGGATATCGATGCGGTCGAGCAGGGGACCGCTGATCTTGTTCATGTAACGCTGAATCTGACCAGGGGTGCAGACGCAATGGTGCGTGGGGTCGCCATAATAGCCGCAAGGGCAGGGGTTCATGGAGGCCACAAACATAAACGAACAGGGGTACTGGATGTTGTACTTGGCACGCGAGATGGTGATGGTGCGGTCTTCCAATGGCTGGCGCAGCACCTCCAGTACGGAGCGATTGAACTCTGGTAACTCGTCGAGGAAAAGCACACCATTATGTGCCAGACTTATTTCGCCTGGCTGGGGATTATTACCGCCACCAACGAGAGCTATCTGGGAGACGGTGTGATGGGGTGAACGGAAAGGACGCTGGCTGATGAGGCTGGTGTCGCGGCTCAACTTGCCTGCGATGCTGTGTATCTGTGTGGTCTCCAGACTCTCGCTCAGGGATAGCGGGGGCAGGATACTGGGCAGACGTTTGGCCAACATAGACTTTCCTGAGCCTGGAGGACCAATCATGATGAGGTTGTGACCGCCAGCAGCAGCCACCTCAAGGGCACGCTTCACGCTCTCCTGACCGCGCACGTCGGCAAAGTCGAACTCATAATGCTCCTGTTGGGCAAAAAACTCCTTGCGTGTGTCGATAATCGTGGGGGAATACAGGTCTCCGCCGTTGAAGAACTGGATAACGTCGAGCAGGGAGTCCATGCCATAGACCTCCAACTGGTTGACAACGGCTGCCTCGCGCACGTTCTGGCGTGGCACGATGAGACCTTTAAACTTCTCTGCGCGCGCCTTGATGGCGATGGGCAGGGCGCCACGGATGGGGAGCAGACGGCCATCGAGGCCCAACTCGCCCACGAGCATGTATTCACCGAGTGTGTCGCTGGTAATCTTACTGTTGGCGGCCAGGATGCCAATGGCTAAAGGCAGGTCGTAACCGCTACCCTCCTTGCGGATATCGGCAGGCGCCATGTTGACGGTGATATCGGCAACGGGAAACTTATAGCCAATATTACCCATGGCAGCACGGATGCGGTCGATACTCTCGCGTACAGAGGTATCGGCCAGGCCGGACATGTGGAGCATGGTGCCGCGGGTGATATTGACTTCAATGGTTACGGTAGTGGCCTCAAGGCCGTTGACTGCTGCACAAAATGTTTTTACCAGCATGATTATTTTAGTTTTACTTCTGGCGGAGCAACTTGTCCACCTTGTCTTTCAGGTCGGCTGCACTCAGGTGACGACCTACGATGTTTCCTGATTTGTCAATAACGATATTTTCTGGGATAAACGAGATGCCAAGGGTTGAGACGAGGGGAGAGTCCCACATCTTACCGTCGCATACATCCGGCCATTTGATACTGTCGTTTTCCAGGGCCTTGCGTCCTTCGCAGGCATCGGCATCCATGCAGATACTGATGACGCCGATGCTGTCGTGGTGCTCGCTCTTCCATCTGTTGAGCTGATGAAGCATCTGCTGGGAGTCAAAACTCCATGATGCCCATACCATGATGACATTGGCTTTCTTGCGGAGCAGACTGTCAGAGACGGTCTTTCCGTTGGTGTCGGTAGCCCTGAACTTGGGCAGCTTGCCTGAACTCTTCAGGTTGCTTGTGGCCTTCAGGCGCTTGTGCAACTGTATCAGGGGAATGCTGTTGGGCTTGGCTTTCAGCATGGTCTCGCTGAGTTTGGCAATGCGGGCATAGTCGGCATCGACAGCCATGATGAAATAGCGACGCAACAGATAGAGGCTGACGGGCGACGCTGGATGTTTCAGGATAAACTCTTCTGCCTTCTGCTTAACGGCTGGGGGCATCATCTCCTTGGTCTGCAGGCGGAAACCTGTGAGCAACTCATTTTCCTCTGTACCTGTTATCTCGGTTTCTTTCAGGTGAGAAACGTCACCTTCCATCTTGATATTGCCGCCTGGGGTGGCAATAATCGGCAGTTCAGAGAAGTTGGGGAAGATAAGGGTCAGGACAACCGTGTCGGGCATGTCCTTGTCATAGGTGAAACGTCCATCACGCAGGGAGATGGTATCCTTCGTGCCATTATCGAAATCGCACAGATAGAACTCGCCCTGATTGATATTCTTGAACTTGCCCTCCAGATGGAAACGGGTGCCCGTCTCGCCGCAGGCACATAAAAGAAGAGGAAAGAGGAAAGCGTAAAGAACGGCTTTCCACTGTCCTCTTTCAGCTCTCCTCTTTTCTCTTGTTATCATCTTCATCTTTACTTGCTAACCTTGGTCAGTTCCAGATCCTTGGCGGCATAGTCGGCCAGTGAGGGATCTTTTGCAATGGCCTGCTTCAGGGCTGCAGCAGCATCGGCTGTCTTACCTGTGCGGGCATTCAGGATGGCGCGCAGATAGTCGGTGGTAGCGTCTGCATTCTTCACGTTCTTCAATGTAGAAGCAGCAGCCTGGTAGTTGTTGTTCAGAATCTGAGCCAGTGCGGCAGAGTTAGACTGTACACGGCCGAAGTCCTGCTCGGCCTGTGCATACTTGCCCTGAGCCAGGTGGAGGTTACCCAGTACCTCGTTCAGTCCGTTGGCATTAGAAGCCTTGGCAATATAGCTCTCTGCGCTCAGCATGTCGCCCTGCTGCAATGCCAGCAGTCCGAGGTTGGCATTGGTCTCAGCCTGGTTGCGGTCGATGGCGGCAGCCTTGTCGAGCCACTGCTTAGCCTCGCTGTAGTTGCCCTTGGCATAAGCCAGACGAGCCAGGTTATTGTAAGCACGCGGGTCGTTCTTGTAGAGCTCAACAGCCTTCTTGTAGGCTGCCTCTGTGCTGGCTAGGTCGTCATCGTAGAGGGTTGCACCATAGAGAATCTCCTCGATGCTCAGCTGGGTGGCGTCGCTCTTCATCTGAGCCAGGATCTGCTCGTCGTCACGACCAATCAACAGGTAGTTGATGGTGAGGCGAGAACGGCGCAACTGAGGCAGGATGCCATCGGTGAGCTCGCGGAAAGCGGCAGAGATATTCTTGATCTGCTGCTCGCGCTCCTCAGGATCCTTATACATAGACAGCACACGCAGGATAACGTCCTTGTCCTGGATATCGCTGGCAGCAACGAGCTCCTGGAAACCTTCCCAGTCCTCTGCTGTATACTTGGTGTCAACGGGAGCGTCCATCTTGGCCTTCTTCATCTCCT
The DNA here is from genome assembly GCF_022024175.1 of Prevotella communis. GTDB lineage: Bacteria > Bacteroidota > Bacteroidia > Bacteroidales > Bacteroidaceae > Prevotella > Prevotella communis. The sequence continues at coordinate 2,981,101 of NZ_CP091794.1, read as the reverse complement.
TCTTCAGGTAGTCGTTGGTCACGTCCTGACGCTTGTTGGCCAACTTCTCATTCAATGCGTAGCCACCATCGGGTGAAGCATAGGCTGATACCTCGATGTTGTCGAGAGCCATACCTTCCTGATCGGCCACAATCTTGTTGATCAGACGAACGAACTCCTGAACAGAATTGTTCTGCAGCTCGCTCTTGCGCAACTGTGCCTGTCCGATGAGGAACTTGATGTTGGCCTGCTGCTTCTGCTCAGAGATGCGCTGGAAGGCATCCTCTGCCAAAGCGGGATTGGCTGAGGTCAGTGTGCGCTTGTAGAGCTCAGATGTGGCGATGATACCTGTAGCAACCTTTACCTCGGGCACCTTCACAGTCTTCTTGCCTACCTTGGCATCGAAGATGAGATACATATCGCTCTGCTGCATCTCTGGGGTGTAGGCAAAGTTGGTCTTCATGGTGTAGTTACCACCTACGAGGTAAGAGATTGTCTGGTCGTTGCCCAGCACTTTCTCGCCCTGGAAGGTAGCACCTTCGCCATTAACTGATTTGAGACCTTGAGGGGTCTGGAAGCGCAACTGTGGGGTTACGGTAACCACAGCCTTCTTCTTCATGTATTTCTCAGGGAACATACCATTGATGGTGGCAGAGACCTCACCGGCCTGTGTCTCCAGGGGATTTGGTGTCACCTTAAAATTATCTGCTGAGAGAGCACCCAGTTTTCCTGAGCATGATGTCAGCAGTACAGCAGCTGCCGACAGCAAAAGCATTTGAGTAGTTTTCATTATACAATAAGTTTTCTTTTAGTTTTCTTTTTATCCATTGCAAAATTACATATTATAATTGGAATAAACTCAAAAACACGTCTTTTTTTCGATTTATTAAGCATTATGCCTAACAAGAAAAAGTGGACTCAGATGACTCTGAATCCACTTTTCTACCTTGCCGCTGGCAAGTGCCGCGAGCGGGACTCGAACCCGCACAACCATTACTGGTCAAGGGATTTTAAGTCCCTCGTGTCTACCATTCCACCATCGCGGCAGCTGTTTTGCGGGTGCAAAGGTACGGCTATTTATTGGAATAACCAAATTTTTCAGAATATTTTCACGGATTCTGTACCGATAGGATACCTCTTTCGGGATTATAGCTGACGCGCTTGTATTGTTCCAGGGTGTGTCCTTCTTCGCCGGTCTTCACGATGCTGTACTCGCTATAGATGCTGTAGACGCGTTTGCATTTGTTGCATCGGAGCTCCTGAGGGGCATCGGCCCATTTCAGTTCGGAGTTGAAATCGCAGTTGGGACACAGCAGGTCGTAGGCACAGAGCACACCGCTATAGGTGCGTCCGATGATGAGTCCGCGCTTCCTGCCCATGGCGTTATAGTTGATGCGCTCGTTGCCGATGGCTGTGGTCATCGTCAGGTCTAAGTCGCTGGCTGCGAAGGAACCTTGGTTGGGCGTCAGTTTCAGGTGCCATACGCCCTTTTCCTGTACGGCCTTGACAATACAGAAGTTGCCACCGGAACTGGCGATGGCATTGGTCAGCGCACTGGTGGGGTAGAGTGAAGCCTGAAACATGAAGTTGCAGTATGTCGAACTGAACTGGTTGTCCACTTCACAGGCACTCAATAATAGTAAAAGTAGTGGCAGTAATTTCTTCATTCTTCACTCTTCAGTTTTACTTTCCCAATAGTTTGGCTTCTGCCTTTTCCACACGCTCGAATCCGAAACCGTCAAGCGTCTGCTGCATCAGCGCAGCAATCTGGTCGTTCATCAGGTTGCCGATAGAGCCCTCGTGGGTGTGGTGGATGTCCTTGCAAGGTGTGAACTTACCTGCCTCAATATCGAGGCCTACCTTCTTATAGGCATCGCGGAAAGGCATACCTTCTGCTGCGAGGCGGTTGACCTCTTCTACAGAGAACATGGGGTCGTAGCGTGGGTCATCCAGGATGTGGTCGTTCACCTCAATGCGGTTGATGATATAGGCCGTCATGCGCAGACAGTCGAGCAGTTCGTCGAAAGCAGGCAGGAATACCTCCTTGATAATCTGAAGGTCGCGGAAATAGCCCACGGGCAGATTGTTCATCATCAGCGTGATCTGTTGGGGCAGACTCTGCAACTTGTTCGACTTAGAACGGATAAGTTCAAAGACATCGGGGTTCTTCTTATGCGGCATGATGCTGGACCCCGTGGTGCACTCCTTGGGAAGTTTTACGAAACCAAAGTTCTGACAGTTGAACATGCAGGCATCGAAGGCCAACTTAGCCATTGTGCCGGCAATGGTGGCAATCGCAAAACCCACGTTGCGCTCCATCTTGCCGCGGCCCATCTGGGCATAGACCACGTTGTAGTCCATTGAGTCGAAACCCAGGAGGTCGGTGGTCATCTGACGGTTCAGGGGAAATGATGATCCATAGCCGGCAGCCGAACCCAAGGGGTTGCGGTTGGTCATCTTATAGGCCGCCTGCAGGAAGAGCATGTCGTCAGCCAGAGATTCGGCATAGGCACCGAACCACAAACCGAAACTGGAGGGCATAGCCACCTGCAGATGTGTGTAGCCAGGCATCAGCACGTTCTTGTACTGATTACTTTTAGCGATAAGCTGGTCGAAGAGGTCCTTGACGGCCTCGGCAACCAACTGCAGTTGATGGCGGGTGAAAAGCTTCAGGTCAACCAATACCTGGTCATTGCGTGAACGGCCAGAGTGGATTTTCTTACCCATGTCGCCCAGTTTGCGGGTGAGCATCAGTTCTACCTGTGAGTGAACATCCTCGATGCCGTCTTCAATGACGAACTCGCCGCGCTGCGTCTGTTCGTAGATGTTCTGCAACTCCTTCAGCAATACGGGCAACTCATCCTTGCCCAGCAGTCCGATACTCTCGAGCATGGTGATGTGGGCCATTGAGCCCAGTACATCATACGGTGCCAGATAGAGGTCCATCTCGCGGTCACGACCTACGGTGAAACGCTCTATCTCGCTGTTTATCTCAAAGTCTTTTTCCCAAAGTTTCTGTGCCATCTTTTTAATTCGTTATATCGTGATAACGTAATATCGTTATAACGCCTGATTATACATAGGGAATCTGTGCCAGTGCGTCTGCAATCTTTTCTACGCCATCCTGGATAGGACCGCTCACCATAGCTGCCAGCATAAAGGGAATGTCGGCTTTGATGGTGATTCTCATCTTTGAGGTTGTCTCATTGACAGGAAGCACCTGAATCCAGAGATTGAAAGGCATGGGTGACTGTGTTGTCTCGAACTTGACGCATTTGGGTTCTTCGCGCTCCACGATACGCAGGGTTATCTGACCAACAGGATCAACATTGATTGTTACAGAGTCCTTGTCGAAAGAGAACTCCTTCAATTTATCTTCAGGGATGCGGTCGCGCACACGCTCCAGATTGCTCAGGTCGCTGATGTTGCGATAGACGGCTTCCTGTGAATAGGGCACCTGCTTGATGCTACTTTCGAATTTCTTCATAGCCCCTCCTTATACGCCCCAGACGCTGGGATCCTTTCTCCATTCAGCCAGTACGGCCTTTTCTTCTTCCTTGATATAGCCTGTCTCGGCAGCCTGCTCCACAACGGCGTTGTAGTCGCTCAGGGTAATGAGCTTGACACCAGCCTCGCGGAAAGCCTCCTCTGCTACAGGGAAACCGTATGTGAACGAGGCTACCATGCCGATAACCTCTACACCATATTCGCGCAGAGCAGCTACAGCCTTCAGAGAACTGCCACCTGTAGAAATCAGGTCCTCTACTACGATAACCTTAGCACCCTTCTTGATTTCGCCTTCTACCTGGTTGCCCATACCGTGATCTTTTGGCTTTGGACGAACATAGCAGTAGGGAAGACCCAGTTCTTCGGCTACCAGCGCACCCTGTGCAATAGCACCTGTGGCAACACCAGCCACAGCATCAGCCTCAGGGAAGTTCTCCTGAATGACGTGACAGAGTTCCAGTTTTACAAACGAACGCAGGCTGGGGTGTCCCAGTGTCTTGCGGTTGTCGGTATAAATAGGTGATTTCCAACCGCTGGCCCATGTAAAAGGTTCGTTGGGTTGCAGTTTGATGGCCTTGATATCCATCAGCTTCTGTGCGAATTGTTTCTTGATATCCATAACGTTATGTTGATTTTTGCGTGCAAAGGTACGAATTTTAAGTGAAAAGTGAAAAGTGAAGAGTGAAAAATTTGCTGCCGCATAACGATTATTTACTCTTTTGTGTAGCCGATAGATAGGACGCTTAGCTTGACGCCTTCGGCCTTGGCCAGTTCCTGACCACAGGCGATCACGGTGGCGCCAGTGGTCACTACATCGTCAATAATCAGTAGGTGCTTGCCTTTTATCTTGTCGGCATCAACCAACTGAAAGGCTGCCCTTACGTTCTCGCGGCGCTCCCAGATGCTGGTCTGGTGCGTCTGACTCTGACTGAAATGTTGTCGCTTGACTACCTTATTATATATAGGGAGGTGTGTGACATGGCTAATACCTTTTGCCACTTGCATACTCTGGTTATAACCTCTTTTCCATTGGCGTCGGCGTGTGATGGGCACTGGTACGATGGCATCGATGTCATCGAAGAAGCCAAATGGCTGATGTCTCAGGGCGATTTGTTCGCCGATATCCTCGCCCAGCAACATCTGACCATGGTATTTCAGGTCGTATATCATCTTGCTGGGGTCGGAATGGGAACGGTAGTAAAACCAGGCAGATGCCTTCTCTATGGGAAACTGCCCCCAGAAGAGTCGGGCCATGAGGTTATCGTAAGGCGACTCGGGAAAGGGTGTCTTCTCCAGTTCGTTGTCACAGTCAGCGCAGAGCAGGGCTTCTTGTGGTTCTAATCTGCCTCCGCAGATAGCGCACCTGCGAGGTGCGATTAAGTCCAGCAGACTAGTCCAGAAACTCGTCCTCATCTTCTACCTCGATACACTGTTTGATGATGTCCATCGTAAAACCACGACTCATGGCATACTTGATGAGCTTCATGGTCAGTTCGTATTCACTATCGGCCTTGGTGCTTTTGCGCTTCTGCTTGAGCATTGGTCGGAGAATCTTTAGGTATTCTTCATCGTCTACTTCATCGAGCAGAGGCTTACTGATGCTGTCGTCAATACGTTTCATCCATAAGGCCTGTTCCACCTTGCTGCGCCCCCATTTGTTATAGCGTATCTTATCATAGATGAATGCACGGGCAAAGCGCTCGTCATCAACGTAGCGTTCTGCTATCAGACGGTCCATCACTTCTGCCTGCTCTTCCTTGCTGACGCCCCACTGCCGCATCTTTTCTATCATCTCCTGCTGACAGTGTTCACTACGGGCACAGAGGTCCGTGAGCTTCTGGTAGGCTTGTTGACCCGTCATTTCCTTTTTTATAAGCATGATTTTGTGAATCGTTGTTTGCCGAATTGATCGTTTCTAATTTCTGTATGTGAGAACCCTTCTTCGCTGAGCATCTGTTGCATCTCGCTGACATACAAAGGATTGATTTCGAAATAGAGGGCTCCACCTGGATTTAATGTCTTTGCAGCAAAGCGAGCAATGGTGCGATAGAACAGCAGTGGGTCGTCATCAGGTACGAAAAGTGCCAGTTCTGGCTCGTGTTCCAATACATTGCGCTCCATCGTTGCGCGTTCCTTGTTGCATATATAGGGAGGATTGCTCACGATAATATCAAGACCCGTCGCTGGCCTCTCCCTATTAAGGAGGGAAGTATTTAGCACATCCACCTTCTTGAACGACACGTGGACATTGGTGCGTTTGGCATTTTCTGTGGCTATGCGCAGGGCATCGTCAGAAATATCCCATGCTGTCACCTCTGCGTCTGCCAATTCTGCTGCCAGCGTGCAGGCGATGCATCCGCTACCTGTACCGATGTCGAGAATCGAGGTGTTTCTTCCCTCTTCCTTCTTCCCTCTTCTCTCTTCCATTATCCACTGGCATAGCTCATAGGTCTCTGGCCTGGGAATCAGTACGCCTGGCTCTACATGGAAGGTCCTGCCACCAAACTCCGCCTCACCTAAAACATACTGTACGGGTTCGCCTGTCAGCAGACGTTGTGTAATTTCCGCTAAGAGTTTTTGGTCATCTGTGGATAATTGTGTATCTTTGCCGATGAATAAGTCGGATGGCATGAGTCCGAAGCGGACCTCGTATACCATACGGGCAATAGCCTTCGCCTCGTAGTCATCATAGACCTGCGTCAACTGGCGCCATAATTCATTATAAGTCATACTGCAAAATTACACAAAATATGGAAACCGACCAAATTTCTTTGGATAAAAAATATATGCGCCGCTGTCTGCAACTGGCGCAGAACGGACAGCAGAATGCGAAGCCGAATCCAATGGTGGGAGCTGTGATAGTGGCTGATGGTAGAATCATTGGCGAAGGTTATCATGTGCGCTGTGGACAAGGGCATGCAGAGGTCAATGCTTTTGCAAGTGTCAGCGCAGAGGACGAAAGACTGTTGCCTGAGGCAGCGATCTATGTGTCGCTGGAACCCTGTTCGCATTATGGGAAGACACCCCCTTGTGCCGACTTGATTGTCAAGAAAGGTGTGAAGCGTGCGGTAGTAGGCTGTATTGATGAGTTTGCCGAGGTGCAGGGTAGGGGCATCAGGAAACTGAGGGATGCCGGTATTGAGGTGACTGTGGGCGTACTGGAAGAAGAGTGTAAGGCCCTGAACAGAAGGTTCTTTACCTTTCATCGTCTCTCGCGCCCGTACATTATATTAAAGTGGGCCCAAACGGCTAACGGATTTATTGATGACAACGGTAAGGCTTTGGCTATCTCGACACCCTTTACGCAGATGCTCTCGCACAAACTGCGTGCTGAGGAGGATGCCATCCTTGTAGGACGTGTTACCAATGAACGCGAACATCCTCAGCTGACCGTGCGTCAGTGGGATGGTCCAAATCCTAAACGACTCGTTATTGATCGTCAGCATCCGTTGAATCTGGAGGTGCTACATGCCCACCATATACAATCGCTGATTGTCGAAGGCGGTAGGAAAACGCTCGATTCTTTCCTGGAACAAGGCTTGTGGGATGAAATCCGGGTGGAGACGAATATGCGTTTGACGGTAAGTGGTGGAACAAGTGCGCCACAACTTCCGGCAGATGCAGAAGTCGTGGCGCAACATGATTATGATGGTAATATGATTATTTCCTACCGAAGTCGGCTGGCACCTCGCCCCATTTCTGGGTCTCCCATTTGATGATGGGATTGCGATAATTATGTGTGCGTAGCCAATTCTCGGCGCGTTGGATAATCTGGTAGAGCGGCTCCGTCTCAGGGGTACGCTCTAATTTTGTCTTACATTGTCGTTTTGAGACCCAGAGGATGGCATTGTAGGAATCAGAGTAGATGGTTTTGTTATGCAAGCCCTTCTGCCAACAGAGGGCAAGGGCGTGAACGATAGCCAGGAACTCACCGATATTGTTTGTACCTTTCACTGGGCCAAAATGAAATACCTGCGCACCTGTCTGCAGGTCGATAGCCTGATACTCCATGGGACCAGGGTTGCCGCTACAGGCCGCGTCCACAGCCCACGCGTCTGCCCTTACCTCCATGGGCAAGGGCAGTACGGTGTCGTGTCTATAGTCGGGAGGGTTCTGCATATTACATGCGCTCGGGCACCTCGATGCCCAGCAGACCCATACCGTTCTTGATAATCTTTGCAACGTTCTTTGCCAGCATCAGGCGCACGGCCTTCTTCTGCTCATCGGGTTCGTTGAGGATGCTGAAGTCGTGGTAGAACTGGTTGAATACCTTTGTCAGCTCGTAGCAGTAGTTGGCGATACCAGAGGGAGAGTAGTCCTTGCCGGCCTGCTCCACGGCAGCGCCAAACTCAGACATCTTCTGGATAAGCTCAATTTCCTTATCAGCGAGACTAGTTGAACTAGCGGGGCTAGTTATACTAGGTGCCTTACGCAGAATACTGCGGATACGGGCGTAGGTGTACTGGATGAAAGGACCGGTGTTGCCATTGAAGTCGATACTCTCCTCGGGGTTGAACAGCATGTTCTTTCTTGCATCCACCTTCAGGATGAAGTACTTCAGGGCACCCATACCCACGATGCGGGCAATCTCGCGGCGCTCCTCTTCGGTCATGTCGTCAAACTTACCCAGTTCCATAGAGGTCTTATAGGCATCCTCTACCATCAGTGCCATCAGGTCGTCAGCGTCAACAACGGTTCCTTCGCGGCTCTTCATCTTACCATTAGGCAGCTCTACCATACCGTAAGAGAAGTGAACCAGTTCCTTGCCCCACTTGAATCCTAAGCGGTCCAGCAGGATAGAGAGTACCTGGAAGTGGTAGTTCTGCTCATTGCCCACTACATAAATCATCTTGTCGATGGGGTAGTCCTGGAAACGCATTTCGGCAGTACCGATATCCTGTGTCATATATACAGAGGTGCCGTCAGAACGCAACAGCAGTTTCTGGTCCAGTCCCTCGTTGGTCAGGTCGGCCCAAACCGAGTTGTCCTCATGGCGCTCAAAGAGACCCTTGGCGAGACCTTCTTCTACCTTGGCCTTACCCTTCAGATAGGTCTGACTCTCGTAGTAAATCTTATCGAAGCCAACGCCCATCTTCTTGTATGTCTCGTCGAAACCGGCATACACCCAGTTGTTCATCTTTTCCCACAAGGCGCGTACCTCGGGATCGTTGTTCTCCCATTTTACCAGCATCTCGTGGGCCTCCTTGATGAGCGGAGCCTCCTGCTTAGCCTTTTCTTCGTCCATGCCCTGAGCCATGAGTTCCTTCACTTCCTCGCGGTAGTGCTTGTCGAAGGCTACATAGTAGTCACCAATCAGGTGGTCGCCCTTCTTGCCGGATGACTCAGGAGTCTCGCCATTGCCGTACTTCAGCCAAGCCAGCATTGACTTACAGATATGAATACCGCGGTCGTTTACGATGTTGGTCTTTACCACCTTGTTGCCGTTGGCCTCCATAATCTGAGCCAGCGACCAACCCAGCAGGTTGTTGCGTACATGACCAAGGTGCAGGGGCTTGTTGGTGTTGGGTGAAGAGTATTCAATCATCACGAGGGGAGAGTCCTCGTTAGCAGCTTTCATGCCGAAGCGGTCGTCCTGATCCATAGCCTGCAGCAACTGCAGCCACGCACCCTCACCGATGCTCAGGTTCAGGAATCCCTTTACTACGTTGAACTTCTCAACAGCCGAACAGTTGTCGACCAAATACTGACCAATCTCCTGAGCTGTCTGCTCGGGTGATTTCTTGGCTGCCTTCACAAAGGGGAAGACTACCAGTGTCAGGTTACCCTCAAACTCGCTGCGTGTCTTCTGCAGCTGTAGCATCTTTTCGTTTGCCTCCATGCCGTAGAGTGCCTTGACGGCCTCGCCTGCGGCTTGACTTATCAGTGTCTCGATATTCATATACCTCTTATATATATTATTTGGGGTGCAAAGGTACTACTTTTTCGGTAATTTAGCAAAAAATGCGGTTGCTTTTTGTTCGTGACAGGAAAAAGTAGTAACTTTGCACCCCGATTTCAGAAAACACAACAAATATTTACTATGAAGAATTTTACACTGATGATGTTTGCTTTGCTGTGTTCGTTGATGTCGTTTGCTCAAGGTGGGCAGGCTACGTTTACATGGGCGGCAGAGAATGGCGGCTTTGATGATCAGGCCGTGGTTGCTGAGTTTAATGTTACGGACGACATGACAGCTACTGCAGCAAAGGGCAATGGCTCAAGTGATCCAAAGTATTATGACAATGGTAAATCCGTTCGCCTGTATAAGGGGAATACGTTGACCTTGGCTGGTCCTGGTATCACAAAAATCTCGTTTACTTTTTCTGGTGGAAAGAAAAACCTTCAGTCTAATGTGGGGACACTGGCTAATGATGTGTGGACGGGTAGCGCAGATAAGATTGTCTTCAGTGTGCCTGACGGACAGGCGCGCATTGAAGCTATGGAGGTGACCTATGCGGGAACAGGTAACTTGGTGAATAATAGTGAACGTGTGGTGGAAGACGTGGTAGTGACTGTGCCTGAAGGCTTGCAGACTGAGACCTGGACGCTTGAGGGTTATTTCTCTGAGTATCAAGGCTACGACGAGATCCAGACACCCGTGAACCGCGCACTGAAGGTGGGCTTTGACGGTAAGGATGTTTATGTACAGGGCTTGAGCTACTATTTGCCTGAAGCATGGATTAAGGGACTGCTAAGTGAAGATGGTAAGCAGATTACGTTTAATTCGCCTCAGTACTATGGTTCTGAGGCTTACGCTAACTATTCACGTAGCATGTACTTCCTGATAGACATCTATAATGAAGAGATGGATGAATGTCCGGAAAGTTATACCTTCGATTATGATGCAGAGGCTGGTACTATTACGGTTCCTCAGGATGTGTATATCATGGAGAATGCTCAGCCCGAGCGTAATTATAATGATGCCTATGGCTACTATATCCAGCCTGTACTCCATAAAGGTGAACCTACAGTGGAAGAGGTTGTTGAACTACCAGAGGGCCTGACTGCCGACGAATATCATATGCAGGCTGTTGATGGTTATTTTAATACAGAACATGTTGGTACGGTCTATGTGGCTATTGATGGTGCTGATGTCTATCTGCAGGGACTGGAGCCTTATCTGCCAAAGGCATGGGCAAAGGGTGTGCTGCAGGATGGTACAATTACCGTAGAGGGTGGTCAGTTCCTGGGTCATCTTAGTCTGATGACTCTGGAGTATGACCTCTATACTGCACCTATGGCCTTTACGTATGATGCTCAGGCCGGTACGCTGAAGGCTGATTACTATCAGATAGAAAATGATCAGGATGAGGCCTTTGAGTATTTCCTCGACGTGACACTGACAAAAATCAATGATGTGCCTGGCGTTCCTGTTACTCCGTCTGTGGCTTCAATGGAATTGGATGAGGACTATGGCTATTATTTGGTCATGGATGTTCCCCTGGTAAGTACCGCTGGCAATTTCCTGTCGGCAGGTAAGATGAGCTATCAGATTTACTATGACGTGGATGGTACGCCACAGTCTTTCGTTCTGAAAAAGGAAAACTATGAAGATCTGACGGAAGATATGAGCGTGATTCCCTATGAGTTTACTGATGATAACGATATCACGGAGCATGGCTATGCCGTTTATCTGAACGGCGTGGATGTAACTACTTGGAAACGTGTTGGCGTAAAGAGCATCTATACCGGTGGCGGCGAGACTCATGAGTCGGAAATCGGTTGGCTTTCTCTCGAGTCTGCTGACGGTATTGTCAATGCTGGTGTTTGCCCAGACAATGTGCGCTATGTTGATGTAATGGGACGTCGTGCTGATGGTACTCAAAAAGGCCTGCTGATTCGTCAGGAACGTATGGCTGATGGAAGCGTCAAGAACGTGAAAGTAATTCGTAAATAATCATATAAAAGTTAAATAATTATAAAAGTTGGGCTGCAAAGGCTGTGTCATACCTCATATAATGAGAAAAAGCAGTACCTTTGCAGTCCGATTATTGGGGGGAGGGTCTTAGACTCCCCACGAGTGTCGTGTAAATAGTGCCTGTCTTTGGCCGGATAGCACGGTTTGTGAATCGGCGCTCAGTAAACAATATTTTTAGGTAAAACTGTTTTTTAGTAAAATTAAACGAAGAAATGAACACTTTAAGTTACAAGACCGTCTCGATTAACAAGGAGACAGCCAAGAAGGAGTGGGTCGTAATCGATGCTACTGATCAGGTAGTTGGTCGTCTCGCTTCAAAGGTCGCTAAACTGATTCGTGGTAAGTACAAGCCCAGCTTTACTCCTCACGTAGATTGTGGCGACAATGTCATTATTATCAATGCAGCCAAGGTGAAGTTCACCGGCAAGAAGGAAACTGACAAGGTCTATACCCGTTACACTGGTTATCCCGGTGGTCAGCGTTTCAATACTCCCGCTGAACTGCGCAAGAAGCCTTTCGGTGTAGAGCGTATTCTCCGTCACGCTGTGAAGGGTATGCTGCCAAAGGGTCCCCTCGGACGCAGCCTGCTGAACAACCTCTATGTATATGAGGGAACAGAACACAAGCACGAGGCACAGCAGCCAAAGGCTATTGATATTAACTTGTATAAATAATTGAATAGAGATGGAAGTAATTAACGCAATAGGTCGTCGTAAGAGCTCAGTGGCTCGCGTTTATCTGTCAGAAGGTACTGGCAAGATCACGATCAATAAGAAGGACTTAACCGAATATTTCCCCTCAGCCATTCTGCAGTACGTGGTGAAGCAGCCTCTGAACCTGCTGGAGTGCGCCGAGAAGTACGACATTAAGGTTAACCTCGACGGTGGTGGTTTCACCGGTCAGAGCCAGGCTCTGCGTCTTGCAATCGCCCGCGCTTTGGTAAAGGTTAACGAAGAGGATAAGAAGGCGCTGAAGGATCAGGGCTTCCTGACACGTGATAGCCGTGAGGTTGAGCGTAAGAAGCCAGGTCGTCCCAAGGCACGTCGTCGCTTCCAGTTCAGTAAGCGTTAATCCAACTGGACTACGTTTAGTATCTAAACTGGCGGGACTCTGGCTAGAAATTCTAGTGTTACTAGTTCAACTAGTGCGACTAGTCCACCTTGATTACCCGCTGGCTGGTCTAAAAAGATTAAAAAGAAAGTAAACAACAAAATTAAAGAAACAAAAAAAATGGCAAGAACAAATTTTGAACAGTTGCTGCAGGCTGGCTGCCACTTTGGCCACCTGAAGCGTAAGTGGAACCCCGCCATGGCTCCCTACATCTACACTGAGCGTAATGGTATTCACATCATCGACCTGCACAAGACCGTGCTGAAGGTTGACGATGCTGCAGAGGCTTTGAAGAACATTGCTCGTCAGGGTAAGAAAATCCTCTTCGTAGGTACTAAGAAACAGACTAAGGAAGTGATTGCCGAGAAGGCAACTAGCGTAAATATGCCTTATGTAATTGAGCGTTGGCCCGGTGGTATGCTCACCAACTTCCCCACCATCCGCAAGGCTGTGAAGAAGATGGCCAATATCGATAAGCTGATGCAGGACGGTACATACGGTAACCTGTCAAAGCGTGAGCTGCTGCAGATTACCCGTCAGCGTGCTAAGCTGGAGAAGAACCTCGGTTCTATCGCCGACCTGACTCGTCTTCCTAGCGCTCTGTTCGTCATCGACGTGATGAAGGAGAATATCGCTGTCAAGGAGGCTAACCGTCTGGGTATCCCCGTGTTCGGTATCGTTGATACCAACAGCGATCCTAAGAACATTGACTACGTGATTCCCGCAAACGATGACGCTAAGGATAGCGTAGAGGTAATCCTCAACGCTTGCTGCGCTGCTATCGCTGAGGGTCTCGAGGAGCGTAAGGCTGAGAAGGCCGACGAGAAGGCTGCTGAGGCTCAGGCTGAGGCAGAGGCTGTTGAGGCTAAGCCCAAGCGTGTTCGCAAGGCTCGCAAGGAAGAGGCTCCCGCAGAGGAGGCTGCTCCTGCTGCAGAGTAATCATTTCGCGATAACGTGATAACGTATAACGTATAACGAAAAATTAAAGAAAAAATGGCAATTTCAATTGACGATATCAAAAAGCTTCGCGCTATGACTGGCGCAGGTCTGGCTGATGTAAAGAAGGCTCTGACTGAGGCTGAAGGTGATTTCGACCGTGCTAAGGAGTTGCTCCGCGAGCGTGGTTTGGCTATCGCTGCTAAGCGTTCTGACCGTGAGACTTCAAACGGTTGTGTACTGACAAAGGTTGAGAATGGCTTCGCTGCTATCATCGCCTTGAAGTGTGAGACCGACTTCGTTGCTAACGGTGCTGACTTTATCGCCCTGACCAAGAGCATCCTTGATGCTGCTGTAGCTAACAAGTGTAAGACCATCGATGAGGTGAAGAACCTCGACATCAACGGTCAGACCGCTCAGGAGGCTGTAACACAGCGTTCAGGTATCACTGGTGAGAAGATGGAGCTCGATGGCTACCAGATTCTCGAGGGTGCCAACATCGAGGCATACGACCACATGGGTAAGCACACTCTGTGTACCATGGTTCAGACCAACAAGGAGAATGCTGAGGTAGGTCACAAGCTGGCTATGCAGGTGGCTGCCATGAAGCCCGTTGCTCTGAATGCAGAGGCTGTTGACCAGAAGATTCTTGACGAGGAGTACAAGACTGCTGTAGAGAAGACTAAGCTCGAGCAGGTTGAGAAGTTCGTTGAGATGAAGCTTAAGAAGGCTGGTTTGAACCCCAACCTCGTTGACAGCGAAGACCACATCGAGAGCAATGTCAATAAGGGCTGGCTTACTAAGGAGCAGGCTGATGAGGCTCGTAAGATTATCGCTGATGCAAAAGCAGAGGGTGAGGCTCAGCTGAAGATGCCTATGATCGAGAACATCGCTAAGGGACGTGTAAACAAGTTCTTGAAGGAGAACTGCCTGATTGATCAGGAGTTCCAGTTTGGTGATGGCGATAAGGCTACTGTAGCTCAGTGGGTGAAGGCTCAGGACAAGGAGCTGGACATCACTGCTTTCCGTCGCTTTACTCTGGCTGCTGAGTAATTTTGCCCGAATAGCGTAAATAATGATAAATCAGCACTACCTGATAGGTGGTGCTGATTTTTTTATGTTAATCGTCTATGACTTCCGGGTCTGGCAGGTTACGGTCCATGTCGCTATAAGCTCCTTTCAAATCCGAATTCGTAATACTATATTCACGACAGAGAGGACGGTCCTTGTCTTTCAGACTATGCCGGAAGAGCCACTCGTAGGTACGTTTCAGGTAGAATGCGCGAGCCAATGCACCATGGTTGGCTCCTGGAAGCCAGTCGTAACGCAGTCTGCTATCGTTATGAGCATCTTCAAGTGCTTTGACAATTCGTTTGGACTCTTTAATGCCTACTGCCCTGTCTGCTGTTCCATGAAGAATCCATAAAGGGAGTTTGCCAAGTCCTTGCAGATCCTTTAGTGTTGAACCGCCGCATAGGGCCATTGCGGCAGCCACCTTTTCGGGGTAAGTACCTGCAAAGTCCAGTGTGCCATAGCCTCCCAGGCTCATGCCTAAGACATAGACGCGTGTGCTGTCAGCAGGGTAGTTTTTCAAGGTCCACTCTAATACATCGTTGATTTTCTTGGGATTCCATGCACCACCGGGATTCTGTGGCACAATGACCAGTGCCGGAATCTCACGGCCTTTGACAATGGCATCCAAAGGTCCATAGCGGCGTGAACGGTTCAGGTCACGACTGCACAGGCTGGCGCCGTGAAGGAAGATAATCACAGGTGTGCTTTCCTGAGAATAATAATAGTCCTCTGGCGTGTATATCCAGAAATCATAACCACCGGGTATTACCTTTCGATTGGCCGTCAGGTAATCATACTGTGCTGAGATGTTAAGCCAGCACAGAAGAGATAAAATGAGTGTTACGATACGTTTCATGCGTGCAAATGTACGCATTTTCTCTGAAAAGTTTGCTCAAATCAAGTAAAAATATTAGTTTTGTAGGCTCAAAACGAAAGAAGATATGAAGATTTTTGCTGTAGGAATGAATTATGCACTGCACAATAAAGAGTTGGATGGTGCGTTATATAAACCAGAGAAGCCTGTAATTTTCACGAAAGCTGATTCTGCTTTATTGAAGGACGGAAAGCCGTTTTTTATCCCCGACTGGTCCGAGCGTGTGGATTACGAGACGGAATTGGTTGTCCGAATATGTCGTCTGGGTAAAGGCATTCCCGTACGCTTTGCTCATCGTTATTATGATGCGGTGACAGTGGGGATTGATTTTACAGCTCGCGACTGGCAGGAAGAGGCTCGTAAGAATGGCCAGCCATGGGAGATTTGTAAGGGCTTCGACGGCTCCGCTGTGATAGGTCAGTGGGTTGAAAAGGAGAAATTCCGTGATGTTCAGGCCCTGCATTTTCATTTGGATATAAATGGTAATACGGTGCAGGAAGGCTGTTCAAGCGATATGCTCTATAAGGTGGACGAGTTGATTAGTTATATCTCAACCTATTTCACATTGAAGACGGGCGACCTCTTATATACAGGAACCCCTGTTGGTGTTGGTCCGGTAAAGATTAACGACCACTTGGAAGGTTGGCTGGAAGACCGTAAGGTGCTGGAATTTGATTGTAAGTAAGACTGATGAGAAGATTTTTTCTGATTTGGCTGATGATGATATGTGGCATGGTTTCTACTATGGCACAGGGTTTTTATAATCTCACAGCCGAGGAAGTTAAAATTGACTCTTTGTTGCCTTCCGTCAATTACTCGTGGCCTTTGGGAGGTAATTATGCGGACTCGACTTATGAGGTGAGAATTGTTTATCCGGAGTTTCTGGATATGGCAGAGGAAGACGTTAATCGTTATCATGCCATTACTACTGAACAACTGCCAGAGTTGCCGCGGATACAGCAATATGTAGGTGTGTCACGAAAGAGTGGTACTTTGTATGCCCAGTTCGTTCCACTTGTTTTTCGTGAGGGTAAATATCAGAAACTTGTGAGCTTTCAGTTGCAGGTGAAATCTGCACCTGCAGGAAAGACCCGCCGTGCGTCATCGTCGGGCGATCGTTATGTAGCCCATTCAGTTTTGTCTAGTGGACATTGGGCTAAGATTCGTGTGCCAGAGACGGGTTTTTATCATCTGACAGACGCTTTGATTAGAAAGGCAGGATTTAAGAATCCTAAGAAAGTCAAAATATACGGTTATGGCGGAGAACTGCAACCAGAGGTACTGACTGGAGAGTATCTTTCGGAGACAGATGATTTGAAGGAAGTGGCCACGTGTACGATTAAAGGGAAAAGACTGTTTCATGCTTCAGGACCAGTTAGCTGGGCGTCTAATACAACTCTTGCCCGTACGCGTAATCCCTATTCAGATTATGGCTATTATTTCCTGACCGAGAGCGATGGTGAACCTCTGACAGCGGATAGCGCGTCTTTTGTCAGTTCATATTATCCTTCTGCCAGTGATTATCATGACTTGTATGAGGTAGATGACTATGCTTGGTACCACAGTGGCCGTAATCTCTATACCAGCGAGAAACTCACGGTTGGCTCTGACCGTAACATCACTTTGCCTGGCGTTCATTCCACGACGACGCAGATAAATGTAAACCTGTCATACGACTCTAAGTTTGTGGCAACGTTGTTGATGAATGGCACAACGATTGGGACGTTGACAGCATCTTCCGGGCTAACAAGTTCCGGGACTTTGTCTGATGGTAATGCTGTTGCTACCCAGGCCAGCTGGAAATTTTTATTACCTGATTCTGTGATGAAGACCACAGACAATAAACTGACGCTTCGTCAGACATCAGGTGGTGAAGTTCGTTTGGATTACGTGTCATTGTGCTATTCTACGCCAAAAGCGCTTACAGACTTTTCAACCTCGCTTCCAGTACCAGAGTATCTCTATGACATCACGAACCAGGACCATCACGCAGACTCGGCGGTAGATATGGTAATCATTATACCTACCAGCCAGAAGCTTCTTTCAGAGGCAGAACGCTTGAAGACGCTCCATGAGACCTATGATAGCTTGCGTGTGAGAATTGTTCCTGCAGATGAGCTTTATAATGAGTTCTCCAGTGGTACTCCAGATGCCAATGCCTATCGCCGATACATGAAGATGCTATATGATAGGGCAGGGACGGAGGCCGACCAGCCACGTTATCTGCTGCTCTTTGGAGATGGTGCTTGGGATAACCGTATGTTGTCTAGTGGCTGGCGCAGTCTTTCACCTGATGATTTCCTGCTTTGCTACGAGAGTGAGAACTCTTTCAGTGCTACGAAGTCCTATGTGTCCGACGATTATTACTGCTTGCTGGACGATAACGAGGGTGGCAGTATATTGAAGGATAAGTTCGATGCCGCCGTCGGTCGCTTGTCTGCTCGTACGGCCGAGGAGGCCAAGATACTGGTGGATAAGATTTATGCTTATCGTACCAATGCCTATGCTGGCGCATGGCAGAATACCTTGTGCTTCCTGGGTGATGATGGCGACCAGAACCGTCACATGCAGGATGCAGAGGCTGTTGTGAGTACGGTGAAGAGCCTTTACGCTAATTACGATATCAAAAAGATTTATTGGGATGCCTATACACGTGTGACCTCTTCAACAGGAAATAGTTTTCCGGATGTTACGCGCCTGATTAAACAACAGCTTCAGAAAGGAGCGTTGGTGATGAACTATTCAGGACATGGTGGTCCCTCGTTGCTTTCTCATGAAGCCGTGTTGCGTATTACGGATTTTGGAGAAGCCTCTTCCTTGCGTCTGCCCTTGTGGGTTACTGCCGCTTGTGATGTGGCTCCTTTTGATGGTCAGAGTGATAATATAGGTGAGACGGCAATGTTTAATAAGAAGGGTGGTTCTATTGCCTTCTACGGCACCACACGTACCGTTTATGCCTCTTACAACCGACTGCAGAATCAGTCGTTTATGAAATACCTCCTGGCCAGTAAGAATGGACGCCGTCTTACAATCGGAGAAGCGGCCTACCTTGCTAAGAATGATTTCGTGTCAGGTTCTACGGAAATGCTTACCAATAAATTGCAATATGTCCTTTTGGGAGATCCAGCCCTGACTCTGGCTAGTCCTACGGAGCAGGCTGTTATTGATAGTGTCAACGGCAAGGCTGTTGCTGATGGAATCCAGCAGCTGAAGGCAGGTTCAAAGGTAACCCTGAAAGGTCATTTGCCTGGGCATGCGGATTTCAATGGTGTTGTCACAATTACGGTTCGTGATATCGAAGAGACCATTGTTGGTAAACAGAATGATCCGGTAGCTACAGAGACAGCCTTTGAGTTCCTGGATCGTCCGAATACCATATACAACGGTAGTGACAGTATACGTAATGGTCAGTTCTCGTTCTCTTTTGCAGTTCCCAAGGATATCAGTTATTCCGATAAAACGGGTCTATTCCTTGTCTATGCAGTCAATAACGACAAATCATTGTCAGCTCATGGTGAGTGTGAGAGTTTCACGCTGACAGGTACTGAGGATTTGTCCAATGACGGCGTAGGACCGTCAATCTATTGCTATCTGAATAGTGAGTCGTTTGTAAATGGCAGTACGGTGAATGCCACACCCTATTTCTATGCAGAGCTGACGGATAAGGACGGTATCAATGTTTCTGGCGGTATCGGTCACGATTTGGAACTCATCATTGATAATGATATGAACCTTACCTATCAACTCAATGAGCGTTTCCAATATGACTTTGGTGACTATTGCAAGGGAAAAGTTGACTATGTACTGCCGGAGCTGTCGGATGGCCCGCATAAGCTCCTTTTCAGAGCTTGGGATGCACAGAATAATTCCTCTGTCGCTGAGTTGTCGTTTGTGGTGAATGCTACCCAACAGCCCACATTAAGTAACGTGATATGTACGAAGAATCCTGCTACTACATCTACCAGTTTTGTTATCAGTCATGACCGTGCAGGAAGTGAGGTGGATGTAGAACTGGAAGTCTTCGATACTTCCGGCCGTCTGTTGTGGAGGAAGTCTGAGACAGGTATACCTACGGATCATACTTATACGATTGATTGGGATTTGACTACAGGTAGTGGTAGCCGATTGAAGACGGGCGTCTATCTTTACCGTGTCCTGATTAGTAATAATGGCAGCTCTAAAGCCTCGCAAGCCAAGAAATTGATTGTCCTGGGACAATAAATAAGGTGTTGTTGCGTTATAACGATATAACGTTATTACGTCATAACGAAAATTACAATGAAAATAAAGAAGATTCTTTTGGCAATAGGCTGTTGTTCTATGTCCTTTGTGATGGCTCATGCCGATGACAAGAACACCACGTTCAATCCGGTGGAACATGCTGTCATCTCTCAGACCATTGCCCCAGACGCTCGTGCTGCCGGTATGGGTGATGTGGGTGTGGCTACTGATCCTGATGTCAACTCTCAGTACTGGAACTTGGCAAAATACCCGTTCTGTATTAGTCGTGCTGGTGTAGCGCTCAACTACACACCTTGGTTGCGACAGTTGGTTAATGATATTGACTTGGCATATGTGGCTGGCTATTATCGTATAGGCGATTATGGCGCATTGTCAGGTTCTCTGCGTTATTTCTCACTTGGTGAGGTGTATACCGATGCGGAGGGACTGGATGAGTCCATGACGGTGAAGCCTTATGAAATGGCACTTGATGTGGCTTATTCTCGTATGCTGAGTGAGACATTCTCTCTGGGTGTAGGATTGCGCTGGATTTATAGTGACCTGCGTTATGATTATTTCAGTGAAGGTTCTAAACCAGCCTCTGCGTTTGCAGCCGATATTGCCATGTATTATAATAACTATATGATGCTTGGCAATCGTGAATGTCAGTTGGGCCTTGGTGCTACTGTTACAAATATCGGTAGTAAGATTTCGTTCTATGGTGACGATGAGAGTCAGTTTATTCCTGCAAACTTGCGTGTAGGTGCTTCATTGTTGGTACCAGTCGACGAATACAACCGCTTCACACTCGCTTTTGATGCCAATAAACTGCTGGTTCCTACGGTTCCCACCATGCAACAGTATATTGATAAGGAGCTCGGTGGCGATGATACGAGATATAATGCTAGTGAGTATCAGCAGTATGTGCGCGAGCAATATAGCGACATGTCGAGTATCAAGGGTATTTTTACCAGTTTCAGTGATGCTCCAGGCGGATTCAAGGAAGAACTTGAGGAGATTCAGTGGAGTGTAGGTGCTGAGTATGTGTACAATGATCAGTTCTCGCTCCGTGCCGGTTATCACCATGAGTCGGAATCAAAGGGTAATCGAAAGTACTTTACCGTGGGTGGTGGCTTCCGCATGAATGTCTTCTCACTTGATGTGGGCTATGTCATCTCAACGGCTCAGACCAATCCCCTTGATCAGACACTGCGTTTCACCTTGGCATTTGATATGGATGGTCTGAAAGATCTTTTTAAGTAATGGTATTTTAACGGGATAACGTCATAACGAATATAATAGAATGATGATTAGAGTTGGAATGGGCTATGATGTCCATCAGTTGGTAGAAGGCCGCGACCTGTGGATGGGTGGCATTAAGTTGGAACATACTATGGGCTTGTTGGGCCATAGCGATGCCGATGTGTTGATTCATGCTATCTGTGATGCCATACTTGGTGCTGCAAATATGCGTGATATAGGCTATCATTTCCCTGATACTTCTGCTGAAACTGACGGAATGGATAGTAAGATTATCCTCAAGAAAACTATAGAACTCATTGCCTCTAAGGGCTATCGTCTGGGTAATATCGATGCCACGATTTGTGCAGAGAAGCCTAAGATGAACCCGCATATCCCTGAGATGCAGCAGTGTATGGCGCGTGTCATAGGCTGTGACCCGGATCAGATTTCCATAAAGGCTACGACAACAGAGAAACTTGGTTTTACAGGACGGCAAGAAGGCATCTCAGCCTATGCCGTTGCGTTGATTGAAAAGATCTGATGAAACAGTTTTTAGTATTCATCTTCGTTCTTTTTGCTTTTCTTTCTTGTACAGAAAAACGTGATTATCGCGATGCTTTGTCGCGTGCAAGGGCTGTTATGTATCATGATGCCGACTCTGCTCTTGCTATTTTAGATAGTTTAGGTGTTCATCAGTCTGAATTTGGCTCTCATTTTCAGAAACAGTATCAGTTGCAGTTGGCTGCAGCCGAAATGAAAGCGGGTGCAGTCTTTACTACTGATTCTCTGACAAAAGAGTTGGTGGATTATTTCGAAGCGAATGGTGATGATGAGGAAGCTGCCTTGGCATATTATATGTATGGTTGCTCCCTGATTGATTTGGGCCAGTCACCCGAAGGTATTCAAGCTTATTATTCTGCACTAAGCAAGGTTGATACAACCAAGGCTGACTGTAATTTTGAACTCCTGAAGAATATCTATGGACAAATGTCTTTGGTGTTTCATAACCAAAATCTACCTCAAGATGAGATATGGGCGTTGAACCATTATGTTGAGAATGTTAAGAAAACCTCTACAGAGAAGGATTATCTTCTTGCAAAGTATGAATTGGTAAGTCCATATATCTTGTTGAATGACATTGACTCTGTATTTTATGTTTCTCTTGGCGTGTATGAGGATTTGAAACGTATTGGTGACAAACAAAGTGCTGCAAGAGTCTTATGCCCCACCATTTATTATTATATGGAAAGGGGAGAGATGGAGAAAGCTTCGTGGGCTAAAGAAATCTTCGAAAAAGAGTCTGGTTGGTATGACGAAAATGGGAATATAGTAAGTGGACGTGAAGGCTATTATTATGTTAAAGGCTTCTATGATTTATCTGTGAATCGTCTGGATTCTGCAGAACAACTATTTCGTAAGGCAATCAGATATGGTTATCTGTCCGAAGGCTATAGGGGCTTGTTGAACGTATATAGAAAGCGCCATGATGTAGATTCTGTTTTCCATTTCTCACTATTATATGAAGCTGCGCAGGATACGCTCCACAATCAGCTGCGTACGAATTCAATCCATCAGATGTCGGCTTTATATAATTATAACAGGAGCCAGAAAGAAGCTGAACAGGAACGTGAGACCTCTCGAAAACTGAAAATGCGTTCAACATTCATTGGTGTTATTTCGTTTTTGGTCGTAGCGCTGCTATTATGGCTATACCTCCGATATAAGAATAAGAAAAAACAGGAGATACTGAAGCTGTCTAAAAAATTAGAGAGTGCTATTAGTGCGCGTTCGGAGATATCAGCGGAACTGCAGATGCTTAAGAGTAAGAACTACGAAGGCGTGATTGCTGCAAAAGAAGCGAAAGAGGCTGAACTTACTGAAATCATCAAGCGTCTACAACTGGAGAACGATCAGACAGAACATACTGATGCAACGGAAACATTTGTCAATAGTCCCATTGCTCAATTGTTTATCAAAAAATCAAATCTTAAAACAGAAAAGCCCAATCCTTCGGATGGCGAATGGAGCTTATTGATAAGACAGTTTAGCAAGAGCTTCCCCGACTTATATAAGTCTTTCTCTGAGGGAACGCCACTTTCCCAGTTGCAGCAACAGGTTTGTGTCTTAATTATTCTTGGAATGTCTGATTCTTCTATTAGAATTATGTTGGGCAATTCAAAGTCTGTTTTGTCTGACGCCAAGTCAGATGCAAACGAACGCCTGTTTGGGCAGAAAGGTGCTAGAACGCTAAAAAGTAACCTGTTTAATGCTTTAAAGTAGCTCTCCCGAACTTTTCCGAACTTTTTTTGTAATCCACTGTAAATCAGTTGGGTTTCTTTGGCGTTTCTGCTCTTTGGAGAGGAAGTCTTGGAAAATTATCCTATTTTTTGTTTTGTGCATAAAAGAAAAAGGTATAACTTTGCTCGGAAATTACTAAAACCCTTTAATAATATAGTTATGTTTAAGAAATCTTTTATAATCACGGGATTGTTCCTTTTAGTGTCATTATGTAGCTCAGCTCAAGAATGGGCTGAACTAGCAAAGGCTGAATTAACTCAAGAGGCTTTTGGTGTCTCATCCGTTCGAAGAGCAGCATCTTCAATGTCTTTATTTGATAATCTGTCATTACAGGTTCGACTTATTGATCCTTCAATACCAACAAGGGGTATTAAGCGTAGCCCGGCAAAGGCTCCCTCTTTGAGTATTTTTGATCATACGTTGTATTTTGCTACCTCATGTGACGGTTGTATCCTGCGTTTGATAAATGAGGATGGTGATGTTGAATATGCAATAGAAATACCGGAGAATACTTCGACCATAACCTTACCATTCTATCTGTACGGAGAGTATGAGCTTCAGATTCTTCGTGGTAACTATTGCTTCTTCGGCTTCGTGGAGTTGTAATAGAATAAGCAAATAAATAGCGCTTCTTTAAGATGGAAAACATCATAAAGAAGCGCTATTTTTATGGTAAAATGCTAAAGTTGGTGTCTTGGCGAACTTTTCCGAACTATTTTTGTAATGCGTTGAATATCAAATCGTTTAGTTGCATGTTTGCTCGGTTTTGACGAACTCTGGCGAACTAAAAGAATCCCTAAAGTTTGGAGCGATGTATAAATTGCCTTACCTTTGCCTCACAAATCATAAATAAAAAAACTATGGGTGAATATTTCTTAGCAGTCCTCGGACATTTATTCTTGATGCCTTCTGGTGCTTATTCACAATCTCAGAATTTATTTTCTTTTGAGAATGTGTACTTGCATGTGCGCAAGGTAGATTCGGCAGATTCTGCAAAATCTGTCAAACGTAGTTCTGTCAAGACGCCATCTCTGAGTTTAGAGAATCATACTCTATATTTTAATACATCTTGTGATGGTTGTACTTTGCAGCTCTTGGATGAGAGTGGTAATGTAAAATATACTAAGGTTATTCCAGAGAATACCTCTAATATTACTTTGCCAAGTGACATGGCGGGAGGATGTGAGCTGCAGATAATCCGTGGCCAATACTGTTTTTATGGTTTAATAGATTTGTAATTAATCATATGTAAGTTGTATAGAGCTTTTAAGTGTTAATAATTGTTTTTAGGTTATGATTCTTCGATTTTTGCGAAAAAATTGAAGAATCTATTGGATATAACGAAAACTAACGGGTTAAATATTGTAAATTATACGGGCTTTTCTACCTAAAAAATAGAAGAAACGACTAATTTTGTATCGGAAAAGATTGATACAAAACAGGAAAGTCCAGTGCGTAGATTTGTTAACCCAATTCAGGTAATTCTCGTAATTGCCATTGTGTTACTTGGCCAATTGTCAACATTGGCCAAGAAGCCTGACTCGTTGTTGTACAAGCAATTGCCAGATTATCCGTTTGTTTTTGTGTCAGATTCTATTGTTACTTCTCCCCCTGTTATTACGGACTCCTTATTCGATGTGATAGCTCGTGGTATCCGCTTCCGTGTAAACAGAACAGAGTTGCTTCAGGACGATCCCTTTATACCTTTATATAATGACAGTCTTGTGCCTTGGCTCAAGAAAAACAACCTTGTATTACGTGAGGTTTATGTAAAGGGTGCAGCCTCTCCAGAAGGTCCTTACCTGAATAATGTCCGCTTGAGTCGCGAGCGTACAAAGCGATTGATAGAGTTCCTTAGCAGTAACTTGGATCAGCCGATTGCAGACCGTCCTTTGAATGCCAAATGTGTGACGGAGGATTATGCCTATTTGGTAAAACTGATGGAGCTTGCTGGTGATGCGGAATATAAACAAGTAAAATATATCTGGGAGAGTTGCCATGGTGATGAACGTCTGTGCAAGAAGAAGCTGATGGCATATAATAAGGGAAAGACCTGGAAGCGTCTGTTGCAGGTTTATTTCCCCACGTTGCGTCAGAGTCGTGTAGTGCTATGGTTTGCAGTCAGTCCGAAACACATGCCTATACCCTCTTATCATTTTACCGCAAAGACAGAGATGCTTGCCATTCCAGCGCTTCCTAATCACATATCTATAACTGAGTCAGCACCTGCTGTAGAAAAGAAATATGCGCGTAGGCATCTGATTGCGGCCAGGACAAATCTCCTTCATGATTTTGCCTATGTGCCACAATTCGGCCTTGCCAC
Organism: Prevotella communis; assembly: GCF_022024175.1. Classification (GTDB taxonomy): domain Bacteria; phylum Bacteroidota; class Bacteroidia; order Bacteroidales; family Bacteroidaceae; genus Prevotella; species Prevotella communis. Next base: position 2,955,619 of record NZ_CP091794.1, on the reverse strand, counting down.
CAGTGGCAATATTCAATTAGAATATTACCCACTTACAGGCCATTATACCTATAATGCAGGCTTCACATTCTCTAATCATCGTCATTGGAGTGAGCATAAGTTTATGCAGGTGCGTGATGTACAGTTAGAGTTACGACGTTATTTCAAGGGTGGGGGAGCATTCATTGGTCCTTATCTTGCTGCTTACTTGGAGGGCACAAAATACGGAATCGGTTTTAGTGCTACCAAAGGCTGGGAAGGTGAAGGTGGTGGTGCCGGTCTTACCATTGGTCATACCTGTAGGTTGAACAAGAAAGGCAGTCTTCGACTGGAGCTAAGTCTCAGTATAGGAACTTTTATTACCCGTTACGACCCTTACGTATGGGGTAATCCAATCACAGGATTTGTTGATGGTCTTTACTATTATGATTATCATGGTAGTACCAGTCAGTTCAAGGAGCGTAACCATCAGTTCATGTGGTTTGGTCCTACCAACGCCGGTATTCATCTGACATACGATATTATTTACAGAAAGAAGAAGGAGGTAGTCAGATAATGCGTACATATATATATCATATAATAGCTGTAGTACTGTTTGTAACGCTTGGCATAACCTCGTGTATCGAACCACCTTTGCATCTGCCAGGTCAGAACATGGAGTTGCAGATACCTCAGGTTGAGACCGATTTGGAGGTAATCTGGGATGTCGATGTGGATTTCCAGACGGACTGGTATTATGGATGGGACCTGAAGGACGACTCTATCTGGGGTAGCATTGGCTATACGATGCCTACAAGTTTTGAAGTGCACCGCTATTACAAAGGAGACGACCCTTATGCCAAACATACTACAGACGAGGCATTCTCTATACGTAGTACCCGTTTCCGTCGTTATTTCCAGTTTGGCTATTATGATATGCTTTTTTATAGCGATATCGATTCAAAGGACGGAACCCAGGTGTTGGTGTTGAATGAGACGCTTGATTCTGTCACGGCTACGACAACCGGAACACGAGGTATCTCACGTAGTATCTTGGAGCATAGCAGAGCAAACGAGGCCGATCCTTCTGGCGTTATTGGTTTGCTGAATCAGCCTGAGATTTTCTATAGCGCTTATCCTGAGAATATCTTTATCTCGCGTGACTTGTCGGATTACGATTTCGACCCTGTGGAGAATATCTATATCAAGCACATAGAAACAAAGCTGCGTCCTTTGGTATATATCTATCTTGTACAGTTTATCCTCTTTAACAATGAGGATGGAAGAATCAAGGGTATCAATGGTAATGCGGCTCTTTCCTCTATGGCCAGCAGTACGAATGTAAATACCGGCCATACGGGCTATAAGCCAGCCCTGATTTATTTCAATACGCGTATGAAAAAGAATCAGATGGTAAAGGGACAAAATTGCGATATCATCGGTGGTAAACTGACCACGTTTGGACTCTGTGACAACGAGCCTTTTACTCGCTCGGGTGCCCTTTACACCGGTTCGCGTTCAAATCTTAGGAACTATCTGTATTACGACCTGATATGGAAGGATGGACAGGTCAAGACATATGAGTTTGATGTTACCGACCAGTGTCACGCACAGGCGCATGGTGGTATCTTGACGGTGTGGATAGACTGTTCTAAGCTCACACCGCCCGATCCATTACCATCGGGCACCGGTAGCTTGTTCGTTCCTACCGTCGAAGATTATGACGAGGTGTTCTGGGAGATTGAAATCTGACGCACCTCATAGAATTATTATGTATAATTTAAAAAACCATTAAATACAATGATGAAAAAAGTAACTATTTTCGCTGCAATTGCTATGACCATGATTGGTTGTAGTAGCGATGAGTTGGTAAACAACTCAACCGAGAACACAGAGGCTCCTATCGCTTTCAGTGTGGAGAAGAAGAACATCAGCCGTGGAGACCAGGCAACGACTCTGCCCTCTCTTGAATCTACAGGCCACTACAATTTTGGTGTGTGGGCTTACAAGTATGGCACAAGTCTTACTACTCAGAAGGTGATGGACAACTATCTGGTTGGTTACTCTGATGGTAATGGCGTGGGCTATTCTAATGCAAATGCTACTACTTGGGCAAGTACTATCGGTGATCAGAAAGACCACAAGTCACCTTGGTTCTATGAGTATCTTGGCACAGCAGAGTACCAGAACACAGATGCAAGCAAAGGCTACCTTGCCAGTCAGGCTGCCTACATGTCAGCCAATGCTAATCAGTACCTGCGTTACTGGGACTTGAAGTACACCAACACTAACTTCTATGCTTATGCTCCATATCGTGCTACAGGCGTTAGTTTCAATGAGAGCACAAAGATAATTACTGTAGCCAACACCGCTCAGGTAGCTGGTTATGATGACCCCTCACTGCAGGAGTTCATGTATGCTGGTGCTCAGGCCACCAATGCTGATCTGAAGGACGTAAAGTTGACATTCAAGCACCTCGGTGCTCAGGTGAACCTGCGCTTCTACGAAGATGTGCGTGGTTACAAAGTACAGATTATCGATGTGACAGACGCCAACTCTGGTATTCAGGCTACACCTGCCACCAAGTCTGGCAACACATACACCAAGGCTGACTATTACACCAGCTGCGGTGCAACCATCGACTTCACCACTGTTGGCAATCCCACTGCCACCGTTGACCACAGCACTGCTTCAACGACTCAGGACAACCTGAAGTTCGTGATTCCAGCCGGAACTGAAGCCGGACTGACTTCATACACCTCAAAGCTTAGCACGAATTACAATGTGATACCTGAAGCAGTAGCAACCGGCAACACACAGAACTATGCTAAGTCTTCTACCATTTATTATCCTGTAGCTCAGCCCGAAAACAGCAAGGTTGGTTTCACCTTTCACGTATCTTATAAGCTGATTGCTGAGGACAACGGCGAGGAGATTACCGTTCACAATGCACGTGTCTATGTGCCTGCCAAGAATGGTTCAGAGTTTATCGCCGCTTGGCAGCCTAACACTAAGTACACCTACACTTTCAAGATTACTAAAGATTCTAAGGGTACTACCGATCCTGATGATACCACCATTGATATCACCAAGCCCGATGTACCTGCTACTCCTACCGTATATCCTATCGTATTCGACGGTGCTACTGTTGAGGATTACACAATCCAAGAAAATGGCAGCAATTTCTAATCACAGAATCAACAAAACACTAAGTTGGTGGACTGGCGCACTCCTATTGTGCGCCAGTCTCACCGCTTGTACTTCAGACTCAACGATACAGGAGGAGGATGTCTATGACAACCTCACACCCATGACGTTCGGAAGCTCAATCTCACAAGTGGCCAAGGCTCGCTACACCCGAAGCGTATCGATGCTTGAAGCAGGTTTTAAGGTAGGCACATGGAAGAACTTTGGCAACAACAGCCAGCAACAGGTGATGAATGGCTATCAAGTGGATTTCGATGCCACCGCCACTCCCTACCGCTGGAACTACGATGGTGTGAATGGACAAGTGCTCCGCTATTGGGACCTCTCTGCCTTCCCTTACGAATTCCGTGCAGTATCGCCTTATTTTCAGGGGGCCAGCATCTTTTCAACAGGCATCAGCCTGAATCTCTCTGACCGTCCTTTCCTGTCACAAACCTATCTGAACGAGGTGTATAACGTGACCAACCAACAGGGAGAGCCCTGTGTGGTGGCACAAGTAAGCCGCCAGAAGAATGGTGCCGTTTTTGAAGACCGTGACGAATTAAAGAATATTGAGATTAACACCAATGAAAAGGCAAATGCAGTACGTGAAGTGCATATGCCCTTTCATCATCTAATCACGAAAGTGGGATTCCGCATCTTCATAGACGACCCTCAGCCTTCATCGCCCGACTATCGTGTAGCGTTGAAAAGCGTGAAGATATCTGTTGTCAACGCTGACAACAACTTTGTGATTAGCAGTAAGTCATATACTGCCACAAACCAACAGGGACTGGACCATGGCACCTTCTCGGACAACACCACTGCCACAGGCGAGTACACCCTGCTGCAGCATGGTGAATATGTGGGAAAGAACCTGCGCGAAAACCTGAATCGCGAAACGGCTCTCGACCTCTGTCCGTTATATCTTCAGCAGATACCCCAAAAGGATGTGCAAATCCACGTAGAGGTAGAGATGCAGACCGACCACCTAACCAATGGAGTGGTGGATGCCTCTAACGCGTTTACCTATGACAGTGTGCTCAGTCTGGACAAGATCAGCACCACAGGTGACCGCTTTACCTGGGAGCCCGACACCCGCTATGTGTATTTCCTTCATATCCCCAACCTGCACAAGCATACCATCTTCCTCGATACCTGCGAGATTCTTCCCTGGGACGAGGTACAGACTTCAGATATTATCATCGAATTATAACAAAAATAGAATATAAAAATGAAAAAGATTTTCAAGTACACTCTGCCTGTGGTTGCCCTCTGTGCCACCCTGGTATCATGTTCTGACGACACCACCACCGATGGTGTTTTTAATCCTAACAATGGTAAGGAACTCATCTCATTGTCTGGCAATGACAATGGCGTTACCCGTGCTGCCCTGACCCGTGGTGGATTCAGTGCTGAGACCAAGGTAGAAATGCGCATCAAGGCTATCAACAAAAATGACCCGAGCGCAAAGGCTCGTTACGCAGAGGCCACTGCTACAGCTTCTGCTGCAACTGGCAGCGATCTTTCTAATCTTTCTTATGCGTCAGGTCTGGAGCGCTATTGGGACGACGCCTTTGGTCGTGAGTCTCAGTTGACCATCTATGCTTTCGCTATTCCCGGTCAGACATCTGCAACACTTCCAACGTGGAGTAAGAGCGAATGGACTGCTGTAGATGCACAGACCAACCCTAACTGGTATACTTCTTCTGCTGACGGCACTCAGGTAAGCTGGGAAGTTGCTACTAAACAGACTTCAGAAACGATGACTGCCCAGGACCTTACCTATAGTAACAATATCAGTAAAAGTGGTAAGGGCGGTCGCTATGCTTATAAGTACGAGAATGATGCTTGGACAGAAACCAAGTTCGGTGATGGTCCACTGGTATGGACAGTAAAGACTGATAATGCTGGTGAGACTACCGGTAAGTTCGACAAGGGCCACCTCGTTTTCAATCACGCTTTGGCTTGGATTGAGATCAACCTGAAGGAAGGTGACGGATTCAATAACTCTGCTAACACCGACTTCACTTGGACAAAGAGTCAAAAATCAGCAACCCAGAACATCACACTGGTAGGATTTAACACCACCGGCACTTTTGACGTGGCAGAAGGTTCGTGGTCTGGTCAAACACAGACCAACATCACTCAGATGGTTGAGAAAACCGGTACTCCCGATGGAAAGACCACTCGCCAGCTCTATGCCTACGTGTTGCCCGGCACCAACCTCTATAACACCACGACAAATGTCGTAGAGTTCGAGATCGACAATGCCAAGTACTATGTTTCTGGTCAGAAGATTGCAGAGGCTATTCGTAATTATTATACAACCGGTGCTGGTAAGGATGATGCAAAGGCAGCATCTTATCAGAGTTTCACCACCATCGAGGCTGGCAAGCATTATGTTATCAACCTCAGCGTATCAAAGAAGAGCGTCGACCGCATCACTGCTGCCATTATTGATTGGGAAACTGTAAACTCAGAAGATGCTGTAGCTGAGAATACCTATCCCGAATTTACGCTGGACGATCGCGGTACTAAACTCACTGATACCAACAAGAATCAGTTCGCCCTCTATCGTGCAGCAAAGACCGCTTCCGACTACATCACTGGCGCAACAGAAGCAAACTATGACTGGAAATCAGGTTATGGTGCAGCAGCTACTAAGGAGTATGAAAGCGATCATTGGAAGACAACGGGCTGGTTCTGGGAGAACAACCTGACCTACTATCACTTCCGCGCTGCTGGTTATACTGATAACAGTTCTGAAACAGGTGTTACAATCAGCCAAGACGCAACAAATGGTGATTACTTCGCTATTAAGTCTGGTGCCCTTTCTGACTCTGACTATAAGGACTATGTTTGGGGTGCTCCCTTCAAAACAGCAGCATCAGATAAGTTGACTTATTCTACAAATGACGGTTTTGATAATGCCAGCGGTACCACTCATCAGATTTCTCAAGCCATTGGTACTACTGCCAGCACCATCAACATGCTGCTATTCCACATGACCAGTCAGATTACGGTAAATGTCAGAACCACTACTGATGCCAGTAAGGTAACCCTGAAGGATGAAACCAATACTGAGTTACCGCTCACCAAGGTTGAGATTCTCAACTTCCTGCCCGATGGCAAGGTGCTGATGGGTAATGGTCTGGTTTCTACCACCTCTACCACCAGAACAAACTCTGCCGCAATGACAAACGGTACATACTCTGCTGCCACAGATTCCGACCCCGACTGCGTGAACGGTTATACCTATGGTATCGTTCCTCAGTCTCTGACCTATAGTGGTGGCACCATCGGTCTGCGTATCACTACTCCCGATGGTAACCAGTATGTTGTGAAAGAACTAAGCACTTGCACCGCAACTGTATCTTCTAATAATATCGCAAATCCATATACTCTAGTTTCCGGCAGCAACTACACCATCAATGCATGGTATCCAGGCTTTAAGTACAACTACACCGTTACCATCAAGAAGACAGGTGTTGAGCGTATCACAGCTGCCGTTGTTGGTTGGGAAACCGTAACTGGTGACCTTGGTACCATCGATTTGGAGAACTAATATTTGTATCATACCAAAGTAACAATGCTTGGTATGCACTATACAAACAAAAGATTCATAAAACAACAAGATGCTTAAAAAGGCGGAAAAATATATAGCACTCGCACTGAGTTGCATGCTCACAGCAGCATGCAACTCAGACGATGCGCTGTCTATTCCCGACAATCAGGGTAAAACCCCTATAGAACTGACAGCGGGTGTGTTGAACGACAGTCCTGCCATTCATCGTGCCGTGACACGCTCGGTGACAACCACCAACGAGAATGCTGCCAAGCCGTTCGCCTCAGGTACCAGTGTTTATCTGGTATTAAAGAGTGAAAAGGACAACGCCGGCGCAGTTTACACACGCACCATTGGTTATCTGCAGGGTACCTCAGCAGCAAAAGCCAATGCCGTGCACTTTGCCAGCGATTTCGGACGTTTCTGGGAGGATAGCTATTCGCGCAACTCTCAGCTGTCGGCCTATGCCGCCTGTGTACCTGGCTATTACTTAGAGGGCTCTGTCAACGAGACGCTGGAAGGCAGCCCCAATGGAACGAAAGATGCAACGACTTGGGCCATCGCTGGTTCCTATCAATACGATAACATTTGGGACAGGGATAACGGCACCACCACCCTGACGTGGCCATTGCGTGAAAAGGGAGTTAGCAATCAGAATCAAGATAACTTTATCGCCAGTCAGGACCTCTGCTTCAGCAACAATGTGGCGAAGTTAAGCGAAACTGACGACAAACGCGTGATGTTCAGTTCTGAGCACAAAAAATTCGGTAGCGGAAAACTGGTCTTTTACCACGCACTGACCCGCATCACCTTTAAAATAAAGAAAGGTGAGGGCTTTACAGACAAAGATGCGTTTGCCTTTACCGAGGCAAACGAGAACATTGTGCTCAAGGGTTTCAACACCAGCGGCACTTTTGACATCACCGAAGGCGAGTTCCAGACAACGCCAGGCACTGAGACCATCAGTCAACTGGCGGTGACCGAGGATAATCGCAGTACCAATGGCACCTATGCCTATGTGCTGGACGGACTTATGGTGCCTGGTACAGACCTAAGTAGCATTAATGCTGACGAGATTTACTTCACCATCGATTACAACCTCTATCATATGAGTAAGTCGATGCTGATGACGGCATTGGCTGGCAAAACACTGAGCGACGGCACAACACCGGCCCTTGACGGCAACAAGATGCGCCCCGGTGTGCATTACGAGTTTACCATGAGTGTGGGCAAAAAGAAAATGGACAACTTCACGGCTGCCGTTGTTGACTGGGAAACGGTGGAAGCCGACGAGATGGAACCCACCAACGCCCGCATCCTGGTGTCTCTGCTTGAGAACAACAACAAGAAGACCGGAGAGGCCGACTTCGACCTGTTCAGGGCCAGCAACATCTCGGCTACCATCGACGATGCATTCGAGAGTTATGAGTGGAACACAGGCTACAGTCTTACCGACAGTAAAGCACAGCTGGTGGAGGCATCGCAGAACTCAGGTATCTATGCCGCACAGGACGCCTCGGCCACGAACACTGCCTGGTATTGGCCCGACAACAAGACGTTCTACCACTTCCGCACAGTAATGCCTAAGACGGATGACAGCTGGAAGGTAAATGCTGACAGTGAACATGGCGACTATGTCACATTGAAGGCGGATTTCGGTGATACTTATAAAGACGTATGCTGGGGCGCACCCTTTGCATCAACATCAGGTAAGTTGACCTATGACCACGATGTGAACGGCTTTGATGCCAGCAGCACCAGTCATCAGATTTTCAAGGCTATCGGTCCTACCGAGGGTTCCATCACCATGGTATTGTTCCACATGATGAGCGATGTCAACATCAAGTTGACTACCACCGAAGACGACGATAAGGTAGACCTGACTAATGCCAAGATGGAATTGAGTAATATCCACACCACAGGTAAGGTACTGATGGGTAATGGACTCGTAATTCCCGACAATGGTACTGCGACCGTGAACAACGAGAAGACGACAGGCAACAACCAAACTCCATGGCACTACGGCTTCATTCCACAGTCGCTCGACGATGTGATGCTCACCATCACCACGGCCGACAACAACCAGTATATCGTAACGATGGAGGATGTTGTGGCCACAACAGTTGGAAATAACCTTATTGCCAATCCATACCCTCAAAATGGCAACGGGAAATACGTCATTAATCGTTGGTTACCCAACTACAAGTACACCTACACTTTCAAACTCACCAAGGCCGGCATTGCCAAGCTCTCTGCAACACTGGCCAACTGGGAAGACGTGGAGGCTGGCGATGACAATGTTCAAATCAGATAAGAAAGAGAATGAGACTTAAACATTATTTATATATCACGACTCTGGTGTTGCTCACTGCTTGCAACAATAGCGACGAGCTGACCGACGGCACACCTCGTGCCAACGATGCCATCCAGTTGTCTGCCGGCATTGTGAAAGGCAGTCATGCTGTGGTGACGCGTGCTGCCGGCGATACCTATCAGGCATTGACCGTGGGAACAGCCATCGCCCTGCAGGTGAGTGGCACATGGACAGGACATACGCAAGAGGAAGTGGTGAAAACCACAACGGCAGAAGCCGAACTATCGACAAACACAAGCAATGGTCTGTCGCTCACACCCGTCCTCTATTGGGACGACTATGGTATGGCCGACCCTGCTAATGCCACAACCGGCCGCACCACCGGTCTTACCATCTATGGTGCAGCCGTTAATGGTCTGACAACGGCACCGGCGATTTCCGACTATACCGCACTGGTGTGGGATGTCAATGCCGACCAAACCACTGGTTGGAGCGAGAAAAATCTGCTGATATCAAATAATGTAAAAGCTAATAATACTTATAAGTTTGATGCACGTGGCACTGGCAAGCAATTGGAGTTTCGCCATGCCTTGAGTAAGGTGACCGTAAGCCTCAAGGCTGGAGAGGGATTTGCTGATAGCAAGTTTGTCAATGATCCCACGGTGACGCTGCTCGACTGGGCACATACTAACGGCACGGTGAACGTGACTGATGGTACCGTCACATTAGGTAACAATACGGGCGTCACCATGTATCAGGCTGCCACTGCCGCCACCGGTTACAACGTGACCAAAGAAGCACTGGTGATGCCAGGCAGCGCTTTCATAAAAGGTGCTGACATCATCAGAATCAATGCCGACGACAACATCTACTATGTGTCTTCCGAAAAGATTCGTGCGGCTATCAATGCTGCAGACCATGATACTGATGACCTCACCAAGGCGGGCAAGAACTATATCATCAAGGTGACGGTCAACAAGACCGCCATTCAGGTATCTGCCACCGTGGTGGACTGGACAACCGTAGAGGCTGCAGAGGAACTTCCCAAGATTCTCGTGAACAATGCCTATGGCGACAAGGGAAAGAGTTTCGACAAAGCCTTCGATTTCTATCGCAGTACATCGCTCAACAATGGCTATTCTAAGGATGCCGAGATGAGCTATGCAACTGCCACAGGCTGGACGATGACGCCTCAGCTCTATTGGCCCGACCACCTGACGCACTATCAGTTCCGTGGTGTATGGCCTACGACAGCAAAGGTTGTTGATGGCGAAGATGCAACCATGGGCATGCAGGTTATCAAGGTCAATAATGTGGCTTATCAAGAAGGAACATTCCCTTCTGACCTGTTGATTGCTCGTCCGGAGATTGCCGAGGATGCAGTATGCACCAACAAGGAACCAGGTCACACTACCACCAAACTCTTTGAGGGTGGTATCTGCGCCACCGAAGGTAACATCAACCTGAACTTCCGCTATATGATGGCACAGGTGGAGGTGAACCTCATCACGGCATCATCAGGTGATAATCAAGTGAATCTGACAGGAGCCAAGGTGGAACTGGTAAATGTGAAAAATACTGGAGACGTGACACTGGGCACACGCGAGGTTGTTCCTACGGGTGTGGCAGGCGAATATGTACTTGACAAAGATGCCAACGATGCCAGCAAACGTCTGAGTGCCATCGTGCCTCAGGATTTGAGCGACATGAAGTTCCGCATCACCATCACAAACGGAACAGATGAGACCGATGTCTATTACGCTGACGTGGCTTCGATTGTGGATCAAACCTCTAATGAGAAGATCACCGCATGGAAGTCGGGCGAGCACTATGTTTATGTGCTGAACCTGCAGAAAACAAAGCTCACGGTCTCAGCCACACTGACTGATTGGAAAAAGGTAAATGCCAGTGAGAATGTTTGGTTCTAAGCAACAATGCACATGATGAAGAAAAGAAACATATTATATATTGGTATAGCGCTGATGCTGACAGGATGTGCCAGCGATGAAAACATGAGCGACACCCTGTCGGGCAGTGGGAAGACACCCCTACTGTTGGAAACCAGTCTGAACTCACAGCGCCTCGTGACAAGAGCAGTCAACGGCAGCTTTGCTGATGATGACCAGCTGCTGGTATATATCCGTCATACCACAGGAGGCGAGAAAGGCACCTATACCACTGTGGTTACAGACCAAGCTCCGAAACTTGTTACATTCAAGGCTTCTGTACCGCCCGTACTCTATTGGGATGATTTCAGTAACTCAAGTGCTGAGACCACGGATCTGCGTACCGCTGGCCATGCACTGCAGACCTATTATGGCTATTGCTATAATGGTGGAGCACCTACAACCACTTTGGAAGAAACGACTGGCAAACTGGGTTGGACCATCAGTAAAGAGCAGACATCTGCCGAGGTTGTGCAGCATGCCGACCTGCTGTGGTCGGCCGAACAGGCTGCCGTAACCTATAAGCACGCAAAGACCCAACTTGGTAAACTGACAGTACCATTCACCCACGCCATGAGTGAGGTGACGGTCACCATCAAGACAGATAAAACCTTTGGTACGACACCGATGAAAGACACCCAGTTGATGCTGAACCAGATGCTGGCAGTGTCAGAGGTGAATGCGCCGGAAGGAACAATCACAAGTACGACAGCAGCGAACATCCAGATGTATGGCGAACCTTACACATCGGGCGCCACTCGTACCTTCACCGCTATTGTGGCCCCCGGCACACCGCTCAACGTGGGCGACAAACTACTAAACATTGTTGACGTGGAGGGCAATAACTACACACTTACCATCACCGATGATATGCTGAAGGCTACGGCATGGGCCAAAGAGGGCTATGATGCTAATCAGACCGCTATCGCGACTCAGTCGGGCGTCGATTATCATCTTGATGTAAACGTCAGCAAAACCGCAATAACGGTGGAAGCCTCTCTGAAAGATTGGACCACGGTGACTGCCGAGGGCAATGGCGACATCGCCTTTGATCATGACATTGTCAACGTGACTGTTGAAGATGCCGGTGAAGCCTTTAAGGATGGGGCTTCATTCCGCCTGTTCTGGAAGAAGGCTTCTTCCTCCAATGAATACGCATTGGCCACCACTTCCACTCTTAACTCTGGCGAGTGGACCAACTCTCCTGCCATCTACTGGCCCAACGGCACGGACCAGTTCTTCTTCCGTGCACTGAGTGGTAACGAAAACAATCTCGAGGTAAAACAGAATGAGGATGTCCTTTGGGGAACCACTGCCAAACATAACAACATTGATGCTGGTGCGGCCATCGCACCCCGTACGCGTAATGTGCCCCTGATTTTTGAGCATGCCATGACTAAGGTCGTTTTCAAGCTGGAGACCACCACCGGTGCCGATGCCGTGGATTTTGAAAAAGCTACGATTGCCGTCAGCAACCTTATTACCGCTGGTACTATCAACATGGAGGATGGAGTCATCACGGGTATTACTTCTGCAACCGATGCTATCAGCAGACTGGGTAAGGACGAAACAGTCATCGTGCTGCCGCAGACCATCACCAACGATGCTTTCATCACTGTCACCCTGGCCGATAGCACAAAGTATAAGTTGCAGTTGAACCTGTGCGAAGACAAAGATAATGAAGGCATTACCACCTGGGAACGTGGCAAGAGTTATACCTACACCATCACACTAAAAAAAGAAGAGATTCAGTTCCGTGCTTTAGTGAAGGACTGGATAGAAGAGACTGGTAGCGGTAATGCCACGCTCGACTGGGACTAGAGATGTGCGGCGTTGCCGCAAGTTGAGAATTGAAAATTGAGAGTTTAGACGTGAAATTCTGGATTAACATATATATCATCATGGCCTTGGTATTGGCAGGATGTACTGCCGAACAGGAGACATTTGACGAAGGACTACAGCAGATAGAGCGCATGCCTGTGCTTTTCTCGGCTGGCAATACGGATGCAGTTATCACGCGTGCTGCCTCGGCATCCTATATGCCTAAGAACAGTCACTTTGTCTGCTCCATGTTCTTCCATGCCGGTGTAAACGATACTATCGGTTCTGAGTTTGGTGCTCCTGTTGCCGATGTCAACATGACCACAGCCTGGCTGAAGATTAGTAACAGCACGGGTAATGCCGTCTATTGGAATAAGGCATACTCCGAGGTAGTTAAAGATAGTCTGGATATCTATGGCTTCGATGTGAACTCCAAGTGTTTCTATTGGCAGAACCGCTTGAACCATATCTTCCTGGCGCTGACAGACAATAATGATCTTGATGGGAGCATTAGCAATAGTTCCCTGAAAATCTATCCGGATGTCACCGATAAATATAAGGATAAGTATATGCTGGCCTACGATCTGACAAGAGGTGATAAGACGTCGATGGCGGAGCAACCAGACCCTATCCTGGCTTTGGAAACTGCACGTCCTTCTGGTGGTACTCCCGAGGCCAACCGTGTAAAACTGTTCTTTAAGCACCAGTTCGCACAGGTACAGGTCAACCTGAAGAGCTCGTTAGACCAGTCTGCTGTAATTGACTCAGCCTGGATAGAGCGTGTTGAACTGCTGGGCGTGGCCGAGACGGGCTATGTGCCTTATTGCATTCTGTCCGACGGTACGCTTCCTGCCGCCACCTCCCTTCCCATCAATGTTGACGATAATAAATATCAGTCCACAATAAAAGACAATCCTTATGGTTCTTCTTTCAACATGTTCAAGCGCTCAACACCTGTGGGCGGCTATCTCAAGTCGTTCGAATGTATAGCATTCGGCACCCTGCAGGGTATCCGTATCACCTGGAGAGAGTCCGACGCTGCCGATGCCGTCAAGCACGTGACCACCTATAAAGGTGTGAAGAACCTGACGTTGAAAAGTGGCACTAAGTATATCTACAATATGGAGTTGCGCCGCAGTCTGATAGCAGAGGTCACTGCCAAAATCAAACCCTGGGATATGGATACAGCCAACTATTCTGCTGATGGTACGATAAAGGACGATAATCAGAACTAAGAAAGACATGAAGAGAAACTATCTATATAAACTATCACAGCTGGTGCTCATGATGACCTTCATCCTTGTAATGACAGGTTGTAATGAGACCATTGACAGCCTCTTCTCCGATGGTATCTCCGATGGCGAGGAAGTGATGTTTACCACTTCTCTGCCTGGTGCTCCTGCCACCCGTGGCGCTCAAGAGGATTATGAGGAGGAGATGAATAAGTTCCAGGCTGTTAATAAGGCTTATGAGTTTACTATTGACATGTATGCCGACGGTAAGGTCATTGGCACGGGCACCTATGGCCCTGACACCTTAAAGACTGATGGCACATTGAGTCCAAAGACCGGCCATACGCCGCTATATTGGTCCAGCACCACCGTACCCTATGCCTTTAAGGCCGTTGCCGGTACGGAGAACCTCTCACCTGTTCAGAACACTCAGAAAGACTGGCTGCAGCAAGACCGTCTGGAAGGCTATGGCTATGTGCAGTTGTGGGATGAGAATAACAATAACCCCACAGACAATCTGGATGCCCTGAATTATCACACAGCCAAGGAGTGGATGGCGCTGAACAATCAGTCCAAGATGGTGAGCGATAATAACGACTTAAAGAAGATACCGCTCTATCTGCAGCATAAGCGCTCGCTTATCAGCATCATTCTGAAAGCTGGCGAGGGTGTGACTCGTAAAGCTCTGGCTTATGATTTGGCAGAGAACGACCTGAGTGCTAAGATTTTCTCGTACGACACTGCGGGTTCACCTATAGAGATTATGCCGCTGGCTAAGGAGGAAAAGATACATTACGATAAAGATAAGAACGGTGGAGCAGAGGATAGTGTGAGTACCACGCGCTATGATGCGATTGTGCAGCCCTACGACTATTCTGCCAATCCCTCTACCGACCTCATTACAAAAATCAGTCTTTCTGGTCAGCATTACTCGTTCTATGCCCAGAACGATTATCTGTTTGCTGACCCGGATAATTCCAATAAAGCCAGTTATAATCTGGAGCCTGGCAAGCGTCTTGTCATCACCGTCACCCTGAGTCGTGACAGTCGTAAGATCCTGATGTCGGCCTATGTCGAGGATTGGACAGAAGAGGTGACCAATACCATCTGCGACGACTATGGTAATGCCGGCGAGCCTATCAAGATTAGTAACCGAACTGAACTTATCGAATTCCTTGCGTCCAACGAGAAGAATAAACCCGGTAATGTGGCGCTGGTTACAAATAATATTGATCTGCAGGATTGGAACAGCAACTACAACCTCTATTGTACGCTGAACCTGGGTGGCAAGTCGATTATCAGTAACCACCGTTTCCTCTCAACCCTTGAGGATGCTGCTACCCTGCAGAATGGCACCATCCAGATTGGTGATATTGTCGATGCCGCTGTAGCTGAAACCAACAAGGGCGCCATTGAGGATGTCCGCGTGACAACAAAAGATGCAGAAGCCCATGCCACTGCCGCAGGTGTGGTGGTCAACAACACTGGCACCATCTCGAAATGTCATTCCGCCTTGAGAGTGTCAGATGGTACTGTCGATTACGTGGGTGGTATTGCCGCTACTTCCCTTTCCGCAGAAAGTAAGATTGCCATTATCGATGGTTGCACCGTGACCAATCGTGTGGATGGTGGCAGCAAAAAGGGTGGTGGTATCGTGGGTATGGCTAATGGCTACATCAACAACAACACCTTTGAGTATGGCATCACCCTGAATCAGAGTAAGTCTCAGTTCAAGAATATCGTGGGCGAAAGAGACGGGAGCCACACCACCTTCAAGGCAGATGGTAATGCCTGGCCTACGTTCGACGAGAACCGCGTTGAGGGTGCCGCAATTATCAATGCCGTGGCTGCGGACAAACGCTATTCGGGTATCATTGACTGTGAGGCAGAGTTGCAGTCATCTACTTCTGCTACCGGCTTATATAATAAAGCCGATAGCTGCTATCGTCTGGCAAAGGATATCACCGTTCAGGCAACCACTGGCAATGTGAAATACGAACTGGATGGTAACGGTAAGACCATCACCACCAAGGCCATGATCTTTGATGAGGTCACAGGTATCATACACAACTTAACGGTTGATGTAATTGCCAATTTGGAAGCCACTCAGGATGCGACACAAGCTACAGATGCTATCGCACCTTTAGCCTTTGCCGTACATGGTGATGGGGCCGAAATCAGTAATATCAAGGTGAAGACCCTCAACAATACGGTCATCAAAGCCTCTAACCCCGCAGGTGTGGTGGTATGGGCTTACGACAATGCCACTGTCAAGAACTGCGAGGTACTGGTAAATCTCTATGCCAATGTGAGTACATCTGTCACGCAGGGACGTAAGTTTACAGGTGGTATTGTCTCTACAGCATCAAAGACTACAGTTACCCAATGCATCATCCATTCTGGCAGTACGTTTAATGGTACTGGCGCTTCGGTCATCTATTGCGGTGGTATCGTGGGTGGTATAGAGAACAAATCAAATTCAAATAACACACCAGAGCTGACCATCACCGACTGTACCAGCTTCATCATTTTGACACAGGATGAAAAGCACGGAGGTATCTTAGGTAGTGCTAATGTGGGCGCAGGTAGTGTGATTGCCACCTCAAAGACCTGTCAGGGTAACTGGTGGCAGGACAACAGCAATGGTGTGGGCACACCAACAGGTAGTGATGAGTCGCTGATTGGTAAGCGTAATGCCATCACCCCAATGGAAAAGGATTTTTAAGCAAATATGATGAAGAGAATGATAAGATATATCCCACTGGTTCTGGGCTTCATGCTCTTAACGGCATGCAACTCGCAGGATGAGGCGCTTTCCTCTGTTGATGACAGCGACATCATCCATGTGGGCGGTGTGAGTACCGACGATATGGTTACCACGGCTGCCGTAACCCGTGCTGCCGTGTCTGCCGAGACCATCGATTGGCTGAAGGCGGGCTTGCAGAAAGGAATGACCATTAGCTACTATCAGGATGCCGACGCCAAACAGCAGGCGCAACTGAGGCTTGATGAAAATGGTATCTATAGTCTGACGGATGCCAACAAGAAATACGCAAAGTGGTTGGGCAACGGTGCCCACGTCTTCGAAGGCGTTTATGTTCCCGCAGGCTTGGCTAAGGACGAGCCGCATGTGTACGACTCCCTGAGTCATTATACTGCCGTTCCCCCTTCAACAAAAATTGCTGCTACCGTAGGCCGTATCACCATACCCCTCCAGCATCGCTTGGCGCGTGTGGTGGCCTATGTGTTGATAGATAAGGACATGGCTGCTACACTGAAAGGTTTCGATACCAAGAACGATGATAACAATAAGAACGTGGAGAATACGATGCTGCGTTTCTGTAATGTCCAGACCCTTGATTATGTCGAGAACGAAAAACCTGTGTGGAAAACAGAGCGCAAGGCCATCCCGCATTATCTGGGTCAGGAAAGCGTGAAGTTGTATAAGGAAAAGGCAACTGGCAAATTAGTCTTCCCCATTGATGACAACTATGCGGATGCCGCTGCCGATACCAAAAACTACACCAGCCTGGATTACGGCATGTGTCCCTACTATGATCTCATTGTCCGTCCCACTTATACCGTGAATAAGGATAAATCCAATGTGATGTTCGATGAGGCTGTGCAGACAGCCAGCGGTGAGAACAATATCGATTTCGAGCTCACGCTGAGTAATGACCTGGAATACGAGAAATCCTTTACTTTCGACCTCAACGCCAACGACGAGACGGTGGTCTATCTGCGTGTCAGTCCCGAGCGTATCGACTATAACAGTGCCGGTTCCCGCTTGTGGAAGGAAACCAGCTATCCTGATAACTATTACGGCGTGAACAACCAGAACGGCAACAACCTGTCCGTAGCAGGCAGCAGTTGGCAGCGTGCCTATACCAACAGCACGCTGGAGATTGGAGTTACAGACGGACATTTCTACAATGCTGACGAAGAAGACGATTCTGTGCAGTATGTGAGCGATGCCCGATGGATCCATATGCTCCTGCAGGCCTATCAGGGTGGTGCGCATCATGGTGACTACTTCATTCTGAAGAACGATATCACCATTAATACAAATACCTGTCATTTCCCCAAAGACTTTACCTTCACGGGCCATCTTGATGCCCTCGACCACAAGATTACCATCACAGGCAAACGCGCTTATCTGTTTGACGGCTTGAACGGCGAGTACACCACTGCCCAGGAGAGCGACAAGAACGCCACATGGGAGGCGAATGTCCATCTGGAGGGCACTACATGGGTTCCCACCAAAGGCTGGCGTGCCGAAGTCGTAAACGCACAAATCTCAGGTGCTATGCTTTTCAAGGACCGTACCAATATCACTGGCTACGTCAATAATTGTAAGGACACTAATGGCTCTGTGGAGAACAACATTCCCGCCATTCCAACATATTAAAAGATGAAGATAAGACATATCATATACTTATTCACGGCTATCGTGCTCGCAGCCTGCACAGCCGATGACGATGTGTTGCTCAACGACGAGCAACAGTCGCTGATGGGCCATGCCGTGAACTTCAGTGCTACCATGGCCGATCCTTTTGTCACGCGTACCACCTATCACCATGACGGTTCCTTCAATGAGGGCGACCAGATGCGTATCTTCCGTCAGTATGCTGAGAAGGGTTCCAGCACCACGTTCGAGGATACCACCATCTTCCGTACCTATTATCTGAAGATGGACTATGCCGCTGGCACCTCCGTGTCGCTCAATGACGACTGGGTACCTATGGCCGGCAAGTTGAAGTCGGATTCAAAAGGAAACCTATCCAATCAGGACTCTGGCGACTCGCTGACATGGGAGAATGGTCGTGTCGTGCGTTTCCGTGCCTGGGGACGCAGTAACCTGGCTGGTGTGCTGAATGCCGATAGCAAGGGCAGCTATTATCCCGACTATACGGTGTCCGACTGGGTCACTGTGTCTGGTCCTACCAAGAGCATCCCCCTCACCATGCGCCATATCACCTGCCGAATCGGCTTGACCTGCAAGGCTGGCAACGAGTTTGGCAGTGCCACCATCTGTACTGACCTGGAGGACTATCGTCGCCAGGACAATGCCGACACCAAAGCGCATGATGAGGCAGAGAGCAACAAAAGCGAGGGGCAGGCCCAAAAGGAACTCGATTCTGTGCTGGCTGTCTATAACAAGATGTGCATGCCCGCAGGTGTTGATGACAAGACCTTCCTGCTCACGGCCATGACCAAGGCACGCTATAACGAGACCACCAGCTTCAAGGACTTCGAGAAAGATACTACCTGTATCGTGCGGATTGGCGCCCTGGATTCTGTCTCCATCCGTAAGGACGTACAACGCCCAGTGTTCAATCATAACGACGGCCGCCTCTATATGATGTCTATCCCCTTTGATATGAGTCGTGAGGGGAAGGGGCACGAGCTGGTGCTGCCTGCCTGCACCCGTTTCAAGGTGTGGCTCTACGACGTTAACAATGGCGACAGACACAACACCGATGGCTCTACGGGCAGCGAGAGCAACTACCACATCTTCGCCCTGAGTGATATCAAGAATGGTGATAAGGCTGCATTTCCCAATGGCCTGACGCTGAAGGCCGGCTATAGCTATCTGTTCAACGTTGGCTATCACTACGAGAAACTGACCATCACGCCTGTCGACAATTTCTCCTGGACGGAACAGGACCTTGGGACACTGACTGGGCAGAATGAGGCGCAAGAAAAGAAAGACTTCGACTTCACATGGTGGACCAAAGCCTATCGGGAGGCTGCAAAGACCGCTCTTAAGGGTGGCGACTTTCTGCCCTCGTTCAGTATTAAGAACCAGAGGGAGTTCCGCACGTTTATCCATCTTGTCAACGGCACTGCCGCCAAGAGAATGAGTGGACTGAAGCGTGGCAAGGTACGTCTTGACGAGAAGAACGACACCATCAAAGATACGGATGGCTTCGAGACCTATTGGTGGATTCTGGAGGGCGAGACCGACGAAAACGGTAACCCCAGACAAATCACGATGGAAGAGGCAGAGGCAATGGGTTATGTGTTCTATCCCCATTTCTATCCCACCGTCTCCACCCAGAAGGCACATGTTATCGAAGACTATGTCACTGGTCCCATGGATTTCTATGATACCGACTTCGGTAACCGCTATGAGGTGAGACTGACAGAAGACCTCGACCTCTACGACTGGGAACTGCCCAGCATCGGCGAGGACAACACCAAACCCTTCAGGGGCAACTTCAAAGGTGGTGGTAATACGCTCTATAATCTGAATATGACGAAGAAGTATCTCTTCGACCACGTGAAAGACGGTGCCATCACCAACCTGCGTATAGAGAGTACCCACGACGTCAGTCTGCTCAACACCGCCGTGGCCAGCGGCAAGTCGGGCTGGGGCTGTTATATCGCAGGTATCTCACTGCTGTGCAACAGTAGTGAGTGCGCCATCGCCAACAGTCTGACTGGGGCCAGTTATGTGGTTGGATGCATCCATGTGGGCAATGCTGGTGGCGCGTTGGTGGGCAAGGCCGATAATCTCACCATGCTGGGCTGTATGCAGGCTGCCACCGGTATTCCTGAGAATACGGGCGCACTGTTGGGCGCTTATGCCGGAACCACCAGTTTCTTTGCGCCGCAGTCGAAGAATAATGTGACGTGGGGTTCGTTTATGTGTAACTACTACGATATAGAGAAGTCGCCTAAGTCTAATGCCGTGGGCAGCGTCGCCGACAGTTATCCCTATCAGCAGTATGTCCGTGGCAGTAAGTCGCACATTCTGAAAGCCAAGAACGACTATCTCATTGGTGACGATGCTGATTACTACTCGTTGCCAAATAATATGAAGGCCGAGATGTACGGATTGGCTCCCTGGAAGGCTATGAACTATGCCATTTGGAAGTACAACAGCTCTACCGTCGGTGCCAAGTATCCCTGTCAGATGCATTATCAGGCGTCAACGGTGGGCTACACGCATCTCTATCCCACGCTGCAGTCGGGTGTCCCTACCGTGGAGAGCAACTGGAATCCGCTGACGCAAAACAACTAAATCACGCAACTCTATGAAGATAAACAAGATATTTATCCTGGGATTAGCCATACTGCTGGCCGCCTGCACTGCTGATGAGGCTCCGCAAGCGCAGCAGGCATCGGGTATCCTGTCGTTCTCTACTACTATCAATAACTTCGAGGGCGAGGATATAACCCGTACCAACTTCGCTGGCAATGCCTTCGAGAATGGTGACAAGGTGAAGTTGAAGATTATCTGTCCCTTCTCGTCGCGTACAGAGTTTGGCGAGACCACCTATGGTAATAGTTTCGATGCTTTCTGGTTGCTGAAGTGGAATACCAGTCAGTGGATCAATATCGTGGCCAAAGATGGCTACGATATCAATGGCGACTACAGTCCTTCGGCATCGCCCAATATCTATGATCGCTATGAAGCCCAGCAGACGCCTTATGTCTATACGGCGCAGACCTGGAGCGAAGAGCAGATTTTTATTGCCGGCAATGGCACGCGTGTAGAGCAATACAGTAATGTGTTCCACGCTAACCAGACCAAGGCCGCCGATTATAAGGCCTGTGACCTGATGTGGGCACAGACCATCCAGCAGACGGGTTCATACAATGTGCACCTGAGTTTCAAGCACGTGATGGCGGCGCTGCTCATCACTATTAATGACAGTACTAATCTTGGTATCTCTGACAATGCCGTGCTTACCCTCGAGGGCATGCCCGATATCGACCAGGCAGAGGTTATCGTTGGCGACTACTATGCAGCCAGGAGTAAGGTGAACTCTAGTAATTATGGCTATAAGAATAAACACAGCTGTACCCAGGCCGAGAACGGCACCGTGATTGGTGTGGCCGTTGTCGATGATAATCAGGCCAAGGCTTATACCACGCCTATCGGCAACATCCAGCAAAACGGCATCTATACAGCTTATAACGCAGGCAGCAAGACCTACCGGTTGATAGTGCCTCCCTGCACGCTTTCAGGCAAAGCCACCTTCTGGTTGCGCGATGGTGAGAAGCGCTACAGCATGCAGCTCACCCAGACCACCTTCGAGGCAGGTAAACTCTATAAAGTAACGATGAAGCTATGATGAAATCATATAAGATACTGTTTCTGGCTATGGTGGCCCTTCTTGCTGCCTGCAGCAGTGATGAGGATGTATTCTCTACTGGCGATGCCGTGGAGTTGAAAGGCATACAGGTTGCTATCGCCGGCGAGGATGTCTCTATCTCTCGTGCCGCTACCGTTGCCCCATTGAAAGTCAGCGTGGGACGTACACAGTTCGTCAACGAAGACAAGATAGTGTTCACTACGATTAAGCGTACCCATAGTCCGTTGGCGGCTTTCACCTATAGTAATATCCACTATCTCTATAATGGTACCAACTGGGAACGCACACCTAACGGTACTGCCAGTGATCCTGAAAAAATATACTGGTCCGATGGCAATAATGATCACACCTTCATTGCCTATAACCTGCCCGAAGGCTATCAGTGGGCGACGCAGTCCAATGGTACGGGTAGCGATACTTATGCCGGAGAACTGGGCTCAGGTAAATCTGCTATCGTTTACAATAGCAATGATGATATAAAGCTGGAAGACCCGCTGATTCTTTTCAGCGACACCACCAAGGCCGATAATGGCGGACTGACCACCACGGTCTATTTTACGCATGCCTTGAGCAATGTGCGTGTGGTGGTGAATATCAAGGACTTTGCCGCCAGTGCCAGTGCCGTGGATACGCTGGTCAAGGTGAGTCATTTTGTGCTCCACAACCAGCCTTGCAAATACACCTGGGGTGCCAACAGTAAGGATGATGTCACAGCCCTTGATTTCAATGCCGATCAGCAGTCCACCAAGGATATTACCCTCTGGTGCCCCAAACCAGAAGGCGAGGGAAAGGCTCAGAGC
Organism: Prevotella communis; assembly: GCF_022024175.1. Lineage (GTDB taxonomy): Bacteria > Bacteroidota > Bacteroidia > Bacteroidales > Bacteroidaceae > Prevotella > Prevotella communis. Next base: position 2,932,689 of record NZ_CP091794.1, on the reverse strand, counting down.
AAGACCTTTACCTTCTATGGTCTGACAACGCCGCAGAATGCTGCATTCCATGAAATCAATGCCAACAAGCAGCCGTTGAAGTTCTCGTTCGAGGTGGAATATCCTGATGCGATGGATCCTACCCAATCAGTCAGAAAGACCTATATGGGCGAATTTGGCGATACGGTTCACTTCAACTCTGGCGTATGCACCACGTTGAACATCACGTTGAACCACCAGAATGAGCAGATGTTCATGGATGTTGAGTATAGTGACTGGAACTTCGTGGCTACGCCCGACCTGGGTGCCCTGCGCAAGAAGTCCACCTTCATGGATATCAATAGCACTGTGACCATCCATACCGATGCAAACGCTACCGTTGACGATGCCACATGGCTTTATCAAAAAGGTGGGGCGCTTATGGATATCTATGGTAATAATGGTGATAGCCGACTGACGCCTTACCGCATCACGTCGGCCTCGCAACTCCTGTCGTTTGCCAAGGAGGTAAAGGCTGGTGTGGATTTCAAAGATAAGTTTATCCGCCTGGATGCCGACATCACCATGCAGTCGAGTACGGCCAAGACGAGTGCAGAAGACTCTACTGCCACTCTCAAGGCCGTCGAGTGGATTAGCATCGGCGATGCCGACCATGCTTTCAATGGCACCTTCCTTGGTGGCGACCGTTATATCAACCGTCTCAATGGTAACCCTCTGTTTGCAAAACTGGGCCCGGCTGCTCTTGTCGAACAGCTTTATATCACATCTATTGGTAGTATCACAGGTGGTGGAGCCCTGGTCGATTCCAATGAAGGCGTTATCGGTGGTTGTAAGGTGGTAGATGATGTCATCACCACCGGTGGTGCACTTATCGGCACCAATACGGGTACGGTCTATGCCTCCTATTATACGGGTGAGACCGTTACCACTCAGTTGGTAGGCACTAACAATGGTAAAATGGTTGGCTGCTATCAGTCTGCAGATATCGCATCCTTTGACGAGTCCCTGTTGGTGAACCTGGTAGAAAGACTGAATAATGAACTCACGGCATGGTATAAGGATAACGCCTATACCCGGTTCTTCTTCGTCTATCTTACTGCCAGCTACCCTACGGTACAGAAACAGTAACCCTCATGGTATAGGCAAAAAAAACTTAAATAGTTTGCAGAATCGAAAATAGTTTGTATCTTTGTGGCCACCAATGTTGTATAATATATATAAATAAGGTATGGCACCTCTTCTTCAACCAAGGTTAGTTCTGAAAGGACACGAAGAAATATTCTTCATCGACCTAAACAACGTACTCTATTTTCTTGCAGATGATCATTACGCTCACGTTTACTACGCCAGCGGCTATCATTGCATGGTGCCTTATGGACTGTCTAAGATCGAGACCCTCTTGCAAGAGATGGACGATGATACCTCGTTTATGTTGCGCCTCAGTCGCAAATACATTATCAATATCAATAAACTTCAGCGCATCAGCACCGTAAAGGCAGCCATTGTTCTCCTCGACGATGCTGGCAATGCTGTTACGCTCCCTGTTTCAAAGGCTGCTTTACGTGAAAATATAGACGTGCTTTCAGGATTATAGAGTGTTCTTTTTCCTTAAATTAAGCGAAAATGTGCCAAATTCTGTAATTTCACGTAAAATTCTGTATGTTTCACGAAAGATGTCGGTACTTTTTAGATGCCTTAAGTTTTTTTCTTGTATCTTTGCGCTTGTTAGCATGTGAATGCTATGTGTATATTAATGACACTTTAACTGAATTACTAACCATTTTACTGTACCATCTAATATCGAATTCTAGCGTTTAGATACGTGTTAAATATATTATAAAATTATTAACTTAAAAACGACTAACTTATGAGAACAGAATTTGTTTACTCGGTAATTGCTTTAGGCGCAATTCCAGTTATGGCAAATGCAGCCGACGTTAATGTGAAGGCAACACAAATTAATGCTCAGGTACTCCAGTCTGCTAATGGCAAATTGGATCTTGGCAAATTTGCGCTTGCTCCTGGTATGTATGCTTTGAAGGGCATAGTTACAACAAATGTTTATGATGTTAAGATTAAGGTTGATGGCGAAGAAAAGTGCCGCATCTCTGCTGGTCCATCAGCAGTAGAACTGGGTGATAATGATGAAAATAATGTTGTCATCGATCTGACCAAAAAGACAGGCATCACTGAGGTTGCAATTTCTCTTGAAAGTACCGATCCTGAGGAGTCTGGTGCTGATTTCACGTTTGGTGCCCCCTTTATCAATCTGACATTCGATTTTGCTGGTGCTGTTGAAGCGCTGAAGGGCCAGTCTTCCACTTTAGCTGCCAAGATTAATGGCTATGCATATTCTGATGCTTTCGAGTCATTAGGCAAGAAGTATGCTGCTAAGAAAGAGGATGCTGATTCTCTTGAAAGGATTAACCTGAAGATTGGTAATATCAAGACAAATGCAGAAGCCAGCTATGATGACTATGTGAACTTCAAACTTTATGCGGAGAAGTCTACTATCCAGAAAGAGATTGAGGATTTGGATGCTAAGACTGCTGCTGCTGAGGCTGCTTATCTGAATGAGCAGGCTTACGCCCGTGTAAATGCTGTTATCACAACCATCAAGGGTAAGTACAACGCTGCTGTTACAGAATTGGAGCAGGCTCTTATTAAGGAGGCTGCATATCTGCTTGGTAATGCTGAGAAAGAAAACACAGCCAAGTATGATCTGAATGAAAACATTAATAAGAAGATCACTGAGGCAACTCAGGCCAGCTATGCTTCTTATACCGGTAAGACCGCTGCTGCTGACGAAGTTACAAATAAGGGAAAGATTCCTACAGAGGAGCAGATTAGTGATATCGTTGCAAAATGGAAGGGTAAGGCAGTAGATAATCAGAAGGCCTACGATGATTTGCATGCCATTGTGACAGGTTTCCAGACCCGACTTGATAATGTTAAACCTAAGTCTAATGATATTTCAACCGCTTGGCCTAAGACTGAGGCTGAGAACGCAATTAACGCACTCAACACCAAGATTGAGAATGCTAGGAACTCTGCTGCTCAGGTAGGTCTTGACATTACAACAGAGCAGAAAGCTGCTGAGACAAAGCTTAGCACCCTGGAGAGTAAGGTGGCAACAGCTAATGCTGAGTTTGATGCCAACAAGGCTACAACTGAGGCTATCGCTACTTTGCAGACCAACTTGAATAATGCTAAGACCGCTGTCAACGCATTGAAATCTACCGATGGTCTGTATGAGGCAAAGAACTACTATGAAGCATACGTAAATGACATTCAGAATAAGATTTCAAAACTCACAAGTGATGCTGCTAAGGCCTATAAGGCAGACGGTACAGGTACCGCACGCACCTTCAATGAAGCACTGAAAACCAAAGATATTCAGGATTTGATTGATACTTATGCTGGTACTACAGAGCCTGCTGTTGATGGTATGCCTAAGCAGGCTGTTGCTAAGTATAATGCTTTGCAGACAGCTATGGCTAAGTACAAGACAGATCTCGACGCTGCTCGCGACCAGGTGAAGGATCTTGCAATCTATACTGCTGAGGGTTATGACTATAAGACAAAACTCGACCTGATTCAAAAGCGTATCAATGACATTAAGAAGGCTATTAAGACTGCTCAGGAAAAAGTTGGTGCAGAGCACTGGGCAGCTATGCTCGACATCAATGCTGATGAAGCTATCACTACCGACATTGCAACTTTGCTGACTAACGTTCAGGCCGACCAGAATAGCTTCGACGCTACTGCATTGACAGATTCTCTTACAGCCCTGAATGATAAGATTACGGCATTCTCCGCTAAGGACGCTTCTAAACTTGGTGACGATGTTGCTACATTCAAAGGCGTTGAGAAGGAAATCTCTGACGCTTATGATGCAGTTGTTGCCGCAAAGAATGCCGCAAAGAATGAGATTGATGCTAAATCGGAGACGATAGACTATACCGGTAAAGTAAATAAGGATAAGTCTGGTTGGAGTACGGCCTTTGTAGATCCAGGCTATTGGACTAACTATCAGAATCAGACTATCAATGGGCTTGCGATGGTTGAGCATTGGTGTGATGCATCGAATAAGGATAAATCCACTGGTGATGTATTGTATCAGACTGTAAATGGTCTTGCGAATGGTCTTTACACTTTAAAGGCTTATGTAAATGCCGTTGACCAAGGCAATACCAATATTGATAAGGAAGATATCGCTTTTGTTTTTGCAAACAACAAGAAAGTGCCTGTTAAAGTAACTGGTGGTGCTACCAATACTATTTATACGATTGAATCTATTGCTGTAACAGATGGTACTCTGAAATGGGGTATCAACAAAGAAAAAGGTGGAACCAACTGGCATAGCATTCAGATTGAGTCTCTGAAGGCTAATACCGCTTCTGTGCTTCAGGGCTGGGGCGAAAAGGTTACTAAACTCATTGCAGATCAGGCTGGTCTTGAGACCTTTGCAAAGAATGTTGAGGACAGGGTTGCTGCTAACGCTCAGGCAAAAGCCGATCTCGCTACAAGCATTGGTGATAATGAAGCCACTCCAAAGACAGGCTTGTGGAAGAAAATCGATGATTTCAAGACAACCTATAAGATTGGTACTGCTAAATCAACGCTGGGTAACACTGGTAAGGACGGTGGTGCTGTAGCAAAGGAGGTTAGTGATCTGGAGACCGCTCTCACCACGCTGCAGGGTAGCAATAGTGCTTTTGTTCCAACTACTGTAACAAATGTAGATAAGACTGCTTCTGTTGGTACAGATGCCGCAGCTTGGACAGGCGCTAGTGGACTTGCTGGCACATGGGCTGCTCCTGCAGTTAACGGAAAGCAGATGGTTGAAACATATAATGCTTCTAGTTGTCAACAGACAGGAACCATGTTGAAACAAACCGTTTCAGGTCTTAAGAACGGTATTTACAATGTGGTAGTATGTGCTAATGCGATGGCTGCAAATAATGTGGATAATGACCATGCAATTCAGAGTGATGCAGCTGATGTCGCATATGTTTTCGCTAACGATAAAAAGCAGTGGATTACAGCTAAGAAGGCCGGCTCAACTGCCGCTAATGGAGAGTTCACGTTTGATAATGTCTTCGTTACGGATGGAACTTTGACCTTGGGTCTTGAAAAGGTTAAGGCTGGTACCAACTGGCACACAATCCAAATCAAGTCTTTGACCTATCGCGAGAATGACCAGACCCTTGTCTATACCAATACTGACGAGAAGACTCCTGGTTTAAACGTTCAGTACACTAAGTTGTCTGCTCAGCTGACTGCTCTTGAGGAAGCTGCTCCTGCCATTAAGGCTAAGGTGGAAGCTAATGGCAATCTTAAGACTTCCGCATTAAAGGCTGTTACTGATTTGCAGGCTGCAGAACTTGCTGCTCTGAAGAGCTTGAAGAATGTAACGAACGAAACTGCAGTGAGCGATGATGCAACAGCTAAGAAGGGAGACTTCAAGGTATTTGAGACTGGACTTGCTGCCGACAAGTCTTATACTGCTAAGAAGGCCGCTATCGATGCCGACATCGAAGCTATGAGCACGGCAATCGCTGATTCTGCTGCTGCAGAAACACTGGGTAGTGCATGGAAGGACAATAGCATCTCTGTCACCAAGAAGGTAAATAATAAGGATGTTACCACCGTTTATTCTATCGCCACAATCACTCAGGCTATCAATAACTTGAAGGCTGAAGCTAAGGCTGAGAGCGATAACTGGGAGGCTTACAAGGCTCTGGTGGACAACAATATGGCTAAGTTGCAGCCTGACACCATCTTCACGAAGACGGATGGAAATAACCTCGTTGCATTGTCTGAAGCAGAGATTGCAGCAGTTTGCGGTGAAGCTGCCAAGGATTACTACTTAGGTTTACAGCAAGACTACGCTACTAAGAAGGCTACTATCCTCACTAACATGAAGAAAGACCTGACTGATCGTAAGTCTGTAAGCACTAAGGATGCCTTCGTAACAGAGATTACTAACCTTATCGCCAAGGTGAAGGCTGTTAAGAGCGATGCTATTGCCAATAAGAAGAAGTACGACGAGCAGAAGAAAGCTGCCGATGCTACTCAGACTCTGTGGAACAATACTTATACAGAGATTGCTGCTACCGACCTTAGTTCTAAGGTGCAGGATTGGCTCAATGAACTCGATTCTATCCAGGTAACACTGACTGGATATAAGGAGGCTGTAGAGGCTAACTATAAGGAAGGTAAGTCTGTTGCCGGTACTAAGGACTTCGCTGCTATCCAGGCAAGTATCGAAGATGTGAAGGCTCGTCAGAACGCATCTTACAGCGAGTTCGTTACTGCTGACAATAAGGCTGCTCACGAGAGCTTCATGGGTTACGAGAAGGATGGTAAACATGTAGATGGTACTATTGACCTGGCAACAAAGGCTTATCAGACAGCCGTTGAGGAGCGTGCTAAGTACAGCTCAACCAATGCAGCCATCAAGGATGCTGTAGATGCTGCTGCCGCTGATCTCGATGCAGCACTCTATAGCTGTCCGACAGACATTGCAACTCTGACACAGAAAGAGAATGCTGCTTATGTTGCTACTGTTAGTCCTGAGGTATTCAGTGTGGACGACTATAACACTCAGGCTACCACTATTCAGCAGAATATCACAACCGCTCTCAATACCTTCAAGGATGCCGTTAAGACTGCTATTAAGGACAATGTATGGACTCCCAAGAAGGATACATTCAATGACAAGCTGTCTGCCGCTAAGAATGCTATCAAAGCATACGATGCCGATGCCCAGAAGGATGCCTTCAAGGATGTTGAGGACTTGATTGCCGCTGGTGAGAAAGCTCTGAATGAATGGAGTCTCGCAGACGTTGAGGCTGCTATCGATGGTTTGGCTGATATCGACAACATGCTGGCTGACGACAAGGACGCTGCTGCTGCTAAGGATATCGACAAGCGCATTAAGGCTGCTGACGATAAGTATGCAGAGATTAAGGCTGACATCGAAAAGAAGACTATTGCTGACGACGTGAACAACGTTAAGGCTACTCAGTTGGATAATCTTGAGAAGGCATACGACGACAAGGATGATAAGACGAAGACCGACGTGGCTTACGCAAAGTCTTTGAAGAAGAATTTCGCAAATCGTGACGAAGCCGCTGGTATCCTCGATGAATTCCTGACAATTGCAGACAATGCTCAGAAAGCAGTTGACAATGCTATTGCTGCCGATAAGGATAATGCCAAGGCTTACGAAGAGATTCTGGCTGCAATTAAACCTCTGGAGGATAAGTTGACTGAGGCTAAGGCTGCAATTGCTCCTTATAAGTATGCCACTTCGTCCGCTACACTCGAAGGCTTGGTAAAGCAGGGTAAGGATGCTGCCAAACAGTATAAGGAGGCAGGTACTGCTGTTGCAAAGAAAGCTACATTACTGGGTTATATTGAAAGTCATGCTAACGATGTCGAGGAATATCTGACTACTGCCTTTGGTACTGAGAAGACAGGCCTTTCTGCCGACATCACCGAGCTGAAGAACCAGTACAATGCTTATGTGGCTGCTAATGGTCTGGGCGAGACAGCAACTGCTTATAAGAAGGATATCGACGATCTGGAGGCTGCTGTTGCTGCTATCGCTATCGAGGACCTCGACAAGCCTGCAGATGACATCCAGTATGACGAGATCTTGGCTGCTACCGCTAAGTTGGTTAAGCTGCAGAACGATATCGCCGACAAGGAGACTGAGTTGCTCGCTGCTAATGCAAGCACAGCTAATGCCGACGTACTTGCTGACTTCAATACTCAGATTGGAACTCTGGAGACTACTGCTTCACTCGAAGGCAACGATGCATGGGTAGGTGATCAGAAGGTTGGCGACAAGAAGATTTCTGACGCTATCGCTGAGATCCAGGCACAGATTGCTGATGTCAAGGCTGCTATCCAGGGCGAGGAGAACATCTCGTTCTACAAGGATCAGTATCAGGCTAAGCTCGATGCTATCAAGACAGCTCTGACTCCTGTTGCCAATGCTATTAAGGGTTACCAGGATCAGTTTACTACTAACGCTACGGCTTATGAAAAGCTGTCTAAGGAAATTGACGATCTCCAGAAGGCAATCAATGATGCTAAGGCTAAGGTTGGTACATACGAGTATGTTGGTGATGCCTATCTTTATAGTATTGAGGAGTATAACGATGCTGAAGAACCCGAACTAACCGGTGGCGCTCAGAAGTATTTGAATGATGCTGCAAAAGCCATTGAAGATGCTAATAAGACAAAGTCTTTGACAGAAAATTCTGCAGTGGCTAATAAGGCCAACATTGAGTCTCTGATTCAGAACTATCTTAATAATAGTGCCTACTCAGAACTTGATGCGCAGAGACAGGCACTGTCTGATGATCTCACAAATGTTATCAATGTTAAGTACAAGGCAAATACATACTCTAATGCACTTTGGGCAAGAGTGATTGCTGAGAAGGTTAATATCGTCAAACATATTACGGCTCTGTGGAAGGAATATTACACTTCTATGCAAACGTATGTTGGTTCATTCGACGTTGAAGCACAATACTTCCTCAATGTTTCTGGACTTGGTTACTATTACGTCAAATATGAAGATGGAAAATTCTTCTATAAGGATTGCACCAGTGATGCCGACTTTGCAGAACAGATGAAGACTGTAGCTGCTATTGCTAAGGAGATTACTGACCTTGCAGATGCAATAGATAACCTCAGCCTGCTTGGTGATGCTAATGAGGATAAGGCTGTGAACGTGCTCGACTACCAGAAGGTACTCAACATGATTCTCGATCCTACTGCTCAGCCTGCCGGTGATAGCGACTTGTTCCAGAATGTCGATATCAACCAGAATGAGGTGATTGAGGTTGGTGACCTGACCGCCATTGTCAACTACATCCTGACACACGACTGGAATGGCTATGCTGCCGCTCGTGCCGAGAAGATGGAGGGCGAGAGCCTGACAATGACACAGGGAACAAACCGCATCGCTGTCAACCTGGCCAACGTTACCGACTACACCGCATTCCAGATGGATCTGGTACTGCCAGAGGGTATGAAGTTGGTAGGTGCTCAGTTGAGCGACCGTGCTGGCGAGAGCCACAAGCTCTACAGCCGTACACAGTTGGATGGCAGCATCCGCATGGTAGCTTCTTCTGTGAAGGGTGAGACCTTCAGTGGCAATGAGGGCGCAGTGCTCTACCTCGAGGTTGAGGGCACAGGCACACCAGAACTGCTGAACATCCTCTTCTCTGACGCTAATGCCGTAACTCGTAGCTTCGCTATTGGCAATGATGCTACTGGTATCGATACTGTTAGCACCTTTGAATCACTGAAGCAGAAGGTTTACGACCTCGGCGGACGTGTGAAGAACGGTCTGAAGAAGGGTATTAATATCATCCGTCGTGCTGATGGTACTACCGGTAAGGTGGTGAAGTAAGCACGTACTTCTCTAAAAATGTAATTGTTGGGTGGCAGCTTCGCTGCACTCGGCATCGCTGCCACCCTCATTTCTAATACATTAATCAATAAAATTCATGAATATGATTAATATAACGACAATTAGAAAACGGATGACTAAAGGCATGCTGCTGATGTTGCTCTTCTTGGCACAGACAGTGATTTCATCCGCTCAAGTGAAACTTTATTTGGAGGACTTTTCTGTATCAAGAGCCGATATGGGAAGTGCCAATGGCAAGGCTGTTTCACTGATACTTGACAATAATGCAGTTGCCACACAGCTGCAAGTGACTATAGACCTCCCTGAAGGTCTGGAATATGTTCCTAACTCAGCAAAAAAGACAGACCGTATTAAGAGTGGTGATGCATATATTGATGCTTCTACCGCTACTGGTAAGCTGGTTATTGTGGGAACAGACGTGAATGTGGCTGTTGGCAGTGGTGCTGTGATCACTTTCAATGTAAGACCCGACGCCACGCTGAAGGACGGTGATCATCAGATTAAACTGACTGAGATCGTTGTTTCTGACGAGAATGCCAATCTGCTCAACAATGTTACTGCATCCACAAGCACAGTGACGATGCTTAGTCTGGGTTCTTGTAAGATGGAGGCTCCCGCTATGCTGGAGGCAGAATTAAACAAGGAGTATCAGATTGATGTCACCCTGAGCAATGAGGGCGTTGATAATGTTGCTGCTGTTTCAGGTACTGTTACTGTTCCTGCCGGCTTGGAGATTATCGCAGGCGAAGAGGGTAAGTTCATCCGTTCTGACCGTGCCCAGTCTCCTCTGAGCTTCAAGGTAAAGGAGTTTGATGGCTATACTAACTTTGTACTGAGTTCTAATAGAAACACTGTGATCACTGGTACGGATGGTGTCCTCTTCTCTTTCAAGGTAAAGGCTGATGCCTCTCTGGCTGCCGGCGCCGCTATCAAGTTGAGCGACCTCCGTGTTGCTGATACAGATGGTAAGTCTGCTCCGATGTCAGATATCGAGATTAAGGTGGTTATCAACAAGCTGAGTGTTGCTAAGTACGAGTTGAGCACTGCTATTGAGAAGGTGAAGGCTATCGAGACAGAGGGCATGGAAGGTGCTGACGCACTGGCTGCCGCTATCCGTCAAGCTGAGGCTGCTCTTAATGCCACAACTATCGATGATGTTGACGTTGCTAAGGAAGCACTGGCACAGGCTGTATCTGTGTTCAACAAGGCAAACTTGGCCGATGGCCTCGTAGAGATTGCCCAGAGTCAGGGTAAGGATCTCGACGACTTCACACGTGCTGAACTGGTAGAGGGTGAGGGCTATAACACCTATACTGTAAATGGCGATCTGAACATTGCTATCAAGATGATGAATATCGATGTAAAGGGTTGCGACTATATAGTTATTAAGTTTGCTGAGCCTGTTGCTGCAGGATGGCATCTCGCATTCTGGTCTAACCAGGATCTGGTTGATGTTCCTGCCGGTGCTACCGAGTTCAAGTATGTGTTTGCCGATGATCCCAAGTGCGGTGTTTCTGCAGATGGCATTCTGCCACAAATCTGCATGATGACCTTCTTCGGTGGCTTCCAGGCTCCCCTTGTAGCCAAGGTTGAGGGTATCTACAAGCATGTTGAACCCGTTCATACTTGGAACTTCACCAAGTGGAGCGAGGCTACTGTTGCCAATCTGAAGGCCGATGCTGCTGCTAGTAAGGTTGCCGGATGGAGCGATGTAGAGAAGAAAGCTGATGCCGAAGCTGGTAACGATGCTCCTGAGGCTACTAAGGACAACTGCTTCTGGGCAGTTATTGCCGAGGGTGGCGAGTTGACCGCTAATGGTGAGGTTATCGAGGAGTTGAAGGGTCTGCAGTTTGGTGCTACCTTCGCAGGCAACCGTTCACTGGCTATCGCTGTGAACTATCCTACAACAAGTCTTGGAACTTACGCCGGTCCTGCATACCTCTGGCTGGGTGGTAAGAACTTTGAGTGCTTCACTATCCCTGCTGTCAAGGGTGGTACCACCATCAAGATGGGTGTTGAGTCACACAAGTTGACTGATGCTCGTGGCGTACAGCTGTTCGCAGGTGAGACAGAGTTGAAGGATGCCGCTGGCAATGCTGTCGCAGCTCCAAAGACTTACACCGAGCAGACTTGGGTTGTTCCCGAAGGCAACGCTTTCGACATCGTCGTAAAGAATACAAATGGTTGTCACATCTATTTCATCGATGCAGAGCAGGATGAACAGACACTGACAAGTATTAATACCGTGAAGAGTAGCATCAATGATGGTGTTATCTATAATCTGAACGGTCAGAAGGTGAGCAAGGCTCTGAAGGGTCTATTCATCATCAATGGTAAGAAGGTCGTTATTAAGTAATAATATCAAGCCTTAACACGATCCGCCCCCTGTTGTCGAGTTTACAACGGGGGGCTTTTTTTGTGGTATTGTTTGCATAATCCGGGGAATATTTGTATTTTTGCAGCATCAAAAAATATCATGATGATGAAAAGACTTTATATCTCGTTGGTAGCGCTGACGACAGCAGTGCTCGGCATAATGGCTCAGAATCCGCAGAAGGGCAACTATGGTTATTTGTATTGTCACATGAGTGATAAGGGTCAATGGACGGCTTTTGCCGTAAGTCGCGATGGTTATCACTATGAGGATATCAAGGGAGGCAATCCCGTGATGGACCCCAAAGAGCATGCCCGTATCGAGGGCGGCCAGAGAGATGCCTATATCTGCCGCTCATGGAACGGCAAGGGCTACGTCATGGTCACCACCGACATGAACAATGCCATGACCAAGGCACTGAAGAAACAGAACGACTGGGACAACTACGGCATCGACCTGCTCACCAGTAAGGACCTGATCCACTGGGAGAGCGTGAGCTTCGACTATCGCCAGGGTGTGACCATCTTCTCTAATCCCGAGGCCGAGAGCGTGTATAAGGACTGGAGCACCATCAACCGTGTGTGGGCACCGCAGATTTTCTGGGATCCCGACTACGTATGGGAGAATGGCGACAAGGGCGGCTATATGATTTATTACTCCATGTGGAACCGTGCCGAGGAGAAGTACGACCGTATGTACTACTCGTATGCCGACAAGAGCTTCACAAAGTTAACCCAGCCCAAACTGCTGTTTGACTGGGGTTATGCCACCATCGATGCCGATATCAATCTGCTCAGTGATGGCAAATATCACATGCTGATTAAGAAAGAAGGCGGCAAGCCCGGCATCTATACCGCTACCAGCGACCACCTGACCTACGGCTGGGGCGAGCCCATCGAGGACGACTACGTGTCGTTTGAGGGTAAGAAGAAATGCGAGGGCTCCAGTGCCTTCCAACTGATTGGCGACAAGACATGGCGCGTGGCCTATATCCAGTATAGCGACCGTCCTAAGCACTACCGCATCTGCAAGGCCGACGAGAACCTGCGCAATTTCCATGACCCCGTGGATATCGAGGGCGTCACGGCACCACAGCACGGTTCGTTTATGCGTCTAACCAAGAAGGAATACAAGCGGCTGCTGAAGTGGTCGAACGGTTCCCTTGCTGAATAAGCAGCATCACCTCATGATTAAAGTCATCGGCATTGAGCAGTTGTTCAATGTTGAGGTGCATGCGGTAGCGCCAGTAGTGACGCGGATTGGCAGGGATATTGATACGCTCGGCATTCTGGTCGGGCAGACGCAGCTTCTCGTCAATGGCAATCCAGTCCTGGAACGACATCAGACAGAGCATTGAGGGCGATAGCAGATGGCGTGATAGAACTTCCTTTGCCAGTTTGCCGGGCAGGGGATGCGGTGCCTCACCATCCATGTGGAGCACGGTCTCGTAGTATTCCTGGGCACGCTCCTCATCCTCGTCCCACCATTGGCGCAGCGTGGGCATGTCGTGCGTAGAGAAGGTACATACCGAACGGTAGGGGTTGCGCTGCAGATGACCGAAGCGCACACCATACTCCTTGGGCATGGTCTGTATCTCAAGCGAAAGGATACGCAGGTCGTTCATCACCCATGCCACGCATTCAGGCACCATTCCCAGGTCCTCTGCGCATACCAGCATACGGGTGGCCTCCGTCAATCGGGGCAGTTTCTTCATGGCCTCGTTATACCAGAACTGGTTGTTGCGGCGATAGAAATAGTCGTCATATAACCGACAGAAATGCCATTGCTCACCTTCGGAGAGTTGCTTGAATGCCTCCAGTTTGGTGGCGTTGATACGTGGGTGCCACATATTCTTGCGATAATGATCCTCCAAAAATAGATCTTCCACAAAGGGCAAGCCATAGGCTTCCACCTCTTCACGCGACATTGGCAGTGCCGGCTGGAACTGTCCGTAGAGGCCGCTCTTCTCGGGCACGGGAATCTCCCAGATGCGGAAGAAGCCCAGAACATGGTCTATACGGTAGGCATCGAAATACTCAGCCATCTTGCGGAAACGGCGTACCCACCATGAACAGCCGTCCTTGAACATCTCTTCCCAGTTGTAGGTGGGGAATCCCCAGTTCTGTCCGTCCTCACAGAAAGCATCGGGTGGGGCACCCGCCTGTCCGTTGAGGTTGAAATAGCGCGGTTCTACCCATGCCTCCACACCGTCGCGACTGATACCAATGGGGATGTCGCCCTTCAGAATTACGCGTTGTTTACGGGCGTGGACATGCACGTCGTGCATCTGTTTGTCAAGGTTGTACTGCACGAAATACCAGAAATCGAGCACTTTTTGCTCGGGCTTAGGCAGTTTCTCGGGCCAGGTGGAGAAAACCGCCGTGCCAAATTTATCCCTGTAGTAGCAGAAGCGGGCATAGGGCTCCAGCCACTCACGGTTGGCCTCGAAGAACTGCTTATAACTGGCGCGGCGCTTCAGTCCCGCACGCTCCTGTTCGAAGATAATCTGCAGATAGGCCATCTTTGCCTCGCTCATGCGCTCATAGTCTATCTGAGGCAGGGCGTTGAGCTCCTGTCGTATCTCCTCATATTTCCTGTTGAGTGCCTCGTCTTTTATCTTGGGCAACTGTCGCAGGTCCATATACTGCGGATGCAGGGCATAGATACTGATGGCATTATAGGGATAGGAGTCCTGCCAGGTGCGCGACATCACGGTATCGTTGATAGGCAGAATCTGCAGGATGCTCTGATGCGTCTTGGCACACCAGTCCACCATCATCTTCAAGTCACCGAAGTCGCCCACGCCGAAGCTGCCCTCACTGCGCAGGGAGAAGACGGGAATCACGGTGCCGGCACCTTTCCACATCGGTATCGAGAACCATGCTTGTTGCAGTTCATATACCATTACCTGTCCCTGTACCAGTTCGGGTTTCTCAAGTATGCGGTTTTCGCAGTTCTCCCAGATAACCGTCAACGCCTGTTTTCGGTCTAAGGGGAGAATCACAAATTTATATTCTGTGCGTTGCGGCAGTCGGTCGGCATCCAGACTAACCACCCACTCATGACATTCATGCTCGGCCATGGGCAGCGCCTTTGCACAGTTCCAGCAACCCAGGTAATCCGCAGAGCCTACCAGCGCCAGACGCTCACCGTTGCGCAGCTGTGGCGCACGTACTTTCAAACGGATGGTGTGGTCGTATTCTGTCTTCGTGCTCAACTGGCGTTTGCGTGCCATCACACAGTCCGTGAAGGCCGAAGAATACATATAACTGTCCTCTGGCATGTCCAGCCAGTGGTCGTTCACGGTATAGTATGCCCCTTTCACGGCTGCCAGTTCCAGTCGGTGCGGCTCTGTCAGCCACTCATGGCGCATCTCTTTCTCGCCGCGCATCACACTATAATAGTAGTCCATATAGGTACCACTATCTTTCAGGCATTTCATCTCCACCTGCCAGTGCAGTCCGTCGAGGCTTTGCATGGCATGCCTGTCCACTTGTCCGTTATCTTCCAGAAAATTCAGTGCAACATGCTCACCGAATCCCGTGCGGTATTCCAGGTTAAACTGTAGTCTCATATATATATATTATCTATCGTCTTAACTCCTTTAACTCCTTTAACTCCTTAACTCCTATAACTCCTAATCACAAACCAAATATGCATCATAATCGTTGTCAGCAGCCCGTAATGACGTCGCATCACGTCGAAGCGTTCCTTCAGCGAGGCACGGTGATTCTTGGTTGTTGCTCCCTCCTCGGTATAGTTGGCCACCACCATATTTATATTATATAGAGGTAAGCCCATGCGTTCCGACTCGCGCATCACGCGGATACACCAGTCCACATCGGCCGAGAAACGGTAACGCGTGTCGTACGTCAGGTTCTTCGCGATATCCAGTCGGGCATAGAATGCCTGATGACATACCAGCATGCCCTGACGGAATGAGCGCCATGTCAGTTTTGCCGGCGGTTGCAGACGGCGGGGATGCAGGAATCGTCCCTCGTTATCCACGATGTCCGTATTGCCATAGAGCACACCCGGCAGTGCTTCCGAGGGATACTCCGTCAGTTTGCAGCGGTGCACTATCTGTTCCAGTGTATCATTCTGCGGGAAAAAATCGCCGGCATTCAGATAGACCACGTAGTCGCCATAGGCCTGTGTCAGTCCTTTGTTCATGGCGTCATAGATACCGTGGTCGGGCTCCGACTTGATAATCACCTTATGTCCGCTGTCCGAGGCATCCGACTGTTGTTTGTAGGCTTCAGCCATAGCCAGCGTGCCATCCTTTGAGGCACCGTCGATAATCAAGTGTTCCACGCCTTCGTAGGTCTGGTGCAGCACACTCTGCAGCGTACGCTCCAACACCTGTTCGGCATTATAGGTTATCGTGATGACTGTAAATCGAATCATAACATGAAATGTTTTTGTGCCAAAGCCTGCTGATAGACCTCGGTATATTGCATGGCCACCTGCTGCCCTGTGTAGTGTTGGCGCACCTTGGTGATGGCGGCATCAGACAGTGCCTGATAGTCGGCCTGATGCAGAATCCAGTTGATGCCACGGGCTAAGTCGGCTGCCGACTTATACTCGGCTACATAACCATTCTTCTGATGGTCAATCTCCTCGGGGATGCCGCCCACACGGAAACCGATGCAGGGCACGCCACAGGCCATTGCCTCCATGATGGTATTGGGCAGGTTCTCGCTGAGCGACGGCAACACGAAGACATCGGAAGCCCTGTAGATGGTAGCCATGCGCTGTGGGTCCGACACATAGCCTAAGGGGTAGGCAGCGAAGGGCAACTGGTCGGCCACCTCGTCGGCATGACCGCCTAAGATGACCACACCCGTCTTTTCCTTCATCTCTGGATGCTGCTCGGCCAACTGCCTGCAGGCTTCTATCAGGTACGACATCCCTTTATTAGGATTCGTCACGCGCTGACATACAAAGAGAATCAGTTGCTTGTTGGCAGGCAACTGTTCACCCTCGCGGGCTTTTGCCTTGTCGCCAGGACAAAATATACGGGTTTCTATGGGGTTGGGAATACTGGTGATGGTCTGCCCTTGCAGCAGACCACTACTTTTGGCTTCCTGTTCCAACCATTTGCTGCAGGCAACAAAGGAGATATTCCCCTCACTGAGCATCTGACGCTTGTGGCGCCATACCTTTGTGGAGAGGTCGTTGGCAGAACCGCTGCCAGGCAGATATTTGCAATGACAGCATGACTGGCGGAAAGCGGTGCAGCCTAATGTTAGATGACAGATACCCGTTGCGGGCCAGATGTCGTGCATGGTCCATACCACGGGTTTGCCTGAGCGCAGAATCCTGCGGATGCCCTTCAGCGACAACATGCCCTGATTGATCCAATGCAGGTGAATGATGTCGGCTTCCTTAAACTCACGTAGTTTCGTGATGTCCGTACCACTATTAGCGATATCCAGTTCAAAGAGGTGGTCGCGCTTGAAGTGTAGGTGAAGGAAGATGACCAGTCGTTCCCACAAGAAATGCCATTTCTTGCCAATTGTTCCTTCCAGGCCTGCCACGCAGATATCACCTGTTTGCTTGTCGCGTACCAGCATCTTGGCCTTTACGCCATGGTTGTTCAGCGCATCCATCAGACGGTTGGCTGCAACGGCTGCGCCACCCGTCTGTTCGCTTGTATTTACTATCAATACTTTCATTGCACGGACAAAGGTACGAATAAATTAAGAATAAAACTCATAAAAACGATATTTTTGTTGTGTTTGCGCACACAAAGCGTTGATTTAGGTCAAGAACAATGGGTATTTATACACTTAATCTACAAAAAGTATTGCGTAGTTCAGAAAATCGTCGTACCTTTGCATCGTCAAAAGGTTAATAGATTGTTTTAGGTTAGTAGTAATATTTATAGTTTTAGGTTTTTAGTTATTGGTAAAAAAGAAAGTTTTCAACTGTAGGATAACAGGTGGTCGCTGTGAAGCTCCCATTTAAACTTTCAAATTTTTAGTCCTTGTGGACTGAAAATTTCTTTTTAGAAAAAGGATTTTTAGTTAAACATAGGCTTGTTCCGCTGTTGCTCGAGAGAGTTGCAGCGGACTTTTTTTGTGTCACCAGCAGTTATTTGTCTGAAGACAAAAACATATAATCCTTGGACAAGCCAAGTATTGTATTAGGTGGTCGCCTTCGGCTCAAAATTCTTGCGTCCCTACGGTAGCAAGCGAGCGGAGCTCGAGCGTTAAGAAAATCTATAATAAAAATTATAAGGACCTAAAGGTCCAGAAATGGATGGAGTCGCCTGCGGCGAGAAATCTAACAAATCTTTCCAAATCTACCAAAATCATTTTTTTTTCGACATTAATTATCATTAATTAAACCATTAATTGTCATTAATTGCTACGCATCAAAAATAATTAATGAAAAATTAATGTTCAAATTATATGGTAATTATATGTTCAAATATATTTTTTGTTTGATTTGGAAAGATTTGTTCGATTTCTTGCGTCCCTTTGGTAGCAAGCGTCTCCTTCGTCGCCGAGCGCTATCCGAAGGACACTCCATCCATTTCAGGACCTTTAGGTCCCTATAATTTTTCAAATTAATTTTTTTATAATTTTGAGCGTAGCGACCCCAACCTCTAGAATCGCTTGCGATTCTTTATGTTTTAATGTTTTTTTCCAAAATTATTAGCCACGGATTCAAATAAATGTTGTACCTTTGTACCAAATAATAGTGTTCAGTAAACAACATAACTAATTAATACAATAAAATGAAGATGATGACTAAGACCTTGCTAACTGCTGTGCTGATAGCCGTTAGCGCCAGTGCTACCTTCGCTAAAAAGAAACAAGTGACCCCACAGCCACAGGATCCCAACGAGATGGTGGCTTACCTCTTTACTTATTTTAATAGTAATGACCCCAAGGACGAGCAGATATGCTATGCCCTGAGTGAGGATGGCTATAACTACACACCGATTAATGACGGTATGCCCGTTATTTCCAGTGATACTATCGCTCTGACACAGTGTGTGCGCGACCCGCATATCTTGCGCTGTGAGGATGGCAAGACCTTCTATATGGTGGTCACCGATATGAAGTCAAACCTGGGTTGGAACAGCAACCGTGGTATGGTGCTGCTCAAGAGTACCGACCTGATTAACTGGCAGCATACTGCCATCAATTTCCCCACACGCTATACCAAGACCTGGAAGAATGTGCAGCGTGTATGGGCTCCCGAGACCATCTACGACCGTAAGGCCGGTAAGTACATGGTGTTCTATTCCCTGGCTTCCAGCGACCGCGGCTCTTATGATAAGATCTACTATCAGTATGCCAATAAGGACTTCACCGATCTGGAAGGCGAGCCAAAATGGCTCTTTGATGCCGGTTGCGCCACCATCGATGGCGACATTGTCTATAATGAGGCCGACCAGATGTACCACCTCTTCTATAAGCAGGAGGCGGGTAGGGGTATCTACCAGGCTGTGGCCAAGGAACTCACCGATAAGTGGCAGATGATTGGTGGTAATGTGGAGCAGACAAAGGAGTCTGTTGAGGGTGTTGGCGTCTGCAAGGCTATCGACGGTAAGTCATGGATTATCATGTACGACTGCTACGGCAATGGCCACTATCAGTTCTGTAAGTCGGAAGACCTGAAGACGTTCCAGTTTGTGCAGAACACTGAGATGCGAGGTAAGTTCACCCCTCGTCACGGCACTATCATCCCTATTACCCGTGCCGAGAAGGAGCGCCTCTTGAAGGCTTTCCCCAATCATAAGCAGCCTATCCTCTCTGGTTTCCATGCCGACCCAGAGGTGCTCTATTCCAATAAGACTAAGAAATACTATATCTATAGCACCACCGACGGCACTCCTGGCTGGGGCGGTCACGACTTTAGCGTGTTCTCTTCCACTAATCTCATCGACTGGAAAGACGAAGGCAAGATGCTCGACGTGAAGGGTGATCAGGTGAAATGGGCTACCGGTAATGCCTGGGCTCCTTGCATCATCGAGAAGAAGGTGGGCAAGGCATACAAGTATTACTTCTATTTCTCGGCCCATAACCCCAAGAGCAACCGCAAGGAGATTGGTGTGGCCGTGAGCGACAGTCCCACCGGTCCTTTCGTGGACAGTGGTGCGCCTATCATCACCGATGCCGACCGTCCCAAGGAGGCACGTGGCGGACAGGCTATCGATGTGGATGTGTTCCAGGATCCAAAGACGGGCAAATGCTATCTCTACTGGGGTAATGGCTTCATGGCTGGTGCCGAACTCAATGCCGATATGCTTTCTGTGAAGAAGGAGACCATCACACATCTGACACCGAAGGGGGGCAACCTGCAGACATGGGCTTTCCGAGAGGGTGCTTATGTGTTCTATCGGAAGGGCACCTATTACTTCATGTGGAGTGTTGACGATACCGGTTCTCCCAACTATCACGTATGCTACGGCACGGCGAAGTCGCCCCTCGGTCCTATCACCATCGACGAGAACAATTATATGGTTATCAAGCAGAAACCCGAGGACAAAATTTATGGCACGGCCCACAACTCTGTGCTTCAGATTCCTGGTAAGGACGAGTGGTACATCGTCTATCACCGCATCAACAAGAACTTCGTTCATCACGAGCCAGGCATCCACCGCGAGGTATGTATAGACCGTATGACGTTCGACAAGCAGGGACGTATCATTCCCGTCATACCTACGCTCGACGGTCCCGCTCCGTTGGCGGTCAAGAAATAAAAGACAAAGAAGAAAATCCATGAATAATTTAGGTTAGAAATAACTTTTTTATTTAGCCTTCACCTTTTCTGCAAATTGTTGATTATTAAGCAGATATGGTGAAGGCTATTTTTGTGCCTTTGAAACTCACTGATTTTGAGGTCCTATCTCATAGACTTAGGGGTCGTAACTCATAGGTTTACGCATCGTAAACCTATGGTTTAGGACCTCAAAGTCCTTATTTCCCAATCCCTTAACCTATGGTTTCTGAAACGCCCCTCTTTTATATAGTGGAAAAAAGCAGCAAAAAGCCGATGTTTTTGCTGTTTTTTTCTTTATTTCATCATCCATTTTCCTTGATACTCCACCATCGGCACCACAATCTCCTCGCGTGTGCTGTCGCCGTAGTTGACCATCATGAAGACCTGCATCACCTGTAGCAGGGAGTCGTCCTCCGCACGCGTGGGTACGAAACTCACCACCCCCTGGTGTGCCTCCTCCTGCTGCCGCATGAACTGTTTGAATGCTGTAAGCAACTGCTCGCGAAAACTGTCGGGGATACTATCCATGTGGGCACGTCCGTTAAGGAATGCCTGATAGTCGCCTTCGAGCAGGGCAGCATAGTATTCCCGTGCTGCCTCTTTTGCCTTGTCCTCGCGCGAGGCCTCACCACAGCTTATGAAGCCCATTAGCCCCATCAAGCCCATCAGCCCCATCACCACAATCCTCCTCATCATCACTTCTGGCGGATAAACACGTTGATGGGTGAACCTGTCAGTGTCCAGTGCTGACGAATCTGGTTCTCCAGAAAACGACGATACGGCTCTTTGATGTATTGAGGCAGGTTGGCATAGAACACGAAGGTAGGAATCTGCGTGTCGGGCACTTGCGATACATACTTAATCTTGATATACTTTCCCTTGATTGAAGGGGGCGGTGTAGCCTCGATGATAGGCAGCATCACCTCATTGAGCTTATTGGTACCAATACGGGCCTTACGGTTCAGATAAACCTCCTTAGCCGTCTCGAGTACCTTGAAGATACGTTGCTTGGTCAGTGCTGAGGCGAAGATAATGGGGAAGTCCACGAAGGGAGCCATACGTTTGCGGATAGCCTCTTCGAAGGTCTTGATAACAATCTGCGACTTATCCTCTACGAGGTCCCATTTATTCACCACAACCACCAGCGACTTGTTGTTCTTCTGTATCAGCTGGAAGATATTCATATCCTGCGCCTCGATACCACGGGTGGCATCAATCATCAGCACACACACATCACTATTCTCGATGGCACGGATAGAGCGCATCACGCTATAGAACTCCAGGTCCTCAGAGACCTTGTTCTTACGGCGTATGCCGGCGGTGTCAACCAGATAGAAGTCGAAGCCGAACTTATCATAACGGGTGTAAATACTGTCGCGTGTGGTACCGGCGATATCGGTCACGATGTTACGATCCTCACCAATGAAAGCATTAATCAGGCTCGACTTGCCAGCATTAGGACGTCCCACCACAGCAAAGCGGGGGATACCATCTTCCAAGTCGTCCTTCTCCTTTTTAGGCAACAATTCCAGAATCTTATCCAGCAAGTCGCCCGTACCACTACCGGTAGCGGCACTGATACAATAGGGATCGCCCAGACCCAGTTTATAGAACTCATATTGTCCGTAAGTATCCTTGTTGTCATCGGCCTTGTTGGCCACCAACAACACGGGCAACTTCGCACGGCGCAGAATCTGCGCCACGTCCATATCCCAGTCGGTTACACCATTCTTGATATCACACAGGAAGAGCACCAGGTCGGCCTCCTCCGTAGCTATAATCACCTGTTTGCGGATTTCTTCTTCAAAGATGTCGTCACTATTGACCACCCAGCCGCCGGTATCGACCACGGAGAACTCATGCCCCGTCCATTCGCACTTACCATACTGGCGGTCGCGTGTTGTACCGGCTTCATCGCTCACGATGGCCTGACGACTATTGGTCAATCGATTAAAAAGTGTGGACTTGCCCACGTTAGGCCGTCCTACGATTGCTACTAAATTTCCCATAATACGTATTATATTTGGCGACAAAGGTACAAAAAAATCTGCAAAAAGCAATGCTGCGAGGTTAAAATACCATAATTCCGCTTTACTTTTGATTGTTTTACACATCAACTCCGTATATTTGCATCCGATTTTTGTGGGAACACAGGAGTTAAGGAGTTAAAGAAGTTAAGGAGTTAAGACGATACTCCTTTCACTGAAAACTCCGCGGAGAATACGAGGAACAAGACTGACGTCTTAACTCCTTTAACTCCATAACTCCTTAACTCCTAAAAAAAGAGAAACCTTAATTATAAACTAAAAAAGAAAGAGTATGAAGAAAGTTATTTTGTTTGCAGCTACGGCTGCCATACTGCTGAGCAGTTGTGCCAGCAAAAAGGAACTGATGAGTTGTCGCGATGAGAACAAGTCTCTGACATCCAACCTCCAGTCAACAAGGGAGGATCTGGCAGGCAAGAACGCCCGTATTACCTCACTGGAGGAACAGTTGCGCGGCATGCAGCAGGCACTGAAGACCTCAGAGCAGAAGTACGCCAAACTGCAGGAGTCGCTCGACAAGAGTCTGAGCAATGCCTCACAGAACAATATCTCTATTGAGAAACTGGTGGACCAGATTAACGAGTCAAACCAGTACATCCGCCATCTGGTGGAGGTGAAGTCTAAGAGCGACTCACTGAATATGGTGCTCTCAAACAACCTGACCCGTTCGCTGTCTAAGGAGGAACTGAAGGAGGTTGACGTGCAGGTACTGAAAGGTGTTGTCTATATCTCTCTGGCCGACAATATGCTCTATAAGAGTGGCTCTTACGAGATTAACGACCGCGCTGCCGAGACACTGTCGAAGATTGCCAAGATTATCACCGACTACAAAGATTATGATGTGCTGATCGAGGGTAACACGGATAATGTGCCCATCTCAAAGACTAACATCCGCAACAACTGGGACCTCTCTTGTCTGCGTGCGTCGAGTGTGGTACAGGCTCTGCAAAATAAATATGGTGTTGACCCCAAGCGCCTTACTGCTGGAGGACGCGGCGAGTACAACCCCTTGCAGAGCAACGATACCGAATTGGGCAAGCAGCGCAACCGCCGTACCCAGATTATCATCACGCCAAAACTCGACGAGTTCATGGAGTTGATTGGTGAGGCTCCTGAGACGAAGTAATCTATTCGACTACGAATCATTTTAAGGACCACAGATTTCACTGATAACACGGATGATAGTGGCTAAAGCCACGATTAAAGAAATCCGTTAAATCCGTGCAATCCGTGGTCCTTTCTTTATTCCCAGTCCTTCAAGGTTTGACAGATGTCAAGGAGATAATCGCTGTGACGCGTGACACGTTCGTCGAAGAGCGTACGGCATTCGTTAACGACAGCCTCGGGGAACGAGTCGCTAAGCGCCAGCCAACTGAAGCTTCTGACACACGAAAGTGCTTTTATCTGCTCCTTACGCAGAGCAACCTCATCGGCCGGCAGTCCCTCGAAATAATAGTCAATAGCACGGTTCCATAGCTCAGTACCAAGTTCGCGCGGTATCCCAATGATTTTATCGTAGTCGCCCACCAGTGTAACCATGGCTGAGTAGGAGTGTGCCAAATCGAGTATCGGATGACCATAGCCCACCTCGCCCATATCTATCAGCATCAGCTCATCATTTTGAATCATCGCGTTCTTGGCCTGCAGGTCAAGATGCAACAGACGGTTGCTGGCGGGAACTGTATCGAGGATTTGCAGTAAGATGTCTATCTTCTCCTGAGGGAAATAGCGACGGATATGCATCACCTGGTTGCGCTCGTGTTCCAAAGCATCAGGCACACTGCTATCGGCAGGCACCTGAATAGCATGCAGTTGGCGGAAGAGATCGGCATATTTGCGTGCCAGTTCATCCACCCGTTCGGGTGCCTGTTTCAGACAAGCACTCAGCGTTTGAGCTTGCAACAACTCATACACCAGTCCGTATTGTTCACCAACCTTTACCACGTCAAATGAGATAGCAGTGGGCATACCCATGACAAAGGCTTCTTTCGACATGGTAATCTCCTTGAGAACCTCGTCCATGGTCGTGCCTTCACGGAACACCTTGATGATGGTGTCGTCGTTGAGTCGGAAGACGGTTCCCACACCGCCTACACCGATTACCTCGCAGCCCTCAACACTCAGTTGGCGCAGAGCACGCTCTACTGTCATCATCTTGGTGAAACCAGTCATATTCAGCACATCGTAAACTTCTGGATTCACACCGATAATCCTAAAAGGCTTAAAGCGCTTAGCCAGCATCAGCAGGATGCGAAGACCGGAACTTGAGATATAGCTCAGCTGACCAGCATCTACGGTGAGATGCTGGATGTTGCCCGCTGTATCCAGTAACTGTTGGATGTCACTACTCACCTGGGATGAGACAGCAGTATCCAGTCGTCCGCAAAGTGTCAGCGTGGCTTCTCCTTCGTTATTAATTAGTTGCGTAGTCATATTCGCTTGCAAATATACAAAAAATCAGATGAATAGCAAGAAAAAAGTATTATTCTTTTGCTTTTCACGCGTTTCTTCGTATTTTTGCACCATAAAAACAGATTAGACAATGAAGAAAGTATTAGCAATCGTATTATTTGTATCTTGCATCGCCACCACGCTGATGGCCCAAGACCTTGACTCTCTGTATGCCCGCGACCTGTTGACAGTAGGGACAGTGGCACCAGAACTGACCGATGCCGAAGGAAATACCATCTCAATGGAAAAATACCGCGGCCATTACATCGTGTTGGATTTCTGGGCTTCTTGGTGTCCTGACTGCAGAAAAGACATGCCTCAGATGAAGGAGCTCTATGCCCAATATCATACGAAAGGAGTGCAGTTCCTCGGCATATCTTTCGACACCACCCGCGAAGCCCTCGACAACTACCTGAAGAAAGAGGCTATCGCATGGCCACAGGTCACCGAACTGAAAAAGATGAAAGAGTCAAAGATGGCGCAGGCCTATCACATTAGATGGATTCCCTCTATCTACTTGATAGATCCCAACGGCAAGGTGCTGCTCGCTACTGTAGAGATAGAGAAGCTGAAGACTCTGCTGGGGGAGATTTTATATTTTTTGCGTATATAATGCGCGATAAAGGCAGCGAACATTGTAAAAGTAACCCCTTTGCGACTGTTTTTATGCTTTTTTTTTGGCAGTTTAAGGAAAAAGGAGTACCTTTGCAGCAACAGTTCCCGCCACGCCTCCTAACAATGCGTACCACGGCGGGACTTCGTTATTTATATAGGTATGAGATATAACAAGCAACCAACCGATATTACCACTCAACTTGCTATGCTAAAACAGCGTGGTCTCATTGTTAATGATGAAGACACTGCATTGAAGCAACTAGCTTCTATCAGTTACTTTCGTCTAGCAAGTTATTGGAGATTGTTTGAGATTGATACTACGAATCATCAATTTGTCAGTGGCACACGTCTCGAGGACGTTATTTCTCTTTACAATTTCGACAAAAAGCTCCGCACTATTATATTTACGGCAATTCAAGACATAGAAGTCGCTCTGCGTACACGTATCATTCATTTTTTCTCTTTGGATCATGGAGCATTCTGGTTTATGGATGCCTCAAAATTCACCAATCGAACTATATTCCAGACCTGTATAGATAACATACAGAACGAACTTAACCGTTCAAAGGAGGAGTTTCTGCAAGAACATTTTGCAAAATACGACTCACCTTCAATGCCTCCTGTATGGAAAACCTTGGAAGTCGTTTCTTTTGGTAATCTCTCGAAGTTGTATGCAAACATGAAAGATACTAATGTAAAAAAGGAAGTGGCAAGAAGCATGGGACTACCCAAATATGATTACATGGAGAGTTGGCTGCGGAGCCTAACAGTACTCCGTAATTGTTGTGCTCACCATGGACGTGTATGGAACAGACGTTTTCCAGCAATGCCTCAGTTGCCATCAAGACTTCCACTTTCATGGGTTGATACCAGTCACATTAGACCAATGAAGTTATACGCCCAACTTTGTACGATTTTATACCTAGAACAAAATATAGTACCCAATAGTAACATTAAACAACAATTATTGGAACTGTTTAAAGACTACCCAAATGTTAGCTTAAGGAGAATGGGATTTCCCCATGGATGGGAAAGTGAGCCGCTGTGGACCCCCAAAATACATTAGCAGAATTTTCTTCAAATTTTGAGCCGAAGGCGACCCTTATACATGCGAGAAGTGGTATGAGTTTGGCGTAAGAACTTGTTCTTAAAGCCAAAGACATACCACTTATCACTAGAGCTCATTAAGAGCTACAAACATCAAAAAGTGTTTTTTCTGTTTTTTTTCTCTCACTTAATCACGACCTTTTTGCCATTCACAACGTAGATACCCTTCTTGCTAGGAACGGTGACCTTGCGGCCATTCATGTCGTAGATGGTCTTACCGGCAATAGCCTTGATGGTGCTGATGCCAGTAGCAATCTGACCAAGTTCCTCGTAGGTCTTCTCGGCAACGGTCAGCACCTCAAGGTTAGTCACCAGTGCCTTCTGATCCTCGGTCAGTGCCGTGTAGGCATTGCGGGCAGCATCAATCAGGTTCTTGCAGGCCTCGGTGTAGGCCACCTCGCCGATGGCGTTGATCTTCGCAATGACATCATCAGCGGCTAGCTTGTCGGCAGCGGCCTTCTCAGCGGCAGCCTTCAGGTTGGCATAAGTCGTCTCAGCTACCGTCAGCACCTCGTAGTTGGTAACGAGTGCCTTCTGGTCGGCAGTCAGCGCATCATAGGCATTGCGGGCAGCCTCAATCAGGTTCTTGCAGTCCTCTGTGTAAGCCACCTCGCCGATAGCCACAATCTTGTCGATCACATCGCCAGCGGCAGCCTGGTCGGCAGCAGCCTTCTCAGCGGCAGCCTTCAGGTTGGCATAGGTTGTCTCAGCAGTGGTCAGCACCTCATAGTTGTTAACCAGAGCCTTCTGATCCTCGGTCAGGGCCGTGTAGGCCTCACGGGCAGCGTCTATCAGAGCTTTGCTCTCAGTGGTGTAAGCCACCTCGCCGATAGCCGATATCTTACCAATGACAGCGTCGGCAGCCAGCTGGTCGGCAGCAGCTTTCTCAGCAGCGGCCTTCAGGTTGTCATAGGTTGTCTCGGCAGTGGTCAGTGTCTCTAGGTTGGTCACCAGTGCCTTCTGTGCATCCGTCAGGGCATTGTAGGCCTCGCGGGCAGCGTCGATCAGCGCCTTGCTGGCTTCCGTGTAAGCCACCTCGCCGATAGCCGTAATCTTACCCATGGCATCGTCGGCGGCAGCCTGGTCAACGGCAGCCTGGTCCACCAGGACCGTCAGCTTGCCGGGAACGAAGGTGATGTTGTAGTTCTTGGCGGTAAGACCCGATGGGGTGATGTCGTAGGTGCTGCCCACGGCACTCTCTGCTGTGTAGTCACAGGCCACGGCCAGCGTGCCTTCCAGCACGGCCACTGTCTCATCGGCCACGAAGCCCTCGTAGGATACCTCGTACTCGGGCACCTCGCTGCCATGGATGATGTTCACGTCGGCAGCCTTGACGGTGAGCGGTGCCTTCTTGATATTGAACTTCTGCGTAGCCGCACCGGTGAAGTTACTGTTCTTCACGGCGCTGGCCGTTACCACAGGAGCCTTGGCATCCGTAGTGCTGGCCACGTCCTTGTTGTTGATATACGAGAAGACATAGTCCTTGCCCTCCACCAGTGTGATGCCGTCGTAGGTCAGTGTGGGAGCAGGCTCCTGCGCCTTGCCGTTGTAGGTCAGGTCGGCCACCTTGCTCATGAAGCCGTCCTCCAGGGTCTTCTTGCGGATGGTGAACGTCTTGGAGTTCTCACCCACATAGAAATTATGTCCCTCCACGGCCTTGATGGTCACGGTAGGAGCATTCTCCGCAGCATCCTTGTCGCAGGCCATCACATTGTCAGAGTAGGTCACGGTATAGTCCGTGCCCAGTACCAGCACCGTGCTGCCGTCCTTCACGGTGAAGGAAGGTGTATGTGCCTGTGCGTTGTAGGTCACGGGCAGGATGTTGGAGATGGTGATGTCCGGATGGTCCAGATGCTTCTTGTACACCACGCTGAACTCTGCCTTGGCGCGCTGCATCACGAAGGTGTAGGTATGTGCGCGGGTCTGTGCGTCCTCAGAAACAAAGGTCACGTCCACATCCTGCAGCAGGCCGATGCCGGCTGTACGGCGGGGAGCCTTTGCCATGGCGGCAATCCACTGACCAGTAACATTACCGATTGACCAGCCGTCATCAGGCGTCACCACGATGGTCACGGTCTCGCCTTCCTTGGCCTTTGTCACCTCATCCTGACCCACGTAGAACTTCATGGTACTGTGGTCGTTGGTGCCCACGGTGAGGTCGTAGGTCGGAATGATATCCGCCCACGCGCCCGTCACTGCTGCCATGAGCAGCACGAGCAATGAAAATATCTTTTTCTTCATATACATAAATACTTTAATGTTCTTTTTTCTTCTGAAACGAAGGCTTTGTTTTTATTTGGAAACTAATTCCCGTAATTAACATAATTGTTCCATAATTAATATTATAATTTTTTATTATGGCCATTATGAATAAATTACGCTTATTATGGCAATTAGTTTCTTAAACATATCCTTCGTTTCTTATTCACTCTCACTTCACCACGACTTTTTTGCCATTCATGATGTAGATGCCCTTCTTGGTCGGCATTCCGTTCAGTTTGCGGCCGTTCAGGTCGTACCAATTGTCAATTGTCAATTTTCCATTTTCAATTGAACCGACTCCCGTAGCTTCGCTGTCGAATACGAGGTTGATTGCGCGGGCATTAGAGTTGCTGATGCTCAGCCATGCCTTGTTGGCGGCGACGGGGAGGTCGTTCTTCACGAAGACGAAGGCCTTGCCGTTGAGGGCATAGTTGGTCTGGTCGTCGGTCGAGGCGGCGATGGTCTTGGCCTCTAAGGTGCCGACGAACTCGGGTGCTACGGTGAGCTGCAGGTTAGGCTCCTCGTTGGCGGGGATCAGCAGGAAGGTCTTGGCCTCGTCGCTGTTGTTGAAGATGAGCAGCGGGGTGCGGCTGGGCGCGGTCTCGATGGCGGCGCTGAGTGTGGCCTGGTCGGCGCTGACGCTCTGGATGGTGTAGAGCTCAGCGTCGGCGGATGTCTCGGTGTCGGCGTAGAGGGGCTCGTCCTTAAAGTAGGTGATGAACTCCTTGGCGGCCACTTCTACCTGGTAGCCCTGGAAGAGCTGGAAGGTGTTGGAGAGGTCGGTCTCGCCGGCGTAGTCGCTACCGTCGGCTGCCACTG
Source organism: Prevotella communis (assembly GCF_022024175.1). Taxonomy (GTDB): domain Bacteria; phylum Bacteroidota; class Bacteroidia; order Bacteroidales; family Bacteroidaceae; genus Prevotella; species Prevotella communis. The sequence continues at coordinate 2,902,841 of NZ_CP091794.1, read as the reverse complement.
CCTTCACGGCGTAGATGCCGGGCTCGAAGGTGAAGGTGGCGAAGGTCATGGGGTCGCCGGTGGGCTGTCCATCAGCGTCGATGGCGTAGATCTGCACGATGTAGTCCTGGGTCTGTGTGAGGGCTTTCTGCTCGATGTCGTCGTTCACGGTGAAGAGTGCGGGCACGGCAGCCATCTCCATGTCGGCGGGGATGAACTTGTTGCCGTCTTTCTTCACGCGGTAGCGGGGCTGCTCCTGGGTGCCGTCGCCTACCTGTGCGGTCACGTCCACCGTCAAGTCGCGCTTGATGGTGTAGGTGGCGGTCACGTCGTACTGCGGCATCTTGAACGATGCCTCATACTGCTTGGTTTCCGTGTCCTGGCTGATGGTCACTGCGGGACCGGCGGGGGCAGACTCGGCGGCTGCTACGTTTATAACATCATAGAACCAGTCTTGGTTACCATCTTTGTTGGGACGGAAGTAAACCGTGTACTTACCGGCTCCTTTCAGTTCACCGTTTTCGCCATAGTTATTTCCCATACCGTCGGGATACCAGGTCTGGTCTTGGCCATCATCCTTTACCACCTTAAACTGTGCATCAGCGGCTAAGTCGAGTGTCAGTATATACTCTGTGGTAGATGTGCATTCCGTGTTCAGCGTCATCTTGTAGGCGGGATTGGTGCTCCAATTGGTGAAGTTGCCCACAACATAATAGTCCGCTGCCCACGCTCCGCCGACTGCCGTCAGTAGCAGCGCGAGCGTCATTATATATCTTGATATTGTTTTCATATATTGTATTTCTTTATGTTGTTTATACCTTTTATATTATATACGCGCGAGAGGGGTTAGAACGCGAGGCAGGCGCGAACACGGGCGGCGTTGCCCTTAGAGAAGACGTTAAAGTAGCCGCCGTAGAAGTCGTAGTAGTACGCTTGGCTGGAATTGTCCTCGTACTCCGTAGACGACCAGTACCAGCTCGACTGCATATTCGTTCCGCCGACGAAGCCGAAGCCATCGCGCAGGTCGGCGTCGCTGCCGGCAGCGGAAATCATGCTGTTCCACTCGTCCTTGCTGGCGAGTTTCCACGTGCCGCCGGTGATGGCCGGCGTGTGGGCGGCGCAGGTAGTCTGGGCGGTGCTCCAGTTCATCTTGCCTTCATCGGTCAGCGCCAGTGCCAGGCCGTGGCTGCCGCTGACGTAGCAAATCATGGCCACGGCGGTCACGCCGCTGGGCAGGTTGTCCTTGTCGTCGGCGGCGTATGCCTTACCGTCGCTGCCTACTATTTCGCCAAACTTAGCTGATGTGAGTGCATGGCCTTCAGCCGCAGCCTTCTTCTTCGCCTCTACCTTGTCGATGACGTAGCCGCGCTTGGCTTTGATCTTCACATCGGTGTCGGGGTCGATGCCGGTCTTGCTTGCTTTGCCGTTGGCGTCGATGGTGACGGACCCGCTGCCTACGGTGACGCTTTCAACCTTACCCTTCGAGAAGTCGTTGGCGGGCTTCACAGCGAGGTCGTACTTCTCTACGACGGTGAACTGGCTGCTGTAAACGGTGCCGTCGTAGGGGCTGTTCTCGTCGGTCGGCTCGGCCTTAATCCAGTAGTAGCCGGGCTTCATGTCGGCAAGGAAGGCTTCGAGGGTGATGGGTTCGTAATGATCGTACTCGATGGGTAGGCTTGAGTCGTCGCCCACGAGCACCTTGACGGTGATGCCGTCGGCACCGATGATGTTCTTTGCGTCTTCAGCAGAGGCCAGGGGGTCGATGAGCTGGATGGTGAGTGCCTCGGCGGGCTGATACTTGCCGTCGTCGCCCTTCTTCACGACGATGTTGCCAGAGCTGGGCAGTCCGCTGAAGGCCACGGGATTCGCCTTGTCCTGCATGTCGCGCACCAGCATGTAGTTCACCGTTGCGTCGAAGGGGGGCATGGTGAACGATGCCTCAGTGAAGAGGTCCTGTTTGCTTGCGGCGTTGGTGGTTACGTCGATGGTGGGCTCGGAGGCAGCGGCGTCGTTCACAACCTCGCTAACGAGGACATTGTCGATGGCAAAGTTAGCGGAGTAACGGGATGTTACGAAGGTCATCTTGCCAAGACCGCCTGCCACAGAAATCGTTGGGATTTCCGTTTCGTCGAATCCGTCGATAATGTTGTTCTGTTCATCCTTCAGAGTAAGATAAGTCTTAGCATTCTCGCCTGCGATATATGTTACCTGAACGAAAATCCAACTGAGTTCATCTAGGGACTTTCCGCCACCGGCTGATACCGTAGCAGTCTGAGTGCCCTGATTGATTTTCCATGCTGTAGCATTTACCGAACCTTCAGCAAGAGAGAGGATTGGAGCAGAGTTTGCAGCATCGTAGATGTTGAAAGCTGTAGCAGACTGGTTAGTAGAAGCTCCAAGCTTTACATTGAAAGTCATCGTGAAGTCCTTACCGGCATCTACTTTTCCTTGTGTCGCAGTACAAGTAAGGGTAGTACCATTGTTGTTACGTTGATTCTGGTTAACTGTGAGATAACCGTTCTCAACGATAGGTGTGAACCGTCCACCAGTAGCCGTGCTCCAATCAACAGTTTCCGTTGCGTAGTCCTGTTGGAAGTAGATTGTAGGTGTCTGCGCCCACGCGCCCGTGACTGCCGTGAGTAGCAGGGCGAGCGTCATTATATATCTTGATATTGTTTTCATATATTGTATTTCTTTATGTTGTTTATACCTTTTATATTATATACGCGCGAGAGGGGTTAGAAAGCGAGCACGGCGCGAACACCTTTTATATTGTTCTTGTCGGCGCTTGGGATGTTCGCACTATCATCTTTGAGACCAAAGCAAAAGGCGGTGCTACTACTACCCTCTGACGATGACCAGTATTGGTAGCCGTCCTCCTTAAAACTACTTTCTTCGCCTGCGGCGGCAATCATGGCATATTTCATACTGCCGTAATAAGTATTACCAGAATTACCAGTGGCCGTGCACATAGCCATCCACTGAGGCACGCTGGGCACCATCCATGCGGCATTGGTAAAGGTGCTCTTGGCCTCACAGGTGCTCTTGGCCGTCGCCCAGTCCATTTCGCCTTCGTCTCTCAGGGCGATGGCCAGGCCGCGCTTGTAGGTGTCATGGCCCGTCTCGCTGCCTACGTAGGTAATCATGGCCACTTTCTCCACGCCCGTGGGCACGTCGGCAACATTATAGTTCTTGCCGTCGCTGCCGATAATCTGTCCCACTACGGGGTTGACGATGAGAGACTCAGAGGCCGCCTTCTTCACCTCCACCTTGCGGAACTTGTAGCCGGTGTTGGCCTTGATCTTCACCTCGCTGCCCATCTTCACGCCCTGGAGCTTGCCGTCGGTGACGGTGGCGGCTGCGCCGTCGAGGGTGACGGTGGCCTTGCCGGCCTCGATGGTGTTGGCGTTGGCGGCGTTGAAGGTGATGTCGAACTTGTTGGTGAGCACCTGGACGGTGAGGCAGGCGGGCTCGGTGTCGTTGAAGGTGTTCTCCTCGGTGGCTTGCTGGCCGTCGGGGGTGTCGGCGCCCTGGATGTAGTACCATACGTAGACGTCTGCTCCGTCGTCAGCGATGTCCTCGGCTGTGGGCACTGTGGCGCTGAAGGCGGTGAGTGCGGGGGCCTCGGTGGCTGAGGTGCCGATGGCGTACATCAGCGTGCCCTGCGTGACCTCGGTGCTGGTTCCGGCGAAGGCCACGATGCCGGTGCCCTCGGCGATGAGCGATGCGTCGGTGCCGGCGATGATGCCTTCAGCGGCTTCGGGCAGCAGGGTCTTCACATCGAGCTCGGTGCCCGTGGTGGCGAATGCGGCTGCCTTGGCGTAGATGGGTGTCAGCACGACGTCGCTGCCGGGCATCGCGAAGGTGCCGGTCTTGGTCGAGGCGTTCCAAGCGACCTTGGGACCGGCGGGCTCGGCGGGGGCGTTCTTCACGCAGGTCACGGAGATATTACGCGCAGTTTCATCCCCATCCATATTCACATAATAGACCGTGACCTTTTCCGTGCCCTCGAAGGCGCTTTTGACGGTGATGATAATTTGTGTATCATATTGACCTTGACTGATGCTGACATACTCATTAGAGCCGCCTAAGTCGATTAACGACATATAGTCTGCATCCACATCATTAACAGTAAATGTTTCGGAATATTCCAGCGCGGCATCAGTGACCGTTTTGTTACAGGCCTCGTTGCCGAAACCGCTGAACGTAATGGTGTACGTGTCTGCGGCCCACGCGCCCGTGACTGCCGTGAGTAGCAGCGCGAGCGTCATTATATATCTTGATATTGTTTTCATATATTGTATTTCTTTATGTTGTTTATACCTTTTATATTATATACGCGCGAGAGGGGGGCGGTCAGTTCGTCGGCTCAATGGTGAACACAAACTTGACAGTGCCCTCGCCACGATCCATAATTTCGCCGCTGAACGATACGCTGGAGGCATTGCCGGTCCAGGTGCTGCCCGACCAGCCTTCGCCTGATGCTTGCCAACGCGATGTAGTCACTTCAATCTTGGTGAAGTTGCCGAGGGTGGTGGTAAATGTTCCGCCTCCTTTGAAATCCTTTTCATCGAAGTCTATATCGCCGGCAGTTATAGTGACACCGTCCTTGGTGAAAGAATTATCACTGCCGGTTATATCATCGTTGTTCCACGTTACGGTGACGGGGCCAGCCGAGGCCTTCGCCTTCTTCTCCGCCTTCACGCCGATGACTTTCTTCGAGCCGGTGTAGGTGACGGTGACGGTCTCGCCCTTCTTCACGCCGGTGGCGGGGCTGGCGGTCCACTCAGGCTGGGCGGGAGGCTCGGGGTTGACGCCCTCGGCGAAGGTGACGGCGTAGGTGGGCTCGGCGGCGATGGTGACGGTGAGGGCGTTGGCGGCGAGGATGTCGCCGTCGCTGAAGTTCTCAGCGTCGGTGTCGCTGTCGTTGCCGCGCACGTAGTAGTAGACGTAGGCCTGGCCCTGGGCGAGGCTCTCGGCGGTGGGCACGTCGGCAGTCCACTGGTCGGCGGCGAGGGCCAGCAGGGCGTCGTCGTCGAGGGCGGTCTGGCTGACGTAGTACATCACGGTGCCCTGGGCGTTCGCGGTCTCGCCGATGTTCTTCACGGTGCCGGCTTTGACGATGGCGCCGTCGGTGGTGGCGGGCACGTTATTGATGGCGGTGGGGGCTGCGGTGAGCGCGGCCTGCGGGTAGTACTCGGGCTCCAGTGTCACGTTGCCGCCGGGCATGGTGAACGTGCCGGTCTTCGCCGTCTTGTTCCAGGCGACCTCGGGGCCGGAGGCGGCGGGGGCTAAGACTGTAACAGTGAGTGTTTTACTTTGGGCAGCCTTGTAATTTTTATTGCCTGCAAATGAAACTGTAATTGTGGCAGTGCCTGCACCAACAGCATCAATATAGCCCTCAAATCCATAAGAGTAACTGGATGAAGCCCTAAATTTAGCAACATTATCATTACTTGATGAAATATTTACCTCACTTGATTCAGGACCATCTACATGACCCCTAAAATTCCTACTTTCACCAACGCCCATTTCAATTGAAGATTGTTCAGGATCATCAATATAAACATAGGCAAAGTCCTGATCTATTGTAAAACTTCTCTGTCCAGTACTCTTTTCACCGCCACCCTCAGGAATAAACTCGGCATACCAAGTATGATCTCCCGCATCTAAAGCGGGGGAAATTTGACGAGAACACATTCCATTATCAACATCGAAACTGCCCTTTGACACACCATCGACGGATAGGTAGAGCGTACCACTAGGCATATCGGGTCCCATAACATTACACATAAAGAATGTAAACTCAGGTTTATAAACAGGATCGAAATTTATATTAATATTATAATAACCTTCTGCCCACGCGCCCGTCGCCGCCGTGATTAGCAGTGCGAGCGTCAGTATAGTTTTTTTAATTTGTATCATAATCTTAATGTTTTAATGTTTCTTTGTTCTTGATTCTATTCACTCTAAATATCGATTGTATTGACTACAAATGGAGTTTTTTTCCCCTGGGAGTGCTCTGTAGTGACTACAAAGCGTGTTTTTTGCCTCCGGGAGTGCTCTGTAGTGACAACAAAGCCACTTTTTACCTCTGGGAGTGCTCTGTAGTGACTGCAAAGCCACTTTTTTGCCTCCGGGAGTGCTCTGTATAGACTACAAAGCCCCTTTTTTGCCCCGAAACGTGCTCTGTATTGACTACAAAGCCACTTTTTTGCCTCCGGGCGTGCTCTGTATCGACTGCAAAGCTCATCATCGTCTCCATCGTCATTTACTTGAATTCTTGTATTCCTGTCTCCTCGTTTTCTCGTCTCCTTGAATACTATACATTATATATATATACGCGCGCGAGGGGGTTACTCTGCATCCGACAGGTAGAACACGATGCTTTTCACCCTTTCGCCGTTGAAATTACCAGCATCCTTCAGCAGATCAACCGTCGAGGCGGCACTGCCCTTCCACGTGACTTTAAATATTTCTGTCATAGGATCATCACTATACAACCATCCAGTGCCGAGACTTGCATAATCCCAACCAGCAGGGCCAGTGAGCGTCATCTCAATCTTTGTGAACTTCTTGCTGTTCGGTGCCTTGAAGGTAAAGCCGCCTGATTCCATCGTTTCGAAACTGATGCCATCCTTTTCCGGATTTCCGTAACCAGACCACCTGGCATAAACCTCTTCGGCATTACCACTCAGCGTGACGCCATCAATCGTACAGGGTTCATGATTGCCGAAGACATCAAGTTCTTTGACGTTCGAAGCGTCCCATACGATGTCGGCCACGGGAACCTCAATGGCCGTAGCCGCAATCTCGCTGTCGCTGTGCGTGCCGTCGTCGGCCTTCACGTAATACCAAACATATACCGTGCCACTGGCGGTGATGGTCTCAGCCGTGGGCACCGCGTCGCTGAAGCCATCCGTCGAGGCAGGCTTCGTGTTCGTCGTGGTCACTGCATACATCAGCGTGCCGCCGTCGGCCACGCCACCGCTAACCAGCGCCGTCGTCTTGCCAACGCCAACAACCGCCGCACCCGTCGGCGCCGTCGTCACCGTAGCCGGTTCCTTCGCCGCCGCCGGTGCAGCCTCGCTTGTAGCCTTCACGCCCTTCACCTTCAGTCGTCCGTTGTACTGCAGCGTCACGGTCTCCGAGCCGTCGCCCTTCAGTCCGCCGATGGGCAGCGCCTGGGCCTAGCCCTCGCCAACCTTCACCGTCCACTTGTCGGCATCCTTCACGCCGTCCTTCATCGTGACGGTGTAGGTGGTGGCGGCGGCGGGGTCAGTGCCCCCGGAGATGACGACCTTTGTCTGGTTTAAGACACTTCCGATTGTACTGGTGCCGTTCGTCACGCTGTACCCGGTCGTCTGGGTGAAGTCCACGTCGTTGGCAAAGGCTTTTCCAGCAGAGCCGCTGGAGGCATATTCTTCCTCGTCATCGATATAGCCGCCGCTGCCGGCTGAACCGCCGTTTGCAGTCACAGTGCCGCTCTTGTAGGTCAGTGTGCCTGCGAAGGCTACACCGCCGTTGCCGCCGGTGCCGGCTACAAATGTACCGGTGCCGCCGGTGCCGCCGGTGCCGCCGGTGGCAGTCACGGTAGCGCCACCCTGTACGATGATGTTGCCACTGATGGCTACACCGCCGTTGCTGCCGTTGCCGCCTTCCCAAGCGCTGGCGCCGTTGTTTCCTTTCGCGCCGGTGACCACGAGCGTGCCGGGGCCTGTGACGGTGAGTGTGCCGCTGGCGACGTTGATGCCGCCGGTGATGGTGACGGTCACGTCTGAGTTGATGGTCAGCGTGGCGTCGCCGTTGACGGTAATCGCACCGAGGTTTTCATTAGCTGTGGCGGTGTAGGTTCCTCCCGTCCAGGCAGCTCTTGCGCCCGTCGCCGCCGTCAAGAGCAGCGCGAGCAGAAGTAATAATTTGTTTTTTCTCATAACTTTAAGTTTTAAAAATGTTAATAATTAAGTGAATTATATATATATTTTCTTTTTGTCTCGCCCACGGATTATTCGGATTCATCTTCCTCTCCGTCTCATCCGCGTGCTCCCTGTTCGTTTCTATCTACTCCCCTCTCTTTCCTGAGAGGGGGCGGCGGTGAGGCCCTTCATATCACTCTCCATGTCCTCGATCACGTCCTTCAGGTCGCGGTTCTCGTCGGAGAGCCGGTCCAGCCGTTCGTCGCGTCTGCTGAGGGCGTAAAATAAACAGCAGCAGAGGATGGTGAGCAGCGCCACCACCCCTACGAGTGTAAAGATCATAATGTTTGTTATGCTCATTAGGTTATAGATGTCGGGTAAGAATTATGTTCTGTTGGCAAAGATAATAAAAATCTGCGAAACCTGCAATAGTTTTTCGTCCGCCGACGAAGATTTTGCAGATTTTGAAACTGTTTTTGCATATTTTGAAAGTCCATGCCCCAAATGAGACGAAAACAAAAGCCCGCGGGGATGGGAATGAGACAAATACGAAACAGCGTGGCGGTGGTTTTGGGGAGGAAAAAACGTTTTTTTTCGCCATTTATCACAATGTTTCAGAAAAAAACGTTATCTTTGCATGCAAATATAAACCTGAAAACAATCATGTTCGGACAATTATCGCTCGGCGTCATGCTGCTTTTGATGCTCTACGCTGCTGGAACAGCGACGGCATTCATCGCTTGCCTGTACCTCTTGCTGAGGCAGGGCAACGCGTTTGAGCGGCGCGTAAAGACGCCCGACAGGCTGCGCCTGTGGACGGCGGCGTTTTTCGGCATCGTGGCGGCGGGGCATCTGTGGTACCTGCCGGCGAGCATGACTGCCGATAATGAAACGGCCACGCTGTGGATGCTCATCGGCGGACTGCTCGACTGTCTGCTGACGATTCCCGTGGCCATCGTGGTGCTGCTCTGCATGCTGCAGGACAGGCGCCGACCGCTCTGGCCGGTGTGGGTGGCCGTGGCGCCGCTGGTCATCATGATGGCGGTGAGCGTGGGCATGCGCAGCTACGACCTGCTGCCGTGGATGCGTGGCTATCTGCTGCTGGTGGGCATCGGACTGATGGTATATATGGTGCGCGCCGTGTATCAGTATGGCCACTGGCTGCGCGACAACTTTGCCGACCTGGAGCACAAGGAGGTGTGGCAGAGCTTCGTGGTGCTGGCGGTGGTGATGCTGATGCTTGGTATCTACGCCTGCGGCGACGGGGGCATGGACTACGAATTCCTCGTCCAGGTGTGCGCCCTGGTGCTTATTGTCTATCTGCTGTGGCGCGTGGAGACGCTGCAGGACCTGAGCATCTCGCAGATCGTGCTCAGCGAAGAGATTGCCGGTCCCGTGCCCGATGATATTGATTGCCTGTTGCGCCAGCATTGCGAAGCCAAGCAGCTCTTCCTGCAGCACGACCTCACCGTCAGTCAGTTGGCGCAGGCGCTGGGCATCAACCGCTTCTACCTCAGTCAGTATTTCTCTCGCAAAAAGACCACTTACAACACCTATATCAACGAGCTCCGCATCAATCATTTCATCGGGCTCTATCGCGAGGCCGTCTCTGCCGGTCGTCCCGTCTCTGCCAAACTCCTGGCCGGGCGCAGCGGCTACCGCAGCTACAGCACCTTCAGTCTGGCCTTCAAGCAGTATACGGGCTTCAGTGTCACCAACTGGATGTATAAGGAGGCTGGGAGTTTTTCTGTCGGCGCCAGCGCCGCCACTCCTTCCCTCCCAGACTCCTTAGAATAAAAAAAGAGTTATCTTTTGAGTTATTATCGGGAAAAAGTTGTATATTTGCACGCAGAAATAAAAAGAATCAATCATGGAAGCAAAGAAATTACAGTTCACATCCAAGCCCGGAACGTTTATCGATTCCATCAGGGCTTATCGTGAGTACAAGAAAGAGTGGCGAGCTCGTATGGACGTCAAGTTGACGGAAATGGAAGAGCAGATTAAACGTGCCAAGTCAGACCCCTTCTTCAAGATAGAGACGGTATGAAGGAACTTGATCCACAGCATCTGTTCTACGACAGCCCCTATCCGGTGAAACTGGACGACGGCGAATACATCTTCCGCACAGACCACGACATTGTTTATGCCGTGAGTTTTAAGCAGGAGTCTTTCTTCGACCCGATACCCGCCTATTGGTTCGATCTTATGAATCGCAGCGGTAAGGCCTCGCCCAGCGACCCGAAGGTACGCGAGACGGTGATACGTATCATCGTGGAGTTCTTCCGTGCCAACCCCGACATCATGCTCTATATGTGCGATAGTGCCAACGACCAACAGGCACAGCGCAACCGTCTGTTCCTGCGATGGTTTATGGGAGCCGAGCAGAGCAAACTGTTTTACATCAAGACCGAAATGGTAATAGACGAGGGTATGGAGAATTTTATCGCCATCATCGTGCCGCGTAGCCATCCCTATCTGGAGGACATCATAGAACGATTCGATTCTGAAATTGCAATGTTCCGCGCTAACAAGCCATAGCGCTTTCCCCGACGACATTCCCCTTTATAATATTCGCCGAGACATCCAAAAGGATGGGCTCGGCGAGTTTTTTCTATGATTATCATGAATTCCTTTGGAAAAGTCTTCGCTTAATCGAAAATTTGGAGTACCTTTGCAGCGTTGTTTGAAAAAGGATAAAGAAAAGACATGAAAAGGCTATATTTATTTTTACTTTTATCGTTGATTGTTGAGGCCGCGAGCGCGCAGGTAAAGGATACGCTGAGAGTGCTGGCCATTGGTAATTCATTCTCTGAGGATGCTGTGGAGCAGTATCTGTGGGACTTGGGTAAGGAGGCCGGCGTGACCTTTATCATAGGTAATGCCTATAGAGGGGGATGGAGCCTGATAGGGCATTGGAATGATGCCCGTTCGCTGGCGGTGAACACGGAATATCGTAAGGTGACCGACGGCAAGAAGGTGAACCGGGGAAAATATACGCTACGGGATATTATCACTGATGAGCCATGGGATGTGATTACCCTGCAACAGGTGAGTCAGGATGCTGGTCGCCTGGAGAGTTATGAGCCGGGACTAAGTCTGATGATAGGCTATGTGAAAGCGCTGGCGGTGGACTCTGTCCGACTGGGTTTCCAGCAGACGTGGGCCTATGCAGAAGACTCTGAACATAAGGGTTTTGCGAAGTATAACTATAACCAATTCGTGATGTATTCCAGCATCACTGCTGCTGTAGAGAAGATGATGCGTAACCATCAGTATGACCTGCAGTTTTATATTCCTACGGGCACTGCCATACAGAACGCAAGAACCACGGTGCTTGCCACGGCAAGCACAAAGGATAATATCGTGAATCGTGACCTGACACGCGACGGTTACCATCTGAACCTGACGATGGGACGCTATATTGCTGCTTGTACTTGGTTTGAGAAACTCACGGGAAAGAGTTGCGTGGGCATGAAGACGCGTCCGAAGGGACTGGCAAAAGGACTGGCTGTAATTGCCCAGAAGGCAGCGCATGCTGCAGTGCTCACGCCCATGACTGTCACACCGATTTAATGAGGAAAGGGTGCAACGGTCCGTTGCCGTGACCGATGGAAATGTCGGCAGAACGGCGGATGGCTGCTGTGATGAAATCCTTTGCTTGAGATATGGCCTTGGGTAATGAGTTGCCCAGGGCCATATTTGATGCTATGGCAGATGACAGGGTGCAACCGGTGCCGTGGAGGTTGCGGCTGGCAATCTTCTCTGTGGTGAACTCGCTGACGGTGCCATCGGACATTATGAGACGGTCTGTCATCAGCGTGGACTGGGCATGGCCACCCTTCACCAGAAAAGCGGTGCAGGGATGTTCCAATTGCTCTTTCAGTCGCTCGGCCTCGGGAAGATTGGGGGTGACGAGTGTGCAGAGGGGGAATAGCTGCTCTGCGATATAGTTGATGGCATCGGACGACATGAGCTGATAGCCACTGGTGGAGATCATCACGGGGTCGTAGATAATGGGCACTTGAACCTCTTTTAATGCTTCAACTATGACCTGAGCTACGGCCTTATCGGGTATCATGCCAATCTTGATGGCTGAGAGGTGAAGGTCGCTGAGGACGGCGTGTAACTGTGAGGCTACGACGTCGGGTGGAACAGACATGGACGACTGCACACCCAGCGTGTTTTGCGAGGTGAGGGCAGTGATAACGGTGGCACCATAGCAGCCATGGGCCGTGATGACCTTGAGGTCTTGTTGGATGCCAGCACCGCCCGAGGGGTCGCTACCGGCTATGGTCAGTACTATTTCCATGCGTCGCCGAGGATCATGGCTCCTCCGAAGCCCATTTGTTTTATTTTTTCTATCTTGCTGAATGTGACACCCCCCAGTGCCATCACGCGCTCGTCAATAAGACCCTGTAGGCGGGCTTCTTCAATCTGTTCACGGGTGAATGCCGAGTGGTAGCCCTGCTTGGAGATGCTGTCGAAGATGGGGCTCAGGCTCATATAGGCATACGACTGCTTTCTGGCTTCGGCCAACTCCTTGAACGTGTGGCATGAGATGCTCACGGCGCCCGTCCAGTCTGCCGGCGGATTGGGATTGCGTCTGTTGAGATGCACGCCTCTCAGTCCGTATCTCATCGCCAGGGGATGGTGGTCGTGAAGCACCAGTCGAGGGTAGAGCACTGCCGGCAGGTCGCACAGCAATTGCTCTACCTCATACTGGCTGGATTGAGGTTTACGGATATGTATCAGGTCGGCCTTCCCACTGGTGAGCAGGGCGGTGATACGCTCGGCCTCGCCGGAAAAGAAGTCGGGTTTTGTGAGAACAATAATCATATGCACTTCTTAAATAGGTCGAACGAGGCATCCCAGTCTTTCCACACAGGTTCACGACCCAGTTCTTTGAGGCGGGCATTGATGACCTTGGCGGTGCGCTCGTCGCTTACAGAGAACTGCTCCAGCGCCTGGGGATAGGTGTGATAGCCGCCGGGGTTGACGTGGCTCTCGGCCGACATGGTGGTGACGCCCAGCGTGCACATGTTGTCGCGGATATAGGCCGGCTCACGGGTAGAGTAGGAGATATCTACGTCGTGGTCAAAGATACGCATGGCAAACGTGGCCTGCGCCAGTTCGCGGTCGGTCATAAAGCAGTTGGGCTGGAATCCTTCGTTCTGCGCTGGGCGCATGCGGGGAAAATTGATGGAGTACTTGGTGCGCCAGTAGTGCTTCTGCAAGTAGCGCAGGTGGTGGGCCATCATGGTGACATCCGTGCGCCACTCTTTCTCTAATCCAATCAGCACGCCCATGCCGATGGAATGGACACCGGCCTGACCCATGCGGTCGAATCCGTCGCAACGCCACTCAAAGCGGCTCTTCATGCCACGTGGGTGGTACAGCTGGTAGTGCTCGCGGTTATAGGTCTCCTGGAAACAGATGACACCGTTGAGGCCGTGGTGGGTCAGTTCCTTGTATTCCTCCATCTTCAGTGGCATCACCTCTATCTTGATATTCGAGAAATAGCGCTTGGCAATATCAATGGCCTTAGCCAGATAGGGCACACCGGCCTTGGCGGGATTCTCGCCCGTGACGAGCAGGATATTCTCGAAGGGTGCCAGTTGTTTGATGGCACGATATTCGTCCTCAATCTGCTCGGGGGTGAGGATAGTGCGTGCCATGGGGTTCTCGCGGTGGAAACCGCAATAGACGCATGAGTTGGAACAGGAGTTGGTGATATAAAGGGGAATGAACATCGACATGGTGCGGCCGAAGCGCTCCTCAGTATATTTACGCGAAAGGCGTGCCATCTGTTCCAGGTATGGCTCGGCAGCAGGCGAGAGCAAAGCCATGAAATCGTTGATGTCACAGTGGCTCTTTCCTAAGGCGCGGCGCACGTCGGCATCGGTCATTGAGGCGATACGCTCGGTGGTCTCATTCCAACTGATATTTTTTAGTTCGTCGGAAAACATATTGCTTATTTTGATTTACAGGGTTGGAAGGCATATTCCTTCAGTTTGTGAATGGTTGGCTCTTTGCCGCAGAGGGCACAGTCGGAACGCTGGGCGAAGTCGAAGCGCTGCCACTGCATCGAGAGGGCATCGAAGGTGAGAAGACTATTGGTGAGCAGATTGCCCACGTTAGCAAGATATTTGATACACTCGGTGGCCTGAACGGTACCCAGCATGCCGGCGATAGAGCCGAGCACACCAACGGTGGCGCAGGTCTCTACGTCCTCTTTGGCGGGTGGCTCGGGAAACAGACAACGATAGCAGGCTGAGCCGGGCACATGGGTCATCAATTGTCCGCTATAACGACTGATGCCGCCCATGGAAAAGGCCTTTCCTAACATTACGCAGGCGTCGTTGACCAGATATTTCGTGGCGAAATTATCGGTGCCGTCGATGATGAAGTCGTAGGGACGTATCAGTTCGAGGGCATTGGCCTCACTGAGATAGGTCTCGTAGGTCTCAACCTTGACATCAGGATTGATGGCCTGCATGCGCTCTTGGGCTACCTCCACCTTGGGACGTCCTACGTCGGGTGTGCTGTGAAGTACCTGTCGCTGCAGGTTGGTGATGCTGACGGTATCGCCATCCACAACACCGATGGTACCCACACCGGCAGCCGCCAGATAGAGGGCAACTGGTGAACCCAGTCCGCCTGCCCCTATCAGCAGCACCTTCGACTGCAACAATCGCTCCTGCGCGTCGAGGCCGAAACCGTCGAGAATGAGGTGGCGATTGTATCGCCTGCATTGTTCACGAGAAAGTTCCATTAATCTTTAATCTTTAATCTTTAATGTTTAATCTTTAATGTTTAATCTTTAATGTTTAATCTTCCTCAGGTCGTGAGTGAGCTTGGCTGCGCAGAAGTTGGGGCCGCACATGGTGCAATACTCTCCATCGGTGTGGCCTGCCTCGGTGAAATACTGCAGAGCCAATTCGGGGTCGAGCGACAGGTGAAACTGGTCGCGCCAGCGGAAATCGAAACGGGCTTTCGACAGGGCATTGTCGCGGATGGTGGCTCCGGGATGTCCTTTGGCCAGGTCGGCGGCATGGGCCGCTATCTTATAGGCAATGATACCTGCGCGTACATCATCTTTATTAGGCAGGGCCAGGTGCTCCTTGGGGGTGACATAGCAGAGCATCGCAGTGCCCAACCATGCTATCTGGGCGCCACCGATGGCGCTGGTAATATGGTCGTAGCCGGGGGCTATGTCGGTGACGATGGGGCCGAGGGTGTAGAAAGGTGCCTCGTGACACTTCACCAGCTGGCGCTCCATGTTCTCGCTGATTTTGTGCATGGGTACATGGCCAGGTCCCTCGATAAAGGCCTGCACATTTTTCTCCCACGCACGCCCCACGAGTTCGCCCATGGTGTCGAGCTCGGCAAACTGAGCGGCATCGTTGGCATCGGCAGTACAGCCAGGGCGCAGTCCGTCGCCAAGCGATAGGGCTACATCGTATTTCGCCACGATATCACAGATGTCGTCGAAGTGCTCGTAGAGGAAACTCTCCTTGTCGTGGATGAGACACCACTTACTCATGATACTGCCACCGCGACTCACGATGCCGCAGAGACGACTGTCGGCCAGATGTACGTTGTGGCGACGGATGCCGGCATGGATGGTGAAATAGTCAACGCCCTGCTCGCACTGTTCGATGAGCGTGTCGCGATACACTTCCCAGGTGAGGTCTTCTACCTTGCCGTCCACTTTTTCCAAAGCTTGGTAGATGGGGACTGTGCCCACAGGAACAGGACAGTTGCGCAGAATCCATTCGCGTGTCTCGTGGATATTATTACCAGTGGAGAGGTCCATCAAGGTGTCGCCTCCCCATTTGCACGACCAGACGGCCTTGTCCACCTCTTCGTCAATAGAGGAAGTGGTGGCTGAGTTGCCTATATTGGTGTTGATCTTCACCGCGAAGTTTCGACCGATAATCATCGGTTCGCTCTCGGGGTGATGGATATTGGCGGGTATGACGGCACGGCCGCGAGCCACCTCGTCGCGCACAAACTCGGGGGTGATGTGGCTCTTGATGCCCAGTGCCTCACAGTTCATGTTTTCGCGGATAGCCACATACTCCATCTCGGGAGTGATGATGCCGGCCTTGGCACATGCCATCTGGGTGATACCCTGCCCCTTTGCCGCACGGTCGTTAATCCACTGCTGGCGCAGGTGGGGCAGACCTTTCTTGAGGTCAACCTGATAGTTGGGGTCTGTGTAGGGACCACTGGTGTCGTAGATATACACCGGTTCGTTCTTCTCTGTATGGGTCTTGCCATTGTCATCCTTCGTCACCGTAGGGGTGAGGTTGACCTTGAGCATACCGACCTTCAAATCAGGGTATATCTTACCCTGCATATAGTATTTCTCACGCTGAGCGTAAGCCTTGTGATCGTTGATCATTAAAGATTAAACATTAAAGATTAAACATTAAACATTTAAGAACGCAGTGAGGGGACTTGACGCCTCGGCACTGTCGGCAATGGCTCCAAGACCAGCCTCGTAAGCCTGGCGCCCGGCGATGACGGCCTGACGGAAGGCATCGGCCATCTTAACGGGGTCGCCTGCTACGGCAATGGCGGTGTTCACCAACACGCAGTCGGCACCCATCTCCATGGCCTCGGCAGCATGACTAGGCGCTCCGATGCCGGCATCAACGACTACGGGCACGGTGGCCTGGTCGATGATAATCTGCAGGAAGTCCTTCATGCGCAGACCTTTATTGGTGCCGATGGGGGCGGCAAGAGGCATCACCGTGGCAGCACCGGCCTCTTCCAGATGCTTGCACAGTGTGGGGTCGGCCTGACAATAGGGCAGTACCACGAAACCGAGTTTTACCAGTTGCTCGGTGGCTTTCAGCGTCTCTACAGAGTCGGGCAGCAGATAGCGTGGGTCTGGGTGAATCTCCAACTTGAGCCAGTTGGTGCCGAAGGCCTCGCGTGCCATCTGGGCGGCAAAGACGGCCTCCTCGGCATTACGCACGCCAGAGGTGTTGGGCAGCAACTGGATGTTGGGGAATTGGGTGATGTGGGTGAGTAATTCGTCATCCTGATCGTCAAGTTCTACTCGCTTCATGGCTACGGTCACCATCTCCGTAGCAGAAGCCTCGATGGCGCGCGCCATCAGTTCGTTGTTATTGAACTTGCCTGTGCCTAAAAAAAGGCGAGAGCTAAACTCCCGCCCTGCAATAATTAGTTTACTCATGATTAATGATGTTTATGATGTGTTTCATTTCTTCAATGGGGTCGTTGGCACGCAATACGGTGCCACTCAGTGCAATGCCCGTGATACCTGTCTGGAGGATGGCGGGGATGTCGTCTTTGGTGATGCCGCCAATAGCAACAATGGGGATGTTGATGTTGGCAGCACGCAACTTACTGATGATGCTGCGATAGCCTTCCAGTCCCAGGACAGGGGCCAGTTTCTGTTTGGTGGTGGTAAAACGGAAAGGACCGCAGCCGATATAATTGGCTGAGGCTTCGTAGTGGGCTTTGGCATCCTCAAAGGTATTGGCTGTGCCGCCGATGATGAAGCCGGAACCTAATAGTCGGCGGGCCTCACGGATAGGCATGTCGTTCTTTCCCAGGTGCACGCCGTCGGCCCCCAGTTCGCGTACCAGTGCCACACGATCGTCGATGATAAATTTGGCTCCATAGGCACGGCAAAGCTTTTGGGCTTCGACAGCTATGGGGCGTACCTCATCATCGGTAGCGTCTTTCATGCGCAGTTGTATCCATCTACAACCGCCCTCAAGAGCCAGTTGGATGGAGTCCAGATAACTGTAACGCTCGGAATAGTGGGAAATAAACTGTATCATTGGCCTTACCCCCCGCATGCTGCTTTGATAATAGTGATACAAGCGCCTTCCTGGAGAGGTGTGTCGTCCCAGGTGCTACGTGGTTTCAACTGATTATCGATGGCTATTGCCACACCTTTGGGCGGCAACTGCAGTTGGGTGGCAAGCTCTGATATAGTAGAGGCTTGCGTCTCGTGTTGTTTGTTGTTAATATTAATTTTCATATTTCTTTCCTCCGACGGCATTACCCGCGTCAGGTTCTATGGGTATTTTCTCAGCTTTGGCACATGCCTCAGCACCCCGAATATTTTTTTGCGCTGCAAAAGTACGGATTTTATTTTAATCTGACAAAGAAAACTGGAACTTTTTTTATGGAGAAAACTGGCAAAATATCGCCATATAGCTGAAATCATGAATTCACTCGAGTGATTTCATGATTTGAGCTAACTCAATCGATGAAATCACTCGAGTGAAGATTTTGGGGTCCCGGAAAACTCGAGGCGAGTTTTCCGGGACCCCTAGGATGTTTTGTCGTGATAATGATTTAATTCCTGAAGACCAGGCCGTCGCCGAAGGAATCCACGATGATGGGCTTCTCGCGATTCACCTCGTCGGCCAGCAGTTTCTTCGACAGGTCGTTGAGCAGGTACTGCTGGATGGCACGCTTCACAGGTCGTGCACCATAGTCGGGATCGTAGCCTTCCTGTGCCAGCCAGTCGATAGCCTGTGGGGTGACCTCCAGGGTGAAGCCCTGTGGCTCAAGCATCTTCTGGACACGTGTCAACTGTAGTTTGACGACATCGGCAATCTCCGCCTTTGACAGTGGTGTGAAGGTGATAATCTCATCGATACGGTTCAGGAACTCAGGGCGCATAGTCGCGCGGAGTTGTTCGCGTGTGGCATTCGAGGTCATGATGATGATCGTGTTCTTGAAGTCGGCCGTACGTCCCTTGTTGTCGGTAAGTCGTCCGTCGTCCAATACCTGTAAGAGGATATTGAATACATCGGGGTGTGCCTTCTCGATCTCATCGAAGAGTACCACGGAATAGGGCTTGCGGCGTACAGCCTCGGTGAGCTGACCGCCCTCATCATAGCCTACATAGCCCGGAGGTGCACCAATCAGGCGGGAGACCGTATGCTTCTCTTGGTATTCCGACATGTCAATACGCGTCATCATAGTCTCGTCATTGAAGAGATATTCTGCCAGCGTCTTGGCAAGCTCAGTCTTACCCACACCAGTGGTGCCTAAGAAGATAAATGAAGCGATAGGGCGCTTAGGGTCTTGCAAACCGGCGCGACTGCGGCGCACGGCATCAGAGACGGCTGTGATGGCCTCGTTCTGGCCGATGACGCGGCGATGGAGCTCCTCCTCGAGATGGAGCAGTTTCTCGCGCTCGCTCTGCATCATGCGGGTGACGGGGATACCTGTCCAGCGTGATACCACCTCGGCGATATCATCGGCAGTGACCTCCTCGCGGACCAGTCTGGTACCCGACGGAGATCCGTCGGGAGTAGTGGCGCTGTCCAGTTGGCGCTGGATGGCGGCGATATCGTCTTCAAGGGCCTTTAGCTTGGAGTAGCGTATCTCAGCCACCTTACCGTAATCGCCCTCGCGCTCGGCACGCTCGGCTTCCAGTTTCAGGTTCTCAATCTCCTGCTTGTCCTGCTGAATCTTGTTGATGAGCTGGCGTTCGCCCTCCCACTTGGCGCGGAAATCGCGCTCCTGGTCTTTGAGCTCGGCAATCTCGCGGTCAAGCTGCGAGAGCTTATCCCCAGCGGCCGAACCACTGGGCACGGAAGCTTCGCGCTTGATGCTCTCGCGCTCAATTTCAAGTTGGGCCAGACGGCGCATAATCTCATCGAGCTCCTCGGGCACGCTGTCGCGCTCCATGCGGAGCTTGGCGGCGGCCTCGTCCATCAGGTCGATGGCCTTGTCGGGCAAGAAGCGTTCGGTGATATAGCGCTCGGAGAGTTGCACGGCAGCGATACAGGCATCATCCTGAATACGTACCTTGTGGTGGTTTTCATAGCGCTCCTTCAAACCACGAAGGATGGAAATGGCAGAGAGTTCATCAGGCTCGTCAACCATCACAGTCTGGAATCGGCGTTCCAGGGCCTTGTCCTTCTCGAAGTATTTCTGATATTCGTTGAGGGTGGTAGCACCGATGCTGCGCAGCTCGCCTCGTGCCAATGCAGGTTTCAGGATGTTGGCGGCATCCATGGCACCCTCGCCCTTGCCGGCACCAACGAGCGTGTGTATCTCGTCGATGAAGAGGATGATACGTCCGTCAGAAGCTGTCACCTCATTAATAACGCTCTTCAGGCGTTCCTCGAACTCGCCCTTGTATTTCGCACCAGCCACCAATGCGCCCATATCCAGCGAGAAGAGTTGCTTGTCCTTCAGATTCTCGGGCACGTCGCCACGTACGATACGTTGGGCCAGACCTTCAACGATGGCTGTCTTACCTGTACCGGGCTCGCCAATCAGGATGGGGTTGTTCTTTGTGCGGCGCGATAGAATCTGCAACACGCGACGAATCTCGTCATCACGTCCGATGACGGGGTCGAGCTTACCTTGACGGGCCAGGTCAACGAGGTTTTTAGCATATTTCTCCAGCGACTGATAGTTGTCGTCAGCGCTCTGACTCTGCACACGCTGCCCCTGACGGAGTTCGAGGATAGCCTGACGCATATCTTTCTCGTTGGCACCCGCGTCTTTCATCATACGGCTCACGGTGGTGTTGACGACTAAGAGAGCCAACAGAATTGGCTCACACGAAACGTACTCGTCGTTCATCTCGTGGGCAAGGTCTTCGGCTTTCTGCAGAACCTTCTGACTGTCGTTTGAGAGATAGGGTTCACCGCCTTGTACACGGGCCAGGTGCTGCATCTCCTGTGAGACCAGCATGTTGAGTTGCTGGACGTTGACACCCAGTTTCTGGAAAATAAATGTGGTAATGTCTTGCGCCTTGTCCATCAGGGCCTTGAACAGATGTACGGGCTCAATGGACTGCTGACCGTTCTGGCGGGCCATGTTGACGGCCTGCTGTACGGTTTCCTGCGCCTTGATAGTGAATTTGTCGATTGTCATAGTTAACTCCTTTCTTATTTGTTTGTTTCTGCTGACAGGGCATCAAACAGCGTGCCGTCTGCTAAAAACATGACAATTTGACGGAAAGTGATGACAGAACGTCGGTTGCGCAAATCCGTAAAATGCGTTAAACTTTCCTATTTTAGGGCAATGGAGTGGGTGTTGTCTGATTTTTTTTGTTATCTTTGCTTTCTAAAACAATGTTCGCATATGAAAAAGATTGCATTAGCCGTTATATGGATGATTCCAGCGTTTTTGTTTGGACAGTCGTATGAGTCTTTGTGGAAACAAGTGGAAGATGCCTTGAACAAGGATCTGCCGCAGACGGAACAGCAGGTGCTACGCCAGATAGCAGCCAAGGCAGAGAAAGAAAAGAATTACGGACAATTACTGAAAGCAGAGTTGGAGGCCGGTCAGGCATGTACTTCGGTGAGCCGTGACTCGCTGAAGCCTATTGTAGAGCGTTTGCAGCAGCGTGAGGAGCGTGCAAAGGATCCTGTGTTGCGTGCTGTTTATCAGACCGTGCTGGGTTCTATCTATGAAAGAAACTACTTTCTTGGCGAGAATCGCAGAGAGATTGCCAAGCATTATTATGATATGGCATTGCAGCATCCGGAGCAGTTGGCTGCGGTGAAAGCTGATAGTTTCCGGCCATTTGTGAAGGAAGGCGAAGACAGCCGCATTTATAGTGGTGACTTGCTTAGCGTGATTGGTTATGAAACTAAGCATTATGATGTGTTGCGTGATTATTATCTGAAGAAAGGTAATCGTGTGGCAGCGATGATGAGTAGTTTGGAATGGCTCATGCTACAAGCACCTTATGACGACGAAAAGTCAAGCTGGCCTCCTTTTTTTGCACGTCTAGACTCGCTGGCTGAGGCTTATGCCGACCTGCCGGAGACGGGCGAGGTGGCAATTCGTCGTTATGGACTCATGGAGGAGAATGCTCAGGTCTCGGCAAAAGAGAAATGGGAATATATAGATGTTGCCTTGAAACACTGGGGTACATGGGACCGAATGAATGAATTGCGTAATAAGCAGAAGGAGCTAAAGTCCTTGAATTATTATACTTGGGCGCATGAACCGGTATTGCCTCATAGGGAAATAACCGTAGGTATCGGTGATATCCGTGGTATTTCTAAGCTTACTATGCGTGTCTATCGTGTGAATGCCACCGCAATGGATCTGAAAGATATTGATCCGAACAAGGAAAATGACTATCGGAAAATCAAAGGAAAACTGACGGAGAAACCAGAACTGACACAGGTGCGAACCTATGGTGGCAAGGCTCCCTATGAACAATTCAATGATACCCTGAAACTGTCGGCTTTGCCCGTGGGTGTCTACATGGTAGAGGTTGAAACCTTGCCAAGTATGAAGAAGGTGGAACGTAGTTTCTATTACGTTAGCAACCTGCGTGTGCTGTCTCAGCATCTTTCCAAAAGTAAGACCCGCTATGTGGTTGTAAATGCGACCACAGGACAGCCCGTGGGTGGTGCCAAACTACGTTTTAATTCGAATGGAAAGATTGTCACCCTGACCACCGATAGTAAGGGTGAGGCTGTTAGCGAGACTGGTAGTTTGCGCGTCACAGAACTCTTTGTTACTACTGACGATGATAAGGCTTGCGCAGAGATGAATCATTATGGCTATTTCACGTATTATAAACAACAGGAAATGAGAGAGGAAGCCAGAATCTTTACTGACCGTTCCATCTATCGTCCTGGGCAGGTTGTTCATGTGTCGGTCATCCTTTATAAGACAGAGAAGGGCTTCCAACATAGTGTGCGTAAAGGTGAGAAAGTACAGATTACCTTAGAAGATGCTAATGGAAAGGAGATTGGAGAAGAGTATGTAACTTCTGATGATTATGGTACTTGTTCCGCACAGTTTACACTGCCACGCAAGGGCTTGACAGGACAATACTGCGTACGAGTGGATCGTGTAAGCAACTGGTTCCGTGTGGAAGAATATAAGCGCCCAACTTTCGAGGTGGAGATGCCAAAGGTGACGGTTGACTATAAAGATGGTGATACGCTACAGGTGAAAGGTATAGCCCGTACTTATGCCGGAACACCAGTACAGGGTGCCAAAGTAAAATACACGGTGGAGCGTACCAGGCATCAATTATGGTGGCGCTATTCGTATTATTGGAATCAGATCACTATTGGGGAGGATGACGGTACTCACATGATGGCTGAGGGCGAGGTCGTTACTGATGCTAATGGAAACTTCACGATTCCTACCCCTATGGTGTTGCCCATGACGAAATATGCCATGCTCTATAATTTCGATATCAATGTGAATGTGACAGATCAGGCGGGTGAGACGCATTATGCCGAGCTGTCGTTGCCGTTGGGTAACCGCAAATCGATGTTTCTCATTGATTTACCCACAAAGATACTGAAAGAGGATGGGGGTAGTATGACCTTTATGATGCAGAACTCTGCTGGTGTTGATACGGATGCGAGTGTGCGCTATCGTGTGGATGGTGGCAAATGGAATACTGTCAAGACCAAGACGAAATGCCCTTTTGCAAAGGGACAACTGAAGGTGGGTAAGCATACCGTGGAGGCTATCTGTGGTGAGGATTCCCTGAAACGTGAGTTCGTGGTGTTCTCGCTCGATGATAAACGACCTGTTGCTGAGACAGACGATTGGTTCTATGCTTCAAGTAATTATTTCCCTAATGATGGTACGCCTGTTACCGTACAGGTAGGATCGTCAGCCAGCGATGTACATGTGGTTTATACTATTCTTTCGGGCGACAGACTAGTAGAAAGTGGTTCTGTTGACCTGACAAATGAACTATTGAATCGTAAGTTTACATACAAAGAGGACTATGATAATGGTATCCTGATAAGTTTTGCATGGGTGAAAGAAGGTAAATCCTATGTTCATGATATTTCTATTGAACGTCCAAAACCGGATATGAATCTGAAACTGCAATGGCAGACTTTCCGCAACCGATTGGAACCTGGACAAAACGAAGAATGGACGCTAACCATCTTAGGCCCAGACGGAAAACCCGTCAAGGCGCAGCTGTTGGCTACGCTTTATGATAAGAGCCTGGATCAGTTGACTCCCCACGAATGGTCTATGAGTGTCAATAGACGATTGCCATTGCCTCAGACAAGTTGGTTCTTCTATGATTGCAGATTTGAAACTCCAAATGCTTCTTGGACAGAGGCACTACTCAAGGTGCGTCAACTGACATTCAATCGTTTCGATCATTCTATCTATCCTGATGCTTCAAGTTTCAGAAGGGGTGTCTATATGACAAGGAACACCCGGTTGATGGGAAGCTTAGCAAGCAGAGCATCAGAAATCTCATATGGCACACAGACGGCTGCTCCGAAGGAGTTCGCTGGTATGGCAATGGCAACGGTAGATGAAAGTCTGCAAGGTCGTATTGCTGGGATGGATATCTTAGAAACGAAGGAAACGGTAGCGGATAATCTTGTTGGGATGAACGTGTCTGACAAGCAGAATGGAATTGAGCAGATGCAGATGCGAGAGAATCTGCAGGAGACAGCATTCTTCTATCCGCAACTGCTGGCTGATAGCGAAGGACGGGTGTCGATGAAATTCACTTTGCCAGAGTGCCTGACCACCTGGCACTTCATGGGCTTGGCTCATACACAGGATATGAAGACAGGAACATTGACTGACGATGCTGTAGCTAGGAAAGAAGTCATGATTATACCTAATATGCCTCGTTTTGTGCGCGAGGGTGACATGGCCACTATCTCTGCACGTATTCTGAATACTAGTGAGAAGTCTGTCAACGGTAAAGCTCGTCTGGAATTGCTTGATCCAGAGACCATGCAGGTGGTGTCTGCTCAGGAGCAAAATGTTCAAGTGACGGCTAATGGCACTAGTGCGGTAACCTTCACTTATGACAGTCGTAGCACTTCTTATAGTCTGCTGGTGGCCAAGGTCATGGTTAGTGGCGAGGGCTTTAGTGACGGTGAACAGCACTATCTGCCAATACTTCCTAATAGGGAGCGTGTCACCGTAACGGTACCTTTTACACAGACAGAGCCTGGGATAAAGACGATAGACTTGTCTGCCTTGAAAGATAAAACGAATAGTCAACTGACGTTAGAGTATACCAATAACCCTGTGTGGCTGATGATTCAGGCATTGCCTACGGTGGGTCATCCTCACGATAACTGTGCTATCTGTCAGGTATCAGCTTTTTATGCCAATGCTATAGGGCGCCATATTCTGAAGCAGAACCCGCAGACAAAACATATCTTTGAGGCTTGGAGTCATGATGAGGTTTCTTTACAGAGCGGTCTGCAGAAAAATCAGGAACTGAAAGATTTGTTGCTTGATGAGACGCCTTGGCTGGCTGATGCTAATCGAGAACAGGAGCAGAAAGAGCGACTGGCTGATTTCTTTGACGAAAACCTGATACAGCAACGGCAGAATAGCTCTTTAGATAACTTGCGTCATTTGCAACTTGCTGATGGCTCATGGAGTTGGTGGCCTGGTATGGATGGGTCAATATATATGACGGTTGAAGTCAGCGAGATGCTGGTACGTCTGAACCAGATGACCACTACTCAAGATGCTACCAAACAAATGCTCACCAGGGCTTTCGACTATATGGGGAAAGAGATGGTGAAGATGGTTGATGAGATGAAGAAGGATGCCAAGAAGGGATGGAAACCAACCTTCCCCAGTCACATGGTACTACAGTGGCTTTATATTTGTGCGCTCGACGGTCGGCAGTTACCTGCCAACGTGAAAGAGGCTAATAACTATCTCATCCGTTTGTTGAAGAAAGAAACAACTAATCAAAGCATCTACGATAAGGCGATGTCGGCTATTGTTCTAAATAATAAGACGTATATCAAGAGCCTGAAGGAATACACGGTTTATCGTGAGGATATGGGACGCTATTATGACACGAACCGAGCCCTCTACTCTTGGCGTGACTACCGCATCCCCACACAGGTGGCTGCTATCGAGGCTATCAAGCGACTGACGCCTGAGGATACCAAGACCATCGAGGAGATGCAGCGTTGGCTGTTGCAGGAGAAACGTACGCAGGCTTGGGATACGCCCGTGAATAGTGCCGATGCTATTTATGCCTTTTTAAGTGAAAAAGGAAAAGTGAAAAGTGAAAAATTTGCTGCCGCCCCACATACCGTCTTGAAGGTCGATGGCAATGAGATTGAGACCTCGAAGGCTACGGCAGGTATCGGTTATGTGAAGACCACAATGAGTGGTGACAACAAGCAGACCTTCACTGCCGAGAAAACCTCTACAGGAACCTCATGGGGTGCTGTCTATATGCAGTTCATGCAGCCCACCGCCGAGGTGGAGACACAGAACAGCGGTTTGAAGGTGAAGCGCGAGATATTAAGTGCGGCAGCAAATTCTTCACTTTTCACTATTCACTCTTCCTTTAGCGTCGGTGACCGCATCAAGGTACGCATCACCATCGAGGCCGACCGTGACTATGATTTTGTGCAGGTTGTTGACAAGCGTGCTGCCTGCATGGAACCGGTGAACCAGTTGAGCGGTTATCATTGGGGCTATTATACAACACCGAAGGATTGTGCTACAAATTATTATTTCGACTTGCTTGCTAAGGGTAAGCATGTCATAGAGACGGAATATTATATCGACCGCGCGGGAACATACGAGACAGGCACCTGTACTGCCAGTTGTGCCTATAGTCCTGAGTTCCGTGGTGTCGCTAAATCGCAAACTATCATCGTGAAATGAATAGAAGTTTAGTTATATTGGGCCTTTGTATGGCCTCTCTGGTTGTATCTGCACAGCGCGTGCAGGTAGATAAGTCAACGGTTAATGTCGGAAAGACGGGGTTTGAGGTGCCTGTCACGGCGACGTTTGAACTGAAAAATAGAAGCGGACGTCATCTGACTGTTACAAGTGTGAAACCGGATTGTGGATGTACCAAGGTGGACTACCCAAGGAAAAGTGTGGGTGGCGGTGAGACCTTTAAGATCTCGTTGACCTATGATGCCCGTATGTTGGGACATTTCCGCAAACAGGCTGCTGTCTATGTGCGTGGCTCTAAGGAACCTGTATGGCTGACCATGGAAGGTGTGGTCCTTGAGGACTGGAAAGACTATACTAAAATGTATCCCTATAAGTTCGGAAATATTCTGGCTGATGTGGATAATGCGGAGTTTGATGATGTGAATAAGGGTGACCATCCGGAGATGGTTATCAATATTATTAATAATGGTACGGAAACGGTGGTGCCGAATATGCTTCATTTGCCGCCATATCTCTCGGCTTTTGCTGTGCCGGAGAAGTTGGAACCGGGGAAGACCGGTAAGCTGACACTGACACTGAATTCGCAGCATCTGAACAGTTTCGGACTGACACAGACCACGATTTACCTGGCAGAGCAACTGAGCGACAAGGTGAGCAGTGAGACGGAGTTCCCTGTCTCAGTGGTGTTGTTGCCTAATGCGACGCTTTTCGAAGGAAAAAACAAACAGTATGCGCCCCGACTGGAGTATTCCACCGACTCTATTGCTTTGGGAATGGTGGGCAAAAGGAATGTGAAGAAGGGGGTTATCACCTTGGCAAATAAGGGCCGCGTGCCTTTGAAGATATCATCGCTACAGATGTTTACAAAGGGCATGAAGGTGACGCTGGATAAGAGTGAACTGCAACCTGGTGAGTCCACGAAGTTGAAGGTCGTGATAGACAGGGATCAGGTACTGAAGGCTCGTCAGCGTCCGCGTGTGCTGATGATTACCAACGACCCCGACCACTCCAAGGTGGTTATCAAAGTGAGTGTGAAATAATTATCAATTCAAACAAATGGAACATCCCGAGAATAGTGCTGAATATGCTGGCTTGCAGGTGAATAGTGGGGTAGAGCAGCCTTCTATCATCAACCCTTACCTGAAGCGTAACCGTTTCCGCAGGCGTGAGTTGAGCGTCGGCGAGATGGTTGAGGGTATCGTAAAGGGTGATGTGACGATTCTCTCGCAGGCAGTGACGCTGATAGAGAGTGTGAACCCTGACCACCAGGCTAAGGCGCAAGAGGTGATCAATAAGTGCCTGCCTTATAGTGGGAAAAGTGTACGTATCGGTATCAGTGGCGTGCCGGGAGCTGGTAAGTCGACCTCTATTGATGAGTTTGGCGTTCATCTGCTGAAAGAGAAAGGCGGACGCTTGGCGGTATTGGCTATCGACCCCAGCAGTGAGCGTACCAAGGGAAGTATCCTGGGAGATAAGACACGTATGGAGAAACTGGCCATACATCCTGATTCGTTTATCCGTCCCAGTCCGTCGGCCGGCTCTTTGGGCGGTGTGGCACGAAAGACACGTGAGACCATCATCCTTTGTGAGGCTGCGGGGTTCGACAAGATATTCGTAGAGACGGTAGGTGTTGGTCAGAGCGAAACGGCCTGTCACTCGATGGTTGACTTCTTCCTGTTGATACAGGTTGCTGGTACAGGCGATGAGTTGCAGGGTATCAAACGCGGTATCATGGAGATAGCCGATGGCATCGTCATCAATAAATGTGATGGTGATAATGTGGACCGTTGTCAGATGGCTGCAACCAATTTCCGTAATGCCCTGCATTTCTTCCCCATGCCAGAGAGTGGCTGGACACCAAAGGTGCTATGCTATAGTGGTTTCTATGGCACGGGTGTAAAGGAAATCTGGGATATGATTTACGAGTATTTTGATTTCGTGAAGAGTAACGGTTATTTTGATTATCGGCGCAACGAACAATCGAAGTACTGGATGTATGAGACCATCAACGAACAGCTGAGGCTGAATTTCTATCATAATCCCCGGATTCGTGAACAGCTTCAGTTGGCAGAGCAGTCGGTGCTGCAGGGACAGAAGACGAGTTTTGTAGCAGCACAGGATTTGCTGGAGATTTACTATCGTGATAACGTCATAACGAGACAACGAGATAACGAGTAATAATGATTCAGATAGAGATAGATAACGGCAGTGGTTTCTGTTTTGGCGTGACCACGGCCATTAAGAAAGCGGAGGAGGAACTGGCTCAGGGCGAGAAACTCTATTGTCTGGGAGATATTGTGCATAACGGTATGGAGTGTGAGCGCCTGCGACAGATGGGACTCATCACCATTAATCATGAGGAGATGCGAGAGTTGCATGATGTGAAGGTACTGCTGCGCGCCCACGGTGAACCACCTGAGACCTACGAACTGGCGCGCCGGAACAATATCGAGATTATTGATGCGACCTGTCCTGTGGTACTGAAACTGCAGAAGCGCATCAAGGAACAGTATGATGCAAACCTCCAGTCGCAGATCGTTATCTTTGGCAAGAAGGGTCATGCCGAGGTGTTGGGACTGGTTGGACAGACACAGTCTTCGGCTATCGTCATTGAGAATTTCGATGAGGTGACGAAACTGGATTTCTCGCGTGATATCTACTTGTATAGTCAGACGACGAAATCGCTCGATGAATTCCATCGTATCATTGACTATATTCAGGCACATATATCACCAAATGCGAAATTCCAGAGCTTTGACACCATCTGTCGTTCGGTGGCCAACCGAATGCCGAATATCTCACAGTTTGCCGCCAAGCATGACCTTGTCTTGTTTGTTTGTGGTCGTAAGAGTAGTAATGGAAAGGTGCTTTATAATGAGTGCTTGCGCGTGAACTCTAATACTCATTTGGTGGAAGGCCCGGAGGAGATAGCGTCTCAGTGGCTGGAAGGCATCAATACCGTGGGCATCTGCGGTGCCACGTCAACGCCTAAATGGCTGATGGAACAGTGCAGGGATAAACTTTTGATGTTTGATGTCTGATGTTTGATGTTGGAGGTTTGAGGTTTAAACTGATCATAGTACTGTTGTGCCTGCTGAGCATCCCTGTTCTTGCCCAGCGGCCTCAGTATGGCAAGATGTCACCCCTGTTGCGTCAGTTGGCACGCAGTTCATCTCCTATCCCCTATCTTCCCTCATCCATCTTACATCTTCCTTCTTCCCTCTCCCATCATCCCTCTTCCGTCTGCGCTTTCGTGAAGGTTGGTGATAACGGTGAGGAGGTACTTCGGGAACATGGTTGCAAGGTGCTGGCACGTATAGGACAGGTATGTATTGCGGATATACCCGTACGACAACTGGGTGCCCTGTCGCTTGATGCCCGTATCCTGCGTATGGAGGCGCGTCAGGGAAACTGCTTGTCCACCGATCAGATGGCTACCCATTTGAATGCCTTGCCTGTCTATGCCGGCCAGAACCTGCCACAGGCTTTCACGGGTAAGGGCGTGGTCGTGGGCGTGATGGATGTAGGCTTTGACCTGACCCATCCGAATTTCTATTCTGCTGATACTACGCAGTATCGTATCAGGAAATTCTGGGATATGGTGACACAGGATACCGTGGGCAGCGGACTGTATGTAGGACGTGATTACGAGGGACGGGAGAACCTGTTGGCCCTGGGGCATTCCCGTGACGGTCTGGATATGACGCACGGAACATATACTACAGGCATTGCTGCAGGCAGTGGCGTGGGGTCGCCTTACCGGGGCATGGCGCCAGAAGCCGACCTCTGTCTGGTTGCCAATGCCGTGACCGATGATATTGTCTATATCGACTCAGCCGACTACTATAAATATACCTTTGCTACCGATGCGCTGGGATTCAAGTATCTGTTTGACTATGCTAAAAGCGTGGGGAAACCCTGTGTCGCTTCGTTCAGTGAAGGTTCGGTGCAGGATTTCCGTGGTTATGACCAGTTATATTATGAGATGTTGGATAGTTTGGTTGGACCTGGACGTATCTTGGTGGCTGCTGCAGGTAATAATGGTGCGGTGAAATCTTGGTTCCGCAAACCTGCAGGTGAGGAATCGGCTGGTGCCTTCCTGTCAAACAGCGGTCCTGAGATGCTGCTGACGTTCAAGTCGGCACAGGACTTCCAATTGCGTCTCGTGGCCTATTCTGATGCCAACGATACCTTACTGGTACGGACGTCTGACGTGCTGTCGCAGGAAGACTCGTTGCTGACAGCGGTATTGAATTTGGACGATTATCAGTTGAGTGTGACCACAGAGGCTTATCCTTCCTGTTATGACGCCAGTGAGATGTGCTATGACGTGACGCTGCGTACTACCGGTGATATCGGCGCCAGGCGACCACTGTCTGTAGAAGTGGTGGGCAGGGAAGCTGATGTGGAGTTTTTTCGAGTGAATGGTAATCTCTATACGTCAACACTGAATCCTTCTCTGAATGCCGGCGAAAGCGTCTGTTGTATCCATTCCCCCTCAAGCGCTCCTTGCGTAATCAGTGTGGGGTCCACTTCCTATCGTGACAGTATTCAGAATATGAGAGGGGAGTGGAAAAAATACTGGCTGGGAAATAGCGGCGTCTGGGCACCATTCTCGTCTGTTGGTCCCACATTCGACGGACGGATAAAACCTGACGTGATGGCCCCGGGCAATAATATCATCTCTTCGTTCAGCTCGTTCTATATGGAGGCGCATCCGGATGCGTCGGACCTGACCTGGGACCTGGATAGATATGAGTTTAACGGCCGCTCCTATGCCTGGGTGTCCAGTAGTGGCACCTCTGCATCCTGTCCTGCCGTGGCTGGTGCGATAGCATTATGGCTTCAGGCTAAACCCGATTTGACACCTCAGGAAATAAAAGAGGTACTGAGTCTCACTTGTCGTCATTATGACAAGTCGCTCACTTATCCTAATAATAAATATGGTTATGGGGAGATAGATGTCTATCGTGGTCTGCTGTATATCCTCGGTGTTGACCGTGTAGAGGAGGTGTCAAAGACGCATACATCCGCTCGTATTCGTTATGCAGATAATCAGTTGTCTGTTTCTTTCGAACACCCTCTGTCTTCCTCTGTCCGCTTGCGCCTCTATACGATGAATGGACGCCTTGTTCATACGTCAACTGTTAAGGCAGGACAAACATCCCAAATCCTTTCTTTAGGTTCTCTGCCTGCAGGCATCTATGCTGTTCAACTTGATGGACCCTCATCCGTTAAGGGCTCTACACTCATTAGGAAATAGTGGCTTATTGGTGATAAGCAATCTCTTCCGCCAATCTGTTTAGCATCAGACATTGCTCGCGTGAGATAATTCGGCGTTCCATGTGATATTCCCAAGGGCAGATTTGTAAGAGACGTCCATTGGAACATGCGTCGAACGATTCTCCAGAAGGCTTATATAAGGGGGGAAAGCCATTCTCCCTTACAAGAATGATACGGTAGCCCCGGTTCATGGCTTCGCGCATCACTTCCTTCTCACGTGGCGAAATGGCTGCGCTTACCAAGATACCGCCAGCCTCGCCGCATGCCAGCCATTCTTTTTTATATGCTGCAAACTCTTTGTCGCTATAAGCACTATGCACAATCACTGCGACTTTCTGCGGGATGTCAAGTAAGAAACGATTACCTACTATCTGACAATGCCACTCTGCGATGTCAATATAGTTTAGGGTAGTGAAAAAATCAGGGTGAAGCCGTTTAATGGCTAAGCGGCGAGGATTGTCATCGAGATAGTGCTTCCAGTTGTCAAGCTGGCTATCGTTAAGCAGGATGAGGTCGTTGTAGCCGCGCTCGAAGAGGGAGGGCATTCCCGCCGCTGATGCGGCGGGAGTGGTGGCTGCCACCACTCGCTGCGCGTCAGTAGCCGCCACCACTCCCTGCGCGTCAGTAGCCGCCACCACTCCCTGCGCGTCAGTAGCCGCCACCACTCCCTGCGCGTCAGTAGCCGCCACCACTCCCTGCGCGTCTGTAGCCGCCACTACTCGCTGCGCGTCGGTAGCCGCCACCACTCCCTGCGCGTCAGCGCAGGGTCTATCCATCCTCCACCAGGCCCTTGAGCATCCTCCTTTAAAGCCTGCCACTATATGCCCTAAATGCTTGCCCTCAGGCAAATCCTCTTTTATTCTCACTATCATGTGAATATGATCGGGCATTATGCAGAGCTTCCATATTTCAACCATCTTGTAGATGGCTGATATCTTCTGTACCTCTTCATCTCGAATGGCCTTCCCGAGAGCCGTCAATTCTACGGATGTATCTTGTTCTCCAGCGGACATGATTAGTTTTCCCAGCACAGGCCGTCTTCCTTCAACAACCAGTGTCACCATATATGTGCCCTTGCGATGGTAATCGTGCCAGGGTTTGCGGCGTTTCATCTTGTGCCGGGTTTCTCTGACCTGCACACCTGCAGCAATAGCTTCCTCTTTGCTTCTTGACATATTGGTTTTTGGTGATACGGTTGATACCTATGAAATAGTAAGGAAACGTATCGTTATTTCGTAGCCTTCTCAAACTGTTCCATCAACCACTTGTTCTGCTCGTCGATTGTCATGTGACTGTTGTCGAGCAGGAGGGCATCATCGGCCTGTCGCAGGGGTGATACCTCACGGTGTGAGTCGATATAGTCGCGCTCCTGTACGTTCTTCAGGATATCGGCATAGTCAGCGGGCATGCCTTTCTGTTGCAACTCGTCGTAGCGGCGCTGGGCACGTACCTCGGCACTGGCGGTAACGAAAATCTTGAGTTCGGCATGAGGAAATACGGTAGTGCCGATGTCGCGTCCGTCCATCACAATACCGCCTTCACGGCCCATCTTCTGCTGTTGTGCTACAAGGGCAGTGCGTACAAAGGGGATAGCGGCGATGGGACTGACATGATTGCTCACTTCGAGGTTGCGGATCTCGCGTTCTACATTCTCGCCATTCAGGAATGTGGTGGTCTTGCCGTCAATCAGACGCTGGTCGATGTCAATCTGGGGCATGGCCTCGCGAAGCTGCTCCTCCAGGACGGCGCCGTCGGCAGTGAAGAGCTGATGGCGCAGGGCATAAAGGGTTACACAGCGATACATAGCGCCTGTGTCTACATATACATAGCCCACTTTGCGGGCAAGTTCTTTGGCCATTGTGCTCTTTCCGCAGGAAGAATGACCGTCAATAGCTATTGTAATTTTTTTCATATGGTGTTTTTTTTGTAATGGGTCTGATGGGCTTTATGGGCCTAATGGGCCTAGAGGGCGTAGCTGAAATTAATCATCAGGGAGGTGCTGCTCACATGGTATTTCCCGTAGGCCACATGCAGCTGCATCCGCTCCAGCATCATACCGGCACCGATGGAAAGGGCTGCCCCGTGACTGCTCTCATCGTTTTCTCCTGCACTGATCTTCATCTCCGAGGCACGCATGGCATTATAGCCGGCGGCGATATAGAACTGCTCGCTCAGCAGGAGGTCGGCTCCCAGCACCAGGTGCTTGCCGATGCCGTACTCCCAGTTGTTCAGACGTACCAGCGTGGCAGAGAAACGCAGTGGTGAACTGGCCAGGCGCTTGCTGACACCCAGTTGCACGTCGAGTGGCATTCGCTCGAAATCATCGTCATAGGCTTTCAGTTGCCCGCCCAGGTTGCGGGCCACGGCACCGATGCTCCAGTTGCTCTCTTCGTCGAAATAGTTGAGGCCCAGGTCGACGGCTGCGCCCATGGCATTATAATGGCCGATGTACGAGGCGACCATCTTGGCGGTGATACCACCGCTGATATGTTCTGTCAGTCCATAGGCAAAGGTGCCGCCTACGGCAAAGTCGCTGGCATGAAAGGTTCCTGTCTCCTCATTGCTGACAGTGGTCTGCTTCATTTCACCATAGTTGATGAAACGTCCCTGGATGCCCCAGGAGCCGCGGTCGCCGACAAACTGTGAATAGGAGGCACTTCCCGTTACCGAGCCCTGCATATAGGTCATCATGTTGAGACCGAGTGTGCGGTCACTGACGAAATTCAGAAGGGCAGGGTTGTGGAATACCATGGCGGCATCATTGTCTGTGAGCGTCACATTCTCTCCACCCAGGGCAGCAGCATGGGCGCTGGTGGGCAGTCTGAGGAAATTGAACGCAGTCTGACTGTCTTGCGCCTTGATGGGAAGCGCAAGTAGCATAAGCCAGGTGAAAATGATGAAAAATCTCATGCCAATGGTACTATTCGGGCACAAAGGTACGAAATATGCCGCGTAAATCTGACTTTATAACGAATATTTTTTATTTTTATTTCCCCCTTTCGGCTTTATTTAGTATTTTTGCACCGCATTATGGAAGAGAAGAAAAGTAAAAAGGCTGATTTGGAGCATGGATGGATACGCAGGTTCCTGCTGGGACTTGTCATTTCCCTGGTATGTTTCTTTGTCGCATTGATGATACCTTTTCCAGAGGATGACCCACTTGATGATCCTGATTTGCTGGACATGTTCTCCATGGATGAAGAACTGCCGTCGCTGATGCGCCCGGAGAATGAACTGGCCCTGGCGCCTAAGGTGGAACCGGAGCCTTCCAAGAAACTGGTGGTGAAGGATGAAGAACAGGAGCACGAGCTTTTGAAGGACAATGAACCGGTAGAGACGGATATGGATGATGACATGAGTGCTACGGATGAGGATGAGAAAGAGCCCCCGAAACCCGAGGAGGAAGCAATCAGTTTCCGTGTGGTAGAGGACCTGCCTCAATTCCCCGGTGGTGCCATTGAGATGATGAAATGGCTGCAGCGTAATCTGAAATATCCCCCAACCATACAGGAACGGAAAATTCAGGGAAAGGTAATCGCTGAGTTTATCGTAAACAAGGACGGGTCGGTGACTGACGTGAAAGTGGTGAAGTCGCTGAACCCGCTCTGTGACCGGGAGGTGCTGCGCGTACTTCGTATGATGCCCCGCTGGACGGCTGGTATCCAGAATGATGAACCTTGCCGTACGAAAGTGTGTATCCCCGTTGTATTTAAATTGTAATCAATAAAAACCGATATAGTTATGATGACATCTGAAGAGATTCTGAGAGTTGTTAATAAGGGATTGGAGTCCCTTGCGTATGACCGTAAGCCCGCATCGCTCTATGAGCCTATCCGTTATGTGCTGTCACTGGGCGGTAAGCGTATCCGTCCTGTACTGATGTTGCTGAGCTATAACCTGTTCAAGGAACATCCCGAGGAGATTCTGATGCCGGCCCTGGGTCTGGAGACCTATCATAACTATACGCTGCTCCATGACGACCTGATGGACAATGCCGATGTGCGACGCGGTCAGCCCACGGTTCATAAGAAATGGGATGCCAATACGGCTATCCTCTCAGGAGACTCTATGCTGGTGCTGGCCTATCAGCGTGTGGCTCAGTGTGACAATGCCCATCTTGCCCAGGTGCTTGACCTGTTTACGGAGACTGCCCTTGAGATTGGGGAAGGTCAGCAGTTTGACATGGACTTTGAGACACGTAATGACGTGGAAGAGGAGGAATATATTGAGATGATCCGCCTGAAGACCAGTGTGCTGCTGGCCTGTGCCTTGAAGATGGGTGCCCTCTTGGGCGATGCATCCCAGGAGGATGCTGACCTGCTCTATCGCTTCGGTGAGAAGATTGGTCTGGCATTCCAGCTTCAGGACGACTTGCTTGATGTCTATGGCGATCCGAAGGTCTTTGGTAAGGCTATCGGCGGTGATATCACTTCGAATAAGAAGACTTATATGCTTATCAATGCCGTGAATCGTGCCAATGCCGAACAGCGTGCAGAACTGATGCGCTGGATTGAGGCGAAGCAGTTTGACCGTGCGGAGAAGGTGGCTGCGGTGACCCGCCTGTATGACGAGATCGGTATCCGTCAACTCTGTGAAGAGAAGATAAACTGCTATTTCGAGCAGGGTAAGCAGTTGCTCGAAAAGGTGAACGTGCCTGCAGAGCGCAAGGAGGTGC
The DNA here is from genome assembly GCF_022024175.1 of Prevotella communis. Classification (GTDB taxonomy): domain Bacteria; phylum Bacteroidota; class Bacteroidia; order Bacteroidales; family Bacteroidaceae; genus Prevotella; species Prevotella communis. Next base: position 2,866,337 of record NZ_CP091794.1, on the reverse strand, counting down.
TTCGCCAGTATACGAACGCCATGATGCACAGGGAGAAGTAAAAGGGAAGAGTGAAGAGTGAAAAAATTCTTGCCGTGCAAGCGACCAAAGGTCGAGCGGCTACCGCAGTGGAAGTTTCTTTCGTAGATACACATTGCCATTTGGATGGTGAGGAATTTGACCTGGATAGGGCAGAGGTGATGCAGCGGGCCCGTGAGGCTGGTTGCAAGGCTATCTTCCTGCCTGCTATCGACTTTCCTACTTCCCAGCGTATTCTGACCCTTTCTGAGCAATACCCCGACTGGCTCTATCCGATGGTGGGACTCCACCCGGAGGAAGTGCGTGCCGACTGGCGTGAGCAGCTGGAGAAGATAAAAGTTCTCATCCATCACCCTTCTTCCGTCAGCCCTCTTATTGCTATCGGTGAGGTGGGACTAGACTTCTATTGGAGCAGGGAGTTCGAAAAGGAACAACTGGAGGCTTTCGAGGTACAGGTGCAGTGGTCGGTTGAGACACAGTTACCCCTGATGATTCATTGCAGAAAGGCCCAGAACGAGATGGTACATATTATAAAGAGGTATGCCGATAAACTGCCTGGAGGTGTGTTTCATTGCTTTACGGGGAATGACAAAGAGGCGGCAGAACTATTGCAGTTCGACCGGTTCGTGCTTGGCGTTGGCGGTGTGCTGACATTTAAGAAGAGTCATCTTCCCGAAGTCCTTCCGACTAGTGTGCCCCTTGACCGCCTGGTGCTGGAAACGGATGCCCCCTATATGGCACCTGTGCCTATGCGGGGACAGCGTAACGAGTCGTCGTATATCCGTCATGTCATCACCCGTCTTGCAGAGGCCTATGGCGTGGATGAATTGGAAATTTGTCATCATACGAATGAAAATGTGAAAAAAGTATTTGGTATTCAGGTATAAATTGATTACCTTTGCAGCCGCAAACAATTAGGAGAGGTGCTCGAGTGGTTGAAGAGGCACGCCTGGAAAGCGTGTAACCGGCAAAACCGGTTCGCAGGTTCGAATCCTGTTCTCTCCGCATTAATTAGGTTTCGGGATTTTTTTTCCGAAACTTTTTTATGAAATCGCTTTATTAGCCATTTTCTGTCGAATAGTTCCGCGTTTTTATTGTTTTTTCCCCTTTTGTTGCGATGGATTGGTGATATGAATCGATAGATGATGCTTTTCTTGATGTAAGTTAATGAATAGTAGAATTTTATTATTCGTTGATGATACAAATCAGAAAGCACATGAAACGTTTTTCATTGAAGTTTGTACGAAATAAAAAGCCCGTGGGATGTAAATAAAAGTAATTTTAGCATAAATTACTTAATTTTGCATCCGATTACGAACTAACCGCAAATAATTGCAAACAAAATAATAACCAAAAACAAAATCGAATGAAAATCAAAAAACCGATTGACCTGCAAAGGTCGCTTGCATTGCAAGATTTCTGGAAACGGAACCGGTGTCATCTGATCGCTGTTGGCTTAGCGCTGACATGTGCAGGAGGGTTTGTTTCTTGTTCGGAGTACGACTTGGATGAAAACACCCCCGCAGGGTGGGATCGCAGCATCTACAGTTGGCTGGATGAACAGGATGACTTTACCACCATGGTGAAGTTGATTAATGACCTGGACTACCGTGATGTGCTGGCAAAGACGGGTTCGAAAACCCTGTTTGCCGCCGACGACCAAGCCTTTGACCGTTTCTTTAAGAACAATTCATGGGGCGTCAAGAAGTATGAGGACCTGACTGTGGCCCAGAAGCGTAAACTGCTTTTCGGTGCCATGATTAACAACAGTTATCAGGTACAGGCACTCTCAAGTACCCCCAACGCCAGTGGAACTCCTGTTGAGGGTGATGCCATGCGTCGCAGTTCTGCACTTGAGCCTTTCGACAATGTGCAGATTCTGGAAAAGAAAGATATCCCGAATGCTGACTATTGGTCCATGTATCAGGGAAGAGACTCTTTGGTGGTGCTGCATGATGCTACCGAGACGCCGATGATTCATTTCATTGAGCGTTATATGGTGAACAAGCAGATTACCAATGAAGACTATGACTTCCTGTATAATCATACAACCCATCGCCAGAGTGGTGACGCTTCTGTGAACGGTGCCCAGATTGTGGAACAGAATATACGTTGCCTGAATGGTTTTATCAACCGTATGAGTGAGGTGGTGACACCTCTGCCCAATATGGCTGATATTATTATGTCAAAGCCAAACACGACAGTCTTTGCACATCTGCTGAACCGCTATTCAGTGCTGGATTGTATGGACGATGAGACGAAGGATTCCTACAACGCCAGCAGAGGTACTCATGTAGACTCTGTGTTCCAGTTGCGCTATTTCTCTGAGCGTTCTCAGGGTAAGGCCTTCAATAAGTCGCATAACCAGGTGAGTGAGGACTTCGGTGAACTGCCTTATGATCCAGGATGGAACAGTTATAGTGTACCTTCTAATTCTACTGGAAGTACCGCTATGCAGCAGGATATGGCTGTGATGCTGGTTCCTTCTGATGAGGCTTTGAACAAGTACTGGGAAGAAGGTGCCGGTGCTGCCTTGCGTAAGAGCTTCGGTTCTTGGGATAATGTGCCTTACAGCACCCTGACCGAGTTTATGAGCGCCAATATGCTTGAGTCACTCTCAGGCAGTGTGCCCAGTAAGTTCCAGTTCATCCTGAATGATGCAGCTGATCCCATGGGTATTAAAACTACCGATGTGGACTCTGTATGGCTCGCTTGTAACGGTGCTATCTATCTGACGAACCGTGTGTTCACACCTACTTCATTCGTCAGTGTGATGTACCCCACTGTGGTGGATAAGAATATGTCTATCATGCTTTGGGCTATCAAGAAACTGAATTATCAGGCTTATCTGAACTCACTGAATGCCCGCTATAGTTTCTTCTTGCCATCCAACAAGGCACTGCTGGAATATGTTGACCCCTGTTCATACGGAAAACCACAGCGTCAGATGCTGCGCTTCCATTACGATTCCGATCGTAAGGGTAATGAGGTTTATGCAAGTATTCATAACATAGATCCTGAGACAGGCGTAGCCGGTGACTCTGTTGGCGTATATACCAATAGTAATGGTACGAATCTGGACTTGAACCCGATTCTGAACCGATTGTATACCATTCTTGATGATCACGTGGTGATTGGTAATGTGGAGGACGGACATGAGTATTACCGCACGAAGGGAGGCTCAATACTCCGCGTGAAGAATGCAGGACAGAGCTCTATGCTGGTTGAAGGAACCCGCCAGATCAACGGTGAGACCCCATCACTACCTGTCAGCTATATTTATGACCAGACACCTGAGACACAGGGCGGTAACGGTAAGAGCTATATCCTGGAGCAGGGTCCTGTGCTGGGTACACGTCAGACCGTATTCAATATCCTGGGTCAGCATCCTGAATTCAAGCGTTTCCATGACCTGCTTGAGGCCAGTGAACTTATCGAGACCAAGCATGATAAGAAGTTTGCTTGCAGTGACAGCTGTATCAGTGTGTTCAATAACTTCCATTATACGGTCTATGTACCTACCAATGAGAGTATCGACCAGCTGATTGCCGATGGTGACCTGCATACCTGGGATGATGTGGCTGCCCTGGATACGACCATCGCCGAACAGAACACATTGTATCATCAGTATGTGAACGAGATTGACGCTTTCCTGCGTTATCACATCCAGGATAATGCCATTGTGATCAATGCCGATAACACCACTGGCATGGATAAAATGGATAGTGAAGGCAATTTTACAACTCCTTATGAGACGGCTTACCTGGCAACTGAGAAGACCTCAACCGGTAAAATCAGGGCTTTCAAGAAGTTGAACGTGAAGACCAATGAGAAGGGTTCTGATATCTGGATTATTGATGCCGGCGGCAATACCCGTAAGGTTGTGAAGACTCCCGGACTCTATAACCTGATGGCTCGTGAGTTTACGTATGCACAGAGCGAGAAGAGTCAGGCAAGTATTATCCACAACTCTTCATCGGCCGTGGTTCACCTGATTGACGGACCGTTAATGACTAAGAAAAAGAACTGATATTGATAATTATTATGATGAGTAAAAGATTTGCTAGAATTTTAGGATTGATAATTTTCAGTTGTCAGTTGTCAATTATCAGTTCCTATGCCCAGAAAGCGGGCGATATCATCAGCGGAACAGTGACTGATGCCTTCGGTCCTGTGATGCAGGCCAACGTCATTGAGATAGACGCCGCCAACCGTATCGTGGCCGCTGCTACAACAGATATGAATGGTAACTTCTCCTTCAAGCTGAAGAATCCGAAGGATAAGTTGAAAATCTCTTATGTGGGATGTAAGACGCAGATTCTGCCTATCAACAAGACCCACTATAATATTAAATTGGTGGACCAGACCACGCTGACGGGTGTTGAAATCGTTTCAAGTAAGAAAGCCGGCGGTTCAGGTCTGCAGATTCCCGTCAAGGAAATCTCGTCTGCCCGTCAGAGCATCGACATGAAGGAGTTCGAGGGTCTGTCAGTGACAACCGTTGATGAGGCTCTGCAGGGTCGTATCGCCGGTCTGGATATCGTGGCCAACTCGGGTAACCTGGGTAGCGGTACTTCAATGCGTCTGCGTGGTGTGTCGAGTATTAACAGTTCAAGCGAACCTCTGATTGTGGTCGATGGTAATGTGTTGCAGGGTGGTGCACCTTCCGACTTCGACTTCCAGTCGGCCAATGATGAGAAATTCGCAGAACTGCTGAACATCAACCCCGAGGATATTGAGAGTATCTCAGTATTGAAAGATGCTGCTGCTACCGCTATCTGGGGTTCACAGGGTGGTAATGGTGTTATCGAGATCAAGACCAAGCGTGGCGCACGTGGTAATACGCGCGTAACCTATAGCTTCCGTCTGACCGGAACCTATCAGCCCAACGGTATGAAACTGCTGAACGGTGACGAGTACACCATGCTGCTGAAAGAGGAGTATTTCAATCCTCACATGGATCCCAATGCCAGTGATGACATCAATGAGATTAACTATGTCTCTGGTGGTAAGTTCTCTGAGTATCAGATGTATAACAATAATACCGACTGGGTAGATGCTGTGAAGAAGACTGGTTGGCGCCAGAACCACTATGTGTCACTGAGCGGTGGTGGTGAGAAGGCTAACTTCCGTATTGCTGCCGGTTACGACCACGAGACTGGTTCTATCATCAAGCAGCAGTTGGACCGTTTCACCACACGTGTGGCTTTGGACTATTTCGTGTCTGACCGTATCAAGATTGCGACCAATGTGTCGCTGACTTATACCGACAACCATAAGAACTATTCAGACCTGCTGTCTGTTGCTTATCGTCGTATGCCTAACCTGAGCATCTACGAGGAGGATAAGAATGGTAACTCGCTGAGTGAGTTCTATAACATGCTGCCCAGCTCCAATAAGGTGTTTGAGGACAACCAGTATAAGGACTACAACCCCATTGCTCTGGCTTATCTTGCTCAGAGCGAGGAGAGTAGCTATAATATTGAACCTGAGTTCAAGTTGAACTATGAGCTGTTGGGTATTGAGAATGAACAGACCCGACTCACTTACGAGGGTAAGATTGTGTTCAATATCTCTAACCGCTATAATGATATGTTCCGTCCTGTGGAACTGAGTACAGGCGGATGGACAAGTAAGGATGCCAACCTGGCTACCAGCACTGCCAATAAGAGTCTGGGTGTTACCACAACACATACACTGACCTTCGTACCACAGTTCCGTAACAAGGATCACTCTTTGATGATGTTGCTGCGCGGGCAGTTGACAAAGGGTACAAGCACCAACCAGAATACCAGTGAGTACGGTCTGCCTTCCGGTACTATCCGTTCTACCAGTGCAGCAGGTATCATTGACGCCTTCAGTGCTTCACCTGGCCAGTGGCGTAGTCTGTATTTCACCTATTCTGCCCACTATGCTTACAAGGGCCGTTACGTAGCCGACTTCTCTGTACGTCGCGACGGTACGACCAAGTTTGGTAATGACAAGCGCTGGGGTAACTTCCCTGCTTTGTCAGGTAAGTGGATTGTCAGTGATGAGCCATGGATGAAGAAAGGTCTTCCTTTCGTGTCGATGCTCGCCGCCCGTTTGGGATGGGGTATCGTAGGTAACCCTCCAGGCGGTGAAGGTCTTTACTACAGTAAGTATACCGGTGGTAAGGGTTATATGAACTACGGTTCTGTGTACCAGAAGAATATCCAGTTGAAGAAACTGAAGTGGGAACAGAAGGAGACCATCAACTTCGGTCTTGACTTCGGTTTCTGGAATGAGTTGATTAGTGGTAATGTGGAGGTGTATCGTCAGAAGACCACCGATCTGCTGATGGGTAACCGCTCACTGCCTTCAAGTTCTGGTTTCCCCTCTTTGGATTATCAGAATGTTGGCGCCATGGAGAATGTTGGTTGGGAGTTTAACCTGAATGGTAACCGTATCATCAAGGCCGGTAAGTTCTCGGTTGACTTCAACGTTACTTTTGCCAACAACCGCAATAAGTTGACAGAGATGGATGAGACCGTGCTGGCTTCACTGAATAATGACTTTGACAAGAAGAATGGCAGCTACCTCTCACGTGTGGAGCTGAACCGTCCTCTGGGTGGTATCTATGGCTTCCGCTACAAGGGTGTATACCAGTACAGCAAGTACTCTGAGGTAGAGGTTCCCGGTGTGAGCGGACCAAATGCTCCTGTGGCACGTGATAAGGATGGCAATGTCATCGTGGACAACTACGGTCGCACGAAGCCTATGAGATTCTGCTACACCGGCATCGAGGAAGATGAGAAGGAGTTCAAGGGTGGTGACGCTATCTATGAGGATATCAACCACGACGGACAGATCAATGAGTTGGATATCGTATATCTCGGCTCTTCTCTGCCTAAGTTTACCGGTGGTTTCGGCTTTAAGTTGCACTTCGGCCGTCTCACACTGAACAACCAGTTTAACTTCCGTTATGGCAACAAGATTATCAATAAGGCACGTATGAATGCAGAGAATATGTATTCAAACAACAACCAGAGTCGTGCCGTGCTGTGGCGCTGGCGTGTAGAGGGTGACATCGCCCCCATCCCGCGCGCGCTATATAATTATGGTTATAACTGGTTGGGTAGCGACCGCTTCGTGGAGGATGGTTCTTTCATCCGTCTGAACTATACACAGCTGAGCTATGCTGTACCACAGAAGCATCTGAAAAAGCTCGGTCTGAACCAGTTGAGTCTGTATGTATCGGCTAACAACTTGTTTGTACTGACTAAGTATTCAGGTGCCGATCCTGAGGTGGGTTACGGTGGCTATGGTGTCGTGACGGATAATGCACAGACACCACGTGCCAAGTCATTCACCGGCGGCGTTACTATTTCTTTCTAATTGATAAAAAACTGGAAATTATGATTACCAAAAACATAAAACATAACTTGGCCGTTCTTGCAATGGGCTGTGGTGTTGCCTTTACTACAGCAGGCTGCAATGATTTCCTCGATGTGCTGCCCATGAATGATGTGGTGCTCGAGAACTACTGGACCAAGGAGAGCGACGTCACCAGTGTGCTGATGGGTTGCTACGAGAGTCTTCAGTCGGGTGATTGTGTGACCCGTATGGGACTGTGGGGTGAGGTTCGCTCTGATAATATCAGGATGGGAAACTCGTCGGCACAGGACCTGGAGCAGATGTTGAAGGAGAATATCCTGCCAACAAACGGTTACTGCAACTGGACGGCTTTTTATCAGACTATCAATCGTTGTAATATTCTGATGCACTATGCTCCCAAGGTGCAGGAGTTGGATCCAAACTATACGCAGTCGGAGATGAAGGCCAATATTGCAGAGGCTACATTCATCCGTTCACTGTGTTACTTCTACCTGATTCGCACTTTCCGTGATGTACCATTCACACGCGAACCCAGTATCGATGATACGAAGGAGTATCGTATTCCTGCCGATTCATTTGATGTGGTGCTCAATAATATCATTGCCGACATGGAATCGGTGAAAGATGATGCACCCATGTATTTCCGCAAACCGAGTCCTGACAGGATTGACAGTGATGCTGAGCGTGACAATACGGCTCGCGTCACCCGTCCTGCCATGTATGCGCTCCTGGCCGACCTCTATCTGTGGCAGGGCGACTGGAAGAAGTGCGTGGAATGTTGTGACTATGTGATTGACTTCAAGAAAGATGAGTTCGACAAGCTGCTGAAACGTCGTTTGCAGAATGATGTGCAGTTGTTCAACGAGATACCTCTCTATCTTGAGAAGGTAGGTAGCCTTTCCGGTAATGCCTATAATGCAATCTTTGGCGAAGGTAACTCTTTTGAGAGTATCTTTGAGATTTCTTATGTAAGTAGCAATACCGATAATCAGAATTCATATGTTGGTTCGTTCTTTACGCACGTGAACAATAATCAAATTACCAGCGGTAATCTGGTGGCTTATGATGGATTCTATGATGGCTTGCCCACAAAGAATACGGAACTCTTCAATACCAAGGATTGCCGTGCCTACGAGTCAATCTACGAGCGAGGAACAGCCTACTGGATTTCTAAGTATGGTGCCCAGACGGTTGAGCTGGATAATACGAAGACCAACTGGAAACCAAGTTATAGCTGGCGTTCGGAGAATTTCTCCAATTGGATTGTCTATCGCCTTACTGACGTGATGCTGATGAAGGCTGAGGCGCTGATAGAGCAGGGTAGTGACAATTATGAGGATGCCTTCACGCTGATTAATGCTGTGAACCGACGTGCTGTCAACTCGTTGACACCCGGTAGTGGCGAGGTGCTCAAATTTGATGACTATAAGAACACCCTTGATGATATGAGAAAGCTTGTGATGGAGGAACGTCAACGTGAGTTCATGTTCGAGGGTAAGCGCTGGTTTGACCTGGTACGTATGGCCCGTCGCACTGGCAGCACCAGGGAACTGGCTAAGACTGTTACCAAGAAACAGCTGACGAATATCGGTGGTATCCAGATCCGTCTGGCCGACCCCAATGCGCTTTATATGCCTTATAGCCGTTCAGAACTGAAGGTAAACCCCTATTTGACGCAGAATCCTGCCTATAATACAGGTGGTGATGCCGATCTGCAGAAGAACTAAGACGATAATTGACAATTGAACATTGAAAATTATGAATATAATGAAAATATATAGAAATATATGGCAACTGGCCGCTGCATGTTGCCTGTTGGCTGTTGGCGCAGTGACGACTTCTTGTTCTGACGACGACAGCGACGCACCTCTGAATTTCTATTCTTCGGTACGTCTCACTGCTGCAGAGTTCATCGAGGCCGATGATGCGCAGTTCAGTGACTTCAAGTATATCCTCCAGAAGGGTAACTATCTTGGTATGCTGAAGACTTACGGACACTATACCGTCTTCGCTCCAACCAATGAAGCTATCCAGCTGTATCTGAAAGAGAAAGGCTATCCTTGTGTTGACAGTCTTCCTAAGGAGATTTGTGACACCCTCTCACGCACGCATATTGTGAGTGACAAGGCTTACTTCACAACCGATATGGGTGATGAGGTGTCGCCAGTCAACATGAATGATAACTATATCAACATGACCTCGGACAGTGATGTGGTCAATAATAATGCGCTGGTATTCTATGTCAACGAGAAATCACGTCTGATTCAGCGTGACGACTCGGTGACCAATGGCGTAGTTCATGTCATTGACCATGTCATCAAGGCCAGCAACGACTTGCTGCCAGCCCTGATTGAACAGAATCCCAAGCTGAGCATCTTCTATCAGGCTCTTCGTCTGACTGGCATGGCCGACTCGCTGATGAAGTATATCGACCAGACCTATACAGTAGACCCCGACTCTGCTATCGGTGGTAAAGGCTTTGGCGTGGTAAACTCTACGGCCGGTGACGGCTCTGGCCAGAAGACAACGACCTATTACCCCAAGGAACGTAAGTTCATGTTTACGGCCTTTGTGGAAACCGACTCTGTCTTTGAGGCAAATGGTATCCATAACCTGGATGAACTGATTCAGTTTGCCAACACGATCTATCATGAGTCTTACCCCGATGACTTGGACTACGACAACGACTACAAGGATCGTCGTAACCCATTGAACCGTTTCATCAGTTATCACCTGATGCCATGTAAGGGCGACCGTGACTACTGGGTTCACTGTAAGGGTGCACTCTGGAAGAACAAGTTCCTGGTAGAGTCTTACGACCCTGAAGAATATTTCGAGACAATGGCTCCTCATACCATCATGCGTTTCAGCAGTCCTGCCGGTGAAGAGGTCTATATCAACCGCAAGGAGACTTATGCTTCTGTGAATGGTGTATGGACGAAACCTAAGAAGACGGTGGAACAGGAAGGTATCCATGTGCTGAAGGAAAAGGGCGCTGAGTGTAGTAACGGTATCTATCACTATATCGACGGTATCCTGGTTTATTCCAAGGATGTACGCTCAAATGTGCTCAACCGCCGTATCCGTATCGACAGCAGCTGTCTGAGTCCTGAGTTCATGAACTCTCATGCACGTTACTATTACATGGGTAAGGACCGTATGATGATTGGCTACAAGCATGGTTATCTGATGAACTTCAAGATGCACAATGCAAATACCTTCGTGGGATGTGGAAATGAGCAGGAAGGATGGGTACACTATGAGGGTAGTGGTGTATGTATCACCGGTGAGCGCTTCGATGCCTCTATCAAACTGCCTTCTGTGCCTATGGATGGTACTTATGAGGTACGTATCGGTTACTCACAGGGTGATGACCGTGGTATTGCCCAGGTTTACCTGAATAATGAGGCCTGCGGTATCCCTGTCAGCTTCCGTATCCTTGATAGTAATGCCGGTCGTGTGGACGATACTGGTGATGTGGAGGAAGACCGCGCAAACGATAAGGCTATGCGTAACCGTGGTTTCATGAAGGCTATGGCCAGCTATGGTACACGTAATGGTACCAGTCTGCGTGACCAGAGCAACTGTTTGCGCCGTATCCTTGTACGTCAGACGATGCGTGCCGACCAGGACTACTGGCTGCGTTTCCGCCAGATCCTGCCGGGTAACTCGCTCTATATGTCTCTTGACTACGTAGAACTCTGTCCCAAGGATGTCTATGATGATCCGGAAGGTGAAAATCCATTCTAATTGACAATCGAAAAAAGAAAATTGATAATTATGACAACGAATAATATCAAACATTATTTCTTAGCGTTCTGCGTAGGCTGCGGGGCCGTGTCTCTGACAACGGCCTGCAGCGAATGGGACGACCATTATGAGGATCCTGTTGCGCAGGCCGGTGGTCAGCAGTCTTTGTGGCAGACCATCCAGCAGAACCCGGAATTGAGCGATTTCAGTGAGGTGCTCAGCAAGACGATGGTGCTGCGCCAGCATAAAAAGACGGATATCAGTTATGCTGATCTCCTAAATGGCTCGCAGACCTATACCGTGCTGGCACCCGTCAATGGCACATTCAATAAGGACTCTGTGCTTGCCCTGTTGGAAACAGATAAGGGTGACTCTATGGTGGTACGCTCATTCGTGGGTAATCACCTGTCGTTCAGTCTGACGAATGATACAGACCAGCCCACGGATTTCTTCCTGCTTAACACCAAACGTGCGTCTATTGGCAATGGACAGGTGATGGGCGTTAATCTGAAAGAGAAGAATATGAGGGCTAAAGGTGGCATCCTGCATGTTTTGGAGAATACGCTACCTTACCGTCATAACCTCTACGAGGTGCTGATAAACGATGACCGTTATACGAAGATTGGTGAACAGCTGACCAGTTACGAGGAGGATGAGTTCAGTCCTTCACTTTCCGTGGAAGGTGACATGGTTGACGGTGAGCAGCTCTATGTGGATTCAGTGTTCATTGAACGTAACAAATTGCTGGAACAGGTTGGCAGAATAGCCGATGAAGACTCTACCTATTATATGATTGTGCCTTCAAATGACGAATGGCAGCGCGTATGGCAGGAGGCTATGTCGTATTTCCGTTATGACTCAAAGGTTGAGGGCGGTGACTCTCTGCAGCGTTTATATGCCAATTCGGCCCTGTTGGCAGATGCCATTTTCAGTCGTACCATTCAGGCCAGTCCTGAAGACTCACTGAAAACGCGGGCATATGATAAGAAGTATCCCAAGTATCATGTGTTCTATAAGCCGTTTGAAGAAGGTGGTATCTTCTATGGTGCTACACCGTCTGCCTGCAGTAATGGTACGCTCTACACCACGGACAAGTGGCCGTTCACACCACAGATGACCTATCAGCGCGAGATTCGCTGCGAGGGTGAGGCTAAGGGCGTGATTATTGATAATACCTTGTCAAGTTACACCACGCTTCATCATGTGGCAGATAGCGTGTCGGAGAATGAGTACCTGGTTATCTCTCCTGAGAAGAACACCAGTAACTGGACGATGACCTTTAAGTTGAGCAACACGTTGGCAGGTACCTACGATATCTGTATCGTAACACTGCCTCAGACGGTCTATGACCCCACCAAGACCAATCTGAAGCCTTGTCAGTTCCAGGCAGAAATCAACTATGTTGATGAGAATGGTAATGCAAAGACATTTGACTGCGGTAATAAGCAGAAGTTCAAGACCCGTCCGGAGGTCGTTGATACCGTAGTGGTTGCCGAGGACTTTAAGTTCCCCGTCTGCAACTATGGTCAGACGAATAACAAGGTAACGGTTAAACTGAGATGTAGCATTCTGGCTAAGGATACTCCAAACTATTCACGCGAGATGTTGCTCGACTGCATCTACCTGCGTCCCAAGAAAATGAAGAGTGAAGAGTAAAAAGTAAAAATAGAACGAATATGAAAACAGTAATCTATAATAATATAAAAGGTATAGTAAAAGGTATTCTGCCTTCTTGCCTCTTTATCTTTTTGCCCTTGACAGTGACAGCTCAGGAGATGAAGAAGGTGAGCGGTTATGTGATGGATGCTGCCACGGGCAAGCCTTTGGCCGGTGTCATCGTTGAAGCCTATGGTAACCATCGTTTTACTGCCATGACTGATGAGACTGGTGCCTATGAGTTGAAGGTGCCCGAGTACGTGAGCAGTGTCAGTATGCGTGTTGAGGGCTATCAGGTCCTGCAGAAAGCTATCCGTACCAATACGGAAAAGACCAACGCAGAGCTTTATCCTAATACGTTCAGTCCTATCTATGAGCGTTCTACAACATCTGTATCCAGTCGTCGTGCCGAAGGTTTCGAGAATACGGCTCAGGTAAGCATCGACCCCCTGGTGGCAGAGCAGTTGGGGGCTGATATCCATTCTGTTGGCCGCAGTGGCCAGTTGGGTATTGGTAATACCATTTTTATGAATGGTCTGACTAGTCTTCAGACAAATGCCCAGCCCCTGGTTGTGATTGATGGTGTCATCACAGACATGCAGTACGACCGCGAGATGTTGCATTCCGGTTACTATAATAACCTGTTGGCCAACTTGAGCGTTACTGATATTGAGAGTGTCACCGTGTTGAAGAACGGTACGGCTATCTATGGTGCCAAGGCAGCTGGTGGCGTCCTGCTCATCAAGACCAAGCGCAATAAGTCGATGGCTACCAAGATTGATGTGAATATCAACGGTCAGTTTATGCTCCAGCCCCGTCTGCCAAAGATGATGGGTGCAGAGGACTATCGCCTCTATGCTACTGAGTTGTTGAGCGGACTCACCTCTAATGTACAGAGCATGGAGTTTGTCAATGCCGATCCCAGCAATTATTATTATAAGACCTATCATAATAATACCGACTGGACAAAGGAGGTTTATCATAACACCTTTGTGTCGAACTACGGTATCAATGTGCAGGGTGGTGATGAGGTGGCTAACTATAACCTCTCTGTAGGCTACTCTTTTGGCGAGGCTACACAGCGCGGAAACGATTTTTCACGTTTCAACATGCGACTGAACACCGATATCCATGTGTTCCGTGGACTCGATGTACGTTTCGATGCTGCCTATAGTGACGTGAACCGTGACTTGCGTGATGACGGTGCGCCTGCCGACCTGACCGTGGGTACGGTAACGGCACCTGGTTTCCTCTCACTGATTAAGTCGCCATTCCTTTCACCTTATGCATACGACGTCAACGGCAGACTGAGTCATTATCTGTCGGCTGCCGACGATTATGCCAGCAAGGCTTTCGAGGATGATGGCAATATCTATGCCAATGCAGTACGCTTGGCTAACCCCACAGCTATCCTGAATCTGGGTAATGGCGAGAACCGTAATGAGTCTGGTAACCGTATGGTGACTTTCAGCATCACACCGCATTATCAGTTCAATGACCACCTCTCACTGCAGGAGCATTTCAATTTCACGCTGGTAAATACCAACGAGAACTATTACCTGCCTCTTGAGGGTACGCCTCCTTTCCGCCTGATGACTTCAAGCAATATCCAGGTGACGAATATGGCACAGAGCATGGCTGCACGTCAGAATGCTATCGTGAGTGACACCCGTCTGATGTGGAACAACCGCTATGGTGCTCATAAGATTGATGTCTTTGGCGGCGTACGCTACCAGAGCAGCAAGTACAAGCTGACAGCCCAGCGTGGTTACGATACGGGTAATGATAAATACCCCAACACCGGTAATACCCGTAACTATAAGTCTACATGGGGTGCAGATGACAAGAGCCGCGATCTTACATGGTATGCTCAGGCCGACTATAACTGGGCTGAGAAATACTATGTCCAGGCTGGTTTCTCTGCCGAGACCAGTTCACGTTTCGGTAGTGATGCCGACGGTCTGAAACTCGGTGGCGTGGTATGGGGCCTCTTCCCCAGCGTGAATGCCGCATGGGTGCTCAGCAACGAGAAATGGCTGGCTAATGTCAAGGGTATTGACTATCTGCGTCTGAATGCCGGTTTTGATGTGACAGGTAATGATAATATTGACTATATCGCTTCAGAGACCTATTTCATTCCTAATAATATGTTGACTCAGAAGGTTGACGGAAAGTCTATTGGTAATATCGGTAATACTTCCCTGAAATGGGAAACTACCAATCGCCTGACACTTGGTTTGGAGGGTAATTTCTTCAATAACCGCCTGAATGCCCATGTCAATTATTTCAAGGGATGGACCAGCAACCTGCTTACCCTGCGCCAGTTGGCCTGGACCAGTGGCTTGGCAGAGAACTGGAGCAACGATGGTAAGCTTGAAAACGAAGGTTTTGAGGTAGGTGCCAGTCTGAAGGTGCTCAACCTGAAGGACTTCGGATGGGAACTGGGAGCATCTGCAGGTCACTATGTGAACAAGATTACTGCACTGCCCAATAACAACAGATCATTTGAGACAGAGGCCTATGGTGCTACGATTCTCTCACAGGTAGGCACTGCTGCCGGCGTGTTCTATGGCTTTAAGACCAATGGCGTCTATGCCACTCAGGCTGAGGCCGATGCCGATGGCTATTATCTGGTGAACGACCGTGATGAGAAGCAGTATTTCGCTGCTGGTGACATGCGTTTCGTCGACAAGGATAATAATGGTATCATTAATGACGACGACCGTTTTGTTATTGGCGACCCCAATCCCGATATCTACGGTAATATCTATACTCGCTTCAACTGGAAGAACTGGTCTCTGAATGCCACATTCCGCTATTCTATCGGTAATGATGTGTACAACTATCAGCGCTCACTGCTCGAGGGTGGCTCTCGTTTCTACAACCAGACCACGGCCATGCTGACTCGCTGGACTGGTGAGAACCAGCAGACCAATATGCCTCGTATCAGCTATGGTGATCCTATGGGTAACAGTCGTTTCAGTGACCGTTGGATTGAGGATGGCAGCTATCTGCGCCTGAGCAATGTCACACTGAGCTATTCTATCCCCATCCGCAGCACTTACCTGCAGGGTATCACACTCTGGGGTGGAGCCTACAACCTCTTCACCATTACCCGTTATCTGGGTAGTGATCCCGACTGTGGCGTAAGTGGCAATGCCTTGTTGCAGGGTATCGACCGTGGCTTGCTGGCCAACGCCCGTTCTTTCGCTCTTGGTGTGAAGGTGAACCTCTAAGTGTAAATTGAAAATTGATAATTGAAAATTGAAAATTATGAATATCAAGGTATATAATAAATGGATGATAGGCGTTGGCTGTTTGTTGATGGCTACCAGTGTGATGTTTTCTTCCTGCGCTGACTTGATGGAGACCGACAGCGAGTTGGTGGAGTATGAAAAGGATAATCATTTGGATTCACCCTCAGACAGCGTTTATAGCGTGATGGGTATTATCTATAAGCTTCAGACCATTGCTGACCGTACGGTCATCCTGGGTGAGGTGCGTGGTGACCTGACGACTGTCCAGGCTGCTGCTTCCAAGGATCTGAAGGCTGTAGCCAACTTCACTGTTGACACGGAGAATGCATATAACCGTATTAGTGACTATTATGCTGTTATCAATAACTGTAACTATTTCCTGACTAACGTCAAAAAGGACCTGGTACGCCATGACCGTACTGTTTTTGAACGTGAGTACGCTGCCGTCAAGGGTTTCCGCGCATGGACTTATCTGCAGTTGGCACAGATTTATGGTGAAGTTCCCCTGGTAACAGAGCCCCTGCTTACTGAGGAGGCTGCCCAGAATGCGATGAACCAGACACCTGTGGGCATTGATGAAATCTGCAAATATTTCATTGATGACTTGAAACCCTATGTGGACACACCTGTTCCTGGCTATGGTAATATTGATGAAAGACCTTCAAAGAAATTCTTCATCCCCATCCGTGCCCTGTTGGGCGACCTTTGCCTCTGGGCTGGTCGTTATGATGAGGCTGCAATGTATTATCACGACTATCTGGCCTTGCGTACAAGTCCTGTGACTACTGGTACGGCTCATGCCTTTTGGGATGATACGGATACCAAGGAGTTCCGTCTCGTCAGCGACAACCTCTCTTTTGGCGGTAACGAGTGCTTGTGGGCTATCCCTATGGAGATTAATGAGTTTTACGGTATCCATAGCGAACTCGTGAATATCTTCAATTCTACAAGCTTGAATATGCAGTATGCCCAGGTGATGCCAACCCAGCAGCTCCGCGATTTGTCAGCATCATGTGACTATTGCTATATCCAGACAAAAGTAGATGGTTCTCTTGATACGCTTTATGCTCCCAGGGAGAATCTGACGAAGAAGGAATATCTGGGTGACTTGCGCCTTGGTGCTCTTTACTCGAATGTTGTAACTAGCGCAGACCGTTTCGGACGTGTTTCAAATGAATATCAGTATATCTATAAGTTCAGTTCTGAAGAGGTAGTTCTTTATCGCGCCAATATGGTTTACCTGCGTTATGCTGAAGCCCTGAACCGTGCTGGTTGTCCTCAGTCTGCTTTCGCAGTTCTGAAGTATGGACTCTATCCTGATATGGTCGCAAAGCATGTGGACAGCCTGGAGCAGGTGAAAGCCGGCACGCTTATCGACTTTGACGTGACATTGTTTACAAGCGAGAATACCCAGGGCATACATTCCCGTGGTTCTGGCAGCGCTGAGTGTGATACGCTCTACCGCATGCCGATGCCAGCCGCAGGTGAGGCTGCCACCCGTCAGGATACCATCAACTACCAGATTCCAAAGATTGAGGACATGATTATCAAGGAAATGGCATTGGAGGGTGCTTTCGAGGGCTATCGTTATTACGATTTGATGCGTGTGGCACTCCGCCGTAACGCTCCAGAATACCTTGCCGACCCCATTTCCAAGCAGAATGGAAAGGCGGATGATGCCCTGAGAGCCCTCTTGATGGACAAAAAGAACTGGTATTTACCTCGTCCGTAAGGCGATTATATACTTCATTTGTTTCCAACGGTTGTCAAATGGTTGCATTTTCGCAGAAAAAGTGATAAATGTTCAAAAACGTAAAGAAACGAAACATTTGATATAGTCTATAACGGAAAAAGGTCGTACTTTTGCATCGTCGATAAGACAAAGTGATGTTAGATGATAATAGTAATGATTCATTTTATAGTTATAGTTAGTAGTTGGATTTTAGTTTTGTAGTATATTAGTTATGGTAAAACTAATGCAAACGGTCACCTGTATGAGAATATCGGTGACCGTTTTGTTTTTGTCATTTTTAACCTGAGATTGTTATAAATGCCTGTTTTTGGCCTCATGAAACAAAAACAAAAGAAAAATTAACTTAATAAAAAGTTTTGTTTTCTTTTCTTTTTTGTATCTTTGCATCCGGATAATGCATGTTTTACCATAACGAACGTATGAAACGTACCATATTATTACTGCTCCTGTCAGTACTCTTTTCTGGGCTGTCTTTTGCTCAGGCAGGATATTTTATTTCATCCGACCGCTTCTCCAGCAGTCTTATTTCTGATTTGTGTCAGGACCGCCAGGGTTCTGTATGGATTGGTACCGACTATGGCTTGAACCGTTTTGATGGCTACCGTTTCCAGACGTTTCTTCATGATGATAAAGATCCCAGTTCCCTTTCCGTTAATGTGGTGGTATCGTTACTCAATGATCGTGAGGGACGCCTGTGGATAGGTACCAACCGAGGTCTGGATCGTTTTGATCATGATACGGAGACATTTGTACATTATCCATTCCCCAATAATATCCAACCTCGTGTGTCCAGCCTGTGCCAGAGCAAGGATGGCAGTATCCTGGTTGGTACATCGGGCTATGGCATCTTCAAATTAGGCCCAAGTGGCAAGTTGGAAGATGTTAATGCCAGTCGTCGAGAGATGTATTTCAGTCGCCTCTTTGAGGACAGTCGCGGCTGGGTATGGAAGAGCGGCTTTGATGAAGACATTGTGGTTTACGATGGTAAAAAGGTGACCCGTTTCAAGTCGCAGGTAGGTAATCCGCAAGGTTTCGTAGAACATGATGGCGAGGTACTTGTCGTTTGTCTGCATGGTTTCATGTCATACCGCAATGGCAAGATGGGTGTCGCCAACATTGATGTGAGTCAGGCTGTATCCCGTGAGGCCGTTTTCACCAATGTGTCTATTGATGAAGGAGGTAATATATATATAGGTACACGTGGTCAGGGACTTTACCGCCTGTCGTCAGACCATTCCCGCCGTTTGGAGCGTGTTGCTATAGATGCCTATGGCATTGACTCTAACACCGCAAAGGTCAGTAGCATTCTTTTTGACCGTAGCGGTAATATGTGGCTGGGCTGTCACCGCAAAGGCCTGCTGTTGATGCCCCTGCGTCCCATGCCGTTTAAGAATTGGAACTTCTTGTCTCAGGGAGTCAACCTTGGTTCTACGATATCTTCCGTTTGCGAAGGCGACAATGGAATGGTGTGGTGTACGGTACAGGGCGTAGGTATCTACGGCTTTAATACCGAGGGACGTGTCGTTGCCCATCCTGCATCACCGGATGCCGTGGAGTTTATTTTCCGTGACCGTCAGCAGCGTTATTGGGTGGGTACTGACGATGGCTTGTTTGCCTATGACCCCGTAACAGGCCGTTCAGAGCTGAAGGTGACATATGACTGTGACCGCTTTAATGATATGACCAGTGATTCCAGTGGCCGTATCTATATCTCCACCTATTCTCGTGGTTTCTGTATCTATGACCCTCAGACAGGTGATTTGCGCAACTATAATTTCTATCAGAATGACTCTGTGCGTGGCAGATTGTGCAATAACTGGATTATGGGCATGTCGTCCGATACGCAAGGATTGATATGGATGGCCACATCTTATGGCGTGTCTTGCTACGAACCCAGTACGGGCAGTTTCCGTTCGCAAGGATGGGAAACATTGCTCGAAGGTGTCGTATGCTTCGATGTCTGCGAATTACGTGGCGGACAGTTGCCCGACGGCCGTTCTCTCCGTGGCTTTATTGCCATTGGTACCGAACAGGGACTGTATCTCTACGACCGCAGGGCACATCAGGTGGAACGCTTCCCAGGCAGTGAACAGCTTAATAATAAGACAGTTTGTTATATCGTCCAGTCAAATGATAACAACCTGTGGTGCTCTACCTCACAGGGTATCTGGAAGTATCAGGTCAATTCGCATAATTTTATCGGTTATGTAGGAGGAAATGGCCTTACCCAGAAGGAATTCCTTTATGGTGTTGGTATGCACACGGATGAAGACCGTATCTTCTTCGCCCATAGTGATGGTCTCACGGTGTTCAATCCCAAGGATCTTAAGGATGATATCGCCTCTTTGGCACCTCTGCAACTGACAGGTGTGCTTGTCGGTGGTCGTGCTGTGACCTGTAATACCGAACTGAATGGTGTCATTGTTACAGATAAGCCGGTGAGCGAGAGTGATCATTTCACGCTGAGCTATCTGGACCATACGATTACGCTGGGCTTCTCGCAGATGAATTTCGATAATCCCATGAACGTGATTTTCGAATATCGTGTTGATGATGGTGACTGGATTCGTAATCCGGTTGGTGTCAATGAATTTACGTTGAGCCACCTGCAGCCCGGTACTTATCATATCCATGTGCGTGCCCAGCAGGGTGGGGAATATACGCCAGAGAAAGAGGTCGTATTGGAGATACGTGCTCCTTGGTATCGCACCAAGCTGGCCTATTTCATCTATTTCGCCATCCTGATGTCCATAGGTATCTATGTCTTTGTGACCTATCGTCGTCGTGCTGCCGAGCAGATGAACGAAGAAAAGATGAAATTCCTGATTAATGCCACGCACGATATCCGTTCGCCGCTGACATTGATTATGAGTCCGCTGGCCAACCTGAAACGTCGTCTTACCGGCACTGATCAGACGGATGCCCTGCGCGATATCGATACCATCGAGCATAATGCGAAACGTATCCTGAATCTGGTGAATCAGATCCTGGATGTACGTAAGATAGACAAGCAGCAGTTGCAGTTGCATTGTCAGCAGACGGATATGGTGAAATTCGTCAATGGCATCTGTAAGATGTACGAGTATAATGCCAGCGAACGTCATATCACCTTCCGTTTCAATCATGAGGACGAACGCCTGGAGGCCTGGGTTGACCGTAGTCAGTTTGATAAGGTGGTAACCAATCTCCTTTCAAATGCCTTTAAGTACAGTTTCGATGGCGGTACGATAGATGTCAATCTCTCGCACGATGACAAGAATCTCAAGCTCCAGGTCGTTGATACCGGTGTGGGACTTGATGGTGACAGCCTGAAGCATATCTTTGACCGCTTCTATCAGGGCACCAACTCTTATCGCCTGCATATTGACGGTACGGGCATTGGGCTGAACCTCTGTAAGATGATTGTCGATATGCACCATGGTACTATCGAGGCTCGTAACCGTCAGGGTGAGAAGGGTTCTGTCTTTGAGGTCTGTCTGCCATTGGGTAAGGAGCATCTGACGGAGCAGGAGGTTGTCGTGGAAACAGTTGACGCTCAACAGTCTCCCAATACCCAACACCTGACATCCAACAAACATCGTGTGCTGGTTGTTGATGATGATGAGGAAATCTGCCGTTATATCTCTACTGAACTAGGACGTTACTATAAGTTCACCACAAGTCCTAATGGTAAGGAAGGCATAAAAGAACTGCTCACAGGCGAATATGATGTCGTGGTGAGCGATGTGATGATGCCTGAGATGGACGGCTTCACTATGCTCCGCATGATTAAGACCAATGTCAATATCGCACATATCCCCGTGGTGATGCTTACTTCCAAGGCCGATGTGGCCAACCGCCTGGAGGGTCTCGAGCGCGGTGCAGATGCTTTCCTGGCCAAACCTTTCGACCTTGAAGAACTCCACATGGTGATTGAGAACCTGATCCAGGGTCGCCAGCGTCTGAAGGGTAAGTATAGCGGTGCCCAGCAGCAGGTGGATAAACTGGAACAGCCAGAGGTGAAGGGTAATGATGAACTGCTCATGGAACGTATCATGAAGGCGGTGAACAAAAACCTGTCGAATAGCGACTTCAATGTGGATATGCTGACACAGGAAGTTGGTATCAGTCGTGCACAGCTGCATCGTAAGATGAAAGAGATGACGGGTATCTCTACCTCAGAGTTTATTCGTAATATCCGATTGGAGCAGGCTGCCCGTCTGCTGCGTGAGCAAAAAATCAATGTCACGCAGGTGGCTTATACCGTAGGCTTCTCAAATCTGGCTCATTTCTCCACCATCTTCCGTAAACATTTCGGTATCGCACCGTCGGAGTATGCTGAGAAAAATGGTGAGGTAGATGCATAAAATACCCCGTTTTGATTTTATATAAACGTGAGTTTCTGATTCAGATACTCACGTTTTTCTTTCTATGTATCGTTGCAAAAGTATTTGCAATACGCGTATTTTTATGTTTTTGGACAAAAAACAAAGTCTATGAGACAAAAATCAAATAGTGTTCGCGCGATTCATATTAACTTTGCGGCGTTTAAAATCGAAACTATCATTTATTATTCACATTTTATTAACTTAATTATTAACTTAAAACTTTATGCACATGAGAAAAACTTACATGATGCTGCTCGCACTGGTGCTCACGATGTTGGGCGTCTCTGATGCGATGGCTCAGAAGATTTATCGCGCAGAGCTCGATAAGTCGATGTTTAAGGCATGGACAAGCGATCAGCCTGGGGCTACCGAAGACACGGATCCCGCTCCAGAGCCCAAATCAAACAATCCGTTTGCCTGCGAGTCAAACCTCTACAAGGAGGTTGCTGCCTATGGAACTATCTTTGGTAGTTCAAATGTCTATTGTCTGTGGTACGCAGACCTGACAGGTACCCAGAAGATGATTGTTACTGGTACTCCTGGTATGAGCATTCGTCTGATGTTGAACCGTGTTCCATTCGTTGAGGGTGGTACTGGTGATGCCGATGGTGGTGCGTATGTTGAATTGATTAAGAACATTGAAGAGAATGGCACAATCGAATTTGATTTGTCTTCTTACGAGTATGTTCACCTGAATGCTATTAAGGTGCCTGGTGGCGGTACTGGTGGTGTTGTTAAGAACATCGAACTTATTGGTACTGTTAAGCCTGTTACTGGTATTCTCAGTATGATTAACAATGGTGATGCTGAGGGTGAAGATCTCTCAAGTTTCCCTGTTTCTCTGGATGGTCCTAACAATGGTGATTCAGCTCCTGATTCACCTGAGATTGTTGAAGGTGGCGTTGATGGTAGCAAGTGCTTCAAGGTGACTGCTTTTGCAGAACCTACACAGACTTGGCATACTCAGTTCTATATCAAGGCTGACGAAGTAATGCCTAAGGGAACTAAGTGGAAGTTGAAGATGGCTATTAAGGCTAGCAAGGAGTCTCATGTTACTACCTCTGCACAGGCTCAGCCCCGTCAATGGAAAGGTGGCATGATCAATGAATTTACCGTAGGCACTGAGTGGACTGACTATGAATGGTCTGGTGAGATTGGTGTTGACGATTTCCAGAGCATTGCCTTTGACTTGAATAATGGTGATGAGCGTAATGCTGATGACAATGGTTGGCTACCAGGTAATGGTGGTACGGAATTCTTCTTTGATAATATTGAGTTCGGTACTGACCTCGGTGGTTCTAATCCCTTGAGCGCTGTTAATATTACTGCTGCTGCGGACGTTATCCGTGTTGATTTCGGTGGTACAACCAATATGCAGGAATTGGTGAAGGCTGCTGGAACTACTACCTTGATCTATGACAATAGTGTTGCTACTGTTACAGTTGATGGCGATCCTGTTAATATTGTATCTGTTGAGGGTTTTGCTGATGGTAATCTGTATATCTTCGTTGAAGATGATATCTATGACGATAATGAGGTGAAGATTGCTTTCAAGAATCCAGAGGACGCTGCTCATCGTCTGCTTTTTGCTACTGGTAAATGGGAAGGCGAGGCCGTTCCTGAGATTAGTGGTCTTGTTGCTACTTACGTTGCTGCACTGGCTGACGCAGGTTATGCCTCTTATCTGTATGGTGAGCCTGAATTGATAGAGATTTCACCTGAGGCTGGTTCATTCAATCTGCCTGCTGACTTTAAAGAAATTACTGCAACCTTTAATCAGTTTGTACAGGTTTCTTCTATAGTCGCTAAGTTGGGTAGTGAATCTCTTACAGCTGCTGGTGTCAATGAGGAAGACGGTTTTGCTAAGGTTGTTAAGTTTACTCGTGCTTCTGATACTCCTTTGAATGGTGTTAATGATTTCGTTATCTCAGCTGCTGAAGGCAAGTATGGTAAAGATTTCGCTTTGCAGAATCCTATCACTGTTGAGTACAGCTTTGGTCCTGTTTCTCTTGATGGTGATGATCAGCCTGCAGTTATCTATACTTCTAACTTCGCAACTGAAGGTGTCGACGCTAATGGTGCTGGTTGGTATGTAAATGCTGGTGCAGCTCTGCAGCCTGCAAACTCTGGTTCTGGTTGCCGTATTATGCACAATCAGGGTGCATTCTCTGAAGACCTCGTATACATTGCCCAGCGTGATGCTGCCAAAGGTGGTGTGGCTGTTTATGGTATCGACGATGATTATAAGCTGGCTCTTGAGGCTGGTAAGACATACCACGTCACATTGAAGGCTTGCCGTCATGACAGATCTGATGTTGCTTTGCGTGTTCAGGTTCTTCCAGAGGCAGCTGTAAGTACTGAGGATGGTAGCTTGATTGATTCTGAAGCTATTTTGGCTGAGGACTTCCAGGCAATTACTCCTGAGAAGACTTCTAAGCTGGCTGTTAACTTTGACCTTGCCGTTACTCCTTCTGAGGCTGGTAATTTCGTGATTCGTCTGGTTCCAAGTAAGGAGAATGGTTCTTTTGCTGGATACGATGACCCTGTTTGCTTCGGTGACGTTAAGGTTGAATACATTCCTAACGTAATGGGTATTGTTGAGACCAAGGCCCTGCAGACTGCTCTTGCTGATGCTAAGACCACACGCGATACTAATAATGGTGAGCGTTATGCCGGTGAGGCCTTCACTGCTCTGGATAACCTGATTAAGGAGGTTGAGGCTAATATGGGTTCTTACTATGCTCCTTCTACTTATGCTAAGAAGACCGAGGAACTTAACGAAACTGCAAAGGCTCTGACAGACCACGTTGCACTTTGCGACGAGTACGACAAGTTGCCTCAGCAGGCATTCGACCTCTGGGTAGAGAAGAAAGAGTCTAAGTTCATTGATACTGAGTACTTCAAGAATCTGGTTACTATTGTAAATAAGTACTGTACTTATGGTGATGAAACCACATTCAATGAGGATACTCAGGAAGAGGTTACCACACTTGTTCTGAAAGATTTCGTTAAGTACTACACAACAGCTGAGCTGAATACTGCTAAGAAGGAACTGTCTGACGTAATCACCATGGCTAGCAAGTGGCTCACTGAAGGTCCTTCAACCAAGGGCTGGAACCAGATTACCACTGGTTATGCTGCACTCCACGAGCGTATCCGTCGCGGTGTTGAGTTGCTGAAGAGCCTCGGTGTTGCTGACGATGATCCTCTGATTGTACAGGCTGATGCTGAGCTTGGCGATAACGACGAAATTGCTGACGCTATTGCATTCCGCGCTAAGTCAATTATCCTGGAAGACCTGGCTAAGGGTGAAGAATCTACACTGTTTGCTCCTGCCGGTGATGAGGGTGAAACTCCTTCTTACGACCTGAGTGTATTCTTCAAGAACCCGAACTGCTACGGACCTGCTAACTCTACAGAGGTTCCTGGTTGGACCAGTGTAGCTGGTAACGGCTTCGCATGGAGCTCTTGGGATGGTGCACAGAACCACAGCGCTAACACTCCATATCCTGAGGATTGTGATATTCACGCTGGTTGGCACCCCAATCCTTATGCAATGGTTGAACAGACCGTTACTGAACTGCCTGTAGGTACCTATGTTGTTACTGTTAAGTGTAATGACAACGGCAATTCTTGGAATGCAGCTACTGACGAAAATCCTGGAAGTGGAACGTGTGCTTTCGTAAGAACATCTGCTAATCCTGCTATCGAATCTGGTGCAGAAGTTGACCGTGAGGTAGATTTCGCTGCTTATCTTACTGGTAGTGGTGATTTCGGCGGAGAAGATGGAATTACAATTGAGGATGGTCAGCTGACTGTTGGCTTCTACTATGGTAGTACTTCTCAGGCATTCTTCGAGGAGATCACATCTGTGAAACTGATTGCTCCTCTTGCTGGTCACGACTACAAGAAGGACCAGGAGACCAGCATCGAGACAGCCGCTGCTCCTTCAGTACGTTCTATCCTGGTTTATGACTTGAATGGACGCCGCGTCATCAAGGCTAACAAGGGTCTGCAGATTGTGAAGAAGCAGATGAGCGATGGTTCAGTACGTGTTGAGAAGGTTGTGAAGTAATTCTTCGATACAATTCATATCAAGGAGGTGTGCTAGAAATAGCGCACCTCTTTTTGTGTTTGTAGCATATATGCAACAAATAGAAACAGATAAGAAACATACGTAGGTGTTATTTTACAATCTTTTTTCTTACCTTTGCACGCAGTAAAGAATAAAAACCCAAAACGAATGAAAAAACTGTTACTTACCTTAGCCGCAGCGCTCCTGTTGGGAGCCGGCGCACAAGCGCAAATTAAGAATCCTATGCTTTGGGCCGACGTGCCCGATCCAGATGTCATCCGTGTAGGCGATACTTTCTATCTTGTATCTACCACCATGCATCTGATGCCTGGCGGTCCTATCATGGCATCAAAAGATTTAAAGAACTGGGAGACCGTGGGCTATATCTTCGATAAGCTTACCGACTCGCCCAAGTATGACCTACAGGAAGGAACTGTATATGGTCGCGGACAGTGGGCCACTTCCCTGAAATATCACGATGGGAAATTCTGGGCTTTACTGGCTCCCAATGAGCCAGGTTCTATGGGCGACACGTATATTTTTACGGCAGAGAAGGCGGAGGGTCCTTGGACTATCCATTCTCGTCTGCGCCATTTCCATGATGCTACTTTGTTCTTCGACGAGGATGGCACACCCTATGTTTTCTTTGGAACAGGCGAGATGTGTCAGTTGACACGCGACCTGAAAGGTGTTGTGGAAGGTTCGCTGCGTCATTATTTCCAGCGTGAGGCCGATGAGCGTGGATTGTTGGAGGGTACACGTGTCATCAAGCACAATGGAACTTATTATGCTCTGCTTATTTCTCATGTCTATGCCCCTGGCCGTCATCGCCGTGAGGTGTGCTACCGCACTAAGGACCTGAATGGCACATGGGAGAAGAACACCGTGCTGGAGTCTGACTTCGGTGGTTTCTCTTATTTGGCACAGGGTACCATCGTGGATACCGAGGAGGGCGACTGGTATGGTATTATGTTCCAGGATCGTGGTGGCGTTGGTCGTGTGCTGACGCTGAGTCCCGTTCGCTGGATTGACGGTTGGCCACAGTTGGGCGATGAGAATGGAAAGGTGCCTGAGACGATGCGTCCTTATCGTAGTGGAATGCCCGAGAAAGGCATCGTTTGTTCTGACGATTTCTCAGGTGAGAAGTTAGGCTTGCATTGGGAATGGAATCATAACCCCATCGATAATGCGTGGAGCTTGAAGGAGCGTCCTGGATTCCTGCGTCTGAAGACCAATCGCGTGGTGGAGAACCTGTACTTGGCACCCAACACGCTGACGCAGCGTATGGAGGGTCCTACCTGCAGTGGTTATATTGCCATGGATATCTCAAAGATGAAGGATGGCGACTGTGCCGGACTGGCTGCCTTTAATGGCGACAGCGGTGTGCTGACCATCAAGAAGCAGGGTAAGAAGTCTGTCCTTGAGATGAGTGAGCAGAAAGTGAGCCTCACAGATCGTGAGAAGGCTGTGACCAATGTCGAGGTTAAAGTCATCGAGACCGTGGATCTGTCTGCTGCCTTTAAATCTCAAACCTCAAAAAGCAAGTCTCAAATCATCTACCTCCGCCTTGATGGCGATTTCCAGCCCGGTCATCATGATGTGGCTAATTTCTATTATAGTCTGGATGGCGAGAACTGGACAAAGATTGGAACAGAGAACTATCGCATGATTTTCGACTATCGTCGTTTCTTTATGGGCACGAAGTTCGGAATCTTCAATTATGCCACCAAGAAAGCTGGCGGCTATGTTGACGTGGATGCGTTTGTATATAGCAAGAGTGAAAAATAATATATATCAATGACTAGAAAGAAAAGCACTATGAAGAATCGTTTGATTGTTTTTTCGGTGGCATTGATGCTTAGCCTTGCAGGTTGGGCACAGAGTGTAAAACCGCTGCCTTCACTCCATGTGGAAGGCAAATGGCTGGTGGATACCTATGGTAATCATGTGGTGTTGCACGGCTGTATGGATACACCAAGTATGTGGTTTAATGGTAACCGCTGGGGCGGTGGCTATAATGATACCGGAGCCAGGAACTGTATGGCTTACTTTGAGAAGCTCTATACAGGACTGCAGGCAGCTAACTGTGATGTGTTCCGTCTGCACCTTGATCCGGCTTGGACAAATGACGGCAGCGTCAATGCTGCAGGATTCACCACGGTCAGTGGCGACAAGAGTAAGGACCCGCTTGGTCAGGAGGTAGGCGGCGAAGCTAACATACATCATTTCAGTGAGGCTCGTCTGAAGCATTTCATGGAAGTGCTCTATGTGCCATTGATGAAGATGGCGATGGCCCATGGCATGTATGTCGTGGTACGTCCCCCGGGTGTGTGCCCTGGTGAGATTCGTGTTGATAGCTATTATCAGAAATACTTGCTCACGGTATGGGATATCGTGTCAAAGGATAAGACCATCCAGAACTTCTCTGGTCAGATTAGTCTGGAACTGGCCAATGAGCCTATTGGTGTGAAAAATGCTAATGGCAGCGAGAGCGATGCTACCTTGCATGATTTCTTCCAGCCTATCGTGGATAAGATTCGTGAGAATGGCTTCAAGGGTATTATTTGGATACCAGGTTCTGGTTATCAGTCAAACTATCGTGGCTATAAGAAATATCCTATCAAGGGTGATAACATCGGTTATGCTGTGCACGACTATCCCGGATGGTACAACTGTAGCGATGAGAAGGTAGATCGTGACGGTCTGACAAAGAGTAAGCAGGATAATCTGAACAGCTTCCTGGATGCGGTGCCTGTGGTCAAGACCAATCCCGTGATTATCACTGAGGTGGACTGGAGTCCGTTGAAGGAACCAAAGGAGATTGACCACTATAACGAGATGGGACAGCCTACTTATAAGAATCTTGGCACTTGGGCCACGGCATCAACCTCGAAGTGGGGCCTGTGTTTCAAGAATCTGCTCGATTATTGTGGCAATATGTCCATGACGCTGACGCATCCCCACGATTATATCGACCTGGACAAGCTGATGCAGGACCCTAAGCATCCCGTTCCCGCTTTCAATGGTAATACAGAGGCATGTAGTGGTGCCTGCTGGGAGTGGTATGCCGACTATATCAAGGTGGACAGACCCGTAGCCGACTATCTGTGTGATATCCCCGTTGCTGACAATGGCAACGGCACTTATACTAACCCTGTGGTGAGGGCAGATATTCCCGATCCTGATGTGATTCGTGTGGGCGACACCTATTATATGGTATCTACCACGATGGTTCATTTCCCTGGCGCTACCATCCTGAAGTCGAAGGATATGGTGAACTGGGAATATTGTGCTAACCCACTGGAGAAACTGCTCGATGACGATAGGTATAACCTGCGCAATGGTCAGAACTTCTACTCTAAGGGTATGTGGGCTTGCTCTATGAAATATCATGACGGTAAGTTCTATATCCTGATTAATGGCAACGACAGCCGCGCATGGTTGCTCACGGCTACCGACCCCGAGGGCAAATGGACGGTGAAGCGTCTGGCACATAACTACTATGACCCAGGCATGCTTTTCGATAATGGAAAGGTCTATATCGTTTGCGGTATCAATCATCTCACGATGGTGGAACTGGATGAGAATTTCAACGAGCTACGCAGTAAGGTCGTCGTGGTACGTGATGATGCCGGTCTCGAAGGTTGCCACCTCTATAAGCATGGCGACTACTATTATATCTATGCCACATACGGTGGCTGGCCCAGTGGTCAGGTTGCTTTCCGTTCTACCGATCCGTTTGGCACCTACGAGGAGAAGATGCTGGTGGAGAAAACCATCAATGGTCAGGTGAACACCATCCATCAGGGTGCCCTTATCGAAGATACTGAAGGTAAGTGGTGGACCATTATGCAGCAAGACCTTGGTGCCCTGGGACGTTTCCCCAACCTGCAGCCTGTTACATGGGTGGATGGTTGGCCTATCGTCGGCAATAACGGTGTGCCTTATCAGACCTATACCAAGCCTGCCGGTACCAATGAGTATCCCAGACAGATGACTACCACCGACGTGTTCCGCAATTTCCCTCTTGACATGCAATGGGAGTGGAACCACCTGCCACAGGCAAATGGCTATAGCCTCTTTGAGCGTGCCGGTTGGCTTCGCCTGAAGGCTACCAGTACCACCAACCTGTTGTCTCAGGCACAGAACACGCTGACACAGCGTATCTATATGCGCAGTGATAAACCTTCTATTGGTACTATTCGTTTGGATGTGACCAAACTGGCAGACGGCGACCGTGCCGGTATCTGCATCTTCCAGGATCCCTACGCACAGATTGGTGTGGAGAAGAAGAATGGTGAATATAAGATCTACTGGCGCCAGGATGCCTTGGATGGTGCTGCTGCCTCAACGAAGGAACAGTATGCTTCGGCCACAGTGACAGATATTGTCTATCTGCGCGCCTCTTTCAACTACAATACCAGTAAGACGAAGTTCTACTACTCGCTGGACAACAAGACATGGACAGCTTTTGGTGGTGAGACCTCTATGGGATTCAACCTGAGTGTATTTGTCGGTGCCCGTTTCGGCCTGTTCTGTTATGCTACCAGTGCGCTTGGCGGTGGTTCTGCCGATTTTGACTGGTTCTCTACCGAAGAAGATTTCGATGAGGATGCCCTCTATCAGCCTTTCACCAGACCGCTGGATGAGTCGATGTTCACGGCTACCCAGTTGGCACCTGCAGCTACTTCTATGTATCTGAAGATTGGTGCCTTGTATGCGCCCCGTATCACGGCTACCTTCAAGGATAAGCACACGGAGAATGTGTCATCGCAGGTTACTTTCGAATCGTCTAATCCAGAAAATGTGGAGATTGTTAATGGTCAGTTGCGTGGACTGAAACAGGGTTCTTCTGTCATTACAGCTTCTTACACAGATATTTTGGGCAATAATCTTGAAACATCGTTTACGGCTAATGGCACCTACTTCCCCTTGGGACAGGAAGACGTGAAGGTCCTGAAAGGTAGCGGTACCTATACAGAGAAGAACCATATCTTTGTTCCAAATAAGAACGGACGTATTGGTTGGTCTTATGATACGCCTATTGATATCTCAGAGTTCAGATATTTGGTTATCAAACTGATTTCGTTGACAACAGCAACGCCTAATTTCGGTGTTATCATCTGTCCCAAGATAAGTAATGTATGGTATGCTTCTGAACTCGCAAGAAACAAGGTGACTGTGATTGATTTGCAGTCGGCCCGCTATACCACGGCAGTGAAGAAGAATCAGCCACTTGACCTCACCAATATTGCTTCTATCAGTCTGACAAGTGACGGTACGACTGCTACGGCAAAGATCTATGTGAGCGAGGTGTACCTGACCAATGAGAATCCTGTAGGTATTGACGAGGTGGAAGTAACGCCTCATACCGGTAAGGTTAATGTCTATACTCTGGCCGGTCAGTTGCTGCAGGAAGGTGTCAGCCGCAGCGAGGCTGTGAAGAGTCTGCCTGCAGGTATCTATGTCATCGGAAACAAGAAAGTGATTATCAGATAATAATGAAAAAAGTTTTGTTTTTTAGTAGCCTGTTGCTGACATGCTTGTCAGCACAGGCTTTTGAGAAAAAGATAACAAGTCCTGACGGTAATCTTGTGGTGACTGTCAATGATGAGGGTGGAAAGCCTGGTTATCAGGTGGATTACAAGGGTACAGCCATGCTGCTGCGCTCGCCACTGGGACTGGTGTTGAACTTTGAGGATCTCACAAAGGACCTTGTCATTAAAGACTGTCCTATACAGACGGTGACGGATGATTATTCGCTGAAGACCATCAAGCAGAGCACCGTACACTATGAGGCTACCGAGGCCGTCTGTCAAGTTGAGAAGAATGGTCGTCATGCCATGGATATCATCTTTCGTGTGAGCAACCGTGACGTGGCTTTTTCATATAAGTTGTATTCAAGGAAGAGTCGTGGTGGCGAGACGCTGGTGGCTATCGTAGAGAATGAGGCCAGCGGTTTTGTATTGCCCGACGGTACCACCACCTTCCTCTGTCCGCAGTCAAAGCCCATGGGTGGCTTTGCCCGCACATCTCCCAGTTACGAGACTTCCTATACACTCGATGAGCCTATGGGTAAGAACGGTTGGGGCGAGGGCTATTCTTTCCCTTGTCTGTTCAAGGTGCCAGTTGCTGCAACCAAGTCGCAACCCTCTGGACAGGGCTGGGTACTGATTTCTGAGACCGGTACCGATGGCAACTACGTGGCCTGCCGTCTGCTCAACGACGGTGGTGCCAACTATAAGATTGGTTTCCCTCAGCAGGGCGAGATGAATGGTTGGGGCACCACGACAGCTTCTGTCAGTCTGCCTGCCCAGACACCTTGGCGTACGATTACTGTAGGAAACACTCTGCAGAATGTGGTGGAGACCACCGTACCTTTTGACTTGGTGAAGCCTAAGTATAAGGCCAGTCGTGACTATACCTATGGCGCCGGTTCGTGGTCATGGATCATTGGTATGGACTCCAGCTGTAACTTCGACGAGCAGAAGCGTTATATCGATTTCTCTGCTGCTATGGGCTGGCGCACGGTACTGATTGATGCCCTGTGGGACAAGCAGATTGGTTATGAGAAGATGGCAGAACTGTCTCGTTATGCCAAGTCAAAGGGCGTGGGACTCTTCCTGTGGTACAACTCTAACGGCTCTTGGAATGATGCTCCTCAGTCGCCCCTGAACAAGATGAACCGTTCGACTGCGCGTCGTCAGGAGATGAAATGGATGCAGGAGAATGGCATTCTGGGTATCAAGGTTGACTTCTTCGGTGGTGACAAACAGGCTATGATGCAGCTCTACGAGGATATCCTGACCGATGCCAACGAGTTTGGCATTCAGTGTATCTTCCATGGTTGCACGCTGCCTCGTGGATGGGAGCGTATGTATCCTAACTATGTGGCTTCAGAGGCTGTGCTGGCATCAGAGAACCTGCACTTCGGTCAGGGCTCATGCGATGCTGAGGCTTTCAACGGCTGTATCCATCCCTTCATCCGCAACACGGTGGGTTCAATGGACTTTGGTGGCTCTACACTGAACAAGTTCTATAATGCCGACAATAAGCGTGGCACACACCGTGTGACCAGTGATGTCTATGCCTTGGCAACGGCCGTCCTGTTCCAGAGCAGTGTGCAGCATTTTGCCATGGCTCCCAACAACCTGACGGATGCTCCTGCCTGGGCTGTGGATTTCATGAAGCATGTGCCAACGACCTGGGACGAGGTGAAGTTCATCGACGGCTATCCCGGTAAGTACTGTATCATGGCACGCCGTCATGGTGATAAGTGGTTCGTGGCTGGTATCTGTGCCGACAAGCAGCCTCTGAAGAAGACCATCACATTGCCGATGTTCGCTAAGGGTACCGAACTGCAGGTCTATAGCGATGATGCGCAGTTGCAGGGTAGCGTAAGCACAGTGAAACAGAATAAGAAACAGCAGATTACCGTGACCATCCCAACGAACGGCGCTGTGGTAATTATGAATTAAACATTAATCATTAAAGATTAAGCATTGAAAAGATGAAACGGTTGTTTTATATAGGTATAGTCACCTTGCTTGCCATCCCTGCGATGGCAGGCAAGGTGTCGTTTGGTAAGGGAACATTGAATGTGCGCCAGATAGCACGGAATGCGGTGAGAATACAATATTATGAGCAGCCGATAGAACAGCGTCTGCCAGAGTGGCTCTATGTCAAGGATGAAGAGGTGAAGTCTAAGGATATCACTGTTGACGTGGATGCCAGTAGGCAACGCGTTGTCATCAGAAACAAAAAGGGAGAGGAGGTCTTCTCAGCTACAGCACACCAGATGCAAGGCAGCGAGGCAACCCTTTCTTTTAATTCTCCGCAGGATGAACATCTTTATGGATTGGGTCAGTTTCAGGATGGCTTTAACGATGTGCGTGGTCTCTCTCGCCGCCTGACGCAGGTCAACACCCAAATCAGTATCCCCATGCTTTTGTCGAGCAAGGGCTATGGTGTGTTGTGGAACAACTACGGTATGGTGGAGTTCAATCCGTGCCGTCAGCGCGTAGCTCTGCAGTTAGGACAGTCTGGAGAAGGTGGCACTGAGGTGGTAAATGTTACAACGACGGAGGGCGGACGCCGTGAGGTGCGTCAGCGTAATATCTTTGAGGCCGGTATCGACCTTGCCGAGGATGGCGATTATTCGCTGTTGCTCGATGTAGGTCAGAAGATGGCTCGTCGTCATAACCTTACTATCGATGGTCAGACGGTCATTGAGATGCAGAATACGTGGCTGCCACCTACAGCCTCTACAATCGTGCGTTTGAAGGCTGGTCATCATGTGGTGAAGGCCGAACTGTCGAGAGGTGATCATCCGGTATTGTATTATGATAAGGTGCAGGACGAGACGGTGCTCCGCTCTCCTGTAGCCCAGGCTGTTGACTATACCGTGTTCGTCGGTTCACCCGATGAAATCATCGCTTCCTATCGTCATCTGACGGGCGATGCCCCCTTGATGCCCCGTTGGGCACTGGGCTATATCCATTGTCGTGAGCGTTTCCATTCGTCGGATGAGATCCTGCAGACTGCCAACCGCTTCCGCAAAGAGAAGATGCCTGTGGATGTTATCGTGCAAGACTGGCAATACTGGGGAAAGTATGGCTGGAACTCCATGCGCTTTGACGAGCAGTTCTATCCCGATCCTAAGGCGCTGACAGATAGTCTGCATGCCATGAATATGCGTCTGATGGTCAGCGTATGGTCAAAGATTGACAAGAATTCAGAGGTTGGCAAGCAGATGGGTGCCGACAACTATTATATCCCTGGTACCGACTGGATAGACTTCTTCAATCCCGATGCCGCAGCCGCCTACTGGAAGAATTTCTCTACCCGCCTTGTTCCCCTGGGTATTGATGCCTGGTGGCAGGATGCCACGGAACCAGAGAACGACGACCTCCTTGGACGCCGTGTGAACAACGGCAAGTGGAGTGGGGAAGAGGTACGTAATGTCTATCCCCTGTTGGTGAATAAGACGGTTTATGAGGGACTGACGAGCGCAAGTGCGGTAGCAAATTCTTCACTCTTCACTCTTCCTTCTTCCCTTAAACGTCCAATGATTCTCACCCGTTGCGGCTTCCCTGGTATCCAGCGTTATGGCTCTGCCATGTGGAGTGGTGATGTGGGTAACGACTGGGAGACGTTCCGCCGTCAGATAACGGCAGGCTTAGGTATGCAGGCTGCCGGTATTCCTTGGTGGACGTATGATGCCGGCGGTTTCTTCCGTCCCGGCAATCAATATACCGACCAGGCTTATATCGACAGGATGCTGCGCTGGATAGAGACCAGTGTCTATCTGCCCCTGATGCGTGTGCATGGTTATATGAGTAATACAGAGCCGTGGAACTATGGTGCCGAGGCAAAGCAGATCATCTCTGATTGTCTGCAGGAGCGTTATCGCCTCTTACCTTATATATATAGTATAGCGGCCAACATCACTTTCGACGGTTCTACGCTGATGCGCCCCTTGGTATTCGATTTCGCCGATGATGCCGAGGCTTTGGATCAGAAATATGAGTATATGTTCGGTCCGGCACTGCTCATCAGTCCGGTCACCGAACCCGATGTGAAGACGTGGAAGACCTACCTGCCTAAGACGCAAGGCGGCTGGTACGACTATCATACCGGTCAGCATTATGATGGCGGACAGACGGTGACGACGACCGTTACCAAAGCTCGCATTCCTGTCTTTGTGCGTGCCGGAAGCATTATCCCCATGAGTAATGACGAACTGCATGTTTATGCTGGTGCAGATGCTTCCTTTACGCTTTATGAGGACGACGGCACAACGATGGCTTATCAGAAAGGTCAGTGCTCACGCATCACGTTCCAGTGGAAGGATGCTAAGGGCAAGTTGAAGACAAGCCGACAGAAAGGACATGATTTTAAAATAACAATACACAATACTAAAAAATGAAAAAGACTATGATGAGTGCAGCCATGATGGCACTGACTGCTATGGCTGCTCAAGCACAGAACCCCTTTGTGCAGACCTGGTTTACAAGCGACCCCGCACCAATGGTATGCGGTGACCGCATGTATGTTTATACTGGACATGATGAGGATAATGCCGATTTCTTCTGGATGCAGGAGTGGCGCGTTTATTCTACCGAGGATATGGTGAACTGGACCGACCATGGTTCTCCACTGGCTTTGGAGAGTTTCTCTTGGGCTGACGACCGTGCGTGGGCCAGTCAGACGATAGAGCGCGACGGTAAGTACTATTGGTATATCTGTGCACACAGCAAACTCTCTGGTGGTATGGCCATCGGCGTGGCCGTGAGCGACAGTCCGACAGGTCCTTTCAAGGATGCCCTTGGCAAGCCCCTCTTCGAGAATGGCTCATGGGATCATATCGACCCCACGGTGATGATTGATGATGATGGTCAGGCATGGCTGATGTGGGGTAATCCTCAGTGCTACTACCTGAAGTTGAACCGTGACATGATTTCCTATAGCGGTGAACTGGGACGCCTGGATATGACCGAAGAGGCTTTTGGTGGTCCTATCATGAGTAAGCGCGAGAAGGGAAAACAGTATAAGGATTCGTATGTAGAAGGGCCATGGCTCACCAAGCGTAATGGTGTATATCAGTTGCTCTATGCTGCCGGTGGCGTGCCCGAACATATCGCCTACAGTACCGCTTCCTCGCCCACAGGTCCTTGGAAATATGCAGGCGAGATTATGCCACTGAGCAATACTGGTTCTTTCACCAACCACTGTGGTGTGGCCGATTTCAAGGGTCATTCATATTTCTTCTACCACACTGGCAAACTGCCGAAGGGTGGCGGTTTCGGACGTAGCGTGGCTGTTGAGGAGTTCAAGTATAACGCTGATGGCTCTTTCCCCAAAATTCTGCCTACCAATGAGGGCGTGAAACCTATTGCCACCTTTAATCCTTATCAGAAGGTACAGGCCGAGACCATGGCTTTCAGCCGTGGCGTGAAGACCGAACAGAATGATGAGATTGGTGTTTATGTCACCGATATTCATAATGGCGACTATATCAAACTGCAGAACGTGAAGTTCGATGGAAATGTGGCTAAGCAGTTCTTCGCCCGTGTGGCCTCAGGCTTGCGTGGCGGAAAGATTGAGGTGCGTATTGACAGTCTCAGAGGTAAGCGCCTTGCCACACTGGAAGTGCCCGCTACTGGCGGTTGGGAGAAATGGCAGACGCTGTCTGTTGACTTTGCCGAGAAGGCTGAGGGTACCCATGATCTGTATTTCGTCTTCACTGGTCGCAAGGGACCAAAACTCTTCAATTTCGACTGGTGGGAGATCAAAGGTCTGCAGTCACTTGTCGTAGAAGAGGGCGGTCTGGGTAAGTATAAGGCTGTCATGAAGGAAGAGGCTACCCTTGAGGCCCACACCATTTTCGTGCCTCAGGATCTGTCGGCTTTCAATAAGAAGAACCCTCTCCCTGTACTGGTATGGGGCAATGGTGCCTGCACCAACTCTCCATGGGAGCACTATAAGTTCCTGAACGAGATTGCCTCTCATGGTTATATCGTGCTGGCCACGGGTTATATCCCCATGGAGGAGAAACCCTATAATGGCCCGATGTCAACCACGCAGCAGCAGATTGAGTCTATCGACTGGATCATCGCGCAGAATGCGGATAAGAACTCACCTTATTATAACAAGATTGACGTGAAGAATATCTGTGTGGCTGGCATGTCGTGCGGTGGTCTGCAGACGCTCTACAACTGTGCCGACCCTCGCATCAAGACGCTGATGATCTGCAACAGTGGTCTCTTCAAGAACAGCAACCGCAATCAGGCTGTTGGTGGTATGCCTATGCCCGACAAGTCTAAGCTGAAGGATATCCACTCCAGCATTATCTATATCCTGGGTGGCAAGGAGGATATTGCCTACGAGAATGGTATGGACGACTTCCATCTGATTAGTCACGTGCCTTGCTGCGCTGCCAATTTCCCCGTTGGTCATGGTGGCACCTATCGTCAGCCTCATGGTGGCGAGTTCTCTGTGGTAGCTCTGAACTGGCTCAACTGGCAGTTGAAGGGCGACAAGCAGTCGGCTAAGATGTTTAAAGGCAAGGACTGCGGCTTGTCAAAGCGTCAAGGCTGGACCATCGAGAAAAATGCGAAGTTTGACAAACTGAAATAATTTCTATTTGAAACAACGAATTTAACGAATTACACGAATTATAATTTATTGAAACAACGAATTTAACGAATTATACGAATTGATTTTGTTGTAACGAATTTGTTTTTATGCTGAAACATAAAAGACTTATATTTCTCTTAGCGGCTCTGCCGTTACTCGGTGCTCAGGCACAGAATACAGTAAT
This sequence comes from Prevotella communis, assembly GCF_022024175.1. GTDB lineage: Bacteria > Bacteroidota > Bacteroidia > Bacteroidales > Bacteroidaceae > Prevotella > Prevotella communis. Next base: position 2,827,783 of record NZ_CP091794.1, on the reverse strand, counting down.
TGATATTAGAAACGGGAACGGTAATAACAGATCTGATAGCTATATTACCTATAGCACCACTGTCAGTGTGGCTGCCGGTAAGACCACCGATGTGAAATTGGCCCGCTATTGTTATCTCACGTCGGCTGTCGGCGGTAAGGGCACTATCAATCTCTATGCTGGTGGTGAGCGCTGCTATCTGGGAACCAAGAGTGGGGCCTCATGGGCTAACTGGACCAACTTCACGGGCGATGCACATATCTATCCGTTCAAGGAGAATTCTCCCTCTGCAGGTTCTTACAATGTCGTCCTGGCGCATGGTGGAAAGGTATTTTCACCTGAGAATATTGACGACTGTATCAAGGGTGGCAAACTGAATAATGCCATGCAGAACTGTAAGGTGACGGTGCATAGCGGTGCCATTCTCTGCAATGAGGCCAACAATGCCAATGCCGGCGGTTTTCGTATTGGCGAATTGCAGATGGAGGCCGGCTCTACCTTGCAAGGCTATATGAAGAAGGATCGTAAGTCCTATTATTTAGTTGGCAACCTGAACACCGATGCCGTCTTGGCAGGTATGATAGCTCCTAATAGCGGTAGCATCCTGGGACTCATCAAGGAGGGCACTGGAACCTATCGCATCACGGGTAATCAGAATAACCTCACCGGCGCACTGCGTGTGAAGGCTGGTAAAGTGCTGATCAACAATGACCGTGCTGAGGCTGAAAGCAAGAAGTATAGTGGCGCGCTGGGTGCGATGGGCAGTGAGTCAACGCCTGTGGCCTACGTCTTGACCAATGGTGTCCTCGGTGGTACAGGCAGCATTGGTGGCATGGTGGATAACTATGGCACCATCGAACCTGGTGATGAGGCACCCGGTGTGCTGACACTCAAGAACTATGCCGCACCCACGAAGAATGCCAACCTCACGCTGCATCCCGGTTCGGTATTGCGCTTCAAGGTGGCTTCTGCCGACAGTTATGACCAGTTGGTAGTGGCAGGTAGCCTCAATTATAGTAATATGACGGAGGATTTCTCTACGAGCGAGGTGGCTCCAGTTATCACGCTTGCCCTCGAAGAACTGCCCTTTAAGGTGGGTACGGAGATTACCGTCTTAAAGGCAAAGAGCAAGTCTGGCAACTGGCAGTTCCACTTATTGCAACCGGGCAAGGGCACCTGGGCTCTTGAAGAGGTAACAGATGACGAGGGCTATAAGGTGGTGCTACGTCTGGCTTCTACAGACGATGCCGACCCCAATAATCCTGTAGATCCGAATAATCCGGAGATTCCTGAGAGCACTATGGGGGCACTCTATGATGACGGTATCAATGATAATACCGACAGCAAGACGATGCGCTACTATGCCGAGAAGAATGGTAAGATGATTGGTATGGCATTCTGTACCTATAAAGGACTGGATAGCGACCGTTCTGAGGCTGCCCGCCAGTTTAATATGATGGTGGCAGAGAACGAGATGAAGATGGATGTGCTACAGCCCTCGCAGGGAAGCTTCAGCTGGGGTGCTGCCGATGGTCTTGTCTCGTTGGCAAAGAACAATAATATGACGGTTCGTGGTCACTGTCTGGTATGGCATACCCAACAGCCTACTTGGCTGAGTAGCGACGGTAAGAAGAACGATAAGGGATGGACACGCCAGCAGGCATTGGACATTATGAAGAATCATATCACCACAGTACTCCAGCATTTCAAGGGTAAGGTGGTGGAATGGGATGTCGTCAACGAGTGTCTGGACGATGACCAAAGCATCATCCGCACCAATCCGAATGGCTATAAACTGCGTCCTACGGTATGGCAGCAGGCTATTGGTGATGATTATATCGACTCAGCTTTCGTTTATGCCCGTAGGGCGGATCCTGATATCCAGCTCTATCTGAACGATTATGATGTGGAGATGCAGGGCAAGGCCAAGGCTGTGGCTTTCTCTAATCTGGTGAAGCACCTGCAGTCAGAAAAAGTTCCTTTGGACGGTGTCGGCCTGCAGTGCCACTTCTCTATCGGTGATGTGGACTCCGTGAAATTGGAGAAGACCATCCGCCTTTTTGGCGAGGCCGGTCTGAAATGTATTATCACGGAACTGGATATGGGCGTACCCTCTACGACGACTGCAAATCTGGAGGAACAGGCACGTAACTACCGTATGATAACCGATATTGTGCTGAATAACGACAATTGTCCTAACCTCGTTGTCTGGGGTATCAAGGATAATGACTCATGGCGTAGCAACTCCAATCCGTTGCTGTATAACTCTGGTCTCGGCAAGAAGAAGGCATGGTTCGCGGTGCGTTCCGCTCTGCGCCACCGTTATCTCCAACAGGAAAAACTGCTTGCCGATGTTCCTGAGATTGATGCGAACACCAATCGTTCTAAGCCGCATGTCTATACGACGAAGGGCACTAAGCTCGGCTCGTTGGAGATATGGCCTAAGTTACCACAAGGTATTTATATTGTTGAAGGAAAACTAAGAATGAAATAATATAATGAAAAAGGTATTTTTCTTGCTTTTTACGTGGAGCATGACATGCGGCATGTATGCTGCCGACATGGTATCGCCCAATGCGAAGTTAAAGGTTGTAACAGCGAATAATGGCTGTAAGGTCTATTATCAGCAGCAACAGGTGCTTGACATCCCTGTACTGGGAAATGGCAACTCACAGATTCAGAAGGTGAGCAAGGCGCATCATGTAGCGGCCGATTATCAGATGCTGACAGGTAAGCGTCTGCATTGCATCAACGAGGCCAACGAGTATCAGCTGACACTCAGTAAGGATATCCGTCTGACGATGCGTCTGTATAATGATGGTGTCGCCTTCCGTTACGATGGCTTGTCGGACAAGGAGAAGACGGCCTATAAGATTTCTCAGGGCACCAAGCGGTGGATGCAGAAATGGTCCGACGGCTATGAGGGCTTCTTTCCTCTGACCACCAAGGCAACAGACGGCCGTTGGGGCTATCCCGCCCTCTTGGAGCCTGCCGATGGTGTATTCGTACTCCTTTCTGAGGCAAATATCTGCAAAGGTCAGGCAGCTTCCAGTCTGCATAGCAAGGGCGACCTCTATCAGGTAGTGCCCGATGGAAATCAGCCATCAGCCATCAGCCATCAGCCATCTCCCTGGCGTGTCGCAATCATCGGTTCACTGGCTGATGTGGTGGAGTCAACGCTGATTACGGATGTCTCCGAACCCAGTAAGATTGAGGATACCAGTTGGATTCATCCAGGCACCGTGTCATGGGTCTATTGGGCCTATAATCATGGTTCCAACGACTATAACATCATCAAGAAATACGTGGATATGGCAGTGGCGTTGCAGTTGCCCTACGTTCTGATTGATGCTGAGTGGGACGAGATGAAAGATGGCAAGACCATTGAGGATGCCGTGAACTATGCCAAGTCAAAGGGTATAAAGCCCCTTATCTGGTACAACTCCTCTGTGGGTTGGGTAAATGGTGCTCCCGGTCCTAAGTTCCGTCTGAACAATCCCGAGGACCGTGAGAAGGAGTTTGCCTGGTGCGAGAAGATTGGCGTGGCTGGTGTGAAGATTGATTTCTTCTCTGGCGATACCCAGCAGAATATGGACTATTGCATCGACCTGCTGGAGAGTGCTGCCAAGCACCATCTGCTGGTTAATTTCCATGGTGCCACCATCCCTCGTGGCTGGCAGCGCACCTATCCCAACCTGATGAGTACCGAGGGTGTCTATGGTGCCGAGTGGTATAATAATGTACCTACCTTCACCAAGAAGGCGGCTGCCCATAATGCCACACTGCCTTTCACCCGTAATGTCATCGGTCCGATGGACTATACCCCTTGTACCTTCAGCGACTCACAGCATCCCCATATCACTACGCATGCCCATGAACTGGCACTGACGGTGCTTTTCGAGAGTGGTTTGCAACATCTGGCCGACCGTCCCGAGAGTTATCTGGCCCAGCCCCATGACGTGCAGCAGTTCCTCTCGGCCCTGCCTACCGTTTGGGACGAGACCCGTCTGCTCTCTGGCTATCCAGGTGAGTCGGTGGTCATGGCACGCCGCAGTGGCAAGACATGGTATATTGCAGGTATCAATGGTACCGACGAAGAGAAAACTTTGCCTCTCGACCTCTCTTTCCTGAAGCAGGGCAAACAGCATGGTGATATCATGCTTTATGGCGATGCTGGCGATCGTGGCTTCCATGTGGCTCTTCAGGAAGATTATCCTGCTTCTATGAAGCTGCGTCCTCGTGGCGGTTTCGTCTTGGTGGTCTATCCTGTCAACGACCCGCTGAGCGTTAATATGCCACTTTTCCAGACGAAATTTACTGCCGACCCGTCACCTATCGTGGTGGGCGACACCCTGTTCCTTTTCACCTCGCACGATGCCTCTCCCGAGGATATCCCCGATGCTAATGAGAAAAATTCTGCGGGCTTCTTTATGTACGACTGGCTCTTGTGGTCAACCACCGATATGGTGAACTGGACCGAGCATGGTGCTGTGGCTTCATTGAAGGAGTTCTCTTGGCGCACCCGCGACAATGGTGCATGGGCCATCCAGACCGTAGAGCGCAATGGCAAGTATTATCTTTATGCACCGCTTCATGGTCATGGCATCGGCGTATTGGTAGCCGACTCGCCTTATGGTCCTTTCAAGGATCCTCTTGGCAAGCCTCTGGTGTGGCAGACGGAGCACTGGGATGATATTGACCCCTCTGTGTTTGTTGATGACGACGGACAGGCTTATATGTATTGGGGCAACCCGCATGTCTATTGTATCAAGCTCAATGAGGACATGATCTCTACCAGCGGCGATATCTTTGTGCTCAACCAGAAGGATGGCGTGATGCGTCCTGTCAAGGAAGAGGGTGCTAAGATTAACCTCCGTGCTTCATGGAGCGAGAAGGCTACCTGGAAGGTGAAGAACTACCAGGAAGGTCCTTGGTTCTACAAGCGTAATGGTAAATACTATCTGGCTTATGCCACGACTTGCTGTCCTGAGGCACTGGGCTATGCCATGAGCGACTCGCCTATGGGTCCTTGGGAGTGGAAGAACTATATCATGCGTCCCACACAGCGCGACCGTGGTAACCATCCTGGTATCTGTGACTATAAGGGACACTCGTATGTGTTTGGTCAGAACTATGACCTGATGCATCTGGATACCTATATCCATCACGAGCGTCGTACGGTGTCGGCACAGGAGATTACGTATGATGCTGATGGCACTATTCCCGAGATACCTTACTGGCTGAACCAGAAACCTTTGAAGCAGATAGAGTGGCTGAACCCCTATAAGCGTGTTGAGGCCGAGACCATGAACTGGGGTAATGGTTTGAAGACTGCTAAGATGGGTATCGAGAATACCGGTGTCATCAAGGATATGCCTTACTCTACTGGTAAGAAGAATATGTATGTCTTCGATATCAATGATGGTGAGTTTATCCGCCTGCGTGGCGTTGACTTCGCTACCGGTGCCCGTCAGTTTGCTATCAGCGCTGCCTCTACAGGTTTTGTTGAACTGACGTTGCGCCTGGATAGCCAGGACGGTCCTGTTATCGGTACTGTGAAGATTGGCGCTACCGGTTCTGTAGAGACCTATAAGTCGTTTGCCACCAAGGTAAAGAAGGCTGCTGGTGTTCACGACCTGTACCTCTGCTTCAGCAAGACATCAGGTGATGTACGCCTGGATTATTGGGAATTCAAGGGAAAAGACTGATGTCTTAACTCCTTAACTTCTTAACTCCTTAACTCCTAAGAGAGTGATCAAATACGAAACTTGAAGAAAATGAAACGTTTATTCATTATATGTGCTTTGATATCTCTTCCTGCTCTGCGGATGATGGCCGAGGTAGATCCTAATTTCTATATCTATATCTGTTTCGGACAGTCAAACATGGAAGGAAATGCCCAACCAGAGACTATAGATAAGACGGGTATCGACAATCGTTTCCGCCTGTTGGCCACCTGTAACTTCTCCAATCCCTCACGTACCAAAGGCAACTGGTACAAGGCCACGCCTCCATTGGTCAGCCCTAATGGTGGACTTGGTCCTACCGATTATTTCGGACGTATGATGTGCGAGTCGCTGCCCGACAGTATCCGTATCGGTGTGATTCCCGTAGCTATGGGTGGTAGTCCTATTCAGATGTTTGACAAGGACTTGTATCAGCAGCAGTTGCAAGCTCATCCTGGTGATTGGTGGGCTACGCTGGCCAAGAACCATTATGGTGGTAATCCTTACGGACGTATCATAGAGATGGCTAAGAAGGCACAGACGGTGGGTGTCATCAAGGGTATCCTGCTGCATCAGGGATGCTCTAACTGTGGCGACCCCAACTGGCCCGGCATGGTGAAGAAAATCTATAATGACATGCTGACCGACCTGAACCTTGGTGCTGATAGCGTGCCCCTGTTCGTTGGTGAGGTTGAATATGCAGGTGCTGGTACCAATGCCGAGAGTGGTGGCTGTGCCAGTCATAACACGCAGGTGGCCCGTATACCCTCTGTCATTCCTACCGGTCATGTGGTGAGTGCAAAGGATTGTCCAGGTAATAATGCGGATCCATGGCATTTCAGTGCCTACGGCTATCGTAAACTGGGTGCCCGCTATGCTGGTGAGGCATTGTATACTTTGGAGCAGCATCTCCCGTATTTCTCGTTCCATAATTATATGTTTACGCTGAATAAGCATTGTACCTTCGATGATGCTTCCCGTACATTGACGGCAAAGACTACAGGCGTTGGTTCTGCATACTGGGAGTACCCGCATCTGGCCGATTGGTCTGCTTTCAAGTATCTTGTCATCAAATTGAAGGAACCGGCAGATCCTGCTGCTGAGGTATGGATATACAAGAAAAACAGTATTGGCTGTCGTGAGATTTTCAATGACCGTGAGACGATTGTCATCGATATTCATCATGCGAAATATAGCGCCACGGAATTGGATCCCTCTCTGATTTCCAAGATGCTGTTCCGTTGTCCAAAGGGAACTAAGATTGTGTTTGACGATATTTTCCTTTCCAATGATGAGCAATACAATCCTAATCCTACTGCCATCAATGGTGTAGAGACCGACGATAATGCTTTCCGTGCACCGCTCTATTCGCTCGACGGACGTCTGGCTGAGCCCAGGAAACTGAAGGCTGGCATCTATATCAATAAGGGCAGGAAAATTCTTGTTAGATAATTCATTCAAACCATTTATTAATAACTATTATGAAGATTAATTCTCTAAAAACCTTGACGATGGCAGCCCTTCTGTTGGCACTGCCATGTAGCGCGTCTGCCCAAAAGAAGGCAGTCGCGAAAAAGACGAAGGTGAGCACCATTCGTCAGGCTGCAGCCGAGAAGGTGGCGCAGCCCGATCCTAATTTCTACATCTTCCTTTGTTTCGGACAGTCTAACATGGAGGGAAATGCCCGTCCAGAGGCTGTTGACCTGGAGAGTCCAGGTCCTCGTTTTCTGCTGATGCCCGCTGTTGACTTCCCTAATAAGGGACGCAAGATGGGTGAGTGGTGCGAGGCTTCTGCGCCTTTGTGCCGTCCTAATACTGGCTTGACACCTGTCGACTGGTTCGGTCGTACCATGGTGGCTTCTACGCCCGATAATATTAGGATCGGTGTGATCCACGTTGCTATTGGCGGTATCGATATCAAGGGCTTCCTGCCCGACAGCATTGAGAACTATGCCAAGAATAAGGCTCCACAGTGGATGAAGGGCATGCTGGCTGCTTATGATAACAATCCATACGAGCGTCTGGTCACGCTGGCCAAGAAGGCTCAGAAGGATGGTGTCATCAAGGGTATCCTGATGCATCAGGGCGAGACTAATACAGGCGACCCGAAGTGGGCCGGCATGGTGAAACAGGTGTACGAGAACCTCTGTGGCGACTTGCAATTGAAGCCCGAGGAGGTGAACCTCTATGTGGGAAATATCGTGCAGGCTGGTGGTAAAGGTGTCTGCATCGGCTGCAAGAAGCAGATTGACGAACTGCCCAATACTATCCATACCTCTCAGGTTATCTCTTCTGATGACTGCTCTAATGGTCCCGACCGTCTGCATTTCGATGCTGCCGGCTATCGTGAGCTGGGTTGCCGTTATGGTGAGGCCGTAGCCCGTCATCTCGGTTTCGAGCCTAAGCGCCCCAAGAATCTGCCTGTAGCTATTAAGAAAATGGTGGTCCCTGCCGATGCCATTACAGCCGAGAATGCTATTCCTGGCAACGAGTTCCCCAAGGTTGACAGTCAGCGTCGTGCTTATTTCCGCATCCAGGCACCTCAGGCCAAGAAGGTCGTTGTGGATATCTGCAGCAAGAAGTACGACATGCAGCCTCAGGGCAATGGCGTCTTCATGGCTGTTACCGATCCTCTGCCCGTAGGCTTCCACTATTATTTCCTGAATATCGATGGCGTGAACTTCATTGATCCCGCTTCTGAGACCTATTTCGGTTGCAATCGCGAATGCGGTGGTCTTGAGGTACCCGAGGGACCTGAGGGCGACTACTACCGTCCGCAGCAGGGCATCGCCCATGGTCAGGTGCGCAGCATCTACTACTTCAGCGAGCATTCTCAAATCTCAAACCTCAAATCTCAAACCTCAAAAGGCGAGTGGCGCCACGCTCTGGTTTATACCCCAGCAGAGTATGAACTGGCAAAGAATGCCAAGAAGCGCTATCCTGTGCTCTATCTGCAGCATGGCATGGGCGAGGGCGAGACCAGTTGGATGCTTCAGGGTAAGATGCAGCACATCATGGACAATGCTATTGGCAAGGGCGAGGCCGTGCCAATGATTGTGGTCATGGAGAGCGGTGATATCAAGCAGCCCTTCGGTGGTGGCAACAACCAGGCTGGTCGCAGCGAGTATGGTGCTTCTTTCTATCCCGTACTGCTCAACGACCTGATTCCTTATATCGATGCCAACTTCCGCACCAAGACCGATCGTGACAACCGTGCTATGGCAGGTCTCTCATGGGGTGGTCATCAGACCTTCGATGTGGCTCTGACCAATCTGGATAAGTTCGCATGGATTGGTACCTTCAGCGGTGCTATCTTCGGTCTCGATGTGAAGACCGCCTACGATGGCGTATTCGCCAATGCCGATGAGTTCAATAAAAAGGTGCACTATATGTATATGAACTGGGGATCAGACGACTTCGTCAACAGTCAGTCAATCGTTGACGGCCTCCGTCAGCTTGGCATCAAGGTTGACTCTTCTGTCTCTCAGGGCACAGGTCATGAGTTCCTCACCTGGCGCCGCGGCCTCCATGAGTTCATTCCTCATCTGTTTAAGAAGTAAGAGTTTATTTTTTTTCTTTACAATTTATCCCAGCTACATTTTCCGTGGCTGGGATATTTTTTTTGCAAAAAACTATAATACCCTCAAAAACTTCACTCGAGTGAATTCATCGATTGAGTTAACTCAATTCATGAAATCAATCGGCTCAATTCACGATTTGAGCTATATATAGTAAGATATCCGTCGAGGCCCCGCCGCAGAACATGAGACAGGTACCAGTCCCCGACTGACTCAGCCTTCGGACCTCTTCTCTCTTACATCTTACCTCTTCCTTCTTACATCATCCCTCAGCCATACTCTAGCCATACTCTAGCCTGCTTCTAGCCTTACCCTAGCCATACTCTAGCCATACTCTAGGCTGCTTCGTGAGTGCTCCACGGAGCAGCCTAGGAGCAGCCTAGGAGCAGCCTAGGAGCAGAGTGATTGCTGCCTAAGAGCAGGCTAGAAGCTGAATTAGTACTATAATACCCTTAAAAACCTCACTCGAGTGAAATCATCGATTGAGCTGAATTCATGAAATCACCCGGGTCAATTCATGAATTCAGCTATATATAGTAAGATTACCTGTTTTTTGTGCTATTTTTCTACCAAGATTCTTGTATCTACAGCGATGATGTCGTCGCTATATCTGTCTGCAGATACCAAAGGGGCAGTATATCGACAACGCTGGCGAGATAGACTATGACCAGCTCTATGCACAGGTGAAGTCCATTAGTTGTGTGCAGATACTGGAAATCATTCATGAGACGTTCAGTTCTGTGGGCGTAAGCCAGTCCCCGACTGACTAATTTTTTCTTTACAATTTATCCCAGCTACATTTTCCGTGGCTGGGATATTCTTTTTGTGCAAAAACAGCCCCCAAAATTTGAGTTAACTCATTTTGTCGATTGAGTTAACTCAAACGATGAATTGAGTTAACTCAAATCATGATGTCAATTAACTCACCTGGAATTGATGTTTTTTGAAAAAAGTCTCAGTTACATTTGCATGATAAAAAGATTTTACCTATCTTTGCAGCATGCAACGGATTAATCACCTCCTAATCATATTATTCTGCATAGCTGTTTGGGCATGCAATGACCATCAGCAGATGCTGAGCCAGCTTGAAGAACTGGAACGACAAAACCTTGCCGACTCCCTGATGACCAACGACTCGTTGGCCATAAACCTCTGTGATTATTTCGACAATCATGGTACTCCCAACGAGCGCATGCGTGCCCACTATATGCTGGCACGCACCTATACAGATAGAGGAGAAGCTCCGCAGGCGCTGGAAGAGTTTATGAAGTCAATAGAGAGTGCGGACACTACAGCTGCTGATTGTGATTTCTCTAAACTGTCGAGGGTCTGTGGACAAATGGCCCAGTTACTTTTTGAAAATAATCTTCCAAGAAATGCGATATCTGTTTTCAAGGATGCATATCATTATTCATCTAAAGCCGGTGAAGGGGCTGTTGCAGTAGAATATTATGCACAACAAGCTCGATGTTACTATGACCTCAACCTTCCTGACAGTAGCTTTCTAATCGAAAACAATGCCATACGCATGTTTCAAGAGTATGGCGATACACTTTCCGCAAATACAGAAAAAGGGCCTGTCTCATACTTTTTAGCGAAGAAAGGTAACTTTTCACAAGCAAAAGCCTATATAGATAGTTATGAATTTCACTCCCATCTTAACAAACAAACAATTGAGCAGAATGAAAACTGGAAACTGCTTTATTATTATAAAGGTGTCTATTATCTAGGGATTGCAGAATGCGATTCTGCACTATACTATCATTATAAAACCCTTTATACAAGTAAGTCACCCAACAATCTGGCGTTAGCTTGCAAAGGATTATACGAGACCTATGCCATGTTGCATAAGAATGATTCTGTTGCAAAGTATGCCCTCCTTTATGCTTCAAATATTAAAAAAGAAACAAATACTTCTTCTACTGCCGCCTTGCTGAGCATTCAACATCTATACAACTATCACTCCTATAAATCTGCAGCAGAAAGTAAAGCCATAGAAGTTATGAGGTCAAAACAAAGAAATGTGATCCTGCTGTTATTCCTCTTAATAGCCTTGACAGTTTCTGCATACGTATTCTATCGGCTTAGAAAATACATAAGATTGGTGAAACAAAGAATCCGTGCGAAATATGCCTCTGATATTCATGAGTATAGTGTGGTTAAAGACGCTTTACGAGAAGCTAAAGGCAAGAATGCTTTTCACGAACATCTTGCTATTCGGGCTCAGTCAAATTTAGAAGACTTCAAAAAAGACATAGAGAATACGCAGAATAAATATTCTGAAGAAGATTGTTGGGGACTTTCAGATGTATTGCAGAATTCTTCCATCGTGAGGCATTTAAGAGATAAAGCTGCAAAGGGTGAAAAGCCCACAGATCAGGAATTGGTAGAGTTTCGTAATAAGGTCTCATTGTTTCTTCCTGAAACTTTAACTACGCTTTTTATGAAAAAAAAGGGTATTTCTACAAAAGAAAAGTATATCTGCCTTTTCGTTTTTGCACGTTTCTCTCCAAAAGAGATATGTATTCTCATGGGTACGAAGTCTGCAAATCTCTCAAATACCCGAAAAAGACTCAATGGGAAACTATTCGGTTCTAACGGTAGTGCAAAGGAGTTTGATGAAAAAATTCTGAGTTTTCCACAAATTTCACATTTGTAACTTATTGATATTTTGAAGTTTGCGATTTTGTGAACTTTGTGAGGCGGATTCCCGAGGTTCTTTTCTTTCTTTTTTATATCTTTGCATCTAAAAATAATAACTAAAAACTAAAAAGATATGAAAAAGATTGTTTTTGCATTGCTTCTGTGCATGCTAAGCCTCAGTGCTTTTTGTCAGTCATCTGTTTCTCTAGGAGGCACTCCAATAGAATGGCAAATTAAGAAGACTGATAATCCTGTAAAAGGAGGGGGCTCCGTTCATAAGGCTCCTGCAAAGCTTCCAACCCCTCCAGAGGCAACACTTTTAGAAAATGTTTTAAACTTTCTTGATTCTCACGCCGAATACACCTTATATATTATAAGTGAGGATGGCGAGGAAGTGTACGAAGCTCTTGTCCCAGAAAATACATCAACCATAACCTTACCATTAAATCTTTCAGGAGAGTACGAATTGCAACTTGTTCGTGGTGAGTATTGTTTCTATACGAATGTAATATTATAAATTATTTAGCGTTCCTCGTTTGTTGGATCTTGCCTGCGTGTTTATGATGAAAACAATAAAGATTCATACTATTATAATTGTTTTACTGTTTGTTGCCCTATCATGTGACAATGGCCTTAAGCGTGCCTTAGACATGTCAGGCAAAAATCGTGCAGAACTGGAAAAGGTATTGGAATATTTCAAGGATGATCCAGATCCATTGAAATATGAAGCGGCAAAGTTCCTGATTGAAAATATGCCGTCTCAATGCTATATGGATGGTGCTTCTGTGGATATGATGGATTCCATATTCATCAGTGCAAGTGGTGAAAGTCAGAATGTCCGGACTAGGTATTTCAATGATTCCGCATCGAAAATACATGCTTCACAAGCGGATATGTCCTATGATATCTCAGAGATGAAGGCCGACTATCTAATCAAGGCCATCAATGAAGCGTGCGATATGTGGGAGCGTTCCACATGGAAAGACGATTACGACCGTTCATTATTCTTTGAATATGTCCTTCCGTATCGTCTGTGCCAAGAGAAGCCTAGTGACTGGCGTGCATCTGTGACTGATGCATTCCCAATGTTTGACAAGGACATCGTTATGTCCAGAAGAGGAATACAATTAGAAGCAGAAGATGCCCAAACCAGTGAATGTGACATAAAAGAGTATGGCGGCGCATCAAATGGTAAAGCAAACATGATGTATCCTGGAAAGTCATCCCTGACTTACACAATAGAATCGGAGCGACAGACTCAGAAACGCCTGATATTGAGATATTCTTCAACGGCTCATCACCTGACAGCCGTAGTCACTCTTAATGATGTTGCGGTAGATACCCTCCATCTGGCTCCAACTCGCAACATAGAGTCATTCTCTGAGAAATGGTTCAACGAGGCGATATCAATCAGAAAAGGTAAAAATGTGATTCGTATCATGAGCGCTTCAGATACGATATGCGTGGATTATATCCAACTTGGAGCTTTGGAAAAATTCCGTCACGAGGACCTGAAGGATTTCTCGACTTCTTATTACAATATTTTAAATAAGGAGTCTGGACGTTGCATTTCCTTTGATACGACAAATGTTTCAACAAACAATGTCGTACACCTGAAACCTTATTCCTCATCGGATAAGACACAACTTGTCAGATTGGATTATTCTGGATATCCGTTGTGGAGAATAGGCTATTACAAAAAGGATTCTACAGATTTTTGTTTTCAGATGGAATTTGGCACCCCACGCACACTCTGCTCCGGGACACCTGTTACCATTGGTGAATATGTAAAGAAACCTATTGATCAGTGGCTTTTTATACCTCTTGGTGGTGATGTCTATCGCATAATGAACAAACATACGGGCTTCTTTCTTGACATGCATAAAGATAAGGAAACAGGTGTTGAGATTCTTGTCCAGAGTACCTATTCGGAGCGTGACTCCCAGAAATGGATACTCAAGAGGCAGGGAGCCAATGAATATGCTGAAGAATTCTTCAAGCCTAGATCTGCTTTTTCTGAGGCCATGCGAGTGTTTGACCTGACACACCAGTTTGAATATTATATCTATGGTAGTCCATATGGTACAAAAGGAAGTTCCCTGTTTAGGACTAAAAGTGGTAAGTGCGCCGATGAGACGAGTTTCTCCATCTATCTCTGCCGCTATCTAGGCATTCCTGCTGCCTATGACTTTACTCCGCACTGGGGTAATCGTAGTAGCAGTCATTCTTGGAGTGTCTTAATCGATAAAAACGGAAAGGGCGTACCATTCTATATGGGTAACTTCCCAGGTGATACGGCCCACTATTTCCATTCGTATATCAAACCGAAGGTGTTTCGCTATCGCTATAGTCTCAATAAGCAGATGGTGAAGGACATGAAATATGAGCGGTCAATCCCACAAGTCTTTGAGCGTCCTCACTATACAGATGTTACAGATGAATATTGCAAGACAGTCGATGTTGAGCGTCAGGTGCCTGAGAAATCTAAAGATAGGAAGGTGGCATATATCTGTGTGTTTGACAACCGAGACTGGGTGCCTGTTCATTACGGCAAGATATGTGGCGGAAAAGTGACGTTCACATCCATGGGATGCGGCATCGTATATATGGCTGGCTTTTATGAAGATGGTATAATAGTTCCTTTTGGCAATCCGTTCCTTATAGACAAGGATGGCAAGGTAACGGATATCGTTTCCAATGTGAAAAAGACGATAAGTATGAAATTGCTGAGAAAATATCCGTTTATGGGTGCTCAGGATTATTTTAACAGCCGCATGAATGGTGGTCAGTTTCAGGCTTCGAACAAGCAGGATTTCTCGGATAGTGTGGTGTTACATACACATAAGGGCATCACCAATGGTAACTGGTATGATATTCCTGTCACCTCGCAACAGAGATTCAAGTATCTGCGCTATATGGGTGGAAAAGGCTCGCATTGCAATATCAATGAATTGGAATTCTATGATTCCGAGGGCAAAAAGATAGAAGGACAGATTATTGGCACAGAGGGTGAAGGATGGGCACGAAAGGAGAATGTTTTTGACGGTAATATCCTGACAGGCTTTGGCGGCATTAGCCCTGATGGTAACTGGGTAGGACTCCAATTAGACAAACCGGCTCAGATATCTCGAATAAAGTATATTGGCCGTAATGACGGGAACTGTGTTGAGGTTGGCGATAAATATGAGTTGTATTATTGGAGTGCTAGTGGCGACTGGGAGCTACTTGGCTCAAAGAAGGCCACAAGCAACTCTCTTGTTTTCTCTGATGTCCCATCTGGTGGACTCTACATCCTGAAAGATATAACCAAGGGTGTCGAGGAACGTATTTTTACGTATGAGAACGGGAAACAGATATGGTGGTAACGATAATAAGGAAGGCGTTATGGAATCAAGGTCTATGAATGTTTTTTTTAGAATTATTTTAAAAATGGGAATTGCTATAATTTGCATGTCCTGTTTTTGCGCACCAGTGTATTATTTTACTGATAGTTATTATTTGCCAAAATTTTATCTATTTGTTATAGGTGCATCTTTTTTTCTTATTTCGTTATTTTTAATTGAACCAAAAGAAGGAATTGTTGAATGTCTGTCAGATTATTTAAGTCAGATCTATATAATTTTTATAATTATGGCAGAATGTGAGTGTGCATACATTATGACTAAAATACTCATCTATGGCCGAAGTTTAATTGGGGAATTTGGAACATTTGACAATCCTGCAGGTCTTGCATTAACGCTTAGTATTGCCATCTCAATGATAATTACTCTCTTATTTAAAACAAATAAGTGGAGGATAAAGTTCCTGCTTTATGTGGGGAGTATTCCTGTCGTTTCTATTCTACTAATAACCAATTCAAGAACGGGGCTTATTTGTCTAGCATTAAATGTTATAATTCTATTTTGGTTCTTAATTCATCGATTCTTAAATTATAGGACTTTTTGTAAGGTGTTTTTCTTGCTAATAGCAGCAGTATTATTCCTGTCCGTTGTATCATATGTAACAAGTATTAAGTCAGACTCTACAATAGGACGTAGATTTATACTTGAGCAATCATTTTCTATGATAGAGAAGCATCCTATTGTAGGATACGGTTCTAATGGATTCCAAAGTGAGTACATGCTACAACAAGCTAAATTCTTCAGAGAGAATCCAAATAGTATCTATGAAAATAATGCAGATGAAGTGCGATATCCAATGAATGAATTTGTGTATATATGGATAAACTATGGAATAGGTGGATTACTCTTGTTAGTGTCAGTATTTCTTTTTCCATTAATTCTTTTTCTTTGTAAGAAAGGAATAATGATACAGAAGAGTTTGTTTCTTTTAATTCCTGTATTGTTGTTTAGTTTTTTTTCTTATCCTTTCCATTATCAGTCATCATGGCTTGTACTGTTATTGGTTTATTCTCCGATAATTCTTCTTATTAGTAAGAAAATTTCGATATCATTCAATAGTCGAATATGTTCTGTATTTTTAGTTGAAATATTATTTATTCTATATTTGTCTGTTGACATCTATCATGAATATCAATGGGGGATGGCAGAGAAATTGTCGTTCAGAGGCTATCATCAAGAAGCCCTTAGTAAGTATGGTAGTTTACATGAATATTTCCATGGCAATAGGTTCTTCTTATATAGTTATGCAATGGCTGCTTTTATGAGTGGTGATATGCAAACAGCACATCGTGTAATCAGTGAATGTGGTCAATATTGGAATGGTTATGCCAGAGAATTGCTTTCTGGAGATATTTGTTTGTATATGAATGAATACGAAGAAGCTTCAGGACATTTTAACGAGGCACACTTTATGTGTCCTGTGCGTTTTGCACCACTTGAAGGATTGTATAAAGTATATGATTTGACAGATAACGACTTTAAGAAAGATTCTATTGCTAAATTAATTGCTACAAAATACGTCAAGGTAGAATCAAACGATGTCGAAAGAATAAAGGAAACTTGCAAGTAAACATATTGTCTCACAAAACGAGATGTTTTATTAACTTAAATTAATTATTAATCAAATGAAAAAAAATTTTTTTGTTCGCAGTTTATGTTCTGCAATCGCTGTTATGTCTGTAACGGCAGTTGTCGTTAGTTGTAGTAACGATGATGACTATGAGTTTTTTGACGAACAACCTTACACATTGGCTTCTGTTACTCGTTCTGTAATGTATCCAGAGGTAGGTGCTGAGAATCGCAAATTCTTGCAGTATTCTAATTGTGGATTATGGAGTGTAGCTATGATGTGTGGTGATGCAGATAATTATACATACCAAGGTGCTGTGTTATCTGCTGCTAAGTCGGCAATAGATTGGAATGAAAATGAGAATATGGAAAATTTGAAGAATAAGAATAATGTTCGTGCATTAAAGGGAAATGATATTCTTTCTGTTTGTAATAAGATGAGGGAAGTTAATGATAATGCAAGTGGATTCCAAAAAATCTCAAACTTGGACCAGAAATTGCCAGACGCATTTGAAGATAATCCTACAAAAGCTCAACAAATTGTTGATAGTTTAAAGAATTCTTCCAATGGAAAAAAAATTAAAGGAGTAATGGTCGGAGTTGAAGTTTGGGATGCTGAAAAGAAGAAAAAAGTGGATCATTGGATTTCATTGGATAGGTTTGAAAAAAATGGAGATATGCAGGTGAGAGATCAGCTTACAAGTCAGCAATACCGTAACAGTGAACATTATGGCTATACCCAGTATTCCGATAGATACAAAACAAATTACTCAGTTTCTCGTGTAAAATGTGTTCTTTATAAGAAGTGATCTTTTATCTGTATAGATATGTATCAGGGCATTGTCCCTGATACTTTGGAGAAGTTGCTATTTGACCTTTTTGGTTTGTAAATGAGTTTTAGTATCAATAGAAATAATAATATGTATAGTAATATTTTTATCCAAAGAAGTGTCTTTTCACTTATCTTATTTTGTGTAGTTTCATTTGCAGGCTATGCAGATGATGGTGTTATCGTGGGTCAATTTTGCCTGACACCATGTTCTGATAATCCGTCGGAATATATCATCTCAATGAATAAGGAAGCAGTTATAGATAAAGGAAATGAAACCTTGCATGTTCCTTCGGAAATTAAAGATAAAGGGAAAACGTACAAAATTGTTCAGGTGGCACCAAAAGGATTCGTGAACTGTTGCTTTATAAAAGAATTGGTGATAGATGAGGGCATAGAGACGGTTGGAGGAATGGCATTTTATGGATGTTCTGACCTCCGTTCTGTTAGTTTCCCGTCTACTATATCATCATTGGGTGAATGCATCTTCTATAATTGCCCGGAATTACAAATTATTGAAGTAAATAAAGGAAATCCAGTTTTCGACTCCCGTGAGCAGTGTAATGCTGTTGTTCGAACGTCTGATGACGCCATTGAAATAGGTTGTGCAGGGACTACATTCCCCCAAAGTATATCCCAGATATCTAAAGGAGCTTTCTGTGGATGTACAGGCTTGATAAGTCTTAGCATTCCTAAATGGATAGAGGTTATTGAGGATTATGCGTTTTCCGATTGCTTCCGACTTGAAAAGATCGTCTTGCCAGAGGACGGCACATTACAATTCGGTCAGTCAACATTCGATGGCTGTTGCTCTCTTACATCGTTCAACCTTCCTGCTGGAGAATTTTATTTTTTCCAGAATCCCTTCACTAATTGTGAGAATCTTTCTTCCTTTACAGTTTCTCCTAAGAATAAAGACTATCGTGCCAATAAGGAGAAGAATGCCTTGGTAAGCATTGATGACTCGGTGCTGTTTGCCGGTTGTTACAATACAACCATCGGTAATGATATAAAGAGAGTATATGCTTCAGCCTTTAAGGGTTGCAGACGACTGACCAAAGTGATTATCCCTGCATGTGTGGAAAAAATAGATGCTGATGCTTTTTCCGGTTGCGTAAATTTGGTAAGCATATCTGTTGACAAAGACAATAAGTTCTATGATTCGCGCGAAGACTGTAACTGCATCGTTGAGTCTCAGTCAAACAAGATTGTCTGTGGTAGTCCTGTTGCTGTAATTCCCAAGAGCGTGAACTCGATAGGAAAATTTGCGTTTTGCGGTATGAATATGCCTGCAGTATTCCATATCCCGGATAATATACTGAAAGTGGAGGAATTTGCTTTTGGGGGCTGTAATGGCCTTAATCAGCTGATTATTCCCGCCAACACAGAACTGAAATATAATTCCTTCTATGGTTGTGCGTATTTGACGAGTGTTATATATGAACCCCAAAATAAATATATAAAGACAAGGAAGGATCTGACATTTATGAATTCACCATATATTTCCTGTAAAAGTCTGATGTCAATAAGTATCTCTGGAGAAAATGTTCCTGCTATAGAATACGGTCTATTTGTAGGTCATAAGGAAAAGTGAAGTTCAGTAAGAGGGCAACGTGACGGTATTGGATACTGGTTCCAGTCACTGCCTCTACTGACATCTTGATAGTTTAGAGGATGCTATACATTGTTACTTTTTTTGCTATGGGTAATATTCGCTGGCGTGTTTGAGATAACGCATCAGGATCAACATTATATTGTTCACTTCCTCTGTGATGACAGAACCATAATGAATAAGAAGAAAGGTAAAATGGAATATACTGTGAAGTGCTACAACGTAGAAGATTTAGAACCTGAGATACTGAAACGCTACGCCAAGCCGTAATGATAATCCTGGGATTGGCAGGACTTGCAAGCTACTCCTCTGAAGTAAGAGCCAGTCCTGCTGATCTTTTCAGCTATGTTTTATTTCCGTCAATAGCTAAAATAAATACAATATGTGTAGTAATATATCTGATATTCGGAGAAATATTTTTTTTATGGTGTCCTGTGTTTTCTCTATTGTTTGTTATTCGAACAATAGTGTTGCTATAGGTCAATTTTGTTTAACACCATGTTCTGATAAGCCATCGGAATATATCATCTCAATGAATAAGGAAGCAGTTATAGATAAAGGAAATGAAACCTTACGTATTCCTTCGGAAATTAAAGATAAAGGGAAAACGTACAAAATTGTTCAGGTGGCACCAAAAGGATTCGTGAACTGTTGCTTTATAAAAGAATTGGTGATAGATGAGGGCATAGAGACGGTTGGAGGAATGGCATTTTATGGATGTTCTGACCTCCGTTCTGTTAGTTTCCCGTCAAGTATATCATCATTGGGTGAATGCATCTTCTATAATTGCCCGGAATTACAAATTATTGGAGTAAATAAAGGAAATCCAGTTTTCGACTCCCGTGAGCAGTGTAATGCTGTTGTCCGAACGTCTGATGACGCCATTGAATTGGGTTGTGCAGGGACTACATTCCCCCAAAGTATATCCCAGATATCTAAAGGAGCTTTCTGTGGATGTACAGGCTTGATAAGTCTTAGCATTCCTAAATGGATAGAGGTTATTGAGGATTATGCGTTTTCCGATTGCTTCCGACTTGAAAAGATCGTCTTGCCAGAGGACGGCACATTACAATTCGGTCAGTCAACATTCGATGGCTGTTGCTCTCTTACATCGTTCAACCTTCCTGCTGGAGAATTTTATTTTTTCCAGAATCCCTTCACTAATTGTGAGAATCTTTCTTCCTTTACAGTTTCTCCTAAGAATAAAGACTATCGTGCCAATAAGGAGAAGAATGCCCTGGTAAGCATTGATGACTCGGTGCTGTTTGCCGGTTGTTACAATACAACCATCGGTAATGATATAAAGAGAGTATATGCTTCAGCCTTTAAGGGTTGCAGACGACTGACCAAAGTGATTATCCCTGCATGTGTGGAAAAAATAGATGCTGATGCTTTTTCCGGTTGCGTAAATTTGGTAAGCATATCTGTTGACAAAGACAATAAGTTCTATGATTCGCGCGAAGACTGTAACTGCATCGTTGAGTCTCAGTCAAACAAGATTGTCTGTGGTAGTCCTGTTGCTGTAATTCCCAAGAGCGTGAACTCGATAGGAAAATTTGCGTTTTGCGGTATGAATATGCCTGCAGTATTCCATATCCCGGATAATATACTGAAAGTGGAGGAATTTGCTTTTAGGGGCTGTAATGGCCTTAATCAGCTGATTATTCCCGCCAACACAGAACTGAAATATAATTCCTTCTATGGTTGTGTGTATTTGACGAGTGTTATATATGAACCCCAAAATAAATATATAAAGACAAGGAAGGATCTGACATTTATGAATTCACCATATATTTCCTGTAAAAGTCTGATGTCAATAAGTATCTCTGGAGAAAATGTTCCTGTTATAGAATACGGTCTATTTGTAGGTCATAAGGAAAAGTGAAGTTCAGTAAGAGGGCGGAGTGACGGTATTGGATGCTGGTGCCAGTCACTGCCTCTACTGACATCTTGATAGTTTAGAGGATGCTATACATTGTTACTTTTTTTGCTATGGGTAATATTCGCTGGCGTGTTTGAGATAACGCATCAGGATCAACATTATATTGTTCACTTCCTCTGTGATGACAGAACCATAATGAATAAGAAGAAAGGTAAAATGGAATATACTGTGAAGTGCTACAACGTAGAAGATTTAGAACCTGAGATACTGAAACGCTACGCCAAGCCGTAATGATAATCCTAGGATTGGCAGGACTTGCAAGCTACTCCTCTGAAGTAAGGGCCAGTCCTGCTGATCTTTTCAGCTATGTTTTATGATTGACGGCAAGGAGGAGCCTTTCTGGTTATTGCGTGGAAAGAAATGATGATAGTCGATGATTCCCCATCAGTCACAATCCCAGAATTATTCAATGAACATCAGAATCTGATTTGCAATCTGTTCCTCAGTCTTGCCTTCAGAATTGAAGACGAGGTCGTAGTTGCGGGTCTCGTAACGGGAAGTGCCAGTAAATCGCGTTACGTAATTCTCACGCATCCTATCCACCTTCTCGATAATCTTGCGGGCTTCGTCTTCAGAGATATTCTGTTTGGTGGCGACACGTGCTACACGGTAGGCCATCGGTGCCTGAATGAGAACGCTTAAATGATTCGGATGGTTTCTGAACACGAAGAAACCGCAACGGCCGGCAATGACGCACGACTCCTCTTTAGCAATCTCATGCAGAATCTCCGTCTCTGCCTTGAATACGTTTTCAGTAGTCAGCACATCAGGCTCCTTTTCATATTCTGTAAGACAGAATTTGCTGTCAATCAATCCATCGCCGACACCTACAACACGCTTGAAGCCTTCCCACCATCTGATCTCGCGTCCCTTCATCTTCTCAATCTCTTCGGCTGTGAGATTATACTTCTCTTCTAAAGCCTTGATTAAGGCCTTATCGTAGAAAGACACACCTAGCTTGTGGGCCAGGATTTCACCAATGGTGCGACCACCACTACCTAACTCACGATTAATAGTAATCACAAAATTCTCGTTCCTATTCATAATGCTATAGTACTTTTAGTTTGTTTTACTCTATTTTAAAAGAGGACAATCACGGAAAACGTGATGACGGGGGCATTTCTCTATGCTTTCTGTCCTGTTACTGCCTCGCGCATCTCTTTCAGCAGGTCGCTGGCGAAGATGAAGTCGGTGAGGCGCTTGTTGGTGCTGTTCATAATCTCTGATGAGACGCCCTGCCACTCTTTGTGACCTTCGTAGATAAAGACGATATTCTCGCCAATACCCATTACGGAGTTCATGTCGTGGGTATTGATAATCGTGGTCATGTTGAACTCCTGCGTGATGCTATGCAGCAGGTCGTCGATGACCAGCGAGGTCTTAGGGTCAAGGCCGGAGTTGGGCTCGTCGCAGAACAGGTATTTGGGGTTCAGCGAGATGGCGCGGGCAATAGCCACACGTTTCTGCATACCTCCAGATATCTCGCCAGGGAATTTGTGTTCGGCGCCAATCAGGTTTACACGGTCCAGACAATACATGGCGCGCTCCTTGCGCTCACGCAGGGTCATAGACGAGAACATGTCAAGCGGGAACATCACGTTCTCAAGGACGGAAAGGGAGTCGAAGAGGGCGGCGCTCTGGAAGATCATGCCCATCTCGCGGCGCATCTGTACTTTCTCTTGTTTCGACATCTGCACGAAATCGCGCCCGTCGTAGAGCACTTGTCCGCTGGTAGGCTCGAAGAGGCCCACGAGGTTTTTCATCAGCACGGTCTTTCCGCTACCGCTCTGGCCGATAATCAGGTTGGTCTTGCCATCCTCGAACACGGTGCTGATGCCTTTGAGCACCTCTTTGTCGTCAAATGATTTATATAGGTTCTTTACTTCGATCATGATAGTAGCTGCGTTAAGAAGATGTCACTAAACAGAATCAGCATGCTTGATGAGACAACGGCATCCGTAGAGGCCTTACCCACATTGACGGAACCGCCCTCGACTGTGTAGCCAAAGAAGGCGGGTACACTGCTGATGATGAAGGCAAAGAACTGACTCTTGATAATACTCATCCACAGGAACCAGGGGATGAAATCGTGCTGCAGACCAAGGGTGAGGTCATCGGGCGGCATGATATGTCCGATATAGGCTGTACCATAGGCTCCTACGATACCCATACCACTGGAGAAAATAACCAGGATGGGCATGATGGTGAGCAAACCGAGAATCTTTGGCAGGATGAGATAGCAGGCGGAGTTGACGCCCATAATCTCCAAGGCATCAATCTGCTGGGTGACACGCATAGTACCTATCTCTGAGGCGATGTTGGAGCCTACCTTACCAGCCAGTATCAAACACATGATACTGCTTGAGAACTCCAGCAGCATAATCTCGCGGGTGGTGTAGCCGGCAACCCAGCGCGGCATCCAGGGACTCTCGATATTGACCTTCATCTGGATGCAGATAACGGCTCCAATGAAGAACGAGATAAGCAGTACGATGCCGATAGAGTCGATGCCCAATTGCGACATCTCCTTAACATATTGCTTACGGAACATTCGCATGCGCTCGGGCATGGAGAATGTACGTCCCATCAGCATAATGTATTGTCCGAATGTGGTTAGTTTCTTCTGAATAAACATGTTCTACTGTCGTTTTGAACGGATGCAAAATTACAAAAAAAAATAGAAATGCGTCACTAATTATCAAAAGATTATTGTTTTTCGCTGAAATTTAGTACCTTTGTCCCCGATTATGGAAGAAGAAAGTATTGTATTGAGGACCGAAGGCCTCGTAAAGCGATATGGTAAGCGTACGGTGGTGAGCGATGTGAGTTTCCACGTGCGTCAAGGTGAGATTGTGGGACTGCTGGGACCTAACGGTGCTGGTAAGACCACTTCTTTCTACATGACTACCGGACTGGTGCTGCCTAATGGTGGTCATATCTATCTGGGTGACCATGAGGTGACCGACTATCCCGTGTATAAGCGTGCAAGGGCAGGTATCGGCTATCTGGCTCAGGAGCCCAGTGTCTTCCGTAAGATGTCGGTTGAGGACAACATCCTCTCTGTGCTGGAGATGACGGGAAAGCCCCGTGACTACCAGATGGAGAAGTTGGAAAGTCTGATTAGTGAGTTCCGTCTGCAAAAGGTGCGTAAGAACAAAGGTGACCAGTTGTCGGGTGGTGAGCGCCGTCGTTGCGAGATTGCCCGCTGTCTGGCTATTGAGCCGAAGTTTATCATGCTTGATGAACCTTTCGCCGGTGTGGACCCTATCGCCGTTGAGGATATCCAGTTTATTGTGTGGAAGCTCAAGGACAGAAATATCGGCATTCTGATTACCGACCATAATGTGGAGGATACGCTGTGTATCACGGACCGTGCCTACTTGTTGTTTGAAGGCCGCATTCTGTTCCACGGCACTCCAGAGGAACTGGCTGCTAATCAGATAGTACGTAAGAACTACCTTACAGACTCGTTCGTGCTGCGTCAGAAAGACTTCCAAAAGTTGGAAGAGGAGCGCATGAAGGAACGTGAAGAGTAAGTATTTCGTTCTTTATAACTGCGTTAAAAAATCGTAATTGTGCTATTTTTACGGCAATTATGAGTAATTTTGCACGCTCAAAATGGAATAATATAATAAATAAGGTATAAAAAGAGATGAACATTAAGTTTGAAAGTGCCGATAAAATCAATGGTCTGATGACTATCAGCATTGAGCAGGCAGACTATCAGGAGGCTGTTGACAAGAAGTTGAAAGAGTATCGCAAGAAGGCTCAGGTACCCGGATTCCGTCCTGGCATGGTGCCCATGGGCTTGATCAAGAAGCAGTATGGCACAGCCGTGAAGGTTGACGAGGTAAACCGCATTCTTGGCGAGAAGCTCTACGAATACGTTCGTGAGAACAAGATTCAGATGTTGGGCGAACCTCTTCCTAACGAGGAGAAACAGCAGCCCCAGGATTTGGCTGGCGACGGTCCCTTTGAGTTCGTATTTGACATTGCTGTCGCTCCCGAATTCAAGGCTGAGCTGACTGGCAAGGATAAAGTGACTTTCTACAACATCAAGGTTGACGATAAACTGATTGACGATCAGGTTCAGATGTATGCTTCTCAGGCTGGTGAGTTTGTTGAGGCTAAGGAGTGGAGCGGCAACGATACCCTGAAGGGTGACATCCGTCAGCTGGATAAGAAGGGCAATACCCTCGAGGGTGGTATCACCGTTGAAGGCGGTATGATTATGCCTTCATACGTTAAGGGTGAGGACGAGAAGAAGAAGTTCGACGGCGCTAAGCTGGGCGACATCATTACCTTCAACCCCAAGAAGGCTTATCCCGATAACGATGCAGAGGTTGCTGCCCTGCTGAAGACCGACAAGGAGGCTGTGAAGGACCTGGATGCAGACTTCAGCTTCCAGATTACTGAGATTCGTCACTTCCAGCCTGCTGCCGTTGACGCTAAGCTCTTCGAGAAAGTGTTTGGTGAGGGTGTGAAGGATGAGGCTGACTTCCGTCAGCGCATCGCAGACAGCCTGAAGGGTCAGCTGGTTCTGAACAGCGACTTCAAGTTCCTGCGTGACGTTCGCGCGTACGTAGAGAAGAAGGTAGGCGATCTGCAGTTCCCCGAGGCTCTGCTGAAGCGTGTGATGCTGAACAACAATAAGGATAAGGGCGAGGAGTTCGTGGAGAAGAACTTCAAGGCTTCTATCGACGAGTTGAAGTGGCACCTCATCAAGGAGCAGCTTGTTGCTGCTACTGGGATTAAGGTGGAAGATGCCGACCTGAAGGCTGTGGCTAAGGATGCTATCCGCGCGCAGTTCGCTCAGTATGGTATGACCAACATCCCCGAGGATGTGCTGGACAACTATGCAGAGGAGCAGCTGAAGAAGCGTGAGAATGTGGAGAGCTTCGTAGAACGTGCCATCGATGTGAAACTCACTCAGGCCCTGAAGGGTATCGTGAAGTTGACAGAGAAAGAGGTAACTCTCGATGAGTTCAACAAAATGATGCAGGAAGCATAAAAGAAGATTTTTTTAATTCTTTAACCAAAAATAAAGTCGGGATGTTTTGCGTCTCGACTTTTTTTTGTAATTTTGTATTTATAAAACACGAAAGATAGGTATAGATATGAACGATTTCAGAAAATATGCAACTCAGCACCTGGGCATGAATGGCTTGGTGCTCGATGATGTGATGAAGACTCAGGCACAGTATATGAACCCATATATCCTGGAGGAACGCCAGTTGAACGTGACCCAGATGGATGTCTTCTCGCGCTTGATGATGGACCGCGTGATTTTCCTTGGTACGGAGGTGAACGACTATACGGCTAATGTGCTGCAGGCACAGTTGCTTTATCTCGATGCTAACGACCCTGGCAAGGATATCAACCTCTATATCAATTCTCCTGGCGGTAGTGTGTATGCAGGACTGGGTATCTATGACACCATGCAGTTTATCTCGTGTGACGTGGCTACTATCTGTACGGGTATGGCTGCTTCGATGGCTGCCGTGCTGCTCGTAGCTGGCCAGGAGGGAAAGCGTTCGGCTCTGCCTCATAGTCGTGTGATGATTCATCAGCCTCTGGGAGGTGTACAGGGACAGGCTTCTGATATCGAGATTGAGGCCCGTGAGATCCAGAAGTTGAAGAAGGAACTCTATACCATCATAGCCGACCACTCTCATACCGATTATGAGAAAGTGTGGAATGATTCAGACCGTAACTACTGGATGACGGCTGAGGAGGCACGCGAGTATGGTATGATTGACCAGGTGCTGACGAGAAAGTAATTAAGAGTTCTTGGCGGAGCCAAGCGGCGAAGCCGAGCGAAGAATTAAGAGTTAAGAGTGAAGAAAGTATGTAATTTTTGCGGCCGTTCTGAACGTGAGGTGCGTTTGCTGATCACGGGTATCAACGGTTATATATGTGAGGATTGCTCACGCCAAGCCTATCAGATTGTAAAAGAGTCGGGCTTGCTTGAAAGCAATAAAGAGGTAAGTGGGGATAGCGACAGTAAAAAGGCTGCCAAAGAGAAGAAGATTCCTAAGCCTCGTGAGATTAAGGAGTATCTGGACCAGTATGTTATCGGTCAGGACGACGCTAAGCGCTTCCTGTCTGTGGCCGTGTATAACCACTATAAGCGTCTGCAGCAGAAAAAGGACGATAAGGATGGCGTGGAGATTGAGAAGTCGAACATCATCATGGTGGGCTCTACGGGTACAGGTAAGACCCTTCTGGCCCGTACCATTGCCAAACTGCTTGACGTGCCTTTTACTATTGTGGATGCTACGGTGTTTACAGAGGCCGGTTATGTAGGCGAGGATGTGGAGAGCATCCTCAGTCGTCTGCTTCAGGTGGCCGACTATAAGGTAGATGCTGCCGAGCGTGGTATCGTGTTCATTGACGAGATTGACAAGATTGCCCGTAAGGCCGATAATCCTTCCATCACGCGTGACGTGAGTGGTGAGGGCGTGCAGCAGGGACTCTTGAAACTGCTTGAGGGAACGATGGTCAATGTGCCCCCTCAGGGCGGCAGGAAGCATCCTGATCAGGAGTATATCCACGTGGACACAAGGAATATCCTGTTTATCTGCGGTGGCGCCTTCGATGGTATCGAACGTAAGATTGCACAGCGCCTGAATACCCACACGGTGGGTTATAACTCTGTGCAGAACGTGCGTAAGATTGACAAGGATGATCTGATGAAATATGTACAGCCTCAGGACTTGAAGTCCTTCGGACTGATTCCTGAGATAATTGGTCGTCTGCCAGTGCTCACTTACCTGAACCCCTTGGACCGTGCTGCCTTGGAACGTATCCTGACGGAACCCAAGAACTCTATCGTGAAGCAGTATGTCAAACTGTTTAAGATGGATGGGGTTGACCTGGTGTTTACGCCTGAGGCCCTGCGCTTCATCGTGGATAAGGCCGTGGAGTATAAACTCGGTGCCCGCGGTCTGCGCTCTATCGTAGAGAGCGTGATGATGGATGCTATGTTTGAGGTGCCCTCAAAGAAAGTGAAGAAGTTTGAAGTGACAGAAGACTATGCCCGTGAGCAGCTTGACAAGAGTGCTTCACTGGCTGTCATGAACTAAATCCTGACAATACAGCCTATGACATACGATAAAGGTGAACTGTTAGACGCGCTGAAGCGTTATTTTGGCTTCGACTCCTTCAAGGGAGACCAAGGGGCCATCATACAAAATCTGCTCGAAGGTCGTGACACCTTCGTGCTGATGCCTACAGGTGGCGGTAAGTCGCTCTGCTACCAGTTGCCATCACTGCTCATGGATGGCGTGGCCATCGTGATATCGCCACTGATAGCCCTGATGAAGAACCAGGTGGACTTCATCTCAAACCTGAGTGAGCATGAGGGAACGGCTCACTTCCTGAACTCGTCGCTGAACAAGACGGCGATCGACCAGGTGAAGAAGGATATCCGCGAGGGAAGGACGAAACTGCTCTATGTGGCTCCTGAATCTCTCACAAAGGAGGATAATGTGGAGTTCCTGAAAACGGTGAAGATCTCGTTCTATGCAATTGACGAGGCTCACTGTATCTCTGAATGGGGACATGACTTCCGTCCGGAATACCGTCGTATCCGTCCGATCATCAACGAGATTGGTGTGGCACCTGTTATTGCCCTGACTGCAACAGCAACGGATAAGGTACGTACGGATATCAAGAAGAGTTTGGGTATTGTTGATGCGACTGAGTTTAAGAGTTCGTTCAACCGTCCTAACCTGTACTACGAGGTACGTCCCAAGACCAAGGATATAGATAAGGATATTGTACGCTTTATCAAGCAGCATCCTGGAAAGAGCGGTATCATCTATTGTCTTTCAAGAAAGAAGGTGGAGGACCTGGCTGACGTATTGCGTGCCAATGATATCAAGGCAGCAGCATATCACGCAGGACTGGATAGTGGTACGCGTTCGCAGACACAGGATGACTTCCTGATGGAGCGTATCGATGTGATTGTGGCTACGATAGCCTTTGGTATGGGTATCGATAAACCCGACGTGCGTTTTGTGATTCACTATGATATCCCCAAATCTCTGGAGGGCTATTACCAGGAGACTGGTCGTGCCGGACGTGACGGAGGTGAGGGTATCTGTCTGGCTTTCTACAGCTATAAGGACTTACAGAAACTGGAGAAGTTCATGGAAGGAAAACCTGTGGCTGAGCAGGACATTGGTCGCCAGCTGCTGCAGGAGACGGCTGCCTATGCCGAGACATCGGTCTGTCGTAGAAAGATGTTGCTGCATTATTTCGGTGAGCAATATGATAAGGACAACTGTGGCAACTGTGACAACTGTCTGCATCCGGGCAAGAAGATTGATGCCAAGAACCAGTTGGTCATTGCGCTGAAGGCTATCCTGGCTATCAAGGAGAATTTCCGCACGGACTATGTCATTGATTTCATTACGGGCCGTGACACCAATGAGATTGTGGCGCACAAGCACCAGAATCTGGAGGAGTTTGGCTCTGGTGAGGATGAGAATGAGAAGATATGGAATCCCGTGATTCGTCAGGCGCTGATTGCCGGCTATCTGTTCAAGGAGGTAGAGAACTACGGCCTGCTGAAGGTGACTGCGGCTGGCAAGAAGTTTATCAAGAACCCCACAACCTTTATGGTGGTTGAGGATCATGAGTTTAGTGAGGATGAGGAGCCGGCAGTACCCGAGGGTGGTGCAAGTGCACTGGATCCTACGCTCTCGGCCATGCTGCATGACCTGCGTAAGAAATGGTCACGTAAGTTGGAACGTCCGCCTTATGTCATCTTCCAGGACGTGTCGCTGGAACAGATGGCTACTGAATATCCCGTGAGCCTTGAGGAACTGAAGAATATCCAGGGTGTGGGTGATGGTAAGACGCGCCAGCCTTATGCGAAGGAGTTCGTGGATCTGATTAAGCGCTACTGCGAGGAGAACGAGATAGAGCGTCAGTCGGACCTGCGTATCCGCACAAAGGCTAAGGACTCTATGCGTAAGCTGAAGATATTGCAGAATATCGACCGCCGTATCGCCCTGGATGATATTGCCAATGCGCTGGGTATCGACTTCGAGGAGTTGCTTGATGAACTGGAGGGTATCGTGCTCTATAGTGGTAACAAGATTAATATCGACTATTTCCTGAATGATATCATGGATCCGGATGATGTGAGCGATATGTGTGACTATTTTGCAGAGCAGGAGACGGATGACCTGGAGGCTGCCTTTGAGGAATTCGGTTCTGATTTCTCGGAGGACGAGATTCGTCTGGTTCGCATCAAGTTTATCTCTGATATGGCAAACTGATATGTCTGATTCTATCTGAAACAAGATATAGGCTCCCGGATTTTTTTTCGGGAGCTTATTTTTTTTCTTTGTTTTTTGGCGTTATATAAAAAATAATGTATCTTTGCATTCAGTAAACCTAAAAAAATGAAGAGATACTTACCTTTGACACTATGGGGGGCGATGCTTCTCGTGATAGCTGGCGTATTGCTATGGCTGGAGAATGATTTCCTGTGGAAGTTGCAAGAACAGAACCTTTTCCTGGATACTTCCTTGTTCTTTAAGGAGAGGATGGTGGTGCCTGGCGGCCTGCTGTCGTGGTTGGGTACGTATCTGACGCAGTATTTCTACTACCCGTGGATGGGAGTGATGCTGTTGTGTGTATTATGGTTGTTGCTGATGTGGTTGGTAATGCGCATTTTCCAGTTGCCTGTACAGTGGAGCGCATTGGCTCTGATACCTGTGGGACTCTTATTGATTACCATCGTGGATATGGGCTACTGGGTGTATATGCTGAAATTGCAGGGACATGTGTTCGTGGCAACCCTTGGCACTATCGCGGTGATGCTGATGCTGTGGTTTTTCAGGGTTCAGCCTTGGCATTTCAGTTTCCGCGTGATGACGATGATAATCACGTGTGCTCTGGGATATCCGCTTTTTGGTATCTACGGACTAGCGGCTGTCTTGCTGATGGGTATCTGGTCATGGCGATTGGAACGGTGGTCGTTACGGAGAAAGGTCGGCTATATCGTGATGGCACTATTGATTGTTGTCACGGTGCCCCTGATGTGCTATAGACAACTCTATCATCAGATAAATCTGGCCAATATTTATTACGCAGGACTTCCTTTGTATTATGTTTCGGAGGAGCATCATGCTTATTATATACCTTATTATCTGTTGGCGCTGTTCTTCGTGGTGATGGCATTGGTGCCTCTGAGGCAGGTGAAGCTGCTGAAGAGCATCCTCATACAAGGCGTCGTGCTGGTGGCTTTGGTTGTTGGTGTGGCGCTGTCCTGGTTCAGGGATGAGAACTATCATCATGAACTGAGGATGCAGCGCTGCATAGAGCAGAATGACTGGAACGGCGTACTGAAAGAGGCTGCTAAGCAGCAGAACGAACCGACGCGTGCCATCGTCATGATGAGAAACCTGGCTCTGAGCCGGTTGGGACGTCAGGGCGAGGATATGTACACCTATGAAAACGGCTCGAAAGCGTATGCGGCACCTTTTGGCATGCGCTTGATGCTGGTGGCAGGACCTTTGATGTATTATCAATATGGTATGCTGAACTATAGTTCACGCCTGAGCACGGAAATGGGCGTGGAGTTCGGCTGGCGGGTGGAAAACCTGAAAATGCTGGCAAAATGTGCGCTGCTGCGTAACGAACAGCAACAGGCACGTAAATACCTGAGACTGCTGAAGCATACCACTTTCTATGGGGAGTGGGCCGGGAAGGCACCGTCATTGCCCGAACTGCAGTCGGTGAAACGAATGATGCATTATGAGAATGTGTTGAGTGGTGACCAGGGAAATATTGAAAGTTTCCTGATGAGTCGCCTGGATGAATGTACGGATACGACGGATGTCTATTTCCAAGAGCAGACGCTGCTGGCCTCATTATGGACAAAGGATATCAATAACTTCTGGTATCACTTCAATGATTATGTGAGATTGCATCCCAAGGCCCGTATTCCACGCTATTATCAGGAGGCGGCCTACCTTTATTGTATGATAGAAGGACGAGAGGGCGTGGACCGTATGCCTTTTGATGATAGTATCAGACAGTCGTTTAATAGTTTTGCGATGGCTGCCGAGCGTTATGATAATGCTGATGTGGATGTGGCACGTAGTGCGCTGCAGGCGTACCGGCATACGTATTTCTATGATTATTACCTGATGAGGCAGTTGCCGGAATATTGAGATTTGAGGTTTGAGATTTGAGATTTGAGATTTGAAAGTTATGAAGAGATATTTTTTACCTTTTTACCTTTTTACTTTTTTACTCTTCTCTTGTGGTCCCAGTGTGCCTGAGGTGTTCACAGAGAGTGAAGAGTTGCCAAGGATTTATCCTGACTACGTGGATGTGACGATACCGGTGAACATTGCTCCGCTGGCCTTTGAACTGGATGATGATGAGGCCGACGGCATGATTGCCCGTTATAAGGCGGGAAATGTGGAAGTGGTATGTGAAGATAAGATGCAACCCTCAATCGGAGAGTGGCGCAGGCTGGTGGAGCAGGGTAGTGATATCAGTGTGGACGTGTATGTGAAGCATGATGACCAGTGGATACATCACAAGCCGTTTGAAATCCATGTGGCTGGTGATAGTATTGATGCATATCTGAGTTACCGACTGATACCTGCCTCGTTTGTAAGTTATGAGGCGCTGACCATCAATCAGCGTTGCCTGGAAAACTACGACGAGAGTGTGATATATGATAATATGTTGTGCAGCTTCGAGGTAGAGGGACAGTGTATCAATTGTCATCACTATCAGCAATACAACCCGGAGAGGATGCAATTCCATGCCCGTCAGAAGAATGGCGGTACGATTATTGCTTACGATGGGAAGATTAAGAAGGTGAATATGAAGAACGACTCCATCCTCTCGGCTGGTGTCTATCCTGCCTGGCATCCCTGGCTGAAGCTAATCGTGTATTCTACAGACAAGACCCATCAGAGTTTTCATACCACCGACCCGAATAAGATTGAGGTGTATGATTTGGAAAGTGATATCATCGCCTATGATATAGACAAGGGTGAGGTTACTAATTTGGAGAATGATACGACAGAGTTTGAGGTGTTCCCGGCGTGGGCTCCCGACGGTAAGACACTGTATTACTGTAGTGCCCACTACGAACGGAAGAATTATCAGGTGTCGGACGCAACAGAACTGGTGAGCCGTTGCGGGGAACTGAAATACAATATCTATAAGAAGCGTTTTGATCCGGAGACAAAACAGTTTGGTCCGCGGGAACTGGTGTTTGCTGCTGACTCGCTGGGAATGAGTGCGGTACTGCCACGTATCTCACCTGATGGCCGATGGCTGGTCTTCACCATGTCGGAATATGGCTACTTCCATATCTGGCATCATGAGGCCGACCTGTGGATAATGGATTTAAGGGAAAAGGTGAATAGTGGACAATTGGCAACCGCTCATCCGATAAAAGGGATCAATAGTGATGATACGGAGAGTTACCATTCATGGTCGAGCAACGGCCGATGGCTGGTGTTTAGCAGTCGTAGGGATGACGGTACCTTTACGCGACCTTTCATTGCACACATGAGTAAGGACGGTAAGTGGGGGAAGCCTTTTGAGTTGCCTCAGGAAGATCCCGACTACCACAGACAGCTGTTGCGCAGTTATAATATCCCGGAGTTTATGTATGGTCCTGTGAATATTGACCCGCACACCTTTGCGGATATCTTGAAGGGTGAGGGAGAGCCCGTGAAATACGTGCAACGACTGCAATAGCCTGTTGCCTGTTGCCTCCGCACTCTGGGAACTCCTGCCGGTCCTCTGTTAAATGGCACTTGCGAAAGTTAAATTATGCAAGAAAAAGGTCGCAAAATACTCGCTATGTCGGAAAAAATGAGTATCTTTGCACGCAATAAAAATTTAAGGTACCAAAATTATGTCATCATTTATTGCAGATAAGATTGTGATGGACGGCCTCACTTTCGACGACGTCCTGTTGATTCCCGCTTATTCAGAAGTATTGCCAAAAACGGTAGAGTTGCAGACACGCTTCTCTCGTAACATCGTGTTGAATGTCCCCTTTGTGACGGCTGCTATGGACACCGTTACAGAGAGCCAGATGGCAATTGCAATTGCCCGTGAAGGTGGTATCGGCGTGATTCATAAGAATATGTCGATAGAGAACCAGGCACGTGAAGTGGCTATTGTAAAGCGTGCAGAGAATGGTATGATCTATGACCCCGTAACGATTCGTCGTGGTTCTACCGTAGGACAGGCTCTGGATATTATGGCAGAATATCATATTGGTGGTATCCCAGTAGTTGATGAGGATAATCACCTGGTAGGTATCGTGACCAACCGTGACCTGCGTTTTGAACGTCGTCTGGATC
Organism: Prevotella communis; assembly: GCF_022024175.1. GTDB lineage: Bacteria > Bacteroidota > Bacteroidia > Bacteroidales > Bacteroidaceae > Prevotella > Prevotella communis. Next base: position 2,793,143 of record NZ_CP091794.1, on the reverse strand, counting down.
GTCCCGTGGATGATGTGATGTCAAAGGAGAACCTGGTGACCACACATCAGCAGACGGACCTGGCTGCTGCTGCAAAGATTCTGCAGGAGAATAAGATTGAGAAACTGCCCGTTGTGGACAAGGATAACCGCCTAGTAGGTCTGATTACCTATAAGGATATTACCAAGGCAAAGGATAAGCCCATGGCTTGTAAGGATGAGAAGGGACGTCTGCGTGTAGCTGCCGGTGTCGGCGTTACTGTGGATACGCTGGACCGTATGCAGGCTCTGGTGAACGCTGGTGCTGATGCGATTGTCATCGATACGGCTCACGGTCACTCAAAGGGTGTGATTGACAAGTTGAAGGAAGCAAAGAATGCCTTTAAGGATATTGACATCGTAGTAGGCAATATTGCTACTGGTGCTGCAGCCCGTATGCTCGTAGAGAATGGCGCAGACGCAGTGAAGGTAGGTATCGGTCCGGGCTCTATCTGCACAACACGTGTGGTAGCTGGTGTCGGTGTACCTCAGCTGAGCGCCGTGTATGATGTATACTCTGCCCTGAAGGGTACTGGTGTGCCCCTTATCGCTGATGGTGGCTTGCGCTATTCTGGTGATATTGTCAAGGCATTGGCAGCAGGTGGCTCATGCGTCATGATTGGTTCACTGGTGGCAGGTACCGAGGAGAGTCCTGGTGATACCATTATCTATAACGGCCGTAAGTTCAAGAGCTATCGTGGCATGGGTTCTCTTGAGGCTATGGAACACGGTTCAAAGGACCGCTACTTCCAGGCTGATACAAAGGATGTGAAGAAACTGGTGCCAGAGGGTATCGCCGGTCGTGTGCCTTACAAAGGAACGGTGCAGGAGGTTATCTATCAGTTGACCGGTGGCTTGCGTTCAGGTATGGGTTACTGTGGTGCCGCTTCTATCGAAAAGCTGCATGACGCTAAATTCACTCGTATTACAAATGCAGGTGTGATGGAGAGTCATCCTCATGATATTACTATCACGAGCGAGGCTCCCAACTATTCAAGACCAAACGATTGAAACTAAAAATATGAAACTGAAAATGCTTTTTGCCGGATTGTTGGCTTGTGCCTCTGTGAGTGCACAGACGGATGATCCTGTAATCATGATTGTGAACGGAGAGCCTGTGCTTCGTTCGGAATTCGAATATTCGTATAACAAGAATAACTCCGAGGGCGTTATCGATAAGAAGAATATCGAGGAGTATGTGGACCTCTTTATAAATTATAAATTGAAGGTCTGTGCTGCTCTTGACGCAAAGTATGATACGCTGCAGTCGTTCAAGGACGAGTTTGCACAGTATCGTAACCAGCAGGTACGCCCCGCTTTTGTGACTGATGCTGATGTCGAGAAAGAGGCTCGTAAGATTTACGACCAGACAGTAGAGCAGATTGGTCCAGACGGACTGATTCAGTGTGCCCATATCCTGTTGCGTGCCAACCAACAGGCACCGCAGGCGGAGTGGGATGCTGCCAAGGTGCGTATCGACTCTGTGTATAAGGCTCTGAAAGATGGCGCTGACTTTGCAGAACTGGCTAAGAAGGTGTCACAAGACCCGGGTTCTGCCCGTCAGGGTGGTCTGCTGCCTTTTGTACAGCATGGTCAGCTGGTAAAGGAGTTTGAAGATGCTGCTTATGCTTTGCAGCCAGGTGAGATGTCGGGTATCGTACAGTCACCTTATGGCTACCACATCATCCTGATGAAGGAGCGTAAGATGCTGGAGCCTTTCGAATTCCATCATGATGCCATTCTGAAGTTCATCGAACAGCGCAATATGCGTGATCAGATTGCTGAGCAGAAGATTGGAGAACTGGTGAAGAGCACGAATAAGTCGGAAGCTGAGCTTCTGGATGAGAAGGCTGCAGAACTGTCGGCTCAGGATATGGAGATGAAATACCTGATTCAGGAGTATCACGACGGACTGCTGCTTTATGAAATCAGCAATAACCTGGTTTGGGATAAGGCTGCTAAGGATGAGGCCGGACTGGCTAGTTTCTTCAAGAAGAATAAGAAGAAATATGCATGGGACAAGCCTCGCTACAAGGGTATGGCTTATCATGTGAAGGTGAAGGAAGATGTGAAAGCTGTGGCTGACTGCGTGAAGAAACTGCCTTTTGATAAGTGGGCTGAGGCGCTGCGTACCACCTTTAATGCTGACTCTGTGATTCGTATCCGTGTAGAGAAAGGTATCTTCAAACAGGGTGATAATGCGCTTGTAGATAGTGCGGTGTTTAAGAAGGATACCACTGTGACAAAGGTGAAGGATTATCCCTTTGATGCTGTTTATGGAAAGGTGCTGAAGAAAGGTCCGGAGGACTACACCGATGTGCGTGGTCTTGTGGTGGCTGATTATCAGGAGGCACTGGAAAAGGAATGGGTGGCTCAACTGCGTAAGAGATATGCTTTTGAAGTCAAGGAAGAGGTGTTGAAAACAGTCAATAAGCATTGATGAAAAAATATTTTGTTATACTCCTGTCGCTGGTAGCTGTTGCTTCGGCCTATGCCGATAAGCGTGACAGCATTGGCTCGGTTGTCGATGAGGTCATCTGGGTCGTAGGTGATGAGGCCATCTTAAAGAGTGAGGTGGAGGTAACTCGTATCCAGGCTGCTATGGAGGGCATCCGCTGGAATGGTGATCCTGACTGTGCTATCCCAGAACAGTTGGCTGTACAGAAACTGTTCCTGCATCAGGCAGCTATTGACAGTATCTCTGTGACTGAGAATGAGATCGCTTCTAATATAGAACAGCGTATTGATTATATGATTCAGCAGACTGGCTCCCGCGAGAAACTGGAGGAGTACAAAAAGCAGAGTCTTAGTCAGATACGTCAGTCTATGCATGATGACTTGCGTGATCAGATGCTGATTCAGCGCATGAAGGAGAAACTGGTGAAGGATATCAATGTGACTCCTGCCGAGGTGCGTCGCTATTTTAGAGAGTTGCCTGCTGACAGTGTGCCTTTTGTTCCCACGGAGGTGGAAGTGCAGATTATTGCCAATACGCCACGAATCTCCATAGAGGAGATTAACCGCGTGAAGGATGAACTGCGTGACTATACGGATCGTATCAATAAAGGTGAGACGTCTTTCCAGACATTGGCACGTCTGTATTCTGAGGATCCCGGCTCGCGTCGTGCTGGTGGTGAACTGGATTATACGGGGCGTGGTATGCTTGACCCTGCCTTTGCTGCAGTGGCCTTTAACCTGACCGATCCTAAGAAGATTTCGAAGATAGTGGAGTCGGAATTCGGTTTCCATATCATTCAGTTGGTTGATAAGCGTGGCGATAAGATCAAGGTTCGTCATATCTTACGTAAACCAGTTGTCTCGGATTCGGCTGTCAATGCGTCTATCGCCTTCCTTGATACGATAGCGGATTATATCCGTAATGGCGAGACTCCCAAACAATTGGAGGGCTTGTATGTAGGAACCTTCAATTTCGAGGATGCTGCAACGATTTTCTCTGACGATAAGGATACACGTAATAACCGCGGTTTGATGTTTAACCGTTCGGAACGTGGACAGACCTCACGCTTCCAGATGCAGGATCTGCCTTCTGAAGTGGCACGTGTCGTGGATGGCATGCAGGTGGGTGATGTGTCGAAAGCGTTCTCGATGATTAATGATCAGGGAAAGACGGTATGTGTCATCGCTAAGTTGAAAAGCCGAACGGAAGGACACAAGGCTACTATCACGGAGGACTTCCAGGTGATGAAGGATATCGTGATGGAAAAAAGGCGCGAAAAGGTGTTGCACGACTGGGTGGTCAATAAGATAAAGAATACCTACGTGCACGTCAGTGATGACTATCGCAACTGCAAGTTTGAATATGAAGGTTGGATTAGGTAAGAGTCGCAGAAGCATCAGTTTGGTGCTTCTGTGTGCGCTATGCCTTGTCGTGTATGGCGCAGCGTCGTCAACTCCAAAGAAGAAAACGGAGAAGAGTAGGGTGTACCTGGTACATGCCGATGAGTTGTTTTTTGATATTTGGAAGAATAATAATGCTCAGGTGCTGCGCGGACAGGTGGAGTTTGAGCATGACGGTGCCCACCTGTATTGCGACAGTGCCAACTATTTTGAGCAAAGTAATTCTTTTGAAGCCTGGGGGCATGTGAAGATGGTGCAGGGGGATACCCTCTCGCTGACTGGTGACTATGGCTTTTATGACGGTGACAATAAACTGCTGGTCGCAAAGGTCTTTGACAGTGGCAAGCAGGTGGTGCTCCGTAACCGGGCTACAACGCTTTATACCGATACGCTTTATTTCGACCGTAATGATAATATGGGCTATTATGATGAAGGCGGAAAAATTGTGGATAAGACGGCTACGCTGACTTCCTGGCATGGGGAATATCATACTGATTCGAAGGATGCTTTCTTTATGGATAAGGTCAAACTGGTGGATGGTAACTCTACGCTGACCACTGATACGCTGGTGTATAACACGCGAAGCAAGCTGGCTAATATCGTTGGACCGTCGGATATCGTCTCTGGTAAGAGTCATATCTACTCGGAACTGGGGTATTATAACACAGCAAAGAAACAAGCGGAGCTGTTGAACAGGTCGAGGGTGCGGAATGAAGGACGTACTATTGTGGCCGACAGTATCTGGTATGATGGTATCACAGGTGTCAGCGAGGCTTTCAGGAAAGTCATCTATAATGATTCAGTGAATAAGAATGGCATGCGCTGTAACTATGGCTATTATGATGACTTGAATGGCTATGCTATGTCTACGGATAGTGTGGTGGCGCTGGAGTATTCCCAGAAAGATACGCTTTACATGCATGCCGATACTTTCAAGGTGTTTACGTATAACATTGATACTGATTCTGTGTATCGTGTGATGCATGGTTATAATAAGGTACGCGCGTACCGTATTGATATACAGGCCGTCTGTGACTCTCTGGTGTATAATTCAAAGGACTCTTGTATGACGATGTACACCGATCCTATCCTCTGGAATGTCAATCAGCAGTTGCTGGGCGAGATGGTGCAGGTCTTTATGAAGGACTCTGTCGTGGATAGGGCACATGTTATCAACCAGGCATTCTCCATAGAGAAACTGCCGGAGGATAAGATGTATAACCAGGTGTCGTCGAATGAGATGTTTGCTTTCTTCCAAAATGGAGAAATGCACGAGGGACAGGCTGTCGATAATGTGCTGGTGGCTTATTATCCGGTGAATGAGTCGGATAGTACCTATGAGGGACTCGTCAGAATGGAAACATCGAAGATGCGTCTTATCATGGAAAAGAAGAAACTAAGCAGTATATGGACGCCCAAAGCTAACGGTATTATGTATCCGATGACGCAGATACCACCAGAGAAACGGTTCCTTGAAGGCTTCAACTGGTTTGACTATGTGAGGCCTATGTCAAAAGATGATATCTTTGATTGGCGCCCGAAGAAACCGGGAACGGAAATCAGACCTACTCGACGCAAAGGTGAAATGACCCAGGAAAAGAAAACATTAGCATTATGAGTGATGTGATACAACTACTGCCGGATTCGGTGGCAAACCAGATTGCTGCCGGTGAGGTAATCCAGCGACCCGCTTCTGTAATAAAGGAGCTGGTAGAGAATGCTGTGGATGCTGGGGCAAAGACGATTCGTGTGCTGGTCGTTGATGCAGGACGTACGTCTATTCAGGTCATTGATGATGGCTGTGGTATGTCGGAGACGGATGCCCGTTTGGCTTTCGAACGACATGCGACATCGAAGATCCGGCAGGCTGATGATCTCTTTGCGCTTCATACGATGGGCTTCCGTGGTGAGGCTCTTCCTTCTATTGCCGCAGTGTCGGTGGTGGAGTTGACTACACGTATGGCAGGCGAGGATATTGGAACGCATCTGACTCTGCAGGGTTCAAAGGTGGTGAGCCAGGAACCGGTAGCATGTCCTGTCGGCTGTAATTTCAAAGTTGAGAACTTGTTCTTCAATGTTCCGGCACGAAGGAAATTCCTGAAGACGAACGCTACGGAACTGAATAATATCCTGACGGCTTTCGAACGTATTGTACTGGTATATCCGGATATCCATTTTATTCTGTACAGCAATGGACAGGAACTGATGAACCTGAGGGCGTGTCATCTGCGTCAGCGTATTGCTGATGTGTTTGGCAAAAAGACCAGTCATGACTTGTTGCCTGTAGAGGTCGATACGTCACTATGCCGTATCTCTGGATTTGTAGGAAAACCAGAGGCAGCCCGTAAGAAGGCTGGTTATGAGTACTTCTTTGTCAACGGCCGTTATATGAAACATGCCTATTTCCATAAAGCGGTATGTGGCGCCTTCGAACGATTGGTGCCCGTGGGTATGCAAGTGCCGTACTTTATCTATTTCGAAGTGGATCCTGCTGATATCGATGTGAATATCCATCCTACGAAAACAGAGATTAAGTTTGAGAACGAACAGAGTATCTGGCAGATTCTGCAGGCTGGCGTGAAAGATGCTATCGGCAAATTCTGTGATGTGCCTACTATTGACTTTGATACGGAGGGTAAACCGGATATCCCTGTGTTTGATCCGCAGCGTGACTCGATAGAACTGCCTAAAGTTTCGTATAATCCCAACTTTAATCCTTTCGAGAAACAGTCTTCTGCTAACTCTTCATCATACAGGGAACCGTCATTCTATCGTGAAGGTGGCGTGGCGAAGGACTGGGAGAAACTATATGAGCCAAGGGAGATTCCTTCTTATGCAGAGGAGAACCTCTTTCCAGTAGAGGAACCCGCACAAGAACGTGAAACACTTATTTCAGAGAAATCTCCTGTTCATTACCAGTTCAAGGGATGCTATATCATGACGGCAGTGAAGTCTGGTCTTATGATTATTGACCAGCAGCGCGCTGATATCCGTATACGTTACGAGCGTTATATGGAGCAGTTCCGCCAGAAAACAGCCAATACACAGCGTGTCCTGTTTCCTGAGGTTATGGAGTTCTCCATGGCTGATAGTGTGATGGTTGATAAGTTTATGCCTGATTTGTTGACGATGGGGTTTGATATCAACTCTCTGGGAGGTGGAAGCTACGTCATTAATGGTATTCCGGCAGGACTGGAGGGACTTAGTCCAGACCGGCTGATACGACAGGTGGTGGCAGATGCCATAGAGAAGGGATGTAGTGATGTGGAGGAAATACATTCTGCTTTGGCTTTGAGTCTGGCCCGACATGCGGCTATTCCTCAAGGGCAGGTGTTGAGTAATGAGGAGATGGAGTTGCTGGTGAATGATCTATTTTCTTGTTCCAATGTGAACTATACACCAGATGGGCGCTCAATCCTCTATATATTGCCCCAAAAGGAAATAGAGGCATCTCTAGGATGATAATTTTGAAAAAACTCCCCAAAAATCGACGAAAAAGGCTTTTTTTGAACTTTTTTTATACATAAAATGCATTTTCTTTGCTATTTTTGTTGGAGGTTATAAAAAAAATTTCTACTTTTGCAGCAAATTTGAATTTAAATTTTCATTTATAAATTAAAAATTGTATGAAAAAGTTTTTAATGGTGCTGGCTCTTGCTAGCGTATCTGTTGCTGGAATGGCACAGGAAACAACTGAAAAGTACAGTGTTGCTACCAATTCTTTCTGGAGCAACTGGTTCATTCAGGCTAATGTTGCTGGAACTGCTTTCTATAGCAGCCAGGAAAATAATCTTAATCTTTCTAATAGCCCTCTGAAGGGTTTCCGTAACAACCTGGGTGCTTCTGTGGCTATCGGTAAATGGTTTACTCCAGGTCTCGGTCTCCGTACAAAGGTTAACGGCGTTTGGGGTCGCACTGTAAACGGTGATGACAAGAAGGCAAATGCTAGCAAGTACTGGCAGGCTAACGAGCAGGTATTGTTCAACTTGAGCAATATGCTGTGTGGTTACAATCCTGACCGTGTTTGGAATTTCATTCCTTATCTTGGTGGTGGTATTGGTCGTAACATGACTTACAATTCTTATGCTATGGGTCTGCAGGCTGGTTTGCTGAACGAATTCCGCCTGAGCCGTAAGTTCGCTCTGAACCTCGATCTGTCATTCGGTATGCATGAGCCTGACTTCGACGGTAATGCAATTGCAAACGCAAGCACACGTTCTCCCAAGTCTAAGGATCGTGACCTGAACCTCGAAATCGGTTTGACCTACAATCTGGGTAAGGCTACTTGGAACAAGGTTCCCGATGTTGACGCTATCAACGCTCTTCATCAGAGCCAGCTCGACGCTCTCAATGCACAGCTCGCTGATGCAAATGCTGAGAACGATCGTCTGAACAACCTGATCAAGAACCACAAGTGCCCCGAGGCTAAGACTGTTACTGTGAAGGAAGTTGCTACAGCTCCTGTATCTGTATTCTTCAACATTGGTAAGTCTAAGATCGCTTCTCGCAAGGATCTGCAGAACGTGAAGGCTATGACTGAGACTAACAAGGATGCTAAGTTCGTTGTAACTGGTTATGCTGATAGCAAGACTGGTAGCGCTTCTTACAACCAGAAGCTGAGCCAGAAGCGTGCTGAGGCTGTTGCTAACGAGTTGGTTAAGATGGGTGTAAGCCGTGACAACATTGAGATTGTTGCTAAGGGTGGCGTTGCTGACCTGACTCCTATCTCTTACAACCGTCGTGCTACTGTTGAGATTAAGTAATTGATCTTAAAAACGAAATTAATAAATGACCGGTGAGTTTTTGCTTACCGGTCTTTTTTTTTGCCCTTTTACCCCCCTTTTTTGGGGCTAAATAAGCCCTTTCTGCAATTTTTTCGAGAAAATTTGAAAAAAGTTCGAAAAATATTTGGTGGTTTCAAAAAAAGTCCGTACCTTTGCACTCGCTTAAAAGAACAAGATAACACTCAAAGTTACAACGGTTCAAAAAAGGGCGTTTAGCTCAGTTGGTTTAGAGCATCTGCCTTACAAGCAGAGGGTCGGCGGTTCGAATCCGTCAACGCCCACAAGAAAAGGTTCTGAAGAAATTCAGAACCTTTTTCTGTTTAAAAAACATAAAAACATCTGTTGCGCTAAAAAACTTTTAAATCTTAACTCTTAATTCTCAACTTTTTTGTAACTTTGCAACCTCAATTGAAGAGTATATTATCTAGATAGTAAAAATGGAACTAAACTTATTGACGGCCATCTCGCCTATAGATGGTCGCTATCGCGGGAAGACAGAGCCGCTGAGTGAGTATTTTTCAGAGTATGCGTTGGTGAGATACCGTGTGCGTGTAGAGATTGAATATTTTATTGCACTCTGCGAGTTACCCTTGCCCCAACTTCAGGATTTCAATCATGACCGATTTGAAGCCATGCGTGACATCTATCGCCAGTTTACGCCTGCAGATGCGCAGCGCGTAAAGGATATTGAGGCGATTACTAACCATGATGTAAAGGCTGTGGAGTATTTTATCAAAGAATGCCTGGATAAGATGGGCGGCTTTGAGAAATACAAGGAGTTCATTCATTTTGGTTTAACTTCTCAGGATATCAACAATACCAGTGTGCCCCTTTCTGTTAAGGAAGCTATTGAGCAGGTTTATGTACCCCTGTTGGAAGAGCTCATTGAGCAGTTGCACGACTATGCTGAGGAATGGAAAGGTGTGGCTATGTTGGCCAAGACGCATGGACAGCCTGCTTCTCCTACTCGCCTGGGTAAGGAGATTATGGTTTATGTTTATCGTCTTGAGGAACAGTTGCGCTCGTTGAAGGAAGTGCCCGTGACGGCAAAGTTCGGCGGTGCTACAGGTAACTACAATGCACACCATGTGGCTTATCCCCAGTACGACTGGCGTGAGTTCGGTAATCGTTTTGTAAGCGAGAAACTGGGATTGGAGCGTGAGCAGTATACTACACAGATTTCCAACTACGACTGGCTGGCTGCTATTTTTGATGCTATGCGTCGTATTAATACCATCATCATCGACTTGGATCGTGACTTCTGGATGTACATCTCAATGGATTACTTCAAGCAGAAGATTAAGGCTGGTGAGGTAGGTTCAAGCGCTATGCCTCACAAGGTGAACCCCATCGATTATGAGAATTCAGAAGGTAACCTGGGTATGGCTAATGCCGTGCTGGGATTCCTGGCACAGAAGTTGCCTGTAAGTCGTTTGCAGCGAGACCTGACCGACTCTACCGTACTGCGTAATGTCGGTGTACCTATGGGACACTCGCTCATTGCTTTCCAGAGTACGCTGAAGGGACTTCGTAAGCTGATCCTGAATGAGGATAAACTGCACGAGGATCTTGAAAATACATGGGCAGTCGTGGCAGAAGCGATTCAGACTATCCTGCGTCGCGAAGCCTATCCTAATCCTTATGAGACGCTGAAGGCTTTGACACGTACTAATAAAAAGATGGATGAGAAGACCATCCATGATTTCATCCAGACCCTTGAGGTCAGTGATGAGGTGAAGGAGGAGTTGATGGCTATCACTCCCTGGAACTATACTGGAGTTTAACTAACTTTTTTATATAATCATTATTTTAACGTCGTGTGACGGAGAAAGAAACATTAAGAACATTAGAATTTTTTGAGAATTATGGATTTTGAAAACGAAAAGAAAGACGAACAGCAGTTCACGGAAAATGCTGCTAGCCGTGAGGGTTACCAGAAAGAGTATCGCCCGGTAGGACGTTCACCACGTCCACGTATTCACACGGGTCAGCGCCCAGTTAACTCAAACTTCGAGCGCCCAAGTTTTAACAAGCACAGTCAGGATGATGAGGGCGGCTTCCGTCCAGAAGGCTTTGGTGCAGGTCTGCAGAGTCAGGCACCTCAGCGTAGTTATCGTCCCCGTACAAATAACTATAATAACAATGGTGGTGGCTACCAGTCTCGTCAGCAGGGTGGTTACCAGCAGCGCCCCCAGCAGGGTGGCTATCGTCCTCGTTACAATCAGGAGGGTGATGACCAGCAGGGATATCAGTCTCGTCAGGGTGGCTACCAGCAGCGTGGCGGTTATGGCCAGCGTCCTCAGCAGGGCGGTTATCAGCAGCGTGGCGGTTATGGTCAGCGTTCTCAGCAGGGTGGTTACCAGCAGCGTGGCGGTTATGGCCAGCGTCCTCAGCAGGGCGGTTATCAGCAGCGTGGCGGTTATGGTCAGCGCCCTCAGGGTGGCTTCCGTCAGCGTACAGCCGATTATGATCCCAATGCAAAGTACTCCATGAAGAAACGTATTGAGTACAAGGAGCAGAACTACGATCCTACGGAGCCTATCCGTCTGAATAAGTTCCTTGCTAATGCTGGTGTATGCAGCCGTCGTGAGGCTGATGAGTTCATCCAGGCTGGTGTGGTTACCGTTAACGGTGAGGTAGTTACCGAATTGGGAACCAAGGTAATGCGCACTGATGTGGTGAAGTTCCACGATGATCCCGTATTGCTCGAGAAGAAGGTGTATGTATTGCTTAATAAGCCCAAGGACTATGTGACCACCAGTGACGATCCTCAGCAGCGCAAGACTGTGATGGATCTTGTGAAGAATGCTTGTCCTGAGCGTATCTATCCTGTTGGTCGTCTGGACCGCAATACCACTGGCGTGTTGCTGCTCACCAACGATGGTGATATGGCTTCTAAGCTGACTCATCCTAAGTTCCTGAAGAAGAAGATCTATCATGTGTACCTGGATCGCAACGTAACTGCTCATGATTTGCAGCAGATTGCAGAGGGTATCACACTTGATGACGGCGAGATCAAGGCAGACGCTATCGAATATGCTGATCCCGTGGACAAAAAGCAGGTGGGCATTGAGATCCATTCTGGCAAGAACCGTATCGTACGTCGTATCTTCGAGAGCTTCGGTTATAAGGTATTGAAGCTTGACCGCGTACAGTTTGCCGGTCTGACCAAGAAGAACCTGCGTCGCGGTGACTGGCGTTACCTCACAGAGGAAGAGGTTGACCGTCTGCGCATGGGATCATATGAATAATTGACAATTGATAATTGACAATGAAAAGAATAAAGGTAATAGATGTGCTGAAAAGCACAGAATATGGAAAAGAAGTCTGTGTGAAGGGCTGGGTGCGTACGCACCGCTCTTCCAAGGCTGTCGACTTTATTGCACTGAACGATGGTTCTACCATCAATAACGTGCAGATTGTGGTGGACCCCACAAAGTTTGATGAGCAACTGTTGAAGGATATCACGACAGGTGCTTGTATCTGTGCAGAAGGTACACTGGTGGAGAGCCAGGGCGCAGGTCAGAGCAGTGAGATTCAGGCTACCAATCTGGTGGTTTATGGTCTCTGCGGCAATGACTATCCTATGCAGAAGAAGGGTCAGAGCTTTGAGGCTATGCGTAAGAATGCCCATATGCGTCTGCGTACCAATACCTTTGGCGCTGTGATGCGTATCCGTCATAACATGGCAATGGCTATCCATACCTATTTCCATGAGCATGGCTTCTATTATTTCCATACACCTCTGATTACTGCTTCTGACTGTGAGGGTGCAGGAAATATGTTCCAGGTAACGACCAAGAATCTCTATGACCTGAAGAAGGACGAACAGGGAAAGATTATCTATGATGATGACTTCTTTGGTGAGCAGACCTCTCTGACGGTGTCTGGTCAGCTGGAAGGTGAGCTTGGTGCTACTGCTCTTGGCGCAATCTATACCTTTGGTCCTACGTTCCGTGCAGAGAACAGTAACACGCCTCGTCACTTGGCTGAGTTCTGGATGGTAGAGCCTGAGGTTGCTTTCCTCGACCAGGAGGAGCTGATGGACCTCGAAGAGGACTTCATCAAGTATTGTGTGAAGTGGGCACTGGATAACTGTAAAGATGACCTTGAGTTCCTCAATAAGATGATTGATAAGACTCTTATCGAGCGTCTGCAGGGCGTACTGAAGGAGACCTTCGTTCGCTTGCCTTACACTGAGGGTATCAATATCCTGCAGGAGGCTATCAAGAACGGTAAGAAGTTTGAGTTCCCCTGCAACTGGGGTGATGACCTTGCTTCTGAGCACGAGCGCTACCTCGTTGAGGAGCACTTCAAGAAGCCTGTTATCATGACTGACTACCCACGTGCCTTCAAGTCATTCTACATGAAGCAGAATCAGGATACAACTGATGGTGGTTCTGTAGGTTATAAGGGTGCTATTGCTCCTGGTCCTACAATGCAGGGTACCGACGTGCTGTTCCCACAGATTGGTGAGATTATTGGTGGTTCTGTTCGTGAGGAGAGCTACGATAAGTTGATGGGCGAGATTGAGCGCCGCGAGATGGATCAGACACACCTCTGGTGGTACATCGATACCCGCCGTTGGGGTTCTTGCCCTCACGCCGGTTTCGGTCTCGGTTTCGAGCGTCTCATCCTGTTCGTAACAGGTATGCAGAACATTCGTGACGTGATTCCTTTCCCACGTACACCGAAGAGTGCAGAATTCTAAATTAAATATGAAAGCCTCGCCAACTGGCGAGGCTTTTTCGTTTATGCTAGGCGAATACCATTTTCCTCTATCACGATGAGGCGTCGGCGATACAGGTCACCGATGGCTTTTTTGTAGGCTTTCTTTGATACCTTGAAACGGTCGTAGATTAGTTCGGCATCGCTCTTATCGCCTAAGTCGCAGTGCCCGTCGTTCTCGTAGAGATAGCGCAGGAGCACTTCGGCAAAGTCGAGCGTGTGTTGACGACCGGTAGGCTGCAAGGTGACGTCAATCTTACCGTCCTGACGCACATGGTCAATATAAGCCGTAAGACGGTCGCCTGTGTGCAGCGGCTGGAAAATCTGGTTGTCATATATCTGACCTTGATAGCGGTTATTAATGATGGTCTTGAAACCAAGGTCGGTTTTCTGCCAGATGAGACAATCGCAGGTGTCGCCGTGCTTGAGGGGAGACCCGACAGCAGACCCGACGGGTATAGTATCAGTAGTACTGGATGTGCTGGCGTTGGTCGAGGCAGGTGCAGGTTCCAAATAACGCTCCACTTTTGCGGTAGCCATCAGGCGATGCGACTCTTCATCCTCTTTTACAAAGACGATATAATGCTTGCCAACCTCCATGCGCTGTTTCTGCTCACGGAAAGGACAGAAGAGGTCTTTCATCAGTCCCCATTTCAAGAAGGCGCCGTATTGGTTAATCCATGCTACTTCCAGACAGGCAAACTCGCCCACCTTGGCGGCAGGTTTTTCTGTGGTGGCAATGAGGCGTTCGTCCTGGTCGAGATAGACGAAGACTTCAATTTCTTTTCCGATGGCTAAACCATCGGGCACATAACGGTTGGGAAGCAGGATATCGCCGCTACGTTCGTCACCTTCCAGGTAAAAGCCCTGGTCGGCGCGGCGAATAGCTGTAAGTGTGTTGTAATCTCCTAGTTTTATCATAGAATAGATGTTTATTATATGTCAGCGGAAAGATCGCTGACCACAGGTATATCCAGAAGACCGTCACGCATGTGAATCGTGCGGTCTGTGATGGTGGCCAGTTGTTCGTCATGTGTGACGATGACGAAGGTCTGGCCGAATTTATCACGTAGGTCGAAGAAGAGCTGGTGCAGCTCCTCCTTGTTCTTTGTGTCAAGAGAACCACTGGGCTCGTCAGCCAAGATGACGGCAGGACTGTTCACCAGGGCGCGGGCTACGGCTACACGCTGCTTCTCACCACCGGAGAGCTCGTTGGGCTTGTGGTTTGCACGATCCGTGAGTCCCATGAACTGTAGCAGTTCCTTAGCACGCTCCTTGGCAGCCTTATTGGATGTGCCAGCGATATAGGCTGGAATCATGATATTCTCGATAGCCGTGAATTCAGGCAGCAATTGATGAAACTGAAACACAAAGCCTAAGTGACGATTGCGGAAATCGGCAAGGGCTTTTTGGGAAAGGGCGGTGGTGTCGATGCCATCGACACATACAGAACCAGTATCTGGTTTATCCAATGTGCCGATGATTTGCAGCAGGGTGGTCTTTCCGGCACCGCTGGGGCCTACAATACTTACCACCTCTCCTTTGTCGATATGGAGGTCGATGCCTTTTAGCACCTGTAATGAGCCGAAACTCTTGGTTATATTCTTTATGTCTATCATTTTATTATGGGTCTAATGGGTCTAATGGGTCTAATGGGGATGATGAGCTTAATGGGCTTTGTTGGATTTGTGTATCCAGCGTAGCAATGTATCATAGATACTATTCTCCTCATGGTGCTGAGCCTCGGTGAAGCTCATCTTCTCTTCCTTCGTATTACCATACTGGTCGGGGAAGATAATCATGAGATTTGTACCCGAGAAATATTTCGTCAACTCATCCGGCAGACGGTCGAGCGCGTTCTTGTAACTGATGGTTCCCTTACGGGCTGTAACTACTACCAACAAGTTGTCGGGACCGATATGACTGGCCAGTTGAGGCAGTTCATTCCAGTGTGCCATATAGGTGTACTTGGCACGTACGTTGGGATGCTGACTATTGATGTACTGCTGAATCAGTTCCATGGATTCATTGCGGCCATGAAACTGAATGCGACAATCCAACTGGCCAGCAAACCGGCACAGACGTTCCAGCCAGCGATGGAAGCCAGGCTCATATTCCGCCCTGCTTGGTACGGCTACCTGAATCTGGCGAAGGGTACTGAGCGGCTGGGTGAATCGCATAAGAAGAATCTGACGGTTCAGACCATTGTAGAGACTCTGTATGAACTCACCCCAGAACTTGCTGCTTACCTCAGTATGGACGTGCATACCCATGACTACCTCAGAACAACCACTCTCGCGGAAGGCGTGCTTGATGCCGTTGGCGATGTTAGTGGCCAGTCTGACCTGCGTCTGTACCTGCACTTCTGAAGCGCTGGCCTGATGCTGCAGTTTTTCCAAAAGCCGAATGCCCTTCTCCCGTTCTTGAATGCTGCCCTCGCCGTCATACACCACATTGAGAGCTACGAGTTCACGCTTCAGTTTCTGGTTGCGGGTGAGAAGAGCCAACTCCAGCAGTTGCGGTGCAATCTCAGGATATTTCACGCATACCATGATACGTTCATCATCAGATGCAGCCCCGTCTCCGGCCCCTCCTTGCAAGGGTGGAGCGTAGTTACTCACCGTTATTTCTTGCGAAGCCCGTTCTGTAGTCAGTGTTGAGATGATACAAGTGACCAATATCATGATGACTACACCATTCAGCATATGATCATCAGCCAATGCCACGTTTGCGTCAACCATCAGTCTGCGACCTACCATCACCATCGCGATGGCACCGGCAGCATGTGCAGATGTCAGTCCAAACATCATTTTTCCCTCCGATTTCGTCAGACGGAACATCAGTGCTGAGATGTATGCAGCCAATGCTTTTCCGAATGTGCCGAAGAACGCTATGAGGAACATGATACCCCAGACCTCCAGACCGTCAGCCAACGACTGCAGGTTGATAAGCATACCTACGCCAATCAGGAAATAGGGGATAAAGATGGCATTACCGATGAACTCGATACGATTCATCAAGGGTGATACATGAGGGATGTATCTGTTGATAATCAATCCGGAGAAGAAAGCACCAAAGATGCCCTCCAGTCCGATGAGTGCCGACAGTGCTGCACTGATGAACATCACAGCCATGACGAAGATATACTGCATTACCGCATCACTATAGCGGCGCAGAAAATAGCGCGTCAGACGGGGGATAATCAGAATGCTGCCTGCACAGAAGGCGGCAAATTTTGCCACAAACAGCAACCAGAACAGCCACCCGCTATCCTCGCTGAATGTACCTACCAGTCCTGCTAACATGACCAGTGCCAGGAAAAGC
The DNA here is from genome assembly GCF_022024175.1 of Prevotella communis. Classification (GTDB taxonomy): domain Bacteria; phylum Bacteroidota; class Bacteroidia; order Bacteroidales; family Bacteroidaceae; genus Prevotella; species Prevotella communis. The sequence goes on along the minus strand of NZ_CP091794.1, from coordinate 2,776,432 downwards.
GACAGCATGGAAGAACCTACGCTGAGCATTACGCTGGAGTTGCGCTGCAGGCCATAACGCCCGATGATAGGGTAGGCCACCAGCGTGTTTGACGCCATGATACATCCTAAGAGGAATGAAGCCCGTCCGCTATAGCCCAGGATGCTGATTGACATCACATAGGTCAGGATTAGTGGTACAAAACAAGTGAGAAGTCCGAAGATGACCAGTCGGTTGGAGTTTTTCTTGATACTTTCCAGGTCCATCTCAAGACCGGCAAGGAACATAATGTAATAGAGTCCTACCTGTCCGAAAACCTCAAACGACGTGTCGCGTGACAATAGGTTGAACCCGTATTCACCTATCAGCACACCTGCCAGTACCATGCCAATGATATGCGGGATGCGCAACTTACTCATCACGATAGGCGCGAAGAGAATGATGAGCAGCACCACGAAAAATATCATGGTTGGGTCTTGTATGAGTGGCTCTATCTTGATTTGTGCTTCCATTTTGTTGGCAAAGGTACAAAATTTTCTGTCAATTTGATACATAATTGGCGGAAAAGTTGTAAATTTGCACCCAATTTTAAACTTGAGTGATATGAAAGTAGCAATTGTTGGCGCCTCAGGCGCAGTAGGGCAGGAGTTCTTGAGACTGCTCGACGAGAGAAATTTCCCGATGGATGAATTGGTGTTGTTTGGTTCTGAGCGTTCTGCAGGCACCAAATATACCTTCCGTGGCAAGGAATTGACAGTGAAACTTCTTCAGCACAATGATGACTTTAAGGACATCGATATCGCCTTCACCTCTGCCGGTGCTGGTACAAGTAAGGAGTTTGCCGAGGATATCACCAAGTATGGCTGTGTGATGATTGACAACTCAAGCGCTTTCCGTATGGACGATGACGTACCCTTGGTTGTGCCCGAGTGTAATGCAGAGGATGCCCTGAAGCGTCCCCGTGGCATTATTGCCAATCCTAACTGCACAACGATTATGATGGTTGTCGTACTGCAGCCTTTGGAGAACCTCAGCCACATCAAGCGCATCCATGTTTCTTCTTATCAGAGTGCTTCAGGTGCAGGTGCCGCTGCTATGGCTGAATTACAGCAGCAGTACAAGGAAATCGTTGAGGGCGGTGAGGTGAAGACCATCAAGAAGTTCCCCCATCAGTTGGCATATAACGTGATTCCTCAGATTGACGTGTTCCAGCCCAATGGCTATACCAAGGAGGAGATGAAGATGTACAACGAGACACAGAAGATTATGCATACCGATGCTAAGTGCTCGGCTACATGTGTTCGTGTATCTTCTTTGCGCTCTCACTCTGAGTCTGTATGGATTGAGACCGAGCGTCCTCTCAGTGTAGAGGAGGCACAGAAGGCTATCGCTGCAGCTCCTGGCTGTACTTTGGTTGACGATCCTGCTAACCTCGTTTACCCCATGCCTCTTGAGACAGCAGGTAAGGATGATGTCTATGTAGGTCGTGTACGTAAGGATATCTCTGACGAGAACGGACTGACCTTCTGGCTTTCTGGCGACCAGATCCGTAAGGGTGCTGCCCTGAATGCAGTCCAGATTGGTGAGTATCTGATTAAGGTTGGTAATGTGAAGTAAGCATTTCCAATTATTTCCATAGAACTGCGTGCTCTCAGAAACAAGGAGAGTACGCAGTTTATTTATGGTAAAATAAGACAATAAAATCGAAATACTTGATACTGAGTATTGTGGAATAGAAAAAGATTTCGTAACTTTGCCGCCGCAGAATGCATTTTAATTTAATACGATTTTTATATATGAAGACTAATACGTTTATGAGGACGCTTTTCCAGATTGCTTTCCTTTTATTGATAAACAGTAACTTGATGGCGCAGACTGACTCTATTACAGTGCGCGTCAAGGGAATGCGCTGTGAAGAGTGTGCGCATAAAGTGAAGAATGTGGTGAAGAAACTGCCTGGTATTGAGGGTGTATCCTTCAATATTGAACGTCGTACGGCTACTATCGCTTATGACCGTGCGCAGACCTGCGTAGACAGTATTCAAGCTCGTCTGGCTGCCACGGGTCGTTATAAGGCCTCTTCTTACAGTCCCAATGATACCATCATTCGTGGCATGGGCCTGCGTATTGCTGATATGCATTGTCAGAACTGCTATAATCGCATCAGTCAGCGTCTGCAGACGATGGTTGGCATCGACAGTATGGCTCCTCATCTGGACAAGCAGTATGTTTTTGTGCGCTATGATGCCAATCGTACCAGTAAGGGCGAGATTCGTCGGGCTTTGGGTGAACTGGGTTTCACACCAGTGAATTACTACAGTGGTCCAAAGGTGGCCTATGCCTATTATAATATCCCTGCCAGTCAGGTGAATCAGGCTACGATAGATGAAGTTATCATCGTGGATGGGGTAGAGGATGCCAATGTCAACAGCCGGCAGAACGCGCTTGCCGTGACCTATTTCACCGATGAGACCACTGCCGATAAACTTGCTGCCGACATCAAGGCCGCAGGCATTGATATCGTGGTGCCGCCTGCCCATGAGTGTGACGAGAAATAATGATTCAGAAAAACGAAAAAAAAAAACGATAGAAATGAAATTAACAAAGAGAATGATGGCCTTCGTGGCTGCAACAATTTTTGTGTCGACATCCGTGATGGCTGGCGACGGAACAAAAGAGAATCCCTTCACTGTGAGTGAACTGAATGCGCAGAAAGAGTTACTGACTGCCAATGCTCAGACGGTCTGGGTGAAAGCTGATCTGAAAGGACTGGGTGTTGATGGTTCAAAGACGATGAATAGTGGTGATGAGTGTGCTGCCCTTTTTGGCGATGCTACTGGTGAATTCGTGGCATATAGTTGGCAGATCTTAGGACAGCTGGATTTAACAGATCTGACGAATACTAAGGATCTGCTGATTAGTCTGACCTATGGCACCACGGGGCATGCTTATGGAAATTCGGCAAATCCCCAATATGCTTCTGATTATGAGGCGAAAACAGTTACCGATGCCCACTTCTCATTAGCAGAAGTTCATGGTGCCCTTTCTTTGGAGATAAAGAATGGCTATCGTGGATTCCATATTGCCAGTTGCTATGTGGTACCAAAAGATGTTGTGGCTGCCAGAGTGAATTCAAACTATAACGCTGCAAAAGGCGCTACTATAGCCTATGGCTATTATGATGGTGCTGAGGCAGACAAGACCTATATTATGAATAAGAATACGGCCTTGGTGTTGATGGCCTATGATGGTACCTATGATTTTGTATTGTCTGCTGGCTATTACGAGCAGATTAACAGTAATGGACTGAATGGTGGTGAGAAGGCTGGCGTGAATACCATTCCTATGAAGAATAACGCATTGCGTTATCATTACCGTTTCATTGCTAATGGCGAGAAGGTGGGATTCGAGCGCAACTGTGATGAGTCAACTGATGTCAACCTGGAGTCGAAAGACGAGGTCTATCTGACCATCAATGGTGCCGACACTCACTTCTTTGGCAACTGGACATGGGAAACTGAAGACAAGAAATGGATATCGTGGGCTGGTAATAAGATTAGTGACTACCATGCAGTTAACGCCATCTCGGCTATTCCTTCAGAGGCTTCGTCTGCAGAAGATATCTATTCTTTGCAGGGCGTTCGTATGAACAAGTTGAAGAAAGGCTTGAATATCGTCAACGGTAAGAAAGTGGTGATGAAATAACTCACCACTTTCAGACCATAAAAATTAATCATATTATGGGAAGAGTAAAAGAATCTATTATCCTGGCCATCGGCGTGATGGTGATGGGATGGTGTGTGAAGGCCGGTATCGACAATTTCACCAACAAAGACCGTAAGGTCACAGTAAAGGGTCTGGCTGAGCGTGAGGTGCCTGCAGATAAGGTGACGTGGAGTATCAGCACCAAGGAAACGGGCAACGATCTGCCTACGCTCTATGAACGTATCAATGTGCAGGCCGGTAAGATTAAGGCTTTCCTGAAACAGAATGGTTTGGAGGAAAGTGAGATTACGGTGAACCCGCCCTCTGTATCAGACCTTGAAGCTCGTGAGTGGGGCGATAACCAGAAGCCTTTCCGCTATATCGTCAACACAACGATTACGGTGGCTACGACAAAAGTTGAGGCTGTGAATAAGGCTATCTTCAAGCAGGCAGAACTGCTGAAGCAGGGCGTGGCACTCGATAGCAGCTATCCTAACTATGAGTATGCTTCGTTCCAGCAGATGAAACCCGAGATGATGTCTGAGGCTATCAAGAATGCACAGAAGACGGCCGAGCAGTTTGCTGAGGCCAGTGAATCGAAACTTGGAAAGATTCAGACCGCTGGTCAGGGACAGTTTGAAATTGAGAACCGTGATGAGAATACACCGTATATCAAGAAAATCCGTGTGGTAACAACGGTTACTTACTCGCTCGACGACTAATAAGAAAAAAGGAATGTCACCGTGACATTCCTTTTTCTTTTTGTTCTGTGCGCCTGACAGGACTCGAACCTGCACGTCGCGAGACACTAGATCCTAAGTCTAGCGCGTCTACCAATTCCGCCACAGGCGCTTTTTTTCGTGGTGTTTGTGGTATTTGCGGCTGCAAAAGTAATACTTTTTGTCGAGATAGCCAAATTATTCATAAAAAAGTTGTATCTTTGCGCTCTGTAAAAACTGATGATAATGAAAGCGTATATTTCCTTTTTGGTGATTGTTTTTGCCCTCATCGCCTCTTCTTGTGGCGGTGGAAAGAATAGTGCCAATGGCTTGGCACTGACGGAGGCAGATTCTCTGGGCGCGGCCCCCCGCTATGCAAAGGGTTATTCCGTCAAGGTTCTTGACAATGGCGTCCGCCTGATTGATGTGGCAGACCCACAGGATGATGAAGAAAAAATGCCTGTGAGTTATCACTTTGCATTGGTTGATAAGGGTATGGATGTCGAGGTCCCGGAGGGCTATACGAAAGTGGAAGTGCCCATTGAACGTACACTTGTCATGACCATGTTGCAGTTGTCTAACTTTACGGCTCTTGATGCGCTTGATGTTGTACGGGGCATCACGGGTACGAAGAATCTCTTCAATCGGGATATTCGTCAGCGTGTGAAGGATGGACGCATGGTGAAGATTGGTATGGAGGGCAACTTTGACACAGAACTGATTCTTGCGGCTCACCCGGAGGTTATCTTTATCTCGCCCTTCAAGCGTGGGGGCTATGATGCCATCAAGGAGACGGGTATCACGCTTATTCCGCATCTGGGATATAAGGAACTGACCCCGCTAGGACAGGCAGAATGGATTCGTTTTGTGGGACTGTTTATTGGTAAGGAACATGAGGCTGATTCAATCTTCGCCGGCATCGAACATCGTTACAACGACTTGAAAGAGAAGGTAGCAAATAACTCCCATCCCTCACAGGGAGGTGCTGGGGAAGGTTCTCCAACTGTTTTCAGTGGTGAGATGCACGGCGGCAACTGGTATGCTGTGGGAGGTAAGAACTCGCTGGCTCAGATTTTCCGTGACGCCGGTGCACGGTATGTCTTTGACAATGATGATACGGGCGGCGTGAATATTGAGTTTGAGGAGATGTATGCCGCTGCTGCCAATGCTGACTATTGGCGCATTCTGAATAGTTACGAGGGCGACTTCTCCTATGATGCCCTGAAGGCCAGTGAACCTCGTAATGAATTGTTTAAGGCTTTCAAGGATAAGAAAGTGATATATTGCAACATGAAGCAGACACCCTATTATGAGAAGTCGCCTGTGATGCCTGATGTGTTGCTGAGTGACCTGGTGGCTATTTTCCATCCGGAATTGATGCCTGCTGACTATGAACCGACTTTTTATCGTATGCTGAAATGAGACGTCCGTTGTTGTTGCTTATCCTGCTGCTGAGTATCGTGTTGTTCTTCGTGCTCAACCTGCTGTTGGGTACGGTGCGTATCCCCATGATAGAGGTATGCCGTATATTGCTGGGAGGTGGTGACAATGAGATATGGACAAATATTATATTCTCCTCGCGTGTGCCGCAAGCTTTGACGGCTTTGGTGGCAGGTGCTGGATTGGCGGTGAGTGGTCTGCAGATGCAGACGGTGTTCCGCAATCCGCTGGCAGGCCCTTCGGTGCTGGGTATCAGCAATGGCGCCTCGTTGGGCGTAGCATGTGTGGTACTGCTGTCTGGTTCACTTGGGGGCGTAGCCTTGAGCCGACTGGGTTACATGGGAGATGTGGCTATCAGTATAGCTGCAATTGTTGGCGCCCTGGCTGTGATGGGTCTCATCCTTTGGGTAGCAACCAAGGTGAGAAGCAGTGTGACGTTGCTGATTATTGGTGTGATGATTGGCTATCTGGCTACAGCCATCATCGGTGTACTGAAGTTTTTCTCGGCCGAGGAGGATATCCGTGCTTATGTGGTATGGGGCTTAGGTTCCTTTGCCCGTGTGTCTGGCGATCAGATGATGCTTTTCGTGATACTGATGTGTATCCTGTTGCCGTTGAGTATGCTCACTGTGAAGGCCATGAACCTGTATATGTTGGGCGATGCCTATGCCAGTAACTTGGGACTGGATATCCGTCGTACCCGTCTGCTCCTGATTGTATGCTCGGGCACGCTTGTGGCTATCGTTACGGCTTATTGCGGTCCTGTGATGTTTATAGGATTGGCTGTTCCCCATTTGGCGCGTGCCATCTTCCGTACCAGTGATCATCGTGTGCTGATGCCTGCCACCATGTTGGCTGGTGCCGCATTGGCGTTGTTGTGCAACCTGATTGCGCGTATGCCGGGATTCGAGGGTGCCCTGCCCGTTAATTCCGTCACGGCACTGGTGGGTGCGCCTATCATCGCGAGTGTATTGTTCCGTCGTCGGAAATCAGAAGGATGATGAGGTTGCCGTTGGGTAGCAGGGGCCTGCAATACGTCTCACAGTGACTGATGACAACATCGCAGAAGGTCGGAAGCTGGTCTTCAGGAATCCTTTCCCATAACTCCCTTGCCAGTGTGATATTATCCAGAGAAATCTCTATATGGGCTTCGTTCAGCATTTCCTGAATGAAGCCTATATTCATTGTACTTTTACGACTATGGGTGTCTAGTTGTCCTTCTGCCAGTTTGATGGCTTTACCCAGCATGACGCCCAGGGTGATGTTGGGGATGGTGAGCTCTGCGGCCATGTGCAGCGTCTCACCGATATAGTTTCCGTATTGCACAAAGGCTTGTTGGGGCAGGCTGGGGTAGAGGGCCTTGAGGAAGCGCTCACTCTTGGCACCGCTGTTGATGACCACGCGGTCGGAACCGCTGGCTTTGGCTACCGTCATGCACTTGCGGATACTGTCGATGAAAGCTTCTTCACTGAAGGGTTTGACGATGCCGCTGACACCGATGATGCTGATACCGCCCTCGATGCCAAGGCGCGGGTTGAAGGTACGACGGGCTATTTCGGCGCCGCCAGGGACAGAAAGCCTACAGACCCACCCCCAGCCCCTCCCTGAATGGAGGGGAGTGAATAGACTGTCTAGGTTCTGACGAATCATCTCGCGCGGGCCCTTGTTGATGGCAGGCTCGCCTACGGGAAAATCAAACCCAGGCAGGGTGAAGCGACCGATGCCCTCGCCGCCCTCAATGACTAACCACTCCCCTCCATTCAGGGAGGGGCTGGGGGTGGGTCTGTAGGGTAGGCAACTGGCGCGGACCTCTATGCCGTCTGTAACGTCGGGGTCATCGCCAGCCTCCTTGATGCAGTAGGCGTAGCCGTCGGCATAACCAACGGACACGTTGATGGTCTCGCCATCGGGCAGCAGGACGGGCACCTCGGCAGGTGTCTCACCTTTGACGAGACGAATGGTGGCGGCGATGGTGGCTGCTGTGGCGCATGTTCCTGTGGTTAGTCCGCTGTGCAGCGGGAAAAACTCCGGCAGAAGTTTTTCCACCATTCTCCTTAGTCCGTGCGGACCGTTAACCATGAACCATAGCCCATGAGCCATGAAGCCCTCCGGTCGTTTGATGGCGATAATACGCATGTTTTTTCTACGTGCTTCATTTACTTTCTCAATGAATCCACCACTGATACCGCTCTCTTTCATCAGGATGGTATCAGCAATGGGCATATCACCGTCATCGTAATAGCAAAGCTGGTTGTCTGAGGCGCCTTGCTGGTGAGCCAGTACGATGCTGCTTTCGCGGTTAAGAATGCGATAAATGACCTTTATCCCTTCAGCTTCCAGATGTTTCAGCTTGCCGATGCTCTGTACGCCTGTTGTTGCGAGGAGCCGACCCACTCCCTGCCCCTCCCTGCTGAGGGAGGGGAGTATATAGTCGAGGTCGCTGTAGTCGTCAATCCATGTGATGTCGGAATCGCGTGGCGGATAGATACGCTCGTAGCGCACAACGGGTATTTGTAAGTCGGCGGAAACTTTGCCTATCGTTTCGTGTAACTTAGAGGCAAACGGATGGGCGGCATCTATAATCAGACGTATCTCGTGCTTGCTGACAAACGCCGTTATCGTCTTCTTGTCCATCGCACCGCTGATGACTGTACCATGATGGAGCGTGATGTCTTGTTCGCCCGTTTTTGTACTATAATAGAATGCTGAGCCGCTCTCTTCGAGCACCTCTGCAGCTTTGCGTCCTTCTGTTGTCCCTCCAAATATTAGTATCATGTCTGCACGAAGAAGATGCTCAGTTACCTTTCCTAAATAAATGAGTAAAATGCTTGTTGTATAACTCCGATAGTCCCTGACGGTTATCGATGGCCTCACCGACGACGAGCATGGTGGTAAGTGTCAGGTGATTGTCGTGCACGATTTTCGCAAGATCTTTCAATACTCCGCGATAGATTTTCTGGTCGGGCCACGTCAGGTGATAGCAGGCGGCCACGGGGGTATCCTCCGGGTATTCCTGCAGTAACTCCTTTTGCACGTCGTCCACGATGGCGGCCGAGAGGAATATGCACATGGTGCTCTGGCTTTTTGCTAAGAGGTGCAGCTGCTCCTTCTCAGGCATGGGTGTGCGCCCCTCGCCGCGGGTCAGAATGATGGTTTGCGTCCTTTCAGGAATGGTGAACTGGCTCCTAAGTTCTGCGGCTGCAGCCAAAAAACTGCTGATACCTGGGGTGATATGATAGTGCATATTGTTGGCATCGAAGAAGGCCATCTGCTCCTGTATGGCACCGAAGATGCAGGGGTCGCCCGTATGCAGACGAACGATGGAGTGTCCCTTATCATAGTGCTCCTTCATCAGGGCACATTGTTCTTCAAGGTTCATATCGGCAGACGAGCGCACCACGGCACCTGGCTTATGACATTCCGTCAATGCCTTAGGCACCAGCGAACCAGCGTAAAGAATCAGGTCGGCACGTTCCAGCATCTTTCGTCCGCGCACGCTAACCAGATCGGGGTCGCCAGGTCCGGCACCGACAATCTCGATGTGGCCCTGTTTATGCCTAAGATATTTCTCGTCGATGGCTAAAGCCGCCGTCCAATTCTTACCTTTGATCTTTGGAATGATGAGTTGTCCATGATTGGAGCCTAAGATTGCTGCTGCTTCGCACACGCTTGGAGTGCCTACATGTTTTTCGACGGTGGCACTGGGGGTAGGCACCTTGATGGCAGCAAGTTCCTCGGCTGTAAAGAATTCGACTTCTTCGTTGTATTCCTCTCTGAGTAATTCACAGAATTCTTCATCCTTTTTGACGTCGATGGTGCAATAGCGATAGGTACAGGGCAAAATGCCGCGCTGTGCAAGGGCTTCATCAATCTCGTCGTAGATGCACTCGAAGTTGTCAGGGTGATGAGCCAATCCAAAACCTATTGTCCCCACCATTGGTACGAAATGCAGTTCGAGCATGTTGTTGGGAGTTTTGTGGATGAAGGGAGATACGATGATGAGAAGTTCGTATTTCTGCGGGTCGGCTTCACTGATATCATTGATGATGGTCACGTGGTCGGGTTTGGTCTGTTCAAGATAGTCGGTGCCTTCGTCACGCATTTCAAGTAGTAAGGCTGTAGGCTTACGGTTGACAAATGTAAAAATACAGTCGTTCATGTCTGCTATGTCACTGGCAATAGGCCAGTTAAAACGTTTCTCAAATGTGTCGAGAGCCCACAGTCCTGCATTGTCGCTCTGGGTGGTGATAACCTCTTGTCCACCGATTGCAGCACTGATGTCTCGTGTCAGGTCGTTCGCCCCGCCTATATGTCCGGATAGCACAGCGATGACATGTTGACCGAAACTGTCGATACATACCACGGCAGGGTCATTGTGCTTGTCCTCAATAAGCGGGGCAATGGTTCGCACGCAGATGCCCATGGCTCCGATGAAGACGAAGGCGTCGAATGCCTTCCAGTTGCTCCCTACGGAATCGCGACTGATAATCTCGGCTTTGGGGTATTTCTTTTGCAGGCGGGTGGTAATCGGTTCACCAGCCTCATTGATTTGTATGATAGCTATTTTGTTCATTTAAGTAGGTGTTCTAAGAGTTGTTTGCAGTGGCCAGGCATGATGATATGATGGTTGCCTATTGGATTCGTGAGAAAATAACTGGTGGTGAGACTCTTGTCTGAGAGTCGTATCACCTGTTGGGTGCGACAGAGGTCTGGCTTGGCCTCATTACGGACTAGTTCACCTTCGGCGATGAAAGAGCGTGAGAGGTTGCCTGCGACCTTGAAGATGGTGACGGGACCTTCTTTCATATAGCCACGTATGCCTGTTCCAATGCCCGACTCGAAATGGGTATCGAGTTCATAATGCTCTACCATGTCAAGAGGTATGGTGCAATGAGCAAAGAGCATCTCGCCGGTCTCTGGATTGATACGTGAGGGGTTGGCTTGGAAGCCGGAGATGTCCAACAATGAGCGGACAATCATCATGGATAGCATGGCGGGGACGTCGCCCTCGCAACCAGCTACATAACCCTCGCTGTTCAGCTTGGCTAAAGCCATGCAGCCAGTATCCTTTACGGTGGTGAGCAGGTCAAAGCATCTTAGGGTAAATCCTTGCAACTGGTATCTGTTGATGAGTACCTTCAGTGACTCGTATATTTGCTTTGTGTCGCCAATTTCATCAAGCAGTTCCTGCATGGGGATGTCTATCAGTTCTATTCCTAACATCTCCTTTACCTTTGCTCTGTCTGCGTGACTGGAAATCAGCCAGTCAGAAGGTTCACCGATGATACCCAGACGGGTTCCGCAAAGTTTCTTTTTGGCTTCTTCAACCTTCGATAACAGATGGATACGACGGGTGATATAATCGCTGTCGCCATGGATAATCTCACCACAGATGTCGTTTTGACGCAGGAAAGACAGAATCTCCATAGAGGCTGCGAGTGAATTACTCTTGCCAGATGTCAGCAGGTAGAACGGACGCTGACTCTTGTTTTGTAACTCAGGGAGCAGACGACGGAAGATTCCTTCGGTGCCGCCAGTGCGGACATATATCAGGTTGAGGGCGTGACTGCCATAGTCGCTATAGTCGGTGCCTTTCAGCTGATACTCTATTCCCAGACTCTCAAGGAAAGCCGTTGTCATCGTTGTCACAGCTTTCTCGTCATGCAGTTCGGAAGTCAGGGTATAGATGGCGATGTCTTGTTTCATAGTTTATTTGATTTAAATGCTGTTAGTATCTCTATTGGATTATAGTCGTTGAGTTGAATATGAAGGGGGCGCCCTTGTTGGAGTCCGAGGTCTTGGCAGGCCTCGTCCCATAGAGCACGACTATTGGTGGGAACTTTAGGAGAGGTGACGCTGTTGAAGACGATGATGCCGTTATCTGTAAGTACCGTCAGCACCTTTTCCATAATCTCCTTGAGGTGACCACCATGTCCGCCGATGAATACTGCATCGGGAGAACCCATCGGGGAACTCATCGGAGAACTCATCGGAGAACCCATCGGAGATACGATGGGAGTGGTGGCAGGAGTGGTGGCAGGAGTGGTGGCAGGAGTGGTGGCATCGAGGAAGTCGCCGATATGGATGTTGATGCCTGGAGCACCAAAGCGGCGGGCGTTTTCCTGGATGATGGCTTCACATTCAGGACGGATCTCGAAAGCTTCAATCTGAAGATGCGGGAACAGTAGGCGGGCCTCGATACTGATGCTGCCCGTGCAGGCACCGATATCCCATAGAACGTGGCGATGGGGCAGGTCGAGAGCCTGAAGGGTCAGAAGACGGATGGGCATCTTGGTAATCATCTTCTCGCGACCGTCAAGGAGGGAGAAACTGGCATCAGGAATACCGAAGGTCCTCGTGTGCTCTGCGGTTTTTCCGCAGAGAATCACGCAGTTAGGCATGGTAAATTCGCGCTGGGATGCCTCCTCAAGAGTGAGTGTACTAACCTTCTCCTGTTGCGGGTTGCCCAGGTGCTCGCCGATATGCATGATGTAGTCCCTGTAGCCATACTCCAGCATTCGTTGTGCGATAGCGGCAGGTGTATGCTCCTTGTCGGTCAGGATGCCAATCTTCTCTGCCCGCTCTATGAGAGCGCGGTCGAACTCTGGCCAGGGACGTCCTGTCAAGGATACGATGCGCATGTCGTGATAGGGCATTACAAGACGATGAGCGAGGAGTTGCAGGGAGTTGAAAGTGGGATAGACCACTATCTCTGCGTCAGGCATCTTTCGCTTGACAGTATTGGCGAACCCAAAGAAAAGCGGGTCGCCACTGGCGAAGACGACGATGGGAGCCCCCTCGGAGAAGTGAGCGGCATGGTGATAGGCTTCAAATACAGTATCCAGCGGCACGGTGATGTCGATCCATTCTGCACCCTCAGGCAGCAATGACGCCACGATGTCGTGATGCCGTTTGCCGCCTGAGAAGATTTTTCCATGACGTATAACATCCAGCACCTCTGGCGGAAACCATGGTGCCGGATGATCTGTAATGCCAATGATGACAAATCTCGCTTGCTCCATTCTATCCTAATTTTGGGTCATCTTCATCACGTCTTCTAATGTGAACTTGCCCGAGAAGACCATCGTAACCAGTTCGTTATCTTCCTCTATAAGCATGATGACTGCTGACTGTTGTTTACCTATATGGTGGTAGATATTAACTTTACTGTCGTCCTCGTTTATCTGCATCATCAGCTCATATTTGTCTTTTGCGATGATACCCTTGACGTCGTTCTTTAGCTTTGTCAGGGCACTCTTGTTCTCAGTAGTGATAATCTGGATGCCAGAGAGCTTATTGCTTAAAGACTTCGCATTGATGCCAGGTACAGAGAAATCAGTGTTCTTGCCTGCCATGCCGAGCATAAATTTCGAGATGAACACATACGTGACATTCTTCATGTCGGCATATTTTTCGAATGCCTTGACTTGAGCACTGGCGTTGAGGCTGCACAGAGTCACCACCACGCAGAGGAGGGCCTTAATGATTGTCTGTTTCATATCGTTTCAATACCTTTAATTGTTCGTTGAATGTTTTTTCCGTCTTGTCGCTCAGGGCCTTTGCTTTTTTCAACTGTCCCATGCCTTTGTTCAGATTGACGGCCAGCAGGGTGAGGGCTTTCTGAGCCTCCTGTTGTGCCAGCAGCGGATCTTGGTAAGTATCCTGTTCGGCCAGGTTCATGTATTTGTCCTGACTCAGCAGGTGTATGCCTACTCCTAAGACAAAGACGATGCAGGCGGCTGCTGCCGTATAGCGCAAAATGTTGGGGCGCAGCGTGCGGCGCTGGGCTTTCTGCTGTTTCTCTTCTTTTTCCCATTCGTCAATCTTAGCCGACAGACGCTCTTCCAATCCTTCGGGAATGGGTATTTGTTCTAACGTTTTCAGATTCAGTTCGTCCATGTCTTCGTGATATTTTGAAATTGTTGCTTAAGTTTCTTTTTTGTTCGCATCACGATGATGCGGATATTGCCTTGCGAGAGTCCTGTGTCTTGCTCTATCTCCTCGTATGAGCGGTCGTCCATCAGGTGCATCTGAATGATTCGTGCCTCCCTTTCAGGCAGTTGACTGATGAGTCCCTCCATCTTTTGAGCCTCGTCTCTGGCGTCTATCTGATAATCGAGATTCCGTTCATCGGGTGGCCCGTCCTCATTCTTCAGTTCTGCCGAGGCATCCAGGTGTTTCAATCGCCGTTGATCTACGAACAGATGTCGTATCATTGTCACGAGATAAGCTTCCTTCATCGCCTCATCGGGCAGGTCGTCGCGCTTCTGCCAGAGTTTCAGGTATAGGTCCTGAAGCAGGTCTTCGGCGTCCTGTTCATTGCCCGTCAGGTGATAGGCTACCCGATAGAGCACCTGATGATGGGGCATGTACCGCTGTTTGAACTCCCGTGCGTCCATTGGCTATTTCTGCTCTTTATCATTGCGAGAGAATTCTATCACCACGTTCTTCTTAGTATGTGGATATTTCTCCTTGACAGCTTTGCCCACAATCCAATTCTGGTTGTTGAACGAGATTTGTTGCTGTCTCATATATTCTTCAGCTTCCTTTGTCGAGTGAAGTTCAGGATGCTCTTCGCCATTGATGACAATGAGGACGTTACCTTTTTCGACATCTTTGAGGGTCTCCTTCATGTCCACACTGCTATCATCATCGTCATCATCGTCATCGCTAGTAGAAAAACTACTTCTTTCCTGCAACTTCATCCAGACGTCCCTGTCGATCTTGGTGTCTATATACGAGAGCGCTACCGTGTTCCAAATGTCGAGGCGTATCAGCAGGTCGCTGACCATCTTGCCGTCCACCTTGCCGTAGCATCGCATCTTGACAGTTGGATTCAGGAAATCAGAAATCATTTGCTTAACCACATTAGCAGAATCTCCTAAACTCTTAGAGCCAGCGTTGCGGACTGTTTCGAACAGCAGTTCGTAGTTCTTCAGGGCTTTGATGTCCTTGTTGATTTCTGCCAACTGTTCCTCGCTGACATTCTGGATTTGCACCTGTTCGCTCTTCTTGAAGTGTTTCTTCAGTTTGGCGATTTCATCGGCAGACAGGATGGTATCCCCCTTCTCAAGATCCTTGAGACTCTCATTTGTCGTATTCTCATACACCGCACCAGGCACAGCCTTGTATTTCTCTATCAACTTGGCAGGTGTCTGCCCGAAGGCATTCCCTACGCAGAGCAGCATCATGATTGATAAAAGAACCTGTTTCATATATCATCTTTTTGGATTAGTCCTCATCTTCTTCTTCGTCTTCATCCTCATCATCCTCTTCGTCGTCATAGCCTCCATTAAACATCTTGGCCAGGTCTAATGTGCCGTCGATGACAACCAGTACAGCTTCACCATCTTGAATTGCCAGTACAACGTTTGTGAATTGTTCTCCTTTCTTTGCCTGATATATTTTTACGATCTGTCCTTCATCATTTTTCGTATCCATCAGTGAGTTCCATTTCTTGCTTTTCAGCACCTTCAGAGCTGCTTTCTTGAACGATTCAATATTGTCTGCTCCTTCGCGTCTGAACACTTTGACATCAGCTATTTTTTTAAGAATCATGCCATCTTCGTCATCAATGTTAATGGCTTCTCCAAGGTGAAGGCCTTCGCCAGATTCAAAAGCTTGTTTTACGATATCTTTATTAATGTGTGTGAACTCCACGCCTTCCATCTTAGCCAGTTTGTCGAAATCTTTGCACTCAGCATTGGCATTGATGCAAACGAGAACCAACATGACGCAGATGGCCAACTTCTTCATACTCTTCAAAGGATTGAATGTCTTAGATGAATACTTCATAATTCTTTTAATTTTTAATTGTTAATCTTTAATGTTTAAGGCCTCTTTGATTGACCCTTCTAATCATACATACGGGTATTTCATAGAACTTGTTACAAAGAAGTTGATATTTTTTTGTTTTTTTCTACAGGTCACGTCCAGGCTTCAGTTGGGCGGCATCATCAAAGGTCAGAATGGCGTTGCAGAGTGTGGCGGCAAGATTGCTTCCGCCCTTGCGGCCCTCGACAATCATCTTGGGTATCTGCTTCAATGTCTTGACGGCATGTTTACTTTCGCAAACATGCACAAAACCGACTGGTGCCGCAATGATTCCCACGGGATGCATCTTGCCTTTACGCACCAAGTCGCAAATCTCGAAAAGTGCCGTTGGCGCATTGCCTACCACATAGAGCGCCTCGGGATATTCCTCCGCTGCCAGTTGCATGCAAGCCTGACTGCGGGTGATGCCTTTCTCGTCTGCCATCTGCTTGGAACGAGGGTCGTTGATGTAACAATGCACCTCGATGCCCAGTCGCTCCAAAGCACCCTTACGGATACCGCTTGCAGCCATTGTGACGTCGGTGACAATATGTTTCAGACTGCCGTCAACCACCTTATTATATAATATCTCCGTAGCACGGTCGTCCATCCAAAGACACTCTTCCATGCCGAAGTCTACCGTCGTATGAATGGCGTGTAGCAACGGCCATAGACGCCATGCAGGCACATCAGGATGCTGCATCTCGGAACGTATCGTTCGGAAACTTTCCATCATGATAGACTGACCGGGCTTTATGTCCTCCTGCTTCTCCTCACGATAGTAGCCGCGAGGCGTGATGAATTTCCCGTCGTTGATATATGACTGGGAATTACCAATCAGTACAACGGTAAACATATCGATGTCCTCAGGGTCTAACTCGCTGAGGGTGGTGAGTTTCACTTCCTGTTCTTCACGTCCTGCCTGGCGTACATAGCCTACGGGTGTGCCGGCACTGCGTTCCTGTAGGAAAAGCTCTTGCAGACGGTATAGCTGCCAATAGCGACCATGCGACTTAGGGTTATAGATGGCGGTGACGAAATCGCCCACGGCAGCTGCCTTGATACGGCGTTCAATCACGGCCCACGGTGTCATGAGGTCTGAAAGGGAAATGATACAGAGGTCATGCCCGATGGGGGCGCCAAGCAGGGATGCTGCTTTCTGAAAGGCGGAGATACCAGGGAGAGACACTACTTCGATGTCAGCGGGGGAACCGCTGGCTGCGCGATTTCGCTGCATTTCGTAGATGAGTGGGGCCATGCCGTAGATACCTGCGTCGCCACTTGAAATAACGACAACAGTATTTCCCTGCTCTGCCAGCTTAAATGCCATCTCAGCTCGTTCGCGTTCTTTCTTCATACCTGTGTCAATGCATTCGCATTCAGGCTTGATGAATGGTTTGATGAACTGGAAATAGTATTTATAGCCTACCACAATGTCAGCTTCTTTCACGGCCTCCATCACAGCGGGTGTCATATCTTCTGGGCTACCAGGTCCTAAGCCTGCAATAATAATCTTCTTCATACTGCTGCAAAGTTAGAGAATATTTTTGAGAATGAGGCATATCATAACGAGAAAAACCATCAGTACCTCAGCGATGCGGTTGATGCGAACGGCATGCTTCATGTCGGCGGTGGTCAGTTCGCGCTCGTTCTCGCCGATATAAGGTTTGGGGAAGAGTTGTCCGAAGTAATAGTGGGGGCCTCCGAAACGACAATTCAGGATGCCTGCAAGGGCGGCTTCAGGGTATCCGCTGTTAGGTGAGGCGTGACGTCGTCCGTTTCTCCAGATGAAGCGGAGCAAGCCTTTCCGGGGTGATGCGATTGCCATTAAAAGTGCCGTCAGTCGGGCTGGGATATAGTTGGCGACATCGTCGATATGGGCAGCCCAGCAGCCAAAGTCCTTATACCGTTCTGTCTTATACCCAATCATCGAGTCGAGGGTGTTAATCATCTTATAGGTTAACATGCCTGGAACGCCAAGGATGGCAAACCAGAACAGAGGGGCGATGACACCGTCGCTCAGGTTCTCTGCGAGTGTTTCCAAAGCAGCCGTTCTTACCTCCTGTGCCGACAATTCTGTGGTGTCGCGTCCCACGATACGAGCCACCTGTTGTCTGCCTTCTTCCAGAGAACGATCCACAGCCAGGAATACTTCTCGTACTTCACGGATGAGGGTGGTGCCGGCCAGGCAGAAAAAGACGAGGATGAAATTGATAATTGATAATTGACAATTGATAATCAGACCTATGGCATAGGTCATTGCAATAAGGAGTAATGCCGTAACGGCTCCCTTAAGTTTACGATGATGACCTTTGTTCAGTCTGTGTTCAAAAAAAGCGATGGCTTTGCCGAACCACACAATGGGGTGGGGCAGTCTGCTTGGGTCGCCAAAGATTAGGTCGAGGAACCAACCGAGGAGCAGGGGCAATATGGCAATCATCCAGTTATCCATTTCTTGATGCGATATATTGGTTGATGACATCTACAAGTGCATCATTCTCAGAAGGTGTCTGTGATGCTACGCGGAAATGGCTGGGTGTTAGACCTTCGAAGTTGGAACAGTCGCGAATGAGAATATGATGCTCACGAGCCAGATACTCTTTAAGGTCATGAGCTGAAGCTTTTTCTAGGCGGCAGAGCATGAAATTGGTCTGAGTAGCTTCAACACTTATACCTTCAATATGACTGAGCATATCTCGTAATCGTTGAGCTTCTGCAAGGTTGGGCCGACAGATGAGTTCGTCATGCTGAAGCAGGAACTTACCAGCCTCAATAGCTAATGAGGATACACTCCATGGGCGCAGGTTCTTTCGCAATTTTTCAGCCAACTGCCTCGAAGTAACAATATAGCCTAAGCGTAGTCCTGGTACAGCGTATGTCTTTGTCATGGAGTGCAGCAGGATAATTTTCTTTCTCCTGATGGCTTCTGCTGCTGTCAAGAGAGGTTGGGTGGTGTAGTGTTCGTACGATTGATCTATGACGACCAGATTAAAATAAAACAGAGCGTCATCCAGCTTCCCAGTAGAAAGCATGAGTCCTGTGGGGTTATTGGGATTGCATATCCAGATACTATTCTTACTCTTTGTGTAAGGGGAGAATATTTTGCAGGCATCGGCATATTCGCTGAATGTTGGCTGCGGTATGTGCGGCTGATAGCGGAAAGTCTGGGCTATAAGGTAGATGGCCTCAGTAGCACCACTGGTGACGATAATATTCTCAGGACTGACGTTTTCACGCTCAGCGAGTTTTTCTTCCAGTGACCATGCCTCAGGCTCTGGATAATGCGCTAACAACTCTGGGCGTTTTGACAGATAGTCTGTTACTGCCTGGCAGGCAGCTGGATTCTGGCAGATGTTCGACGAAAAGTCGCTCTTGATGCCTTCATACTCATATATATCGTCACCGTGTCCTTTAATCATTGCTTGAGAGTATTTGATAGATGCGTTCTATATCTACATGCTGACGTACGTGCTCAGCCAATTTGTCGTACTGCTGCTCCTTGAAATCGCGATAAGAAACAGCCCTCTCACCTCTTCCCTCTAACTTCTTACCTCTTAACACATACTCAATAACTGCTGCATTGTCGAGGAAGCCGTGGATGTAGGTGCCGATGCAATGGCCGGACTGCAGGATGGCCTCATCGGTATCGCTGACACCCTGATGAATCTCATAGCCCTGACATGTCTGTCCGTCGAATTGGAACGTGACCTGCTTCGTGGTCTTGTCAGCTCCCATGGTGGTGTGGATAGGCAGCAGACCAAGTCCTGGCAGATGCTTGATGTCACCTTCTATACCTTCCGGGTCGTCGATAGACTGACCCAACATCTGATAACCTCCGCAGATGCCGATGACCATCTTTCCGTCGCGATGGGCCCGCTGGATAGCCTGCGCACATCCGTTGCGACGCAGTTCCATAAGGTCGTCGAGGGTTGACTTCGTGCCAGGCAGGATGATGATGTCCGCCTGACTGATGTCTTGCGTGTTGTTGGTATAGAAGAGGTTGACACGTGGGTCGCGCTCCAGCGTGTCGAAATCGGTATAGTTGCTGATATGGCGTAGCAGGACGACGGCGATGTTTACCTTTCCCTCTGCCAGTTGCTTGCGTTTCTTCTCCAGACTGACGCTGTCTTCCTCCTCGATATAGATGTCCTTATAATAAGGTATAACACCAAGTACTGGCACCCCACAGATGTCTTCCAACATCTTTCTGCCTTCATCGAAGAGACGCATGTCGCCCCTGAACTTATTGATGATAACACCCTTGATAAGTTTACGGTCCTCTGACGACTGAAGCATGATGCTGCCATAGACGCTGGCGAAGACACCGCCTCGGTCGATATCGCCTACTAAGATGACATCTGCCTTGGCATGGCGAGCCATCGACATGTTGACCAGGTCCCTGTCCTTCAGGTTTATCTCTGCAATACTGCCTGCGCCCTCCATCACGATAGGGTTATAGCGTGAGGCAAGACGGTCGAAAGCGGCATGGACCTCTGATTGGAAGTCGATGGGGGTGTTGGGCTTAGTGGGATTAATGGGCGATTTTTGGGTGGGACGCCAATAATCGTACGCATCCTTATTGCCGATGGGACGCCCATTAAGAATGACCTGCGAGGTGTGGTCACTTTGGGGCTTCAGCAATAGCGGGTTCATGTCCGTATGACAGGGAATGCCTGCTGCCTCAGCCTGTACGGCCTGGGCACGTCCAATCTCCAGCCCCTCTGGCGTGGCGTATGAGTTCAGCGCCATGTTCTGTGCCTTAAAGGGTGCAGGCTCGTAGCCATCCTGCTTGAATATGCGACAGAATGCTGCTGCAACGATGCTTTTGCCTACATCGCTACCTGTACCTGCGAACATGATGGGGTGGAGAGCTTGTTTCATATTTGATAGAGATGTGTATAACTGGCTAATACGTTTTTATATCTGAATATGGGCGTTGGCACTGGTTCACCTTTGGCATTATAGACCTGCGTGATGCTTTCTGGTGCTTCTACGAATTGGGTGTAATGGAATTCGTGTCCACGATATTCCTGACCGTCGAGCATAAAGCGGCGATAACCCAAGGATAATTTGCGGTCTGCCTTGCGTGCTGTGATGGTGTAGGGTAAAACACCGCACATGGGATATTCACCCTCGTCGGTGATAATTTTTTCACAGAGGTACATCATCCCTCCGCACTCCGCAATGATGCGTCCTCCCTGTTCAGCATAGTCTCTGATTGCCTTTCTGCAGGCTTCGTTCCTGACTAAGGCTTCTACATGTTTCTCTGGGTAGCCGCCTGGCAGATAGAGCAGGTCGATACCTTCCAGCGAGGGTATGTCTTTTTCTGGGTCAAAGAAACTGACGGAGGCAAATGAGTCGATGATTTCCTGATAAATGAAACTGAAACTTTCTGCATTGAGTGCGCAGCTCACTTTCAGTCCGTCGCCTTCGGACGCACAGTCCGTCGCCTTCGGACGCACAGTCCGTCGCTCTCGGACTAACGAGGAACAGATGCTTTTCCAATCGATATGTGACTCTATCAAGTTGATGAGTTCCTCGTTTTCTGTTTTTTCAGAGAAGTCCAGTCCCAGGTAGCGTGAGCCTTGCTCCAGCGAACTTTTTTTTGGAAGATAGCCAAAACAGGTAATCTGCAAATCGTCGCATACCTGACGGAGCATCTCAAAATGTCTTGATGACCCCACCTTGTTGAATATCACACCTGCGATATGCACGTCCTTTCGGAAGTTGATGAAGCCTTGCAGCAGTGGTGCCATAGAGTAGGCAGCACTCTTGGCATCGACAACCAGAATGACGGGTAGTCGCAGTATGCTGGCAATCTCTGCTGAAGAACCTTTGTCACGGTCGTAACCATCAAAGAGTCCCATCATCCCCTCTACGATACATACATCAGCCCCTTTGCCATAATGCTCAAAGAGGTCGTGGATATGCTCAGGGGTTGCCATGAAGGAGTCCAGGTTGATGCTCGGGCGACCACATACGGCCTTGTGAAATTTCGTGTCTATATAGTCGGGTCCGCATTTGAAGGGTTGCACGCTATAGCCCTTCTGTGTGAGAAGAGCCATCAGGCCGCGTGCAATGGTCGTCTTACCACTGCCGCTGGTTGGTGCTGCTATGAGAAATGCCGACTTCATACAGGTGACAAAGGTACAAAGTTTTTTGCGAAATCAGGCAGGATAGATGACGCAAAGTGAGAAATAGGGAATATGACGAGACAAAATCTCGTCAGACAATGAGGTATGGTAGGCTTCGGGAGTGCCTACATTCTCGAAATAATGACAAGTTGTTTGTGGGTTCCGACGCAGAAAATCTTTCACGGCCTCCTGACATTGTGATAGTTTCATCACGACAACCACATGGTTGCTGCTCAATAGCTGGTGGAGCATCTCTGCGTCAGCATCGCCAGGCAGAATGGTGAGTCGCTGTTGCTGACTGATAAGCGAGAGTCCAGCTGAGGCTGCAGCGGCAATAAACGAAGGGATGCCAGCCGATTGTACCACAGGAATACTTGCTTCCTCTAAGCGTTCCATCACATAATGGATAGAGGCATAGATGCTTACGTCGCCTTCAACAGCCACCACGATGCGTTGCCCTTCATGATAGAGCCTGACGCAATCGGCAAAGATGCTGTCATAAACCAAAGATACCGCTTGACGGTCTTTGAGCATAGGTAGCTCATAGACCATCAAACGGTTTTCTAAATGCCACTCGCTGATAATGTCTGTGGCACGTGATTTCAATATTCCTTCATTATTCCTTGTAGCAGGCACCATCACTACATCAGCATCCTTCAAAGTTTTCAGGGCTTTGATGGTCAGCAACTCAGGCTCGCCGGGGCCTAGCGATAGGAAAGTGATTGGCGTCATACGTCTTATTTTTCAAAGAAACGGATCTGGTCGAAATAAACGCCGGTGGCCAGTTTTGAACCAAGGCTCACGTTGCCAGTAGCCACATCGTAGATATAGATACGGTTCTCTGTATCGTTGCTCACACCGAAGTAGGCCTTGTTCTCCTTGGCGTTATAGACAGAGCGCTGAGAGAAGCTGCCTGCGCTATAGGCGATATCCTCACCGTTATACTGCAGTCGGGTGGCCTGTTTGGTGTCGAGGTCTACGATAGAATAATAGTATGCTACATCCTGAATACCTGTGCCCACTGCGTTGTCGCCAGAGTAGACAAGTGCCTTGTTGCCACCCAGATACTGAATGGTCAGGATCTTACCTTTGGTGTCGGGGAATGCGTTGTAACCCTTTTCGAAGTCGTACTCTCCATTCTTGATGCGCAGCAGCTGACCGTAGTTCTTCTTGCTCTTGGTGCTGAAGGCGGTAAGATAGAGGTTGTCGTCCTTATCAAAGAAGATGAAGTCCTGGAGCAGTTCGCCGTAAGCAGAACCCTGCATCTGAGCAGCCTCACTGTTGATAATCTCCTGCTCAACGGCCATCGTCTCAGGATTGATGACGGCAATGCGGAAGAAGGGTTCGTTGGTGCTCTTGTTGCTTCCGCTGGTCAAGCCCTTGTTGTTGTAGAAGTAGAACAGTTTTTTGTCGCTCTTACGATAGGCTAGCAGACCGCTGGTTGACAGCACGTTATAGCCTTCGGCCACTTTGATGCCGTCCACTGTTCCCTCATTAATGATGCTCATGTCCTTGACGTTCAACTTCGTCCAAATCACCTTGGTGTGATCTTCTGTTGTTGACATGATGAGCAGGGTGTTCTTGTCTAGCCATGCGTGGGTGTAGTTACGTGGTGTGTAGGTGTTCTTGTCGAACTTCTGTTCCTGAACGACAGTCAGATTGTTGTTCTTCAACTGCAGTTTAGAGAAACGGTCCATTGAAGAGGGCACCTGATACATGAACTCGTCGTCGTAGATGCTTTCAATTGTGTAGTCGGTAATCTCAACACCCTTGCCGTCGAACGTGATAGTTGTGTCGGGGTCGCTCAGCGAAGCCACGCTCAGTGTTACGTGGGTCTCTGTTTTTGCCATACCACCATGCTTTCCTACTGTAATAGTCAGGTCGTAGTGGGCACCTTTTGATGAGCCGGAAGTGTCGTTGTCATCATCTTCAGAACATGCTGTAAAGGCAGCGGTGATCATCAGTACTGCCATCAGCGAATGAAGGAAACTTAGTTTTTTCATTTTGTCTTTTGAATTTAAATTAGTTGTTATATTGTTTATTGTAATAATAGCCTGAACTTGGCGAACAGAGTGCGACCAGGTCTCTGCAACTTGTAGTTGTCGTAGGTCGTTGCATCAAACAGATTGTCGCAGTCTATCGAGACGCTATATCTGTTGCGGCACCATGAATAGGTGATATTAGCACCTATGGTATTCTTTGTCGGAATGCGGGCTTTGGTACTCTTGCTGCCGTAAGCTTCCCACGACAAGAAGAACCAATGGACCCATTGATAGTCGGCACTCACGGTCAGGTGGTCTTTTTCTTGGAAAAGGTCGAAGAACGAGTAGTGGGCTTCTGTCGATGCGAACAGCCAAGGACGATTGGGCACGCGATTGTTGAAGGTGGCATTGGGCTGCCCGTTAGTCAGGTATTCCTGACGGTTGCGCGCATCTTGCCAACTCATGTTGCCCACTATCTGCAGACGCTTATCCCAGTTGTAACGCACCTCTCCCTCAATACCTTTGATATGCACGGCAGGTTCGTTGGTGTATTGCATCATACCTTCTTTCTCGGCTATTTGTGGTTGGATATAGTTGTCCACAAATCGCAGAAAGCCATTGGCTTCATAGTAAAAGGTGTGTTGTCCGTATTGCAAAGTACCAAAGAGACCTAGGTTTAGGTTGTCGCTACACTCAGGCTTTAATGCCATATTGGCGTAGATAGTAGTACCGTTGCCCAAAAGTTCTCTTGCCAGGGGCAGTCGAACGCTATGTTCATAGCTGGCTTTGATGGCTAATGGTCTGATAATTTCAAATCGGCTGCCTATGCCTCCACCAATGTTGTTCTGGGTGTTGGAACCTGCCACGTCTCGCGAGTTGGTCAGAAAAGCCAGGTCTGTCTGTTCTACTGACAGATAATTGATATAGTCTTTCACAAAGAAGGTGTTGTACCACCGCCCTTGCATTAACGACTGGTTATAGGCCAGTCCGATGATATGCTTGGCCAGTACATCATTGGCAGGCTCAAACTCCTGGTCCACATCATCCCAGCGGTTGTTTCCTGTACGATACAGCGCATAACTGATGTTCAGCATGTGTTCGTCAGAGAATAGGTAGTTCAGTTCGGCTCGCGCATTCGTCATGGGTCGCTTAATATGCCTCCGTTTGAAGTTTCTGCCGTTCAACTCGTTATGTCCGCTGACTATATAGTCGCCGTTCCAGTCGTACTGGCGGTGGGCGGTATCTGTGGTGATAGAATGGTCCCAGGTGTGAGAGAACGAGAAGTTGGCATTGAGACCTTCCAACAGGAACGCGCGTTTCTGATAGCGGGCGCCAACGCTCCAGGCTTTTGTCTGTTTATCTGCCATACCGATGACACGTGTCTGCACCTGTCCTGTCTGCAGTTCTTTGTCGGTCTGATGGTATGATGCGCTGACAAAGAACTCGTCTGTCCACCATTTATCCGTAAAGCCCACTTCCACCTGTCCTAACAATGAAAGGTAGGCATCGTGAAAACGCTTGCGGTCTTGTGGCAGGAACTTTCGTGCCGTCTCGTCCCAAAGTTCCACACCCTTCATCGTATAGTCGTTCTTCGAGTAGTTGACGCCAAGGGTAGGGCGGATGGTCAGTCCGTTCCTGAAGATATACTGCGCGTTGAGGTCGGCTTTATGGGTGTGAAAGGAACCCATGCCATACGACGCATCGAGGTAATTGGTCTTCTTGCGATTAGTCACCACGTTGACGGCTCCTCCCAAGGCATCGCTACTGAGCCACGTAGGTACTACACCTTTATATATCTCTACACGGTCAATCATACTGATGGGCAGATTGGCCAGTGTGACGCCAGAGCCTTTTGTGTCGAGAGGCACACCATCGATGAAGTATCTCACGGCATTGCCAGACATTCCGTTGATGCTCAGGTCGAAGTCGCTGCCCAGTCCACCTTCCTCGCGTATCTTCACACCTGCTGTATGGTCAATCAGACTGTTCAGGTTGCTGATACTGCTTATCATCGAACGTACGTCGATGGCATTCACGGTAAGAGCCCCTTCGCGCAGTTGCTGTGTCTTGCTCTTACCCAAAACGGTAACGTTGTCAAGTGTCACGGAGTCGCGCATCGCGTTCTTTCGTGACTTTTGGGCAAAGGAAACCGCTGCGACCATAAGCCACAGTGCAAGCATCAGCAATAGTTTCTTTCTTCTCACTTTCTTAACTTTCTTCCGAAACCCTATTCCCGGGGCGTTCGTGTCAATGTTCGTAATGACTGGCAGGTTTCCTGACTCTCTCCAAAAAAGCCTTCCTTCCCGATTGCCTCAGTGGATATCTTAGGCTTTTCATAATGGAGATTACAGTAGCGGGCACTGTTCAGGTCTTTCACCTGATTCCCTCTCTTCCCCCGTGGATCACGGGGAAATCACCAAATCGGGTGCAAATATACGAACTTTTTCCTGAAATAATGTTTGGTTTTCAAAAAAAGTTGTATCTTTGCACCCGCAATGTCATACGTGACACTGCCCTGAAAGGTTCGCTTAGCCGCGATTAATTGGGAACTGGAGTGTGAATCTCCGACTGTCCCGCAGCAGTGAACTCCATTATGACTCCTAAGCAAGCATGCCATTGCCCGTTTGGACGAGAAGGCGCTTGGGAGCGGAGGAAAGTCTGAAGACCAGCCTTTTACAGGAAGAAAAGTCAAATGCTCTCGATGTAAGGGCGTGCGACGCAAGTTTTGTTTTTTGTAGAATCAACGAGGGCGCAGGCCTTCATTGTACGTGTATACGTGTATTATTATATAAGTTCAAACGGAGGCCGTCCTGTCGGGAGATAGCACGTCCTCTTTTTTAAGGTAAAAATAAGATGCTGATGAGGCAATTAATGATATCAGGATTCTTCCTTTTGGGATTACTAAGATAACATAATCAACTATAATATATTTTTACAACGAACTCGGGCCGAAAAGCAGTGATGCTTTCGGCCCGATTCCTTTTTATCTTTTAATGTTTCTTTTTTGGGGGGGCAGTCTTTTACAGACTGTAGATAGAACCTCTTGCAATTAATTCATTTGCTTCGTTCCAATTCTTTGTGATGGTCTTTACCATCTTCTTTGCAATCTTTTTCATTTTCATTTCCTTTCTTTTAAATCCATCTGACCCTTTGTCAGAGGCGCATCAATAATCTGTTATCCTTTGTTTGAGACTGCAAAAGTATCACTTTTTCTTGATGTGGGCAAGAATTTGTTCTACTTTTCGGTAAGAAAAGCCTGTTATAGTGACTTAAATCAATTGCAAGGCGTGCTTTTATTGGACTAGTAACTGGCGGGCAAACTCTATCAGCGTATCTTTTCCCTTCGCAAAATCCTCATCAGTTTGCTGGACGTTATAGTCGGGCTCAATACCAAATTCCGCAGATTCTCCCTGCGCATCATACATAGGTACTGCTGAGAACCTGACGCTCCATCCACATGGCAGGCTGCTGCTGAAGGGCATGCCTGCGCCACCGCCTGTATGATCACCTACCAGACGGACATTGGGAAGCGTCTTCATATAGACCGCAAACTCGTTGGCTGCGCTATACACACGACGGTTGGTCAGTACGACAGCGGGCTTGTTCCAGCGTACATTGGCTGATGGCTCCAGATAGCGTGCCTCCTTGTCGGAGAAATCCTGATGCCCGGGGCCGGTCTTATGCTGATAGTAGCCCACGAGCGTTTTCTCCTGACAGAAGCGTGCTGCCAGTTTCTCGGCATTGGTCAACATGCCGCCACCGTTGCTCCTGATGTCAATGATGAGGCCCCTGCAAAGAATCATGTGCGACAAAGCCTCGTTCAGGTTGCCCTCGCCTATGGGGTCGTTGAAACTCTCGTAGCGGATATAGCCGATGTTGTCGTCCAGTATCTTATAGGAGATACCGGAGGCAATCTGATAGTCGGTACCCATATAGCGTCGTAACAACGTATCGCTGAAGTTGGTGGGGTAGTCCTCGAACCATGACCAATAGCGCCCGAAGTCGTGGGCTGCACTGAGGTTGACATGTCCGTCGCGCAGTTCGCCCAACATGTCGCATAGCACTTCAAACTGCTGTTTCCTTGTCAGTTTTCCTTTTACGCGCTCTTTGTATTTCTCATGTACGGCATCCCAGTTCAATCCGTATTCCTGTTGTTTATATTCTAGGAAACAGTAATGCTCGTCGATAATCTTCCACAGAGCTTCCATGTTGCCCTGGGGTGTGTCGGCAAACTCCTCTTCGTCAACGCAGGAAATGAAGAGCGGTATCAAACAGAGTATATACAAGAGTTTTCGCATACGTTAGAATCCTTTGGCAATGCCTATCATGAGGCGATGTGAGTAAACATGCTGCTTCAGGTTGTTGACTTGCAGTTGCTGATAGTCGCCCAGATACCCCAGAGTCAGAGCCGTTCTCTTGTTGAATTGCCAAGCTACAGTAAACTGCTGACGAAAAGAAGGTGCAGAAATAAATGTGGTTGGCACAACGTTGTGGTCGTAGTTTCCCAAGGAGAAAATCTCGTAGTACGACTGTCCGTAGTTAGGACTGAATACGATGCCCGCAAGGGGAAGGTCCAGTTCATAGCGGAATATGAACCGGCTGATGTTGTAGGTGGCAATACCTGACGGGCGTGCCTGCAGCCCCAGTCGGGCCTGAGCAGGGTTATTTGAGTTCTTGGTGTTGTAGATAAAGCCCAGTCCGAAGTCACCAAGTACACCTGCCTGTAGTCTCAGTCGATTGTCAAGCAGATGCCAGGCGCGATACCTACCGATGTAGAGGTTGTAGATACCTTCCAGTTCGGAACAATCCTCTGAACGGTCTTTTACATGCGAGAGGTTTATCTGATGCTGCCAAATGGTTGACCAGTTGGCATCAGGCTTGGCATGCTCGTTGACATTGAGGAATGTCAGGCCTGTGCCTTTGAATTTCTCTTGTGTCAGGTAGGTATCCAGAATGTGGGTCGTACCCATACCAACCTGGTAACTGCTTTGGGCATTGGCATAGCCAACACCCAATGCCCAGCAGGCAATACCTAATACGAAACCCCTGACATTCATTACTTACGCTTCATCATCAAAGAGCCTGAGCTGACCCGTCATTTCGTCAACAACCTGCTGCTGACTCTTACCTGCATCCGGATCGAGGTCTTGCTCTTCCTGGGTTTCCTGATTGTCTGTATTTTCAGAAGCCTCTGGCTCTTCAGGGAATCTTGTAGGCTCCAGTTCTACGATACTCTCTATCTGATAGGTACTGATACGCTTACCCTTGGCTTTGAAGCCCTTGACGGCAATAAACTGCTCGGCATCAATCTCCTCTGAACCACGGAACTCGTCAGCACCACCATAGTTCACCTGAATACGTGGGTAAACTACATCTGTGAGCAGTACCAACTGTGATTGTGCATTCTCGCCCAGATAGTTCTGCTTTCGTTTGGTAGCCTCCATTTGGAAGCGTTTCAGGTAGGGATAGCCCTGATTGTCGGCATCAAAAAGTACGCAGGTCCATACTTTGTCGGCATTAAACTTCTCGATGCGCAGGATATTCTCCTCGTAGTGGTTGTTCAGGTCAAAGTTGGTCAGATAGAACTCGCCGTTCTTCAGTACAACCAATATTTGGTCTTCATCAAAGAACTCACCCAACAGTCTGCCGTGCTCATCGTAGTTCAGGCGGTTCACGTCTGGGTCGAACCATACCTTGCGACCACCCAGCGTGGAGTGTCCCTGACTCTTTAGCGTGATGCGATGTACGGGGAACTTCGTCAGGATATTACCCTTAGAGGTACGTCCCTTGATGTCGATAGAGGCAAACGAGCGCTCCAGGAACAGACTCATGCGAGGATGGTCATTGAGCACGGCGGCATCAAGCGTCACCTTGATGACCTCGGCCTCACCATTGGGGTTGGCTGTGAAGTAGAGCACGCGTGTGCCAGGTGTACCCATTGTCAGGTCTACCTCACGGTCGCGTGTGATACCCGTCACGTTGAAACGCTTGATATAGCATGTGCCCACCTTTCCGTCGCGGTATATCATATTATAGATAGTACGCTTGTCGTTCTTCTTGAACACACCCAGCCAGATGATGTTCTTGCCTACGAAGAGCTTTTCAGCTACACGCACCACCTTGAACTTACCGTCACGATAGAAGATGATGATATCGTCGATGTCAGAACAGTTGCATACAAACTCGTCTTTCTTCAGTCCCGTTCCGATGAAACCCTCGCTACGGTTGATGTAGAGCTTCTGGTTGGCTTCTGCCACCTTGCTTGCCTCAATGGTGTCGAAATTGCGGATCTCCGTGAGTCGTGGGTGAGTCTTTCCGTATTTATCCTTCAGGAACTGGAACCATGAAGCCGTTACCTCTACCAAGTTAGCCAGGTCGCGGTCTATCTCCTCTATCTCGGCCTTGATACGGGCCATCAGTTCGTCGGCCTTCTCCTTGTTGAACTTCAGGATGCGCTGCATCTTGATTTCCAGCAGGCGCAGGATATCGTCTTTCGTCACCTCACGTACCAACTGTGGATAGAAAGGCGTGAGTCGGTTGTCGATATGCTCACAAACCTTATCTACGTTGGGCGCCTCCTCGAATTTCTTGTCCTTATAGATACGTTCTTCGATGAATATCTTTTCCAAAGAGCAGAAATGATACTGCTCCAGCAGTTCGTTCTTGCGAATCTCCAGTTCCTGACGAATCAGGTCCTTGGTGCGCTCTACGCTATGGATAAGCACATCGCTCACCGTCAGGAACTGAGGCTTATCATCTTTGATGACACAGCAGTTGGGCGAGATGTTAATCTCACAATCCGTGAAGGCATACAGGGCATCGATGGTCTTGTCGCTGCTGACACCAGGAGCCAGATGTACCAATATCTCTACTTCGGCCGATGTCAGGTCGTCCACACGACGTGCCTTGATCTTACCCTTCTCAATGGCTTTGGTGATGCTTTCGCAAAGCGTTGACACGGTCTTGGTGAAAGGCAGTTCGCGGATGACCAGTGTCTTCTGGTCCAGTTTCTCAATCTTGGCACGAACCTTGACCACGCCACCACGCTGTCCGTCATTGTATTTTGATACGTCGATGCTGCCACCCGTCTGGAAGTCAGGGTAGAGATGGAACTCCTCGCCATGCAGGTAATTGATAGCTGCATCGCAGATTTCACAGAAGTTATGTGGCAGGATCTTAGACGACAAACCTACGGCGATACCTTCGGCACCTTGCGATAGCAACAACGGGAATTTCACAGGGAGCGTGATAGGCTCCTTGTTACGTCCGTCGTAACTGAGCTGCCACTCGGTGGTCTTGGGATTAAACACCGTGTCCAAGGCAAACTTAGACAAGCGTGCCTCGATATATCGCGGAGCAGCGGCACGGTCGCCTGTCAGGATGTTACCCCAGTTACCCTGCGTGTCAACCAGCAGGTCTTTCTGGCCCAGCTGCACCAGGGCATCACCAATAGAGGCATCACCGTGAGGGTGAAACTGCATGGTGTGACCCACGATGTTGGCCACCTTGTTGTAGCGTCCGTCGTCCATACGCTTCATTGAGTGAAGGATACGGCGCTGCACAGGTTTCAGTCCGTCCTCGATATGAGGCACGGCACGCTCCAGAATAACATACGAGGCATAATCCAGGAACCAATTCTGATACATACCGCTCAGGTGATGCACCACCGAAGCGTCGAAACGGTTCACGGGCTTGTAATCAGAGTGACCCTCTGACCCTTGCTCTTCGTCATTAATTTCAATCAATTCGTCGTCTTTCTTTTCGTCGTCCATTGTGTATTATGGTTTTCAGTTTGTCTGCAAAAGTACAAAAAAAAAACTGAATATCTTCGCAAAATGCCGAGATATTCAGTTTTTTTTTAAGAAAAGCCTCGTAGGAAGCTTCCACGTATTACTTGATAATCACTTTCTTTATCTTCAGAGAGCCATCGGCCTGAGGCAAGCGGACAATGTTAATGCCTTTGCGGAGTTTTGTCTGGCGCATACCGTTGATGTCGTAGATTTCAGATGTAGTAACGGTCTTCTCTCTGATATAAGCAATGCTGGTGGGAATCTCCTCGCTGTCGTAGCTCAAGCGGAAGTTGTCGACCTTGAACCATCCCTGGCCGCGAAGGTTGCCGTCGCCGTTGGGGTCATCCTCACCGTTCTTCACACCATTAATATTGATACCGTTGGTGCGGAAACCGATGGTCATCGTACTGTCGGGACCTACGCCAAACGTTACTGACATAGGATGAAGCAGAGAAGAATTAGCATCACCCATCAAGCCGTTTGTGCAAGTATATCCGGCATAAGTTAACTCAGCGGCATTGATTGCGTCGGCAGGCATATTCAGTTCGCTATAAGCTTCAGGCGTGCCCCACATCTGTACGCAGTTGTTGGCGAAGATACGCTGTGTGGTGGTGTTGTCGTTGGCCCAGTTGTATTCAACCATCACGTCGGCTTTCAGTGTGTAGGTACCTGGAGGCATATTCATAAACGTCTGACTGAGTTCTACCTCAGGTATGTTTTCATTCCAGATGCCCCAAAGATACTCGCCATCAGTGGGTTGCTTTGTTGCTTCTGTGCCGTTGTCAAGGGTGACACTGATATTATCTCCCTTGTTGATAGCGCACCATCCGCCGCTTACGGTTTGGGCAGCCTCACCGTCAACATATAGGTTCCATCCCTTAGGAGCGTTCTGTGCACCACTGTCTGGGATGTCGTTCTGGTTACTCAAATCCTCGAAACTCGGGTTTTTCAGAACAAACGTGATATCACCCAATGCGATAGCTGTGGCTTTGAGTTGTTCAATGCCGTCTTCCAATTGCTTGATACAAGCCTTGATTTGCTCTTCGTTGGCATTGCCATCCTCGTAGATGTCATAAATGTCATAAAAGAGATCCTCAAAACTGTTAGCGCTTGCGCTATGTTCATAGATCTTAAGGTTCTCTTCACTCTTCACAAGAGCGGCTTTTAACTCACTATACACATCGGCAGAACGTTTTGCTTCGGCATAGATGTTCTTGATGGCTGTGAAAGCTGTGATAATCTGCTCTAATGTGCTTTTGTTGTCGATTTCGTATTGTTCCAGTATATTTCTTGCTTCTTTGTAAATCGAGGTCCCCATCTTGTTGCTGAGAAGTTGTTCCAGAGCTTCAGCGAAATGTACGTAGATGGCAACAGCATTGTCGGACGAGAATTCTGTCTTTTCAATGCGGAAGTTGTCAACTTTGAACCATCCGTCGCCACCAGCGCCGTTGCCATTGTCGCGCAATGCTGCAGCATAGTCACCATTAGTGCGCACTCCGAAGGTTAAGGTGCCGTCGTAGACCAGTGCCTCGACGCTCATCTCTTGCATCTGACGGTCGGTAATAGGCTCTACCAGTTCTGCAAAACGGTACACCTCAGACTGGTCTAAGCGTGTCTCATCATATTCGTCTTGAGATGCGAAGTAGGTAGAGTTTAGGTTACCGAATATGCGCTGTGTGGTACGGCGTGAGCCACTGCCGTTAGCGCCTACCATCAGGGCGGCCCTAACAATGTATGTTCCGTTCTCCAATCCGCTGATGGTCTGTGAGATTTCGTATTCCGGAATACCGCCATTCCAGATTCCGAAAGCTAGATTTCCGTCTTTGGTTTCGCCTTCAGAGTCATCGTTCACACCATGCCAGGCGGTAATGCCAGCAGCTTTTATCTCGTCAACTGTGGTTACCTGTTTACCTTTGATAAAAACGTTCCATCCTGTGGGAGGCGCAGCAATGCCTGAACTCTGTGAACCATTTTGTGCCGACAGATCCTCGAAGCTCATGTTTGTTCCCAGGACAGTCAGATCGCCAGAGCCCTTGGCATAGGCCTCTTCGGCGGCCTTCAGCGTGCTGACTGCTGCATCGAGGTCGACATTGGCATTGTTGAAGCTGCTTACTGCGTTGTTGATAGCATCTGTAAAGGTGGCATCGTTGTCGTTACCCAGCAACTCAAGGGCTTTCTGAATTTCATCATAAAGATCGGTGTAATGTTTGATGATGGCTGCTGCGGTCTCATAGTCTGTCTCGTCAAACTCTGCTTTCTGGTAGTAGGGCAGGGCAGCGTTGATGGCATTTTGGAAGCCCTCTTTGTACATATCATCCTCAAGGTAGTTATCCTCAATGCCTTGTAGAAGTGAATAAAGTCGAACCTTTTGGTTGAATGATGCCAGATTGGTGGTAGTCTCAACGAAAGCCCAGTTCTGGGAAATGGTGTTCAGTGGTACGGGTAAGTAGCCGTTTTCATCTGTAATAGGCTCATCGTATTCGTTCTTCTGAACACCTCCATAGTAGTCGGGGAACCAGTAGTTGGAACTCTCAGAGATAACAGCAAACTCATTGCCGTTGTTCAGGTGCAGATAGCCGCCAATGGTCTTTTCGTTGCCTTGACCCTCGCCAGCTTTCAACTTGTAGAAACCGGGATAATCGCCTTCTGTCACTTCCCATTTCACGGGTTCCTCAAGGTTGGCATTCAGGTTGTCTGTGCCACTTGGAATACCCACGAAATAAGTGGTGGTGATTGTCTCTTCATTTTCGCCTTTGGAATCGACGTCAATCGTAAACGACCATGTGTTGTCGTCGTTCTTAACTGCCTTGAAAGCTGAATTCTTGATGTTGTCTGCATTGTAGGGCTGTAGATAGAATGCACCGTCCCACGATGTGCGTGTCCAAAAATTAGAGGGATTAGAACGACTTGTCAAAATGTAAACCTTCCCATCCTCTGGTGCTCCACCGATGGCAGGAAACTCAATGGCAGATGCTGAAACTGAGGTAACAAGAGCCAAAGCCAGCAATGCCTGTTTAGCGTAGTTTTTCTTCATGCTGATGTGATTTTAGTTTATTGATTTTAGTTATATATTGTAAAAACAGTTGCAAATATACACTTTTAATTATGAAAAAACATAGTTTTATAAATAATTTTGTATTTTTGCAACCAAATTTATAGAAATTTATAACATTGCCTAATGGTGCCAATGCACGTATGGTGATTGGTGGTGATGAAGATGTTTTATAGTCTCTGGGATTGGGAAGGTGAGGATGGTGAGGCTTATTGACGGCTTTTTTGAGCCCTTTAACTCCCTTTAACTACTTGTTATCCCTTTAACTCCTCAAAATATTGTACCTTTGCACGCAGATTTCTAGAAATTTCAAATAATTATGGCACAAGAAGACGTATTTAAGAAGATTGTATCGCACTGTAAGGAATATGGTTTTGTATTCCCCTCAAGTGAGATTTACGATGGCTTAGGAGCCGTTTACGACTATGGTCAGAACGGTGTGGAGTTGAAGAATAACATTAAGCAGTATTGGTGGAAGGCTATGACGATGTTGCACGAGAATATCGTGGGTATCGACAGCGCCATCTTTATGCACCCGACAATATGGAAGGCTTCTGGTCACGTGGATGCTTTCAACGATCCCTTGATTGACAACCGCGACTCAAAGAAGCGCTATCGTGCTGACGTGCTGATCGAGGATCAGATTGCCAAATACGACGAGAAGATTCAGAAAGAGGTAGAGAAGGCCCGCAAGCGCTTTGGCGACTCTTTCGACGAGGCAAAATATATGGAGACCAGCGAGCGCGTGAAGGAAGCTAAGGAGAAGCGCGACAACCTGCACGCACGCTATGCTGCTGCCATGCAGGGACCAGACCTGGAGGCTCTGAAGCAGATTATCCTTGATGAGGAAATCGTGGACCCCATCAGTGGTACCAAGAACTGGACCGATGTGCGTCAGTTCAACCTGATGTTCTCTACGGAGATGGGTGCCAGTGCCGATGGTTCAATGAAGGTTTATCTGCGTCCTGAGACGGCTCAGGGTATCTTTGTGAACTACCTGAACGTACAGAAGACTGGTCGTATGAAGATTCCTTTTGGTATCGCTCAGATCGGTAAGGCTTTCCGTAACGAGATTGTGGCTCGCCAGTTCATCTTCCGTATGCGTGAGTTCGAGCAGATGGAGATGCAGTTCTTCGTCCAGCCTGGTACGGAGCTGGAGTGGTTCCCCAAGTGGAAGGAGACCCGTATGAAGTGGCACCTGGCACTGGGCTTCGGCGCTGAGAACTATCGTTTCCACGACCACGAAAAGTTGGCTCACTATGCTAACGCTGCTACTGATATCGAGTTCAAGATGCCGTTTGGCTTCAAGGAGGTAGAGGGTATTCACTCTCGTACCAACTTCGACCTCTCACAGCATGAGAAATACTCTGGCAAGAGCATCAAGTACTTTGATCCTCAGACCAACGAGAGCTACACTCCGTATGTCATCGAGACATCTATTGGTGTTGACCGTATGTTCCTGAGCATCATGTGCCATGCCTTTGACGAGGAGAAGCTGGAGAATGGCGAGACACGTACCGTACTGCGTCTGCCTGCCGCTCTGGCACCTGTCAAGTGTGCTGTGATGCCACTGGTGAAGAAGGACGGTCTGCCCGAGAAGGCTCGTGAGATTATTGACCAGCTGAAGTATCACTTCGCCTGCCAGTATGACGAGAAGGACTCTATCGGTAAGCGCTATCGCCGTCAGGACGCTATTGGTACACCATACTGCGTCACCGTCGACCACGACTCGCTCGTTGATGGCAAGGTTACGCTGCGCTTCCGCGACACCATGGAGCAGGAGCGCGTGAACATCAGCGATCTGAACAGCATTATCGAAGATAAGGTGAGCATTGCTTCTCTGCTGAAAAAATTGCAGTAAATGAAAAAGTATATCCTATATCTTTTCGCTATGGCGATAGGTCTTGTAGGCCTGTCGTCATGCAGCGAGGAGGCTTCTGAGGAGGAAGAGTACGCTAACTGGAAGAATCGCAACGAGCAGTTCCTTGCTTCTTTGGCCAATGACTCGCTGAAGCAGTCTAACTGGCAACGCATTAAGTTGTTCTCTCTTGATCCTAACACGGAAGGTGCAGCTTCTGACTATATCTATGTGAAGAAGATTTCAAATGGAGAAGGTACGGAGATGCCAATCTATACGGATTCTGTCCGCGTGGTCTATCGTGGACGCCTGATCCCCTCGAAGTCTTATCCTAAGGGCTTTATCTTTGACAGTACAGTCTTTGGCGAGTATTCTGTCAAGACCGCCTATACAAAACGCCAGGCGGTGTCGAATACTATCTTAGGCTATGCCACGGCTTTGCAGAATATGCATAAGGGCGACTACTGGCGTGTCTATATCCCCAGTGAGTTAGGCTATGGCACATCGGACTATAGCACCATTCCTGGCTACAGCGTCCTGGTGTTCGACCTGACCCTGCTTGATTTTTCTCCTGTTGGTGAGGCTATGAAGCCTTGGAGGTAATTCATATATGAGATAAAAGAAAAAGGCAATCACTTTACTTGGTGACTGCCTTTTTTTCTTGCACTTCCATAGACTAAACCAAAAAATATTACGTTTTCTTTTTGACTTTTGCCTTTCTTGGTTGTATGCTATAATAGAAGGACCTACAAACAATGATACAGATAGAGGACGATATTCTCACACGATGCCAGGGCGGCGACAAGGCCGCTTTCCGATGGGTGGTGCAGACCTATCAGCGCATGCTGTTCTCGCTTGCGCTGAAGATGCTGGCAGATGAGGAGGAAGCCAAGGACGTGGTGCAGGATACGTTTGTACGGGCTTGGACGGCTATCAGAAGCTACAATCCACAGCAGCCTTTCGCCTCGTGGCTTTACACCATCGCCTCCCGACTGTGTCTCAATAGGCTCAAAGCCGTGAAGAAAGTCGCTGCCCTGCCGGAAGACATGACCGTGTTGCGACAGTTTGCCTCTGATGATGACAACCAGCGTATCCTCGAGAACAGCGAGTGGGTGGCAATCGTGAGGATACTGGCTGAGGGACTGAGCGAGAAGCAGCGTCTGGTCTTCACGCTCTGCCAACTGGAAGGACTGTCATCTGAGGAAGCAGAACAGATTACCGGCATGGATGCCCGACAGATAAAGAGTAACCTCTACGTGGCCCGACAGACAATTCGTAAACGACTAAAGGATTTAGGATATGAAGAAGATTGACGACATATTGAATGGATTGCAGGGGCAGCAGCCCGACGTCAGCAACCCTGACGAATGGACTGACCGTATCATGGACAGTCTGCCAGACTTACCCACTGAGCAGCCTAAGCCTGCACGACGTATCAGGCTCTACATCGCATCGGCAATAGCCGCAGCCGCCAGTGTCCTGCTGCTTATCTCTTTAGGCATCGTTACCAATAATCAAAATGATGAAGGAAACAACCTTGTGGTACAAACAGACACCACGATTGTCAGTCCACAAACAGGGACTAAGGAAGTAGAGACTCTTCCGCAGGAGAAGAAAGAAAGTAAGGAGATGGCTGACACGGTGAAAAGGGTGAAAGAGATTCTTCACATGTCCAAACCATCGAAACACTACATGGCGAAAGCAGAAACGACAGAAAGCACACTAGAGCCTGAGTTCATGGATGCAACAGAACTTGCGGAAAAAGCCATCGCTGAGGAAATGAGACGTATGGAAATGGCAGTACAAATAAACGGCAGCCTTCAAACC
The DNA here is from genome assembly GCF_022024175.1 of Prevotella communis. Classification (GTDB taxonomy): domain Bacteria; phylum Bacteroidota; class Bacteroidia; order Bacteroidales; family Bacteroidaceae; genus Prevotella; species Prevotella communis. Next base: position 2,738,133 of record NZ_CP091794.1, on the reverse strand, counting down.
GACTTCCAAAAGATGACCAGAGAAATCCGCCAACGCGGTAAACATATGACCCAGCAAGTGGAAATGGCAATCAATAACGAGGAGTATTAATTTGTAACTAAATGACGAACAAGATATGAAAAAAATCGCATTTACACTTTGTGCCACATTCATTGCCCTTAGCACGATGGCTCAGGGGACGCTTCAGGAGCGCATGCAAGGCAATCCGAAGATCGATAGTCTTGTGAGCGTAGTGCAGGCGCTGGGAGGCAGCGCACAAGTTTCCTATGACTACCACGGGAGACTCCACAAGACGGTCCACATCACCTGCCGACTGATGAACGACTTCCAGCCCACGCCACCTACGGGTGACCCCAAAAAGGACGCTCAGAACCTTAAGATAGACAGCATCCGAAAGGAGCAGAACGAGCGGACAAACGGGATATACAATGCTGTACGCAATACCTGTAAGTCGATCACCGACGACGCCACGGAGAGCTACACATGGGAATACCACCGGGGCGGGGTGGACAGTGTGCGCTATACCATCGCGTTAGGAGAATATGAGAGTGGCGACACCCTCAAGACTTGGCAGCGCCAAAGAGAGGTGCTGTATGACGGTGCGCCCGAAATCATCACCTTCCGCTATGACCCTATGGCTGGCAACAACGAGAACCCATGGATACCCAAGGGGTTAGGTTTTTTCAGCTATGAGTACACGCCCGACAGCGTGGGTAGGCAGATGAAGGAGTTGGTGCCCTTCAATAAAGCGGCCTACACGTCCTTGCTCCAGCCCATCCTAAAACAGCAGGGCATCGCCACCCGCCAGTTCAATGTCTATTGCGATACCACCTATACTTTCAAAGAGGTGAAATGGAATGACAACGACGACTTCGTCATTCACCAAAAAACGCTCACTCCCCTGCAGCCAAAGAGCGAGACGAAGGGAACCGTCTATACCATGCATTCCAGGGCACTGGCCGACTCGGTGCTAAGCCAACTGATACAGACGACATGGGCGTTCTTAGAGGACAATCCAGGCATCTGCTTCCGATTTATGCCCCACACCACTTACGGACTTAGAACCATGAGCGAACTGTTCGAGAATCTCGACTACCGTAGAGCTTTGGGCTTCTACCACATCTATCTTCACTGCATCGACGACCAGGAGTTCAACATCGTCGTCGTCGAGGGAACGGGCGACATGATAGTGCCCATGGAGTGGCTCATCCTGAAGAGTTGGAAGAATGGCAAGGTGGTCTATGACAAGAAAAGGATGAAGGCCCTGACACCCAAGCAGGCAAGGAACAGCACCTCCGGCCATCGCTTCACTCAAACCAGACAATACGAGCCCATCGACTAAAGCAGAACAATGAACAAGCAAACCATCATCACCATCCTCCTCGCCCTCGCTGCAATGGCGGGGCAGGGGCAAGTGAGGTGTCACGTCATTGGCACGGTGGCCGAAGGGACAACGTCCGTAGAACTGAGGATATACCGCGACGGTGAAGACCCGAAGGACAGTACGTTACGACCCGTGTTAAAGAACGGACGCTTTGAGTGCGACGTGGAGGACGCACAGATAGAGCGATGGCACATCGTGGACTTCGGCGAGGTGATGGAGAAGGGCATGACCCTCCGCTCAGGAGAGTTTTTCGTGGAGGGCGGCGCGACCGTGACCATCCAGCTCGACGGCGACAAATTCGACATCCAATCCACAGGCAAGGAGTATCAGGCGTGGCACGCTAGGGAGCAAGCTGCCGAAGAGAAGTTCATGTCTGCCTATGAGAAACTGGACGAGAACGACAAGCAGAAGATGGCGGAACTGGAGAACGAATACCACGAATGGACGCTCGACTACTACAAAGCCCACCCGATGCTCGGTTTCCTGTTCGAACTCGACGGGCAGCTCAAGGGCTTTCATTTCAATGACACGGGCCTTGCCGCTATGCTTGACATTTACCACCGCCAATACACCACGCTCTATCCTGACCACCCCGTGCATCAGCGTATCGCCAAGCAAGAGGCTGTGGGTTATCAGATTTGCGGGCGAAAGTACAATGACTACGATGTGCGCACAATGGACGGCCAGCAAGTCTGCGCCTCTGAATACTACAAGGGCAAGTTGACGCTCGTCATCTGCTGGGCCTCATGGTGCTCGCCCTGCATCCGTGACGCTTGTGACATCATCCCTATCTACAACGAATACCGCAATCGTGGTCTGAACGTGTTCAGCCTTGCTCACGAATTCAAGTCCACCGATGCCATGCGCAAGGCCATCGAGCGTCACGCCTTCCCCTGGCCCTGTCTCGTTGACCTTGACGATGAGTTCGGCGTATTCCATAAGCACGGCACTCAAAACAGTGCCCTATTCCTCATCGACCGCGACGGCACCATCATCGCCGTGCCAAACAGTGTAGAAGAACTGAAAGCGAAGCTCGAAGAGATTTTCCCCAACAACAAATAAACCAAATCGAACAATGAACAAGCAAACCATCATCACCATCCTCCTCGCTATCGTCGCATTGGCGGGGCAGGCAAAGACATTCAAGACCATCAAGAACCCCGTGGCAATGGCCTGCGTGAATGTGGCGAACGGTGAGCTGAAAGCTCGCGAAGTTATATTCAGAGACACAGCAACCACAGTACATTTCACAATGGAGTACTCCAAGGGACAGAGTTTCCAATTTGTCTCATCATCCTATCTCATGGACGAGGACGGCAACCGCTACCCGTTGCACTCTGCCGAGGGACTGAAACTCAACACATGGGTGCAGTCACCAGAGAGTGGAATCACCGAGTTTACCATGCATTTCGCGCCATTACCGAAGAAGATACAGATATTCGACTTCATCGAGGGCGATGGCTCTGGGGCATTCAAACTGTTAGGCATCCACGACAAGAAATACAAAATCAAATTCCCAACGATGCAGGAACTCGCCGACGCTAATCCGTGGACGGTGCCACAGGATTGGTTTAAATCCGACACGATTACTATTAAAGGGCGCATTGAGGACTTCAACGCTGAACAGTTAGGATTTGACATGCTGCACTGCTACTACGAGGATGAGTTCGAAAAGGAGGATGCCGTGCAGGTACTCAACATTGCACCCGACGGTACATTCTGCAAGAAGTTCAAAATCAGCTATCCCTTCCGGCAACTGTTCTGGACCAAGGAAGCGAAAACACAGTTCGACGAAATTCCATTCTTCGCCCGTCCGGGCGAGACCATTGACATCACCGTCAAGAAAGACAATCAAGGTAGGTACGTTTGCGTCTATAACAGCGGCAGCAGCCACGACGTGGAGCGGTGGTTGCACACCGACGACTACAGCGATGTATTCAGACCGCTTTCTTCTTTTAAAGGTAAGTTGGAGGATGCTAACAGCCAGGCCGAAAGCGTCTGGCAGAATGCAATGTACCGCCTACAGACGGTGAGCCGCCGCGAGCATTACACGCCGATGGAGATGCAACTGGCACTGGCCGACATACAGGCGAACTTCATAGAACGTTATTTGTCATACGTCGACAACTATGCAAGTGACTTGGTAAAATATGAGGAGCGAGACGGAAAATGGAGCGAAGAGATACTTGACAGCGTGGAGTACGAGAAGATTTACGACGCCAAGAACTACTACCCGCTGCACCGCATCGACTTTGATAATCCGCTGCTTCTCGCGAATCAGGATTTCCACTTTACGCTCAACCACATTCAGTTTGCCAATTATGTCAGAAACCGCCAGTACAAGGGGCTTATGGACGAGAACGGCGGCATGGAGACAAACTTTAAGAACTACTCCGCAGCTCTCAGCAACTACCTCTCAGCCCTCCGCGACCTTATGGGAACTGACAAGGACAATATGATGGTGCAGCTGTGCGCCTACAAGGATATGCTGTCAGACTTCGATAACTGGGCTGACGATGAAATTCTGAATCAATGGCAACCCAATGACACGACTATTACCGAAGCTAGAAAAAAGGAATATATAGAGAACTGGCCTACACGCAACAAGATGCTGTCGCTCTATCTCGCAACCTTCACCAACCCCTATATCCACCAGAAGGCCGAGCAGTTCTGTGCCTATAAGAAGTCGCAGACCAACCTCGCTACGCCCCTCCCTGACGCGCCGATGGCCGACCTTATCCGCTCACTCTGCACCAAATATCCAGGCAAGATTCTGATGATTGACTTCTGGGGTATGAGTTGCGGCCCTTGCCGTGGTGCTATCCAAGCAAGTAAGGAACTACGTGCCGAGATAGCCAAACGCGACGATGTGAAACTTATATTCATTGCTGGGGAGCGCACTGCCGATGGCAGCGACGCCTACAAGCAGTACGTGGCCGAATGGTTATCTAATGAAGAGACCGTCTGTGTAACCAATGCCGACTTCACCCGCCTGCAAGAGTTGTTTCGCTTCAACGGCATTCCTCACTACGAAACCATTACCCCCGACTGCCGCCGTGTCCGTGACGACCTCCGCATAGATGGATATGACTACTTCGATTACAAACTTCAAAGGCTAAAAGAGAAACTCAAATAACAATTCGTGCCCCAATCACTTTATGTCAAACTTTCATCTTTTATCACGCCAAAACGACGCCAAAACAGGAAAAGAAAAATCTCCAAATTGTTGATTTTTCAACGACTTGGAGATTTGTTTTGTGTCGACACTTGGATTCGAACCAAGGACCCCCACCATGTCAAGGTGATACTCTAACCAACTGAGCTATGCCGACCTTTTTTCTAAAGCGGGTGCAAAGGTACGAATTTAAATTGAGATTTGAGGTTTGAGGTTTGAGATTTTTCGCGTTGAATAAGATATTTAACATTTCTTTGAGAAAAATCTGTGCGCTGATAGAGCCTGTATCGGAAAATAGTTGTATATTTGCGACATAATTAAAAATCTGAAGACTATGCAGAAGTACGCAGATTATATCAAGAAGATTGAGATTGATTCGCTGTGGAGTGGTAAGAAGCACATCGTGTGGGAACTGGATCCGCATGTGAATATCCTGAGTGGCATCAATGGCGTTGGTAAGAGCACCATCCTGAATAAGGTGGTGAAGGGACTTGCTGCTGGTGGCGAGTTTCCCAGTCACATGCTGAAGGGTGTCCGTCTGGAAGTGATGCCCGATGAATGCAAGTGGATTCGCTATGATATGATTCGTTCTCTTGACTCGAATCTGTCACAGGCATTTACGGAGAGCGATGGCTTCGTGCGTCAGGCCTTGACTGCCTTGGCTGGGGTAGGAGGCGGCTCGCTGCTCGATATCCAGCTCTATAATCTGCAACGCAAATATCTGGATTATCAGGTAAATATAGGCAATCGTATCATCGAACAGCTGCAGCAGGGGCATGCGGATGCGGCCCAGCAGCTGTCGCAGAAGAAGACGCGCTTCCAGGATATGGTCGATGAACTCTTTGCTGAGACGGGCAAGCGTATCGTCCGTACAGAGAACGAGATTCGCTTCACGCAGATTGGCGAGGTGTTGGTGCCTTATCAGTTGTCGAGTGGCGAGAAGCAGATGCTGGCCATCCTGCTCACCGTCCTGGTGCAGGACGATCAGCCTTATGTCCTCTTTATGGACGAGCCAGAGGTAAGTCTGCACCTGGAGTGGCAGAAACGGTTGATTGACCTGGTCATGGAGCTGAATCCTAATGTGCAGATTATCATGACCACCCATTCGCCTGCCGTGGTGATGAACGGTTGGGCAGATCGTGTAACTGAAGTGAGCGAGATTACTGTCAATGGCTAACCGGCTGATAGACAATATAGATAGTCGTTACTTCGAGGCGGCCAATGCCTTGAGGGGTAAGTCGGCGCGACGTAGAATCGTGGCTTATGTCGAGAGCTATGATGATATCTATTTCTGGCGTACGGTGCTCAGTCGTTTCGAGAACGAGAAACGCTATTTCGAGGTGATGCTGCCTTCGAAGATGAACCTGACGCGAGGCAAGAAGTCGGTGCTGATGAATTTTGTGGGCGAACATGTGGGGCCTGATATGATAGCCTGTGTGGATGCCGACTTCGACTACCTGATGCAGGGCGCCACGGAACAGTCGCGCCGTGTCATCAATAGTCCTTACGTATTCCATACCTATGTCTATGCCATCGAGAACTACCAGTGCTATGCGCCCTCGCTGCATGATGTCTGTGTGGCTGTGACGCTCAATGACCATCGTATCTTTGACTTCGAGGACTATTTCCGCCAGTTCAGCGAGGCCTGTTTCCCGCTCTTTGTCTGGTCTGTCTGGGCTTATCGCACAGGGCATCACGGACGCTTCTCCCTGTCTGATTTCAATCGTGTCATCGACCCAGGTGGCTTCACGGTTCAGAATCCGGGTGTGTCCATTGCCAATATCCGTCGTAAGGTGGGTACCAAGATACGTGAACTGCAACGCCAGTATCCCAATAATAAGGAGGCTTACCTGAAGGTGAAGAATGATATCCAGGCTCTAGGCGTCACGCCTCAGACTACCTATCTCTATGTGCAGGGCCATCATCTTTTTGATACGGTTGTCAGTCCTATCCTTACCAAGGTGTGTAATATCCTGCGTCAGGAGCGTCAGAACGAGATATACTATTCTCAGGCTCATCGCACTCAGAAGCGCAATGAGATGTCGTGCTACGAGAACTCGCAGCAGGATGTCAAGTCAATGCTCAAGAAAAATGTAGGCTATCAGCACTGTCCTCTGTTCTTGCAGTTGCAAGATGACATAGCTGATTTCTTGGGAAAGCCCCAAAGCAGCGAGGCAACAGAGTAACTGTGTCACATTTTTGAAATAAATGACAAAAGATGAAATTTTTTGCATCATCTGGACGTCTAATGTATAGAAACTAATTAAAGAATACGATTATGATACTAACAACAACTCCACAGATTGAAGGTCAGACCATCCGCGAATACAAGGGTGTGGTGACTGGTGAAACGATTATTGGTGCTAACTTCGTGAAGGATTTCTTTGCTGGCATACGTGACATCGTTGGCGGACGTGCTGCCAGTTATGAGCAGGTGCTTCAGGAGGCAAAGGAAACATCAATGCGTGAAATGATGCAGCGTGCTCAGGCTATGGGTGCCAATGCCATCGTGGGCATCGACATTGATTATGAGACGATAGGTTCTACAGGTTCTATGCTGATGGTTGCCACCAGCGGCACAGCCGTGGTTATTTAATGTTTTTCACCTTGCTCTCATCAACCGTACTTCCCTCGTTTTAGCCATACTGCAGCCTGCTTCTAGCCTCGTTCGTGAGTGCTCCACGGAGCAGCCTAGGAGCAGAGTGATTGCAGCCTAGGAGCAGAGTGATTGCTGCCTAAGAGCAGGCTAAAGCATTTTTAACAGTAAAGTAATAAAGAAATTCTCTAGAGAATTTTGTCCTTACTAAGTGATATAGCATTTGCAACTTAGTTATACAGGGAATAATTCTCTAGAGTATTTTCTTGCTATCATATACAAGGCAGATTGAAAGTCAGTAATATCGTTTTTGTTTCTAGGTAAATTAGCCCTCAGCCCTCAGCCCTCAGACATCTTCCTTCTTACATCGGAGCGAGACACTCACCCGTCCCCTATGTACTCCCAGCATTGGGTGTGAAAGTGAAACGTTTTTTTAAAAAAGCAATTATTTTCCCTAAAATCTGTCCCAGGAAGGTGTCACCTTCAAAGGACAGACTGTCGTTTAGAACTGATGTGTTATATCTTGGCAATCAGCGTGTCAGGGTATTTGGGCATAGCGCCATTCTGTGTGCAGACATAGGCACTGACCTCTACAGCTATGCGGTGAGCAGCCTCTAAGGGTTTGCCGTTGAGGATGGCTGCGCAGAACGAGCCCGTGAACGAGTCGCCAGCACCTACCGTGTCAGCAACGGTCACCTTCGGCGTCTCCTGGAAAGACGTCAGACCAGGCGCAAAGACGTACGAGCCATTGGTGCCACACGTCAGAACCAGCATCTTCAGCTTATATTCTGCCAGCATCTTCTCGCAGATGCCACGCATATCCAGATCGTCATAGCCATACATGCGCTTGATGACAACCAATTCTTCATCGTTAATCTTCAGGATGTTGCAGCGCTTCAGCGACTCCTCAATGACATCCTTGGTATAGAACTGCTGGCGCAGATTGATATCGAAAATCTTCAGGCAGTCCTCTGGCGTGTTGTCAAGGAACTGGCGGATGGTAGCCCATGAAGTGACATTGCGCTGAGCCAGCGAACCGAAACAAACGGCACGGCACTGACGGGCAATCTCTGCAATTTCTGGTGTGTAGGGAATGTTGTCCCATGCCACATTCTCCTTGATCTCATAGGCAGGAATGCCATCGCCTGATAGCGTAACCTGTACTGTACCGGTAGGATAGGCCACGCGTGGCATCAGGTAATTTAAGTGATGTTCCTTCAGTGCTTCGATGGTTTCTTCTGCCAAATCGTCTTGACCCAAGGCACTGATAGCTACTGTCGGCAGTCCAAACTGTCCAGCATGATAGGCAAAGTTGGCGGGTGCACCACCCAGTTTCTTACCTTCGGGAAGAACATCCCATAAAGCCTCACCGAGACCTACTACAAATCGTTTCTGTTCCATTGTCTTATGCGGTTTTTAATTGTTTGATATACGTAAAGAGGTAGATGACGCCAACAGCCATGACCAACACGGCTCCTGCCTGTCCCATAGCGTCGCTCATGAAGCCCATCAGCAGCGGGAAGATGGTGCCACCAAACAGTCCCATTATCATCAGACCGCTCACCTCGTTCTGTTTCTCAGGCATCGACTCCAAAGCGGTAGCGAAACACATGGAGAAGACATTCGAGTTGCCGTAACCCACCAGGGCTATGGCAGTATAGAGCATCCACTGCTCAGTGCCGACGAACAGTCCGCACATCGACAGGGCCATCATGGCGATAGAGATGGTGAAGAAGGTGCGCATCTTCAGCACGCGGAGGAAGAACGAACCCGTCAGACAGCCCAGAGTACGGAAGATGAAGTACAGACTTGTGGCAAATGCCGCCTCGTTGAGCGTCATTCCCAGGCGCTCCATCAGAATCTTCGGTGCGGTAGTGTTAGTACCTACGTCAATACCCACATGACACATGATTCCCAAGAACGATAAGAGGACGATAGGTGTTCCCAGCAGTTTGAAACACTCTACAAAGGTCGACGGCCTGCCCTCAATGGGTGGCTCCTCGATAGGTGTTACGAAGAGCAGCACCGTAGACAGGATGCCCACCACGAAGAAGATGCCGAAGAGCACGCGCCAGTTCAGTCCGAACTCAGGAATGACCAGTGTAGCGCCCCACATAGCCAGATAAGGTGCCGAGAAGGAGGCAATAGCCTTGATGAACTGACCGAAGGTCAGCGTTGCTGCCAGGTTGCCGCCACCCATCACCGTTGATACCAGCGGGTTCAGCGAGGTCTGCATCAGTGCGTTGCCGATGCCCAGCAGTGAGAAGGCGATAAGCATCAGTGTAAACGTCTCGCCAAACAGTGGCAAGAGTAGCGACACGACAGTCACCCCCAGTGACAGCAGTACAGTCTTCTTACGACCAATCTTGTTCATTAGCATGCCCGTGGGTACGCTGAAGATGAGGAACCAGAAGAATACTAGCGATGGCAGTACGTTGGCTACCGAGTCGCTCAGTGCGAGGTCTTCTTTTACATAGTTGGAGGCAATGCCCACCAAGTCCACGAAGCCCATGCAGAAGAAGCAGAGCATCACGGGAATCAGGTAAATTGTTTTGTTTTGCTTAGTCATAATATTTTATAATTATCAATTCTTAGCTGTTAGCTCTTCACTATCTTTCTTAACTCTTAATTTTTAATTCTTAACTTGATAGATCGTAGCCTTTCCACCTTTCACCTTGAGGGTGTTGTAGGGCTCTGACGGGAATACCAAGTTGGTCATAGCCATCTTGCCCTCTGCATCAAACACCTCGATGCTGCAGCGGTCGATGAAGATGCGCAGTTGTTTGACGGTGCCAAACGTTGGGGCTACCGTCACAGCAGGGAATGCCTCGCTGAAGCTGACGTCGCCACTCTTCACACGCTCCATCATAAACGTCTGCTGTTGGCCGTCGTATTTCATCGTCACCTTCTCGCCCTTGTTGTTGGAGAGTACTATCTCCGTCTGGCTCTTTGTGTCGATGAGAATCTCGCAGGCCTCGGTAGGATTCTTTATCTTTGCGCCACGCACGGCCAGCATCTCCTTGGAAGGTATTACGCTGACGTAAGTCTCTTCACCATGACGGAACAGTCCTAGGTCGCGGGGTATGGAGTTGGCTGAGCGGAACTGCTTGGTGGGTACTTGGTTGGCATACTGCCAGTTGGACATCCATGCCAGTACCGTGCGGCGGTTGTCGGGTGCATTGTAGAACGACACCGTAGCATAGTGGTCTTTGCCGTAGTCCAGCCACTTCGTCACCTTCGGCATCGACTCGCACGTGAACTTGTGACCATCGAACTGTCCTACGAAATATTGCGTAGCACTACCGCCAAAGGGGCCACCAGGATTGATGTTGCAGATGAGCACCCACTTGTTGTCTATCTTGAACAGGTCAGGACACTCCCACACACCACTGTGGTTGCCATACTCCTTGCCAAACGACGACTCATACTTCCATGCCTTCAAGTCCTTTGACGAGTAGATGCGCATCTCCTGGCCTGCAGCCAGGATGAGGTTCCACATCTTGGCATCCTCGTTCCAGAATGCTTTGGGGTCGCGGAAGTCGGCAATGTCGCTGGTCGTCAGGATAGGATTGCCGCTATACTTCTTAAAGGTGCGGCCGCCATCCTTTGATACCGCCATGGATTGTGTTTGATGATGACCTGCAGAGGTGTAGAAAGCCACCACCTCGCTGCCGTTCGTTACACACGAGCCGCTGAAGATAGAACCTAACCAGTCGGCCTCGATAGCCAGTGGCTGAGCCTCCCAGTGTATTAAGTCCTTCGAGGTACTGTGCCCCCATGTCATATTCTCCCACTGACTGCCGTAAGGATTATACTGGTAGTAGAGGTGCCACACACCGTCCTTGTAAAACATTCCGTTGGGATCGTTCATCCAACCATAGAGAGGGGTATGGTGGTAGACAGGACGGAAGTGCTCACGGTTCTGAGTGTCGAAAGTATTGGAGTACTTCATCTCTCGCCAGCAAGCAAACTCACCCACAGCGCCCTTCTGGCGGCGGTCTCCGTGGAATTCGATATCCAACAGACAAGCACCCTTCAGTTCGTAAGGCACATAATAGTCTACGCGGTCAACGGCCAGCTTCACGTTGAGGCGTTGTACCATATTATTATAGTTGTCTAACACGGCGATGGCTGCGATGTCTTCCGTTTCCTGTACAGGCAATAGCAGATAGCGGGAGCTTTGCTCCATTTTCAACATGGCGTGCTTGTCGCCCAGCACGATAGGCTTCACCTGTGCTCCAACCGTACAGGTTAGCATGACAGTCATCAGTGTCAGTAAAAATCTTTTCTTCATTGTCGTTTGATGTTTTAGTGTAGAAATCTGTTGCAAATATACATGATTTCTCTTTTTGCTCCTATAAATTATGATACAAAAGCTAATAAAAAACGTTCATTGCAACAAAAAAGACAGACAATGAACGTATTTTCTATTTTTTTTCGTATTTTTGCCAACAAAACCTGTTAATACAATTCTAAAATGATGCATAAACAACTTTTGGGGGCTTTGCTGTTGGCGTTGCTACTGACTATATTAGGATGTGCCAACCCTAAACCTCATTATATAATAGGTGTATCTCAGTGTTCGGCAGATATCTGGCGTGAGAAGCAGAATGCCGAGCTGCGTATGGGAGCCTATTGTCAGGAAAATGTAGAGCTGCGTTTTGCTGCAGCCCACGATAGCGACGAGCGTCAGGTACAACAGATAGACTCGCTGGTGGACAGCGGCATTGACCTGCTGATTGTTGCTCCCAACCAGCTGAAAACCATCTCGTCAGCCATCGACCGCGCCTACGATAAGGGCATTCCTGTTATTGTCTTTGAACGAAAGACCAATTCACAGAAATATACGTCATTCATCAGTGCCGACAACTACGAGATGGGGCGCATCATGGGTGAATACATCGCCAGTCGACTGCATGGCAAAGGACGTGTCATGGAAATCATGGGACTCAAGGGCTCGTCACCAGCCATCGAGCGCCACAACGGTTTCGCTGATGCCCTGAAGAATTACCCAGACATCACTGTCGTTGCAACCCTGCAAGGCGACTGGACAGAGGAGAGTGCCGTCAAGGCCGTGAAAGCCTATCCTGGCAATCTGGACCATATCGACTTTGTCTTTGGTCAGAACGACCGCATGGCCATGGGGGCCCGTCGTGCCTTGCAAGAAAGCCAACAGCTAACAGCTGACAGCCATCAGCCACTCTACTGTGGCATTGACGGTCTGCCTGGTGAAGATGGCGGCATCCGTCTGGTACGCGACAGCATCCTGGATGCTTCCTATATCTATCCTACCCATGGTGACAAAATCATAGAGTTGGCTATCAACATCCTTGAAGGCAAACCCTACGAGAAGGAAGCTCTTCTGCAGTCAGCACTGGTTACTCGCGACAATGCTAAGGTGCTGTTGATGCAAAGCGAAGAGATGATGCACCAGGCTGAGTATCTCGACCAGTTGCATAGCAGGGCAGACACCTATCTGAAAGAGTTAGCTACGCAGCATGTCGTCAACTGGATGTCGATGGGTGTCATTCTGCTCTTGGTGGTAACCATCGTGTTGTTCTATCTGTATCATCTCCGTAACGTGAAGTTACAGCAAGAGCGTGTCGTCAGTACCCTGTGGAATATGGAGATAGAGCCAGCACCTGTTGCTGACGAAACAAAGGAGCAGACAGCAGACAGCCCGGCAGACGAGAAATCGTCCGTCGTTGCCGAAAGTGCCTTCCTGGCACGGTTCCGCGAGGTCGTTGAGGCTCGCATGGAAGATAGCGAGGTCAGTGTCGACGACCTGGCAGCAGAGATGAGCCTCAGTCGTGTACAGCTCTATCGTAAGATTAAGACGATAACCGGTTCCTCACCCGTAGAACTGCTGCGCACCACGCGCTTGAAGCGCGCCTATCAGATGCTGATCACCACCGACAAGAGTGTCAGCGAGGTGGCATACGCTGTCGGATTCACTGCCCCCAGCTACTTCTCCAAATGTTTCAAAGAGGAGTACGGCATGGTGCCTGGCGACGTCCGGAAATAGCACGGAAATATTTGTAATACTAAGATTATTCGTTCATTCCATTGTAATTTTGTTACATTGCAACAATTTTTGAATGGGATGAACGATATTTTTCATACCAATAACTATATCATTACTACTTTTGCGTCAGAATCTAAAACGAGAGTATTAACTAAAAACGTAAAGCAAATGAAACAATCGAAACGAGTGTTTTTGAGTTTCCTGACTCTGATGCTGAGTACTTTAATGTACGCGCAAACAGAGATTACGGGAACGGTGATCGATGATTTCGGCGACGGAGTTATCGGAGCTACGGTGAAGGAGAAAGGCACGGCCAATGGCACGGTGACCGACTTAGTCGGTAACTTCAAGATTAAAGTCAAGGCGGGTGCTATCCTTTCCATCTCTTATGTCGGCTACCAGACGCAGGATGTTCCTGCGCAGAACGGTATGAAGGTGCAATTGCAACCCGATGACAAAGTGCTGCAGGAGGTGGTGGTGACGGGTTATACCACCCAGCGCAAGGCTGATCTGACAGGTGCCATCTCAACGGTGAGTATTGACGAGATAGCCAAGCAGAATGAAAATAACCCGATGAAGGCTCTGCAAGGTCGTGTACCGGGCATGAACATCTCTGCCGATGGTAATCCATCAGGAGCTGCCACGGTACGTATCCGTGGTTTGGGTACGTTGAACAACAATGATCCTTTATATATTATAGATGGTGTGCCCACCAAGTCGGGCATGCACGAGCTGAACGGCAATGATATCGAGTCTATTCAGGTTCTGAAGGATGCCGCTTCGGCTTCTATCTATGGTTCGCGTGCTGCCAATGGTGTGATTATCATCACGACCAAGCGCGGCAAGGAAGGAAAGGTGAGAGTAGATTTTGACGGTAGTGTCGCTGCTTCTTTCTACGCTCATAAGATTGAGACCCTCAATGCCCGCCAGTTTGGTCAGGCACTTTGGCAGGCAAACATCAACGATGGCAAGAATCCCAATAATAATATTGTGGGCTATAACTTTGACTGGGGATACGATCAGAACGGTCATCCGCAGCTCTATGGCGTGACCATGGACAACTATCTGGACGCCAACGGCACAGTGCACGCTGGCGACACCGACTGGTTTGACGAGGTCACTCGCACAGGCATCGTTCAGCAGTACAACCTCTCTGTGAGCAGTGGTTCGGAGAAGGGTAGCTCGTTCTTCTCTATGGGCTATTACGATAATAAAGGTACGATCAAAGAGTCAGAGTTCAGTCGTCTGTCGGCACGTGCCAATACCGAATATAAGTTGCTAGATGGCATTGTAACGATTGGTGAGAACTTTACCCTGAACCGCACCAAGGGAACCGATGCTCCTGGCGATATTCTCAGAAACGCCTTGCAGTTCAGTCCCAATTTCCCCATCTACGCCGAAAATGGTGAGTACGCTCAGCCCGTGGAAGCATTCCCAGAGCGTGAGAATCCCCTGAGTATGCTTTCAAGAACGAAAGACAACGAATATACGATGTGGCGTATCTTTGGTGATGCCCACATCAGCATTACGCCGTTTAAGAACTTCATGATTCGTTCTACCGTCGGCTTGGACTACAGTCAGAAGCAACAGCGCAATTTCCAGTATCCCGTGGCTAATGGTAAGATTGCCAACTCCGAGACCGCTGCTGAGATGCGTCAGGAGCATGCCCAGCGCTGGATGTGGAATGCCATTGCTACTTATAATTTGGAGATTGGCAAGCATCGTGCAGACGCAATGATTGGTATAGAGTTGAACCGCACGGACGACAACTGGAGTAATGCCCGTCGCTATGGCATGGCAGTACTCACTACCGATTATATGTGGCCCACAGCAGGCTCTGGTCGTCAGGTGGCCGAAGGCTCAGGTGGTGGCTTCTCGCTGGTTTCTTTCTTCGGAAAAGCCAACTATACCTATAATGATACTTACATGGCATCTTTCACCTTGCGTCGCGATGGTTCAAGCCGTTTTGGTAAGAACAACCGATACGGTACCTTCCCCTCTGCATCAGCTGGTTGGCGTATCACTCAGGAGAAATTCATGGAAGGCACCAGAAGTTGGCTCGATGATTTGAAGGTACGTTATTCTTGGGGTATGACTGGTAACCAGGAAATCTCGAATACAGCCCGGTTCACCATGTATGCACCCGTCGTTACCACCGAGTTGTGGAATGGTGAGGCCCCTGCCGGCACCGTTTACGACATCACCGGAAGCAATGGTGGCACCAACCTCCCCAGTGGTTATATCCGCAAGCAGATTGGCAACGAGAATATCAAATGGGAAACCACCACGCAGCATAACATCGGTTTGGACTTTGCATTGAAAGGTAATGAGATTTACGGTTCGTTTGATTGGTTCAATAAGAAAACGACAGACATCCTCGTCGAGATGAAAGGACTTGGCACACAGGGTGAAGGTTCTTCGCAGTGGATCAATGCCGGCGAGGTGAAGAACGTAGGTTGGGAGTTCTCGTTGGGCTATCGTCATAAACAGGCCAACGGCTTCTCTTGGGACATCACCGGAAACATCAGTAAGTACACCAACGAAGTAACGAAACTGCCAGAGACCGTCGCTGCTGCCGGTACCTACGGTGGCAATGGCGTGTTCAGCATCATCGGTCACCCCATGTATTCAGAGGTTGGCTATGTGGCAGACGGTTTGTTCCGCACGCAGGAAGAAATCAATAACCACGCCTCTCAGGAGGCTGCCGGACTGGGCCGTATTCGCTATCTCGATGTGGTTAAGGACGGCACTATCAACGAGAGCGACCAGGCATGGATCTACGACCCCACACCCGACTTTACCTGGGGTCTGAACATCTATCTGCAGTATAAGGATTGGGACCTGTCCATGT
The DNA here is from genome assembly GCF_022024175.1 of Prevotella communis. Classification (GTDB taxonomy): domain Bacteria; phylum Bacteroidota; class Bacteroidia; order Bacteroidales; family Bacteroidaceae; genus Prevotella; species Prevotella communis. Next base: position 2,722,102 of record NZ_CP091794.1, on the reverse strand, counting down.
TCTGGCAGGGCGTTCAGGGCGTTGATGTCAACTGCTACGACTATAAGACCCAGACCGATTTCTGGACCAATACTTATGATAAGGTGAACCTTCCCTATTTGAATAAGGGCACCCGAGTACTTGACGCATGGAGCCCTGCCAATCCTGGTAGCGATATCCCTGCGCTGAGCACCAGAGATGTTGCCAACGAAGGCCGTCTGTCTTCATATTACATAGAGGATGGCTCATTTGCTAAGCTTCGTACCATTCAGCTGGGCTACAACCTGCCCAAGTCTCTTGTCAACAAGTTGAAGATGGAACGTGTACGTCTTTATGCTTCAGCCCAGAACCTGCTGACCATCAAGAGCAGCAAGTTCACGGGTGTCGATCCTGAGAATCCTGGCTTCGGCTATCCAATCCCTCTCAACCTCACATTCGGCATGAATGTATCGTTTTAATTGATAACAGACAATCGAAATATGATAATTATGAAGACTATATATAAAGCATTTTTCGCATGTTGTGCGCTTGGTGGTTTAACTTCTTGCTCTGACTTCCTCGACGACCAACTGCCACAGGCTACACTGACCGAGGAACAAGCAAAGGATCCTGCTAACGCAGACAACATCCTTACCTCTGCATATGCCGGACTGGTAACCATCGAGGATATGAACGCCTCGTTCTCCTTGTGGAACTACGACACGCGCTCGGACGATGCATATGTTGGTGGTGCCGACCATTCTGATGGTACTCCTTTCCATAACCTGGAGCTATGTACCGGTGTGATGACCACCGACTGGAACTTCAGTTCCATCTGGACCAGACTCTATAAGTATTTGTCGCGCGTTAATCTTTGTCTTAATGTGCTGTCGAATGGCAATCAGGACGATGCAGCCGTTCAGGAGCACATAGCAGAGATGCGCTTCCTGCGTGCCTACGGTCACTTCCAGCTGAAGCGCTTGTTCAAGAAGATTCCTTTTGTCAACAAGCCTAATCTGGAGGAAGAAGATATTAAGAATATCTCAAATACCGAATACACCAACGACGAAGGTTGGATGCAGATCATCGAGGACTTGAACTACGCCTACGAGCATCTGCCTCAGACGCAGGCCGACAAAGGTCGCCCCAACAAGTCTGCTGCCGCTGCCTTCCTCGCCAAGGCTTATCTCTACAAGGCCTACCGCCAGGACGATGCCAACAGCAATCAGGTAACCAGCATCAATGAGGACGACCTGAAGAAAGTGGTGGAATACACCGAGCTCACCCTGTATCGTGGCTACGACCTTGAGGGCGACCTGCACAACAACTTCCGTCCTGAAGAAGCCTACGAGAATGGCAAGGAGAGCATCTGGGCCATTCAGTATTCAAAGAACGACGGTACGAACTACGGTAACCTGAACTTCTCAAACCGTCTGATTCCACCTGAGCTTGAAGGTATCCTGGGCGGTTGCGACTTCTACAAGCCCTCACACAATTTGGTGAATGCCTACAAGACCGACTTCGAGGGCCATCCCATGTTTGATGAGGCTAATGCCACAGACTATGCTGTGCTTGTAGGCAAGACCGTCGGCAACAGCCAGACTGTTGATCCACGACTCTTTATCACCGTGGGCATGCCCGGTACACAGTTTATGTTCAATCCCAGTCCCAAACTTACCATTGGTGAGGGCAAGCCTTGGAGTCGTTCTAATGGCAACTATGGCAATTTCATCTCCCTCAAGCAGTGCGTTGACCCCGACCTGACAGATAAGTACATCTTCAATGCAGACAACCAGTGGGCCACATCAATGAACCGCATCGTGTTCCGCTATGCCGACGTGCTGCTGATGCGTGCAGAGGCACTGGCACAACTGAACCGGACTGGCGAGGCTATTCAGCTGGTGAACAAGCTGCGCAATCGCGCCAAGAGCATGCAGTCAAGCAGTGTTGTGGCCAACTATCCCAGTACGCTGAACGTACGTTACAATGTGAAGCCCTACGAAGGCACTTACGACAAAGCCAAGACATTGAGTATTGTCAAGATGGAACGTCGTCTGGAACTGGCTATGGAGTGCGAGCGCTTCTTCGACTTAGTGCGTTGGGGCGAAGCAGCCAGCGTGATCAATAACTTCTATGCCACCGAGAGCAAAAGTGCCAAATTCCTTGAAGGTGCACAATTCGTGGCCGACAAGAACGAATACCTGCCTGTGCCTCACGAGCAGATGGCTGCCTCTAATGGAAAGTACACTCAGAACTGTGGTAATTGGTAATAAGAACATTTAAACTGAATATTATGAAGACTAAAATATTTAATATCATCTGTGCACTGATGGTTGCCTGCGGGTTTGCTGCCTGCTCAGACGATCATACAGGCAGTCTCAGCGTCGGTGGCGATTGTCTGGTGCAGAAGTTCGTGCTTAACGACCAGTACGAAGCAACCATCGACATGGCCACCAAGTTGATCAAAGTGAAGGTGCCCGTCGATTTTACCGCTAAGAACGACATGGTTGTCACCAGCATGATTGTTTCGCCAGGAGCATCCAGCAATATCAAGCAGGGCGACCATATCAATGTGGAAGCCGACCAGACCTTGCGCATCACCAATGGCGACCTGATGATGGAATATCGCATTGCCGTGCGCAATGACGAGGCCAAGCTCTATAACTTCTACCTTTCAGGCATCAAAGGTGCCATCAACGAAGAAGACAAAACCATCACCGTCTATGTGCTGGGCATCAGTGGCATCGACCTGAGCAATGCTTCCTTCACTGTAGATAATAGCGAGGATGCTGTCAGTTTCCCGGCCAGCGGTTCGACCGCCGATTTTAGCGATCCGAACAATCCGTTCCAGCTCACGCTGAACGATGGTACGGCTACTAATACATATACCGTGAAGATCGTGCTGATCGATAAACCTGTAGCCATCTTCGCAGGCAACGCAGCTAATGTCGATGAACTGAAAGACGAAGAGAAGGCTGCTGCCAAATGGCTGACCAGCAATATTCAGGGCTCGGCTTATGTCTCTTGGGAACAGATTGCCAACTTCGACGGTCTGCTGGACGAGTGTAAGTTCATCTTCTTCCATCGCCAGACAGGTGCTTATACCTCCTTCTCTGGATTTGAGGGAGGCGAGAAGAGTGCCATGGATGCTCTGCCAAAACTGAAGGAATACTGGAAGAAGGGTGGCGCTTTCGTGCTGCAGCGCATGGGTGTTAACCTGGCAGCAGCGTTAGGTGCTATGCCACAAGACGGTTGTCCTAACAACTGTTGGGGTGGCAATGGCGAAGGTGGTCCACAGATGGGGGATGATCCCTGGACGTTGCCTGTCTTCGACAAGAACCATGCTTTGTGGCAAGGACTTGTTGTCAACCCTGCCAATCCCGAAGCCATTTACACGCTTGATAAGGATTACACCATCTGTAACTCAGCATCTCAGTATCATTGGGACGGCGTTTCCGACGAAGCCCTCTATCAGAAGTTCGACGAAGTGACTGGTGGTAAGGCTCGTCGCCTGACCGGACATGGCAACGAGATATCCTCTTGGGAGTTGAAGAATTACGATGGCAATTTCGGAAAGGGTGGTATCATCTGTTTCGGTGCCGGTCTGCTCGACTGGTATTCTCCCACCGACTATACCTCTGTTTACCATGAGAACATGGGCAAGATTCTGATGAATGCCTATCATTATCTCACCGGTGAATAATCAATAACTGTCTAACCTTATATAATAGAACAATATGAACACTAAAAGCATAAATAAATTGTCCCACACAATGACAGTGATGAGTTTTTGCTTGGCGGCCATTGCACTCTTTTCCTGCTCTGACGACAAGATTGTAGGCGATCCCGGCAAGGACTGGAATAGCAGCGAAGAGCGTTATTCGCCTGTTGACGAAGATGCTTTTTTGACCTACTTTAAGCCCGCACTTGGACGCGTAGGCGACCCCATGCCGTTCTACGACCAGAAGGCAGGCAACTTCAAGGTGCTCTATCTGCAAGACTATGATGACAATGCCAAGTATTGTTTCCACCCCTATTGGGGCGTTCAGACCACCGATGGATGTAACTATCAGTCGATTGGCGAGGTGCTGGCAGTAGGTAGCAACGACTATCAGCAGGATGCTGCGCTTGGCACTGGCTGCTGTTATTATAACGAGAGTGAAGGTCTGTACTATATTTACTACACTGGCGAGAACGCCGACTGTAAGGATCGCCAGGTGGTAATGCGTGCCACATCACCCGACTTCAAGACCTGGACGCGCGACAATCTTTGGCAGCTCCATGGTTCCGACTATGGCTATTCTGGCTGGGACTTCCGCGACCCACAGATCTTCGTGGCCGACGACGGTCTCTATCACATGGTCATCTCTACCAAACCTTCCTACGGTGGCGATCCCAAGTTCGCCGACTTCAAGTCTGCCGATATGAAGAACTGGGAGCACGTCGGTCAGTTCAACATGGTGTGGGAGCGCATGTGCGAATGCCCCGATGTGTTTAAGATGGGCGACTGGTGGTATCTCGTGTTCAGCGAGGGACAGGCAGTCAACTGGAGCCGCAAGGTGAAGTATGTCAAGGCCAAGAGCTGGGACGAGCTGAAGACTTGCCTCAACGACCCCAAGGTGTGGCCCGACTATAAGGAAGGCGTGCTCGACAGTCGTGGTTTCTATGCCGGCAAGACGGCCTCAAACGGCACCGACCGTTATATTTGGGGATGGTGCCCATACCGTTCTGGCGCAGATATCGATGCCAAGAATGTCAATGTGGGTGCTGGCGGCGAGCCAAACTGGGGTGGTGCGCTGGTTTGCCACAAGATTATCCAGCACGAAGACGGTACCATCTCACTCGGCGAGGTGCCTGCCATGGCAGCCAAGTACAACAAGCAGCAGGCGCTTCAGGTGGTGGCTAGCAATGGTTACGCCAATAGTCAGCTCACTGGCGAAGGCGCCTATGTGATGTTCGGCCGACTGGGTTATCACAACCACATCAGCATGACGGTGAAGACCGAAGGCAATGCCGACAGATTCGGCATCTCGCTGGTTCGCAGTGTCGATGCCAAGAAGTACTATACGCTGATGGTAAACCCCGAGGCCGGTGGCGAAAAGCGCAAGGTGAACTTCGAGCAGGAGGGCGAGGAAGGCAAGGGCTTCATCGAGGCAATTGATGGCTACGAGGTTCCACGTCCTGAGGATAATACCTATCAGATTGATATCTACACCGACAACTCCGTTTGTGTGATGTACATCAACGACAACGTCTGCTACACCAACCGCATCTATGGCATCCAGAAAAACTGCTGGAGCATCAACAACTATGGTGGTAACATCACCATTAGCGACTTGAAGATCAGTCAGCAGTAAGAGATTATTTGCGACAAATAAGAAAAAACGTTCAAGGTAGCGTAAAAATGTTACCCTGAACGTTTTTTCTTATTCTATGTAACATTATTGATAGTACTTATTGTATTTTGATACTAATTTTGCAGCAACCAAAAACAATATTAATTCTAAAACAACAACGCTTATGAAAAAAGTATTTTTACTCGCAATGCTCTTCGCAGCAACAGTTTGTAACGCACAGGTAGTTCTCTGGGACGGAACGGACAAGGAAGTCGGTTCGGACGGTGGTTTCTGGAACCGTGCAGATCCTACTGTAGTAGAAGAAGATGGCAACAAGATAATGAAGTTCACGCTGAAGGCTAACCCTGGTGGCTGGAACGACGAGCACCACAACGCAGCACTGCCTGTTGGCGATGTAGACTTCAAGGCACTGCGCCGTTTGACCATGCGCCTGAAAATGACTGATGCACACAATGTGCTGGTACAGCTTGAGGGTAAGGATGGTGCCTATAATGCTGAGCGTATAGCATGGTACAATGGTGGTGACGGATGGCAAGTTATGGTTTATGAGTTCGCTGCCGGTCCTGACAACGAAAAGGTTACGGATAATGGTAATAATGTGCTGGCTATCTGGCCTTTTGAAAAGACGCCTCAAGGTGAAGGTAAAACCTTCTATGTCGATGATATAAAATTTGAGGGTACGATGGTGAATGGCAAGGGTATTCTTGCATGTGCCGACAATTCGCTGACAGGTGAAGTCAAGGTGACTGGTGTCATTGGCAAGGGTACCTATCAGTGTACATGGGATGGCGACTGGCATCCGGAGGCTTACGACGACTATGCTCTGCTGGCTAAGAAACTGGCTTCTACAGCTACAGTTCTCGACGTCTCAGAAGCTGGCCGTTGGGACGAGGACTGGACAGCCATTCAGACTAAGTGTCCTGGCATCGTCATCCGTACCGATGCTACTGGCATTGCCAATGTAGCAAAGAGCCAAGAGCAAACTGCCAACAGCCAGTACTTCAACATCGCTGGTCAGCGCGTTGCTCATCCTGCTAAAGGCCTGTATATCGTCAATGGAAAGAAGGTTATTGTTAAATAGTTAGGATTGGTTAGTAGTTTTTTTTGATGAAAAGATTGTTAGTTAGTTAGTGTGCCGCCCGCGTCTATAGAGACTGCGGGCGGTTTTTTATTGCCAGAGCAGTTTTTAGAACACCTGGGGACACTCACCCGTCCCCTATGTACTTGTCCGCTGCTGCTCCGGCATACCTTAATTATTCTCAAAAACAGCCACAAAATTACTCATAAAACCTCAGAATTTATCAGAAATGACTAATTTTGCAACATCGTTTAAGTAAAAAGGTCTTGGTAGTTTAGAGCCCCTTGATAAGGGACGGCTATGATGCAGGGATTAAGAATATGAAGAAAGTAATGTTTTTGCTGGCAGTAGGAGTGAATTGCCGCAGTTCGCGACTGGCTGTTCATGCAGAGCAAATAGACTTTGACAAATCTAAACCGACCGATGCAGAGATTATATATTGAGCGTTTCTACTTGAATAGGGCCGATGACGAGTACCCTATGACGGTGCGCATCGTTCTTCAGATGAAAGATGATGTGGATAGGCATCTGCTCGAAGAAGCAGTGGCAGCAGTACAGACGAGATACCCTTACCTGTGTGTCAAACTTGGTGTCGAACGCGATGCTGACGGCAGCGAACATTATGTTTACCATGACAATCCACTGCCCTGGAAAGTAACCAACAGCCGTCAGCCGGTATGTTTGTGCAGTGAAGAAGCCAACGAACATCTGATGGCTTTTTCATGGTGGGACGATTGCGTGGCATTGGATTTCTTTCATGCGCTCATCGACGGGACTGCCGCCTATCGCATCCTCCGGACATTGCTCTATGAATACTGCCGGCGACGCTACGATAGTGAGTTAGACCCTGCAGGAGTCTGGGTGGCAGGTGACATCATCGACGAGGCAGAATGGACAGATCCTGCCACACTGCCAAGACCAACGAGCATCCACCCGCAGCAGCTGCCCGAGCGTCCCAAGGTTATCAATCTGGCCACCGATGCCATCGTACCCCTTTCTGATAAGAAAGAAGTGGTACAGATACGCATCTCTGAGGAGCAGATGATGAAGCGTGTGCGGGCATGCGGTGCCACGCCTACTTCTTTCCTAACCCTGCTTCTGGCAAGAGCCATCGCCCGTCTGCATCCAGAGAGTGCGCCTCTGGCACCAACCGTTACAGTAGCAGTTGATTTGAGAAAGACACTCGGAACCACTGCGGCACACCATTCACAAGTAGGCGGACTGTTCCTGCCACTGGGGCAAGATATGCAGCAGGCGGACTTTGATACTCAGATAGCAGCTTTCCGCAAGATGATAGCCGAGCAGACTTATCCAGACAACCTGCAAGACTATTTCTGGCAGACCCAAGACCGGATGGAAAGGGTGGAACAACTGCCCACGCTTCAAGCCCGCTATCAGGCCTTTGCTCCGACAAACCAACTGAGTCAGCAGTACGGTTCGTGTATGTTCAGTTATGTGGGGAAGGCCCGTCTGGGTGCTGCCGAACAATATGTCAGGGAGATGCGCACAGAGACAGACTCTGCCTATATGATTGTAGTGGAAGTAAGTGCTGCCGCAGGTGTTTTCAGCATCAGTTTCATGCAGCGTTTTGCAACCGATGTATATCTTGATACGTTCCTCGACGAGCTGCATCAGCAGGGGCTGACTTACGAGATTCCAGACCGTCATCCGCTACAGATAGCCCCCATTGCCGATTATCGAAATGCTAAGCAGAAATGAACATAGAAGACTATCGTGAGTTCTGCCTGTCGTTAGGCGAAGACATAGAAGAGAAACTTCCTTTCCAGAAGTTCAAGAACGGAGAGGGAGTATTGGTGTTTTACGTAGCAGGACACATGTTCTCATTCTTCGATTGCAATGATTTCTCCGTTATCTCGCTGAAATGCCAGCCAGAACGCATTGAAGATCTTAAGGCACAGTATGAGTGTATCGGGAACCCGTACAACGAATCACCCAAATACTGGATAGGCATTAATCCAACGACAGCCCCTGATGATCTGCTGAAGGAACTGACTCGAAACTCATACAAGGTAGTCAAGGCGAAATATACGAAAAAAAAGATATGAAACTGTTATTATCCTTATTTTTGACTGTGGCCAGTCTTTCAGCTTTTGCACTTGAAAATAGATTAATCAATGGTAAACAATACAAATAAGAAGAAAAATAAAAAGGAACCGGTCGCAAAATGCGACCAGTCCAAGGAGGTGGTTGCAAATTCTTGTTTGGACAAGCGTCCCGTAGGGCCGAGCGGTGATCACCCTGAAGAGGTTGTTGCAAATTGTGATAACCTGCAAGAAACTAATCTCAGTCAATACGACATTGAAAAGCTAATAGTTACAGTCAGAGGCGAGCAAGTGCTTATAGACCAAGATATTGCAAGGCTTTATGGAGTAACGACAAAACGTCTTAATCAACAGGCAAAGCGTAATATTGAAAGGTTTCCTGAGTCTTTTCGTTTTGAATTGACAAAAGAAGAAGTTGGCGAGGTGGTTGCAAATTGTGACCACCTCCAGTCTTTGAAGTTTCGTCCCACCTTACCTTATGCTTTTACAGAGCAGGGAATAGGACAACTTTCAAGCGTTGTGCATAGTAAAATTGCTATAGAAAGGAGCATTACTATTATGAATGCTTTCGTGGCTATGCGACGTTTTATGGTTCAGAATGCAGGTATTCTGATGCGTATAGCGCAATTGGAAAAACACCAGTTTGAAACAGACCAGAAGATGGATGTGCTTTTCGACAGGATGGACAAACAATCGCCCAAGCTTTTGCCAGAACAGATATTTGCCACTGGTTGCGTGTGGGATGCGTGGACGTACGTATCTGACTTGGTGAGGAGTGCTAAGCAGCGCATAGTGCTGATAGATAACTATGTAGACGATCGAGTGCTTTCGCTTTTGGATAAGCGAGCTGATGATGTGGAAGCTATGATTTATAGCCGCTATTACGAGCCGTTCATGGTGGATCTGAAGAAGCATAATGAGCAGTATCGTGAAATAAAGTTCATACAATTGCCACAAAGGAACCATGATAGATTTCTGATTATCGACGATGATGTCTATCTGCTTGGTGCCAGCGTGAAGGATATGGGCGCAGGCATGTGTGCTGTTACGAAGATGGAGGTGTCGCCAGAAACTGTATTGCAATTATTGAAGTAACGACCATGAGATCAAGTAAACAAAAAAGTAAACAAAAAACGGGCCTTAAAAATGGCCAGTTAACTAATTTAATCGTTTGAGTTAACTAAAATCATCAATCGAGTTAAATCAAATCATGATTTTAGTTAACTCAAAATTTTAGGGGTGTTTTTGGGGGATTTTAGGGATATTAAAAATATCTTACAAGGCATCTTAATTACGGGAATTGTTCAGTCGCTCGTTCAGTATCTCGAACAGTTCTTCTGTTTTTATGTTTGTACCTGTAGTCGTCAGATGTTCCTGGGCACCTGTAAGATTGGTATTAAATCTACGGGCGAGACGCTCCAGAAAACTGGCATCCTCCAGTTTCTGAATCTCGATATTAGGTTTGTAATGAATGGAAATACACTTTTGTTTTCCTATTTCCACGATCTCAAAGGCCTCAACATCTGAAAAATTAGTTATAAACGCTTTTGAACCACGAACAATGAAACTCTTGTCCGTGATGGTGATATAGGCCTGACCGGTTATCCGCTCTCTGATCATCATAGAAGGTATGACAATGAGACCGAATCCGAAGAATAGGATGCCTATAACTCCTACCACCTGCAAGAATATGGGATTCCAGCGACTTGATGACGGATGGGCTATCATCATGAAGGCCATAGCTACAAACGCGGCACAGACAAGGGTAAGGAGGAGCGTTCTCCAGACAGAATGATAAATCTTGATTTCTTGCATGTTCTTATTTATTGTTTAATACGTCATCCACGCTGCCTGCCTCCAGCAGACGGCGTTCGGCTTCTTCATAGGAGATGCCAAGCGACTCCTGAATCATGCGGGTGCCGCGATCCACGAGCTTGGCATTTGTGAGTTGCATCTTCACCATACGATTCCCCTCTACACGTCCCATGCGTATCATCAGCGTGGTGGAAATCATGTTAAGCACCATCTTCTGGGCCGTGCCACTTTTCATGCGACTGGAGCCTGTGACGAACTCAGGGCCTACAATCGTCTCAATGGGAAAAGCAACAGCCGAGGCAAGGGGCGTTTCTGGATTGCTGGTGATGCAACCGGTAAGCAGTCCGTGCTGACGGGCTTCACGAACGGCACCTATGACATAAGGCGTGGTGCCGGAAGCGGCAATGCCTATCACGGTGTCGTCTGCTGTAGGCTGGAAAGACGCGAGGTCCTTCCAACCTTGTTCAGCAATATCTTCAGCGTTTTCTACGGCGTGGCGTAACGCCTTGTCGCCACCAGCAATGAGTCCAATCACCCAGTCTTCAGGCACACCAAAGGTAGGAGGCAGTTCGCTGGCATCGAGCACACCCAGTCGGCCGCTGGTGCCTGCGCCCACATAGAAGAGTCGGCCTCCGCGTTTCATCCTTGGCTCAATAGCTTCCACCAAAGCCTGAATCTGCGGCATAGCCTTGTGTACAGCCTCTGCCACCAGCATATCCTCTTCGTTGATATGTTGGAGCAACTCAGCTACCGACATCTGTTCCAGGTGATCGTAGCGTGAAGGCTGTTCGGTGATTTTATTTTCTATCTTCATTGCTGATATGAAATAGTTATCTCAGGTATATCTTTCCATTGCTCACATAGGCACCCTTGGACGGCTTCTTGCTGAGACGGCGTCCCTGCAGGTCGTAGATGGGTGCTGACTGACGGGTGGTGGAGGTTAGCGTGATGCCAGTAGCATCAGCTGCCCCCGTAATCTCTACATCGTCAATCTGCCACCAGTACTGCAGACCCTCGTTGGTGGTGTCGTAACAGTTGAAGCGTATCTTCATATGTTCAGAACTATATGGGGTGAGGTCGAGCGTAATCTTTGTGTATGTCAGTACCTTGACGGTATTGCCTTGCTCGTCACGTGGATAGTCTTTGAGTACATCGAAGATTGTGTTCCAAGTGTTGCCGCCATCGCTGCTTACTTCTATGATATAGACGGGGGCAACTTTTGGCTTAGCATTGCCACCGTTGCAGTGAGAGTAGAATGTCAACTTTGTACCATTGGCAAATTCCTTAGAGGTGAGCTTGGCATCCATATGTTTCTCTTCGTAGAATGCTTCTTTGAGGGTCATGGCATGCGTACCACTATTGGTCATACTGGTAAGCTTTCCTGTTGTAGAACCTGTGGTATATTGCCAGCCACGACCAGCTTCGCCTTCATAGCTGATTTCCCAGCCATTAGGATTTTCTGTGTTCTCGAAATCATCGAACAGGATGACATCTGAAGCGAAGTTCTCTTGTGTGACAGTAATGGTCTTGGCGAGTGTCTCTTCAGAGGTGGCCTGTACAGTCAATGTGGCTTGTCTCTCAAGACCTGTGGTGTTGTCGCTACTGGCCACAATATTGATTATGGTTGTGCCGGCCTCTCCTGTAGCAGGTGTCACTGTGAGCCATGTTGGAATATTAGCGATAGTCCAGTTTACATCACTGGCTACCGTTAATGTGGCGGCACTGTTCTTCTGACCTTTCAGTGTAAGATTGGCAGTAGATAAGATGAGCTGCTTACTGGTTTCTAATAGTTCGAATGAGAGAGTCTCACCGCAGGATGAGATGTTGGCAATGGCAAAGTTCGCAGTTGTACCGTCGCTATAGAAGGGTTTTTCGGTAGCAAGTCCGCCAAAGGACGTGCGTCCGCTCTCCTGACTGAAGTTAGCCTGCGAGATGTTACCATCGGAAGTGGTGCTGCCACCTGGACGGAAGATATATTGCTCGTCCAAACGGGTAGTGCCATTATAGCCTACGTTACCACCAGAGAACTTTGGATTAATACGATAGATGATGAGGCCTGAGGCAGGGATACTGCTATCGTAGCCTTCCTTTTTGCGATATTCTACAACGAAATATTCATCGCTGCCAACGGGCTTAATTTTGTAGGCAATATTTTCGCGTGAAGAGCCTCCAACAGGGTTTAGTGTGTAAGTGCCGGGAGTAGAAATCTCAGGGATATTGTCAACCCATTTGCAGTAGCGATACTTCGTGTAGACTGTCATTTGCTGAGGCACGTTCTGATTGTCGGACATCAGATCCCAAATGCCTACAGGGTTCTTTTTGTCGTTGACATGATAGAGATCGTAAGTACCTAAAGAATGGGACATCTCATGACAGATAACACCCAGCGTCGTGGGAGCTGTAATCTGACGGGCTTCATCGAATACCATCAGGTAACCTACTACTTTCTTACCATGAATCATGAACTCATTGTTGGCTGACACTAAGTCGGAGCGGTGAGGCCAGAGCATATATCGGCTGGAAATATCAGAACAGCTGCTGAGGATAATCGTCAAATTATCGGCCATTCCGTCATTGTCGGCATCAACAGTGGTATTTTCTGGTAGGTTTTGGTCGAGATAATTGATAATCTCTTTTATAAGTGCTCTCTCACGAGCAGCCATCGCTGTTGCGTCATCGTATCCATCAGGATTGATGCTGCTCTTCTCCTGATAGAAACCACGTGGCTGACTGGCTGTATAGGACATAATCTTTGAGTTCTCACTGGGGGCGGGGAAGAAACTTGTGGTCCAGTCTAACAGTCCGTATGACGAGTGCTTAAAATAGTTGTAAACGCTCTGTGTGCCTTCGGTATTGCCATTAAACATCCGTTCGTAGTAACTGAAGGGCTGATCTACAAACATGGTTCCGTCTGTTTCGTCAGCGAATTTCACAAAACAGACGATGTTGGCTTTTTTCTGCTCAGCAGCGTTGAGTCCTGTTGGCATTCCAAACAAAAGGGTGACAATCAGAAGCGTGAGAAAATGTTTGATATTCATTTTTGTTTGTTATATAATCTCAGATGTGTTGAAAGAACAGAATCCTCCTACAGCTGTGGAGGATTCTGATTCTATAATATGAGAGTCTTATTTCTTAATAACCTTCTTGCCATTCTGGATGAACATACCTTTTGCAGGAGCAGCGATACGCTGACCGTTGAGGTTGTAATAAACACTCTGGCCATAGGTAGCCTTCATTGAGGTAATACCAGTAGTTGTAGCTACTTTCAGAGTCGTAGTCGTGTAAGGCTTCTCTGCAGTGAATGCATCCAGTTCTGCATTGGTCATCTCTGCATGGATAGCCTCTTGTGCAGTCAGGAAGGTGAATACACCGTTGTTGGCGGTATAGTCCGTTCCCTCTACAAGAGCAGTACCTTCTGCGTTCTTCCAAGTAAATACTGTAGCAGTCTCTCCGAGCTTAGCCTGTGAAGAGAGGTCTACAGTCTCACCCACGTTGATGCTCTCTGCAATAGCATAAGGCTGCTGAGCCTGAGCTTTGGTGTATGTTGATGCATAGGTCACTGTCTTCGCCTTGCTTTTTAGTTCATAAAGTTCATTGAGTGGTAAGGCATTTCCATCAGCCCAGATTTGTCCAATCTTGCCAGGGAGAACAATGTTTGCAGCCTTGCTGATGTTGTTGTCACGAAGACGAAGATAAGTACCAGAGAAAGTCTTGAAACCACTCAAGTTAATACCTGTTAGGTTGTTTCCACCAAACTGAATGGTGTGATTCTTAACGGTGTTTTCACCAAAGGTTACACTTGTCAATTCATTATTCAGAACAGTGAAAGTCTTGATAAGTGGGTTGTTGGTGAAGTCAAGTGTCTTCAACTTGTTTCCACTAAGTACTACCGATGTCAACTTTGTGTTCTTTGACAGGTCAATAGAGGTAAGCTTACCGGTATTCTTACTATTTGAGATGTCAATGTTTGTCAGTTCTGTATTAGCAGAAAGATTAATTGTTTCAAAGTCGTTTGCGCCAATATTTAACTTTGTTAGGGCTGTCAACTTACTGAGGTCTACAGTAGTCAGATTGTTTTGATGAATGTCCAACTCGGTAATTCCTGTGGCATCATTGAAGTTGATGCTGCTGATACCATCTGTTATCTCAGTTGCATCTTCAGCATACTTTGTGAAAGCCTGGAAGTAGTTGATTCCTTCACCATAGATTTTTACAGTACCACTTGGCGTCCCAGTGAAATCAAGTGCATTGTCCCAACCGTCGTAGGCAGCTGTGGCCTCTTTCTCATCTAAAGTTCCGTTACCCCAGTCAACCTTTACGGTACCAGCAGCGTTCAGTCCGATAGTGATAGTACGCTCTACGGCACCCGCTTCGAAAGTGATGGCGGGAGTCTCCTGTGCAACTGCAGTCAATACAACATTGACAAGCAGAGCCAACATAGTAAGTATATTCTTTTTCATAATGTTTTATTGTATTTTTTTATTTGATAACCTTACGTGTAACGCCGTTCTGACGAATGATATTCAGACCACGTGTAACCTTTGCTTGCTGACGACCGTCAAGAGAGAATACTTCAGAAACAGTATTGCTTGTGTTAACACTTGAAATACCGGTAGGATCCTGCTGAGGGAGAGTTACGCGGATAGCGTGAACATAGATGGTATATTTGTGGCAGTTCTGCAGCGCAAAGTAAACGGGCTCGTTGCTCACGAAGGTAACACCTGTGTTATAGCCGTTATTCAGAGACTCGATGCCCTCCCATTTCCATTGGCCAGCAATATGCAGTTGGCCAAATACAGATGCCTTGGCATAGATTGACTTTGTATCACCAGTCCAAGGATCGTTGCCTGTACTGTTGTCGTTATCAATGCTATTGTTGGGAGACAGCATCAGTGTGCGTCCAAGCATCTTGGCTTCTGATGAGAGAACCAGGCTGATAGTTGCGCATGAGGGCAGGTTGAGAACCAGGCAACCGCCATTCATAGACATCTGAGCTGAAGCTGGAGCCAGAGCAATACCACCTTTCAGTGCTGTCTCAGCATTAAATTCTTCGTCTCCGAATACGTAGCCACCTTCATCAGCTCCGAGTACGTCGGGATCTGCAACGGTCTCGGGATAGTCAGGGTTGATGTTGGCAAATGCCATTTGGATGGGTTTTCCGTTGGGATCAACGGTGTAGCCGTCCTCGTTGATGGTGCCTACATACTTGGCAATCTTCTCCTGAGTGTTCAGCCACAGCCAACCATCTGCATCGCAATCGGCTGCGTCAAACAAATTCTTTGTTTCCTGAGCGCTGGCATTCATCGTTGCAACGGCCAGCATGGCGAGTGTAACAATCTTTTTCATAATCTTTTTTTATTATCCTTTTTTGTTATTATAAGTATTTCAAATATTAAATCTCATTCCAGTCAGGGTTCTGGTCGAACTGCTGATACTTCACCTCGCTCCAGGGGATAGGCAGGTAGTACTGCTTGAGCTGGAAGATGTAATTGGCACTGGCACGACGGTCAATGTTGCTAACTTGATACTTTGTGGTGCCTTTAGTAACCGTGATGGTTATTTTCTTCAGAGGATTGGTAGAGCCATTGCGCTTCTGATAGACGGTGCCCAGACGGAACATATCCCAGTAGGTGCTCTCCTCGAATGCCAGTTCCACACGACGCTCATTGAGAATCTGGTCGATAGTGATAGTAGGCAGGGCATCCATGTGGACACGCTGGCGGATATCGTTGACCTGTGCACGTGCTTCCTCTGTATAACCCAGATTGAACAGCACCTCGGCATAGTCGAGCTTTGCCTCTGCCAGTCGCCAGATGATATAATTCTGCTTTGAGGCATAGGTATCGTTGTTGTCGATGTTTTGTGTCTCGTCAACGAACTTACCCATATAATAGCCTGTAAGGGTATAGCCGGCTGTGGTAGATGTACCGTAGGGCTGGAGGTCTGTTCCTGCTACGCCGTCGGTGGTGTGCATGTTGAGCGTCTGACCTTTATATACAGAGCCGTCATAGAGGATGTTGGCATAGAAACGGTAGTCCAGGTTGTCGTAGGGATGGTTGGCATCGTAGGTTGCACCATCGCGCATGCCGTATTCCAGCACATGGTTATGCGTGGGGGTGTAGGCACAATAGGTACCTGTGAGTGATGGGGGTGCGGCATAGCGGTCCAGACGGTGTCCGAACTTGTTGGCATAGTCGCCATCATCAGAATGCTGCACCTCCAGGATGCTCTCCTTGCTATTCTTGGTGAGGAATATCTGGCGATACTCGTTCTTGATGCCATCTTGTGTAGTGGCTGCGATAGGAATCAGCTCGTAGGCATTGAGCGCAAAGAGGTCCTCGTAGGCTGCCTTGGCTTTCTCCAGCATGTTCTGACGCTGATTGTCCGTGAAGCCTAGGTATGACTTTGAATTGTCCTGATAAACCTCGCTGGCTGCCCAGAGATAAGCTTTTGCCTTGAGCATGAGGGCAGCACCGCGCGTCACGCGACCTGCTTCAGAGGACGATTGTGTGACGGGTAGGATGCGAGCTGCTTCGTCGGCCTCTTTCACAATGAAATCAAGCATCTCTGTATAGCTGGCACGAGGTGTGCGCTCAGCATTCTTCAGGGGATCGATGGTGTGATCGATGAGGGGTACACCACCAAAACTGCGCCACAGCATATAATAATAGTATGCGCGGAAGAAATGGGCCTCGCCATTGATGCGCTCACGCAGGGTAGCATCGCTAATGCGGTTGCTATTCTCAAAGAAGGCGTTGATATACTGTATCTGTGTGTAGTCGTTTGTCCACAGATTCTCTGCATAGTCGGTCAGCGTCTTCTCATTGCCTTTGAGCATATCGCTATAGCCTGAGTTGAGCCAGTCTTTCTTGCTGATGGTAATCTGGTCACCAAGCCAGGGAAGGAAATAGCGCGACATGGAGCCGAATCCTGACGAGGTGAAGATAAAGTTGTTGAAACCGTTGTTCATATTGCGGTACCACGTGTTTACATATTCATCGAGCAGCATGGAGTTGGTCCAGACATCTTTCTCTGAAATCTGGTTCATGGGCGCGTCGTCAAACAGACTGTTACAGCCGGTAACAGACAGCGAGAGCAGGGCACCTATGATATAAGTATATAGTTTCTTCATCGTTATTTCTGTTTATGTGTTTAGAAACCTAAGTTCAGTGTGAGACCATAACTGCGCTGTATAGGATAGCCTCTGCTGGTTTGCTCTGGGTCCATATCGGTCAGGTCGGTCAGCGTGAAGAGGTTGCTTCCCTGAAGGGCAATACTAGCCGATGTGAGGTGGGCCTTCTTGATCAGCGCCTGGGGGAACTGGTAACCGATGTTGAGCATCTTGAGGCGCAGGAAATTACAGTTCTTTACCCAGAAGGTTGACTCCTTGCGGTTGTTGTCGCTGCTGGTAGCAAACTTTACTCGTGGATACTCGGCATTAGGGTTCTCTGGTGTCCAGGAGTCCGTGAGGTGATATCTCTGAAAACGCTGCAGGGTTCCGTTGTCCAGTGAGTAATACTCCTTGATATTCTTCTTGTAGCCAGTCTCGCCTTGGAAAAGGGCATTGATGAAGAATCCTTTGTATGAAGCACCCAGTCGTACGGCAATATCCATATCGGGATATGATGAGTTCTTCACGTAGATCATATCATTGACATCAATCTTATGGTCATCGTTCTGGTCCACATACTTGATGTCGCCAGGAGCAATAGAGGTGTTGCCCTGTCCGTCCTGGTCGGCCCAGCCGTCAATTTCTTCCTGACTCTGGAAGAGTCCGCTGGCTTCATACATTGTCCACACCATGCTGGGCATACCCTTACGGCGCAGATTGGCATTCTGTGCACTCTCGTCACCGAAGTCAAGATACTCGTCGTCGGTCTTCGACAGTACCACACCGACATTATACTTGAACTTGCCAATCGTGTTGCGGTGGTTGATGCTGAGATCCCATCCCCATGCCTTCAGCTCAGAGAAGTTCAGATTGGGCACGTTACCGCTGACACCGATTGAGGGCGGATAGAGATAGTCGGGTGCTGCTGTAATCTTGTCAGTCTCATAACGCCAGAAATACTCGGCAGAGATACCGATGCGACCACCCCAGAAACCAAGGTCGAGGGCCAGGTTGTAGTCGTGGGTCTTACCCCATGTGAGGTCGGCATTTGGATTGCCGTTCATCTGGATACCAGGACGGTAGTTGCCGCCAATGGTATAGCCGGAGCGTGGCACCTCCATATAGGTCTTCAGATAACTATAGGCAGCTGCCACTCCATCGTTGCCTAACCATCCGGTTGAGGCTCTCAACTTGGCATTGGTGAGCACCGACTGGTTCCAGTGACGGAAGAAGGGCTCGTTGCTGATGACCCATGCACCAGAGATAGAAGGGAAGAATCCCCAACGTTTTGAGGGAGCGAAATTATTAGAGCCGTCAACACGGAAGCTGAACTCCACGAAATAACGGTTGTCATAGCCATACTTGGCACGTCCGATGAGTGATGCACGCTGATTCCTGCTCTCATTACCTGTAAGCGTCTTGTCGCCCAGGGCTGTTCCCATTGTCTCAGGATAGATACCCTTGTCCTGATTGGTACCTTCCATATAGAGCGTATGGGTGCGCTGGTAGTTGGCCACCAGTGTTCCCTCCACGTCATGCTTGGCATTGAAGGTCCTGTTGTAGTTCAGGCCAACCTCGTATATCTGACTGTCGAAGAACTGGTCGTACTGGCTTAGAGAGACCTTGGCTGTGGGATATACCGTGTTGGGATCAGGACTGTAGCTGTCTGTCGTGGCGTCATAGGTATATAGCGTCACAGGTTTGCTGAAGGTCTTGCGTACCTGACTGTTATCATCGAAGGTACCTCTTGCATAGGCGTTCAGGCCTTTCACCCAGGGTATTTCCCAGTTAAGGGTGGCTGTGATAGCCTGCATCTTGAAGTTGTCCTGTCTGTAGCCGCCCAGCCCTAAGATATTGATGAGGGGGTTACTGCCATCGGCACTGGCCAGTTCGCCATTGGTGAAACGGAGCACCTGAACAGGCGAGAAGCTGTAGGCTGCATCAACCGTGGTATAACTGGAATTCTTCGCATTGGTGCGTGAACCGTTGAAATCGAGCGAGAGAACCAGTCCCTTGGCAAGCGTGGCATCCAGTTTCGCCATATAGTTCAGTCGCTGACGGCCCACACCGCTATAGATACCCTTGGTGTCGGCATAGCCAAATGACATATAGTACTTCACTGCATCGCTGCCACCAGAGGCTGATAGGCTGTGGGTGGTTGACCAACCTGTCTTGTCGAGGTAGTCGAGCATATTCTCGTCACCATAGACGTTGGGATTGCTGTGTGTGCGGATCTCTTCGAGCTGGGCATCCGTATAGGGTGTCAGGGCAGAGCCACTATTCTCGATAGCCTGATTGCGCAACTTGGCAAACTCATAAGCATTCAGAAAGTCGGGTAGGTGAGTGGCCTCTTGCAGATTAAACTGTCCGCGGTAGTTCAGGTGCAGCTTCTGCTTACCATTTGCACGCTTGGTCTGCACAAGGATGACACCATTGGCAGCACGGGCACCATAGACAGCTGCAGCTGCAGCGTCCTTCAGTACGGTGACACTCTCGATATCATCGGGGTTAAGGTCGCTCAGGCGCATCTCACCATCGCTGGTGTTTGTACCGAAGCGGGGCACACCGTCGATTACCAGCAGTGGGTTACTGTTGATACCACGTACATGGAGGTCTGCCTCACGAGCCGAACTGGGGTCGCCTGTTGACTGCATCACCTGCAGACCGGCTACCTGTCCTACCAATGCCTGGTCGAGATTGGTGGTCGGCATCATCAGCAGGTCCTCTGCCTTGATGGTCTCTACAGATCCTGTGAGGGCGGCTTTCTTCTGCAAACCATAGCCCACCACAACTACTTCATCAAGATTCTGTGCATCGTCTTCCATCTTGATGCTTACTTGGGTCTGTCCTTCGCTAAGCGTCAGTTGCTTGGTCTTGTAACCGATGAAGGAGATCACTAAGGTGCGTGTCTGTTCACTGGGAGCAATAGAAAAAGTTCCGTCAACGGCAGTGATGGTAGCTTCTTTCGTTTCTTTCCACCTTACTTGTGCGCCAATGACGGGCTCGTTACCGCCATCGACTACCTTACCTGTCACTTTCTGTTGAGCAAACAGTGAGGTGACGGAGAAGGTCAGGAACGCTAATAAAAATAGAATGCGTTTCAACTTTATTTATTCTTTAGTTTCTCAATTTGTAGTATCTGATAGTCGTAGAAGTCGCGCGTGCTTCCTGTTGACTGATTACGATAGACGCGGTACTTCTGCAGTACGCGGTTCAGGCGTCCGGTCATGATGGCACCCAGCTGACTGGCAGAGAGTGATGCTGTGCCCAGGTTAATACGTACAAAGCTGTTGTCGCCTGCCATGCTGCACCAATGGTCCTCTTCCTGCATGGGTTCATCAGCAAATGAAGATGATGAAGAGCTTGTCTTTGCTTTCAGGCCGGAGTTGTTCATCATCAGTGTGATGGCACTTCCCTGCAGGTCCTGTTCTGCCTGTGAGAGTTTTCCACCCTGAGGTGCCTTGAAGAGCTCATTTGTCAGGTCGTCCAGATAGTTGTCCAACTGATAACATTCTGCGGCGTTGGTCTCGCCTCCCTCTTTGATACGATAGAGAGTTGGTGAACTGAACAAGGAGTTGACAATCGTGGTTCTCAACTTGTCGTTGACGTTCATGTCGAGCTCCAGTTTTGAGATAATGGAAGAGGGGGTCAGCCAGTTGTTATAGGTGCGTGCCTGACTGAGCAGCCATTTCATGGCCTGCTTCTGCTTGGCCTTGCCAATATAGTGCTTGCCGGTGGCCTTGCCGTCGCCTTGTCTGATTTCCTCGAAACGGATACCTCCGATATAGGGGATGACGTGACGGATATAGCGGGTGTACTGAGTTGTTACCTGACGATAGACTTTCTCAGTCTCATCATAGCGCTCTCCTTTCTCCATGGTCCAGTTGAGCAGGTTCTTCATGAGCACCTTCAGGTTGGCAATACCAAGGTCGCTGGCCTTGATGTGGTCATCACCCAGGTCTTCCGTCTGGTCGGTGGGGTCGATGGTAGCAATCACCTGCTGGGCACCAAACTCATACATGGGGTCGCCAGCGTGTTCCTGAATCCATGCTTCAAGGGTAGGCTTCTCATCCTCGGGCTTCTGAATATTGGGAAGCAACTGATAGCCCCAGTGGATGGCATGAATGTCATAGACACCGAGGTCGGGAGGCGTGAGCTTGACGCCACGCTCCAAATCGCCAGGCTGTGCCACGTAGTTATTACGGGCATAGTCCATGATACTTGGCGTGGTACCGTATTTCTGTGTGAATGAAGGGCTGCGCAGTGAGTCAACTGGGAACGAATAGCTGGCACCCATGTTGTGCATCAGTCCAAGGGTGTGGCCAACCTCATGTGAGGCGGCATATTTCATGGACTCCTTCATCAGGTCGTCGTCAAAGGTGACTGTTCTCACGCGCTTGTCTACAGTACCTGTCTGCACAAAACGCCAGTTGTGAAGCAATGATACAATATTATGATACCAGATGACGTCGGCTGCCAGAATCTCGCCCGTGCGTGGGTCTGTGTAGCTGGGGCCCATGGCATTGGCTGTTGATGTGGCGGCATACTTGAAACAGTTGTAGCGCATATCGTCCGGGTCGAAATTGGGATCGTTCTTGGGATAGTCCTTGGCAAGGATGGCATTCTTGAAACCAGCTTTCTCGAAAGCACGGTTCCACTCCATGATACCCTCCTTGATTGTAGAACGCCATTTCTCGGGGAAGGCAGAGTCTACATAGAAAACGATAGGACGGGCGGGTTCTACCAGTTCGCCACGGAAATAACGGTCGCGGTCTTCTTCGCGTGGCTCCAGGCGCCAGCGGTGAATATAGGTCTGGTCCTCGATACGGTCTTTGTTGGTAGAATAAACGTACTGGTCGCTATAGAAATAGCCCACGCGGTTGTCCTGCAGACGACGTGGCATGGGATCTTCGGGCAGTACAAATAGCGAACGGTGCATCATCAGCGTGTAGGGTTTCTGAATGGCGCCTGTGGTGTTGTAT
Organism: Prevotella communis; assembly: GCF_022024175.1. Classification (GTDB taxonomy): domain Bacteria; phylum Bacteroidota; class Bacteroidia; order Bacteroidales; family Bacteroidaceae; genus Prevotella; species Prevotella communis. The sequence continues at coordinate 2,699,738 of NZ_CP091794.1, read as the reverse complement.
GTCAGCATGCTCTTTATCTCGATGTTCTTCTCGAAGGCCTTTACCTCGCTGATACCTGATGCGTCAGACACAAATGTGCCTTTCAGACCATTGTCGCTACCCAGCAGTTTGCTGACGGGGTTTGACTCCTTGATAGGACTGATGCATTTCTCGTTGCCGCCAAAGAATGAGGTCACGTCAATGACAACGTTCTTGCCATTGGTAGCCGTAATCTTAAAGGCCTTCAGGATGGGATGCAGGAAATTCTTCTGGAACGAAGAGGCCATGGGGTCTCCCTTAACAACCATATCCATATACTGCATCTTATGCAGGTAGACATTGCGCTCGTCTTTGGTGAAACAGATAAGGATAGGTGAGGTTGACATCTGACCTGCTACATAATCTTGTGTGTCGCTTGTAGCAGCCACACGACTGGACAACATGTAGGTGCGGTGGAAGGCTGTGTCGGGCATTTCAAACAGCAGCTTGCCTTCTTTTGATTTGTATATCACATTGAACAGACCTTGCATGGTCTTGCCGCCCTGAGTCGCTTTCTTATAGTCGGCATTCACAGAGTCTTTTTGTAAAACATTGGCAATTGCTGGGGTCTTCTTTTTCTTCTTTGCCATTGCATCTTGTGTTGATAATCCTGAAAAGAAGATGCTGGCTAACATAATGTAAAGATAGTATTTCTTCATTATAATATTAAATTTTATCTTTTTTCGGGGTGCAAAGTTACAAATAATCGAAGAAAATGCAAAATTTATTAATATTCTTTACTGATTTATGTCTATGGTGGGAATAAAAAAAAGCAAAATGTTTAATTTTGCTTTAGGAGGAAGTGGATATGTTTTAGTTTTCTTTCCAGAACGCACGGGTGAAGAGTACCAGTACGGCGACAATCTCCAGACGACCAACAAGCATGAGGAATGAACATAGCCATTTGATGCCATCGGAGAGGTCGGCCCATGACATCTGCGGGCCCATGTTGGTGTCAAGGCCTGCACCTACGTTACTGATGAGGCTCAAGGCGATGGTAAAGGAGTTGGTGATATCTATACCCGACACAATCATGATGGTGGCTACCAGCAGTAGGGCAAGGATATAGAGGGTGAAAAAGGCCAGAAGCGTGGTAAGACGGTTCTGGGGTATGCTCTGTCCTGACAGCTTGACGGGGAGTACGGCATTAGGATGCAGGATATGGCGGAACTCGTTACGCAGGACTTTCAGAAGCATCAGTACGCGGATACTCTTGAATCCACCCGTTGTACTGCCTGAACAGGCACCCATAAACATCAATACCATGAGGATAATCCATGTGAGATGAGGCCATGCGCCTGCATCGGTATTGCTCAGGCCGGTGGTGGTGATGAATGACACGACCTGGAACAGGGCCGAACGGAATGCTTCCTCGAAGTCGTAGTCTAAGCGGGTGAGCAACAGGTACATGATGAGTGCCGTAGCAATGAGTATGGTGATGATATACATCTTGAACTCAGAATTACGGAACAGACTGCCCATCTTCCACTTAATCAGTCCCATATATAATAAGGTGAAATTGATACCCGCCAGGAACTGGAACAGAATGGCCAGGTACTCAATGAGGGGTGATGCCAGGAAGATGGTGCCGTTATGGGTTGAGAAACCGCCTGTGGCAGTTGTTGACATGGAGTAGTTGGTAGCATCAAACCAATCCATGCCTGCCAACCAGAATGACAGGGCGCAGAGGATGGTGAGCAATACGTAGATGCTCCATATCCATTTTGCGGTCGTCGACAGGCGCGGGTGCATCTTTGAACGCATGGGTCCTGTGGCTTCTGCAGCAAACACTTTGACGCTACCGCCTACCAGCTGGGGTAACAGGGCTACGGTGAAGAACACGATTCCCAAACCTCCTATCCATTGCATCAATGAACGCCAGAAGAGCAGGCCGTGAGGCAGTGACTCAACATCGTCAATGACTGTAGCGCCAGTCGTCGTAAAACCTGACATAGTCTCAAAATAGGCATTGGTGATGCTGGACATGGAGCCATGGATCAGGAAGGGGAACATGCCAAAGAACGAGAATACGACCCAGGTAAGGGTTACCACCACATACGCATCGCGACGACTCAGGGCGTTCTCTGCTTCATGCCCGAAAAACAGGAATATAAACGCACCTCCAAACGTCAGTATCGTAGATGCCATAAAAGCCAGTTCGTCGTCTTCATGAAATGAAAAAGCCATAGCCAGACAGCAGGCCATGAAAAAGGCTTCAATGAAGAGCAACGAGCCCAGGATCTTTGATATGATGCGGAAGTTGATCAATTTGAACTTTTTTCGTTATGACATTACTCGAATAAACAACTTTACCAGAGGAGGGACTTCTTGAAGTATTTCTCTGCTTTGTCGAGTTGATGTTTATGGCAGAACACCATGACGGAATCGCCTGGCGTTATCTGTGTGTTACCATTCACGAGGATTCCCTTGCCGTCGCGCACCAGACCACCAATGGTGATGCCAAATGGCAGTCCAAGGTCTTTTACAGGCTTTCTTGTCACCTTCGAATCCTCGGCTGCTACAAATTCGGCCACGTCGGCCTCAACCATCATCAGCGAACGCATGTTCCTGACGTCGGCTTTCATCATCATCTGGAAGATATGGCTTGCGGCTACGGTCTTCTTGTTGATAATCGTGCCGATGTCAAGTCCTTCCGCCATGCTGACGTAATCCAGGTTCTCGACCATGGCAACCGTCTTGCGTACGCCCAGTTTCTTGGCTGTCAGACATGCCAGGATATTGGTCTCGGCATTACCTGTCAGGGCTACAAATGCCTGAGTGTGCTTGATGCCTTCTTCGTTAAGCAGTCCCAGGTCGCGTCCGTCACCATGAATCACCATGGCATCATTGGAAGCGAGTAGCTGGTTGAGTCGTTCACAACGGGCTGCGTCAATCTCGATGATCTTGGCGTTCATGTAATCGGGCATGGTGAGTGCTGCCCTGACAGCCGTCTTTCCGCCGCCCATGATGATGACGTTGTGCACGTCCTCGTAGTGTTCCTTGCCTACAATCTTCCGGATATAGGGAATATACTCGCTGGTGGTCATGAAATAAGCCAGGTCATGAAGCTGTAATTCATCCATACCACCAGGGATAATCGTGTCGTTATTGCGCTTGATGGCTACAATATGGTAAGGGTCGTCAGGACCGCAGAGGTCTTTCAGCGGCTGGTTGAGGATTTCGCATCCCTCGCGCAACTTGATGCCCAGCAGCACCAATGCACCGTCGTGCACATCCCAGCGCTGGCGAACCCACGACAGTTTCAGACCGTTGATGATGTCGGTGGCAGCCAGAACCTCCGGATATACAAGTGAGTCGATACCTAAATCATGAAAGAAAGGCAGATTCTGCGGCGACAGGTATTCGTAGTTGTCAATACGCGCAACCGTCTTCTTGGCACCTAAGGCATGAGCCAGTGTGCAGGCCGTGATATTACGGCTTTCATAACGGGTTACGCCTACAAAGAGGTCTGCGCTGCCTACACCGGCATCTTTCAATGTCTTGATGCTGGTTGGTGAGGCGTTGACGGCCATGATGTCGTAGTTCGAGTCCATGCCGCCCAGACGATCCTCGTCATCATCGATGAGTACACAGTCGTGATGCTCTGTAGAGAGCAACTTCGACAAATGTGTTCCTACGGCACCAGCGCCGGCAATGACTACTTTCATGATTTGAGGGTTTAGGTTTGTGAATTGAGTATTGCTTTCTTGATACTCTCATTATCGAGTCCAATAATCTCTCGCAGTTGGTCGATGGTGCCGTGTTCCACGAATTGGTCAGGCAGTCCCATGCGAGTAACTTTGACGTCGTAGTCGTGGTCGCTCATCCATTCCAGTACGGCAGTGCCCAGTCCGCCTTTGCGTACACCGTTCTCCACGGTAACGATACGACGGAATTTCTTTCCCACTTCGTGTAGGATATCCTCGTCAAGTGGCTTCAGGAAGCGCATGTCGTAATGGGCTACGGAGAGGTCCTTGATTTCATCAATCACCTTTGCTACGTCATTTCCCATCGGACCGATGGTGAGTACGGCAACATCGTCACCGTCGCGCAACTTACGACCGGTACCAATCTTGATTTCCTCAAACGGACAGCGCCAGTTGGTTAATACGCCGTTGCCGCGTGGATAGCGAATGACAAATGGTCCTTTCCCCTCGAGTTGTGCTGTATACATCAGGTTGCGCAACTCGTGCTCGTTCATGGGCGACGAGATGGTCAGGTTCGGAATAGGACGCAGGGCTGCCATATCGAAGGCACCATGATGTGTAGGTCCGTCTTCACCCACCAGTCCGGCACGGTCAAGACAGAGAACTACAGGCAGTTTCAGGATGGCTACGTCATGAATGATATTATCATAGGCGCGCTGAGCAAAGGCACTGTAGATATTACAGAAAGGGATGAGCCCGTCTTTCGCCATGCCTGCTGAGAATGTGACGGCATGACCTTCGGCAATACCTACGTCAAACATCCTGTCGGGCATCACCTTCATGGGAATATTCATAGAGCATCCCGTAGGCATGGCTGGTGTTACACCCACAATCTTTGGGTTAGCCTGAGCCAGTTCCAACAGGGTTTCACCAAATACATCCTGGAACTTGGGGGGCATTCCTTCTGTGTCGCCCTGAATCAGTTCGCCGGTATCTGGGTCGAACTTTCCTGGTGCATGCCATATGGGCTTGTAGTTTTCTGCAGGTGCATAGCCATGTCCCTTCTGTGTATGAAGATGCAGCAGCTTAGGACCTTTCATGTCCTTCAGTTGTCTGAGGATACGTACCAGTTCCTTGACGTTATGTCCGTCGTAGGGGCCGAAATAGCGGATATTCATGCCCTCGAAGATATTCTGCTGCTCTGAAATGGCACTCTTCACGGCATTGGCCAAGCGGATGATTCCCTTCTTGCGTCCCTCTGTCAGCAGTCCTTGTTCTACCAGCCATTTTGATGCCTTATAGCGCAGGGAATTGTAGGTCTTGTTGGTGCTCAGTCTCAACAGATACTCCTTCATGCCTCCAACAGAACGGTCGATAGACATGTCGTTGTCGTTAAGGATAATGAGGAGGTCATTGGGTGAGCTGGATACGTTGTTCAGACCCTCGAAAGCGAGTCCGCCACTCATGGCGCCGTCGCCAATAACAGCCACAACATTGTAGTTGCCTTTTGAGGCTACTGCCATACCAAGTGCTGCAGAGATGCTATTGGAAGCATGGCCACAGATAAATGAATCGTATTCGCTCTCTTCCGGTGTAGGGAAGGGGCGGATACCATGTAATTTGCGGTTTGTGTCAAAATTATCGCGACGCCCTGTCAGAATCTTGTGACCATAGGCTTGATGGCCTACGTCCCAAACAATACGGTCCTGAGGCGTATTGAATACGTAATGCAGTGCGACAGTCAGTTCCACAACGCCAAGGCTCGAGGCAAGATGACCGGGGTTGACAGACAATTCCTGTATGATGTCTTCCCGCAGTTCTTTGCACAATTGCGGCAATAATTCGGGCTTAACAAGGCGCAACTGACTAGGACTGTCGATGGTTTTCAGTATTTTAAGATCCTTATGTTCCACGGTTTGATTTTAATCATTTGGGGGACAAAGTTACAAAGATTCGGGGATATATCAAAAAGAAACCTTGTTTTTTTTGGTTGTTACATAATTAATTCATAAATTTGCACTCAAAAGCTAACCCTAAACAAAAGAAATGAAGTACATCACCCTGCCTGACACTATTGAAAGGCGCCTTTCATTTTACCTGGCAATGGAAGAATATATCGCCCGTCATATAGACGAAGACGATTGTTTTTTTATGTGGCAGGTACAGCCCAGTGTCATATTCGGGCGTCATCAGGTGGCTGAAAACGAGGTAAACTTTGATTACTGCAAACAGCATGGTATCCAGGTGTACCGCCGGAAGAGTGGGGGAGGCTGCGTGTATGCAGACAAGGATAATGTGATGTTCTCGTATGTGACGAAAGAGGAAAACGTAGGACTGACATTCAACCGGTTCGTAAACATGCTGTTGCTCGTGCTTAGAAAACTGGGCGTTGAGGCAACAGGTACGACGCATAATGACGTGATGATTGGCGACAGGAAGGTGAGTGGTACGGCTTACTATCATCTGCCAGGCCACAGTATCGTACATGCCACGATGCTCTATGATACCAATATGGAGCATATGCTCAATGCCATTACGCCCGGCCCTGAGAAACTGCAGGCAAAGGGCATACAGAGTGTGCGTCAGCGCATCACCTTATTAAAGGATTATATCCCCCTGACCCTTGAAGAGTTTAAATCGTTCGTCAGGACAACGCTGTGTGAGGGTGAACGGATGCTGACTCCGGAAGAGGTGAAGGGTATAGAAGAGCTGGAGCAGACCTATTTGCGTGAGGACTTTGTAAAACTAATTAAATCATAAACGTTCATTTACTATGGGAATTAAAACAGAACCAGTCAGAAGAGACAAACGTACGTGCCTGTATGAAAGACATGTGGCGTTGGGGGCTACAATGGTATCTTTCGGTGGCTTTGACATGCCACTCCTTTATCAGTATGCTGGTATCGCACCAGAGCATATGGCTGTTCGCGAACATGCCGGACTCTTTGATGTGTCGCATATGGGAGAAGTGACCGTCAAGGGACCTGATGCCGAACGTTACGTGCAACATATTTTTACGAACGATATAGCCCATGCACCGGTAGGTAAGATCTATTATGGCATGATGTGCTACGAGAATGGCGGTACTGTTGATGACTTGCTCGTCTACAAGATGGCAGAGAATGATTTCTTTCTGGTCATCAATGCTGCAAATATCGATAAGGACTGGGCCTGGATGCAACAGAATGCCAAAGGCTTTGATATTGATCTGCAGAACCGTAGCGACTATTATGGACAGATAGCGTTGCAAGGTCCGGAGGCCGAACATATCATGGAGACGGTCCTGAACCTGCCGTGTAGCGAACTGGCTTTCTATACCGTGAAGACGATAGGCGATGTCATCGTGTCGCGTACGGGATATACAGGTGAGGACGGCTTTGAGGTCTATGCCTCTCATGAGTACATCCAACAGTGTTGGGATAAGCTGATTGACGCTGGCGTTCAGGCCTGTGGCCTGGGCTGTCGTGATACCTTGCGCTTTGAGGTGGGCTTGCCTCTTTACGGCGACGAACTCTCAGAGGATATCACTCCAATCATGGCCGGCCTGGGGATGTTTGTGAAACTTGATAAGGAGGAGTTTATCGGAAAGGATGCTCTGGCCCGGCAAAAGGCAGAGGGACCTGCCAGGAAACTCGTGGGTATTGAACTCCTTGACAGGGCAATACCTCGTCATGGCTATCCTGTCCTGAATATGGAAGGTGAACCTATTGGTGAGGTAACGACGGGTTATCATGGTATATCTGTTGATAAGAGTGTCTGTATGGCCTTGGTGGACGCACAATATGCTGCTTTGGGTACTGACCTCCAGATTCAGATACGTAAGAAGGTGTTCCCTGGCAAAGTGGTGAAGAAACAATTCTATAGCAAGAACTATAAAAAATAAATCTAAAAACTATAAAAACAATGGCAAAAGTAATTAAAGGACTCCTTTATAGTGAGTCGCATGAGTATGTGAAGGTTGAGGGAAATATCGGTTACGTTGGCATCAGCGATTATGCACAGCATGCCTTGGGTAATGTCGTATATGTTGACATGCCTGATGTTGACGATGAGGTTGAAGCCGGTTCGGAGTTTGGTGCCGTGGAAAGTGTGAAGGCTGCCAGCGATCTGATAGCGCCTGTTTCTGGTGTGGTGATTGAGGTCAACGAGAAATTGGATGACCAGCCCGAACTTATCAACCAGGACCCTTACGAGAATTGGATTATCAAGGTGGAGTTGAGTGATAAGACAGAACTCGACAGCCTGATGGAAGCAGATGCCTATGAGGCATTCTGTGAGAAATAACCATACAATACAGTTTTTGCGAAATGTATAAATATTTTCCTCATACAGAGGATGACCTGAGAGACATGTTGGCCAAGGCGAATGCCGATTCCCTTGACGCTCTCTATGCTCAGATACCTGAGGGTATCCGTTTCAAGGGTGACTACCAGTTGCCGTCGGAGATGAGTGAGCTGGAGGTACGCCAACTGTTTGAGAAGTTGGGCTCGCAGAACTACCAGCTTACTTGCTTTGCTGGCTATGGCGTTTACGACCATTACATGCCATCGGTAATACCGAGTCTGCTTCAGCGCTCAGAGTTCCTGACATCATATACCCCGTATCAGGCAGAGATATCTCAGGGCACCCTGCACTATATCTTTGAGTATCAGAGCATGATGGCCGAACTGACAGGTATGGACATCAGCAATGCGTCGATGTACGACGGTACTACTGCATGTGCCGAGGCCATGATGATGGCTGTAGCAGCCGGTAAGAAGCAGAACAAGGTGCTGGTATCGGACACATTGAATCCTGATACCCGCAAGGTGCTTGATACCTATGCGCTGCATCAGGGCATCGAACTGGAAACGATAGCCGAGAAGGATGGTGTGACTGATATTGATGACCTGAAGTCGCGTCTTGCCCAGGGGGGCGTTGCTGGTGTGATTGTTCAGCAGCCCAATGCTGTGGGTATAGTTGAAGACTACACAGGCTTTGCTGAGGCTTGTCATGAGCAGAAGGCACTATTCATCATGGATAGTGTGGCTGCTGATTTGGCCGTGCTGAAGACTCCTGGCGAGTGGGGTGCTGATATCGCAGTGGGCGACGGTCAGTCGCTTGGTATCCCCATGCAGTGGGGTGGCCCATACGTGGGTTATATGTGCTGCACAGAGAAGCTGATTCGCAAAATGCCAGGTCGTATTGTTGGTATGACTAGGGACAGCCGCGACCAGCGTGCTTTCGTGCTCACCCTTCAGGCTCGTGAACAGCATATCCGCCGTCAGAAGGCTACCTCAAATATCTGTTCTAACCAGAGCCTGATGGCACTCTTTGTAACCATCTACATGTCGTTGATGGGAAAGCAGGGACTGAAGGAGGCTGCAGAACTGTCGTATGCCGGCGCTCACTATCTCTGCGACAAGCTCTTGGCTACAGGACGTTTCTCTCTTGTTTATGACAAACCATTCTTTAATGAGTTCCTGGTGCGTTATGATGGCGATATGGACAAACTGTTCTCAACCTGTGTGATGAATAGAATATTCCCAGGTATTCGTATGACGGATGGTAGTTTGCTGATAGCCGTAACCGAAAAGCGGACAAAGGAGGAGATTGACTACTTCCTGGATTTGATTGGTATCGCAGACGGATTGAACTAACTAAATAGGCAAGAGATTATGAACAATAAGCTATATGGTAATTTAATCTTTGAACTCTCTAAGGAGGGACGCAAGGGCTATAGTCTGCCAAAGAATAATTTTGGCAGTTACGAGATACCGTCTGCGATGAGACGTACAGAAGATGCTGTCCTGCCCGAGTGCGACGAGCTTACTGTGGTGCGCCATTATACTAATCTGTCGAACAACAACTTTGGTGTAGATACAGGCTTCTATCCATTGGGATCGTGTACGATGAAGTACAATCCCAAAATCAATGAAGAGGTAGCTGCTATGCCACAATTCCAGAACCTGCATCCCAAGCAGCCTGCAGCAACCGTAAAGGGTGCTCAGGCATTAGTATCGCTACTTGAGAAATCGCTATGCGAACTTACCGGTCTGGCTCATTTTACCTTTAAGCCCTATGCTGGTGCTCATGGTGAGTTGACTGGTCTGATGACGATTGACAACTACCATCGCAGTCGTGGCGATATGGCGCGCAAGAAGGTGGTAGTGCCTGATAGTGCCCATGGCACCAATCCTGCCTCGGCAGCAGTGTGCGGACTGGAAATTATTGAGGTGAAATCATTGGCTAATGGTCAGGTTGACTTCGAAGACCTGCAGCGTATCGTGGCTGAGCAAGGTCAGGAGATTGCTGCTATGATGATGACCAATCCTAATACACTCGGCCTGTTCGAAACCCGTATCCCTGAGATTGCAAAACTGATACATGCCTGTGGGGGATTGATGTATTACGATGGTGCTAACCTGAATCCGATGCTGGGGGCTTGTCGTCCCGGCGATATGGGATTTGACGTGATGCATATCAACCTGCACAAGACATTCTCAACGCCTCATGGAGGTGGTGGTCCTGGCTCAGGTCCTGTGGGTGTTCGTGAGGGATTGCAGCAGTTTTTCCCGTTTGTCTCACCCTATCAGGGCAACTATGCGGTGATGATGCGTGCCTATGCATACATTCTGTCGCTAGGTCGCGAGCATGTCAAGGAGGTTGGCCCGTTGGCAGTGCTTAATGCCAACTATATCAAGGAGAGTCTGAAGGATGTCTACGAACTGCCTATCGACGGTTTGTGCTGTCATGAGTTTGTGTTCGACGGACTGAAGGATAAAAGTACGGGTGTGACTACGATGGATGTGGCTAAGCGTCTGCTTGACTACGGCTATCATGCACCTACGATTTATTTCCCCTTGCTCTTCCATGAGAGTCTGATGGTTGAGCCCACGGAGAACGAGTCGAAGGAAACGCTCGATGAGTTCATCGGTGTGATGCGAAAGATAGCAGAGGAGGCTAAGAATGATCCTGACCTGGTGAAATCGGCCCCCCACAACACACCTATCGGTCGTGTGGATGATGTCCTCGCCGCCAAGCATCCTGTTGTGACGTACCGTCAATTACAAAATGAGACAATGTAAAAATGAAAGAGTGCGATTTGATTATCATCGGCGCGGGCCCTGGTGGTTATCGTGCAGCAGAATATGCGGCGAAACAGGGCTTGAATGTGGTCATCTATGAAGGTGATGCTGTGGGTGGTACGTGCCTGAATGTGGGATGTATTCCTACGAAGGCCTATGTTCACAGTACAACCTTCACACAGGCTCGTGAGCGTATGCCGCAGGTGGTGAGCCAGTTGCGCAGTGGGGTGGAGACTATCCTCTCTCATCCTAATATCACGCTGGTTCGTGAAAAGGCTGTGTTCCCCTTGGATATCCAGGCGAAGAACGTGATTATTGCAACTGGCTCGGAGACAAAATGGCTACCGATAAAAGGTGCGGATACAGACCCTCGTGTGGTTGACTCTACGGGGCTGCTGAATCTGGATACTTTCCCCAAGCGTTTGGCGATTATCGGTGCTGGGGTTATCGGTATGGAGTTTGCATCGGTGTTCAATCGCTTTGGTACCGAGGTGACCGTGATTGAGTTCCTGAAGGAGTGTCTGCCTGCTCTTGACAGCGATATAGCCAAGCGTCTGCGTAAGTATTTAGAAAGGCAGGGTATTACCTTCAAGATGAAGACTGCCGTAGAGAATATCGCAGATATCGATGCTGATGTAGTCCTGATGGCTACGGGCAGGAAACCTCGTGTACAGGCCGACTTCGCCAATGCTGGCATTGAGTATGATGAGCGTACGGGCATCAAGGTGGATGAAAACTTTGAGACAACGAAGAAAGGCATCTATGCCATTGGTGACGTGAATGGTAAGCAGATGCTGGCCCATGCGGCAGAGATGCAGGCTGTGCATGCCGTGAACCATATTCTGGGTAAAGAGGATGCTATCCGCTTTGATATCATGCCGGCAGCAATCTTTACAACACCCGAGGCGGCCTGCGTAGGTCCAACAGAGGATATACTCAAGGAAAAAGGTCTTGCATACGAATGTCGCAAGGCCTTCTGGCGTGCCAATGGAAAGGCATTGACAATGAACGAGACGGAGGGTATGCTGAAACTCTTCTCAGAGCCCGGGTCCGGTCGTATCCTTGGCTGTCATGCCTATGGTGCCCACAGTGCTGATATCATTCAGGAAGTCAGTTCCCTGATGTGTCGCGATACCACGGTCGCACAGTTGCGCGACATGGTACACATTCATCCTACACTGGGTGAGATTCTCAGTGAAGCCTGCTCTCAGTAAACTTTACATTGACGAGCGTCAGACGTGCAGTCGGCTCGTCAATGTTTTTTGCTTCCTTATTGTAAACGATTGAGCAGTCCTTGATAGTGATATCATTGACGCAGTCAAGGCCTTCAATACCACTGGCCTTGATGCCGGTCTTACAACCTCGGCATACGACGTTGCTGATATGGATATCCTGAAAATGGGGTGCCCATTTCTTCTCTGCCTCCGTGAATACGGGAGCCTTACCGTCGTCGCCTGCGTAACGGTTCACGTAGTCACATTGGAAGATGATGGCCTCTGACGCAATGTCATTCATCATGACATCGCTGATGTATAGTGCTTCTGTCTTTCCGCCACGACCCAGTCCGCTTTTGAATCGAAGGCCTACGTCGGTACCACTGAACGTGTTGTGACGAACCACGATACGACGTATGCCTGCAGCTGTTTCGCTACCCAGGACAAATCCGCCATGGGCGTGGTTCACCGTGTTGTCTTGTATCACGATGTCCTCGCAACCGCTGATGGCATGACTTGATGACGGCTTGCTGCTTTTCATGCAGATACCGTCGTCACCCACGCTCACCGTAGAGTTGACAATCAGGGCCAGATGACAATCAGAGAGGTCTATGCCGTCACCATTCTGGACGTTCCATTCCGAACGTACGTTGACGCCGTCGATAATCACGTTCTCACAGTAACAGGGATGCAAGTGAAAACGAGGTGAGTTTTGGATGGTGACTCCCTCTATGAGCACATTCTTGCAGTCTGTCAGTCTTATCAGGTCATTGCGCATGCCTTCCTGCTTCATGGGACTGTCGGCAATGTCTGCATAGCCGTTCTTCATCTGCCAGGGATACCACAGATCGCCTTTCTCTGTAATCTGTCCTCCCATGTCCTTGTACATATTCCATTCTACGTCGCTCATCTTTCCTCGTTTCACCGGGCGCCATTGCTGTCCGTTGCCATCAAGCGTTCCTTTGCCCGTAATGGCTATATTGGTGCGCTTGGAGGCGCGGATACAGGGATTCACGCGACTCGCAGGTGATTTTTTGTCAACGTATAGTGATTTGTCTGGTGAGAATACTACCAGTGCATTCTTTTCCAGATGCAACTCAATGTTGTCCTTCAGTGCAATAGGACCGGTGAGCCATACGCCTTGTGGGATGATGAGGCGTCCGCCGCCCATCTTTGACAATTTGGAGATTCCTTTCTCGAAAGCCTCAGTACAGAGGGTGACACCGTCGCCCACGCCACCGACTTCTGTCAGGTTGACTTCATTGGCAGGGATGGTGATGCGCTCTACTGCCTTTACTGTTGTGGGCAGGTTCTTGTAATACTGTTCGTAGTGGTTAGCCTGGGCATATAGGACTATTGTAGACAACAATAATCCAAGAATCGTAGTGGTTAGTTTTTGTTTCATGTTTTGTTATAATTAGTAATGATGCCGCAAAAATACAAAAAAATCTGATAACTCATTAGGAATTATCAGATTTTAAAGTATTTGGAATTAAAAAGTGTGTACTTTTCTTATACCAGGTGGCTGATCAGGTCCTCACGGTCGCCAGGCAGCATGTCGATAACAGGAATCTCAATCATGGTGTAGCAACCGGGCTGCAGACGCATAGAGGCGCGGGCTACGTTAACCAATACCTGACCGGTGAGGGCGGGGTTGTTGATTGACATGTTGAATTCCAGACGCTGGTTCTGGGTCTTGCCAGATACACCTTTGCGTACGAGGTTGACACCATGGCCCATGTCGCGTACGTCGTCAACGCTCTCTACCTGGAATACGTGAGTCTCATCGCTGGCGAAATAGGGATCGGCCTTGATGGCTGCGGTTACCTCTTCCAACTTGGCACCATCCTCAAGTTCTACATATACCATGCGGCGGTGGATACCCTCGCCCAAGGGAATGGTCATTGACAGAGCATTCTTGACACCTGCCTTGGAACGGACGCATACAGAGTGTCCCATTGACATACCAGGACCGAAGTTTGTATAGCTCAATCCCTTGGGAGCCAGACTCTGCATCAGTGTGCGGACGATTGAGTCTGAACCTGGATCCCAACCAGCGGCAATCACGCTGACGGTATTGGTTTTCTTGTTCAGATCCATCAATGTACGGCGATAGTCACGAATCAGTCCGTGGATATCGAATGAGTCAACGGTATTGATACCCAATGGCAGAATCTGCTTGGCGTATTCCTCGCATGAGCGGGTAGGGGTAGCCAGGATAGCTACGTCAACGTCCTTCAGTTCCTTGATATCCTTTACAACCTCATACTGAGCCAGTTCGGCAGGCTTGTTCTCGGCACCCTGACGGCGTACGATACCTGCTACCTCGAAATCGGGTGCTGTTTCCAGCGCCTCGAGTGCATACTTTCCAATGTTGCCGTAACCAACGACGGCTGCTCTGATTTTCTTCATTTTTATAATGTAATTATTTGTCCCATTAATTGTTTGCGGCGGCAAAAGTAATGCTTTTTATCTTAAATGCATTACATTTTGACGGAAAAATTATCTTGAAACTGTCATTTTGTGATAATTCGCAAGTTTATGCCCTCGAAATACAATAATTTGTCAACTTTAATCGTTTTAGAGGATGTATATATAAAAAATTGAAAGTTATGATAGAATATATTAAAGGCGAACTGACCGACCTGACTCCTGCCATGGCTACCGTTGAGGCCGCAGGCGTGGGCTACGGACTGAATATCTCGCTTACTACCTATAGTGCCTGTCAGGGTAAGAAGGAAGTGAAGCTCTATGTCTATGAGGCCATACGCGAGGATGCCTATGTGCTTTATGGCTTCTATAATAAGAAGGAACGTGAGATGTTTGAACTGCTGATTACGGTGAGTGGCGTTGGTGCCAATACGGCCCGGATGATGCTCTCGGGCATGAGTGTCAGCGAACTCTGTTCTGCCATCTCCACGGGTAATGCCAAACTGATTCAGGGCATCAAGGGTATTGGTAAGATGACGGCCCAGCGTATCATCGTTGATTTGCGTGACAAGATTGTGGCCCTGGGTATTGCCGAGGAGATTCCTGCAGGCGGCAGTGTCTCTGCTCCCGTTAATAATGCCGTACGTGATGAGGCCGTTGCTGCTCTTACTATGCTGGGATTTGCCCCTGCTCCGACGCAAAAGGTCGTGGTGCAGATACTGCAAGACCAGCCCGCATTACCTGTAGAACAGGTGGTGAAGTTGGCTTTGAAGCAGATAAAATAACTATTTATATGGTAAAAACGGGCGTAGATGCAATATCTGCGCCTGTTTTGCGTTATTTTAACGAACAAGATTCTATAGAATAGCGTTGAAACGACTAGTATATATGTTGTCGTTGCTGATTCTGGGCATTGTGGCTTTTGCCGCTATTCCGCAGCAAGACGATGACGATAAGGATAAAAAGAACGCGCCAAAGGTACAGCCGAAAGCACAGCCAAAGGCCCTGACGGTCGAGGATGAGAGCATCCCCGACTCATTAGTGCATTCGCGCTGGAAGATACAGAAGACGGCTCCTGTACTTACGGCAGACCTGGATTCCAGTGCCCTTGACCTGCGTATGCCTGAGAATGTGAAGCAGCAGGTGGAATATAATGACTCCCTGAATCTTTATGTGATAGGTTCCAAGATGGGTGACTCCTATCTGAATGCACCTATTGTGATGACACCTGAGGAGTATATGCGCTGGAGCGAACGAAAGGCCCGTCAGCAGTTCTTCCGTGTGAAGGATGCAGAGAATGCGAAGTCTCAGGGAAAGGATAAGTTCGACTTCTCTGATATGCATTTCGATTTAGGACCTGCAGAGAAGATTTTCGGTCCTGGTGGCGTGCGTGTGAAGACGCAGGGTACGGCCGAACTGAAGATTGGTGCCACGCTGAAGGATATTGACAACCCCTCGTTGCCTATCCGTAACAGGAAAACTACATCATTCGACTTTGATGAGAAGGTGAATCTGAGTGTCAACGGAAAGGTGGGTGACAAGGTGAATATGAACCTGAACTACAACACCGATGCTACCTTTGACTTTGATACGAAGAACCTGAAACTGAAATACGACGGCAAGGAAGACGAGATTATCAAACTGGTTGAGGCTGGTAATGTCAGCTTCCCCTCCAATAACTCGCTGGTACATGGCGCGTCGGCCCTCTTCGGTGTACGTACCGACTTGCAGTTTGGTAAGTTGAAACTGCAGACGGTCATCTCACAGAAAAAATCAACATCGAAGAGTGTTTCCAGCAAAGGTGGCACACAGACCACTCCGTTCGAGATTGATGTGGCTGATTATGAAGAGAACCGCCACTTCTTCCTCTCTCATTTCTTCCGCCTGATTTACGATAAGGCGATGTCTACCTTGCCCAACCTCACCACAGGTGTGAAGATCAACCGTGTGGAGGTGTGGATTACGAATAAGTCGGGTACCACGTCCAACTCCCGTAATATCGTGGCCTTTGGCGAACTGGGTGAGAATACCTATCTGACGAATCCGGTATGGAATACCACGGGCATGCCAGTTCCCAGCAACCAGGCCAATGATATCTATTCTTCGCTGGTGCAGCGGATAGACTCTGCATCACGTACCATCGATCAGGTCACCGTGCGCTTGGAGTCGATGAGTGGCATAACGGGTGGCGTGGACTATGAAAAACTGTCGAGTGCCCGCCTGTTGAGTTCCAGTGAATATACGGTGAACACAGCCCTTGGCTATATCTCGTTGAAGTCGGGCCTCCAGACCGACCAGGTGCTGGCTGTGGCTTATGAGTATACCTATGGTGGTCAGACCTATCAGGTGGGTGAGTTCTCTACGGATATGACGCAGACCGACAAGTGCCTGTTTGTGAAGGCTTTGAAGAATACATCGAATACCCCCTCACAGCCCAACTGGCGCCTGATGATGAAAAACGTGTATTATCTGGCATCGACAGTCGAGAAAGAGAAGTTCCGCTTGGACATCAAATACCAGAGTGACACCACAGGTACCTATCTGTCGTACCTCCCAGAAGAGTCGTTAAAGAGCACCACGTTGCTGAAAGTAATGGGACTGGACCGTTTGGATGCTAATATGAAACCACATGCCAATGGCCAGTTCGACTTTGTTCAGGGCTATACCATTAATAATGGTCGTGTGTTCTTGCCTGCAGCAGAGCCCTTTGGTGAGTATCTGCGTAACTACCTGAGTCAGAAAGGTGTGGCAAATCTGGCAGATACCTATTGCTTCGACCAGCTTTATGACTCTACGAAGACCGTAGCCAAACAGAATGCCGAGAAGGACAAGTTCATCATGACGGGTCAGTATAAGGGTACTGCCGCCAATGTCATCTCGCTGGGTGCCTATAACGTGCCCCAGGGTTCTGTGAAGGTTGTTGCCGGTGGCGTGGAGCTGCAGGAGGGTTCCGACTATAGTGTGGACTATTCCCTGGGTGAGGTTACCATCCTGAACCAGAGTATCATCGACGCAGGCACCAATGTCAGCGTATCGCTGGAGGATAATACCAGCTATGGCATGCAGCGAAAGACCATGCTGGGACTGAACTGGCAATACGACTTCACGAAGAATTTCTCACTTGGCGGTACACTGATGCACCTCAATGAACAGGCGCTGACCACGAAGGTGACCATGGGTGACGAACCTCTGAACAACACCATCTGGGGCTTGAATATCAACTGGAAACAGGAGTCGCAATGGTTGACGAATATGTTGAACCGTCTGCCTCTGATTCATGTGACCCAACCTTCCCAGATTACTTTTACGGGTGAGTTTGCCCAACTCATTGCCGGCAATGCCAGTGGTACGCAGGATAATGCCTCGTATATTGATGACTTTGAGAATACCAAGGACCTGCGTGATGTGAGCGACCCCAAGGAGTGGGTACTTTCAAGTGTGCCTACGATGTTTGCCAACCACAATGACAAGACAACGGTGAGCAGTGGCTACGGCCGTGCCTTGCTCGCGTGGTATACCGTAGATCCCATCTTTACCCGCCGCTCATCCAGTCTGACACCTGCGCATATCAAGAACGACCTGGACCAGTTGTCCAACCACTATGTGCGTGAGGTCTATGTGAAGGAACTCTATCCTAACCGTGACCAGAGTACCTATAACGGTGCCGTGTCTACATTGCCCGTCCTGAACCTGGCTTATTACCCGCAGGAACGTGGTCCTTACAACCTGACGCTTGACTACAATAGCGACGGTACGCTCCGTAATCCAGCCCAGCGCTGGGGTGGTATGATGCGTAAGCTGGAGACTACCGACTTCGAACAGTCTAATATAGAATATGTAGAGTTCTGGCTGCTCGATCCCTTCATCTATACCCGTCAGGAAGGTACTGCCAGCAAACATAGTGGTGAGTTGTATATCAACCTTGGTGAGGTGGGCGAGGATGTGCTGCGTGATGGCAAGAAGTTCTACGAGAGTGGTATGCCGGTTGATGGCACCTCATCGTTTGAGACAACCCAGTGGGGTAAGATTCCCGTGCAGGCTACGCAGACCTACGCCTTCGCTACCACCAGCGGCTCCCGCCAGAAGCAGGATGTGGGTCTCAATGGTTTGACAGATGAAGAAGAACGAACCTATGGCGCATATGCTGACTGGTTGAATAATGTCGGTAATGTGGTACATAATGATTCCTTGCTTCAGGCTTGGCGACAAGACCCTGCCGGCGACAACTATCATTATTACCGTGGTTCCGACTTTGATGCTGCGAAGACCAGTATCATGGATCGCTATAAGCGTATCAATAATCCTCAGGGAAACTCTCCTGCCAGTGATAACCAGACAGAGGGTTACGATACCTCTTACAAGACGGGACCCGATGTAGAGGATATCAATCAGGATTATACTCTCAACGAGTACGAGCGCTATTATCAGTATCGTATTCCTATCAGTGATGATGAACTGCAGGCCTACAACCGTGGGGCTAATCCCGAGGGCTCTCATATCGTAGACCACCGTGACTACAAGGCCAAGCTGCGTAATGGCGACTCTATTACCGTACGTTGGTACCAGTACCGTGTGCCCCTGACGGAATACGACTCAAAGATTGGCTCCATCAACGACTTCACCAGCATCCGCTTCATGCGTATGTTCCTCACTGGCTTTGAGGAACCTATCGTGTTGCGTTTCGGTTCTCTGGACCTCGTACGTGGTGAATGGCGACGCTATAAGCAGAACCTGCAGACATCAGCAGGTGCCGAGACGGGTCTGTTGGAGATGAGTGCTGTCAACGTGGAGGAGAATACGGACCGTCAGCCTGTGGCCTATGTGCTGCCTCCGGGCATTACCCGTGTCACTGACCCCGGTCAGCCCCAGCTTACAGAGAATAATGAGCAGGCGCTCTGTCTCACCGTGAAGAACCTGTCGCAGGGCGAGTCGAAGGCTGTGTATAAGAATACCAATCTGAACCTGCGCCAGTATAAGCGCCTGCAGATGTTTGTCCATGCCAACCACCTGGTGCCCAACAGCACGCAGCTGGAGGACAACCAGTTGGCAGTGTTCATCCGTCTGGGTTCCGACTATAAGAACAACTATTACGAATACCTCATTCCCCTGAAGCTCACCCCGCAGGGCCATTACCGCTGGAATGTGCCCAGTGACCGTGCCAAGGTATGGCCGGAGGAAAATATGCTCGATATCGATATGAGCATCTTCACCGCGCTGAAGAAAAACCGTAATAAGGCAAAGGCCGCAGGACTGGCCAGCTATACGCAGGTCTATTCAGAGTATGATCCCGCTAAGCCTAATAATAAGGTGAGCGTGGTGGGTAACCCCTCATTGGCCGAGGTGAAGACCATGATTATCGGTGTGCGCAACCTTAGCTCCGGCATGAAGTCGGGTGAGGTATGGGTTAACGAGATGCGTCTGCGTGAGACCAATAACGAAGGTGGCTGGGCTGCCTCTGGTGCGCTCAATGTACAATTGTCCGATTTAGGTAGTGTGAACATGACAGGCCGTTATGTTACTGATGGCTTCGGTGGTCTTGAAGAGACAATCTTGCAGCGTTCTACCGATACGCAGAAATCATACACTGTTACGGCCAATGTTGATCTCGGCAAACTATTTCCTGAAAAAGCCAAGGTCTCTGCACCACTTTATTACTCTTATTCTAAGGAGATTATCAGTCCGAAGTATAATCCGCTGGATTCTGATATGGAACTTGATGATGCCCTGGAGTCGGCTGGCAGTCAGCGTGAGCGCGATTCTATTGAGTCTATTGCCGTAACCAAGCATATCAACCGCAATTTCTCCTTGAGTAATGTGCGTGTGGATATCAAGAACAAGCGTCATCCGTTGCCTATCGACCCTGCCAACTTCTCATTCTCTTATTCACACTCTCACCGTAACACCACGGGCGAGACTACTGTTTATGAGAATGAAGACCAGTGGCGTGGCTCTATCAACTATTCTTATACGCCTGTATTCAAGACATGGGAGCCGTTTAAGAATTCCAAGAGTAAGTCCAAGTGGATGAATTTCCCCAAGGCACTTGGCTTCAACTATCTGCCCCAGAATATCTCGTTCAATTCCGAGATGGTGCGTATGTATAGTGAGTTGCAGGAGCGCGACCTCGAGAATACCGAGAATCCTAACCTGCCCCTGACGTTCAGTCAGCAGTTCCTGTGGAACCGTGACTTCTCGCTGCGCTGGGACTTCACCAAGAATCTGCACATGACTTTCCAGAGTGCTACCCATGCCGAGATTGAGGAACCCTATACACCGGTGAATCAAGATCTTTATCCGGATCGCTATTCGGCTTGGAAAGATTCTGTATGGACCAGTATCAAGAACTGGGGTGTGCCCCTCGACTATCAGCAGTCGTTCTCCTTGTCATACCAGTTGCCTATCGATAAACTGCCTATCTTTGATTGGGTGAAGGCTGATGCCTCGTTTAAGTCCAGCTATTCATGGTTGCGTGGTACTGATATGGAGGATGGTACCTCTCTTGGTAATACCATTTCTAATAACCGTAATCTGAATATCAACGGGTCGCTCAATATGGAGACGCTCTATAACCATATCCCCTTCCTGAAGAAGACCAACGAGCGCTTCAAGAAACAGCCTGCCAAACCTGCAGGAAAGTCCAAGACGGTGAAGAAGGCTGATACAAAGGTAAAGGGCGGTGATACGAAGGATGGTGCCAAGGAACAGACCAAGGACGAGAAAGCCCTTCCAAAGAACAAGAACACCTTCCAGAAGGAGATCACGCTGATACCCGACAGTCAGATTGTGGTACAGCATGGCAAGAAGTCCAAGCGCCTGATGGTGTCTGCCCGCAATAAGGATGGCCGTAAGGTCGACGTGAAGTGGAAGACCGTTGATGAGAATAAGATTAAGGTATGGGGACCTGACTCGCTGCAGATAAAGATCTCTGTCACTCCCAAGGAACCCCTTGAGAAGGAATGGTGGTATAACTCGGCCCAGCATGCCGCCCATATCCTGACGATGATCCGTACGGTGAATCTCAGTTACCGTCATCAGTATTCTATGACGCTGCCGGGCTTTATCCCCAACGTAGGCGATGCCTTCGGACAACGTACTGGTAGTGTGATGGCTCCTGGTCTTGGTTTCGCTTTCGGTCTTACTGGCGACGAGTATATTGAGACGGCCCGTAACAACGGATGGTTGCTTTGCAGTGACGATGTGGCTACTCCTGCCAATACCTCGGCAACAGAGGATCTGCAGTTGCGTGCCACCCTGGAACCTGTGCGCGACCTGAAGATAGACCTCTCGGCCACCCGTACTGCTACCAAGTCGCGCAGCGTGCAGTTCATGTATGAGGGTTCACCCACCACCTATAGTGGCAGTTTCACCATGACCACGATCTCCTTGCGCAGTGCACTCGAGGGTATGGGCGATGCCAACAATGGCTATAACAGTCCGTCGTTTAACGAGTTCTGCGGCAAGGTAAATGCCTTCCGTGATCGTGTACAGGCACAGTATGAGGGCTCTTCTGTTCAGGATGCCAACCCTGTGAATGCCTATGGTGCCGACGTGCTGATACCTGCCTTCCTCGATACCTATACCATGGGTGCTGGTGGCTCGCTCGACATCTTCCCCGTACTCACGCGCCTGTTGCCCAACTGGTCCATCCGTTATGGCGGACTGGCTAAGTTGCCCTGGATACGCGATCATTTCAAGAGCGTCAACCTGAACCACTCGTATAAGAGTGTCTATTCCGTAGGTTCCTATGCCTCATACAGTTCTTGGATGGAGTATATGGGCGACCTCGGTTATGTAAAGGCTGCCGATGGCTCTTTGACGCCCTCTTCACGCTATAATATCTCTACGGTGAGCATCAACGAGGCCTTCTCACCGCTGTTGGGCGTTGATATGACGTTCAACAACAACCTGACGTGTAAGGTGGAATATCGTACTACCCGTGTGCTCAACCTCTCTATGACCAGCGTGCAGATCAACGAGTCGCAGTCTAAGGACTGGGTGATTGGCATGGGCTATAAGATCAGCAACTTCAACCTCTTTGGCAGTGGCTCAGGCAGCAGTCGCAAGGCATCGGGTGGCAAGGGCAGGAATGATGATAACAAGAACAACAGTTCCAAGACGCAGACCACGAGCAAGAAGGGTATCAACCACGATCTGAACACCCGTCTTGATGTCTCTTTCCGTCGTCAGGCTGCCATCACCCGTGATATCGCCTCAGGCGTATCATCTGCCAGCAGTGGTAACAGTGCCTTGAAGATTTCGCTTCAGGCCGACTATACCTTGTCGCGCATGCTGACACTCACGGCTTATTATGACCGTCAGACCAACACGCCTCTGCTCTCAAGCAGCAGTTATCCTACCACGACGCAGGACTTTGGCGTCTCCCTGAAATTCTCATTGACACGATGAATCCTGAGGAGTAAAGGAGTTAAGAAGTTAAGGAGTTATGACGAATGATTTTGCGCTGACATTATTGCATTGGTTTCGTGAGAATGGGCGGGATTTGCCCTGGCGACAAACCAAAGACCCTTATGCCATCTGGCTGTCAGAGATTATTCTCCAGCAGACGCAGGTCAAACAGGGATGGGCTTACTGGGAGCGTTTCATGCGCCGTTGGCCTACCGTGGAGCAACTGGCTGAGGCCAGCGAGGACGAGGTGCTGCGTGAATGGCAGGGACTGGGTTATTATTCCCGTGCCCGCAATTTGCATTTTGCCGCCAAACAGATTGTGGCGCTTGGTGGCTTCCCCACGACGATAGAAGGTATCAAAGGCTTGAAAGGCGTTGGCGACTATACCGCTGCTGCCATCGGAAGTATTGCTTTCGACCTGCCTGCTGCAGTTGTCGATGGTAATGTCTATCGTGTTCTGAGTCGCCACTTTGGCATCAGCACACCCATCAACTCCACAGAGGGCAAAAAGGAATTTGCCCTGCTGGCTCAGGACTTACTACTCCCCGCCCTTGATAAGAAGGGGATGGGGGCGGGTCTTTACAACCAGGCCATCATGGACTTTGGCGCTATCCAGTGCACCCCTGCCAGTCCTGATTGCATGAACTGTCCGTTGATGGAGTCGTGCGTGGCATTCCGTAAGGGTAGGGTAGCTGAGCTTCCCGTAAAACTCAAGACGCTGAAGGTGCAGGAACGCCGGCTCACTTATGTCTATATACGCTATCAGGGTGAGACGGCTATCCATCGCCGTGGTGAGGGGGATATCTGGCAGGGACTGTACGAACCGTTATTAATTGAGAACGGAGAGTTCTCAGTTCTCAATTCTTGCGTCCCTCCGGTAGCAAGCGACCAAAGGTCGAGCGCTCAGTTGATAAAGAAGAACGTCAAGCATGTCCTCACCCATCGTATCCTCTGGACCGACTTCTACCTGTGGGAACCGGCAGAGCGCCCCCAGCTCCCTGAGGACTATTTCTGGATAAAAGAAGCGGAGCTCGACGATTATGCCAAGCCCCGCCTGATAGAGATATTGTTAGACTCTCTTACTCTTTGATCATCACTTTCTTCTTGTTTTTGATGTAGATGCCGCATTTTTTGCGATTAAACTAAAAAAAAAGAAATATTTTTGTTGCCAATATAAATACTTTTGCTATCTTTGCAGCATCCAATAAAACAATCTACTATTATTCATTTACTAAAAACCAATACATGTATGAAAGACTTACAGATGTACATCAACGGCCAGTTCTGTGAGAGTTCGAACGGCAAGTGGATCAATGTGTTAAACCCTTCAACTGAGGAAGTTATCTCCCGTCAGCCGGAAGGTACCATTGAGGATGTGAACCGTGCGCTTGATGCTGCCCGTGCAGCTCAGAAAGCGTGGGCCAAGACACCTGCCATTGAGCGAGCCGGTTATCTGCTGAAGATGGCTGAAGGAATCAAAAAACGCGAGAAGGAATTTACGGAGATTATTATGCGCGAGCAGGGTAAGACCCGCAACTGGGCTGCTATCGAGGTTGGTGCTACCATTGCCTATTTTGAGTATATGGCCACCTTTGCCCGTCATATCGAGGGTGAGATTATCCCTTCCGACCGTCCTAACGAGACCATCCTGCTCACTAAGAAGCCTATCGGTGTCGTAGCCGGTATCCTACCATGGAACTTCCCATTCTTCCTGATTGCCCGTAAGGCTGGTGCCGCTTTGATTGCAGGATGTACTATCGTGATAAAGCCCTCACAGCTCACGCCCGAGAACTGTACGGAGTTTGCCAAGGTGGTGGCCGAGACAGGTCTGCCCGCAGGCGTCATCAATATCGTAACGGGTAAGGGTTCCGTCATTGGCAACGAGATGGCCGGTTCACCCAAGATCGACATTGTCAGCGTGACGGGTTCTGTAGGTGCCGGCGAGAGTATCATGGCTGCAGCGTCAAAGAATATCACAAAGGTAAGTCTGGAACTGGGTGGCAAGGCGCCCGCTATCGTGATGAAGGATGCCGACCTGGAGCGTGCTGCCCAGTGGATTGTCGACAGTCGTATTGGTAACAACGGACAGATCTGTAACAATGCAGAGCGCGTCTATGTACAGAAAGAGGTGAAGGCTGCCTTCACGGAGATACTGGTGAAGAAGATGCAGGCTGTGAAGGTGGGTGACCCCTGTGCCGACGAGAGTGTTGATATGGGCCCGTTGGTAGAACAGCGTGCTCTTGAGAGCGTGACGGAGAAAGTAGAGCGTGCCATCAGTCAGGGTGCCAAACTGCTCTGTGGTGGCCATCGTGTAGGCACCAAGGGCTATTTCTATGCTGCTACGGTGCTCGACAACTGTCGTCAGGATATGGATATCATCCATGAGGAGACCTTCGGTCCTGTGATTCCGTTGGTGGAATTTGAAACCCTCGACGAAGTCATCGCTATGGCCAATGACTGCGAATACGGTCTGGCTTCCAGCATCTTCACTAAGGATCTGAATATAGCTGTAAAGGCCTGTCGCGAACTTGAGTTTGGCGAGACCTATATTAACCGTGAGCATTTCGAGGCCATCCAGGGCTTCCATGCAGGTATGAAGAAGAGTGGTATAGGTGGTGCCGACGGCAAACATGGTGTCGATGAGTACCTCGTTACCCATGTCACCTATCTAGATACATGGGACTAATTAATGATAGGATGAAAGTAGGACTATTCGTTCCCTGTTATGTCGATGCGCTCTACCCGGAGGTGGGCGTATCGACATATCGACTATTGAAGAGTCTGGGATTGGATGTTGACTATCCGGAGCGCCAGACCTGTTGTGGACAACCAATGGGTAATGCTGGCTTTGAAGGCATGGCGCTGCCGTTGGCCAAAACATTTGATGAACTGTTCTCGCCCTACGACTATGTGGTGGCTCCGTCGGCCAGTTGCGCAGCCTATGTGCGTTGTTTCCATCCCAATCTGTTGAAAGGGCATACGTGTGAGGCAGCAGGGAAGACGATGGATATCGTGGAGTTCCTGCACGATGTGGTGAAGGTGGACCACCTGCAGGCCCGTTTCCCTTATCGCGTCAGCGTGCACAACTCCTGTCATGGCGTGCGCGAACTGGGACTCTCGTCACCTTCCGAGCGCCATGAGCCCCGGTATAATAAGATCATTGACCTCCTGAAACTGGTCAGGGGCATTGAGATTGTAGAGCCCGAGCGTCCTGACGAGTGCTGCGGCTTCGGTGGTATGTTTGCCGTCGAGGAGCAGGCCGTGAGTCGCCGCATGGGTATTGACAAAGTCAACCGTCATCTCGCCACCGGGGCCCAGTATGTCACGGGGCCCGACTCCTCTTGTCTGATGCACATGCAGGGCATAGCCGAGAAAGAGCATCTGCCTATCCGTTTTATCCATGTCGTCCAGATTCTAGCTTCCGGTCTAACGTCTTAACTCCTTGACTCCTGAATATGAGTACCCAACATTCAAAAGCTGCCGAGGCCTATCTGCAGAAACCTCGCGTAGCAAAGCATCACGACCAGACCTTCTATGGTGTGCGCCAGAAGCGCGACCGTATGGCCCAGGACCTTCCTGAGTGGGAAGACCTGCGTGAGACAGCCAGTCAGATCAAGAAGCATACCATCACCCATCTGGCCGACTATCTGGAACAGTTTGAGCAGAATGCCGTGAAGAATGGCGTCCATGTGCACTGGGCAAAGGATGCTCAGGAATATAATGCCATCGTCCTGGATATCCTGCAGAAGCACCAGGTGAAAAAGGTGGTGAAGAGCAAGAGCATGCTCACGGAGGAATGCCATCTCAACGAGAACCTGGAGCGCAGTGGCATTGAGGTCATCGAGACCGACCTGGGCGAGCGTATCCTGCAGATGATGAAGCTGGCACCCAGTCATATCGTGATGCCTGCCCTCCATGTGCATCGTGAGGATATCGGTGCCACCTTCCGTCGCCTCATCCCCAACTACAAAGAGATAGCGGCCTCTTATGCTGGTCGTGTGGGCGGCGATTCCATCGCCGACGAGAACGACCCCACGTTCCTCACCTACGTAGCCCGCATGCACCTGCGCCAGCAGTTCATGGAGGCCGATGCCGGCATGACGGGTGCTAATTTCGGTGTGGCCGAGACGGGTGATGTGGTGGTGTGTACCAACGAGGGCAATGCTGATATGTCGACCTCTATCCCTAAGTTGCATATCGTCTCCATGGGTATCGAGAAACTCGTGCCCAACTATGCCGCGATGGGTGTGTTCCAGCGCCTCCTGGCCCGTAATGGCACAGGTCAGGAAACCACCGTCTATACCTCCCATTTCCGTGGCCCCCGTCCTGGTGGCGAGATGCATATCGTGCTGGTGGACAACGGGCGTAGCAGTATCCTGTCCAATCAGGAACACTGGCAGACGCTGAAATGCATGCGCTGTGGTGCCTGCATGAACACCTGTCCCGTCTATCGCCGTTCGGCAGGCTATAGCTACACCTATTTCATCCCTGGACCTATCGGCATCAACCTGGGCATGTTGCGCGACCCTCGCCGCTATAGCGATAACGTGTCGGCCTGCTCCCTCTGTTGCTCCTGCGACAATGTCTGTCCGGCCAAGGTCGACCTCTCTGCACAGGTCTATCGCTGGCGACAGCAGCTCGACTCGCTGGGCAAGGCCGACCCCATGAAGAAGTATATGTCCGTGGGCATGAGCTTCCTCTTCAATCGTCCGCAGGTCTATACCTCTGCCCTGCGCCTCTCGCCGCTGGTCAACTGGCTGCCTGGTCCCTTGTTGCAGAACAGCCTGAATCCCTGGGCCTATGCGCACCGCATGATGAAATTCCCCCCGAAGTCGTTCCACCAATTATGGAAGGAGAAGAAATTATGAGCAGTAAACAACAGATACTTTCCGCCTTGCGCCATCATACGCGCGAGACGTACGACATGCCCGACCTTACCCGGTTGAAGCCCATCACCTATGACGACCCTGTGGCCGAGTTCAAGAAAAAGACCACGACCATCGCGGGTGCCAGCCTGATTGAGATTTCCGAGGACGACGACCTCAATGCGGTGATTCGCGACCGTGTGGTGGGCGGATGGCCTGCCAGTCCCGTCATCGCCACCAATATCATGGGCATCGATGCCCAGCTGAACCCTGACACCGTGGCCAGTGCCCAGGAACTGGAACGTGTGGATGTCGGTATTGTCCGGGGCGACATCGGTGTGGCCGAGAATGCCTGCATCTGGGTGCCGCAGACCATGAAGGAGCGTGCCATCTGCTTTGCATCCGAACATCTGGTCATCGTTATCGATGATAGTCATATTGTGAACAATATGCACGAGGCCTATGACCTCATCCAGCAGTCGTCCTACTATTTCATTGACTATCAGTTTGGTACCTTTATCAGTGGCCCCAGCAAGACGGCTGATATCGAGGGTGCACTCGTTTATGGTGCCCAGGCTGCCCGTGCTGTAACGGTTGTGTTCGTAAACAGAAAATAATTTAGGGTAAATGGACAAAAAATGTTCAAAAAAGTTTGGAGGGAAAGAAATTTTCTCCTATCTTTGCCAACGTGAAATTCTCAACAAGGCTTACCTTAAATTAATATACTTCAATAAAAAAACACCTGATAGTGCGATTCCGTTCCTGGAGTCGCATTTTTTTTGTCTTACTGTTGCGTGAATAGATTTTTTTCTCTAATTTTGCATCCGATAAGCAAACCCTTAACTATTTATTATTACAACTTACAATGATGAAAAAACTGTTTTTGCCTCTTCTGCTTCTCGTAGCAGTATCTGCCCAGGCAGCAGACAAGAATCCTGTGTTATCCATTGAGGGTGGTAAGGTACAAGGTGTGCTGGCCGACGATCATCCAGAGGTCTTCGTCTATCGTGGCATCCCCTATGCTGCACCTCCTATCCGCGAGAACCGTTGGAAGGCTCCTCAGCCCGTGCTCCCCTGGAAGGGCGTGAAGATCTGCGACACTTTCGGCCGTCCCAGTTACCAGGCTATCCAGTATACAGGTGGCTACTACACGGAGTGGGGCTATGGCAAGGAGGCCGCTTTCAGTGAGGACTGTCTGTATCTGAACGTATGGACCAAGGCGCCTGGTGAGGTGGGCAAGAAACTGCCCGTTGCCCTGTGGATTCATGGTGGCGGCTATCGTGAGGGTTTTGGTTCAGAACCTGAGTTCGACGGACAGGAGTGGGGTGCCAAGGATGTGGTGCTCGTCACGATCAACTACCGTCTGGGCGTGTTTGGCTTCCTCACGCATCCGCTGCTGGCTGCCGAGAACCCTCATCATGTATCCGGCAACTACGGTATCCTCGACCAGATTGAGGCTCTGAAATGGATTAAGAAGAATATTGCCCAGTTTGGTGGCGACCCTAATAATGTGACAATCTTTGGTCAGAGTGCCGGTGGTGGCAGCGTGCGTACGCTTTGTGAGTCGCCCCTGGCCCGTGGTCTGTTCCATAAGGCTGTTATCATGAGTGCTCAGGGACTCAGTATCCCCAACCCCAATGGTGGTGGCATGATGGGCGGTCGCTATAGCGGCGGTTCTGTGGCCGATGCCGAGGCAAATGCCAAGAAGGTGTTCGATTGGGCTGGACTCACCGATCTACAGAAGATGCGCGCTGCCTCTACCGAGACCGTCTTCGCACTACCTACGCTCTATTATCAGGTGAACAGCGACGGACAGCAGCAGGGTGGTGGTATGCCCTTCATGCGCGGACTGCCCTTCATGCCTATGATCGACGGCTATGTCAGCGAGAAGAGCTTCGACGATGCCACGCGCCAGGGTACCTTGGCCGATGTGCCTTATATGATTGGCTTCACCCTGAACGACATGGGTAATATGGCTCCCAATATCGCTGAGTTCTGTAAGGTACGTGCCGAGAAGGGTGGCAAGGCCTGGGCCTATGAGTTTGCCCGTCCTCTGCCCGATGACGGTTCTCATCCTGAGGTTACCCAGCGCCTGAAGGGTGCTTTCCACTCCAGCGACCTCTGGTTTGTGTTCAAGTCGTTGAAGCATTGCTGGCGTCCTTGGACCAAGGGCGACTGGGATTTGTCTGAGAAGATGCTCACCGCCTGGACCAACTTCGTGAAGTATAGCGACCCCAACGGACCTAAGGGTGGTGCCTGGAAACCTTGTACAGCCCAGAATCCTAAGTTCATGGTGTTCAAACTTAACGACAAGGATGCTGAGGCTTCCGTCTATGGCGAGCCTGAGATAGCACCTCAGGCGCAAGGCTTCGGCTTTGGATCTAGGAGATAATGAAAAAAAGGAGCCGCGGGGCTCCTTTTTTTATATCTTGAATCTTCGCCACAACCAGCGGGGAATCAGTTGCCAACCCTTTGTGAGCACTCTGTAGCGCCAGTCTATTATTCTTACGTGGCGCTTTCGGTAGATGCTCTGCACAATATCTTTTGCCACCGTCTCAGGTTTCATCATCAGCGGGTAGGGGAAGTCATCATTCAGCAGTGCTGTATCCACGAACCCAGGGCGGATATCTGTAATTCTGATGTCCAACTTGCGTTGGCGAGCCTGCTGCTCCAGCGCCTGCAGATAAGTGGCCTGCAAGGCCTTAGTGGCTGAGTAGGCAGGCGCGGGTCCCAGTCCCTTGGTGCCTGCTATCGATGAGATGGCAGCAATATGTCCATTGCCCCGTTCTGCGAAATAGCGATAGGCTGTGCCAATCATCCTGGTAAACCCCACGGCATTGGTAGCCATCGTGCGCAGTTCGATATCTTCTGTCAGCGTGCGGTTTTGCTTGCCGATGCCCGAGGCATGGAAATACAGGTCCATGCCACCAAGTCGCTCTATCAGCATGAGCAGTTGTTCGCCAGCATCCTCTTTTGTCACGTCAATGGTCATCACCTCCACGTGCTCTGGTGCCGTGGCTTTCAGTGCCATCAGGGGTTCCTCTCTGCGTGCTGCCACACCAATATGCCAGCCATCGGCCAGCAGCAGTCGGGCCACTTCCTGTCCTATGCCAGAGCTGGCTCCTACGATAATAGCTTTCTTGTTCATTTTATTGTTCTGATGTTCTATTGGATGAATACAGTTTGGCCACGAGGGCACCACTGATGTTATGCCATACGCTGAATACGGCGCCCGGGATGGTGGCCAGTGGATAGGCGGCAAAGTGCAGTACAGCCAGCGATGAGGCCAGTCCACTATTTTGCATGCCCACCTCAATGCTGAGTGCCACGCACTTTGGTTTCTGCAAGTGCAGCAGTCGTCCCACGGTGTAGCCGATGGCCAGTCCCAGAAGATTATGAATCATCACGATGAGCATCACCAGCAAGCCAGCCGTCAGTACCCTGTCGGCATTGTGTGCCACGATGATACCAACCAATAGCGCTATCATTACCGACGAGAAGGCGGGCAGATAGGGCGTCACACGTCTGGTCACTCTTGGTATGAAACGCTGACAGAGCAGTCCGCCGACTATAGGCGCTATGACTACATAGACAATGCTCATCAGCATGCCCAGTGCATCTACGTCAACCATGGTGCCGGCCAGTGCCCATACCAGCAAAGGTGTGAGCAGTGGGGCCAGTAGCGTGGAAGCTGCAGTCATACCCACCGACAGTGCCAGATCGCCCTTAGCCAGATAGGTGATAACATTTGATGCCGTGCCACCTGGACAACAGCCCACGAGTATCACGCCGATGGCCAGTTCCTCGGGCAGGGCGAAGGCCCATGTCAGTCCCAGTGCCAGCAGGGGCATCACGGTGAACTGTGTCAGGCATCCTATCAGTATATCCTTTGGCCGGCTCAGCACTATCTTAAAGTCCTGTGGCGAGAGTGTCAGTCCCATGCCAAACATGATGATGCCCAGCATCGGGTTGATGACCCACGTGCCAATCCACGCCAGTGATGTAGGCACCATCAGCGCCAGGGCTGCCACCAGCACCACCATGGCTCCCATCCATCGGGCTATGAAATCACAAATCTGTCTCATTTGCTATGTCATTGATTCTTTATGCAAAAGTACGATAATAATCTGAAAAACATTTGTGTTTTTGTTGTTTTTTCGTAACTTTGCCGAAAAAATTATATTTATGGATGCAAAACGTATAATGAAGTATCTGAAGCAGTTGTCGGCTAATAATAGTCGTGAGTGGTTTCAGGCGCATAAAGACGAGTACGATGCTATTCGTGCCGACTTCGAACAGGGTGTGCAGCAGGCTATTGTGCGTATCGCCTCGTTCGACCCCTCGGTGGCTCATCTCACGGTGAAGGACTGTACCTATCGTTTCTATCGCGATACGCGTTTCTCAAACGATAAATCGCCTTATAAGACCCACCTTGGCGCTTATATCGCTGCTCATGGCAAGAAGGCGCTGCATGGCGGCTATTATCTGCATCTGGAGCCTGGTCATTGCATGGTGTGCTGTGGCAACTACTGGTTGCCCACTAATATTCTGACCTCATGTCGCAATGAGATTATGGGCAATATCGACGAGTGGCTTCGCTATGTGCGCAGTCCGGAGTTCCTGAAATACTACGGCAATCCAGAGCCCGGCAGTTTCAAGACACCCACCGACGTCTCCAGCTGGGACCAGCCTCAGGGCTTCGGTCTTGAGCGCCTGAAGACCTGCCCCTCCGGCTTCCCCCGCGACTGGGAATACGTGGAGTACCTGCGCCAGAAGGACTACTGCTGTTGGCACCGTGTGCCCGACACCTTCTTCCAGGGCGACCAGTGGCTGGATGACATGCAGCCCATGCTCCTTGCCGCCAAGCCCATGATGGACATGATGAATGCTGTCATCGATGATTATGAGTAGCAACTGCTAAATCACTTAATTAGGGATAAATTCTCGAGAGAATTTCTTCGCAACTTTACTGTTAAAAAATCTTTAGCCTGCTCTTAGGCAGCAATCACTCTGCTTCTAGCCTGCTCCTAGGCTGCTCCTAGGCTGCTCCGTGGAGCACTCACGAGCGAGGCTAGAAGCAGGCTGTAGTATGGCAAAGTGCTGTCTCGTGCCTGCTTAAGCACATACAGATGCTGCCAGCATGCCAAGGCAAATGATTGTAGCTGCGCAAGTAATGGTAATCATAATTAATGGTTTTATGTTGTTGATAAATGGGTTATTCTTCTCTATATTCCAGGATGTCGCCAGGCTGGCAGCCTAACTCGTGACAGATGGCCTCAAGGGTGGAGAAACGTACGGCCTTGGCCTTGCCCGTTTTGAGGATCGACAGGTTGGCCAGTGTCAGTCCCACGCGTTCGGCCAGCTCGCTTAGTGACATCTTGCGCTTGGCCATCTCCACGTCTAAGTTTACAATAATCTTTCCCATAGGCATTTTAAATCGTTAAATCATGTTCCTCCTTCAGCTTCAGACCGATAGAGAAGGCCTCGGCCATAATCAGAATAAAGATTCCGTCAGTAATGACACTGATAGCATCACTCCATGTGTCTAGCAGGTTGATACTGTCGAACGACATGGCTGTACACATCACGGTAGTTGTCACAACGATGCACCAGCCCACCGTGCGAAGTAAATCGACATTTGTCCAGGTGAACACCTCACCATGATTGACGTTGAGGATAAAGCGCACATAGCAGGCAAAGGCATATATATAAACAATAAAGCAGGCAAAGATGATTAAGCCTTCAATAATGCTATAGGCTGATGTTCCAGAATCATTCATACCGTCTTCATAACCTTGTTTAAAATCGTTGACACCTGCAAAACCTGCCATCACCATGCCTACTATCATGAGAATCAGCAGCACGATACAGAAAAAATTGAGTTTTGTTTTCATTGTTTTTATTGTTTTAATTTATACATTTATCGTTTTTCGATATGCAAAAGTATATATTTCTCAGATATCTCGCAAATAAAAACGATAAAACTTTATCGAAAAACGATATATTTAACGTTTATAAACAGATTCGCACCTTTTATCGGCCTCTTTGATACTTTCGCTCGACAATAAAAACAAAAAATCGATTATTGTTTTGTATTGTTCTCGCTTATTCGTACCTTTGCACCCCACTTAACTGACTATGAACAGGATAATTTATCATTTAACGGCTTTTCTGGTGGTGGCTTTATGGGGCACCACGTTTGTTTATACCAAACTATTATTGATGGCGGGACTCTCGGCGGCACAGATCTTTGTGCTGCGATTCATCATCGCTTACGTGATGCTGCTGGCTTATTCCCTGCCAAAGAAATCGTTCAGGCTGTTTGCTTCGTCGTGGAAAGACGAACTGCTGATGGCGGCACTGGGATTGACGGGCGGTTCGCTGTATTTCCTGACGGAGAATAGTTCGATGATTTATACCACGACGACGAATACGTCGCTCATCGTCTGCCTGAGTCCGCTATTCGCCATGGCACTGATAGGTATGTTCTATCGCTCCCAGCGACTGCATGGCATTCAGATTGTGGGCACGCTGATGGCGGCATTGGGTGTTATCGTGGTGGTGCTCAACGGACATTTCGTGCTACATCTGTCGCCCCTTGGTGATACGCTGGC
The DNA here is from genome assembly GCF_022024175.1 of Prevotella communis. GTDB lineage: Bacteria > Bacteroidota > Bacteroidia > Bacteroidales > Bacteroidaceae > Prevotella > Prevotella communis. The sequence goes on along the minus strand of NZ_CP091794.1, from coordinate 2,665,477 downwards.
TTTTATGGCCTGCCTCTGTTGGGCGTTTTACTCTCTGCTGATGATTCCGGCCAACCAGCGATACCGCACACTATTCATCACCAGAAAGGTGTTTTTCTATGGTTTGGTATTTATGATTCCTTATTTTATGATATGGCCTGGAATGCCGCCGCTCAGCGTGTTGATGCGGGCGGATGTGATGGGTAACCTGCTGTTCCTGGGATGTATCGCCTCGATGGTGTGCTTCCTGGCATGGAACTGGGCCATGAAGAAGATAGGTGAGGTGGCGGTGACCAACTATGTGTATTTCAACCCCGTGACCACGGTGCTCTTTGCCTGGATGGTGCTCTCAGAGCGTATCACCCTCTATTTCATTATCGGCACGGTGCTGATACTCGCAGGCATGTACCTTTGTAATAAGGCTGAGGGCTGAGGGCTGATGGAAGAGGGAAGATGTAAGATGTAAGATGGAAGAGGGAAGATTGAATAAAAAATACAAAAAATCATACCGTTTTATTGCGCAATTCAAATAAATGTGGTAAATTTGTCAGCAGAAATTTAAATAGATACAAAAATGATTGACGTAAAAGAGACTTTAGGACAGGCCGAAGAGCGCATGGAAATGGCGGCTATGTACCTGGAAGAGGAACTGAACCGTATTCGCGCCGGTCGTGCTAATACCGCCATTCTGGATGGCGTTCGTGTGGAATCCTACGGCAGTCGCGTACCCCTGAACCAGGTGGCTACCGTGAACTGTCCCGATGCTCGTACCATTGCTATCAAGCCTTGGGATAAGAAGCAGATTCGTGATATTGAGAAGGCTATCATGGATAGCGATGTAGGCATCACGCCTGAGAACAACGGTGAGATTATCCGTCTGGCTATTCCTCAGCCTACGGAGGAGCGTCGTCGTGACCTGGTGAAGCAGTGCAACAAAATTGCTGAGAAGGCCAAGGTGGAGGTGCGCAATGTGCGTGGCGATATCAAGGAGAAGCTGAAGAAGGCTATCAAGGACGGACTCTCTGAGGACTTGGAGAAGGATGCTGAGAACGACCTTCAGAAGTTGCACGACAAGTACATCAAGAGACTTGACGAACTGATGGAAGCCAAGAATAAGGAAATTATGACGGTTTAATTGGTAATTGACAATTGATAATTGATAATTGACAATTGAAAGGACTCGTCGTTAAAAATACAGGCAGTTGGTACACCGTTCGAACGGACGATGGCCAACTGCTTGATTGTAAGGTGAAGGGTAACTTCCGCCTGAAGGGTATCCGTACCACCAATCCTGTGGCTGTGGGCGACAGGGTAGAGGTGAACGAGGAGGGATGGATCGTCAACATCGAGGATCGTCGTAACTATATTATCCGTAAGAGTATCAACCTGTCGAAGCAGAGTCATATCATTGCGGCTAATGTGGACCAGGCTTTCCTGATTGTCACCGTGGCTAATCCGCAGACCTCAACGACCTTTATTGATCGTTTCCTGGCTTCGGCTGAGGCTTATCGTGTGCCGGTGGTCTTGGTATTCAATAAGACGGACTTGCTGGATGAGGATGCACTGCATTATCAGCAGGCCGTGGTGAATCTCTACGAGACCATTGGGTATGAGTGTCGTCAGATATCGGCAGAGACGGGCGATGGCGTGGATGAACTGCATTCAATGCTGGATGGAAAGATTACGCTGCTCAGTGGTAATAGTGGTGTGGGGAAATCTACGCTTATCAACCGATTGGTGCCTGGTGCCAACCTGCGCACAGCCGAGATTAGTGATGCCCACAATACGGGTATGCACACCACCACGTTTAGTGAGATGATAAGCCTCGACTCTGGTTACCTTATTGATACACCGGGAATCAAGGGATTCGGAACGTTCGACATGGAGCCGGAAGAGATTACCAGTTATTTCAAGGATATCTTCCACTTCTCAAAGGACTGCCGTTTTTCTAACTGTACGCATACCCATGAGCCTGGATGTGCTGTGCTGAAAGCCGTGGAGGAACATTATATCGCAGAGAGCCGCTACCAGTCGTACCTCTCGATGCTCGATGATAAGGAGGAGGGAAAATACCGCGAATCCCAGTAGAGACAGATTAAACTTTAAGTTTAAAGACACAGTCGCTCGAGCTTTGCTCGCTTGCTACTGAAAGGACGCAAGAACAGATTAACATATAAGGACCTAAAGGTCTGACGTGGAAACAAATTACCATAATAAGCATAATTTTGTCATAATTAAAATTACGAATAAATTACGCTAATTACGCCAATTAGTTTCAGACAAAAGGACCTTTAGGTCCAGTAAAAAAACTATGTTATTGTGTCTTTTATAAACATGATATTATGTCTAGCATAAAGGAAATATCATCGTTAAACGAGCCGGGGCTCGAGGTATTCGGTCAGTTGACCGAAGCACAGTTGCGCAATGCCCTTGACCCAGAAAAAGGTATATTTATAGCAGAGAGTCCCAAGGTAATCCGTGTGGCGCTCGATGCGGGCTACGAACCGTTGTCGCTGCTCTGCGAGCGTCGTCATATCACGGGCGATGCCGCTGATATCATTGCCCGTTGTGGTGATATCCCCGTATATACAGGCGACCGTGATTTGCTGGCGCAACTCACGGGCTATACCCTGACGCGTGGCGTGCTTTGCGCGATGCGTCGTCCGCAGTCTAAGTCTTTGCAGGATATTGTTGCTGGCGCCCGCCGTGTTGTCGTTATCGATGGGGTGGTCGATACCACGAATATCGGTGCCATCTTTCGTTCGGCTGCTGCCCTGGGTATCGAGGCGGTGCTGCTCACGCGTAACTCGTGCGACCCGTGGAACCGCAGGGCTGTGCGCGTGTCGATGGGTTCTGTATTCCTGGTGCCCTGGACGTGGCTCGACAGTTATGAGGACCTGAAGGCGTTGGGCTTCAAGACTGTAGCGATGGCCCTAACAGATAAATCCATCTCGCTCGATGACCCTGTCCTTAAAGCCGAAGCCCGTCTAGCTATTGTGATGGGTACGGAGGGCGACGGACTCCCTAAGGAGACTATCGCCTCCACTGATTATGTGGTGCGCATCCCTATGGCGCATGGCGTTGACTCCCTCAATGTGGCGGCAGCAGCGGCTGTGGCTTTCTGGGAACTGGCCAATAAGTAGTGCACAACGGCTAAGAAGTGATAAACTGGGTGGGGGCCACACCGTACATGGTGCGGAAACAGCGGCTGAAATAGCTGACGGATGAAAACCCCGTGGCATAACTGATTTCGGTGATGGTCAGACGGCCTTCGCGCAGCAGTTCGGCAGCACGGCGCATACGGATGGTGCGGATAAACTCAGTAGGCTTCTGACCTGTGGCCGACTGTATCTTGCGATAGAGGGTCATGCGACTCATGCAGAGGTCGTTGCTCAGTTGTTCTACGCTGTAGTGCTCGTCAGTTATATTCTTCTCAACGTAGTCGATAGCTTGCTGTAGCCATTCATCATTCAGACTGGGTTGTTCTTCTGCTGTCTGCTCTTCCTGTGTCTGCTCTGGCGTTGTTGTCTTTCTCTTCATGACAACCAGGAAACGCTGGCGCTGACGACGGAGGAAGAGGATGTAGCCCGAGAGGGCGAGCAGCATAAGAAGCAGGCTGCCAAGCAACCACCATATCCACAGGGGCATCTGTTCTGCGACACTCTGCTGTGGCATACTCCATCGTTTGCCGGGCTCTGTCTCCTGCAGTTCGATGCGATAGATGCCCTCATCTTCAAGATTCTGCTGGCGGAGCGTTTGTCTGGTGGGGTCGTAGAGTCGCACATAGCGGTCGTATACGATGATGAGGCGTCCGGATTTGTCCATCTGCAAGTCTACAACGGCATCACCATATTCGTTGGAGGCGTATTCGTCGGTAAGAAGCTGACCGTCTTTATAGGTCATGATGGTGCCGAAGATAGTGGCGAGCCAAAGGGTGCCATCCTTTGCAAAGACCATGGCAGAGACATCCTTGGTCTCAGGGAGAATGATTTGTTCTGTATCCTTGGTCTTGCAGCGTATATTCTTGCCGGTGCTGAACCATAGGTTGCCTTGCAGGTCGATGGCGACCGCGGTGGGACGCTCTGACAGTCCGTTGACTATGCGTATAGAGTCAGCGGCAGCCTTCGTGAGAGGTTCTCCATCGAAGAAAGGTTTGATGGTGGTGTTGTTCAGGGCAAAGCACTCTCCCCATCCATTGGCGATGAGTCGCCGTCCCTGCTTGTCGGTCATCTCGCGACTGAAGTCGATAGTGTCATACTCTGCACGGACCAGTGAGAAGTGTCCGTCTTTCAGTTGCAGCACGCCACCTTCCCATTCCATAGCCCAGATCATTCCCTGTTCGTCTTCGTACAGACGGAAAATGTACTTATCGCCTACGGGATAAATCTTCTGTAGTTGACGGTCGGCATATTCGTAAACCTTCTTATTGGCCGTAATCCACCAGTGTCCGTCACGACCGATGATGATGTCGTTGACACGTTTGTCGTCCACCTCAGTCATCCTGGAAATGCTATAGTCATGCTTGTCAAGGAGGAAGGCACCGTGAAATGTACCTATTATTATATAGCGCTGGTCGGCCTCAGCCATACATGCAATGTTATTGCTGCCAAGGAGGTCAGGATGCTCGGCATCGCTACGGAATACCAGAATCTGATGCCCGTCGTCACGACAAACACCACCGCCCTCAGTGCCATACCAGAGGAATCCTTCCGAGTCCTGTATCACCTGCGTTACATATTGGGACGACAGTTGTTCCAATCGTGGAAAAGTCAACACTTGCGGCTCCTGAGCAATGCCCAAAAGGGGAAATAACAATAGCAAAAATAGTATAGTATAGTAATGTTTCATTCGTTTCAGATTAGTTTTGTTACTGCTTCGCGCAGTTTTATTGTGCAAAGTTACATAATTTCAACGAGAAGTTACAAGAGTGAAACTCACTTTTAAGCATTATTCGTACTTTTGCACCCGACAAAACAAACTACAACTACATAAATGAAACAGGTATTAACTCTTATCTTGGGTCTGCTGGCTGTTACGACAGCCACGCAGGCCAAAAATTTTGTGATTACTAACGACACGTTCTGGAAGACCACCACGGGTAGTTATATCTACAGTCAGGGTGGGGGCATCTTCCGTTTCCCGGATTCGCAGGGCGTGGAGCATTATTATTGGTACGGTGCAAAGTATCAGGAGGCAGTGGACTACTGTCCGAAGGCGCTGGCAGGCAGTAAGAGTAATGTGACCAATTTTCTGGGTGTGACGTGCTACGTGAGTGATGACCTGGTGAACTGGACGTATGTGCGTGATGTGCTTACCCCGTCATCGGCCGGCTGGGCCTACTGGGTGGGACGCATGGGTGTGGCCTATATCGCAGAGGCCAAGAAGTATGCGTTGCTGACACAGTTCAACGACCATGTGCTGGTGGCTACGTGCGCTACACCAACTGGCAACTACGCCCGTCATAACGAGATTGACATGACCAGCATCATTGGTACGCCGAATACGGGCGATATGACGGTATTCACGGATCCCGATACAGGCAAGTCGTATCTCTGCTACAGCTACGGTAAGGGACGCAGTAAGATTTATCTGTCGGAGATTGGTGTATGTTCTGATGGCAAGATTGGACTGAAGGACTGTCACCAGATTTACAAGGGCAGCGGACGTGAAGGCGACTGTATGTTCAAGTATAAAAATAAGTATTACGTGTGCGCGAGCGACCTCTATGGCTGGAATGCCTCGAATGTGTATTACCTGGAGTCGAGCAATATCTACGGTCCCTATACACCTACGAACAGTATGCAGAAGATGCCTGGTGCAGATGCAGACTACGGACACGTCACGCAGACGGGTTTCTTCTATACCGTGCGCGGCTCGAAGCAGGAGACCGTCATCTATTGCGGTGACCGTTGGGCAGGCTTTGCAGGCAATGGTAAGGGGTACAACCAGTGGTGCCCCATCTCTTTTGTTGATGGCAAGCCTTACTTTAATGCGCTCTCACAGTGGCATCTTGATGCTGAGACTGGCGAATGGTGGGTAGGCGATGATAATAATTACGTGAGGAATCATTTCTTCAATGCCGATCGTGTCAGTATACCCAGCAGCAATAAACCCAGTCAGGCAGATCTGAAGGGTTGGAAGACCACGGTTATCAAAGGTAATAAGGTGGCTATTGGCGGGGCCGACTCGCCCGTGCTCAATGCCAGTAACTCGAAGGAAGACCGACAGGTGGTGACTGGCAACTACTGTCTGAACATTCAGGATAAGGTGGACTTTACGCGCAAGGTGAGTCAGACGGTGAAGTCCACGCCTGTGGTAGAACTGAAGGACGGACGCTACACTCTGAAATGCTACGTCAAGAGCGGTAGTCAGTTTAATGAGCTCTATATGTATGCTAAGGTGGGCAATGAGACGCGTCGTGCCGACATGCCTTATAGCGACAGCAAATGGCATGAGGTGATCATCGAAGATCTGCAGGTCAGCGGCGGTCAGGTGGAACTGGGCTTCTATGCTGACGGCAAGGCCAATGCCTGGTGCCATATCGACGAGGTTTCGCTGGTGCGCAAGGGTGATAAAGAGGATGCTACAGGCATCAGCCAGAACTTGTCAACTGCCACCCCGCAGCGATGCTACTACAATCTCAGTGGCGCCCGCTCCTCCCAGCCACACCGGGGCTTCAATATCGTCCGTGAGACAATAAACGGGAAATTAAGGAGTTATAAAATTGTAAGACCATAAATATTTCTCAAAGATGAAAACCTTTTTTACATTGTTACTGCTTTTTATCGGCCTGCCATTTACCGGCCGTGCTCAAGAAGCAGATTTCGTAAAGGGCGCCGACGTGGGATTCCTGCAGGGACAGGAGCGACGTGGTGTCAAGTTCCATGATCGCAACGGACGGGAGCGTGAGTGCCTGGAACTGTTGAAGACCGACTATCAGATATCGGCCATCCGAATGCGTGTCTGGGTGAATCCGCGTGGTGGCAGCTGCGACAAAAACGAGCTGTTGGCCATGGCCAAGCGCGTAAAGGCGCTGAATATGGACCTGATGGTGGACTTCCACTACAGCGACACGTGGGCCGACCCCAAGCAGCAGGGCATTCCCGCCGCCTGGAAGGGACACAGCTTCAAGCAGATGAAGCGCGACGTGAGGGAACATACCATCGACGTGCTCACCATGCTGAAGCAGAATGGCATTACGCCTCGCTGGGTGCAGGTGGGCAATGAGACAGCCAACGGCATGCTCTGGCCTATGGGACATATCGAGAAAAACCCCAAGCGATACGCTGGCTTCATCCGCGCAGGCTACGATGCCGTGAAGGAGGTCTTCCCCCAGAGCATCGTCATCATCCACTTGGACCGCGGTCACAAGCAGTCGCTCTATGACTATAACCTTGATATTGTGAAGAAATATGGCGGCAAGTGGGACATGATCGGCATGTCGCTCTATCCCTACTGGGCACGCGAAAAGCACCCGGAGCTGGATCCCGACAGTATCATCACCGACTGCATGCGCAATATCCGCTATTGCAGCAAGAAATACGGATGCGACGTGATGATTGTGGAGACGGGCTTCGAAGTGGACGAACAGCATCCTGAGTTGATGGAGGAGGGCCGTCGCCAACTGACCCGCGTGGTTCGTGAGGCGCAGACCGAGACCGACGGTCACTGTCGTGGTGTCTTCTATTGGGAGCCCCAGTGTCTGCCAGGTGGCTATAAACTGGGCGCCTTCAACAGTAAGGCTCAGCCCACGGCTATCATGGAGGGATTTGTGGAGAATCCGACAGTAAAGACTATCGACGAGGGTGGCTCTGGCATGTTCAAGGCCATCGCCGTGAAAGAAAAGGGTGCCGAGAACTTCGTGGTCTATCGTCCCAAGGATCTGGCACATGCCCATGCACGTCAGGGCAAGTTGCCACTGCTGATGTGGGCCAACGGTGGGTGTATGGATACCAGTGCCGGCTACGAGCGGATGCTCACGGAGATAGCGTCGCACGGTTACGTGGTGATGGCTATCGGTGAGATAGAGGCCTATCTCGACAGTCGGAAGCAGAGTCCTACAGAGTCGAGCGAACTGAAGCGCGGACTGGACTGGATGCTGCGTCAGAACACACTTAAGAGCAGCGCCTACTATCAGTATATCGACACGACCCGCATCGCCGCGGCTGGTCATTCGTGTGGTGGTGCGCAGGCGCTTTGGAATGCTGCCGACCCGCGCCTGAAGACGCTGATGATTATGAATGCTGGTATGGGTGATATGGAGATGGCGGGTGCCAGCAGGGCCTCGCTGTTGAAAGTGCACACACCAATTCTGTATGTAACGGGCGGCGAGAGCGACGTGGCCTACGGGAATGCCAAAAAGGACTTCGAGCGTATTGGCCATGTGCCCGTGGCATGGGCCAACCATCCAGCCTCAGGACATGGTGGCACGTATAAAGAAAAAAATGGTGGCGACTATGCCCGATTGGTCATCGACTGGCTCGACTGGCAACTGAAAGGCAAGGCCGCTCCAGCAGAAACCTTTGTAGGTGGGGAAGCTAAAGGTTATCAGGGCTGGACCATTCAGGCCAAGCACTTTGTCAACTTTAAGAACGTAAAGCCCCTCTGGATTCAGAACGGCGACCGCCAAATCTACGGCGAACTATTTACTCCCCTCACTTACAGGGAGGGGCTGGTGGAGGGTCTTCCTATCGCGATTATCGCTCACGGCTTCAACGGCACATACCATTATGGCCGCAACTACTTCGACGTGATGGAGAAACTGGGCTATCAGTGCTATGCCTTCGACTTCCCCTGCGGCTCAGTGAAAAGCCGTTCGGACAATAATACGCTGAATATGTCAATATTTGACGAGCAAAGCGACCTGCGTGCCATCGTCAACTATTTCCGTCGTCAGGGACACCAGCATATCGTGCTCATTGGTGAGAGTCAGGGCGGACTGGTGTCGGCCCTCACCGCCGCACAGATGAAGGATAAGGTTAGTCAGCTGGTGCTCGTATACCCCGCCCTCTGCATCCCAGAGAACTGGCGCGCCCGCTATCCGAAGCTGTCGGACATCCCTGAGGTGACTGAGTTGTGGGGCGTGAAGATGGGACGCCGCTTCTTCGAGGAGATTCACGACATGAATACCTTCAAAATCATTGGCAAGTATCGTGGGCCTGTACTTATCGTGCAGGGTGACAAAGACCAGGTGGTGCTCATCGATGATTCGAAGCGCGCCCAGAAGCTTTACAAGGATGCTCGTCTCCACATCATTCCCGGTGCCGGTCACGGTTTCAAACCCAAGGAGTTTCAGGAGGAGGCCAGACAATTGGAGAAATTCCTGAAAAAATAGTCGTAAAATAAAGGGGAAAAGGCCGTTTGTTACATTGTTACAACGGTTTGTTACAACATTGAAAGCCTGCTGCAAAGGAAATCTCTACCTTTGCAGCACTTTTTTTACTAAAACAAAACAAACAATGAAACGAATGTTATTAACCTTGTGGGTTGCTGCCTGTGCTGGTATGGCATCGGCCCAATGGATGAAGCCTGTTGTTCAGGAATCATCAGAAATGATTGTAGATGAACCAATGTATCTATATAATGTAGGTACAAAACAATTCCTTACTCAAGGAAACGCCTTCGGAGCCCAGGCCAGTGTGGCAGATGAAGGTCTGCAAATCAAGATAGAGAAATATCTTATGCAGAATATAACGGAGGCTGGCGATACCCTCTATGTGTGGGACGAGAAAACCTATACGATCAAAGACTTCCGTCCGTTGCAGAATAAATGGTATTATATGTTTATCGACAATCAGGGCGGTTGTTATATGGACAAGGGCGATCAGGCTGACTATCTGTGGGAAATAACAAGACTGGAAAACGGTAACTATCATATCAGTTGCGCGGCAGCTAATCCTACGCAGAATTCAGATGCCTTCCCGAATACTTGTATCGGCGTGGAGCGATATGGTGCAGACGATATGAGCACCGTCGTCAATCCGCTTTTGGAGTATCAGAATCCTGCCTTTGCGGATGCCTTCTTTGTGGACTGGATATTCGTGAATGAGGCTGTCTATGCAGATTATTTGGAGAAATTGCATGTCTATCAGGCTGCCCTGAAACTGAAGACGATCATCGATGATCTGGATTCAAGGGGCATTGATACCCAGGAACTGCTCTCAGTATACAATAACATCGATGCGGCGATCGAGGAGTTGCAGAATGCACAGCGAATGGGCGAGACATTGATTTCTATGGATGATGAGAAACATGTAACGCCCGATCAGCCCAAGGATTTCACAGAACGTATTCAGAACCCTGATTTCAATACCGATGTAAAAGGTGGTAAAGGCGGATGGACAAAGGAAGGAAAGGCCAAGACTTTCGAGACGAATGGATGGGTACCCTCTTCTGTTGAGGATGTGATGATGGCTCCGGCACTGAACTTATGGGGCTCTAATCAGGATATCCGTGTGTCTCAGGTCGTAGAAAACCTGCCCAATGGTATCTATCAGTTCTCTGCTGGTGTCTATTCTCAGGCCAACGGTCCGTATATCTTCGCTGGTGATGCCAAAACTGATGTGACAACCGGTGGACCTACAGCCTATAGCGTGCTGACTTATGTATCGGATCATACATTGAAGATTGGTGTGGCATTCCCTGCAGAGGGTACCCAGTGGGTGATGGCCGACTGCTGTCGTCTGAAATACTTTGGCAATAGCTATGAAGCCTATCGCATGTGGATTGATGAAACACTGAATGGCGGTGAGTCGTTCGAGAACGAGAAATGCTATACCCCCCTGAAAGAGGTCTATCTGGAGTCGCTTGCTATTCTGAAGAATGCTACAGAACAGGAACAGCTGGCAGCAGAGTTACCAAAATTTACGCTACTCTACGATAGTATTAAGGTGAATATAGCGGCTTATGCAGACTATCTGGCTTTGTGGGAAGAAGGTCGTAAGATGGTAAGAGAGGGTGCGTATGCTGGTGAAGTGTTTGATATCCTGTGCGATTATATCGAGATGGAAGATGAGCCTGACGAGTTGTATCCTAATGGTACGTCGGGATATATCCTGAAATATTGTATGCTGAATACTGAGGAAATCATTGCGGAAAAGGCTTTCTTGAACCAGTTGATTCAGAATGTGGTGGACAACGGTATGGCTAAGGGTGCTGACGCTACGATAAAACTCCAGAATCCCAACTTTGATAATGGTATGAATGGCTGGAGCTATAACAAGAAACTGGGTACCCCATCTGCAGGTGGTATGACAACAAACCAGAATGTGGAACGCTGGAACCAGAACTTCGATTTCTATCAGGAAGTATCATTGCCTAATGGTGTCTATCGTCTGAATGCACAGGCTTTCTACCGCACGGCTTCAAATGCTGAGGCTGAGCCTGAGTGGCACAATGGAACGGCACAGGTGATGACTGCAATCTATGCCAATACTAATGAAACGCTTGTAAAGAATATCTATGATGAGGCACAGGAAGAGGGCTTCTATAAAGAGGATAATGCCTATGCGATGACAGACGGCAAGGTAGTGCCTAATTCAATGAAGACGGCTTCGGAGGCATTCTCTGCCGGTCTTTATGAGAATAGTGTCGTGGGGGTTGTATGGAATGGTCAGTTGCGTGTAGGAATCCGTTCTTTGAATGCCAGTGTTACAGACCGTTGGTCAATCTGGGATAATTTCCGCCTCACCTTCCTTGGCCTGGAGGCTGAACCGATAGCCGAGTGTTATGACAAGACGGTGGTGGAAGCTAATGAACTGTTGGGTAATGAAGAGTTGCCGGAAGAACAGAAAAATGCTATCGATGCTGCTTTGAGAGTGGAGATTGACAAGGCAAATGCTTCTGCTACGCTTGCTGCCATCGCCGCCATTCGTGGGGCTATGGAAACGGCTAATAAGGTGATCACAGGTGTCGCTCCTCAATCTGCTACAAATGCTGAATATCCATCTGTCATCTATACTACATCTGGTACAAAGGTGTCGGTGATGAAAAGAGGTATCAGTATTATTCGCATGAGCAATGGAAAAATAAAAAAGGTTTTAGTTCAATAAGGTTTAAAGTTAGTAAGTTAGTAATGAGGAGGGGGACTGTGTCTGTCAAAGGCAGGCACGTCCCCTTATTCTTATATTTTTATTTGAATAAAACATTGTCGATATTATTTTTTTTCTTACCTTTGTACCCGAAAACCAATTACTAATATACAAAACTAATCAATGAAATCAAAATTTTATGCTTTAATGGCATTATTGCTGATGCTATGTACTATAGCGGGCAGCGCTAAGAAGGTGCACACCTTGGGTGATTCTACGATGGCACCTTATGACGAGAACGCTACGAATACCCGTGGATGGGGTATGTATTTCGGAAACTTCCTGACCAATGGCTGGACATCGGTCAACTATGCCAAGGGCGGACGCGATTCGCGTGCCGGCTATAATGAGTTGTGGAACAATGCGAAGAATAATGTGGAGGCAGGCGACTACGTGCTTATACAGTTTGCACACAACGACGGAAAATACAATGGTGTGGATAACTTGGAACTGCAGGCTTACTACACTGCCAAAGGCGATGCCACGAATGCCGCTGCCGTGAAGAGCGACGGACGAGGCACGACGCCCTCTACAACCTATAAGGAGTGCTTGAAGCAGATTGTCGATGCCGTGAAGGAGAAGGGTGCTACGCCTGTCCTCGTATCGGCTGTATGTCGTTGCTACTTTGGAAGTGACAACAAAATTACCCGTCCAGGTCGTCATGACTTAGGTGATAAGTTTGATGCCATCATCGACGGACAACTGAAGACGGGACAGAAGATTGCCGCCTCTGATCATACGATGGACTATGGTTATCAGATGCAGCAACTGGCTTCTGAACTGAATGTGGCTTTCATCGATATGACTAGCGCCACGAAGGAACTCTACGAGAGTTATGGAACGTATGACAAATGCTATGCGGCTTTGTTTGACAAAGGTGCTGAGAAGGATAACACCCATTATAACCTGACTGGTGCGCTGACGGCAGCCCGTCTCTGTGCACAACTCTTGAAGGAAAAGGGTATCCTTGCTGATGATATCGTGATTCCTACAGAACTCTCTATAGCTCCCGCTTCTGTTGATATGGGTGAGGGCTACTTGGGTAAGACGGCTATGAAGGAACTGACACTTAGCGGATTGGGACTGGAACCAGCTGCAGGTACGGTGAATGTTACTGCTACGGAAGGTATCATGCTCTCTACCGATAAGCAGAACTGGCAGAACTCTTTAGAGGTGAACTATCAGAACGGATCGCTTATCAAGACTTTCTATGCCCGCGTGTCGCTCACTGCTGTGGGGAAGTTCAATGGTACTGTTACTGCCACACAGGGCACAAAGAGTATTGAAGTGCCCGTCACAGTTAATGTGATAGAACTGGGCGGAGGCGAGCCTTTTAGCGTATTCTGGCCCATGGTTCCAAATGATGAGGCAACCGTTACAGGAAATGTCGTAGCTGCAGCGGCCAAGTTAGAAGGGCTGGGAAAATATGGCAACGTGAATGGCTTTGGTGCGCTGATTGCTCCCGATGGGAAAACGGGCGCATGGCCTACGGCTGGTATCGACGACTCGCCTAACCAGTATGTGCAGTTTGCCGTGACGGCTCCTGAGGGCAAGAAGCTCGATATCAATAGTCTTTCAATGAAAATCAAGGCGCAGGGTGGGGGCGCCCTCCAGTGTCATGTTTATTATTCTACCGATGGCTTCGTGACGCGTAAGACCATCTTCTCGTCGGCTGTATTGACCAGTACATGGAACGAAATTACTTCTGACGATGTCATCAAGGTGGACGAGGGTGACAAGTTGCTCATCCGTGTCTATCCCTGGTCGAAAAACGTGGATAATGGCAGGTGGATATGTGTTTCCGATGTCACTATAGGTGGTCAGGTGAAAGATGCTGCTGGCGTGAACGTCACGGGCTCTGTCACTTATACCCTTGACAAGGGCGGATTGGCTCAAGGTGATGATGTTGTGTTTTCCCCTGAAACGCTGAGCGCTGGTTTTGCCGCTAAGAAATGGTCGGCAGGTTCGGCTTTGACTGTTGATGGAACTATCCAGTATGTAGGTCAGAACAATGACAAGACAAATCAGACTAAGATTTATAACGGTACTGCGGGCAGTCTTAGCAGTAGTCGGGTTGACGATAATGCACTCAAGCTGACACTCACTCCTGAGGATGGTTTCACTTTCGTCCCTTCAAAGGTGGGTTTTAAGGCTGCCCGCTATGGTACGGATGGTGGTAATATCGGTGCTGCCGTAAAGGCTGGTGACGAAGAGGTGGTGCTGGTAGAGAATGCGGCTGTAAACCGTGGCGGCAAGAATCTTGATATAGCTTCATTCAGCGAACCTGTTGATGGTATTACGGCTACGGCGGAAAAGCCTCTGGAACTGAGTTTCTATTTCCTCGGTTTGGGTAAGACCAAGTCAATGGGTATCTCGGATGTCGTTATTGAGGGACAGCTGGTCGGTGCTGCTGCGCAGGTGACGAAATACACCTTGAATACACAGGTAGTACCATCTGTTGAGGCCGGAAATATCAGTCGTGAGCCTGACATGGAACAGTTTAAGGAGGGTACGGTAGTAACGCTGAAAGCAACGAAGAACTTCGGTTATCGTTTTAAGGAGTGGCAGGATGCTAAGGGTGTAGTGATTAGTTCTGAGCCTACTGTCACAGTCACCATGGATTCTGAGAAGACCGTGAAGGCGGTTTTTGAGTCTGTGCCTGTATATAAGGTTACGACAAAGGTAACTAATGATGCTGAACGTCAGATGGGTAGTGTTGTATTGTCGCCCAATGAACATGATGGTCAGTACGAGGCCGGAACCAAGATTGTTGCAACAGCCAATGAATCGAAGATACTGAAGTTTCTCTCCTGGACTGATGCCAATGAGAATGCCAACGCCCTGAAAGAACGTGAACTCACGGTGAATGGTGACATGGAGTTGGTTGCCAACTACGAAGTACAGGATTTTATTGCCGTATTTGATGCCAGCAGCAATCAGAGTTATGCTTATACAACAACTGCTGGCTATCCTTTTGCTGCTGATGAGACATGGGATAGTGAGCGTAATGCCATAAGTAGTGTGGTAAAGATGAGTGACGGTTCGCTGTGCTATACGAAGGATGGTGGTACACCAGTGGTTCGAAACCGGGAGAGTGTGGTAATTAGTGCTATCAATGGTCTTTATCAGAATGGCTATCGCACCAGCGACATCGCCTTCCAGTATCAGTTCTCAACAAAGGGCTTCACGGCTGCGACCTTTACGGCAGATATGTGTGCCAAGAATGCTGCCACGAGGAAATACAAGGCGCTAATCTCTGTTAATGGTGCAGAATTTACTGAATTGAAGGAAGCTTGGGATGTAACAGCTAATGCCGTCAACCCCATAGAATTGGTGTTGCCGAGTGAAGCGATGGGGCAGGAGCGTGTTGTAGTTCGTATCACCGGTGTCGGCGACGAGGTCTATAACACCAACTATCCTTTCGATAAACAGTTTGATGGACTGGATTATTGCGACCATTCTGAGAGTGGCGTGGGCAATGTCTTTATTCTTGGTGAGGCTGTCGTTGAAGCTGATGAACAGGCACCCGTGGTTACTGCTACGATTCCTGCTGATCATGCTACAGGTATTAGTGCGACAGGAAAGATTACCATTTCGTTTGACGAGCGTATTACGGCCGTAGAGGGAGCCGGCAAAGCTATGCTTGACGGCAAGGAACTGCAGCCTGTATGGAGCAGTCGCAGTGTGAGCTTCGACTACAGTATGCTGGACTATGGCAAACAGTATACCTTTACCATGCCAGCCAACTATGTGCAGGACCGCTCTGGAAACAAGTTTGCAGAGCCTGTAAGCATTACCTTCACAACGATGCAGCGTCCAACTGTTGCAAAGGGACTTTATGACTTTATTGTACCTGATAACGGTACCATCAGCGAGGCACTGGCTGCTGCCAATAGCCGTGCTGACAAGAACGTGCGCTATCGTGTATTCATCAAGAATGGTAATTATGTATTTGATACTAATGGTAAGACCACGGGTGGCGACGGTAAGGAATACGACGACCCACGCTCGTACCTGAAAGCAGCCAATACCAGTTTTATCGGTGAGTCGATGGAAGGGGTCGTGATTACTAACCATACACCTGCTGCTACATGGGATAATGGTTTCGGCCAGGCTTGTCCGTTGGAAGGTATTGGCAAGGGCGACGTCCTTATTATCGAGGGTTCGGCTGTCAACAGCTATTTCCAGAACCTAACATTGAAATCATCCATGGGTGATGCTCACGGTCGAGATATCGTGCTTCACGACTATTCTACGCATACCATCTTCAAGGATGCCTGCATCTGGGCATATCAGGATACTTATGTATCGAACAAACAAGACGGTGCCTACTATTTTGAGGGCGGTGTTATCCGTGGTCGTACTGACTTTATCTGTGGTTCGGGTGACGTGTTCTTTAATATGGTGGATATCATCATGTGCGAGAAAGGCGGCTACGTCGTTGCTCCACAGGGTAACAGCAAGTATGGCTACGTGTTCAAGGACTGCACCATCGAGGGTGGCAAGAGCGATGTAGACGGCACCTACTATCTGGGACGTGCCTGGACAGCTGCGGCAGAAACCTACTTCATCAACACTACGATGAAGGCCAAGCCAGCCAAGGCAGGATGGCATGAGTGGAACAACGGACCTACGCGTTTCGCAGAATACAAATCCGTCAATGCCAATGGTGCTGCTATTGACCTGAGCCAGCGTGCTACCAGCATCAATGGCACACCCAACGAGCCCGTTCTGACAGATGAAGAGGCTGCAGTGATTGGTGATATGGCTAATACTTTTGGCGACTGGCAGCCCTCGCTGATAACTGAGCAGGCTCCTGTACCAACAAATGTAACGCTGAATGGCTCTGCACTCTCATGGGACAATAGTGACTACGCCTTACTTTGGGCTATCTGTAAGGATGGTGCAGTCGTTGCATTTACCACGAATCCTACCTATATAGTAACTGAACCTGGCGCCTATACTGTTCGTGCAGCCAACGAGGCAGGAGGCTTGAGTAAGGAGTCGGAAGGTCTAGTTGTCACCAACGAATCACTGACAGACGTAAAGGAAGTGAGAAGTAAGAAGGAAGAAGTAAGAAGTGGAACTTACGACCTTCAAGGAAGAAACGTTGGTGCGATAGGAAAGAAAGGTGTCTATATTGTGGACGGACATAAGACGATTGTCCGGTAAACATGAGAACACAACTCATTACTAACTTACAAAACTGATTGATGAAATTAAGATGTTATGCTCTGATTGCATTGTTGATGATCATTTGCGTCACAACGGATGCACAGGATAAAGGGCAAAAAATAAAACCCTGGGAGCACGGAAGACTGCGGGTATCGGACAACCAGCGTTTTTTGCAACATGAGGATGGTACCCCCTTCTTCTGGCTCGGTGAGACGGCATGGCTGATGCCTCAGAGGTTGAACCGCGACGAGGTGCAGTACTATCTGCAGATATGCCATGAGGCGGAATATAATATGGTACAGGTGCAGGTGATGAATGAGGTGCCTTCGTATAATGTCTATGGACAGAAGTCGCTCACGGTAGACGCTGAAGGGACATGGCAGATGAGCGAACCCTATTGGGAACATATGGACCATATTGTACATCAGGCCGAACGTCAGGGCATTTACGTCGGTATGGTATGCATCTGGGGTAATGCCGTTAAGGCGGGGAAAATGGATGTCAGTCAGGCGAAGGCCTACGGAGCATTTCTGGCCAACCGCTATAAGAACCGCAAGAACATCATCTGGATTATCGGTGGTGATATCCAGGGAGATGTGAAGCCTGAGGTGTGGGATGCGCTTGCTACCACCATCAAGTCGATTGACAAGAATCATCTGATGACTTTTCATCCTCGTGGACGTACTACATCGGCCCAATGGTGGAGCAAGGCTTCGTGGATAGATTTTCATGCCTTTCAGAGTGGGCATCGTAAGTACGGTCAGCGCATGGGGACCGTGAACTATCCGATACCCGACAATACAGAGGAGGATAACTGGCAGTATGTGGACTCGGTATGGTCGTATCAGCCGCTGAAGCCTGTCATAGACGATGAACCCGTGTATGAGGAGATTCCCAAGGGACTGCACGTTACCGATGAGGGCTACTGGCACGCATCTGACGTGCGCCGCTACGCCTATTGGAGCGTCTTTGCCGGCAGTTGCGGGCATACCTACGGCCATAACGCTATCATGCAGTTCTATCGCAAGGGGCTTCCGCCTGCCTATTTCTGTGAAAAGGAATGGACGGAGGCGCTTCGTGACCCTGGCTTCAATCAGATGAAGTACCTGAAGCGACTGATGCTCTCGTTTCCCTATTTTGAGCGTGTGCCCGACCAGAGCATCATCCGGGAAAATGGTGTTCAGTACGACCGTCTGATTGCTACTCGTGGCGCGGATTATCTGTTGGTCTATAACTATACAAGTCGTATAATGACCCTTGACCTGCGTAAGATATCAGGCGATAAGAAACGCGTGTGGTGGATGGATGCTGCCACAGGACGCTTCACTTTCCTGGGTGAGTTTGACAGTAAGGTGTGCACCTTCCGTCCTCATAAGACCATTGATGGTATTGAGGATGGTGTGCTCATTGCTGTTGATGCCTCAAGGAACTATCCTTTTTTGCCTTAGCAACCGTAAAACAAATTACTAATATACAAGACTAATCAATGAAATCAAGACTTCACATTTTAACAACGTTGCTTGTTGCGCTGTGTACGGTAGTAGCCAGTGCGGAAAAACTACCTGACAGGGCACTATGGGCGAGCATCAAT
The DNA here is from genome assembly GCF_022024175.1 of Prevotella communis. Lineage (GTDB taxonomy): Bacteria > Bacteroidota > Bacteroidia > Bacteroidales > Bacteroidaceae > Prevotella > Prevotella communis. The sequence goes on along the minus strand of NZ_CP091794.1, from coordinate 2,646,643 downwards.
GGCGCCAGTAATGCGTCACTGGGTGACTATCAGCAGCATACGGGAAAGGTGCTGGTGTCGTGGCGCATGTTGCCTGGCGACAATGCCGACACAGGCTTTGACCTTTATCGCACCATCGGTACTGGTGCAGAGAAGAAAATCGCATCGAATATCAAGAATCGTACGTGCTATCAGGACGGCACGGCCAGTAAGACGGTGGATAACCATTATCGTCTGACCTATGCGGGTAGTGCAGAGACACTATCAAGCTTTACGCTGACGAAGGCGCAGGTATCAGGTGGACTGCCTTATATCAGTATTCCATTGGCCGATACGAAGGATGTGTATGAGAATACGTCGAAGATTGTCTATACGGCAAACGACGTGAGCATAGGCGACTTGGATGGTGATGGCGAGTTTGAACTGGTGGTGAAACGCCTGCAGAGTGTGAAGGACGAGAGCGGAAATATTGTAAGCGATGGCTCGGGTGCCAGTTATTCGCAGCAGGACTGTTTGTGGGCGGTCATCTGGGATGCATATAAACTGGACGGCACGCTGCTGTGGCGTGTGAAGGGCGGTCCCGGCGTTATCCTGGGTAATTCATCCAGTTTTGCCGTGGCCGACTTTGATGGTGACGGTTGTGCCGAGATGGCTATCCGCACTTGTGAGGGCACGGTATTTGGCGATGGCACGGAGATTCCTGACACCAACGGTGATGGGAAGATAGACTACCGTACGTGGGGCAATCTGAATACGTCGAAACCTGGCTATCTGGACCATTATAACTCTGCAGGACCAGAGTTCCTCAGTATCATCGATGGTAAGACTGGTCGTGAGTTGGCCCGTGACAACTTCATCAATCGCGAGACCAGTGCGTCGTGGGGAGATGGTTACTGGAAACGTGCCTGCTCCTTTCGTGTGGGAGTAGGCTGTTTCGATGAGACGGGACTGCCGTCGGTAGTGCTGGGACGTGGCGTCTATGGTCACAGCGTCATTGAGACGTGGGACTGGCGTGACGGACAGCTCACGAAGCGTTGGCGCTTCGACACTAATGATGGTGGCACAGGCAAGGATGGCAAGAAGCATAGTACTTATGCCAGTCAGGGTAACCACTCACTGAATGTGGCCGACCTCGACGGTGATGGTCTGGACGAGGTGATGTATGGCTCGATGGCAGTGGATCATGATGGTATAGGCTTGTGGAACACGGGACTGGGACATGGTGATGCCAATCACGTGGGTAAGTTCCTGCCTGAGCGTGAAGGCCTGCAGATGTTTCACTGTCTGGAGACAGGTAAGACGATGGTGGCACTCCACGATGCCCGCGACGGTTCAGTCATCTGGAAAAAGGACGCTACGAGTGACAACGACATGGGGCGCTGTCTGGTGGGCGACTTCTTCCCTGAATATCCGGGTTGCGAGTTCTTCTACTATCAGGGGAACTATATCAAGCAGGATGGGACGGAGACTACTATTAATACCAAGGGACAGAAGGGCGGATGCGGCATGGCTATCTGGTTCGATGGTTCGTTGTCACGTCAGTTGATAGAGGATAATATCGTTCAGAGTCCTAAGTACGGACGTACCTTTACGATGTATCGGTACTCGGAGACCTTCATCAACGGCACGAAGTCTAACCCGTCATGGTATGGTGACCTCGTGGGCGACTGGCGTGAGGAGATTATCGTGCCAGATAATACCCGCCTGCAGGATATCAAGATATTTTCTACCTGGTATCCCACGACGCATAAATTCCCATGGCTGATGACCGACCACTGCTATTGGATGTCGGCTCTCAACGAGAACATAGGCTACAACCAGCCCACCAATACCGGTTACTATCTGGGCAGCGACTTGAAGAGTGATGCTGAGGCGTGGGCGGAGGCAGAGAAGGCGCAGAACGTGAACATCCCAACGGCTATCAATAATGCTGCTACTTATAGGACTTCTGTTAATAGCAGCATCTATAATCTGTCTGGACAGCGTGTGGATGTGTCGTACAAAGGAATCCTTATTAAGAATGGAAAGAAAGTATATAATAAGTAAGGTATGAAGAAGTGTTTTTTATTCTGTATACTGCTGATGCTCATTGTGAGTGTGAATGCTACAGAGCGACAGAAACTCAATTTCAACGGTGGCTGGCGACTGGCAGTAGGTGATTTCGCTGAGGCTGCCAAACCAGATTATGACGACAGTCAGTGGCAGCAGGTGACATTGCCCTACGCCTTTAATGGTGATGAAGCGTTTCGAAAGGATATCGTGGATTTAACGGATACTGTCTGCTGGTATCGTAAGACCTTTACCTTGACCGAGGGCGAAGTACAAGGAAAAGTGTTCATTGAGTTCGAAGGTGCCCGTCAGGGTGCCGATGTCTGGGTGAACGGACAAAAGGTGGGCTTCTCGGATAATGGCGTGATGGCTTTTGGATTTGACCTGACACCTTATATTAAAGAAGGACAGAACGTGATAGCCGTACGCTGCGACAACAGTTGGACGTACCGCGACCGCACATTGAATAGTCGCTATCAGTGGAATGATAAAAATTTTAATGCCAATTATGGTGGTCTGCCTAAGAACGTGTTCCTGCATATCACCGATAAGCTTTATCAGACCCTGCCTTTGTATAGTAACTTAGGCACAACAGGTACCTATATCTATGCTACCGATTTCGACATACCCAATCACCAGGCAACCATCCATGCCGAATCGCAGATTCGCAACGAGGACGCCAAGCCCCGTTCGTTTACATTCTTTGCCAAAGTGCTTGATATGGATGGTAAAGAAGTAGCCCATTTTAATGGTGAGCGCATTACCATGCAGCCTGGCGAAACACGTACTGTAAGAATACAGCAGTCTGTTAACAATCTGCATTTTTGGTCATGGGGGTATGGGTATCTGTATATGGTGGAAACGGGGCTTCTTGTCGATGGCAAAACTGTCGACCTCGTTGCTACCCGCACCGGTTTCCGTAAAACACGCTTTGCCGAAGGAAAGATTTGGCTGAACGACCGCGTGATGATGGTTCATGGCTATGCCCAGCGCACCTCGAATGAGTGGCCGGGTGTAGGCATCAGTGTGCCGGCATGGTTGAGCGATTACTCAAACGGCATGATGGTAGAGAGTGGGGCGAATATGGTGCGCTGGATGCATGTGACGCCATGGAAACAGGATATTGAGAGTTGTGACCGTGTGGGATTGCCACAGGCCATGCCTGCTGGTGATGCCGAGAAGGATGTGGATGGCGCCCGTTGGCAGCAGCGTACGGCCCTGATGCGCGATGCCATCATTTATAACCGCAACAACCCTTCAATACTTTTCTACGAGTGTGGCAACGAGAGTATCAGTCGTGAACACATGCTGGAAATGAAGGCTATCCGTAATCAGTACGATCCTTATGGCGGACGAGCCATTGGTAGTCGTGAGATGCTCGATATCGATGAGGCTGAGTATGGTGGCGAGATGCTGTATATCAACAAAAGCAAGAAACATCCCATGTGGGCGATGGAATACTGTCGTGATGAGGGCTTGCGCAAATACTGGGATGAGCAGAGTTATCCTTTTCATAAAGAAGGTGACGGTCCGTTGTATCGTGGTAAGCCTGCTAATGAGTATAATCATAATATGGATGAGTTTGCCGTGGAGATGGTACGTCGCTGGTATGACTACTGGCGTGAGCGTCCTGGCACGGGCACCCGTGTGTCTTCTGGCGGGGTGAAAATCGTCTTCTCTGATACGAATACACATCATCGTGGCGAGAAACATTATCGCACCAGTGGTGTTGTGGATGCCATGCGCATCCCTAAGGATGCCTTCTTTGCTCATCAGGTGATGTGGAACGGATGGGTGGAACCGGAAGAGGCAAAGACGTATATCGTAGGACACTGGGACTATCCTGCTCATACAGTGAAACCTGTCTATGTGGTATCGACGGCTGACAGTGTAGAACTGTTCCTTAACGGCAAATCGCTGGGTAAGGGTAAGCAGAGCTATCGCTATCTTTATGTTTTTGACAATGTATCCTTTGAACCTGGTACGTTGGAGGCTGTGGGCTCTGATGGCAGTCGCTATAAACTTGAGACGGTGGGTGAACCATACCAGCTGAAGCTCACAGCTATAGAGAATCCACTGGGTATCAAGGCCGATGGCGCTGATATGGTACTAGTTCAGGTAGAGGTGGTTGACAAGCAGGGGCGTCGTTGCCCGTTGGATAATCGGATGATACATTTCTCTCTATGGGGTGAGGCCAGATGGATAGGCGGCATTGAAACTGATGCTATGTCGCTGCCCTTGGAGTGTGGTGTGAACAGGGTGTTGCTACGCACTACCACAAATGCAGGTGAAATAAATCTTGCTGTCTATGCCGATGGTGTGAAACCGGCGTACGTCTCGTTGAATAGTAAAAAAACTGATTTTGAAAAGTCGGGAAAACTGAGCAGTCAGTTAGACAGAGGAGAAACACCGATAACTCCTTCATACAAAGAGCTGGCTCGTGGTATAGATATCGTATCGGCTAAGGCCGGCTATGATAGTGAGCATGCCATTCGCAGCTATGATGATAATGAACTGTCGGAATGGAAAAACGACGGACAACTCTCTACGGCTTGGATAACCTATAAACTGCCGAAGAAAACGGTTGTTGATGATATTTGCCTGAAGCTGACCGGTTGGCGTCTGCGCAGTTATCCGATAGAAGTGTATGCTGGCAAACAGCTTATCTGGAGCGGTGAGACAGAACGTAGTCTGGGATATATCCATCTGACACCTACCAAGCGTGTGAAGACCAACGAAATTACCATCCGTCTGAAAGGTGCCGGTAAGGACAAGGATGCTTTTGGAGGAATAACGGAGTTGGCTCAACCTGTCGCTGGCGAGCTGGATTTGTTCAAAGCCAGGAACGGTGGAGAGACAAAGAGTGAGTTGCGTATTGTAGAAATAGAATTTATTGAACATATAAAGTAGGAGAATCAGATTTTTTTTTGTACTTTTGCACCTCGTAAACAGACCATTAAGTAGTATGAAGAAATCTTTTATTCTGATAGCGCTGACAACTGGTGTATTGAATGCTGGGGCGCAGGTAAAGACAACGGTGACGGAGTTTAACATGGCAGGTCCCTTTGCTGTGCAGGCTCCTGTGGGTATGGATTCCGTGGATGTGAACGGCAAGAAATTTGACGAGAAGAGCTTGTTGGGCGGCTTGGCACTCTCTGCAGAGCCTACCACCGTGTTCAGCGGTAAGGTGCTTCCGTCGCTGAAAGACAGCAAGAGCGTTGGCATCCTTTCTTTCTTTGTGAATAATAAGGACTACGTGAAGGGCTCGGTCAGCGTGAAAGGTCCGAAGAACTATAAACTGTTTGTTGACGGTCAGGAGGCTGTGGGAGAGGTGAAACTTTCGCCTGAGCATCACACGCTGGCTATCAAATACCTGGCAGAACCGTCGGATACCGACAGCGTACAGGTGACGATGGATATGTCGCGCGAGGTGGTGCCTACACTCTCTAAGAAGCACCCCTATATGGTACACGACCTGACTGACGGCAAACGTGTGCGTGGTATCTCGCTCTCTGCAGATGGTAAATACGTGGTGGTGTCTTATCAGACCACGGCACGTGGTGGTAATAGCCGTTGGGATTACGAACTGCGTGAGGTGAAGTCGCAGCGTTTGTTGCGCTATCTGAGTAAAAATGTGACATGGATGCCGCGCTCTACTGCCTATATTGAGGAAGAATATCAGGGGGATAAGCGCGTGCTCTTCAAGGTGGATCCGCTGACGGGACAGCGCACACAGTGGGCCTACGATATTCCGCGTGAGAGTTATGTGATCAGTCCTGCAGAGGATTATCTGATTATCTCGTGCAGCGAGGAAGGTCCAAAGGAGGATGCAGATGTTTATCAGGTGCTGGAGATGGACGACCGTCAGCCTGGCTGGCGCTCACGCAGCTACCTGAAGAAATATGATTTGAAGACGGGTATCTGTCAGCGCATCACGTTTGGTCATAAGGGCGAGCATCTCTATGATATCTCTCAGGATGGTAAGAAACTGCTGGTGGTGTCGTCTTATTCTCGCCTTGCAAAGCGTCCTACTGAGGTAGAGGATGTCTATATCATGGATGCTCAGACGCTGAAGATGGATACTGTGTTGCAGGGTGAGGGATTCCTTGGAGGCTGCTCTTTCTCGCCTGATGCCACCCAGATTCTCTTCAGGGGTAATCCCGAGGCTTTCAACCGCATCGGTTGTCAGTTGCCCGAGAACGTGACACCAAGCATGACGGAGTATGAGCTCTTCCTTTATGACCTCTCTTCAAAGAAGGTGACACCGCTGACGAAGGATTTTGACCCCTCTATAGAAAATGTTGACTGGTCATTGGCTGATGGACAGATTTATCTGACGGCAGAGGATCGTGACTATGTGAATATGTTTGTGCTGAACCCCAAGACTGGCAAGATAACCAAACTGCCTATCAAGGGCGACTATGCCTATCGCTATGATTTGGCAGCACATGCTTCTGTGGTAGGCTATCTCTCGTATAAGACGATGGAGCCCGCATCGGCCTATGTGATGACACTCAATTCAAAGGCGGTAGCCAACTCTAAACTCTCCACTCTCCACTCTCAACTCTTTTTCAACGGCGCTGAGGCCCTTGGCGATGCCGAGATTGGTACTTGTGAGGACTGGAACTTTACTAATTCCAGGGGTGATACTGTCTATGGCCGTCTCTACCTGCCCAAGGATTTCGATGCCACGAAGAAATACCCCATGATTGTTTATTATTATGGTGGCTGTTCGCCCGTGAGCCGTTATTTCGAGTCGCCCTACGCCCCTCAGTACTGGAACTCGCTGGGCTATGTGGCCTACATCATCGAACCCAGTGGTGCCACGGGCTTCGGACAGGAGTGGGCCTCACGTCATGTGAACACGGCTGGTCGTGGACCTGCTGAGGATATCATTGAGGGTACGAAGAAGATTTGTGAGGCGCATCCTTATATCAACAAAGAGAAGATTGGTTGTATGGGGGCCTCGTATGGTGGCTTCATGACGCAGTACTTGCAGACGCAGACTGACATCTTCGCTGCTGCCGTCTCTCATGCCGGTATTGCTAACCATACCAGCTACTGGGGCCAGGGCTACTGGGGCTATAACTATAGTGAGGTGTCGATGGCCAACAGCTATCCCTGGAGCCACCGTCAGTTGTATGTGGATCAGAGTCCGCTGTTTAATGCCGACAAGATTCATACGCCTTTGCTTCTGCTACATGGCGACGCAGACACGAATGTACCTTTGGTAGAGAGTCTGCAGATGTTTACCGCCCTGAAACTCCTCGGTCGCGAGGTGGCCTTGGTGCAGGTAAAAGGTGAGAATCATCACATCCTCGAATACTCTAAGAAGGAGAAATGGCTGGCCACCCAGATGGCATGGTTCGCCCGTTGGTTGAAGGACGACCCCACATGGTGGGACGCCCTCTATCCGAAGAAGCATCTGTAAGAACGGCGCTTGTACTGACGATGGACAAATGCGTAAAAAGAAAAAGATAAAAATCAATTTTTTCGATTTCCTGTATTATGCAGTAGATGCAGGAGGATTTGGCGTGGAGTTTATAATGATGCCCATTCTTTGGATCATTCTCCTAAGTATGTCTCTGATTCTGCCTCTGATTAATCCTTCTTTTATATCTATAGGGTTCATCGCCCTTGCAATAGGTGCTGGCTTGATGGATTATCTCATGCGCTGTTATTTTTATAAGCGGGAGGATGCTATTTGGAAGCATTTTGACAAGACCAAATATCGTAAGGCAACGTGGAGGTGGGGCTTCGTTGGCCTATGGATTTTCCTTTGGGTTGTACTGCCATTGATAGTCATCGGGCTATGTGTGAGGGGCTAGCTGACGGAAATCTTGCGTCCCTTCCTTTATTTTATGTCCGTACAAATACACCTTGTCATTTCATTCAGTTCTAGACATTGATTTCGCTTGATGGTTAGTTTTTCGTTATGATGCTCCCATGGGGCAAGAATCAGTAGTTGACCTTTGGCGCAAGCCTCCATGCGCTTTCCGCCTGGCTTTGCCAAATCCGTAAAGCCATTCTCTTGCAGGTAAATCAGGGGGAGTCCTTCTTCAAAGGCGGCTCGCATAATGGTCTTTTCGCCTTGCGAGATAGCTGGTGATACAAGCACGGCTCCCAGACGGGCTGCTCTCAGACACTCTGTGAGTTTAGCCTGCAGGTCGGCCTCCGTGATTTTTCTTGAGCATTGCACTTGCAGCTTCACTGGGCGTTCCAACAAGAAGCGGTTGCCGATGGCTGAAAAACTAAGCCCTGCGTATGTCAAGCCTCTCTGTACACGGAAGAGGTCTGGGTTCTCGCGTTTCATCAGCAGGCGCCTTGGGTTGTCCTTCAGGTAGTTGAGCCATCGCTCCAGCTGTCCTTCCCTCATCAGGATTTGGTCGTTGAAGCCCTTTGCAAAGAGCAGGCCGTTGCTCCGTGCTTGTTGTGCGTGTTGCTGTGCCACAGCAACAAACTGTACAGGCATCAACTCGCGGAATGCCTGGTTGCAAGCCTGCTTAACGCCTAACAGCACCTTCCCCAAGGGCTTCGCCATCTGAGCCTTTACAAAAAGGACAGCATGCAGATGGTCGGGCATCATCTGAAGAGCTATCACCTTCACCTCAGGATGATAGTTTCCCATCGTCAGCCAAATATGTTCTATGGCCTGCCCTAACGTCGAAAGCTCTATATGTGGTGCATCGGCCGACGGTTCCACAGCCTCGCTACGTCCCACCACCTTGCCAAAAAGCGGCTTCCGCTCCTCAGTCACCATCGTCACCATATACATCCTCCGTGCCGTGTAGTCGTTGTCCACACAGCGCCGTTGCATTGATGGTTTCTTCTCTCCAGCAAATGCTTTCTGACTTTCAAACGTTGCTCTGTCCATGATTATCAGATCGGCCACTCGCTGGCATCTATCCTATGCTCCTCTTTTATTCTCCAGCAATAGAATTCCTCGAAATCAACGTAGAAATCCTTGATTTCATCTGACAACGTCTCATCGCTGAGGGTATTGACGTTAGGGTCAAAGACCTCTTGCGTGCCGTCTTCGCGTACAAAGACAAGCAGGGTGAGGTGGCAATTCTGATATTTGATGAAGAACGTGCCCCCATACTCGTTGTACTTGAAATATCCGCAGACATTCGATGAGTCAAAGAGGGGCTGCGACAGCCATTCTTGCAGTTCCTTCATCGCAGCCTTCGTAGCCTTCGACTTGGGAATTGTGAAAGAAAAGGAGAATGTGCCAAGCCAATCAAAGAAAGGGACATCATAGAATTCAATGAAGGGGTGGGTGGCTGCAAATTCCTTGCATGCCTCCTGCCGCCTGTCAAACTCCTCTTTGACATCGTCCAGAGGAATCTGAATGGTCTTGGTGATGACAAGCTGCTTTTGCTTTGGGCGATATTCATATTGGATTAGATTGTCATGATCCATAGACCAATACGTCTTGACTTTTCCACCACCAAAGACATCTATTTTCTGCTCTTCATTATCCGACAGCCATTTGATTCTATATTTCAGCCATTCGTCTGGCCTTAATGATTGCCAGAATGCTAACAACGACACAACACCTAAAATGATGAATATGAGGATATAATTTCCGCCATCCACCTCAGATATAAATGACAACCGAGAAATGGCGAGCAAAACAAACGCGAAGATAGAAACCACCATGATGTATGCCACAGCCCTACCAACTCTGTTGACAGGCTCTGACTGTTCTGGCTCATCATTGCTTGTCTGACTTAATGAAACTTTCCAGTCCTGATAGCGTTTTCTGATATAGATGAAGTCCTCAGCCGAGAAAGTATAGATACTGTCATAGACCTCGTCAGCCTCGACGGCTTCAAACAGACCGTCAATCGTCTGGTATGAATCATCTAACTCATCGTAATCAATTCTTACGAGATATCCTATTTCGCTGGCATAGGTTTCATACGCCTCTCCGTCAACATAATGAATGTAGTAATAGACATCTGACAACTTATCCTGAAAAGTGAGATAGGTTTCCGAACGATTCACGGCTTTCTTATCAACGAGGACTTCGGAGGGAAGTTCTATGTATTCCGCTTCATCTTCTTCCGTCTCATCGGGCTCTTCAACCATTTGGGTTTTCTTTTTCTTCCAAAACGATTTTGGATTCAAGGACAGTGCCAGCAAGACAAAAGAAAGTATTGTCATCCATTTTCGAGCACTGCCATAGTCCATCTGAAGCCCAATAATCAGTACGACTACGGCTGCTATGATTAATACTAACGATATAATTTCTTCTTTCCTCATGATTTACATCTCCACGATAATCTTTCGAGCCATACTATTCTAAATTTTCTGCAAAATTACAATCAATCCCACATACAACCAAATATTCATCTCGTTTTTTCTGTAAAACAACAATGAATACCTCACAGAAATCCTGAATTTCTTAAAAAAAATGCTCCGCAAGTTCTTGGAAATGCCCTGTACATGGGCCAAGGACTGCGGAGCATTTTTAATACTCTGCACTTATCTCGCTGATAGATAGTGTCTTACCTTGTTTCGTTGATTCCGTCGATTCCGTCAGGCAATTTCGCCCTGTGAATCAGAACGCAGAACACGATGATGATGGCGAAGAGCGCACCTACGGTAGATAGGATGAGAACGGGGGTGGCTCCGCCATTCAAGGCGCTAACCAGGGAGGTGTAGCCGATGGTGAAGGTGAGAACCAACATCATGAGGCCCATGCATCTGGTCATGCGCACCACTAAAGTCCACTGCTGAGGTGTGGAAACCGTTACGGGGATGTTCACCTTATGCGGAAAATAGGCTATTATCATGAGGACTAAGCCTGTGAGTGAGGTGACGCCGCAGGGAAACAGGATACCAATCTTGGATCCCCAGTCGTTGGGTTTTCCGTCAGGACCGAAGTGGTTGAAGGACGATGCCTCATGGTGGGATTCCCTCTATCCTAAGAAGAACCTGTAAAAACAAAAACGGATGCTTTCAACACAGAAGGGCATCCGTTTTTTTATGATGATTGAAAAAAAGTGTGATTCATTAAATCTTTTTTCTTACCTTTGCGTCTTAATAAGTAAAAACCTCAAAACGATGAACGAAGAAACGGAACAGTTGCTCACAGAATTGGAGCGGATTGTCACAGAACGGCAAGACTGGCTCTTCCGTTTCGCGTATATGCGTATCGGCATCAGGGAAGATGCAGAGGATGTGGTGCAAGAGGTGCTGCTGGGTGTCTTCCGTAGGTTGAGGGAAAAGACGCGGGTGGACAATGTGGAGCAGTACGTTATCCGCGCCATCAGTAATGCCTGCACGGATTACTTCCGCAGAAAACCGCTGCATGTTGTACTGCTCGACCAAGCCAAGGAGGTGGCGGTGAGCGATCATGACAAACAGATTCATGAGGAGTTCCTGAGGGTGAACCGACTGCTGGATACTTTGCCCAGGGAACAATCGGAGATAGTACGTCTGAAATGTTATGACGACCTGACGTTCAAACAAATAGCGGAACTGCAGAATATCCCGGAAGCAACGGCAAAGTCGCGCTATCGCTACGCTATCATGCATGTTCAACAGATGATGAAGAAAGGAGAAAAAAGATGAATACAGAGCACTTTGACGATATTGAGCAGATGCTGAAACCGCAATGCGAGTTCAAAGCATCGGAATCGCTGAAACAGAATGTGATGGCGAAGGCACGCCAAGAGGTGTGTCCGCATCACACCATCAGACTATGGCCCTGGGTAGCAGCAGCGTGTGTGGCTGGCTTCCTGATGCTCTATTTCATGCCACCAGAGACGGCTTCTTGTGATGCGGCGCTTCATGCCCGATTGGTGAAAGCCTATCAGGCAGATTGCCAGCAGACGGCTTATGTGCGCACCTCTGACTTTGAGTCGTTTGACGTCATAGAGCACAGAATGAAAAGTCGGGGTGAGCAGATTAAAGAGGAAATCGAAAATCTAAGGACTTATAAAATGATAGAATAAAATGAAGAAAATCATCATATTATCAGGTGTACTGCTGATGGGCTTGTGCGCCTGCAAAAACAATCAGAACGTAAGTGAACAGCCTGTGCCAGAGACCTTCGAAGAGTTTATGGATGGTCTGAGTGACCTAGAGGAGCTTGTGGAATCTACGGTAGCAAGCGACGATTCCGTTACCACCAGTTACTATACGCTTTGGTTCCACACCTACGATTTACGTGGCTTCAATCCCAGGGAAATACATGACGCCGAGGAAATCAATGACTCCGTAGCCAGTCTCCTGGCAGAAGAGAAAGCAATCAACGACAGCATTCTGGAGAGCGAGACGGCCATCATGCACTATGTGGACCATAGCATGAAGTATCTCTGCGATAAGTATCGCCCCAAGGCTGCAAAATTCTATGAATACGAGACGCATCGCAAGAATACAGACACGCTGGAATATATCATTGCACCCAAGGAACTGGAAGACACGTTGCCTGAGGTCTTTCAGGGTACGGACTTCAAGGAGAATTTCAAGTGTTACCCAGAGTTCCTGACTTTTAATCGTGTGTCCCAGGCCACGAAGAAAGGTCAAGATATTATGGATTTGGTGACGTATCACAAAGAAGAAAAGTATCCTGGCAAAAAACTGACCAACGAAGATGAGATTAAGCAGATTTTCCTGGAGCGTATCTCAAACATCAAGGGCATGAAAGCAGAGCCGGTGAAATACCTCTCGGATGATGGCAAGGGCTTTGATGTCCCTACGGTTTCGTTCAACTGGCGATTGAAGAAGGAACAGGTGGCTCAACTGGATGGCGTGCTCTATGAACTGCCGCTCAACGGAGAGCAAAAGGTGGCACTCCTAAGAGATTTGCGCGCGGCATTGCTGGACTTCATGAAGACACACTATGCACCGTATATGGAACTGAATTTCTACCACGATTTCAAACTGGCTGATATTCACACTTATCATGGGGCATTGATGGGCCTATCCATCAATAACAACCGGGGTTCAGGACATGCGTCCCATGTTCAGGGGTTATTCCGGGTGCAAGTTGGAAATGTGTTTGACAAGAGTCTCAAGATTCTCTTCCTGAACGTCAGAAATGAGCACTTTATGATTCCGCGTGAGTGGATGGAAATCAAGGAAATCCACAACGACACCATCCGCTGGTTGCCCAACGGCATCTATCACAACGGCACGGTGACTACAACGAATGGAAAACAGATAGAATAACAGAAAGAATAAAGGAAGGCTGATGATTCGGCCTTCCTTTATTGTTGATTTTTTTTTGAATTTATCCGATGGTAATGGTGTATTCACTCATGAACGAGGCACCGGGCTGCAGGTGGTTCATGTAGGGCTTATCCTTGAACTCGCCGTCGTAGCCGCGATGGTCGCCCAGACCGTACCATGGCTCGATACAGATAAAGGGCGCCTGCTTCTTGTAAGGACTCCAGAAGGCGATAACCGGACAACGGTAGTCGAGTGTCACGGCAGGTGTGCCGTCTGGGTTGAGCAGTATGGCCTGTGAGGTCTGGCTCTTGTGGAACTTTACGCTGTCATCGGCAAAGGTCTCGTCGTTGATTGCCAGCATACCGTCCTTGGTCTCAGCCTCTATCTCGGTCAGTTCGTGAGAACCGTCGATATAGCTCTTCAGGTTCTGCATCTGTTCTTTATTATCAAATACGATGACGCCCTTCAGGGGCTCGTCTTCCTTACAACCAGGAGCCAGAAAAGCGGGGTGACCGCCAATCTGGAAGTGGATATCACGCTTGTCGGTATTCTCCACGTGCCAGATAACGTGTATTTTGTTGCCTTCCAACTTATAGGTCACGGCAAGGTTAAAACAGTAAGGATAAACCTTCAGTGTCTCCTCGCTCTCGTGGAGGGCGTAGGTCACACGGTCTGGTCCCTGTGCGATGAGCTTGAACTCGGTGTCGCGTGCAAAACCGTGACGTGGCAGGTGATACTCCTTGCCATCTACACGGTAGGTATCATTATTGACGCTGCATACGATGGGGAATAGGATAGGAGAGCGGCGTGGCCACTTCTCGCCAGCCTGCCACAGATATTCACGTCCGTCACTGTCTTTAATGCTCTGTAATTCGGCACCCATAGCCGACACCTCTACGGTGAGTAGTTCGTTTTGAATTGTTTCCATAATCGTTAGATACTTTTAGATTGTTGTGAGCGCAAAGGTACAAACATTTCCTTAATCTACCAAACTTTTTGCATAAGCATTTGGATGGGTAAGAAAAAGTTCATACCTTTGCACCCATGAATAGAAATGAATTGGAAGGTAAGCGCATTGCTGTGCTACTGTCAGGAGGCGTTGACAGTAGTGTGGTGGTGTATGAGTTTGCACAGCTAGGACTGCATCCAGACTGCTTCTATATCAAGATTGGCTCTGACGAGAAGGACGAATGGGACTGCTCGATGGAGGAAGATCTGGAGATGGCAACGGCTGTGGCCCATAAGTACGGCTGTAAGTTAGAGGTTGTGGACTGCCATCACGAATACTGGGACCAGGTGACGAAATATACGATGGACAAGGTGAAGGCAGGACTGACGCCTAATCCAGACGTGATGTGCAACAGACTGATAAAATTCGGCGCCTTCCATGAGAAACGTGGACATGACTATGACCTGATAGCAACGGGGCATTATGCACAGACGGAGGTCGTTGACGGACTGAAATGGCTGGTAACGAGTCCGGATTCGGTGAAGGATCAGACTGATTTCCTGGCTCAGATTTTTGACTGGCAGTTACAGAAGGCTATCTTTCCGATAGGACATTACGTGAAGGATGAGGTGCGCCAGATTGCTGAGCGCGAACATCTGGTGAATGCCAAGCGTAAAGACTCACAGGGCATTTGTTTCCTGGGAAAGATTAACTACACGGACTATATCAAAATGTACGTGGGTGAACAGAAAGGGGATGTGCTGGAACTGGAAACGGGGAAACGCATTGGCCAGCATAATGGACATTGGTTTTATACCATTGGTCAGCGTAAAGGCTTAGGTTTTGGCGGTGGTCCTTGGTTCATCGTTAAGAAGGATATTGAAAAGAATATCCTCTATGTGTCTCATGGCTATGATCCCGACACGGCCTACAAACAGGATTTCCCTATTCATGGATTCCATAGCATCAACGGAGAGATGCCGGAACGTGAGATTACATTTAAGATTCGTCATACACCTGAATATCATCCCGCCACGCTGGAGGCTTTGGGTGATGGTCGTTATATGGTGCATTCTCAGGACCGTATCCACGGTGTGGCACCAGGTCAGTTCTGTGTCATTTATGATAATCGCCACCACCGTTGTTACGGCAGTGGCGAGATTACCATCTAATAATCAAAGATTTTAAACTCATATCCCTGTTCTTTGAGCCAATGAATGCTCTCGGGCAGGGCTGTTTTCAGTTTCTCAATAGACTTCAGTGAGTCGTGGAAGGTGATGATGGAGCCGTTGCGTGCGTAGCGTTTCACATTATTCACCACATCCTCGGCAGTAAGCCATTTTGAATAATCACGTGTGACGAGGTCCCACATCACAATCTTGAACTTTCTGGATAGCCAGGCATAATGCGGCAGTCGCATCCATCCGTGAGGTGGGCGCATCAACCGACTGTGGATATATGCATTGGCCTTCTCAACGTTATAGCTATACTCCTTGATGGTATGGCGTATGCTACCGATATGATTGTGGGTGTGGTTGCCCACTTGATGCCCTTCATCCAGAATCCTTTGGAAGAGCTCGGGATATTTACGCACATTATCACCGACACAGAAGAAGGTCGCTTTGATACCTTCGTCACGAAGGGTGTCGAGAATAAACGGCGTAGCCTCGGGGATGGGACCGTCGTCGAACGTCAGATAGACTGCGTGTTCGTGACGGTCCATTCTCCACAGGGCATTAGGATAAAGCCATCTGAGGTATATCGCTGGTTGTTCTATGAACATGTGATGATGTCTGCGATGATATTACTGCTGTCCACCGCCTTTGCTGATGAACTTCTGCCACTGCTGTTCAAAGCGTGGTGCATACTCGTTAAACTTCTTCTCATCAATATGCTCAACCAACTCTGTGATGCGCTTCATCATATAGAGGGGCAGCTGAATGCTAGGCTCTGCCACCTTGAACTTCTTGCGGTCAAGAGAGTTGTAGTAGACCATATACTGGTCGTACTTAGACCACAACTGCTGGAGGATATCCAAGGCCTTTGTCTTGTCGCCAATGGCGGCATAGGCCTGTGCCATCTCCAGTGAAGAACTCTGGAAGTCGTGAGGCACATTGCATGAGGGGAACTCCTCCTCGCATCTGTCGAGCACTTCCTTGGCCTTAGCATCCTTGCCTTCCATGATGAGGTGTGAAGCAAGTTTCACCATCAGACGACGATGGGTATAGCACATACGCATCACGGTCTCATCGAGGTAGATGCCAGGTGTCTTTGCACCACCGAACTTGAATCGGTGCATCACGTTGTTGTAAGTCTTCTCGGTATCGAAATTGGTCATGCCTGGGATAGGCTGATCGTTGATGTTGGTAGTGAACGGTGTGATACGGTTGGTGAGACCTTCCTGTACAAAGTTATCACCAAGGTTCATGTAGTTCTCCTGACCAACGGTATAGGCTACGTAGATAGGACGACGCCAGTTGGCATTGGCTACCATCTCGAGCATCATCAGCTTACTCTTGTCCAGTCCGCCAAGACCTGCGAGTGAAATCGTCATACGGTCGGGTATGGCAGCATCAATATCTACTGAGTCATTACCTTGCTCTATACCCTGAATCAGCATGCCGCTCTCCTTCACTGCCTGTTTGTCGATAGTGATGAAGACGGTGTCGGTAGGAATGACGCAGAGTGACTCGTCCAGACTATAATACTGGTCGTTCATCACCTCGGGCATCTTTGTGAAGGCAAACTCGATAGCATTTCTCTGACGCTCTTTCAATTCGCTTGTGCGGTGGTCGCGTACCCAGAACTCCAGAACATTCTTCAACTCGAATGGGTTATCGCCAAACAGTTCGGTGGTCTCCTTGGGATAGTCACGCATCAGCAGTTCAATAGCCTTGCGAATCTTGTTGTCCACGCGTACATATTCGTTTGTGCCAGAACAGTACTCCAGTCGGCTCCATGAGATAGGCAGAGCAGGAGAGTCGTAGGCAGGACGAATCATCTGGTCTATGTACCAGTCGGTCTGCAGGTACGACAGGTTACATACACGGGCATCGGTACGCACACCTTCAGTATCTTGGTTGTACCAGAGGGGGAAGGTATCATTATCGCCATTGGTGAAGATGATGGGGTTACCTTCTTCCTGCAGAGACATGAGGTAGTTCTGACCGAAGTCACGACAGGTGTAGCGTCCGCTACGATCGTGGTCATCCCATGTCTGAGAAGCCATCTGAACAGGTACCAACAGGGCAGCAGCACCAATCACGATAGCAGGGATGAGCTGGTTCTTCTTGAAGATATCCCATGCCATCTGAATCAGGGCAGCAACACCCATACCACACCAGATAGCGTAGGCATAGAATGAACCGGCATATGCATAGTCACGCTCACGGGGCTGCTCTGGTGTCTGGTTAAGATAGAGCACGATAGCCAGACCTGTCATGAAGAACAGGAAGAATACCACCCAGAACTGCTGAACGCCTCTCTTGCCGCGCATAAAGAGCTGCCAGAAGATACCGAGAATACCCAGAAGCAGAGGCAGGCAGTAGAATACGTTATGTCCCTTGTTGTTCTTCAGGTCATCGGGCAGCAGAGACTGGTCGCCCAGACGAGCATTGTCGAGGAACGAGAAACCGGTAATCCAGTTGCCGTGTTCCAGTTCACCATGACCTTGGATATCGTTTTGGCGACCGGCGAAGTTCCAAAGAAAATAACGCCAGTACATCCAGTTACACTGATAGGCGAAGAAGAATTCCAGATTCTCCATCTGTGTAGGTATCGTTACAAAAGAACCCTGACGATAGTTCGATGGCTCCTTCTTTCCCTTGATGCCTCCAACCCAGCTGTTGTATGCAGCGATATGGCGCTGGCTATTGGAGTACATACGTGGGAATATCATATTCTGTGCATAGACGGGCTTATCCTTTGTGCTAACCACAAAGTATGTATCGGGCTCGTCGGCAGACTTCTTCTCCTTACGCTGATAGATAGGTGCACCCGGATCCATCTCAACATGACCGCTTTGGTCAATCTTGTATTCAGAACTGTAGGCCTGACCGAATGCCAGAGGGCGATAGCCATACTGGTCGCGGCTCAGGTAATTACCAAGGGTGAAAATATCCTCGGGTGAGTTCTGGTCCATTGGTGGGTTGGCTGCAGAACGGATGACGATAACGGCATAGGTGGAATAACCAATCATCAGCATCAGCATGCAGAGCAACGTGGTGTTCTTGATGCGGGGTGAAATGATCTGCTTCTCCATGCCAGGCAGGAATAATACTGCAGCGATGGCGAGTAATACAACAACGCCAATGAAGAAAGCGCTCCAGCCAAAACCATAGAAAGGAATACCTAACATGCCAATGGCAACAAGGAAGGCAACGTTCTGGCGTATCCAACTGCCTTTTGTCTCCTTGGCCATCTGTGTCTCATAGATAGCCCAGATAACGAGGGCAACCAACAGGAAGAGGTAGATATACTCACCTGTGTTGAACGACATGCCAAGTGTGTTGACAAAGAACAATTCGAACCATCCGCCAACGGTGATAATGCCTGGTACTACACCATAGAGTACGGCTGCAAGCAGTACAAATGAGATGAGCAGGGCTACAATACTACCTTTGGCATTGGCATTGGGAAAACGCTTGAAATAATAGACCAATACAATGGCAGGCAGACACAGCAGGTTCAGCAGGTGCACGCCAATGCTAAGGCCGGTCATATACATAATCAATACCAGCCAGCGGTCACTATGAGGCTCGTCGGCATGGTCTTCCCATTTCAATATCAGCCAGAATACAACTGCTGTGAACGCAGAAGAGTAGGCATATACCTCGCCTTCAACGGCTGAGAACCAGAATGTGTCGCTAAATGTGTAAATCAGTGCACCTACCAGTCCGCTGGCTTCGATAGCTACGAGTTTTGCCGTACTCAGTTCCTCCCAACTGTTGATGAACAGTCGGCGTACCAGATGGGTGACGCTCCAGAAAAGGAAGAGAATACATGTTGCTGACAGAAGAGCACTCATGGTGTTGACCATACGTGCCACCTGAGTAGGATCACTGGTGAACTGTGAGAACAGATTTGCTGTCAGCATAAAGAAAGGCGCACCGGGTGGGTGTCCAACTTCCAAACGATAACCTGTAGTAATAAACTCTGGACAGTCCCAGAAAGAGGCTGTCGGCTCGATGGTTGAACAATATACGAAGGCGGCTATAAAGAATGTCAGCCATCCGAGGATATTGTCCACGAGGCGGAATTGTTTCATTTTAAAAGGTTTTATTTTTAACGTTAAAATTGTTTCTGACGTGCAAAGGTAGTAATTATAATTGAAAATTGATAATTGAAAATTGATAATTTTCTACTGCTCTACATTAATTAACAGAATAACCATTTAACGCCGTAGATAAGTAACCAGTAACGCAGGAATTTTCCGATGGCTATACTGACAAAGGAAATTAACATGTTGGCGCGCATGAATCCCAAAGTCACGGTGATGGCACTACCGATGATGGGGAGGAATGCAAAGAACCCCATCCATGCACCTCGTCCTGCCATGAACCGTTCTGCCTTGTCCATGCTTTCTTTCTTGATTTTCAGGTATTTCTCAATCCATTCCAGTTTACCCATCCGGCCCACAAAATAATTGAATATAGAACCCAGTATGTTGCCGATGGTACCATAGATGACGAGTTGCCAGCCGTCAAGTCCTGAGCCCAGTAATGCCACCATCATAGTCTCACTGGAGAATGGGAATACGCTTCCGGCCAGAAAAGCGCCTAAGAGCATGCCCCAATAGCCGTAGCCTGTCAGAAATTCTAGAAATGCATCCATAGGTTTATAAAGGTGATAATGATGCAGGTCGATAGAATCACAAAAAAGGCAATGTTAGTGATGCGTGAATGTGTCAGTGTCATGAAATGGGCAACAATAGGACTGGCACAGATGATGACAATGCGGATAAAAGCGTTGAACTGCTGGGGTTGTAAAGCAATGAAAAGCAATGTCAGCAGGTTGACGGCAATAAAGAATCCGAATAACTGGCGTATATGAATCTTGTCTTCATAGCTATATTGCCAGAAGTGAATGATACCGGTGATGGATACAACGGCCAGGAATATGTATACGAGCAGTTGTTCTAGCGTCACTGCTAAGTAGTTTGCTGGAAGTACGAATGAATTCAGGTCTGACAAATGATCTGTCAGTGGCGTGAAATCCCAGATATAGAATAGCCATAGGGACACAAACCAATAAGGGGTGATGATGCCGAGAATCGACGCCACCAGGGTGCGCCAGCTAAGGGAATTTAACCGGCTAATCATGAGTACCCATAGAAGGGGTACATAGTATAGGTATTCGGCATACAATAAACTGCTACAGCCAAGGGCAAGAAAGGCATAGTAGGTCTTCCCGGCTGCTTGCTGGTCCTGATATGTGCTGAAGAGTATCAGGAAACTTGCAATAATTCCTACAAGTCCTAAATCACCTATGAGTGACTGAAAACCACTGATATACATGCATGACAGAACGATGAATGTTGCACCCACCATTCTGCTGCGCACACGTAGCAGGGCATTGCTGTTGTTGAGCTCCACCATCATGTAGGAAGCTGCAACATAACATGCCATTTGAGGCCATGCAAAGAAGGAGGGCGAACCGCCAAACATGGCGATTGCCCAAATCCCGATAGCATAGACAGCTGCTACTGGCAGCGTCATGCCACTTTCTGCTATTCTGTTTTGAAGTCTCTTCAAATCTGTTTAAAGATCTTTTCCGATGTCGCGACGGAAATACTGGTCTGTGAACTGAATTTTCTGAGCCTCTGTGAATGACTTCTTCAGAGCTTCTTCCTTGTCTTTTCCGTAAGAAGAAACAGCGATAACGCGACCGCCATTGGTCACCACCTGACCGTTTACGGTTGCTGTTCCTGCATGGAATACAATGCTGCCTTCTACATTTTCGATGCCAGTGATGGGATAGCCCTTCTTGTAGGCTTCTGGATAACCTCCGCTAACCAGCATCACACATACGGCTGCACGTTCATCGAACTCAATCTGGCGCTTGTCAAGATTTCCTTCAGCTACGCCTTCGAAAAGATCCACAATGTCACTCTTCAGACGGAGCATCACACTCTCTGTCTCAGGATCACCCATACGACAGTTGTACTCGATAACCATAGGTTCACCCTTTACGTTGATGAGTCCAAAGAAGATGAAACCTTTGTAAACGATACCTTCCTGTTTCAGACCTTCTACAGTAGGACGGATGATACGGTCCTCCACTTTCTGCATCCACTCCTTAGTGGCAAAGGGAACGGGAGAAACACTGCCCATACCGCCTGTGTTCAGACCGGTATCGCCTTCACCGATACGCTTGTAGTCTTTTGCCTCGGGCAGAATCTTATAGTGCTCTCCGTCGGTGAGAACGAAAACTGAACACTCAATTCCGCTGAGGAATTCCTCAATGACAACTCTTGAAGAGGCATTGCCGAACATGCCGCCCAGCATATCCTTGAGTTCTTTCTTCGCTTCTTCGAGGGTAGGCAGGATAAGAACTCCCTTACCGGCACACAAACCATCGGCTTTTAATACATAGGGAGCCTCAAGTGTATCCAGAAAGGCTAATCCCTCTTGCAGGTGTTCACCGTCGAAAGTCTCGTAGCGGGCTGTGGGGATGTTGTGGCGCTGCATAAATCCTTTGGCGAAGTCTTTCGAGCCCTCAAGTACGGCGCCTGTCTTTGAGGGACCAATAACGGGGATGTTCTTGGTACGATCATCTTGACCAAGATTGTCATAGATGCCCTTTACCAATGGATCCTCAGGGCCGACAACTACCATGTCGACACCTTTTTCCACTATGAATTGCTTGATGGCTTCAAAGTCGTCAGCTTTCATGTTGACGTTTTCTCCGCAGTTTGAGGTACCTGCATTACCAGGGGCAATAAACAGTTTCTCTACTCGCTCGCTCTGAGCAATTTTCCAAGCTAAGGCGTGCTCGCGGCCGCCACTTCCCAAAAGTAAAATCTTCATAATAAGTCGGTTGATTTCGAAATCGTCTGCAAAGGTAGTGCAATTTGTGCGAAAAACAAAAGAAAAATAGGGGTAAAATTAATGTTTTTGTTAGTTTTTGACTAGTTTTTCGGAAATAATTACTAATTTTGCAGTCTCAAACTAAACCATTATTTATTTTATGAAGAAATTTTTGTTAATGTTGACAATGGCTTCTGCTACTTTGGCAGCTGAGGCTGGTGGTCTTATGACCAACACTAACTATCACATTGCATTCGATCGAATGTTTGCTCGAGGTGCTACAACGGAGATTGATGCCGCTTACAGTAACCCTGCAGGTTTGGCATGGGGACATGAAGGTCTTCAACTTTCACTGAATTTCCAGAAACCTTGGCAGAATCGTGATATCGAGACCGATATTCCTAATTTCCTGATGGTTGGCAATAACTTCCACCAGAAATATAATGGTAAGGCATCGGCTCCCATTGTACCCGCGCTTTTTGCTTCTTACAAGCAGGAGCGTTGGGCTGTTTCAGCGATGATTGGCATCGTGGGTAGCGGTGGCTTTGTGAAATACGATGAGGGTGTTCCTATGTTTACAGTGCCTATCACGACTATGTTGGCTCAGAAGGGTGTGATGCCTGGTACGTATGCGATGGATGCCCAGATGGAGGGTAAGCAGTATATTTATGGTGGTCAGTTGAACTTCACATACAAGCTGACTGATTTCCTGAGTGCTGCCGTAGGTATGCGTGCCAATTATTATGATGGTTATAACCGTGGACATGTGCTGGCAAATATGGGCGGCACCGAACTTGTTAGTCTGCAGTTGGACTGCTTGCAGAAAGGTTGGGGCTTTGCGCCTATTGTGAGTGTTGATTTCCATCAGGGACCACTTACTGTGGCAGCCCGTTATGAGTTCCGTACGAAGATCAACACGGAAAATGATACTAAGGAACTGTCGGCTACGGTGACTGGTATGACGCCTGCTCAGGTGGCTGCTGTCTTTGGTGAAAAAACGGCTCCATATATGGATGGTGTGAAGACGCGTTATGACATGCCTTCACTACTCACTGTCGCTGCCCAGTATGAGATTACGCCAAAGTTACGTGCTGCTGCAGAGTATCATTTCTTTGATGATAAAAATGCCAAGATGGCCAATAATCGACAGGATGAGTTGGAGCATGGTACTCACGAGGTATTGCTGGGCGCAGAGTATGATGTCAACGATAAACTGACATTGAGTCTCGGTGGTCAGCGTACGGACTATGGATTAAGCGATAACTATCAGACGCATACTTCCTTCGCATGTGATAGCTATTCATTAGGTTGTGGCGCTGCTGTTAATCTGAATGAGCGTATGCGATTGAATGTCAGCTATTTCTGTACGCTTTATAGTGACTACAAAAAAGAGCAGACCGCTTATCAGGGCCTGCCCTTTACTGGTTCAGATACCTTCAGCCGTACCAATCATGTGATAGGCTTGGGTATTGACTATAAGTTCTGATTACAGAGGAAGAGTGATAACAAAACGGGCACCGGGACCTGCGTAAGTAGTATCGAGGATTACCTCGCCCTTCATTCGGTGGGCTATCATTCTGCAGAGTGGCAGTCCCAGTCCCAATCCTTCCTTGAAATTATCAAGTTTGACGAATCGCTCGAAGATGTGTTCTGCTTCTTGAGGGTCAATGCCGCAACCAGTATCTTCTATGGCTATATATAGATGTTTACCTGTTAAAGATGTCTTTGCAAGGATATAGCCCTCGGTCGTGTTCTTAATGGCGTTGTCTATAAGCAGACTGACCATACGGTAAAGCATCTTCCTGTTAGTTGATATGGCGAATGAATCAGGTAGATTGTTTTCTATTTTGATTTCTACACCATGATTCAGTAGAGGTTGGTAGTCACCTGTTATTTCTAGCAGAAGCTGTTGAATGTCAACGGCTTCTGTTTTTATTTCTTCGCCAGAGTTTTCGTTGAGAGATATCTCTATGAGTTCATCAAACTGATTGGTAATGATATTGGTGTTCTTAATCACCATTTGCGAGATGTTTTTCAGCTCTTCTGCACACATCGTAATGTTACCGTCTGCGATAATCTGTGCAAATCCGGATATGATGTTGAGTGGAGTACGAACCTCGTGGCTCACATTGCGGATGAATGCAGTTTTCATGTTGTCTGATTCTAGGGCATGTTCATAGGCCTTTTTCAGTTCCTTCATATGGCGTCGGCGAGCAAATGCAATATAGGATAATGCGCAGATGAGCATGGTAAGAATCAAGATGGTGACAATCATGTACACGGTGCGTGTATGAGCTGCCTCACGTTCAATCTCGTATAACTTTAACTCGTCCTCAATACCTTTCATGCTATTGCTCAGAATGATATTGTCTATTGAGTCGTGTTCTTCAAGTTGAACCCGTAATGCCTCATAGGCTTCTTTCCATCTGCCTGCATTCTTGTAGAGGTTGATGCATATCTCGTTAGCGTCGTCTCCGAGTGTTTCTTTCGCCATCTTGATTGCCTTGTCCACATTGCCCTTGTAGGCCTCGTGATATACTTCTATGGTGCGTCCGTGAATGGTGGTCTGCCCGCTATCAACCCCTTTCTTATATGCATTATAACCTTTCTCGAACTTTTCCATATCTCCTTGGTTATAATAGCTGAGTAATCGGCGTGACTCAATATCAAACAGACGCTCAGGAGAATATTTGCGAGCTATTTCTGCAGCTTTCTCCAGCATTTCTATAGCTTCATTGGGATCGTCGTCCATCTCGACGTTGACAATGTTCATATAGATAGGAGGCATACTCTCATAGTAGCCATATTTCTCCATGAGTTCAATCACTTCATTGAAAGCTTTCTTTGCTCCCTCGTGGTTACCGCAATAACGATAGATATGCCCCATCATGTTGACAGCCATATACATCTCCTTGTCGAGTCCCTTTTCTCGCAACTCTTTCGATAACTTCTGTGCTTTCTTATAAGCTTCGAAGATATGCTGAGAGTTCATCAGAAAGACGATCTCGTTACATCGTTGGGTGTAGTACAGGTGCAGGTCGCCTTGCTTAAGTAAATAATCCTCAAGCTTGGTGACGGATTTAAAAAAGTCTGTACTATCACCTGTGTTGAATGCATTGCTCATCTCTGTGCGCATGGCCAGATAGGTGGAGTCGTTCTTACAGTCTCTGGACTGCACCGTGGTGATGCAGTTCAGAGAAAGTGTTATAAGTACTGTGATGTGTTTTAGGTTCATATAGTCAGAAAGGTTTAGTTTTATGTTATGTTATTTTAGGTAGTCTTCGAAGTATTGCGTGATTCGTTCATGTAAGTGTACGCTGGCGTGTCCCCGCATGTTGTGCTCCTCTCCTGGATAGGCAAAGAAGTCGGGTTGCGTGCCGGCTTTGATACACGCATCGAGGAACGACAGACAGTGTTGGGGAACAACAGTGTTGTCGTTATATCCAGTGATAATCTGGAGCTTTCCTTTCAGGTCTTTTGCTTTATTGATGAGGCTTGTCTTGGCATAGCCTTCTGGATTGTTCTGTGGTGTGCCCATATAGCGTTCGCCATACATCACCTCATACCATTTCCAGTCGATGACAGGGCCACCTGCCACGCCCACTTTGAATACGTCAGGGTAGTTGGTAATGAGTGATATGGTCATGAATCCACCGAATGACCATCCGTGAACACCAAGTCTGTTCATGTCGATGTAGGGTAGGGTGCGCAGATACTCCACACCTTTCATCTGGTCTTGCATCTCTATCTGTCCCAGTTGGTGGAATGTGGCCTGTTCAAACTCTCGTCCACGATTCTCTGAACCGCGATTATCCAGAATGAATACGATATAGCCTTTTTGCGCCATGTAGGTCTCCCATGAGCGACTTGCCCAGTGCCATGAGGCCTCGACATTATGAGCATGAGGACCGCCATAAACATAGACCACCGTGGGATATTTCTTTGTTATATCAAAGTCGTGCGGCTTCACCATACGCCAGTAGAGGTCTGTCATGCCGTCGGCCGCCTTAATGCTGCCACTCTCAAATATGGGCTGTACATAGTCTTTCCAAGGGTCCTCAGCCGTGAGTAGGTTTGAGATTCGAGGTTTGAAGTTTGAGATTTCTATTGCGTTAACTGTATTTGGCGTTGTAGGTGTGCTGTATTTTTCGTACAGTTTTGTGCCAGAGCTTGATAGTTTTCCCCAGTGTACGCCTTCTCCATTATCGAGTAATGTGCGCTTGAGTGTCTTGATGTTGACTGCATACAAGTTGCTTTGCAGCGCATGTTTCTCATTAGAAGCAATGATGATGCTCTTGTCTTTCTGATTGAAACCCAGAACATCCATGACAACCCATACGCCTTTAGTCAGCTGTTTGACCATCTCACCTTTTTTATTATATAGGTACAGGTGGTTGTAGCCGTCGCGTTGACTCTGCATCACAAAGAGGTTACTGTCCCAAGGCAGGAACACGATGGGATGCAGCGGCTCTACATATTTGTCGCTGGTCTCACGATAGAGCTCTGCTTTCTTGGCACCAGTGGTGGCATCATAGCTCACAAGACGGCAATCATTCTGCTCACGGTTGAGCTCGAACATATAAATCGTCTTTGAGTCTGGACTCCATGCGATATTCGTAAAATAACGATTCGTTGGGTCGCCAGTCTGCAGATAGACCGTCTTCTGCGTTCCTAAATCATATACACCTACAGTGACTTTATGCGAAGTCATGCCTGCCATCGGATATTTGTCAGGCTCGTAGCTGGCAGAGCGAGGGAAGATATCTACCTGTGGATAATCGGTCACCATGCTCTGGTCCATGCGATAGAAAGCAAGATGCTGTCCGTCAGGACTCCAGAAAGTACCCTTCTCAATACCGAACTCGTTGCGGTGAACAGACTGTCCATAGACAATCTCGCGACTGCCGTCAGTAGAAAGCTGATGCTTCTTGCCTTGTCCGTCAGCAATAAAAAGCTGATCGTCTTCCACGTAAGCCGTAGCGCGTGATGTCTTATTCCAATCGTAGGCTGTCTGTCCGGAGATGCTGTCCTGCCAGACAATCTTCTTCTTTCCGAAATCCAACAGGATGACAGACTTCTTGAAGCCCAGCATGACAAGTTTCTCGTTGGGGTAGGGGAATGTGGCATTCGTCAGTTGGCGCACGTAATGGTCATCATCACTGCCCGCCCATTTATTGATATCGTCGAGAGTAAACAGCAATGTCTTCTTGCCTGTCTTGGTGTCAATGGTGTAGCACTCCTCCACGTCTGTCTGAATCAGTTGGTCGCCCCACCATGTGAGGAAGATATTCTCAGGCCTCAGATTGTGGAAATTGGTGCCACCGAAGTTCAGGTCCTCCAGTGTGAAAAGCTTCTGTGCAGACATAGGTGCTGTCATTGCTGTAAAGAGAAGAATGGACGCTACATAGTGCGCCCATTGCTTAATATTATTCATCGTCATGATTAAATCGCTTGTTTCGTTTTCCTCCACTGCGGTCGAAACGCTCGTGTCCGCCGCGGTTAGGACTGTCACTATATTTCTTTCCCCTTCCGGAGAAACTTGATTTGCCGGCATCCTTTGAGTAGCGGGGCTTTCTGTCTTCCCGGTCCTCTCTTCTTGGTCTTCTTTCTCCACGCTCTTCCTTCTTGAAGTCGTGTTTGTGGAAAGTAAATGAGCGGATATCGCTGCTCTCATTTTCCTCTTGTTCGTCCAGGCGCTGCTTGAACTCACGGTTTTTCTTGAAACGATGCTTCTCGGCCATCTGACGCTTCTCGTCATCGGTCTTCACTACGCCGCCTTCGCTACGGAAATCCTTCAGTTTACCGTCAAAAATCTGGTACTTACGGAACTCACATTCCAATGAGCCATTGTAAACAGGAATCTTGATAGATGGTTTCAGACCAATTTGCTCAAAGCACTCCTCACGGTAAGACAGAATCCATGCGTCGTTATTGAGGAACTGATGCTTCAGTCGCTCACCAATCATACGATAGGTGCCCAGCAGGTCGGGCGTAGAGATACGCTCACCGTAGGGAGGGTTGCATACCAGGATGCTCTTCTCCTTGGGTTGTGTGAAGTTCTTGAAATCCTGCTCTTCCACAGTGATGTCTGCTGTCAGACCAGCGGCCTTCACATTCAGACGGGCAGTGTTCACAGCCTTGATATCTACGTCGTAGCCATAGATGTGATGTGTGAACTCACGCTCCTTAGAGTCGTCATTATAGATGTGGTCGAAGAGATCGGCATCAAAGTCTGGCCATTTCTCAAAGGCATATTCCTTTCGGAACAAACCCGGAGCCATGTTGCGGGCGATGAGGGCTGCTTCGACGAGCAGTGTGCCAGAACCGCACATAGGGTCAATAAAGTCGGTCTCACCCTTCCAGCCAGTCATCAGAATCATACCTGCTGCCAGTACTTCATTAAGGGGAGCCTCTACGCTTTCCTGGCGATAGCCACGGCGATGCAATGACTCACCAGAAGAGTCCAGACAGAGCGTACACTCGCTCTTGCCAGGTGCTACGTCTGCGATATGAATATGCAGACGCAAGTCTGGATTGGCAACTGAAATGTTGGGGCGACTGCCAGTCTTCTCACGGAACTGATCCACAATAGCATCTTTTACTTTGTAGCTCACAAACTTTGAGTGGCGGAACTCTTCCGAGAATACCACAGAGTCAACAGCGAAGGTGCGGTCGTTATTCAAGTATTCAGTCCAATCGATTTTTTTAATTTCTTCGTAGACATCATCAGCACTTTGTGCTTTGAAATGCGCGATGGGTTTCAGAATCTTGATGGCTGTATGCAGCGAGAAATTGGCGCGATACATCATCTCCTTATTACCCGTAAACGACACCATGCGTCTACCTATTTGCACGTTGTTGGCACCCAGTTGTGTCAACTCTTTCGCCAGCACAGGTTCCAGTCCCATGAACGTTTTGGCGATTAATTCGAATTCGTTTTCCATTTTTATTATGATTTCGTTTGCAAATATACAGAAAAACAGAATAAAAACAAAATTAATAGTGATTTTTTTTTGCGTTTCGGGAAATATTTGTACTTTTGCACTTATATGATAAACCTAACGATAAATATTGCTCTTGACATACAGTTTCTGAATATGTTACCACACGTGCTTCTCGTACTTGTGATTATATCGTTGGGCGTAGTCCTATGGTATCAGATTAGGGCTGGTAAGCAACTGAAGTCGGAGTTGCAGATGTTGGACAAAGTTGGTAAGCACAATGTAGAGTACGAGTTCGTGCTTGGTACCATGAAATTGTCTATCTGGCATCTTGATGTGAAGACTGGTAAGTTTACCTTTGAGCATGATTTCCGTGAAAAAGGTAATAATTATATCAATGTTGACGGTATGGCTATGGGAGACAGTCTTTTGCCACTGGACCCGCATGATACTGAACGCGTGCGACAGTCCTTGGCAGATTTGTGCGATGGTCATTCTTCTGCCTATCATGAGATTTACCGGGTTTTGGTACCTTATGATAACTCTTTTTATTGGGAAGAAAGTTATGCCACAGTGGCTGCACGTGACGTAGATGGTAAACCTGTTAAAATCGTAGGAACCACCCAGTGTATTGATGACCGGAAGGCATTGGAGGACGCATTGGTAAAGGCACGTAA
Source organism: Prevotella communis (assembly GCF_022024175.1). Taxonomy (GTDB): domain Bacteria; phylum Bacteroidota; class Bacteroidia; order Bacteroidales; family Bacteroidaceae; genus Prevotella; species Prevotella communis. The sequence continues at coordinate 2,616,837 of NZ_CP091794.1, read as the reverse complement.
TCGTGCAGAAGAGAGTGACCGTCTGAAGACTGCATTCATTGCCAATATGAGTCATGAGATTCGTACCCCACTGAATGCTATCGTTGGTTTTACTAGTGTGTTGCCTGATATTGATGATCAGGATGAACGTAAGAGCCTTTTAGACTTGATTCACGAGAATACGCAGAAGTTGTTGCGTATTGTTGATGATGTGGTGAATATCTCGAAGATTGAATCCGGTCAGGAACAGCTGGTCATGACGACATTCGACTTGAATACGTTGTTGGCAGAGGCTATGGCAGTTTTTGCTGAAAAGTTACCATCGGGTGTGAAGTTGGATATCAGTTTTGCTCAGGATGCACTGTCTATTACCACTGATATGATTCGTCTGAGTACTATTGCCAATCATCTCATTTCCAATGCGATGAAGTTTACGCAGCAAGGTTCTATTGTCGTAGGCTATGACAATCCCGTTGATGGTCGTGTATGTATCTGGGTGCGTGATACTGGTAAGGGTATTGCAGAGGAGAATCTGGAACGTATCTTTGAACGTTTCTACAAAGTGGATGAATTTATTCCAGGTGCTGGCTTAGGACTGAGTATCTGTCGTGTGATGGCTTCCAGCCTTGGTGGAAGTGTTACAGTAGAGTCAAAACTAGGCGAGGGTTCTATCTTCAGGGTAGATATTCCTATCAAGTAAATTCGAAGCGAATAAATACTTAGCGGAACGAGTCTGTCAGCAGCTTAATCTCAATCTTTGGTGCAATACGTTCGTAGAGGATGTTGTAAACGGCATCCAGGATAGGCATGTTAACGTGCCAATGGCGGTTGATTTCCTTCATACACTTAGTGCCGAAGTAACCCTCGGCAATCATCTCCATCTCCATCTGGGCACTTTTCACGCTATAGCCTTTACCAATCATCGTTCCGAAAACACGGTTGCGCGAAAAGTTCGAGTAGCCCGTCACTAATAGGTCGCCTAAGTAAACACTATCATAGACATTGCGCTCAATGGGGTGTACACTTTGCAGGAAACGAGCCATCTCCTGCACGGCATTGGCTATAAGTACGGCCTGGAAATTATCTCCAAATTTCAAACCGTTGCAGATACCTGCCGCAATGGCATAGACATTCTTCAGAACGCTGGAGTATTCTATGCCGATAACATCGGTTGATGTCTTTGTCTTGATAAACTGGCTGTTCAGTATTTCTGCAAAGGATTGGGCCTTCTCCATGTCTGAACATCCTACAGTAAGGTAACTCAATCGCTCCAGTGCCACCTCTTCTGCATGACTGGGACCGCCAATGCAGGCCAGGTTGTCGTGTGGCACATCGAATACCTGATGGAAGTACTCTGTACAAATCAGGTTCTCATCGGGCACAATACCCTTGATAGCTGTTACGATGAATTTATCCTTCAGTCTCACCTTCAGTTTCTTCAGGTGATTTTTTAAATAAGGTGAAGGCACTACGAACACCAAGGTGTCGTAGGCCTCCACAATTTTATTGAGATCGCTGTTGAAATTAATCTCGTGAACGTCAAAATGCACGCTGGTCAGGTAACTGGGGTTGTGACTCAGTCGTCTGAAGTCCTCTATCTGGTCATCGCGACGCATATACCAACCAATGTGGTGCGTGTGCTGCACTACAATCTTGGCAATGGCTGTAGCCCATGAGCCTCCACCGATTATTGCTATCTTACCGCAGTCGTACATGGTTCTTTGAACTTTGAACTTTAAGCTTGCGCCTTATCAATCCAACTCTGAACCTCGTCCAGAGATGGCTTCTCGTAGTTCAGCTTGAACTTCTTGTTGATCTCGCCAATCTTCTGCTGCAAGCCCTGAGCTTTCTCGTCCTTGATGTCCTGGATGAGATAGAAACCAGCCTTACGCAGCACATAAGCCCAGTTCTCGGGTACGCCAATAGCTTCCCATTCCTGGATGCTGCTCTGAGGAGCCTTCTTCTCGGGCTTCATCTGTGGGAACAGCATCACCTCACCAATGGCGAACTTACCTGTGAGCAGCATCACCAGACGGTCGATACCGATACCGATACCGAAGGTGGGAGGCATGCCATACTGCAGAGCGCGCAGGAAGTCGTGGTCGATAATCATAGCCTCGTCATCGCCCTTGTCAGCAAGTTTCATCTGCTCTACGAAACGCTCCTCCTGATCGATAGGATCGTTGAGCTCAGAGTAGGCGTTAGCCAGTTCCTTACCATTAACCATCAGCTCGAAACGCTCGGTGAGCCCGGGCTTACTGCGGTGCATCTTGGTAAGAGGTGACATCTCGACGGGATAGTCAGTAATGAAAGTGGGCTGGATGAAGGTACCCTCGCAGAACTCACCAAAGAGTTCGTCGATGAGCTTACCCTTACCCATGGTCTCGTCAACCTCCATGCCCTTAGACTTGCAGAATGCACGAATCTCATCCTCAGTCTTACCGTCGCAGTCGAAACCGGTCTTCTCCTTGATAGCATCGAGGATTGGCAGACGGCGGAATGGAGCGCGGAATGAGATAACCTTGCCGTCGATCTCCACCTCAGGCTTGCCGTTCACTGCTGTACAAATCTCCTCCAGCATCTTCTCGGTGAAGTCCATACCCCACAGCAGGTCCTTATAGCTCACGTAGAGCTCCATGCAGGTGAACTCTGGGTTGTGGGTCTTATCCATACCCTCATTGCGGAAGTTCTTACCCATCTCGTAAACACCCTCGAAGCCACCGACGATGAGGCGCTTCAGGTAAAGCTCTGTGGCAATACGCATGTACATGTCCTGGTTCAGGGCATTGAAGTGGGTGATGAATGGGCGGGCTGATGCACCACCTGCGATGTTCTGCAAAATAGGTGTGTCAACTTCTGTATAGCCTGCATCATCAAGGATGCGACGCATGGTGCGGATGATGGTAGCACGCTTGAGGAAGGTCTCTTTAACACCAGCATTCACAATCAGGTCAACATAGCGCTGACGATAACGCAATTCTGGGTCATCGAATGCGTCATATACCTTACCGTCAGCATCAGTCTTCACCACAGGCAGTGGCTTCAGACTCTTGCTCAATACGGTCAGTTCCATCACATGAACACTGATTTCTCCAGTCTTTGTGCGGAATACGTATCCTTTTACACCGATGAAATCACCCAGGTCAAGCAGCTTCTTGAAAACAATGTTGTAAAGGTCCTTGTTCTCGTCGGGGCAGATGGCATCACGCTGTACGTATACCTGAATACGACCCTTAGAGTCCTGCAACTTGGCAAAGGCAGCCTTACCCATGATGCTCTTGCTCATGATGCGGCCGGCAATACTTACCATACGGCTGTTCTCCGGTGTAGGCGTCTCGCGTACATCGTTGCCTTCCTCATCTTTTCCGATGACGGGTAAGTCCTCAAAGTTTTCAATAATATCTGTGCTCCATGCATTTACGGGATACTCTGCGGCAGGGTAGGGGTTGATGCCCATCTTGCGCAGCTCGTCGAGCGACTGTCGACGGAGAATTTCTTGTTCACTCAGTTCAAGTATGTTCATGTCTTATATTCGAATATTTGCAATTTGGGTGCAAAGTTACGAAAAAAAGAATAGATTCGCCAATTTTATTTGTTTTTTTTAGTATCTTTGTGCCCTGAAACAAAATAATAAGAAAGAATGGCTAAGAAAGTTTTTGTTTTTCTGACCTTTGTGGTGCTGATTCTGTTGGCAGCAATGGCTTTTTCCAAACCAGAGCCATGGGAACATCAGGCTGCGGTAAGACAGTTGGCAATGAATGTGGTAAGTCAAGAAGTGTCTAATGCTCAGTTACCGGATGAACTGGTTGCTGCGGGTACTGATATGGCGATGAATGCTGCCGGTTCTTTCCTGCAGAGTAATATGCAGGTAGATGATTATCTGGTAGTTACCGTTGGCACGGTGAGCTTTCATGGCCAGACGCTTCCCATCACCGTCGGTGCCTTTGGCAAGGTGTTCGTTCTTGCCGACGAGGAGGATGTGAGACACATTGTAAGATGAGATGAAAGGAAATGAAGGGTAATAATAAGCGTAAACATCGTTTTCTTGAGGTTTTTGGCGTGTCGGTGATGGTGCTGGCCTTGGTACGTTGTGCCTTTCCTGGTATCGCTACGTCATCATCCGACGTGGCAGAGGTAGCAGATAGTCTGGCAGTAGATTCTGTTGCAAACGAGCTCCCTGTTGCTGAGGTCGTTGAGGAGCCTGCGGCTGTTGAACCTGAATCTGAAGCCGTCCTGGCACCTTCTGTTTCTGCTCGCTATGTGCCTGATGGTGAACGCTATCATCGTATTCGTAGTGTGTCCAGCTATAAAGGTGCTTTCCCTGATAGTAATAGTGTGCAATTGATTGCAGCTAACAGATGGGGCGTTAAGCCGGTGAAGAACCGGTTGGATGCGGAAGAGAGAAAAGACGAACTGGTGTTCATTGACTGCTCACCTTATTATTATATAGACCCCTTGCATAGCAGTATTCCATATCTGGTACCACGTGCAGCTGTTCTTCTGCAGGATATCGGTCAGGCTTTCTTTGACAGTCTGCAGGTAAAAGGTGTGCCCTTGCATCGTTTCATCGTGACCAGCGTGCTCCGTACGCAGGAGGATGTGGCCAAGCTGCGCCGCCATAATGGCAATGCCACAGAAAACTCCTGTCATCTCTATGGCACCACAATAGATATCTGTTATAACCGTTATAGGACAGTAGAGGATCCCGACGGCCCCAGTCGCCGTCAGGTACGCAACGACTCGTTGAAATTTATCTTGAGTGAGGTACTTAATGATATGCGTCAGCAAAATCGCTGTTTTATTAAGTACGAGGTGAAGCAGGGTTGCTTTCATATGACCGTAAGGTGAAAAAATAAAAAGGTAAAAGGCTAAAAAGGTAAAAAAGTGAAAAATGGAAATTATTTCCTTACTTTTTTACCTTTTTGCTTTTTTTATCTTAATAATTTTCGTACCTTTGTGCGCTGAACGAAAAAGCTAAAAACGCGTCAGCGGGCTTAAAAATGGCCTTAAACGCAATTTTGGCTAAAAAGTAAAAGAGTAAAAAGGTAAAAAAGTAAAACGATAGAAAAGTGGATCAGACGATTGACAACGACAGAATTTTGAAGATTAACATCGAGGAAGAGATGAAGTCTTCGTACATCGACTATTCGATGTCCGTGATTGTGGCCCGTGCCCTTCCTGATGTTCGTGATGGATTTAAACCTGTGCATCGCCGTATTCTTTATGGTATGATGGGTATTGGTAATACCAGTGACAAGCCACACAAGAAGTGTGCGCGTGTTGTTGGTGAGGTGCTCGGTAAGTACCACCCCCACGGCGACTCATCTGTATATGGTGCCCTGGTGCGTATGGGTCAGGAATGGAATATGCGCTACACGCTGGTTGACGGTCAGGGTAACTTCGGTTCGGTTGACGGTGACTCACCTGCTGCCATGCGTTACACGGAGTGCCGTCTCTCTAAGATGGGTGAGCATATCATGGACGACCTGGAGAAGGATACCGTTGATATGGACCCCAACTTCGACAATACCTTGCTGGAGCCCAGCGTGATGCCTACCAAGGTGCCCAACCTGCTGGTGAATGGTGCTAACGGTATTGCCGTAGGTATGGCAACGAATATGCCTACCCATAACCTGGGTGAGGTGATTGACGGTTGCTGCGCCTTTATCGATAATCCTGAGATTGACTGCGAGGGCCTGATGCAATATATCCCCGGTCCCGACTTCCCTACAGGTGCCTATATCTATGGCCTGCAGGGCGTGAAGGATGCTTACGAGACTGGTCGTGGCCGTATCGTGATGCGTGCCAAGGCTGAGATTGAGGCTGGCGAGCAGCACGACAAGATTGTGGTGACCGAGATTCCTTATGGTGTCAACAAGGCCGACCTCGTGGCTTATATCGCTGACCTGGCTACCCAGCATAAGATTGAGGGTATCTCAAATGTCAACGATGAATCTGGTCGTCAGGGTATGCGTATCGTGGTTGACGTGAAGCGCGATGCCAATGCCAATGTGATTCTGAACAAGCTGTTCAAGATGACAGCTCTGCAGAGCTCGTTCTCTGTGAACAATATTGCCCTGGTGCCCATCCCTGGTACTCATGGCAAGATGCGTCCGAAGTTGCTCAGCTTGCGTGAGTGTATCCGCTACTTCATTGAGCACCGTCATGAGGTGACTATCCGTCGCACGAAGTTTGATTTGAAGAAGGCTCAGGAGCGTGCTCACATCCTGGAGGGCTTGATTATTGCAGTGAATAATATTGACGAGGTGGTGCACATCATCCGTCAGTCTGCTACGCCTACCGATGCCCAGCGCAATTTGGAGAAGCGCTTCGATTTGGATGAGCTTCAGTCAAAGGCAATCGTGGATATGCGTCTGAGTCAGTTGACCGGTCTGCGTGTTGACCAGTTGCATCAGGAGTATGACGACTTGATGAAGCTCATTGCCGACCTGGAAGAAATCCTGAACAATCCTGAGCGTTGTAAGCAGGTAATGAAGGAAGACCTGCTGGAGGTGAAGGAGAAGTATGGCGACGAGCGTAAGACGGAGATTATTCCCTTCGATCATGAGTTCAATGCAGAGGACTTCTATCCCGATGATCCCGTGGTGATTACAATCAGTCACATGGGTTATATCAAGCGCACACCGCTGAGCGACTTCCATGCTCAGAGCCGTGGTGGTCTTGGTGCTAAGGGTGCCCGTCATCGTGATAACGACTTCACAGAGTATATCTATCCTGCCACCATGCACAACACGTTGCTCTTCTTCACCCAGAAGGGACGCTGCTACTGGCAGAAGTGCTACGAGATTCCTGAGGGCGACCGCAACTCTAAGGGTCGTGCCATCCAGAATATGCTCAATATTGAGCCCGATGATGCTATCAATGCTGTATTGCGCATCAAGAACTTCAACGACGAGGAGTTCCTGAAGACACACTACGTGATGTTTGCTACCAAGCAGGGTATTATCAAGAAGACCTGTCTGTACGACTACCGCAACGTGCGTGCTGCCGGTGTTCGTGCTATCAATATCAACGAGGGCGACCAGGTAGTAGGCGTTCGTCTGACCAATGGTCATAACGAGATCCTGCTGGCCAACCGCAACGGACGTGCCGTTCGCTTCAACGAGGATGCTGTTCGCACCATGGGCCGTGTGTCAACGGGTGTGATTGGTATGCGTCTCGATGGTGGCGACGACGAGGTAGTAGGCATGGTATGCGTGAACGATCCTCAGACCGAGACCATCATGGTGGTCAGCGAGAACGGTTATGGTAAGCGTTCGGATATCGAGGACTATCGTATCACCAACCGTGGTACCAAAGGTGTGAAGACCCTCGCTATCACAGAGAAGACTGGCCGACTGGTGGCTATCAAGGTGGTGACAGACGAGAACGACCTGATGATTATCAACAAGAGCGGAATCCTAATCCGTCTGAATGTCAGCGAGGTACGTGTCATGGGTCGTGCTACTCAGGGCGTCCGTCTGATTAACCTGACCAAGAAGAACGATACCATTGCCAGCGTCTGCAAGGTGCAGAAAGCCACTGAGGAGGAGCTGGCTGAGGAGCAGGAGAATCAGGAGGCAGTAGAAAACCAGGAAACAAATAACGAATAACTGTTTAACTAATAAATAATATGAATATGAAAAAACTAATGATTATGGCTCTGATGGCAGGTGCTGCCACCACAGCCTTTGCACAGGATGCAGTGGTGAAAGAAGCCAAGAAACTGCAGTCAAAAGGTGACTTTGATGCTGCCGCTCAGGTGTTGGCTCCTGCACTCACCTCAAGCGAGACAACAGACAAGGCAGCAGCATGGAATCTTCAGGCTGATATTATGTTTGCTAAGTTCTCTGCCATTCAGGAGGAGAACCTGAAGAATCAGGTGGCTCAGAAGAAAGTGGCTTTCGATACCCTGGGTATGAACAATGCCTGTTATGAGGCCCTGAAGGCTGCTATCGAGTGCGATAAGTATGACGTACTGCCCAATGAGAAGGGTAAGGTAAAGATTCGCTACCGTCAGGGAAACCAGCAGCGCATGATGAATGTTCGCTTGAACCTGATCAATGCCGGTCTGTTCGACTATAACCACAAGAACCTCGACGGTGCTCTTGCTAAGTGGTCGCTCTATATCGACAGCCCTGAGAATCCACTGTTTACGGGGTTCGCTGATGTGGCTGACCTGAGCAAGGACCAGTATCGTTCTGAGATTGCTTACTATGCAGGTCTGGTGGCTTATCAGAAGAAAGACTACGCTACTGCAGAGAAGTATGCACATATCGCAGCCCAGGATCCTAAGAAGGCTGCTGAGGCTAACGAGATTCTGCTCTTCTCTAAGAAGGAGACCATGAAGACTGCCGAGGACTCACTGGCTTATGTCAACACGGTAAAGGATCTGCACAAGGCCAATCCTGAGGAGGAACGCTACTTCAACCTGTTGATGGAGTTCTATACCCGTTCAAACAACCAGAAGGCTCTGGCTGCTTGGGCTGAGGAAGAAATTGCTCTGAATGCTGAGAACAAGATGGCTTGGGCCCTGAAGGGTGAGGTGCAGATGAACGAGCGCGACTGGGACAATGCTGTTGAGTCTTACAAGAAGGCTATCGAGATTGATCCTACCTTCATCCAGTGTATCTTCAATGCTGGTGTATGTCTGAATGGTAAGGCCATCGACCTGAAGGATAAGTTGGCCGACAAGAATACTGGCGGTCTGACAAAGGCTAATGCCGACAAGGTGAAGGCTATCCTGACCGATGCCCTGTCATTCCTGGAGCGTGCCAAAGAACTGGATCCCGATCGTGAGAAGGTGAACTGGGCATATCCTCTCTATCAGATTTACTATTCGCTGGGCAACAAGGCCAAGTCTGACGAGATGGAGGCCCTGGTGAATGCCGGACGATAATATCAACCCTTTAAATTAGAGAATGAAGCAACTCATTGCAGTTACGCTTCTCTTATTGATGACGACACCGTGCTTGATGGCTCAGAAGAAAGAGCTTAGTCAGGCACGGTCGTCTATCAAGAGTGGCAAATACGCAGATGCTGAGAAAACATTGACAGCTCTGCTGAAAGACTCGACCAACCGTACCAACAAGCGTATCTGGCTGGCCTACTACGATGCCGTGCTTGGACAGTATGAGCAGGGCAACGAGAAACTGTATCTCAAACAGCAATACGATACGGCATCTTTCTTTGCGAAGGCTCTTCAGATGCTGACCATTGCAGAGACACTTGACAGTCTCACAACAGATAATCGTAAGAGCCTCTCACAACAGCTAAATGCGCTGCGCCCTAATATCTTCAATGGGGGCTCTTTCCTGTTGAGAAAGAATAAATGGGCTGATGCCTATCGCTATTATGAGGCCTATCTGGACTGCGCCCGTCAGCCTCTGTTTCAGGCCTATCATTACGACTCCCTTGATACTCGTATGTCTGAGGCGGCCTATTGGGCTACCTATTGCGGCTACAAACAGCAAGACCCTGTGCTGACGCTCCGTTACAGTAAGCGTGCGCTCCAGGACACGGCCAAGGCCGATTTTACCCTGCAGTTTATTGCTGAGGCCCGCCGCTTGCTCAAGGATGATGAACTGTATGTGCAGACCCTCGAAGAGGGCTTCCGCCGTTATCCACAGTTCCATTATTTCTTCCCTCGCCTGATGGACGCCTATGCCAATATGGGCCAGCACGAGAAAGCCTTGGCGCTGACTGATAGTGCGCTGACAGTCAATCCCTCCAGCGAACTGTTTCTCTTTGCTAAGTCCACCACGCTATTGCGTATGGAGCGCTATGCGGAGAGTATCAAGTATAGTGAGCGACTCATAGAATTGAATCCAAATCTGGCCGAACCTTATTTCAATGCTGGTACGGCTTATGTCAATATAGCTGAACGTCAAAACGACAAGCGCGATAAGAAGCTGATGCGCCAGGCTTATCAGAAGGCCTGTCCTTTTATGGAGCACTATCGCAAACTGATGCCCAAGGAGAAGGCTAAGTGGGCTCCTGTGCTCTATCGTATCTACCTGAATCTGAATATGGGTAAGCAGTTTGACGAGATCGACAGACTGTTAAAGGAAAAGTGAATAGTGAAAAGAGAATAATTTGCTACCGCTATGAAAAATATTTGTATTGTTGCGGGCGCACGCCCTAATTTTGTGAAGGTGGCACCTCTGATTCGTGCCATTGAGAAGGCTGAGGGTGCCGAGTATGAACTGGTATATACTGGTCGTGAGGACGATCCTACTTTGGAGACCTCGCTCTTCGATGATTTGCAGATGCCGCGCCCGTCTGTGTTCTTTGGTGTCGACAGTACCAGCCTGAATGAGATAACCAGTAGGGTGATGGCTCATTTTGATGCTTATCTGGAGGAGAATCCTGCTGATGTGGTGATTGTGGTCGACGACCTTGCCTCTACGATGGCGGCTGCTATCGTTACCAAGAAACGAGGCATCAAACTGGCACATCTTGTGGCAGGCACCCGTTCGTTTGATATGAATATGCCTAAGGAGGTGAACCGCCTGGTTATTGATGCCCTCAGCGACTATCTCTTTACGGCCGGCACACGCAGTAATAGTGTGGCTGCACGCGAACAGTCGGATAGCAACAATACTTATATGGTGGGAAATATCCTGATGGATACCCTCCGCTTTAATCATCAGCGTCTGCAAAAACCAGTTTTGGATATAGAACCGGGCTCATATTTCGTGTTTACTGTAAACAGAAAGGCGCTCTTAGCCGATGAGGATAAGTTGAAGAAGATGCTTATTGCCATGTCCGAGGCTGCAGGCGGTACACCTATCATTGCGCCTTTGCGAGGCAAAGCTCTTGAAGTGGTTTCAGGTTTCAGGTTTCAAGTTTCAAACCTGAAACCTCAACCCTCCCTGAGTTATCTTGAATTCGGTTGGTTGACGGCTCATGCCAAGGGTATCATCACGGATAGTGGTAATGTAGCCGAGGAAGCTACGTTCAACAGTGTGCCTTGTATCACGCTGAACAGCTATACAGAGCATCAGGAGACGGTCAGCGTAGGTAGTAATGTCCTGGTGGGTGAAGATCCTCAGCGACTGAAGGAGGAGATGCAGCGTATCGAGGCCGGACAATGGAAGAAATGTGCCCTTCCTGACCGATGGGATGGTCGTACGGCAGAACGTATCGTACAGATTCTGTTGGGCTAAAGATAAAAAAGAGCGGTTAGACATTTGCCTAACCGCTTTTTCTTTTAATTAATAGTTTTCTGCCTTTACCTGGAAGTAAGCCTTGGGATGATCGCAGACGGGACAAATCTCGGGTGCCTTCTTGCCGATGATGATATGTCCGCAGTTGCTGCACTGCCAGATAACGTCGTTGTCTTTGGAGAATACACACTCCTTCTTGACGTTGTCGAGCAACTTGCGATAACGCTCCTCGTGCTCTTTCTCGATCTTTGCTACCATTCTGAACTTTGCGGCAATCTCCTTGAAACCCTCTTCGTCAGCCTCCTCGGCCATGCGGGCATACATGTCTGTCCACTCGAAGTTCTCACCGTTGGCTGCATCCTCAAGGTTGGCCATTGTGTCGTTGATCTTGCCACCATTCAGGTATTTAAACCATATCTCAGCATGCTCCTTCTCATTAGCAGCTGTCTCCAGGAAGATATTACTAATCTGTACAAAACCATCCTTCTTTGCTTTTGAAGCATAGTAGGTGTACTTGTTGCGTGCCTGACTCTCGCCTGCAAAAGCTTCCTGCAGGTTTTTCTCTGTCTTTGTTCCTTTCAAATCTTTCATTTCTGTAAGTGTTTGTTTAGTGAATAATTGGGTTAGTTTTATTTCTCAGCCACAAAGTTACGAATTAGTTTCCGAATAAAAAAATAAAGGTCGTATTTTTTTTTATGATTGAGCCTAATCATCACACGATTCCCTCAAAAACTTCACTCGTGTGAAATCATCGATTGACTCGAGTCAATTCATGAAATCACTCGAGTCAATTCATGAATTCAGCTATATATATGCGCGCCCCGATATTTTAGGGTGACTGATTCTTCAATTTTACTCTATGTTACGAAATGCAAACATCTGCCATAAAAATCTTTCAAAGTGGTACACAAATTAAGCGAAAATGTGCATAATCAATAATAAATTGACAGAATTTGTACGTTTTTGAAACTTTTTTGGCATTTTATTTGTATATTTAATAATTCTTACGTATTTTTGCACGCTGATAGGAAAAATTAGTGAAAAGAAAGCGATGTACGCGCGAACAATATTGATAATATAATAATACTTTAACAATTAACTTAAAAAACGAGAGAGATTTATGGAAAAAAGACTAATGACAATGTTAGTGGGCTTATTCCTTCTGGTAGGAGGAGTATTGGCTCAGACAAAAGTCAGTGGTACCGTTGTGTCTCAAGATGACGGACAACCCGTAGTGGGTGCAACGGTCCTGGTTGTAGGAACCAGCACAGGTGCTGTGACAAATGCCAATGGTCAGTTCTCAGTGACTGTACCTGCAGGCAAGAAAACCTTGCGCGTATCATACATTGGTATGGTTACGCAGGATGTGACTGCTCGTCCCAACATGCGTATTAGCTTGGTCTCTAACAACAAGGCTCTGGATGAAGTCATCGTTGTGGCTTATGGCACACAGAAGAAGTCTTCATTCACGGGTTCTGCCCAGAGCATCAGTGCAGAGGACGTAGAACTTCGCCCTGTAACGAGTGTAACAAAGGCATTGGAAGGAAACGTGACTGGTGTTCAGATGACTTCTGGTTCTGGTCAGCCTGGTTCTTCGCCTAGTATCCGCGTACGTGGTTTCGGTTCTATCAATGCTTCAAGCGCACCTCTTTATGTGGTTGATGGTATTCCTTACGATGGTAGTCTGGCATCACTGAACCCTTCAGATATTGAGTCTATGACCGTGCTGAAGGATGCTTCTTCTGGCGCTCTGTATGGTGCTCGTGGTGCCAATGGTGTAGTGATGATTACTACCAAGAGAGGTCAGGAGGGTAAAACTAACGTGACTTGGCGTTCTAACGTAGGTTGGTCAAACCGTGCTAATAAGCGTTACCAGAATGTCAGCCAGACTGAGTTTACTCAGTTGGTTTACGAGGCTCTGCGTAATGCTGAGTGGGATGGCGGCGCATCTTGGACTGATGCAGAGGCTATTGCACGCGCCAGTCTCGGCAGCGAACTCGGTGGCGAGAGCTACAACCCCTTCAAGAACTATACTTGGGATCAGATTATCGACCCCGCTACAGGTCAGGTTCGCACAGACGCAAAGTCTGCATGGAATGAGGATTGGCTTGATGCCGTAACACGCGACAACGCTCTGCGTCATGAGCATCAGCTCTCTCTGAGTGGTGGTAACGAGAAGACTAAGTATGCTATGTCACTGGGTTACCTGAACGAGGATGGTATCTTGAAAACCACTTCTTTCCAGCGTTATAACGCCCGCGTGAATGTGGATACAAAGGTGAACGACTGGTTCCGTGCTAATGTTGGTTTGAACGTGGCTCACTCTATTTCAAACTTCAGCGACTATGATGGTACTTCATATTCAAACGTATGGTACACAGCTCAGTTTGTCAATCCCTTGTTCCCTGTATACCTGAAAGATGCAGAGGGTAAGTCTGTCTATAGAAATGGTCAGATTGAGTACGATTGGGGTGAGGCTCTTGCTAATGGCGACCAGCGTCCAGGTTCAATGAGCGACCATAGCTCACTGGGTATGCTGATGCTCGACAAGGCTGACATCCGTCGTGACGTAGCAGGTATGCGTTCTGGTTTGGTATTCGGTAGCGACGACGATAAGATGGGTTGGGCAAAAGGCCTGAAGCTGGCTATCAACTTCGGTTTCGACTATGACAACAATAACCGTATGCGTTATATGAATATGGAGCATGGTAACCAGGCTGCTTCTGGTGGTTTGCTCACCAAGTACAGCATGCGTACTCAGAGCTACACTTTCAACCAGCTGCTGACTTGGAGCCGTTCTTTTGACAAGCACTCTTTCGATGTTCTTGCAGGTCACGAGTTCTATGCTTATAACTACAAATTCATGGATGCAGAGCGTTCTGGTTTGATGAGCGGACTGCTGGAGCTTCGTCCAGGTGCCACTCTGAAGGATGCTGACAGCTATTCTTTGGATTATCGCATCAACTCTTGGCTGGGTCGTTTCAACTATAACTACGACGATAAGTATTATTTCTCTGCTTCTCTGCGTTCTGATGCTTCTTCACGCTTTAAGAGCGGTAACCGCACTGGTACTTTCTGGTCTCTGGGTGGTAACTGGCGTATCTCAAGCGAGGAGTTCATGAAGGATGTGAAATGGGTGGACAACCTGTCACTCAAACTGAGCTATGGTGAGCAGGGTAACGATGACATCCTCGATGCCGATGGTAATTCTAACTATTATGTATGGCAGGGTCTGTCAAGTGTGGCCTATCCTAATGCCAACACTGTGGGTGCTGTGCTCTCTACACTGCAGAACAACGAGGTGTCTTGGGAGAAGAACTCAAACCTAAACATTGGCTTGGAGGGTACTCTTCTGGATCGTCGTATCCGCTTCAGTGCAGAATACTATGTTCGTAAGACAACTGATATGTTGCTCGACTACCCAATGGCTGTTTCAACTGGTTTCTCTGGTTACTCTGCTAACGTGGGTAACATGAAGAACTCTGGTTTTGAGTTCGAGCTGTCTGGTACTCCCGTTCGCTTCCAGGACTTCGAATGGAATGTTTCTTGGATGGGTTCTACTATCAAGAACGAGGTTACCAAGCTGACTGCTGAGTCACCTGAGATTCTTTCTGGTAGCTATATCATCAAGGAAGGTCTGCCTCTGAATACATTCTATCTGCGTAAGAGTGCAGGTGTGGATCCTGCTACTGGTAAGCAGCTCTACTGGGTTTACGACACTGATGCTGATGGCAACCGTGTGAACGAGCGTATCAGTGATAGCTATTCAGAAGCATCTTCTTGCCGTTATGAGATGGGTTCTCGTATTCCAGATTTGTATGGTAGCATTGGTACTGATGTCAGCTATAAAGGCTTCAACCTGTCAATCCTGACAACTTACTCAATTGGTGGTAAAGTGCTGGACAACATGTATTACAACTCAATGAACCTGAGCTATCTCAGTTCTACTTGGAATAAGAATGTGCTGCGTCGCTGGCAGAAGCCAGGTGATATTACCGACGTTCCTCGTGTAGGAATTAAAGAGAATGTTCACGTGACCGATCGTTATCTGATCAACGCTTCTTACTTCGCCATTAAGAACATTACTCTGAGCTATACTCTTCCAAAGTCTTTGGTTAGCAAGGCTAGCCTGGGTGGTGTGAAGGTTTATGGTTCTTTCGATAATGTGGCTCTGTTCAGTCATCTTGACGGTATGGATCCTCAGTATAATTTCAGTGGTGGCACTACTTATTCTTACTCACCGAATAAGACGCTGACCATGGGTATTGAAGTTAATTTCTAATACAAAAAAGAAAGGAATAAAATATGAAAGCAATATATAAATATACACTGATGGGCTTGCTTGGTGCAACCATGTTGACTGCTTGCTCAGATGATCAGTTGGACACCACGCCTTCTACCTCTGTTGCAACAGAGAAGATGACAGGCTCTGCAGGTAGTGCTATTGCAGCTATTGATGGTATCTACCGTACAATGTACACCACTGGTTATACAACAGGATGGGAGCATGAGGAATTTGGACTCTCTGCTATCAACCTGGCTGCCGACCTGATGGGTGAAGACCACATTCAGGCAAAGTCTGGTAGTGGTTGGTTCTACTATGACTATCTCTATGATGTGAAGGGTGACTATACTCATACACAGGGTCGTCCTTATGGTGTGTGGAATTTCTTCTATACGCTGATTGCCAATGCCAACTATGTGACAACGGCTGAAAAGACAATGACTGGCGACCCTTCAGACGTGAATTATGTTGTTGGTCAGGCTTACGCTATCCGTGCCTTCAGCTATTTCATGCTGGCTCAGTGGTATTCACGTACTCTGGTAGGTCATGAGACGGAACCTTGTGTACCTATCTACACGGAGCCCACTACAAAGGATACGCAGGGTAAGGCTCGTGAGACTGTTGCTAAGGTATATGAGCAGATTGACAGCGACATCAAGAAGGCTGAGGAACTGCTCTCTGCTACGGAACACGATCGCAATAGCAAGTCACACATCAATTTGGCTGTAGCTTACGGTCTGCACGCACGTATCGCACAGGTAGAGGAGAAATGGGATGATGTTCTGACTTATTCTACCAAGGCTATTGCCGAGGCTAAGAAGGAGAAGATTAATATCATAGAAGTTGGCCAGTTTGCCGGACTTAACAAAGTGTCTGCATCTAACGTGATGTGGGGTATGAACATCATTGCTGACCAGACCACAGGTTATGCAGGCTTCTTCACTCATATGGATGCTGATCAGGGAAAATATGGTGCGTCTGCCCGTCAGCAGATAACCAGGGGCCTTTACAACAAGATGGGTGCTAACGATGCCCGTCGTGCTTGGTGGAACCCTGAGGATCCTGCAAATGGTGACAATGGTTACCAGCAGGAGAAGTTCAAGTTCGTGAACTATGCTACATGGGAAGGTGACTATATCTTCATGCGTGTTGAGGAAATGTATCTGGCAAAGGCTGAGGCCGAGTGTATGCTGGGTAATGATGTTGATGCTCAGAATACATTGAAGGCCTTGATGGCTTATCGTGATCCTGATTATACTTGCGCAAAGACTGGTACAGCAATGTCTGCAACAACCGATTTGGCAAGTGGCTCACTGCGTGAGGAAATCATCAAACAGCGTCGTATTGAGTTGTGGGGTGAGTTCGGTCGTATCTATGATATCCGCCGTTTGCATCAGGGCTTCGTACGTAGCACAGCCGATGGTCATCCTTCAGCTGCAGCATCAGCTAAGTTGAATGCTGCCACAAGTAATCCTGAGAGCTACAAGTGGGTGATGGTTATTCCTCAGGCTGAGTTCGATGGCAATGCAAATATGGATGATAGTAAGGATCAGAATCCATTTGATTAATAATAATGTAAAATAATGAGATTTATTATGAAGAAATATATATTAGGCTTGGCCTTATTCGCAGGTATGATGCTTACTGCTTGTGATACGGATAACGTGGGCACTACTTATACCACGTCGGCTCAAAACATCTCATTTGAGAATGCAGAGCCAAATACTGTTGTAACAAAAGCGTCTTCAGTTACTGTACCTGTTGCTATAACTCGTTCTAATACGGCATCTGAATATACGGTACATTATACTTTCTCTACAGAAGATGGTACTGTACTGACAGATAAGAATGGTGGTACTGCAACCTTTGCAGCTGGTGAGTGGTCAACAACTGTCTCTATTGACGCTGCTGGTATGGAGCCTGGTACAACCTATACTTGTAAACTGACACTTAGCGATGAAGACGTTGCTACCGCTGATACGATTGTTGGAGGTTCAATTAATGCTACAACAACTGTCACTGTGATGTGTGACTACGATTGGGAAGAGCTTGGTACGGGTGTTTACACGTCAGAACTCTTTGAGGACAGCTGGGAACAGCCTGTTTTACGTGCAAAAGGAACAAATGTATACAAACTTCCTGATTGTCTTTACAAAGGCTATGACATCCAGTTTGAACTGAGTGATGATGGTAACAGTCTTGTTGCTTTTGAGCCTCAGAAGATGGGTTATAAGCATAGTAGCTATGGCATGGTCTATTTCTATTCTGAGGAAATGGCTCGTGTAGGTAATGTATTGAATTTCAGTATGTATGGACTGGTAGTATATAATGGAAAATTAGCAACCTTGTGGAGTGGATTTACCGAGTCTATTCAGCTTCCATAAGTATGTTAATAAGATGAATATAAAAAAGAGTGTCACAATAGGGTGACACTCTTTTTTTTATGATAAATTACACCGTTATCTCTCCACAGATACTCTGTTTCATAAATTTCCGCACCTGCTCTGGATCATCATATTTTCCTTGCAGATACATCAGTTTGGTGACTGCTGCCTCTACGGTGCCGTCGTAGCCGCTGATGACGCCGGCTTCCTGAAGTTGGTAGCCAGTGTCGTAGCGTCCCATCTCCACACAGCCTTGCAGACACTGACTGATATTGATGATGACCTTGCCTCTGCGGGTGCCTTCACGCAGGGCGCTGATCAGCCAGGGGTTCTGGGGCGCATTGCCAGAGCCGAAGGTACGCATCACTATGGCGCGCAGATTGGGTGTGGCAATGATATGACGAATCAAATCCTCACGGATGCCTGGGAACAGTGAGAAGATAATCACGTTGTTGTCGAGGCGGAACTGTGGGGTGAGGGATGGGTTCTGAAGACGGATGGCTGATGGACGATGGATGTACTCGTCGTGATAGGTGATCTCTACACCTGCATCCGCCAGATGGGGATAGTTGAATGACTCGAAGGCATCGAACTCATCAGCACTCTGTTTGGTGGTGCGATTGCCGCGCATCAGGTGACCATTGAAATAGATGCCTACTTCGGGCACCATCGCCGTGCCGTCCTGACGACGGGCGGCAGCAATCTCGATGCTGGTGATGAGGTTCTCCTTGCCATCGGTACGCAACTGGCCGATAGGCAGCTGTGAACCAGTGAGTATAACGGGCTTGGTGAGGTTCTCGAGCATGAACGACAGGGCAGAGGCTGTGTAGGCCATTGTGTCTGTGCCGTGCAAAATCACAAAACCGTCGTACTCCTCGTAATGATCGGCAATGATATGTGCCAACTCTGTCCAGAG
Organism: Prevotella communis; assembly: GCF_022024175.1. Classification (GTDB taxonomy): domain Bacteria; phylum Bacteroidota; class Bacteroidia; order Bacteroidales; family Bacteroidaceae; genus Prevotella; species Prevotella communis. The sequence goes on along the minus strand of NZ_CP091794.1, from coordinate 2,598,105 downwards.
CTTTGGCGACATGTCGCTGGAGTCGATGGGCGGGTTGAACTGATGGGTGGCTATCTCGGTCTGAAACTGAGTCAGCTCTGGCACCCTACTAAGCAGGTGCTCGAAGTCAAATGGCTCCAGAGCACCTGTCTGTGGGTTGTGGTTCATACCGATGGTACCACCGGTGTAAATCAATAGTATCTTTGAGGTCATATATGGTAGTGTGACCAGTGAAACTAGTTTAAACTAGAATTTAAAAGCGGAAGTCAAGCTCCACGTCAACCATGTTGTAGTTGTGCTTGTCGGCGTTGGCGATGGTGCGGTCGTTCACACGGGCATACTCCAGGTTGATCTGCAAGTTCTTGGTGAACATGTAGTCAGCACCAACCTCATACATGGTCTTTGACTGTCCCCATTCCTTGGCCTCGCGGTAGAGGTCGTAGCGAGCCTTTACGTGCATCTTGTTCTTCTGGATAGGAGCAATGCAAAGGGCATAGATACCATCGGCCTTGTCGCTGGTGTGGGCTGCATTCCAACCCTGGCTGTGGATATACTCCGTGCGGAAGGTCCAGTCGTTCTGGGCATATTCGCCTGAGAGGGCGTAGCGATTCTTCTCGCCAACACCGGCACGACTACCAGTCCATCCGAAAGCACCAATGCGCATACCCTTAACGGGCATTACCCACATTCCACCGATGATGTCCTTGCGGTTGTCCTTATCCTTCTGGTTGATGCCCTCACCATTGAAAGCACCTACCTGATAGTGCAGCAGGTTGCGACCTTCGGCATTCTTGAGGAAGTCACCCTGAATCTGAACACCGATGTCACGACCATTTGAAGCGTTGCCGCCACAGCGGTCAGAGAAACCAGCCAACTTGCTGACGTTTTGAGAGTAGCTCATGAAGCCCTGTGTGATAGGGTGCATGGGGTTCTCGAATGTGAAGGGACGCTTGAACTGACCTGCCTTCACCTTGAAGAACTCGTACTTCTGCCACTCACCAAAGAGGTCAACCAGACGAATGTCGGTTGAAGACTTGTCAGGATCGTAGGTGTTACCATTGATCTGCATCTGTACCTTCCAATAAAAATCCTCGTGGGCACGGCCTTCTAATGCCATACGAACCAAGCGCAAGTTGAAACCATTGTTCTCTTTAGCATCCTGGTCACTGGCTTGATACTGCACCATGCCGTAACCACTGAACTTCACATTCTTAAACCATTCGCTCTGAGCCTGTGCGCCCAGTGTTGCGCCCATCATCAGGGCTGCTAATAATACTTTCTTCATATTGTTTGCTTTTTGTTTTTTTATCTTTTCTTCAATAAGACTACATTCTCCACATGTGGGGTGTGAGGAAACATATCTACGGGTTGCACCTCTATCACCTTGTACTGCTCGTCCAAATCCTGCAGGTCGCGAGCTTGTGTGGCAGGGTTGCACGATACATATACAATGCGGTCGGGGGCTGCGCGCAGAATAGTCTTCACAACGTCTGGATGCATACCGGCACGTGGGGGGTCGGTGATGATGACATCTGGACGTCCGTGCTCTGCGATAAAATCGTCGGTGAGGATATCCTTCATATCGCCAGCATAGAACAGGGTGTTGCTGATGCCATTTATCTCGGAGTTGATTTTTGCATCCTCGATAGCCTCTGGCACATACTCGATACCAATCACCTGCTTGGCTTTCTTGGCAACGAAGTTGGCAATGGTTCCTGTGCCGGTGTAGAGGTCGTAGACCATCTCGTTGCCTGTCAATCCTGCGAACTCACGTGCTACACTGTAAAGGTGGTAGGCCTGCTCGGTGTTGGTCTGATAGAATGACTTTGGACCTACTTTGAACTTCAGGTCTTCCATGAGCTCAAAGATATGGTCTGTACCCTTGAACACGAGGATGTCCTGATCGCCAATGGTGTCATTGCACTTTTGGTTGTCGAGGTAGAGTAAGGACGTGATCTGTGGGAAGGTGTCGGCTACGTGTTGCAACAGGTCGAGTGCTTCTTTTTCGCCGCCCGTCTCATCATAGTGGAACTGGATAATCACCATCAACTCACCACTGGCGCTATTGCGGATAATGATGTCACGCAACAGACCAACCTGAGCGCGCAGGTCGAAGAACGATATGCCGTGCTCCATGGCGTAGTCGCGGATGTCATTGCGAATCTGATTATGCAGGTCGTCCATCAGCCAGCACTTCTCGATAGGCAGTATCTTATCGAAAGCACCTGTGATATGGAAACCGATGGCGGGCACATCCTTCAGGCTCTGACTCTCATCCTTAGGCAGTGCCGTAATTTCCTCTTTCGTCAGGTAACGTTTGTTGGCACAACCGAAGTCCAGCTTGTTACGATACTCCTGAGTCTTTACAGACCCGAGAATAGTGCGGAACTCGGGCAGTTCTACTTTGCCGATACGGTGTAGCTGGTCAAATACTTGCTGCTGCTTGAACTTCAACTGTTCTTCATAGGGCAGGTTCTGCCATTTGCATCCACCGCATACACCGAAGTGCTTGCAAAAAGGAACGGCGCGCACCTTGCTGTATTCTACAAAGCGCACCACCTCGCCCTCGGCAAAAGAGTGCTTCTTGCGGCGAATCTGGATGTCGCAAACGTCACCAGGCACGCAGAATGGTACGAAGACCACCAGGTCGTTCCAGTGGAACAGGCATTTACCTTCGGCAGCAACAGCCTCAATGGTAACGCCTTCTAACAGGGGTAATGGTTTCTTGCTTCTCGCCATTATCAATTGTCAATTCTTTTAGTCGGCGTTCCGCCTTTGTAAAAGCGGCAAAGCCGAGCGTTCAATTATCAATTAGATTTCAAAGTCCAGACAAGCACGCTGAACGGTGTAAGGACGTACCTTGCCGTTGGCTACTGCTACATGCTCAGGATGCTGGGCATAGCCTTTCAGTGCCTCTTCTGACTCAAGTGTGGAGTCGAGCATTACGTCGGCATTTGATGATGCCAGGCGTCCGCTGATATTTACTTTCACGTCAATCAAACCGGGAACCTTGCCTACGAGGCCTTCAAGTCCGGCTTTGATGCCTTCTTTTACTGTCTGTTTCTCCTCTTCTGACAATTCTGGGTTTAGTGTCCAAAGAATAATGTGTTTTACCATATTATATATAAATAAAAATGAAATCGATGCAAAGGTACAAAAAATAATCGATTCGCACTGCATAATTATTTTTTTTTGTATTTTTTGCCCGTTTTCTTTGGTAATGTGCAAAAATTCTACTAACTTTGCACAATTCGAAATACAATAACTTTATATAATAATCTTAAATATCCAAATTAATGAGTCAAAAGAGAGTTTACCTCTTCGGCAACGGTAAGGCCGAAGGTAATGCAAAGATGCGTGAGGAACTCGGCGGTAAGGGCGCTAACCTTGCTGAGATGAACCACATCGGTGTTCCTGTTCCTCCTGGTTTTACAATTACTACTGACTGCTGTAATGAATATTATCAAGTTGGACAGCAGAAGATTATGGAGTTGCTGAACGATGACGTAATGGCAGCTGTAAAACATATTGAGAACTTGATGAATTGCAAGTTCGGTGATGCTAAGAATCCTCTGTTGGTTTCTGTACGCTCTGGTGCCCGTGCTTCAATGCCTGGTATGATGGATACTATCCTGAACCTGGGTCTGAACGACGAGGTGGCTGAGGGTATGGCCGCTAAGACAAATAATCCTCACTTCGTATACGACTCTTATCGTCGTTTCGTACAGATGTACGGTGACGTGGTGCTGGAGATGAAGCCCGTTAACAAGACAGATATCGACCCATTCGAGGAAATCATTGAGAAGGTGAAGAAGGAGAGCGGTGTTGTTCTGGACAAGGATCTCTCTGTTGAGGACCTGAAGAAGTTGGTTAAGCTGTTCAAGGCTGCCATCAAGGAGCGCACTGGTAAGGACTTCCCCAACGATCCTATCGAGCAGTTGTGGGGTGCTATCTGCGCTGTGTTCCGCTCTTGGATGAACGAGCGTGCTATTCTCTATCGTAAGATGGAAGGAATCCCCGACGAGTGGGGTACAGCCGTATCAGTAATGGCTATGGTATTCGGTAATATGGGTGATACCTCTGCTACTGGTGTATGCTTCAGCCGTGACGCTGCTAACGGTGAGAACCTGTTCAACGGTGAGTATCTGGTGAACGCACAGGGTGAGGACGTTGTGGCTGGTATCCGTACTCCACAGCAGATCACAAAGATTGGTTCTCAGCGTTGGGCTGAGCGCGCTGGTATCTCTGAGGAGGAGCGCGTAGCCAAGTATCCTTCAATGGAGGAGGCAATGCCTGAGATCTATGCTGAACTGAATGGTATCCAGGATAAACTGGAGCATCACTATCACGATATGCAGGATATGGAGTTCACCGTACAGGAGGGCAAGCTCTGGTTCCTCCAGACACGTAACGGTAAGCGTACAGGTGCTGCTATGGTGAAGATTGCTATCGACTTGCTCCACGAGGGTATGATCGACGAGAAGACTGCCATCCTGCGCTGCGAGCCTCAGAAGCTCGATGAGCTGTTGCACCCCGTATTCGATAAGAAGGCTTTGGCTTCGGCTAAGGTTATCGCTCAGGGTCTGCCTGCTTCTCCTGGTGCTGCCTGCGGTCAGATTGTATTCCACGCTGACGACGCTGAGACCTGGCACAACGATGGTCATAAGGTCATCCTCGTTCGTATCGAGACATCTCCTGAGGACCTCGCTGGTATGGCTTCTGCAGAGGGTATCCTGACTGCACGTGGTGGTATGACCTCTCACGCTGCTGTGGTTGCCCGTGGTATGGGTAAGTGCTGCGTATCTGGTGTAGGTGCCCTGAATGTAAGCTATAAGGACAAGACTGTCGAGATCGACGGTGTAGTATATAAGGAGGGTGACTTCATCTCTCTGAACGGTACAACTGGTCAGGTTTATGCTGGCGAGGTTACTACCAAGGCTGCTGAGTTGTCTGGTGACTTCAAGGAGCTGATGGACCTCTGCGACAAATACACCAAGCTGCAGGTTCGTACCAATGCTGATACTCCTCGTGACGCTCAACTCGCTCGTGAGTTCGGTGCTAAGGGTATCGGTCTTACACGTACTGAGCACATGTTCTTCGAGGACAAGAAGATTGTTGCTATGCGTGAGATGATTCTGGCCGACAGCGTTGCCGGACGTGAGAAAGCTCTGGCTAAGCTGCTGCCTTACCAGAAGGCTGACTTCAAGGGTATCCTTGAGGCTATGGACGGTCTGCCCGTGAACATCCGTCTGCTTGATCCCCCTCTCCACGAGTTCGTTCCCCACGATCTGGCTGGTCAGGAGACTATGGCTAAGGAAATGGGTGTTAGCGTAGAGGATATCAAGCGTCGTGTTGACTCACTGGCTGAGAACAACCCAATGCTGGGTCACCGTGGTTGCCGTCTGGGTATCACCTTCCCTGAGATCACTGCTATGCAGACAAAGGCTATCCTGGGTGCTGCTTGTGAGCTGAAGAAGGAGGGTAAGAATCCTATGCCTGAGATCATGGTTCCTCTGATTGGTACTATCAACGAGCTCAAGCAGCAGAAGGAAGTTATCCAGAGCGCTGCTAAGGAGGTATTCGCTGCTGAGGGTGTTGAGGTTGAGTTCGAGATCGGTACAATGATCGAGATTCCTCGTGCTGCCCTGACAGCTGATCTGATTGCTTCAGAGGCTCAGTACTTCTCATTCGGTACTAACGACTTGACACAGATGACCTTCGGTTACAGCCGCGACGATATCGCTTCGTTCCTGCCTGTATACCTCGATAAGAAGATCCTGAAGGTTGACCCATTCCAGGTTCTCGACCAGGAGGGTGTTGGCCGTCTCATCAAGTTCGCTGTTAAGGAAGGTCGCGAGGTTCGTCCTGAGCTTCGTTGCGGTATCTGTGGTGAGCATGGTGGTGAGCCCAGCTCTGTGAAGTTCTGCGCTAAGATTGGCATGAACTATGCATCTTGCTCTCCATTCCGTGTGCCCATCGCACGCCTCGCCGCCGCGCAGGCAGCAGTAGAAGAGTAAGCAAAACTCTATATTATACTTTGAGCGCAATTCCATTCGAGAGTTGCGCTCTTTTTTTTGTTACTTATGTCCCGTACTTAGAATTTGTCTTGTTTTTAAGTCACAAAACAAGACAAACTGTATCTTTTTTGTAAAATGTTTGGTGGTACTACTTTTTATTTATATCTTTGCACTGAGTAAAATTACTCACTTCACTGAGTAAAATTTGAATTATGTACAAAAGGTCTGAATATCAAATAATTACAAGTAGGCTAAAAGAGCCAAGAAAGTTCATTCAGGTTGTTATGGGACCGCGTCAAGTGGGTAAATCTACTGTTGTTAAGCAGGTGCTTCAAGATTTGGATTTGCCTTATCAGCAGTTCTCTGCCGATAATGTGCCAGCATCAAATACTGCTTGGGTGTCTAACTGTTGGGCTGCTGTTCGTAGTCTGAAGGAGAGCAAAGGCCTTGATAGTATGATTCTTGTTATCGATGAAATTCAGAAGATATCTAATTGGAGTGAGGTCGTAAAGAAGGAGTGGGATGATGATACCTTACACGATCGCAACATAAAAGTGTTGCTGCTTGGAAGTAGTCGTGTGCTTTTAGAAAAAGGACTTTCTGAGTCGTTAGGTGGGCGCTTCGAAGAAATACGCATGACTCATTGGAGCTATCCTGAAATGAAAGAGTGTTTTGGCTTTACACTCGACCAGTATCTTTTCTTTGGAGGTTATCCTGGTGCTGCGGGCCTGATAAATGAGGCTGACCGCTGGGAGCAGTATATACAGTCGGCAATCATTGATGCGACCATCAATAAGGATATCTTGATGAATACACCTATCAGTAAGCCGGCCCTTCTTCGTCAGACTTTTGAACTTGGTGCTTCTTACTCTGGCGAGATACTTTCTCTTAACAAAATGCTTGGCTCTTTACAAGATGCAGGAAACACCGTTACTCTGGCAGGTTATATTAATCTGCTTGATGAGAGTGGTATGCTGTGCGGACTTCAAAAGTATAGTATCGATACAGCCCGACGTCGAGCCAGTATTCCCAAATTTCAGGTATATAACAATGCTCTAAAGATGGCGTATAATCCTCATACGTTCAATCAGGCTATTATGGATCGCAAGGAGTGGGGGCGCATCTTTGAATCGGGGATAGGTGCTTGGATTGTCAGTCAGTCTTTTGTTCATCGTATTGAAGTGTTCTATTGGCGTGAACTTGCCGGCGAGGTTGATTTTATTCTTCGCAAGAAGGGAACAGTCGTTGCCATCGAGGTAAAGAGTAATGCAGAAAAGAATACGAAAGGACTTGATAAGTTTAGAGATAAGTTCCGCCCTAAATCTGCATTTATAGTGGGTGACGGTGGTATAAGCGCTGAAGAGTTCCTTTCTATGGATATAAGGACTCTTTTCAAATAATAACTTCATACGTATATCGTTGCAGGTAATAGAGAATAGTACAAAAACAGATAAATCGGGATTTACAAATGAAACAAGTATCAGTATTAGTGGGTGCTGGTAGCATCGGACAAGCCATCATCCGTCGTGTGTCGGCTGGTAAGCACATCGTGTTGGCAGATTATAGTGAGGAGAATGCGAAACGGGCTGCATAGACGCTTGAAGGCATGCCAGCCCGTCGTGCCGGTACACCCGACGAAGTAGGCGACTTGGCTGAGTTTCTCATGTCCTCACGTGGACGTTTCATCAGTGGTGCCGACCTCCTCATCGACGGTGGCTGCACAGCCAGTTACAGGTATGGCGATTTGCAATATTTGAAAACTACACATTAGTAAAAATTTTAGTCACAGTTATGAACTTTAATAAAGAGAAAAAACTGCTTTCAGAAAGATTCTACCTGACATGGGCAGGAGAACAGATGAGTTGGACGGTACGAATGACGATGAAGATGCGAGATGTCGTTGACGGCGACTTGTTGCGTCAGGCTGTAGAATCAACGCGCCTGCGGTATCCATACTATCAAGTGAAGCTCGGCATGAGGAAAGATGCTGAAGGCACGGAATATTTTGTGTATGAAGACAACAGCGAGCCGTGGGTAGTCAGCGAAGGGGAAAAACCAGTGAGACTGATTGGCCCGGAGTCGAACAACCATCTGCTGGCCTTCTGCTGCTGGGGCGACTGCATCGCTATCGATTTCTTCCACTGCCTGACTGACGGCACTGGAGCCTATAACATCCTACGCACCTTGCTCTATGAATATTCCCGCCGTCGCTATGACGCGACACTGGAAAGGGGCATGGCGAACATTCGTGTGTCAGGTGACACTATTAGTTCAGAGGAATGGGAAGACCCTGCCGCACTGGCTAAGCCCGACCAACTGAACCCGCTACCCCTTCCGGAACGTCTGCGCTGCATCAATCTGACCACACAGTCAAAGGTGGCGGTAAGTGAGGACGTGGAAACTGTCAACATCCTTGTTGAAGAGCAAGAGATGATGAGGTATGTGACCTCAGGCGACACATCGCCCGCTACGCTCATTTCGCTGCTGCTCGTCCGTGCCATTGCCCGTCTGCATCCCGACTTGACGGAAGGTGTGCCGATGGTGGCACTGGCCATCAACCAGCGCCCTGCCTTGGGCTGTCCGCAGGCCTGCCAATCACTGGCATCATCGCTCCGCCTGACCCTGAACGACGAGATGCGAGGGATGGATATTGAAACGCAGCAGACCATATTCCGAGGCATGGTGGCCCTACAGTCGAACGATGACAACGTCATTGAGAATTTCTGGCAAACTCAGCATACGCAAGACATGTTCGAAAAGATTCCTACCCTTGAGGGGCGCCATCAGGCAATGGCCAAAGCCTACAGTGTCGCAACATCAGCAGCCACAACCTGTGTCAGTTACGTCGGCAAGGCTAATCTGGGTGCTGCCGAACAATACGTCAGCGAGATGTACACAGAGGCCTATACGCCGTATGCTCTCACCATTGAGATGAGTGCCGTGGGCGGCACGTTCTGTATCAGCCTAATGCAGCGGTTTGCAGATGATACATATCTCGAAGCCTTTCTCGACGAATTCCGCCAGATAGGTCTGCCCTATCGCATTGCTACTCGCCATCCGTTGACGGTGGCACCAATAGCAAACTATCGCGTGTATAGAGGGCAATGACCCAAGGCTTTTGGGCAAAGAAATTTCCTGCATGGCGAGATGCCTGTAGCCGCAAGTCGCTATTGGAATGCCATGTATGGTAGCACATCTGAGGAAGTTTTGAAAGATGAAGAAGGATTGCAGATAATACGTGTGCTGGGGCGCAACATGGCTTTTCTTATCCGTGCCATCCATGCTGAGCGTGAGTGTGGCGGTTTGTCAGAGCAGGAATCCAGACGTATCGCAACAAACTTTATCAAGTAAGAAGATGACCGACAAAGTACAGATAGAAGCCCTCTACCGTGAGATGTATGCGGCGATGGTGGCAAAAGACACGGCAACGCTGAACCGTGTCCATGCCGATGATTTCGTGCTGACCCACATGACGGGGATGCACCAGTCAAAGCAAGAGTACATCAGGGCTATTGCAGAAGGTACGCTGAATTATTATTCAGCCGAGCATGAGCAGATGGAAATCAAAGTCAACGGCAATCATGCCACCCTGACAGGTCGCAGTCGTGTAACAGTAGCTGTTTTCGGAGGCAGACGTCACATCTGGAGTTTGCAGCTTCATTTCAACCTTTCCAAGGAAGAAGGCAGGTGGTATTTTACATCTGCACGTGCTTCGACATATTGAAAATGACAATGATAACTCGTCGATTTGTAGTTTTTTTGTATTTCGATGAGTTTCCTTTTGAATTATCCGCAGTTATCTCAAAATGTGACTTTGTTATCTCTGATACCATTTTTTCAGTTAAAAGGAAAGTGGAAAGAGAAGGGGAGAGACTAAATCTGCTCATCTTCAGTAAAAAGAAAAGGATTTAGTGTAAAACAATTGATTGTTTCAATAAACTGAGTTTAGGTTTACCATACCTTATTATATATCAGTTTTATCTGCTAAAGGTTAAGTTATATCTTATTATTAGCAAAACTCATGCTAAACCTGCTATAAAGCAATGAATTTGGTAGTTCAAAATATTATGCGTAACTTTGCACCATAATGAACAATAAAATGAGAACGATTGAAGTATGGCAATAAAAAGAGCTACACCAAACTATGTGATTACATATCCATTGAAAGTGGAAAAGTGGCAAGCTGATATTATAGACCAGCGTTTGGAATTGTTACGTCAGATATACAACTATGCCATATCCCATCTTATGGGTAAGTATCTGTGGCTTACTAATACGAAAACTTTCAAGCAATGCAAGTCGATTAAAGAGAAACAAGCTTTCTTTAATCAAAATCCATGCCCAATGACATTTACTCAGTATGGAATAGCTAATTGGGTTGCAAAACTAAATCAACGTTCTGTTGATGGTAATAGAACATTCATTGATTTTGGTATAAATGGTGAAATGGCAGCTTTGCTTGGAATGACGATTTGGAATGCTTGGGATAAATATATGTTTGATTCAAAATGTGATCAGATAAACAAAAAAAGACCAGGACAGATAAATGCTTTGGGAGCCAGGGTCAAAAGTGGATATGCTTCTGGCTTCTCGTTTGATTTTGAGAAAATGAATATCTCAATCAACGTAAATGGCAAACGTAAATCTCAGGCTAAATATATTACGATGCCAATAGTAACTCATAAAAACCAAACAGAATATGAATTGACACCTTTGAAAGAAGGTCTCAAGAATATCCGTATAGTGAAAATAGCCAAGCAGATTGTTAGAGGCAAGCGAAAGTACTATTTGCAACTGACTGTAGAGGGTAAAGTACCAAGTAAAGGTCATGAACTAGGCAAAGGAAGAGTTGGTATAGATGTAGGCCCCCAAAATATAGCCATCTGTTCAGATACTCGTGTCTCAATAGAACGTCTTGCAAAAGATGGCGAAAAAGATCAAAAGAAGATTGACAGCATTCGTAGTGCTATGTATAGAAGTCGCAAAGAAAACAATCCAAATAATTTCGATAAGAATGGAGCATATAAGCCCAAGGAAGAACATGAGCCATGTAAAAATACTATACGTTATATGAAACTCAGTATAGAACTTAAAGAATTATATAGAAGAAAGGCTGCAAGGATAAAACTTCAACACATATTGTTGGCAAACGAGTTGCTAAAACTTGGAAACATCTTTGTCGTTGAGGATAATCCAATTAGCGAATGGAAAGAAAAGAAAGGAAAAACGAAAGGAGATACAATAACAAGTTCACAAAAATGTAGGAAAGGATGGAGAAGATCAATAACACATCATTCACCTGCAATGTTCATTAACGTTTTAAAGAATAAGGTGGAAGGACGTGGTGGAAGATTTATAAAAGTTGATTGCTATAACGCTGCTACTCAATATGACTTTACTGCAAGAAAGTTTATTAAACATGGTATACAAGAAAGGTATATCACATTGTCTGACGGACGCACACATCAGCGGGATATTATGGCAGCGTTTAATTTGCAACACCTCAACACGGATTCAAAAGAAATGAAAGAATATAATACTGAACAGATGCACGTAGATTATCTGAAATTCTGCGAATTAGAGAAACAAATGTAATAATATACAGGATATTGTCAGTCCTGGCGGTCGTTAATACATCCATTAGGATGTTTGGCTTGTGAATGTTCTTGGAACGAGTGACGGCGATAAAAAGCACCTATTATGGTCAACAAGTGAGCAAGTTACACAAGTACAAGAAAATACCTTTTTAACAACTATCGAGTATAGACATATAAGGTAATGACAAGTATCGCCTAATTTTTTTCTAAACATGTAAAATAGAGTATAATTATGAATGTAAAAGATTTTATTAAGGAAACCCTGACGCAAATTGCAGAAGGTGTAAACGAAACAAATCTGCAGCTCGGTAATCAACATTCATTTGTTGCTACAGAGAACATAACTAATGAAAGCGGTTTTCCTAAAAATGATACATATTCCTTTAAAGACGGAACTGCGCATTTGGTTCGGGAAATACATTTCGACTTGGCAATTACTGTATCTGATGCATCTGCCCAAAGTGGGAAAGGCGCTATAGAAGTATTTTCATTATTCCATGCAGGAGGAAGCAAAGAGAGCCAGAACACCTCTCTTATGACTCATAAACTTAATTTCTCATTACCATTAGCTTTGCCTGTCAAGCCCAAGCAATAATTGAATTTGTTTCTGCAAGTTCATTCTGTAACAATCCAACATGGAATCTTAGAGCCACACATTGTTATATATTAAGCGGCGCACCCAATCGGATGCGCCGCTTTACTATGATAGGATAGAGGATTCACTCCTCCCAGTTCTCCTGCGTTTTGCGGACGTAGGTCTTGTAGCGCAGCTGGGCCATCTCCAATATCTGGATAAAGCAGCTATTCAACATCATTTTCGGTAAAAGGTGACAGGGGCTGTCCCTCGTCACATCCAGCATGATTTAAGCCTAATCTCAAAAACCGTCTAAAGTCTATAGTCTAAAGTCTGTAGTCCAAATCTATAGTCTTCAATCTAAAATTTATCTAGAATTCGAGATGGTTCATGCCGCATTTCGAGAACTTTCATTATCTTTGTAGCCGAAAAGTATATTTTATTAACTAAACAATTGCCAAAATGCGCAAACTGACTTTAACTGCCTTACTGGCCCTGGCCGCATCGAGCGCCTCGCTGGCACAAAGCGAACTCTATCCCAAACATTTCGACCTGGAACAGGTGACGTTGCTCGACGGCCCGATGAAAACGGCTATGGAGCTGAACTTTAAGACGCTGCTCAAATATGACACAGACCGACTGCTGACGCCCTACGTGCGACAGACAGGACTGGCCTCGACCAAAGACAGCAACAGTCCTTATTATCAATGGCTGACGAAACACCCCAACTTCGTCAACTGGGGCGATGCGAACTTCGACCTGAGCGGACACGTGGGCGGTCACTACCTGTCGGCACTGGCACTGGCCTATGCTGCCTGCCACGATGCCGACGTGAAAGCACAGCTGAAGGAGCGCATGGACTATATGGTGGGCGTGATGAAGGACTGTCAGGACCAGTTCGACCAGCACACGCAGGGACTGTATGGCTTCATCGGCGGACAGCCCATCAACAGCGACTGGACCGCCCTCTACCAGGGCAACACCGAGCCACTTGCGAGTCATGGCGGATGGGTGCCATTCTACTGTGAGCACAAGATTCTGGCCGGCCTTCGCGATGCGTTCATCTACGGCAACAACCCCACGGCCAAGGATGTGTTCAAGAAGTTGGCCGACTGGAGCGTGAACGTGGTGGCCAAGGTGAGCGATGCCGACATGGAGAGCATGCTGAACACGGAGCACGGCGGCATGAACGAATCGATGCTCGATGCCTATCAGCTGTTCGGCGACAGCAATTATCTGGATGCTGCCAAGAAATTCACCCACAAGACGATGCTCAACGGCATGCAGACACTCAACAAGACCTTCCTCGACGGCAGACATGCCAACACGCAAGTGCCTAAGTATATAGGCATGGAGCGCATAGGAGAGATGGACAATGCTGCGACGAACTACCTGACGGCTGCCGATAACTTCTGGACCGACGTGGCTGAGAACCGCACCGTGTGCATAGGCGGCAACTCAGTGAACGAGCATTTCCTGTCGGCCAGCAACTCCAACCGCTACATAGACCAGCTGGACGGTCCCGAATCGTGCAACACGAACAATATGCTGAAGATGTCGGAGATGATGAGCGACCGCACCGCCGATGCCAAGTATGCCGACTTCTACGAGTATGCCACGTGGAACCACATCCTCTCCACGCAAGACCCCGTCACGGGCGGCTATGTCTACTTCACCACGCTCCGTCCGCAGGGCTACCGCATCTACTCGCAGGTGAATCAAGCCATGTGGTGCTGTGTGGGTACGGGCATGGAGAACCACTCCAAGTACGGCCATTTCATCTACACGCACGACGGCAACAAGACGCTCTACGTGAATCTCTTCACTCCTTCGCGCCTGGAAAGCACCGATTTCATCGTTGTTCAGGAGACGGCCTTCCCCTTTGAGCCACGCACCAAGATTACCATCAACAAGAGCGGACAGTACACCATAGCCCTTCGTCACCCGGCATGGGCAGGAAAAGGATATGAGGTGACGGTGAACGGAGAGAAATCGGACATAGAGACAACCTATGGGAAAGCCAGCTATGTGAAACTGCAGCGCAACTGGGCCGTGGGCGACGTGATCAACGTGGAGCTGCCCATGGAGCTGGGCTACGCGGAATGTCCCAACTACACGGACTATGTGGCCTTCAGGTATGGTCCCATCCTGCTTGGCGCCAACACGACCAACGGCAGCGAACAGCTGCAGAACGAATACGGCGGCGAGGGCCGCATGGACCATGCGCCCGGCTCGATGGCCTCGTCGAAGAACCTGCTGTCGGCCCCGCTGCTCATCGGCAGTCGTACTGATGTGCTGAAGCGCATTGAGGCAAAGGACCTGTCGAAGCTCACCTTCGCCATCGATGCCAGTCGCGAGGGGGTGGATACCTACACATGGAGCACGCTCAGCTTGCAGCCCTTCTATCAGATTCACCACGACCGCTACATGTGCTACTGGTATCAGCAGACGGCTGAGAACTTTGCCAACAGCGACATGGCACAGACCGAGGCGGCCAACGAGGCACTGCAGGCACGCACCATCGACTTTGTGGCACCCGGTGAACAGCAGAGCGAGGCCGGACATGAGTACAACTACTCGTCGGATTCGAGCACGGGCAACTACAACGGCGAGAGCTATCGCGATGCCAAGGCGGGCGGCTATGTGCAGTACACGCTCTACAACCCCGGACAGGAGAGCAACGGACTGGCTGTGATGTGCCGCTTCACGACAGCCGACAATGGGCGCAAGGCCGCGTTGATGGTCGACGGAACGAAGATTGCCGACATCGTCATCCCGGCTCAGGTGAAGGGGGCGGTCAACGGCTTCTACAATGCCGAATATCCCATCCCCGACGCCCTGCTGAAGGATGAGAACGGACAGGTGAAGACACGCTTCACCGTGCGACTCGCTGCCACGGCTGGCACGCTGAACCCCGGTCTGTACTATCTGCGACTGGTGAGCGGCTACAACGTCTCGGCCAATGCCTATCAGTTCCATGCCAGCGACTGGACCACGGGCGATGCCTGGCGCATTCCGGCAAGCAACATCACCTACGATGAGGAGCGCAACGTGATCATGGCCAGGAGCGTGGGCGACAACAACATCGCGCTGACACTGAAATACCAGGAGCACGACTACGACATCGAGGCCAGCCAGACGTATCTCGTCGTGTGCGGCAAAGGACTGAAGACCACCCAGGGGGCATCGTATCTGTGGTGGCTCAACGGCACCAACCGTGGTTCGCAGGTGGTGCCTGCGTTCCAGGACAAGGTGATCATCAACGGCGAAGAGCGCGATCTGGTGGCATGGAACATGTCAACCAGCGGTCTCTACGACAATTTCACCGGCGACCGTCCCAATGTGTGCATGGGAATGACCATCTTCGGCCTCACCTCCTCGAATGAGGATGGCTCCTGTGAAATCTTCGACATCAACTTTGCCAAGAGTGTCGACGACTACATCTCTTCCACCACGACAGGCATCATGCGGGTCAGTCAGCCCCAGCATGCCCGAACCTACACACTGGGCGGCATGCAAGTGGAGAATGCTCAGTCGGCTGTAAGGAAAGTGCTGATTGAGAACGGAAAGAAAGTTGTGAAGTAGCCCTTAACAGCAGTAGAGACGCCACAGTGTGACGTCTCTACACAGCCGAGTGCACAGCGGAACCGACCCCGTTGTGCACTTAAGTTAAAATGAATACGCAAATCGTGTTTTCTTCATACTATTCTCGTTTATTTCAATAAGATTTTGTACCTTTGCAGCAGCAATTTTTTACTGGCTTGAGAGATGATTGATATATACATGAATCTCTAAACTGAAAATGGTAAACTCAATCATTATGGTTAGGGTTTACTTTACCTTATTATATATAAGAACATCTAAACTTAAACCTAAACTTACACCGCAAGAGTCTATTCGTTTTTCTTTTAATTGAAACAAAAAATGGCAAGAAGAGATGTCAAATCGTCTAAATATGTTAAAAAGTAAGCACATTCTGCAAGAAAAACGTGCAGAATGCACGAAAAATGCAGCTTAAATGTTGATTAGTCAAAATGTAAGTATCTAATAATCAGTATGATAGTAAAAATATTAGCCGCTGCGCAGGCAGTTGTTGAGGAGTAAATATCATTCTGATATAATGTAAAGGGACCTGTCCGTATGGGCAGTTCTCTTTTTATTACATATGTAAATACAATACTTTAAAAACATAAATCTTTTTATGATATTTGGACGTGTAACATATTCAGGAAAGGTTCCTTGAAACTACAAAATGGCTTGTTTTTTAGAATTTAAGAACTTGATAATAACATTTTTTGCAAAAAAGTGCTATAATTAGAAATGTTTGTTTTATCTTTGTACCATCTACAGTACGCTCGTGTCACGAGCACGCTGCAGATGGTTGCAAAGTGTTTAAGCTGACGAAACAAGTATAGGAAAGAAATGAAAATAGAAAATAGCTTATGGAATCAATCGTCTTTTGGGGTTTTAACCTCTACGCTTGGATTACGATAGTCACGGTGCTATCAATGTTTACGGTACTTCTGTTTACCAAGTTACGTGCTGACTTGGTATTTCTTGGAGCTATTTCCATTCTCTTTGTCACCGGTGTGCTCGATGCTAAGGAGGCTTTTTCCGGTTTCTCCTCAACATCAGTGGTAATCATTGGTGTGCTCTTTGTTGTGGTGGCCGGACTTACTCATACTGGTGTGCTACAGTGGATTGTAAAGCACCTGTTAGGCCAGCCTAAGAGCTACTCTAAGGCTGTTATCCGGCTGATGCTTCCTGTGGCAGCACTCAGTTCGTTCCTCAGCAATACTACCGTTGTGGCTCTCTTCGTGGGCATTGTCAAAATGTGGTCGAAGAAGCTAGGTGTCTCTCCGTCAAAGCTGTTGATTCCACTGAGCTATGCATCGGGCATGGGTGGTGTGTGTACGTTGATAGGTACACCGCCAAACCTGATTATCTCTGGTCTTTATGCCGATAAGACCGGCACTGCAATGAATGTGTTGGCTACTACCATTCCCGGTTTGTTTTGTCTCTTTATCGGAGTACTCTCCATCATTGCCATGCGCAAGCTGTTGCCAGACCGCAAGGCACCTGAGGCTGCCTTCGAGTCAACCACCGACTATACTGTGGAACTGTTAGTACCCTCGGACAACCCTCATATCGGTAAAACGGTTTGTGAAGCCAATATTGATAATGTGAAAGGCGGTAAACTAATTGAGATTATACATTTCGACGAAGTGGTGTCTCCCTCTTCTTCCGATGAGATTATTATGGGAGGTGACCGTCTGATATATGCTGGACAGATTGATGAAATACTCGACCTGCGTGACACGCATAAATTTGTCAGTGCCGACCATCCAGTATTTACGTTTAATGAAGTCGACAAGCATCGTCAGTTGCGTACAGCCTACATCACCTTCGGCAGCAGCCTCATCAACACCCGGATAGTCGATAGTGCTTTTGAGAAAGAAAACAATATGCTTCTGGTGGCTGTAGCTCGTCGCGGCAAGCGCATCAATCAGTCTCCTCGTGATGTGGTGCTTCAGGCAGGCGACACACTGTTACTCGATTGTCCGCCTAAGGTCAACATCCAAACGGATCGTCTCTCCTCGCAGTTACAGTTCTTTGATTCTCCCCAGGTGCCTAATATCGGTAGGAAGACACTTATCTCCACCACCATCATGATTCTGATGGTAGTGCTCTCTGCCCTCAATATTATCCCTTTGCTGCAGTGTGCCTTTCTAGCCGCCATTGCCATGCTCCTGTTTAAGTGCTGCAGTGTTGACCAGGCGATGAAGTCTATCAACTGGGAAATACTGATGGTGTTTGCTGGGTCCGTTGTGTTGGGTGTCGCTATCCAGAAGACAGGCATAGCCGAGCGGCTTGCTTTCGGTATCCTTGATGTCTGCGGCTCCAACCCTATTGTCGTCATGACTGCCATCTGTTTCGTGGGCACTTTCATCACCGAGTTTATCTCCAATACGGCGGCAGGTGCCATGTTCTTCCCCATTATGTACGAGGCTGCCGATAAGCTAGGCTATGAACCCTATCCTTTTCTCATCGCGCTGATGGTCAGCGTTAGCTCCAGTTTCGCTACACCTATCGGCTCGCCAACCCATATGCTGGTCTATGGACCTGGTGGCTACCGTTTCAGCGATTTTATGCGCATCGGTTTCCTGATGAACCTCATTATCCTTGCTGCCAATATACTGATTGTGAACATCGTTTATCCGTTAGTTCCACTACAATAAAAGCTAAAAAAGAGGCCAGTTCGCATAGACTGGTCTCTTTTTTTCTTGTGCCTCTGGTGGTGTTTTTACCTCTATTGGTTGATGGCGTGTACTACATTCTTACCTTATTGTATATAGTTAAAATTGAGACATTAAAAAAGCATCTGCTTCAGAACAGATGCTTTTATGGTGTTTTGCTACTTGCTTAGAAGGGCAGATCGTCGGCAGCACCTTCACCGGCAGCGGGCTCCTGTGCGGGAGGGAATGGTGATGTTGCAGCGTTAGGAGCTGCAGCCTGCTGTGGAGGGAAAGGAGTAGCTGCAGGTACTGCACCTGCTACCTGACCACGAATAATATTATATGCACGAATGTCGTTGAACCAACGGCCATTATATTCGCGAGCATCAATGTCAAACTGAACGGTAATCTCCTCACCAGGCTGAATGTTGAACTGCTTAATGCGATCCTCACCGAAGATATTGAATAGCATCTTGCGGGGGTACTGACCAGGAACCTCAATCACGTATTCCTGCGTCATCCAATTGTTTCCTGTGCGTGATGAAACACCGCTTCTTGCCTCCATGATGGCAATGACTTTTCCTGTTAAATCCATATCAATAATTTGTTATTTTATTTGTTTTTTTTCAAAATCGCTTGCGAAATTACTAAAATAGTTTGAAAACAAGTAATTTTTTCGCAAATATTTTGTGATTAATAGGCTTTTTTTGTATTTTTGTACTCCAAAACCGAGTAATAATAAAAAAAGAATAATCATATGAGATTCGTTGTATCTAGCACAGCACTGAGCAGCCGATTGGTGGCTTTGTCAAGAGTAATTAATAGTAAGAACTCATTGCCTATCCTGGGTGACTTCCTTTTTGAGGTTGTTGGCGGACGCTTGAACCTGACAGCTTCGGACAGCGAGGTGATGATGAAGACTTCTCTTGAGCTGACAGAGAACGACGGTGATGGCCGTTTCTGTGTAGGTAATCATGATTTGTTGGAGGCTGTAAAGGGTATTTCTGAACAGCCCATCACTTTCGACGTGGATCAGAATAGCAACATCGCAAAGATCAGCTATCAGAATGGTGTGTTCTCCCTGCCTGTAGAGAATGCAGATGAGTTCCCCCAGGCTCAGCAGATTGGCGATGGCGCTACAACAATCAATATCGCTACCGGCGTGCTGGCTGAGAATATCAACCGTTCTCTCTTTGCTACAGCTCAGGATGAGTTGCGCCCTGTGATGAATGGTATCTACTTTGATCTGACTTCTGATTACCTGGCTATTGTTGCCAGTGATGGCCATAAGTTGGTGCGTAATAAGGTGCTGAACATCCACAGTGAGCAGCCTGCTTCATTCATTCTGCCTAAGAAGCCTGCAACGTTGCTGAAAAATGTGCTGGGCAAGCAGGGTGGTGATGTGGTGATCCGTTTTGATGAGCGTAATGCAGAGATTAACTTCGAAGAAGGCGTTATCATTTGCCGTCTTATTGAGGGCCGCTTCCCCAACTATAACTCTGTGATTCCTCAGAGCAACCCCAACCAGTTGACTGTTGACCGTCTGGGCCTGCTGTCAGCTCTGCGTCGTGTGCAGCCTTTCTCAAATGACTCAAGCAACCTGATTCGCTTCCATGTGGAGAACGGAACCCTGCAGCTTGATGCCGAGGACTATGACTTCTCAAAGACTGCAACGGAGAAGATGATGTGCGACTATAACGGCACACCAATGAGCATAGGCTTCAAGGGCTCTTCTTTCATTGAGATTCTGAACAACTTTGATTGCGATCAGGTAAATATCCAGTTGGCTGACCCCAGCCGCGCAGGATTGGTTCTGCCTTCTGAGCAGCCTGAGAACCAGGATGTGCTCATGCTGATGATGCCTATGCTGATCAATGATTAAGGTTTGAGCTTTGAAATTTGAGGTTTGAGATTTGAAATTTGGAATTGAATTTTTGATATTTCATGAAACTGAACTTAAATAAGCCACTGGTCGTCTTCGATTTGGAGACGACCGGTCTTGATTTGGTAAAAGACCGAATTATTCAGATATCCTACATTAAGGTCTATCCCGACGGAAAGGAAGAGCGCGGCGACTATCTGGTTAATCCCGAATGTTATATCCTGCCTATTATTACCCAGCTGACGGGTATCTCTAATGAGGACGTCAAGGATAAGCCTACATTCAAACAATTGGCAAAGACACTGGAAGAAAAGTTCACAGGTTGTGACTTTGCCGGTTTTAACTCTAATCATTTTGATATTCCCTTGCTGGCAGAGGAGTTCCTTCGTGCTGGCATCGATTTTGACTTTTCAAAATGTCGCTTGATTGATGCCTGTTCTATTTTTAAGAAGATGGAACGTCGTAATCTCGCTTCTGCCTATAAGTTCTACTGTGGACGTAAGATGGAGGATGACTTCGAGGCTCACCGTGCTGACCAGGATACAGAGGCTACCTATCGCGTGCTGATGGGTGAGCTGGACCGTTATACGGAGGAGAAGCAGCGTGAACTGGGTGAGGATCCTGAAGGACGCGTATTGGCCAATGATATGGATTGTCTGGCACAGTTCTCGAAGACCAATAATAATGTAGACTTTGCCGGCCGTATCGTTTGGGGTGAGGCTAAGGATGCGAAAGGTAATACCATTCTGGATAAAGACGGACAGCCTGTGATGACGGAATATTTTAATTTCGGTAAGCACAAAGGTAAGACCGTGGCCGAGGTACTTCGCCTGGATCCTGGCTATTATGCCTGGATTATGGGAGGTGATTTTACCTATAACACCAAACAGGTGCTGACGCGCATCCGCCTGCGCGAGGCGCAGCACTAAGTGTAGAGGGAAAAGTGAATAGTGAATAATTTCTTTTAGTCGCAAAGCTTTGTAAAAGCGAGCAGAGCTCGAGCGGCTACCGCAATGATATGCTGAAGGGAAAGAAAATCGTATTAGGAATAACGGGCTCGATAGCAGCCTATAAGTCATGCTTGATTATCCGTGAACTGGTGAAGCGTGGCGCAGAGGTGCAGGTGGTTATCACGCCTGCAGGTAAGGAGTTTATCACACCTATCACGCTGTCGGCACTGACACAGAAGCCTGTGATAAGTGATTTCTTCTCACAGCGCGATGGAACATGGCACTCACATGTGGCACTGGGACTCTGGGCTGATGCGATGCTGATAGCTCCCTGTACGGCTTCTACCCTTGGTAAGATGGCCAATGGTATTGCCGATAACATGCTTATCACTACCTACCTGTCAATGAAAGCACCTGTGTTCATCGCACCGGCAATGGACCTGGATATGTATGCGCATCCCACGACACAGCAGAACATGGAGCGCCTGAAGGGTTTTGGTAATCATATCATTGAACCTCAGAGCGGCTTCCTGGCTTCTGGCCTGGAAGGTAAGGGACGTATGGAGGAACCCGAGAAAATCGTTGACTGTCTGGATTTGTTTTTTGAGAAGAAGGACTTACTGGGTAAGCGCATCATGATTACGGCAGGACCTACCTACGAGAAGATAGACCCTGTTCGTTTCATCGGTAATTACTCCAGTGGCAAGATGGGTTTTGCATTGGCAGAGGAGTGCGCGCGCAGAGGTGCTGAGGTGACAATCGTTGCCGGTCCTGTCAGTTGCAACATCTCAAAACTCAAATCTCAAGTCTCAATCGTCAGCGTGGAGAGTTGTCAGGATATGTATGACGCCGCAACGGAACTCTTCCCTGATACGGATGCAGCTATCCTTTGTGCAGCTGTGGCCGACTTCCGTCCTGCGGAGGTAGCAGAACAGAAAATCAAGCGCGTGGGACAGACAATGGATATCCATCTGGTGCCTAATCCTGATATCGCCGCCTCTCTGGGGCAGATGAAGAAAGAGAAACAGGTGCTCGTGGGGTTTGCCCTTGAGACGAATGACGAGGAGCAGAATGCCCAACATAAGTTAGAGAAGAAGAATCTGGATTTTATCGTCCTGAATTCTTTGCGCAACGAAGGAACCTGCTTCAGAAGTGATGAGAATCAGATATCCATCATTTCTCGTGACGGACAGACAGACTATGACAAGAAGCCTAAGCGTGAAGTGGCTGCAGATATCATAGATGAATTGGTAAGAAACATTAATCGTCAGTAAGATATGAAACAACTCCTGTTCTTTATAGCTCTTGTCCTGTTGGGCTCTGACCTTCATGCACAGGAGTTGCAAGCCAAAATCAATATCAATCATCAGCAGGTGCAGACAACGGACAAGACGGTGTTTGAGAACCTGCAGCAGACGCTGGAGCAGTTTGTCAACGAACAGCAGTGGACGGCACTCCAGTTTCAGGAGAATGAGCGCATCCAGTGCTCGTTTAATATCACTGTGACAAAGTATGACGCCGGCAGTAACCGTTTTACTTGTACGGCATTGGTACAGGCTAATCGGCCAGTGTTTAATTCGTCCTACAACACCACCTTATATAATAATAATGATAAGCATTTCGATTTTGAGTTTGTGCAGTACGACCAGCTCAATTTCAACGAGGAGGTCATCGACAACCAGTTGGTGGCACTCTTTGCCTATTATGCCTATCTGATTATTGGCCTGGACCTGGACAGTTTCTCACCGATGGGAGGAACGGACGTGCTGCAGCGCTGCATGAACCTGACGAACAATGCGCAGAACCTTGACTTCGCAGGATGGAAATCATTTGAGGATAGCCGTAACCGTTTTGCCATCATCAATGATTACCTGGACGAGGCGATGAAGCCTTTCCGTCAGTTGCAATACGACTATTATCGTCAGGGACTGGATGAGATGGCGCAGAATGTGGAGCGCGGACGTACGAATGTGACAACGACTTTGGAAACCAACCTGAAGAAGGCGCATGAGGATAAGCCCTTGAGCCTGTTGCCACAGATCTGGACGGATTTCAAGAAGGACGAACTGGCAAATATCTATAAGGGAAAGGGCACTCAGAAGGAGAAAGAGAGTGTCTATGACGTGCTGTTTGGTATCAATGCCTCACAGAACGCTACCTGGGAAAAAATAAAGAATTAGTTATGCTGAAGCAACTATATATCAAGAACTTTACGCTGATTGATACGCTCGACATGGAGTTTCGCAGCGGTTTCTCGGTGATAACGGGTGAGACTGGTGCCGGAAAGAGTATCATCCTTGGCGCCATCGGCCTGTTGCTGGGACAGCGTGCAGACTCTAAGAGCGTGAAGATGGGCACGGATAAATGTGTCATCGAGGCCCACTTCGACTTGTCGCGCTATGGGATGGAACGTTTCTTCGACGAGAACGAGATAGAGTTTGATGCCGAGGATACCATCATCCGTCGTGAACTGACGTCGGCTGGCAAGAGTCGTGCTTTTATCAACGACACGCCTGTGGCCCTTTCTATGCTGAAGGAGCTGGGCGAGCAGTTGGTTGATGTGCACTCGCAGCATCAGAACCTGTTGCTCAACAAGCAGGACTTCCAACTGAATGTTGTGGATATCATTGCTGATGATGCCAAGGAACTGACGGACTATCAGCAGACGTATGTGCGCTATCAGGAGTTGAAGAAAGAGGAACAGCGCCTGCGTGAGGATATCGAACAGGGACGCCAGCAGGTGGACTTCATGCAGTTTCAGTATGACGAACTGACCAATGCCCGTCTGTCGGATGGCGAACAGGAAGAACTGGAGCAGCGCAGCGAGACGATGTCGCATTCAGAGGACATCAAGACGGCCCTTTATGAGGCAGAGTCGGCGTTGTCTGGTGATGAAGGCGGTGTGGTTAGCAATCTGAAGAAAGCTGTTTCTGCCCTGCAGGGTATCGAACATGTTTATCCTGACGTGGCTGAGTTGGCAGAGCGCATGAACAGTTGTTACATTGAACTGAAAGATGCTGCTGCCGAGGTCAGTGGAAAGATGGATGATGTAGATTTTAATCCTGCGGAACTGGATATGGTGAATACACGTCTGGACAGAATCTACGAGCTGCAAAAGAAATACAAGGTGGAGCGTGTTGACCAGTTGCTTGCTATTCAGGAGGAACTTGGCCGTAAGCTCTCGAATATAGAGAATAGTGATGAGGCTCTGGCAGAGATTGAGCGACAGGTCAGTGAAACGTTGAAAGACGCACAGAGAAAGGCCGAGTTGCTCACAGAGAAACGACGTGTTGCTGCTGGCGCTATTGAGAAACAGATGCGCGAGCGACTGGTGCCTCTGGGTATGCCTAATGTGCGCTTCGAGATTGCTGTGGAGCAGGAGCCGTTGGGACGTTGTGGACAGGATAAGGTGTCGTTCCTTTTCAGTGCCAACACATCCACACCGCTGCAACCTGTATCTCAGGTGGCATCGGGTGGTGAGATTGCACGTGTGATGCTGTCGCTGAAGGCGATGATCAGTGGTGCCGTGAAGTTGCCTACCATCATCTTCGATGAGATAGATACTGGCGTGAGTGGAAAGATTGCCGAACAGATGGCGCGCATGATGTCTGAGATGGGACATTGTGACCGTCAGGTTATCAGTATCACCCACCTGCCTCAGATTGCAGCCTTGGGTTCTACACACTATAAGGTCTACAAGGACGAGACCGCTCAGGGCACTACGACGCACATGCTGATGCTTAATGATGAGGAGCGTGTATGGGAGATTGCACAGATGCTCAGTGGCAGCGATGTGTCGGAGGCGGCTATCCAGAATGCAAAAGAACTTTTGAAATTATGAAACGACTATATATGATTGTCAGCCTGCTGATGCTGACAGTGACGATAATGGCTCAGCCCTCATGGGTGAAAAAGGCTACGAAGTCGGTCTTTACGTTGAAGACGTTTACGGCCGATGGTACGCTCTTAGGCAGTGCTAATGGCTTCTATGTAGGCAAGAATGGTGAGGCTATCAGTTGTTTTGCTCCTTTCAAAGGCGCCCAGCGTGCTGTTGTGATTGATGCAGCGGGCAAGGAGTATGAGGTGACTTGCATCCTTGGTGCCAACGAGACCTATGATGTGGCGAAATTTCGTGTGACAACGGGTAAGACGCAGCCTCTGACTGTTGCGCAGGGACAGGCACCGGCTGATGCCTCAGTATGGCTTCTGCCTTATAATCAGGTGAAGAAAGTGCCACAGGGTACTGTTCGTAAGGCTGAGACTTTCAATCAGAACTATGCTTATTACACGGTGGCTCTGCAGATGCCCGAGAATTCCGTTGGAGCGCCTTTGTTCAGCGAAACAGGTGAGGTGTTGGGCCTGATGCAGCAGCCTGCCTCATTGAAGGATACGCTGAACTATGCCGTAAGTGCCCTTTTCGCAGATAGCCTGAAGACCACCGGACTCAGTATCAACGATCCTGTGTTGCGTGCTACGGGCATCAGGAAAGCATTGCCTCAGGATGTAGGACAGGCTCAACTGTCTCTCTATATTGGTGGCGCTTCACTCGACTCGCTGGCTTATTGTCAGTTGATAGAGAACTTTATCCTGCAGTTCCCCAATCACCCTGACGGTTATACCTATCGTGCACAGCAACTGGTGAATGGCAGTCGTTTTGCTGATGCCGAGCGTGATATGAAGAAGGCCCTGAAGGTGGCAGAGAAACCAGATGAGGTGCATTATACCTATTCTCGTCTGATGCTTCAGAAACTGTTGTATATGCCGGAACAGGCTTATGATGCCTGGTCGTTTGACGGCTCTTATGATGAGGCTGGCGAGGCTTATCGCATCAATCCGTTGCCTACCTATCGCCAGCAGCAGGCTGTGGTGCGCTATGCCCAGCAGCGCTATGATGATGCCTATGCTATCTATGAGGAACTGTTTACTTCCAGCCTGCGCTCACCAGAGCTCTTCTATGCTGCCTCTGTTTGTAAGGAACAGTTGAAGGACAGTGTTGGTCAGTTGGCCTTGCTCGACAGTTGCATGGCACAGTTCTCTCGTCCTTATTTGAAAGAGACGGCACCCTATCTGCTTCACAGGGCACAGTTGCTGATGGATATGAATCGTCATCGCGAGGCTGTGACCGACCTCAACGACTACGAGGCGCTGATGAAGACGCAGCTCACCTCAAATTTCTATTATATGAAATATCAGGCTGAGATGAAGGGACGTCTGTTTCAGCAGGCACTCGATGATATCAACGAGGCTATCCGTATGACACCACAGTCGGACCTCTACTATGCAGAGAAGGCATCGCTGCAGGTTCGCGTGGGACTCTATAGCGAAGCTGTTGAGACGGCAAAGACCTGTATCCAACTGGCACCCGATCATAGCGATGGCTATCTGTTCCTGGGCTTGTCCCAGTGCTTGCTGGGCCAGAAGACAGAGGGCGTGAAGAACCTGCAGAAGGCCGGTGAACTGGGCGACCCTCAGGCAGAAGGCCTGATAGAGAAATACTCAAAGTAAATCCTCAAATCTCAAACCTCAAAGCGTATGACTTGGCAATATGTTCTGACAATCTTCGTAGGTGCTATCTTAGGTGGCACTATCGGACTGGAACGAGAGTATCGTTCCAAGGAGGCTGGTTTCCGCACCCATTTCCTTGTTGGCTTGGGCAGTGCGTTGTTTATGGTGCTTTCCATGCACGGCTTTGATGGTTTCGAGGGACAGCCAGGCGTTATCATCCAGCGTGATCCTGCTCGTATGGCAGCACAGGTGGTCAGCGGTATCGGTTTTATCGGTGCTGGTACCATCATCTTCCAGCGGAATGTGGTCAAGGGACTGACTACTGCCGCTGGTCTTTGGGTCACCTCTGCCATTGGTATGACGGCAGGTGTCGAGATGTACGATGTTGCCATTGCCGCCACGGCATTGGTACTGATTTGTCTGGAGGGTTCCAACTTCCTGCATCATCGCGTGTTTAAGTCGCAGAAGCGTGAATATGATGTGGATGAGAAAAATGAATAAATAGCAAAGAAATATATATGAACGAGAATACAGAGAAGAGAATAAATCCTTTTTTCCAGCCTTATGGCACACCTCATGATGCTGTGCCTTTCGACCGTATCCGCCTGGAGGACTATGAAGAGGCCTTCATGGAGGGTATCCGTCGTGACAATGAACAGATAGAGAAGACGATTAATAATCCTGCCAAGCCCACGTTCGATAATACCATTATTAATAAGGACGACGATACTGAGGGCTATTATGACTTGTTGGAGCGCGTGTCGACCGTGTTCTTCAACCTGCTGAGTGCAGAGACGAATGATGACATGGATGCGCTGGCTCAGAAGATGCAGCCTATCCTGACGCAGCATGCGAATGATGTGCGACTGAACGAACGCTTGTTTGAGCGCATCAAGTATGTGCATCGTCATCATCGCAAACTGACACCCGAGGAGAAAATGCTGCTCGACAACTGCTACGATGGTTTTGTGCGTAGTGGTGCACTGCTCGATAAGGAGGGAAAGGACAAACTGCGCCAGCTCACGGAAGAGGCAAGTATGCTGTCTCTCCAGTTCTCGCAGAATCTCTTGAAGGAGAATAAGGCCTATACACTGCATATCACGGACGAGAAACAGCTCGACGGCCTGCCTCAGACGGCTATTGATGCTGCAGCAGAAGAGGCTCGCCAACAGGAGAAGGAGGGTTGGATCTTTACGCTCGACTTCCCTTCCTATTCGCCGTTCATGACCTATAGCACACAGCGCGATCTGCGTCAGCAGTTGTATATGGCGAAGAATACAGAGTGTATCCACGATAACGAGAATAACAACCTGGAAATCTGCAAGCGCATCGTCAACCTGCGTCGTGAGATAGCGCAGTTGCTGGGTTTCAGGACTTATGCCGACTATGTGCTGAAGAATCGTATGGCTGGCAACGTGAAGAGTGTCTATAAACTGCTGAACGACCTTATCGATGCCTATAAGCCTACGGCAGAAAAGGAGAGGGAGGAACTGAAGAAATCTGCCAAGGTGGATTTCGAACTGGAACCTTGGGATACCTCTTTCTATTCTCATAAGCTGCAGCTGAAGAAATATAATCTGGATGCCGAGATGCTGCGTCCTTATTTCCAGTTGGACAAGGTGATTGACGGTGTCTTCGGACTGGCTAATAAACTCTATGGCATCAGCTTCAGGGAGAACAAGGATATCCCTGTGTATCATCCTGATGTGAAAGCCTATGAGGTATTTGACAAGGACGGTTCTTTCCTGGCAGTGTTCTATGCCGACTTCCATCCGCGTAAAGGTAAGCAGGGTGGGGCATGGATGACCCAGTATCAGGGACAGTTTATTGACAAGAAGGGTGAGAATGTGCGTCCTCATGTCTCTGTGGTGATGAATTTCACGAAGCCAACAAAGGAAAAGCCTGCTCTGCTGACGTTGGGCGAGGTGGAGACTTTCCTGCATGAGTTCGGTCACTCGTTGCATGGCATGTTTGCCAACACCCGCTTCGAGAGTCTCAGTGGAACTAATGTATGGTGGGACTTCGTAGAACTGCCTTCTCAGTTCATGGAGAATTTCGCTGTGGAAAAGGAGTTCCTGCGCACCTTCGCCTTCCATTACGAAACGGGTGAGCCTTTGCCTGATGAACTGATTCGCCGTATCGTGAAGAGCCGTAACTATATGGCAGCATCGGCCTGCTTGCGTCAGGTGTCGTTCGGCCTGCTGGATATGGCTTATTATACGAAGAAGGATGCCTTTACTGATGATATTATCCCATTCGAGAAGAAAGCGTGGAAAAAGGCCATCATCGGTAAGCAGCGTATGGATACCTGCATGACGGTACAGTTCTCGCATATCATGGCTGGTGGCTATGCTGCCGGTTACTATAGTTATAAGTGGGCTGAGGTACTTGATGCTGATGCTTTCTCTGTATTCAAGAAGGAAGGTATCTTCAATCAGCAGACGGCCCAGCGCTTCCGTGACGAGATACTTTCTAAGGGAGGTACGGAGAATCCTATGACGCTTTACAAGCGATTCAGGGGAGGTGAACCAACAATTGATGCATTACTGAAGAGAAATGGAATCAAACGACAAACAAAGTAAGCTGGATTCGCGCTATCTGCGTATGGCGCGTATCTGGGCAGAGAACTCGTATTGCAAGCGCCGTCAGGTCGGTGCGCTGGTGGTCAAGGACAAGATGATTATCAGCGACGGCTATAACGGTACGCCTACAGGGTTTGAGAATGTATGTGAGGACGAGAACAATATCTCGAAGCCTTATGTCCTCCATGCAGAGGCTAACGCCATTACCAAACTGGCACGCTCTAATAACAATAGTGATGGCTCAACCATCTATATCACGGCCTCGCCTTGTATAGAATGTGCCAAACTGATTATCCAGGCGGGCATCAAACGTGTGGTCTATGGCGAGAAATACCGTCTTACGGATGGTATCGAACTCCTGGAGCGTGCAGGTATTGAAGTGGTGTATCTGGAGGTTTGATGTTTGATGTTTGAAATTTGAGGTTTGAGTTTTAAGGATTAATCGATGAATACAAAAAATAGATTTTCGCCCCTTTGGTTGGCTCTGGCTGTGGTGATTGGTATCGCCATCGGCACATTCTATGCTAATCATTTCTCAGGCAACCGTCTGAGTATCATCAATTCTGGCAGTAACAAACTGAATAATCTGCTTTACATTATTGATGACCAGTATGTGGATACTATCGATATGGCTGACCTCGTAGAGCAGGCTGTGCCTCAGATATTGGCGGAACTGGATCCGCATTCCACCTATTTCTCTGCTAAGGATGTGCAGATTGCCAACGATGACCTGCGTGGCTCTTTCTCTGGCGTAGGTATTGAGTTTACAATCCGCAATGACACCCTGCGTGTGCAGAATGTCATCAGCGACGGACCTGCAGAACAGGCTGGCGTGTTGGCGGGCGATAAGATCGTGACGGTAGACGACTCGGTGTTTACTGGCAAGTCGCTTACCAATGATGAGGCCATGCACCGTCTCAAGGGACCAAAGGATACCAAGGTGAAACTGGGTATCCTGCGCTATGGCGAGAAGGATTTACGTTATATCACCGTGACGCGTGGCGAGATTCCTATGAGGAGTGTCACAGCGGCTTATATGCTTGATGACAATACGGGTTATGTGAAAATTAAGAATTTTGGCGAGAATACCTATAACGAACTCTTGGTGGCGCTGGCACAGTTGACGATGGATGGCTTTCAACAGCTCACCATCGACCTGCGTGGCAATACGGGCGGCTATCTGCAGTCGGCTGTTCAGATTGCTAATGAGTTCCTGCCCAAGAATAAACTGATTGTCTATACCGAGGGACGCCGTTCTCCCCGTGAGGAGTATCGCAGTGACGGACGTGGCAGTTACAAGCAGATGCCATTGGTCATCCTGATTGACGAGGGCTCGGCTTCTGCCAGTGAGATCCTGGCGGGTGCTATTCAGGATAATGACCGTGGTACGGTCATTGGACGCCGTTCGTTTGGTAAGGGATTGGTGCAGAAACCTGTGGAGTTCGGTGATGGTTCGATGATGCGTCTCACCATAGCCCGTTATTATACGCCTTCAGGCCGTTGTATCCAGAAACCTTATACCAATGGTATGGATAAGAACTACGAGGAAGACCTGATGCTGCGCTATCAGCATGGTGAGTTCTTCTCGCAGGACAGCATCAAGCACGAAGGTCCCGAGTATCACACCAATAATGGTCGTGTGGTCTATGGCGGTGGTGGTATCACGCCTGATATCTTTGTGCCAGAGGATACCAGCGACTTCACTTCCTATTACAAAGAGGCTTCTATGTCGGGACTTATCCTGCAGTTTGGCTATGACTATACCGACCAGCATCGTGCTGTGCTGAAGGAATATGACAGTGAGGCATCACTACTGAAGTATATCAAGAAGCAGAATCTTGTAGAGCAGTTTGCACAGTATGCTGAGAAACACGGTCTGAAGCGTCGTAACCTGATGATTCAGAGGTCGCGCCGCCTGTTGGAACAGTATATCTACAGTCGTGTGATATACAACATCCTCGATGAACAGTCGTGGTTGCAGTATCTCAACGAGGACGACCCTGCTATCCGTGAGGCGTTACGCGTCTTTGAGGCAGGTGAGGCTTTCCCAAAGGCACCTGACTTGAAAGGTTCGAAAGCGAAGAAGGTTGCTATGAGTTTTGACTATC
Organism: Prevotella communis; assembly: GCF_022024175.1. Lineage (GTDB taxonomy): Bacteria > Bacteroidota > Bacteroidia > Bacteroidales > Bacteroidaceae > Prevotella > Prevotella communis. Next base: position 2,566,675 of record NZ_CP091794.1, on the reverse strand, counting down.
GCGCCGTCCACAAATCATCCGTGGTAGTGGCAAGGGCCTAACAGAATCGTATGTCGGTAATCACTTGATTGCCGACATACTCGTTTAATCGGTTTACATATTCCTGACGGCGCATGCTCAGGTCGGCACGCAGGGCCGGTATGCGCAGCTTGACGTAGAGCGTCTGGTTGTAGATGTTCACATCGGTGGTGTAGCGCGCTATGGCTTCTCCTGCCACAACAGGCCACGCCTCAATCAGGCGCTTCTGTAGCAGAGGCGTCTCCAGACCTTGCATCCTCAGATTCTGGAGTATCAGGTCCTTGAGGGCTTTCTCGCGTCGCTTAAACATGTATCTCTCCGTCGTTTACTTCGTAGAGCTTATAGTCAAAACTGCTCTTCGACAGGATTTGGTCTATATGGTCACGATTGGTGTCGGTAATGAATATCTGACCGAACTGGTCGCTGGCCACCAGCTGGATAATCTGTTCTACACGCTGTGCATCCAGCTTGTCGAAGATGTCATCAAGCAGGAGTAGGGGCGTGGTCTGTGCATTGGTGCGTTTCAGGAACTCAAACTGTGCCAGTTTCAGGGCAATCACGAACGTCTTCTGCTGGCCCTGACTGCCTTCACGGCGCATGGGATGTCCGTCGAGCATAATCTCAAGGTCGTCACGGTGAATGCCGTGCAGGGAATAGCCCACGGCTCTGTCCTTGAAGCGGTCGCGCTGAATCACCTCCAGCAAGGGACCGCGCTGACAATGTGATGTGTATTTCAGTGACACCTGTTCGTGTCCACCGGATATGGTCTCATAGAACTGTTGAAACAATGGTATCAGCTGTTCTACGAAGTCCGCACGTTTCTGATAGATTATCTCACCCTCGCGTGCCATCTGTTCTTCCCATAGCGACAGGAGTTCCGGGTCTGGCTCGCGGTCTTCTATCTTCAACATCGCGTTACGCTGCTGCAATGCTTTGTTGTAACGGTTCAGGGATTCCAGATAGGGATGGTCCAACTGTGAGATGACGACATCCATCAGTCGGCGTCGTTCCTCACTGCTCCCCTCAATCAACTGGATATCTGCAGGTGATATGAGTACGATAGGTATCAGTCCGATGTGCTCAGAAAGACGTTGGTAGGCCTTCTTGTCGCGTCTGAACACCTTCTTCGTACCTCGCTTCATGCCACAGTGGATGGTGAAGGTTGAGTTTTGAGGATTGAGGTCTGAGGTCTGATATTCCCCTTCCAGCATGAAGAAATCCTGGTCGTGACGTATCACGAGAGAGTCCTGTGTGGTCTGTGCCGAATGACAGAACGACAGGAAATACACGGCATCCAGCACGTTTGTCTTGCCCGCTCCGTTGTGACCAATGAAGCAGTTGATATTGGGCGACAGTTCCAGTGTTGCCTCCTGAATATTCTTATAATTGATGATTGAAAGGTGCTCTAATATCATCCCTTGGATTCTAATTTTGCTGCAAAATTACTGCTTTTAAGGCTTAAAAACAAAAAAGTCGGCAATAAATTTCATTATGTGCAACTTTTTCTGTAATTTTGCGCCCGCAATTTATAGCGAATCTAAAAATAAATATTATAATGGCAGATACAAATTTTTCAAATGGTGCTCCTGCTGCAAACGAGCACAGTCAGAATGAGGCTTTGATCCTCAAGTACAAAAATGTGATTATCATCGCTGTGGTAGCTTTGATCGTATTGGTAAGCGCAGGCTTCTTCTATAAGAGCTATTCTGCTGACCAGTTCAAGAATGCCAGCACAGAGATGTCAAAGGCTCAGGAGTATTTCAGCAATGCTATTGCTCAGGGCGATACCGTGATGTTCCAGAAGGCTCTGAATGGCGATGGCGCTAACGAGGGTTTCGTTGCTTTGGCAGAAGAGGGTGGCAAGGTAGGTAATCTGGCTAACCTCTACGCTGGTCTTTGCTATGCTCATCTGGGCAATATGCAGGAGGCTGCTTCTTATCTCGAGAACTACGATGCTGCTGACGATGCCATGGTTTCACCTGCTGCTGTTGGTGCCCTGGCTGATGTAAAGGCTTCTCTGGGTGAGCTCGATGAGGCTGTTGAGCTGTTCAAGAAGGCTGCCGACAAGGCTGACAACAACACTCTCTCTCCTCAGTTCCTGATTAAGGCTGGTGAGATTCTGGAGAGCCAGGGTAAGAAGGAAGATGCCTTGAAGCTCTACGAGCAGATCAAGGCTAAGTACCTGAACTCTATGGAGTATGGTAAAATCGATGCTTATATTGAGCGCGTAAAATAATGGCTACCGCATTACATAATCTGAGCGACTACGACTTCAACGCCGTGCCCGATGCTTCGAACATGATTTTCGGCATTGTGGTGGCTGAGTGGAACCCTGAGATTACAGGAGCCCTGCTTGAAGGTTGCGTGGCTACGCTCGAAAAGCACGGCGCACTGACTGAGAATATCCACGTGAAGACCGTTCCAGGTTCATTCGAACTGATTTACGGTGCTCACCAGATGACTCTCAATGATGGCTACGATGCCGTCATCGTCCTTGGAAGTGTGATTCGTGGCGAGACACCTCACTTCGATTATATCTGCGAAGGTGTCACAGCAGGTATCGCACGCCTGAATGCAACAAGCAATATTCCCGTCATCTACGGACTGCTTACCACTAACGACCTGCAGCAGGCTAAGGACCGTGCAGGAGGCAAGTTCGGTAACAAGGGTGATGAATGTGCTGTGGTTGCTATCAAAATGGCTAAATTCTAATTAATTACACATAGTTGGCAGGTGTGACCTTTGGGTCGCACCTGCTTTCTTTTAACCTAAACACAATGAAAATGAAACAGATTATTTTTGCTGCACTTCTTTTGATGTGTCCCGCTATGGCTGTTAATGCCGCTGAGTTATCGAACGATACTGTTGTTATCGAAAAGGTCGCTGATGTGGTGAACCTGGATTCTGACGATGACTTCTGGAAGGACAAGCACGTCATGATTAAGTCGAAGAGCCAGAAGTGGGATGTTGATCCATATATGTACCTTGGTTTCAACACCATGCTTGGAGCTCCCTCGGAATATAAGTTCAACCTGTGGCCTTCTTTTGACCTTGGCTTTGGTCTGCTGGGTGAGTGGATGCCCTATGGCAAAAAGAATGTATGGGGCCTGGGTATTGGTATTGACTGGCGCTATTATCGCATGGACGATGCCACATATTGGGAAAAGGACCTCACCACGGGTGTGATGGGCCTTACGGATTATCAGGTACTTCAGTCTGATCGTCGTACCTCGCTTTCTGAATTCAGTCTTCAGGTACCTGTTACCTATACCCATTATTTCGATAAGGAGTTGGACTGGGGTGTTACCTTAGGTGCTATCGTAAATTTCAATACTGGTGCTCATGTAACCCGTGAGTTTACCTACCAGGACGAGGACTATGAAGTGGAGACTGGTTCTATCCACCAGCGTCCTGTTACCGTTGACGGTCTGCTGATGGTGCATACACCTGGCGATGTCGCCATCTATTGCAGGTACTGCCCCATGAAATTCTTCCGTGATGGCTATGGTCCAAAGATGAATCAGTTCAGCTTCGGTATCTATTTCTAACCCAACTTTCTTTATCATGAAACTGATATCTTGGAATGTAAACGGTCTTCGCGCTTGCGAGGGTAAGGGCTTCAGCGATGCTTTCCGTGCGCTGGATGCTGATTTCTTCTGCCTGCAGGAGACGAAGATGCAGCCTGGACAACTGGACCTGCATTTTGATGGGTACAAGTCATACTGGAACTCTGCCGAGAAGAAAGGGTATAGTGGAACGGCTATCTTCACCAGGCATCAACCACTCAATGTGACGTATGGTATTGGTATCGATGAGCACGATCACGAAGGACGTGTCATCACACTCGAGATGGAAAAGTTCTTCCTGGTGTGCTGCTATACGCCCAACTCACAGGATGGCTTGAAGCGTCTGGACTACCGCATGCAGTGGGAGGATGATTTCCGTGCTTACCTGATGCGCTTGGATGAGCAGAAACCAGTAATCCTTTGTGGCGACCTGAATGTGGCTCACGAGGAGATAGACCTGAAGAATCCGAAGACCAACCGAATGAATGCCGGTTTCACGGATCAGGAACGTGAGAAGTTCAGCACCCTGCTGGCCTCTGGTTTCACCGATACCTTCCGTTGGAAGTATCCGGAACAGATCACCTACTCATGGTGGTCGTACCGTTTCCAGGCCCGTCAGAAGAATGCCGGCTGGCGTATCGACTATTTCGTGGCTTCCAACCGTTTGCAGCCGCAAATCGTCGATGCCAAGATACATACGGATATCCTGGGCTCCGATCACTGTCCTGTGGAACTGGAACTGAGTATCTGATTTTTCAGAACCCTGTCTCTTATTATCATAAGGCTCTCGAAGAAATTCCGGAAGCCTTTTTTTGTTTTGGTATGCTAGTAATCCGATTATTAAATGTGATTTTTGATAAATGTTGATGTTAGTTTCGGGGTTTTAGAAAAGAATTATTATCTTTGCACCTTGTAAACTAAAAACCATACAGGATATGCTAAATAACAACAAGGCATTTGTTTATTTCATCTGCTCTGTGTCGGCTATGGGCGGTCTGCTCTTTGGCTATGACTGGGTAGTGATAGGCGGTGCAAAACCTTTCTATGAATCATTTTTCGGAATAGCAGGTAATACGTGGCTACAAGGCGTTGCGATGTCAACGGCCCTGGTAGGCTGTCTGATAGGTGCCATGGTAGCCGGTGCCTTGGCCGACAGGTACGGACGCAAACCACTGTTGACCACAGCAGCCGTACTGTTCACGGTCTCTGCTATAGGCACAGGTCTTTTTGATGATTTCACCTTGTTTAATATAGCGCGCTTCATTGGTGGCGTGGGTATTGGCGTGGCTTCGGCCTTGTCGCCCATGTATATTGCCGAAGTGAGTCCGGCGCATATCCGTGGACGCATGGTGAGTCTGAACCAGATGACCATTGTCCTTGGTATCCTTGGTGCGCAGATCGTCAATATGCTGTTGGCCCGCGATACCTCTATAGTTGAGAACGCAGCATGGAATTTGGAGTGGGGCTGGCGCTGGATGTTCTGGGCCGAGACCGTGCCGGCAGGCTTGTTCCTTGTGATGAGTTTCTTTATACCGGAGAGTCCTGTGTATCAACAGATGAAGGCTGCGACAATGTCGCAGCATACAGGACAGAAGGCTGGACTGAAGGAACTCATGGAGAGCAAATATAGTAAGGTGTTGTTGCTAGGCCTCGTCATCGCCGTGTTCCAACAGTGGTGCGGCACGAATGTGATTTTCAATTATGCCCAGGAAATATTTGTGGGAGCCGGCTATGATGTCGATGGCATGTTTATCGATATCGTTATCACAGGCATTGCCAACGTGGTATTCACCTTTGTAGCCCTGTATACCATCGAGAAATGGGGACGTCGCACGCTGATGCTGATTGGCGCAGGCGGACTGGGACTTATCTATCTGACATTGGGAACCTGCTATTTTCTGGAGGTGAAAGGCGTGATGATGGTGGTACTCGTGGTGACGGCTATCTCTGTCTATGCCATGACATTAGGACCTGTCACGTGGACGCTGCTGGCAGAAATCTTTCCCAATCAGATTCGTGGCGTGGCTATGGCCGTTTGTACCTTCGCCCTGTGGGTGGGTTGTTGCACCTTGACGTTCTCGTTCCCATCGATGAACGCCGCCCTAGGTTCCAGTGGCACCTTCTGGATCTATAGCGCCATCTGTGTGTGCGCCTTTATCTTCCTCTGGCGACGCTGTCCTGAGACGAAAGGAAAGACTTTAGAACAATTAGAAAAAGAATTAGTATGATAAAAGCTTGGAGAGAAATTGTTACTATTCCTACCTATGAAATAGGGAAGGCCGAGAAGAACCCGATATTCCTGGAAAAAAGAGTCTATCAGGGTTCCAGTGGCGTGGTTTATCCGTATCCTGTCATCGAGTCGATAGCCAATGAGCCCACACCACACGAGTGGAAGGTGGTGTTCCTGGAGAATGAGTATATCAAAGTGATGGTGATGCCCGAACTGGGTGGACGTATCCAGATGGCGTACGACAAGATCAAGCAGCGCCACTTTGTGTATTACAATCACGTTATCAAACCTGCCCTTGTGGGACTGACAGGTCCCTGGATCAGTGGTGGTATCGAGTTCAACTGGCCTCAGCACCACCGTCCGTCAACCTATCTGCCTGTTGATTGCGATATTGTGGAGAATGAAGATGGCAGTGTGACGGTATGGGTGAACGAGATGGAGCGTATGTTCCACCAAAAAGGTATGGCAGGTTTCACACTCCGTCCCGGTTGCGCCTATCTGGAGATACAGGGACGCGTCAGCAATCGTACGTCATTGCCTCAGACCTTCCTCTGGTGGGCAAACCCTGCCGTGGAGGTGAATGATGCCTACCAGAGCGTCTTCCCACCCGATGTCAACGCGGTGTTTGACCACGGAAAGCGTGCCGTGTCGAGTTTCCCCATCGCTACGGGTACCTATTACAAGATGGATTACTCGGCAGGTGTGGACATCTCGAACTATAAGAATATCCCCGTGCCTACGAGTTATATGGCAGTCAACTCAAAATATGATTTCGAGGGTGGCTATGAGAACGATACCAAGGGCGGTATGCTCCATGTGGCTAGTCATCATTTCTCGCCAGGCAAGAAACAGTGGACATGGGGTAATGGTGACTTTGGAAGAGCGTGGGATCGGAATCTTACAGACATGTATGAGGACAAAGGTTTCCGTCCCTACATCGAGCTGATGGCTGGCGTTTATACGGAGAACCAGCCCGACTTCACATGGCTGATGCCCTATGAGGAGAAACAGTTTACGCAGTATTTCATGCCTTATCGTGAGATTGGTATCGTGAAGCAGGCCAACAAGGATTTCGTCCTGAATATCGAGAAGACCGAGGGCGGCGTCAGTTTCAAGGTGCTGGCCACATCGGAGCAGACGGCACGTGTGCTGCTGCGGAACAAGAGCGGAGAAACCTATTTTGACCAGACTTTGACGCTGTCGCCCGAGGCTGTCATTGAGCAGGCGGTAGCGTGTCCCGCTGTTTCGCTGAACGATCTGACACTGTCAATCACTAAGGCTGATCATATCTCTCATCAGTCATCTCTCATCTGGGAAGCAGAACCCGATGATATCCGTCCTATTCCCGATGCTGCGGAAGCAGCCCTGTCGCCACAGGACACAAAGACCAACGACCAGCTTTATCTCACGGGTCTGCACTTGGAGCAATACCGTCATGCCACATGGAGTGCCCTCGACTATTATGAGGAGGCACTGCGCAGGGACCCCAATGATGTGCGTTGCCTGAACCAGACGGGACTATGGTATCTGCGTCGCGGTCGTTTTGACAAGGCAGAGACCTGTCTGCGCAGGGCTGTGAAGATATGGCAGAAACGTAATCCGAATCCCTATGATGGTGAGGCTCTTTTCAACCTCGCCCTGACATTGAAATACCAGGGTAGGGCAGACGAGGCCTATGGCCTGTTCTGGAAGTCTACCTGGAATAAGGCGTGGGCTGATGCCGGTTACTTCGAAGCCGCTTGTATCAGTGTGTCCCGGCAGCGTTATGATGATGCGCTCGACGAGTTGAACCGTTCTCTCATCTTCAATAGTTGCAATCACAAGGCACGTGCTTTGAAGGCTGCAGTTCTTCGTCTGCAGGGTCGTCAGGAGGAGGCTCTGGCATGGATTGAGGACAGTCTTGCGCTGGATCACTTTAACTACGGCTGTCGTTATGAGAAGTTCCTGCTTACAGGCGACGATACGCTGAAGATGCTGATGCGCAAGAGTAGTGAGAACTACGAGGAACTGGCATTGGACTATGAACAGGCCGGACTGCATGATGAGGCTTTGGCCATCTGGAAACTGGCGGAAGAAGAGGGTGCCGTGAGTCCGATGACCTATTATTATATGGGAAGCCTTGAGCAGGCGGAGAAACAACCTGCTGACTATTGTTTCCCCAACCGACTGGAGGCTGTCGTCGCCTTGGAAAGAGCAAAACAGCAGAATCCGCAGGGTGCCAAGGCGCCTTACTATCTGGGATGCCTCTACTACGACAAGCGTCAGTATGACCTTGCCATAGAGAACTGGGAACTGTCGGCAGAACTCAATCCTGAGTTCCCCACCGTATGGCGTAACCTGGCGTTGGCCCGCTTCAACAAGCAGCATAAGCCTGACGAGGCGGTGGCATACATGGAGAAGGCCTTCCATCTGGACGAGACGGATGCCCGCGTGTTCATGGAGTTGGACCAGCTCTATAAGCGCATACAGAAACCTCATGCCGAACGATTGGCATTCCTGCAAAAGTATCCCCAGCTGATAGCTCAGCGCGATGACCTTGTACTGGAGGAGATTACCCTGCTGAACCACTTGGGACGCCATGAGGAGGCGATGAAGAAACTCGATGCCCATCAGTTCCACCCATGGGAAGGTGGTGAAGGCAAGGTCAGCGGACAGTATCAGATTTGCAGAATAGAGCTCGCTAAACAGGCGCTCGTACGTGGTGAAAAGGAGAAGGCTACGAAGTTGTTGGAGGAGTGTCTGGTGTTCCCGTCGCATCTTGGCGAAGGTAAACTCTATGGCGCACAGGACAATGACTTCCTTTATTTCCTCGGGCGCTACGAAGAGGGTACGGCAGGTCCTACCGAACCGGCCGCTGCCATGTATTATAATGATGCGAAGCCCGATAAGATATTCTATGCTGCCCTGTGCTATCGCAAACTGGGACAGGAGGATAAGGCGCGCGGCCTGTTCTATAAACTGGTGAACTATGGTAAGCAGCACCTCTTCGACCACGTCACGATGGACTATTTCGCTGTGTCGCTGCCCGACCTGCTGATATGGGATGGTGACCTTGACCAGCAAAACCGCATCCATTGCCTCTACATGCTTGCCCTGGGCTATTATGGCCTGGGCGACAAGACGCATGCAGAGCGCTATCTCAAGGAGGTGGAGCGTGAGGATATTAATCATTTTGGCGCAAAGACCCTGCGCTCGTTGATGAACATGTAAAATATTTACGGATATGAAAAAACTGATTTCACTGTCGGCGCTGCTACTGATGATTTGCTTGTCGGTAGGCGCACAGACCAAGACCGTTGCTGTGTTGGGCGACTCGTATTCCACTTTCGAAGGGGCTATCCCTGAGGGAAATGCCATATGGTATTTCAAGCAGAACAATCCCAACCTGACTGATGTGAACAGCGTGGAGCAGACCTGGTGGACACTGCTCGCCAGGCAGAAGGGGTGGAAACTGGGAATGAATAATTCCTATAGTGGTTCTACCATCTGTAACACGGGTTACAACAAGGATGACTATAGCGACCGCTCGTTTACCAAACGTATGGACAACCTGGGCGAGAACCCTGATGTCATCCTGATTTTCGGTGCCACGAACGACAGTTGGGCACATTCCCCTATCGGTGAGTTCAAGTATGAGAATATCACCAAGGAGGACCTGTGGTCATTTCGTCCTGCTATGGCATATATGTTGGGCTGGATGAAAGAGCACTATGGCAAGTCGACTATCTATTTCCTGTTGAACGACGGACTGAGTGCTGATGTGACAGAGTCGTCAAAGACTATCTGTGAACACTATGGTGTGAAATGCATTGAATTGCAGGGTATTGCTAAGAAGGCTGGACACCCATCCGTGAAGGGTATGCAGCAGATTGCAGAACAAGTAGGACAGGTGATTGAATGAGAAAAGGACTGATTCTTTCTGCTCTCGCCATGCTGCTGGGTATGGGAGGTGTGCAGGCTCAGATGGTGATGGATTTGCAGGGTCCCTGGGACTTTGCCCTTGGTGATTCCGCACATTACGATGACTACGTGGTGCTGCCTGGCTCGCTGCTCACAAATGACAAGGGTCATGAGGTGGATATCCACACGCAGTGGACGGGCTCGCTCTATGACTCGTCGTATTTCTATAACCCGTATATGGAACCCTACAGAAGGAAGGGACAGATGAAGTTCCCCTTCTTCCTGACACCCGAGAAACACTATGTGGGAAATGTGTGGTACAGGAAATATGTGTATATCCCCAAGGAATGGAGCGACCAGCGTATCACGCTCTTCCTGGAGCGCCCGCATATTGAGACCACGGTCTTTGTCAACGGACGTGAGGTGGGCCACCAGATGTCGCTGTCCGTGCCTCACCGCTATGATGTGACGAAATTCATCAAGAAGGGTGAGCGCAACGAGATAGCTATCCGTGTGTATAATGGTATCGAGAATGTGTGTGTGGGACAGGACTCGCACTCGGTGACAGACCAGACCCAGGGCAACTGGAACGGTATCACTGGACGTATTGAACTGCAGGCACAGTGGAAGAAGTTGAATATCAAGCGCGTGCGTGTGACCCCTCATATCAAGGAGGGTGCCGTCACCGTGGAGGTACAGTTGGAGAATCATGTGGACGGCCTGCGCTTCTTCCCCATCAACGACTATAACGTGTCGGCCAATATCAAGTACATGAACGACGGAAAGGTGGGTAAGATGGTGCGCGGCTCTACAGTCATTGCAGAGGGTAGTAACATCAAGTTTAAATTTGGATTAGGACGCGATGTGAAATTCTGGGATGAGTTCCATCCTAATCTGTATCGCCTGACGGTAGAAGCTGGTGAGACAGTCTATGAAACACAGTTCGGCTTGCGCGAGATAAAGGCAGAGGGGCGTCAGCTCTATATCAATAACCGTCCGCTCTTTCTGCGTGGCACGGTGGAGAACTGCTGTTTTCCAGAGACAGGTTTTCCCCCAACCGATGAGGACGAGTGGATGCGTATCTTCAAGAAGTGCAAGGAGTATGGTCTCAACCACGTACGCTTCCATAGCTACTGTCCCCCCGAGGCAGCTTTTGCTGCTGCCGACCGTGTGGGTATCTACCTGCAGCCCGAGGGTCCGTCGTGGCCTAATCATGGTGTGAAGCTGCGCCGTGGTCAGGCGATAGACAAGTATCTGTTGGAGGAGTCAAAACGTATCGTTGATGAGTACGGTCATCACCCCTCGTTTGTGATGATGGCTGCCGGCAACGAACCTGCCGGCGACTGGGTAACCTACTGTAATGACTGGGTCAGACAGATGCATGAGTACGACTCTACCAAGGTGTATTGCGGTGCATCGGTAGGTGGCGGATGGGCCTGGGATGGCGGTTCGGAGTATCACGTAAAGGGTGGTGCCCGTGGACTGGACTGGGACAGAAAAGCCCCGTCGAGCGATGACGACTACTACAGTGGTATAGAATATCCTCGAAACTATAAAGGAACGACACCTAATGATTCTCCCATCATTGCCCACGAGCAGGGACAGTGGTGTGCTTTTCCTGACTTCAAGGAGATTCCTCAGTACACGGGTGCCTATAAGGCGCGCAACTTCGAGATTTTCCGTGATTTGTTGCGCGACAATGGTATGGAGCAGATGGCAGAGAAGTTCCTGATGGCCAGTGGAAAGTTGCAGACGCTCTGCTATAAGTACGAGATAGAGCGCAACCTGCGTACAAAGGATTATGCAGGATTCCAGTTGCTGGGACTGAACGACTATAGTGGTCAGGGAACGGCTCTTGTAGGGCCGCTGAATGTGCATTGGCGTGAGAAAGGCTACACCACGGGCAATGACTGGCGCGAGTTCTGCTATCCTCTGGTCCTGTTGGCCCGCTTCCCCAAGTTCATCTATTCCAATCAGGAGGAACTGTGCGTCCCCATCGAGGCCTATAATGCGTTCTATGCCAATTTGGAGAGTGTGAAGGCCGCGTTCTATATCACCGACGATACGATGCGTGTGTATCATGGCGGACGTATGCTCTCCAATAATATCCCGGTAGGAAAGAATCATCAGATGGGTGTGGTGGAGTTCCCGCTCGACTCTGTCAAACAGCCCACCAAGATGACGCTGCATGTGAAAATCGGCAATGTCATCAAGAACCACTGGGACTTCTGGGTCTATCCGGAGGAGAAGACTGATGAGAAGCTGGAGGGAATACATATGACCGACACCCTGGATACCCAGGCCCTGAAGGTGCTGAAGAAGGGCGGCACGGTGCTGCTTACGGCTGCCGGACGCGTGACGCTGGGCAGTGATGTAAAACAGTCGTACCTGCCCGTATTCTGGAACACGTCGTGGTTTAAGATGCGTCCGCCGCATACCACAGGTGCGTATATCGAGAAGCAGCATCCGTTGTTTAAATATGGCTTTCCTACAGACGATTGGTCGAATCTGAACTGGTGGGAACTGTTGAACAAGGCACAGGTGATGAACTTGATGGAACTGCCCAAGGACTATCAGTCGCCCATCCAACCTATCGACACGTGGCACGTATCTCGTAAGTTGGGCATGCTCATAGAGGCTCGTGTGTTGAAAGGTCGCCTGTTGATGACCACAATGGATATTAGTAATGATTTGGAACATCGTGTGGTGGCCCGACAGATGCGCAAGGCAATCCTCGACTATATGAAAAGTGATGATTTCCAGCCCACGCTAACGTTGACGCCGGAAACCATCAGTCACTTCTTCACCCGTCAGGCACCCGCTGTGGATATGTTCACAAACGATTCGCCTGATGAGTTGAAACCAAAAATCAAATAGGATTTATGAGCACCCCTTGGTGGTCATGATACGAAGCACCAGGTCGTCGGTGGGACCCATGCCATCGGCACCAATGGCAGTCAGATTGTGGATGCTGCGGTCTACGCAGTCATCCACAATTCCTTCTTCACTGGTCACGCATTTGCCTTCCATCGACAGGAGGGCAGAGAGGATGGCGGTGCTGACTCCTGATGTGATCTTCAGCGAACAAGAGGGTTTGGCGCCGTCACAAATCATACCCGTCAAATTGGCAATCATGTTCTTCACACTGCGACAGCAACGCTCATAGTCGCCGCCCATCAGGTAGGTGATACCCACACTGCTGCCGATAGAGGCAACCACGCACCCACACAGCGCCGAGAGTGTGCCCAGTGACTGTTTGATATAGATAGCTGTGAGATGACTCAGGGTGAGGGCACGAATCAACTCTTCTTCCGTGTTCTCATTCTCCTTGGCATAGACGCAAACGGGATTGGTGGCACAGATGCCCTGGTTGCCGGAACCAGAGTTGGACATCACGGGAATCATGGCGCCTCCCATACGGGCATCGCAGGCTGCTGCCGTTCGGGAGATGATATGTGAGAAGATGGTATGTCCGAAGATACCCTTCGCCAGCGGACGGTCGATGGTCTTTCCTAGGTTATGTCCGTAGTTGCCCTTGATGGCCTCGCGTGCCGCATTCATGTTATAGTCGCGTGTCTCCAGGATAAAACGAATCTCGTCCAGCGGAGCCGTCGTCGCAAAATCATAGACCAGACGGAAGTTCAGTGGGAGGGCGTTTCCTGCATCAGCACCTTCCTGACTCTCCGCTACGACCTTTTCACTTTCCACGAAGTGCGTATGTGTGCCGGCAATGATGGCCGTCTCACTCTTCTCACCTGCAGAGCACGTCACCTCCACATAGAGTTTCTCCGTGATGCCCTGCTTCATCTGGATGCAGATACGCTTCTCGTTGATATACTGTTTGCCGGCTTCCAGAGCCTCTGGCGTCAGGTCTTTCAATACCTCCAACTGATAGTCGCTCTTGCCGATAAGGGCACCCAGGGCGATGGCGATAGGCAGACCTATCATCCCTGTGCCGGGGATACCTACACCCATCGCATTCTTCAGGATGTTGGCACTGAGCTTAGCAACGATTTTCTCGGGTTTCTGTCCCAGCTTCTCTGTAGCTTTCGCTGTACAGAGGGCTACACACATGGGTTCGGTACAACCGATAGCGGGCACTACTTCCTGTCGGATAAGTGCAATGATTTGTTCGCGGGTTTCTTTGCTGATCATAGTATCTATGATGTAAGACTTTTTTAATGTGCAAAAGTACGCTTTTCCTTTGAAATAGCCAAATAAATAGTTATTTATTTGCTTTATTGGAAAAAGATGTTTATATTTGCGTCCAAATAGAACAGTATAAACCTAAAACAGATAGTTTTTTCAAACATCATGGATATGAAAACAGGAATAGTTCTCTCATTGTTGCTGTCGTTCCTGATGGCAATAGGGGTAAGGGCAGAAGAGAAGTCTTCTTTGTTTGTCTTCCTGAAAGACGGCAGTAAGGTGCAGTTCTTCCTGCCTTCCCAGGATCCAACGGTCAAATATCAGAAAGGCGTGATGACCGTTTCCTATCGCGGCCTTGACGCCAGTGAACAGACGCTTGACTTTGAGCGTGATCAGGTGGACTACCTGAAAGTGGATAAGTCGGACCTGACAGTCATTGACGAAGTGAAGGGTGACGACTCCCGCATCCGCTTTGACCTGACTCGCAAGGGTGTTGTCGGCATCTGCGGATTGCAACAGACAGACCGCATCATGGTATGCAGTCTTGACGGCAAAAGCGTGGATGCTGCCATCAGTCGCCATGAGGGTGAGGCAACGATAGACCTGAGCCGTCAGCCGCGTGGTGTCTATCTGATAAGTGTGAACCAGCGTTTTACCTTTAAACTGATGAAGCCATGAAAAACGTGCTACTTTCTATTTTCGCCTTTGCGCTCAGCACGTCGGCTTCAGCGCAATTTGTCATTGTGGACGATGAACTGCCTGTATTGGCAAGCGATATCGATAAGATTACCTATGAGGAGAACGACCGTTTTTCGGAGTTATTGTTGCCTGCTTGCCTGGCCAATAATCCGAAGACGACAATATTCAGTCAGGCCCTGCAACTGACGGGACTGGCCGACACACTTCAGGTTTGGAATTACGATAATTACCATCGTGATGAGGAACTGTGCTTATATAAATATGCACCAGATTCAAAATATACATCACCTAGAAGAAAGGCTTGGTTTAATGAATACCGCTTCAGGATGTTCAATGTGTTTGTTGAGACTGATAGCGTGTATGCAGCTAAAGGTATCCATAATCTGGAACAGTTGAAGGCCTATGCTAAGCAAGTCTATGATGAGGCTTTTCCAGAGGATGTCTCTGTTAGTGATCCTACGGACCGACGTAACTCGTTGAATCGCTTTGTGTCATACCATATCCTAGGGAATGGTTGTTCAAATAAGTTTCTGACGGTTTGTAATGGTAAAAAATACGATGCTTTTTGGCTGGATACAGATATGGCAGATATGTCTGCTTGGTATGCAACCCTGATGCCGCATGCTGCTTTGAAATGCAGTTATCCAATGGGTGATAATAGCGGTCTGTTTATTAATCGCAGAGGACTAAAGGACGGACCTGATAAATATGGGAAGCTGGTTCGCGGCGTGATGATTCTTGCTGATGGAGAGCAAGGCTTAGATCACAAATGCTTCAATGGCTATTATTTCTATATTGACGATATCCTGGCTTACGACAAGACAGCGCGTGAGGAGGTTTTGGGCAGTGAGTTGTGGCGTGTGGACTTCAAAACCCTTTCACCTGATATCATGAATGATGTCGACATGATATGTGGTGATTTCGATCCATATGATTCAATGGGCGGTGGCCCGGATGAGTATCACGATCCCGGAATTGGTTGGGATCATGTTTATAAGTGGGATTGTATGGAGCATATCAAGGGTGACATAACAAAAGATAGCCAAGGATTAGTCGCCACCCGTGCCCGTATGTACTATTGTTATTGGCAGGGTGATGCGGCATTTGCTATTGGTGATTACGATATGACTATCAAGTTGCCACCATTGCCTGCAGGCGAATGGGAGGTGAGATTGGGAACCTATGTGGAATATGTGAATAGTGTTGCCAGAATTTATTTGAATGGAGAGATTGTGATGGACTCACTCCATATGTCGAAAGCAACGATTGATGAGCTTTCTGCGCAGTCCAAATGTATGAGGGGCCCTCGTGAGTGTACTTTTGGATTCAAATATCGTCTCTCTGATGACGCCAGTTCTGTGAGATACCCTCTTTGTCGTATAAAGAGTGATGGTAAAAGCGACAATTACTTGCGGATAGTGAACCTGACTGAAGCTTCTGATAACACGTCGGATGCTATGTTCGACTACTTTGAGTTTGTGCCTAAGTTCGTGTATGATAATCAGGAGATTCCTGAGGAATAAATATAAGGAGGAAACAAATGATGAAAACAAGGACGATACTTCTTATAATCGCTTTCATGGGCTGTTTCGCCGGTGCTGTGGCTCAGGATGTCACCACCTTGCACATGAAGGATGGAACAACCAAACGCTATTCGAATGGCGTTAAGGGAGCCACCTCTATCCAGTTCTTTGACTATGCTCCTGCGAAGACGTACGCACCTGATTATACATCGAAACACGAGAATAACTATGTGGCCGAGTGGAATGTGAACCAGGTATGTCAGATTGATGGAGAATATGTTGTAGGCCTGTTCTGGGAAGACAACGTGCCGTCTAATTTCAAAGCCAATCATGGTGTCCTCTTTGGCACGGCGCCAGGCCTGACATTGGATAATTGTCAGGAGAAAAAGTACGCCACGGATGCCCGTGTACAATACCGTTCTTCTTATGGTGATCTGTCTTATGTGATAAACGAACATACTCATTATATGTGGATTGGCAGTAAGATAAAAAAGTCTATGTGTATGAATATTGATGGAAGGAACTTTATATCGAGTGACACCATCGCCAACTTCATCCGTACCCCCTTGGAAATAGATCATACCTATTATTATCGTACTTTTTCCGAAGGTAAGGCTCTTGTGAATGGCGAGGAACAGACGGTAGTTTTCTATGGTGAAGAACGCAGCTTCCGTGTGCCTCGCATTATGGCCGATTTTGCATATTATCCCTATCCTTGTGCTACGGATAAGGCTCTGGCTGCCTTTGCTGCTGCCCATCTTCCTGATACGATTGCTGTTCCTACCTGGAAGCAGTGGGAACCATTATGGAATCTGTGGCGAGCTACGGACGAAGGTAAGAACTATGACCTTTCTGCTGATATCACCACCGAGAAATTTGATGATGGTACAGGCTATCGCCTCAATCGCATTCCGGATGAGTTCTATACGTGGATTGCCAATCGCGAAATCGTGATAGATCCGTTTGATGTGGCAGAGATAACAAGAGGTTTTGATAGTACTATTAAAGATTCCGTTAATATTGCGAATCCTAACTATATTGAGAATGTTGACGAGAAATGGGGCGTTCCTGGCGTAAAATATGTTCGCTTCGAGCCTGTCATATTTACCATGAATTACAGTGTTACTTATAGAAACGATGAGGTGGTGCCTGGTGTTCGCTATAAGCTTCAGTTAAACTTTGCGCCTGAAACAGAAGATGAGAGTGACGTTGCCCGTCTCCCAATGAAATTGAACGTTAGTACTGTCTTGGGAAATGAGATAACTCGAATCGTTCTTCCTGCTGAAAATGCAAAAGGAGACTTTACTGTTCCTGCTACAGAGACAACATCAGTTGTAGTAGATAATTTTTCTGTGAAGGCGGTAGGATTGAGCTTTCAAATTCTGACGCATGTTACAAATGCAGAAATAAGAAGAGGACAATTCAACAGGATCCTGCGTATCGCAGAGATGCGACTCACGCCTGTGCCGGACGAGTAGGGGAATGTTATTTCCCTAGGAACTTTTGTTCCAGATACTCGTTGAAACGGTCCTTGTAGAGGTCACCGATAGGCAGGTAGGTATCGGCATCCAGGATGACGCGGTTCTTGTTGACCTCCTGAATCTTCTGCAGATTCACGATATAGGAGCGGTGGATACGCATGAAAAGGGTGGGGGGCAGATAGTCCTCCATCTTTTTCATACTGAGCAGGGTGATAATGGGCTTCTGACCCTCCAGATGAATCTTCAGGTATTCACTCATGCCCTCTATATAACGGATATCGCTGATGGCGATGCGCACCACGCGGTAGTCGGTCTTCACGAAGATGGTACCGTCGGCCTGTACCGGACTGCTCTGCTTCTGCGGCGTCTCTTGATGACGCAGGTTGTACTGCTCCTGCACCTTCAGGGCTGCCCGCAGAAAATCGTTCATGCCGAAAGGCTTCAGCAGATAGTCCACGGCATTCACCTTATAGCCTTCCACGGCATATTCCGAGTAGGCCGTGGTGAAGACGATGAATGGGGGCGCAGCCAACTGGCGTACGAAATCCATACCGCTCAGGTCGGGCATGTTGATATCGCAGAAGATAGCATCCACCATCTCCTCCTCCATCAGTTTCTGAGCTTCCAGGGCACTATGGCACTGACCTGCCAATTCCAGGAATGGCACCTTATTTATATATGTCACTAATTGCTGCAGAGCCAGGGGCTCGTCATCGATAGCCAGAACTTTTATCATAGCGGTAATGTTAAGTTGACGGTATAGGTATTCTCTTCATCCCTGATATCCAGGTGATAGGTGCGGCCATAGATCAGTTCCAGGCGTCGCTTCGCGTTCTGCAAACCCAGTCCTCCGTGATGGTCCTCCCCCTGCGGCACCTTGCTGTTGCTGCATACAAAGTGCAACTGGTTATCAATAATCTGGATATTGATATGGATGAACGAATGCTGCTGATAGCTGACGCCATGCTTGAAGGCATTCTCCACGAAGGTGATCATCATCAGTGGCGGAATCTCACGGTCGGGAATCGCCTGAGGAATGTCTACGGTGATATCCACCTTCTTGTCGGCCACACGCATCCGCATCAGTTGGATATAATTATCCAGGAAGATAAGCTCCTGACGCAGGGGCACCTTCTGCTTAGACCCCTCATACAGCACGAAGCGCATAATCTTCGACAGTTCCACGATGGTCTCCTTGGCCTGCTCCGGGTCAATGTCCACCAGGGCATGGATATTATTGAGCGTGTTCATCAGGAAGTGCGGGTTGATCTGATATTTCAGGTATTCCAACTGCTGTTCCAGATTCTGACGCTCCAGCTTCCGCAGTCGTTCGCGGTCCTGCTTATGACGGAAATAATACTTCAGTCCCAGGTTCATGCCAATCATCAGTAGCAGGATGATGACAGTCACGATATCGTGGTCCCTGAACATGACAGGCGGCTTCGGACCGCGCATCTCTGGCATCTTCTCCGGATGAGGCCTGTGCATGTCACCTTCCATGAAAGGCATCTCTGGCGGCATGTCCCTATGAGGGAACCTGTCTTCCTGATGCATGCGCGGATGGCGGTGCCTGAGGTCGGGCTTTTCTATATATAATATGGTGATAAAAGCCGAGAGCAACAGGGTGAGCCCGATAGAGTAGAGTGCACGCTTATGACGGTAAATAATGAGCGGTGCCAACAGGAAATTATGAATCAGGAAGGCCGCAAACAGAATGAAATACTGTCTCCAGATATGCCACAGGTCGTTCCAGGGAAACGTCATATTGTCCTCGGAGTGGGCATATCCGATGTACGTGTTTAGCAGGGGCGCAACAAACAAGATGAGCCATAGTGCCAGGTAAACTAGTAGTTCTTTCTTATGCTTCTTTGTACTTCCTTTCATCTTCAGTGTGTTTTTGATGGTGCAAAGATAGTTAAAAAAGATGAATCGGGGTTAATTCGTTCAACGAATGCCCCGATTCTTTCAGTAAACCGGTTAAAGACCGATAGATTTCAGAGCCTTGTTGGCTGCGTCCTTCATCTCCTTGTTGGTCTTCTCGGCAGCCTCGTTCACCTTCTCGTTAGCCTTCTGGGTAGCCTCGTTCACCTTGCTGGCAGCCTGCTTCTTGGCAGCGTCAACCTGTGCGTCCACGGCTTCCTTCACGGCATCCTCGGCACCCTGCTTCACCTCCTCGGCTTTGTTGTTGATAGCCTGCTCCACAGAGTCCTTCAGGTTTTCTGCGGTATCCACCACGCTCTGACCGGCTGTCAGCACGTTGATAACAGCCTCTGCAGGAGCGTCAACCAGTGTGCTTACCAGTGTCTGGGCAGCGGCATCCTCGCCGACGATAGCCAGGATCTGCTCCTTGTTTGCGTTAACAAACTCCTGAACTTGAGCCACATAGGTCTTTGCGGCTTCAGGGTCATTTGCTGCCAGTTCGGCAATCTTTGCCTGAGCACCCTCAAGAGCGTTCTGCACACCTGCTGAGTCGCCGGCTTCAATCTGTGCTTTCAGTTCCTCGATGGTAGCATCGGTGTTGTCAGTTTTCGCATTTTCACTGCACGAAGCCAGACCCAGAGTCAGGGCAGCTACGGCTACAAAAAAAATCTTTTTCATATGAAATTGTATATATTATGGATTAAATATCATTCTTTTCTTCGGCAAAATTATGAAATTCTTCGGATATGTGCAAAAAAAATCAGATAATCCTTTGGCTTTATGTTTTTTTTTACTATTTTTGTCGCATCAAAAACCAATAACTATGATACAGCGTACAGTTAAAACCCGGGTGGTGGGAATAGGACTGAGCATAGATGAAACGGTTTATGCTATTGTCGATGTCAGAGGTAACATTATTGCCAAGGATACCTTTGCAACGACCGATTTTGTCAATGTCAACGATTTCGTCACTTACCTGAGTGAGAAGGTCGTAGAAATGATAGAGAACAACGGTGGCTATGAGTGCATCCGTTCGGTGGGAGTCAGCTCCCCCAGTGCCAATTTCCTGACGGGATGCATTGAGAATGCCCCCAATCTGCCCTGGAAGGGACAGATTCCTCTGGCTGCCATGCTGCAGGACCGTCTGGGCTTGGCAGTGGCATTGGGCAACGATGCCCATGTAAGGGCTCTGGGCGAGTATGTCTTTGGCAGTGCCCATGGTATGAAGGACTTCATTGTGGTCAATCTGGGCCATGGTGTAGGCAGCTGCATCTTCACAAAGGGTAAGGCGCACCTGGGCTCCGAGGGTTTTGCCGGCGAGATAGGCCACTCCTGCATAGAGCACAACGGACGCCTCTGCGGATGCGGCAATCATGGCTGTCTGGAGGCTTATGTAGGTGCTAAGGGCATCTTGCAGACGGCTCAGGAAATACTGGACAGCGACCCCCGTCCGTCGTTGATGCGCGACAGAAGGGATATGACGCCAGCAGATATCACGGCTTTTGCCGACGAGGGCGATGTGCTGGCACAGGAGGTGTACCGCCGTGCAGGCCATCAGCTGGGTATCGGTCTGGCCAACTATGCCTCTATCCTGAATCCGGAGGGTATCATCCTGGCGGGTGGCATCTCTCACGCTGGTCATTGGTTGCTGGATGCTGTAAATGATTCGTTTGAAGAGCATGTGTTCCATAATGTCAGAGGCAAGGTCAAACTGTTGTCCTCGAACCTGGATCAGGGCGAGCGTGATGTGCTGGGTGCCAGTGCCTTGGCTTGGGACGTGAAGGAATATTCGCTGTTCGTATAATGTATATTGAATGAACGTAGATAAGATAAAAGCTATTATTGATTCAAAGCCAAATCTAAGTACCGCCCTCGGGATGGAGTTTATCTCCACACCCGAGGGCGATACGTGTATGGCACGCATGAAGGTTGATGAGCGTAATCGTCAGCCTTTTGGTTTTCTGAGTGGTGGTGCTTCGCTGGCACTGGCCGAGAATGTGGCCGGTGTCGGCTCGTCGGCCCTCTGTCCCGGGTGCGCCTGCGTGGGCATCGAGGTCAGTGGCAGTCATGTGAAGGCAGTCGTCGAGGGCGACACCGTGACGGCTTATGCCCGTCTGTTGCATCAGGGCACCACGCTCCACGTATGGAATGTAGATATCAAGGACACGGCAGGCGACCTGATTTCCAATGTCCGTGTCACTAACTATGTGATGAAGCAGAAATGACGGGATTCGCTCTGTATAGATTGCCTTATGAAGGGCAGGTGACGCTTGTGGCACAGAAGGAGGGCGAACCCCTGGAACTGCCTTCTATCGCAGCGCTCAACGGGCAGACAGGTTTCGTGGTGGCTCCTTTTTCCATCAGTCCCAGCTGTCCCCTGGTGCTCATCCGTCCGGACGTCGTCCAGACGTTTCCCTCGTATCGTGAGTGTGTCTTCGTGGGCGCCGGCCTCTCGCAGGCCGTGGGGCGACCTCTCTCCAGTGGGGAAATGACGAGTCTTAATCGTGATACTTACGCCGATGACTTCCGCCGCTTCTTTGCCGGACTGTCCGACGGACGTTTCAGTAAGCTGGTGTTGAGCCGGTGTGCGGAGGTGCAGGCCGAAGAGGATGCCCAGCCCCTGACCCTTTTCCAGCGGGCTTGCGAGATGTATCCCCGTATGTTTATCTCACTGGTCTGTACGCCCCGGAGTGGCATGTGGCTCACGGCAACGCCCGAGATCCTGCTGGAGGGAATCGGCAACCAGTGGCGCACCATTGCGCTGGCCGGCACCATGAAACTGGAAGGCGACGACCTGTTGGGCGAGGGCGAGCACATGACGTGGAGCACGAAGAATATCCAGGAGCAGCGCTATGTGGCCACCTACTTGATGAACTGTCTGGAGCGTGTGGCCGACGATATCCATGAGGAGGGACCGCGCACCGTGCGTGCGGCCAACCTGGTGCATCTGCGCAGCGACTTCACCTTCACCTTGTCTGACAATGAGCGTGTGGGCGATGTGCTCCAGCTGCTGCATCCAACGCCCGCCGTCTGCGGACTGCCTAAGCAGGATGCCTACGACTTCATCCTCAGTAACGAGCATACGCCCCGCCTCTATTATAGTGGCTTCATGGGACCTCTCAACCTCAGACATCAGCCCTCAGACATCAGTCCTCAGACCTCAGCCCTCAGACTTCAGACCCACCTCTACGTATCCCTGCGCTGCATGCAAGTCACTGACACACAGTATCGTCTGTATGCCGGCGGTGGACTGCTGAAGGACAGTGTCGAGGAACAGGAATGGATGGAGACAGAGGCAAAGATGGAAACGATGCGCCGTGTTTTAAAGACACAGTAGGGCGTCCTACAAAAAGACCTCCAGTAGCAATGGGCGTTCGCTCTCTGTTGCGGTGAGCCAGTCGATGCCCTCCTGCATCTGTTGCATATCCTTTGCCTGACGATAGGTGACAGCGTTCTGCTGGCAGATACCTTCTGCGTTGGCGTGATGCTCCGCAGCCACGTATTTGTCGCGTGCAGGACTCTGTTCCAACCCTGGCAGCATGTTGAAGATGACACCCTTGCCATTGTTCATCAGGAGTATGCGCAGATTGCCTCGCAGGTTCTGATTCCACAGCGCATTCTGGTCATAGAAGAAACTCAGGTCGCCTATTACACAGAACACCTTGCCATCCGTGACACAAGAGAAACCTGCCGCTGTTGACAGTGAGCCCTCGATGCCATTCACGCCACGGTTACAATAGACGCGTGTCTTGGCGTAGGTATTTGCCAGTCGGATAGCCATGCTGTTGGCATAATGCACGATATTGCCTCCCCGCTGTTGCTCAAAGTATTTCACGACGGCCGCCTGTGAGTATGGTGGTTCGGTGGCCTCTGTCTGCTGACGAATCTGTGTCAGCAGTGCCTCCCATTTCTGTACGAAGGGGTGGGGCATCTCTTCCAGGTTGAAACGAATCAGGTCGGCTACCACCTCAGGGTCTGCCTGGACGACGTGCGTCAGGTTCATAAACGTATCCGTCACCTCGCCCTCGCGGTTCACCACCCATGTCTCCTTTGCCTTACGCAGGAAATGCTTCAGACGTTTGCTCACGATAGAGCCGCCCGCGTAAACCACGAAGTCGGGCACGTACTCCTCGTTGTCACCTATCTGCATCACGGCCTCGTCCATCAGCGGGTTCATCGGCTGACCGGCAATCAGCATGGGACGCTTGGCCTGCAGGAACATCCTGCAGACGTGTGTCAGCGTGATATTCGTGGCATCGGCAGGGGTGAAGTCTATCTTACGCTCCTGGGGGAGTGCTGGCGTGTCAAACCGGAACAGAGGTTCCGTAATGGGCACGTTGATATGTACGGGTGCATGTTTCTCTATCAGTGCCTCGTTAACCAGTCGGTTGCAGTACCAGCGGGTGTCCTCGTCGTGAGGTTCTGGCAGCGATACGGCTTTCTTGACGAAGCGTCCCAAGGCATCAGGCTGAGGCAGGGTCTGACCGTCGAGCTGGTCTATCCACTGCTGCGGACGGTCGGCACTGATGACCACTACTGGCTGATGCTGATAATAGGCTTCTGCTACGGCAGGTGCCAGGTTGAGCAGTGCCGTGCCACTGGTGACGCATACCACCACGGGCTCCTTTAATGCCTGCGTCATGCCCAGCGCATAGAAGCCTGCCGAGCGCTCATCCGTCACAGGATAGCACTGGATATCGGGGCACTCGTTCAGGTTGTGTACGATAGCCGCATTCCTACTGCCTGGACATACCACAGCATGATGTATGCCGTGAGCCACCAGTAAACTCGTCAGTATATTAACGTTCTCCTTGTTAGAATACATGTTGTCTAGTATTTGAAGCTTGACCCACCCACGAACTCTCGCATGATACTTGTGGGTGGTATTTCCTTGTCGCTCACTGGCAGGAAGAAGTGGATGAATTTCATCAGGCGGTGGGCCTCGGCATATTCAGGACAGTTCTTTGGTACGGAAGCTAAAATCAGTTCGGCATGGATGCGCAGCACGGCAAACTCAATGTTCAGCGCCGAGTTAAACATCACGTCGGCACTCTCCTGGAAGGGGAATATCCATTTGTCCTCAGCCTCGCACACGTTCTTCCACTGTGCTATCGTCTCCTGAGCCGTGAACGCCCCCTTGTTGTAGTCGCGTATGATGCGGCGCAGCAGTCGGTTGTCGCGCACCGGAATCCAGTTGTGGTCATCCAGCGAGATGCTCGTCAGGGCCGAGATATAGATCTTGTATTTCAGCGCGTCGGGAATCTTCTTCGTGAGCAGCGGGTTCAGGGCGTGGATGCCCTCGATGATCAGCACCGTGTCATTCGACAGCTTCAGCTTCTTACCGTTCCACTCGCGCTTACCCGTCACGAAGTTATACTCCGGTATCTCCACGCGCTCGCCCTGCATCAGTCGCAGCAGGTGGTCCTCCAGCAGTGAATACTCCACCGTCTCGATATTGTCGAAGTCATAGTCGCCATTGGGTAACTTTGGTGTGTCTACGCGGTTCACGAAATAATCGTCGGTCGAGAACGACACAGGACGCAGTCCGCAGGCCAGCAGTTGTACGCTCAGACGCTTGCAGAACGTGGTCTTTCCTGACGACGACGGACCCGTGATCAGCACTAGTTTTACAGGGTCTTTCTCGCGATGGAACCTTCGTTCTATCTCCTCTGCAATTTGTACAATCTTCTTCTCCTGCAAGGCCTCGCTGACCTGGATCAGTTCAGAGGCATGTCCGCGCATAATTGCCTTGTTCACATCGCCCGCATTGCTTAGTCGCATGATGATGTCCCAGCGGGTCTTCTCGGCAAACATCTCGAAGGTCTTGGGCTGCGCCACCTTCTCTGCCACCTGGTTGGGGTTGTTCCAGTCGGGCACGCGCAGCAGCAGTCCCTCCTCATATCGCTCCAGGTCCCACACCTTCAGGTATCCGGCCGAGGGCACCAGCGGACCGTAGTAGTAATCCACCGTATCGCCCAGCGTGTAGTAGTCTGAATAGATCTGTCCGCTCGTCTCCAGCAGCTTTACCTTGTCTGAGAACCCGCGATCCTGGAACACGCGGATAGCCTCCTCGGTGGTGGCCTCCGTGCGACGGAAGGGCATGTCCATGTCGATGATTTCCTGCATCCGCTGCTTGATCTGCACCACGTCCTCGTCGGTCAGCACACTGCCGTCCTTCTTCTTGAAGTTGCAGTAGTAGCCCCTGCAGAGCGAGTGCTCAATGAATAGTTTCGAGGCGGGAAACACGTCCTGCGTGGCTTTGTAGAGCACAAAACTCAGCGAGCGCACATACACGCGGTGTCCGCTGCCCTCGCGAGCATCCAGAAACTCCACGTCACGATTCTGGTACAGACGGAATTTCAGTCCCTGTGAGGCATTATTCACTTTTGCCGACACCACGGGGTAGGGCAGTTTAATTTCATCAGCAAACTCCTGATAGACGTCGAGCAGGGATGTTCCTTCTGGGAAACTCTTCGTTACATTATTGTTCTTGCAGCGGATTTGAAGCATAGTATTTTGGTTATTTCGGTGCAAAGATAACGAAAAAGAGTAATTTACGCAAATTTTTGTTGTCGATTTAAAAATAAGTTGTATCTTTGTGGCGTGCCTGGTCACGTATTATGTTTAATCTTTTTACCCTTGTCAATTTCGGGGCTCTAGAGTGCCTTCGTGCTTCCAAACTTCCTCGTGCACTAGGAAAATTTTTCTCGCTAGTTAGGGCGCAATATTTATCCCTCATTGACGATGCAAAGGTACTCATAAAAAATGAGATAGAAGAGTAATCTTTGTCAAAAAACAAGAAAAGGTTATATGTGTGCTTATCATGACTAAGCGCGTTACAGTGTTACAGATTACAGTTAGGTTTTAAAGCTATAAATTTGGCTAAATTGAAGGTACTATTATATATAATATATATATATTATATAATAGTAAATAGTATTTACATTTTTTTTGACCATTTTTGGGGGTGTATGTAGTTGAGATTTAACTGTAATCTGTAACAACTGTAACGCAAGACAATAAAAAAAATAAGTGACCCGTATTTTTTTTCGTTTTCCTTTTGCATTTCGCTCGCTTATTCGTACCTTTGACTGACGTCGCGCTCGGCATCCCAACGGGTGACGCTTGCTACCAACGGGACGCAAGAAGGTACTTGCGCTCGGAAATGAAAAGAAATGCTGGCATTCCTTTTGCATTTCGCTCGCTTATTCGTACCTTTGCATGCAAATAACTAACGAAACGAGATATGGCAAAAAGAGAATGGAAAGAGATTAAGAAATTCGAGGAGATTCTCTTCGAAGAGTATAACGGCATTGCGAAGATTACGATAAACCGTCCGCGCTACCGTAATGCGTTTACACCAAAGACAACGCTGGAGCTGAGTCAGGCGTTCGCACAGTGCAGGGAGCTGCAGCGCATCCGCGTGGTGTTGCTCACGGGTGCGATGAGTGAGGTGCCCGAGGGAAAGACGCTGGGCGACGTGAAGCACGCGTTCTGCAGTGGTGGCGATATGCATGTGAAGGGTCGTGGTGGCTATATCGATGATGAGGGTGTGCCCCGCCTGAGTGTGCTGGATGTGCAGATGCAGATTCGCAGACTGCCCAAGCCTGTAATCGCCATGGTGAATGGTTATGCCATCGGTGGTGGTCATGTGCTGCATCTGGTGTGCGACCTGACAATAGCGTCGGAGAATGCTATCTTCGGACAGACGGGTCCGAAGGTGGGCTCGTTTGATGCTGGATTCGGCTCTTCTTACTTGGCTCGTATCGTGGGGCAGAAGAAGGCGCGCGAAATTTGGTTCATGTGTCGTCAGTATTCGGCTAAGGAGGCCGAGGAGATGGGTATGGTGAACAAGGTGGTACCCATCGAACAACTTGAAGATGAGTGCGTTAGTTGGGCCGAGACGATGATGGAGCGTTCGCCCATCGCCCTGCGAATGATTAAGGCCGGACTGAATGCAGAGCTGGACGGACAGGCTGGTATCCAGCAGTTGGCTGGCGACTGCACCATGCTGTATTACTTCCTGGACGAGGCACAGGAGGGCGGCAAAGCGTTCCTGGAGAAACGTAAACCTGATTTCGATAAATATCCTAAGATACCATGAAAATAGATATTGAGGAGCGGGTGCTCCATTTCAAGCAGCCGGCAGGAACCAGTCGCGGGGTATATACGGAGCGACGGATATGGTTGGTGTCTATTTCCGATGGAAGAACCATCGGACGCGGTGAGTGTGCACCGCTGCTCGATTTGAGTTGCGACGCCATGGAGCCTGCAGTATATAATAAGGTGCTGAGGGGCTTCTGTGACCAGGTGGAGCAGACGGGCGAGATACCCTATGAGGAGATGCGCGACTATCCATCAATGCTCTTCGGACTGGAAACGGCGATGAAAGAAGTAAGAAGTAGAAAGGCAGACGGCAGAGGTGTGCTCTTCGATACCCCTTTTGCCCGCGGTGAACAGGGCATCACGATCAACGGACTGGTGTGGATGGGAAACCACGAGGAGATGTTGCAGCGCATGGAGGAGAAGCTGAAACTGGGCTTCCGTTGCGTGAAACTGAAAGTGGGGGCTATCGACTTTGACCAGGAACTGGATCTGGTGAAGCGTATCCGCGAGCGGTTCTCGTATCATGAGGTGGAACTGCGACTGGATGCCAATGGCGGGTTCCGTCCTGACGAGGCACTCTATAAGCTGGAACTGCTGTCGCAATATGCCATCCACAGCATCGAACAGCCTATCAAGCAGAAGCAGTGGGCGATGATGGCTGAGCTCTGCAGAGAGTCGCCACTTCCCATTGCCCTTGATGAGGAACTGATAGGTATCAGCGACCCGGATGCGAAGCGTCAGATGCTGCGTATCATCAAACCGCGCTATATTGTCCTGAAGCCATCGCTTCACGGCGGTATGATGGGGTGCAGGGAATGGATAGAGATAGCCAAGGACGAGGGCATCGGCTCATGGATCACGTCGGCACTGGAGAGTAACATCGGGTTGAACGCTATCGCACAGTTCTGCAGTGAGGTGTATGGCGAGAATATCAAGATGCCGCAGGGGCTGGGTACTGGTCAGCTCTTCACGGATAATATACCGATGCCATTGGAAATACGTGGGGATAAACTATGGATCTCGAAGAATTCTTAGCCGAATGGCACAGCGGGAGCCCAACGGTGCTGGTACATACCAGTGGGTCGACGGGTAAGCCAAAGCCGATGTATGTGGAGAAACGACGTATGGAGGCTTCGGCTCGTATCACATGTCAGTTCCTGGGACTGAAACAGGGGGATACGGCACTGCTGTGTATGTCGCTCGACTATATCGCCGGTAAGATGATGGTGGTGAGGGCGCAGACCTGGGGGCTGAGGCTCCTCTCTGTTGCGCCCAGTGGCCATCCGCTGAGTGCGGTGACGGAACCCGTGGATTTTGCGGCGATGGTGCCGATGCAGGTGTATAACACGTTGCAGGTGCCTGAGGAGCGGGAGAAGCTGATGGCCGTGAAACACCTGATTATCGGTGGCGGTGCTGTAGACGATGCGCTGGCTAGGGAACTGGCAGGTTTCCCCAACCACGTATGGAGCACGTACGGGATGACGGAGACGCTGTCGCATATTGCACTGAGACGATTGAACGGTGCTGAGGCCAGCGACTGGTACACACCTTTCGAGGGCGTCAGTCTGTCGCAGACGGATGAGGGCTGCCTGGTGATTGATGCGCCTGCCGTGCACGACGGTCCGCTGGTGACCAACGATATCGTGGAGCTGTCGGACAAGGGCTTCCGTATCCTGGGACGCAAGGATAACGTGATATGTTCGGGCGGTATCAAGATACAGACAGAGGAGGTGGAGCGAATGCTGAAGCCACATCTGCCGGCGCCGTTTATGATTACGAAACGGCCTGACAGGAAATTCGGTGAACAAGTGGTATTGCTCACCGAATCAACGGATATGGATCGTGTCAGGGAAATCTGTCAGCAGGTGCTGCCTAAATTCTGGCAACCACGTAGCTACGCGCATATTGACGCCTTGCCGATGACGGAGACGGGAAAGCCGGCACGCAAGGAGGCGGAGGGATATGCATTAAACATTAAAGATTAAACATTAAAGATTAGCCTTCGCGGTAGAAGTCCAGGGCTTCCTCAATCTCTTCTTTTGTGGCTGTCTGATTGATGCGGATGTCACCGATGCCGCCCAGCAAGGTGAAATTGATGTCACGACCGGTGTTCTTCTTGTCGTGGGTCATCAGTTCCAGCAGGGTGGGGTAGTCATCGCAGGTGATAGGCATGCGTCCGTAGTGCTCGAAGATGAAACGGGTCATCTGGCGCATCTTCTCTACAGGGAAACCGGTCTTGGCCACGCTCAGGTACAGTTCGCATACCAGGCCCCATGCTACGGCATAGCCGTGGAGTACGGGCTGGCGCTGGAGTGCCAGTGACTCGAAGGCATGGCCTACGGTATGGCCCAGGTTCAGGGCTTTGCGGATACCCTTCTCCGTGGGGTCTTCCATCACGATGCGCTCTTTCACCTTGACGCTCTTTGCCACTAGCAACCCCAAAGCCTTGAGGTCGGGCTTGTCGATGTCGAAATTCATCAGTTCGGCCCAGTGCTCTTCCGTGGAGATAAGACCGTGTTTCAGCATCTCGGCATAGCCGGAAAGGATATTCTCCTCGTCCATGGTCTTGAGGAATGCCGTATCCAATATCACGCAGTTGGCATTATTGAATACGCCAATCTCGTTTTTCAGTCCACCGAAATTAAAGCCCGTCTTGCCGCCAACAGAGGCATCGACCATGGAGAGCAGGGTGGTGGGGATATTGATAATGGAAATGCCGCGCTTGAAAGTCGAGGCAGCAAAAGCACCCAGGTCGGTCACCATGCCACCACCCAGGTTGATGAGCAGTGAATGGCGGGTGGCTCCCATACGCTGGAGCTCGCTCCATACGTGGGTCACAGACTCCAGGGTCTTGTTGGTGTCGCCGGCAGGAATCGTTATTTCCTGGGCTCCCCTGATACATTCGTAATCCTGGACCACGGGCAGGCAAAGCCGATGGGTGGTCTCGTCGGTGAGTATAAATATACGGTCTGCCTTACATTCTGCTATTTCTGTGGCGAGCACCTGTTCCAATTGCTCGCTGATAATGACTTTCTGCTTCTCCATATCGTTGCAAAAGTAAGGGAAATTGTTTAATCTGCAAAATTTTTTGCCGATTGTTTGAAAAAAAAGTGTAACTTTGCACGCAAATATTACGAATTATTACTATATCAATAACGAAAAAAGAATGAAAATGACAAAATTATGGGGCGTTTGCCTGATGGCTTGCATGGCTCTGAATGCGAATGCCCAACAGTCGTGGACAGCCGATAATGGCAACGGCACATTTACGAATCCTTTGTTTTATGATGAGTTTTCTGACCCGGATATCATCCGTGTGGGTGATGACTACTATCTGGCTGGTACCACCATGCATACGGTGCCGGGCCTGGTTATCCTGCACTCCAAGGACTTGGTGAACTGGGAGAACGTGAGCTACTGCTTCGACCGTTTTGACTTCACCGATGATAAGTTCTCGCTGAAGAATCATCAGGAGATTTACGGGCAGGGTATCTGGGCACCTGCTATCCGTTATGCCAACGGACAGTTCTATGTGTTCTCGAACATCAACGGCAAGGGGCTGCAGTGCTACACGGCAAAGGATATCCGCGGTCCCTGGACGCACCATAATATGCAGGGTAATATCTATGACCTCAGTGTGCTCTTCGATGATGACGGCAAGATTTATGCCATTCATAAGTATGGTGAGGTGCACTGCACGGAACTGAAGCCTGACATGAGTGGTCCCGTGGAGGGTTCTGACCGTGTGATTATCCCTGAAGGTAATGGCGTGGGTGAAGGTCATCACATGTATAAGATAAACGGTATGTATTACCTGATATCTACCGACTATTCACCCAACGGGCGCACGCTCTGCTCACGCTCTAAGAGTATCTGGGGACCGTACGAGACGCGTGTGATCAGTGCCGATGAGACTTATGGCTACAGTGGCGTAGGCCGTACTGTGGTGCCCCGTGGTACGAAATACCGTATCGGTGAGGACGGGACGAAGTTTGGCGTGAGTCCTGCCAGTCCTGATGCCACGGGTTGTGATAATGCCCATCAGGGTGGTATCGTGCAGGCCAAGAACGGTTCGTGGTGGGCACTGCTGATGCAGGACTTCCACTCTATCGGTCGTACGGTGTGTCTGATGCCGATAACATGGGAAGACGGCTGGCCTATGATTGGTCTGAAGGGTAATCTGGGTCGTGCTCCCCGTACATGGTATAAGCCCGATACTGTGGAGGGATGCTATGGTATCGGCGAGGAGGCTCAGCCTATCCGTGCTCCCTATGACAGGAATGAGAACTTCAATGGAAAACAGTTGGGACGCGTGTGGCAGTGGAACCATAATCCCGATGACAAGATGTGGAGCCTGAAGGGTGGCCGACTGCGTATTCAGTCGCAGCCTGCCGAACAGCTGATGTGGGCACGCAACACGCTGACACAGCGTGTGATAGGTCCTAAGAGTATCGCTACCGTAGAGCTTTATGTGAAGGGCATGAAGGATGGCGACGTGGCCGGTCTGGGTAATATCAATATCCCCTGCTCATGGATTGGTGTCATGAAGCAGCAGGGACAGCCTCTCATGCTGCGTGCCTTCGACCAGACAGCCTCAGACTCTCCCTCTACCCCCGACATTATCCTGCCTGCCATTCCTCGTGACGGTAAGATATGGCTTCGCTGCATCGGCGACTATGACAACAACCAGATGCAGTATGCCTATTCTACTGATGGCAAGGAGTTTAAGACGCTGGGTCGCATGATGCCGCTGACCTATCAGCTGATCACGTTCCAGGGCTCTCGTCATGCACTGTTCTCTTTCAATGTGAATGGACAGAGGGGTGGCTATGCCGAGTTTGATAACTTCACCGTGGAAGAGCCTATGGCCGACCGCTCAAAGAATATTCCCTATGGCAAGACCATCCGTATCATCAACAAGGCTACCAACCGTCCGGCTATTGCCTTGAAACACGGTATGCTGTATGATACCCATGCGGGCGATAAGAGCGACTTGACGAAGTTTAAGGTGATTGACCGCAATCTGGGTCGCGTAGCCTTGCAGTGTGCTGACGGACGCTATGTGAAGGTCTATGGCGACGGTCTGCCCGGCGATGTGCGTTTCACTACCGATCCGAAGGAGGCAGAGATGTTCCTGTGGCAGGATTACCTGGATCATGACTTCATGCTTCTGTCGCTGACGAATCATAAATATCTGGGAAAAAGTCCTACAACAGGCAGTCCTTACAGCATGGACTTCGCAGGTCCGGATCCGGCTCGAAGGAATGGTTCTGTGTTGCGTTGGGAGGAAGAATGACTAGAAAAATGAAAAAAGAAGGGAAAATATTTTGCTAATTCGCTGAATTTGTGTACCTTTGCAGCCGATTTGCTTAAAATAGCTTAATGAAACCTGACAAAAAACAGAACCAATACCGCGTCAACGAACAGATTCGTGTACGAGAGGTCCGCATAGTAGGCGAGAGCGGATCCACGGTGATGCCTACTAGAGAAGCGCTTGATATGGCACGTCAGCAGGGTGTAGACCTTGTTGAGATTTCGCCCAATGCTAATCCTCCTGTGTGTCGTCTCATTGACTATTCTAAGTTCCTCTACCAACAGAAGAAGCGTGCTAAGGAGATGAAAGCCAAGCAGGTGAAGGTGGAGGTGAAGGAAATCCGTTTCGGACCTCAGACCGATGAGCATGACTATCAGTTTAAGCTGAAGCACGCCAGGGAATTCCTCGAGGAAGGTAATAAGGTACGAGCATACGTATTCTTCCGCGGCCGAAGCATCCTGTTCAAGGAGCAAGGTGAGGTGCTGTTGCTGCGTTTTGCCAACGATCTGGAGGAAGTAGGTAAGGTAGAGTCAATGCCAAGCCTCGAAGGAAAGAAGATGTTCCTCTATCTGGCTCCTAAGAAAGCCGGCGTAGCCAAGAAGAGTCAGCAGGCTCGCGACCGTGAGAATGCTGAGGCTGAGCTGAAAGAGGCTCAGAGACAGCAGGCTGCAGAGATTGACGCAGAGGCTCCTGCAAACGGAGGCCTGTTTGCCAACGCAAAAATCAGTGCTGATGCGCTGAAGAAGTTGACAGAGACAGAGGATTAATTATCCATTCTCAATTGTCAATTATCAATTAGAAAGAAAGGGTGGCGCGCCCGGTATATGCGTAGCTGCCGATTATTAATAACAATTTTAAAATTAAAAAACAATGCCAAAAGTAAAGACAAATTCCGGTGCTAAGAAGAGATTCTCATTCACTGGTACAGGTAAGGTTAAGAGACATCACGCTTACCACAGTCACATTCTGACTAAGAAGACCAAGAAACAGAAGCGTAACTTGGTAGGTTCAACAATCGTTGATCAGACCAACATGAAGCAGGTTCGTGACCTGTTGTGTCTCCGCTAATTAACCCTATTGTCTAACATTTAAAGTAAAGAAACTATGCCAAGATCAGTAAATCACGTTGCATCACGTGCAAAACGTAAGAGAATCCTGAAACTTACTCGCGGTTACTTCGGTGCCCGCAAGAATGTTTGGACAGTAGCGAAGAACACCTGGGAGAAGGGTCTGACCTACGCTTATCGCGATCGTCGTAATAAGAAGCGCAACTTCCGCGCACTGTGGATCCAGCGTATCAACGCTGCCGCTCGCCTGGAGGGTATGAGCTATTCTAAGCTGATGGGTGCTCTGTCAAAGGCTGGTATCGAGATCAACCGTAAGGTGCTCGCTGACCTCGCCCTGAACAACCCCGAGGCTTTCAAGGCTATCGTTGCAAAGGTGAAGTAAATTGCATTTGAAGCAAGAAAAAAGATAACCGCCGGCATTGCCGACGGTTATTTTTTTTATTCCTAAGTGTATTGGCTTGTCTGTCTTAAGCGGTAGAGAAACCGCTGAGGCCGTTTAGAACGGCCACCAGCTCTTCTTTTTCTTGGAGTGCCTGTCTTCGTAGGCGTCCATCCTGTAATGGCTTACCTCCTCGTCGATAATATCGTTCCACGTCTTGTGTCTGGATATCATACGATAGATGGTGCCCCAGTCGGGGAGACCGCCAAGATTGCGGTCGTCAATCCATACGTCGGCCTTCAGCTTACGTGAGAAATGCTGGTTGTTTTCTGTGCTTTCCTCAGGGTAGTCGCGATTGACGGCGTAGAACTCCACGCCACGCTCCTTACACCAGTTAACAGCGTCTTCCAATAGCTTGCCCTCGCGAACCGACCACAGAATGACTCTGTGGTGGTCCTTGATGAGCATCTTCAGTGTGTCAATGGCAAAGGGAATCTCCTTGCCAATCTCAGGATATCTGTGCTCGACGATGGTACCGTCAAAATCAACAGCAATAATCATATTTACTTCTTACTTATTTCTTGATAGAGTTATCGTCCTTGTTGCCGTAATGGCTCTCGTTGTAGTTGCCATAGTTGCCATAGCTTCCGTATGAACTGCCGTAGCCGTAGCGTCCGTAGCGGCCATAGCCATAACCGTATGCATAGCGTCCGTACTTACCATACTTACCATAGCCGTAGTAGTAGCCGTACTTCTTCTTTGACATGTCGATACCGTTGATGACAAGGCACATGTTAGGCAACTTCTCTTCCTTCTTCAGGGTGTTGATCATGCCGAAGCTTGACTTTGGTGTGTAGTCGGCACGGCAAACGTATACGGTGACGTCTGCATAATGGCCAATCTGGAAGGTATCGGTTACCAGACCAACAGGTGCGGTATCGAGGATGATATAGTCGTACTGTTTGCGGAGCATATCCATGATCTGTCTCATGTTGTCGCGTGCCAGCAACTCTGTGGGGTTTGGAGGCGTAGGACCAGCCAGCAACAGGTCAAGGTTGGCATTGACGCCTGATGATCTGATCTGTGACTTCAGGTCTTCTTCGTCAATCTTGTCCTTCACAAGCAGTGAGGTGATACCGATGGTACGGTCCTTGATGTCAAACAGGCGGCCCAGGGCTGGCTTACGGATATCGAGACCAAGCAGAATGGTCTTCTTTCCGAGCAGTGCGAAACTGACGGCCAGGTTGGCTGCGTTGAAGGTCTTACCCTCACCAGAGGTTGACGAGGTGAACAGGATAGCCTTGTCGTTCTCCTTCATCAGGAACTGGATATTCGTACGCATGCTACGGAATATCTCGTCGGTCTGGTTGTTCTTGTTCTCGTGTACCACGATACCTGCAGCTGTCTTTGCATCCTCATTGGCAATAGCCACGTCGGCCACGATGGGAATGTCTGTCAGGCGCATCACGTCCTCATGACCTTCAATCTTATAGCGCAGGAACTGCAACAGGTAGGTGATGAGCAGAGGAAGGGCCAAGCCTAATACGATTGCAACAAGAAGAATGATGGCATCCTTAGGACTTACCTTGCCACCGAAAGCGGGTTCGTCGATAAGGCGGCCTTTGTCTGCAGTAGCAGCCAGTGAGATAGAATTCTCCTCACGCTTCTGGAGCAACATCAGGTAAAGGCCTGACATCACATCCTGCTGACGGCCAATCTCGGTCAGGATACGCTCCTGCTCAGGTGCATTGACAATCTTCGTCTGGTATTCGTTGTATTGCTTCTCGACGCCCTGACGAGCAATGTCGGCTGTGCGACGTGCCTGTCGGAGGGCTTCCTTGATACTCTCACCCAGTTCATCCAGTAATTTAGTCAAGGGCTCTACCTTTGGCGAAATCCCTGATGCAGAAGCCAGCAGATGGTTGCGGTCTAATACGGTCTTGTTGTACTGTGAGATAAGCGCATTGGATGCCGCATCCTCCATACCAACATTAGAGGGGATGATCTGGTATTTGTTGTTGGGGTTCTGGACATACTTGCTCAGATCGTCCAGAATCATAATCTGTGTATTAGCCTTTGACAGTTCGCCATAATACTGGTTAACCTGTGTCATGGTCTGCGTAGCATCCAGTCTCATCTGCACCAGATTGTTGTTGCGCTTGTAGACCTCCAGTTTGCTTTCCGTAGTACCCAACTCCTCGGAAATCTTCTCAAGACGGGAATTGATGAATTCCTCAGTCTTGTAGGCAATCTCGTTCTTGTCGGCATTGGCCTGACGGTTATAGACAACAGCCAGGTGCTTCAGGTAGTCCAGGGCACGCTCTGCGCTTTGGTCTCTGATGGTCAACTGTGCTATAGAGGTCTGCTTGGAGGTAGGCGCAATGTTGATGATCTTGGCGTATGAAGCAGCCATGCTCTTGGGTGATCTCACGGTGACAATCCAGGATGTGGTCTTTTCTTCAGCCTCTTTTGCTTCTCCCTTCATGGCTCTCTTGGCGCGTTTGCTTAACTGCTCCAACTCCAGGTTCTCTGTAAAGGTCAGTGTACCGTAAGGTGTCTCAACGCTGGCGGGCAGTGACTTGAACGAGCCTTCGAATTTGGCTTCCTTGAGTCCCTGAACCTTGTAGGTCTTGCCTTCTTTGATAAGACGGAAGCTGAATGCTCTCTTCAATGTGTTGTCAAGATCATCCAAATCGTCAGTCGGCATGTCCACGTTGATAGGCTGGTTCTTATATACCAATGGGTTAGTAATACGGCCTTCAGTGCGGTATTCTACATAAAGGTGGAGGTCCTTGACGACTTCAAGGGCCAGAATGCGTGATTTCAGAATCTCAATCTCATTGTCGATACCTGCTGAGTTGGTGATGAAACCGAGGTCTTGCATGTTGGCCAGCATCTGGCCGTTGCTGCGTCGGTTGTTTGTCTCATCCTTAATCAGCATTTTTGCGGATACTTCATATACAGCAGGCTGATAGCGCAGGTAGAGGTATGCGCCGGCAATAAAGATGATGAGTGACACCAAAAACCATTGCCAGTTTAATACCAGCAGGGTAAAGATAGTCTTAATGTCAAATGAAGACTCTTCTTCTTGTAGTCCGTTTTCTAAAGGTGATTCAATGGTTTTATTTTCTTCCATTTCTTTTACCGATTATATTATATGTATACTAGGTTATTGATATTTAATTCTGTGCCAATTGGAGCAAATACTGTCCATAGCCGTTCTTTATCATAGGCTGGGCCAGTTTCTTGAGCTGCTCCTTATTGATCCATCCGCGCTTGTAGGCAATCTCTTCCAGACAGGCAACTTTCAGTCCCTGTCGCTTCTCGATGACCTCGATAAACGTGCTGGCTTCAGCCAGGGAGTCGTGTGTACCGGTATCCAGCCATGCGAATCCGCGCTGCAGTGTCTGTACCTTCAGTTTCTTCTGGGCCAGGTACTCCTGGTTCACTGTGGTGATTTCCAGTTCTCCGCGTGCGCTGGGCTTGATGTTCTGTGCAATATCAACCACGCTGTTGGGGTAGAAATACAAACCAACAACGGCGTAGTTTGACTTAGGATGCTCAGGCTTCTCTTCAATGCTCAGGCAGTTGCCTTCTTTGTCGAATTCTGCAACACCATAGCGCTCGGGGTCGTTGACATAGTAGCCAAAGACAGTAGCGAGGCCGTTCTTCTCTGCATTTTCAACACTCTGGCGAAGCAGACCGCTGAAACCTGAACCATAGAAGATGTTGTCACCGAGGACAAGACAGACACAGTCGTCTCCAATAAACTCCTTACCGATGATGAAAGCCTGTGCCAAACCGTCGGGAGATGGTTGCTCGGCATATTCGAAATGTACGCCAATCTCGCTGCCGTCGCCAAGAAGCCGGCGGAAACCGGGAAGGTCGTGCGGTGTCGAAATGATTAGAATATCGCGTATCCCAGCTAGCATAAGTGCTGATATGGGATAGTAAATCATCGGTTTGTCAAAAATTGGAATCAGTTGTTTGCTGATGCCTTTTGTGATGGGGTAGAGGCGTGTTCCACTTCCACCTGCTAATACAATTCCTTTCATAAATATAACGTTATACGGCTGCAAAGGTAAGCATTTTTTTCTTCATAAGCATCTTTTTGCTAGGAAAAATACGACTTTGTCGATAAAAAAGTGTAACTTTGCAGCCGATTTAAGACTTAATTATGGGAATATTTTCAAATCTTTTCGGTCGCAAGTCGGCCGATACCGAACAAAAAGTGGGTGGCATGGAGGATTTTATGACCCTTATCCGAGTATATTTTCAGGCTGTGATCGCCTCAGATCTTGGTATCACTAATCTGAATGCACTGCCCGATTTGCGCGTGTTTAAAGTGACTTTGCGTGTACCAACACAAGGTGGAAAACTTGGACTTGGTGAAAAGGCACGTTGTAAGAAAATGTTGAAGGAACTCTATGAGATGGATGATGACTTCTTTAAGGAGATTGACCAGAGTATCCGTCACCGCTGTAAGAAGATTCAGGATGTGCAGACTTATCTGCTGCAGTTCCAGACTTATGTACAGGATGTGATGATGCTGTCTGGTAACCTGATGAAGTTCAAGCTTCGTCTTCCCAGTTTCTTTAAGGGTGCAATCCGTACTGCAACGGAAAAGACCGTTCATGACATCTTTACGAAGAATGACTACAAGGATGCCAGCGTACTGAAAACGGTGGTCTCTGTACGTGAGCTCGACAAGCGCCTCGGTTTCTCTGAGAAATGGACTACCGACTTCGTTTATCGTGTAGTGATGCTTGCAAAGAAGGAAAAGCAGCCTCAAACTGACGCTAAATAATTAATAAATATTAAATATCTTTCAAAATGGTAGGCAAATTAACTAATTTTGTCTACTTTTGTGGGATAAAAGAGTAGTTATGGCCCAGAATGAAAAAGTTTTAGCCAACTTCCAAACCCGCATGCGGCAGATGATTCTTCGGTTCCAGGAACTGAAGAAGGAAAATGCCGACCTTTATGCAATGGTTGAGGATGGAGAGCAGCGTGTCAAGCAGCTCGAGGAGAAACTGGCTCAGCAGGAGCGTGACTACCAGTCGCTGAAGATGGCCCGCATGATGGAAATCACTGATGGTGACTTGGATGGCGCTAAGGAGCGTGTTGCCAAGTTGATTAGGGATGTGAATAAATGTATTGCCGTATTGAGCGACGAGAACGAGTAACTGACGAGAAGAAAATGGCAGAGGGAAACAAACTCAATATAACGTTGCACGTCTATGACGAAGACATTCCAATGGTACTTCATAATCGTGAAGACGAGGAGTACTATCGTGCAGCAGCCAAACTCATCACCGAGCGCTATGGAGCCTATGCACAGGTTTACAAAGGGCGCAAGAGTGATCATACTATCGCGTTGATGACACTCATCGAGATTGCATTGCGCTATGAAAAGGAGTTGGGCAAAAATGATACAGCACCTTATGATAATATTCTCGCTCAGTTGACTTCGGAAGTTGAAGAAGCGTTGAAAAGTGAAAAGTAATGATGTGCTTTCGCTTGGAGAGAGAATATTAACAATCTAAATATATATGTATTATAATTAACTATGGTGGATTTAATTTTTGTGGTATTAATAGCCGTAGCAACCTTCATTATTGGAGGATTGTGCGGATATTTTGTTTTCCTTAAGGTCCTCAAGGGAAAATACAACACGATGGTCGATTCGGCTAATAAGGAGGCTGAGGTCATCAAAGAGAAAAAGCTGTTGGAAGTTAAGGAGAAGTTCCTCAACAAAAAGAGTGAGCTCGAGAAAGAGGTACAGCAGCGTAACCAGCACATCCAGCAGAGTGAGAATCGCCTGAAACAACGTGAGATTTCACTGAACCAACGCCAGGAGGAGCTGGGACGTCGTAAGAACGATCTTGACAACCAGCAGCAGCGCATTGACAATGAGAAAAAGGCATTGGCATTGAAGCAGGATGAACTGGGTAAGATGCAGCAGAAAGAGCGCGAGAAGCTGGAGGAACTCTCTGGACTGAGCGCAGAGGAAGCTAAGAACCGCCTGGTAGAGGCCATGAAGGACGAGGCCCGTACCGATGCTGCAGCTTATGTGAATGAGATTATGGACGAGGCCAAGCTGAATGCGAATGCACAGGCAAAGAAAATTGTGATTCAGACCATCCAGCGAGTAGCTACTGAAACCGCCATTGAGAACAGTGTATCTGTATTCCATATTGATAATGATGACGTAAAAGGCCGTGTGATTGGTCGTGAGGGTAGAAATATCCGTGCACTGGAGGCCGCCTGTGGTGTAGAAATCGTTGTTGACGATACACCTGAGGCTATCGTTATCAGTGGTTTTGACCCCGTTCGTCGTGAGGTATGTCGTCTGGCTCTCCATCAGTTGGTTAGCGATGGCCGTATCCACCCCGCTCGTATTGAAGAGGTTGTGGCAAAGGTTAAGAAACAGCTTGACAACGAGATTATTGAGACTGGTAAGCGTACAGCTATCGACTTGGGTATCCACGGCCTGCATCCTGAACTGGTACGTATCATCGGTAAGATGAAGTATCGCTCAAGTTATGGACAGAACCTGTTGCAGCATGCACGTGAGACCGCAAACCTCTGTGCTGTGATGGCTTCAGAGCTTGGCTTGAATCCCAAGAAGGCAAAGCGTGCCGGTTTGCTCCACGATATTGGTAAGGTGCCCGATGAGGAGAGTGAGATGCCTCACGCACTGTATGGCGCTAAGATTGCCGAGAAATACAAGGAGAAACCCGATATCTGCAATGCTATTGGTGCTCACCACGATGAGATGGAGATGCAGACACTGCTGGCTCCTATCGTTCAGGTTTGCGATGCTATCAGTGGTGCTCGTCCTGGTGCACGTCGTGAGATCGTAGAGGCTTACATCAAGCGTCTGAATGATCTTGAGGCTATTGCCATGAGCTATCCTGGCGTTACCAAGACCTACGCTATTCAGGCTGGTCGTGAGCTTCGTGTGATTGTCGGTGCAGACAAGATGGATGATGCCGAGACAGAGGCACTGAGCGGCGAGATTGCTACAAAGATTCAGAATGAGATGACCTATCCCGGTCAGGTGAAGATTACCGTGATTCGCGAGACAAGATCTGTAGCTTACGCTAAGTAAGGGAATAGGGATAAACTAAAAGTGAAAAATTTGCTACCGCGCGCCTGCTTTCAGGACAGCGGTAGCAAATTTTTTACTTTTCACTTTTACTTTTTACCTTTATTTCGCTTCTTCCATATCACCTTCGATATAGAGTCGGGTCATTTCTGTGACGCCGTTGGTGCGTACGGTGATAGACTTCTTGAAGTGTCCGGGGAACTTACCTGTGCCATTGTAGGTTACTGTAATCTCACCCTTTTCACCTGGCTGGATGGGTTTCTTGGTGTATTCGGGCACCGTGCATCCGCAAGAAGCAATAGCTTGGTTAATTACTAACGGCGTCTCGCCGATGTTCTGGAAGGCAAAGGTGCAAGTGACGATAGGATCCTTCTCCGAGAATTTTCCGAAGTTGTGGGTTAGCTTGTCAAACTTGATCTCAGCCTTCTTCTGTGCCATTGCGAAAGTCATTCCGCAAATGAGCATCATCGTGATAAGCAATACTTTTTTCATAAGTCGATCGTCTTTAGTTATTTATTTGACGTTGTTCTTCTGTAATAGTTTAAAATATTCCGTAGCGCCCAACAGGAAACAGCCAGTGCCGTAATCCTCGAAGTCGGGAACCTTGGTGTAACTCAGGGGCTGACCGGCAGAGGGGTCTTTGCCTGTGCCCTGCATCCAGCCCAGGAAACCGTCCTGATGAACTGCATCGCGTACCATAGCCGTCCAGGCTTTGTCGCACACAGGACTATAGACCTTTGCTTTCAGGTAGCCTTTCTGAATGCCCCATGCCATGCCATAGAGGAACAGGGCCGTACCACTTGTCTCAGGCATCTCGTAGTTGGTTGATACCAAACTGGGATTCCAGAAACCATCCTCACGCTGACATTTGCGCAGACCCTCACTCATCAGGAGAAAGTCCTTCTTCAGTTCTTTGTATTCTTTTGACTTCTCGGGCAGCAGGTTCATGCAACGCACCAGCGCGGCATATACCCAACCGTTACCACGGCTCCAGTAGCAGTCCTTGTCGTCGGGCTCCTTGTAGGGAGGTACGTAGTCGGCATCACGCCACCACAGTCCGTCTTTCACATTAAACAGTCCACCGCCACATTCATTCCTGCTCCAGCGGTACATCTTCATACCGTGGTCCAGGTATTTCTTGTAGCCGGTCTCTTTATACATCTGCACATACAGTGGCATTGCCATCTGGATGGCGTCAATCCATGTCCACCAGCCATAGAGACTCTGATTCTTCTTGTTGGCCGTATGCATCTGGTAGTCAAGGTTCTCGCGGATATTCCTTATCTGCTCTTCCTTGTCCTTATTGCTGTAGGGCAACAGCTCTATGTAGGTCTGTCCACAGCATTGGTCGTCGGCATCACATGTATTCATGCCGTTTCTGGGGCTCCATTTGTGGAAATCGGCCCATGTCATTGCATAGTCTATGTAACGCTGCTGTGGGTCTATCTGTTGCAAGGCCATGAGTCCTTCGTAATAGACGGCACGCGTCCACAGATTAGACGGTCTTACCTTCTTGACGTTGGTGGGCAATGTCGGGTCGGCATACTTTGCCATGAAGTAGTCATTGGCCTTACGTGCTACGCTCAGCACGTCGTTGGCTGTTGTTTGTGCCATGGCTCCCAGTGTCATAATGGTAGCCAGCATCATTGTAGATAGTCTTTTCATTGTAGTCTTTTTGTCTCGTTTTTGGGTGCAAAGATACGAATAAGTGTGAGAAAAAACAAATAAATTATGAAAAGAAAACAAATTTCTTTTTGCATTTCGCTATCTTATTCGTACCTTTGCATCCCGAAAGTAAAAACATAATATATAAGATGTATAGGACTAAGACTTGTGGTGAGTTAAGACTCACCGATGCCGGCAATGAGGTGAAGCTCGCCGGATGGGTTCAGCGCACACGTAAGATGGGTGGTATGACCTTCGTTGACCTGCGCGACCGTTATGGAATCACACAGTTGGTGTTTGACGAGTCAAAGGATGCAGCTCTTTGTGAGCGTGCCAATAAACTGGGTCGTGAATTCTGTATCCAGGTGGTTGGTGTCGTGAGCGAGCGTCAGTCAAAGAACCCCAAGATGCCTACGGGTGATATTGAGATACTGGCTTCTGAGTTGAACGTGTTGAGCGAGAGCCTGACACCTCCGTTTACGATTGAAGACCAGACCGATGGTGGTGATGATATCCGCATGAAGTACCGCTATCTGGACTTGCGTCGTTCTGCTGTACGTAAGAACTTGGAATTGCGTCACAAGATGACCATCCTGATCCGTAACTTCCTTGATGCACAGAACTTCATTGAGGTTGAGACACCTATCCTGATTGGTTCTACTCCTGAAGGTGCCCGCGACTTCGTGGTGCCCAGTCGTATGAATCCTGGTCAGTTCTATGCATTGCCTCAGAGTCCTCAGACCTTGAAGCAGTTGCTGATGGTTTCCGGCTTCGACCGTTATTTCCAGATTGCCAAGTGTTTCCGTGATGAGGATTTACGTGCTGACCGTCAGCCTGAGTTTACGCAGATTGACTGTGAGATGTCTTTCGTAGAGCAGGAGGATGTGCTTCAGATTTTCGAGGATTTGGCCCGTCATCTCTTCAAGGAGATTCGTGGCATCGAGTTGCCTGCCCTGCAGCGCATGACCTGGCATGAGGCAATGCGTCGTTTCGGTTCTGACAAGCCCGACCTCCGTTTCGGTATGGAGTTCGTGGAGTTGATGGACGTTCTGAAGGGTACAGGTTCTTTCCCCGTGTTCAACGAAGCTAACTATATCG
This sequence comes from Prevotella communis, assembly GCF_022024175.1. Taxonomy (GTDB): domain Bacteria; phylum Bacteroidota; class Bacteroidia; order Bacteroidales; family Bacteroidaceae; genus Prevotella; species Prevotella communis. Next base: position 2,522,449 of record NZ_CP091794.1, on the reverse strand, counting down.
GTGGTATCTGTGTACCTGGTGCTGCTGATTATACCCGTAAGCAGCTCGACCAACTGACTGAGTTCGTGAAGCGTCCTCAGGTAGGTGCAAAGGGCTTGGTTTATGTGAAGTTCAATGCTGATGGCACTGTGAAGTCATCTATAGATAAGTTCTATGAGCCTGAGGTATGGCAGAAGGTGAAAGAGGCTATGGGCGCCAAGGATGGCGACCTCGTGCTGATTCTCTCTGGCGATAATGCCAACAAGACTCGCGTACAGCTCTGCACACTGCGTCTGGAGATGGGTGATCGTCTGGGGCTGCGTGACAAGGATAAGTTTGTGTGCTTGTGGATTGTTGACTTCCCCCTGTTCGAGTGGAGTGACGAGGAGCAGCGCCTGATGGCTACCCACCATCCGTTTACGATGCCTAACCCCGATGATATCCCCTTGCTCGATACCGATCCTGCCAAGGTGCGTGCCGTGGCTTACGACTTCGTATGTAATGGCGTAGAGGTAGGCGGTGGCTCACTGCGTATCCATGATGGCAAGCTGCAGGAGAAAATGTTCCAGATTCTGGGCTTCACGCCTGAGCGTGCCATGGCTCAGTTCGGCTTCCTCATTAATGCCTTTAAGTACGGTGCACCTCCTCATGCAGGTCTGGCCTTCGGTCTTGATCGCTTCGTGTCGTTGATGGCTGGCCTCGATAGTATTCGTGACTGTATTGCCTTCCCGAAGAATAATTCCGGACGCGACGTGATGCTTGATGCTCCAGGCGAACTCGACCCCAAACAGTTGGAGGAACTTCAGCTTAAAGTTGACCTGAGTCAAGAATAGTTAACATATTGCTAGAAACTTCGGTGTTTTAGTTAGTTTTCTTAACAAAAAGGCTTAATTTTGCTGTCGAATTGACAAATCAAATTCACAAAGACTTAATTTTATAACTATTATGGCAGAAAAAAAAGCTACTACAAAGAAGGCTGCTGAAACGAAGGAAGCTAAGGCTCCCGCAGCTAAGAAGGCAACTGCAACAAAGAAGGCCGCAGTAAAGGCTGAAGTTACAGCTGTTAACGCTGAGAACATTGGTTTCAAGGCAGGAGATGTTTATCAGGCTCTGGCAGCAGCGCAGAAGGCACTCAATGTAAAGGAGATTGCCAAGGCTGCAAAGATTACAGAAGAAGAGACTCTGCTCGGTCTCGGTTGGTTGTTCAAGGAGGGTAAGCTCCTGAGCACAGATGACAACAAGATTGTTCTGGCCTAAGAGACGGGCAAACGAAACAATAAGAAAAGGTCGGTAAGCACTGTATTACCGACCTTTTTTAGTGAAAATGACATACGAACAACAGATATTGCATATATTGTCAGAAGTAGGTGAGCGTGGCATCAGTGTGTCATTGCTGGCAAAACATGTGTATAACCTTAACTGCACTTTGTTTTCCCAGCCCGACCTTCAGGAGGTAAAGCAGTTTGTGCAGCAATACCTGTTGAAAAATTCAAAATCTTCCCTCTCATTGATTGAAAGTACCGGCCGTCGTGGCTATTACCGGCTGAATACCCAGAATAATGCCGATGCCCGTCAGCTGATGCTTGAATTTCGTGAGGAAGAGATAGAAATGGAGGAAGTTGAGGAAGAGAAGCCCAAACAGGATCTCTCACTCAGTCTGTTTGACTAGGATTAGTCGTCTCCCGTATTTATTTTCTTGATGATTCTTGCTGGAACACCACCCACAACGGTGTTCGTTGGAACGTCTGCCGTTACCACGGCACCTGCTGCAACTACTGCGTGTTGACCTATCGTGACACCTGGCAGGATAACGGCGTTGGCGCCAATCCAAACATCATCCTCTATCGTGACAGGATTTGTTGAGATGCCTTGCTCGTCGATACGTCTTGTCGTGTCACTGAAATTATGGTTCAGTGCTGTCACCGTGATACCTTGTGCCAGGTTAACGTGACTGCCAATAGTCACGGGACCGATAATCGTGTTGTGGATACCTATACGGGTATGGTCGCCAATGATGACATCACCTACGGCGTTGTTGATGCATGAATACGACTCAACCACGCTGTTCTGACCAAGTGAAAAAAGTCTGTAGGGTGGGGTGTCCATCCGTACGGACCAGTATATTTTTGAACCGCGTCCACGTTCTTGATAGAGAGGAGCCAACAGGCGGATGTACCATCGTGGTCTTGCGTCACGCTGGTTCATTATCAGATAGTCAATCCATCGCTTCAGTCGCGGATTGGCTTTCAGATTCTGTCTGATGTCCTCTTTCTTCTTCGTAACCATAGGATGATTTGATGCAAAAATACGTAGAATATTCGAGAATCCCAAATTTTTTTCCTAATTTTGCAGAAAATATCGAAAATGAATATTCAGGAACTACAAAAACTATACGCCAATCATCCTCAGGTGGTAGCCTTGTCAAAAGCCATAGGAAAATCTTCGTTAAAGTCGATTTCCCTTGATGGCCTCCTGGCTTCTTCCGCGCCGTTGGCCTTTAGTGCCCTGTCGCTGAAGATAGAGTCACGCCTGCTTTTTGTTATGCAGGACGCCGAGGAGGCCGGTTATTTCTATCACGACCTTTGTCAGGTGATGGGCGACAAGCAAGTACTCTTCTTTCCTTCCAGTTATAAGCGTGCCATTAAATACGGTCAGAAAGACCCTGCCAGCGAGATTCTTCGCACGGAGGTGCTCTCCCAGGCGACGCATCATAACCTGTTGTATATCGTGACTTATCCCGAGGCACTTGCCGAGATGGTGGTGACGCGAAAACAGTTGGACGCCCGCCGGTTGACCCTGGAACAGGATCAGTCGATGAGTGTGGATGTTATCTGTAAGACATTGCGTGAGTTCGGCTTCCGTGAGGTTGACTATGTCTATGAGCCGGGACAGTTTGCCCTGCGTGGTTCTATCCTTGACGTTTATTCGTATAGTCATGAGTTCCCTTTCCGTATCGATTTCTTTGGCGATGATATTGACTCGATCCGTACCTTCGAGGTAGAAAACCAATTGTCGAAAGAGCGATGTGATCATGTGGATATTGTACCAGAACTGACAGCTGAGGAGGAGAAAGAGTCAATCTTGAAGTTCCTTCCAGATGATACTTTGCTGGTTACGAAAGACCTGCAGTTTGTCCGTGAGTCCATAGAACGCACCTATCAGGAGGGCTTCTCGCAACAGGCCATGCAGGAACGTATGGCAGAGGCAACGGAGATGGAACAGCGCCAGATTGAAAAAGAGATGCGGCGTGACAGTCAGATTATTACCGGCTCGCAGTTCGCTCTGGATGCTGAGCCGTTCCGCAAGATTCTGTTGAAAGATGAGAAAAGTTCTGCCGTTATACGCTTCAATATCAAGCCCCAACCGCTTTTCCATAAGAACTTTGAACTGTTGACGCAGACTTTGGAGGACTATCTGCTGCAGGGTTTCAAGCTCTATATCCTGGCTGACAGTGCCAAGCAGCAGGAACGTCTGAAAGATATCTTTGCAGAGATGAAACAAGGTGTAGAGTTTATTCCCGTGGATAAGACCCTGCACGAGGGATTTGTTGATGCTGACGGACGCCTGTGCCTGTTCACCGACCACCAGATATTCGACCGCTTCCATAAATATAACCTTAAGAGTGACAAGGCCCGTAGTGGTAAGGTGGCACTTACACTGAAAGAGATTCAGCAATTCGAGATTGGTGACTATGTGGTACATGTGGACCATGGTATCGGAAAATTCGGCGGACTGGTCAGAATGCCTTTGCAGAACGGCGGTTTTCAGGAGATGATTAAAATTATCTATCAGCGTGGTGATGCGATCTATGTCAGTATTCATTCTTTATACAAGGTATCGAAATACAAGTCGCAAGAAGATGGTCAGCAGCCCCGCATGTCGACATTGGGTACTGGTCAGTGGGAACGTCTTAAGGAACGTACCAAGAAACATATCAAGGATATTGCCCGCGACCTTATCAAACTCTATGCAGCCCGTCGTCATCAGAAGGGATTCGCCTTCAGTCACGATACCTACTTACAGCATGAACTCGAGGCTTCGTTCCTCTACGAGGATACCCCCGACCAGCTCAAGGCTACACAGGACGTAAAGGCTGATATGGAGATGCAGAAGCCGATGGACCGACTGGTTTGCGGCGATGTGGGCTTTGGTAAGACTGAGGTGGCCGTACGTGCTGCCTTCAAGGCTGCTGTTGATGGAAAACAGGTGGCTGTGATGGTGCCTACCACGGTGTTGGCCTATCAGCATTACCGTACCTTCCAGGGCCGACTGAAGGATATGCCTGTCCGGGTGGATTATCTTACCCGTGCTCGTACTGCGAAACAGACCACCGCGCTGCTGAAAGACCTGGAAGAGGGTAAGGTGGATATCCTTATCGGTACGCATAAACTTATTAGTAAGAGCGTGAAGTTCAAGGATCTGGGACTTCTGATTATCGATGAGGAACAGAAATTCGGCGTGTCCACAAAGGAAAAACTGCGTCAGATGAAGACGAATGTGGATACCCTCACAATGAGTGCTACGCCAATTCCGCGTACCTTACAGTTCTCACTTGTCGGGGCCCGTGACCTCAGCGTCATCCAGACGCCTCCTCCTAATCGTTATCCTATTCAGACGGAGATACACACTTTCTCTGCCGAGATTATCACCGATGCCATCAACTTTGAGATGAGTCGTAATGGACAGGTCTATTTCGTGAATAACCGTATCAGTGACCTGACGCATATTGAGGAGATGATTCATAAGTATATCCCCGATTGTCGTGTGGCCATCGGTCATGGTCAGATGAAACCCGAGGAACTGGAGAAGATTATTCTCGACTTCTCTAACTACGACTACGATGTGCTTCTGTCTACCACCATCGTGGAGAATGGTATCGATATCCCCAATGCCAATACTATTATTATCAATAGTGCACAGTACTTTGGTCTTAGCGACCTGCACCAGATGCGTGGTCGTGTAGGTCGTGGAAATCGTAAGGCTTTCTGCTACTTGTTGGCACCGCCATTGTCGGCTCTGCCTGTAGATAGTCGTCGCCGACTGGAAGCTCTGGAGAATTTCTCTGACTTAGGCAGTGGCATCAATATCGCCATGCAGGACCTTGATATCCGTGGCGCAGGTAACCTGCTGGGTGCTGAACAGAGTGGTTTTATCTCTGATTTGGGTTATGAGACCTATCAGAAGATTCTGAATGAGGCTATGGTGGAATTGAGGAATGAGGAGCAGACTAATCCCCAACCCCTCTCAGAGATGGAAGGGGGAAGTCAGGCTCAAGAGCAGGGACTGCCTTCGTCCCTCCCTCGCAGGGAGGGGACTGGGGAGGGGCTGCCGGGAGATGGGCCTTTTGTCTCCGACTGTAACCTTGAGACTGATCTTGAGATGTATTTCCCCGACCAGTATGTGCCTTCTGACTCTGAACGTATGCTGCTCTATCGTGAACTGGACAATACACGTAATGATGAGGAGGTTGAGGCTTATTGCAAACGCCTCATAGACCGTTTCGGTCCTTTGCCCCCACAGGCAGAGGAACTGCTGCATGTGGTTGCTTTGCGCCGGTACGGCAAGGCCCTGGGATGTGAGAAGATTATGCTTAAACAGGGACGTATGTTCCTTTATTTCGTAAGTAATGCCCGCAGTCCGTTCTATCAGAGTGAGGCTTTCGGACGTATCATAACCTATGCCACCACGAATGTGCGTCGCTGTAATCTGCGTGAGCAAAATGGAAAACGCTCTATGGTGATTACCGATGTGCCTACTGTAGGTGAGGCTGTGAAAGTATTGAAACAAATTTGAATGTGCCCATGAACTATCGATTATTCCTGGCCTTGACGGGTGCTGTGGCGGCTGCTGAGGCTGAGGCACAGAAAGCAACTCCCGAGCGTCCGAACATTATCTTTATCCTGGCCGACGATATGGGCTATGGTGATTTGTCGTGCTTTGGTTCGAAGCATGTGAAGACGCCAAATATCGACCGCCTTTCAGAGACAGGTACTACTTTTACGCAGTGTTATGCAGGTAGTGGCATATCGAGTCCTTCGCGCTGTTCACTGATGACAGGCAAGCATACTGGTAACACCCGTATCCGGGATAACCAATGTCCTGTTGGTGGTATTCAGGGTGTGAAGATTAATGCGAATGGTGATACGACCTATATCCGTCGTACCAATCTGATGCCTTCAGATACGACCATTGCTACCGTCCTGGGTACGGCAGGCTATCGTACCTGTTTGGTGAATAAATGGCATCTTGATGGTTACGACCCTACGGCTTCGCCCAATCATAGGGGTTTCGATGAGTTCTATGGCTGGACCATTTCTACGGTCCACTCAAATTCTCCATATTATTACCCCTACTATCGCTTTGTTGGAGATTCGCTGACTACCATCGAGGAGAATGCTCATGATGCTCATGTGCGTCATAATACTGATATCTCTACTGATGATGCGATTGCTTTCATCGGACGTAACAAAGAACGCCCGTTTTTCCTTTATCTGGCTTATGATGCGCCTCACGAACCTTATATCATCGATGAGACTTCATGGTATGACGGACAGCAGGACTGGTCAATGAATACCAAACGCTATGCTTCGCTGATTACTCATATGGATCGTGCCATCGGACGGTTGCTGGCTTATCTTGACCGGGAGGGGTTACGTGAGAACACGCTTGTGATCTTTGCCTCTGACAATGGTGCTGCCGTACAGGCTCCGATTGCAGAACTTAATTGCAATGCAGGCTTTCATGGACGTAAGGGACAACTCTATGAGGGTGGTATCCGTGTGCCTATGATTGTGAATCAGCCTGGTCGTGTGCCTGTACAGAAACTGCAGAACCTCATTTATTTCCCTGATGTGATGCCAACGTTGGCTGCCCTCACGGGTTCGGAAAATAGTTTACCTCAGGGAATCAACGGCATCAATATCTTGCCGCTTTTCTACGGACAACCCGTAGATACCGACCACCGTATGCTCTATTGGGAGTTCACGGGTAAACAACGTGCAGCCCGTCTGGGCGACTGGAAATGCGTTACCATTAAGAAGAATGCACCGTTGGAGCTCTATAACCTGAAGGATGATCCTGAGGAACGGCATAACCTGGCTGATGAATACCCTGAGATGGTGAAGCGTTTCGACGAGGAGATGCGTCGTATGCATCAGCCTTCCGAGTGCTGGCCGTTGGATGGAGAATAATTGGTGCGACATTTTGTCTGTGTTATGTGTCATTTTGACTTAACTTTTTGCGTTGGCATTGATGTTGCCTTATTGTAATCGAGCAAGATGCTCAAAACAATAGAAACAACATTGTAAAACCAATAAAAAAACATTAGGAGGACAAAATTATGACACCAATGATGAGAACAAACAATTGGATTCCAACAGTATTCAATGATTTCTTTGATACCGACTTTATGCCGCGTGCAAACTGCACAGCCCCGGCCATTAACGTAAAAGAGACTGACAAGGCCTACGTTGTAGAACTGGCTGCTCCGGGTATGAAGAAAGAGGATTTCAACGTGCATATCAATGATGAGGGCAACCTGATCGTTAAGATGGAAAAGAAAAACGAAAATAAGGAGGAAGACAAGAGTGCCCGCTATCTGCGCCGCGAGTTTTCATATTCAAAGTTTGAACAGACACTGTTGTTGCCAGACGATGTGAAACGAGAGGATATCAAGGCTCATGTGGAAAACGGCGTGCTGACGGTAGAATTGCCAAAGCAGGTGGAGGAAAAGGTGAAACTGAGCCGCCAGATTGAGATAGGATAAGCGGACACGTACTTGTCTGAATGAAGGATGAAAGGCAGCTGCAAATAAATGCAGCTGCCTTTTTACGTTTTTTCTGCTTTTTTTGTCGTTTTTCTTGGTTGAAAAGGAATTTATTGTTACTTTTGCAAGTGAATTATCGTGACTAAAAATTTGAAGGATGGAAAACAGAAGATTATTTGTATTATTCATAAGTGTATTCTTTGGTTGTGTGAGCCTGATGGCTGAGAAAAGCGAACTGCATCAGCGTGCAGAGGCTGAAGCTGCCAGTCATCATGTTGCCAGCGCCCGTTCTTTGTATATCCGTGCTTTTGAAGGTTATGTGGCTAAAGGTCAGATGGAGGATGGTGTGACATGTGGCGTGAAAGCTACGGTGCTATATTATCAGGAAAATTTCTGGAAAGAGGCTTTTGACTTGCTACGTCGTGTCGATCAGTCTATTGCTGCAGGTCATGGCATGGCCAGCAGTAAGGCAGCCTTGCGTTATCAGACTTCTAAAGAGCGCATGCAGATGTATATGAAGATGCGCAAGAGTGATCGTGTGAAGGAACAGTTGGCTGCGATGGAGGCAAACGTGAACCAGGCGAATGATGAGAGCCTGAAAAACGACCTGCTTTATCATAAGGCCATTTATTACTATACCTTCGGACAGACGTCACAGGGTAATGCTGTATTTAAGGAAATGGCTGCAAAACTGACCGCTGAAGGTGATTACGACAAGGTAGATAAGGTTTATCAGACTTTGTTGGCCAGCGGACGTCAGAGTAATAACGCTGGTATGCTGAATCAGGCATATAGCAGTTATATGGTATGGAAAGACTCTGTGACAGCGATTAAGACGGCAGCAGAACGCGATAGCCTGAAACAGGTGATTGCTAACAATGAGCAGATTATAGCTGATAAGGACGATTCGTTGTCGGCACGTCAGTTGACCATCTCAGGACTTATTGTGCTGGCTGTGGTGCTGGCGGTAGTGCTGGTATTGGGAGCTATGGTGCTGATGCGCTATATGGTGACCACCCGTAAGCAGAAGAAAACCATAGAACTGGCTAACGAGAGCAATGCCCTGAAGGCGAAGTTTATCAGCAATATCTCATCGCAGCTGGAGCCTACGCTGAATAAACTGGATGATTCGAAACCAGAGGTGAAGGCACTGCTGAGATTCTCAGAACATATCCAGACGTTATCGGACGTTGAGAATAAGTCGGCCGATACGGATGATTTCCAGGATACGCAGGTACAGCCTCTGTGCGAGAGCCTGATAGAGGAGATACAGCCAAAGGTGAAGGATAACGTGTCACTGACTATGACGGTGCCCAAGATGGAGGTGAAACTCCACAAAGAGTATATCACTTATGTCTTACGTCATTTGCTGAAAAATGCGGCAGTATATACGCCAGCAGAGGGAAAAATCACATTGGAGTTCAAAAAGCGCAGTCCTCATACCTATCAGTTCCTGATTACGAATACGGGTTCTGTGATTCCTCAGGAGAAACGTGAAGACGTGTTCAAGCCTTTCCTTGAGATAAAGGACCTGACTGAAGGTGACGGACTTGGATTGCCTATCTGTAAACAGATGGCTTTGAAGATGAATGCCGATCTGGATATTGATCCCGCATTTACCAAGGGTACGCGCTTCGTACTGAATCTACATGTGTAAATGATAACCATAAAACCTGACGATATGACTTTAACTCTAAGAAATGATATTCAGGATGTGCCGCTGCTGGCTGCATTCATAGATGAGGTCTGCGAGACCGCAGGCTTTAATGCCTCAGTTACCATGCAGATGAACCTGGCTATGGAAGAGGCTGTGGTCAACGTGATGAACTATGCTTATCCAAAAGGTGTGCAGGGTGATATAGTCATTGAAGCAGAGGAGATGGGTGATCGTGTGCGATTTGTTATTATTGATGGTGGCACGCCATTTGATCCAACAGCTGAGGCTGACGCTGATACGACGCTATCGGCAGAGGAACGTCCTATTGGTGGACTGGGTATCTTCCTGGTGCGCCAGTTGATGGATACCGTCAGTTATGAATATAAAGATGGTAAGAACAGACTGACACTCGTGAAGATAAAATAGAAAATAAATTCGAATAATCATAAAACGACTTAAAATTATGAAAACTACAATTTTGGAGAAGGATGGCGAGTTGGTCGCTGTGTTTGAGGGACGTTTGGACACTGCAGCAGCAGTAGAGACTGAGCAGGCTCTGAAGCCTCTGTATGATTGCACAGGCCATAACATCGTGTTCGATTGTAATAAACTGGAGTATATCTCTTCAAGTGGCTTGCGTTTGCTGCTTGGCGTACTGAAGAATGCCAAACCTAAGGGTAGCCGTGTGTTTATCACTGGTATCAATGATGATTTGCGTACGGTATTTGCCATGACAGGCTTTACCAATCTGTTTGAGTTTAAATGATACCTAAGCTGAATCCTCACGGAGAGGCACTCCTGCAACAGTTCAGGGAACAGGTGCCTGCTTTGGAACAGTTGTCAAAAACGGTCTACGACCAGTTGAGACAGGTGTTGCATGAGCAGTCTGTGGAACTGAGTGCCATAGAATATCGTGTGAAGACGGAACAGTCGTTGGCTGGGAAACTGGAGCGTAAAGGCGACAAATATGCGTCTTTAGAGGATATCACCGATTTGGTGGGATTACGCATCATCACTTTCTATACGGATGATGTTGACAAGGTGGCTGCTATCGTACAGCAGTTGTATGATGTAGACTGGTCCAACTCTATTGATAAGCGTAAGGCACATGAACTGACGAGTTTCGGTTATAACTCATTGCATTATATCTGTCGACTAAAAGAGGGGAGTGCTCCTTTCGAGATTCAGATGCGTACAGCCTTACAGCATGTGTGGTCAGCGATTGAACATGATATAGGATACAAGGGTGCTGTGAAGCTGCCACCGGAATACCGTCGTCAGTTCAGTAGATTGGCAGGTATGCTGGAACTGGCAGATGATGAGTTCAGCAGGTTGCGTACCACCATGACTGACTACCGCCGACAGGTGCAGGCTTTGGTGAAATCGGGTAAGTTGGATGAGGTGTTGCTAAGCACTGATTCCTTTAGTAGCTATCTGCAGATGCATCCTTTCAATAAGCTGAACCAGCGTATTGCAGCTGTGAATCAGGCTGAGATATTTCCAGCGTCTTTGATGCCGTATCTGCCCATACTCGAGGGCTTTGGATTAGAGACCCTGGGTGATTTGCAGCGCTTTATAGATAGTAATGGTGAGGAGGCTTATCAGTTGGCTGTGTCGCAACTGGCTATCACAGATTTGGATATCCTGGCTGAGAGTATCGGATTACAGAACCTCTGTCTTGTTCATATCCTGAAGACCGGGCGTGGTCGTGTAGGTCTGAGATGGTTCTATGACACGATTAACGGCACACATGATAGCAATGAGATGCTAGCGGATATGTTGTACGAACAAGTGGCTTCACTGCCCTTCGTAAAAAAATAAAAAAAAGTTTCGTTTCAGAATTGGAACGAAACTTTCTTTTATTTATATCAGTTGTCTTATTTCTGGTTGTCAAGTTCTGCCAGGTTTTCGGCAATCATCTCGTCGGTTACAGTGTAGTTCTGCAAATCACCCTTGATATAGGCCTCGTAGCTGGGCATATCGATGAGTCCGTGACCAGAGAGGTTGAACAGGATAACCTTCTCTTCGCCGGTCTCAATGCACTTCTTGGCCTCGCGGATGGTTGCGGCGATGGCATGAGTGCTCTCGGGAGCAGGGATAATACCCTCCGTGCGGGCAAAGAGCATACCTGCCTCGAAGGTCTCGAGCTGAGGAATATCTACACCGTGCATTAGACCGTCCTTAATCAACTGCGAGATAATCATGCCGGCACCATGATAGCGCAGACCGCCAGCGTGGATGTTGCTTGGCTTGAAGTTATGACCCAGTGTGAACATGGGGAGCAGAGGTGTGTAGCCTGCCTCGTCGCCAAAGTCGTAGCGGAACTGACCGCGGGTCAACTTAGGACAGCTGTCGGGCTCGGCGGCAATGAATTCTGTGTGACGCTCACCGCTCAGGTTGTGGCGCATAAAGGGGAAAGAGATACCACCGAAGTTACTACCGCCACCGAAGCAGCCAATCACGATATCAGGATATTCTCCTGCCATCTGCATCTGCTTCTCGGCCTCCAAACCGATGATGGTCTGGTGCAGACCAACATGATTGAGCACAGAACCGAGTGTATATTTGCAATTGGGAGTTGTTGTTGCCAGTTCCACGGCTTCAGAGATAGCAGTACCCAAAGATCCGCTGTGGGTAGGATCCTTGGTCAGGATATCCTTACCAGCACGGGTTGACATAGAGGGTGAACCCTCGACAACAGCACCAAATGTACGCATGATGCTTGAGCGATATGGCTTCTGCTGCATGGTAATCTTTACCTGATAGACAGCGCAATCCAAACCGTAGATCTTAGCGGCATAGCTTAAGGCTGCTCCCCACTGACCGGCACCAGTCTCTGTGGTAACGTTTGTGGTACCTTCCTGCTTGGCGTAGTAGCACTGGGGAAGGGCTGAATTGATTTTGTGCGAACCCAGAGGGTTGGTAGATTCATTCTTAAAATATATGTGGGCGGGTGTGCCAAGTGCCTCTTCAAGTGCATAGGCACGAACCAGCGGGGTAGAGCGGTAATACTTGTACTTCTCCAGTACGTCTTCAGGAATATCTATCCAGCGATGTTCGGTATCGAGTTCCTGCACACAGCACTCACGGGGGAAGATGTGTGCTAAGTCGTCAACGCCAAGGGGCTGCTTGGTAGCAGGATGGATAGGAGGCAGAGGCTTGTTGGGCATGTCGGCCTGGATGTTATACCACTGTGTGGGAATCTCACTTTCCTGAAGGATAAATTTCTTTTGTTTGCTCATACGTTTTTATTATTGGTTTAGTATTTTGCGATGCAAAGTTATAAAATAATTATCAATTATCAATTAACAATTATCAATTATTTTGTAACTTTGCCGACTGTTATGTGGATAATTGTAATTATATGCATCTATTTTGCTGCTTTGATGTTCATCAGCAGGTTGACTCAGAGACGTGCAGATAATCAGACTTTTTTCCGGGCTGAGCGTCGTTCGCCATGGTACATGGTGGCTTTTGGCATGGTAGGGGCGTCGATATCAGGTGTAACGTTTGTCAGTGTTCCTGGTATGGTGCTCTCGTCGCAGATGACATATCTGCAAGTGTGCCTGGGTTTTATCGTAGGCTATCTCGTTGTGGCGTTTGTGCTGTTGCCTGTCTATTATAAATTGAATCTGACGTCTATCTATATGTATCTGGGACAACGGCTTGGCCGGCAATCCTATCAAACAGGCGCATGGTTCTTTTTATTGTCGAAGATGGTGGGAGCGACCATCAAATTCTATGTGGTATGCATGGTATTGCAGCAGTTCGTCTTTGAAGCATTGGGCGTGCCTTTTATGGTGAGCGTATTGGTTCTTGTACTGTTGATTTGGCTGTATACACGAAAGGGTGGGGTGCGTACGCTTGTGTTTACAGACGTGTTTCAGACATCGTGTCTTTTTGTTGCCTTACTCCTTATTATATATATGGTGATGCTTCAGATGGATTTCTCGCTCACTGATGTGTTGGGAGCGTTATACACGGATGAACGCAGTAGAGTGTTTGAGTTTGATGACTGGACATCCCCGCGCTATTTCTGGAAACAGTTCCTGAGTGGTGCTTTTATCGTGGTTGTGATGACTGGACTGGATCAGGATATGATGCAGAAAAACCTGACTTGCCGGTCATTGCGTGAAGCGCAGAAGGATATGTGTTCCTACGGTGTTGCCTTTGTGCCTGTAAACCTGCTCTTCCTGACATTGGGCGTATTACTGGCACAGCTCTTTGAGAGTCAGGACGTAGCGTTACCTGCAAAGGGAGATGAATTACTTCCTCTATATGTTGAGCATACTTCTTCTTTCTTCCATATAACCTCCTACCTCTTTGTGCTCGGCATCGTGTCGGCTTCCTTCTCCAGTGCCGACTCGGCGCTGACATCGCTCACGACCAGCTATTGCGTGGATATCAAGGGAAGGGCTCATGATGAGCAGCTCAGAAAACGGTCGCATTTGATAATTTGCTTGTTGTTTGCAGTAATGATTATCGTGTTTCATTTGCTGAACAATAAGTCGCTGATAGATGCAATTTATACGATCGTATCGTATACTTATGGTCCTTTGTTGGGACTCTTTGTCTTTGGACTCTTTACAAAACGCTTGGTAAACGATAGGTGGACGCCCGTTGTCTGTGTAATATCACCATGCTTCTGTTATGCTATCGACAGTATGGCACAGATACTTTGGGGATACCATTTCGGATACGAATTACTGATGGTCAACGGGCTGCTGACTTTTCTTGGGCTTTGGCTATTATCTCGCTCGGCTGAATGCCAAAGTCCTTCTTGAAGCAGGTGGCAAAGTATTTGGGATCCTTGAACCCCACCATGTAGGCGAGGTCGCTCACCCGGATATCGGGTTGGCTCTCTGCTAATCGCTTGGCTTCGTTCATGCGTATGGTGCGAATATAGTTATTGATATTCATGCCCGTCAGTGCACGAAGTTTATTATAGAGCGTAGAACCTGAGGCTCCCATTTCTGCAGCAAAGGTGTCACGGTCGAATTCACTGTCGTCCAGATGTTTCATCACGCATTCCTTGGCTTTCAGAATGAATTCCTCGTCAGCGGTAAGTGGACGGTCTTTGTTTTCCTCTTCAGTAGCAGCTCTTTCTCCTACAATTCGCTTGCGGTTCTCGATAATGTTGTTGATACGTAGTTCGAGGTCGCCCAAACGGAATGGTTTGGTGATAAAGTCATCGGCACCTATGAGCATTGATTCCTTGCGTGCTTCATCACTGGTCTTAGCTGATATAAGGATGACGGGCAAGTGATGCATATCTTCATTACTCTTGATGAGTCGAGTCAGTTCGTTACCATCCATTTCTGGCATTGTCACGTCAGAAATAATCATGTCGAGATCCCGGGTCTTTATAATCTCCAGAGCCTGTTGACCGTTTGTGGCTGTTTGGATATTATATTTGCTGCTCATGAGTGTTTTCATCAGCATAAGCAGTTCCTCGTTGTCCTCTACGAGCAGGATATTATAGAATTCTTCTTTTTCTTCGTAGGCAGTAGGTGTCACAAGTTGCTCTGGTATGTCTTCCAGTGCACGAATATCGATAATGGTTTTGCGTGGTTTGGTAGGATCGAAGTCGTGTTGTTCGTCAATCTGTGAGGGCGTAAATGCATCTTTGCCGATAGGAAGAGTTACTGTGAAAGTGGTGCCCTTGCCTTCTTCGCTCTTGCAATGGATGGTGCCATTGTGCAGAAAGACCAACTCGCGTGTGAGTGCCAGTCCGAGACCAGTGCCGTTGACTCTCATCCAACGGTAATCGCCATCATAGAAGCGATGAAACAGATGTTTGAGCCTGTTAGCTGGGATGCCGATTCCATTATCGCTCACCTCAATGGTGACTTGATTGAAGTCTTTGTTGGTCCATACCTTGAGGGTTACAATGCCTTGGGCATTTGTGAATTTTGCGGCGTTTGACAGGAGGTTATAGATAATCTTGTCTACTTTGTCGGTATCAATCCATCCCATCATGGACTGTGGGTTGCATTGTATATCGAAAGTAAGTCCTTTTTTATACATCAATGGTTCAATGCTTAGGGCTGTCTCACGAATATAGGCTATGACATCTCCTTGTGATACGCGAAGTCTTAGCTCTCCCGCTTGCGACTTGCTCGTTTCAAGAATCTCCTGGAGCAGGCGCGTCATACGTTCAATATTGAGTTCCATCAAAGCATAGTCCTTTGTGTGTTGAGGTTCCTGAGCGCGTAATTTTTCTATGGATGCAGAAATCACGGTGAGTGGTGTCAGTAATTCATGGGAAATGTTGGTAAATACCTCGTTCATCTGTAGCCGATGATGTATCTTGACACTTCTTCTATATACGAGCCAACCGATGACGACTAGTAGAATCGTCATAATAATGATGACCATAATAATTTCGTTGTTCATGGGTTGGTAGTTTTAAGTTTAAATTTCGACAGCGAAATTACGAATATTTTTCAAAAAGTGCAAGTTTTCTTTTCAAAAAGTGCTTATTAAGGTTTATTTTTCGTTAATTTGGGTGGAAAAATCGATAAAAAGTAATTTTTAAACTATAATTAACAAAACTTCAACCTATCTTTCCAATGAAATTGTTATCTTTGCAACGTAAAAAGATTTTTAATGGTTAAGGTTTATGGTTGATTAATTTAGTTATGAAAAAGCCTCGTTGTGAAACGAGGCTTTTTTGCGTTTTATGCTAATAAGTATCTTTCTGCTTCTATTGCAGCCTGACAACCTGTACCTGCCGCACTGATTGCCTGGCGATAGGTGGGGTCAGCGCAATCGCCTGCTACGAATATTCCAGGAATCTTTGTTTTGGGTGTACCGTCTATCTTTTTCAGGTAGCCTACCTCGTCGGTTTCAAGCCATTCCTTGAATATGTCTGTATTGGGTTTGTGTCCGATAGCCAGGAAGAATCCGTCAATGGCAATGTCTACAAATTGTTCGTCGGGCTCGCCCTTGCGCTTTACCAGATGGGCACCTTCTACACCGTCTTCTCCAAAGAGTCCGATAGTGTTATGCTCGAACAGGATCTCAATGTTCTCGCGTTCCATAACGCGTTGCTGCATGACTTTTGAAGCGCGCAGATAGTTCTTGCGTACAATCAGGTATACTTTTTTGCATAGACCGCTCAGATAGAGGGAGTCTTCACATGCGGTGTCGCCACCACCTACTACTGCTACGGTCTTCTTGCGATAGAAGAATCCGTCGCAGGTGGCGCAAGCGCTTACACCCATGCCGTTGTATTTGCGCTCATCGTCGAGTCCCAGGTATTTGGCTGATGCTCCAGTGGCGATAATCACTGTGTCGGCTTCAATCTCGTTGTTAGAGTCGTCCCATGCTTTATAGGGAGCCTTAGAGAAATCAACCTTTGTGATTACACCATCACGGATATCTGTGCCAAAGCGTTCTGCCTGTTCGCGCAGGTCCATCATCATCTGATTGCCATCCACGCCGTTGGGATAGCCAGGGAAATTCTCTACCTCGGTAGTCTGTGTGAGCTGACCGCCAGGCTGCATACCGCTATATTCTATGGGATTCAGATTGGCTCTGGATGCATAGATTGCTGCTGTATAGCCTGCAGGACCGCTACCAATAATCAAGCATTTCGTCTTCATAACTATGAACTATGAATTATTTCAGCAGTTCTTCAATCTGCTTGGCAATGTTTTCAATTTTCTCAGTTGGCTCGAAGCGGGCGATAACCTGACCTTTCTTGTTGATAAGGAATTTAGTGAAATTCCATTTGATGTCGGCAGATTCTTTGTAGTTGGGATCTGCCTTTGACAACATATCGTCGAGAATATGGGCAATGGGGTGGGTCATATCCCAACCGGCAAAACCCTTTTGTTCTTGCAGGAACTTATACAGTGGTTCGGCATCGTCGCCGTTTACTTTAACTTTCTTAAAGCGTGGAAATTCTGTTCCGAAGTTCAGCTTGCAGAACTCGTGAATGCTCTCGTCGGTTCCGGGAGCCTGCTGGCCAAACTGGTTGCAGGGAAAGTCCAGGATCTCGAAGCCCTGACTATGGTACTGTTCGTACAGTTTCTCCAGTTCTTCATACTGAGGTGTAAAACCGCACTTTGTGGCAGTGTTTACGATGAGCAGCACTTCGTTGGCGTACTCTTTCAGCGAAACGTCCTTGCCTTTTCTGTCTTTGACAGTAAAATCATAAACAGTTTTCATTGTTTTGTGAGTTGTATTAATTTAAATGATTGTTTATAGTCCCCATTTGATTGTGGCAAACGACTTCTCGACCTCGTTCTCTGTGGCGTCGGGCAGGTTACAGAAGAAGTCAATGCCGGTAAGTGCCTCCAGGTTATCTATGCTCATGGCATATTTGCTGAGCTCGTCACCTGAATGGTCTATGTTGTCGTGCTCAAGCCAGAAGCCAATGGCCTGATAGGTGGTCTTGGTTTTCATCAGCAGAGCAACGAAGAAATACTTAGGAATAGGTAGTTGTCCCTTAATCTTACCTTGTGGATAACGACTATTCTTTAGTAGCATATCTTCTTCGATGGTTCCACCTTTTACAATATATAATGTGTCGCATCCGCTACTGCGTCCCCAGTTGCGTACTTTGCTTTCCAATCTGCACCAAGGACTGTCGTATTTGTCTTCATTGCCAGCATTAAACATGTAATACTGGGGCTGCATATTCGTGTAGTAGAACGTCTGGTGATTGGCAGTCTTTGAATATTGTCTGTCAGCCGATGCACAAATGTGTCCACGAGTAAAGCCAGAACCTTTATAGTAACTATATGTGTCTGAAACTCTGTAAGATGTGGGCAGGTCTGGATCTTCTTCAAATCTGCCATCATATCCTGCAGAGCCCGTCTGGCCTTTATGGATACGATAGGCTGTCCATCGCTGGGCTTTTTTGTCTGCATCCCATTCAACGATGAAGTTCACGCCTTCTTTGTGTGTGGTAGAATGAACCAATACGATACAGCCATTCTTTAGGTGAGGCATCTCCAAACGAGATGCTTCCTTGACAATGTTTGTGGCGTTTTGGTTGCTGTTTGTTAAGTCGTAAACCTTGGAGTCGTCATCATCACTACACGATGTTGCTATCAGGCATACCGATAGGAATAAGGTTAGTTTCAGACTAAGGGTCTTGAGAGTCGTCATCTTTTCGTTTTTGTGATTAGTCAATGAAGGTGCGTACAAGGCATATGCAACTACCCTGGACGCACCTTCGCGTAAGTGTCATTTCCTAGAAATATCTTACTTCTTCGAAGCCTTACCGTAGCGGCTCATGAAC
The DNA here is from genome assembly GCF_022024175.1 of Prevotella communis. Classification (GTDB taxonomy): domain Bacteria; phylum Bacteroidota; class Bacteroidia; order Bacteroidales; family Bacteroidaceae; genus Prevotella; species Prevotella communis. Next base: position 2,503,795 of record NZ_CP091794.1, on the reverse strand, counting down.
TTATCGACGCGACCAGCGGTGTCGACGAGCTTGCTCTTACCAGTGTAGAAGGGGTGAGAGCTGCTTGAGATTTCAACTTTTACCACGGGGTAAGTTTCGCCTTCGAACTCTACAGTGTCGTTAGTCTTAGCAGTAGACTTCGTAAGGAACATATCGCCGTTGGACATGTCCTTGAACACGACGGGGCGATAGTTTTCGGGATGAATTCCTTGTTTCATTTCTTTTTGTATAATTGATGATAAATAATAATTCTGTGCGCACAATGCGCCAATCAGGGTGCAAAGGTACGAACTTTTTTTGATTCCTGCAAACTTTTGGCTTCTTTTTCTATGTTAAGGAAAAATAAACGGGCTGCATCCGTTGTGGATACAGCCCGTATGATAAATAGAGAAACTCTTATTTGCGACGGCTGGCAGCTGTCTGAGAGTTGAGCTTCACTAAGTAGTTCTTCTTGCTGGCAAATTCGGGAGTGTTACCATTGTAGTTCACTACCTTGCCGCAAACAATTACTTCGTCGCCTACTTGAACCTGTGTGTTGCCTTCAACCCAGGGTTGATTGCCGAAGTAATAGCAGCTGTATGCGATAAACTCCTTGCCACCCGTAGCACCATCGTCAGAGATGTTAAAGGTAGCAGTTCCATACTGAGCACTGAAAGTGAATTTGATGCTGGAAATTTTTCCCTTAACATAGTAGTCGGCTTCAGATGTCACTCCTTTTTCCATGGCTGCTACGGCGTCGTATGCCTGAGATGCAGTCAGAGGATTATCGAGTGTTCCTGTGGTATTTGTGTTACCACTATTGCTACCATTGCTATGAGATACAAGGTAGTTGTTCTTGTCGAACTCAGGTGTTCCGTTGTAGTCCTTCAGTTTTCCTGCAACGACAACTTCGTCGCCTATGGCAAGATTTTCAAGTGCAGTAAACTGCTCCTTGTTAAGGTTAAGTCCGCTGTATACCTGCAATTTGGTGCTACCATCCTTGCTGTCAGAAATCCAGTATGTGATAGAGCCATAAGTGCTATTGAATTTGTCCAGCTGAACAATAATACCCTTAACGAAAGCCTCGTCTGGCAGTGCTCCTGAATTGATGGCGTTGATGGCTGCAACAACATTCCAGGGGTCAGCTTGTGTACCGCTACCCTTTGCTTCTCCGCTTGGGGTGTTTCCGCTTTCTGGCTTAGTGCCAATCTCAGTGCCATTAAGAATTGCGTAAGTCACACTCTTGATACCAGTCACGCTGAAATACTTTTCAATGTTACCGTAGAGGGTTACTTCCTTTTTGTAGTTTCCTGCATTATCCACGAGGTTAAGTGAGCTGCGTACATCGCCAGTAGGCAGTTGTACAGGCATACACTTGGTAATGTCGGTCTCATCAGCAGAAGCAGCAACCAGAATGTTTGATACAGTAGCGGTTTCTGCACTAAACTTAGCGTCTGTTGTTGCCTTACCATCAATACTACCAACGATGTATCCTTTCACGAACACGCCAGTGCCACTGCCAGCTGCAAGAGCTGCTGTTACATTATATGGAGAATCGATAGTACCCTTACCGTCGCCATTGTCACCGGATGTGTTGCCGCTATCACTTGTGGTTCCATTATGTGAATAAATGTATGTGCCAGTGGTAAACTCAGGAGTATCTCCTTTGTAATTTACAACTGAACCACACATAATCACTTCGTCACCTGCCTTGAGCTGGTCTGTAGAGGTGAACTTCTGATCGTTCAGATAATTTGAACGGTAAACCAAAAGTGAGTTGGTTCCGTTTTTGTCATCAGCAATAGTAAATTGTGCATTCAGATAAGTTGCGTCAATTCCTTTGCCGAGGTCAGAAATATATCCTTTTACGTAAATCTTGTCAGAGTTGACGTCTGCGCCAAGTTCGTTGATAAGTTTCAACGCGGCTGCCACATTGTATGGGTCCTCAACGGTACCACTACCTGCGGGGTCGATGGTAACCTCTTCTCCTGAGTTGAATGAGTCATACGGATTGTTGTATGGCTCGGGCACATCTTCACATGCAGTGAAGGTGAATGCTGCGATGGTCATAGCCATCATTGATTTGAAAATCTTATTCATAGTTTTATTCTTTTTTTCTGTTAACAAAATAGGTTTTACTTCACTTCTTCAATGTCGCTCAGCGAACGCATGATGAGCTCCCACTGGTCGCGCTGGCCTTTCTTGTTGCAATAGTGCTTCAAGACACCAGTAACATTGACTTTACCAGTAGGCAGCTTCATTGCTGCGAAATCTGCGTAGCTGCTGGTGTAGATCTGTACAGCAACACCATCATTTGTGTCAGAGATCTGCTCATTGAAATACCAAGAGGTTGAGAAACCTGGGATAACAAAAGCTGATTCACCAGGAACAAACTTGATACCGTCGTGATAAGTGCCGTTTTCTCCTTCTTCAGAATTGAAGTAACCTGCCTGCTTAATGGTGACATTCTTGATGGTACCCAGTTTGCCTGCATCCATCGTCAAGTCCCAAGTGGTAGGAGTGCTACCATCGGCAAAAAGTTCTGGAGTTACGTGCTCACGATAGCCAGTGTAGGTGAAGTGCTGCTGCCACAATGCACGGGGCATACGGCTGACGCTAACTTCGCCATCCTTACTTGTGTAAGGTGTACCAATTGTAGCAGAGCGACGGTAGTTACCAATGCAGAGTCCTTTCAGGTCAATCAGAATCTCGGTACCCACGGGGAGGTAACCAAAGATGCCGCCCTGAGAGATGCCGATGAAAATACCACCGGTTTTATCCTGCACGCAGATTTCATTGTACATATTTCCCTCGATATCATTGGCTGTTACTACAACCTTGAGCTGCAGGTCTTCATCAATCTGCTTGTAGACACCCAGTGTTGATATCTCGTTCTTGTATTTTGTCTTCAGATCCTTGACGGTGATGACATTAGCCTCCTTGATGTCGGAATTACCGTAAATGGTGTCCTTGGCTGCAGGCTCGTCCCAATCGCCGTCCATACATCCTGTAAACACACCGCATACAAGTGCTAATAATAAATAATGTATCTTTTTCATACTTTCTTAATGCTTAAATCGTGACTATCTATTAGAACTTATATGCAATGTTGAGCATACCGTTGATGCCGTAAGCATAGAACTTCATGGGGTTCTTTGAGAACTTATAGGCACGTACGTTTCCGCTAGCAGTGTAGTCGGAACGGCTCTGCTCGTAACCGCCAGTTACAATGTTCTGGTTGTTCAGCAGGTTAGTAACCGACAGGTTGATGCTCATAGAGCGACCTCTCTTCAGGTTGATGCTCTTGCCGATAGAGGCGTCAAGCATGAAACCACCGTGACCCTTGGCCTGTTCTACGGCGCTCTCCATCACGTTGCCATTAGCATCGTACACATTGTGCTCAATCTTCTCGCGAGCTGCCAATGTTGAAGAGTAACGGTAAGAGGGTGAGTAGCCAAGGTAAATACGATCGTAGTAATTACCGTTCAGGTCAATGAACCAACCGCCTTTGTGGTAGCTCAGAACCAGACTCAGTGCTGTGAGGGGAGTACCAGATTCGCGCATGTTTTTATTATATACTACCTCTGGCTTGTTGTCGTTAGCATCATTGAAGGTACCCTTTGTGCTGCTCATGTACCAAACCTGGGCATTGTTAGTGTTGCGAGCCTCGCTGATAGTACCGAGCGTCTTCAGGTTGATAGCGTCGGTGAGCTTGAAGTTCAGACCCCATTCTACGCCGTAGTACTCTTTTGAGATGCCTGTCATTGAAACATAAGAGAATGAGTTGATATCGTCAAAGTAGAAGTTCTGCCACTCAGTAGCGTCTTCAACGATAGCACCATATGCCATGATGTTAGCTTTCAACCATGAGTTCTGCATCTGGTAGCCAATCTCGGCAGAGTAGTTCTTCTCGTTCTTCAGGTCAACCACGAAGTCATTGTTCATCTCAGGTGAAACGAAGGCAGACTGTGCCTGTGGAGCACGAACCTCTACGCCGACACCACCATTGATAGAGTGACCATGTCCGAGATTGATAACGGCGCCTGCCTTACCGCCACCTTCTAGGAAGTGGGCAGTCTTGCTCTTGCCGTAAGAGTTGTTGAGGAACATACCGTTGCGCATCTTGCCTTCACGCTGCATCTCGACACCGCCAATGCGACCGCTAACGAAAGCGTGGGTGTTGCCTGCAATGTCAGCGGCATAGGTCATCCAAACGTTGGCCTTGTTGACAAAGATATTGTAGTCGTAGCCAAATCTGTCGCCTTCGCGAACAACGGCATTAGGATGGTTTGCGTCATACTGAACCTCAGGATCCAGTGCTGAATAGTTGCCGATAGCGTAGGTGTTGATGTTGTGATAAACACTGGCACCCAGCAGGTCGTCCATTGTCTGGTAGTGCATACCCTTGTTGGTAGCCAGCTGGAATCCCATGTTCAGACGCTGGTCTTTGTTCAAGTCAAAGTTCAGGTTTGATGCAAGGGCAACATTCAGGTTGTCATTGTGCTTAGCCTGAATGAAGTACATGGCGTCTGCACCCTGCAAGGCAGCGTTGCGGTTGGCCAGGTACAACTTGTCGAAGTCAATCTGACGGTCGCGCTGGTAACCTGACATCAGGTTCTTGGCACGCAGCCAGTCGCTGGCACACTGCTCTGTACGGTTGTTGACATCGCTCTCATCCCATACGTCGAAATAACTACTTGGCAGGTTCTTCCAGTAGTTGGGGTGTGGGTTGTCTGAATTGTTGTAGTTGAGCTTGGTGCTCTTGTACATAGAATAGCGTCCGGTCAATGTGGTCACCAATTTCATCTGGTCGTTGATCTGCCAGTCCCAAGTAAACATGGCTGTGGGAGCGAAATCATTAACTACACGGGAGTTGCGCTTCTTGCCGTTCTGGAAACCCCAGTTAGGGTTGTAAAAACGGTTGTTAGCCAACCAATACATTTCGTCAGTGGCTGCACCCTGAGAGGCACGCTCTGTGGGGTTGCCCCAAGTTACCAGTGAAATGTGGTGCTGGTCGTTGATGAATTTCTCTGCGCCGAAGAAGTAGCTCAGTGCGTTGTAGAATGTTCCTTCAACATAAGACGTGCTCATGTTTGCCCAACGGTAAGTCAGGTTGGCAGAGTAAGCCCAGCCGTTTTCCTTGACGCCGCTGTTGTAGGTGTACATGCCACGAAGGGTGTAGTTGCGGTTAGCACCTGACAGCGTGAAACGGTGCCCTGTAGCAAAGGCAGAGGGACGGAAGTTGTAGTTGTTAGAACCGGCCATGCCACTCATAGAGAAGTTGTTGTCTTCGAAGGGCAGTGAGTTTTCCACGCCACGTGTCTGCTGGTTCAGACCACCAACGATAGAATAACGGAACTGACCTGTCTCCATGTCATTCATCTGCACACCATTGATGTAGATGTCATTGTACTTTTGGTTCAAAGCACGGTAGCGGAAGCGCATAGGGCTGAACAGATAGCCTACTTGTGAGGCGTAAATGTTTGAGTTTGAACCTGTGATAGTCACGTTCTGCGACATATCGTCGTCCTCGCCCAACTGTGCTTCCGTGAAGGTGAATGCTTGCTCGTCCTGCACGCCCAGAGAGTCAATCTCTGTCTGAGCCATTGCAACGGGAGCGACACAAAGCGCCATCATCACGAATTTCAGCTTTTTATTCATAGAACTTTTTTAAGATTAAATTAATTATAGTTGTGTGCAAAGATACATTAAAATTATGTAACAACAAAGTATTTTATAAAAAAGTTTTCTCAATTACAAAATATGTGGTGAAATTGTATTGTTTATCAGAATTTTTTGTAACTTTGCACACAAGAACTATTTATTAAGCCTAATTAGACTGATCTGAATATGAAAAAGACAATGTTTTTATTGGCACTGCTTTTCCTGATGGGAACTGGTACCACGTTTGCTCAAGAGAAAAAGTTCTCGTTGTATGGCATCGGATTCTATAATTTGGAGAATCTGTTTGATACGTGTCATGATGAAGGTCATAACGACTATCAGTTCTTGCCCGATGGACAATATAAGTGGACGGGACTGAAGTACTCTAATAAACTGAAGAATATGGCCCGTGTGCTTGCAGAGCTCGGCACAGACAAGTTGCCTGGTATAGGTTGTGCCATCATTGGTGTCTCTGAGGTTGAGAATGCCAAATGTATGGAAGACTTGTGTAATCAGGAACCCTTGAAGAAGCGTGGCTACAAGTTCGTACATGTTGAGGGACCTGACTATCGTGGTGTTGACTGTGCCATGATTTACAATCCTCGTCTTTTTTCTGTTGAGAACGTGACATTGATGCCCTATACCTATATCTTGCCTGAAGACAGTATGCGCCATACCCGTGGATTCCTCACGGTGAGTGGTAAGTTGGCTGGTGAGCATGTGGCAGTTATTGTCAACCACTTGCCTTCTCGTGGTGCAGGTTCTTTCTATCGTGAGGAGGGTGGCCGACAGATTCGTTTGGTGAAGGATTCCCTGCTTCGTGTTGATCCTGATTTCAAGATTATTATCATGGGCGATATGAATGATGATCCTCAGGATAAGTCTATGGCAGTGTCCTTGGGTGCACAGCGTAAGATGAAGGATGTAGAGAAGGGCGGCCTTTGGAATCCTTGGTGGGATACTCTGGCCAATGGCACAGGTACGCTGATGTATGATGGAAAGTGGAACCTGTTTGATCAGATTATCCTGTCTCAGTCATTACTCGACCAGAATAAGAAAAAAGACTATCGTACCCTGAAATATTTTGCTCACCAGATTTTCCGTCGTGACTATCTGTTCCAGAAAGAGGGCAAATATAAGGGAAATACCCTACGTACTCATGCCGGCGGTGTGTGGCTCAACGGTTATAGTGATCACCTGCCCACAGTGGTGTATGTCGTAAAAGAAGTAAAGTAACAGGTATGACAATTATCGGAATAGCAGGCGGTACAGGTTCAGGCAAGACCACCGTAGTAAGAAAAATTGCCCAGTCGCTGCCTCCTCATTGTGTGGCTGTAGTACCTATTGACTCGTATTATAACGATACTACGGGTATGACGCCAGAGGAACGCAAGGCTATCAATTTCGACCATCCTGATGCTTTCGACTGGAAACTGCTGACGGAGCATGTGAAAAAGCTGAAGAATGGAGAGGCTGTGGAACAACCCACGTATTCCTACATCGAGAGCAATCGTCAGAAGGAAACCATTCATGTGGAACCAAAACCTGTGATTATTATTGAGGGCATCATGGCTCTTCATAATAAGAAACTGCGTGATGCTATGGATTTGAAGATCTTTGTCGATACAGATAATGACGTACGCCTGATTAGAAATATCCGTCGTGACGTCGTTGAGCGTGGCCGTACGGTTGAGATGGTGCTTGATCGTTACGAGAAGGTGCTTAAACCTATGCACGAGCAGTTTATCGAGCCCACTAAGAAATTTGCTGATTTGATTATTCCCTGGGGTGGCGAGAACCGTACGGGTATTCATATCCTGAAAACTTATATTGAAGGTATTGTAGTTCCAGGGGTATGACAAAGTTATATCTTGTTCGCCATGGCGAGACGTTCGATAATGAACGTCAGATTATGCAAGGACAGACGCCGGGCGAACTGAATGCAACAGGCATCCGTCAGGCAGAGGCTTTAAGTCTTCAGTTGGCGGATGTTCATTTTGATGCTATTGTAGCCAGTGATTTATGGCGAGCTATTCAGACGGCACAAATCCTGGCAGAGCCTCATCAACTGTCTGTTGTTACCACGCCCCTGTTCCGGGAACGTGACTGGGGTAGTTTTACAGGGCGTTTTATCCCGGATTTAAAAGACATAAAACCATGGCCTGATGATATAGAATCTCTCCCTGCAATGAAGGATAGGGCAGGGCGTTTCCTTGATTTTATCCGTAAGAATTATCCTGAGTCTCAGGTATTGGCAGTGGGACATGGTATTATTAATAAGGCTATCCAATCTGTGTACTGGGGAAAGGAAATGCACGAGATAGAGAAAATGAAAAATGCCGAGGTGCGAATCCTCGACATTTAACAATTATCCTTCACTTTTCCTTTTACCTTAATTTATCTTCTTCCTCCACGGGGGCTGCTACCGCTGCTGGTACCTCTGGTGCCGCGATCAGATGAACCTCTTGACATGCTGCCACTGAAGCTTCCGCTGCTATGACTTCTGTTGCTGCTACTGCTGCCAATGTTGTGATTGCTGCCTGAGGTTGATCTGCTGCGGTCAAAGTCACGATTACCAACGCTTGTTCTGCTATTGCCGGACTCACGGGTGCCGATGGTCGTGTTGGTACGATTGAGGTCACGGTTACCGCCAGTGCTGCGATGGCCTCCGAATTCGCGGTTGTTATCGATACTGCGATTGTTGTTCAGGTCACGATTGTCATTCGTACTCCTGTTCCCGTCAACTCTACGATTTACGTCTGGTGTACGGCCGTTTCTCTCGGTAACACGTGTTGAACTGCGTCCTCCGTTGTTTCGGTAGTCACCGCGATCCCAACTGTTTCGCATTCCTACGTGATGATCCCGGTGAGTTACTGGACGATAATGGCTATGGCGTCCTTCGTACCAGCTTCTGCCTCCATTATGGCGCCAGCTGTGTCCACCGCGATAGGTAGCATAGAAGTGAGGACGACCGAAGTAGAAGTAGTCACGACGTGGGTAGTGAATGTAAACTCCGAAGTGCCAGTGACCTGCCTCCCAATAAAGCGGACGGTAGAAATAAGTGGCTGCACGGAACAAATCCCACTGCCATGAATAGAGGATATAACTCAGATCAAGGTTGCGTCGCTCCCAGTAGGGACCGTATACATTATCATATGAAGTAACCCCCATCAGGTAGTCGAGGTTAATCTCGTAGGCTGCCTCATACTGCGCGTCATTCAGATTCAGTTCGTAGGCCATCTTGTCCGTCAGGAATAGAGCCTCGTTGCGAGCCTGCTCGTATGACATGGCGTTTGCCGCTGCTGCTATCGTCAGCATGGAAACCAGGGTAAACAACATCTTTTTCATAATCGTATCTTTTTAATCGTTCTACAATCAATTTCTTTTTCTTGGTGCAAAGATAAGGCGAAAATATGGACAAAAAAAGGGATTTTCCCTAAATGGTTAGAGGAAAATCCCTATGCTTGATAAGTAGTGGATCATTTCAATACTTATAGAAACTCCAGGTCTGGCCATCTTTGCTGAGCACTAAATCATCATCGTTGAGTGCGTTGATTTTCAGACGAATGTCGTTGAAGGGCTTGAAACCAAAGCTGTTTTCTATAATAGCAGTGTCGGCTGCAGATGCGTTGATGGAGATGCATTGTATGAACAGACTGTCACCATTGTGTTGGAAGTTTGCATATATCTCTGTATCGTCAGTCATTCTAAAGAGAGCTACAGAACCAGAGAAACTGACATATTGTGTGTCTGATCCTTTTAGACGCCACTGTCCAAGCAAGTCGCCTGCCTCCCTGCCTTCCTGACAAGAGCAGATAGGGCAGATTAAAGCAAACAGTAGGATGATGTATTTACAGAATCTTGCCATGATATCCAATTTTTATGTCAAACGTAGAATTGTCGCCATAGATGTTTCCTTTGTCAAAGGCATATGATGCGCTGAACTGCCAAGGCCCTTTGTGATACTTGCCTTGGATCATCGCATCGAAAGAGTGGTGCTTGTTTGCTAAAGGTCTGCTGTATGTACCCCATCCCTCACGATAGGAACCTTTTACGAGATAGCTCAAATGATTGCTGATTTCGCCATTGACACCTACGTGCCAGGCTTTGACACGGTTATCTTTAAAAGCTGTGTAGCCATCCTTATTGTAAATAGGCGAGGTTATCAAAGCAATGCCGGGTGTCATGCCATAGACGGAATAACTATTATAGGTGAAGTGATTATAATAGTTGTCGCTGCCAACAACATAGTCTGTTATCTGGCTCCGTATAGGTTCGGCGTAGTCATTGGGATCCCAATGTAATGGTCCCGACTGGTTGGTACTTTGAAAGTATTCTAGCACTGCCCCTCTGATATACTGTGTGCCAGGGGTCTTATTGTTATATTGCAGTCCCCATGTTCCGTCAGCTCCATTGCTTTTTCTCATTCCAGAACCATCTTCGAATATATCATCCAGATAGGCCTGGACGGTATGATTCTTGTTGATATTCCATCCCAGTTGTACTGTCATCTCACCTAAGTGGTTGCCAAATATCCAGTCTTCCATGGCATCGTGTTCTGCATAGTTGCTATCACCAAATGGCAGTACAACCTCTAATAATGATTTTAGGTTTGTCGAACTCTTTTTCGTTACAAATTCACCATTCCTATTATAGGCGTGTGTGGTTCCGCCAAACTGTACTATATGTTCCATACCTCCAATGAAGAATAGATGTTCATTGAAATTAAGGCGGAAATAGAAATGTTTCTGGTGGTATAATATATCTGTGGCATAGCATCTGTTGATGTTTTGTCCATTAACAATAGGTGCCTCATTAAATTTCCTTTCGCGATAGTTACCGTCCAGGTAAGTGCCGTATCCTCCGTCAAAGTTCAGTTCCAGTATTCCTTTCGTGAAGGGAACACTCCAGAAACCGTCGGTTCCGATATGAACCTGAACCATAGGTTTGGCATTGGTTCCCTTGATAAATGATCCGATAGATAAGTCCTCATCGCGAAGAACTTGGTGCTGCTCTCGCTCTCCAACCTCCAAGAAGAATTTCTGATAAGACAGGTTTGCATAGCATTGCTGCAGATATGCCTGATGGTCGGCATGGACAGAGCCAATGGCATCAATACCGCCCGATAATTTCCAGTCACGTGACAGGTCATGGCTAATCTGCACGGCTCCGCGTATGTAGGCGGTGTTAGAGCGCGTGCCCAAAACGTGATGGCGATTAGTTGCTAACTGATAGGCTGTGAAGTCGCCTGTTCCGACAGCTGCCTCTGACGTGATATCGTAAGAGATAGTTGTTTTTAGAGAGTCTTGCGCATGTCCTAGTGCAGGATATATGCAGCATCCGATAAGTAGTAATATTGGCTTGTAATTCATTGTGCAGATGGTTTAGAATATTTTCCCAAATGCTATTTTTGTAAAAGTCTTATAGATGATGCTTAAATCTAGCATACAGGACTGGTGCTCCATATAATACAGATCCAATTCAAGTCTTCTGAGCATTTTTTCCATGGTGTCTGTATAGCCGTTGTAAAGCGTGGCATACGAGGTGATGCCTGGTCGCATGCAGTAGAGCTGTTCATAACGGGGGTCATGCTCCATAATCTGGTCGATAAAGTATTTACGTTCAGGGCGATAACCAATGAAAGACATGTCACCTTTCAGAACATTCCATAACTGTGGCAGTTCATCCAGATGATGAGCTCTTAGGAACTTACCTATCTTAGTGAGGCGCTGGTCGTCTGGCTCAGCTAACATTGGCAAGCCGTTCTGCTCGTTGTTGACAACCATAGTGCGGAACTTATAGATATTAAAGGGCTTACCATGCAAGCCAATACGTTCCTGCTTGAAAATGATAGACCCCTTGCAGCTACATTTTATACCTATATATATAATGAGGAACAATGGCGAACCAAGAATGAGTCCAACCAACGAGAGTGCGATATCGAACAAACGCTTATTCATGCTACCTCCTGATTTGGCATATAGACAGGTAAATTCTTCTTCGTAATGGCTTTGTTGATACACCAGTGTAGAAGCATCCATATAACAATATCTATTATTACTACACAACTCATATTGATTTTTATCAGGTACCATAGAGTTAAGTTGATTAAGATGAATACTAATGTAATTGCTAATATTGTAATTAATGCCTGATGCTGATTCATGCCTGTGCGCATCAGTTTATGATGGATATGATTCTTGTCAGCCTGGAAAATATGGGCTTTGTGGAATAGTCTTACCAGCGAAACACGCACGACGTCGAATGAGGGGACTATCAATAGAGAGTAAGCCAGCATCATTGATTCCAGTCTGAAGTGCTTTACATTGGGATTATCCATCGTGAATTTCACAAACAGGAAGCCTAGGATGAAACCTAAGGTGAGTGATCCCGAATCTCCCATGAATATCTTGCGGTTATCCTCTGCTTTCCCCAGTATATTATAATATAGGAAGGGAATCAAGATGCCAATCAGTCCAGATATGAGAATGCAATATGCGATGATGTCCTCACGTATAAAACATACAAGGAACCCTAATAACGCAATCAATGATATACCTGCAGAAAGTCCGTCAATACCGTCTATCAGATTGAGTGCATTGCTAACAAACACGATGACGAAAACCGTGAGCACGCTTCCTATACTAAAAGGAATCTCGTGGATACCACAGAAACCATACAAGTTGTTAATGTATAGTCCGCATATAGGTAATATCGTTGCAGCCACAATCTGAACTGTGAATTTTGTCTTTGCGCCCAACCCCACTAGATCGTCAATGAGTCCAACTCCATAAATCAGAAGTAAGCTAAAAAAGAATCCTAATGTCCATGTACTGACTTGTACTTGCTGTTCATGAATGTTGTGGTTATAGGCTATAATGGTAACAAGAGATGCCAGCAACATACTGGGCAGGAAACTAATGCCACCCAGTCTTGGTGTTGCGTTCTTGTGTACCTTACGCTCATTCGGAATATCGTAAAGCCTTTTGCGCTTACAGAAATCAAGAATGAGAGGTGTAATAACCACCCCGCATATTAAACTCAATAAAAAAGCGCTTAGTATATATATGATCATAAACAATTCTTCATTATTATTTATTATAATAACTAAGAATTTTTGCTATTATTGTATGCTATTCAGGAAATTTTATTCTATGCCTTTTGTGTTTTATTTCAGCTTAAATATGAGCATATCTCCGCCTCCTATCTTGTAATTGGTCCTGATTGTGGTCTCTTTCAGTTGCTTAGTCAGCATTGTCACATTTCTTTTGGCAGAAATATAGAGTTCCATATCGCTTTGATAATCTTTGTTGACCACTGCCATGTACAGATGTCCGTTTTTCTTGAAGGTTGAGATGATGGCCCCTTGACGACCTGTAATCTTCAGTTTCTTGATGTTTGTCGGAATGCGTTTTAATTTCGTGGTGCCCTCCGGTATTTTCACCATGTGGTTTACTGTTTGGATCTCTGCCTTGTCAAACAAGGGAAGCAGGCCACGCAGTTCCTGATTCATTCGTTTTACCAATGGATAGTTCTTGGTGCGACGTCCGTCAATACTAATGGGGGCATCGTGGAAATTCCATTCATCCGTAGGCTTGGGGGTCCAGTAGGTGAAATATTCTATGGCTTGAGCACCGTATGCCAGATTGGAGTATATTTGCAGCCGTAGTGACTCTATTGTGGGCTGTGGGTAGTCACAATGGGGCGTGCAAAGGGCAAAAGCCCAGAAAGGCTTACCCGTACGTAGGCTTTCATGGCGAACATCCTCCAAACAAGAATACCATGTTTCGCGAATACCAAAATCCCTAATAGGATAGAAATCAAAGGAGATAAACGGCAGTCCGATGGCTGATGCCTGTTTGAGATATTGCTTGTATGGTGGCATCTGGATTTCTCTAGGTAATCCATCACCATAGTCTGGCAATAGATTAACGTATGTAGGTTTTTTTGTGTCCTGTTTCGCCATTGCCCGATAGCGTCGTATAGTCTCCTGGATATCCTTTGGCCAAGGCTCGTCTTGCAGAAAGTACCCGTAGAGCGCTGGATGATTCTTGAGTCTTGGAATCCCGACATGGGGCTGAACAGATATCCATCCGCTGCTAATCAACAATTGGATGCCACTCTCTTGGGCATCGTCCAATATTCTGAGAAGGGTGTCAACGGGCGTATCGTCGTAGAAACAGATTGACACATCAAATCCTGCCTCCTTGAATTCCTTGAAACGACTAGCGTTAGAATATTCCAAAGGAATACCATAATAGGCCACGATGGGTATCTTGGCCTGAACTGGGAGAATGGAGAATATGACTATATTCAGGAATAATAGATGTAGCCTTCTCATATTATTTTGTTGACAATAGAGAGTAACGCATCTGGCTCATTTGTCTTAATGAAAAAAGATTGTTTACAGCCAGCGGCATTCCCAGCCTCAACATCCCTTTCACTGTCGCCAATCATATACGATTGCGATAAGTCGATGTTCCAGTCTTTGGCGGCTTGTAGTAGCAAACCAGGCTTTGGCTTTCGACAATTGCAGTCAATTTTATATGCTGGGCGTTCACCCTCAAAACCTTTGTCGGGGTGGTGAGGACAATAATAGATAGCGTCAACGAAAGCACCCTCCTGTCCAAGCAACGTCTCCATCTTGTCGTGAATTTCTTGCAACTGCTCGAAGGTACAGTCGCCACGTGCAATGACAGGTTGGTTGCTGACAACGATGCAAAGATATCCAGAGTGGTTAATCTGCCTAATAGCTTCAGCAACTCCTGGTAGTAAATCGAACTCTTCTGGTTTGGTCAGGAAACCAACGTATTTGTTGATTGTGCCATCCCTGTCCAGGAATATGGCTTTTTGTTTCTGTGAGAGATTCCTGGCCTTCACCTTTCCAGAAAGGATGTCCTTTTCAGCCTCATGGTAACGGTCTGGTGTTCCCATATCCTTGATATACTCAGAGGTATCATAAGCAAAGATTCTTCCTGATGCGATATTGGGTTTCAGTACGTCACGATCCAAATCAATTTTGTCTGGAGTCTCAGGATGACGAGGAATATAAGACTTCATGGTTTCATGTAGCAGTTCTGGTGATATGATTTCAATGCCAGCATTCACCCTGTTCTTGTAATAGAGTCGTTCATCTTCCTTATTCATCCATTTCATTACCCGATGGGTGTCGATAGGTAATCCGCCTTTTTCTTGTGGAGGAAGTATCTCTGTCACCAGCAATGAACTGTCGTAAGGATGTCCGTTGGGATGAGACATCAAACTGGCCCAGGCATGATGTTCGTGATGAAATTGGATGAAACGGTTGAAATCTACATCCACAATGACGTCACCGCACATCAGCAAAAAGTCGTCCTGAAGATTCAGCTTGAATAAAGCTCCTGCTGTTCCCAACGGATGGTCTTCCTCATAATAGCTGATATGAACGTCAAAATTGCTGCCATCCATGAAATAGTTGCGAATGACCTCGCCCAGATAACCTGTTACCAAAGTAATGTCCGTCAGTCCACAGGCTTTTAAATTCTCAATCTGCCATAGCAATATCGGTTTTCCGCAAATTTCAATCATGGGCTTAGGCACATCGCTTTTGATAGAAGCAATGCGCGTTCCCTTGCCACCGGCCATAATGACGACTTTCATAATTCCTTCCTTTATTTGTTATTTACCGAAGAAATGCTCTTCTAACATTAAGCAGAGACAATGATAGACAGGAAGGTGCAGTTCCTGTATTTTATAGGTTTCAGTCTCCGGCACCTGGATGCAGATGTCTGCCAGCTCTTTCAGCTTGCTGTCACGCTGGCCAGTCAGTCCGATAACGTGTAACCCTTTTGATTTTGCAGCTACAGCAGCAAAGAGCACGTTACGGCTATTTCCTGATGTAGATATGCCTAAGAATACATCGTGGGGTTTGCCATAGCCATTGACTTGCTGTGCAAAGATGAGTTCAGGATTACTATCGTTCATAAATGCTGTGGTCAGCGAAGAATGACCAGTTAAAGCTATGGCAGGAAGCGCTCCCTGCAGGTGTTTAGCCAGAATTTCGCCCAACTCAGGGTCGATAGTTCTCAGGGCTTCAGCTTGGTCTTTGAACACTTCCCTCTTGAGCTTGAACTCTTTCATCAATTCACCAACAATATGCTCGCTATCAGATGCTGAACCCCCATTGCCACAGACCAATAGCTTGCGACCATCTGTGTAGGCTTGCTTCAGGGTGTTGTAAGCTTCTTGAATAGAATTGCGACAGACTATCAGTTTTGGATAACGGTCTATCAGATTGTCAATATGTTTGTTGATATTTTCCTCCATATATATTTAGAATGCTTTAACATTGTCTGTATCGTAAATCTTCCAGCCGTGTGCACCACCATCGCTGAAGTTAAAAGGCATGACAAATCCATCCAATTTTGATAGGGCCTGTTCTACTTCCTTCTTTCGCGTAGGCTCTACTACGAACATGATGAATCCACCGCCACCGGCTCCAGATACCTTTCCTGCTTTGGCACCAGCCTGAAGGGCAACATCCATCGCTTCTTGAATGATGGGGTTCGAAATGTTGTTTGCCATCTTCTTCTTGTTTTCCCATGCCTCACGCAGAATATCGGCAAAAGCATCAATATCACCTTTCAAAAGAGCAAGCTTGGTGTCAATGGCACTCTGTTTGATACGGTGCATTGCTTCAATGGCATTGCTATTACCTCCCTCAGTGTTTTTCTTCTGTTCGTCGATAATGGCAGCTGATGAACGAGAGCGTCCTGTGAAGTAAAGAAGCATGGAGGCTTCCAACTCATCAATTATCCAACGCTTGATTTTCAGTGGATTGACGATGGCGATATCATCCTTCATAAACTCAATATAATTGAATCCTCCGAAGGAGGCGGCATATTGATCTTGTTTCCCACCACTCAGCATTAGGTCTTTCCGTTCTATTTCGTATGCCAACTTGGCTATCTCATAATCACCCAACGGCAATCCTTTCCATTCCACAAAAGCTTTTAGAATGCAAACAACCATAGTTGATGAGGTTCCTAATCCAGAGCCTGCTGGTGCATCATTGTAGGTGGTGATCTTGAATGCTTGCGGTTGTAGATGGAAATCACGGTAAACCCTGTTGTATACCCCCTTGATGAGGCTGGCTTGTCCATCAATCTCTAATGAGTTGGATAATGGATATGACTTGTGGACATCTGCATCAAAGGAATGGATGGTAATCTGTGCGTCATTTGTCTCTTCTATGGTACAATAGGCATAGAGATTGATGGTGGCATTGAGTACTAAACCTCCATAGATATCACAATAGGGGGCTACATCTGATCCTCCTCCTGCAAGTCCTAATCTTAATGGTGCTTTACTGCGTATAATCATAGTTCGTTATTTATAATGTTGAGCCAATAGAATGATTTTTTTTGCGGTTTTCTCCCATGAAAATCTATTGGCATTTTCATATCCTTTTGCAATGACGGTGGGGCGAAGAGTGTCATTCTTTTTCAGAAACTGCTCTATTGTATTCCTTATATCTTCAATATGGTGTGGGTTAAAATATATAGCAGCTTCTCCACAGACCTCTCTCAATACGGGAATATCAGATACGAGTACAGGACAACCGCACTTCATAGCCTCAATGACAGGTAGACCAAATCCCTCATATAAGGAAGGAAAAATGAAACAGATTGCCTGATTATAAAGTCGGACTAATTCTTCATCAGAGACCCTGCCAAGAAAATGGATGGTGTCTTTTATGGCAGTCATACTGCCTTCCTGTGTGAAAATTCGATTGTGAGAACCAACTATAAACAGAGAACATCCCTTGATATCTTTGAATGCTTCAATAAGACGGCCAAAGTTCTTGCGAGGGTCGAGAGATGAAACGGTCAGGGCAAAAGGTTTGGTGGGAACGCTATCTTGTAACTGAAAGTGAAAGAACTTCTCATCAGCAGCATTATAGGCGATACTGATGTTCTCTTCCTTGATAAAAGGATAGAAACGAAGAATCTCTTTTTTTGAGAACTCACTAACCGTGATGATATGTTTTGAAGTTCTGACAGCCAAGGGGGTCATCAGTTTGTACCACCAATAATAACCTTTGGAAAACCATTGGGGATTATCAAGGAACGAAAGGTCGTGTATAGTCATTATCTTGTTACGGAGGAGAATACTCCCTAATCCCGTAAAAGAAAACATGAAGTAGTCTTTCTTTCCGATGAAATAGAAGGGTAGTACAAATTGCTCCCATAAATGAGACCGGCCGAATCCGTAATGAACGATAGGAAGATTGCCGACATCATAGCATGACATAAGGGGAGAGTTAGGACAAATAATCGTGAAATCTGTGCCCATCTCTACCAGCGTTTTACATATCATATATGCATAACGCTCCACTCCTGTTATGGGTCGTGTGAGAAATCGTCCGTTGACATAAATCCGACTCATAGTCTTTCGCTTCTTACAATTGTTCGTAAATGGCTTTCATGATGCTAACAGATTTCTGCTCTGTGAACATATCTATGACACGTTGATGCGCAGCCTCGGCAAGTCTTTCTCTTAATGAATGGTTATTTAATAGATTGTCGATAGCCTTAGCATAACCAGAAATGTCGCCTAAAGGTATTTCCAGTCCTGTTTGATCTTTGATGGAGACCCAATTCACACCAGAACCTTCTAGATGGAAAACAATAGGGGTACAACGGCAGTACATTGCTTCAGCCAACGCCAATCCTAATGCTTCTGCTTTAGTGTTAGAGGTGAAGGAAAAGATATCCGCTGCATGGATATAACAGCGTAGGTCATCCGTACTTAGTTTACCTGTAAAGGTGATACGGGACGATGTGTTTTTTTTCATTAACTCTTTGGTTAGCGGACCGCTACCGGCAATGATAAACTGACAGTCGCTTTTGACCTGCTTTTCAATCTTCATTAACCAGTCGATGCCTTTATAAGGAATGTGGCGGCCAAAGAGAAACACAATTGGTTTGTTCCCGTATTGTGTTTTTATCTCAGTTATGCGTCTTTCATCCCCATCTTTTAAATTGAAATTGTCCAATACAATACCGCTTTGAACTACGCTCGTCTTTCCTTTGTATTGATAGATGGGACTTGATGGATGAATGTAGTTCGGACTGGTGGTGACGATGAGATCAGCACGTTTCAATATAGCACTCTCGAACGGTTTGACAAGTCTATAAACAATGCCTTTAGATAGAATATCCGAATGCCAATGCAGAATTAGTTTTGTATCAGGGTGGATGGCTTTGAGCACTAATGGGTAGACGTAGGGGTTAGGGCAGTGGACATGAGCATATTGCGGCTTGTATTCTGCTATCAATTTCTTTAATGTCCGGTAATACCCTATGGCTACGTCTTGACTCATTATGGAGAAATTGACTTTGACACGATATACTGTGACACCATTAATGATATCTACGGTATCTTTTCCGTCAGTGGCAAAGCAGATGACAATATTACGATATTCCGTTAACCCCTCGGCCATAGACTTGACCAAGGTTTCGATGCCCCCAATATAGGGATGGTAATATTTGGAAATATGGAGTATGGTTTTTTGCATGTGCAGCTGAGTTGTTTTATAATGATATAACGTTACAATGTTTTTTTTATTGTGTTATTTTTGTATTAAGTAGTTTGTAGAAATTGAACCTATGTATGAGATGTAGTGTGCGAAAGATAAGAAGTTAATCTGTCGATAATGTTACCCCAATGATAGTCAGATAATTGCTGCAAATTGACATTAGGTCGTTCTTGTAGCATCTTTACGATTGCATGTATCCATTTTTCTTTGTCGTATCCTTCTACTGTAACAGCACCGTCTTTCCCTTTGGCCACTTCTATCATGGCCGTGTTATGAGCAGTAACAACAGGGCATCCGCATAATAAAGCTTCCAATTGAGGCATTCCAAATCCTTCCATTAGTGCACAAGATACAAAACAAGCGGCAGTATGATATAGCATAACTAAGTCTTCATTGCTAACATAACCACAGAAAATGGTTGACTCTTTTGGAAAAGACGGTGATTCTATGATGTCTTTAAGATCCGTGTTCTTCCAACCTTTTCCGCCTACCACCACCAATTGAATGCCATGCTCCTTGTAGAGATTGGGTATGATGTTTAATAAGAACTTAAGATTCTTTCTCGGTTCCAGAGAGCCGACAAATAGAATGAATGGATGCTTGATGCCGAATGCTTGTTTTATTTGCAGCTTTTTGTCTTCAGACAGCGTCCTGCGAAAAAATATATTCCTGTCGGCAGCATCGCCTGTAAATATCTCCTTGCAGTGGCGTGAGGGGTAATATGCTTCCACTTTTGATTTCGTATAATAGGAGTTGGTCCATAGGAAGTTCGCTTTTTTGATTGCTTGTCCGAAAAAGATACTGGTAGCCAGTCGGTTAGTCCATGACATAGTCTGAGCCATCTCAATATTGACAACATCATGAATGGTCACCATTGTCTTTACCTTTGAGGGAATGAAGTAGGGTAGGTGAGGCACTGGTGAATAATACATGTTGATGTGTAGTTTCCTACAAAGGTAGGGCACTAATAGTTGCAGAATGATGATGTTCGGCAGTCTTTTGGGAAACTGCTTTGAATAATCAAGCAGTTTTATATTGTCTGGGATTGATGATAGCTCGTATCTTGTATCAAGTCCTTTGGGTAGTATAATATAAAATATGTCGTTTTTTCTCTGCTTCGCCCATTCCATGATGGCACAGGTAAAGAACGTCCCAACACCAGCAGAGAAAAGGGACCATATTCGACCGTCAATGAGAATGCTCATATTATTAAAGTTTTATCGAAACGTATAATTGCTTAGTGAATTTCCATTTGTCTGCAAATGATACATTAGGATTGAGCCATACAGTTAGTCTTAACACCGGGTGGATAGTACGATAGAGAAAGTATTTCCAACGAGGCTCTGTAAGCTTGAAATAAATGTATTCACTTTTTTGTTGTCTATAGGTATCTCGTATAAATCTGCTACTCTTTCCGTCTTTGCCGCCTTCGCCTTCGAGGTGGATGATTCTAGGGCCATTGAGTAGTACATTATCGTAGTCATGTAGATTGAATCGATGCTCCATCTCGGACTCCTCGCAATACATGAAAAAAGCTGGATGAAAAGCACCACACTCATCCAAAACCTCTCGACGGACAAATAGGTCAGCACCTGTTACGTAGTCAACAATCAGCCATTGCTTGGGATACTTAATAACTGGAGAATTATACAGATGCAATCCTTTTAGAATGGGAATCCAAAGGAATTTTTGGAAATCGTCTTTCATTTTCGGAAACTGTCCATAGGAATGGATCCAATTTCCCTGTCTGTCTTCTAATATACATCCTAATGCACCAAGCTTGCCCTGAAACTGTTCGGCGAAATCATAGAATATCTTAATGGCATTGTTTCTGAGCAGTGTGTCAGAGTTGAGAAAGAGGATATATTTTCCTTTCGCTTGTTCTAGTCCCTTGTTGTTGGCTTTGCCAAAACCTAGATTTTCGCCTGTTTGAATAAGGGTTATGCGATTATCTTGAGATAAGACCTCGATAGAGCCATCAGTGGAACCATTGTCAACGACAATAATCTCGTAATCGATACCGATGGTATGTTCTATAATGCTATCCAGACACGGTTTTAGAACATGCAGCGTATTGTAATTGACAATGATGATAGATACAGTCATAGTTATGCAAAAGTATAAAATTCTCTTTATTGCAGCAAAGAATATGCTCATTGCAGATAAGAATTTAAATATAATTAACGTGGGTGCAACAGATTGTACAGAAATACTTCGTACCTTTGCATAATAATGTAAATTCGATGAATAATATACAATTTTATAATTCTGTGTCTTTTGCTAAAGGCATCGGCATTATGTTGATGGTTTTGGGACATACATTCTTTTCCGTTTATGGCTATACAGTAATCTATATGTTCCATATGCCTTTGTTTTTCTTTCTCTCTGGCTATTGTTTCAGAGTGAGTCATTTGGAGAATTTTAGGAATTATGCCCAAAAACGTGTCAGTAGAATATATGTCCCATTTGTTAAGTGGAGCTTGATATTCCTTTTATTGCATAACATCTTTTTTCATTTAAATATCTATAATGATACTTTTGGTTTCGAGGGAGAAGTCTCTCAGTTATATAGTGTGTCTGATTATCTGAAAAAGACATTCTTTATATTCTTTTGCCTCAGTGGTAACGAACAATTGTTGGGCGGCTACTGGTTCTTGCATACGATGTTTTTTGCCTCTTTCATTTTCTATGGACTACTAAAACTGAAAATTCCCATTATCGGAGGAGTCGTTACCTTGCTGCTAAGTGTCTTGCTATATTTTAAGGGGATTCCTGTTGTCAATATCTACTGTGGTCCGAAGGAGCTCTTTGCTGTATCATGTATGATGGCAGGTTACCTCTATAAGTCATATTCGATAGAAGAAATCGTTGACAAGTACAGTAGGCTTGTTCTCCTTGGCTGTGCTTTATTATTGCTGTTGGGAAGTGTGTACTGGCGTGGCGATATGCTAGATATGATATGGACTCATACCATTCCCTATTTTATCTCAGCAATAGCTGGCTCTATCGTTGTGATGATGGTTTCCAAATATCTGACTGGAAAAACACACCGTCTTTCTAGCTTTATTTCAAATATCGGTAATAAGACGATAGAAATATTGACATGGCATTTCTTGTCCTTCAAAATAGTTAGTTTGATCATAATTGCCTATTATGGTCTCCCGATTGAGCAATTGGCAGAATTCCCGGTATTGAGGCCTTATAATACTCAAGGTTGGTGGATTGGCTACCTGGTTGTTGGTGTTGCTGTTCCTGTTATTGGTTCGGGATTAAAGCACAGTTTGTGTAAAGGTATCAAAAAATGATTATAACGGATTGATATGTTGTCAACATATTTACAAAAAGTAACCTGGAATAGGAAGTTTTTATTGTTGTTTGGTTTGTCGGTGGTCAATCTCTTGTCTATGCATGGACAGATGGTATTGACGGTGGAATATGAGTATCCGTTTAAGGTGGATGCTATAATGAGCAATGTTTTTTCGTGTCTGATTGATGCAACGTCCTTCTTCCTGCTGAGTATGCTACTGATGAGGGGTAGGGTAAAGAGGGCATTGTTGATGACATTCATTTTAACGGCATTGCTCTCCTTCTGCAACGTGCTCTATTCGCGCTTTTTTGGCTACTATCTGCCCAATCTGGTAATTCTACAGGTGGGCAACTTGAATGACAGCGACGTAATAGATAGCACACTGACAGGCTTTCGTTGGCATGACTTATTCTATATCCTTTGGGCTATCCTCTTCGGTTGGTTGTATAAACGCTACAATAAGGAGGACTTGAAGAGGCTGTGGCTGAAGACGATAGGATTGTTGTGGGGTACGATGCTGGCAGGTGTCTTGATCTCCATCCTGATGTTGGACTTGCTACATGATCATGACTTGAAAACATCTTTTATTCGTTTCTCGCCAACCAAGCAGCAATATGCGCAGGCACCCAACAATATGCTGTATCGCAGCGGTTTCCTGAGGCGTGCGTTGGTGTGTAACGATGATTTTATACAGAGGGATTGGGAGTTGGACGAAAGTCAGAAGGCGGATATTGAACAGGAATTTACTGACTATGGGCAACGAACGACAAAACCCACTGTCATGGGGACCAAGAATTTGATATTCATTATTGTTGAATCGTACCTGTCGGTAACGTCAGACCTGAAAGTGGATGGCAAGGAAATTACACCCTTCCTGAATAGCTTGAAACGCGATAGTATGGTGTTTTATAATGGACATATGTGTCCTAATATTGAGATGGGCGAGTCGTCTGATGGGCAATTTATCTATATGACGGGCCTGTTGCCGCTGAAGTCGGAGATAACTGTCAATATTGTTAAGGACAAGATGCTCTATGGTTTGCCGGCAGCTTTGATAAATGCTGGCCGACTAAAACATTCGCACGTTATTGTACCCACGTCGCCGACGTTTTGGGAACAGGACAAGATGAACTTGCGTTATGGAATTGAAAAGATGTACTCGAAGTTCGACTATGACAAGGATATGACTGGTTACGAAGATTTGAACGACGAGCAAATATTCCAAATGGCATCACAGGTGGAAACAACGGCAGAACAGCCTTTCTTTTCGCTCGTGCTGACGATGTCGATGCATAACCCCTATACGAAATGCGTGGAGCATGGTTTTACGCTGGCAGATAAATCGCTGACGACGGAATACCTGAACTATTTGGTGGACTGTCACTATACTGATATGCAGATTGAGAAGTATATCAAGCATTTAAAACAACAGGGACTCTATGATAATAGCGTCATCGTGATAGCCGCCGACCACCAAGCCCATCCTGCTCATTTGAATATGGCTGATAGTCAGGTCGTTGACGAGTTGCCACTTTACATTATCAATGGTGGTATTAACAGTAGCAATGCATGGACCGGACGTTGCAACCAGTTGGACGTCTATACCACACTACTGGATATCTATGGCGTACGTTCAACATGGCGCGGATTAGGACATTCCCTGTTAAACGCCAACTATCAGGAATACAACGTTGAAAGGTTGCAGACTTTGTCGGATTGGATTATCAGGAGCAACTATTTTGAAATGATGCGCAAGCACTAAGAGGAGATTATTGCTCGAATGCAACTTATTTCATCCAAATACCATTTGCTTTTCCGTTGATGAGCTTATAGAATTGAATTCGGTTGACAATGAGCCCGGGGATGTTCACCAAACACATGACAATCATAAACCAGATGATGCTGTGTGTCCATTGTGTCGTCAGGTAAGCCAATGGAATAAAAAGAACGGCTGCTGCTGTGGTAAAGATGAGTTGTAGTCGCAGTTTCCCGATACCATTAATGAAATAGCTGTAGCGCATGCTATAGATAAGGATGAAAATATAGGCAGCCATCATGATGCTCATCTTCAGGTCAATGACCGTCTGTTGGTCTATCCAGATGGCGTAGACGATATCTGAGAGCGCAATCATGACTATCAGACAGATAAGAATTCCTACCGTCATCAGTCGTAGTTTTTTTGTGGCATTACGAATCCATGCTATATCGTTTTTCTGATAGGCATCGGTTGTAGCATTCCAGAATGGCATGCAGATAACAGTAAAGATGACGAGCAGTATGCTGAAGTAACGATAGGTAATCTGATAAGGAGTGACCATCGTAGGAGAGAACAGATTCGAGATGAGTATGTTTGATGTCATAAACAAAACGACACTGGAAATTTGCATGATGAAAAATTGTACCCCCATATGAATGACTGCCTTTGCTTCTTTGAGCTTGATAAGTTTTAACGATGGGCACAGATGCGGATATTTGTAGAGAAAAGTATATGGAAAAGCTAGTAAATAGATAATGAGTGGTGACACCGTGTTTACCAAGGCGATAAGCATCAGTGAATGGCTTCCTGACCACAGTACGATATAGGTGCCAATGAGTGCCAGTGTTTGACCCAAGGCTATTAGCAGATTGCTGACAGCAGGGAGTTGCATACCCATGTAGAAGTTGCCAATCAACTTAAAAATAAATGATGTACATACCAGTGTCACCGTTGCCATCAGAACTTGGTCAAGATGATCCACTTTCGATGGCGAAGCGTTGAAAATCCAGTAGGGGTCGGTAAGGGCAATTAATAATAACAGAATAAGCAGTACGGGGATGATGATGCATGTCAACATGGCGAAGGTCGATGAAATGAGAGAACGGGTCCGTTCAAACTCATCGTGTGCCATGTATTCTGCTATCTTGTTACGGAGTCCGTTACCAAGACCAATATCCATGTTGTCAATCCATAATAGCAGGCTACTTATGGTGAGCCAAATGCCGTTTTTGTACTCTCCTAAGCAATGAAGGGTTGCCGGAACCAGCAGAAGTACAATGAGGGCTGACCACCCTTTGATAACAAAAGAGGCAAAGATATTCTTCTGTAACAGGGAAGAACGGCTGCTGCTAACGGTTTTATTGTTACTCATTCCATTGCAAAGTCTAATAGCTCCCATACGAATAGCGTGAAGTACATTTCTACCGCTCCAATAAAGCAGACCGCAATTCTACCATAGTACTGCGGACGTATAGTGTAACAGACGCATGGGAATAGTGCCAGTTCAACGATACCCAGTAATTCGTGCAGTCGGCCCGCAACTACAGAAATTGACGAGAGGGCAAAAAAGCAGGCCATTGAATAGGCTGTGATTTTTAGTAATAATGGTAATGCAGGACACTTTTCTAACATTGTGTCGTAAAAATAGAGCGAGTAGAGGATGATGCAATATTGAATCCAAATAAACACATTCTTGAGGGATAGTTCATCAAAGATTCCTCTTTCTGTTAATGCTTTATACATCTCAATCTTGTCCTGAATATAGGGTATTGGGAGGGCGGAGAAGAAATCATAATGAAGCAGGAACAACACGACTCCAATAGGCATAATCGCTATCAGTAGATATTTCCAGATCTGTGATAGTCTGTTGTTGAAAAATAGGATAGGATAAAACGCGAGTGATGAATAGTGAAATATGTTTGCTATTAAGAAGAAGAGAATGGCTTTCTTCTTCTTTCCTTCAGAGAGAGGTTTGATGGCCAGCAAAAGCATACCTGATGCAATGCTAGCTCTAATCTGTATGTAGTCGTGAAGAATAAAATAGTTTCCGAAGTATATGGCTAATGGAAGAAAATACCAAGGCGATAGTTGCCTAAGGGCAATAAACTTTATCGTGACACCCAAAATGGCGTATATCAAGAACAGATAGTGGACATCGTCCGTAAATCTTTGCACAATCCCCGAAAAGAATAAGAAAGAGGCTTCTACCAGAAGTTCTGGATTGTTTTCATGGGTTTTGAAGATCTCTTCGTAAGCTTCAGAGTCAGGGTCGACGCCTATCGTCCTGAATGCACATAAAAGTATCATAATGATACATAGTCCCCAATATACATATTTATTATGGTCTCCAAGATATTCCTCCAGGAATATCAAAGAGACAATAACAATAAATAGTAAGAGGAAGGTATATATCATTGTTTACGCAATATATATAGTGAAGTGCCGGCAAATGTAAGCATTAGCATGAATGCAACAAAAATCATGCGTTTAGGACCTGCAGGTTTAATGGGCACTGAAGCACCTTTGATGACGGTGAACGCTGGTGTGCGCTCCTGTACTTTCGCTTTTGATGCCTGCATCTGGGTGTTGAGTGTGGTATAAGTGTTGTATCTTAGCTGAAGGTCATTCTCCATATCCTCAAGTTGCAACTCAAGGCTTTTCAGAGCTACATTTGTACTGGCATCTGCCATCCTGCCGTATTGCTGACGAGTTTTCTCGTATTCCTGTTTGGCTTCCATTGTTAGTTTCATGTAGTACTCGTAATCAGTACGGGCTTTGCTGGTACGATAGTCTGTAATGAACTCCTGAAGTCGTTCCTTAACGGAGTCACCGATAGTTTTACAGATCAGCGGGTCCTGATCCTTTATACTGATACTGATAACAGCTGTTTTCTTGTCGAAATTAATCTTGATGTTATTTCTGATACTTCCGGCAATAGCATCTTCGTCCTTCGACAGGTTATAGGGATCGATAGTTCGTTCTTCTGCTTTTTGTTTGCTACGAAACAGGTTCTTCATCCAATCAATGGGGACAAACCATATAACAGGCTTTTGATGTTTCTGTAAATAATCATGGTATGTGGTTTCAATGTTTCCGTCTACAGTTTTTACCCGTACATTGAAAAGATTGGTGACAAAGCCATTATCTTCCATAAGGTCGGGATATAGAAGGGGGGTAATGGCATCGTTGCTTTGCAGATTGTCCAAATCGAATCCGAAAGAAGATGCTAGCGATCCTAATGTACTACTACCAATAGACGACCCGCCTAGTTCTGGGGCTAACTTGATATCTGTATTATAGTAGCGCGGAAAACCTAGGATAAATACACATGATAATACAAAGGCTATGGGTAATGTCTTGGCAAAGAGTTTCTTCCTGGCCCACAGCTTTTTTGCTATATTAATGACATCAATGGTCTTCAGTTCTTTCTTATTATCTTCCATAGCTTCTTACTTTGTCAAGTTTGCAATCGTAGCAATCATTGTTGCGATAGAGGCAGTGCTAGAGCCGATACTCAGGATTTCTGGCAGTGACATGCCCTTGCGGCGTGACTTTGTGGGCACCACAATCTGGCAACCTGGGCGAGGCTTGTGCTTGCGGTCTGCGCGTGCCACCATGCCATTCATGTAGATGATAACGGTCATGGATTTCTTGGCTGTTGATGTTGTTCCACCGGCTAAGTTAATATAGTAGTCGGTACTCTTGCCCTCCTTGAAATATACAGTGTTGGGGAATAGTACTTCACCGTTAATTTTTACTGTTCCGTCATAACGGGGCACTACGATACGGTCGCCTTCGCGAAGGATTGGGTCGTCATCGGTTCCTGGGTTCTTCAGAGCTTTATCCAACTCAATACCTACGGGGTAAGTGGTGTTCGTCATCAGCTTCTTCACGTCAATAGAGTCGTTACCCGAGTTGCGCTGGGCGGTGCGTAACATGGTTTCCATCATGTCGCGCTCTTCAGAGGTCATCTGGCGCAACAGTTTGGTACCTTCAGCATAAGCCTGATTGGTCAGTCCGCCTGCCATCTTGATGACTTCGCTCAGTCGCTGTCCCTTGCTTGACAATGCGTAGTTGCCACTAAACTGCACCTCGCCTTCGATGGTGACATTCTGTTGTTCGTTATAGTCGGGAGAACGACGTACATAAACTTCATCGAATGGTTGCAGTGTAAAATCGGGTTGTTCAGAAATCGTGAAGTCAGGATTCAGCTTGAAACTGAAGTTCTGGGCTATCTGGTCGCCAGCCTCCGTAGAGTTGGGGTTGGTAATACGACGTGCTACATCGACTTTTGCCAACGATGCAGCCTCAGTAGGACCACCAGCTTGGATAATCAGGTCTTCAAGTGTCTCGTTCTCAGCATAGCGGTAAACACCAGGATAGGCCACTTCACCATTGATTGTTACCGTTTTCTTCTCGTTGCGTTCCTGACGACTGGCAATGTAAATAACATCCTCGTTCTTCAGGGCAATGTCAGGAGCTGTACCTTCCATAATGGCACGTAAATCCAAACTTATCATCTCAAGTGAACGGTCTGCCTTTATGCGATGCATCACGGCATGCTGTGAGATGGCTTCCTCTGTGACTCCTGCTGCTGCTTCTATGAGTGCTTTGACGGTGTTGATTTCTCCTCCCACTTGATACATGCCAGGACGGAATACGGCGCCGCGTATCTCAACCATATTCTGATATCGATTTAGCGTTGAGTCAATACTGACGCTGTCTTCATCCATTAATTTGAAACTGTTCATGTCAAATTCGCCAATATTGAATACAGAGTAGCCTGCACCGGCTTTACGATTGACGCGGATAGCCTTAGTATAGGCATCACCTGTGAAACCACCAGCATAGCGGAGTAGGGTAGCGGCACTCTCGTTTTCTTTCATCTCGTAGAACATTGGGCGCTTTACCTTACCCGTAATATTCACCAATGTTTCGTAGGGGCTGACGGTAATCACGTCATTGTCTTGCAGACGTACGTCACCACTTAACTTTCCGTTAAGCAGGAAATCATAAACATCAACATTTGAAAGCAATTTCCCTTTGCGATATACTTTAACGTTGCGCAATGTTCCAATTTCATTGGGACCGCCTGCCATGTAAAGTGCATTGTAAACAGTGGCGAAGGCCGACATCGTGTATGTTCCCGGTACTTTCACCTCACCCATCACGCTGATTGTGATTGTGCGTGTTTGTCCTAGGGTTAAATCTATTTGCGAACCCTGATAGCGTGGACCTATGACTTGCTTGAGTTTTGCTTTGGCTTGACTAACGCTGAGCCCGCCCAGCTTGATGACGCCAATTCCTTCTATGGTTATTGTACCATCAGGAGAAACAGACTCTGTGATACTTTCTTGTGAGGCTCCCCAAATATCGACGTTCACTTCATCACCAGGACCAAGTACGTAATTCTGAGGCGTAGCCAGGTTCATGCTACTCTCGAAAGTCAGATTCTTGTTGTTAAATACATCGTGGCCGAATATCTTACGTTTTTCAGGCTTTTGCTCATCCAACTTGTATTTTAGGGAATCTGGCATCATAAAGTCAATGGCCT
This sequence comes from Prevotella communis, assembly GCF_022024175.1. Classification (GTDB taxonomy): domain Bacteria; phylum Bacteroidota; class Bacteroidia; order Bacteroidales; family Bacteroidaceae; genus Prevotella; species Prevotella communis. The sequence continues at coordinate 2,473,956 of NZ_CP091794.1, read as the reverse complement.
CGTCCATTTCCACAAAGTCCTTATCGTCGTCATCGTACGTATGGCGTTGAATCTGGTTTGATTTCTTGCCATCCTTAACACGGAATTGTGAGGCGTTTTGCTTGTCTTTCTTTACCTGTTCCTCACGTTTTTCACCGTTGGCTTCGCGCATACGATTCTTTACGGCTTTCGAACCGGCTGTAATATCTTCTGCACCAAGGGCACCGTTTTTGATCTGCTTCTGATACTTCTTCTGGATGCGGCGTAATTGGTCAATGGTGACGCCACGCTGCATCAACTGAGTCACAATCTGTTGGCGCGATACACCCTTGGCGTTCTGCTCAATTACATAATCCATGATTTGGTTGTCAGTCATACTCGACTGCGCAGTCATTGATGTGCAGGTAAGCAGCATCATTCCTAAGAGGAATAGGTATTTTCTCATATCTTGTCTATTGTTTTGGCATAATAATACATTATAATAAACCGATTCACGGCAAAATTATTGCAAAGGTACGAAATATTTTTTTATTCATAGTTCTTATTTCATAATTATTTTATACCTTTGCACCCGCAATACCTGCATTTTGCATGGTTCATAGTCTGGGGTTGACTGGATTTGACGGCAAGATGAAATGGTACGTAAGCACGCGGAGCTGGGCTATGGGAGGCTCCTTAATCTCTTCTGTAGGAAAATTAATTGGCAACAATGAGTATGCTCTCGCTGCCTAATCGAAGTATAGTAGATTACTGGCTTAATTCCCTTACAAGGTGAGGGAACGAGACGTCGCTCCAAGGATCTGGTTCCGAATCCGAGGGCTCAGCGGCGCAGGTTAAATCGGAAATAGTCTGTTGGGCGCCTCGACTGGTAGATGAAATTTTAGGGGATAAGGTTACGATTGGTGGCTTGGGTCTTGTCGTAGCTCGAAAATGAAGGCCAAGATAAGCGTGTAGAAAGCGTATGGTTTCCTTGTGCGGACGAGGGTTCGACTCCCTCCAGCTCCACTTAATAAGAAAAAGCCCTCAAAAAGTGAGGGCTTTTCTTATTTGTCTAATACTTCGTATACTGAGTTGTTTGACTTGTATTCAGGCACAATCTCCTTCATCTTCTTTACCGTTGCCATGTCGTCATATTGCTTGGATATGGCTATCAGGTTATTGATCTCCTTATTGACTTCTTCATAATCGTATTCACGCACTTCGGCAATACGTATCTTTTCGTGGAACGAGGGCTTAGTGCCTTCCAACTCGTTGAGCACTTCCTCGTAAAGCTTCTCGCCAGCACGCAGTCCGGTGTACTCTATTTTTACGTTTTTAGCGCCGCTTAGTGCAATCATGCGTTGAGCCAGGTCTGCAATTTTTACTGGTTGTCCCATGTCAAATACAAAGATTTCGCCACCGTGGCCTTTTGTGCCTGCTTCAAGTACCAACTTACATGCTTCGGGAATCAGCATGAAGAATCGCACAATGCGTGGATCTGTTACTGTGACAGGACCGCCATTCTTGATTTGTTCCCGGAACAGAGGAATCACACTGCCGTTAGATCCCAGTACATTACCAAAGCGGGTGGTGATAAACTGTGTCTTATCCGTAGTCTTGCCAAGGCTCTGTACGTAGATTTCACAGATGCGCTTTGAACATCCCATCACGTTGGTGGGGTTCACGGCCTTATCCGTTGATACCATGACGAACTTCTTGACGCCATACTTTACGCTCAGGTCGGCAATCACCTTCGTACCATATATATTATTCTGTACAGCCTCACTGGGGTTGTTCTCCATCATCGGCACGTGCTTATAGGCGGCAGCATGGAAAACATAGTCGGGTTTGAAGTCGCTGAAAATCTGCTCCATGCGGTCTTCCTTGCAGATACTTGTGACCACAGTCTCAGCCTTCACATCGGGGAATTCTTTCTCCATCATCAGACGGATATCATGCTCAGGCGTCTCGGCCTGGTCTATCAGCATCATCTTGGCAGGCTTGTTGACGGCTACCTGACGCACCATCTCAGAGCCGATGCTGCCTGCAGAACCGGTAATCAACACACGTTTGCCTTTCAGAAGTGCACCTACGGATGCCATATCCACAGTGATTTCCTGACGTGGGAGGAGATCTTCCACAGAGACCTCTTTCAGCTGCATGCTACGGAAGTTATCTTCGTTGAGGTTGTCTTCGTTTGGTTTTAACTCCTTTGCCTGCTGAGCCATATAAATCTTGCAGCCAGCTTTGATAAGCATGTCCTGTATCTGCTGGTTGTTTCTGAAATCGTCAATACGAAGGGGGGATACAAGTACGGCGTCAATATGTTTCTGGGCAATGATGTCTTCCAGATTGTCATTGACATTATAAACTTGCTTACCCATCAGCAACATGTGCTTAGCCTGCTTGTCGTGTGAGATAAAACCCTGAAGGAGATATTTCTTGGGGTTTTGTGAGTTGATGTACTTGGCAAGACCAATACCGCCAGAGAGTGCGCCGTAGATAAGTACTCTCATGGCTCGCTTGTCAGATACCATCACGTCGTATAGGTTTTTAACCATCACACGTCCGGCCCACATCAGCAGGGTAGCCACACAGAATGTGACAACTGTTTCTGTCTGGCTCAGGATGGCAATGCAGCAAACATACTTTTCTGCGATGACAGAGTAGATAAGAGCAATAACCATTGACAGCAAACTGCCATAGCCTACACGCATCAAGTCTACGAAACTTGAGTAACGTACAATTCCGGAGTATGTGCGGAAGACGCGGAAACCAATGATTGCGAATGCCGTATAGATAAGCATGGTGTACAACACCGCAAATCGGAGATCAAATAATACGGCAGTTTTCCTGAAAGTCCAGAAGGTAAAGATACCTGAGAGGAATACAAATAGACTATCTGCGATTAGCACACACCAATAAGGTAAAGTATTCTTGGTGAAGTACCAACTGATTATTTTGTCTAATGGATTTTTCATATTAGCTTAGTATTTTCGGGTGCAAAAGTACATATTTTTTGTAAAATAAAGAAATTTTTGAGTATTATTTTAAACTTTTTCGTCACTATTGCGTCTAACCTGTGATTTCAAACCATATTTTAATCACCATATAATTAAAAACAATTAAAACTATGAAGAAACTTTTTATGATGATTGCAATGCTGGCACTTCCGTTTGCCATGCAGGCACAGACAACATTCCACGACGTCGAAGCAAACGATGCTACTGGAAAAGTGAAGAAGATTGAGAGCAGCCAGATGGGCCGCCAGCAAGTGATTAATTTCTCTCCCGACGGAAAGATGCAGCAGGAGGGTATGAGCGATGCAAAATATGATGCCAATGGCTATCTGCAGTCGGCAAAAATGAATGCACGCGGTATGGATATTGTTGTTACCTATAAGTGGGAAAACGGTAAGGTGAAGAGCCAGAGCATGGACATGGGTGGCCAGGGCTTTTCTATGACTTTTGCCTATAACGACAAGGGCGCTGTTGTCAGTCAGACCATGGATATGGGTGGCCAGGAAATGAAGATGGAATATACCGATATAAAATATGATGCTAAGGGTAACTGGATCAGCCGTAAGACCTCTATGATGGGGCAGGAGATGGAACAGACCCGCACTATCGAATATTACGAATAAAGCCAACCATTCACATTATACATTAAATTTCTTTTTAAAAAAATGGCTATCTTTTATTAAGGTAGCCGTTTTTTTTGTAATTTTGCAGCCGAAAAAACAAAACTTAGCAGTATAAAACTAAACAATATATGTGTGGAATAGTTGGTTATATTGGTAAGCAACAGGCTTATCCAATACTTATTAAGGGACTTCGTCGACTGGAGTATCGTGGTTATGACTCTGCCGGTGTGGCACTGATTAATGATAAATGCGACCTTAATGTTTACAAGACGAAAGGTAAGGTGGACAATTTGACGGAGTATTGCTCTGACAAGGATGTCACGGGCTGTGTAGGTATTGCCCATACGCGCTGGGCTACTCATGGCGAACCTTCGGCTCGTAATGCCCATCCACACTATTCGCAGAGCCATAACCTGGCAATTATCCATAACGGAATTATTGAGAACTATGCCGATATTAAGGCTAAGCTGATAGATAAAGGCGTGGAGTTCAAGAGTGACACGGATACCGAGGTACTGGTGCAGCTCGTAGAGTATATCATGGAGAAAAAGGGCATCACTCTGCTTGAGGCTGTTCAGGTGGCACTCTATCAGGTGATTGGTGCTTATGCCATCGCTATTGTTGATAAGCGCGACCCCAGTCAGATAATTGCTGCCCGTAAGCAGAGTCCACTAGTGGTAGGTATCGGAAAGGATGAGTTTTTCCTAGGGTCTGATGCCAGTCCTATCATTGAATATACGGACAAGGTTGTGTATCTGGAGGATGGTATGATTGCCGTCATCCGTTTGGGTGAGGACTTGAAGGTGATGAGTATCCTCGGTGAGGAGCAGGAACTGCAGGTGAAGAAGGTGGATATTGACCTTGGACAGATAGAGAAAGGCGGCTATGCTCATTTTATGCTGAAGGAAATCTTTGAGCAGCCCGAATGTCTTACTAACTGTATGCGTGGACGTATCAATGTAGATGCCAACCACGTGACACTTTCTGCCCTTATCGATTATCGTCTCCAACTGTTGAAAGCCAAGCGTATTGTCATAGTAGCTTGTGGTACCTCTTGGCATGCAGGTCTTATTGGTAAACAACTGATAGAATCGTTCTGCCGTATTCCATGCGAGGTGGAGTATGCCTCGGAGTTCCGTTATCGTAATCCAGTTGTAACCTCTGATGATGTGGTGATCGCCATCTCACAGAGTGGTGAGACGGCCGATACGCTTGCTGCTATCCAGTTGGCTAAGGAGAAAGGGGCCTTTATCTATGGTATCTGTAATGCCATTGGCTCAAGCATCCCTCGTGCCACCGATACGGGTACATATATCCATGTAGGTCCAGAGATTGGTGTGGCTTCAACGAAGGCTTTCACGGGTCAGGTCACGGTACTCACCATGTTTGCCCTTGCCCTTGGTGAGGCAAAGGGTACTATCAGTCGTGATGAATACCTGAAGGTGGTGGAAGAGTTGAATCGTGTTCCTGAAATTATCAAGGAGGTGCTGAAGACAAATGAGAAAGTGCGTGATCTTGCTCGTACCTTTACATATGCGCACAACTTCCTGTATTTGGGACGCGGCTATTCTTATCCAGTAGCTTTGGAGGGCGCTTTGAAACTGAAGGAGATTTCTTATATACATGCCGAGGGCTATCCTGCTGCAGAGATGAAACATGGACCTATTGCTCTGATTGACTCTGATATGCCTGTTGTGGTCATTGCTACACACAATGCCATGTACGAGAAGGTGCTTTCGAACATTCAGGAGATCAAGGCTCGCCAGGGACGTGTCATTGCACTTGTGTCAAAGGGTGACGATACTATTAGTCGTATAGCTGACGAGGTTATCGAACTGCCTGATGTGCTGGAATGTCTGGAGCCTTTGGTGGCTACCATTCCTCTCCAGCTTTTGGCTTACCATGTGGCCGTCTGCAAGGGTAAGAATGTTGACCAGCCTCGAAATCTGGCAAAGTCGGTTACGGTAGAGTAATTGTTTGAATATGTGATATATTAAAAATGGTGTAACCTGCTGGGTTGCACCATTTTTATATTTTATTCTTGCTTTGCTGGTTAGTCCTGTTTCTCCTTCTCGAAACTCATGTTCTCGTAGAGTTCCTGCGAACCGTCATTGCTTTGGGGTAGGAAGTGGAGTCGTACGCCACGGATGTGCTTCTTGGCGCGGAATTCCTTGGGATCATCTACCTTGTCACTTTCTATCTCGAGTTTCATCATACCCCAGTCTGGCAGACGCACACGATCACCGTCGCGCAGGTGACTGTTCACCACTTCGGCGATGCTGATCAGCACGCCTTTGATGTTGCCTGCGCTGAACCCCGTGCGCAGGGCAGTCTCCTTGATAATCTGTTCGCTCTCTATGGTCTTCTCGTGAACGGCCACTGCCTTGTATTTTCCAAAGTTCTTGAGGGTGGGCTTGGTTTCTTGCTTAATCTTATATTTCATAATGCTTTTCGTATTTTCGTGCAAATTTAGTAAATACTCCTGAGAATGCCAATTATTTCTCGATAATCTTGATTTAAACATCTTCCGACACTCACCCGTTCCATCTCTATCGGTTATAAAGTAAACCCCAGTCTGTTGTTCCTCATTTCTTAACTGTAGAGTAGTAAAGAAATTCTCTAGAGAATTTTGTCCTTACTAAGTGATATAGCATTTGCTACTTAGTTATACAGGAAGAAATTCTCTAGAGAATTTTTTTACTATCATATAGAAGGCAGATTGCAACTCCGTAATTTAGTTCTTGCTTCTAGGTTATACAGTGCTGATTAGTCAATACAAATAGTACCCAGAAATACAAGAGAACTAGAAGAAGATCCCATAGTGATTCCTGATTAGAACGGCTACGTTCCACAACATTCTTGCATAGGTAAGCGTTAAGTGGCAGCTCGTGAGGAAGGAACTGTATGATGGTAAGAAATTACAATAGATTTTGGTGGTTTGAAAAAAACATCGTATATTTGCAGCGCAAAGGGTGGTCTTTGACATATTAGTATAAAGAATACATACATAGTCTGTTATTCGCGTTCCCCCCGACGTTCAGCGTTGTGAATACCTCTCAATTAGTACGAAAGCAATATCATAAACAGTCTGAAGGAGCGGTTCCGCTACTTCATCAAGTTGTGAATACCTCTCAAATTAGTACGAAAGCAATATCATAAACAGTATCCTGGAGTGGTGCGTGCTCTGCCATTGAGTTGTGAATACCTCTCAAATTAGTACGAAAGCAATATCATAAACAGTTTACGTTTTCTATTCCGTTATGCGGCAACAGTTGTGAATACCTCTCAAATTAGTACGAAAGCAATATCATAAACAGTTGGCAGATAGACCATGAGGGTGTGCCCCGTGTTGTGAATACCTCTCAAATTAGTACGAAAGCAATATCATAAACAGTTACTCATCCGTTACCATGTCGTCACTTCAAGTTGTGAATACCTCTCAAATTAGTACGAAAGCAATATCATAAACAGTAAAGTTCCGGCACTTCGTTCATCGAATCCGTTGTGAATACCTCTCAAATTAGTACGAAAGCAATATCATAAACAGTAGATCTGCTGTAAAAGATAGAACCACAGAGATTTATGATTGCAAACAGGAAAACAAAAATGTTTATGATAACAGAGAAATCCCTCGATAGTGAGGGATTTCTTTTATTCTGCATACTCTATATGTCCAATCTTGGTTATCCGAACTTTTACAGCACCCTTTAAATCGTTTATAACACGAATTCTTTTCCACGTCATGTTTTTCAATTTCGCATTATTGTTTTTCGTCGCATCGTACTGATGTCTGAAACGATAGTCTCCTTCCGATATGGCCTGAACCTTGAATAAGTGTGGACTTATCAAAGCATAGTTATCTTTTGCGGTCAGATCTATGTCAGCTGGATTGAAACCTGTGGCCTCGTCGGGGAACACAAAGCAGTCGTTCTGCTGAAGCGAAAACAGGAACCTCCAGCCCTTGTCTGCATTATATGTCATGTCGATGACGGGGTTACCCTGTATGGCGCTGTCAACAGCATCGAAAAATGACACCACAACTTCGTGCAACTCATGCTGCGCATCTTCGTATATCGCAACATGATGGTTGTTGTTTGTTCTGACGTAGTCGGCAGATTGAGTCTTACCATCCTTACCAAGCAGCAGCTCGCCCTTGTTGTCGTGTTTCTTGTGGATGGCTCGGGCATCCTTTAATTTGGTTCTTACGATGACCCGTTTGATGCAGATGCCCTTCTCGCGATTAAACCAGATAGGATTCTTCTCCAGATTGGTGAATGCCTCCTTAGGCTTGTTGCCATACTCGCGAAGTCTTTCTTGCAGAATGCGCTGTACGCCCTTGTCAACGACATCATTTACATTTAAACTCTCGTTCACCTCAATACGTTTGGTGAACACCATCACGCCATTCTCCATGATGCTGCCATAGTAGGTATCATCGTGCAGTTTGCCTCTTGGCGTTAGCTGTATCTGGCGGTTGCCTTCTTTTTTCTTCTTACTCTTCGAGATGTTCAGGTTTGGTGTTACTGCGTTTATTGCTGGTTTTTGATAAACGTTGATTCTCTCCAGCTGTTGTTTGACTTCGGCACGCAACTCTCCCAATGGCATTGGCTCATTGAAGCGCCAGTTGCCCTGCTTGTCGCGATGCAGATTTTTCTGTCGCATCTTCATCAACTGTTCCCGCTTTTCGCCCTCAGCATTCAGACTGTTGAGGTAATTGATGAAAGCAGGCTTGGTGAAGGCAACGGTGATAGCATCCATCGCGTGGTTACGATGGTCGGTACGCTTAGTCCAGGCATCCTCGCTAATCTTGCGAACCGTCTTACCGTCTTTGTCCTCGTAGGTATCAATCAGCTCCAATTTGTCGTATTTGTCCCAAACGAGTTCCTGTAATACATCCACCAATTGCCAGTCGTCGCGCAGACGGCTGGTGATGCTACCCGTAGTGGGCACTACTCTATGAGTGATAGTACCCAGCAGCTCGTAGGCCTTGCGGTTGATGTATTGCGTCAGGCCCAAATCCCTTGTCAGCGGCTCGTCTTGAATGTCGGCAGCCGTGCGCAGCAGGTTCTCCTTCTTGGCTTTGCTGATGGCTTTCTTCTTGAACAGGTCGTTGACTCTGGCTATATACTGCTGGGCTTCAGCCTCGCCATATTTCCACTTTACATAGTCTAAGGCAGTCATATCGCCCTTTTCTTCGTTGATACTCGATAGTTCTACAGTCAGCACAGAGAAAGCGTTGCTGGGGCTTTTGGCTTTGGGTATGATGTGTTCCTTGTCGAACTTACGATGGATGATAAGGTCAACCAAATCGACCTTGGTCTTAGAATAGAGTGTCTTGTAGCCGAGAGGTGCCAACTCCTTATATAATCTGTATTTCAGGATGTCGTTTTCGCTGACGTAGGTTACATGATAGCCTCTTTCGTTCAGCTGGTCGATGAGTTCCTGTCGGCACTTTGCTCGTTCGTTCTTGTTATTCTCTATGTCCTGAGTCATTCGCCTTCGGCTTTCTGCGTTCTTGCTCAGGTCGCGTGCCAGTTCAATGCGTATCTCGTTGAATTGACCATACTCATCGCCATATTCGTCTATCAATCCGTTTACAACCGAAACCATCTGGTTAAGGACTCTTTCTACTAGCGGATTGCGCAGGCTATTATGAGGAATGGGTTGCAAGTAATGGTGCAAAACGCGGCTTTCGTTCTCTTCCTTGGTGATGGAACGCTTGGAGTGATTGTAACCTGCTTTTTCGCAGGCTTCATTATACTGATAACCCTCTTTCAGGAAAGGCAGTAACTTTTGTATGGCTTTGGCGCTGAGGCTGCGATATCCATCGGGGAATTTTACATCGGCAATGATCTTGGCGTATTCATCGTTGTCGAAGCCGAAGAACTCCCTTACACGTTGCACAAGTTTGGCACTGCCAGAGCGTGAATTGTCGCCAGGGAAAGAATAGAGCAGATGCCACAACTTATAGTTAGGCTGCATGTAGATTTCAGGACCTATCACGACTTCGCCATTCAGCGCTTCCGTCTTGTAACCCAAGCCTTCGAATACCTTGCATATAACATCAAGCACATCTTGTGCCTTCATCTTCTTGATATCCAATATGTCGTGACCTGTCATTTCCAATATCTTCAGATATGCGCTCACCAGTCTGGCCTGAGTCTCGTTGCCAATGAGGGTGTCGAAGTTCAGGTCGTAGGTCTTGGTTTGTTTGCCTACAAGCAGTTTGATAGCGGCTGTTTTTGTCAGTTCCTTCCTAATAGACAGTTCTGCGGCCAGCATCTCCTTCTGCTCCAGCGTCAGGGTGTATTGTTCCAGCGTGGTGGTGTTGGTGAGAATGACATCATTCAGTCGCTGCCACATCCTGAATTCTTGGAATAAGGGCGACGATATGGGGCAGACTCTGCTACCTGTTGTTACAAGTTGCTTCTTGCCGTTTTTCTCAACCTCTATCTGATGACTCTCCAGTTCGCAAAAACTCAGGTCCTGTTTCTTGCTCTCTATGGGGCGTTGGAAGAAAATAATCCGGTTCTTGATTTCCTTCTTCAGTTTGCGAGTTAGTTCTGGGTGGAATGCCATCTGTGTCTTCCATATCTGCTCAAACTCATCCTCGTAGTCCTTGCGATAGAATGTCTGGCGCTTGATGCCTTTCAATGGATTGAGAGTCAGTTGGTTCATCAGGTATTGGCCAACGGTCTGATGGTTTTCAACCAACATATTGCTACGTCCTGTTATGGCAGCCAGATAGGCTCCCATATCCTCTATGTCGGTATCAGCTTTGCCCTTACGGCTGCTTTTATATCCGCGTTTCTTGTTAATCATGAGCAGTACCCTTGCCAGCTCGCTTAATGAGATTTCCTCACTTGCAGCCTTTGATCGCAACATGAGGGTTTCGTAGGTGGTTCCCTTGCCGTCTTCACACAGCAGGGTATCGCCGTTGATGAAACCATTCTCGCGCAACAGGGCTATCAGGTCGGCACGTCTTTGTTTGTATCGCTGAAGATTACGATGAGCTCCACGCTTCTGCCGCCTCACCAAATTGGGAGAAACGGTGAGTCCCTTTCTGAACATGTCAATAGGCTTACCCTCTGAAATCTTGCCTTTGGCATTCATATACGCAAAATTGTCAAAATCAACCTTGACGACATTCGAATCAATAATCCTTGATTGTTCGTTGTCGTTCTCTGCTTCTAATATCAGCGCCCAGCCGATACTGGCAATTCCCGGGTCTAATCCTAGTATAAATTTCATAGGGTAGCAGCAATTAAATAATGTCTTGCAAAGATAGTAAAAAGGCGACGTAATGAGATAAAAACAGCGTCGATTTTTAAAAAAATTATAGTTTAGGATATGATTTGGCAATATTTTTCGTCGTTTTCTTTGTTCATTCTAAGAAAAAACGTATCTTTGCATCACTAATTTGAGGTATTCACAATAAGGATTATTCCGTTGTGAACATTAAAGAGAGCCAAAGCTATTTCCTAATAGTGGCGGTTCTTTTTCTTTTGGGGTATTGTTACTCTCTATGTTTTGATAGCACAAATCTGTTCAGACTATCTTTATTTAGTTCTATAAACTCATTTCTGTGTGACTCTATGAATTTAGGGGACATCTTCTGAATTAACTTTGGCAATAGTAATTCAAAGAGCTTTTTGGTTGATCCTATTGTGACTGTCAACAATGTGTTTAATTCGCCTATAAATGCTTTTTTGGTTTTTGCCAGAAGATACTTGTTTGCCTTTGTTCCCTCTATGTATTCATGCATATCATCCGCTGTTAACGGCTTTGTGTGAAGGCTCGACCAAATGATAGTAAGGCTTCCTATGGTAAATCACGAATTTTGAGTATTAAAATATTTAAATTTCTATTATTTCTTATATGTTTATCGCCTGTGACGATGTTTTTGATGTTTAAGGGGGCTACGCCCTTTCTCAATTCATATGTTTCATGCAACAGTTTTTTCTTGTGCAATGCGTTGTTGTCGCATGTACTCATGTCTTGGCTCATAGTCACAGTCGTTCTTGATGACAGAGAATACGATTCTGAGCAGTTTGTTGGCAATATTGATGATAATCACCTGTTGAGGTTTTCCAGCTAATGCCATGCGCTGTTTGTATTCAACCATGTCCACGTTGAAGCGTGATGCGACCTGTGCAGCCTGTGTGAGATATGTTCGTACTATACTGTTGGACTTGTGTCCTATATAGTCGCGTTTGTGCACGGTCGTTCCGGAGTCCTCGTAGAATGGCGCTATACCGCAGTAACTTGCAAACTTCTTATATGATGTTATGCCAATGAAGTTATTCGTATAGATGAGGATGGCCGCTGTGCTGACCAGTCCTATGCCTGTGATGGATATGATATGACTGAAATTGGCAGCAATCGTGGGACTTGTTGACATCAGTTCACGCATTTTTACCTCACAGTTCTCTATTCGCTCTGTTATCTCTTTTATGAGTTTCTGGCTGTCCTTGTACATGAATTTGAGTTGTTCGCAGTTCTCGGCAATCTGTTTCAATTCGTTTGATCTAACGACCAGTTGCTTGCGCATCTCCACCAGCTGCCTGCGATAGAGAAGCAGGTGTCGCAGATTCAGAATCTCAACGTTTTTTGGCGTATAAGGGCGTGTTTTGTCCTGGTTGCGCCATGCATACTCAGCAATGAGCAGCGAGTCCCTGCGGTCGTCCTTGCCGTGGTCTCTGCGAATCTTTGCAATCTCCGCCGCATGTTCACGCCAGATAATCATCTGTTTGGATGTAATGTAGTCACACAATGCGATGTCGTATCCGCCTGTTGTCTCACAGCAGAATGTCCATTCGGACGTATCTATGCCTGCAGCTGCCTTACGCACCATAGCGACCATTTTACGGAAGCCTGAAGGTCTGTTGTCGAACTTGCCATAGACTTGGAGTGAGGGCTTGTCACCAGTCATTGACGGGATAATCACGCTTGCATCTATAGTTTTTTTCGAAACATCGATGCCAATAAAGATTTTTTTCATACCTTTGTGTCTGAATTATTATTCTCAGGACGTGATTAACTATCTTCTGCCTAGGGCTATCACCTTACTCAGGCTCCGAGCCTATCTTCCTATTAAGCCTTCGCAGATAGAACCCAGAGGGACTATAACTGAAATTAGACTCATGGTCTGGCTAGCTCACTAGATTACCCACTGGAGGTTAATCCGTCCTTCCTACAACAAAGGTACGAATTAACTTTTGTTCATCATTCATCCTTCGATGATAATTTTTCTGCAAAGGTAAGGCTAGCTCAATCGATGATTTCACTCGAGTGACGTTTTGGGGGTATTGAGACGTAACATTTCCGTTTTTTGCATACTATATTGATAGAAAAGTATTACTTTTGCAAAACGAAAAGAATGTTATGAAACAGGATCAGATTGTAATCTATCAGACAGAGGATGGGCAGACACAGATTGATGTCCGTCTAGAGAATGAGACAGTATGGTTGACACAGGCTCAGATGGTTGAATTGTTTCAAACTACGAAACAAAATGTAAGCCTTCACCTTAATAACTTATATAAGGAAGGTGAACTTGAAAAAAAGGGAACAGTCAAGGAATACTTGACAGTTCAACAAGAGGGCAAAAGAAAGGTTTCTCGTAGAGTGAAATGTTACGACCTTGATGTCATCATCTCTGTTGGTTATCGCGTTCATAGTAAACGCGGTACTGCTTTCCGCATTTGGGCTCGAAAGATTATCAAAGACTATCTGATAAAAGGCTACGTCGTAAACGAGCGCATCCGCAAGGAGCAGCTTGGTGAGTTGCGACAGTTGGTGCAGGTGGCCAGTCGTGCCATTAGCAATCAGAAGGTGGAGAAGACGGTTGAGAATCAGGACCTGCTGAATGTGGTGGTAGATTATACTTACGCCCTTGATACACTCGACAACTATGACTATGAACGTCTGACTATCGATAAAACTACAAGTCAGGAGAAGTTTCATGCCACTTATGATAATGCGATGGAGGAGATACAAATAAGCGAGCAAAATACAAAAGGAAAGCTTGCTTTTCTTTTAAAAAGAATTGCTCCGTTTGTCTGGTTTCCAGAATTAATTCGTATCTTTGCGCCGTCATATGAAAAAGATTATTATAGCCATCGACTCCCTGAAGGGGTGTCTGACATCTACTGAAGCCAACAGGGCTGCAGCGGATGGCTTTGCCTTGTCTATGCCTGAGGCAGAGGTCGTCAGTATTCCCGTAAGTGATGGCGGCGAGGGCTGGCTGGAGGCATTCAAGGGTGTCCTTGGCGGAGAGGTAGTAGACGTGAACGTGAAGGATCCAATGATGCGGACCATCATGGCGCAGTATCTGGTGAAAGACGATACAGCGGTGATAGAAATAGCGAAGGCCAGCGGACTGACACTGCTCACGGCAGAGGAACGTAATCCTATGGTGGCAACGAGCTATGGCACAGGCCAGCTGGTGGTGGATGCTGTAAGGCGCGGATGCAGGCATATTATCGTGGGGCTCGGTGGCAGCGCTACCAGCGATTGTGGTATCGGGATGCTACGGGCTATTATCGATGCCTTCGCCCGTCATGGCAGTTGGGATGATGTCAGGGAACTGAGTCATGTACATTTCACGATTGCTACTGACGTGACCAATCCGCTTTGCGGTGAGAAGGGCGCTGCACATGTGTTCGCGCCTCAAAAGGGAGCAACACAGGAACAGGTGCTTGCCCTCGATGCGCGAGCCCGTCGTTTTGCGGAAGTCTCATCCAGACACATGGGCTACGACCGCCAGGATATGCCAGGAGCCGGTGCGGCGGGCGGCTTGGGCTATGCTTTCCTGCAATATATGAATGCTGAATGCCGTTCGGGTATTGACCTGTTGCTTGACAGCGTCCACTTCGATACTTTATTACAAGATGCCTCGCTGGTCATTACGGGCGAGGGCTCTGCTGATCGTCAGACGCTGATGGGTAAACTGCCCTTCGGCATCTTGCAGCGAGCAAAGAAACACCATGTACCCACCTGGCTGATAGCTGGTCGCATTAGTGATCGTGAGGCGTTGCTCGATGCAGGTTTTGAACGTGTAGAATGCATCAATCCGCCTGACGTACCGCTTGACGAGGCCGTGAAGCCCGAAACCGCCAAGCGACATATTTATGAACTCTTTTTAGGTGGGATTATATCTGACTGAATAGGAACTGCTGGCTTTGGTACTCCCAGCGAACGATGCCAAAGCGGATAAGACGGGCCAGCAGAGCAATGACTTTAGGACGGGACAATCGTGAGGAGCGTACTATCTGGTTCAGTGTGCGCTGTCCCTCAATGGCATTGAGCAATTGTCTCACTGTGTCGTTGTATGTCATGATAGCCCCCTGAGGCTTTTGCTGTTCGCGCCAAAGAGCCAGATGAACAGGCGAGGCAACGATGTTCTCGTCGGCAATGCGGATATAGGCACGCCTGCTACCTTCTTCATCCAAAGCACAGATAGGACGGTTGGGGGAGGGCGGAACGGTGGCAATGACAATGGTCCTGCCCTCTACATGATAGGTATCAAACTTGATGCTCGCCTCGGGCTTGCAGTATTTGTAAGCCGCCTGATGCATCATGTAGATCTCCTCCTCGCTTCGTACCCCCGAGAGATGTCCGTCGTCGCGCACGCCAATCAGCAGGCGACCGCCATCGGTATTGGCAAAAGCCGATACCGTTTTCGCCAGTTTGCAGGCATCGGCAACGCGATATTTGAAGTCTTGCTGCTGGTGTTCGCCTTCGCGAATGAGGCTGAGAAGATAATGCTTGTCATCCATACGGGGTGCAAAGTTATGCAAATTATCTGAGGAATCACGCTCTTTGAGGCAAAAAAAGCGTGCAACCTTTCGGATGCACGCCTTCATCATTGTCATATGTGGTATTTACTTCACTTCCTCGAAGTCAGCGTCCTGAACGTCATCGTTAGGATTTGACTGAGTCTGCTGACCACCCTGGTACTGCTGCTGACCTGCATCGGCACCGGGCTGACCTGCGCCTGCCTGCTGGTACATCTTCTGAGAAGCAGCCTGCATCACCTGGTTCAGGTTGTTCATGGCTGTGTCGATAGCAGCAACATCACCTGCCTTGTGAGCTTCCTTCAGCTGGTTGACAGCAGCCTCTACGTTAGCCTTGTCGGCACCCAGCTTGTCACCATTCTCGTTGAGGAAGGTCTCAGTCTGGAAAATCATAGAGTCGGCCTGGTTCATCTTGTCGATGCGCTCGCGCTCCTTCTTGTCGTTCTCAGCATTAGCCTCGGCCTCAGCCTTCATGCGGTTGATTTCGTCCTGTGACAGACCAGATGAAGCCTCGATGCGGATGGCCTGCTCCTTACCGGTAGCCTTATCCTTAGCACTAACTTTCACGATACCGTTGGCGTCGATGTCGAATGTTACCTCAATCTGAGGCACACCGCGACGGGCGGGAGCGATGCCCGTGAGGTTGAACTGACCCAGGCTCTTGTTCTGAGAAGCCATAGGACGCTCACCCTGCAGTACATGGATGGTTACCTCTGTCTGATTGTCGGCAGCGGTAGAGAATACCTGGCTCTGCTTGCAAGGGATAGTGGTGTTGGCATCAATCAGCTTGGTCATCACACCACCGAGAGTCTCGATACCGAGCGTCAGAGGAGTAACGTCGAGCAATACGATGTCCTGACCGGTTTCCTGGTTGAGGATAGCACCCTGGATAGCAGCACCTACGGCCACTACCTCATCGGGGTTAACACCCTTTGAAGGCTCCTTGCCGAAGTAGTTCTTTACGAGGGTCTGCACAGCGGGAATACGGCTTGAACCACCTACGAGGATAACCTCGTCGATATCTGATGTAGAGATACCTGCATCGCGAACGGCATTCTGGCAGGGCACCAGACAAGCCTGAATAAGGTTGTGGGCCAACTGCTCGAACTTAGCACGTGTCAGGGTCTTCACCAAGTGCTTGGGAACACCACCTACGGGCATGATGTAGGGCAGGTTAATCTCTGTAGAAGTAGTGCTTGACAACTCAATCTTAGCCTTCTCAGCAGCCTCCTTCAGACGCTGCATAGCCATAGGATCACTCTTCAGGTCTGCACCCTCGTCGTTCTTGAATTCCTGTACCAGCCAGTCGATGATAACCTGGTCGAAGTCGTCACCACCCAGGTGAGTGTCACCATTGGTAGAGAGCACCTCGAACACACCACCACCGAAGTCGAGGATAGAGATATCGAAAGTACCACCACCGAGGTCGAACACGGCAATCTTCATATCCTTGTTGGTCTTGTCGATACCGTAAGCCAGAGCAGCTGCTGTAGGCTCGTTCACGATACGACGTACGTTCAAGCCAGCAATCTGACCGGCTTCCTTAGTAGCCTGACGCTGAGAGTCTGAGAAGTAAGCGGGCACGGTGATAACGGCTTCTGTCACCTCCTGACCCAGATAGTCCTCTGCGGTCTTCTTCATCTTTTGAAGCACCATAGCAGAGATTTCCTGAGGCGTATACTTACGGCCATCGATGTCAACACGGGGATAGCCACCCTCGTTTACTACATTAAATGGTACGCGTGAGATCTCCTTCTCGGTCTGCTGCCATGTCTCACCCATGAAACGCTTAATAGAATAAACGGTGTTCTTGGGGTTGGTGATAGCCTGACGCTTGGCGGGATCGCCAATCTTACGTTCGCCACCCTCAACGAAACCTACTACAGAAGGCGTAGTGCGCTTGCCCTCGCTATTAGCGATAACAACAGGCTCGTTGCCTTCGAATACAGATACACAAGAGTTTGTTGTACCTAAGTCAATTCCAATAATCTTTCCCATAATTGTATTTATTTTTTTTGTTATTATTCAAAATATGTCACTGACAATCTAGCAAAGTGCGTGCCAAAAGTGAAAAAAATACCCATAATCGATTTTTTGTCACGTCATTTTGTCATAAGTCAGAAAAAAATTATATCTTTGCACTCGTTATCAATCAACATAACGTTATGAAAAGACTATTTGTGATGGTTGTCATGGCCGTGGCTGTCATTGGTGCCTCGGCTCAGGAGAATAAGTATATCGTGAAAACGAAGGGCGCTAAGAAGACTGTTGTCGCAACTTCTGCAGAGGATCCTCAGGCCGCTAAGGAAACGGAGGAACCTCAGGATACGCTGAGCCGCTTCTTCCGTTATGTCAGCATGTGCGACTGGGGAGAAGGTATGCGCTTTATGGTGATTCCCGACAAGAAGGATATGGTCATCAAGACTTTTGCCGATGCAGAGACAGGTCAGATGGTGAGCAGTCTGAAACTCCGTCATAAGATTATGGTCTATCAGGGACATGAGAATACCGGTGGACTGCACGAGCGTGTGAACTTCAAGTGCGAGGATGATGGCAAGGCTTACTATTTCGAGGTGCCGACAGCATCATTCGATGACTACTGCTTTGGCAAACTGGGTGTGCCCACCCTGGCATATCTGGGTGATGTGGATGCTGCTATCGAGTTTTTCAAGGATAAGACGCTGTTTACCCTGGCCAGTGAGTATTATGTGGATACAGAACTGGATGGTGATGGCTACAAGACCATCACGGATGTGAAACCTGGTACGGAGGTGAAGGTTGTGGCTGTAGGCGTAGGCACGCGTAACTTCCCCGTAAAGATTATCGTGGCTGATGAGTCAGGACGTGAGTTCTATCAGAATGTGGCTATCAGTAAGACCAACAGTGGTATGCGTGACGAGGAGTTTGAAATCAGCAATATGAAGTTCCATACCTTCCGTGGTGCCTTTGAACTGCCTGCTGACAATATGGCAGCAAGTTCTGCTTATAAGAAATATATAGGTAAGGAGGTCTATACATTGTATGCATCTGTCTTTACTGACCAGAATGGCAAACCTACGAAGGCTGCACGCCTGTCAACATTCAGAATCAAGGATGTGCGTGCCCAGCGTGGTACCCATTATGTCAAGATGACACTGCGCGGACTCGGTTCAGGCAAGACCTATACGAAGGAGGTCACCTTTGTGAGTCAGGATGTGTCCGGTGATATCGCAGGTACGCATGAGGACCTTTACGACAACCTGTTTGCTGAGGGTAATCCTCTGGATATCCCTGGTGTTAAGAAGGAACATATGGTAGATATCCAGAAAGGTGTGGCCCGTCCTGGTTTCACTGAGGCCGAGGTGCTGCTGGCCCTTGGCGAACCAAGCAGCAGGAGGGAAGTGGACGACAAGACCTATACGATGGAGTATAAGAGCGTGAACCAGCGATATGCTTGTGTCTTCATGGATAAGAAAACCAAGAAAGTGAAGAGCGTGAAGCATTAAAATAAAAAAGGGCAATCGAAATTGCCCTTTTTATTTTGATTTCTACTCTTGCTTACTGCTCGTGTAGTTTCTCCATAATCTTTGCCTCCAGTTCCTCACAAAGCTCGGGGTTGTCCTTCAGCAGATTCTTCACGGCATCACGTCCCTGAGCCAGTTTTGATTCCCCGTAAGAGAACCATGAGCCACTCTTCTTGATGATACCCAGTTCTACACCCAGGTCTACAATCTCGCCAATCTTTGAGATACCCTCGCCGAAGGTGATCTCAAACTCTGCCTTGCGGAAAGGAGGAGCCACCTTGTTCTTTACCACCTTCACGCGGACCTGGTTACCAATGATGTTGTCGCCATCCTTGATAGAGGTCACCTTACGGATATCCAGACGTACGGAAGCGTAGAACTTCAGGGCGTTACCACCAGTGGTTGTCTCAGGATTGCCAAACATGACACCAATCTTCTCACGCAACTGGTTGATGAAGATACAGGTGGTGTTGGTCTTGGCGATGGTAGAGGTGACTTTGCGCAGGGCCTGGCTCATCAGACGTGCGTGCAGACCTACTGCTGAATCACCCATATCGCCCTCAATCTCCTTCTTAGGCGTCAGGGCGGCTACAGAGTCAATCACAATGATGTCGATAGCAGCCGAGCGAATCAGCTGGTCGGCAATCTCAAGAGCCTGTTCACCATTGTCGGGCTGTGAGATATACAGGTTATCAATATCGACACCCAGCTTCTGTGCATAGAAACGGTCGAAGGCATGCTCTGCGTCGATAAAGGCTGCAATACCGCCATTCTTCTGGCATTCTGCGATGGCATGGATAGCCAGAGTGGTCTTACCTGATGACTCAGGACCATAGATTTCGATGATACGTCCCTTGGGATAGCCACCTACGCCAAGGGCAGCATTCAGTGCGATAGAACCGGTGGGGATGACCTCCACGTTTTCCACGCTTTCCTCGCCCATGCGCATGATACTACCCTTACCGAAGTCTTTCTCGATCTTCGCCATGGCAGCCTGCAAGGCCTTCATTTTCTCCTGTTGAGGAGTCAACTGTTCTGTTTCTTCTTTCTTTGCCATATGGTCTTTTTTCTTTTTTTTTCGTTATTACGTTATATCGTTATCACAACATTAGAGCTCCAGGTCTCCGTCGTGAATCTCGTGCCAGGGCAGACCCTGCTTGTTGAGCTGTTCCATGAATGGATCGGGATCAAACTCCTCTACGTTGTGAACGCCGGGCGTATTCCAAAGACCCTTGCAGAACATCATGGCACCAATCATAGCGGGTACACCTGTGGTATAGCTGACACCCTGCATGCCAGTCTCCTCGTAGGCGGCACGGTGGCTGCAGTTGTTGTATACATAATAGGTATGCTCCTTGCCATCGTTGCCGATACCGCGGATGCGACAGCCGATAGAAGTCTGACCCTCGTAGTTCTCGCCCAGATCCTGTGGGTTGGGCAGCACGGCCTTGAGGAACTGCAGAGGCACAATCTTGACCTTGGCAGTGCCAGTGCCGTCGGCCAATGGAGCCTCGTACTCCACCTCGTCGATACGGCTCATGCCAATGTTCTGAATCACCTCCAGGTGCTTCAGGTACTGCTGACCAAAGGTCATCCAGAAGCGGGCACGCTTGATGGTTGGGTAGTTGATAACCAGTGACTCAATCTCCTCGTGGTGCAGCAGGTAGCTGTCGCGAGGACCAATCTCGGGGTAGGTCAGGTCCTTATGGATTTCCAGAGGTTCGGTCTCAACCCACTTGCCATTTTCCCAGTAGAGTCCCTTCTGGGTAATCTCGCGGATATTAATCTCCGGGTTGAAGTTGGTGGCGAAAGCCTTGTGATGGTCGCCAGCGTTACAGTCAACGATATCCAGATACTGAATCTCCTTGAAGTGGTGCTTGGCAGCATAGGCGGTGTAGACAGATGTTACACCTGGGTCGAAGCCACAACCAAGGATGGCTGTCAGACCGGCCTTCTCGAAACGCTCGCGATAAGCCCACTGCCATGAGTACTCAAAGTGGGCCTCGTCCTTGGGTTCGTAGTTGGCGGTATCCAGATAGTTGCATCCGCATGCCAGACAGGCATCCATGATGGTCAGGTCCTGATAGGGCAGGGCCAGGTTGATTACCAACTCAGGCTTGAAGTCGTTGAAGAGCGCCTTCAACTGCTCTACATCGTCGGCATCCACCTGGGCAGTCTTGATGTCCAGTTTGTATCCAGCCTTGTGAATATCCTCTACTATCTTGTCGCACTTAGCCTTTCTGCGACTGGCAATCATGAATTCTGTAAATACGTCAGCATTCTGTGCAATCTTGAATGCTGCTACTGTAGCGACGCCACCGGCGCCAATCATTAATACTCTTGACATATTTTATTTATTTGTTGTTCAGTATGTTAACATCTACACGGTTGAATGGGAACATGAAGCCACGCTCCTTCAGCATCTGGTAAACGGTCTCGTTCAGGTTGAAATAGACAGCCCAGTAGTCGGCACCCTTACACCAAGAGCGGGTGACTACCGTTACGCCACTCTCGCCCAGGTTCAGCAGACCAATCCAGGGCTCTGCCACGATGGGAGAATCCTCTACGGGACCCTGAATGACCTGTGGGTGACTCTTCAGTATATCCATGATGGCTGCCTTTACCTCATTGTAGTCGGCACCATATTCAAACTGAAACTCCAGGTCCACACGGCGATAGAGCTCCTTGGAGGAGTTCTTCATGGTGCCGCTGCTCAGGGTTCCGTTGGGAATCAGAATGATCTGTGCATCACCAGTACGGATGATGGTATTGAAAATCTGAATCTCCTTCACGATGCCGGCATAGCCCTGCGCCTCGATGAAGTCGCCCACCTTAAACGGACGGAACAGCAGAATCATCACGCCACCGGCGAAATTCTGCAGCGTGCCGCTCAGTGCCATACCGATGGCCACACCTGCTGATGCAAACAGGGCAATGAATGAAGAGGTCTCGATGCCCAGGATGCCTACGATGATGATGATAAGCACAAACCAGCATACCACGTTGATGATACTGTTGAGGAAGGTATAGAGCGTAGCGTCCACCTTGCTCTTCTCCAGCATCTTGGTAAACAGCTTGATAATCAGTTTAATCAGATAGCGGCCAATGAAATACACAATGGCTGCTACTACCAGATTCTTACAAAAGGTGAGTCCCCACTGCCAAAGTTGCTCATAGGGCACGGCAGCGAATAGCTTGTCTAATATACTGCTCATAGTCTTTTATAGTTTCTTTTTTAATTCTTAACTCTTAACTCCTGCCTCCAACTCTTCCCCTCTAATACCCAGTGCAGCCATGAGCGAGTAGCCTAATATCTCCTGACGGAAAGCACCGCCTGTCATTGGCTGCATGGCAAACACAGTGACACGTTTCATGTCATCATCTGTCTTGCGGAGAATGTCGCGTACATTATTATATAGCGATTCCTCAGGTATCACCATCACGCGTTTCACCTCTTTCTGCTGCATCACGGTCTGGAGCGTGTCCAGGAATAGCGAGTCCTTGTCAACGAATCCTTCGCCATTGGGTGTGCTGAAGCAAAACTCGCCCAGGTTACCCTTGAAGGCCTTTCCGTCCAGTTCCTCTGAGAACTGGCCTGGCACGAAGTTTTTCATCGCCGTCATTTCCTTGTCGTGCGTCAGTATGACGGTCGCCTGATGCTCACCGTTCCTGAGTCCGCCGTCCAGTGCGATACACTCCACCCATTTGGCCATGTCAGCCTGCGGAATCCGCCTTTCCAGCATTCGTTCAAAATTCACTATCAAGTCGAATGTCACTCTGTCTACAAGGGCTGCATCCGCTATGATAACATTCTCGCTCCATTGTATATTATTCATAAGTGCAAAGGTACAAAATGACGGGTAATTTACCAAATCTTTCGCCATATTTTAATTTAATTTCATGTGATTGACATAAATCAAACCGTAAATCATAATTCAGGGGTTAAAAATCAAATTATTGTGCCGGGTACTTAAAAATAGGTATACCTTTGCAAATGCAAAGAAAACTATAGATTATGAAGAGTATCTTAGACGGACGTCCTGCCTTGAAGGCAGAGATTGAGAAAATCGCTGAGGTGGCCGGCTATCTGTGGCAAAACGGATGGGCTGAGCGCAACGGCGGAAATATCACAGTGAATATTACAGAGTATGTTGACGACGAGATTCGCAGCATGGCTCCTATCAGTGACGTGAAGCAGATTGGTGTGACATTGCCTGCACTGAAGGGCTGTTACTTCTATTGCAAGGGTACAGGCAAGCGTATGCGCGACCTGGCTCGCTGGCCTATGGACAACGGATCTGTGATTCGTATCCTTGACGACTGCGCTTCGTATGTGATTATTGCTGACAATGCCGTGATGCCTACCAGCGAACTGCCCAGTCACCTCACCGTTCATGCCCGTCAGATTGAGACCAATTCCGGCTATAAGGCAACGGTTCATACACACCCCATCGAACTGGTGGCTATGAGTCATAACCGTGCATTCCTGGGTAAGGATGTGCTGACGAAGATTCTGTGGAGTATGATTCCAGAGACCAAGGCTTTCTGTCCGCTGGGTCTGGGTATCGTGCCTTACACCCTGCCTGGTTCCAACGCACTGGCTGATGCCACGCTGAAAGAACTGGAGGACTATGATGTGGTGATGTGGGAGAAGCATGGTGTCTTTGCCAAGGGTACTGACGTGATGGATGCTTTCGACCAGATTGATGTGCTCTCAAAGAGTGCCAAGATTTACATCAACTCAAAATGCATGGGTTTCGAACCCGAGGGCATGAGTGATGAGCAGATGAAGGAGATGACAAAGGCCTTCAACCTGCCCAGATAAGAAAACAACTACTGACTACATATTATATTATTACTTATTAACGGGTAATTAAAAAGCCCCAGCGTTGAGAAATGCTGGGGCTTTGATTTGTTCTATGTTGACAGGGTAGGGGTTACTCTTCGCCAAAGGCAATCACTGCACGGTTGTCGTCATTATTGGCAAATGGCTGTTCGGTATCGCCCTTCACCTCAATCTTCAGACGGTCTTCTGCAATACCTTTCTCTACGAGTGCCTTCTTCACGGCGTTGGCACGCTGCTTGGCGATACGCTTGTTGACACCGGCATTACCAGTCTCTTTGTCAGCATAGCCGGTGAGCACGATGTTAGCCTTTGGATGCTCGTTGGCCCATTCCATGATCTTGTCAATCTTGCCAGCCTGCTCATCCTTGATGTCGGCCTTTGCCAGATCAAAGAAGATATTCTCTGTAATCTTCACGGGCTTCTTCACCACAGGTGCGGGGTCTGGCTTTGGTTCGGGCTTGGGCTCTGGCTTGGGCTCAGGCTTCACCTCGGCAGGCTCCTCTACATAGACATACTCTTTTTCCTCGATAACGGCAGGCTCTTCTGCCTTTGCCTTCTTGTGGCCGAACTTGAACGTCAGACCAGCCATGGCATAAGGCCACCACTTGTTGTTATCAACGTATACCTCGTTGTTCTGACGGATATAGTTGGTACCAGCCTCGATGTTGAATCCCCAGTGCTTTGACAGGTTGAAGTCAATCATACCGCCCACCTTCCATGCGGTGTTCCAGCGGTCACTGCCATAAGCGGTGGCACGTGCGTTGTTGTCGACCCATGCGTGGGGCACAGCCAGTTCAAAGGGTACGCCTGCAATGGCAATCAGGTTCACCGTATTTTTCTGGTGGGGGAAGAATACGTTAGAGAGGTTGAACATCATATCGAGGTCGATGTTGCCAATCTTGCTCTTGTATTCAGAACCATCGGCCAGTGTCGCCTTCCAAGTGCTTCCATTAGCCTGCAGACGCATTCCAAACACGCTGGTGAAGTTGTATCCCAGGGAAACAGCGCCCATGGGATTCCATTTGCGGTCTATTCCCTGACCGTTATAGGCTCTCATCACACCACCCTGCACACCGATAAAAGCGTGGGGATAGTCTTTTGTTTCCTGCGCAGAAACATTGATAGCAAACAGCATTGCCACCATTGAAAGAAAGATTCTGTACTTCATGTGATAATATTTGTATTGTTTAAGTTTCGTTAACTAGCCGCAAAGATAATGCGTTTTTTCGAGAAAAGCAAATGTTTTGCTCGAAAAAACGCATTTCCTTGATTAAAAGACGCTTGTTACTTGCTGAGGCTATCGATGATAGTAGGCAGGAAGGTAGAGATAATCAGCACTGCGATACCTGCAATCAGTACGCTGATGGTCTTGCCGGAACATCCCTTCCACTCCTTGAGGATGATACCCCATACATTAGAGAATACCACGTTGAGTGCCATCAGGATACAGAACGACAGGACAAACATGGTGCCGCCCTTCTCGAAGAAGCTCTGACCCAGTGAGAGTCCGAAGAACTGTGAATACCACAGGGCACCGGCCAGCAGACAGAACACCACATTGTTGCCCCATACACTGCCTTTCTTATAGTCGCCCCATGTCTTGTTCTTCTGGTTCTGGTAGAAACAGTAGATGGCATTGGTGACAAATCCGCCCAGGGTCACCAGGAAGGTGGCGGGCAGGGCGGCAAACATCTCCTGCGTCTCAGCGAACTTGATGTCGGCACCGAAGGTGAGACCTACGTTGAAACAGCCACTCATGAAACCGGCAAGCAAGGCGATGGTCAGTCCCTTGGGGAAGTTGAAGTCCTTCACGGCAGCCTTCTTCTCCTCCTCAGAGAGGCCAGCCGACTTCATGGAACCTGCCACACCGATGATGGCGATGCCCACAAGCGTGACTACCACACCCAGAATCACTGAGAAGGTCAGTTTTGACAGGGGATCCTGCTCAGGGAAGAAGATGTTGAGCAGCACAGGTCCCATGATGGTTCCCAGACCGGCGCAGGTACCCAGGGCGATGCTCTGGCCAAGTGCCACACCCAGGTAGCGCATAGAGAGACCGAAGGTCAGTCCGCCCACGCCCCACAGCACACCGAAGAGGATCGTCATCCAGATATTGAATGACTGTTCGGCTGTGAAGAGCTCAAACAGCGAATGGCCTGCAGGTACTGCCAACAGTGCGCCCAACAGGGGCAGGAGCAGCCAGGCGAAGACACCCTGCACAATCCAGTAAGACTCCCAAGACCAGTCCTTGATCTTGTTGATAGGTACGTAACATGACGACTGGCAGAAAGCGCCAATCGCGATAATGATTAGTCCGATAACAATTTCCATGTTGTTTAGTAATGAATTAGTATTGTTTGTTTGTTAAATGAATTATTTCCTGATTATCTTGCGGTTGTTGCTCACCACAATGCCGTGAGCCTGTGCGCCCTTCACCTCGCGTCCCTGCAAGTCGAACAGACGTTGAGGCTTGTTTGCCTCGTCTTTTATCATGCCAACGGAAGTAGGTATAGCAGGCGTCACGTCGATATAGTCCATATCGGGCAGCCAGCCACTGGTATTCACTAAGCGGATGGTGTTCTCACCTTTCTCCAGAGTGATGTCGAGCGTTTTCTTGCCAACCTTTTCCCAGCCACCAGAATTGCAACTGAGTCCTTTTGCTTTCTTGCCGTTCACATAGACATTGATAGTGCGATTCTCACCACAGATATAGCCGATGGTGAGTTTGTAGTCACCACCTTCCTTGCTGTACACATTGCTCCACTCCAGGTAGTTGTTGCTGTTGCTGCCACCGATGTAGCCCACTTTGTAGCCACCAGAGCAGTAGGAGGCCTCTGAGTACTGGCAGATGTTCCAGTCAATCTCAGAATAGGCCTTGCTGTAGCCCGTCTCTGCCTCATAGCGGGTGCGCTCCAGTCGGGTGTCGGCCTCGGCCACATAGATTTTTGTGCCATGCTTGGGAACGGTGACCTCGTAGGTCCCGTAGAACTTGCCGATATCCTTCTTTGTGAAGCAGTCGTGCAGTGCCACACTGTCGGCCAGGTCTATATCCTTGAAGTTCAGTGTCACCTTCTTGGCCGCATCGTTGGGATTGTAAATGGCGAAAGCACGTTTGTTGCCATAGTGCTTCTCAATATCCTTCACCATGATGTAGCAGTCGTTGACCTTGGCTGCCAGATAGGCCTGCTGGTAGAGTGTGTCCTGATTCAGGGCGATGAGTTCCTTGTTCTTCAGCAGGTTGAGGTTGGTGGTGCTGAGGCTATTTATATTACAGCCGATAAGCAGAGGCGAGTTCATGATACACCACATGCCAAAGTGGGTCTTGGCTTCTTCGGCGGTGAGTTCATTACCCCATTTGTTGACACCCACTTCGAGCATATCCATGTCGTTGTAGTGCCCCTTGCTGCTGTAGGCACTCATATAAAGGTTCTGCTTCAGGATGTCCTTTATGGAGTCCCAGTTGGAGAAGATGTCCTGCGTGGTGCGCCATGAGAAACCTGCATTGTTAGCCCATGTGCCAGGGTAAGCCCAACGGCAGATGTTCATGCGTACATCGGTACGACCGGTATTTTTGATAGCTTGGGCGATAGCGGTATAGCGGGCCTTCTCGTCAAGATCCAAACCGTCCTTATTATGAACGGGGTCGCCACCACAGAAATCCACCTTAATAAAGTCGAAACCCAGTTCCTTGAAAAAGAAGTCACAATCCTGCTGGTCGTGCTGATACAGCCCCACGCCTTCACCGTCTTTGTCGCCGCCATGGTAGCTGCCGCAAGTGTTGTAGCCACCATCACTGTAGATGCCGGCCTTCAGGCCTTTTGAGTGAATAAAGTCAACCACGGGTTGAAGTCCGTTGGGAAAGCGTGTGGGGTGAATCTTCAGTTTGCCCGTTGCTGCATCGCGTCCGCCAAAATAGCCGTCATCAATATTGATATGGTCGTAGCCCGCGTCAAACAGCCCCTTCGAGACCATTGCAGCTGCCTGTCCCTTGATAATCGATTCACTGATGTTGAGTTCAAACGTGTTCCACGAACTCCATCCCATTGTTGGTCCATCCTGTGCTGTTGCTGTTGTGACAGACATTGCTGCAAACAACACCAAAGATTTTATTTTTTTTCTCATCGTTTATAGTTTAGGTAATAATACTCGGTTTTAAACGGATGCAAAATTACAATTTTTTCAACAATAAACGACCTTTTTCCCTACATTATTTATTTAAAAGGATGAAAAAAGGGCCCCCGGAATAAGTCGGGAGCCCACCAAAATTACCTAAAACAGTGATTAGCGCTTGCTCGTCACATTCTTCTCGTACTCCTGGATGGCAGCGATATACTCCTCGCCCACGGGTACGTTGTTCTTCAGGTTGAAGTAATCGAACACAGCACCGAAAGGCATTGACTTAGCCTCTTCCATCAGTGCCAGACGCTCGAAGTACTGACCGTTGTCCTCATATTCGCGGAGCTTAGCCTTGGGCTCGAGCAGAGCCTGGAGGATACACTTCTGAGTGGCACGGCTACCGATGATGTAAGCACCGATACGGTTGATGGAAGCATCGAAGTAGTCGAGACCTACGTGAGCGCGGTCCAGGGCATCGCAGCGTACCAGTTCCTTGAACAGATCCAGTGTCTGGTCGTTCATGATGGTTACGTGGTCTGAGTCCCAACGTACAGGGCGGCTCACGTGGAGCATCAGCTCGGGCACGTACATCAGCAGGGTAGAAACGAAGTCGCTCACGTTCTCAGTCTGCTCGTAGTGACCAGTATCGATGGTGTACATCTGTTTGCGGGTAGCGCAGTAAGCGGTGTAGAAGTCGTGTGAGCCTACGGTGTAGCTCTCCAGACCGATACCAAACAACTTAGCCTCGAAGCAGTTCTTCACGCCGTCGAGCTTCTCCTCCATAATCTCATCGAGAGAAGCAGCCAGCAGCTCACGATACTTCTTGCGCTGTACGGGCATATCCTTGCTTCCGTCGTGTACCCAGATATTCATGATACAGGGGTCGTTCTGTGCCTTACCCATGGCGTCGGCGATACGACGGCAACGTTTGGTGTGCTCAATCCAGAAATCACGGATGCCCTTGTCGGGGTTGCTCAGTGTGAGGTCTCCACTCTTGGGGTGAGAGAACGAAGTAGAGTTGAAGTCGAGCTTCATGTTGTTCTCCTTAGCCCAGTCAATCCAGCTCTGGAAGTGCTCTACGCCCACCTGGTCGCGGTCTACGAACTTACCTCCGAAGTCACCATATATCTCGTGCAGGTTCAGGCGGTGGTTACCACCCAGCAAAGTCTTTACGAACTCAATATCCTGACGCACCTCGTCGATGTTACGGGCACGGCCGGGGTAGTTACCTGTGGTCTGGATACCACCAGAGAGAGCCTCGTTGCGCTCGAAACCTACCACGTCGTCGGTCTGCCAGCAATGCAGAGAAATCTGCTGTTTCTGGAGCTGGTCAAGTACGGCATCGGTATCGACGCCAATAGCAGCATAGCGGTCTTTCGCTACGGCATAAGCTTTTTCAATCAGTTCTGCTTTCATTTGTTTTGTTTTTTATTTGTTGATGATATTTAGATATTTCTGATAAGCCTCTTCCCAAGCCGCCTTGTCCTGTGGCTCGTATTTCACCATCTCGATGGAGTTGGCGATGATCTGGCGCATCTCCCAGATGTCCTTCACCATATTGGCCGCCTTGGCCTGCAACATGATATTGCCGATGGCCGTGCACTCCTGGGGTCCTGCCAGTACGGTGGCGCCTGTAGAGTTGGCAGTAAACTGGTTCAGGTATTTGTTCAGCGAACCGCCACCGATGATATGGAGCACATCCAGGCGGAAGGGGGCAAACTCCTGCAGCCAGGTGAACACCTGACGATAGCGCAGGGCCAGCGAGTCGAAGATACAACGGCATATCTCTGCTGGTGTCTCAGGAACGGGCTGGTTCGTGTCGCGACAGTATTTCTGAATGGCAGCAATCATGCTTGAAGGAGCCGCAAAAGCCGCATCATCAGGGTTGATGATAGAGCGGAAGGGCTCTACCGTCATGGCCTGACCCTGCAGTTCGGGGTGTGACAACTTGCGTACCTCCTCCGGCCACTCCAGGCGGCAGCGCTCATAGAGCCACATGCCACAGATATTCTTCAGAAAGCGTGTGGTACCCTCGATGCCACCCTCGTTGGTGAAGTTGCGCTCGTACGAGAGATCGCTGATCACGGCATCCTTAGTCTCGATACCCATCAGACTCCAGGTGCCACTGCTAAGATAAGCAAATTTCTCGTCCTTGGCAGGTACGGCAGCCACAGCGCTGCCAGTGTCGTGACCGGCTACGGCGATGACAGGTACCGGACCTAGACCGGTGAGGCGCTGCACCTCGTCCGTCAGTACCCCAATCATGGTGCCTGGGTTTACCATCTTGCCGAATTTGGCACGTGTCAGTCCCAGTGAGTTCAGCAGGCGCTCGTCCAGTTGCTTTGTGCGTGGGTCGAGGAGCTGTGATGTTGAGGCGATGGTATATTCGCAAACCTCGTTGCCCGTGAGCATCCAGCTCAGTGCATCGGGCACGAAGAGAATCTTCTGCGCGTTGCGGAAAGCCGAGTTGCCCTCGCGCTTCATGGCGTAAAGCTGGAAGATAGAGTTGAAGTTCATGAACTGGATACCAGTGACGTCGTATACCTCACGTTGCGAAACAACGTGGCGCAGGTAGTCGTCCATGGCGTCGAAGGTGATGGGATCGCGATAGGCGCGTGGGTTTCTCAGGATGGCACCGTCGTCGCCGATGCATACAAAGTCCACCCCCCAAGTGTCGATACCTATAGAGGTGATCTCCAGTCCACGCTGGGCTACCTCTTTCAGACCCTTGATAATCTCGAAGTAGAGGGCGTAGATATCCCAGTAGTAGTGACCACCCTGCTCAATAAGATTATTGGGGAAGCGGGTCACCTCTTCCAGTTCAAATTTCCCGTCTGCAATATTGCCAATGATGGTGCGTCCGCTAGTGGCGCCCAGGTCCACGGCAAAGAAATATTTCTTATTTTCCATTTGATGTTTTAGTGTTTTAGCCTAATTGCCCACAAAAGTACAGAGATTTGCCCATTCTTGACCTCATAATTTGATTTTTGGGCATAGTTTTTTGTTTGAATCACTTTTTTTCGTACTTTTGCAGCCAATTTGTGAAGACGACATTATTAATATTATAAAAAGTATAGCATAAGACATGACATTTACAGTTTTGATTATCACACTTTTCGTCGTGGGTTACCTGTGTATTGCCCTCGAGAGTGTGTTCGAGATCAACAAAGCAGCTATCGCCTTGTTGATGTGTGTGGGGTGCTGGACATTGCTGATGGTTGGCGTGCAGGGATTCTTCCCTGAGATGCCCGATGGCGTGAGCTATGTCACAGAGCGGATACAGCATCATCTGGGCGATGCTAGCGAGACCCTCTTCTTCCTGATGGGCGCCATGACCATCGTAGAGATTGTGGACTCCAATGGCGGTTTCAACTTCGTGCGCGATGCCATCAAGACGCGCTCAAAAAGAAAGCTGATGTGGCGCGTGGCCTTCATGACCTTCTTCCTGTCGGCCATCCTCGACAACCTCACCACCTCTATCGTGATGATTATGGTGCTGCGCAAACTGGTGCAGAGTCGCGAGGAGCGCCTGATCTATGCCGGCCTGATTATCATCTCGGCCAACTCGGGTGGTGCTTTCTCGCCGATTGGCGACGTGACCACCATCATGCTGTGGATCAAGGGCGTGATAACGACCCAGGGTGTGCTGACAGAAATCTTCATTCCCTCGCTGGTGTCGATGGTTATTCCTGCAGCTATTCTGAGTCTCCAGTTGAAAGGCAAGTTTGACAAGGAGCAGAACCTGAAGTGCACGGAGATAACGGCCTTTACTAAGAATCAGCGCAAGGTTATCTTCTGGTTGGGCGTAGGCGGACTGGTCTTCGTGCCTGTCTTCAAGACCATCACCCACCTGCCTCCGTTTATGGGTATCCTCCTGGTGCTCGGCCTGCTGTGGACGGTGACGGAAATCTTCCACCGTATGCAGGAAACGGGTGAGGACGACACCATGGCAAAACGCGTCAGCGACCTGCTGTCAAAGATAGACCTCTCTACTATCATGTTCTTCCTGGGCATCCTGATGGCTGTGGCCGTGCTCCAGGAAATCGGTGTGCTGAAGACGATGGGTGAGGGACTGAACGAAGCCTTTGCAGGCAATTACTATCTGATTAACGGTATCATCGGTGTGCTGTCGTCTATCGTAGATAATGTACCGCTGGTAGCCGGTTGTATGGGTATGTATCCTGTATCAGATGTTGCAGGCGATGCGATGGCTGTTGACGGCGTGTTCTGGCAGCTGTTGGCCTACTGTGCCGGCGTAGGTGGCTCCATGCTGATTATCGGCAGTGCTGCTGGTGTTGTCGTGATGGGCCTTGAGAAGATTTCCTTTGGCTGGTACCTGAAGAAAATAACCTGGGTAGCTTTTGCCGGTTATCTGGCAGGTATAGGATGCTACTGGGTGGAGAAACTGTTCTTTTAGGAGTTTAGGAGTTAAGGAGTTAAAGGAGTTAAGGAGTTAAGACGTCAGTTTTGTCTTAACTCCTTAACTCCATCATTGATTACGTAGCTCGCTTGGCTTCCTTCCCGTCTTGAGCTTGAACTTTGCAGAGAAATAGTCTGGCGACTCGAAATTGAGTTGGTAGGCTATTTCCTTGATGCTCATATCCGTCGTGGAAAGCAGCTCCTTGGCACGCTGCAGGCGCAGGTCCTGCTGATAGGTGGCAGGCGACAATCCCGTATGTTCCTTGAACAACTTGCGGAAATTAGAGTAGCTGACACCCAGTTCCTCGGCCACCTCTTGAATGGTGAGCGAGCTCTCCAGCGATTCGCGGATGCGCAGACGCGCCTTGTTGATCATGTCCACATGCGTCTGGTTGCGGCTCTTCAGTTCTATGTTGCGCTCCAGCGAATACATCATGCCAATCAGGTGGTTCACGATGCCGGCCATCAGCTGCTGCGAGTAGGCCGCCTCTTCCTGCGCCGTCTTGTAAGCCTGTTTGTAGAGGCTCACCACCGCATCCGAGAAGCCCACGTGATAGACAGGCTTGGTGGGTGACAGGAAACCAGCCCTGACGCGTGCGTCCATGTTTTCGCCCTTGAAACCAATCCAGTATTTCTTCCAGCCCTTCGGACCTACGGGGTGATAGCTGTGCCACTCGCCAGGGAAAAGCAGGAAGAAGTCGCCCTCCTTCAGGTGCACCTCAGGTACGGTGCGACTGTGGAAGATACCTTCACCTTCGATGATATAAAGCAACTGATATTCAGACAGGACTCGTCCTTTCTCCAGTTCAAAATAGTAGCCGTCAGCATGACCTCTAGTAGGATAAGGGTCGTTGGGCCCTATCTCTTCATAGCCAATTGTCGTTGCTGTGAGTCCCCACAGGGCATCACGGTCGCTGGCCAGCATATATTTACTTATCTGCATTGTTTTTTAGAGGATTATATTTAGTCTTTATTGAGTTCACAGGGAATCCACAGCCAGAAGGTAGAGCCTTTGCCCTCGCCCTCGCTGAACACGCCAATCTTTCCGTTGCACCGTTCGGCAATGGTCTTGCAGATACTCAGTCCCAGACCCGTGCCCTGTACGAAGTCGTTCAGTTTGACGAAACGCTCAAAGACGCTGGCCTGCTTGTCCTTCGGGATGCCTGCACCAGTATCTTCGCAGTAGATATAGAGTCCTTCGTCCTGCTTGCGGTACCCCACCTTGATATGTCCCTCGCGGGTATATTTCACCGCATTGGTCACGAAGTTGGTAATCACCTGTTGCACGCGTCCCTTGTCCAGTGTGGTGTTGAGCGTGGGGTAGGGGTTCTCCTTGAGGAACTCCACGCCGGGCTCCTGCACACGCTGTGCCAGTGTCTGACAGATATCGTCGAACACCTGCGAGAAGTCCACGTCAGTAGGCGCGATAGCCAGTGTCTGTCCTGTGCCAGATGCTTCCAGAATATCGTTGATGAGTCGGAGCAGCATGTCGCAGTTGTTGCGTATGATGCGGATAAACTCCTGACGGTCTGCCGGCTCGTCGATGATCTGGAGCAGGTCACTGAATCCTACGATGGCATTCAGCGGCGTACGTATCTCGTGGGTCATATTGGCCAGGAACGCACTCTTCATGGTGCCCGATGCCTCTGCCCTGGTGCGCTCCTTCTTCAACTGCTCCTGCACCGTCATCAGGTCGTTCACATTCTTCAGCACACCGAAATAGCCCGTGCACTCGCCGTCGTCCTCAATAATGGGCATACCACTGATGGCATACCACTGTGGTCCGTTGTCGATGGGTGTCGACAGGAAATGGTGGGTGTTGTTAAACGGCTGCCTCGACTCCATCAGTGCCTTGAGGTTGCTTGCGGCAGCAGCCCGCTCGTCCTCAAACATTGAGTTCAGGTAGTCCTCAAACGACTCCTTGAATTCATACGACGACAGCGACCTTGAGAAGATAATCTCCATCGTCTTGAAACTGATGGACCATACAAACATGTTACCATTCTTCAGCAGGTAGTTCAGCTCGTGCTCATAGCGGCTCACCCGCTTGCTGATCTGTTTCAGCTTCTTCTCGTGTTTGCGCTGCTCCAGGTCCATCTCACGCTCTGCGGTGACGTCGCGCGAGGTGACGATATAATACAGCAGGTGGTCCTGGTCATCGAAGGTAGGACGTATTCTGAAGTCCAGGTATTTGTCGATGCCAATCTCAGGGTAGTACATGCGCTGGCACACGTGGAACGAGTGCTTGCTGGTGCGGTCGAAGTCGGTCTGCAGCAGGGGCGCGTCAAACATGCAGGTCTTCCTGAAGTATGCCTCACTCTCCTCGGTGAATACACAGAGCTCGCGCATGCTGTCGTTGAAGTCGATGAGCTTGCCGCTGGCATCATAGAACGACATCGCGATAGCATTCGAGTGGAATATCCTGCTGTATCTGTTGGCCAGCTCCTTATTGGCGCTGTCCTGCTCCACCTCGAGCGTGATATCCTTCACGATATTGATGATATGCGTCAGTTGGTCGCCCTCCATCTCAGCAATAGAGTTGCCATGCAACTGACGTCCGTTCCATTTGAAGTCCAGGTCGAACGGCTGTTTGGCATTCTTCAGCAGGTGACCATAGACCGAACGGGCATGCTCTACGTCGGATGGGGCTATCTGGTCGAAGAACTCCTCCACGTCCATGCCTTCCTCAGGCACCAGGTTGCCATAGACATTACTAATCTGTCCGGTAGCCTGGTTATGCTCAATGACGTAGAAACGGCCCATGCTCAGAGCCTGCGCCATGATATTTCCAAGGTCTCGTGTCTTCTCCGCCTTTTTCCTGATCTGACGTCTGAGCAAGTGACTGAGAATCATGAAGACGATAATCAGCATCACCACCAGGCCGATGATGAAGAACACGTATCTGGGCGTGTTGTGGTGGATGCGCTCCGGGTGGAACCACTTGTCAGTGATCACCTCCAGCTCGCCTTCCTGCATCATGCGGGCAAACTCCTCGTCAATGTCGTTGATCAGTTCCCCGTCCGTACTCGTGAAGTGCAGTTCGCCCGTAGGGATGTCCACGTCGCAGGTCCTCACATTGTCGAGCGCCATCTCCTGAATCTCCTGCCGCAGGGGCATGCTGCCCCACAGGTAGTACTTGATCTCGCCGTTCGACAGTGCCACCAGGGCATCGTGGGGATTCTCGTATCTGACATGATACGGACGGAACTCCTGCTGGTTCAGGTATACGGCCGCATAGTCGTTGTTCTTGACCACGATGGTGTCCCCGCTGGTCAACTGCTTCAGCGAGCGCAGTGGCGGGGTGTCATCGCGATAGGCCACCTCAATCTTATAGAACGTCATGAAGTTCTGCGTCTGTACATACGGTGGCTTGTCATAGACCACGTCCAGGGCGTGAATCATGTCGGCCTGTCCGTTTTCAAAAGCCTCGATCGCCTTGGTCCAGTCGCGCATCTCGAAGCGGTGGGGTATCTCCAGCTTGTTGAGGATGGCATCCATCACCTCCACGCAGTAGCCCGTGGGCGTGCCATTCTTGTTGAGCTCGTAGGGCGGGAAACTCCAGTCGCACACCATCACCAGCGGGTCGGCCTCCGTATACGGACGTCCGTGCCTGCCTTGCGGTGCTGCTGTCATGGCGGTGAGCGCTGACAGTGCCAGGATCAGTGTGATGATGTGTCTCTTGATCATATCAGATATTCTTCCGTTCTATTTCCTTGGCCTTACAGGGAATGGCAAACCATACGGTGGTGCCCTTGCCCTCGGCCGACTTGATTTTGATGCTGCCGTTCATGAGCCTGGTCAGCTCGTGACAGATGCTGAGGCCCAGTCCGGTGCCATTGTTGGCCCCTGTAGAGAAACGCTCAAAGATATGGTCGGTCAGCTCGGGCTCGATGCCGCTGCCCGTATCCTCCACAGCCACGATCAGCTGGTCGCCCGTGTAGTCATAGTGCACGCGGATGGAGCCCTTCTCCGTAAACTGCTTCGCGTTCTTGATCAGTTGCTCCAGGATAACCCCGATGTTCTGCACGTCGATGTCGAGCACCATGTGACTGTAGTGGTTCTCCACTATGAAATTAACGCCCTCCTTTGTGTGATTATTGCCCCAGTAGGTGTTGCACATGCTGTCAAACGCCAAGGCGAAGTCCGTGGGCTTTGTCTTTATCTCGATCATGCCCGCGTCTATTCTCGACAGGAACAGGATATTGTTGATCAGTGCCAGCAGCGTGGCGGCGTTGTTCTTGATCTCTTCTACGAAGAGAACCTCGTCCTCGGGCGAGTGGGGCATCTGGAAGAACTCCGCGAAACCCACGATAGAGTTGAGCGGCGTGCGTATCTCGTAGTTCATATTGTGCAGGAACGCGTTCTTGATGGTCTCCACCTCCTGCGCCTTCACCGTTTCCTTCTCCAGCAGCGCCTCCGTGTTCTTCTGTTCGCTCACGTCACGACAGATACCGAAGTATTCCTTGCCCTGGCTGAATGTCGATGGTATCAGCAGCAGTTGGATATAGAGCGGCTGACCGTCAGGATTCTTCAGCGTGGTCTTCAGCGTGACGTCGATATGCGTGGCCTTGTGGCTGTCCATATCCATCAGCATCTGCATGGCCTGCATCCTGTATTCCTCTTCCAGCAGGTGGATGGCGTGTGTCTGGGTCAGTTGCTGCTGCACGTCGCTGATGGTGCTGTAGATAGACATGATATGCGTGTCGGGCTGGTAGATGACGAAGCGCATGCCGCCCACCTTCAGTGCATAGTTGATGTTGTCGATATAGCGGCTCACCTCCTTGTTGGCCTGGGTCAACTGCTGCAGGCCCTCCAGCCTCTGGTGGTGGTAGTTGGATATATCGGTCACGTCGCGTCCTGTGCCGTATCCGCCTTGCAGCACCTTGCCGCTATCGTCGTAGAGGGGCTGCAACTTCAGTTCATAGGAGATGGCCTTCTGCACACCTCTGCCAAAGGGTACCTTCAGTCTGATGTTGGCGTAGAAAGGCTCATACCTGTCCTGCGGCAGGTCCTCTTCCTTCAGTCCGTAGAAGTCGCAAATATGGATGTCCTTGCTCAGGATGTCCTCACGCCTGCAGCCGAAGGTATGGCAGGCCTTGTCGTTCAGGTCCACGATAAAGCCGTTCTTGTCGAAATACACCATGTCGATCATCACGGAGTCAAAGATGGCCTGATAGCGTATCAGCGTGTCCTTCACCCTGTTCTGTCGCTGGCGGTCCTCACTGATGTCATTGCG
The DNA here is from genome assembly GCF_022024175.1 of Prevotella communis. Classification (GTDB taxonomy): domain Bacteria; phylum Bacteroidota; class Bacteroidia; order Bacteroidales; family Bacteroidaceae; genus Prevotella; species Prevotella communis. The sequence continues at coordinate 2,436,437 of NZ_CP091794.1, read as the reverse complement.
TGTGCCGATGATGACGGTAGGCTTGCCGTTGCGGTCGCGATGCAGCACGGAGAGCGAGATGGCATAGTCGTGTATGTCGCTGCTGTTCACGTCTGATGGCGCCTGCATTGTCAGTTCGGCGTTCTCCACCTCCTGATTGGTGATGCGGTTCAGTGCCTGCATCATCTGCTCCAGGTCCTGCGACGTGTAGTTGCTGAAGAACTGCAGCAGGGTGTATTCGTGCTTGTTGTTGCCGTTCTTGTCGAGCCAGGTCACGGTCTGCCGCCTGATGTCGTAGATCCATATCCTCACGTTACTGGCTTTCAGCGTCAGTGCCAGTCGGGTGTTCTCCCTGCGGATGTCGCGTGTGGCGCGTCTGGCTCGCATGGTGTAGAACAGGTAGATGCCCAGTATGCCTGCGAGGAAGAGTATCAGGAGGTTGGCCACCATCCATATCCACGAGGGGATGCCGGTGTCCTTCCGCTCAGGATAGAACCATTTGTTCTGCAACTCCTGCAGCCTGTCCTGCGCGCGCAGCACGGCATAGGTGCTGTCCATCAGCGCCAGCAGTTGCGGGTTGTTGGCCATGAACCTGTATTCGCTGTGGGGCATGTCTATGGGCTTTATCTCCAGGTTGTCGGAATGGAATTGGTTGAGCTGCCATTTCAGCGACATCGTGTTCCATACGATGACGCCCTCGCCCTCGGTGCTCACCTGCAGCATGGCCTCTTTCATGTCGTTATAGGGGATGGCGTTCTTTTCCCAGCCCTTTTCCTGCATCAGGTGGTGACTGTAACTGCCTTTGTGCACGATGACGCGGTTTCTTGCCAGGTCGTTGAGCGTCTTGATGGGCTGCTGTTCACCTTTTGCATAGACCACGCTGTGGGTGGCCAGGTTCAGCGCGATGCCGCCGTACTGGCCGTATTTGTCATGGTAGGGTGCCTTCAGGCCTATCATCACGTCGGCCTTGCCGCTTTTCAGGTCATCCAGTACTTTGCGGAAGTCTTTGAGCTTGATTTCATAGGGCATGCCCAGCTCCTCGAAAATCATCCTCATCAGGTCCACACGGTAGCCGGTGGGCTTGCCGTCTTCCAGGAAGGAGTAGGGCCATACGTCCCAGGTGTCTTCATAGACCACCGGGTCGTCAGCAGTGAAGTGGAGGGCATCTTCTGTCTGGTCCTGCGCATAACCTTGCGTCAGTCCACACAACAAAACAACCAGCAAGGCGATAAGACCTTGCTTCCATACGCAACAGTTGCTCCTCCTTTGGGGATTATGCAGTGGATTGATCATCTTAGGTTGTTTTGACTGTGCAAATTTAAATAAAATCTGCGAAATAACAAAACTTTATCTTGTTTTTCCTGATTATTTCTTACCTTTGCACGCAAATTTGTTCTAAAACGTAATAAAATGAAACAGAAAATGAAGCAATCGACCCTTTGCGTGCAGGCTGGATGGGAACCTAAAAACGGTGAGTCGCGCGTGCTACCTATTTATCAGAGTACTACGTTCAAGTATGACAACACAGAAGAGATGGCCGACCTCTTCGACCTGAAGAAAGAGGGCTATTTCTATACCCGTCTGCAGAATCCTACCAATGATGCGGTGGCTCGCAAGATTGCTGCCCTCGAGGGTGGCGTGGGGGCCATGCTCACCAGTAGCGGTCAGGCTGCTAATTTCTATGCCATCTTCAATATCTGTGAGGCTGGCGATCATTTTGTGACTTCCAACGAGATCTACGGCGGCACCTACAACCTCTTTGGCGTGACGCTCAAGAAACTGGGTATCGAGTGCACGTTCGTGAATCCCGAGGCTTCTGAGGAGGAGATCAGTGCTGCCTTCCGTCCCAATACCAAGGCGCTGTTTGGCGAGACCATCTCTAACCCCGGCTGTAAGGTACTGGATATCGAGAAGTTCGCTCGCATTGCCCATCAGCATGGCGTGCCCCTGATTGTCGATAATACCTTCCCCACGCCTATCAACTGCCGTCCCTTTGAGTGGGGTGCTGACATCGTGACCCATTCTACTACCAAATATATGGACGGCCATGCCACGCAGGTAGGCGGCTGCATCGTGGACAGCGGTAACTTTGACTGGGATGCTCATGCAGATAAATTCCCTGGTCTCTGCACCCCCGACGAGTCTTATCATGGACTTACCTATACCAAGAAATTCGGTAAGATGGCTTATATGACCAAGCTTACGGCTCAGCTGATGCGCGACCTGGGCAGTATTCCGTCGCCTCATAATGCCTTCCTGCTCAACCTCGGACTGGAGACGCTGCATCTGCGCATGCCCCGTCATTGTGAGAATGCCCAGAAGATTGCCGAGTTCTTGCAGGCCGACGAGCGCGTGGCTTGGGTGCACTATAGCGGACTGCCCTCTGACGAGAGTCATGCCCTGGCACAGAAGTATCTGCCCAACGGCTCTTGCGGTGTGATTGCCTTTGGCCTGAAGGGAACACGCGAAACGGCCGTGAAGTTCATGGATTCTCTGGAGCTGATCTGTATCGTGACCCACGTGGCCGATGCCCGTACCTGTGTGCTGCATCCTGCTAGCCACACCCACCGTCAGCTCTCCGACGAGCAGTTGCGCGAGGCAGGCGTAGCCCCCGACTTGATTCGTCTTTCTGTAGGTATCGAGGATGTGGACGACCTCCTGGCAGATATCCGTCAGGCACTCGACAAGATTTAATCTAGAATCTTATACATAAACAACGGCTCCTGAAGCGCTTACGCCTCAGGAGCCTTTTTTTTAATGTTTAATTTTTCGCTCGGCTTTGCCGCTTTTACAAAGGCCGCAGGCCGACTAAAAGAATGTTTAATGTTCACATGCACGAGGTAACACCGAGTGCCGTTGCGATGGCCGACAGCACACTAATGGCTGTTTGAATCGCGAATTTCCAAAATGTCTTGTTCTTCATGGTAATAATGTTTTGATTTCACACCGATAGATTATTTAAGTTCACGCTGATTTTTTATTGTCGCACAGATGACACAGATGACACAGATATTTATTTTTCTAAAGAAAAACTTTAGGCTATGACTGCAAGAATGACACTGGTATAAACAATTCGCTTCAGCGAATTAAAATCTGTGAAATCTGCGCAATCTGTGCGACCTAAAACTCAGCGCGAGGCTTAAGGATTTACGGGTCCGCCGCCGTTGCCAGATTCGGAGCTAGAACTGCCGCCGCCGTTCTCCTCGGAGTTGCCAGACTCAGGAGTGTCTTCGCCCGTCAGCTCGCTGTACAGCTGGGTGCTCAGCGTAGCGCCCTGTCGCATGGCGGAAGCCTTGTAGGCAGACTTCTTGCTCTGGTCGGCCAGGAAGGCAATGCCCAGGCGGGTGACGTTCTCAGAGGCGCTGAAGTCCTTCGCGTCGCTGACGCCCTTGGAGGTGAGGACAGGGTAGAGGGTTCCGATGCCGTCGAGCTTCACCTTGTAGCCGTCGGCCAGCATCTCCTGCATGCAGCTCTTCAGCTTGGTGATCACACCGATGACCACGTCCTCGGTATAGATACTGCCGTGCTTCATGATGTGCTCGGCCATGTCGGTGAGTCGCATTGTGCCGCGATAGATAATCTTACCGTAGGTCTTCTTCACCTGCTGGCGCTGCTCGCCCTTCTTGCCCACAGTCACCTTACGTTCTACCTTCTTAATTTCAATTGTTCCCATAGTTTTTTGTGTAGTTTAGTTTTTAAATGTTTGTTGTTTAATGTTGTTTTTGTGTCGTTTTGAGAGAAACGGCGTTTTGCTTTCAGCGAGCCGGCGTTTTGCTGTCAGCGATACGGCGTGTTGCTCATTTTTGACAATGCAAAGGTACGAAGAATATCAACGCGAAACAATAGTTTCCCCCGATTATTTTTAGGAAAATGCAAAATATTTTCAGTAGTTTATTGCAGTCTGAGTGGCTACCCCTAACAACTAACACCCTAACGCCCTCACATTAGCGGTGTGTAGTTGTTAGGTGGATATTAAATTTATATTATATATTATATATATTATAATATATATAATATATAATATAAATATATAAAGTGATAGCATTCCAATGTTATATTCCAAGAATTCAAATGTGAGTGTGTTAGGGCGTTAGGGCGTTAGGGCATGTGTTAATATTGTTAAAATCCATTGTTTTGTGATGATTATTGTTTATCTTTGCAAAAGAATTCATATCACCTAAACATTAAAATTACTACGCTATGAGACGATTTTATCTTTTATCAATCTTGATGGTTATATTTACCATCAGCGCAAAATGCTCAACTTGAAGTAAATTCATTAGGAGATGTTAGAATGCTATTTATTTCAATAAAAAAATTATGAAGAAGTTTTTATTGTTGATATTTCTATTGATTATAACCTCCGTGGAACATTCTATGGCTCAGTCCTCAGACTTTCTCCTTGATGGTTTGAAATGGTTTTATAGAGGTCAGTATGTACATGAGGAATATAAAATAGACGGTTCTAAGACACTGAATGGCAAGGATTACAAATTGCTAACCGTTATCCGAGGAGGCTATGGCTCAAGAGTTTTACTCCCCGGTAGCCCACTGATGAACGATGTTTCCTATGATGATTATTTTAGGGCAACAATCGGCATTCGTGAGGATAACGGGCGTATTTATGTAGATAAAGATGAATATCTATCCCTGCTGACAGAAGAGCATCTCTGGATTAATGTGGTAGAGGGTGAGCCCCTACCTTATGAGACAACAGCTGAAGGTGAACTAGTGCTTTATGATTTCACAAAGAAGGAGGGCGAGGTTTATCTTCAGATGGATGGTGGTACCACATTGACAGTCACAAAGAATCATATACTAAAGACCGAGGACGGCGTAACACGTCGCTGTCTCACCTTGAGTAATGGTTTTGAGATTATTGAGGGCGTCGGTAGCATCAACTCGCCAGGAATGTTGTTGTTCTGGCTGAACATGAAGCCTGAATATAATGATTATGGAGCGATGATTAACTTCAGGTTGTACTCGACTGAGGGAAGCTATGTAAGCATCTTGGCTCAAGATATTGAAGCTATTAAAAAGAAACAAAGTGGTCATCCGAGTATATTGCAGCAAGGTCGCCGTTGGGTATATGACTATGATAATGATCTGATGAAAGGCACGCTGACCTACAGTATGGAAGGTGATACACTGAATCAGGGATATAAGGGCTATAAGATCCAGATGACGTTAAAGGACAATACAGACCAAATCGTAAAGTCTTGCTATGCTGGCGCTTTGTTTGAGAAACTGGGGGAGGTGACATATTTGGCACCAGGTAAAGCAAAAGACGAACCGCTTTATTGCTTTGATACTAATTTAACACGAATGCGCCCCAATGGTTATTCACTTATGATTGTCAACTCTGATAACATTAAGGTGGGGGATAAGTACTACAACAGGTTTCTTTTAGTTAACAAGAGAGACTCCGTACCTTTGGAAAAAGACAGCCTGTATTACTGGGTAGAGGGCATTGGTAGTTCAAGGGGACTCCTGGAATACGCAGCAGGAGAATTGTTTGATAGCATAAAGTTTGTAGCATGTTATGATGGTGAGAAGTGCATTTTTACTAAAGATGATTTTACTATAGATAGCGATAATCTTTCAATGTATGATGGCTATCTTGAAATTGGAGGATTGCGCTACTATGTAGATTTATCAAAAGAAGCGGCAAGTGTTACTCATAGTTACTTGTCAACAGATAGTATAGTCGTTCCATCTTCAGTGAGAATATGGGGTGTTGATTGCAATGTCGTAGGCATTTCCGGTTATGCATTTAATAACTGCACAAATCTAAAATCTGTCACATTGCCACTGAGCATCGTTTCTATTGGGAATTATGCTTTTGGCGGATGCACGAATATAGAATCCGTCACATTACCACAGAGCATCGTTTCAATTGATTCTTATGCATTTAGTGAATGTACGAATCTCAAATCTGTTATATTGCCACAGAGCATCATTTCAATTGGAGATTTTGCTTTCCAGAAATGTGGATTGACAGAGGTCGTTCTTCCTGATAATGTGAAAAGTATTGGTGCTTCAGCATTTACTGAATGTTCAGATCTTGTTTCTGTATCTTTCCCAAGAAACTTTTCTTCGATTAGGAGAGGCACTTTTAATGGTTGTACAAGTTTACAGTCGGTAACCTTTCCAGAATATTTGGATACGATAGGGGGTAATGCTTTTGCAAAGTGCACTAGTTTGAAAAGGGTTGACTTGCCTGCAAGTCTGACTATGTTACAAAACGGCGTTTTTCAAAGGTGTGAGAATCTTTCGGATGTTTACTGTCGTGCTATGACACCTCCAAATACTTTTGGGTTAGCCGTTTTCAGATACATTTCTCCAGAAGCAACTCTTCATGTGCCAAATGAGGCCCTGCAAGCATATAAGGAAGCCGTTAGGTGGGCTGAGTTCAAATACATAGTACCTATCGAGGAAGATACCGATGCCATCATGGTGCAGAAATCTGCACCAGATACTCATCTGCTCTTCGACCTCCAGGGCCGTCCTGTCAAGGATGCACCCAAGCATGGCATCTACGTGAAGGATGGACGGAAGGTGATAAGATGATGAAATAATCAAAGACCAGTCCCGTTGATTTCCAGGGAATTCATTAAGAAATTTAATTATTAAAAATTCCAAAAACAATGAAAACAGGTAGAACTTTTATTTTAACTTTGCTGTTGCTCATCATATGCTCACTGCACGCAACAGCACAGACAGACTATTTTTATTATTATGGTAGTCAGAAAATCCCCCTATACCTAAATGAGGACAAGGTTGTGGTTAGTGTTTCTAAAACATGTAATGAGATTATAGAAAGGATTCATGCAAACGTTCAGGTACTTGTTACGATAAATGATAGTAATGGAATGGATATTATTGTTATTTCTCGTTCTGATTATGAGAATTTGACCACAATGGATTTTTGGGAGGAAGATTCAAAGTCTGTAATTCTGACATCTTGTTTTTTCTTAAAGGCAAGTAAGAAAGCACCAGTTTATGAGTCTCCATACTTGAATGTATGTCTTAAAAAAGAGGAGGATGAAAATTTATTGAACACCTATGCTGAGCAGTACAAACTCAGGATTGCTGAGCATATGACTTTGATGCCCTTATGGTATATTCTGTCTGTTACTCCTGAGTCAGAAAAAAGTCCATTACAATGCGCGAATGAATTACATGAAAGTGGTGATTTTGCAAGTGCTGTACCAGACCTGGTAGAGCAACGTGCCCCTGACGACCAAACTATTGTTCGAGGTATTACAAACGCAACATCAGAAAAAACATCAAGACTCTTCGACCTCCTGGGCCGTCCTGTCAAGGACGCGTCCAAGCATGGCATCTACGTGAAGGATGGACGGAAGGTGATACGGTGATTTTTTTGCAATTCTACTAAATATTTATTCCACATCGTAAAAGGATGTGGAATTTTTTTTATACCTTTGCATCCGTAAAGTAAAAAGATTGTTTAGACCTGATGACACAATATACCATTAAAATACTTGGAGCACAATTTGCGGCTAATCCGGATTACAAGTTTGGTGATCCGGAGACGGAGGAGATTTGTGGTCGCACCATCGATATGCTTACTAAACTGAAAAACACGAAACCACGCGTCGTACTGAAACCTGAGCCTGAAAATATTCATGATGAGAAGGCTGTGATGGCTAGGGCTATAGGAAAGAAGATAGGATACGTGAACAGAGATCAGCAGAATGATGTAAGACAATTGTTGAGACGCTCGAAGCGCGGTATGCTGTGTGCTGAGGTTGGCGAGGTGGTGATTGACAAGCACGGTTTCCTATACGTTACGGTGCAAAGCGATGATGCTACTACAACCGCCGACGTGCAGGAGACGGGCTTCGACTGGCGTGAATGGCATACGGACATGCCCCTGCTGCCGCCATCGGATGCACTGAATGCTGAGGAGGAGGCTGCGTTTATCCTGGAAGAGGAGCTGCTGCCCAACCTGAATGATGCAGACTTAGAGGAGCTGCAAACCTACCTGAATATCTGGATGGAAGGCAGTCGTCACGACATGAGTCAGGAAGCCAGCAGTCAGCGACAGCAATACATCAGACTGCTTGCGGAATCAGAGCGCAGCGAGGTGCGCCTGTTGGCCAAGGAACTGGAGCACCAGAGTGCGAGCATGTGCTGCCGCCATCGGTTGGAAGAGCGTGTGCTGGAGTGGTGGCCATGCCTGGTGGATTCTGACAAGATGGAGAACCTGTGGGTGCACTGGCACGAGCAGACCAACGGACGGCTATGGGATGGCCTCAGGCTGATTGACGAGAAATTGCGCCAGTTGCCTGGGAAACTTTATGAAAGTATCGGCCATCTGGAGACGGTCTTCTCGCAATTGTATTATCTCAGCATTCCCAGGGCAACGCTGACCTCAGTTTTAGCGCTGTTGGCTCTGAGGGTGAAGACATGCCGGCAGTTGGGCATTGAGATGAAACCAATGGCACAGACCGACTATGCGGATGACGCGTCGGACGGTAATAGTATATCCATGAATGATTTCGCCGAGTCATTTAAAAAGTATCCTATCAACACAGCCCTTAGGCTGTATAGTGGTGTGTCAACATTGCTGGCATGGCATCCTTCGTGGCAGAAAAACTCGCCAAAGTTTCATCAGCAGATACTGGCAAAGGCTCAGGAGCAGCAGGACAAGCAGGAGCAGAAACAGGACAAGATGATTGAGGAAGTAAAAAAGGTGGCGAACAAGCCAACGACACAAAATATCTATGGCGATAAGAACGACTTTCAAAGTGGGGCGCAGTTGTTGAAGATGGGCATACCTCAGGGCACAGACCCTGCTAAGATAGCTGCACGTATAGCTGAACAACAGCAGGCTCTGCTAAAGCAAAAGGAGAATTAATAACAATGAGTGATACGAAGGAATATATCAAGGGCGATAAGCATGTGCACCAGGCTGGGAGCATCATGTTTAAGTTCGTACAATATAATGTGCCTGAGCAGAAGGGCGACTGGAAGCAGCAGGAAGAAAAGGAAGCAGAGGAACTGGAGAAGGAGTTTGCCGACTTTGAGGAGGTGGTGGATGAAACGGCAGAGGCTCCAGTAAAAGAGAAACGACACAAGAGGGCGTTTGCCTCAGCCGTGGTTGATGCGGCTAAAGTAGATGCCATTGTAGTCTTACTGTGCCAACTGATGGAAGGTAAGACGAAGCCTAAGGACGTGATGATGCCTGTGCGCGCGGCAATGGAGGCTGGTGTCATCAGACGGCCTACGTGGGAAGAGTTTTGCGGCGAATTTGGCAAAGACAGATTAAAATCGAAAGCTTCATTTAGCGGATATACAAATCCAGGGAACGAACCTTATAATGGTGCTGATTTTGAGACGATGAAAAAGGCGTTTCAAGCCCTTTGATAGTTAGTTTTTCTGGTCATTTCTGGTCATTTCTGGTCGTTCAGAAATGACCATTTTTATTTTAAAAAACTTCATGATTTTCATTGTAATTTTGCATCGTCAAAAACAAAAAACGACGTAAAATAAATAATGAAAATGATGGAAACTGATTTTTTTGATGATGATTTGGGTAAGGTGATGCAATACCTTGCTCCATGGAAAGAGAAAACCAATGATGAGGAATCTATCGGTTCGTGGGAAACCTCGATGGCTTCGAAGATGATGGTGAAACTGTTGGAGCTCTGGTTGACTGAGGATAGCCGCGAGCGCATAGAACAGATGCTCGAATACTATCACCCTCTGGATCGTGCGGCAATGGCGTATGCCTTGGTGGTCTATGTGATGACTGGCACGAAGATGATACTGAAGAACGGAGCGGCTAACCAGCACTACAGGACCATCTGCAAGATGCTGAGGGAGGATATGCCGCAGCTGATGTTTGCAAACCATATGAAGTACATGCTTCGCACGTATGGACCTAAGGAGATTAAACATTAAACATTAACCGAGTCGGAGGATGAGCGTGGAAATGTGTACGTACGAATTGAGCTCAAACTAAAACCCGCTTTCCAAAACTCATAATTCGACAACAAATGAAAAAGTATATTTTTGTTTTAAACGCCATTGAGTTGTTGGCTCAGCTGATGAATGGCAAACGAGTGGAAGGTGTTCTGTATCTGGATCAGAACACAGGTAAACTGACCTTTAAGGCGTACAACCGTCAGGTGCGAATACGCGAGAAGGATGTGATGGTGAAGAAGTTGCCCTGGGGATGGGTGAAGGAGTCAATGCAACGCGTCAAGGTGTTTGGCAGTTTTCCGAAGGAGTACAGTACGGCTCAGGTAATGGGACTCTTAGAGGAGCATACCAAGGAGGCTAAGAATGCCTTGATTGACAGGGAGTTGGATAGTATTGAGTTCTGTTAAACGTTGTAGGTAGTATGATATATAGAATAGAATATGAAGGAAAGGGTAGGGACAAACGCAAGTTTGCCCACCCTGTGAAAAACCGCGAGGCATTGATGGCACTGCGTAATGCGCCTGAGAATCTGGAGAACCTTGCGAAGGCACGACAGGGCGACCATGAGGCGAAAATGAAGTTGTTGCAGTTGGCTTATAACATAGGTCATGCGGACGGTCAGATAGCAGGCTGCAACAGCATTGGCAGTTATTTCTTCCATGATGTGGACTGCTACGACAGTGAGCATTCGGAACGTATCAAAAGCCTTGTTCTGGAGAAGAAGGATGAGATAGGACTGATGATGCTCGAAAGGAGTGCCAGCGGCGGATGGCATCTGGTGTGCAAGCGACAGCCAGGCACCACGATTCTGGAGAATCAGGTGCGTGTGGCCACAATCCTGCAACTGGAGATGGATACCTCAACGAAGGACTTGCAGAGGGTGGTTTTCTCGACCAGTGGCAGTGAGTGCGACCTGCCTTATCTGGACGACGCCTTGTTTGACGAACTGATGTCGCCAGAGGAGTGCGTGGCCGAATACAAGCGACTGAAGGTGCGTGTGATGCGGAAACAGGAGCAGGTGCCGGCTGGGGCGAAGAAGGCCAATAAGCACTATAGGCCGTGGGAGGAAAAGACCCACCCCCAGCCCCATTCCCGAGCAGAGCTCGCCGACCCGTTGCCTTTCCCTGTGAGTGAGGGGAGTGGTCAGACTCCAAAATTCAAGGGTATCCCTTATTCGGAAATTATCAGCGAGTGGTGGCAGCGCAATGGCGGTGAGCCGCAGGAAGGCGAGAGAAACGTGAAGTTGTACCAACTGGCCGTGAACCTCAGGGCTATCTGCGACAACAACCGTGAGCTGCTCCTGGAAATCATGCCTCGCCTGGGACTGGATGAACAGGAACTCAGGAGTATTGTGGAGTCGGCTTGCAAGGAACCTCCAAAAGGACTTAGCAAAATGCTTGACAGCATTTTGAGGGAAAAGGGAATAGTGAAAAGTGAAAAATTGGCTACCGCTACCTCTGAGCAGAATATCAATCAGATGCTCTGGGACTGGGGCGCTCAGATTGAAGCCTTGATGCCTGAATATCCGTTGCTGCGTGACATCTGCAAAGGCTTGAAGCGCAACCAGTATCCTGCGGCAATGTTCGTGGCTGGTGGTCTGCTGATGACGCTCATGACACGCTGTACCTATCGCTTCTATCATCGTCCTGAGGAACTTCGTCGTCTGAATAACTCGACGCTGATTATTGGCGACCCTGCATCAGGTAAATCGTTCGCAACCAGGCTCTTTAAATTGCTCGCTTCTCCCATCGTGGCAGCTGATAAGGTGGGCAAGGAGGCCATCAATGCCTATCGTGAACAGATGCGTACGAAGGGTGCCAACAAGGAGAAGCCTAAGAAGCCGAAGGTGGTGGTCAGGGTGCATCCAGCTCGAACCAGTAACGCCCAGTTTATTCAGGACATGGTGAACTCGGTGGAGAATGTGGACGGCGAGGATATGCAGCTTCACATGCTGACCTTCGACACGGAGCTCGACAACACGGTGAGCGTACAGAAGGGCGGCTCCTGGATTGACAAGTTCTCAATGGAACTGAAGGCTTTTCATAACGAGGAGGACGGTCAGGCGTATTCGAACAACGACTCAATCCTGCAGGACTTCATCGTGACGTGGAACTTCATCTATACGGGTACGCCCATCGCGCTGAAGAAGAAGGTGAACGAGCAGAATTTCGGCTCTGGTCTCGCAACCCGCCTCACGTGCATCCCTCTGCCTGCCACCAACTTCGAGATGATGAGTCGTGAGAGCAGCGTGGACTACGACAGCGATAATCGCTTGAAGGAGTGGGCTGAGAAACTGGACAAGATGAAGGGCGAACTCACTGTACAGAAGATTGTCGATGAACTCTACGACTGGACGGCTCGCCGCATGGCTGATGCGGCTGAGAACGACTCTAAGGCCGACGAGATGCTCTTGAAGCGCTGCGCCTATCACGGCCTGAACTTCTCTGCACCATTCATCGTGATGCGCCACTGGGACAAGATGCATCAGGACGGTCAGTACTGGTGCGGTGAGTTCGAGACGGATGACGTAGACTGGAAACTCGCGGAACTGATTGTCAATATCCAGTACGCCTGTCAGCGCCACTACTTTGGAGCCATGGCCGAGGCCTACTTTGACAACAAGTTGAGGGATGCCAACGTGAATGTGCAGCGCAAGCAGAAAACCTATGAATCATTCGCTCGACTGCCAGAGGAGTTTACCAGTGAGGACGTGATGCGATGCTTTGGACTGACGAGCGACGGAGCCGTGCGAAGTAAGACGCGCCGCCTGATAAGCGACCATCTGATTGAGAAAGTGAGCGACGGCAGGGGTACGACCACGGGGCTTTCGACCTTCCGCAAGACGGGTGTGCAGATGCTGTAAACGTGCCATCGTGCCAATGTGCCATTTGAGATTAAATATTAAACATTAAAATTCTGAAAAATGATTGCAAGAGGAATTCGTAATAACAACCCATTGAACATTCGTCGTTCAAAGGATAAATGGCAGGGCATGAAGGCCTTGCAGACAGACCCTCAGTTCTGTCAGTTTGAAACCATGGCGTATGGATGGCGTGCTGCGTTCGTGATGCTGACGCGGACGTATTACCACACATACCGCCTTTATACCATCAGGGCGATAATTAATCGCTGGGCGCCGCCTAATGAGAACAACACGAAGCGGTACATCGAGAATGTTTGCAGGTATACGGGCATCGGGCCCGACGAGCCCCTGGGCATCCCATCGGATAAGCCATCCCGCTGGATGAAGTTGGGTGCCGCGATGTGCGTCCAGGAATGTGGTGCGGAAGGACTGGATTGGATAGCTTTGCTCGATGGATGGGCCATGGCGAGAGAGTAGGATATAACAAAAAAATGGATGTGCTTTTGCACATCCATCTTTTGGTTGGGGTACCCGGACTCGAACCAGGAAAGGCAGGACCAGAATCTGCAGTGTTACCATTACACCATACCCCAATTCCTTTGCATCAAGTTGTCGTTTTCTTGATTGCGGGTGCAAAGGTACGACTTTTTCTTGAATCTCCAAAACTTTTTGCAACTTTTTTTCAAAAAATCCGTAAAAATATAGAGAAATCGTTGTGACTTCAGATAAATTTCGTATCTTTGCAATCAAAATAACATCTTATTATTAATGGAACAAACAAAGGAATTAGTAAACGTAATCATAGAGGGAATACAAGAAAAAAAAGGTTCGCAGATTGTAGTGGCTGACTTGAGTGAGATAGAAGGCACTATCTGTAAGAATTTCATTATATGTCAGGGTAACTCGCCTGCACAGGTGGAGGCTATTACTGAGAGTATTGCTGAGATGGCACGTAAGAAGTTGGGCGAGAAGCCTGCTCACGTGGTGGGTCTGGAGAACGCCCAGTGGGTGGCTATGGACTATACCGACGTGATGGCGCACGTGTTTCTGCCCGATGTACGCGAGTACTACGACCTGGAGCATCTGTGGGAGGATGCACCAGTGGAATATGTCCCCGATTTAGACTAAATGCACATAACTATATTGTATGGATCAGAATCAAAACCCGAACAATAATCAGCCGAAGATGCCCAGGTTTAATATGAACTGGGTGTATCTGCTCGTGATTGCTGCCCTGGCATTCTTCTATTTTTCAAACGGAACCGGTGGCCTACAGGAGCAGGGCAATACGCAGGGTCAGGCTTCGTATAGCGAGTTCAAGAACTTCGTGAAGCATGGCTACGCCAACCGTATCGTGGCCAACAAGAGTACGGAGACGCTGAAGATGTATGTGAAGCCCGACAGTATTCAGGCTGTGTTTCATAAGACTACGGCGACAACAGGCACGGAGCCTTACCTGAGCGTGGAGTATGGCAGCAATGCCAAGGTGGAGGAGTTTGTGGACTCTGCCCGCGCACGTGGCTACTTCACGGGTAAGTTTGACTATGAGCACGAGGCCAGCAATGGCATCCTGAGCTTTATCATCACCAGTCTGCTGCCTATCTTCTTCCTGGTATTCCTGTGGATGTTCTTCATGCGCAGGATGGGCGGCGGTGGCGGCATGGGTGCCGGCATCTTCAACGTGGGCAAGAGCAAGGCCAAGATGTACGAGAAGGGTGGTGAACTGGGTATCACCTTCAAGGATGTGGCTGGTCAGGCTGGTGCCAAGCAGGAGATTCAGGAGATTGTGGATTTTCTGAAGAACCCGCAGAAATATACGGACCTGGGTGGTAAGATACCCAAGGGTGCCCTGCTGGTAGGTCCTCCGGGAACAGGTAAGACGCTGTTGGCCAAGGCCGTGGCAGGCGAGGCCGGTGTGCCGTTTTTCTCGATGAGTGGTTCTGACTTTGTAGAGATGTTCGTGGGTGTGGGCGCGTCGCGCGTGCGTGACTTGTTCCAGCAGGCCAAGGCCAAGAGTCCCTGTATCATCTTCATCGACGAGATTGATGCCGTGGGCCGTGCCCGTTCGAAGAACCCTGCCATGGGTGGTAATGATGAGCGCGAGAACACGCTGAACGCCCTGCTGACGGAGATGGACGGTTTCGGCACGAACAGCGGTGTGATTATCCTGGCAGCTACCAACCGTGTGGATATGCTCGACTCGGCCCTGCTGCGTGCCGGTCGTTTTGACCGACAGATTCACGTGGACCTGCCCGACCTCAACGAGCGTAAGGAGGTGTTCATGGTGCATCTGCAGCCCCTGAAGCTCGACGAGACGGTGGATGTGGACTTCCTGGCACGTCAGACGCCTGGTTTCTCGGGTGCCGATATCGCGAATGTATGTAATGAGGCAGCGCTGATTGCTGCCCGTCATGATAGTCAGAAGGTGGGCAAGCAGGACTTCCTGGATGCCGTGGACCGTATCATCGGTGGTCTGGAGAAGAAGACGAAGGTGATGACGGAGGCCGAGAAGCGTTCTATCGCTATCCATGAGGCTGGTCATGCCACGATCTCCTGGTTCACGGAGTTTGCCAACCCCTTGGTGAAGGTGAGCATCGTGCCACGTGGACAGGCGCTGGGTGCTGCCTGGTATCTGCCTGAGGAGCGCGTGCTGCAGACCAAGGAGGCTATGCTCGACGAGATGTGCTCGCTGCTGGGCGGACGTGCTGCCGAGGAACTCTTCGTGGGTACTATCTCTACGGGTGCGATGAACGACCTGGAGCGTACTACCAAACAGGCTTATGGCATGATTGCTTATGCCGGTATGGGTGAGCAGTTGCCTAACATCTGTTATTATAATAATGCGGAGTATCAGTTCCAGCGTCCTTATTCTGAGACAACGGCCAAACTCATTGATGATGAGGTGCTGAAGATGATCAACGAACAGTATGCGCGTGCCAAGCAGATACTGACAGAGCATGCCGAGGGTCACGCCCAGTTGGCACAGCTTCTGGTGGAGCGTGAGGTGATCTTTGCCGAGGATGTGGAGCGTATCTTTGGCAAGCGTCCCTGGACCAGTCGTGCTGATGAGCTCCTGGAGGCTCAGATGCGAGCCGAGGCCGAGAAGATGGCTGAGGAGCGCACCAAGCAGCTGGAGGCGCAGCAGCAGGAAGCCAAGCAACTGGAGGCCAAGGATACTGAAGAGTCGAAAGATACAGAAGCTTCGAAAGAGGCTTGAAAACCCTATTTAAACTAAAAACCTTAACTTTTTTGCAATTTAGGGGTGTTTGATTAGCCCGCTTGTGGGTCTTATAGATAAAACAAGACCAAAAACAGAAGTATGGACTACAGCAAAAAAGAGTTTGAACACCTGTTTAAGGACAACTATCCGCACATGTATCGTCTGGCATTCTCGATGGTGGAGAATGCCGACGATGCAAAGGATGCTGTGCATCAGGTGTTTACACTTATCTGGAAGAACAAGCCCCAGATAGCCGACGATAGCATCAGGGGCTATTTACTGGCGGCCACCCGAAACCAGTGTCTTCACACCCTCCGCTCACGACAGTTGCAACAGCGTATGGAGCAGGAACTGCAACAACAGCAGACGGCCAGCGAACAGGAAGAGCGCGAGATGCTGATGCAACAGCTGAGGCAGGTGATTGAAGCAAACCTCACGGAGCAGGACAGGCGGGTGCTGCAACTGCACTATGATGACGAGATGACTTACGAGGAAACGGCTACGGTGCTGGGTATCAGTGCGTCGGCCGTGAACAAGCACGTCACTCGGTCTTTGGCAAAAATCAGACAAACCCTTAAAATTGCAAAGTAACATGAAAACAGAAGATATCGATAAGAAGATTGGTATGCCCGATGTCAATGACGAATGGGCAAAGTTTGAGAGCGAGGTCATCAACAAGGAGGAGGCTGCGCCCAAGAAGAGTCGTCGCCCATTATATATATGGTTGGGTGGTATCGGCATTGCCGCATCGCTGCTCCTGCTGTTTGTGCTGAACATGAAGGATGAGTTGGCCGAGGAGCCTCTGCTTACGGCTCAGACCATGATAGCGGAAGGTGTCATCGAGGAAACGACAGCAGAGGAAACGACAGCAGAGGAAACGACAGCAGAGGAAACGACAGCAGAAGAAACGACAGCAGAAGAAACTGCGAAGAAAGATATTGTGAAGGTGCCGTCTGCTCAGTTGATCGCTCAGGTGAAGTCCTATGAACAGAACAGTGATTCAAACAGAATGACGGGTATCGATGATGACCGTGAAGAGGAGGTTCGTCCCTCTGGTACACCCCGTCGAATAGAGATGCGCGAGTATGAAGGGCTTGGCTATACAAGTATCGATGAAGCTCTGCAGGGTCGCATTGCAGGACTGGATGTTGTTGAGAATGCAGGAAATCTGGGCTCAGGCAATAACGTGCGTCTTCGTGGAACATCGGAAATGTCTTCTTCTGGTGACGATTCTCCACTCATTGTGCTGAATGGTGAGGCACTTAATTTGAGACTTGATGATGAAGTCTTAAAGCATGCCACGGATAAAGATTTCCTGAGGATACTCCGTTTGGAAGGACAGACCGTTGAGTCTATCCGAGTGCTGAAAGATGCTACAGCCACTGCCGTCTATGGTCGTCAGGGCTGGAATGGCGTGATTGAGATTACCACAAAACCTATAAAGACCCTTCCCGACAGCCTCATTGCCAAGGTGAAGGCCTATGAGAAAAAGAGCGATCCAAAGATTCTGGTAGGTCGTGATCATGGTAAGATAGATATGAGTAAGTTCGAGGGACTTGAAGGACTAACAAAGGAACAATTACAGGGCCGCATAGCAGGTCTGAAAATCGTTCCCAATTCGTCAGAAATAGTACTTCATCCAACTAGTCAACGCTCAGAGAAAGGAGTGAGTGATGTGAAGATTATTGGTTCTGACTCTATTGGCAACTACTTGTTAATGTTGAACTATGAGGAGGGTCGGAAACTTGCAGAACGATTGCAGATACCTATAGATAGTGCATCTGAATCATGGAAAGAAAAGCATAGACAATATGAATTATATAATAAGGTCAGGGCACGCCTTTTGATGCCTAAACATGCGACATTTGGCTTGGGATGTGAGCCCTCACGGTCGAAGGAGTGGTCATTGTGTTATGACTCTATCGCTCATGCTCTCATTTACTGTCAGGCTGATACGAATATATGGTGGACAGCTCGTAAAGCTTTGTATAAAACGGAAAAAGATGCGAATGGAAAATTAAAGATTGTACGTCGTAAGCATCCGAAGAGTATGAGGAAAGTAAAGGTGAAGACCTATTCGATGCCTATTACGGATAAACAGATGCATGACTTGAACTCATTTTGGAAGGATGCCATTAAAAGTGGGGATAAGAAAAAGGCTTTCCTCCTGGATAATAGAACTTGTGAAATATCTTATGGCGAGTTACGTGTGAGTGCACCAAATGGCATAAATCCTTTTGTAACGTTTAACAAAAAGTTGGTGGAGAGTGTTTGCTCTAATGATGCTGTTCGTAGAGATTCCTTGTTGGCAGAGTCAACGTTAAGGAAGTGTCTGACAGACATGAATGAAGCGATGAGGCCAATTCAATTTAAATCTGATTCTTTAATCATTGTGGTCAACAAACATCAGTTGCATGACTCTTTGTGTAAACAAATCCGTCACCGACCTAAACAATACTATCACCAGTGTGGATTGTTGGTGAGCCAAATTCGTCAATGGAGTCCTTATGGCGCAAAATGGTATTCGGGTTACGATAAGGCATGCCAGCTTTGGGAGTTTCAAACTGTAGTAGATACACTTAGTGATACCTACGTTGGTCAGCATCCTGAAAGACAAAAGTATCTGCGTCATGTGTCGGGTGTCGTGTTAGATGAAAAAGAAAAGCCAATAAGTGATGTGTGGGTTGGAGTGTATGGTGAAGGCGCTGGCGCCCCAACAGACTCAAAAGGACGTTTCTCTTTTTGGTTGCCTCGTGATAAGGATAAACTGTATGCTGAATGTTTAGGCTATGTGACGCAAGAGAATATTCAGATTCTAGATTCTGCGATAACGATTCATCTGAAGTCTTCTATCACACTTCGCGATGTCAAGGTCATGGCGCGCAATCGCAAGAATGGACTGCCCATACCCCATAGGGAGGTGACTGGAAAGATAAATATGGAAGACTTCGAGGGCATAATGATTAAGATTGACGAGGTGGAAGATAATACAGCGTATGTTGTGCCAGCCTCGCAGATTGCGCCGATCATCAAGCAAAAGCGTGCAAAGAAGAATCAGCCGAAGAGCATCACGTTTAAGGTGGACGAGAACCTGAAGGCTTTGGAGAAAAAAGTGGTGGCCCACTATGATGGTAGGTTGGCTGCTCAGTATCTGCTCGGTCAGGATGGCGTCAAGGTAGAAGACCAGCATGTGGTGGCGCTGAGCTTTGCTGATGCCCAGAACCTGCGAATCGTAGTGAAAGATGCTTTCTACCAGTGCATGGTGAAGGCCTATGCCGAGCACAAGAGCGTCACACTGTCGCCCGATATGATGTGGCTACTGATTAGTCAGGGCTTTGCCCGCTATGTGAATGCTCACAGCGAGGAACTGCGCTCGCAACTGGTCTATCACGAGGGTAAGCAGGACCTGATGGTTATGACCAAGGATGACCTGTTGTCGGGCAAGGCCGACTGGAGCAAGCTGCTGAACGATTTTTCGAAGCAGATAGAGCTTCATACGAAGGGGGAGGTGGCAAAGACCATCGCGGCCGACTTCTCAACGACGACGCCCGTGGAGCGCATCGCCTCACAGATAACGCTGATGGAGAGCATGAAGTCGTACTTCAACTACCTGGCTGGCCGAATAGGTTGCGGCATCCCCAGCGTCACCCTGCAGGGCACGCCCGACGACTGGCGCGCGGTGCTCAGCAAGACGCAGAAACTGGGACAGTATGGGCTCAGCGGGTGGACGCAAACCTTGGAGCCTATCCTCAACGAGTTTATCAAGACGGCCGAGGGTAACCCCAATCAGAGGTTCTGGCAGGAGATGGTGAAGAAACAGCGGGTGGATGAGTTTGCAAGCGCCCGTCCTTGTTCGGCAGACAAGCCCACAGAACTCGATGGTTGGATTCTGAAATTCTTCCCCACGGAAGACGGATACACGCTCGACAGGGTGCCCTATACCAAGAGTATGCCTGCAGAGTTTGTGCGCGTAGAGTTTAAGTATCGTGTCATCGACCCCATCACAGGAGCCACGCTCAGTGAGACACCCATGGAACTGATGTCTGGCTTTATCGGTGCCTTGGACGACGAGAAAAACAATATGCTGACGCCGCAAATAGGTTGGCTGGTGCGTGCGTGTGAGTGAATTTTCTTGGTGTAATTGTGCAACTTTCAAAAAAATGTTGTATTTTTGCACCAAGAAAACGTGAATAATATGAAAAACTTTATTGTTAGAACCATCACAGGCGTATTTTTCGTCGCCGCTATCGTGGTCAGTTTCCTGAATCCGATGGCAATGGTCTTCCTGTTTGCGCTGGTCACTGGCCTGACTATCTGGGAGTTCTGCGGACTGGTGAACGAGCGTCCCTATGTGCAGGTGAACCAGTTTATCTCGACGGTGGCAGGCGTGTATCTGTTTCTGGCGATGGCAGGCCACTGCAGCGGATACGTGAATACGGACACTGTGTTTATACCTTATCTGATAACCATCGTCTATCTGCTGATAGCAGAGCTATACCTGAAGGCAAAGGATCCTATCAACAACTGGGCTTACACGATGTTGCCACAGATGTATATCGCCCTGCCATTCTCTATGCTTAATGTGCTGGCATTCCCCCAGGCAGGCAGCTATTCGTTTGTGTTGCCCCTGAGTGTGTTCATATTCCTCTGGATGAACGATACGGGCGCTTACCTCTGTGGGTCGCTGCTGGGACGTCATAAGCTCTTCCCAAGGGTTTCGCCAGGCAAGAGTTGGGAAGGCAGCATCGGTGGTGGCTTGCTGGTGGTAGGCGTGGCAATACTGATTTGGTGGCTGCTTGGACAGACTCAACAGCACAGCGACTTGGATATGTGGCAATGGGCTGGACTGGGCCTTACTGTCGTGGTGTTTGGCACCTGGGGCGACTTGGTGGAGAGTCTGCTGAAACGCACGCTGGGTATCAAGGACAGCGGCAATATCCTGCCTGGTCATGGAGGCATGCTGGACCGCTTCGATTCTTCACTTCTGGCTATCCCTGCGGCAGTGGTTTATCTGTTTACTATCTCACTGATGTAAAAAAGTCTTTAGAAAACTTGCATAATTCAGAAAAAACTTGTTATTTTGCACTTAGTTTTAAACATTAACCTAAATAGTAAAAGAAATGATGAAGAAATTTTTAGTGGCTATTGTAGCCGTGCTGTTTGCAGCACCTTCGTTCGCTCAGTACAGCAGCGGTGGTTTTTCTTTGAGTGAGAGTACTGTATATTATGGTGCACGCGTTGGTTTGAACGTAGGTTGGATCAGCGGTGATGTTGATGGCTACGGTGCAAAGGCCGGCATGAACATCGGTGGTGTGCTGGGTCTGCGTGTTAGCGACGCTACACCTGTATTCCTGGAGTCTGGTCTTTATTTTGCTATGCAGGGTGCCAAGGATGGTAAGGATGAGATAAACCTGAACTATCTGGAAATTCCTCTGCTGATTAAGTACGGCGTGCAGGTAACTGACGAGATCGCCCTGCTGCCTTATCTGGGTCCTACCTTCGGACTGGGTATTGCTGGTAAGATTAAGCCCGGTAGCACTGGTTCATTCTCAAGCGATGGTGGCTTCAACCGTCCTGATGTAGGTATCAAATTCGGTTGCGGTGCTGAGTACAACAAGCTGTATCTGGAGACAGGTCTGAAGTTTGGTGTGACCAACATTCTGGATGATGACAACGATGCTGCACACAATGGCGCATGGTATATCAACTTTGGTGTGAACTTCTAAGAACACTCATATAAAAATAGTGAAAGCCTGCTCAATCATTGGGCAGGCTTTTCTTATGCTCTTTTGTCTTGTGGTTTATTCGCAGAGGATATCGCAAATCTTATCTTGGAAATTGCGGGCAGCCTTGCCACTGAGTGCGCCCTGATTAATTATGGCAAAGCAGAGACGATGGCCGTTGGAGGCGGTGCAATAGCCTGCCAGGGAGATGATGCCCGTGAGGGTGCCGGTCTTAGCCTGCACGTTACCTTCGGCATGGGTATCGAGCATACGCTTCTTGAGGGTGCCGTCCTCGCCGGCAACAGGCAGTGAGGGCAACAGGTGTTGATAGATGGGCTTGTGTTGATAGGCATAGCGCAGAAGTCGCAGGAGACACTCGGCAGAGATGTAGTTGTAGAGTGACAGTCCACTGCCATCTGCCAGTTTATAGCGACTGCTGTTCAGTCCTGCACGTTCCATCAGGGCTTTCTCCTGACGCTGGGCGTAGAGTGCCTTTCCTGGATGGTTGCTGTGGGCGGCTATCTGATAGTACATCGACTCGGCATAGAGGTTGTCACTATCTTTCATCATGCGCAGCAGTATCTGGTCTATAGAGGTTTTGTGCTGACTCAGCAGGGTGGCGTCCTCGTCAACCTTACCTTCCCTGATGGTGATATCCTGCAGCACGATATCATAGCGTGACAGGGCGTTGATAAACTGCAGGAGGAAGTTGTCCTTACGATCTACGAGAAGTGGCGACAGGGTGGGGTTGTCGTCGTCCCAGCACCAGCCTTCGCCCCATTTCAGGGTGTCTTTCAGCGTGTTGTCGGCGATGATACTGCCACAGATGGTGTCTATACCCTGCTGCTTGACGCTCTGAGCAAAGGCGTCAAGGTCGCCATAGGAGAACGAGGGGTCGAGGCCACCTACGCAATAGAGGTTACCCTGAAGGGTGTGGTCGGTTATGTCTCCTTTATAATATAAAGATGTGGTATAGTGATAATTGGTGCCCAGATAGTCGAGAGCTGTGATGGCCGTGACCAGTTTCATGGTAGAGGCAGGACGCAGGAGCTGTCGCTGGTTCATGCCAAACAGCTGACAGTCGTCTGTGAGGTCCCATACCATCAGCCCCAGTTGGGTATAGTCCAGCAATGGGTCGCGCATCATGGAGTCCAGCTGGCTCTGCATCTGCTGAGGCCAGGGCAGTTGTAGTTCGGTAGTGTCGGATGTGGCGGCTGGTTCGCTGACTATCTGTTCCGTTTGGGCATAGAGCGAAACTGACAGTAACCAGAATAAGCCTAAAATAGTTCTTTTCTTCATAATTGATGCAAAGATATAAAATTATTGTGAATTATGGGCTCCCCTTTATCGCTTTTTTAGAAAAAAGAATTATGAATTATGAATTATTTTGTACCTTTGCACCATTAATTTGATTTGTATGGTTTACAAATATGATTTCCTGATTATAGGCGCTGGCGTGGCTGGCATGAGTTATGCCCTGAAGGTGGCCCGCGCCAAGAAAGGTAAGGTGTGCATTATCTGTAAGACCTCGCTCGATGAGGCCAACACTTCATTTGCACAGGGTGGCGTGGCTTCGGTTACCAATCTGGCTGTTGATGATTTCGACAAGCATATCGAAGACACGATGATAGCAGGCGACTATATCAGTGATCGCGCTGCAGTAGAGCAGGTGGTGAGAAACGCTCCTGAACAGATTAAGGAACTGGTGGAGTGGGGCGTCAACTTCGACCGCAAGGAAGACGGTACGTTTGACCTGCATCGTGAGGGCGGACACTCTGAGTTTCGCATCCTGCACCATGCTGATGATACTGGTGCTGAGATTCAGCGCGGACTGATGGCTGCCGTGAGAAGCAATCCTGATATCGTGGTGAGAGAGAACCACTTCGCAGTGGAGATTATCACTCAGCATCATCTGGGTGCCAAGGTGACACGTCGCACACCCTATATCAACTGTTATGGTGCTTATGTGCTGAACCCTGAGACGGAGAAGGTGGACACGTATCTGTCGAAGGTCACGCTGATGTGTACTGGTGGATGTGGGGCTGTGTATCAGACCACCACAAACCCCATCATTGCAACGGGTGATGGTGAGGCTATGGTCTATCGTGCCAAGGGTACGGTGGCCGACATGGAGTTTGTGCAGTTTCACCCCACAGCCCTCTATTCTCCAGGCGAGACACATCCTGCCTTCCTGATTACGGAGGCCATGCGTGGCTATGGCGGCATCCTGCGCCTGCCTAACGGCGAGAGCTTCATGGAGAAATATGACGAGCGTCTGTCGCTGGCTCCACGTGATATCGTGGCACGTGCCATCGATAAGGAGATGAAGATTCACGGATTGGACCATGTGTGTCTGGATGTCACGCATAAGGATCCTGCCGAGACTCGTCGTCACTTCCCGAATATCTACCAGAAATGCTTGTCTATGGGTATCGACATCACCACGGACTATATCCCCGTGCGTCCTGCTGCCCACTATATGTGCGGTGGTATCAAGGTCGACCTGAACGGTTGTTCAAGTATTGAGCGCCTGTATGCTATCGGCGAATGCTCATGCACTGGTTTGCATGGTGGTAACCGCTTGGCTTCCAACTCACTGATTGAGGCCGTGGTCTATGCGGATGCTGCTGCCAAGCACTCACTGGAGCATGTGGACCTGTACGACTTCAACGAGAAGGTGCCTGAATGGAATGATGAGGGTACGCTGACGAATGAGGAGAAGGTGCTGATTACCCAGAGTGTGAAGGAGGTGGGCGAGATCATGTCCAACTATGTGGGCATCGTTCGTTCCGACCTGCGTCTGCATCGTGCCTGGGTGCGCCTGGATACGCTCTATGAGGAGACGGAGAACCTCTTTAAGCGCGTGAAGGCCACAAGGGATATCTGCGAACTGCGCAATATGATTAATGTGGGCTATCTGATTACTCGCTTTGCCCTGGAACGTAAGGAGAGTAGGGGACTGCATTACACCATTGACTATCCGGCTCACGCATACGATAAGTAAGGGTAAAAGGAAAAGAGAAAAGTGAAAAATTTGCTACCGCTTTATGTTTGAGGTAAATCCCCAATATGCGGTAGCAAATTTTTCACTTTTCACTCTTCACTATACCTTTTATAGTTTTGCTAATTCAATCACCTTGTCAACAGCAGCGCTGAGGCCATCAACACTCTTACCGCCAGCCTGTGCAAAGTGGGGCTGACCACCACCGCCGCCTTGGATGAGCTTGGCTGCTTCGCGAACCATCTGACCAGCATTCAACTTATGATCGGCCACCATGTCGTCGCTCATCATGATAGAGATCTGAGGCTTGTTGTCTGCATGTGTGCCTAGTACGCAGAGTAGAGAACTATCCACGGCTGCACGAATCTTGAAGGCCAAATCCTTGGCTGCTGCAGGAGCCATGGGCAGCACAGCGGTGATCACCTTCACACCGTTGACCTCGCGGGCTTTCTCTACCAACTGCTTGGCAGTACGCTCTACAGCCTGTGCCTGGAAGGCTTCGATTTCCTTCTTCATAGCGTCATGCTCGTCGATATATTTCTTGATAACGCCCTGCAAATCCTTGGCATTATTGAAGAAAGCCTTCACGGCACGCAGCATATCCTCGGTCTGATACAGGAGCTCTTCACACTCCTTACCTGTCTTAGCCTCAATACGACGGATACCGGCAGCAACGCTGCTCTCAGAGATAATCTTAAAGAAGCCGATACGGCCGGTACTGCTGGCGTGAACACCACCACAGAACTCGCATGAGGGACCGAAGCGAACCACGCGTACTTTGTCGCCGTACTTCTCGCCGAAGAGGGCGATAGCGCCGAGTTTCTTGGCTTCGTCGAAGGGCATGTCACGATGCTCGTCGATGTGGATGTCCTGACGAATCATGTCGTTGACCATACGCTCTACCTCGCGCAACTGCTCGTCAGTAACTTTCTCGAAGTGTGAGAAGTCGAAACGCAGGGTGTCGGGGCTCACGAATGAACCTTTCTGCTCCACGTGGTCGCCCAATACCTGCTTCAAAGCATAGTCGAGCAGGTGGGTAGCGGTATGGTTGGCAGCAGAAGCATCGCGCTTGTCGGTATCAACGCAAGCCATAAACTGGGCTGCGGTATCCTTTGGCAACTGCTTCACGATATGTACGCTCTGGCCGTTCTCGCGCTTGGTATCGATAATCTCGATGGTCTCGTTCTCAGAAACCAGAACACCCTGGTCGCCTACCTGACCACCCATCTCGCCATAGAAAGGCGTATTATCGAGTACCAGCTCGTAGAACTCGTTCTTCTTCTGGGTCACCTTGCGATAGCGCAGGATGCGGCACTCGTATTCTGTATAGTCGTAGCCCACGAACTGTTGTTCGCCTGGCTGCAGCTCTACCCAGTCTGAGTTCTCTACGGCAGCGGCATTGCGGGCACGGTCTTTCTGTTTCTGCATCTCGGTGTTGAACTGCTCCTCGTTGACGGTGAAGCCGTTCTCACGGCAAATCAGCTCGGTCAGGTCCAAGGGGAATCCGTAGGTGTCGAACAGACGGAAAGCCTGTACGCCGTCGAGCTCCTTCTTACCTTCGGCCTTGAGCTGCTCCATGGCGTCGTTGAGCATGCCGATACCCTTCTCCAGTGTGCGGAGGAATGAGTCTTCCTCTTCCTTCATCACCTTGGCAATGAGGGTCTGCTGAGCCTTCAGCTCTGGGAAGGCGTCGCCCATCTCCTCAACGAGGGTAGGCAGGAGCTTGTAAAGGAAGGCTTCCTTCTGACCCAGGAAGGTGTAGGCATAGCGTACGGCACGACGCAGGATACGACGGATCACGTAGCCAGCCTTGGCGTTTGAGGGCAACTGACCATCGGCTATAGAGAAGGCAACGGCACGCAGGTGGTCAGCGCAAACACGCATAGCCACGTTGATATCGTCCTGCTCCTTACTGATGGGGTTCTCGGTCTCCTCCTCGAAGGTGGTATATTTCAGACCTGTGATCTGCTGCTCGGCCTTGATGATAGGCTGGAACACGTCGGTATCGTAGTTGGAGTGCTTGCCCTGCATCATGCGGACCAGGCGCTCAAAGCCCATACCAGTATCAATCACGTTCATTGACAGGGGCTCCAGTGAGCCGTCAGCCTTGCGGTTGAACTGCATGAACACGATGTTCCAAATCTCGATAACCTGAGGATCGTCCTGGTTTACCAGTTCACGGCCGCTCTTGCCACTGGCCTTGCGCTGCTCGGGTGTACGTGAGTCAACATGAATCTCTGAGCAGGGACCACAGGGACCTGTATCGCCCATCTCCCAGAAGTTGTCGTGCTTGTTACCATTGATGATGTGGTCGGCAGGCACGTGCTTAGACCAGTATTTGGCTGCCTCGTCATCGCGAGGGATGTTCTCTTCGGGTGAACCCTCGAATACGGTTACGTACAGGTCCTCGGGGTTCAGCTTCAGTACGTCGACAAGGTATTCCCATGCCATATCAATGGCACCCTCCTTGAAGTAGTCGCCAAAACTCCAGTTACCCAGCATCTCGAACATGGTGTGGTGGTAGGTGTCGTGACCTACTTCCTCCAAGTCATTATGCTTACCTGAAACGCGCAGACACTTCTGTGTATCGGCACGGCGACGTGGCTCTGGGTCACGTGTTCCCAGGATAATATCTTTCCACTGGTTCATACCCGCGTTGGTGAACATCAGCGTGGGGTCGTCCTTGATAACCATCGGTGCAGAGGGCACGATGGCGTGCTGTTTTGACTCGAAAAACTGTTTGAACGAGTCGCGAATTTCTTTTGCAGTCATTATCAATCTTTGGTTATTTTCAATTTTGTGTGCAAAATTACAAAATAATTGCGAAAAATCGATGAGGAATTAGAATAATTTCGTATCTTTGCAACCAAATGATGATGTTTTTATGGCACTGAATCTGAATAAGAACTTGAAACTCTACTATTCCATCAAGGAAGTAGCTGAGATGTTTGACCTTAACGAGAGCACTTTGCGCTTTTGGGAGACGGAATTTCCGTATCTCAAACCAAAGACGGCTGGCCCCAGTAAGGTTCGTCAGTATACCGAGAAGGATATTGAGCAGATTAAGCTGATCCACAACCTGGTGAAGGTGCGTGGATTCAAGTTGGCTGCTGCCAAGAAAATCATCAACTCCAATCGTGATGGTGCCAACAAGAAGGCCGAGGTGCTGACACGCCTGATGAGCGTGCGTGACGACCTGCAGGCGCTGAAAAAGCAACTTGACGGGTTGCAATAAAAAATGGCATCCTTATGGGTGCCATTCTTCGTTTCTCTGAAACACTTTCTCCAGTGTGATAGCTTTTGCTTCTTTCTTGGTGAGTTGTCGGCTCCAGGCTACGCGCTTGTCTGTTGCAGCGCCCTCACCTGTGTTCTCGAACTCCAGATAGCGGGCTGTCTGTTCGCGCTCTTTCTGCCAGTGGTGCCATCCCTCAGGACGGATCTGCCTGGGCAGGTTGCAATGCATGAAGAGGGTGTAGCCGTAATCACGCCATGGACGACCCAGATAGACCTTCTGCACATCGTTTGCAGTCGTGACGGTGCACTGGTTGAAGATATAGCCGAAGGGGATATGCTTGGGCGTTGATGCTGCCGTGATGTAACTGTTGGCCTTGCAATGAATGGTGCACTGCTCAAACCATGCTGTCGACGGACCAAAGATGAAGTCGGTGGTGCCCTCGATATAGCAGTGGTCAAAGAACAGGCGCGTTCCCTCCATACCCGTATAGATGGTGTCCTGATGACCCAGGAAACGGCAGTTGATGAATTTCAGGCAGTCGCCTTGTGTATGCAGGGCCACAGCCTGTCCCAGACGGGCGGCATTATTCTCTATCGTCAGGTTCTTGAAAGTGATGTGGTTGGCATCCACCCTGACGGTATAGGTGCGGAAGGTACCCATCCCCAGGCCTGTAGGCGGATAGAGGATGTTGGCATGGTCGTCGTAGGTGATGATGGTCTCCTCACGACTCTCGCCACAGAGTTCTATGTTCTGCACCCACTGTGGGATAATCACTTTCTCCTTGTAGGTACCTTTCTTGATGTAGATAACTTTGTGATAGTCCATGAAGGCGCGGCACACCTCGATGGCATCTGCAATGTTACGGAACTGGCCAGTGCCGTCGCGTGCCACGACAATCGTATCGGGATTGTCGTAGGGTGAGGCGGCATACGTGATGCCTGCCAGCAGTGAAAAGATGATAGTTTGTAGTAGTCTGTTCATCATATGTATTACATGATTTGTGAAATCTCTTTCAGGTCGTCCACCTCTTTCAGACGGTCGATAATCTCTGCCACATCATCACGGTCGTGAACACGCAGGTCGATGACACCGTCGAAGATACCATCCTCCGTGGTGAAGGTCAGCTTGCGGATGTCCACGCTCATCTGGTTGGAGATAATCGTCGTCACCTCGTTGACCAGTCCGCGGCGGTCGATACCTCCCAGGCGGATGGTGGCATCAAAGAACATGGTTTTGTGCATATCCCATTTTACGTCCAGGATACGGTTGCCGAAGCTGGCTTTCAACTTGTTGGCAATCGGACAGGTACGTTTATGGAGTTCTATGCGGTTACGATTGTCTATATAACCCAGCGTGTCGTCACCGGGGATGGGGTGACAGCAGTCGGGGAAGATATATTGACGGATATTCTTCTCGTTGATGTAGATAGGCTTCTTACGATTGAACTTCTCGGGCACGATAAACAGTTCGGGCTCCTCTTCCTTCTTCTCCTCCTCTTTCTTGGCTTTGACGAAAGGCACGAATTTGCGCCAGCCGCCACCGTTGTTGTTACTGTGTTTCTTCTTCTTACCCTTTATCTCGTCGATATCTTTCTCGCCAATCAGGAAGGTGTTCTCGCCGATGCCCTGATAGAGGGCTTCGCGACGCGTTACGTCGAACATCTTGCACAGGCGGTCCAGGACAGCAGGCGACTGTTCGATATTGTACTTCGCCAGCCAGTTCTCCAGTTTCTCCTCACCCTTCTTCTGTATCTCACGATTGGCACGGCGCAGCATGGCCTCAATCTTGGCCTTGGCCTTGGCCGTGGTCACGAAGTTCACCCATGAGGGTTGTACGTGGTGCGACTTGGATGTGAGAATCTCCACCTGGTCGCCGCTGGCCAGTCTGTGACTCAGGGGCACCAGCTTGTGGTTGACCTTCGCACCGATGCAGTGTGATCCCAGGAAGGTGTGGATAGAGAAGGCGAAGTCGAGCACGGTACTGTCTGCCGGCATCGTCTTGATCTCACCCTTGGGCGTGAAGACAAATATCTCGCTGGAGAAGAGATTCAGTTTGATGGCATCCAGAAAGTCCATCGCGTCGGGCTGTGGGTCGTCCAGGATCTCCTTGATGGTACGGAGCCACTCGTTCAGCTCAGTCTCATCCTCTGTGATACCATCTTCCTCAGCCCCCTCCTTGTATTTCCAGTGGGCAGCAAGTCCCTGTTCCGCTATCTCGTTCATACGGTCAGAACGGATCTGCACCTCAATCCAGAGACCCTGTTTCGACATCAGCGTCACGTGCAGGGCCTGATAGCCATTGGCCTTGGGATTGTTCAACCAGTCGCGAATACGGTCGGGGTGATATTTGTATATCTTCGTCAGGGCCACGTATATCTTCCAGCACTCATCCACTTCCTCCTCACGGTTCTTGGGAGTGAAGATGATACGTACGGCCAGGATGTCATAGATCTCGTCAAAGGACACATGCTTCTTCTGCATCTTACTCCAGATGGAGTAGGGCGTCTTCACACGTTCCTTGATCTCATACTGGAAGCCCATCTTCTGGAGGGCAGCCTCGATAGGCTGGGTAAACTCGTCGAACGACTGATGACGCAGGACGCGGGTCTCTTCCAGCTTACGTTCGATAATGGCATATTCCTCCGGGTGCTCGAACTTGAAACTCAGGTTCTCCAGTTCCGACTTGATCTTATAGAGTCCCAGACGGTGGGCCAGAGGGGCATACAGGTAGAGCGTCTCGCCCGCAATCTTGTATTGCTTGTTGGCAGGCTGGGAGTCCAGCGTGCGCATGTTGTGCAGACGGTCGGCTATCTTAATCAGGATCACACGGATATCCTCGCTCATGGTGAGCAGCAGCTTCTTGAAGTTCTCTGCCTGAGCCGAGGCCTGTTCGCCAAAGATACCGCCGCTAATCTTTGTCAGTCCGTCGACGATCTGTGCAATCTTCGGACCGAACATGTTCTCGATATCCTCAACGGTGAAGTCGGTATCCTCCACAACATCGTGGAGCAGGGCTGCACAGATACTGGTAGAACCCAGTCCTATCTCCGAGCACACAATCTGTGCCACGGCGATGGGGTGCATGATATAGGGCTCGCCCGACAGTCGTCTCACGCCCTTGTGAGCCTGACGTGCGAAATTGAATGCTTTTCCAATCAAGTCCACCTTCTTGCGATGGCGCGAGTTCAGGTAGTCATTGATGAGTTTCTCGTACGCATCATTAATCAGTTTTTCATCGGCTGCTTCCTGTTCCTTTAATTTCTGCTCATCATCAGTCATAGACATCCTCCTTGTAATTTTAACTACTAACTATCGTCTTCTTCTTTCTTCTTCTTAACGTACTCTCAGACGCTGTCCGGGACGTAGGTTGCTATTGCGCAGTCCGTTTAATTTCTTTATCTTGCTGACTGTCGTTCTATTTCTTTTTGCGATGGCACTCAGGGTATCGCCAGAGCGTACCTTATGCCATTGTGCGTTTCTGCTGCTCTTTCTGTCTTTGGTCGTGCTGGTTTTCACCGTCACCTCTTCTACTGCCACTTCCAGACGCTTGTCTGTGCTTGACTCTGCCGCATAGATGGAGTCCTGTCTGTCAATGAATGTCGAGATATCGCTGATAGGCAGACGGATGGGCGATGGTGTCGTTGCACCAGGCACGATGTCACGTCTGTAGGCAGGGTTCAGCGCTCTGATCATGGAGATGTCAAGTCCGCAGACACTGGCTATCTGACTGAAGTTCACGTTGCGGTCTACCATGACGGTGTCTGTCTTGACGGGCAACTGACTCTTCATCGGACAGATATTATGCTCGCAGTAGTAGTTCATCACGTAGTTGGCCGCAATGAAAGCAGGCACATAGCCTCTCGTCTCCTTGGGCAGATAGGGGTAGATCTTCCAGTAGTCCTTCTCACCGCCAGAGCGACGGATAGCCTTGTTGATATTCTCAGGACCACAGTTGTAGGCGGCAATCACCAGGTTCCAGTCGCCGAAGATATTATACAGGTCGCGCAGATAGCGGGCAGCAGCGTATGATGCCTTCACGGGGTCACGGCGCTCGTCCACCAGTGTGTTCACGTTCAGTCCGTAGGCCTTACCCGTGGTCAGCATAAACTGCCACAGGCCGGTAGCACCAACACGTGATACGGCTGTGGGGTTCAGGGCCGACTCAATGACAGGCAGGTATTTCAGTTCCAAGGGCAACTGGTACAGGTCGAGTGCTTCCTCGAAGATAGGCATGTAGAAATTTGACGCACCCAGGAAGTAGCTCACCGACTGTCTCATGCGTGAGGTATATCTGTCGATGCACGACTGCACCACCTCGTTGTATGGCATCTCCATGATGGTGGGCATGCGGTGCAGACGGTCGATATACACCTGCTTGTCGTAGGTGACATTCTCGTTCTTCATCTGACAGTCGTTGTCCGTTGCCAGGTAAGTCTTCGACATATATTGGCTCATCAGACTATCCATATCGTAGGTCATGGCCTCAGGGAAGTCAATCTCCTCCTTGTTGCCCATCTCGTCGACAACCTCAATCTCGTCGTCGTCATCATCATCGTCGACCACAATCTGTGCACTGCCGTTCAGGGGCAGCACAGCCATACATAGTGGCAGTGACCATCTTACTGTTTTGTCCAATAGCTTTGTAATATATGTCTTTATCATCATTCGTTAATGTTATCGTGTTTAAAAATTAATACTACAGTTGACACCCAGCGATGTGGCATAGAGCGGGTTGACAGACGACTTGTTGCTGATCACCGTAGGACGTACCTTCAGACTCAGGTCCTTGGAGATGTCGAACGACGACAGTTCTGCATCCACGTAGGCGTCAATCACGGATACCGCATAGACACCCAGCATGCAGAAGAAGCTCAGGTCGCGCCATCGGCGGTATTTATCCTTCCTGCTCTTGAAGATCTGCTTGTAGCGCTCTTCGTTGGCAGGCGTAATCTGTTTGCCCAGGTGCAGGAACTTATTATAGCTGGCCGTTCCCGGGTCGTCGTCCATGATGTCCAGATAGGCCTGTGAGTAGTCCTTGTACATCATGTTGTTCCACATCATGGCATAGATACAGCCTACGAATCCGCCATATACGATGGGCAGTTTCCAGTATTTCCTGTTGTATATCTGACCACCGCCAGGTATGACCAGTGCCAGCCAGAGAGCCCTCTGCGGGTCGGGTCGCCATGTGTTCCAGTCGCGCGCCACCTTCATCTCTGCCTCGTCCTTCACGAAGGTCAGCTTCTGGTATTCCAGCGAGTCCTCGATGAAGGCCGTGTCGAGAGGCAGTGCCTCGTACATGGAGTCCATCGCCATCACGATGGAGTCGGGTAGGGCGTTCTGGGCCGATGCCGTAAAAGGTAAAAAGGCAAATAGGTAAAAAAGTAAAAGCTTTGTTACCCGTTCGTTCCTTCTGTATACCTTTTTTATATTCATATCAACCACTTCCTTATCTCTCCAGCAGACTCATGATACGGTTCAGGTCCTCCTCATTGGCAAAGGTGATGCTGATCTTTCCGTTACCCTTGGGTGAACAGGTCAGCTGTACCTTTGTGTTGAGCATGCTTGTCAGGCGGTTCTTGCTCTCGTTCAGACTGCTTGACAGGGGCACCCTTGTCGTGATGCGCTTGCGTACGGTCTGCACGTCCTCGCCATTCTTCAGTGCCTGTACCATCTCCTCAACCTTGCGCACAGAGTACTGGTTCTTCTGTACCTCCTTGAAGAGTTTCAGCTGAAGCGAGGGAGAGTCCAGTGCCAGCAGTGCACGCGCATGTCCCATGTCAATCTCACGGTTCTTCAGGGCCATCTGAATCTGTGCGGGCAACTTCAGCAGACGCATATAGTTGGTCACCGCCGTACGGCTCTTGCCCACGCGCTCAGAGATTTTCTCCTGCGTCATGCCACTGGTCTCTGCCAGGTGCTCGTAGGCCAGTGCTATTTCGATGGCGTTCAGGTCCTCACGCTGGATATTCTCCACCAGTGCCAGCTCCATCACGCTCTCATCGTTGGCCGTGCGGATATAGGCAGGGATAGCCGTGAGACCGGCAATCTGCGATGCGCGCCAACGACGTTCACCGGCGATGATCTGGTAGTGGTTCTCGCTGACCTGACGCAGGGTGATAGGTGCAATAATACCCATTGTCTGGATACTTGCTGCCAGTTCCTGCATAGCCGTCTCGTCAAACTCACGACGAGGCTGGTCGGGGTTGGGCTCAATCTGGTCGATGGGAATCTCGTTCAGGTTTGATGAGCCCTGTGTCTTAACGTCACTTGTATCTATGAGGGCATCCAGTCCGCGACCAGTGCTGATATCGTCCAGACCTCTGCCCAGTACGCTCTTGTCAAATTTCTTTCTAACAGCCATGATTTATTTGTTTTTGCTGATAATTTCCTTTGCCAATGCCAAATGGTTCTTGCTACCTGTAGAGTCTGCGTCATAGAGGATGACGGGCAGACCGTGTGAGGGACTCTCAGACAGTTTCACGTTACGCTGAATCACGGTCTTGAACACCAGTTCCTGGAAGTGGCGCTTCACCTCGTCGTAAATCTGGTTGGCCAGACGGAGACGTGAGTCGTACATCGTCAGGAGGAAGCCTTCAATCTCGAGCTTCGTGTTCAGTTTCGACTTGATGATCTTGATGGTGTTCAGCAGTTTTGAGATACCCTCCAGTGCGAAGTACTCACACTGCACGGGGATGATGACTGAGTCGGCTGCTGTCAGGGCATTCACCGTGATGAGGCCCAGTGATGGTGAACAGTCAATCAGGATATAGTCGTATTCATTGCGGATGGGGTCGAGCATATTCTTGATGACACGCTCGCGGTTGTCCAGGTTCAGCATTTCTATCTCAGCACCTACCAGGTCAATATGGCTGGGGATGATGTCCAGTCCCTCGATGTCGGTTGTATAGATAGCCTCGCGTACATCTGTATGGTTAATGATACATTCGTAGAGCGAGCAGTCCACCTCTTTCAGGTCTACTCCCAGTCCGCTGGATGCGTTAGCCTGAGGGTCGGCATCAACCACCAGTACGCTTTTCTCCAGCGTAGCCAGCGATGCTGCCAGATTAATGGTTGTCGTGGTCTTTCCCACGCCTCCTTTTTGGTTAGCAAGTGCAATAATCTTTCCCATTTTTAATTTTTCTCCTATGGATTTGAACTGCAAAGATACATAATTTCCGTGAAACAGTTGTTGTTTCACTCATTTATTTTGAAAATTTTAGAAAATGGAGTGTAGTCTGTACAATTTCCAAAACGAATGAAACATTTTCGTATAATTATTAGAGGAATTATTTGTACTTTTGCAGCATAGATTTAAAAACCTAAGAATTATGATTAGAAAAATTTACTCATTTCTTTTAGTGATGATGCTGAGCGTCTGTGCCTTTCATGGCATCCAGGCCCAACAGCGTCGTCCTATTGACAATCAGCATCCGTTATGGTTGGTCCACGTTGATGTGTGGAACAGTGCTGACCCACAAAAAATTATTGATTTGATACCAGCAGATATCAAACCTTATGTTTGTCTGAACCTGTCGCTCTCTTGTCAGTTTGACACGAAGACCGGCATGTATCGTATGCCTCGTAATGCAGTGCGAACCTATAAGTCGTGGGCCACTGTCTGTCAGCAGAACAATATGTGGTTCTCTTGTCAGCCTGCCTCTGGTGGTCACACCCATATTCAGGATAACGACCTGCAGACTTTCGAGTATTTCTTCAAGACCTTCCCCAACTTCCTTGGATGGAACTATGCCGAGCAGTTCTGGGCCTTTGGCGATGCAGGCGACCTGAGTTCCATGACCAAGTCCAGTCGTTGGAATCTCTTTGCCAACCTTGTTGAGATGTCTCATAAGTATGGCGGCTTTCTCACGGTGAGCTGGTGTGGCGGTATCTATCATTTCGATACTGACCCTCTGGCAGAGTTGAAGACCGAGCCCAAGTTCTTGGCTGCCTGTCAGAAATATCCCGAGTCCATCCTGTTTCTCTACAAGTACACCCATTGCAGCAGTTTCTATAACAACGAGAGTGTGTGCTTCGGTCCGTTTATCGCCGGTCTGACCAAGAACTATGGTGTGCGCTATGACAACTGCGGCTACAACGACATGCTGACTAAGGTGCTGGGCGAGAAGCACGGCAAGAAATACCCCGGCAGTGCAGGTATCGGTACCGTGATGGAACAGACCTGCGTCAATGGTGGTGCCGTGTGGGATGGTCCTGAGCTGATCTGGACCGAAGACTTCCAGAACCTGAACAATTCTACCGTTGACGGCTACACCCGTCGCAACTGGGGCTTGTTCTCCAATTTCAAAGGCATCTGGTTAGACATGTGGCGCGAGATTACCAAGGGCAAGATGTATATCCCCACCCGCCAGGAGGTTGTAGCCAAGACCAAGGCCGTGCTGATTCATGATGCCGACAATGATTTCAAGGTGCCCGATGCCCTCTATGCCGGCCTGTATGAGGTGAAAGACCCGGGCAACAAAGGCGACGGACGTTGGGAGAACAACGGTTGGTATCTGAAGTCCTCGGGCCGTTATGGCGCTATCCCCATGGTGCCAGGCCTCTATGACGATATTGCCAAAAGTATCCCTGTGCAAGTAAAGAAGAGTGGGTTCAGTTCGCGTTGGGGCACCCAGTCAAAGAAGGTTAAGGAGTTCAACGAACTCTATCCAGAGGTGTCAAAGGGCGACCTCTTCGTGAACCGCTATCGCAATCAGTTGGTGACCTATGCTCCTTATACCTATTTAAATAAGAATAAGCACGCCACGGGTGCCATTTCTCTGCAGTATAATACCTGCGACTCATTGAAACTCGACTATTACAATCTCTCCAGCGGTGTGATTCGTGAGTATGCCGACCGTATCGAACTCTATCTGAACAACTACCGCAGTGATACCCTGACGGTACGTACCGATACCATCTATATCGTTGGTGCCACCGCCCAGCCTGTCACAACGGTGGAGAAACACAAGACGGGTACCACCACCTATAGTGCCTCTTTGGTTAGCGAGAACTATGATGCCGACACGAAGACCTATCGTGTGGGTGTGAAACACATGGGTCCTGCCACCATCACTATTGCCTGTGCCGGCGAGGGTACCAACCGTCTTACCGACTATCTCCCCGATACACCCTTAGGCCAGCCCCAGCAGCCAGCAGCCTATCATGGTCCAGTTATCATTGAGGCCGAGAATATGGACTACAAGAGCGTGAACGTCAGTCTGACACACTCCGGCTGGTGGGCACAGGACTATAAGGACTTTGCCGGTATGGGCTACGTAGAGACACAAGCCAGTACAGCCGCCGCCCTGCGTCATCAGTTGACGCTGACCGAAGGTGGTGCCTATAATATCCTGGTGCGCTATTGTAACAGCAGTAAGGCGGGTAATATGAAAGCCACCGTTAATGGTACTGCTCAGACTGTAGCTTTTGAGAAAGTTGATAAAAACGACTGGCGTGAGGCTGTTATCCCTGTCACGCTGAAAGAAGGTACCAATAATTTCGTGCTCCAAAACTCAGGCGCTATCAAGATGACCATCGACCAGATTACGTATATGCCTGCAGAGATGCCAAAGGAGAAATTTGATGTTGCTGTGCGACAGGCCGACTTTGGAACTGTGGTTGCAGATGTCGATTCAGCCCAGGCAGGTCAGGAGGTCCACCTCACCATCAGCGCTGACGAAGGCTATGGCATCAAGTCGCTCCGAGTGGTCAACTCCGTCTATTTCACCCAGGGCAAGACCATTCCTGTGGAAGTGGGTGCCAAGGAGGTATCGTTCATCATGCCCGATGAGAACGTGACCATTCAGCCTCAGTTCTACGATATGTGCGCCGTCTATGACCTCGACTTCACGGATGTGCAGGCCGGTGAACTGCCTGTTGGCTGGCGTACCACCGATGGTGACAATGTGCGCAACTA
This sequence comes from Prevotella communis, assembly GCF_022024175.1. Lineage (GTDB taxonomy): Bacteria > Bacteroidota > Bacteroidia > Bacteroidales > Bacteroidaceae > Prevotella > Prevotella communis. The sequence goes on along the minus strand of NZ_CP091794.1, from coordinate 2,398,547 downwards.
TCCCACCTCGAATGGCAGTGGCCCCCGTACCTTCAGTGGCCTGCAGGGCTATCAGGGCAAGGCACTCTACTGGCGTACCACCAGTGCGGAGTATGGTCGCCTAGCCAACTATAAGCTCTCGCTCGAACCTGGCTCTTACGTGCTCTCTTTCGCTACGGCCGCATGGAAGGGCACACCCACCTATTTGGCACGTATCCTGAAGAGCACAGGCGGTGTCGTTGCTTCTTCGTCCAACTATACCGCTACGCCCAACCTGAATGGTAATGCCGCAGGCGATATCTCGTCGGCCACGCGCAACACGCTGTCGTTCGACATCACCACCAAGGGCGACTACGTGATTCAGTTCAAGGAAGTGGGCAGTGGCATGCAGGAGTTCCTCCTGGCCGAGTGCCGTCTGCGCGACTTGTCCATCCTCACCGGCATCACCACCCGTCCTGTCAGTCGTATGCCAGAGGGTATCTACAGTCCTTCGGGCGTACGTCGTGAGTCGCTGCAGCGCGGACTGAATATCGTGGTGAAACCCAACGGACAGACCATGAAGGTGCTGATCAGATAAGCATCCGCTCAGATACATAAGAAAAGGCTGCTCCATTCGTGGGGCAGCCTTTTTATTATGTTTGTTTATCCTTGTCTCTGTTGTCTTCTCCTCTTCATGTCGATATATCGCCAGAAGGCATCGTGACGCGCCAGGTAAATCTGGTAGCCGTAGACCACGCATGCCAGCCAGAAATACAGGAACACATGCAGCCATAGAATCCATATCTCCGTTGACACGTCGCTGATGGTGGCACCCATCGAGTTCAGGCGTACGTAGGCCCTGATGCCGAAGGTAGAGGGGAATACCCACGATGCACCCTGCCAGAAGCCGGGGATGTTGCTCTGGGGCCAACTTACACCCGAGAGGAACAGCAGGGGTACGGATACAAAGACCATCAGCAGCATCACGTTCTCGCGGTATCTCACAATACATGATACCACGATGCCAAAGAAGATACATGCCAGCGTGTAGGGCAACATCAGCGTCAGCAGTGGTTGCCATGCTGCCAGTTGGGGGAAGTGGAACAGGCGTGGCACGGCGATGACCAGCCAGGCACCCATGATGGCGTATATCATGAAGTAGCACAGCGACTTGCCCAGCACGATGCGGAACACGTTCTGATAAGGGCGCGTCACCGGTATCAGCTGGTGGTAACGGTTGCGCTCGCGTGCCGTACCTGCCGACATGCCGATACCCAGTACCAGCGTCTGCTGCAGAATCAGCATCAGCACACCGGGAAGGATGAAAGAGCCATAGCCCCCCTGCGGATTAAAGATAGCCACGTCGGCATAGTCCAGCGGACGGGCAGCGATAGCCTCTTCCCTGCTGGTGAAATGGCCTCCCAGTTTTGTCTGTATCTCGGCCCCCATCTGCATGGAAACCAGTTGGGCGGTCTGGAAGATAGCCTTGTAGGTGAGCATCAGGCTCATGTCACAGTATACGCTGACGACCCCCTGCTGCATCCTGTTGACATTCGTCTCAAAATCAGACGGAATCAAGTAGATACCCTTCACCAACTGTCGGCTTACCAGCGATTCCGCCTCGTCGAGATCCTGTGCGTAATAGGCAATCTTGACATCTGCCGACGCGTCGCACATGCGGATAAACTGGCGTGAGAGCGATGTGTGCGACTGGTCCACGACGGCCACCGGCACCTCGTGCACCGTCTCGTTGTTGTAGATCCACGAATAGAGTAGGGGATATATCAAGGGCACGATGATAAAGAAGATGAGCATACCTTCATCCTTCAACACCTGTCGCATCTCGTCGCGCCATATCAACATGGTGTCGTCGATCCTTCTTCTGAAACTATTACGGTATGTAGACATAGGTCAGCATTGCATTCTTAATTTTCCTCACCACCAACCAGGGCAGCAGTATGAATGCTACCATAGCGGCCATGTGGAACCACGACTCCAACAGTGGGTAACCGTTGAACACGTTAATCTGATAAATCATGTAGTAATGACGCAGGGGAAACAGCCACGTGAGCGACTGCAGGGCACCGTCCATTCCCATCATGGGGAAGGCAGAGCCCACCATCGAAAAACTGAGCACCGCCCAGAGGGAGCACACACTCATCGACATGCGCAGCGACGGCATCAGGCCAAAGGCAAAGATGCCAAAGCCCTGCGAGGCTATCACCTGTACCAATCCCAGCAGTACCAGCATCCACGGACTGCCCTGATGGGGGAACTGCAACACGTGGAACACGTAGTATTCATAACTGTAGACCACCGCCAGCCATATCATGGTCTGAGGCAGGAACTTGCCCATCAGCGCTATCGATATGCGGTTGTCGGCCATCTCCAGCCATTCCTTCGACGTGCCGAACTTCAGTTCCGTGCCCAGCGAGTAGGCCGATATCAGGAAGATAAACAGCATAATCATGCCAGGTACCAGCATCGTTGACAGGTAGGAGTTGTAACTGGTCCACGGGTTGGCTATCTGATGCAGGTCTATGCGGATAGGCTGCAGGAAGGTCTGTATCTGTGCATCCGTGAATCCCTTGGCACGCATCGTGGCCTGACCTACGGCTGCCGAGCCCAGTGTAGAGATTGTCTTCAGGTCCTTCATCAGCAGGGCACCCGACGCCAGTGTGGTATATGAGTAATAGAACGATATCTTTGGCTGTCGGCCTGCCAGCAGGTTCTCCGTGGTACCCTTGGGGATATACAGGAACGCGTATATCTCGTTCTCCTGGATATCACGACGGGCCTCGTTCACGCTGGGGTAGTGGGCCACCACCTTCGACATCTGGAAGGCATCCAGACGCTGCACCAGTGAGCGCGACGTCGATGTGTTGTCCAGGTCCACCACGCCCACGGGCATCTCCGTTGGCAGTCCATCGTCCATCAGCGATGTGAAGAACACCATGACCATCAGCGGGAAAGCCACCATGCAAAACAGGTACACCCTGTTCCTGCACAGTATCTGCAACTCGCGCAGTCCTACCTTATATAATAATTGTAGCGTTTTCAACTCTAACGTCTTAACTCTTCATTCATTACTTCACCACCAGGCTCATGCCGGGACGCAGGCCCTCAATCTTCTCCACCGGACGCGCCTTCACCTCAAAGGTCTTCAAGTCATACTGCCCGTTGGCCTTCGTAGCCTTCCATACCGCATACGAGCCCTGATCCTTCATGTGATACACCTTCAACTTGATTTCCTTGTTGAATGCGGGTACGAAAGCGGTGAACTCCGTGCCTACCTGCATGCCGTTCAACTGGTCCTCGCGTACGTTGAATGTGCCCCACATATCGTTCATCATTGAGATGGTCATGATAGGACTGCCCGTACCAACGAGCTCGCCCACCTTCGGGTAGATGCTGCTCACCTCACCGTCCATCTGGGCTATCTGCACGGTCTCGCCGATATAGGCGTTGACCTCCTGCACGGCACCCTTGGCGCGGTTCAGCTGTGCCTGAGCGGCCAGTTTCTCCTCCTGACGGGCACCGTTCACAGCCATGTCATACTGACTCTTGGCAGCCTTCATCTGAGCCTCAGAAGCCTTGTACATAGCCAGCGCCTCGTCGCGCTTCTGTGCACTCACCACGCCCTCGTCAAACAGACGCTGCACGCGGTTGTATGATTTCTCGGCAATCTCCAGGGCTGCCGTTGCCTGCTGGTACACCTGATAGGCACCCTGCACCTGTTCCTTGCGGGCACCATTCTTGGCCATCATCTCCAGCGCGGCGGCACCGTCCTCAGCCCCCTGTGCCTGTTGCATCTTGGCACGTACCTCGGGTGCATCCAGAATGGCCAGCGTGTCGCCGGCATGTACGTAGTCGCCCTCCTTCACACGGATTTCCAGAATACGTCCGGGCACCTTGCTCGACACGCGATACTCTGATACTTCCACCTGTCCCTGAATAATCTCGGGATCGCGACCCAGTGCAAAGAAACCTATGAGAGCCACGATAATAACAACTGCAGCAAAACCAATGATCGCATACAGAATGTTATGATGCTGTTTTTTTGATTGATTACTCATATCTTGATACTTCTTAACTCTTAATTCTTAACTAATACAGCGTTCCCAGTGCTTTCTGCAGATCCACCTGCGAGAGCTTCACGGCAATCTGTGCGTCGATGAGCTGTGACTGTGCCTGCAGCCAGGCCGTCTGTGCCTCCATCACCACGGTAGGTGCTATCACACCCTCCTTGAATCCCAGGTTGGCCGTGCGCAGGTTCTCGTTGGCACGCTCGATACCCGTCTGCGCCATCACCAGACGCTTGTTGGCCTCGTCCACCTTAAACGTGTTCTGGTTCACCTGCAGCTCTATCTTCTCGCGAGCCTCGTCGCGCTCCAGAGCAGCAATGGCTGTGGCACCCTTGGCAGCACGCACCTTGTAGGCCACGTCGCCCCAGTTCCAGATAGGCACGCGCACCAGCACACCCACGTTCCAGAATCCGCCGAATTTCTTCTCGAATCCGTTGAGCACGTTGGGATTGCTCACCGCATAGCCACCCATCAGGGCCACCTGTGGCAGGTTGGCAGCCTTCAGGATATTGGTAGCCTGCTTCGACATATCCACCACATTGTCCAGCATCTTCAGTTCGGCACGGTTCTCCACCGCCTGTTCCACGTTCAGCTGGGGGTGCAGCGTCACCACGGCCAGGTCCTCCACGTCCTCGTCGGCCAGTGTGATCTCCTCGTTCATCGGCATGCCAATCATCTGACAGAGCAGCATCTTCGACAGCACCAGTCCGTCGTCCACCTTCTGCAGGGTCATCTCGGCCTCGTTCACCTTCACGCTGACGCTCAGTCCCTCGCTCCGTGTGGCCACGCCCTCTTCAATCATGCGCTGCACGTCGGTATCAAATTTCTTAATCAGTTCCAGGTAACTCTCAGCCAGCTTCTTCTTGTGCTTCAGCGACACCACCTGCCAGTAGGCCTGGTCGGTAGAGTAGAGGATACCCTGACGACGTGCTGCCACTGAGTTGTTGGCAAACTCCTCGTTGATGTCGGCCAGTTTGTTCAGCGCCACGATGCCGCCACCCATGAAGATGGGTTGGGTGACCAGTACCGAACCGGCAAAGATATGACGCGTATCCGTGCGGAAGGCATCCACTATCTTCTGTCCCTCACTGTCCAGCAGACCAGCCACGTTGGTCGATGTCTGCTGCATGTTCTGCTGCAACTGTCCAGCCATCTGCTGGAAGGCCTCGGCAGGCACACCCAGTTGTCCCAGCATCGTACCCATCTGTCCCAGTGTCGTCTGCAGCGTGTTGCCCAGTCCCGACAGGGATCCTGTGAGGTTGGTACCCAGATTTGATAACTTACCCTTCTGTTCGTTGTTCAGGATAGAAATCTCCTCGCTGGTGAATTGGTAACTGCCTATCGCACTGACGTGGGGCAGGTACTTGGTGCGTGCCGACTTCCTGAGGTTGGCTGCGATGTCCTGTTTCAGTTGCTGCACGCCCATCTGCTTATTGTTGCGCAGGGCCATGGCACGGCAACTGTCAAGACTCAGCAACTGCTGTGCCTCGGCTGCTCCCTGACCCAGAGCCAGGAGCAAGAAGCCGAAAGTAAAGATTCTCTTCATATTGTTATTCAAAGGTAAATGTTCTTGTTCCAATCATGTTGCCGTCGGCAAAGATGCTGACGCGATACTGTCCGGCCTCCAGGAATTCGCTGACCTGCCAGTAGGTCTGCACGTTCACTTCCTCGCCGGTATATTCCACCACTTTCTTCATCGAGTACTCCAGCTGACGGTTCTCGTAGGGGAATGTGCCTGCTGTCAGCACCTGTCCCGCAGGTGTCTGTATGCGTACGTAGAGGGTGCGGTTGCCCGTCTGTGCCGTCACGTTGCGTGCAATGTTGAAGCCCACCTGGATGGTCTTGCAGTCCTTCATCTTCTTGGCCGTCTTCTGACGCTTGTTCAGCGTGGTCATGGTGATGCCCGTAGCGTCCAGCTGTGCGGCGATGGCCACCTTCTCCGTCAGGTTCTGCTTCTCCATGCGCAGACCCTCGTTGGCCTGGTTCGACTGTGCCAGCTGGTCCTTCACGCGGTCGTTCTCAGCCATCAGACTCTGGTTCACCTGGTTCAGCGAGTCCACCTGTCGGATATACGAGCGCAGCACTTTGCGCACCGTGGCCAGCTCTTTCTTCAGTCGCGTAATCTCGCGTGCATCGGCTGCCTTCACGTTTTTCAGTTCCTCCAGCAGCTGCTGCGTGCGCATCTGCTCCTGGGTCAGTTGGGCTATGATAGAGTCATTGTTGATAGAGTTCATCATCTCTGTGTACTGCAGGGTCAGTCGCTCGTAGTCGTTCTCCATCTCCTGCTTGTCCAGTTCGGCCAACTCCAACATCTCCATTTTTTCCTGTTCCAAATTTCGGTTGTTCAGCAGCAGGTAAACCATGATGCCTGCCATTGCCAGGATCACCACCACGACTGCTGCTATGAGTGCTTTTTTCATGTCTGTACCTTACTATTTAAATAAAAACGCTGCAAATGTACAAGTTTTTCACTAAATTGCCAAAGAAAATTTGGTACTTTTATATTATTTTACTATCTTTGCCGCAATATTTACCAATTCTATTCCTATAAAGACCTATGATGACTAACTTCCTATATCGAACAATTCATTTTTACTATGATGGCTTCCGTCACATGACGGTGGGTCGCACCCTGTGGGCTGTCATCATTGTGAAGCTTATCATCATTTTCCTTGTCCTGAAGGTTTTCTTCTTCCCCAACTATATCTCCGAGCACTCCGATGCCGGTTCCGAGCCCGACTTCGTAGCCTCCGAGCTCATAGACCGCGCGGGGGCTTAACTCCTATAACTCCTTTAACTCCTATAACAATGACAAACCTACTACTATCCATTGATGCCGGTACCATTGACTGGTCCAGAGCGCAGTTCGCTCTCACGGCAATCTATCACTGGCTCTTCGTGCCCCTGACCCTTGGCCTGGCCGTTATCATGGGCATTGCAGAGACCATTTACTACAAGAAGCGTACGGACTTCTGGAAACACACGGCCCAGTTCTGGCAGCGCCTCTTCGGCGTGAATTTCGCCATGGGTGTGGCCACGGGTATCATCCTGGAGTTCGAGTTTGGTACCAACTGGAGCAACTACTCCTGGTTCGTGGGCGATATCTTCGGTGCCCCACTGGCTGTCGAGGGTATCGTGGCTTTCTTCATGGAGAGCACCTTCGTGGCCGTGATGTTCTTTGGCTGGAAAAAGGTGTCGGCTGGCTTCCATCTGGCCTCCACCTGGCTCACCGGACTGGGGGCCACCATCTCTGCCTGGTGGATTCTCGTGGCCAACGCGTGGATGCAGTATCCCGTGGGCTGTACGTTCAATCCCGACACCATGCGCAATGAGATGACCTCGTTCCTCGAGGTGGCACTGTCGCCCTTCGCCGTCGAGAAATTCTGCCACACGGTCATCTCCTCGTGGATCATCGGTGCTGTGTTTGTCGTCGCCGTGAGCTGTTGGTATCTGGTCAGGAAACGCCACACCCAACTGGCAGTCCAGAGCATCCGCATTGCTGCTATCGTCGGCTTCGTGGCTGCCCTTGGCGCAGGTGCTACCGGTCATAAGAGTGGTCAGACCGTGGCGCAGGTGCAACCCATGAAACTGGCTGCTATGGAGGCCCTCTATGATGGTGGTCACGAGATTGGCCTGAAGGTGGTTGAGGGTATCGAGGTGCCCTATGGTCTGTCGATGATGGCCACCAACACCCTCGATGGCTATGTGCCTGGCATCAACGACCTGCTCGATGGCTATGTGAAGGACGATGGTACGGTGGAGCCCTCTGTCGATGAGAAGATAGAGCGAGGCCGAAAGGCGATACAAGCCTTGGCTGATTACCGCAAAGCGAAGGCCGAGGGCGCCGACGAAGAAATTCTCAATTCTCAATTGTCAATTATCAATTCTAATATGCCTTATTTCGGCTATGGCTACGTGAAGGACAAGGCCGACGTGGTGCCGCCCGTATGGATCAATTTCTGGGCGTTCCGTGCCATGGTGGGACTGGGCTGTCTCTTCATCGCCTTCTTCGGACTGGTGCTCGTCCTGATATTCGATATCCCCATGGTGTCGCTCCTGGTGCGCCGACTGCTCTCTGCCGTCGGACTGCTCGATGAGCGCTCGGCCGACCGTACCGCTCCTGCCGATGCGATGCCCGCATGGCTCTGCTGGGCAGCCGTACTCATGGTGCCCCTGGCCTATATCGCCTCTGAGAGTGGCTGGCTGGTGGCTGAGTTCGGTCGTCAGCCCTGGACCATCCAGGATATGCTGCCTACGTGGGCTGCTGTCAGCGACCTTAGTGCCGGCAGTGTGGCACTCACCTTCTTCCTCTTCCTCATCCTCTTCACCACGATGCTGGCTGTGGAGATAAACATCCTGTTGAAACAAATTAAGAAAGGACCGCAACTATGACTTACGAATTCTTGCAACATTACTGGTGCTTCATCGTATCACTGTTGGGAGCACTACTCGTCTTCCTGCTCTTCGTACAGGGAGCCAACTCCATGATATTCCAGTTGGGAAAGACACCCGACGAGCGTCGCCTGCTCATCAATTCCACCGGTCGTAAGTGGGAGTTCACGTTCACCACGCTGGTCACCTTCGGCGGTGCTTTCTTCGCCTCTTTCCCCCTGTTCTATTCCACCAGCTTCGGCGGTGCCTACTGGCTGTGGATGCTCATCCTCTTCACCTTCGTGCTGCAGGCCGTGAGCTATGAGTTCCAAAATAAGCTGGGCAATTTCCTCGGTCCCAAGACCTTCCAGTGCTTCCTGGTGCTCAATGGCATCCTGGGTCCCCTGCTCCTGGGCGGCGCCGTGGCCACCTTCTTCGAGGGCTCCAATTTCATCGTGGAGAAAGGGAATATGATTGATGCCGATGCCCTGTCGCCTGTTATTAGTCACTGGGCCAACGCCTCTCATGGCCTTGATGCCCTGCTCAATCCGTGGATACTCGTCTTCGCCGTGGCCGTGCTCTTCCTGGCCCGTACGCTGGGCATCCTGTACACCATGAACAATATCGCCGACGAGACCATCCGCACCCGCAGTCGCTATCAGCTGGCTGGTGCCGCCTTCGTCTTCGTGGTGCTCTTCGTGGTCTATCTGGTCCATCTGCTTCTGAAGGACGGCTATGCCTACGACGACAGCGGCCTGATTTTCATGGAGCCCAACAAATACCTGAACAACATGCTGGATATGTGGTATCTCACCGCCGTGATGCTCCTCGGCGTCGTCCTGGTGCTCTGGGGAATAGGAAGTGAGTTGATAAACCTCAAATCTCCAACCTTAAATCTCAAATCAAACGGCATTTGGCCTGCCGGCATCGGCACCGTGCTCACCGTGACGCCCCTGCTCCTGATGTCAGCCTGGAACCACACCGCCTATTATCCCTCCACGGCCGACCTCCAGTCGTCGCTGACGCTCGAGAACTCATGCAGCAGTTATTTCACCCTCAACACCATGTTCTGGGTGTCGCTCCTCGTTCCCTTCGTCCTTGCCTACATCGTCTATGCCTGGCGCCAGATAGACAGCAAGAAGATAGACCGTGACGAGATTGCGTCCGACGACCACGCCTATTAATACCTCTTTTAATATAACAACGGCTCCCGAAGCATTCCGCCTCAGGAGCCGTTTTTTTAAATGTTTCATGTTTCGCTCGGCTTTGCCGCTTTTACAAAGGCCGCAGGCCGACTAAAAGAATGTATCACATGCACGAGGTCACTCCCAGTGCCGTTGCGATGGCCGACAGCACACTAATGGCTGTTTGAATCGCGAATTTCCAAAATGTCTTGTTCTTCATGGTTCAGAATTTTAATGTTTAATCTTTAATGTTTAATCCTTAAGGATTGACGGGACCGCCGCCGTTGCCAGACTCGGAGCTAGAACTGCCGCCGCCGTTCTCCGTGCCTCCGTTGTTCCCTGACTCCGTGTTTCCGCCTCCGGTCTCTTCGCCCGTCAGCTCGCTGTACACGCTGGTACTCAGGTTCACGGCCTCACGCATAGAGCGTGCCTTGTACATGGACTTGCGGCTCTGGTCGGCCAGGAAGGCGATGCCGATGCGGGTGACGTTCTCCGTGGCGCTGAAGTCCTTGGCGTTGTCTACACCTGCGCTGGTCAGGGTGGGGTACAGCGTGCCGATGCCGTCGAGCTTCACCTTATGACCGTCGGCCAGCATCTCCTGCATGCAGTTCTTCAGCTTGGTGATCACACCGATGACGACGTCTTCGGTATACACAGAACCGTGCTTCATGATGTGCTCGGCCATGTCGTCCAGCGTCAGGGTTTTACGATAGATAATCTTGCCGTAGGTCTTCTGTACTTTCTTGCGAGTGTTGTCAGCATCCTTTACCTGTACGGTACGCTGAACTTTCTGAATTTGAATTTCTCCCATTGTTGTAATGTTTTTTTTGGTTGTTAAATATTAAGGTTCTATTGTCTAAAGTTCCACTTCTCGTTGTCTTAAAGAGCAACTCGACCTTTCTCTATAGGCGAAACGTCGTTTCTCTCATCGCAACTCGTCGTTTCTCTTATTGACACTACAAAGGTACAAAAAAATCCTGAAATACGCAAGTCTTTCCGTAATTATTTTTCAGATATTTTTCGCTTCAGAAAATAGTCGGAGAAGTCCTTGCAGTCGGGCGGCAACTGATGGTGCACCAGCGACGGCAGCACCTCCTTCAGCTGCAGGAACAGACGCTCGCCAGGGGCGTCGCGATCGGGGTACATGTGAAACAAAGACCCACCCCCTTCCCCATTCCCGCTGACGCGCCTACCCGTAGCCTTTCCCTGTGATGGAGGGGAGTATATAGAGTTTAGCAATTCTATATCTCTCTTGGAGAGCAACGTTGCCGATGGAATCGCGATGGCCTTGTGACCGGCAGAGAGCATGGCCCAGCAGTCGGAGGCACCCTCCGTGATGAAGAGCTGTTCGCCCGGACGAAGCAGGTTCAGGACTGGCAGGTTGTAGATGCCACATTGCGAGCCCTGCGGGAAGCGGAAGCGGGGCAGGGCGCCACGCACCAGGTTGCGGTTCTGCACGCCCACCAACCGTCCCTCACGGTCATAATAGGGTATCTGCAGCCAAGGCACCCCCTGACGGTCTTTCCATGAGGTGAGGCGGCACCAGCGTATTACCCTCGGGTCCAGCCGTCGCTCCTCAAAGAGAAAATGACGTGCCTCGTCATTCAAGAAAGGATGCTCAAAGAATCGTTCGTACCTACTCCCGTCGAAGGATGTCTGAGGGCTGATGTCTGATGTCTGAGGTTTCCATTCTTCAAGGATTATGTTATGTTCGTCGGCCAACCATCGGCAGGCAGCCTTGAAATCTAGATTCAGGTGCTTCATCACCAAATCGATTGGTCCGCCGCTGGCCCCGCACACAAAACACCGGTATGTATTCTTGCTTACCTTAAACGATAGGCTGGGGTGGTTGTCAGCATGAAACGGGCACAGAGCCTTGTGATGCACAACCCGCAGTCCAAGTCGCTCAGCGACTCCCTCAATGGGGAGTTCGCGGAGCTTTTGAAGTTCGTTTTTATCCATAATAGCGATTTCTTTAAACAACGAATTAAAACGAATTTCACGAATTACCTTTTAGATAAGCCTCGGTCTTGCTGTACAGTCCAGTTTGCGCAGAGTACTCGATGAACTTGCGATGCAACCATAGGCTTAGTTGACCTTTGGTACCCTCAGGTGCTTTACCGAGCTGCGTGCGTAGGGCTTGTAGCTGAGCTTCGTTAAAGCTGTCTGGCAACTGCTGGAGCATATTCTTCGGTCCTCGTCGTTGCGCCTCGCCCATCACATCACCATCCTTGCCCAGCATGTCGGCAAAAATCTGCATCTTGCTCCACAGGTCGTGATATACCAGCCACTCTACCAGTTCACCCATGGCCTTTGTCCACGTCTGGTTGTTCAGAGCCCAGAGTATACACCCTGCCTTCCAAGCCGAAACGAGTGATCGCTTTGATACATCCCACAGCACATCGTCGTCTACCAGGTCGGCCAGTGTGGCCATGTCTGCTGCGAGGTTGTCTATGAGCTTGTTCAGCGGACGGATGATGAAGCGCCCCTTGCAGATATTGAGTCTGACCATATACTCGTCAAGTTTCTGATAGAAATCGTCAGGAAAATCTCCCTTTCGCGGTATGCGCCCACTGCGGCTGCCGCGAGGCTTGTAGGAAAAGACCATACGTCCGAAGGTGCCGTTGAGCAGCTCATTCTTGTAGAACGATCGGACTGTGACGGGTACGCCTGAGAGCGTAATGCCTACACGCATCACAGGGTTACCGCTCACACCGTCTGGCGTAGCGCGGAGGGCTCCGGCTTGTGCCATATCATACACGTTGCGGAGCAGGTGGCTCACTTGCTTATGACCACCACACAGCAGATCGGCCATCTCCACTTCCGGGAAGTTGAAGTATTGTGTTAACTTGCCCATTTCTTCCAGAACCACGGCATTGTCGATGAAGGCCGCGTTGGTGGTGTTGGCCGGTGGGAAAAACACGGCGATGGTTGGCTTCACGGGCTTATCCTTACTACTGCTCTTTGTGTGGTATAGCTTCGTCCATTCGCGCAACTTTTTGTACTCAGCCTCGTCGTGCTCATGAAAATCGCGACAGATTGCTTTCACTAAATCTGTCAATTGTCCCTTGTTACACCCCGAATCGCCTACTAGTTGTGCCATTTGGCCGCACATTTCCTTCCATGAGCGGTCTGGATACTGAAATTCCGCGCCGCTGATATGTGCACCAAGAGAGGGAAATAGCATAGGAACGAGGGGTTCATACATGTCTTTTGAGGCCTGTGAGAGCAGCAATTTGATACATTCTGTACCCTTTCCGAGGTTAGGCATCTCGGGTGCCTTGTTTGTTGTTATATCGTATTTCATTGATTATAAGCTTTTTAGAAGAATAATATTTTTTAAGGAGGGCATCCTTATTTCAATTTCAATTATTTCAGTTTGTTTTTGAGAGGTGTAATCTTCTTTAAATATATATGTAACTATCTATATATTAATAAGTTATATAATAATTAAGTCGAGTATGGACCCCTGTTTTTTTAATTGAAATAACTGAAATTGAAATAGACTCAGCCTTTTTACCTTTCCTCTACCAGGCCCTCCAACGCCCACATCAGTTCGTTGCCCACGCTGCTGGCATAGCTGTCCACGCAGAAGCCTGGTCCTATGTGTATCGGGCGGAGGTTAGGACGGTAGGAGCCGTCGCTGTGCCGGGTGATGGTGATATACTCACCCTCGAAGATGCGAGGGTTGCGCTTGGTGCATGTCTTACTAGAGGTCTCCACAAACGTCATGTATTCGTTGTATTTGAAGTCCTCGCACATCACGTGCCGTTTCAGCACGCCCTGGTAGCACTTGCCCGCCTTCATCCTGGCGTCGCTCCTCAGGAAGGTCTTCACGTCCATACACAGTTCTGTATTCTTTTTCCAGCCCTGCTTCTCAGGGCACTCCGTAATTATTATCGTCTGTTTCATAAATAATTCGTTTAATTCGTCTTAATTCGTTGTTTTAAATCACATTGAGAAGAGAAATCTTCCTGCGGTTGTTCTTGGGACGCACGGCGAAGTGCAGCCAGTAGCCGCGGGTGTTGCGCTCCATGAGCAGCTCGTCGAAGTCCTGATGCATCTCGTCGCTGATGTCGAGCAGCAGCACCACATACCTCAGCAGCTGTTCCTTGCCCATGACCCGCAGGTCGGCGGCACATCCCGTGAGATGGTTCGACGTGGTGCATCCACCCACCAGCCTGTTCAGCTCCTTGCAGCGGAAGGCGCTGTTGATGATCACAGGGTCGTTGCCCTCGCCATACTGCTCGTTCCACCGCTGGCGCAGCATCTCCAGCCACTGGCACACCCTCGTCAGGTTCTCCATCACCTGCTCATCCGGCTGCGTCTGCCGCTGTCGGTCCACATATCCCAGTTCCTCGTCTGTGCGCGTCATCTCCTCAAGTGTAAAGTGAGGCGTTAACTTTGTCGTTTTATTATTTTCTTTTGCCATAACAGTAAAATTTTAAAATTAATAATGTTTGTTGGATTGAGCTGGCCAGCTTTGATTTCCGGCGGCAAAGTTAGGGGTATTCTCCGATTCCTACTCCCCTTAGGGGTACCACGCGTGGGTACTACGGTCTGAATAGTTAAAAATATGGTAGTATAACAAAAAAGTTACCAAATAATTTGTTTGTTTATAACTTTTTTGTTACTTTTGCACCGTCTATGAGGAAAGTATTAGTGATAGTATCGCAGGCATCCGACGGCACATTCTGGTGCCACACAGAAAAGGATGTCTATGGCGCGGGACTGAATGCAGCAGGCCAGACTGTGAAGGAGGCCAAGGACGACTTACTGGCTTGTCTGGAAGAGGCTAAGGCAGACTACGAAGAAAGCGGGAAGACGGCTGAGCAAGTAGAGTTCCGCTATCAGTATGATTTGCAGTCGTTCTTCGACTACTTTTCTTTTTTGAATGTCACAGAGGTTGCCAAGCGCGCTGGAATCAATCCTTCGCTGATGCGCCAGTACACACGGGGTATCAAAACGGCAGGTGAAAAGACTTATGAGCGTCTGACTGCCTGCATGGCAAGTATTACTAAGGATCTGCAAGCCGCGTCTTTCCGTTAGGATGGCACGGATGTATTTCATAAAACAAGAACAAGAACAGTAAAAGTCCTGATGCGTGAGCACCGGGACTTTTCGCTTCTTAATCAAACAACACCTTCAGTTCGTCTAGAAAGTCGAGCGTTTTCTTTCTGGTAAGGGCCAAGTTATAATCACTTCGCATGTAATTCCGATTCCAGAAGCCCTCGAACACCTTCCACTTCTCTTTGATGCCCAGTCGCTCCGCCATCGCATCGGCCAACAGTGCCGCCTGCGTCCGCGATATCAAGGGCTGGTAGTGCTCATCCACGTAGCCCGCCTGCTGCGCCTTCCGCCATAAAGCCATAGCTTTATCTGTAGCGAGAACTTCAGGCAACTCTTTATATTCTGCCTCCTGAATCTCGGCTTCTTCCACCGTATGCCACAGCCCGTTCTTGTCTTGCACCAGCGTCAATTTGCCGCCAGCGTTCACCTCGATGTTGGGTCCGTAGTTGTTCTTGATATGAAATCCCATCGTTTACTCTATGTTTTTATTGGGCAGCGACAACGTGCCGCCGTTATGCTCAATATTCGGCCCGAAGTTCTTGTCGATGTTTGTATCCTTATTGCTGAAAAGTTCTACGTGTACGTTCACGTTCTGAGGCGTTTTCTCGTTCTCGGCCGCCGATGTACTCTCAGACTTCTGGCGCGCAGAGACGGCCTCATAGAAGGCTATGCCCGAGATGAATCGCCACAACACCTCGCGAGGGATGTGCATATACAGCAACTTAGCCACAAAGTTCTCCTTATTCTCTATCCACTCCTCAAACATCGACTCTGGGAAACATTCCAACTGCCTCTTTATCTCGTCAATATTGTGCTCGTGACGACATACCAGCAGGGGCTTGATGGTCTTCGGTTCTGCAATCAGGCGCATCCAGTAGTTGAGCACCTTTCCGCCATGCGACTCACGTCCTGCGCGGCCACACGCCATCTTCAGTTCCTCCGTCAGTTCCTGAAAGCCGTAGTCGTCAATCTCCATCAGGCGCAGACAGAGCCTGCGGCGGAAGTCGCTCATCTCGCCACTCAGGTCGTAGCATGACAACTCGCAGAATCGCATGGTCAGCGTCAGAAAATCGCGATGCTCCTCATCGCTCCACAGCTCATGCTCATCCAGTCGCTCGCAGATCTCGTCCATCATATAGTCCAGCGTCACCATCTCATGCGTGGATTTCAGGCGTGGCCCCGTGTAGTTCCAGGCCGTATACGCTGCCGTGGGGTATAACTCGCACGACTCGCCCAGCGTCTCCACCTTGCACTCAAACACCAGGCACTTGTGCTCGCCGTTCACCTCCACAATACGTCCGCGCAACGACTTCCTGCCGCTGCCGCGCAACGTCTGCCAGGCTTCCCTCAGGTCGTAGGCTGCCACATAGCCCGCATGCCGTCCCTCCCAATCGTAGGCACAGATGGCTTTTGCATCAACGTCGTTGGCTGGATCGGGGCGCAACGTCATAGCACGTCCCATCGCCTCGGCAAGAAACTCGCCCAAGCATTCTTTCACCTCATAATAAGGTAACGCAACAATATGTATCCTGAACATCGGTGTTTAATTATTCTCAAAACAATCGAGGTGCAAAGGTACAAAAAATCCGGCAAAAAATCGAACAAATCGCCAGGTATTATCTACATATTTTTTATGTATCATCCTAAATCTCCTTTTTATTGTCCTTTATTGGTTTAATGGATCCATATTTTTCCCCACCAACCCTTCTTTTTCTTTGAAAAACGACAAGATTGTATTCTTTTTTTTAAGAACTTCATGATGAAGTACAAACAAAAATAAAGAGCAATCGTTGAACGACGGCTCTCTATAAATTGGGCAGTATCGATAAAGCCTTACCCCACGCGGGATTCTACCCGGATAGTCAAAAACAAATGTTCTGACGTTGCAAAGATAGAAAGTATTTTCGTTAATTCCAGATTTTTGAGCAGCGAATGCAATAAATGCTTGCATTTGTATTGCTGAGTCGTGAAAAAATTCGCCCGTCGGGTCAAATTTTTGAGAGGAAATCTTTCTAAATCTCATTTTTTTTCTTGTACTATTTGATAAGATTACTTTTTTTTACTACCTTTGTAGGCAATTACCGGCAATTGTCGTTGTTCGGCCTCTGGTCGCTTGTTCCCGTAAGGGTCTCAAGAAAACAGCGCATGCTGCAAAGCATCAGTCTCTGAGAGCAGAGAGCCGGTATGATTTTTGAGGGTAAAAACATAGCGTTTGCTGTTTATTCAATAACGTTCGGGAAACTTGGCGGTGGAAAGAACAAGGATACAGAGTAACAGTAGATGTTCACGTATGTGGGCACTACTACATCTGTATTCTTAGGTTTCCGCCAAGTACCTCCGAACGGGATGTGGTTAAGGTGTCCACTTCTCGTTTCTTTGATGAAGGTACTTGGTGGAAACTGTTGTTATCTGAATCTTATTCAGCTTACTTGGCTTTGATGATGCCCCACATCATTAAACTATGTAGTATTTATGGCTGTTATCAATGATCTGATAGATAGAATCAGTGACCCAGAACTGCGTCGTCGTATTAATGACGAGGTGGTACGTTTACAACAACAGAAGAAGTTTGGGCTGGTGTTTGAGGAACATTTGCCTGAAGCAACTCCCTTATATGATGTCCCCATCAAGGTGAAGTCGTTAGTGGCTCGTAAGGATGGATACTTCAAAGAGTTCTTCCGTGTAAAGCGTATAGAGGGGAATGTTCTGTTTTGCGAACGGGAGGATGACAGTCATGAACAGGTCGAGTTACAAAAGAATGAAGCTGTAGCTGTTGCGCTTTTTGGAGAGCCCATCTATCCATACTTAAAGCCAATGGATGCCGTGAAGAATGCGCCTGATAGCGACTTGTGGCATACATTGATAGAGGCCGATAACTATCACGCTCTGCAACTTTTGGTTTATCTTTATGGTGGTATGGTGGATTGTATCTATGTTGATCCGCCTTATAATACAGGAGCTAAAGACTGGAAATATAACAATGACTATGTTGATAGCTCAGACAGTTACCGTCATAGTAAATGGTTGAGCATGATGAAAAAAAGATTGGTTCTTGCCAAGAAGTTGCTCAATCCCCAAAACTCTGTTCTGATAGTCACAATAGATGAAAAAGAATATCTTAGATTGGGATGCCTGTTGGAGGAATTGTTTCCTGAGGCAAGGATACAGATGGTTAGTAGTGTCATTAATCCAGCAGGTGTAAGTCGTGGTGGAGAATTTGCTAGAACAGATGAATATTTGTACATAGTAATGCTTGGAGATGCATCTCCACAGGCGTTACCATTATCAAATGACTGGAGAGGAAATATAAAAGGAGGATATAAAGACAAACTGCGTTGGAATGGCCTTCAACGTTCAGGTACGGCAGTCTTAAGGACGGACCGCCCCAAGATGTTTTATCCAATATATTTAAATTCTTCAGGTGATAAGATAATTGAAGTGGGTAGCGATATACCATTGGATGTGGATAGAAAGTCCGTTTCATGCCCAAAAGGATTAATTCAAATATGGCCAATATTTCCGGATGGGAAAGAAGGTAGATGGCGACTCGGAAGAGAAACATTAATTGACCTAATCGATAAGCACTATGTAAAAATAGGAAAACTCAGAGGTGAGAAAACATCCTTAACCTATCTGGCAAAAGGAGAACAACAGAAAGTAGAAAGAGGCGATTTCCCGATTATCGGCTATGCTGCAGATGGATCTATTATTGTGGACGAGAGTAACTATGAGGCAAAGTTTATTCCAGGAACACAATGGTGGATTAGTTCTCACGATGCGACCCAACAGGGGACAAAGCAACTTAATGCAATTATTGGAAAACGTTTTGATTTTCCGAAATCAGTGTATGCAGTTCATGATGTTTTACATTTCTTCGTTGTTAATAAACCCAATGCTCTTATCGTAGATTTCTTCGCGGGCTCGGGTACAACATTACAAGCCGTTAACCTGCTGAATGCAGAGGATGGTGGACATCGTCGCTGCATTATGGTGACAAACAATGAGGTATCGGAGTTTGAAGCTAAGGCGCTGAGAAAGAAAGGTTACCAACCTGGCGATGAGGAGTGGGAGAAATATGGCATTGCCCGCTATGTAAACTGGCCTCGAACGGTTTGTAGTATTGAAGGCCACGATATTAACGGACAGCCATTAAAAGGTAATTACTTAGGTAGTGATATACCTATGCAGGATGGATTCAAGGCCAATGCAAAATACTTTAAGTTAGGTTTCCTTGATAAAAACTCTGTGGCAGCTTATCGTCAATTCCATGAATTGCTGTCACTACTTTGGATGAAAGCTGGTGCTATTGGCGAATGTCCTACATTAAAAGGCAAGGAAATTCCAGAATTTTTGATTCTGACAGAGAATAAGATGGCTATTCTGACAGAAGAATGGGCCTATGCTAAGTTTATGGATGAGATGAAGGACCGCCAAGACATTAAAACGGTGTTCTTGGTTGTTGACTCTGAGATTGGCTTCCGTGAGATGGCTGCACCATTGAAGTGGGCCAAGACCTATCAATTGTATAAAGACTATTTGGAGAACTTCACTATTAACTACGAGAAATAATATGGCTATTGCATCAGAACTTTTCCCCTTTCAGATAGAAGCTTTAGATAAACTTCGTTCGTTCTGCAAGAAAGCAAAACGCGACTATGAAGATGATGGTGAGAACACCATTATTACGCTCGCGGCTCCTACAGGAGCTGGTAAGACTATCATTATGTCGGCTCTGATAGAAAAAATTCTTTGTGGTGATGAAAACAACAAGAGCGAACGTAATTCTATCTTCATATGGTTGTCGGACGACCCAGAGTTGAATGAACAATCTATGCACAAGGTGGAGCGTGAGACAAGATTCAAACTGCCGATAAATAGTCTTGAGATTATTAGTGATGAGTCTTTTGATAAGGCGGAATTGGAGGATGGCAAGATATACTTTCTGAACATTCAGAAGTTGAGCAAGTCGAGCAACCTAACCAAGAAAGGAGATGGCAGAGAGCATACCATCTGGCAGACTCTTCAACGAACCATTGAGAACAAAGGTCATCGTTTATATTTTATAATTGATGAAGCGCATCGTGGCACTTCAAAGGTCAGCGAAACTAAACAGGCCAATAGCATTATGCAAAAGTTTATCTTTGGCAGTTCTGATGATGGACTAAGCAAGATGCCCATTGTGATTGGAATGAGTGCTACCGTTGACCGTTTCACAGAACTGATTAAGGATTCTGGATCCACCACGCGTTCTTGGTCTATTGATGCTGAAAAGGTCAAGGATTCTGGACTGCTGAAAGACGAAATAGAGATAAGCTATCCTGGTGATAATCAAATGCAACGTGGTATGGCTATTCTGAAATATGCTACCCGTGAATGGATGGAGAAATGCCAGCACTGGGAAGACTATTGTAAGAAGGAGCATGAACCAACGGTATATCCTGTAATGGTGATACAGGTAGAGAATGGTACTGGAGGAAAGATTTCTGAAACTAATCTTGATGAATGTCTGAAGACGGTTGAAGAAGAACTTGGAAGAAGCTTGTATGAGGGCGAAGTGGCTCATTCGTTTGGCGAACCTAAGACAGAACTGAATATCAATGGTTTGAAGGTGCCCTATGTGGAACCATCAAGAATCGACGAGAGTCAGAAAGTAAGAATTGTATTCTTCAAGGAGAGTCTTTCTACAGGTTGGGATTGTCCAAGGGCAGAGACGATGATGTCGTTCAGAACTGCCAACGATTATACATATATCGCTCAGTTGATGGGTCGTATGGTGCGTACACCATTGCATCGCAGAATTGAAGGTGACGAATCGTTGAATAATGTACATCTGTTTTTGCCAAACTATAATAGTGAGAATGTTCAACGCGTCATTGATGCATTAAGCAGTAAGGAGGGAGAAGGAATTCCTTCAAATATCAAAAAGAAACCGGTGGGCAATCCTGATGAGCAAGAACTTCATGTGGCAGAGGATAAGAAAGATGTGTATGAGTGGTTGAATAATCTGCAGTTGAAGACATATGTATTCAACAGATTTAAGGTGAACAACTACCTAACTTCGTTGTTTAATCTGGCATATCTTGCTGCTAATACACAAGGCTGCGATCCTGATGCAGCAGTCAGAGTGTCAAAACAGGTATGCAAGATGATTTCTGACTATATTGAGGGTCTGAAAACTGAAGGCATATACATTGATAAGGTGCGCGATGTCAAACAGTTTATACTGACAGAAAGCAAAATGGAGTATCTAACTGAGAATAAGTTGAAAGATGCTTCGAACCTTGTATTGGAATTGACAGACTATGATATTGAACGTGAATTTGCGAGAGCTGATTCAAGACTAAAGAATGCAGGTCTTCGTTATGTCCGTGATAACTATGATGAAGAAGACCCCATGAAACCCAAAGTGGAGGTGATTCTATTTGCGCAGTCAGAGGAATGCATGGCTGAACTTGATAAATATGCAAAGAATACGTTCTATCAGTATAAGCATGACTATAGAAAGTATCTGTCGAAATATAGCGAAAGTGTTAAGAGTAAATACGATAAATACACTCGTGAAGGAGAATGTGTGAGTGACCACTCTTGGATGTTACCATGTACTATTTATTTGCCTAAGGGTGAAGAGCAATGGGAAGAGCGTAATCATCTATTTGTAGATAGTGAAGGAAAGGCATTCTTTTCATTGAATGGTTGGGAAAGGGATGTTATCATTGAGGCAAAAAAGGATCCCAACTTTGTATGCTGGTTACGAAACCAACATATGAAACACTGGGCATTATGTCTTACTTATTCAATGAGTGAAAAGAATCATCCTTTCTATCCAGATTTCATCATTGTTAGGAGAGATGGTCAAGGTGGCTATCTACTTGATATTGTCGAACCTCATAAGAAGGATGAGGACAATGTTCCCAAGGCAAAAGCTATGGCTAAATATGCAGAAGAAGCAGATGGTGACGTTGAGCGATTTGAAATGACTAGAATGTATGGAGACAAGATGCTTAGGCTTGACTTTGCTAACCCTGCTATTAGCCATCACTTAAGCGATGCTACAAAATATGATGACGACTATCTGGATGAATTGTTCAGAAAAATAAATCAATAGAAAAAAGAGGACATCAGAAGAATGTCGCAGGGGCTGGTTCCTGCCATCCATTTTTATGAAGATAGTCTTAGGAGGACATCAGGGACAGATACTGTTTTAAAAACCAAACTTTTTGGATTAAAAGTGAGACAATTTAACAATCCTTGTCTATTGATTGCATTTACACGCAGCATTCATGCCCTGTTTTCAATGTAAATTGCGACAGGGCTCTGCTGTGATGTAAGATTCAATGCTTAGCGAGTTCCATAACAACAATCAGTGTATGGCGTTTATCGTCTGCGGCGATGTTTTTCTGATGTTTACGGGTGCAGCCGCACTGGCTCTCCTCAGCAGTGTGCTATGTTTTATGATTATTTCTTTGTTATTTAAAAGGATTTGATTAACTTTGCAGCCATCAAGGGAAGACTGCGTTCTGCGGCTATTCTTCAGCCAATGTTCCAACATCTATCCCGTGAGGCTGGCCTTCAGTGGTTTCAGCCTCTTTCTTTTGCCTATTACATGCAGGCTTGTCACGTGTCGGGTCATACTTCTCTCCACTTTTCCAAAGGCTGTATATGAGCAGTAGTAGCTTGCGCATAGTGGCTGTTACTCCAATCATTTTCGACTGTGTATTCCTGTCACATAGGCGCCCATAGAAATCTTTCATCTGAGGATTACACTGAGTGCTGACAATGGCAGGAAAATAGAGTGCCGTTCTGATGTGTACGTTGCCCTGCTTTGAGATGTGGCGCTTAGGGTCAACAGGTCCTGACTGATGTGCAGGAACGTCAAGCCCTGCATATCTGGCTAACTGCTTACGATTTGTTATCAACGCAAAGCCATTAGTCTCTGCAACCACGGCAACTACAGTCATAAACCCTATGCCGTTGATGGTTGTGATACGGTCAATACGCTCTGACAGTCCGGGCTCCTGCTTGATCTTCTCGCGGATGGCCTTCTGATTACTGTCCAGCTGTTTGTCTATCTCGTTGATAAGTTTGTTATAGTGCTTGACGATGCTCTTCTCCGCTATCTCGCTGTGTGCGAGTGCCTCCAGATGGTTCCTCAACTGTGTCTTGACCTTGTTGATGTCGGCCACGAAACGCGTCATCTGTCGCAGTTCCCTATAGATAGGAGATGGCGGTGCCCAAGGTTTGAGGCGCTTGTCCAAGCACCCAAGCATCCCAAGAGTATAGGCATCCATGTCATCGGTCTTTGTAAGGATGCCTTCGTACTTAGCAAACTCACGGGCCTTATTAGGCAACACAACACAGACGTCCAGGCCGAGTTTACTCAGATGAGCTGCCAGCTGCTCATAATAGACACCAGTGGGTTCCATCACATAGCGCAAAGGATAGCCCTTCAGAGCCTCCTTACGACTCCATTTGACGAACTGGTTGAAACCAGTCTTGTCGTTGTTAAACACTACAGGGTCGGTAGAGCATCCCTGATCGAACTCATACATACACAGGCAGGCCGTGAACGTACCCTTTGCAATGTCGATTCCCACGCACTGCATAAACCACTTGCCAGGTTCGAAATTCGGTTTCATACGGTTTGAATTTTAAGTTAATAATGTTGATGATTATAGCCTCAAATCCTCACCGCCTTTCCTCTTGTATATACTCTGAATCATCCCCTGCCATACCTGAGCGATGTCCTCTGATACTTCGTCCTGGCTCCAAAGATCTGAAAAATGAGGGTGGAAGCTTATTCTGTCCCACGATATAGTCTCTACTTATCTAGGCGAGTGTCTTCTCACCCTCAACGGCATAAATCTCTAGCAAAGCTACAAAACTTAAACCGTATTGCATCCATCTGCAAGAATTATTTCATGAAAATGGAACAATCTCTATAATCGGATGCAAAGGTAAGAGACGAGTGTCTTGCTTCTGAATCATTACCTTATGGGTAAGGAAGAGTCGAGATGCCAGTCCCCTGGCATCTTGCTAAAGAATTATTTGGTTATGTTAGTTTTTATGGTTATCTTTGCATTACATATATATCACCCGGTGAGGCGTTATTCCGGAGGCAATATGTAATTATCTTAAATCCAACACATTATAACAAAATAGACAAATGAAATCAATCAGACAATTATTCGAGAATGTAAGGCAATGGTTGCGGTCGCTCTCCTTCAGGACTGGAGTTATCGTATTGATGAGTTGCATACCGTTTTATATTTTATCCTTCGCCCAGATGGTGCTACCTATAAGCGCTGCAGCAAAAGGTATTCTTTGGACGGTACTCTTCGGACTGGCAAAGACCTGTCAGTATGGAGGCCTGACAATACTCGGCGTGGAAGGATACAAGCGATTCAAGAACATGCTTAAACGTAATTGACCCCGTAGCTCAGGTTCCCTATACATCTATTTATAAACTCATAAAAAATGGGAACCTCGGGGGCTACTCCCGAGATTCCCATTTTATGATATAAGAGAGAGGGTTTATTTCTTCGTGCGAACAGCATCGAGGAAGTTGGTCATCTTCTTCAGGTTCTCGGCAGAGTACATGCCCATGCCGTGACCGCCTTCAGGTTCCAGGGTGATGTCGGTCTTGACGCCCAGAGCCTTCAGGGCATCGTAGAGCTTCTTGCCCTGACAGCAAGGCACCACATTGTCCTTCATGCCATGGAATACGATGAGGGGAACATCGTTCTTGTCGATATATGGCAGGAAGCTGACAGAGAGGTATTTGTCGGGATCTACGTCCTTCTTGCTGTTTACAAGGGCATCCTCGGGACTGGAGGGGCCGAACGACATGTGTTCACCGCACTCCATATCGGTCACGTCGACAGGGCCGGACCAGTCGCAGGCGGCATTCACCAGGCTGCTCTGCTCGGTATACTGACCAACGGTACCCTCGATATTCAGTTGCTCCTTGCCCACCTTGGTCTGTCCTACGCCATTGGTGACGGCACAGAGGGTGGCCAGGTGACCACCTGAGGAGAAGCCTGAGGTGGCGATGAACGAGGTGTCGAACTTATAGGTCTTGGCCTCGCCGCGGATGAAGCGCACCACGGCCTTGATATCATTGATCTGGGCAGGCCACTTGGCATCGGCGCTGGAACGGTGGTTAGGACAAACCACGGCATAGCCGGCATCGAGGAGCGACTTCACGATGGTGCCAATATCGGCAGCACCCTTACTGTTGTTTGAGAACCACGCACTGCCGTAGATATGTACTACGACGGGATAGGCTGCCTTCTCCTGCTTGGGCAGGTAGATGTCGCAGGTGTGGAATGCCTGGCCGTCGCCGGCATAGTTCACATCCTTCCACTGCTGTGAGGTTTCAATACTTGCCTGCTGCTGGAAGCCGCCGAAACCGCCGGCTGGCTGGGCCATCAATGATGATGTGCCGAGCAATGCTACGCAGCACACCATCGTCTTCAGATAATTTTTCTTCATCATTTTTTTTTGTTAGACTTTTAATGTATTTGGTTGGGTAAATTGATAACTTTGCTCACAGGGCTACTTCAGGTACAACATGATGATGTCCACGATCTCGTCCTCGGTCTTGCCGTCGGCCTTGATCACGATGTCGTAGTTGCGGGTGTCGTAGCGTGAGGTGCCGGTATGTTTCCTGACATAGTTCTCGCGCATCAGGTCCACCTCCTTGATGACCTTGAGTGCCTCTTTCTCGCTGATGCCCTGCTTGCGCATCACACGCTCCAGACGGAAGGGCTGGGAAGCCTGGATGAGGATACTGACGTGGTTGGGGTGGTTGCGGAAGATATGGAAACCACTACGACCGGCAATGACGCACGACTCCTCGTGGCTGATGCCCTTGAGTATCTCGGTCTCAGCCTCGAAAATCTGGTCGGTATCCAGCAGTTCGGGTTCGCTGCCTTTCTCGGGGATATAGTAGTTGGAGTGCATGCTGGGACTCACAAACATGATGCGCTTGATGTCGGCCCACCAACCTTGTTTCTGACCCTTCAGCTTTTCAATCTCTTCTACAGTAAGGTGGTATTGCTCCATCAACCCTTTGATGACCGCCTTATCATAGAATTCCACACCCAGTCGCTCGGCAAGTTTACGACCTACGGTACGACCTCCGCTTCCTAGTTCACGGTTGATCGTGATGACAAATTTCACGTTTTTATTCATAATGGTTTTATTTTGATTAAAGATTATTTTCTTGTAATGGTCTCCTAATTCCTTCATGGGGTGTTAGTATTATTTTTTTCACTGACAAAGGTAAGAATATTTTCCGTAGCGTCCAAATTATTCGGGAGAAAAGCGCAAAATATTTTTTTTTTGATTACCTTTGCATGCAAATTAAGAGAAACATGATTGTTTGTATAGCAGAGAAACCCAGCGTGGCGAAAGATATAGCACGTATCATCGGTGCTAACAGTAGTCACGACGGATATATGGAAGGCAACGGCTATCAGGTGACGTGGACATTCGGTCATCTGTGTGAGCTGAAGATGCCCGAGGACTATACGCCCGTGTGGAAGGCGTGGAGTCTGTCGGCACTACCCATGATTCCGCCTAAGTTCGGCATCCGCCTGAAGGACGATGCAGGCATCAAGAAGCAGTTTGCCATCATCGAGAGCCTGATGCAGAAGGCCGACGGCATCATCAACTGCGGTGACGCCGGACAGGAGGGTGAACTGATTCAGCGATGGGTGATGCAGAAAGCGCAGGCCAAGTGTCCGGTGCAGCGCCTGTGGATATCGTCGATGACCGACGAAGCCATCCGCGAGGGTTTCGCCACGCTGAAAGACCAGAACGAATATCAGTCGCTCTACCTGGCTGGACTGTCGAGGGCTGTGGGCGACTGGCTCCTTGGTATAAACTGTACGCGCCTGTATACCATTAAATATGGACAGAACAGGCAGGTGCTCTCCATCGGTCGTGTGCAGACGCCCACGCTGGCGCTGATCGTGAACCGTCAGAAGGAGATAGACAACTTCAAGCCGGAGCCCTACTGGGTGCTGGCCACCGTATATCGTGACACAACGTTCACGGCCACATCGGGTAAGTTCACGTCGAAGGAGGAGGGCGAGAAGGCCTTTGCCACCATCGAGGGAAAGCCATTCACGGTGACGAAGGTGGAGAAGAAAAACGGTAAGGAGACGCCGCCAAGCCTGTATGACCTGACCTCGCTGCAGGTGGACTGCAACAAGAAATTCGGGTTCTCGGCTGAGATGACGCTGAACATTATCCAGCAGCTCTACGAACAGAAACTGACCACCTATCCGCGTGTGGATACCACCTTCCTGCCGGATGATGTGTATGCTAAATGTCCGCAGACAATGAACGGACTGTTCCAAGTGAAGTTTGCCGGACAATCAGTTTATGCTGATTTGGTTAAAGCGTTGGGCGGCAAGCCGTTACAGAAGTCAAAGAAGGTATTTGACTCGTCGAAAGTGACCGACCACCACGCCATTATCCCCACGGGAATCGTGCCCCAGAACCTGACGGATGTACAGCGTAAGGTGTATGACCTGATAGCCCGCCGTTTCATCTCGGTGTTCTATCCCGACTGTAAGTTTGCACAGACCACGGTACTGGGAGATGTGGACGGTGTGGAGTTCAAGGTGACCGGTCGTACCATCATTGATCCGGGATGGCGTGCCGTGTATGCAAAGGACGTGCAGACGGATGATGACGAGAAGAAGCCGGAGGAGGAAGAGCGCACGTTGCCTGCCTTCGTGAAAGGCGAGAGTGGGGAACATACGCCTACGCTGACGGAGAAGATGACCACGCCGCCAAAGTACTATACGGAGGCCACGCTGTTGCGTGCGATGGAGACGGCCGGTAAGCTGGTGGAGGATGAAGAACTGCGCAGGGCGATGAAGGAGAACGGTATCGGCCGTCCGTCAACGCGTGCTGCCATCATCGAGACGCTGTTCAAGCGCCATTATATCCGCAAGGAACGCAAGAACCTGTTGGCCACGCCTACGGGTATAGAACTGATAGACCTGATTCGTGAGGAGCTCCTGAAGAGTGCCGAACTGACGGGTATCTGGGAGAAGAAACTTCGCGACATCGAGGCGAAGAAATACGATCCGATGCAGTTTATCGATGAACTGAAGCAGCAGGTCACGGAAATAGTCCGCGAGGTGATTGGCGACACCACCAACCGTCGTGTCACCGTGACCACCGAAGAAGACCTGAAGGTCAAGAAGAAGCGCGCAACAAAATCCACTGCTCCCAAGTCTAACAACTCCCCTCTCTCACAGAGAGGGGCAGGGGGTGAGTCTGCAGGGGGTGAGTCCGGAGATTCTTTGGCTGGCCAGCCTTGCCCTGTTTGCGGCCAAGGCACCATTATCAAGGGCAAAACGGCCTATGGCTGTTCGCGCTGGAAGGAAGGATGCACTTTCCGCAAGCCTTTTGAGCAATAAAACGGAGAAGTTTGCGTTATAATAGGGTATGCGCAAACTTATCGCAATCATATATACAGCATTGATCGGTCTCCTCGTCACAGGATGTGGAGCCGATTCTGCTATGCGTAAGGGTGACAAGTTCTATGCCCTGGGTGAATACTATGATGCTGCCGACCAGTACAAGAAGGCCTACTCGCAGACGAAGTCGAAGGACAAGCCCTTGCGCGGGCAGCGAGCCTTGAAACTGGCCGACTGCTACCGACGTATCAACTACACGCAGAAGGCTATCGGAGCCTACCAGAATGCGGTGCGATTTAAGCAGGCCGACTCTACGGCGATGCTCCATCTGGGGCGCTTGCAACTGAAAAACGGGTCGTATAAGGAGGCTGAGAAGACATTTAAAACGTTAGAGGATTCTATGCCGCGTAACATTCTGGTTAAGAATGGATTACAAAGTGCGCAGATGGCGCCGAAATGGAAGACGGAAGCCCAGTATTCAGGCTATACGGTGAAGAAGCAGGACCTGTTTAACTCGCGCCGCGCGGAGTACTCACCGATGTTGGCCGGCGATGATTACAACCAATTGTATTTCTCGAGTACTCGCAGTCAGGCAAAGGGCGACGAACTGAGTGGCATCACGGGTACGAAGAATGCGGATATCTTCTTCTCGCAGAAAGATGACAAGGGAAAATGGTCGAAGCCGGAGGCGATAGAGACCGACCTGAACACGGAGTTTGATGAGGGTGCCTGTGTCTTTACGCCCGACTTCAAGACGATGTATCTCACGGTGTGTAAGACCGACCCGGAATATCCGCGCTTTGCACAGATAGCCACCGCCCAGCGTAGTGATGCATCGTGGGGTAAGGCTACCGAACTGGAGATTACGAAGGACACGCTATCTACGTTTGCGCATCCTGCCATATCGCCCGATGGCATGTGGCTCTATTTCGTCAGCGACATGCCCGGCGGACTGGGTGGCTATGATATCTGGCGTGTGGAGATTACGGCCCACGGACTGAACAGTCTGGAGAATCTGGGGGCGCCTATCAACACGCCCGGCAACGAGATGTTTCCCACGTTCCGCCCGAATGGCGACCTGTATTTCTCGAGCGACGGGCATCCGGGATTCGGCGGACTGGATATCTTTATAGCTTCGCCTAATAAGGATGGGGTGTATGTGATAGAGCACCCTGGCGCACCGCTCAACTCGCAGGGGGATGACTTTGGTATGACTTTCGAGGGACTGCACAACAGGGGGTATTTCTCGTCGAACCGTGGCGACGCGCGCGGATGGGACCATATCTACTCGTTTGAGAAGCAGGAGGTGGTGCAGACCGTGAAGGGCTGGGTGTACGAGAAAGACGGATACGAACTGCCTGAGGCGCTGGTCTATATGGTGGGTAATGACGGTACGAACAAGAAACTGAGCGTGAAGGGTGACGGTTCGTTTACGGAACTGATAGACCCCAACGTGGACTATGTGTTCCTGGGTACGTGTAAGGGCTACCTGAACCATACGGAGGAGTTGCGCGTAGAACCGGTACTGGAGTCGGAGGAATACGTGCTGCAGTTCCCCCTGGCATCGCTCACGGCGCCTGTGCTCATCAGGAATATCTTCTATGATTTCGACAAGGCTACGCTGCGCCCGGAGTCAACCATGGCGCTGGATAGCTTAATAGAACTGCTCAACGAGAATGCGAATATCACCATCGAACTGAGTGCGCATACCGACTATCGTGGTTCGGCGGCCTACAACGAGCGACTCTCACAGCGTCGTGCGGAGAGTGTGGTGAATTATCTGATAGAACATGGTATAGCGGCGGATCGCCTGAAGCCCGTGGGCTACGGTAAGATGAAGCCTAAGACGGTGAAGCGCAAGCTCACGGAGACCTACCCCTGGCTGAAGGAGGGCGATGTGCTGACGGAGGAATTCATCAAGGCCCTAGACGAGGAGAAACAGGAGATATGCAACCAGTTGAACCGCCGCACGGAATTCACCGTGCTGCGTACAACCTACGGCATGGATGCTAAATCTGCAGACGCTCCATCTTCTGAACCAGTTCAACCACAGCCAGGGAGATAAGTACACCGGCTGTCATGAAGATGGGTACGGGGTGCAAATCGCCGATATTGGTATTCAGGAGTGTGAGGATACCGCGGAAGATGGGTTGCCAGCCTACGAATACCACGAAGGCCACGATGCCCAGCAGCACGCAGAAGAGTGTCCACAGATGCGACAGGCACACGGCGTTATAAGGCACCTTGCGCATCACACGTTCCGTAAATCCGTTGTCTTCCACCTTCACCGCCTTTGCGGGTTGGAAGAACTGTTCCAGTAATTGATCATTTATTTCCGTCATAGCCATTATTCTTTAAGTAGGTCGTCAGTTTCTCTTTACCGCGTCGCAGGTGCGACTTCACCGTATTCACCGGCATTTCTGTCATCTTGGCTATCTCGTCGAGTGAATAGCCGTCGATGAGCTGTAGGGTCACGCACACTCGCTCTTCCTCCTTGAGGATGGCGAGGGCGGAGTGGATATCAAGACCCACCCCCGTCCCCTCCCTGTAAGTGAGGGGCGTAGATTGACTTTGCTCCAGAGGGCGACCACTCCCCTCTCTCTCAGAGAGGGGCTGTGGGTGAGTCCTCCTCTTGTCGTCATAGTACACATTATACGCAATACGGAAGAGCCAGGTCTGAAACGAGGCGATACCCTGGAATTGCGTGATGTGGGTATAGGCACGGATAAAGGTGTCCTGTGCCAGGTCGTCGCTCAGCGCCTCGTTGCCCAGCGTGAGGTTGAGCAGGAACCGGCGCACGGGCGACTGGTATTTCCTTACCAACTGGTCGAAGGCCCGTCGGTTGTGGAATACCGCCACCTGTGCTACGAGGGATATATCGCTTAGCGACTGCATGGTCTTTATCTGGGTTTATTCGTGTTCTGGTTCCTGGGTGGATGTTCTGCTCTCGCTGCCTTTGTTGAACATGCGGTCGTGCAGCTCCTGCTCCTTCTGCTTCTGCTTGGCACCATAACCGATAGCCATGTTACCAATACCAATCAGGGTGATGAGGACACCGATAGCCATTCCGAGTTTGCCGATAATCACCCACAGCAGTAAGCCAACGCCAGCGCCGAGGAATATCTGCTTGACACCTTTGTTCCACACGTCCTCTCCTTTCTGGCTGGGCATGCCCACGGCCTCTACGGGTATCTGCTTGCCACTCTTCATGGCCATCTCCATCATGCGCATCTTCTGCTTGCGGCTCTTATAGACGAAGAACAGGATGATGCCTATCAGGCCAACCGGGGCCAGGATAAAGATAATAATCAGGACGACAATCACAAAGAACATGCCCATGATGTCGCTGCCGTCAACACCGATATCGTTCATCAGCGACTTGGTGTCGGAGGAACTCATTCTGTCCCATGCGTCGTCGTCATCCCAGAATTCGTCATCCATTGCAGCTGAGTCCAATGATGTGGTGTCAGAGTATGCCTCTATCTGAGGCACGGTGTCATTCTTAGGCGTAGCAGCCTTCTTCTGTGCTTCCATGGGCACTGCCATGGTCATGATGGCAAGTACCAGTGTAAATAGAATCTTTTTCATATTCTTTCTCCTTTTCTTTTGTTGTTTCTGTACGTTAGACGTAGGGAGAAATAAAAAAGTTGCAACGGGTGCAACTTTTTTTTAAATAAATCAGATTTTATTTTGTCTGGAACACAAAATTCTCGAGTTTGCAGAGGGATTTGCCCTTCGTATCCGACTTGAACACGAAGAAGATGGCGTGCTTGCCTGAATAGGTGGACAGGGGATCCAGGGGTACTGCAACCTCTGTGGGTACCTTCTTCATTTCTTTTGTCAGCTCCATAGAACCCAGTTTCACGCCACCGCGCGACTCCCAGGGGCTGTCGATCATGATGTCAATCTGGCCCTTGATGCCTTCGGGGATGAAGTTGAGCAGCAGCGAGGTCTTCTTGCCTTCCGTCTCGGTGAAGTTGAAGTATTTATAACCTACGATAGACCCGTCGGTATTGTTGACCACCGAGTTGGTGTTGTTCTTCAGGTCGTAGGGCTTCTCAAACTTATCGTCGGTGCCATAGGAAGAGGCTACATAAGAACCAAAGAACGTGTTGTTAGGCCACTCGTGGATGGCGGTCTTTGGACCTGTGTACCAGCAGGCAATACCGGCAGAATGGCGCTCCAGCGGGTTCAGGCCATCGGTGCAGAAACCCTCGGAGGTATATTCGCCCTCGCTGATGAAGACCTTGCCGCCAGGACCTTCCTCTACTTCTACCTCGATAGGAGCCACCATAGCCTGACGGGCATACTCGTCGGTGCCTGTCTGACGATGATAGAACACCCACCATTGTCCGTTGATCTCGCAGATGCTGCCGTGGGTATTACCATCTACTGTGGCCGTAGCGATTGTGTCGCCCTGCTCGTTGACGTCACGTCCGCGTCCGTCGATGATGGTGCCGCCATAGGTCCAGGGACCCAGGGGGTTGTCGCTATAGGCATAGGCCAGCGTGTAGTTGGATATGGGCAGTCCGAACTCGCCATCCTTGGTGAAACGGCTATAGATGAAGACGTACTTGTCCTTAATCTTACGGATAGAAGAGGCCTCGAAGAAACTGAAGATGCCCTTCTGGTTGCGACCGGATATCATATCCTCCACAATCTTGGTGCCTGGTTTCACGGTAGCCATCGTGGCAGGGTCGAACTCGGCGGCATACGAGCGCTCAAAGCCCCAGTAGCCATACACGCGTCCGTCGTCATCTACGAAGACGGCGGGGTCGAACTGCAGCACGCCATCGGTGGCGTTGGGGTTCTCCTTACTCCAGTTGCACACCTCGAAAGGTCCGTCGGGGCGGCTGCTCTTACATACCATGCCGTTGCGTCCCCACGACTGGTTGTTGGGGAAGAGGTAATAGACCTTGTTGCCTGCCGAGTCGGTGGTCATCGTCACATCGGGTGCGAAGAGCACGTCGGCCAGTCCGGCACTGTCCAGCAGTTCACCATTGGCATTCTTGTTGACGCTGAATATCTCACCATCATAACGCCAGTCGGTGAGGTTGTCGACGGGTGCCGACCATACCACCTGGTCGCGTCCGCAGTAGGCTGTCACCAGGTCGTCGTGCGAGCCATACAGATAGACACGGTACTGGCCGGGATTGTCGGGATCCTCAAACACATAGGGTTCGCCATCGGGGATATGTTCCCAGAGTGGAAGGAAGGGGTTGCCCGGTGTGGTGAGTTTGGTTTCTGCCATCTCCTTGGGTTGTGTGTTACACGAAAGGACCATAGCCCCTAAGGCCATGTATCCTAGCAGATTCTTGTAGTTCATAGCGCTTATCTTTGTTTTTTTTCTTTTAGTCGCTACGCTTTGTAAAAGCGCTAAAGCGAGTCCCTTTTTACTTTTTCACCTTTTTACCTTTATTAATATAGATACCGCTGGGCAGTGACTGGAATTCGCCGGTATAGTGGCGTCCCTGCAGGTCGTAATAGCCGGTGTTGTTGGCCAGGGGCTTGTCTGTCACGGCGTTGATGCCTGTGATGTCTGCCTCGGCCTCGATACCTATCTCTGCTGCTGATGTCCAGGCGTTGCCATTGATTTCCGACTTGGCCACGAACTTCAGGTAGCGTCCTGCGGTGGATGTGGTGAGCTTGGCTGTCTGTTGGGCGGTGGTGTTCTTGAACTCGCCGCTGGCCACCTTGGTCCAGGTGGTCTTGTCCAGACTCAGGTATACCTCGTAGGCTTTCACCATACCGTTGCTGTTGCCATCCTGGCGAGCCAGGTAGGTGAAGGCCGTCACCTTGTAGATTTTCTTCATATCCACCACGATGGTGTGTGGGCACTGGGGTTCATTGCTGCCCCAGGCCGTATGCCAGAACGTGCCGGTATTGTTGTCGAAGGCCAGTTTGGGCTCGTTGCCACCCTGGTAACTGTCGGCGCTGACCAGTGCCCAGCTGGACTTGTTGATATAGAAGGGGAAGGTGTAGTCCATCTTCGGACTGTCCATCAAGCCCTCAGCCGTACAGTAGGCTGTCACCTTGCAGGCATCGTTGTGGAGCAGGGTAGTGGTGTATTTCTGATATTCCCCACCGTCGATGCTGTAGTAGATGGTGGCATTCTTGGTGGTGGTGCTCATCTTGATGCGGCCTGTGCTCAGGCGTTCGCAACTCACGGGCTGACAAACGGGCATGTCGACGCGGGCTGCCTCGGCTGCCTTGACACCGGCTGTCAGGGGGATGATGAAGAAACGGAAGGCGGTATTGGCGGCTTTCAACTCGTATTTCGCCATCACATCAGGACCGCATGAGTTGTTGCCCAGGCCACGGGTGGCAGCGTCGAGGTTGACCACGGTAGTGGCGCACTTCACAAATTCGTAGGTGTGCTTCTTGCGGGTGTTGCTGTTGGTGTAGTTGTCTTCTGGACGGAAATGGACAGCCGAGGCGGCCATCTGGTCGGGGGCAGCAAAGAGCAGACCCTTGCCGTCTTCGTTGGTCACAGACAGCCAGCGCACCTCTTGTTTAGTGCCGTGCTCCTGGGGCAGAATATACTCTTCATACTGATCGGAGACGGTACTCTGGTAGATAGCAGGCAAACAGGCTTCTTTTCTGTCGCGATAGCTATCCCAAGGGCCGCGTCCGAACCATGAGATCTGTTCCATCTCCTTGGGCATCTCCAACTTAAAGCCGAGCTTAGGCAGGATGGCGCCTGTGTTGGCAGGACGGATAAACGAGTTGGTCATGATGGTACCGTCGGCACAGACGATGAAGTCGAGACTCACGTTGAAGGTGTTGGCACCACTGCCATAGGTGCTCTTCATGCTCACGGTGATGGTCTTGCCGTCTTCTGCCTTCGTCACGGTGGTAGAGGTGCCCTTAGCCGTACTGCTGAGCTTGGGCAGGTTCATGCCGTCCCAGGTACCTTTCTTGCTGCCATCATTATCCGTGGGTAGACGGAAAGCGCTGAGATACAGTGGTTTGCTGAGCATCGTGACACCGTCAAGGGTGTAACCGGTCAGCGTACCCTTGCTCTTGGTGAAAGTGGCCTTGAAATGGGCACCGGTGATGGTGACGGCGGTACTGGTCTCGTCAAGGGTGAGGGCCTCCTCATTGGCAAAGGTGAGGTCCTTCATGGGTTTCGTGGCTGTCTTCACGGGCAGCTTCTCCTCTGCCACTACATAACCGGCATCGGCCCAGGCGGTCTGCGTGCGCTGTTTGGCACAGAAATAGATGAATGCCTCTTTGTCTGAAGAGAGTTCGCTGAGGGCGCTGAGGTCGATG
Source organism: Prevotella communis (assembly GCF_022024175.1). Taxonomy (GTDB): domain Bacteria; phylum Bacteroidota; class Bacteroidia; order Bacteroidales; family Bacteroidaceae; genus Prevotella; species Prevotella communis. The sequence goes on along the minus strand of NZ_CP091794.1, from coordinate 2,363,168 downwards.
GTGATATCCTTTGTCTTACCGGCCACAACCTCATCGCTGATGGAGCCAGAACCCAGGATATTTCCTTCCTCGTCCATCACGCTATAGCTCACGTCGTAGGTGGTACTGGGCAGGAAAGCCAACTTGTTCTTCATGCGGAACACGTTGGTCTTGCCACTCACGGCCGCCCATTCCAGGGGCTGGTATATCTTCTTCGTGTTATAGGTCTTGGCGGTATAGCTCAGGTCGGGGTGCACCAGTCCGTTGATACAGAAGTTGCCGTCATTGGGGTTGTCACCAAAGTCGCCGCCATAGGCCCAGTATTCCTTGCCCGTACTGCTCTTGGTTAGCAGGCCCTGGTCTTTGAAATCCCAGATGAATTCACCAGTCAGGCAGGGATATTTTTCGTATAGGTCGAACATCTCGCGTACATTACCCATTGAGTTGCCCATAGAGTGTGAGTTCTCGCATTGGATGTGTGGTTTGGGGTTGGTTTCTCTCTGGCGTGAGGAACCAATCCATTCGATAGTTTCGTAACTGCCATACATCGTTGATGATACATCGGCATAGTCGCTTCCGCCCTCGTAGTGGGTTGGACGCGTCTTGTCGAGCGCCTTGATGGCTGTCTGCACAGAGGCGAAGTTGTTGCCATTACCACTCTCATTACCAAACGACCACATGAAGATGCAGACGTGGTTGCGCATCCAGCGTACGTGGTTCTGTGAGCGCTCCACCATGGCATTCTTGAACTTAGTGTTGGATGACAGGCTCTGGTTGGCGTGGCACTCTACGTCGGCCTCGGCCAGTACATACATGCCGTATTTGTCGCACAGGTCATAGAACACAGGGTCGTTGGGGTAGTGGGATGTACGTATGGCGTTGATATTCAGTCGTTTCATGCACAGAATATCCTGCTCAATCTCCTCGGGAGTGATGGCACGTCCGTTGACTGGAGAGAAGTCGTGACGGTTTACGCCGTGGAACACCATGCGCTTACCGTTGATCAACAGCGAACCATTGCTGGCGATGGTCACCTCGCGGAAGCCAACCTTGCCACCACGGATATCAACCACCTTGCCCCCGGCATCCTTCAGTGTCAGCACCAGGTCGTAGAGGTTGGGCTCTTCGGCGCTCCATTTCCTGGGATTCGTCACGTCCATATCCAGACTGACGTCGGTGGCTTGGGATTTGAGGTTTGAGGTCTGAGAGGCAACGACGCTACTGCCGTCCATGATTTTCGCCTCTACCGTCATGCCTGCGTTCTCACCGCTGAGGGTCAGTTTTACGTTGGCCTTCGCATTGGTGTAGTTATTGTCCAGGTCGGTGGTGAAGAAGTAGTCGCGTATCTGACTCTTGGGTGCTGCCCACAGGAAACAGCTGCGGTGGATACCCGTGAGGCGCCAATAGTCCTGACACTCCAGGAACGAGCCACTGGTGAAGCGGTATACCTGCAGGGCAATGCTGTTCTCGCCCTCTGTGAGGTATGGTGTGATGTTGAATTCCGAGGGCAGGTAAGAGTCTTCCGAGTAACCTATGCGCTGTCCGTTGATCCACAGGTAGTAGCCGTGGCCCACGCTGTTGAAGCGTACGTAGATATCACGTCCCTGCCATTCCGCTGGCACGGTAAAGGTACGGCGATAGGTGCCCACGGGGTTGGGCATGTTGCTATTGTAGGTGAACCAACTGGGACGCTCCTTCATGATGCTGAAGGTGGTCTCGTCAAATGAGAACGGGTAGGCCACGTTACAATACAGGGGCTTGTCCCATGACTTGCCGTGATTCAGCCCCCATACCTGCCAACTGCTGGGCACGTCAATATCGGTCCAGGAGGCGTCGTTGAAGTCCTTGGCGCACCATTCCTCCTTGGCGCTGGTGGGCTTGGCCACCCATTGGAACTTCCACGTACCGTTGAGCGACTGGTAGTAAGGCGACTTACTGATGTCGTTTTGGTTGATGTCGGCTTCCGATGCCACCGGGATACTGATGGTATGTGCCGTTTCTCTGTTAACACTGGTTTTCAGGGGGTCGTCCCATTCCTTACCTGTCTGCGCATTCGCTGTCAGAACGGTAAGAATCAGACCACACAAATAGACAATCTTTCTCATTATGATTTAGGTTTTATTCTGATGTCTTGGTTTTTTAATCGTGCAAATTTACGAAAAAAATCATAATTCATAATTCATAATTCATAATTATTTTCTACTTTTGCAGAATGATGATACAACTGCCAAAAGAATTTATACATACAACGAAAGCTTTGATGGGTGAAGAGCGCTTCGAACGCTATCTTCATTCGTTTGAGGAAGAGACGCCTGTGAGCATCCGACTGAATCCGATGAAGCTGTCAGAGGGTAAATATCAGATGGAAGATGCGGTGCCCTGGTGTCGTAATGCCTATTATCTGGCCAAGCGTCCCAACTTTACTTTCGACCCCCTCTTTCATGCCGGCTGCTACTACGTGCAGGAGGCCGCCTCGATGTTTTTGGATGAAGTATTGAAGACCCTCCTCCGACCCCTCCCTGAAATGGAGGGGAGTAATTACGCTCAAGAACAAATTCTTTCTACTCCTCTCCCTAGCAGGGAGGGGTTGGGGGTGAGTCTTGACCTCTGTGCTGCCCCTGGTGGCAAGTCCACGTTGCTCCGTTCTGCCCTGCCTGCGGATTGTGTGCTCTATAGCAACGAACCTATGCAGAAGCGTGCCAGTATTCTTCTGGAGAATGTGACGAAGTGGGGCTACAAGAATCATCATGTCACCAATCTCTATCCTCGAGACTATCGGAAGTCGAAGATGAAGTTCGACCTGATTCTCTGTGATGTGCCCTGCTCTGGTGAGGGTATGTTCCGCAAGGATGAGGCCACCATCAAGGAGTGGAGTCCGCAGAACGTGGAGAAATGCTGGCAGTTGCAGCGTGAGATAGTCAGCGATGCGTGGGCCTGTCTCAACAATGGCGGCATCCTGATATACAGTACGTGTACCTTTAATACCAAGGAGAACGAGGAGAATGTCCGTTGGATACTGTCTGAGTTTGATGCTGAGGTGGTGCCCATTGAGACCAAGCCCGAGTGGAATATTACCGGTTCGCTCCTGCAGGACTTCGATGAGCCCGTCTATCGCTTCATTCCCGGCATCACGCGCAGTGAGGGCTTGTTTATGTGTGTGCTGCGTAAGGGTGGTGAAAGAAGTAAGAGGGATGATGTAAGAGGTAAGATGGACAGATTAAGGACTATGACATCAGACTTCAACCTTCAGCCGTCAGCTGTAAAAGTAGAACTGTCTTATTCTCAGGCCCTGGCTTATCTGCGTCGTGAGGCACTGGCGCTGCCTTCCGACACGCCTCTGGGTATTGTGGAAGTCTGTTTTATGGGGCATCCCTTAGGTCTGATGAAGAATATTGGCAATCGTGCCAATAACCTTTACCCCAAGGAGTGGCGCATCAAGACCACACACGTGCCGCAGGAGTACGAGCCTGTGTTGTGGTGAGGTTATTCATATGAAAGTCGTAGGTGTCTGGCCTGCGGCTTTTTTTTTCTTAGTGGGTAATTGGGATGATGAAAAAAAATCCTGAAACCCATTTTGAGGTTTCAGGACTTTTCTCTGAGGTGCCTGGCGGATTCGAACCGCCGTAGACGGTTTTGCAGACCGTTGACTAAGCCACTCATCCAAGGCACCAACTATATTTCCTTGTTTGCGGGTGCAAAGGTAGTCATTTTTTTTTATTTGGCAAAATTTTTTTGTGGTTTTTTGCAGTCGCAGCATGGATTTCCTCCTTTTTTCTGCATTTGCTCTTTCAGCGCACAGCCAGGACAATCGTCGCATGCGCAACTCTTGTTTCTTATCGTGCGGGTAATCCTGTTCACGACATAGGCTACAGAGGCGATGATGATGGCAATGACGATGATGATTTCCATAGGGGTGTACAAATTATAATTATGTTCGCGCGTACATTATTAATATAATTATATGATGATTTTGTCTATTGTCTTGCTGATATTGTCGATTACCTTGCCTGGTTTGGCATCATCTTGCGTGCGATCTGGGTTGATGATGGCTTTCAGTCCTAAGGGTTCTATGCGTACGTCGATGTCTGTGCCCATCTTTGTGGGGTCACCATCGAAATGTACGGCACCGGATTCGTTGCGATGGATATGGATGCTGCGTGCCTGGAACGTCTTGATGTGCTTGTTGCTCTTCAGTGTCTTGGCAAAGAGATCGAATCCTACCTTTGCAGCCTCGATGATATTGAAGGGCTCCATGATAATCACGTCGAGAAGTCCGTCCTGCATGGATGCCTCAGGAGCTATGTAGGCATTGTTGCCATATTGGGAGGCATTGGCGCAGGCCACGAGGAAGGCGTTGTACTGATGATTGCCTGACTCATCGGTGATGATGTAGGTGTCCGGTTTGTAGGTGAGTCCCTCCTTGAGTACGTTTTCCACGTAGGTGGCAAGACCGCGCTTGCCAGACTCGGCAAATTTCAGTGAGACATAGGCATCGAAGCCCATGCCACAGGTGCAGAAGAAGGGCTGGTCGTTGATGACGCCATAGTCGAAATAGTCTGTCTTTCCTGCATTGATAACCTGCAGGGCCTGCTTCATATCCATCGGAAGACAGAGATGACGGGCTAGTCCGTTGCCAGATCCGCAGGGGATAATTCCCAGAGCCGTCTCACTGTGGGCGAGTGAGCGTGCCACTTCGTTGACGGTACCGTCGCCACCTACAGCCACGCAGATGTCTATATGGTCATTCACGCACTGGCTGGCAAGCTCGGCTGCATGTCCGGCATATTCTGTTTTGATGATTTCACACTCGTAGAGACTGTCATCAATCAACTGCTTGACGAGTAGGGGTAGGGTGTCTTTTGATTTAGTACCCGATATAGGATTAACGATAAAGGTAATGTTCTTTTTCTTCTTTTGCATAGTGCAAAATTACATATTTTGGATGAAAAAAGAGGTGTAAATGATGAATAAAAAGAAAAAAACAAACTTTTATTAAGAAAAATGTGCACGATTTGCGGAATTTTGTGTAACTTTGCACCCCAAATAAAAGTGAAACCTAACAAAAGATATGGGACAACTACAAGAAAGATATAAGTCGTATCGCATTCCTCAGGAGGCAATGGCTAAGGGAATCTACCCCTATTTCCGTGCTATTGAGGGCAAACAGGGTACGGAAGTTGAGATGGGCGGACACAAGGTTTTGATGTTTGGCTCAAATGCATATACTGGTCTGACAGGCGATCAGCGCATCATTGACAAAGCTAAGGCTGCGCTCGATAAATATGGCTCTGGTTGTGCCGGAAGCCGTTTCCTGAATGGTACGTTGGACTTGCATATCCAGCTGGAGAAGGAAATCGCTGAATTTATTGGTAAGGATGACTGTCTCTGCTTTAGCACTGGATTCTCTGTAAACCAGGGTGTTATTCCTGCATTGCTGGGTAAGGATGACTTCGTGATTTGCGATGATCGTGACCACGCATCTATCGTAGATGGCCGTCGTCTGGCTTTCGCTAAGCAGCTCCACTATAAGCACAACGATATGGAAGATTTGGAGCGTGTGCTTCAGAAACTTCCTGCTGAAGCTATCAAGCTCATTGTGGTAGATGGTGTGTTCTCAATGGAGGGCGACCTGGCTAAGCTGCCCGAAATTGTGAAGCTGAAGCATAAGTACAACTGCTCAATCATGGTTGACGAGGCTCACGGTGTTGGCGTATTCGGTCGTCAGGGACGTGGTGTTTGTGACCATTTCGGACTGACTGATGAGGTTGACCTGATTATGGGTACTTTCTCAAAGTCACTGGCTTCTATCGGTGGTTTTATCACTGCTGATGCTGATACCATCAACTGGTTGCGCCATACATGTCGTACTTATATCTTCTCTGCTTCTAACACCCCTGCAGCTACTGCAGCTGCTATGGAGGCTCTGCATATCCTGCAGCAGGAGCCCGAGCGTATTGAGAAGTTGTGGAAGGTGACCCGCTATGCTTTGAAGCGCTTCCGTGAGGAGGGCTTCGAGATTGGCGATACAGAGAGCCCCATCATTCCTCTTTATGTAAGAGATACCGATAAGACATTCCTGGTAACTGCCCTGGCTTTCAATGCTGGTGTATTTATCAACCCTGTAATTCCTCCTGCATGTGCTCCTCAGGACACGCTGGTGCGCTATGCCTTGATGGCTACACACACCGAGGAACAGGTAGAACGTTCGGTAATTGCACTGAAAAAGATCTTTGTTGAACAAGGAATTATAAAATAATTGCGGAAAAATTTGCAAAGGTCACAAAAATTGTGTACCTTTGCACCCGCAAAAACGAGGTGTAGCGCAGTTGGTAGCGTTCCTGGTTTGGGACCAGGCTGTCGCAGGTTCGAGTCCTGTCACCTCGACTAGCAGATAAATTAGGAAAGCATTTAGTCAAAATGGCTAAATGTTTTCTTTTTTTATTCATTTTTCTGTCAAAAAGTTTGCAAAGAAAGATTTTTTCACTATCTTTGTAGCCAGATTAATCGGCTATAGCGATATGAAATCTATACTAAGGGTCTTTACTATAATACTACTACTGCTAGGAAATCAGCACGCCGAGGCTTTTGAGGGACGAACCTTCAAAACCATTAATGCATCCAATGAGTTGGCAGATAATAGTGCGCAGATTGTTGTCTGCACAAAGACCGGTCGTATGATTATCGCTACACTTGGAAGCCTGAACTTCTATAATGGTTCGGGATTCTCACATATCACTCCTCATCACGACTGTCAGTATCAGTTGCCACGCTATACTGGTAACTATCGCCTGGGGTTTGACCGTAAGCATCATATATGGTTGAAGAATTCGCATACGTTGACATGTGTAGACCTGTTGATGGAGCAGTTTATTGTGAATGTCGACAGTGTCATCAATGATTTAGGGTGTCACGAGCCTATAGAAGATTTGTTCGTGGATTCGGAGGGAGGCGTGTGGCTTCTCACGGAAAAAGGTCTCTTTGGAGTAAACGACCAGCAGACGTATACCGTGCTGCGTGATCAGAACCTGCAGGATGTGGATGTGTATGATAACCTGCTGCTTACTTTCTATGGCAATGGTGAGGAGGTTGGTCAGGACCTTAAAACGGGTAAGACCGTGCATCGTACACGTGCTTATGACTGGGATACAGGACAGCGCTACAATCAGACATCGGCTATCATTCGTTATGAAGACGGCTATTTCATGGTGAGAAATGGTGAGAAAGAGTCTGCGTTCTTGTATTTTGATGTGAAACAGTTGCAGTGGACGGTTATTCAGACTTTCACCTTCCATGTCAATCATCTTGCCCTTCATGACGAAATGATTTATTTGCCATCACAACGTGGATTCGGCATATTTGACATCAAGCAGAATAACATGGCCTGGGTGGATGAGTTCCCGCTTGTTGACGGACGTAAGGTTCAGACAGATTGTAATATGATTGCCTTTGATCGTCAGGATGGTATGTGGATCGGCACAGAAGACCGTGGCGTACTTTATTCCCGTCCGGCAAAATTACAGTTTATGTCGTACGCCGTTTCAACACCGGAAGCTGAGCACTATTCCAGGATGATGGATGAGTTGAATCAGAATATCACGGAATTTCATGGTCTGCGTGCCAACTGTATGTTTATGGACAGTAGGGGCTGGTCGTGGATAGGTACGACAACAGGACTCTATCTGTATAAGACGCCTCAGTCGGAACCACTGGTATTCTCCAAGAGAAACGGATTCTATAATAATGTGGTCCATACGGTGGTGGAAGATAGGAATCATAATATCTGGGCTGCTACGTCAAATGGTGTCTCCTATGTACGTTTCAAGGGTGAGAAGGTGGAGTTTGTCAATAGCTTCAATGATATTGACGGCGTGCCAAGCGAGTCCTTTGTAAATTGTAAGGGCAGGATGCTTGATGACGGTACGATTATTATGCAGGCTATAGATCATGTCGTGCGATTCAATCCTGACGATTTGGAGGAGGTCAATACACCTCATCCCTATAAACTGTTTCCCAAGCTGATTCGCCTGATGGTGAATGGAAATAATATTGAACCCGATATGATGATGGATAATCATATCGTTATTGACAGAGCATTGTCACGTACATGGGAAATCGTGTTGAGCAGTGAACATTCGTCGGTATCTCTGACTTTCTCGCCTCTAAACTACTATCGTCCTCTGCAGACGTACTACAGACTCAGGATAAAAGGTGTTAAGGAATATGAGGAATGGACACTGCTATCCGTCTTTAATAGTGGTGGAAAGGTTGATTCCAAAGGTATGTTGCATGTTCCACTGATGGGATTGGCTCCAGGTTCATATCAATTGGAACTGCAGGCTTCGATGTATCCTGACCAGTGGGATGGGGAACCGTTTATTTGGAATATCATCGTCAACGAACCTTGGTGGCAGACTACCGGTATCTTGTGGCTTCTCGGCATCATCGTATTTATGATTGGTATTACCAATTTCGTCTTCTATATGCGAAACGAGCGCATGCGTATGCGCAGGAGTCATGGTGAAGGTGATATGATACGAAAGATACGTCAGTTTGTGACACGCTGTAATACCGATACAAGTGAATCCCTGTCACCGATGCATGAAGAGTATGGCCATAATTCCGAGAATGCAGACGTCAAACTGAGTCCGGAGTTTATGGAGGTGATGATGCGTATCCTGCCTTATGTAAAGGCTCACATGAGGGGTGACTTGAGTATGGCACAGTTGAGCCATGTGGCAGAAATGGATGTGGTGCCTTTCTATGAGTTGATGATGGATAATATCTATAAGAGTCCTCGCGACCTGGCACGTTTCTATCGTCTGGAGAATGCCACAAAACTATTGCTGACAACGGATCATACGATAGAACAAATTGCAGAGGAGTGTGGATTCTTTACTGCCAATTATTTGATTGGCACCTTCTTCCATCAGTATAAGCAGACGCCTCAGGAATATCGTGAGAGTCATTAATAAGGTATGGCCTTATCCGAATAGGGCACGGAGGGCTTCTTCCACTTTCCTGACGGGATGAATCTCAATCTTGTATTTCTTTGTGTTGAGACCTTGCATGTTATAGCGAGGGATGATGATGTGCTGGAATCCTAATTTCTCTGCCTCGGCAATACGTTGGTCAATACGATTGACAGGTCGCACCTCACCACTTAATCCTACCTCGCCGGCCATGCACCAGCCTGGTTCGATGGGTGTGTCAACATTTGACGAGAGTACGGCAGCAATGACGGATAGGTCCATAGCCAAGTCTGTAACCCTCAGTCCGCCAGCGATATTCACAAAGACATCTTTCTGCATCAGTTTGAATCCTACGCGTTTTTCCAGGACAGCCAGCAGCATATTCAATCGGCGCTGATCAAAACCTGTGGCCGAACGTTGTGGGGTGCCATAGGCTGCTGATGATACAAGGGCCTGGGTCTCAAGCAGGAACGGACGTACACCTTCAATGGCACTGGAGATGGCAATGCCGGACAGGCCTTCGTGGTCTTGTGTGAGCAGAAGTTCTGATGGGTTGTTCACCTGTCTGAGGCCGTTTTGCAGCATCTCGTAGATACCTAGTTCTGATGTGCTTCCAAAACGATTCTTGATACTTCTCAGGATACGATACATATAATGCTGGTCGCCCTCAAACTGAATGACGGTGTCAACGATATGTTCCAACACCTTTGGACCTGCCAGTGTACCTTCCTTTGTGATATGTCCAATCAGGATGACAGGTACGCCACTTGTCTTGGCAAATCGCAATAATGCAGCAGCACACTCACGTACCTGAGCCACGGAGCCGGCACTTGACTCAACATCCTCAGTGGCAATGGTCTGTATGGAGTCAACAACAACCAGGTCTGGTTGTTCTTCTTTGATATGTTCAAAGATATGTTCCAGTGCGTTCTCGCACAGAATCATAAAGTTCTCTGGATTGGGCTGTCCGTTTAAGATGCGCTCTGCACGCATCTTCAACTGGTGGGCACTTTCCTCACCACTGACGTAGAGAATGCGCTTGTCGGTAAGACGGAGCATGGTCTGTAATGACAGCGTGGATTTTCCGATTCCAGGTTCGCCGCCAAGCAGTACGATACTGCCTGGTACCAGACCACCTCCAAGAACGCGGTTCAGCTCTTCGTCATGCATATCGATACGTTTCTCGTCATGACTGCTTATCTCGCTGAGTCTCATGATGCGGTTGGTGCGTAGGGCATGACCTGTCTTGGCTGCGGCGGAGGTGGCACTCTGTCTGACGTTGTCAGTACTGAGCTTGATTTCCTTGAATGTGTTCCACCGTCCGCAAGACGGACACTTTCCAATCCATTTTGCTGATTCTTGTCCGCAGTTCTCGCAGACGTATGCTGTCTTGTCCTTTGCCATTCTGAGTTTTCTTATATCAAGTTTGATGCAAAGGTACTAAATTCAAAGGCTCTATACAAGGCTTTTTACTTTATTAACTCTTGTATTTGGTGAATGATTTCGCAGTTACAAAAGAATTTAGTACTTTTGCACCACGATGAACGGAATAAGACTATTTTTTACTATCGCCACTGGTTTGTTGTGTTTTGTTGCATGTGCAGGCAGGGGTGATAATACGCAAACGGATAATGAAAAAGATACGCGGGAGTCAGACTCTGCCTCACTGCGTATTGCGGTGATGCCTACCATAGACTGTCTGCCCTTGTTTGTGGCAGAGGAGGAGGGTATGTTTGAACGTCATGGTGTCAGCGTAAGCCTCTATCCCTATCAGGCTCAGATGGATTGTGACACGGCCATTCGGAATGGATGGGTGGATGCAATGGTGACGGATCTGGTGAGAGCAGAGCGTCTGAAGAGTCAGGGCGTGCAGTTGCGTTACCTTACTGCTACAGACTTGCAATGGCAACTGTTGGCCGGAAAACATGCTCGCCTGAAGAAACTGGGACAACTCGAGAACAAGATGATTGCGATGACGCGTTATTCCGCTACAGCTATGTTGGCTGACGTGCTTGTGGATAGTGCTTCTGTCATCAATGAGCATGTGTTCAGGATTCAGGTTAACGACCTTGGTGTACGTCTTCAGATGTTGGAGACTGAAACCATGGATGCTATGTTCCTGCCTCAGCCTCAAGCTACTGCTGCAAAACTGTTAGGTGCCGAAGTTCTCTATGATACGCAGTGGAATGATGTCTGCATGGGGGCGATGGTCGCCAGTGAGGCTTCTCAGTGTGATACGTTGCGCCAGCGTCTGACAAAAGGTATGCTGAAAGCCTATGGTGAAGCTTGCGATACCATCAATAAACGTGGTGTGAGATTTTACAGTAAACTGTTGGCACAGCGATGTGGACTGAAGGGTGGAGTGGCGGACTCCATATCTTCGGATATTCATTTTAACGGGGTGCGTCAGCCACGTCAGCAAGATATTACGAGAGCTACTTCATGGCTTAATAAATAATTGGCATAAGGAGAGATACATGCAGAACGTGAATCCACTAGACGGAGTTATATCGTATATAACAGCCAAAAAACTCTTTGCGGGCATACAGAGCCTGGAGAATTATCTCCTGTCGTATCCGCAAATGCCTGGCTTGGACAAATTGTCGGCTATCAAGGTCGACTATGAGTTGATGGCCGACTATTGGAAGCGTGGGGCAAATGATCCTGAGCGTGAACAGGTCTATGAGCAATTGCTGAGACGTCTGTATGTGTTGGCCATGAATATCCGTGCTCATCATCTCTACCGCACTAATTCCTACTGGATAACTACTTATCAGCGTCCACGTAAGAACAGGACTGAATGGGGACTGACGGGCATAAGGGAGGAGTTGGAAAACTATGTCACTGAGACGGCGATGCTGGATTTTGAACCTGCACATATCAGGGCAAACAAAAGTCTGCAATTGAATCAGCGTCATCAGACCTTCATGAGTAATCTCTTTGAATATGTGTTGACTTCGCGCCAATGGAAAGATTCTTTGTCAGAGCAGTTCGTGGATATCCTACTGTCGCCTACGATTGATACCGTAGATCAGCAGTTGCTTGTAAGTGCCATCACGCTGGCTGCCCTGAATGCGTTTGACGTGAATAAGGTGCTGACGCTGATAAAGGTGTATAAGCAGTCAACTGATATCTGTGTCCGTCAGCGTGCGCTGGTAGGGTGGACGTTGACTGTTAATGCTGAAAAATCTACCCTTTATCCTGAAATAAAACAGACTATTGCTGAGATAGGTGCTGATGAGACAATGTGCCAGGAGTTGACGGAACTGCAGATGCAACTGTTCTTCTGTAAGAGTACGGAGAGTGATCAGAAGAAGATTCAGGATGAGATAATGCCTGATATTATGAATGGCGGTCATTTTAAGATGACTTCAAAGGGACTGGAGGAAATGGATGAGGACGCGCTGGAGGATATCCTGCATCCTGATGCAGCTGAACGTGATATGGAGAAGATGGAACAGAGCGTGACGCGTATGACGGATATGCAGAAAGAAGGCTCTGACATCTATTTCGCCGGCTTTGCGCAGATGAAGCGTTTCTCCTTCTTCTACGACTTATCCAACTGGTTCGTTCCTTTCTTTGCGAATCATCCAGCTGTTAATAATATCTGGGAGAACTCAAAAGGTCAGAAATTCCTGCATTCAATTATATCAAGGGGCGCTTTCTGCGATAGTGACAAATACTCGTTTGTTCTGAGTTTTGACCAAGTGCTTAATCGTTTGCCTGCCCATATATTGAATATGATGGAAGAAGGTGAAGCGATGGCGATGCCTCTGGGCGGGATAGTAACGAACGAAGAAAGGAAAACGCCTGCTTACATCAGACGTATGTATCTGCAGGATTTATACCGCTTCTTCCGACTGTACCCTGCTCGTCAGGAGTTCCGGAATCCTTTTGATGAGGAAAAGATATATCTTTTCTTTGCAAGTGAATTGTTGTGTAAGACGTCACTGGTCAATCGTATGAGTGAAGTGGTAAACTTCCTTGTGAAGCGCAAATACTATCATGAGGCAGAGGAGATTCTTTGTCTTTATCCCAAGGATAAGCGCGACTATCAATATTGCTTCTTACGCGGACATCTATGTCAGGTACAGCCGGAAGGCTTGGGTGGAGAGGACAAATTCTGGTATAAAGCGGCCTTGAAACTGAAACCTGATGATAAGAAGGCGCTAGCGGGATTGGCACGCGCGCATTTTTATGATAATGAATATCGTCAGGCTCTGGATGTCTACAAGCAGCTACTGGACATAAATGCAGAGTCCAGGTCGTATATGCTTAATGCGTCTATTTGCATGGCTAACCTTCGTCAGTGTGAGGATGCCCTCAAATTGCTGTATAAGTTGAACTATCTCGATGAAGAGAATATGGAGGTGGTGCTTGTATTGGCTTGGGTGCTGACAATTGATGGACGTTTTGATGAGGCAAAGAAATACTTTGCCCAACTCATGACTCAGGAGCATCCTCAGGCAGATTGTTTTCTTTATCAAGGTTACTGCCTGTGGTTTTCCGGCGACATTGGAGGAGCCATCCTGTCATTTCGCCGTTATCAGGATCTTCTCATTGCTTCGGATCCCTCGTTGGAAAATGCTTTCTATTTGACGGAAAATGACGTTATTCGCAAATACCATATAGGTAAAGGCGAGATTCAGATGATGCTGGATGCGATAAAAGGTTAGAGGAAAGGACGCAACAGGTGGGCAAACCAGCCACGGAAACGTTGCCAGGGCGTGCGGAATTCTTTCCATGTCTGTGGTGTCAGGTAGATGCTTTCCTTCTTATCACGCTCAAACATATCATCCAGTTCTCGTGTGGTGCAACTGTCAATAATCACGGCGTTCTCTTCGTAGTCGAATCGTGTGCTGCGGGCATCCAGGTTGGTACTGCCAACAGTACAGAATTTCCCGTCGACCATCATAATCTTAGAATGATGGAAACCTGGTTGGTAAAGCCATACATTTGCACCGCGCTTCATTAATTTATGAGCATTATAGAATGCACAGTCCGGTGTCAGGGGAATATCGCTCTTGGCAGATAGCATGATGTCCACTTTGATACCTCGCTTCAGAGCCTGCTTGATAGCCTTCTTGATGCAGGGAATCAGGGTGAAGTAGGGGTTGATGATGTGGATAGAGTCTTTGGCATCGTTGATGGCATTGACATAGAAGTAGCGCATGGCATCATTCGTGATATGGGGCTCACGATTAATGATACCCACCAGTTTCTTCCCTGCTGTTGCTGTCGTGTCTGGCTTGAGACCTTTCATGGCTGTAGGTTCATAGGCCCTGAAGTACTGAGGCTGTGAGAGTAGATCCTCGCCAGTGGCTTTCTTCCATATCCTACAGAAAATCTGTTGCAGCACATTGACGGCGCCACCCTCAATACGACAGTGCATGTCGCGCCAAGCACCTACCTGCTCCGTACCTTTTATATAATAGTCGGCAACGTTCATACCTCCTGTATAGGCAATACTTCCGTCGATGACTACAATCTTACGATGGTCGCGTGGCCATATATGGTTGACCCAGGGAAAACGGATCGGATCGAATTCTACGATGTCAATACTGTCTTTTCGAAGGGCTTCCAGATGATGTTTGCGCAGAGGCTGGTTATTGGAATCGTTACCAAAACCATCAAACATGGCGCGGATCTCTACGCCTTCCTTGCGCTTCTCCTTCAGAATGTCGAAAAGAAGCATGGCGATAGAGTCGTTGCGGAAATTGAAATACTCCAAGTGGACGCTATGCCTGGCCTGCTTGATAGCTGCAAACATATCGTCGAATTTTTCCTGTCCCGACATAAGGAGCGTCACGCTGTTATTATCTGAGAACGTGACATCATAGTCCTTCAACTGCCGATATATCAGGGAATCGGAGGTGAGGTTATCCTGTGCTTTTAATGTGCTTGTTGAAAGAATAGCAAGTGCCATGAGAGTAACACTTGCCATCTTATATCCTAATGTTTTCATTTGCGGTGTTTAAGCCTGTATTCAGAGGGCGTCATTCCGAAGCGCTCCTTAAAGAGGTTGATAAAGTGCTCGCCAGTAGCAAATCCAACGTGTGAAGCCAACTCACTCATGTTGATATTCGTGCGCTGGAGCAGGATGCAGGCGTGGCGCAGACGTAGGTCGCGCACAATCTCGGCAGGTGTCTTGCCTGTGATGTCATGAACCTTCTGGAAGAAGGGCTTCATGCTCATGCCCATCGCTTCTGCCATATCCTCCAGATTGATGGTGCCACGATTCATATTCTGTTGGACATACTGCTCAATGCTGTTGATGAGTTGCTGGTCCATGCTCTCAGTCATACTGAATTTCTCGTGCATCTCATCCTGGTCGTCTGTGAAGTTGTAGTTCTGTTCCATGGCCGATGCAGTATGGTCTCTGACAATCTGTATGGCCAGTGACTTCATCTGTTCATCTTCCTCAATATCATTGGCGCTTGGGTTGTAGGTTGCCAAATCCATGCTCTCAGTGGCGGTAGTCATGCTGGAGTTACGACCTTCCAGTTCACGTGTCTCTGCACCTTCAATCAAATCTGTCTTAATCTCAATTGGTCCTACGCCAAGCAGTTTGTTGAAACGCATCACAGCTTCTTGCAGGTTGAATGGTTTAGCCAGATAGTCGTCAGCGCCCATCGTGATATTCTGACTCGTCATCTCCTGTGGGGAGAGCTTGTTGTCTGTCATCAGTACGAACTTGATGCGGTTAAGCGTGGGGTGCATCTTGATGTTATTGCACAGTTCGCTACCTGTCATCTTGGGCATGTCCTGTTTACAGATAACTAGATCTGGCATCATGGATTCGATATCGGTGGCAGCTTTATGGATATCGTTATAAGTATGGAACTCATAAACAAACTTCAGGTGCGACTTGATGAACTTGATAAACTCTACATTGCTGTCAATGAAGACAACACGGAATTTTGCTGTTGGGAGTTCTGCCTGATAGGGGCGAATCTCAGATGTGAGTTCTTCACTCAGCAGGTCTGGCAGACTCATCTCACCCTTGGCGTTAATCTCGAAGTGCTTTTGTACAGCCTTCTTGGCTCTCTCCTCCGGATTCTCAAGTATGGTCTGCATATCGCTGACGCGCGTGATGAGTTGCAGCATCTGGGCGTGAAGTGCATTGAGCTGTTCGCGCTCTTCCAGCGTGCTCTCTTTCTCTGAGAGATTCATGATGATAGTCGTCATGCGCGACATTGGCTGACGTAAGTCATCACTGGCCGACTTGATTTCCTCACGCTGCTGAACCAGTTCGCCGAGAATTGCTTTCTTCTTCTTCCACAACAGACGGATGCGGTCCATGCCTTGTTTCCACATGTAGATGACAATGATAAGGATGAGGGCATAGATACCAATCATCCACCACTGCAGGAACCAGGGACGAGCCACAACAATCTCTATGACACGCTCCTGATTGCTGACAGCTCCTTCCGCACTGACGGCTTTGACATGGAGCTTATAGGTTCCCGGTGAAAGGTCTGTGAATGTGACACCATGTTTCAGTGCATCACCATCATGCCAGTTGTTGTCCAGGCCCTCCATCTCATACATGAACTGCAGGCGCTCACTCTGGTTATAGTTGCCGGCGGCAAATTTGATGGTAATGGTATTCTGGTCGCTCTTCAATTGGATGCGACTACTTTCGTTGAGTGCCTGGGTCAGAGGGATGTTGCCATTGTAAGAATGACCTACCAGGATTTCCTCTTCACCAATAAATAACTGGGTAAGCATCACACGTGGCAGACTGACAGTCTCGTCAATGGTCTTTGGACGTATCCAGTTGATACCATTCAGACCACCCATTACTACGTTGCCATCGCGACGAATGAGGATTGAGCCAATATTAAACTCGTCGCCCTGCAGTCCGTCGTTGCGTGTGTAATTATAAAGACCATAGTTGTACGTGTCGTTCTCGTGATTCCTTTGGATGACAACTCGACTGACACCATTGCTGGTTGACAGCCATACATTGTGACTGGCATCCTCTGCTATACCACAAATGTTATTGTTGCACAGTCCGTTCTTTTCAGTCAGGTAATCCAGATGGTCGTTGTTTGGATTCCAGATATTCACACCTTCACGTGTTCCTACCCATATCAAGCCACGGGAGTCCTCAAAGACCTGAGTAACATAGTTATTTGTATACTTTGACAGATTCGTAGAGTTACCAGTGTACTGGCGCATCTCTGTTGTAGAGATGTTCATGATGATAAGTCCCTCGGAGGTTCCTATCAGCATGTTGTTGCTTGACGTGTAGAATAGCGACGTGATGTTGTTAACCCTAATCTTACCATTCTTTTTGGTGTAGTTTGAGAACTGGTTGACGCGTGGGTTGTAAACCTGCAGACCACCATCAGTAGCGATCCAAAGGTTGCCGGCCTTATCAGATGTCAGTGCATTGATATGGTCGTCAATCATCATTCGTTGTGTGCTGTCGTTGGCCACAGAGTATATCTGTGATACACCATTCTTGATGCGGGTAATACCATTCTGAGGAGAGCCCACCCAAAGGCTTCCGTCCTTGGTATATGCCATAGCCGATATCTTATTGCTGGCGAGTTTGCCATCAAAATCTATGATACCTTTATCACTGGTGCCATACCACACTTTGCCTGCGCTATCTTCCACAATCGCTGTGATGTCACCCAGTTTCTGAGACTCAAATTTATAGATGTTCTGTCCCATATAGGCAACACCAGATTTTGCCGTACCTATCCATAGGAGGTCTGTATCATCAACATAGATACTGCGTATACCCATGTTGTTTTCAACCAGACGTGTTGAGTTAAGACTCTTGGTCTGAACATTTTCAATGACATGGGTGTTGACATTCATCTTAAGCAGATAGGGCAGGTTGGTACCCAGCCAGATGTTGCCACTGCGATCGCCACCCATGGAATAGACTGCATTATCAACATTAATGCCTGTCAGGTCCAGTTGGTCTCCAATGCTGGTATCCCAACTCTTTAATTTCTTATTATAAAGGAATAGTGTTCCTTGTCCGTAAAGCCAGATATTGTCTTTCTGATCGGTGAATACACGTAAAGAACTGGTCTTGCGGAGTCCCTTGTTGGCAATGTCGTAGTTACGCCATACCACATTTTGCTGGTGGATGATGTCAAGACATACGATACGCCCATCGTCATAGACATAGATGACGCCATCCTTGCATTCGCCTATAGAACAGACATTTCCTTGTGGAATGCCATATGAATCGTCTGATTCCGGAAACTCATAGAACAGTTGCTGTTGGGTGTTATAACTGATGGCACCTCTTCCCGAGATATAGCCCCAGAGGTTCTTGTGACGATCGATATAGATAAGTTCTGGCACATCTTTGATTCCAAGACGGGCAAAGGCCTGACGCATATCGCGCTCGAAACTCTCTGATTGTGGGTGGTAGATACAGTAGCCGGCTATAGTCTTTACCCACAAGTTACCATCATAGGCTTCCTGAATGGATTCTATATAACTGTCTGGAAGTGATGAACCATCCTGGGAGTCTGTCTGGAAATGTTTGAATATATATCCGTCATAACGATAGAGACCTGCAGGGGTGCCCAACCAGATGAATCCGCGCGAATCCTTCGTGATGCAGTTAATCTGGCTGGATGTCAGTCCGTTGCGGGCGTCCAACGTCTTGAAAAGATAATCGGCCGACGTAGCCAACGGCAACATCAGCGCTATGATAATCAGAACTTTCTTAAGTGCGTTCATACGTCTTATATCTCTTAAATCATACACGAGTAATGGTCTACGACGCCCAATAGCTGGTTGTCTTTGCTGATGACCAGTACGGAATGAATCTTGTATTGTTGCATGATGCGTTGAATCTCTGTAATCTTTGTATCCAGCTCTACTGTCTTCGGTGTGCGAGTCATGATGTCGCTGACGGTGTGGTTGAAGAAGTCGGCTTGCCAGCGTTCGATGGCTCTACGGATATCACCGTCGGTAATCAAACCGGCAATGGTGCCGTCAACCTCAGCAACACCCAGTCCCAGTTTGCCTTCGCTGACTATCATGATGGCCTCGCCAAGACGTGTCTCTGGTGAGAGAATAGGCATGTCGTCGCTGCGCATCACGTCTTGAGCTGTCGTCAACAAGCGTCTGCCGAGTTCTCCGCCAGGGTGGAAATGCGCAAAATCCTGCGGACGGAAATTTCTTTTCTGCATTAAGGCGATAGCCAAAGCATCGCCCATAGCCAGTGCAGCGGTGGTACTGCTGGTAGGCGCAAGGTTCAGCGGACAAGCCTCTTTCTTAACGCCTACATTCAGATGGAAAGTGGAATACTTCGCCAATAATGACGCAGGGTTACCACTCATGCCGATAATGGGTATCTCCATGTGGAGTACCATGGGGATGAAACGCAGTAGTTCGTCTGTCAGACCAGAATTGGATATGGCAAGTACCACGTCGTCATGTGTCATCACACCCAGGTCACCGTGATAAACGTCCAGGGGGTTGATGAAAAACGAGGGTGTTCCTGTGGAAGCCAGTGTTGCTGCTATCTTTGCACCGATATGTCCGCTCTTGCCTACACCCGTAACGATAACCTTACCTTTACAGTTCAGCATTAAGTCGACGGCCTTATCAAATTGGTCGTCCATCTTTGGAATCATATCAAGCAGGGCTTCTGCTTCGTCTTTTATTGCCTGTATACCGTATTCTCTTGTCGTCATGAAATCAGTTTCTTTACTAAGTCTTCCAGTTTGTCCAGCTCTAACATGTTTGCAGCATCGCTTAATCCTTGATCAGGGGTAGGGTGTACCTCGAAAAAGTAGCCCGTAGCCCCAAAGGCCTTTGCTGCTAAGGCCATAGATGGTACAAAACGGCGATCGCCTCCCGTCTTGCCTCCTTTGGCGTCAGGGCGTTGCACGCTATGGGTGCAGTCCATGACGACGGTGGGTACAATCTCCAGCATATCGCTGATATTGCGGAAGTCTACCACTAGGTTGCCATAGCCCATCATATTGCCGCGTTCGGTGAGCCATACCTCTTTTGCGCCGGCATCCTTTGCTTTTTCTACAGGATATTTCATGTCGCGGCCACCCAGGAACTGGGCTTTCTTGATGTTCACCGTCTTACCAGTCTTTGCTGCAGCAACCAGTAAGTCGGTCTGCCGGCAAAGGAATGCAGGGATCTGAATGACGTCTGCCACCTGACCTGTAGGTTCTGCCTGCCATGCTTCGTGGATATCGGTGAGTATCTGCAATCCGTATTTCGATTTGATGTCGCCCAGCATCTGCAGTCCCTTGTCAATGCCAGGACCGCGGAAAGAGTTGATGGAGGTGCGGTTGGCCTTATCGAATGAGGCCTTGAATATGATATTGGTGCCAAGACGACGATTGATGTCAACCAATGTTCTGGCAACGGTGTCCAATAACTCGGCAGACTCAATGACGCAAGGCCCTGCAATAAACTTCAGATTGTTGTTCATATTATTAATGTATTCAACCATGCAAAGGTACATAATTTAAACGAAAATAGCAAGGATTTATCATCTTTTTGAGCAAAATGTGAATTTTTTTTAGAAAAATGTTTGGTGGTATTAAAGTTTTTTGTACATTTGCACCCGAAATCATTAATAACCCGCTTTTTAAGGGCGGAAAAGTTTAACAAAATTAATTTATAAAACTATGAAGAAAATTTTGATGTCAATGGTTGCCTTGTTCGCAGCTGTAACTATGAACGCACAGGTTTATGTTGGTGGTGGTGTAGGCTTTCAAAAGAAAGGTGATGCCCAGACTTTCACAATTGCTCCCGAAGTAGGCATGTCTTTGGATGAGAAATTTGGTGTAGGTCTCCAGTTCGGATACACAAATGTTAAGGATACTTACACTCAGTGCGCTGTCAACCCCTACCTCCGTTATCAGGCTCTTGAAATTGGTAAGGCAAAGGTGTTTGTTGATGGTGGTGCCTATTTCAATACCAAGAAGTTGGAAGGTGCTGACAAGTCTTCAAATGCATTTGGTTTGAATGTTGCTCCTGGTGTTGCCTTTAACCTGACAGATCATATTAGTATTGTTGCTAAGGCTAACAACCTCTTTGTGTTGGATTTCTCTAAGGAGGCTGGTGACGATGACACAAGAACCATCGTTGGTCTGAATACCCTCAATAATTTCAGTGCTGGTGACCTGATGTTTGGTTTCTACTACAACTTCTAAGAAACGAATTTAATTCAAATAATAAGGGGGATGCGCCGCAGTTGGCGTATCCCCTTTTTGTTTGTAGTCCGTAGGCGTCGGACTGTCAGTACGTCGCCTACGGACTAAGAGTCCGACGACGTCGGACTTTTTATTGCTTCATGGATAATGAGATGCGATGACGTCGTTGGTCGATTTCAATGACGCGGACGGTGACGTGCTGATGCAGTTTTACTACATCCGTAGGATGAGCAATGCGACGATTGGCCATCTGTGAGATATGTACCAGTCCGTCCTGGTGCACGCCAATATCCACAAAAGCACCAAAGTTGGTGATGTTGGTCACGATGCCGGGCAGTAGCATTCCTACCTCCAAGTCGTCGATTGTCTGCACGCGACTGTCAAATTCGAACACTTCCAGTTGCTCGCGAGGATCGCGTCCGGGCTTCTCCAACTCCTTCATGATGTCGGTCAGCGTGGGAAGACCAACCTCTGGTGTGACGTATTTCTTGATGTCCAACTTGGCACGTAAATCCTTTTGTTCAATCAGGTCCTTCACTGTGCATCCCATGTCCTTTGCCATCTGTTCTACGATGGGGTAACTCTCTGGATGAACAGCGCTGTTGTCGAGCGGATTCTTAGCACCGGGAATACGCAAAAATCCTGCACATTGCTGGTAGGCTGAAGGTCCTAAACGAGGCACTTTCTTGAGTTGGGCTCGCGAAGTAAAAGCACCGTTTTCTTTGCGATAGTCTATAATGTTCTTTGCAAGTGTAACTCCCAGTCCGCTAACGTATTGCAGTAAATGACTGGAGGCGGTGTTTAAGTTGACTCCAACTTGATTGACACAGCTTTCTACTGTTTGATCAAGCTGGTGTTTTAATTTTGTCTGGTCAACGTCATGTTGATATTGTCCTACTCCAATGCTCTTAGGGTCAATCTTCACTAACTCTGCCAAAGGGTCCATCAGACGACGTCCGATGGAGACGGCACCGCGAACGGTGACATCCTCGTCAGGGAACTCTTCGCGGGCTACTTTTGATGCGGAATAGACAGAAGCGCCGTCCTCGCTTACCACAAAGACATTGATTCCGTCGTGACCTTGAAGGGCGTCTTCGATGAATGCCTTCGTTTCGCGACTGGCAGTACCATTTCCAATAGCGATTGCCTCAATATGATACTGTTCCAGCATCTGTTGCACGTGAACAGTAGCCTGCATACGTTTGTTGACAGGCGGGTGGGGGAAGATGGCTTCATGGTGTAGCAGGTTGCCCTGTGCATCCAGACAAACCACTTTACATCCAGTACGGAATCCTGGATCAACGCCCATCACGCGCTTCTGACCTAAGGGGGCTCCAAGCAACAACTGTCGCAGATTCTCTGCAAACACTCGGATTGCTTCTTCGTCGGCCTGCTCCTTGCTCAGATTGGCAAATTCAGTCTCAATGCTGGGCTTCAGGAGACGCTTGTAACTATCCTCTACAGCCTCGGCTACCAAATCTCCGCAAGGTGTATGTCCGTAAACATAGTGACGTTGCAGACGCTCGATACATTCATCATCGTCGATGGGGTCGATACTCAGGCGTAAAATGCCTTCGTTCTCACCTCTGCGCATTGCCAGTAAACGATGGCTCGAACAGCGTTTCAATGGCTCGTGCCAGTCAAAGTAGTCGTGATATTTCGCGGCTTCGTCCGTGTCGGCCTTTGCTTTTACTGCTTTTGACGTGATGATAGCTGTACGACGATAGGCACCACGCAGCTGTTGACGTGAACGTTCGTCCTCACTTACCATCTCTGCTATGATGTCCTGAGCTCCTTTAATAGCTGTCTCTGCATCCTTTACGTCGCCTTTTACAAAGGCCTGTGCAGCACGTTCAGGGTCGCGTTCGCGTTGCAGCATCAGAATCTGTGCCAAGGGTTCAAGTCCTTGTTCGCGAGCCACTTGCGCACGTGTGCGTCGGCGGGGCTTGAAAGGCAGGTAGATATCTTCCAATTCCGTGCTGTCCCAGCATTGCTCAATGCGCTTCTGTAGCTCAGGTGTCATTTTCTCCTGATCTGTAATCGTCTTGATGACTGTCTCCTTACGCTTCTGAATTTCCTTCAGATGCTCGTTTTCGTCGCTGATGGCTGCAATCTGCACTTCATCGAGCGCACCTGTGCGTTCTTTCCTGTAGCGCGAGATGAAAGGAATGGTGCATCCTTCCTCTAATAAAGATAAGGTGTTACCCACAGCCTCAACACTCAGATTCAGGCTTTGGGCTATCAGTTTGGCAAAGATAGTCTGCGTGTTCATGAATATAATGTCTTGGTGATAATCTCGCAAACGCGCTCTAGATTCTGTCTGTCGCACTCGTCAAAGGTATTAAGCTCTGTACTGTCGATGTCAAGTACACCAACAGGACGGTGGGTCTTGTCGAAGATGGGGACTACAATTTCTGAGCGTGACAGGCTTGAACAGGCTATATGTCCAGGAAACTGTTCTACGTCAGGTACAACGATGCTCTGCTGTTGCTCAAATGAAGTGCCACAGACGCCTCTTCCTATTTTAATATGCATGCAAGCTAATGTGCCCTGAAACGGGCCAAGGCGCAATTCGCCTTCACGCTCCAGATAGAATCCTACCCAGAACCAGCCGAATCGTTCCTTCAACACTGCGCTGACATTTGCCAGTACGCTCATCTCTTCTTTCTCGCCCTCGATGAGTGATGCCAATTGTGGTATTAACTCGTCGTATTCTTGTTGCTTGTTTGTCATAATGGTGCAAAAGTAAGAAATAATTGTGAATAATAAAAAAATAAATATGATTTTTTCCCTCTTTTCGTTTGTTGGTTTCAGATATTCTGCTTATCTTTGCAATCTAGAACTTAAAACTTATATTAATAATACTCTAAGAAATTATGTCAAACAAAAAGGAGAAGCTCTTTACCGAGTTCACTGCGCCGACCAAACAGGAATGGCTCGACAAGATTGAGGTTGACCTGAAAGGTGCCGACTTCCAGAAACGCTTGGTATGGAGAACCAACGAAGGTTTTAATGTACAACCTTTCTACCGCCGTGAAGATTTGGCGAACCTGAAGACACCAGATGCTCTCCCTGGAGAGTTTCCGTTTGTACGTGGAAACAAGAAGGACTCAAATGAGTGGTATGTCCGTCAGAATATTGATGCCAGCGATCCAAAGGCTGCAAACGCTAAGGCACTCGACATCCTGAATAAGGGTATCGACTCGTTAGGTTTCAAGATTCCTGGTAATATGGTATCTATGGATACAGTCGAGACTTTGCTCGAGGGTATCTATTGTGAGTATGTTGAGGTGAACTTCTCTACCTGTCAGCGTCATTCGCTCGAACTGGCAGAAATCCTCAAAACCTATTGGCAGAAGAAAGGATACGACAAGGATAAGATTGTGGGCTCTATCGAATGGGACCCCATGAAGAAAATGGTACTCAAGGGTAAGGATGTGTCGCCTATCCTGGCATTCGGGCCTAAGCTGGCCGAGTCGCTCAAGGAGTATCCCAACTTCCGTGGTATTGTAGTTCATAGTGATGCCCTTAATAATGCTGGTGCTTATATCGTACAGGAGTTGGGCTATGCGTTGGCTTGGGGTAACGAATATCTGCAGCAGTTGACTGATGCTGGTGTTGATGTTGATACTGCTGCGAAGAGCATCAAGTTCAATATGGGCGTTAGCGAGAACTATTTCATGGAGATTGCCAAGTTCCGTGCCGCCCGTTTGCTCTGGGCTCAGATTGTAAAGCAGTATGAGCCTAAGTGTGACTGCGCCTGCAAGATGATTATCAACGCTACTACCTCTACTTATAACCAGACGCTGTTCGACAGCTATGTTAACCTGTTGCGTTCGCAGACCGAGGCGATGAGTGCTGCCCTGGGTAGTGTTCACTCGATGGTGGTAACACCATTCGATGCACCTTACGAGGAGGCTACCGACTTCTCGGAGCGTATTGCCCGCAACCAGCAGTTACTGATTAAGGAGGAGAGCCATTTTGACCGTATCGTCGACCCATCAGCAGGTTCTTATTATATTGAGCATCTGACTGATGCTTTGGCTACTGAGGCCTGGACGATATTCCTGAAGGTGGAAGAAGAGGGAGGTTTCCTCGCTGCCATCAAGGCTGGAACTATTCAGGACGATATCAATGCTACCAACGTGAAGCGCCACGGCGATGCTGCCAAGCGTAAGGAGTTCCTGTTGGGTACCAACCAGTTCCCCAACTTCACGGAGAAGAGTGAGGGTAAGCGTGCCTATAAGCATAACTGTGGTTGTGGTGGCGTGCATCATCATGGTGAGGAGAGTGTGCCATTCAAGGCTATTGAGACTACTCGTCTGGCTGCTGATTTCGAAGACCTCCGTATCCATACCGAGGAGACCAAGGTGCCTACAGCCTTTATGCTGACCATTGGTAATCTGGCCATGCGTCAGGCTCGTGCACAGTTCTCGTGCAACTTCCTGGCTTGTGCTGGCTATAAGGTGATTGATAACCTTGGATTCAAGACCGTTGAAGAGGGTGTTGATGCTGCTTTGGAAGCTAAGGCCGATATCGTGGTTATCTGCTCGAGCGATGATGAGTATGCCGAGTATGCTATCCCTGCCTTTAAGTACCTCGATGGTCGCGCCATGTTCGTAGTGGCTGGTGCGCCTGCCTGCATGGAAGACCTGAAGGCTGCCGGCATCGAGAACTTTGTTCACGTAAAGTGCAACGTACTCGAGACTTTGAAGGAATATAATCAGAAACTTGGTATTTAAAGAATAGGAGACTTGAATTATGCGTAAACAGTTTAAAGATATTGATATCTATGCAGGCATCAAGGCTCAGGATGGTGCCAAGTGGATTAAAGATAATGGTATTGAGGCCAACTGGAAGACCCCAGAGCACATCGAGGTTCGTCCAGTTTATACAAAGGAAGACCTTGAGGGTATGGAGCACCTCGACTTTACAGCTGGTATCCCTCCCTATCTGCGTGGTCCGTATTCGATGATGTACCCCTTCAAGCCTTGGACCATCCGTCAGTATGCCGGATTCTCAACGGCTGAAGAGTCGAATGCCTTCTATCGCCGTAACCTGGCTTCTGGCCAGAAGGGTCTTTCTGTGGCTTTCGACCTGCCTACACACCGTGGTTACGACCCTGATAACGCTCGTGTAGTGGGCGATGTGGGTAAGGCTGGCGTGTCCATCTGTAATGAAGAGAATATGAAGGTGCTCTTCAGCGGTATCCCCTTGAATAAGATGTCTGTGTCAATGACCATGAACGGTGCTGTGCTGCCTATCCTGGCATTCTACATCGTAGCTGGTCTGGAACAGGGCGCTCAGCTCGAGGAGATGGCTGGAACTATCCAGAACGATATCCTGAAGGAGTTCATGGTGCGTAACACCTATATCTACCCTCCTGCATTCTCCATGAAGATTATCGCTGATATCTTCGAATATACCTCGCAGAAGATGCCTAAGTTCAACAGCATCTCTATCTCAGGTTATCACATGCAGGAGGCTGGTGCTACAGCTGATATCGAGTTGGCTTACACCTTGGCAGATGGTATGGACTACCTGCGTACGGGTGTGAATGCGGGTATCGATGTGGATGCTTTCGCTCCTCGTCTCAGCTTCTTCTGGGCTATCGGTATGAACCACTTTATGGAGATTGCCAAGATGCGTGCAGGCCGACTGCTGTGGGCTAAGATTGTGAAGAGCTTCGGTGCAAAGAATCCTAAGTCGCTGGCGCTGCGTACTCACTCGCAGACATCGGGCTGGTCACTCACCGAGCAGGACCCATTCAATAACGTAGGTCGTACCTGTATCGAGGCTATGGCTGCTGTGCTGGGTCACACCCAGTCGCTGCATACCAATGCCCTTGATGAGGCTATCGCTCTGCCTACCGACTTCTCGGCTCGTATCGCTCGTAACACTCAGATTTATATCCAGAACGAGACTAAGGTGTGTAAACAGATTGATCCGTGGGCTGGTTCTTACTATGTTGAGACCCTGACCAACGAACTGGTTCACAAGGCTTGGGAGCATATCCAGGAGATTGAGAAACTGGGCGGTATGGCCAAGGCTATTGAGACAGGTCTTCCCAAGATGCGTATCGAGGAGGCTGCTGCCCGTACTCAGGCTCGTATCGACAGTGGTGTCCAGACCATTGTTGGTACCAACAAGTATCGTTTGGAGCACGAGGATCCTATTGATATCCTTGAGGTTGATAACACCGCTGTACGCAAGCAGCAGGAGGAGAGCCTGAAGGAGGTTCGCTCTACCCGCGACGAGGCTGCTTGTCAGGCTGCGCTCAAGGCCATCACGGAGTGCGTCCGTGATTTCAATGAGGGCCGTAAGAGCGAGAACAACCTGCTCGACCTGGCAGTAAAAGCCGCTCAGTTGCGTTGTACCCTTGGTGAGATTTCAGATGCCTGCGAAGAGATCGTAGGTCGTTATAAAGCAGTAATCAGAACAATTTCAGGCGTGTACAGTTCAGAGTCTAAGAATGATAGCGAATTTGAGTTGGCTTGTAAGCTGACTGATGAGTTCGCAGAGAAAGAAGGTCGTCGTCCTCGTATTTTCATCGCTAAGATGGGGCAGGATGGTCACGATCGTGGTGCTAAGGTTGTTGCTACGGGTTATGCCGACTGTGGTTTCGACGTAGATATGGGACCACTGTTCCAGACACCTGCCGAGGCCGCACGCGAGGCTGTGGAGAATGACGTCCATATTGTTGGTGCTTCGTCTCTGGCTGCAGGTCACAAGACACTCATTCCTCAGCTTATTGAAGAACTGAAGAAGCTGGGTCGTGAGGATATCATGGTCATTGCCGGTGGTGTTATTCCTGCTCAGGACTATGACTTCCTGTATAAGGCCGGTGTGGCTGCTATCTTTGGTCCTGGTACCTCTGTGGCTAAGGCTGCTGTGGAAATGATGAAGATTTTGCTCGATAAAGAGTAGATAATCAGTTAAATATCAAATTACTGCCCACTAAATTTGGTGGGCAGTAATTTTTTGATTACCTTTGCACGTGTCATTTTAGATTTAAGTTACAAAACTATGATAAAGCTATTTGTGCCAGGCCGTTTGTGCCTGTTTGGAGAACACACAGACTGGGCAGGCCATTATCGTACCATGAATGCCGATATCGAGCCTGGTGCTGCCATCGTTACTGGTATTGAACAAGGTATATATGCAGAAGTAGAGAAGTCCTCAATGTTTGAGGTGAAGTGCTCTTTCCTGAATGAATCTGGCGAGAACGCAGATTTCTCGTGTAGAATGGATGAACAGGAACTGAAACGTGTGGCACGTTCCAAGAACTTCTTCTGCTACTGTGCTGGTGTGGCATCTTATATGCTGGAATGGTATAAGGTCGGTGGCGTGAGTATTAATATCACGGATATGACGCTCCCAATGAAGAGCGGCCTGTCGTCATCGGCAGCTATCTGTGTGTTGGTGGCTCGTGCGTTCAACTTGCTGTATAACTTGAATCTGAACACCATGGGCGAGATGAATATCGCTTATGTAGGTGAGTTGCGTACCTCTTCGCGTTGTGGACGTCTGGATCAGGCATGTGCCTTCGGTGTGAAGCCTAGTCTGATGAAGTTCGATGGCGATGAGATCGAGGTTCAGACCCTGAATGTCAAGAAGCCTCTTTATTGGGTCTTCGCTGACCTTTGTGGTAAAAAGAATACCATTAAGATTCTGGCCGACTTGAATAAAGCCTATCCTTTTGCCTCCAATGAGCGCGAACAGAAGTTGCATGATGCATTGGGACGACATAATCAGGATATTATCAATCGTGCTATTAAGTTTATGGCTGAGGGCGAGATTGAGCGTCTTGGTATGCTGATGACAGAAACTGAAAAGGTATTTGATGAACAAGTGGCTCCCCTTTGTCCGGAGGAGTTGCGTGCTCCGAAACTCAAGGCTGTTCTTGCTGATGAACATATCAAAGCTCTGACTTATGGCGGGAAGGGTGTAGGTTCGCATGGTGACGGTTCGGTGCAGTTCCTGGCTAAGGATGCGGATTGTCAGCAGCAGTTGGTCGACTATCTGAAGGCGGAGGGTATGCCTGCATATAGTCTGACGATTAATCCTGTTCATACAGTACGTAAGGCAATCATTCCTGTGGCAGGCTTTGGTACTCGTCTCTATCCTGCGACGCGTTGTCAGAAAAAAGATTTCTTCCCTATACCTTGTCCTGATGGCATGGTGCGCCCAGTTATCCTGATTCTGCTGGAAGAACTGGTGCAGAGTGGTATTGAGGAGATTTGCCTGGTACTTGGCAGTGAGGAAGAACGTCAATTGTATACTGATTTCTTCGAACGTCCTTTGACGCAAGAGCATTTAAGTAAGTTGAATGCAGAGTGTCAGGAGTATGAGAACAGGATCTTGGATATTGGCAAACGCTTGCGCTATGTCTATCAGACAGAAAAGCGTGGCTTCGGTCATGCCGTTTATCAGGCTGCACATTTTGCAGGCAACGAACCTGTATTGCTGATGCTCGGTGATACCCTGAGCCGTTCTACATCCAATAAACCCTGTGCCCTGCAGCTTATTGAAGCATACGAACGCTATAATCGCCTGATTCTTGGCTTATATCCCGTTCCTGTGTCAACTGTGAGCCATTTCGGTATTATGTCTGGCGTATGGGAGGATAAGGACGAGCGCATCATGCACGTTCATGCTTTCGTAGAAAAGCCTAAGGCCAGTTATGCAGAGGAGTTCCTTGGTGTGAAGAATAAGCAGGGCGACAAGGAATACTGTTCGGTATTCGGACAATATATCCTGACACCTGAGGTGTTTGCCCAGTTGGAGGCAGATATAGCTGCAGCCGACGCTGAGGGTGATATGACAAAGGAAATCGGATTGACAGAGGCGTTGGAAGCTGTCAGAAAGCGCTCCGGTATGATAGGCTTCCGCCTGAAAGGTCTTCGTTACGATATGGGTAATCAGGGCGCATTGATTAACACTATTACGGAATTTTCGCAAAAGACAATAGAAGATAATGGTAAAAAAGCGTAGATGGCACTGTCTGTCAGGACAGGAACCAACGGAATTTGATAAGCAGATTATGTATTGGGAGAACAAGGGAAAGCTTGTTCCTACCCGTGAGTTGATAAAGACTCCAGAACAGATTGAGGGCATCCGTAGGGCTGGTGTGGTAAACACTGCAGTTCTAGATGCTGTGGCAGCAACTATTCATGCAGGCATGAGTACGCTGGAGATTGACCAGCTTTGCCGGAAGGTATGCGAAGAGCATCATGCCATTCCAGCCTGCTTGAATTATGAGGGATTCCCCATGAGTGTGTGTACCAGTATTAATGAGGTGGTATGTCATGGTATTCCTAAAGAAGAGGATGTGTTGGAGGAAGGCGATATCATCAATGTCGATTTCACCACCATCTTGGATGGCTATTATGCCGATGCCTCTCGCATGTTTATTATCGGTAAGACAACACCTGAAAAGGAACAGTTAGTACGTGTTGCCAGGGAATGCTTGGAGATAGGTATGGAGGCTGCCAAGCCTTGGGGTTTTGTAGGTGATATCGGTCATGCTATTGAGAAGCATTGCAAGAAATATGGCTATGGTATCGTACGCGACTTGGCCGGTCATGGTGTAGGACTTCAGTTCCATGAAGATCCGGAGGTGAACCACTACGGACATCGTGGTACGGGTATGCTACTCGTGCCAGGTATGGTATTCACTATCGAACCAATGATTAATATGGGTACGTGGCGCGTATTTATTGATGCCGATGATCCCTATGGATGGGAGGTTATCACGGAAGATGAGAAACCCAGTGCCCAGTGGGAGCATACATTGGTCATGACGGACCACGGTGTTGAGATACTTACTTATTGACGTTTAGGTCTGACAAATGGCAGAGTGCTTGGCAACTTCTGCCATTTGCCGTCATTAGGCACCTTTAAGGTAGAGCCTTTGCCTTGCTTTAATACATAGATGCTATCGTTCTCGCGTGTCAATGTGGCTTCAAGATCCTCACTGCCGTAGTCATTTACCATTTGCAGGTGAGCCTTGTTTCCTTTGACTTTCGCGCTGACAATAGGCCAACAGAAACTGTTACGCTCTTTGCCCAGGTAGCCGGGTAGGGGACCAAGCAAGTCTTGGTCGGGAATAATAACATCCTGATCATAGAAGTTGATTCGCAAATACACTTTGTACTCCTTATTATATAAATAGGTGTGAAATGTTGTCTTATCGCTTTGTGCATAGGTTGCGAAACTCCATAAAGCACAGATACTTATCAAGATAGCTCTCATTTTTTTTCTTGTTTAGAATACAAAGTTAGCAGATTTAAATCAATTATTTCTGAAAAACGGGAAAATAGTTTGGAGTTTTTGCTAGATTTAATATTATTTTAAGTATCTTTGCAGCCATATAAAACGTGTAAAATGAATAAAAAGCTATTAACTCCAGACTATATCTTTGAATCGAGTTGGGAGGTTTGTAATAAAGTTGGTGGCATCTACACCGTCCTTTCAACCCGGGCAAAAACCTTGCAGGAAAAATTTGAAGATAAGATCATCTTTATTGGCCCTGATTTCTGGAAAGAAAAAGAGAGCCCATATTTCCGTGAAGAACCTTCTCTCTTTGCTGAATGGCAGTGGGAGGCTAAGGAGCAGGGACTTAAAGTCAGGGTAGGACGTTGGACTGTACCAGGCGAACCTATCGCAGTTCTGGTGGATTTTACACCGTATTTCGAAAAGAAAAACGAGATTTATACTTGGTTGTGGGAGAATTATCGTGTGGACTCCCTTCATGCTTATGGTGACTATGATGAGGCTTCAATGTTCTCATATGCAGCCGGATTGGTTGTAGAAAGCTTCTATCATCACTCTCTTTCAAGTAAGCAGAAGGTGGTTTACCATGCTAATGAATGGATGTGTGGTCTTGGTGCTCTCTATATTAAGAACAAGTTGCCACAGATAGCCACCGTCTTTACAACCCACGCTACAAGTATTGGTCGTTCTATTGCCGGTAATCAGAAACCTCTCTATGATTATCTTTTTGCCTATAATGGTGATCAGATGGCTGAGGAACTGAATATGCAGTCAAAGCATTCTATTGAGAAACAGACGGCATGGCATGTCGACTGCTTCACAACAGTGAGTGATATCACAGCCAATGAGTGCAAGGAATTGCTGGATAAACCCGTTGATGTGGTACTTCCTAATGGCTTTGACAATAGTTTTGTGCCAAAGGCTGCCTCGTTTACAAAGAAACGTAAGGCTGCACGTCAGAAGATGTTGCAGGTGGCCAATGCGCTGTTGGGTGAGAATCTGGATGATGAGACGATTATTGTTTCAACCTCTGGCCGGTATGAGTTCCGCAATAAGGGTATCGATGTGTTTGTAGAAGCCATGAACCGCCTGCTGCGCGACCGTGACCTGAAGAAAAAGGTTCTTGCTTTCATTGTTGTGCCCGGTTGGGTAGGTGAGCCTCGTAAGGACTTGCAGGAGAGACTGGAAAGTGGTAAGTCCTATGATACTCCCTTGGAGGTTCCGCAGGTTACTCACTGGCTTCATAATATGGGTCACGACAGTGTGCTTAATATGATGAAGTATTACGATATGCACAATCGTCATGAAGATAATGTTAAGGTGGTTTTTCTGCCCGATTATCTGGATGGTCGTGATGGCATCATGAATCTTACCTATTATGATGTTGTCTTGGGTAATGACCTGTGTATATATCCCTCTTACTACGAGCCTTGGGGCTATACCCCGCTTGAGGCCGTAGCATTTAAAGTGCCTTGTATTACTACTGATTTGGCTGGTTTCGGACTGTGGGCCAATAAGGAATTTGGACATGAAGGTCAGTTGCAGGATGGTGTACGTGTGATACATCGTACAGACTATAACTATTCTGAGGTGGCCGACTATATCAAGGACACTGTAGCGGAATTCTCAACGATGTCTAAAACAGAGGTCGATGCTTGTCGTAAGGCTGCTGAGACACTCTCTAAAAAAGCTCTTTGGAAAGAATTTATCAAGTATTATTATGAGGCATACGACATAGCTTTGAAGAAGGTCGTTGCCAGAAGTTAGTGTTATTCAATGTAAAATCCCTTAATAAGTAAAGATATGAAAATTAAAGCTGACTACGTGAATGCTCCTCAATGGAAGGAGATGATTGTAAAATCTCGTCTGCCAGAGGAGTTGAAATGCCTTGGTGAGATTGCACACAACTTGTGGTGGGTATGGAACTATGAGGCCCGTGACCTTTTCCGTGACCTCGATCCAGAACTCTATCACGACGTGAAGCACAACCCCGTGATGTTGCTCGAGCGTCTGAGCTTTTCGCGTAAGGAAGAGATTGTCAAGGACAAGGCTCTGATGAAGCGTATCAAGGATGTATATAAGATGTTTCGTGCTTATGTTGACGTAAAGCCCGATGCAAAGCGTCCTTCTGTAGCATACTTCTCTATGGAGTATGGTATGCACTCTGCCCTGAAAATTTACTCTGGTGGTCTTGGCATGTTGGCCGGTGACTATCTGAAAGAGGCCTCTGACTCAAATGTTGATATGTGTGCCATTGGCTTCCTCTATCGTTTCGGCTACTTCACCCAGAGTCTGTCAATGGATGGACAGCAGATTGCCAACTATGAGGCTCAGAATTTTACGTCGCTGCCTATTGAGCGCCAGCTTGACGAGAACGGACAGCCAATGGTGGTTGACGTTCCTTATATGAACTATACGGTTCATGCTTATATTTGGCGTGTCAACGTGGGTCGTATCAAGCTGTATCTGCTCGATACCGATAATGATATGAACTCAGAATACGACAAGCCTATCACTCACTCACTTTATGGTGGTGACTGGGAGAACCGCTTGAAGCAGGAAATCCTGCTCGGTATCGGTGGTGTGCTCACCCTGAAGAAACTGGGTATCAAGAAGGATATTTATCATTGTAACGAGGGACATGCTGCTCTTTGTAACCTGCAGCGTCTGTGCGACTATATCGAGGAAGGACTGACCTTCAACCAGGCCATGGAACTGGTTCGTGCCAGCGGTCTCTATACCGTACACACACCTGTTCCTGCAGGACACGACTACTTTGATGAGGGCCTCTTCGGTAAGTATATGGGAGGTTATCCTCAGAAGTTGGGTATCTCTTGGGATGAGTTTATCGGTATGGGTCGTACAAATCCTGATGACCACGGTGAGAAGTTCTGTATGTCAACTTTCGCTTGCAACACTTGTCAGGAGGTTAATGGCGTATCTATGCTCCACGGCTGGGTTTCACAGAAGATGTTTGCCGGCATCTGGAACGGCTATTATCCCGAGGAGAATCACGTGGGCTATGTCACCAATGGTGTACACTTCCCCACATGGTGTGCTACCGAGTGGCGCCGTGTCTATGCAAAGTACTTTGATACCAAACATATGAGCGACCAGTCAAACGAGGAAATCTGGCACGGTATCTACAATTGTCCCGATGAGGAGATTTGGGAGACCCGTATGGCCCTGAAGAATAAGTTGTTCGACTATATCAAGGAGCAGTTCCGTGATACATGGCTCAAGAATCAGGGTGATCCCTCTCGTGTGGTTGCTCTGCTTGATAAGATGAACCCCAATGCGCTGGTCATTGGCTTCTGCCGCCGTTTTGCTACCTATAAGCGTGCACATCTGTTGTTCATGGACGAGGCTCGTCTGTCTAAGATTGTAAACGATCCCGAACATCCCGTTATTTTCCTCTTCGCAGGTAAGGCTCACCCCGCAGATGGTGCTGGTCAGGGTCTGATTAAGCGTATCTACGAGATTTCTCAGCGTCCTGAGTTCCTGGGTAAGATTATCTTCCTTGAGGACTATGACTTCCTGTTGGCTCGCCGCCTTGTATCAGGTGTTGATATCTGGATGAACACGCCTACACGTCCTCTTGAGGCTTCTGGTACCTCTGGTGAGAAGGCCGAGATGAATGGTGTTGTCAACCTCTCCGTGAAAGATGGCTGGTGGCTTGAGGGCTATCGTGAGGGTGCTGGATGGGCTCTTACCGAGAAGCGCACCTATCAGACTCAGGGCTATCAGGACCGTCTTGATGCAGCTACTATCTATGGCTTGCTCGAGAACGAGATTATACCTCTTTATTATAATAAGAACAAGAAGGGTATCAGTGAAGGCTGGGTGAAGGTTATCAAGAACTCTATCGCTCTCATTGCTCCTCACTACACCATGAAGCGTCAGCTCGATGATTACTATGATAAGTTCTATGTAAAAGAAGCAAAGCGTTTCAAGGAAATCTCTAAGAACAACAACCAGTTGGCTAAGGATATTGCTCAGTGGAAGGAAACAGTTGCTGAGCGTTGGGATAGCATCAATGTTGTTTCTGCCGAGTGGAATATTCCTTCAACGGGTCTCGAGACAGGTCAGGAGTACACACTCCGTTATGTCATAGATGAGCAGGGACTTGAAGATGCCGTTGGACTGGAGAAGGTCAATGTATTTGTCAACAAGGAAGGTGAAGAGCGTATCTACTCTATCGAACCATTGAAGATGGTGGGTCGTGAAGGCAATAACTTTGTATTCGAAGCTAAGCTGGCTCCTCATCAGGCTGGTGCGTACAAGTGTTCAGTACGTATGTATCCAAAGAACAAGAATCTGCCTCATCGTCAGGATTTCTGCTACGTTAAGTGGTTAGAGTTGCCTCAGATGTAAAAAAAGTATCGATTTATTTGCATGATTGGCTGGAAATATGTAAATTTGCAGCCGAAAAGAAGAAAAAAGTATTAAAATGATACAGCAGAGCCTACTAAACGCCATTATTATTATTCGACTGCAACTATGTGGTCGGAAGTGATGAGGCGTATATATAGAGCAGGTAAATGCTAACATACATTTGAATCATACAAGAGCCTTTCTCACTTCCGAGTGTGAAAGGCTTTTTTCGTATAACGTCATAACGATTTAACGACATAAAAAGAAACTAAGATGAGTGACAGATTGTTTATTTTCGACACGACACTGCGCGATGGTGAACAGGTGCCTGGATGCCAGTTGAACACCGTAGAGAAGATTCAGGTGGCTAAGGCCTTGGAGCAGTTGGGCGTTGACGTGATTGAAGCAGGATTCCCTATCAGTAGTCCGGGCGATTTTAATTCGGTAATTGAGATTTCAAAGGCCGTCACTTGGCCTGTTATCTGTGCGTTAAGCAGAGCTGTACAGCGCGATATTGACGTGGCAGCCGAAGCGTTGAAGTATGCCAAGCACAAACGTATCCATACCGGTATCGGCACAAGTGACGAGCATATCAAGTTCAAGTTCAATAGCACGCGTGAGGAGATTCTTGAGCGAGCTGTAGCTGCGGTGAAGTATGCGCGCCGTTTTGTGGACGATGTCGAGTTCTATGCCGAGGATGCCGGCCGCACGGATAATGAGTATTTGGCTCGTGTCGTAGAGGCTGTCATTAAGGCCGGTGCCACGGTGGTCAACATCCCAGATACGACAGGCTATTGTCTGCCTGAAGAGTTTGGACAGAAAATACGTTATCTGAAGGAGCATGTTGATAATATCGATCGTGCTATCATTTCCACCCACTGTCACAATGACTTAGGTATGGCTACGGCCAACACGCTTGAAGGTGTGCTCAATGGTGCCCGTCAGGTTGAGGTCACCATCAATGGTATTGGTGAGCGTGCCGGTAATACCAGTCTGGAAGAGATTGCCATGATCTTGAAGTGTCATAAGTCAATCGATATTGAAACCAATATCAATACCCAGAAAATCTATCCCACTTCTCGTTTGGTATCTAGTCTAATGAATATGCCTATTCAGCCCAATAAGGCTGTCGTAGGACGTAATGCTTTTGCACATTCCAGCGGTATCCATCAGGATGGTGTGCTGAAAAATGTGCAGACCTATGAGATTATGGATCCTAAGGATGTTGGTATTGACGACAACTCTATTGTATTGACCGCACGTAGTGGTCGTGCTGCCTTGAAACATCGTCTGCATATCAATGGCGTTGACGTGAGCGATGAAGAGAAAGTTGATAAGATATACGAGAAATTCCTAGCTTTGGCCGATTTGAAAAAAGAGGTAAGCGATGCCGATGTCCTGATGCTTGCAGGAGCTGATACAGCAGAACAACATGCTGTGAAACTCGATTTCCTGCAGGTTACTACAGGTAAGGGCGTGAAGAGTGTGGCTTCTATCGGACTGGATATCAGTGGACAGAAGTTTGAGGCTGCATCCAGTGGCAATGGTCCGGTGGATGCCGCTATCAAGGCTCTGAAGAAGATTATTATGAAGCACATGACATTAAAGGAATTCACCATTCAGGCTATCTCCAAGGGGTCTGATGATGTAGGTAAGGTACATATGCAGGTAGAGTACCAGGGTGCTTTGTACTATGGTTTTGGTGCTAATACCGACATTGTGACCGCTTCCGTGGAAGCCTATATAGACTGTATCAATAAATTCAAGAAAGCAGAATGAACACACTTTTCGATAAGATATGGGACGCCCATGTGGTACAGACCGTGCCCGATGGTCCCACACAACTTTATATTGATCGCCTCTACTGTCATGAGGTGACTTCACCACAGGCCTTCGATGGTATGCGTGCCAGGGGCTTAAAGTGTTTCCGTCCGGAACAGATTGTCTGTATGCCCGACCATAACACGCCTACTCATGATCAGGATAAGCCAATTGCCGACCCTGTGTCAAAGAAACAGGTGGATACCTTGGAACGAAATGCCCGTGAGTTTGGCTTGAAGCATTTTGGTATGATGTCAAAAGATAATGGCATCATCCATGTGGTAGGTCCGGAGAAAGGACTCTCGTTGCCCGGTATGACGATTGTATGTGGCGACTCTCATACCTCTACCCATGGTGCCATGGGTGCTGTTGCTTTCGGTATCGGTACCAGTGAGGTCGAGATGGTCATGGCTTCACAATGTATCCTGCAGCAGAAACCAAAGTCTATGCGAATCACCATCAACGGACAGTTGGGTAGGGGAGTGACGGCCAAGGATGTTGCCCTCTATCTCATGGCGAAACTGACAACCAGTGGTGCCACGGGATATTTTGTTGAGTATGCAGGTGAAGTGGTTAAGAACCTGTCGATGGAAGGTCGCCTGACGCTCTGTAACCTTTCTATTGAGATGGGGGCGCGTGGAGGTTTCATAGCTCCTGACGCCGTGACCTTTGATTATATAAAAGGTAAGGAATATGCCCCCAAGGGTGAGGATTGGGATAAGGCCATGGCCTATTGGTGCACGCTGAAAAGTGGCGATGACGCTGTGTTTGATAAGGAACTGGTGTTTGATGCTGCGGATATCGAACCTCGTATCACTTATGGCACCAATCCCGGTATGGGAATCGGTATTACAGAGTCAATTCCTGCTGAGGGTGATGCCAATTTTAATAAATCTTTGCAGTACATGGGCTTCAAGGAAGGTGAGAAACTGTTGGGCAAGAAGATTGACTATGTCTTCCTGGGCGCCTGTACCAACGGCCGTATCGAGGACTTCCGTGCCTTTGCGTCTATCGTGAAAGGACGTCAAAAGGCTGCTGATGTGGTGGCATGGCTGGTACCTGGCTCATGGGCTGTTGACAAGCAGATTCGTGAGGAAGGACTTGATAAGGTTCTCGAAGCTTCAGGCTTTGAAATCCGTCAGCCTGGTTGCTCAGCCTGTTTGGCGATGAACGATGACAAGGTTCCTGCAGACAAGTATGCCGTATCAACGAGCAACCGTAATTTTGAGGGCCGTCAGGGACCTGGTGCACGCACCATCCTCTGTTCCCCCCTTGTAGCTGCCGCTGCAGCAGTCACTGGAGTAATCACTGATCCACGTACATTATTATGAAACAGAAATTTGACATCATCACATCTACCTGCGTGCCCTTACCTTTAGAGAACGTAGATACAGACCAGATCATTCCCGCCCGTTTCCTGAAAGCCACGGATAAAGAGGGCTTTGGCGATAATCTCTTCCGTGACTGGCGCTATCGTCCCGATGGCAGTATCGTTGAGGATTTTGTTCTCAATGACCCGAAGTACAAAGGATGTATCCTCGTGGCAGGTAAGAATTTTGGTTCTGGTAGCAGTCGTGAACATGCCGCCTGGGCTATCGCTGGCTATGGCTTTCGTGTGGTTATCAGCAGCTTCTTTGCTGATATCCATAAGAACAACGAACTGAATAACTTTGTTCTTCCTGTGCAGGTGAGCGAAAACTTCCTGCAGGAACTTTTCCAGACAATTCAGAATAATCCCGATACTCAGGTCGAGGTTGATCTGCCTAATCAGACCGTGACCAATAAAGCAACTGGCAATAGCGAGCATTTTGATATTAATGGCTATAAGAAGCACTGTCTGATGAATGGTCTTGATGATATCGATTTCCTCGTGGCCAATAAAGATAAGATAGAAAAATGGGAACACCAGAGAAACTGAATACGTATCAGCGCATTTTGCCCTTTGTGGAGATTATGGACTCCACGCTCCGTGATGGCGAACAGACCAATGGCGTGTCGTTCCTGCCTCACGAGAAGTTGGTGATGGCGCGCAAACTGCTCTCCGATGTCAACGTAGACCGTATCGAGGTGGCTTCTGCACGTGTCTCTGAGGGAGAACATGAGGCCGTCTCCAAAATATGTGCCTATGCCCAGAAGATGGGACTCTTGAGTCGTGTTGAGGTCTTAGGCTTTGTTGATGGTGGACAGAGCATCGACTGGATTGACAGTTGTGGCGGTCGTGTCGTAAACTTGTTGGCCAAGGGTTCACTGAAACACTGTACTCATCAGTTGCACAAGACGCCAGAAGAGCATATCAACGATATTCTTAGTGAAGTGGAATATGCTGCCAGCAAGGGCATCAGTGTGAATCTCTATCTGGAGGACTGGTCAAATGGTATGAAGGATTCGCCAGAGTATGTCTATCAGCTGATGGATCAACTGACATCTGCCAACCATCTTTCATCCTCCATCACTCGCTTCATGCTTCCTGATACCCTTGGCGTGATGAATCCTTTGCAGGTCATCGAGTATTTCCGTAAGATGATAAAACGTTATCCCGACGTTCATTTCGATTTCCACGCTCATAATGACTACGACCTCGCCGTAAGTAATTCCTTGGCAGCCGTATTGAGTGGTGCCAAGGGGCTGCATGTCACCGTGAATGGGCTGGGTGAGCGTTGTGGTAATGCGCCGATGGCTTCTGTTCAGGCTATTCTGAAGGATCAGTTCCATGCCAAGACAAATATTGTAGAGAGTCAGCTCAATGACCTCTCACGTATGGTCGAGAGCTTTAGTGGCATCACGGTAGCCCCCAACCAGCCTATCGTTGGTGAGAATGTGTTTACGCAGGTGGCTGGTGTGCATGCCGATGGCGACTCGAAGGATAAGCTTTATTATAACGAGTTGGTTCCAGAACGTTTCGGACGTAAGCGTGAATATGCCCTGGGAAAGAATTCGGGTAAGGCTAATATCGCTAAGAATCTGGAGGAACTGGGGTTGGAACTCACGCCTGAGCAGACACGCCGTGTCACGGAACGTATCACAGAACTGGGTGACAAGAAGGAGATTGTGACACAGGAAGACCTGCCCTTTATCGTCAGTGACGTCTTGAAGCACGACGGTTCCGAGGATAAGGTCAAACTGATCAGTTACATGGTCTCTACGGCTTATGGCCTGCGCCCGGGTGCTAATGTCAAGGTAGAAATCAATGGTCAGCAGTATGATGGCAGTGCTGTGGGTGATGGTCAGTATGACGCTTTTGTCAAGGCGCTTCGTTATATTTATAAGAAGTATCTGAACCGTACGTTTCCTGTCTTGGCCAATTATCAGGTTACCATTCCGCCGGGCGGACGTACCGATGCCTTGGTACAGACAGTCATCTCTTGGCATTATAATGGGGGTATCCTGCGCACACGCGGACTGGATGCTGACCAGACGGAGGCTGCTATCAAGGCCACGTTCAAGATGCTGAACATCATCGAAAACGAGATTCCTAATTAGTAAAATAGTGTATAACTTCTAAGTAAATTGATATGAAACTAAAAATAGCTATTCTTCCGGGCGACGGTATCGGACCGGAGATTATGAAACAAGGTGTGGCTGTGCTCAATGCTGTAGCAGAGAAATGCGGTCATGAGTTTACTTACGAGGAAGCGTTGGTAGGTGCCTGTGCCATTGAGGCCTGCGGTGATCCTTATCCAGAGGCTACCCATCAGGTGTGTATGAATGCCGATGCAGTGCTCTTTGCGGCAGTGGGCGACTTGAAATATGATAA
This sequence comes from Prevotella communis, assembly GCF_022024175.1. Lineage (GTDB taxonomy): Bacteria > Bacteroidota > Bacteroidia > Bacteroidales > Bacteroidaceae > Prevotella > Prevotella communis. The sequence goes on along the minus strand of NZ_CP091794.1, from coordinate 2,321,832 downwards.
TAATCCCACACTGAAGGTTCGTCCTGAAACAGGACTGCTGGCTATGCGTAAGAAACTTGGTCTCTTTGCAAATGTGCGTCCAGTGGCCACCTTCGATTGCCTCTTACACAAATCACCATTGAAGGATGAACTGCTTCGTGGTGCTGATTTTGTGGTGCTGCGCGAATTGACAGGTGGTATGTATTTCGGCGAAAAATACCAGGACAATGACAAGGCTTACGACACTGATGTCTATACACGTCCTGAGATAGAACGTATTCTGAAGGTTGCCTTCGAGATGGCTATGCAGCGTCGTAAGCATCTGACGGTTGTGGACAAGGCCAACGTCCTGGCATCAAGTCGTTTGTGGCGTCAGATTGCCAAGGAGATGGAACCGCAGTATCCCGAGGTGCAGACTGATTATATGTTTATTGATAATGCCTCGATGCGTGTGCTCACCGAACCGCGCTTCTTTGATGTTATCGTGACAGAGAATACCTTTGGTGATATCCTTACTGATGAGACTTCATGTATCACGGGTTCAATGGGCTTGCAGCCTTCGTCTTCTTTAGGCGAACACACACCGCTCTTCGAACCTGTCCATGGCTCATGGCCACAGGCAGCCGGTCAGAACCTGGCCAATCCCTTGGCTCAGATTCTTTCTGCTGCTATGCTGTTGGAACATTTCGGACTGAAAGAGGAGGGCGCCCTTATCCGTAAGGCTGTCGACGCATCGCTCGATGCCAATGTCCGTACGCCCGAGATTCAGGTCGAAGGCGGACAGAAATATGGCACACGCGAGGTAGGAGAGTGGATAGTTAATTATATCAAGGCGAATTAATCTATCGTCTAAACCCTTACCTCCTTTAACTCCTCTAAATTCTTAATAGTAATATCGCGCTGTGGGAATGGTATTTCGATGCCATTCTCATAGAGCGTATTATAGACGCACTTTAATACATCACTGATCACGTACGATTTCTTCACGGCATCAGCCCACACAAAGAGCTTGAAATCTACGCTTGAGTCGTTCATGCCGCTCATCACCGACTTCACCTTCTTTTGAGGATCCATCCATTCATGATGCAGATCGTTGACAGCATTTTCTACCAGTTCCGTCACCTGCTTCAGGTTAGAACCATAGGCCACGCCAAATGGAATGACTGCCAGGATATACCCATTGTTCTTAGTCAGGTTCTTATAGTTCTTGGCAAACAACTGACTGTTCTGGAAAGTGATAATCTCTCCATATACAGACTCAATGATGGTAGATGTGTAGTTGATAGAGGTCACCTTGCCTCGCGTGCCGTCCACCTCAATCCAGTCGCCCACACTGATACGTCCAGCCATCAGCGAGGCACCATAGTAGATATTCTCGATGATATCTTTCGATGCAAAACCGATACCGGTTGACAGTCCGCCTGAGATAGCCAGCAACCATGCCACGCTGATATTCATGATAGAGAGTGACATCAGCAGCCATACTCCCCATACCAGTACTTGAATCACGTTGCGTCCCATCACCTCTCTGCTGGCGGCAGTCGAGGGGTCGCCTGCTTTGTAGTGGTGCTTCAGCAGTGACAGGATGGTACTTGCTATATACTTGAACATGAAGAACAGGTTTACCACCATACAGAGTTTCAGGATGCTCACCTGCAGGTTCTCCAGGTCGATAAAGTGCTTCTTGAAAATCTGCCAGCACAAATCGCTTAGGTTAAACACGTCGGCAGCCCAGTATATAGAGATCATCACAGACAGAACACCCATCACGGGCAGCATTACCTTATAAAATAGCATGTAGGCCCATGTCTCTGTAATAGGTTTCTCTTCAAAGCCGCGGCGTGTGCCGTATAGTTTCAGATACTGACTCACACAGGTGATTGTCAGGATGCAGGTCAACTGCATAATCCACCATATCAGTATCTGTACGGCCATCAGTGTATAGCCCACCCATGAACATATCAATGACAGTATAAAGATAGCCTGTGATATATAGGTATAGAACATGTCCGACTGTGGAATGTTCTGATGGTGCTTCCTCATCATACGCCATTGCCATAGCGTGCAGAGCAGGAGTAGGGGAGGGAATATCAGGTTAACCAACTCTCTGGGGATAAGTATGATACGGAATGCAATGACCATGAATCCCACAAAGAGCAGGGGAGCGTAGATGTGGAACGCACTGCGTATCTGCCGGCCGTTTACTCTGAGGAGCAGTGATATCAGTATCACACTCAGCAACCAGGCGTATTCTATCAGCAGACTGCTGGCCATGAGGAAGAAATTCTGATTCAGCGTTGCTTTCAAGATACCCAGGATGGCGGCAAAGGTAACGGTGGTTGTCGCCATAATCACGCACGAGCGCTTCTTGAGGAACTCACTGGTGTGGAATCGCTTGGGCAGGAACTTAAATATAATAAGGTTTAAGATAACGGCTACCAGGATATAAAAAACAATGATGGTAAAGAGCTGGATGATCACCGAACTGTCCCAGTCTGATTCTTCTTTGTTGGGCGTGTACTTATCCAGGATAACCGACTCGGCCTCAGTGAGTTTGGTCCTGAACTCCTTGATGACCGTAAAGTAGTTCTCACCGCCATTTTTGAAGATGCTTTTCTGGATGTCATCATATCGCATGTTGGCATACTCATTCAGATTCTTCAGCCGTTGCTCAGCCATCTCGTAGAAGGAGATATAATTGGCCACCTGTCCTCTGTTCTCTATCAGTGTGTTCTGGATATTGATAGCGAGGGTCAGACAGACACTGCGGTCGGTCCTTCCTTGTTCTTCCAGCATGTCAGGACGCATTGACTTCAGACTGTTTATCAGGCTGTCGTATTTTGCAATCTCTACGTCGTTTTCTTCCAGATAGGCCTTAAAGGGCAACTGTTGTTTCTGAAAAGACTGATACTGCTCCGTAGCCTCATGACAGGCGTAGGTCAGGTCAAACACATAATTCGTGTTTTGTGAATAGAGCATCAAAGCATTCTGATTGCTTTTTTTGATAGTCTCCTTCAGTTGGTCCACGATACTCTTAGCCGCTTCTTTGCGCTCGTTCGACTGTGAGTGCAGTTCGGTATGCTTTTCTGTTAGTTCCGTACGTAGCACGCTCAGAGTTTGCTCCAAATCTTTTTCTTTCAGTACGGCATACGCATCTGTCAGGGTAAACAATACGAGTAGGGTAGCTATTATTTTCTTCATGTACATATGTTTATTTTCTAAAATTTGGGCACAAAGGTACGAAAAGAAGTGAGTAATACAAAAAATATTGATTCTTTTTTTTGTGTCATTTTTACATTACTCTGCTCTCTATATTATATATAATAAGGTGAGTTTTTAAGGTTTGTCAAATAACTCGAAAACCTGCAATTTTTTTATGAAAAAAAGTGGTAAAATGTTTGGTGGTTCAGAAAAAAGTCGTACCTTTGCATCCGCTTTCGCCTAACAACGGGCAAGGCACTAAAGAAAGAGTTCTTTGAAAGATTTACATAGACAGAAGTAGTACAAGAAGCGAGAGTAATTTCGGTTACTCTTGGGTAGAAGAAACAAACCGTTTAATTCTTAACTTGATACTGGATAGTCGTTCTGAGACAGATATAAAAGATTGTGAAAGCAGCATTTCCTGCTTTACCAAGACTTTAGAGATAAAACATTTTACAATGAAGAGTTTGATCCTGGCTCAGGATGAACGCTAGCTACAGGCTTAACACATGCAAGTCGAGGGGCAGCGAGAAGAAAGCTTGCTTTCTTTGTCGGCGACCGGCGCACGGGTGAGTAACGCGTATCCAACCTTCCCCTTAGTAGAGGATAGCCCGGCGAAAGTCGGATTAATACTCTATGTTATTCGTAGAAGACATCTGAAATGAATCAAAGGTTTACCGCTAAGGGATGGGGATGCGTCTGATTAGGTTGTTGGCGGGGTAACGGCCCACCAAGCCCACGATCAGTAGGGGTTCTGAGAGGAAGGTCCCCCACATTGGAACTGAGACACGGTCCAAACTCCTACGGGAGGCAGCAGTGAGGAATATTGGTCAATGGACGGAAGTCTGAACCAGCCAAGTAGCGTGCAGGATGACGGCCCTATGGGTTGTAAACTGCTTTTGTACGGGAATAAAGTGCGGGACGTGTCCCGTTTTGTATGTACCGTAAGAATAAGGACCGGCTAATTCCGTGCCAGCAGCCGCGGTAATACGGAAGGTCCGGGCGTTATCCGGATTTATTGGGTTTAAAGGGAGCGCAGGCTGGAGATTAAGCGTGACGTGAAATGCCGCGGCTCAACCGTGGAAGTGCGTCGCGAACTGGTTTCCTTGAGTGTATTCGACGTCAGCGGAATTCGTGGTGTAGCGGTGAAATGCTTAGATATCACGAAGAACTCCGATTGCGAAGGCAGCTGGCGAGGCTATAACTGACGCTAAAGCTCGAAGGTGCGGGTATCGAACAGGATTAGATACCCTGGTAGTCCGCACGGTAAACGATGGATGCCCGCTGTATGCGATATAGTGTATGCGGCCAAGCGAAAGCGTTAAGCATCCCACCTGGGGAGTACGCCGGCAACGGTGAAACTCAAAGGAATTGACGGGGGCCCGCACAAGCGGAGGAACATGTGGTTTAATTCGATGATACGCGAGGAACCTTACCCGGGCTTGAACTGCAGGAGAACGATTCAGAGATGATGAGGCCCTTCGGGGCTCCTGTGGAGGTGCTGCATGGTTGTCGTCAGCTCGTGCCGTGAGGTGTCGGCTTAAGTGCCATAACGAGCGCAACCCCTGCGACTAGTTGCCATCAGGTTATGCTGGGCACTCTGGTTGGACTGCCACCGTAAGGTGTGAGGAAGGTGGGGATGACGTCAAATCAGCACGGCCCTTACGTCCGGGGCTACACACGTGTTACAATGGGTGGTACAGAGAGATGGTGTTCCGCAAGGCGCATCTAATCCTAAAAGCCATCCTCAGTTCGGATTGGGGTCTGCAACCCGACCCCATGAAGCTGGATTCGCTAGTAATCGCGCATCAGCCATGGCGCGGTGAATACGTTCCCGGGCCTTGTACACACCGCCCGTCAAGCCATGAAAGCCGGGGGCGCTTGAAGTCCGTGACCGTAAGGATCGGCCTAGAGCGAAACTGGTAATTGGGGCTAAGTCGTAACAAGGTAGCCGTACCGGAAGGTGCGGCTGGAACACCTCCTTTCTGGAGAGAATGACTAGACAGAAGTTAAGATGGTTAGTTTTAACCCAAGCTTCTTTACTACACGCTGTTTATATAGAGAATGTATGAGGCTGGGCAGAGGTACCCCCTCTGACCAAACTGACAGTCCTATAGCTCAGTTGGTTAGAGCGCCACACTGATAATGTGGAGGTCGGCAGTTCAAGTCTGCCTGGGACTACTTCGATTTCTCTATCCCATGGGGGATTAGCTCAGTTGGCTAGAGCGCTTGCATGGCATGCAAGAGGTCATCGGTTCGACCCCGATATTCTCCACAATCCTCACAACGAGGAAGAGTTCTTTGACATATTGACACACAAGACTGTAAGTAAAGACTTTAAGAAGTCAAACTGAGTAGATTAAAAAATCTCAAAATTACAGCTGAAAGTATGAGCTATGCATTGAATGTTTAATGTTTAATCTTTAATGTTTAATCATAAATGTTTAATGTATATAGGCGAAAGCAAGTTAGGGCGTCTGGTGGATGCCTTGGCTCTCGGAGGCGATGAAGGACGTGATAAGCTGCGATAAGCTCTGGGTAGATGCAAATAATCTTTGATCCAGGGATTTCCGAATGGGACAACCCAGCAGTCTGAAGGACTGTTATTCCTACAAAGGTAGGAAGGCAAACGGGGGGAACTGAAACATCTTAGTACCCCCAGGAAGAGAAAATAAATAATGATTCCCCTAGTAGTGGCGAGCGAACGGGGAAGAGCCCAAACCTGTTATGTAGCAATGCATAATGGGGGTTGTAGGACCACGCTGTGGTACTCTGATCATGAGCAGAATGTTCTGGAAAGTTCAACCATAGAAGATGAAAGTTCTGTACGCGAAGTGAAATGAGGCCTAGTGGTATCCTGAGTAACGCGGAGCACGAGGAATTCTGCGCGAATCTGCCGGGACCATCCGGTAAGGCTAAATACTCCCGAGAGACCGATAGCGAACCAGTACCGTGAGGGAAAGGTGAAAAGCACCCCTATTAGGGGAGTGAAATAGTACCTGAAACCAGTCGCCTACAAGCGGTCGGAGCTAGTTTTTCTAGTGACGGCGTGCCTTTTGCATAATGAACCTACGAGTTACCATGTCCGGCGAGGTTAAGCCCTTCTGGGGCGCAACCGCAGTGAAAGCGAGGCTGAAGAGGCCGCCCAAGTCGGATGGGGTAGACGCGAAACCGAGTGATCTACACATGTCCAGGATGAAGTCCCGGTAACACGGGATGGAGGTCCGCACCGATAAGCGTTGAAAAGCTTCCGGATGAGGTGTGTGTAGGAGTGAAAGGCCAATCAAACTCGGAGATAGCTCGTACTCCCCGAAAGGCATTTAGGTGCCGCGTCGGATGGTCACCGTGAGAGGTAGAGCGACCGATAGGTCAAGAGGGCTTCACCGCCTATCGAGACCTGACGAACTCCGAATGCTCACGGTCTGCAGTCCGGCAGTAAGGGGGCGGGTGCTAAGGTCCGTCCCCGAGAGGAGAAGAATCCAGACCGCCGTCTAAGGTCCCGGAATCCTGTCTGAGTTAGTCTAACGAAGTGTGGCCTCGATGACAGCTAGGATGTTGGCTTGGAAGCAGCCATTCATTCAAAGAGTGCGTAACAGCTCACTAGTCGAGAGGCCGTGCATGGATAATAATCGGGTATAAGACAGGTACCGAAGGCGCGGGATAGCATTAAAAAGTATCGGTAGGGGAGCATTCCAGCGGCGCCGAAGGCAGGAGACGACTTCTGCTGGAGCTTCTGGAAAAGCAAATGTAGGTATAAGTAACGATAAGACGGGTGAGATTCCCGTCCGCCATAAGACTAAGGTTTCCCGGGCGATGTCAATCACCCCGGGGTGAGTCGGGTCCTAAGTTTAAGCCGAACGGCGAGAGCGATGGCTGACACGGTTAATATTCCGTGACTACCATACGGGGCGACGTGGTGACGGAGCAGTGACACTGCCGCGTGCTGACGGAATAGCACGTTGAAGCGTGTAGGTGCTGAGGAGTGCAGGCAAATCCACACTCCGAGCCGAACGTGACAGTACAGGGTCTTCTTCGGAAGAACTTGATAGCGCAGGTAAACATACTCCCGAGAAAAACCGCTAAGCTTAACCCGTGTGGTACCCGTACCGCAAACGGACACACGTAGTCGGGTAGAACATACTAAGGCGTTGAGAGATTCGTGGCTAAGGAACTAGGCAAACTGACCCTGTAACTTCGGGATAAAGGGTCCTCACTTTAAGTGAGGCGCAGAGAATAGGTCCAGGCAACTGTTTAACAAAAACACAGGGCTGTGCAAACTCGAAAGATGAGGTATACAGCCTGACACCTGCCCGGTGCTGGAAGGTTAAGAGGAGATGTCAGTCTTCGGATGAAGCATTGAATTGAAGCCCCAGTAAACGGCGGCCGTAACTATAACGGTCCTAAGGTAGCGAAATTCCTTGTCGGGTAAGTTCCGACCTGCACGAATGGTGTAATGATCCGGACGCTGTCTCGGCCACGATCTCAGTGAAATTGTAGTATCGGTGAAGATGCCGATTACCCGCGATGGGACGAAAAGACCCCGTGAACCTTTACTACAGCTTAGCACTGACCTTGGTCATCGGATGTGTAGGATAGGCCGGAGGCTATGAAGTGGGCGCGCCAGCGTTCATGGAGCCGCCGTTGAAATACGGCCCTTCTGCTGCCTGAGGTCTAACTTGTAGTTACAAGGACACTGTTTGGTGGGTAGTTTGACTGGGGTGGTCGCCTCCAAAAGCGTAACGGAGGCTTCCAAAGGTGCCCTCGGGCCGATTGGTAACCGGCCTTATAGAGTGTAAAGGCAAAAGGGCGCTTGACTGGGAGGCAGACATGCCGAGCAGGCAGGAAACTGGGGCTTAGTGATCCGGTGCAAGTGTATGGAAACTGCATCGCTCAAAGGATAAAAGGTACTCCGGGGATAACAGGCTGATCCCCCCCAAGAGCTCATATCGACGGGGTGGTTTGGCACCTCGATGTCGGCTCGTCACATCCTGGGGCTGGAGAAGGTCCCAAGGGTTGGGCTGTTCGCCCATTAAAGTGGCACGCGAGCTGGGTTCAGAACGTCGTGAGACAGTTCGGTCTCTATCTATCGTGGGCGTGGGAGTCTTGAGTGGATCGGACACTAGTACGAGAGGACCGTGTTTGACTGACCTCCGGTTTACCGGTTGTACCGCCAGGTGCACCGCCGGGTATCCGCGTCGGGATCGGATAAGCGCTGAAAGCATCTAAGTGCGAAGCCGGCCACAAGATGAGGGCTCCATTGAGGGTCGTCGTAGACTACGACGTTGATAGGGTGCAGGTGTAAAGACAGTGATGTCAAAGCCGAGCACTACTAATTGCCCGAAGGCTTTCGCTAAATAAGCGCATGCTTTCAACTGTGACAGTATTGACGATAAAGTTTTGTCTTCAGTCTTAGTGTGATATGTCAACCTTATACGCGGTTGTATAATTGTCAATTATCAATTGTCAATTATCAATTTAGCGAAGATATTCAGGTGGCTATTGCGGCGGGGTCCCACCTCTTCCCATTCCGAACAGAGAAGTTAAGCCCGCTTGCGCCGATGGTACTGCAATGCAATGCGGGAGAGTAGGAGGCTGCCATTTTTACAAAGTGAAGACCCTGATTCAGCAATGAGTCAGGGTCTTTTTCGTGTTTGTATATCCTAACCTTAGATGCATCGTTAGTTGCTTACGCTGAACATAAAAACCGGTTTGCTGAATATATTTGGCGAATCGGTTTTCTTTGTGTAGTTTTGCTTCATCAAAAATTTCTAAACTTATAAGATGAACAAATTTCTGTTTTTTTTGATGCTTATGGCATCTGCTGCATCAGTGACTAGTTGTACTCAGGATGATCCGTATGAAGAGTACTTCAACAATTGGATGAATAATAACGTTACTCCCAATACCAGTAGTGGTAATTCCGCTACTACGGGTGAGTTGGCTTCATTTGATGTTGCTATAGATAAAACGGCAGCGGAGCCAACCGATGTCGCTTCGGCATATTATCCTGACGAAGAGGATATGCTTGAGAATAATGATTTTTCTACGGAGGTAGCTATTGATTTGTCTAATCCAGTTTCGAAGACAGTTGATGGTGTGGAGATAACTGTCAACGGTAGCCACGTGACGGCCAACCACGGCTCTGAGAAGAAAGTATGCTACGTAGTGAGTGGCTCGACTACCAACGGTTCACTGACCATCCTTGGTGAGAAGAAATATGCCGTGAAGCTCAACGGTGTATCCATTACCAATCCCGACTCAGCAGCATTGAACCTGTTGAGCAATAAACGCGCGTTTGTTATCCTGGCCGATGGCACTACCAATACGTTGACCGATGGAGTGGGGGGCTCGCAGAAAGGTACGCTCTACTGTAAGGGTAAACTGCTTTTCAATGGCAGTGGCTCCCTGAGCGTCACTGGCAATACGAATAACGGTATCCATTCAGCCGACTATATTACATTTAGTAAAGGCTGTAATATTTATGTGAAAGCTACTGAAAATCATGGTGTTAAGGCAAATGATGGTATCTTCATTAATGGTGGAATCCTCAATATTGAGGTATCGGCAGCTGCAGCTAAGGGCATCAACAGCGAGAGTCATATCATTATCAACGGTGGACGCACTACAGTATTGACTACCGGTAACGGTGCTTATGATACAACAGATAAGTCTGTTAAGGGTGCGGCATGCATCAAGACCGACTCAACACTGACCGTTAATGGTGGAGAGCTATGGCTGAAGAGTACAGGCTCGGGTGGAAAAGGCATCAATGTGGATATGGAAGCCAACTTCAATGGCGGCAGTGTCTATGTGGTTACCACCGGTGGACAATACAAAATCAATAACGACTCCTCATCGCCTAAGGGAATCAAGGTTGATGGTAATATCAACATCAGTGGTGGGCGTATCTGGGTACGTACCAGTGGCTACAACGGTGAAGGTATTGAGACGAAGAAGCAAATGACTATCACCGGTGGCGAGGTAGCCTCGTACGCCTATGACGATGCCATCAATTCAAAGAGTAATATGACCATCACCGGTGGTTATGTCTATGCCCAGGGACAGCATAACGACGGACTGGATGCCAACGGCAACTGCTATATCAAGGGCGGTACTATCTTTGCCATCTGTTCAGGCACACCAGAGGTGGCTATCGATGCCAATACCGAGGGCGGTTACAAACTCTATGTGACTGGTGGTACTATCGTTGCCGTAGGTGGAGTAGAAAACGGCAGCAGTTTGTCACAGTCGTGCTATCAGGCCTCATCGTGGAGTGCCAGCACATGGTATGCACTGACGGTAGGCAGCAGCACCTTCTCATTTAAGACCCCTTCAAGTGGTGGCTCAGGTCTGGTTGTTAGTGGTGCCTCACAGCCTACGCTCCTGTCGGGAGTCAGTGTCTGCGATGGTACGTCCTATTTTGGTGGCCTTGGAATCTATGGTGGCACCGTCAGCGGAGGTACCAATATCAGCCTTTCATCGTATAGCGGTGGCAACGGTATGAACAGTGGTCCAGGAGGCTGGCATTGACCCAGAAAAAGAAACTCAGTGATTTTGAGGTCCTATCTTAGTGACTTTGAGGTCCTAAACCTATGGTTTACGATGTGTAAACCTATGGTTTAGGACCTCAAAGTCTATAGTTTACGATGCCTTAATCTATGGTTTCTGTTTACACATCCTCTTCATCGTCTTCAATACCCTCTTTAACAGGTACAAAATCCATTTCTTCATCATCTGGGGTCACAACATTTTTCACGCTTTCCCCGCTGCCTGTTAACAGGCAATTATGGTGCATGACTTCAATAGCCTGTACATCAGGTTTTGTATATATCTTTTTCATCATTATTCCTTGTTATTTAGTGACTTTTTTACCATTAGAAATATATAGTCCTTTCTTCGTGGGCATTTTGTCGAGTTTACGGCCGTCGATTGTGTACCAATTCTCCTCCTGTTGTTTTATATCTTCTTCTACCACTAGGATACCTGTTGTCTCATAGCCTTCATCGAAATCGAGCACGAAGTTGCGCGCCTGCTGACCATTCTCAGTAGCTACCTTGAAGTGACTACGGAAACATTTCAACGCCTTGCCATTGTCGATGGTGCGTGCGTTTTTCGAGTAACCTATCTTGTTGCCCGACGACATCAGTATAATCTCGTTCTTATTGCCTTGATTGTCGCCTGTCGCTCCACTTGCTACAATCTCGAAGGGCGCGTACTGTCCAACGAAGCTTACCTGCTGGTCTTCGCTCACGATAGGTGTTGGCTCTGTGCTGGTGATGGTAACACCTGTGAATACAGGATCTTTAATGTCGCGTGTGTTTACATCCGCCTGGTCATAGCCATCTGCCTTGTTCCACCTGATGAGGTAGGGCACACCAGCCTCGATGTCTGTGACCGTATTAAATTTCATTGTCAGTGTGCCATCTGCCGATAGTGAGGTACCATCAGCGCTATTGTTAAATGCCTTGATGGTAGCACCTGCCAGACTGCTGGCGGCAATTTGTTCGGCTGTCAGCGAGAAGGGTAGGCACAGGGTGTTCCAGTAACCATCCTTGAGCAGTGTACGGTCAGTGAGTTGCACCTCAGCCATTTTGTGCCAGTTCTCTTCAAGAATGTCGATATTCTTTTTCACCAGTTCCGCGTCGTTGTTGGCAAGCTGCAGTGCTGCCTGTGTGGTGAATGCCTGGATAGCTATCAGGTTTGTAACACTATGTCTGCTATCCTTGAGCCCCCTTAACGTGAATTCGTATTGCGTGTCGCTATCCAGATTGTTGAGGGTTATCGATGGTGAGAAGATGTCACCGATGGCTGTCCAGTTTGTAGCGGTCTGCGGTTTGTTGATTTCGATGCAGTCTACGAAGAGGTAGTACATGTCGTCAGATGTATATTTGATGCAGACATACTTGGTTCCCTCAGGGATGTCTTCCTTGTATTGCGTCCATTGGTTGTCCTTAATACCAGTCACTTCATTACTGAAAGTAAAGGCGTCTATATCGTCTGTCGTAGAACTGTAGCCCACCATGAATGACTCGGGATATTCTGTGTGGTAGTTCTTGTAGTAGAACGACAACTGGGTGCCATCGATGGTCTTTGCCAATTGGGGCGAGATGAGATACTGTGGATGATGTACCTGGTCCGACAAGAAGGCGAAGCCCGCGTTACCATCCTTGCTCACAACAGAACCACTCTTGCCTTGTGATCCGTCGATACAGTCGTGACGCTTCCATCCTTTATATCCATTTTCAAAGTTCTGCGACAAGGAGGTACTGTGGTCTGACTTTCTGTACACAAACTGATAGGAGTCGCTGAAGCCCGTCCATGAGATGGTAGCCCCGTCCTTGCCCCTGTTGACGTTGATATCATAGGGTGTTGGGTTAGCTTCGGTGAACACTGAAACCTGTGCCCAGGACACCTCTTCATTTTGGGCAGAGAGGCCGCTTATCTTAACTAAATAAGAATGATCTACATTCAGGTTGCCGATGGTGTATGGACTTGTGGCGTCTTCTACAACAGTCCATTCCGGATTGTTGGGATAGATACCGACGTTGTCGATAAGCATATTATACTGGTCATTACTTTGATCGCGGAAGGCGATATAACCCATCTGGCCTTCGTATGCACTCAAGTCAACGGTTACCTCTGTCCATTCGCCGCTGGCATCGCCTGGCTCGGCAAGTAAATGGAATGCCGTCGTATCTTTTTCGGTGGTCGAGACGTAAATTTTATAGTGCTCAGGAAATCTGGAATCGCCGACACGCACCCAGTATTTCAGTTGACCGCCTAATTTGACCTGTGGTGTAATCAGCCAGTTGTCAACATTATAGGACGTCTTGTTACGATAGCTGTAAACAATGACGCCATAGTCTCCTTCATAAGAAGCATTATTATCATTATTTTGGATTATCTGCCAGTCAGTGTCGTTTGTTCCCTGGCCATTGCGCGCCACTGTCCAGCCATCGAGTCCATTCTCAAAATCGTCGAAGAATGATATCTCGCTATAGCGCAACCGATAGCTGTTGTTCTCGCCAGTCCAGTTGATAGTGGCCGAGGTGGGCGTCGTGTTAACGCCTGTGATGACGGGACATGGATAGTACATGAATGTGGTCGTGGGGATGAAGTTATATTGGTTGGGTGTTCTACTCTCCAGTTTACTTTTATCAGCATCAAACACCGCGATAGAAGCGCCCTCGACTTTTTTGCCATAGAACTTCTTTGATATCTTTTCTCCCTTTTCTGGGTTTTCAAAGTCTATGAGCAGGTTGCCACCCTTATAGAAATAGGGTGTCTTGAGTGCCATGAGTATCATTCTCTCGTTGCCCACTTTCGAGAGTGTCAGTTGGCCTTGGTAGTACAAATCCTGATCGACAACCGGTTCAAAACTGCTGATAGTGGTGTAGCCAACCTCCTTGATATACACGTTGACGCTACCCTCCATCATCTCGTTGTCGTTGTCGGTGGTGAGATGATATGCGAGAGCGTAAATGTTACTACCAAGCATGTCTGTCAGCTGTGCAGCAGGAATCACATACTGACTTTTGTTATAATAATTAAACATGCCACCAGCGACGGGAATCATTCCTTGAGTATCGGTTCCTTCATAGACCGTTACATTTTTCTCTGCCCTCATGCTGCCAGTGAAAAGGTATAGCATGAGCATAATCATCAGGTTAAGTTTTAATTTTGTCATCGATATTTGATTTTTAATGAGGTTTATTTGCGCCGCAAAGATACAATTATTTATTGATATATTGTTCTCTCAACAAGAAAAAAATACGTATCGATGCATGCATTTTCTTGTTTAGGTCAATCTTTCCATCGTAGGAATCAATACACATACACTTCAATACACTTGTTTTTATAAAACCCTTCGTGCGTACATGTATGTGCGTGTGTACGCAGGAGAATATTGAGTATTTCCCAATTTGTTTCCTGGTTGCAATCAACTTGGAAAATATTTTATTTAAGTTATTTCTGAACGTGAAATAAGTTGATGGCGTCTGCCATGATATCTACATGATCGAAGGCTAGTTCAGGCAAAGCTGATAAGGGGAACCATTCGGCCTTTGCAGCATCATCCTGACCAGTGACTTGCGCAGGCTTATCAATGATGGCGAGGTAAGCCACAGTGATAGTCCTTCCTCGTGGATCGCGGTCCACCTTGGAGTACGCACCTATCTGCCGAACAGTGCCCAACTTCAGGCCAGTCTCTTCCTCCAGTTCACGGATAGCACATTGCTCCGTGGTCTCGTCCATATTCATGAACCCGCCAGGAAAAGCCCAGCATCCCTTATATGGATCTGCGCTACGCTGAATAAGCAGCACCTTCGGTTCCGCCTCCTTTGTAATGACCACGCAGTCAGCTGTTACTGCAGGTCTTGGGTATTTGTATGTATATTCCATTGCTTATTTTCTTATGTGATGGCGATAGCAAAATATAAAAATAACGATGCAAAGATAGTGAAAATATAAGAAAGATGACTACTATTTAGTGCTTTTCTTTTGCGTTGTCAATGATACTTTCTATCTTTGCAACGTGAAAGGAGAAGCCAAGTAGAGCCACGATGTGCGGAACGGTGGCATCTGCGTGATGATGAGCAATTCGACCTTCTTGCGTCCCTTTGGTAGCAAGCGAACAAGTTCGAGCGGCCGCTTGATTTCTTTCACTCAGATACAGAGCTGGTCACGTGTGGCCAGCTTTTATTGTATCCCATTTTAGGATGGCAGTACCAGTCCCCTGCCAACTTCATATCATTGAGTGACTCAGATCCTCCCGTCAGCCCAATCTATAATCCATGTTTCTTTGATTCTGTCTATATAGGTACAAAAGTATTTTGGAATAAAGATCTCGGCTATCAGCCATACTCTAGCCTGCTTCGTGAGTGCTCCACGGAGCAGCCTAGGAGCAGAGTGATAGCCGCCTAAGAGCAGGCTAAAACATTTTTTACTATCCTATAGAAGACGGATTGCAAGTCAGTAATATCGTTTTTGTTTCTAGGTTAATCAGCCCTCAGACATCAGACATCAGCCATCGGCCATCTTCCATCGGAGCGAGACACTCACCCGTCCCCTCTGTACCTATTCCATCGGAGCGAGACACTCACCCGTCCCCTCTGTACTTAAGGTAGTAAAAAAAGTAATCTTGTCAAATAGTACAAGAAAAAAAATGAGATTTAGGAAGATTTCCTCTCAAATATTTGGAATTAACGAAAATACTTTCTATCTTTGCAACGTGAAAGGAGAAATCAGGTAGAGCCACGATGTGCGGAACGGTGGCATGGCTGTGGAAACACAGAGATGATGAGCAATTCGACCTTCTTGCGTCCCTTTGGTAGCAAGCGAACAAGTTCGAGCGGCCGCTTGATTTCTTTCACTCAGATACAGAGCTGGTCACGTGTGGCCAGCTTTTATTGTATCCCATTTTAGGATGGCAGTACCAGTCCCCTGCCAACTTCATATCATTGAGTGACTCAGATCCTCCCGTCAGCCCAATCTATAATCCATGTTTCTTTGATTCTGTCTATATAGGTACAAAAGTATTTTGGAATAAAGATCTCGGCTATCAGCCATACTCTAGCCTCGCTCTTGAGTGCACCACGGAGCAGCCTAGGAGCAGAGTGATTGCTGCCTAGGAGCAGAGTGATTGCTGCCTAAGAGCAGGCAAAAGCATTTTTTACTATCCTATAGAAGACGGATTGCAAGTCAGTAATATCGTTTTTGTTTCTAGGTTAATCAGCCCTCAGACATCAGCCATCGGCCATCTTCCATCGGAGCGAGACACTCACCCGTCCCCTCTGTACTTTGAATACCTCCTGAATAGTTTTGTAATCAGTTTAAAAATAGTTAGGTAAATATTTTGCTGTTTTTAAAAAAAATTATATCTTTGCAGCAGATAATCTTTACCTAAGTATTTTTATCCGCCTAATGAAGAAATCTCGCAGAGAGTTAAATAATGCCAACGCAGTGAAAAGAATGACCGATTTCCTTGGCCATTCCAATAATTTTGCTACTCTCTCTCTCTCTCTCTCAGGTACTTAACTGCCAGTCCACCACTAATAACATACGCCCCCGCGCGTGTAAATATACGGCTTTGCCTTTGGCGAAGCTGCTCATGCTCGGCAATGTTCAAGCGAGCTTGCATTGCGCTCGCTTACTCGCAGCTTTCCATGCTTTCTGCAATGGGAAGCCTCATTGTTTTTTGTCTATATCTAATCCATTTTTTATTATGATGAAGAAAACAACTTCTATCCTCATGCTGCTGACGATGCTGGCCACAGGGGTGCAGACTGCGTTTGCCCAGAGTGACAGCCGCGACTACAAGCGGGGCTGGTATGCCGGGCTCAGCGGCGGCACCTCCTTCGGTCAGGCCACCTTCCGCAGCATCACCGAGAGCAAGACCAACGTTGGTGCTCAGTTCGGTGTCTTCGGCGGCTATCAGTTCAGCCGCTTGTTATCAGTTGAAGCCCTCGCCACGATGGGCGGACAGAAGCAGACGTCGCTCGACTGCGATCCATTCTGGCTCGCTACCGACGGTGAGTTCACCTTTGCCCCCGTCCTCGGCAAGCAGGGCAACTACTATCGTGACCTCGAAGCCAAGACCCGCTGGATGCGCTTCGGGCTGCAGGCCAACTTCGACGTACTGTCGCTGCTGACCAAGCCGACGACACGCTGGTCTGTTACGCTGTCGCCGCAACTATCAGCCGTCACCACGCGCACCAAGCATCTTGCCACGGGCTACGAACAGGAGTTCGACCGCCAGTGGCACCTCGGTCTGGGCGGTCAGGCTGCCGTGGGCTATCGCGTGGTCCGTAACGTCGGCCTCCAACTCTATGGCGGCATCACCTGCCTGACGGGCGACCGCTTCGACAACATCCCCAAGTACTGCCACAAGAGCAACCTCATCTATGAGGCAGGCCTGAAGGTGGCTTTCCATTTTGGAAAGAAGAAGCCCGCACCTGTTGTTGAGGAGCCTGCTCCTATAGTTGCTGAGCCCGCACCACAACCAGTGGTAGAGGAACACCCCGCTGTAGAGCAGCCCATAGTAGAACAGCCTGTGGTCGAGACCGCTGCCGTAGAGGAGAAGAAGCCCGAAGTGGTGGAAACCGCTCCTGCTGACCTCCCCGCCATCTACTTCGCCAACAACAGCAGCCGCCTGACACAGCAAGAGGCTGACAAGCTCGATACTGTGTCAGAAATGATGAAGGCACAACCCGATGTAACGCTGAGCATCATCGGCCACGCCTCCAACATCGGCAGCAACGCCTACAACGACCGATTGTCTAAGCGTCGCGCCAATGCGGTGAAGGCGCTGCTTGTGCGCCGTGGTATTGATGCCAGCCGTCTGAAGCCAGTTGTTGGCCGTGGCATCGACCGCGATGCTGCCGACAGCAAGCAGGCCCGCCGCGTGGAACTGATTATTAACGACAAGAAATAAGTGATGCGTATGAATAAGAAGATATTTCCATTGATGGCGGCAGCTGCCATGATGCTGCTCTCCGCCTGCTATCACGACAAGCATGAGCTTATTCCCAATGAGAATGAGGGGCAGCCTGTGGGCTATGTGGCTCCGCAGCTCCTCTGGGAAGACGAGGCCGATGAGCCTGCTATCACATCCATCGATGCACTCTCTTTCTGGATACAAGGCTCAGACGGAGGCAACCGCACCCGTGAGTTTGGCTCTGTTGAGGAGAGTGCCGACTGGCTGCAGCAGTTGCCCGCCGGCGAGTACGACATCCTCGTCACTGCCGATATGGACGATCCCTCCGGTTATGCTACCGCATCCAACCTTACTCGCTCCAGCAGCCTCCTCGCGCCCACTGTCGTTTCGCTGAAAGATGCAGCCTCGTCGCCCCGCCAGTCATGGTATGCCGTGACCCACGTCACCATCCGCGAGGACGAGATTACCGTGGCCGACTTCAAACTCCAGCGCCTGCTGCCCACGCTCACCGTCAACGTGACAGGTGTGCCTGCGGGTACCAAGGTCGCTGTTGCCGTAGAGCGTGTGGCAGAGAGCGTCCTGCTTACCGAACAGGATACCAACGGCCGCTATGGTGTGCCAATGTCTAAGCAGACCACAGCCGACTTCGGCACCCTCACGCCTACAGCTGAAGACGCCTCTACGCACTGCCTTGACGGCAAGCACCTCATGCCTACCGCCGCCGGCGAGAGCCGCGCCCTGCTGCGCATTACGACCACTGCCCCCGACGGCACCGTGCTGACCAGTACAGCCGACTGCCCCCGCATGGAACTTGGCATGTACTACACCATGGACTTCAATTATGCCACTCTGGCTCCCTACATGCGCTTCGAGGCCATGACCATCAGCGACTGGCAGGAGGGCTGGACCATCAGCGGTGAAATCCTGAATCCCACTAATAAATAATAAACAATGTATCACAATAAAAACAACAACAAGATGAAAAAACTCAGATTCATCCCTCTGGCTGCCCTCGGCCTATTGACCGCAGCGTGCAGCAGCGATGACGCGACTTCTGCCGAGCAGCAAGCCGCCAAGAACATCACCATCGAGGCGAGCATCGGGGCTATGACCCGCGCCACGACCACGGGCAATACCACGGTGTTCGACGCTGGCGATGGTGTTAGCATCTACGCCTGGACGGGCTCGGCCACAGCTGTTGCTGCCGACAAGGTGGTCAACGGCGTTGTGAACACCCTCGGTACCGATGGCAAGTGGACACCCGCCACGCCCATGCTCTGGGCCGACATGGTGACACCCCACTACTTCCTCGGTATCTATCCGGCACGTACGGTCACTGACTTCACTGCCGACCCCTACACGGTGGACAATACCGACTATGAGCAGAGCGACCTGCTCGTGGCCCGCCAAACGAGCGGACTCACTGCCACGCAGAACCCCGTCTCGCTGACCTTCGACCACGCCATGGCGAAGCTCTACGTGAACATGAACTTCCGCAGCCAGTGGGACGCTGCCCCCGAGGTGGCTTCCTGTGAGGCTACAGCTGCCAAGAGTTGTACCATCGACTATCTGGCTAAGACCTACGCTGCCGGTGAGCAGGACGCTGTCGCCCTCACTGCCAAGGACGCTGCCGAGGGCTATGCCCGCAGTTTCAGCGGCCTGATGATTCCGCAGACGGGCTTCCGCACCGTCACGCTCACCATCGGTGGCCAGGCCTACGTCTATACCCACGCTGAGGACATCCCCCTCGAGGCCGGCAAATATACCATCGTCAACCTCATCGTGGGCCGCAACAAGATTGAGCTCGGCGAGGTGAGCATCAACGACTGGACCGAAGGCTCTACCATCAGCGGCGGACAGGCATTGCAGTAACATTTTCTTTCATTATTTATAATCAACTCAAATTAAAGTATTATGAGATTCAAAAACATTTTCTTCGCAGCCGCAGCAGCCATGGCGCTGACGGCATGCTCCAGCGACGACGCTATCGAGACCGTACAGCAGAAGTCGCAGTTCCCCGAGGACGGCGTGATGCGCTTCACCACCAACCTCGTTGACCCCACGGCCGTAACCACCCGCGCCAGCATCACTGGCAGCGACGTGAACCAGAACGGTCAGCAGTTCCAGGTGAAGATTGTCAACCCCACATCGGCCACCTACAGTTACTTCAACACCGTACAGTACGACGGCAGCGAGTGGACACCCATAAACCGTATGCTCTGGCAGAACGACCAGCAGAGCATCACCGTGACTGCCGCCTACAAGCAGGGCAAGACATTCAGCGACTATGAATTCATCGTCGGTGCCAACCTCACCGTGGCTGCCGACCAGAGCACCGAGGCCAAGCTGAAGCAGCAGGACCTGCTGACCATGCCGACTAAGACCATCGCCAACCCCTCTATCGAGGAGACGCTGATGCAGAACGGCAAGTTGGTCATCAACTTCTACCACGCCCTCTCGAAGCTCGACGTGACGCTGGACCTGGCCAACGAGTTCTACAAGAATGACCCGAAGCTGAACAATGCCTCGGACATTACCGAGTTCACCATCAGCGGCACCAACGCCGGCTACCAGTTCAAGGCCATGGAGACTGTCAATGAGAACTACGGCACCGTGACCGCTGCCGCTACACCCGTTGCTGCCGACATCCTCGCTAACCAGAGCGCTTTCACTGCAGCCACCGAGACGAACCAGCACAGCACGGCCACCTACGAGAGCATCGTAGTTCCACAGCAGATTGCCGCCGGCGCCCTGACCGTATCGTTCAAGATTGGCACGCGCTCCTTCTCATGGACCAACACCGAGGCCATCACCCTTGAGCAGGGCAAGCACTACACGCTGCCCCTCACCGTAGGTTTTGACACCACGACCCTCAATGCCCGCGCCTTCACCGTCACCTCATGGGAAGACCAGCCCGGCGACAACCTCGGCACAGAGTAATTAACTACCTTTATTAACACTAAAATAGCATAAGAATATGAAAGCAACAAAATATCTTTCCATGGCAGCCCTCGCCCTCATGGGCACCCTCGCCAGCTGCCAGAGCGACGACGAGGCCACAACAGGCTTCCGTCCCGACAATGCCGTGAGTCTTAATTTCTCTGTAGGCTCGCTCCAGGGCACCACCCGTAGCAACGCCGTCGCCACCGACGACACGCAGCGCCAGTTCAACCAGGGCGACCAGATCGCCGTCAGCACCAACGATCAGGAGGCCGTCCTCTTCCAGTGCACGTCAACCGAGAACCAGACATGGACTGAGGCAGTGCCCAACAAGTTCCTCCTCTGGACACAGAAAACGCTCACCTTCTCGGCTTACTATCCTGCAACCACCGGCACGTCGATGACCACCTTCACCGTGCCCACTGACCAGAGTAGCGTGGAGAAAATTGCCCTCGCCGACTACATGACCCGCCAGCAGTTGATCTCCCGTCCCGAGGGCGGCAGCGACATCCAGATGCAGTTGGAGCGCAAGATGGCCCGCGTCATCGTACGCATCAGCGGCTTCGGCAGCCAGTACCGTGACGACCAGAAGACCGTCGACAACGTCCGCATCTACAGCGAAGCCAGCGGCATTGCCGACGGCAATCCCACGGGCAGCAGCACTGAAATCCAGCCATACGCACAGGGCAGCAACGATGGGTGGGGCTGGAGTCAGAACTCCACCTTCACCGCCCTCGTAGTGCCTGGCTATGGTGACAGCGGCGCCCGCTTCATCCAGCTGACCGACGGCGAAGGCAGCACCCTCCTCGTGAAGGGCATCCCCGAACTGGAGGCAGGCAACAGCTACACCTTCAACCTCGTAGTGGGTAAGAACAGAATTGAGGTGGCAAGCGTCACCGTACAGGACTGGACCACCGGCGAGACACTCGCAGGCGGACAGGCACAGGAGCAGGCGGCCGCCGTCCCCATCACCGTAACGTGGAACAAAGATGATATAACCGGCAGTGGAAAATCTTTCACCAAGGACGGTGTCACTATAACTGCCGGCTATATAGACTTCGGGGAAAAGAATTTCATGCAGGGCGGAACATTTACCACCACCCTCGGCAACTTCACCAAGATTGAAGTGACTACAGGGGATTGGGACGCATCAGGCACAGGCTGGTCTGGCAGTGGACAAAGCGGCACCTGGACGGGCACTCCTGCCTCCAGCGTATCGTTCAGCGGCGATATTATGGGTATGAGTAGTCTTCCGGGTCAAAATACCAAGTTTGTGTTCACCATTGAGCCGGCGAACTGAACGCTCCCCGCTCGGGGTCTGTACCCCGCGTGAGGTAAACGATATCGTTCTTTGAACCAGTGACACCAATTCTTGCTGGGCACAATACCGTCCGACGGCACAGACTGGTCAGACGGTAAGGACATAGTCACAGCGTGATGTGGGAGTAACCCTCACACCCCGTGACCATAGCAAGCACGACCAAGCCGCCCGAGAGTCCTCATGAGAAGGCTCCCGGGCGGCTTTTCCGTATCTTTACGTCATTGCTGCTTTGCCTTGACGAAGACACCTTCCATGCCCTGACGATAGTCGCCAGTGGCATAGAGCGGATTCTTGCCGATGTAGTAGCAGTTACCTTCAAAGCCGTCAACAGCATCCAGATTAACAATCTCTGACCTGTTGATACGCACGAAGTTCTTGTGCTCCTGCAACATCTCTTCAATCCGCCACAGCCGATGATTCACCATCAGGCTCTTCCCGTCGGTCAGGAACACGACACTCCCATTCTCGAAGGCTCTCACCCACATAATCTCGTCATACCTCACCTTCTCCCACTTCTCATCAGTCTTCACGAAGAAGCCGTCCCTTACTACATACGGACTTTGCAGGCTTGGGCGAAGTGGACTATACAGCCGAAGAGTTTCTAGGCGAGGGCGACGGCAAATTCTTTGGATAAAAGAAACAGGGAGCAAGAATCTTGGTAGAAAAATAGCACAAAAAGCAGGTAATCTTACTATATATAGCTGAATTCATGAATTGACTCGAGTGATTTCATGATTTCAGCTAGCTAATTCGATGAATTCACTCGAGTGAAGATTTTGGGGGTATTACGTGACAGGAAGGATTGATGTCAATCATGAATTGCCTAATAATGTCTCTTTCATAGTCTTCTATGTTGCATTCCAAATAATTGAATTAGTAAGTCATTTTGTATAGCGTCGGATCAAAGAGACGTAACCTCGTCCAAAGCGAGCCGTAATCTCGCATGGAGTAAAATTACGGCTTGCTTCTTATATGCCTTTACCTTTCAAAGAGCATGGAGTATGACGATACTTCTTCAACACCCAACCCAAGAGCATAGAAATCTCCTGAAAAGCCTTTAAATACTGGGGAATGCGCTGGGTGGAGTGTTGCCTTAACACTAACCCCAACACCCAACCCAACACTCCACCCGACACCCAACCCTAGGGATATCAGGGAAGATCAAATCTAACGGCACGTGTCAAATAAATTCCAGGTCCATTAATCTTGGCTATTTACTCCTTAACCAAGAAAAAATTGCGCTCTGCCTAAGAAAATATTTTTTCCTAGTGAGGGCGCAATTACTACATTTAATGGTAGCAAAATTGCTTCCGTATAGTGTAAAGAAAATTCTGCACTATCAATTAAAGCCAAGAGTCTCAAGGGGGAGTGTAGGGGGTACTGTTGGGGTTAGTGTCAGGGGGAGTGTTGACACAACACTAACCCCTGCTGAATATATTGTATTTAAAGGCTTTTCAGACTATATTTCTATTCTTGGGGTGGGTGTTGCACACAAAAACAATTGTGCGTTAAAAACAGTATCGAGAAAGGTTGTTTCTCGATAAGCAACTCGTCGTTTCTCTACAAGCGAAACTTAAATAAGATAAGAATTAAACTCCACCCTTGCCAAGAGCAGACGGCAAGGGTGGAGTACTTTTATGGAGAGGGGGCTTCAGTCAATGAAGGTCAGTCGGTTGGCGATTAAATCATATCTGACAGGATGGGCAAATGAAATCGACTTGCCATCGCTAATCAGGGAGATGTCAATGCCTCGACGTTGGAACTCGTCGATGAGGGCCAGGTCGTGATAGGCACGCATACTGGTCCAGCCTCGATTGCCGACCTGGCGATTGAATACTGTTATTAATTCGGGAATTTGCATGTCTGCGAATTGCAGGGCATAGCGAATGTAATAAATGTGTTGTTGCATAATTTGGAATGTTTTTGAAGTTAATACTACCACATCGTACTGACCACCGTGGCTTCCAATGCTCGGTTGGCGAGTCCATCCGAAGATGACTGCTCTTGATGTTTCGGGTGCAAAGGTACAAATTAGTGAGCAGAAAACCAAAAGAAAATTCGATTTTCCTTGAATTGGCAAGAATTGTAATAACGAAAAAACGAGGCGTTATAACTTATAACGCCTCGTGATTATGACAATTTTATCTTTTATTTCTTTACCAGTCGTAGGTAGTAAAGACCTGGGTTGGGGGTGGTGCCGGTTGCAGAGAGGCGCACCTTATAGCTGGTCTTTATCTTGCCTTTGCTGTCCTTCATCAGTTCGGCAGGGATGGGGAATTCTATGTTATAGAAACCATTCTCGCTGTTTCTTACCCTGCCGGGGATGGTGATATCGGCCAGTTTGGTGCCATCGAGGGTGAGCGTGGCTGTACGTCCGCGGTCGTCTGTGGTGAAGCGGCACATGACAGACAGGCTGTCGGTGACGGCATCCTTGTTGAACAGTGCAAACTCTACGTAACCGCCTGCTTTGGCATCACGATAGCTCTCGCCATTGTAACTGCCCTTGCCAGAGTCGCTGCTGTAGTTGTACTCATGGCCGGCCTCGCTCTGCTGCTCACCGGGAGCCACGAAGTCGATGGTGCGGTTCTTCAGTGCCTCGATGGCTGCCTCGCTCTGAGCCATATCACTCTTGGCGAAGTTCTCTGGTGTCTGCTGATACCAGTAGCACATATAGCGGTCGTGATGAATCTGATAGAAGGGCTGCAGGGTGAGGGTAGTCCACTTATAGGTATCTACGCCAGGACGTGACACGTCAATAGTGAATTTGAGTTTTGACGAATCCTGTGTCTTGATGCGACCCAATACGTCAGAGCGGGTGCCCAGGATAAGAGGTGCCGACATCAGGTTCTTCTGACTTCCCATAACGCCGGGTGAGTGGTCCATACGGCCCTCGCCGCCATAGACATTGCGCAGTTGCTCGCTGCCATTGGTGGTGTTGGCACCCAAGAGGATAGGTCCATACTTGAAGGCGATATAGTCAGAGTAGTTGGGACACTCCTCAAAGCGCAGTTCCATGGGCAGGGTGATGGTGACCTTGTCGCCCTTCTTCCACTTGCGGTCGATGTTGACATAAGAGGCTTCGCCCGTTTGGGCGGTAGCGTCGATGGGAGCACCATTGACTGCAACGGCGAAGCCTTTGGCTGCCCATGCGGGATGACGGAGGGCAAGGGTATAGCGGCCACTCTTGCCAATGGTGAGGGTGGTGGTGTTGCTGAAGGGGAACTGCGTCTCCTGAGTGACGACGAAGTTCTTGCTGACCAGCTTGGATGGGGTGAAGAGGTTCACGAAGAGTGTCTTCTTACCATCGTGGGTATAGATGAAGTGACCATATTTTGAATGGTTCTCCATACCTGTGCCCACGCAGCACCACATGCCCTTGTTGGGCTCAGAGTAGATGCGATAGCCCTGTGGACGCAGGGTGGTGAAATAGACATAGCCACCCGTCTTGGGATCCTGTGTAGAGAGGATATGGTTCCACATAGCCTGCTCGAAGAAGTCCACATACTTGGCATCGCTGGTGCGGTCGAAGAGCATCTCGGAGAACTTCATCATGTTGTTGGTGTTACATGACTCGGGACCGTCGGGCTGGTCGATGTAGCGGTTGCCGTTGGCAGCGGCAAGGAAGTGCTCGTTCACCGAGTTACCGCCAATGCACACCGTGCGGTTGGTGGCCACATCCTTCCAGAAATTCTCTGCTGCAGTGATGTAGTTGGCAGCAGCGCCATCCATCTCGCCAATACGCTCCATACCGATGAACTTAGGCACCTGGGTGTTGGCATGCTTGCCATCCAGGAACGCGGGGTTGAGTGTCTGCATGCCGTTGAGCATACCTTTATGAGTGTATTTCTTGGCAGCAGCCAGATACTTGGCATCGCCAAAGAGCTGATAGGCATCGAGCAGAGACTCGTTCATGCCGCCATGCTCGCAGTTGAGGAAACCCTCGAAAGCCTGATCGTCGACCTTGGCAATGAGGTTGGCACTCCAATCGCTGAGCTTGCGGAACATCTCCTTTGCCTCTTTGCTGTTGCCATAGAGATAGGCATCGCGCAGACCAGCCAGGATCTTATGCTGACAATAGAAAGGCACCCAGCCCCAGTTCTTCTGAATCTTAGAGAGGTCGCCCTGATAGAGCGCCTTCCAAGAGTCGTTGATAGGCTGTCCGCCGATGAAGCCATAGAGACCATCCTTGTTGTTGTCGTACTGGTCCTGACAGTCCTTCATGACTTTGAGCATATAGTCCATACGCTCCTTCAGCACCTTCTGCATCTGGGCATCATGGCAGGCAGCATAGGCCAACGCCAGTGCCGACAGATAGTGACCGCCAACATGACCGCTGAGGTCGAAGCCGGCATCGCCACCCCAGTTCTTGAAGTTGGGGTGCTTGGTGAGCCACTGGTAGTAAGGGCTGGTGGCATCCTGCGTGTCGGCCAGTCCTGACTGACGGACATAAGGTGTGAGCAAACGGTCGACGTCATACTGCAACAGCATCTGGATATTCAAATCCATGGCTGTCTTCATAGGTCCGTCGAGAAGTGTTACTTCTTCCAAGTCGAAATGCTTGGGATAAAGTTCTGACTGTGCGTTGGCCTGTTGCATGGTTGCCAGCGTCATCAGTCCACAAAAGAATAGTTTGGTTTTCATTATGATAAGGGTTAGTTGAAAATGCCAATTGAGAGTCCAACCATCTTCTGATCCAGATGATTGTTGGTGCGGAGGTAGTCGCCATAGGCCTTGACATACCACTGCGATGGTGTATGTTTGATGGTCAGAGGGAAATTGTATTTCACCTCTGCATGACCCTGCCAGTAATTAGCGTGGTAGTAGTCCATGTCTGCCAGCCATACATTCTGCGCATAGGACGTCGTGGCATCGGCCAGGTTCAGTTCTACGTTCTTGGCGAAATGATAGGTACCTGAGAGGTCAATCCACAGTTGCTTGTTGAAGAATGCCTTACCGGCCTCAACCTGTACGTTGAAGTGGTCGTACTGGAAATCAGAGAGGGGCAGCAGGTGCTTGTTGCTGGTATGCTGCATAGAGAAGCGAAGACCGGCGTAGCTATTGATGGCGGTGCCATCGGTTACGGAAAAGCGATAATGGAATGAAGCATTGGCTGTCTTCACTTGATAACGCTTCCTATATTCTATCTGCGTCTCGTAGCGATAGCTGGTATAGCCTTTTTCGGCATCGCGCTCCTGAATGAGCTGCTGACGGTATTCATCGGCATAGCCCTGGGTGAAGTCCATATCGAGGTCGAGGTGATGGAGTAGGTCACCGCTCTTGATGCGGTTATGGGATGCCACCTTATATATATAAGAGGTGTACTGGCCCGGTTCGTATTTGTACTGTCCCCAGGCATCCTCTGTGCCACGACTGATGCTGACGGAGGTAAGGCTATTGAGACCGTCGTGCTGATAACCATAGTTGAGCTCGGCACCAAACTGATGATTCACCCACTCACGTGTGAAGCCGCTATAGCCTCCCACGATTCCGTTGGCATTCTCCATGCCACTCATGGTGTAATACATGAGGTTGGGATCGGTCTGCACCGTGGTGATATTGGGTATTTTCTCCTTGCGGCGGTTGTAATAGCCACTGACGCCAAGGGTGTGATAGCCGAAGGTGAAGGTGGCGGCAGGGGTGAGCTTATAGTCGAGCAGCTCAGAGCGTGAACGCGGGTCGCGCAGACGACTGAGGTCGCCCACTTTATAGTCTAACTTGATACCGAAAGCCATCTCGCGATCCATCGATTCGCCCGACAGGGGGATGGGGATGGTGCTGATAGCGGCCGTGCAATCGAAGTTCTGCGTGTCGTAACTGCCACTGATACTGCTGCCAGAGAAAAACGGGTTACTGTTGTAGGGGCGCATCACGTCGCACCAGGCGCGGTGCTTGGCGTGGTCCATGTCAAACTGGAACTTGCCATAGCCTACGAACAGCATGCTGATTTGCTGAAAGCGTTCGGTGGTGAACTTCAGTTGGTTGTGCTGGTCACCTTCCTGCACCCTGCTATAGTCGCCGCTGCGGTGCTCCAGATTGAATTCTGCATAACCACGGTCACGACTATTATCAAGTCCCAGACCGGCAGCATTATCGGTTTGGTGCCACAGCTGCATGGCATCATCATAGCGATACTCGCTCTCCTGAGCAGAGGCTTCTATCGAAACTAGTGAGACTAGTGATGCAAGTGAAACTATAGAAAATATCTTATTCATCGTATTCGCGGGGCTTGATAGTGGTAGATACTTTGAAGTCGTTGCTGGAGTTGTTGGTGTCCATCAGGACGGCATGACCATCAGTGGCATGCTTGCTGGTCTTGCGATAGACCACCTCGCCATTACGACCAGAGGTAGAATTGATATAGGTGTAGCCGGCATCCAAGTCGTCATAGAGACGCTTGGTGGCGACGTCAACACCGGTGTTTTTATTGGAAAGCACTTCCACTGCATCGAGAATCATACGTTTCGGTAGCAGTTTCCATTGGTTGCCGCTGGTCTTGCCGTAAGGATAGGTCGTAGGCAAAGAAGCCGGATCCTCGTCGGTACGGAAAATGACGACACCACAGGGGCCGCTCTGTACCAAATTCATGTTGGAGATAGAGGGATACATCGTATAGATAAGTTCCAATGCCGGTGTGGCAGGATTATTCTGTACGGGATTGCTGCTATAGTCCTTAGCCTCGAAGTCAGCACCGGAAAGGTCGTATTCCATTGATGTGTTGTTGGCGGTATGGTCTATGGCACTGTTTACAATCAGTACACTGCCGCCAGCGGCAACCTTATGGCTGGTTGTGGCAGGGATGCGGAAGATCTGCTTCAGCAGTACCACGGAGTCGGCATAGGCATCATGCAGGTTCTGCAAGGTGTAAGCCTGCGTGCTCTCGGCCTCTACCAGACCGATGTAAAAGCCTGCCACATCAATCTCCTTGTTACTTTGATTATAAATCTCAATGAATCTGCCAGCCATGTAGTTGCGATTGTTGTTGTCTTTAGAGCCAGCATAGTAAATCTTGCCAATGATGATGTCCTGATTGATGCTCAACTGCGTAGAGAGGGTGATGGTCTGCTCTTCCTTGATGAGGAGGGAGTTTTGCGAGCCAGAGACAGTACAACCACTCACGGATTGATTGCTGCCTGTAGCCTGATGATACTCAGCCTCTGTAATTTCCCATGAGCACGAGATGTCATAGACATCAGGGATAATGCCATTGAACGTAGCCACGCCATTGGCATCGGTTGTGGCAGAGAGACGCGTGCTGCCTTGCTGCAGTATAACCTCATGGCCTGCAAGGGTAGAGGTGCCAATGAATTCCTTTGGCATCAGGATTTGGACGCGTGCGGATGTTTCGCTGGTAGCATCGCTATAGTCTACACACGAAGTGAGAGCAAACAGTCCGCAAGCGACTAATATCGTATGAAGTCTTTTTGTCATAGTCATTCTCCAGTTCTGAATAATTAGAATTTCAGTGAGAGTTCAGCACCGAAAGCAAACTTTCCTGTGTTGCGTTGTGAGAGTGTAGATGTCTTATTGCCTTTCAGATAGGGCTCGTAGAACAGGCAGTTGTCCACATAGAGTGAGAGGGTTCCCGTCTTACTGATTTCTTTTGTCAGACGGGCCGAGAGGTTCCAGGTGGTAGGCGACTCCGTAGGTTCGTTGTCTGAGTATTTCAACTGCAGCTTCTCATCGTTGGTGGCAATCTGCCCGCCGTCGAAGGTGATATAGTCGGCAGAGTTGATGTCATGATAGACAAGGTCGCTGCTGATCCATCCGATAGGATTCTTGTCGGCAGTGTAGCTCCATGTAGAGTTGTGCCAGATAGCCTGTGCCGTGAACGAAGCCACCATATTTAGTTGTGGGATATGGGTGACGGCACGCAACGTGGTGACAAAGCGGCGCAGGCGGGTATAGTCGAGACCGGAAGGATAGACTATACGTACGGGTGAAATGTTACGGCCGGCGTACTTTGTACCCGTGAGCAGCGCAGCAGGCACGGACATAGTGTTCATGCGTGTGCTCCAGTCGGTCTTGGTCTCGTTCCATGCACCACTGAAATAGAGGTTTGTCTTCAGCGGTTTGATCTCTCCAAGGTCGAAGTCGTACTCCACACCGCGGTTGATGGTCTTATCGGTATTAGCCAACTGACCGGTCGTGGCGAAGCAGGTGAACTGATAGGCATAGCCAGTAGAGAAATCAGGCTGACCATCGCTTCCGATTGTTGGCATATGGGTATCGTCGAAGAGATTGTAGGTATAGGTGAAATAGTCGGCGGCTGCCTCAAAACCATTAGGCGTACGATCCTCGTAAGCCAGGATGCTCAGCTTGCGGTTGCCGGGCAGTTTGATGTCGGCACCCACTTCTACCTTTGTCGTCGTGGCGTTCTTCAGTCCCTTGGAGCGCTGTACGTCATAGACTTCGGTATGCGTGTAGTAAGCCGGTGTGGCTGCCATGGTGAAATTGCCAACGAGGTCATCGATATATTTCTTGTCGGGATAGAGGTGCATCAGTCCGGGCGTCTTGGAGTTGAGGCCGATACCACCGCGGATGTCGAGCCATTTTGTCACGGTGAACGCAGCATTCAGACGGGGCGAGAGGGCGGTGGTAGCCACATCGCTGAAGGGCTGCATTGACGTGAAGCGCAGACCGAAGTTGATGCGCAGGCGGTTTACCTTATTTATATTATAGGTGAACTGGTCTTCAACAAAGGCTGACAACTGATGCAGGCCGGGGATGTCATCGAAGGCTCGGGGACGACCATTGCTGTTGGGACGGTAGGGCAGACTCTCGTCGGCATTGTAATAGCCGCGGCCTGTGTTCCAGTCGTAGTGATAGTCAACGCCCACCTTGAAACTCTGAACGGTCTTTCCACTGCGCCAGAAGAAATCATCGGTCATCTTAAAGAAGATATTTCCCGGACGACTCTCAGTGATACCCGTTGCCAGATAGGATGAAGTAACCCATGGAACTGAGTAGTAACCAGTCTCGCGAGCCGTGAGTATGGGTAGCAAACCACTGCTGACGGATACAAAACTGGTGTTGCGGGTGTCGGTCTGCGTCATGGTGACACCAAGCGTATATTTCAAAGAGCGCATCAACGGCAGGTCCATACGGATACGTCCGTTATGGTTAAGTCCAATGGTGGTAGTCTTTGACTTGTTCTCAGTACCGTCCTGAATGGCATCGGGGTCCTGACCAGTCCAGTCCTTGGCCTGCATGAAACGCAGTTTGGTGTCAGCATGCCAGCGGGGAGTGATGTCATAGCCCCATCCGATATTAGCGGTGTAACGGTCGAAAGAGCGTGTCTTCTGACGTGGGTCGCCCCATGCCTTGGCATAGTCGAAACTGGCATTGATGATGCCTGCCTTGTCAAGAGAGAAACCCTTGCCTACGCTATAGTTCTGAAGGCCCGGATTAATCTTGGCTTTTACCTGCCATGGCGTGGCACCAACCTTGGAATGAACCACCACGAGTCCGCTGGTCAGGTCGCCGTATTCGGCTGAGGGAATACCACGGATTACCTCTACCTCCTCAATGTTATCGGCTGAAATCTGACGCATATCAGAACCGGCAAAGGCGGTGCCAGAGAAGGCACCCTGGCCTATCTCACCATTATTGGACATCGGTACACCATCCACAACGATGCTGGTACCGAAGGCCATGGTGGAGTTATTCTGAAGTGTGCGCAGTTGCAGTCCCTGTTTGGCAGTGAGGTCAGGACGGTCCATCAGCTGTCCTGGAATCAGTTGCATCACATCAGCCAGTGACGTGGCCTGCAGGTGATCGATAGCCTGACGACCGATGACATTGGCCGTTGAGGCTCCACTCTCACGTTGACGCGCCACTACCTGCACCTCACGCAGCGACAGGGAGGAGGGTGTCATCTGGAACTGCATCTGCAGGTCCTTGCTGATTTTTACACGTGTGTTGACTGGTTCGAAACCTACATAACTGATTTGCAGGGTGTACTCACCTGACGGGATGTTGTTGATGGTAGCCTTACCATTAACATCGGTCACGGCCATTGCCCCGATGGGCTGCAGTTGCATGGTGGCCATGATGATGGCATCGCGGGTGCCTTTCTCAGTGACCGTGACATTCAGCGTGTGTCCGCCTTTCTGAGCAAATGATATAGCAGAGAAAAGGAGGGCAATTGCCAGGACTAGGGACTGTTTGTGACTTCTGTGCATAATCTTATTTTACTGTGGTGCGGCGCTCGCGGATAAGTTTTATCTCGCGGAGCAGATCTTCGAAATGCAGGGCATTGATACCCTCAGATGCCTTCATCTGCTGCTGACAGTAGGTCTCTACCTTCTGCAGGTTCTGCAGCACATAGAGCATGGCGTCTGAGTTGTAGTTGCGTGACATAGCTCCCTTGAGGTCGGCTTCTGAAGGATTGAGCAGACTGTTCAAGTTCTGCACATACGAACGTTGCAACTGGCGACGGGCCTTCTGCTGGAAAGAACTGCTGCTCTTTGGTGCTGTCCATACCTGTGCAAAGAGGTCGTCCAGATACTGATTGACGGCATAGTCGCTGGTGCTGATATTGCTCAGCATCAGGGGTGTCATCAGACGGGTGAGCAGATTCGTCTGCTGTTGCTGTTGGGTGGTACCGGCATCGGCACCGCTCTTAGACAGAATATTTGCGGGATAGAGCCACTCGGGAGCCTCGAAGATATTTCTGCCCAGATACTGCAGAGCCTCGCGCTGACGGGCTGCAGGCACTGGGGAATAAGGCTCCATGCCTGGCATGTTGTTGATATAACGGCCACCGATATTCTTGGCTACATGGTTCATGTAACGGTTGAACTGATCGGTAACGGCCTTATACATCTCTACGAGATCATCATACTGGTCGTTTTCCTCCTTGGTCCATTGAGGCAGGTGCTGCATGACGCGCTTCAGGTTCTTGATACCATATTCAGAGGCCTTGACATTGTTGTCGCTCAGGTCCTCGGTCTGGGCGCGCGGATCCTCATTACGTCCCTCACCACCAAACCAAAGACGTGGGTTACCTTTCAGGATATTCGTTGTCTCGGTCATGAGTTTTTCCTTCTCCTCGTATTCATCCTTGAACTCAGGGCGCCACTGATAACCCCACTTGATAGCCCATTTGTCGTAGTCGTTGATACGAGGAAACAGACCTTTGGAAGAGATGTTGTCCTCGGGCTGTGCCACATAGTTGAAACGGGCATAGTCCATGATGCTGGCTGTATGGCCATTTTTCTCAACCCATGCCTTGTCGCGCAACTTCTCAACGGGTGTAGCAAACGAAGCACCCATGTTGTGACGCAGTCCCAGTGAGTGACCTACCTCATGACTTGAAACGAAACGGATGAGTTCGCCCATCAGCTTGTCGTCGAAATGCATGGTCTGTGCACGCTTGTCTATTGCACCGCACTGCACCATATACCATTTTGTGAGCAGGTTCATGACGTTATGGAACCAGCAGATATGAGCCTCGATAATCTCACCAGAGCGTGGGTCAACAATGCGGGGACCATAGGCGTTCTCTGTCTCTGAGGGCAGATAGCGCAGTACAGAATAACGGGCATCCTCCAGACTCACGTTGGGGTCATCCTCGGGCAGCACCTTGGCTGTGATGGCGTTCTTGAAACCGGCAGCCTCGAATGCTACGTTCCAGTCGTTGATACCCTGAATCAGATAGGGAATCCACTTCTTGGGAGTGGCTGGGTCGATATAATACACAATCTGCTTCTCGGGCTCGGTCAGTTCGCCACGCAGGTATTTCTTCTTGTTCTTGGGCACCAGACGGTAGCGTGAGATAATCGATTCGTGTTCGGTCTTGTGCTGGTCATCACTGAAACGCACGAAGTTATTCACGAAATAACCTACACGGTCGTCCCACAGACGCTTGCGCATAGGCTCCTTGGGCAGAAGCACCATTGACGTGTTGAAAGCCATGGTGATAGTACCTGTCCTTGATGCCTCTGAACGGGCAGGCGAAGAACCGTAGGTGCGGGTGGTGGCTACCTCGATATTGGTTGGGAACACCTTGATGGTGTCGATGAAGGTGCGGTCCTTCATCAGGCCACCGACCTTCAAAGTGGTCTTGTCGGTGTTTGAGAAGCTCATCAGGTTATTGTCGCTATTGAAGAGTGAGGTAACCTCGATGAGGCTGGCATCTTTCTCTTCATTCTGTCCGATGACCTTGAACGCCTGTACGATGGGGTCAACGGTAGACTGTTCCAGGGTGCGGGAGATATTGTCTCCGTTGTCGGCCAGATGTGACAATACGTACTGTCTGATCATGATCTGACTGGTGTCGCGCTTCTCGAAATAGATGGTCGAATGGGTGATTTCCTCACCGGCAAACTGACCGAAATTCTGAGGCACGGCAGTGAAGCGGGTGACACAGAGGATATAGCGTCCCAACATAGAGTCGGGTACCTCGAAGTAGTATTTGTCTTCGATATGACGTACGCGGAAAAGACCGTCGGTTACGGTACCTCCTTTCTTGATAATCTTTTGATACTCAGTCTCTTTTGGTTCTTTCTTTGCCTTGGACTTTACGTCTTCCTTTTCGACTTTTGTCGTGTCGGTAACGGTGGTATCCTTCTTAAGTGTGTCAGCCTTTACAGCATAAAACGGCTTGGCTTGAACGGTTGCTGTCAGCATCAATCCTGCTGCAACAGTCAGAAAATGTTTGTAAATCATAGTTATCTGGTTGATTCTTGGTTTTGATGATAAGCCAGGGCTGCACCGATAGCTGTGCAGAACTCGGCGAACTTTGGAATGTGGAAATGTACCTGGTAGAGTTTCTCAAGCATGGGATATACCTCCTTGCACTGAGGCAGCAGCGTGAGGTTACCGATGAGAACAAAGTCCTTGATGCCTGAGTTGAGTGCCGACAGGATGGCAGCAGAGCCAATACTCTGCAGCACCATGACGATGATGCCCAGTGCGATATCTTCCTTCGGTGCGTCGTACTGTGCCTTGGAGAACAGACTGGCTGTGGCATTCATGGGCAGACCGGGCAGCGGGTGGGTGGAGATATCACCTATAAGCAGGTTGATATTATGGATGTCGCCCTGCATGGCCAGACTCTGAATCTGCTTCTGGTCGCGTGTGTTCAGCATCACTCGGCTCAGTCCCTGCAGCGTACCGCCACCGATACCGAGTCCACCGATATGGCGGATATCATCACCGTCGCACTGTACAAAACTGGTTCCTGTGCCCATTGACACAACGATTGCCTTGGAGAGGCCGCTCTCGAAGCGTGCTCCCAGACCATCGGCAATAAACTCGTCAACCTTTTGCGTGGGGATACCGTATACCGGTTCGTCAATATAGGCAGCACCGACACCTGTCAGCATCACCTGTTCTACATCCTTCAATTCTACTTTGTTGTCATGCAGGTATCTTCCGAATGCACCATAGAGCGATGTTACCTGGTCGGCAGCCGTGATGCGAATGGGTGAAACCACACGGCCATTCTTCAATCCTACAATCTTCGTGGTGCTGATGCCCACGTCTATACCTATTATAATACCCATAGTTATAAGAATTTTGCGCAAAGGTACATAATTTAATTAAGAATTAAGAATTAAGAATTAAGAATTTTGTTGTTTCGTAATATTTTAGTACCTTTGCGCTCAGAAACCTTAGAAAATGCATATAGCAGTAGCAGGAAATATTGGAAGCGGAAAGTCAACACTTACTCGTATGCTGGCCCGTCATTACGGATGGGAAGCACGTTTCGAGGCTGTTGACCATAATCCGTATTTGGAAGACTATTATCGTGATATCCATCGTTGGTCGTTCAATCTGGAAGTGTACTTCCTGAAAGAGCGTTTCCGTGATCTCATAGAGATTGAAAAATCAGAGCATACCATTGTTCAGGACCGTTCTATCTTTGAGGGTGTCTATGTGTTCATGCAGAACAACAAGGCCATGGGTAATCTCTCTGATCGCGACTATGAGACTTATATGGAGCTCTTTGAACAGATGATGAGTGTAGTACATTATCCTGATTTGATGATCTATCTCCGGGCGTCTGTCCCTCATCTGGTAGGTAATATCCAGAAGCGCGGACGTGAGTATGAGCAGACCATGAAGCTGGAATATCTGGAGAACCTGAACCGTCGTTACGATGAGTTTATCTATAAGATGTATAAGGGTAAGGTGATGGTCATCGAGAAAGATGAACTGGACTATCAGAATAACCCGAAGGATTTTGCACGTATTGTCGACCGTATCGACAGTACACTGTTTGGACTTTTCCCTGAATAAAAATATTATAACAATATGCATATCGCAATAGCCGGAAACATAGGAAGTGGTAAGACCACTCTGACAAAGATGTTGGCCCACCGTTATGGCTGGACGCCAAGATTTGAACCTGTAGATAATAATCCGTATCTGGAGGATTTCTATGCTGACATGAAACGTTGGTCGTTTAACCTGCAGATATACTTCCTGAATAAGCGTTTTAAGGAGGTGGTGGAGATTGCCAATTCAAAGGAGACCATCATTCAGGACCGCACGATTTTCGAGGATGCATGCATCTTCGCACCCAACCTGCATGGACAGGGTATGATGAGTGACCGCGACTTCCAGAACTATAAGGACTTGTTTGACCTGATGATGTCGCTGGTGAAGTTGCCGGAACTGATGATCTATATCCGTAGCAGTATCCCGACGCTGGTGGCACAGATTCAGAAGCGCGGTCGTGAGTATGAGCAGACCATGCGACTGGATTATCTGGAAGGACTGAGCCGCAGGTATGAGGAATGGATAGCCGACTATAAAGGTCCGCTGATTGTGGTCGACGGTGATCACTGCAAGTTTGGTGATAACCCGGAGGACTTCAAACAGGTCACGGATATGATAGACGCAAAATTGTTTGGACTTTTCCCAATGGAGTAACGCACAGTTACTCCATTTTTTTTGTAATAGGAGAGGGAAGGACTCTTGTCGTTTACTGATTGGAAAAAGGGGAAAAGAAAAATCCCGCTTGGTCCGAAGACTTACACGGGATTCATAATGAAAGGAGGAGTGGTACCTCCAGGAATCGAACCGGGGACACACGGATTTTCAGTCCGATGCTCTACCAACTGAGCTAAGGCACCATCATGTGTTCACTGCAATCCTTTCGTTTGCGGGTGCAAAGGTACAAATAAAAAAATAATTGACCAAACGTTTGGTCAATTATTTTGCAGTTTTTAAGAATTTTCTCCTCTGTAGAAGCGTTATTGTTGAAAAATTCGCTTCAATTCTTTACTTTTGGTCGTTTAAAGGGTTCCAACCTTGGGCCTTGAGTTCGAATTCCTGGTTGTCGCGTGTGACGAGAATCTGACCATATTTCTGGTCGGTGATATGACCAATCATACGCACACCTTCCATGTCCTTTACCTTGTCCAGGTCGCCAATGGGCACAGTGAAGAGCAGTTCGTAGTCTTCACCGCCGTTAAGTGCACAGGTGGTGACATTCATGTTCATCTCCTCAGCCATCACAGCTGTCTGGTAGTCGATGGGGATTTCTTTCTCGAAGATACGGCAGCCCACACCGCTCTGTTTGCATATATGCATCAGTTCTGATGACAGACCATCGCTGATATCCATCATGGCAGTGGGATGAACGCCTGCCTCGCGCAGTTTGTTGATGATATCACCGCGAGCCTCAGTCTGAAGTTGGCGCTGAAGGAGATATTCCTTGCCGGCAAAGTCGGGGTTGAAATGAGCCAGTTCCTCAAGGGCTTTGTTGTCGCCTTTCTTTTTGGCCTCGTTAACCTGCTGATAGTAAACGCTCTTCTCGCGCTCCAACAGTTGCAGACCCATGTAGGCTGCACCAAGGTCGCCAGAGACACAGATCAGGTCGGTGTTCTTGGCACCGTTGCGATAGACGATATCTTCCTTGCGGGCTTCACCGATGCAGGTGATGCTGATGGCTAGTCCGGTATAAGAAGAGGTGGTGTCACCACCCACGATATCGACGTTCCATTTCTCGCAAGCCAGTCGGAGGCCTGCATAGAACTCCTCCATATCCTCTACGGTGAAGCGCTTGCTGAGGGCCAGCGACACGGTAATCTGACGTGGTGTGCCGTTCATGGCAAACACATCGCTGATATTGACCATGGCCGACTTGTAGCCCAGATGCTTCAGGTCGATATAGGTGAGATCGAAGTGGACGCCCTCCATCAGCAGGTCGGTGGTGACGAGAACCTCGCTATCAGGGTAGTGAAGTACGGCGCAGTCATCGCCCACGCCGTACTTTGTTGATTCATTTTTGTTTTCTAAGTCTTTTGTCAGACGGTCAATAAGACCAAATTCTCCTAATTTTGCTATTTCCATTTCTTTACTTTTTCCAATCCTCTGTTGGGTGATCGGTATTGAACTGTTCCTCCTTGGTGTGCTCCAGTTTCTCAGAACGTACAATCATCTCACGCATAATCTCTGTCATGATAGGCTGGGCCTTGTCGGCAGCCTCCTGAACCTCCTCATGGGAAACCTCAACGGGGATGTCGAAGCCACCCAGGTCGGTGACAACAGAAATACCAAAGGTGCGGATGCCGCAGTGGTGAGCCACGATAACCTCAGGAACGGTGCTCATACCTACGGTGTCGCCACCCAGGATGCGGTACATCTTATACTCTGCTGGAGTTTCGAAGGTAGGACCCTGGACGCCCATGTAGACACCATACTGCAGACGAATCTTCTTCTCGCGTGCAATCTGGCTGGCCAGTTTGATAAGCGACTGGTCGTAGGTCTCGTGCATATCCGGGAAACGGGGACCGGTAGGGAAGTTCTTTCCGCGCAGAGGATGCTCGGGGAAGAAATTGATATGGTCGGTAATCACCATCAGGTCACCGATCTTGAAGCCAGGATTCATGCCACCGGCAGCATTAGAGACAAAGAGCGTCTTGATGCCCAGTTCGTACATCACGCGTACGGGGAAAGTCACTTCCTTCATGGAGTAACCCTCATAGAAGTGGAAACGGCCTTTCATAGCCATGATATCCACGCCGCCAAGCTTACCGAAGATAAGCTTGCCGCTATGACCTTCTACCGTAGAAACGGGGAAGTTGGGTATTTCACTATAGGGTATCTCAAGTGCGTCAGTTATTTCTGAAGCTAATTGTCCGAGGCCTGTCCCCAGAATGATTGCCGTCTTTGGGCTTGTGGTCATCCTTTCTTTTAACCAGGATGCTGTTTCTAGAATTTTTTCGTACATAGCCTATAATATTTTCGTTAAACTTCTCTTCCTGATTGAGCATGAACTTGATGCGTACAGGAAGTATATATGTATTCTCTTTTATTTCATTGCTAAGTCCCTCTAGCCCTATGAAGCGGGCAGCGTCTTTCTCAGTGGTGATGATGCACTTAGGTGAGGGGAGTTTGGCAAACTCACTGCTGATCTGTTCGATATCCTTCTGACTGAAGGCGTGATGGTCAGGGAAACTGAGCATCGATAACTTTGATACTACCGGTGTGAGGTCTTCCTTCATCTGACGGGGAGAGGCGATACCTGTAAGGAGTAGTACGTTGTGGTCTTTGAGCTTGTCAAGATTCACCGTCGGTGCTTCTTTCTTGAATAGCGGTGTCAGTTCTCCATATTCCAGTGTGGTGAAGAATATCTGCTGGTAGGGATAGAGATCCATGGCTTTGGTAATCACACGATACTCCATAGGTTTTAAGTCCTTCGGACATTTCGTGATAATCACCATGTCGGCACGGTTCTTTCCTGTGAGCGGCTCGCGCAGACGACCGGCAGGCAACAGTGTGTCGTAGATAATCAGTCGGTGATAGTCCACCAGCAGGATGTTGATGCCCGGTTTCACGTAACGATGCTGGAATGCATCATCGAGCAGGATGACATCGATATCCTGATACTTCTGGTTCAGGGCCTCGATGCCGTGGACACGGTTTTTGTCGACGGCAACGATGACCTTCGGGAATTTCTGCTTCATCTGGAAGGGCTCATCACCAATGGTACGGGCAGTGCTCGACTCGTTGGCAATCTGGAAACCATGCGACTTCCGCTTGTAGCCTCTGCTTAATACCGCCACGCGGGAATGGTCTTGGAGTAACCTGATCAAATATTCCACGTGTGGTGTCTTGCCTGTACCTCCCACGGTGATATTACCTACGGAGATGACAGGTATGGAGAATGACCTGCTCTTCAGAAAACCTGTCTCAAACAAGGTGTTCCTGAATCGCACGCCCAGACCGTAGAACCAACTCAGTGGCTGCAGCCAGCGGTTTATTTTGATGAAGTCGCCTTCCAATTCTTTTCTTATTTAATAGTTGTAGCAAAGGGGAATCTTGCCTGCAGACGATTACGCTGACAATCCTTGCGCAGTTCGATGACAGGCTCGTAGAGCTCGCCCAGCGTCTCTTTCAACTGCTGGTCCAGGTAGGTGCCTTTTGAATCGTCGGTAGCTGCCAGCAACTGATCGAACCAGTTGGCCTTTCCGGGGTAGGGAGCCGTGTAGTATTCACTGCAATCTGCCAGTTCGGCAGCCTTCTTTACTGCATCGTTCAGTGAACCAATCTTGTCTACCAACTTGATTGGCAGGGCGTCGGTGGCCAACCATACGCGACCCTGTGCAATCTCGTGTACCTGATCTTTGGTCATGCCACGGCCCTCTGCTACGATGCTGAGGAAGGTGTCGTAACCACGGTCCACGTAGGTCTGGAGGAATCTGAGTTCCTCTTCGTTGTCCTTTCCGAAGACGAGATTGGTTTCGTAGTCGGTGTGCTTGTTGGTCTGCACACCATCCCATGTCACACCCAATTTCTCCGTAACAAGTTCGCTGGCATTGGGAATCAGACCGAAGATACCAATAGAACCGGTAACGGTGGTGGGTTCAGCTATGATATAATTAGCGGGAGCACTGATCATATAACCACCAGATGCTGCATAGCCGCCCATTGAAACGACAATAGGCTTCTTCTCCTTCAGCAACTTGATGGCGTGCCAAATCTGTTCAGAGGCAATGGCACTGCCGCCAGGAGAATTGACGCGCATCACCACGGCTTTGATGTCGTTATCATCAGCCAGCTTCTTCAGATCTTCTACAACCTCGCTGCCCACGATGGCATGTTCAGAAGCAAAACCGCTCAGTGGCTGGTCCACAATCTCGCCATAAGCATAATAGATGGCAATCTTGCCACCGTCTTCCTTCTCATCCTCAGGCACATTGAGCATTTCGCTCATCGTCACCTGGTTGATATCGTCGTCCTCGTCGAGTCCTAACTTATCCTTGATGATATTCTTGATGGCATCAGGATACATAGCACCGTCAATCAGTTTGGCTGTCTTGTAGTCGTTGATGTTAGCGAATACCATGATGCTGTCGTCGGCCACTTTGTTCAACTGCTCTGCCGTAACCTTACGACTTGCAGCCATCTGCTTCAGCCAGTGCTGCCAGATGCCCTGATACATGGCCAGGCGCTGCTCACGGTCGTTATCGCTCATGTCCTTACGGGTGACGCTCTCAACGGCGCTCTTGTATTTACCCACACGGGTGCACTGGTATTTCACGCCTACTTTCTCATAGAGTCCGGTCATGTAGTAGCCTTTGCCACCCATACCCTTGAAGTCAATCATGCCGGTCTTGTTAATAAACAAACTGTCGGCAACAGAGGCTACGTAGTAGCTGGCCTGAAGATACTGGTCGGCATAGGCGATTATCCATTTGCCACTCTTCTTGAAATCCTCCAGGGCATCGCGCACCTGCTGGGCTGTGGCGGGAGAGTCGAAAACGGTGGCGCCGCCCTCAATATATATAC
Source organism: Prevotella communis (assembly GCF_022024175.1). Taxonomy (GTDB): domain Bacteria; phylum Bacteroidota; class Bacteroidia; order Bacteroidales; family Bacteroidaceae; genus Prevotella; species Prevotella communis. The sequence continues at coordinate 2,280,211 of NZ_CP091794.1, read as the reverse complement.
CCTTGATGTCTTCGTTATTCTTGGCCTTCTTGATGGCAGCGACAATGTCGTCCAACCCCATGTCTGACATGTCGGCAGTACCAAGCAGTGCATCAAAGGGCGTACCTTCTTCCGTACGCTCATTGACCGTTCCGTTCAGTTTGAATACCAATACGGAATTTTCTTTAATCTCTGTGGTGGCGTTTCCGCTGGCCACGATGCCGGCAAATGAAATCATCATGATGATTCCAGCCACGATACCAAGTGCGATGATGCCGCAGACGGTAGCCAATGCATACTTGAAGAACTCTTTCATTTTCTTTTTCTTTGGTCTTTTGGTTTAAGTATATTCCGTGCAAAGTTACGATATTTTTTTTAATCTTCAACAAAAAATCCATAAAATGTATGATTTTATATTTTTTATGCGTAACTTTGCAGCACGAAACTAATCATAAAACTAAATTAAAAGGATGAAACAAAGATTGATAATTGGCCTGGCGTTACTGTTGCTTTGCACGATGGCGATGGGTAAGAAGAAAGTGGTGAAGCAAGAGTTATGGCCTGACGGCACACCTATCTCGGAATGGTTTAGCGACACGTCAAGGGTAGATGTGAGTAAGTTGGGCAAGCGCTATGTGGTGACCGACTATGGCGTGAAGAATTACTCTGAACAGGTACAGACAGAAAAGATACAGGCCGTCATTGACCGTTGTGCCAACGAGGGTGGTGGCGTTATTGTCATTCCTCGTGGCTTCGTGGTGAGTGGTTCGCTGTTTTTCAAGCAAGGCACACACCTGTTGATAGAAGAGCATGGCGAACTGCGTGGCAGTGACCGTATTCGTGACTATAAGATTCTGAAGACCCGTCTGGAGGGACAGACACTCGACTATTTCGCTGCATTGGTGAATGCCGATGGCGTGGATGGATTTACCATTACCGGACCTGGTACCATCAATGGCAACGGACAGGCTTTCTGGGAGGAGTTCTGGATTCGCCGCAAGATCAACAGGAACTGCACGAACCTGGAGGCTATGCGTCCCCGTAATGTGTATATTTCTAACAGTAAGAATGTTACGGTGCAGGATGCGCGTATCATTAACTCGGCTTTCTGGACCAATCACCTCTATAAGTGTGAGAATGTGCGCTACCTAGGCTGCTATATCTATGCACCTACTGATAATGTGACACCCGTAGATCCTAAGCGTGGTGCCCCCTCGAGTGATGCCATCGACCTGGATGTCTGCAAGAATGTGCTTGTCAGTGGCTGCTATATGAGCGTCTGTGATGATGCTGTTGTGTTGAAAGGCGGTAAGGGCACTTGGGCTGACACTATGCCAGATAATGGTCCTTGTTCGAATATCATGGTGACCGACTGTACTTACGGGAAAGTGCATGGCTGTATGACACTGGGGTCTGAGAGCTTGCATGACAGAAATGTCATCCTGCGTCGCTGTAAGGTACATGAGGCAAACCGTGTGATTTGGCTGAAGATGCGTCCTGACACCCCACAGCATTATGAGTATGTGACGGTGGAAGATATGACAGGCGATTGTACTTCTTTCTTGGTGGTACGTCCTTGGACACAGTTCTTCAAACCTGAGGAGCGTAAGGATATGCCTCTGTCACAGTGTAATAATATTACTATCCGCAATATCCAGATGGACTGTAAGAACTTCTTCGATGTAGGCAAGAGTGAGAAATACCGCTTGTTGGACTTCACTTTTGAGAATGTCAATGTGAAGGATCAGAAGAAAGCTTTCAATGCTTCTCTGATAGAGAACTGCAAGGTGAAGAATGTGGTGATTAACGGTAAGAAAAAAGACTAATACCTTATATTATATATAAAGGTGACTTTGAGGGCGTGCCAAATTGTCAGTAAGGACAGTTTGGCACGCTTTTCGCAATGCCAAAGGCAGACGAATTTATTTATAACTTAAAAATACTTAGAATTATGAACATCAAACCATTAGCAGACCGCGTGTTGGTAGTTCCTGCACCGGCTGAAGAGAAAATCGGTGGAATCATTATTCCAGATACAGCAAAAGAGAAACCCCTTCGTGGTGTTATCAAGGCCGTTGGTAAGGGTACCAAGGATGAGGAGATGATCCTCAAGGCTGGTGATGAAGTGCTTTATGGCAAATACAGCGGCACTGAGATTGAGCTCGAGGGTGAGAAGTTCCTGATGATGCGTCAGAGCGACGTACTTGCTATCATCGAGAAATAATGTGGCGTTATAACGATATAACGTTTTCACGTAATAATAAATAATTAAGAAAAGAATCATGGCAAAAGAGATTAAATTCAATATTGACGCCCGCGACGCAATGAAGAAGGGTGTTGACCAGTTGGCAAACGCAGTTAAGGTGACTCTTGGTCCTAAGGGTCGTAACGTTGTTATCGAGAAGAAGTTCGGTGCTCCCCAGATTACCAAGGACGGTGTGTCTGTTGCTAAGGAGATTGAACTCGAGGACCACTTCGAGAACACAGGTGCACAGCTCGTAAAGAGTGTTGCTTCTAAGACAGGTGATGATGCTGGTGATGGTACCACAACGGCTACTATCTTGGCTCAGGCTATCGTAGCTGAGGGTCTGAAGAATGTTACTGCCGGTGCTAACCCCATGGACCTGAAGCGTGGTATCGATAAGGCTGTGAAGGCTGTTACCGAGTTCATCGCTAAGAATGCTGAGCAGGTTGGTGATAACTACGATAAGATTGAGCAGGTAGCTACCGTATCTGCTAACAATGATAAGGAGATTGGTGAACTGCTGGCTGAGGCTATGCGTAAGGTTTCAAAGGACGGTGTTATCACCATCGAGGAGAGCAAGAGCCGCGACACCCATATCGGTGTTGTTGAGGGTATGCAGTTCGACCGTGGTTATCTGTCTGCTTACTTCGTTACAGATAGTGAGAAGATGGAGTGTGCTATGGAGAACCCCTACATCCTTATCTATGATAAGAAGATTTCTAATATCAAGGAGTTCCTGCCCATCCTGCAGCCTGCTGCCGAGAGCGGTCGTCCTTTGCTGATTATCGCTGAGGATGTTGACTCTGAAGCTCTGACCACACTGGTTGTAAACCGTCTGCGTGGTGGTCTGAAGATTTGTGCCGTGAAGGCGCCTGGCTTCGGTGACCGTCGTAAGGCCATGCTCGAGGATATCGCTGTACTGACAGGTGGTACCGTTATCAGCGAGGAGAAGGGTCTGAAGCTGGAGCAGGCTACCCTCGAGATGCTGGGTACTTGTGAGAAACTTACCGTTACCAAGGATAACACGACTATCGTGAATGGTGCTGGCGACTCTCAGGCCATCAAGGACCGTGTGAACCAGATTAAGGCTGAGATTGAGAATACAACCTCTTCTTACGACAAGGAGAAACTGCAGGAGCGTCTGGCTAAGTTGTCTGGTGGTGTTGCTGTGCTTTATGTTGGTGCTAACAGTGAGGTAGAGATGAAGGAGAAGAAGGATCGTGTTGACGATGCTCTCTGCGCTACCCGTGCTGCTATCGAGGAAGGTGTTGTTGCAGGTGGTGGTACTACCTACATCCGTGCACTTGATGCATTGGCTGACTTGAAGGGCGACAATGCTGACGAGCAGACTGGTATCAATATCATCAAGCGTGCTATCGAGGAGCCTCTGCGCCAGATTGTCACCAACGCCGGTGGCGAGGGTGCCGTTGTTGTACAGAAGGTGCGCGAGGGTAAGGGTGACTTCGGTTACAATGCCCGTCTTGACAAATATGAGGATATGCGTGCTGCTGGTGTGATTGATCCTGCTAAAGTGTCACGTGTGGCTTTGGAGAACGCTGCAAGTATCGCAGGTATGTTCCTCACCACCGAGTGCCTCATCTGCGACAAACCCGAGAAGGAGCCTGCAATGCCTATGGGTGGCGCACCAGGCATGGGTGGCATGATGTAAGCCAAATTGACAACTCTATATAACAAAAGAGAATGAGATGTATTCTGTACGTCTCATTTTCTTTGATTTATGTCAAGAGACTATAATTTTTGATATAAAAACGTTTGGACAGATAAAAATTAATGTATAACTTTGCAAACAGAAAAAAGATATTTTTTGATTTGTTTTAGTAGATTAGTTTTTAAGTAGTTTGTTTTTGAAGCCGGTTGTCGTGAGACAGTCGGCTTTTATTTTGTTGTTTCTTTGGTAATCTCATAAAAAAGCACTACCTTTGCCCCTGTTATGAATTGGAAGTTTATTATTAGTTGGGCTGTCAAGTTTGCACTGGCTACAGTGGTATATAACTTCGCTGCCAAATTGACCAATAGTTTATGGTGGGCCTTTGTGATGGCTCTGGGTTTTCTGATTATCATTGCGATATTGGAAAGCTATGTGATTGACTGGATTGAGAAATGGAAGGAAAGGCGCCAATGAAGCATTTCGTATTGACTTTGTCGTTAATCCTTACTGGCTTTTTATCTGCGGAAGCACAGATAGCAGGTGCATTGCAGTCGTATAATGATGGCAAGCAGGATGAGGCTCGTGTGCAGCAATATTTCCCAGAGGGCGATGCTATTGTTTGTGTGAATGGTAAGAATCGATTTACACGTGCCCTCTATGGCAGTTATTCAGACTGGCGAGTGGAGACATCCGACCGGCCGGTGTTTGCTGTGGTCAAGAAAAATCACCATCGCCATATTCGTTTTGAGGTGAATGGCGTTGCGCTCGACTCTACAGACTATTGTAAGGCGAGTTATGTGAACGGCATGCGTATCTACCGTTTGCAGGATAAGCGATGGGGGAAGGATGCCTATTTGAAACTGACAGTCGTGGCGATGCCTGATAGGGAAGGGGCTGTATGGCTGTTTGATGATCAGCATTTCGATAAGGAAGCCGTCTATACTGCTGAGGTATGCGATATTGCCAATCCGAAACTCAGTCGTAATGGTGACATCGGTGCTGATAAGCCAGGCTGTTTCGAGGCTTCGTCAAAAAAAAGGAATATTTCAGGATGTAAGTGGAACGGAGGGCGCGAGACTTATTTCGTGATTGACTCTATCAACCAGATAACACCAGTCAGCGACGAGCAGGGACGACAGTTGTTCATGAAAGCTGTGATGCATAACGGTGCGTTACAAAGCAGAATCGAGTTCAATACACCAGACCCTTATATTAATACACTGGGAAGTGCCCTGACCTTTGCTGCCGATGGCGACTGGGACGGACAGACCTGGTTGCATGGCTGTATAGGCTGGCGCATGCCTCTGGCCGGTTGGCGTGCTGCCTATGTGGGTGATGTACTGGGATGGAATGAGCGTCAGTTGAGCCATTTCAATGCCTATGCCAAGAGTCAGGTGACCAATGTAGAACCCACTATTCCTCATCCCTCGCAGGATGCCAAGATGAATATGGCGCGTGCTGAGAAGAAATGGGGCACCCAGATGTATTCGAATGGCTATATCTGTCGTAATCCTGAGCGTAATAATCAGATGCACCATTACGACATGAACCTCAACTATATGGATGAGTTGCTCTGGCATTTCCAGTATGATGCCGATACGGCCTATATGCGACAGATGTGGCCTGTTATCAAAAGACATCTGGCGTGGGAGAAACGCAACTACGACCCCGATGGTGATCACCTCTATGATGCCTATTGCTGCATCTGGGCCAGTGATGCCTTATATTATAGTGGTGGTGCCGTGACCCATTCTTCGGCCTACAACTACCGTGGCAATCTGCTGGCCGCGCGTATCGCAGACATCATTGGTGAGGATGGAAAACCTTATCAGCAAGAGGCTGAGGCTATCCTCAAAGCGATGAACGAGCGATTGTGGTTGAGCGAGAAGGGTGTCTGGGCAGAGTATGAAGACGGTATGGGACTGAAGCGCAAGCATGAGTCGCCTGCCGTTTGGAGCATCTATACGCCTATTGACTGCGGGGCCTGTTCTCCAGCTCAGGCTTATAAGGCTGTGAACTGGATGAGATCGCATATCCCGCATATTAGAGTGGAGGATACCAACTATAAGACCATTGCCACATCCAACTGGATGCCTTACTCCTGGAGTATCAATAATGTAGCTACGGCAGAGACGATGCATATGGCGCTGGCCTGTTTTGAGGCCGGAGATGATATACAGGGCTACGACCTGCTGATGGCCAGTGTGATGGATAATATGTTCTACGGACAGTCGCCTGCCAACTTTGGACAGCTTTCTCATTATGATGCTGCCCGTGGTGAGTGCTATCGTGACTTTGGCGACTGTATCGGTATCAGTAGTCGTACACTGATTCAGGGACTCTTTGGTATCATCCCTGAGGCACTCTACGGCCAGTGTGTTATCCGTCCTGGTTTCCCCAGTTCATGGGATAGCGTATCTGTAAAGACACCTTATCTGACGTATAAGTTTACACGCAAGGATGGGGTAGAGCGTTATGAGGTGACACAGAATTTCCGTCAGCCCCTGAAGATTGTGATTCGTCAGAATACAGGAAAGGGCAACTATCGTGAAATAGAGGGAACCTCAGAACGTTATCAGGTGATAGAGGTGAGGAAAGCTGATTATGTGATGAGTCTCTCGCATCCTATCGTGAAAGGCAAGCGCAACTATGGACTTGAAGAGCCAGACCTTTCCAAGCCGTTTAAGATGCAGGATATCGCCGGCTTCTTTAATAGTGAGGTGGACGATATTTTCAAGAATCGGTATCTGTCGCCTCGACCTCAGACCACGACCCTTCAGATTCCTGTGCAGGGAGTGGGAGAGTGGTGCCACCCGCAATATACGCCTGTGATTAATGACTCCGTATTCCGCACGCTGATTCAGAAGAATACGTTCACAGTGGCTGGTGTGCCTTTCCGTACACCCAAGGAGGGACGGAATGTCGTGTATACCTCGCTCTGGGACAATTATCCAGACAGCATCGTGGTACCCCTGAAAGGCAAGGCCTCCTCGGCTTATCTGTTGATGGCAGGCAGTACGAACCACATGCAGAGCCGCATCGATAATGCCCTGGTTATTGCCACTTATGAGGATCATACTTGCGATACGCTGTTTCTGCGCAACCCGGATAACTGGTGTCCTATAGAGCAGGACTATTATGTTGACGGCAAAGCTTTCTATAGTGCCAATCCTCGTCCGTATCGTGTTTGTCTGGGTACGGGTACGGTGAGTCGCGACTTAGGAAAGGCATTGAATATCAAAGGCGTCTATGGACGGGAGATTCCTGGTGGAGCCGCTCAGATGTTGCGCATGCCTCTAAATGAAAAGAAACGCTTGCGTAGCCTTACCCTGCGGGTACTGTCAAACGATATTGTTGCAGGACTGATGGGTATCACGCTGCAATAAAAAATCCGTAGGCTTCGGACTCGCAGTACGTTAGGGACGTACGCACAGTCCGAAGCCTGCGGACTAAATAGAACTCTATGTATTAGCTCAAGCGGAAGGTAACGGGAAGAGTGAACTTCACACGTACGGGCTCACCTTTTTGTTTACCAGGCTTCCATTTCGGCATGGCGTTGACAACGCGGATGGCTTCTGCATCCAGATATTCGTTAACACTCTTTACAATTTCAACTTCGCTAATGCTGCCGTCTTTCTCAATGATGTACCTTACGACTACGCGACCTTGGAGACCCTTTTCTTCGGCTTCCTTAGGATATTTTACCTCCTGTCGTAGGAATTGCATCAATGCTTCCTGACCGCCAGGGAATTCCGGCATCTGTTCTACCACGTCAAATGGTTTGTCGTCGGGCTCGGTCTGTGCTTCTGTCTTTACAACAACGTCCAGCAGTACGGGTTTCTTGGTCTTTATTTCTATGACGCCGTTTTTACCTTCAGCTCCGTAGATCTCAGTGGCAGCTTTCCCCTTCAGTACGTTGATGTGGTCGATTCTCTTTTCATCCAGAGCATCCATTTCGGCTTTGGTTGAGCGCTTTCCGTCAATCATAATGAGTGGTTCTTTTGTCTTCCCAGAAGCAATTTTTTCCGTTTTTTTCACTTGTATGGTCTTGTTGCCCATCTTTATCTGAGCGTTGGCCTTACCTTTCTTGATCACCTTCTTCTGAGGTGTCTGTGTCTTTTCTGTATAGACATAGTCGTTGACGGTTTCTGCCTGCATAGCCAGGGCAATACCAACGATGGGGACTAATGCGAGCAGCTTCAGTAAGCTGGCACGACTTGAACTCTTATGTAGCATCATATTTATGCGGTTTTTAAGGGTACTGTGACTGATACCGTTGGCTACTGAGTACCCGCAGTGGCTCACGGCTTTTTGGATAAGCAGATACTGATACTGGCGCATATTGATGCCTTGAGAGAGTACCGCTGCATCGGCTTCGTACTCGTGGATGGCGCGCAGGTCCTGGCGCAGCATCCACATAGCGGGATTGAACCATTGCAAAGCGGTGAGGGTATCAACGAGGAGCAGGTCGAGCGAATGGTGTCGACGGATATGTCCCCGTTCATGGGCGAGAATAGAGGCGTCTTGAGCCTCGTAGTCGCTTTGGGAGAGTACGATGTAATGCATCCAACTGAAAGGCGATACGTCAAAGGAGGTTACGCAGATGACGGTGCCGTCGGACTGTGGATGCTGTTGGCTGCGACTGATGAGTAACCATACGCGGAGCACGTTGGAGAGCGTGTATCCTAAGGTGGCCACCATACCGATGAAGAAGGCGATGACAGCTGCTGTCTGCCAGAATGGCTGTTGCTCTGCTTCCTCAATCATCATGGTCATTCCCTCGAAATCCACATGTGTCTCTGTCAGTTCTATAACTACCGTCTTGTGCAGCGTGATGACGCACAGAGGCAGTATGAACGATGCCACGGCGGTTGTCAGCAGCACGATGCGGTTGACGCAGTGGAATGTCTCGCGGCTCAGCAGCAGGCGGTAGAACATATAGAATACCGCTAATAGTGCTGCCACCTTCAGGTCGTATGTCAGAAACTCCATCATCCTTGCTCTATTTTCTCGATTAGTTCTTTCAGTTCGTCCACAGAGATTTTCTCTTCCTTTACGAAGGCTGAGACGGCACTCAGGTAGGAATCATTAAAGTAGTCCTTGATGATACCTGTCAGACTGGAACGTCCGTATTCCTTTTCCGTGATGGTAGGGAAATATTGGTAGGAGGTGCCATACTGCTTGTGATCCAGAAAACCTTTCTTCTCCAGGATGCGTACAGTAGTTGACAGTGTATTGAAATGAGGACGTGGCTCGTCATAGTACTCCAGCAGTTCCTTGACGAACATCGGACCATGCTGCCAGTACAGTTCCATGATTTCCCGTTCTTTTGTGGTTAGTCTTCTCATTGTTTTGGGTTTAAAAGTTCCAATTTGATTAGCGCTTCTGCTGCGCCAGTATCTGTATCCGCTGGCAAAGTAACTAAAAAATATAGTTCGATGTAACTAAAGACTTTAGTTTTTAATGTTTATTAAGTAGAAAGTGGCTCATTTTTTAGTTGTTCACACAAAAAAGTGTTAACTTTGCGGACGAAACGAAAAAACAAGATAGCATTATGAAGCAGCTGATAGACTTATATAAAAAGTGGTGTGGCACAGAGCCTGTCACGACCGAACAACTGCCTGGCGCTGGTAGTAACCGTGTGTATTACAGAATGACGGGTGCCGATGGCGTCAGTGTAGTTGGATGTATTGGTACGAGTCGTGACGAGAATCATGCCTTTGTCTATCTGGCTCATCATTTTGCCACGCGCCAGTTGCCTGTGCCTCAGGTGTTGGCTGTGAGCGAGGATGAGTTGCGCTATCTGCAGACCGATCTTGGCTCTGTGTCGCTGTTTGATGCAATCCGTGGCGGACGTGAGGCTGGTGGCCGATATACGTTGCAGGAGCAGCAACTGCTAAAACGGACTATCCGTGAGTTGCCGAATATTCAGATACGTGGCGCCCGTGAACTGGATTTCTCCCATTGCTATCCCCAGCCGGCATTCGATACGGACTCGGTACTCTTTGACTTGAACTATTTCAAGTATTGCTTCCTGAAAGCTACCGAACTGGACTTCCATGAGTTGAAACTGGAGGCTGACTTCCGACTGATGGCTAAGGACCTGACTGCAGGCGGTGATGAACAATGTTTCCTCTATAGGGATTTCCAGGCACGTAATGTGATGCTCGATGATAAGGGTAATCCTTACTTCATCGATTTTCAGGGCGGACGTCGCGGACCTTATTATTATGACGTGGCTTCATTCCTTTGGCAGGCTTCGGCTAAGTACCCCCATAAATTGCGTCGTGAGTTGGTGTATGAGTATTATCATGCGTTGAAGCAGTTCACGGAGGTACCCACACCACATGTCTTCGTTGCCCGTCTTTCACTCTTTGTGCTGTTCCGTACCCTTCAGGTACTGGGTGCCTATGGCTTCCGAGGCTATTTTGAGCGTAAGCAGCATTTTATTGACAGTATACCGCCGGCTATTCAGAACCTGCGCGAGTTGCTTGATGCAACCGACTTCCCTTATCCGTATCTGTCGGCTGTGCTCAGGCAGTTGACAGAGATGCCGCAGTTCCAGCAGATCACATCCACAGCCAAACGTGCTGATGGCTATAAGACAACAGAGAATAATCCCTATAAGCCCCATCCGCAGGATGGTCCTGCCACCTTCTCGAAATATGATGCCCAGGGACCATTGGTGGTCAAGGTATTCAGTTTCTCGTATGGCAAGGGCATTCCCGAGGACGAGAGCGGTAATGGTGGCGGCTATGTGTTCGACTGTCGTTCTACGCACAACCCAGGCCGTTACGAACCTTACAAGAAACTCACGGGACTGGATGAACCTGTTATTCGTTTCCTGGAGGATGATGGTGAGATACTGACATTCCTGGATTCAGTCTATAAACTGGCTGATGCGCATGTGCGTCGTTACATCCAGCGTGGCTTCACCTCACTGATGTTCTGTTTTGGTTGTACGGGTGGTCAGCATCGTTCAGTCTACTCTGCCCAGCACTTGGCTGAACATATCCATGAGAAGTTTGGCGTAGAGGTGAGAATCTGTCATCGTGAACAGAAAATAACGCAAGTTCTGCAAAAGAAATAAAAAACTCAAATCTCAAAACTCAAATCTCAAAAATAATTCGTACCTTTGCACCCATGAAACAGGCGATGATATTCGCGGCAGGTTTGGGAACCCGTTTGAAACCCCTTACAGACACAATGCCGAAAGCATTAGTGCCGGTGGGAGGACGCCCCTTGCTCGACTTGATTATCAACAGACTTCGTGAACAAGGATATGATCGCTTCGTTGTTAATATCCACCATTTTGCTCAGATGATTAAGGACCATGTGGCGCAGCAGGACTATGCTCCACTGGTGCAGTTCAGCGATGAGAGCGATCAGTTGCTCGAGACGGGTGGGGGACTGAAGAAAGCAGCGCCGCTGTTTAATGACGATGAGCCCATCCTGATTCATAATGTGGATATCCTGGATAACGTAGACTTCGGTTGGTTCTCGCGTCAGCATCTGCCAGAAGAGGATGCCGTCCTCCTTGTCAGTAAGCGTAAGACGAAGCGCTATCTGCTCTTCGATAATGCCATGCGACTGATGGGCTGGAAGAATATTGAGACGGGTGAGATCCGCAGCCCCTACGAGTATGTGCGTCGTACAGGTCTTTCACAGCATGGTGAGCCTTTCAATGAGTATGCTTTCAGTGGCATTCACTCTTTCTCACCTCGTCTGTTTGCGCTGATGGAACAGTTTCCTGAGCGTTTCCCCATTATCGATTTCTATCTTAGCGTCTGCCACCGTTCCAAGATTGTGGGAGTGGTGAAGGACGACCTGCGCCTGATGGATGTGGGTAAGATAGAGACCCTTGACCAAGCAGAACAATTCATTAATCAATAAATTTCAATGCAAAAGATTATTATTCTTGATTTCGGTTCGCAGACGACCCAGTTGATTGGCCGTCGTGTCCGCGAGCTGGACACCTTTTGCGAAATTCTTCCTTACAACAAATTCCCCGTTGGTGATGACTCCGTTATCGGTGTGATCCTCTCAGGTTCGCCCTATTCGGTTCATGACCCCGAGGCCTTTAAGGTTGACCTTTCGCAATTCGTAGGCAAGGTGCCTGTGCTGGGTATCTGCTATGGCGCACAGTTTATCTCAAACACTCTGGGCGGTAAAGTTGAAAAGGCCGACTCTCGCGAGTACGGTCGTGCAAATCTTGAGACCATCAATCTGGACAATCCTCTGTTCAAAGGTTTTGAGAAAGGTTCTCAGGTGTGGATGAGTCATGGTGATACCATCACGGCCATTCCTTCTGATTTCGAGGTGATCGGTTCTACAAAGGATGTGAAGAATGCAGCCTTTGCTTCTACCAAGCAGCCCGTATGGGCCGTGCAGTTCCATCCAGAGGTGTTCCACACGGTACAGGGTAAAACCTTGTTGCATAACTTTGTTGTCAATATCTGTGGCAGTAAGCAGGAGTGGAGCGCAGCTTCGTTCGTTGATACTACTATAGCAGAGCTCAAGGCTCAGGTTGGTAACGACCGCGTGATTCTGGGTCTTTCTGGTGGAGTGGACTCTTCAGTGGCTGCTGTGTTGCTGAACAAGGCCATTGGCAGTAACCTGACCTGTATCTTCGTGGACCATGGCATGTTGCGCAAGAATGAGTTCCAGCAGGTGATGGAAGACTACAAGGTGCTGGGCTTGAATGTGATTGGCGTGGATGCCAGTGAGAAGTTCTTCGGCGATCTGGCTGGAGTAACCGATCCTGAGCAGAAGAGAAAGATTATAGGTCGTGACTTCGTGGAGGTATTCAATGCCGAGGCCAAGAAGATTACGGATGCTAAATGGCTGGCACAGGGTACTATTTATCCAGACCGAATTGAGTCTTTGAATATCACTGGTAAGGTGATTAAGAGTCATCATAACGTGGGCGGTCTGCCCAAGGAGATGCATCTGCAGCTCTGTGAGCCCCTGAAGTGGCTGTTTAAGGACGAGGTGCGCCGTGTGGGTCGTCAGATGGGCATGCCAGAGCATCTTATCACGCGTCATCCTTTCCCCGGACCGGGTCTGGCTGTTCGTATCCTTGGTGATATCACCCGTGAGAAAGTACAGATTCTTCAGAATGCCGATGACATCTATATCCGCGGCCTGCGTGACTATAAGGTAAAACTCAGCGGCGAGGAAGCCCGTAAGGTTCTGGCTGCTGGTATTCCTGCTGATATGAAAGATGGTGAGATCGAGGTTTCGCTCTACGACCAGATATGGCAGGCAGGTGCCATCCTCCTCTCAACAGTTCGCAGTGTTGGTGTGATGGGCGATGAGCGTACATACGAGCATCCCGTTGCCCTGCGTGCTGTTACTTCAACCGATGCTATGACAGCCGACTGGGCTCATCTGCCTTACGAGTTCATGGCAAAAGTCTCTAATGAGATTATTAATAAGGTACGTGGCGTGAACCGCGTCTGCTATGATATCTCTTCAAAACCACCCGCAACAATCGAGTGGGAATAATAAATATTAAAAAAGTCCGAAAGTTTTGTACTTTCGGACTTTTTTGTTTACCTTTGCCGCGAATCATAGAAAATAGTAGAAAAGAATGAAATTCCAATTACATCAACCACAAGCCATTAATGAACTGGGAAATCGTAGTAACCAGGAAGATGCAATATACCCCGTGATGGGAGAGGCTTCTGCAGACCAGCGCGTGTTCGTGGTCTGTGATGGTATGGGTGGTCTTGATAAAGGCGAAGTGGCCAGTGCGGCTGTGAGTAGGGCACTGGGAGAGATGGCAAAGGCTATCTGTGACGTGGTTCCAAAGTTTTCGGATGACGACTTCAGACAATGTCTTACAAAGGCTTATAATGCCTTGGATGCTGCCGATACAAAGAAAGAGGCGACAATGGGTACGACGATGACCTTCCTCTGTTTCCATGACGGAGGATGTTTAGTGGCTCATATAGGTGATAGTCGTGTATATCATCTGCGTCCGTCATTAGGGACTGAGAATGGCGTACTGTTCAGAACGCGTGATGACTCTTTGGTACAGCAGATGTATGAAAATGGTGAGATTACCTACGAGGAGATGCGTACGTCGCCTAAGAAGAATATTATCCTGAAGGGTATGCAACCCTATCAGATGGAGCGTACAACGGCAACCCTGACGCATATCACAGACGTAAAGCCTGGTGACTACTTCTATCTTTGCACAGATGGTATGCTGGAGAAGATGGATGATAAGGAACTGGTGAGCATCCTTGCCAGTAATGAGTCTGACGAGCAGAAGCGCCAACGGCTGATTGATGCTACGGTAAATAATTCGGATAATCACTCTGCCTATCTGATACAGGTGAAGGATGTCAGTGAAGGAACTGCAGAAATACAGCAGAAGAGGAAACCTGTCACTACCGAACCTGTGGATAGTAATCAGATTTCCTCTTCTGTAATACTTGGTTTCTCCGCCCTCTCTTTATTGGCGGGTATCGCTGTTGGCTTAGCGGTCTTTATGTAAACCGCTTAGCCTACAATCTCGTTGGCGCGAGCCAGGGCGAGATCAATGTGGTTGCAGATATTCTCCTGACCCAATAATTTGTGGAAGTTGTTGCGACGAAGCACGGCTTCCACTTTTTCGTTAACGCCGGAGAGTACCACGGTGATGCCTTCCTTCTGGCTCATCAGGCACATGTTCTCAAGGTTATGCAGACCTGTGGAATCGATGAAGGGTACCTTACGCATACGGATGATGCGTACCTTCGGACGATCACCGAAACCGCCCATCAGATCCTCAAACTTATTTCCTGCACCGAAGAAGTAAGGACCGTTAATCTCGTACACCTCTACACCCTTGGGGATAGACAGGTGTTCCAGGTTGCCACGCTCCATGTCAGCATCCTCATTCAGGTCAATCTCGTCGTATACAGCCTTCACGTCGGTGGTCTCGCTCATACGCTTCATGAAGAGCAGACAAGCGCAGACTATACCTACTTCGATGGCTACTGTGAGGTCGAAGATGATGGTGAGGAAGAAGGTGAGCAGCAGAACGGTGATGTCACTCTTTGGATTGTGCATCAGTGCTGTAAACGAGCGCCATCCGCTCATGCCGTAGCTCACTACTACCAGTACACCGGCCAGACAGGCCATGGGGATGTATTGTGCCAGCGGCATCAGGAACAGGAAGATGAGCAGCAGTACCACTGCGTGTACTATACCGGCGATAGGGGTGCGTCCACCATTATTAATATTAGTCATGGTACGGGCGATTGCACCTGTAGCGGGGATACCGCCAAAGATGGGTGATACGATATTTGCCACGCCCTGACCAATAAGTTCTGTGTTTGAGTTATGATGATCGCCAATCACACCATCGGCAACGGTGGCTGACAGCAAGCTCTCGATAGCACCAAGGATGGCGATGGTCAGCGCGGGGGCAACCAGTCCCTTGATGGTTTCCCAGCTCAATTCGGGCACAACGGCATCAGGTAGCTGTGAAGAGATGTTGAAACGGTCGCCAATGGTCTCGATAGAGGTTACGCCGGCATACTGCTTCAACAGCAATACGACAACAGTCATGACGATGATGGCAATGAGTGAACCGGGGATACGCTTGCTGAATTTGGGAGCTGAGGCAATGATAGCTACGCTCACTAATCCTACACCGGCACTCCATGGATCAATATGAGTCAGGTTCTGGAAATAGGCAATCCATTTCTCAATGAAGTCGCTTGGAACGGCATCCATCTGCATGCCCAGCAAATCCTTTACCTGCGTAGTGAAGATGGTGACGGCGATACCGCTGGTGAAACCAACGATGATGGGGTAGGGAATGTACTTGATGATGGTACCCAGGCGCAACAGGCCGAAACCGATAAGGAAAACACCCGCCATGAGTGTGGCGATGGTGAGACCCTGTATGCCATATTGGTTGATGATGCCAGCCACGATGACAATAAAAGCACCCGTAGGACCGCCAATCTGTACTTTCGAACCGCCAAGGGCCGAAATGGCGAAACCTGCTACGATAGCCGTGATAATACCTTTTTCTGGAGAAACACCACTGGCAATACCGAAGGCGATAGCCAATGGAAGGGCAACGATACCCACGATAAGACCGGCCATCAGGTCGGCCGTGAATGTCTGTTTGTTGTAATTCCTAATAGCCGATACCAATTTCGGCTTAAAATCTAAAGTTTTCATTACCTTTTTATTATCCTATTGAAAAACGGCTGCAAAGTTATGCAAAAAAGATTAATTTTTGTTATGTGTGCGATAACAACCACAGAAAGACTGCATTTTCTTGATTTATGTCGTGCCGATATGGTAGAAGAAAAAGGGCGAGTTTTTATCGAAACTCGCCCCATATAATAAAAAGGTGTGTTTACTTCTTCTCCTTCAGCAAGTCGCGAATCTCTGCCAGCAGTTCTTCCTGAGTGGGACCCTTGGGTTCTTCAGGTGCAGGAGCGGGTTCTTCTTTTTTGCGGTTCAGCTTGTTGATACCCTTCAGCATCAGGAAAATACAGAAGGCCACGATGATGAAGTCTACAGTGTTTTGGATGAAGTTACCATACTTCAGCACAGCGGCATCTTCGCCATCGCCAATCTGGAAGGCCAGATTAGTAAAGTCTACATTGCCTGTTACCATACCAACCAGCGGCATAAGGATGTCGTCAACCATGCTACTTACAATCTTACCAAAAGCGGCACCGATGATCACACCAACTGCCATGTCCATCACATTGCCCTTCATGGCAAACTCCTTGAATTCTTTAATAAATCCCATAGTTCTTAAATTGTTTAAATGGTTAATACATATTTTGTAATCTTCGTTTTGCAATCTTGTCCTTTCTTTCTTGATGAAAATCACTTTTCGCACGCGATTCTCACTTTTCACTTTAATTAAGATTGATTCTGGGTGCAAATATAGGAATTTTTTTGTAACTTTGCACGCGAAAATGAGAAAAAATGCTCCATGAGGGCAAAAAACTTAGAAATTATTTATAACCCTTTTAATAAAAAACTAAAAAAATGACAAAAGTAGCAATTAACGGTTTTGGCCGTATTGGTCGTCTCGCATTCCGTCAGATGTTCGAGGCAGAAGGTTATGAAGTAGTAGCAATCAACGACTTGACAAGTCCTAAGATGCTGGCTCACTTGCTGAAGTATGATACCGCTCAGGGTGGTTTCTGCGGCAAGATTGGTGAGAACAAGCACACTGTAGAGGCTGGTGAGGATTACATCGTTGTTGATGGTCAGAAGATCACTATCTATGCTATTCCTAACGCTGCTGAGCTGCCTTGGGGCAAGCTGGATGTAGACGTTGTTCTGGAGTGCACAGGTTTCTACACATCAAAGGAGAAGGCTTCTGCTCACCTGACTGCTGGTGCTAAGAAGGTTGTTATCTCAGCTCCTGCTGGTAACGATCTGCCCACTATCGTTTACAATGTAAACCACAAGACTCTGACTCCTGCTGACACTGTTATCTCAGCTGCTTCTTGCACAACAAACTGCTTGGCTCCTATGACCAAGGCTCTGAACGACCTCGCTCCCATCCAGAGCGGTATCATGACAACTGTTCATGCTTACACTGGTGACCAGATGATCCTCGACGGTCCTCAGCGCAAGGGTGATGTTCAGCGTGCTCGTGCTGGTGCTCAGAACATCGTTCCTAACTCAACTGGTGCTGCTAAGGCTATCGGTCTCGTTATCCCCGAGCTGAACGGTAAGCTGATCGGTGCTGCTCAGCGCGTTCCAACTCCTACAGGTTCTACCACTATCCTGCACGCTGTTGTTAAGGGTGAGGTAACTGTTGAGAGCATCAACGCTGCCATGAAGGCTGCTCAGAACGAGAGCTTCGGTTACACTGAGGAGAAGCTCGTTTCTAGCGACATCATCGGTATGAAGTTCGGTTCACTCTTCGACGCTAACCAGACCATGGTAAGCAAGATGGAGGATGGTAACTCACTCGTACAGGTTGTTTCTTGGTACGACAATGAGAACTCTTACACTTCTCAGATGGTTCGCACCATCAAGTACCTCGCTGAGCTGAAGTAATACTAGCCCATATAGGTAAAAATTAGCCACTCGATTTTGTCGGGTGGCTTTTTTTTGTTACCTTTGCAGGCATGGAATATATGTCACAAGAGGGCTACGATAAACTCGTGGCTGAATTAAAGCAATTAGAGACTGTGGAACTGCCACAGGTAAGGGATGCTATTGCAGAAGCTCGCGACAAGGGTGACTTGAGTGAGAACTTTGAATATCATGCCGCTAAGCGTGAGCAGGGACGCTTGTTGGGACGTATACGTTTTATGCAGCGTGTGCTTGAGAACGCCAGGGTGATTGACAAATCGCGACTGGCTGGCGAGAGCATAGGCCTGCTGAGTAAGGTTGAGATGACCAATCTCAACACGAACGCACGTATGACCTATACTATCACAAGTCCTCATGAGGCCAACCTACGTGAGGGTAAAATTTCCATCAAGTCACCGATTGCTGAGGCTCTTTTGGGTAAGAAGGTTGGTGATGAAGTGGAGGTGCGTGTACCAGCAGGTATGCTTAAACTTCGCATTGAAAGTGTATCTCTATAGTGTTGGAAATGAGGATGATAACAATACTTGGTCCTACGGCAAGCGGTAAGACGCCATTGGCAGCTGCATTGGCCCAACGTATCGGTGGAGAAATTATTTCTGCCGACTCACGTCAGGTGTATCGTCGTATGGATATTGGTACGGGAAAGGACCTTTGCGACTATGCCCCTGTGGTTGACGGTACCCCCGTCAACATCCCTTATCACCTCATTGATATCTGCGAGCCTGGTACGAAGTATAACCTGTTTCAGTATCAACAGGATTTCTTTGATGCGTATAATGATATTGTAGGGAGAGGAAAGGCACCTATTCTCTGCGGTGGCACCGGACTTTATATTGAGGCTGTGCTGAAGGGTTATAAACTCTCGCCTGTACCCCAGAATCAGAAATTGCGTGACAGTCTTGAAGGTAAGACGCTGGAAGAACTGACTGCCATACTTGCTGAATTGAAGCAACGGAGCGGTTCTGTGATGCATAATAAGACCGATGTAGACTCCTGTCAGCGTGCCATACGTGCCATTGAGATTGAAACCTATAACATAGAACATCCCATGCCACTTCGTGAATTGCCACCGATAGACTCCTTGATAGTAGGTGTCAATATCGACCGTGACTTACGTCGTGAAAAGATAACACGCAGATTGAAAGCCCGTTTGGATGAGGGTATGGTAGATGAGGTTCGAGGATTGCTGGCTGAAGGAATACCGACAGAAGACCTGATTTACTACGGTTTGGAATATAAATACCTGACGGAATATATCATAGGCAAACTGTCGTATGATGAGATGTTCCGCCAACTTGAGATAGCTATTCATCAGTTTGCAAAGCGTCAGATGACGTGGTTCCGTGGTATGGAACGACGTGGTTTCACTATTCATTGGATAGATGCTACATTACCGATAGATGAGAAGGTAGAACAAATACTTCAAATGATATGATGGAAGATTGTCGATGGGCTATACTGTATTGCCCCAGAAAAGGCATTTACCGTTCGCGCAGGCGTTGGGAGCGACTGCAAAAGGAACTTGCGGCACAAGGTGTGAAATATGACTTTGTGCAGAGTGAGTCGACTGAGAGCGTGGAACGTCTGATGACGATGCTAATACATAATGGGTATAAGACTATCGTTATCATGGGTGGCGATACGGCGCTGAACGATGCAGTGAATTGTCTGATGAAGGCAGATAAGGATATGCGCGAGCAAGTGGCACTGGGAGTGATACCTAATGGCACGCTGAATGATTTCGCCAGATTCTGGGGCTTTGATGAGCGTGATGACGAGAAGACGGTGATGTGGTTGAAGATGCACCGGGTCAGGAAAGTGGACCTGGGTTGTATTGACTATGAGAACAAAGCCGGTGAAAAGCTGAAGCGCTATTTTCTGAACTGTGTCAATATCGGTCTGACGGCAGATCTTCAGAATCTGCGCCGACAAGGTAGGCAAGTCCTGGGCTCAAAGACGATAGCCTTCCTGTATACTTGTTTGTCAATGGTGTTTCATCGCCACGACTATAAGATGCGCCTGAATATTGACTACGAAGTGATGGAACGTAGTGTTATGACGGTCTGCGTAGGTAATGCCCTGGGTTACGGACAGACGCCGAGTGCTGTGCCCTATAGCGGCATGCTGGATGTGTCAGTGGTCTATAATCCACGAGTAAAGCAACTGCTGGCAGGCTTGTGGCTGTTGGTGACCGGGCGCCTCTTGAATCATAAGAGTGTGCATCCGTATCGAGTCAGGAAAATGTCGGTGGAATCTGACAAGGCCTTGGTATGTGTAGACGGTCGTCAGGCTGAGCGTACGGTGGGCGAATACCATATTCATGTAGAACCGGAAGTGATTAATTTCTTGATACCCGATTGAGCGAATCATAGAGGAAAAGGAGGTGATGATACCTCCTTTTTGCTTTTTTTCGGACTAAAAACTAAAATATTTGCCTAAATGTTTTGCTGTCCAAAGAAAAATTCGTACTTTTGGAAATCAAATAAATCTAAAGCGACTATTATATCTAATAAAATAAAACCTTAAGATAGGAACTATGAGTTATTTACGATTTGAAAAAGCCGTGATGACGAACCTGGAGGAGAGTCTGCGCCGTGAATTGCTCCGCACCAACCGAGGTGGTGCGTATAGCGCGTCTACCCTTGTAGACTGCAATACGCGAAAGTACCACGGACTGCTGGTGGTCCCTGTGCCTGAGATTGACGATGAGAACCATGTGCTCTTGTCGTCGCTTGATTGTACGGTGGTGCAGCATGGAGCGGAATTCAACCTGGGTCTCCACAAGTATCAAGGCAACAACTTCAGTCCTAAGGGACACAAGTACATTCGTGAGTTTGATGCCAGTCTTATTCCTACCACTGTTTATCGTGTGGGTGGTGTGATACTGAAACGTGAGACGATTTTCCAGGCTTACGAGGACCGTATACTGATCCGCTATACGCTGGAAGATGCTCATTCTGCTACCACCCTGCGTTTCCGTCCGTTCCTGGCATTCAGAAGTGTACGTCAGTTTACCCATGAGAACTCAGTGGCAAGCCGTGATTATCAGTTGATTGACAACGGTATCAAGACATGTATGTACAAGGGCTATCCCGATTTGTTCATGCAGTTCAATAAGAAAAATGAGTTTATCTTCCAGCCCGACTGGTATCGTGGCATAGAATATCCGAAGGAGCAGGAGCGTGGCTATGCTTCTAATGAGGATCTTTATGTACCTGGTTATTTCGAGGTGCCTATCAAGAAGGGTGAGACCATTGTCTTCGCAGCTTCTACGTCGCAGGTGAAATCTAGTTCTCTGAAGAGTATGTTCCAGAAAGAACTGGATTTGCGTGTGCCGCGTGATAATTTCTATCACTGTCTGGTAACGGCTGCCCATCAGTTCCATAACCGTGAGGCTGATGATACCCGATATCTGTTGGCCGGCTATCCATGGTTCAAATGTCGTGCTCGTGACACATTTATCTCGCTTCCGGGATTGACATTGGCTATTGACGAGCAGGACTATTTCGAACTGGTGATGAACACTGCAGAGCGTGGCTTGCGTGAATTTATGGAAGGCAAGCCTTTGACGGTGAAAATTTACGAGATGGACCAGCCTGACGTCCCCTTATGGGCTGTATGGGCCATACAGCAATATGCCCGCTATGCAGGGCGCGACAAAGCCTTTGAGAAGTATGGCAAGTTATTGCAGGACATCATTATTTATATCAAGGACGACAAACATCCTAACCTTCGACTGGACGATAATGGCCTGCTCTATGCCAACGGTCGTGACAAAGCCATCACATGGATGAACTCTAAGGCCAACGGTAAGCCCGTTGTGCCTCGTTCTGGCTATATCGTAGAGTTTAATGCCCTATGGTATAATGCTGTGAAGTTCTGCGCATCGATGGCTGCAGAGAAAGGTGATGTCAAAGGTGCAGGGGTGCTAGAGGAATTGGCTGCTAAGACGAAAAAATCGTTTGTTGACACATTTGTCAATGAGTATGGCTATCTGCTGGATTATGTAGACGGAAATATGATGGACTGGAGTGTTCGTCCGAATCAGATCTTTGCGGTGGCCTTGGACTACTCACCCCTGAATCAGCAGCAGATGAAGAGCGTGGTAGATATCTGTACACGTGAATTGCTCACACCAAAGGGCTTGCGCTCACTGTCGCCTAAGAGTGGCGGTTATAACCCCATGTATGTTGGTCCGCAGACACAGCGTGACTATGCTTACCATCAGGGTACGGCATGGCCTTGGCTGGGTGGCTTCTATATGGAGGCTTGTCTGAAACTCTACAAACGTAGTCGCTTGTCGTTCATTGAGCGCCAGATGGTGGGCTATGAGGATGAGATGGATTATCATGCTATTGGGACTATTTCGGAACTGTTCGACGGTAACCCGCCATTCCATGGACGTGGTGCTATGTCGTTTGCGATGAACGTCGCCGAGATTCTGCGTACCATGAAGTTGCTTGAAAAGTATTCATATCAAAAATAAGGAGGACCGACGATGAAAGTATTAATGTTTGGATGGGAGTATCCTCCTCATGTATTTGGTGGCTTGGCTACCGCCAACTATGGTATCTCTGAAGGTTTGAAGGCTCAAGGCGATATAGAGACTGTGCTCTGTCTGCCTCGTCCCTTTGGTGATGAGAGTCAGCATGCCTGCCGTATTGTAGCCATGAACGCAGTGCCTATTGCCTGGCGCGATGTGAACTATGACTATGTGAAACAGCGTGTGGGTAATATCATGTCTCCAGAATACTATTATAAGTGCCGGGAGCATATCTATGCCGACTTCAACTATATGCATGTGAACGACCTCGGTTGTATGGAGTTTGCCGGTGGCTATCCTGGTAATTTGCACGAGGAAATCAATAACTATTCTATCATTGCGGGCGTCGTGGCGCGTACGGAGGACTTTGATATTATCCATGCACACGACTGGCTGACTTTTCCTGCAGGCATACATGCTAAACAGGTGAGTGGCAAACCGTTATGTATTCATGTTCATGCTACTGACTTTGACCGTAGTCGCGGAAAAGTGAATCCCACAGTTTACTCTATTGAGAAGAATGGAATGGATAATGCTGACTGTATCATGTGTGTGTCGGAGCTGACTCGTCAGACGGTTATCAATCAGTATCATCAGGATCCCCGTAAGTGCTTTACGGTGCACAATGCGGTATATCCCCTGCCTCAAGAATATCAAGATATACCACGTCCTGACCATACTGGTAAGGAGAAGGTGGTGACCTTCCTTGGACGTATCACGATGCAGAAAGGTCCAGAATATTTTGTTGAGGCTGCCAATATGGTGCTTCATCGCACACGCAATGTGCGTTTCTGCATGGCCGGTTCTGGTGATATGATGGATCAGATGATATATCTCGCTGCCGAACGTGGTATTGCAGACCGTTTCCATTTCCCTGGTTTCATGCGTGGCAAACAGGTATATGAATGCCTGAAGGATTCCGATGTATATGTGATGCCATCAGTATCAGAACCGTTTGGTATCTCACCCTTAGAAGCCATGCAGTGTGGTACGCCTTCTATTATCTCTAAGCAGTCGGGCTGTGCTGAAATCCTGGACAACTGTATCAAGGTGGACTATTGGGATGTACATGCTTTGGCTGATGCTATCTATAGTATCTGTGTGAACGACTCGCTGTTCAACTACCTCAAGGAAGAAGGAAAGAAAGAGGTTGACCAGATTACATGGGAGAAAGTAGGGCGTTGGATACGCACCCTCTACAGAAGAACCTTAGGATGGGAAGAGTAACATTAAACATTAAAGATTAAACATTAAACAATTATGAAGACGATTTGTTTATATTTCGAGATACATCAGATTATCCATCTGAAGAGATATCGTTTCTTTGATATCGGCACCGATCATTATTATTATGATGACTATGAGAACGAACGTAGCATCTGCGACATAGCAGAGCGTTCGTATATGCCAGCACTCAACACCCTGCTGCAGATGATAAAGGAGAACGGAAATTACTTCAAGGTAGCCTTCTCTCTTTCTGGTACAGGTATTGAACAGTTGGAATATCATGCTCCTCAGGTTATTGAAAAACTTCAGGAACTCAATGAGACAGGTTGTGTGGAGTTCCTGGCAGAGCCCTATAGTCATGGTCTTTCTTCATTGGCTAATCCAGAGGCTTTTGCCCGTGATATGAAGAAACAGTGTGCTAAGATGGAGGAGTACTTTGGCAAGAAACCTACTGTGGCACGTAACTCTTCTCTGATTTATAGTGATGACATCGGTGCACAGATTGCTGCTTTGGGCTTCAAGGGTATGCTTACAGAAGGTGCTAAGCACGTGCTTGGCTGGAAGAGTCCTCACTATGTATACAACTGTAACATGGCTCCCAGTCTGAAACTATTGCTTCGTGATGTAGAGTTGTCAGACGATATCTCATTGCGTTTCAATAACGCAGAGTGGGAGGGCTATCCTCTGTTTGCCGATGCTTATATTGATCGTATTGCCCGTCTGCCGGAGGAAGAGCAGATTATCAATATCTTCATGGAACTCTCTGCATTGGGTATTGCACAGCCACTCAGTTCTAATATCCTCGATTTCCTGCATGCTCTGCCTGTATGTGCTAAGCAGAAGGGTATCACCTTCTCTACACCTACTGAGATTTGTATGAAGACAAAGAGTGTGGGGGCTATCAATGTACCTGATACGTTGTCGTGGGTTGACGAGGAGCGCGACTGCTCATGCTGGTTGGGTAATGCCATGCAGCGTGAGGCCTTTAATAAACTGTATTCTGTTGCAGATCGTCTGTTGATAGCCAACGATCCACGCATCAACCAGGACTGGGATTACCTGCAGGCTTCAAATAACTTCCGCTTTATGACCACCAAGCCTTCTAATGTAGGTCTTGACCGTGGTATCTACAGCGGCCCGTTTGATGCTTTCACTAACTACATGAATATCCTGGGCGACTTCATAAACAGAGTGAACGCTCTCTATCCCGAGGAGATTGATAATGAGCAGCTCAACTCACTGCTGACCACTATCAAGAATCAGGGTGACGAGATTGAGATGAAGGATATGGAGATTGAACGCCTGAAAACCAAATTGGCAAAACTCCAGCCTGCTGAGGCTGAGAAGCCCAAGAAGGCAGCACCAGCTAAGAAGGTAGCACCAGCTAAGAAGGCAGCTGACAAGAAAGCTGCTCCCGCTAAGAAGGCAGCCCCCAAGAAAAAGGCTGAACCAAAGAAAGAATAATCCGATAGAGATTGAATAAAGAAAGAACCGTCCTATTGCTTCATGCGATAGGGCGGTTCTTTATATTTAAGTTGACTTTTAATTTTTCTATGTTGATTTCTGCTGTTTCTAAGTTGAAAACAATAGGAATCTAAGTCGGAAACGCTAATTGAGTATGTATTTCTTTCCTTTTGAAATATAGATTCCCTTCTTTTGTTGGGAATCACTTACCTTTCGACCCAGCAGGTCATAACAGTTATTTTCCTGATGCTCCGGAGTCATCAATTCCTGGATGCCTGTTGTCTGGTCAACATGAAGGGTGATGTAATAGCAGGCCTGTCCGTTTCCTTTAGGTGTGAACGTCAGTTTATTGCTGACGGGCTGGCTCAGCGTGATGGTATGCGTGGCTTTGCTGGGGGTGGCATCTCTTGCAGGAAACACATAATCGTTTTCCCCGTATTCAGTGCCTGCCAGTTCGCCTAAGTAACCTGTCTGACCATCAGAGTTGCAGTAGCCAAGAATTGTCACCTTGTTGATAGATAACCCTTCGGGCATAGTGATAGTATATTGTTTGGAACTGCTTAGTTTGATAGTGCCGGAAGTTCCAAAGGCAGGCTGACTGGTGCTGCTGAAACTGCTAAGTTTAAATCCGTCAACGAATGAACCGTCACCATTAGACGTCATCTGGCAGATGTTATAACTGGCGGAAATGGGTTCTTTGCCTATTTCAATAATGCTCCCCATGGGGGTGCCTCCTTCATTTTGCTGTTCGGTAATATCGGCAACCAGAGCGTTCAGATATACCTCCACGTTGGTATAACCGCTAGCATCGAGCGCGCTGCCATCAGATGCTTTCTTTGGATCCAGTCCGTGAGCAGTCTCCCATTCATCTGGCATACCATCACCATCGGTATCAGTCAGGGCTGTTTCGCTATTCAACTCAGGCCAAGCGCTCCATGTACTACTGGCACCAGTGGGCTTGTTGTCCTCTTGTGAGTTGACAAAGCCTGCAGCATTGCCAGAACCGGTATGTGAGGCTCTTCCCAGACGAGTATCACTTACCATCATCTCATCAAACGAATCGCGGTGCAAACTGGCTCCGGCATACTGTAATACTTTCTCGTAGGCATCAGCGGCAGAGTGCGTTGTCGTGGTGATAAAATAGATGGGTTCTGACAGCTTGATACTGTCCTTAGTGGCTTGTGTCCATGTGCCATCACAATCGCTGGCGTTCACTTGGTTTATCACACCGACAGTCCAGTTGCTGCTAGTCACATCACTATACATTGAGTTGACATTCCCCGTTACATAGTAGTGGCCCCATAGATGCAGGGCAGGTGCATAGTCAGGGTAGGTGGCTATATATGAGTTGGTGCGAATACCGATGCCGGCAATACGTTTCCCTTTATTGTCTGTGGGCGAACCTGGTCCTGGCTTATAGTAGTTGTTCACAATGTTGACATTCATACCCTCACCTCCATAGCAGCCGTTGCCACCGAAATTATAGATGACGTTATTGCGCATATCCATTCGCTCGTCTAACTGGGTGGTAGGACGTGGGCCAAGACGTGGGGTACGACTGCCATGATGTGCCAGCAGGTTGTGATGGAACGAAGCACCACTGCCTCCCCAGTTGCCACCATAGCCATGATTACCTTTGGAGTGACCGGCAGCTACCAGACTCTGGGCCACGAGACACCATTGTACTGTCGTGTTTTTATTGCCAAGAACCGACAGACACTCATCGATGGACCAGCTTACAGAGCAGTGGTCTATCATCCAGTTCATCTGGTCGAATCCGCCAAAGCCATCCCATCCGTCAGCACCATCCTTTTTCACGTTCTTGTTGCCCAGACGGAAGCGCATATAGCGTACAATGACATTATTGCCATGAATGCTGCAAGGATAGTCTGCAATGCAGATACCGTCGCCAGGGGCAGTCTGACCAGCAATAGTAACGTTGCTGGGAATCGACAGTTCTGACTCCAGATGAATGGTACCACTAATGTCGAAGACGATAATCTTTGGCTTTCCAGGATTTTGTGCCAATGACCAGCGTAGCGACTGATAGCCACTGTCTTTCAGGTTTTTGACGTGATAGACCGTACCACCACGTCCACCTGTGACATAGCGTCCGAATCCTTCTGCGCCAGGAAAGGCAGGTAGTTTTTCTTGAGCTGTCATTGTGGTAGCACATAAGAGCATGGCTCCAGATAGCATGAATTGTTTCAATTTCATAATGATTGTTAGTAGATATTTTTTATTTTCTCTGCAAAGATACTATTTTTCTCTGATTCAGCCGATAGAATGAATAGATTATCTGATAATCTTTCGGCATTGTTTGGTACCATCGGCATTATTTTCGGTAATTATGAAGATGCCATGTCGTGGTTGGGCGATGCGTTGTCCTTTCAGATTATGATATCTGAGATAGTTAACCGGTGCATCGGTCGTCGGGTGACAGATGCCTGTAGAATGGTTCAGGAAGGGGTAGTACTCGTCCACACCTTCTATGGCATCAGTGTTGCCAGCCTTCATAATATCTTCTACCAAGGCATTTAGATAGACCTCCAGATTGGGGTACCATTTCTTTTCAGAATCCAGGGTATAGGTCTTACCATCGGCTGCACTGTTGGGATTTAGTCCGTGGGCAGTTTCCCACTCATCAGGCATGCCATCGCCATCAGTATCGAAACCAGCGGGGCGTGAGCCTGTGGGGAAATCATTCTCGGTATAGCCCTCCACATCAGCCACTCGGTCAATGCGACCTTTCTTGCCTGTAACTGAACCGGTATAGGTAGCGGTGCCGTTTTCTGCTTCTTCCATATAACGGGCATCAACGACATCGCGGTCGAGGGATGCTCCACCATAGGCTAATACCTTCTGAAAGGCCGTCTGGGCTGTATGTGTTGTTACAAGACCTGAAGGCGCAGGAGATTCCATCCTGATTCTGACGCAGTCTGTACCATTGATTTGTTCGTAGGTTACGTCAGAGCCGTAATAGTGATTAGGATCTTTTGTATAGTATTCACCATTTTTGCTTGGTATCCCATTATCGTAGATGATGCGGCTCCAGTCGTTGCCAGTTTCATTATTCATCTGGTTACCGTCAATATAATAACGGCTGGTCATATCCCAGAAAGTCTGGTCATTGCCTGCGTTGCCACTACCGGCAAGAGACACGTTAGTAATATAGTTAGTAGAAGCTGCTGGCCCTGTTTTATAGTAATTGTTGATTACATTAATCTGGCCACCACCAGGTCCTCCATAACAGCCATTTCCACAGTTGTAAATTACACAGTTGCGGAAGTCTACATTTTCTGCCTGTAGGGTGTTGTTCCATTGGTAAGTGCTATAGAGCTTGTTGCTGGTATAGCCCGACCAATTATAGCGTGCGCCATTAAAGCGCGGTGAGCGATTGTTGACGTGACATATCAGGTTGTGATGGAAGGAGGCCAGTTTGCCGCCCCAGATACCTCCATAGCCATGTGCTCCTTTATCGTGTCCTGCATTGTTGAGGCTTTCGCCGATAGTACACCACTGCATGGTGAAATTATTGTTGTCGTAGAAAGATGCTACTTCATCTATTGACCATGAGAAAGAGCAGTGATCTAGTATGATGTTGGTCTTCTGTCGTGTCCAAGTGGCGTCAGCACCATCGTTTACGTTTTTCTCTTCACCTCTGCGGAAGCGAATGAAACGGATAATGATTTCATTGCCATTTGGCGTTACAGTATAATAGCGAAGCGTGATGCCAGGGTAGGGTGCTGTCTGTCCGGCAATGGTTGTATTAGCTGGTATCTTGAGGTCGCTGGTCAGTGGGATAACACCACCTACATCAAAAACGATGGTCTTGGCATTGGAGCCACCTTTCTTCAGACAGTAGCGAAGGGAACCAGATGTTCCACTACCGTCTTTTTCATTGTCAGACAGGGTAGTGACATGATAGACTGTTCCTTTGCGTCCACCAACAACGTAGCGTCCATGCCCTTCTGCACCTGGAAAGGCAGGTATATTATCCTCTGCCATTATTGTTGCAGATGACAGGATGAGAAGTGTGAGTAATGATAAGTAATAGAATAGATATCTTTTCATTTGTATAGTGATAGTTGCTTGTCGCGTCTGTTTTTGTTAAAAGAGACACGTCGCTCCATTTACTGAAGCGCGTGTCTCTTGAGATTTGAACTTAATCAAGTTCGGTGTCTTTCTTACTTGAAGATTTTCTTACCATCCTTTACGATGATACCCTTGAAGTTGCTTGTAACCTTCTGACCTGCCAGGTTGAAGATAGCACTCTTAGCAACCTCGTTCTTTACGGTAGAAATGCCAGTTTTGTCAACCTCGACAGGAGTAATCTCGATAGAAGAAATCAAGATGTTGCCAGTGCCTGAATATTTCTGGAAGGTGTAAGTACCTGCGTGTAGACCGAAAGTGATAACGTTTGCCTCAGAATGCAGTTTCAGGTCGGCTGCTACACCACC
Organism: Prevotella communis; assembly: GCF_022024175.1. Taxonomy (GTDB): domain Bacteria; phylum Bacteroidota; class Bacteroidia; order Bacteroidales; family Bacteroidaceae; genus Prevotella; species Prevotella communis. The sequence goes on along the minus strand of NZ_CP091794.1, from coordinate 2,250,545 downwards.
ATCTGCATCCAGATGACAATAATTAGTACCACTTACGTTTACGTAGCAGCTGCGATCAGGTGTGCAACCATTTACAAGCTTGTCTGCTGCGGCATCTTCAGCTTCAAGATTCTTGCAAGAGTTCTTTGTGCAGACAACCTTCACGTCAACAGAGTCACCTTCGGCCACCTGGAAGGTGATGTTGGTGTTGCTCATCTGGATGTAAATCTCCTGGCCTTCGGGAACCTGATACTGAGCCTTCTCATCTTTCAGTACACTGAAGGTAAGGTTCTTTACAAAGAAATCTTTCTTGTCGGCGCTGATGGCACCACCTTCAACCTTGTAAACAGGACCCGTAGTAGATGTAGCTGTAGCTTCCTCGTCAATAACTGCTGTACCAGTAGTAACGACGATAGTCTTTTTCTCCTTGATAGGATCCAGCACGTAAACATCCTTAGTGGTGCTCTTGGTGGTGAACTCAGCATAGTCACCGTTGATAATCTTAGAGTAAGCTGTTACAGTAGCAGACTCCTCCAAAGTGATTGAACTGGTCTCCTCCTCATTGTCACCATTAATCAGCACGAAGTTCTTAGCGCCCTCGTAAGGAGAGGTGATTGTAACCTGTGCACCATTAGCCTCGATGGTAGGAGCGTCAAACAGGAAGTTTACATTTGCTTCGTTGTCGGCGTTATCGCAAATACAACCTGCATCGGGAGTTCCTGTTCCTGCGATGTCATAGAAAGCCTGGAACTTTACAGTCATATCCTTGTAGCACTTGATAGGAGACTGGTAAATTGGGCTTGCTGCAGTTGGAGCGGTGCCATCTGTGGTGTATGTCACGATGGTGGGGATACCGATTTCAGTACCCTCCATGGTGTAGTCATTAGCCTTACAGGTAACTTCACGGAACCAGAGACCTCCTTCGTAGGTCTGCTCACCAACCTTTACCGTAGGAGTGCCAGGAGCCTCGTTAGCCTCAATGATGATGTAACTAACAAACATATCGCCATTATTGTCGCCAACGTAGACAAGACCATCGTCAGTGGCAGTCCATTCCATTCTTCTGACGTTTACGGCAGGTTTGCCCTCTTCGCCAGAACATCTTTCAGATCTTACACCGTCTGCATATTTTTCAGTCAGAGCTGCATCCTTTGCAAAAACAGGATATCGGTCATCTTTGTTGTTGTCCTGATAGAAAATAATAACTTTTGATTTTGCAGTTACCTTCATGGCAATCACATCTTGAGTTTTCTTTAGTCGAAGAAAATTCAGATGCTTACCATACTCACCATACTTATTGGCAATTGCCTCTGTAACGAGTACACCATCTGCAACAGAAAGATCAACGGAACCTTTGTTAGTTGCTGTAGAACCACCTGTTACATCTAGGAAATGACCGTCACCAAAAAGGGCTCCCTTGCCAGGACGTGCACCAAGATCTTCACATACCAGCACATAACTGTGTTTCAGTACAGCCAAGTCGTCAACATTAGCGGCGTTGGCAACACCCGCAAAGCCCATGAGGGCTAAAGCTAAAGTAAAAAATTTTTTCATAATAGAAATTGTTAGTTAAATAATAATGTTAAATAGTTATTGTCTTTTTATTTCCTCCCCTGTATACCATTGATACAGGAGAGGGCGTTGTATAGAGATTACTCTTTTACGAGGTAGGTCTGGGCAGGTGAGTCACCATAGTGAACCAAGGTGATGATTTCTTTCTTACCTTTCACCACGACACCAATGAAGATGGCTTTCTTTGTCACCTTTCCGTTGCTGACGTTGCGCTGCAGAATCTGAAGATTACCAGTCTTGGAACTATAGGTGTATTCGTAATAGGGCAACTTGGCGGTGTTTGATTCATCATTCCATGTGCCTTCAGTGACACCCTGACTCATCTTTACAGCAACAGAGTCGGACGATACAAAGTCGAGGCTTTCTACAAAACCTTGAATCTCCTTACCATAGGCATTTTTCTTCAATCCTTCGCCACGTACCCATTTGGTACTTTCCAGCGACTCAGGATGAGAAATCGTTGTGGTGTCTGTATAGCCGACAATCCATGAGGGGTTGTCTGTGTTGCTATCTTCATACTCGTTAGCCTCTGAGCATGCTGTCATGCCGAAACCAGCCAGTAGGGTAGCGACTGCTATTATCGATATTCTGAATTTCTTCATAATGTCTTTTCTTTAGTGTTTGTTATTTACTTCCTCCAACGAGCAGCACCTACGTTGTTTGTGAAGATGTCGTTGTTCTTGTCTTTGAAGAACAGGTTCACGTTGTAGGCTGTTGTTGCTGTTCCGTCCAGTGCGTCTGCACGGTGCATGTGCTGATCTTCTGCTGTAGCTGCAACATGAGGAGGACATGGACTGATGAGTAAGTCTGTTGCAGATATGTTGGCAACAGATACCTGTAGCGATCCGTTCAGTGTTGCTTTATTCAGAGTTACTAAGTTACCGAAGCCATCCTTCTGGTTGTCGAAGGCACGTGAACTGAAGATAGAACCATTGGTTAGATCGTTATTCGTTGACCAGTTGTTGTGGAAATTCAGCGTGATATGTCCTGCAGAGCCGTCAGCACCTGTCTCCGTATCGGGAACGTAAGCACCATATTGCTCCAGTTTGCGCTGGTCACCTGCCTGTTTGCAGAGAATGATGAGGTTGTTCTCTACATTAAATACAGAACCATTAGGTATGCGTGTCAGTTTGAAGATGGCACCGTCACCACGTGTGTTGTAGTTCACCAGGGTGTTATTAGAGAATGTGATATTCCATTTTGGATTGTCCACATACTTATATTCTTCTGCCAGCTGCTGTTTGATGAAGGCAGGGAAAGGACAGTCATAGAAGGTGTTTTCGATAGCCTTGAAGTCTGCCAGCATATTGGTCTTGCCATTGTTGCCAGCACCGTCAATCCAGCAGTAGCCACCAGCACCATTGCTGTAGTATCCGCAGTCGAAGAACAGGTTGTTCTTGATAAGCACATGGTTCCAAAGTTTGTAGTTAGGACCTTGCTCACGCACAAAACCACGAACAATACGCTTGAAGGTACAGTTCTCCATGACAAGCGAATCGAGGGTGATAGCCATACCATCGCTAAACATGTTGAAGAAATAGTTACCCGTTGCTGTTCCTATGCCTGCTTTCTGGTCACCATAGTTGAAACACTCAGGATTGTCGAAGTCGATATCATAGAAAGCTAGTTTCTTCATGTATATCTCACCACCTTCACCAGCTTCAGGTGAACGGCCAAAGGTGAACATAGAGTATGGACAACCATCCCACTGACGACCTTCCTTGGCCTGTGTGAAGATATCAGAACTTTCACCTATGCCACAGATGACACGGGCACGTAAGCCCTTGGCAACATCTTCAGGATTGGTCCTCAATACAAAACCTTTACATGTGATGTCGTTACCATCTAAATAGTATGTCTTACCACCTTCCAGCAAGAATGTCTGACCTTCTGCATAGTTGGTGTTCGAGATAAAGTCATGGAGAGTTGGTGATATAGGAGCTGCATTATATTTATCGGCTTTCGGTCCATATACGTCAGCACGTTTAGCATCGCGATCTGGAATCGCCATGTCGGCAGCCTGTGCCATCAGTTCACTATGTGAAAGCAGGATAGGTTCACCGGGCTGACCATCAGAACGGGCGGTACAGGTGTTGTACTTAGCATCAATGTCTACAGGAACGCGTGGATCTATTACATCGATGACATATACAGAGTTGGCTGTCAGACCATCTACCACGACATATCCGCGGGCGCGGTCCTCATCAGTAATCTTGTATTTCTTCCATTTCTCGCCAACGGTAGAGTTGGGATTGTTGGGAGAAGGTGTCACGGTGAGGTATTCATAACCGAGGTTACCATTTTCATCAATGTTGAAGTTCTCGTAGTAAGCCTGCAACTTATCCTTGTCGTCATCATCGTTCAGGTTCAAGCCCAACTGACTGATGTTGGTATTGAAGTAAACGTGCATGTCGTTTTCGGTAGTCTCGGCCTGATTCACATAGATTGCCATTGGGGTGGGGTAACGGTCATCAGTAGTGATGCCCAGATACTCCTGCCACTGGCGTCCGTTGCCATGGCCGAACCAGTTGGATGCGTGAGCAAAGGTCGTCTCGTCACCCTTGATGTTGCGGTCTTTCTTTGACAATGCGCGGATAGCAAATCTATAGTTGGTAGAATATTGCAGATCTTTCAGCAGCAAGTCGAGTTGCTTTGGTCCTACAATCGTATCGAGCAGCAGGTCGCTGGTACCTTGTACCTTTTGCCATGCCTCAGCACCACCACTGACCTTGATCTGCAGTCCCATTTGAATCTGGTAGCCTGCGCAGTCGTCAACACCGTACCAATAAAGATGGATTGTGTTGCCATGTGGATAGGCTCCGTCAAGTCCGCAGTTGTAAGGATAAGAGGTTCCTTTTCCACGGGTATTGTCGGTGATGAACATGGTCATAAACTCCCTGTCGGTATTAGTCGAAGATCCGTTGTTATCGTCATCCTTACATCCCACGAAGGTGATGGAGGAAGCGGCAACGAAAAGGAGCATGATTTGATTCAATATCTTTTTCATAATCTTTTGTTCTAGGTGTTATTAATAACCATAGTAGTTTTTATAGGCACCGGCAGAGCGCTGAATAACCTGGTTAGGATAGGGGAGAATATAGCGTACGGCTGGAAGTGTGCTCATATCTGCAGGGATAGCGTCAAACTGCTCTTGAACGCCGTCGCGTATAATCCATAAAGCATTATTCTCGTCCGCACGGATATAGCCGTAGTAACTATACTTACACTGGTTGTTGGGTTGTGCTGTCGCATCGTTATACCAGTTGTAGAACTTGGCGTTGCTCCATCCTGCAGCAGAGAATCCAAATGCTGTAATCTGACCTGTTGTCGGCTGACTGAGCGGTGCGTAGGCATTATACAGACGCAGGCTGGGCAGCGACTGGTTAGGATAGCTCAGGTTGATGTCGAATGGTGTCGTTGTATCAACAGTGTATCCGTACATCTGGTTGCTGTATAGACGATGGAAGAGCATCTTCTGATTGTCGGTACCCTCGCTTGTATAATACTTATGATAGTACACTGTCAGCGGTGTTCGGTTGATATAGCTTGCATTGGCAGGCTGCTCGTCGTGCTCTGTGATAGCATCTTCAAAGCCTGAGTTGTGTGCCATACCTGCAGCATAGTAACGCAGGAAGCTATATACCAACTCCTCTGAATACTTATTTGTTCTGACGAGGTCGCGCCAACGAGAGTTTTCACCGGCAAACTCCCACTTACGCTCATCGAGCACAGCCTTCTGGAAGGCTTCCTTTGAAGTCTGAGCAGTAGCAATGAAGGTAGGATCACCGTCGTCAAATGCACGGCTGTGAACCTTTGTCAGACATTCAACAGCCTTGGTATCTGAAGGTCCACCATCCAGCTCGTTAGCAGCTTCTGCATACATCAACAGTACATCCGCATAACGCATATAAGGATAATTGATACCTGTAGAACCTGTAGAACCGTTTCCCAGTGCAGAACCTTCTGCTGTCCAAAGTTTAGACCACTTGTTGTTAAACACTGCATAGTCGTTAAAGATGACGATAGAGTCAACCTGATTGTTGTTCTCGTCCATACGGTAGGTGTAATACCACAATCCGTTTACAAACTCACGACGCTTGTCGCCAGTTCTGAACAGGAAGCGGTAGAAAGCGTGCAGACGGGCGCTTCCTTTACATTCGCCCCAGACACCAGTTGTCTGGTTCTCGTATGAGTCGTATTTCGGACCATGGATATAACCAGTATTACCGGTAGATTCTTTCGTAAAGGGAATCTCAAAGATGGGGTCGTCATCGTTGACCACCTGATAATTGCACTCGTTGACGAAAACATTCTGATATTCGGCTTTCAAATCATGTGTACCAGCGCTAATTACTGAGTCAGCATAATCGCGAGCTATCTTGTAATAGTCAGTATAGTTGTCCGGACGCTTCATCGTACCATAGCTCTTTGCATTATTCTTGTCCGGGCGCAAGGAGTAACCACCAGCTGTCAGAGCAATACGGGCAATCATTGCCTGAGCAAACTCCTTAGAGCAGTGCTCCACGGTGACGCTCTTTGTGCTTGACATGTAAGGTGCGATAGCTTTCAAATCTTTGATGAGCGTGTCTTGCACCTCCTGACGGTCGGTGACGGGGAATACGTAATTAGAACGGTCGCGTGCTGGCGTAAAGGTGAAAGGTACGTCGCCAAACATAACTACAAGGTCGTGATAAATCATGGCTCTGAGACACTTGGCCTCGCCAATCCATTGTGCAACCTGTGCATCTTGTTCCCATTCTGGATCGTTGTCTGTATTCTGATAGAACTTAGAGCCCTCTGCAGAAGCAATAAACTTATTGCAGTATTCAATCAGACTATAGGCAGCTGTCCAGAATTTCTGAATATCGCCACCCTGTTCATCACAGTCGAAACGTGCGTATGTGCTGTGTGAGTGTGCACCGCTGGAGGTGATTGTCACATCAACATCACTATTCAGATTGAACGTGAGCTGATAGGCATTGCCATACAAATCGCCAACAAGGGCCTGGGCATACACACCGTTAAGTGCACGTTCTATCTCTGACTTCTGACTGAAGACAAAGTCTGGCGTATATGCAGATGGTGCCTCCACATCTAGAAAGTCATTGCATGAACCCAATGTCAGTGCAGCAACTCCTGCTATAATGATATTCTTGATTTTCATATCTGTTTCTTAATTAGAAGGTGATGTTTGTACCAAATACGAAGCTGCGGCTACGTGGATAGCGGTTGTAATCCATTCCGCAAGTCAGACCAGTCTGGATATCCACCTCAGGATCATAACCGGAATACTTGGTGATGATAAACAGGTTGGATGTAGAGACATAGAAGCGTGCTTTCGAGATGCCCCATTTCTGGGTGATGTTCTTTGGCAACGTGTATCCAATCGTAATATCATTACAGCGCAGGAATGAACCATCCTCAATAAAGTATGAGTGTGTCAGTTTGGTGGTGACGTCAGTGGGGTTCCACAGACCACGGTTCTGATTGCCACGCTTGTAGATGCTTACAGGGTCTGTCAGATAATATGCCTTATAAAGGATATCACCCTTGGTGCCTGTGATGCTACCGTCGATATCGTTATACTGCCAACCATCGCTAAACTTGGAAAGAACATTAAAGAAACTGTTCTTGTTGCCCTCTGATGATGATAGGGTATAAGCTGTTGCATTGTTTACATCGAAATCGAGCATATAGGTGAAGTTAGCGGTAAAGTCGAAGTCTTTCCACTGACCACTCAGACCGAAACCACCTTGGAATTTAGGATTGGTATTGCCAATGACGGTACGGTCGTTCTCAGTGATACGTCCGTCACCATCCAGATCCTTGAACTTAATCTTACCGGGTAGGGTAGCGATACCTGAGTTTGAATCACCTGATACGTCGTTGATAACGGTAATATAACCATCCTCGCGAGGTGCACAGTTGTTGCTTGTTCCATTGTCGGCTGCGCTAGAGCCCCAAGGAATAGCCTGATAGTTGTTCTGTGGGTCAAAATAGAACTCATCGAACTGGTAGATGCCGTCATACACGAATCCGTAGATCAGACCAACCTCATCGCCCACGCGCAAGCAGTAGTCGTTATAACTGGACTTCCAACGGTCATTCTGGTCCCATACCACCTTGTCGGTACCATTCAACTTGTCAATCTTCATCTTGTTGTGACCAAAGGTGAGGTTGGCACTCAGCACATAGTCCTTTCCTTGCAGAATGTCACCGCTGATAGAGAGTTCGATACCCTTATTGGTTACCTGACCGATGTTCTGCATCTGGTTGGTGTAGCCAATGGGAACCAAATCTGATCGGTAAAGCAAATCGCGCGTGGTGTTCCAATAGAATTCCGGTGTGATGGTCAAACGACCATTGAACAGTGAGATATCTGCAGCCAGGTTGCGGGTAATCGTTGTTTCCCACTTAATTTTGTGATTGTAGAACTGTGCACCGCTGTTGTTGCCATAATATTGTTCGCCAAGTGATGCTACTTCGCCGAAACCAGGACCACCTGATGAGTTTATGGCATAGAGTTCACGATAGAGGTCAGAATTAATGCGGTTGTTACCTGCCAGACCATAGGCAGCACGCAACTTCAATTGGCTAATCCATCTGATATCTTTCATGAAAGGCTCCTCGGAAACAACCCATGCTCCAGAGATTGAGGGGAAGTAGCCCCATTGGTAGCCAGGTGCGAACTTCGTAGAACTATCGGCACGCATCGTTGCAGAAATCAGATACTTGTGGTTGAAATTGTAGCTAATCTGTCCGAAGAAAGATGCCGTGCGGTCGGGTGTTGATAGTGATGACGAAACATCATAGGGGGTACCGAAGCCCATGTTGTCCCAAGCCTCACGAGCCGTGAATGCTACGGGGAACAAGTGGTTTGTTGTTGAGTTCGTGCGAGTCTGTGTCTCATAAATCTCCTGACCGAGTAAGAACGACAGATTGTGGACGTCCTGTAGGGTGAGGCTGTAAGAAGCTGTATTAGTCCATACATAATTCAGTCGCTTGGTATTGGCGATAGTGGCCAATGGCTGTGAGTTATGGATGGTCTTCTTTCCCTCGGATGTATATGCGCCATAGAAACGGCTCTGGTCTGTCCATTGCAAACCAATGGTTGCTTCTGAGCGCAGACTCAGATCCTTGATGGGTTTCCAGTTCAGTGCTACACTGTTTGTATAAGTATAGGCGTGTTTGATGAGCTGGTTGATAGCAATATCACTCTTTGGGTTGGTGTAGGTAAACATCTCCTCTTCTGCAGGGTCTGCATATGTGGGGTCAATGTAACCATACTCGCGGAAACCGTTTGTAGGACGATACTTCAGCACGTCGATAATACCACCTGTACCAATATTGTTACCACCAGCACCCTGGTCACGACGGAAGGTGAACTTGGGGTTGAACTGAATAGAGAAATTCTTGGTAACTTTCACGTCGGTCTTGAAATTGATGTTTGTACGACGTACGCCTGAGCCCATGATAATACCTTTGTCCTCACTCTGGGTCAGTGACAGGTTGAATTTTACACTCTCAGAACCACCACCAATCGTCACGTTGGTAGAGTAGTTGACAGGGGTCTCACCCATCACCTCGTCCTGCCAGTCATGTGATGGCAGACTTGAATACATGTCTAGGTCGTATGGGTTACCGAAGTTGGCACGGAAGAATTTTCCGTTGGTAGAGCGTGTGCCGTTACAGGAGTGCCACTGATATTGATAGTTGGCAAACTGTTGAGCATTCATCAAATCGAGCTTCTTGGATAGATGACTAATTTTCAGGTTTCCGTTGAAAGACACCTGCACCTTACCTTCTTTTGCCGACTTGGTGGTCACGATGACAACACCATTACCACCTTTGGCACCATAGATGGCTGTCAAAGAGGCATCCTTCAATACGTCGATTGAGGCAATGTCTGTGGGTGGAATATCATTGATGTTGGGCACTTGGAAACCATCGACAATATACAAGGGCTCGTTTGACTGGGTCACAGAGGTACCTCCACGAACGCGGATGTTAACATCTGCGCCAGGCTGACCATCGACTGTGGTAACCTGTACACCGGAAATCTTTCCTTGCAAGGCTACTGCTGCCGAAGTTACGGGTACTGCCTCCAGTTTCTTACCTGAGATAGAACCCACAGAACCGGTTAGGTCTTTACGAGCCTTACTGGTATATCCAACGACTACCACTTCTTCCATCAGATTGTTGTCGTCCTCGAGGACAACTTTCATGTTCAGACCAGCTGCTAATTCTGCGGGCTTGGTTCCGATGTATGAAATGATTACGGTCTTACCCTTTTTAAGGTTAAGGGTGAAATTTCCGTCAAAATCGGTCACCACGGCGTTCTGGGGATTACCTTTTTCCACTACGGTAGCACCGATGACGGTTTCGCCAGTTTGGTCGAAGACTTGTCCTTTTGCTGTTGTCTGTGCCATAAGCTCGGGGGGAGCTAGCACGTAAAACGCTGCCAAAAGACATAGTTTGCACAATAATTTCATTGCGTCCTTCATACTTTGCTTTTGTTTGTTAAATTGTTAATGTTAATAGTACTTTTTTGTTCGTTTTAGTTGGATCTAGGTTTCCTGATACCTTAATCGGTGCAAAGATAAACAAATTTTTTAATAATAAGCAAATTATTTATAAAAAAAATCGGAGACCCTTGAAAAAAGTGCCTCCGATGTATAATTGATACAATAAAAAGGACTATTTTATCATAATCTTTTTGCCATTGATGATATACAATCCCTTTTCAGGCTTCTGTACACGCATACCTTGCATATTGTAGATTACATTATATGTGTTGGTTGCTGTCTGTACATTATTAACGCTTGACAAGGTGCCTGCAACAGGACCCTCTGGGCCAAATCCACCACGCATGTTGGCAGTGCGGATAGTGAGCGCGTCTTTTGATGGGTCAATGGTGATGTCGTTGAATACACCGTTGGCAGAGATGGCAACAAATTCGCCATTCTTGAACAAGGCGCAAGCTATCATACCATTGTCTGTCATATCGAATGTCACTGTATTGTCCTCATACTTGGCATGTGCTGGAGCATCCAACTGACGTGCATCTCTCTGTGCATTGGCAGCCCAGTCTCCTAATACATTCTCGATAGAGTATGTCTGCAGTGCGCTTGCATCCAGAATGGTGTTCAGTTTGGTGTTCTGTTTTGTGAAGGTCACCTCGTTCTTGGCCGGAGTAATATCCTGACCATTAGCGTTCATGGTTCCATATTCACCGGCAATGCTGTAGTCACAGTTCAGACCACTGAGGTTCCAACGTGTGGCGGCAAGTTTAGCACCACCGTCGAGTAGGGTAGTGTTCAGATAAATACATACAGGATTGTCGCTCCAAGCACGTCCGAAGTTGTAGGTGCCAGCATTATTCTCAACTATACAATTGTTGAATACGTAGAGTTCTGAATTAGCCGTGATAGTTGCACTATTGCGCACTTCATTGACCAGTTTTACTTTGTTGAAGTAGACCTTACCATTACCGCAGAGATAGTCAACTGTTCCGTGTAGTTCTCCACCTTCCCAGTAATACAATCCACCAACTTTATTAGAGTAGTAGGTATCCTGATGTGAGAGCAGGATGACGTTCTTACAGATAGTCTTGGTGCCAGTGTCATGTAGAGAGGCGGCACGTCCGTCGTTACCACCATAGCTCAGATCGTTCTTCAGTGATAAATCCTGCATATAGAGACCTTCACCGGTGTTCTTCAGCAGATCTGCCTTGTCAAGACCTTCCATGGCTACAGGAGGATGGTTGACGATAATGGTCTTCTCTGCGCTTTGTCCGATGAGTGAGATGTTCTTTCCACTGATGATGGTCTTCATAGTTTCGCCTAAGTCATAAGTTCCGTCTGGCAAGAAGATCTTAACGTTCTCAATACCTTTTGCCATCTCGATAGCATCAAGCAGGCTGCTTGCATCACCTTGCTTTACGATAATCCATTCACCCTGTTTTGTGAAGTTGGGCTCGCTTGTGTTAAATACGGTGATGTCGTGAATATAAGCTCCACCATTGAGTGTCAGTGTCAGTGTTCCACTTTCGCCTTCATAGTCGATTGAACCGGCACCGCCATCATTATCAACCTTTGTGTTGATACTTACGCCGTTGCTGGCTTCGATTGTAGCGCTGGCAGGTGAATATTGGCAAAGAGAGAAATTAATGGTAGCCTTCGGACCTACAAGTAATTCAATCTTGTCGCCAGGTTTGAATTCCCATCCGTGTTGTTTGTCGTGCCATTTTCCCTGACCAATGCTATTGAAGCCTTCGTGGTCTTCGTCAAAGAAATTCGGGTCAGTCAGGTCATACACGTACTTACGACTGAGACTAGCGACTTCCATCTCAGTCTGAATAGCGTATAGCTTAGTATCGGCTGTAATAACATCGTCAGTGGTGAACTTCGCACCTAGATAGTTCTGCTTGAACCAACCACGAGCTTTGTAACCATTTTTTGTTGCTTCTACATCGGCAATGCTATAGGCAAATTCTCCGATGGTGCCATCTTCTTCGACCGTCTGTGTCTTTAAAATGGTGTTACCGTCTACATCAATATAGCTCAAGGTATAGTCGGGCTTTTGGATGATATTGAGCACATAGTTCATCTGTGTCTCTCCTGCAGTCATAGGAATGGTTACTTTGCAGGTTGTCTCTGTGCCTTCGTAAGTGATAGTACCCACCTCGCCATTTGCTGCTGTAACATCAGTCAACTTGTTCTCAGCACTTACCATAGCCTCTTTCTTAGAGAGTTTTAATGTTGCTTCATACTGCTCGCCAAATACGTCTTCTACGGCATATTCTTTGTCGTTAATCTTGAATGAAGTCAAAATTGGTACGTCTTTCTCTGTGCCAGAGAGTGTTCCTTCAATAATGATTTCAGAGAAACCTACATGTTTGCCATTATCAAGACTGTAAAGATTTATCTGTAGTCCGCAAGCACCATCACCTGCCTTTGCTCCAGTGATGTCAAAACTAAACTCACTCACATTAGGAGTCTCGTTGTCTCGCGCAGGCTGTTTGTCTGTTGCCAACGATACCAAAGTGCCGTCAGAATTTTTCCAGGCGATGTCGAGCTTACCTCCGTTAGTTCCATAGCGTGTCGTCTTAAATGATACTTTCTTGGCTGTAAACATTAGTCCGGGTTTCGGCGTGGTAATGAAGTTGATGGCATTTCCATCATTAGCTTTGCTATCTTTTGCTACAGGATTGAACCACGTCTGGTTCAGATTCTTATTGTCTTTGCCTTCCAATACAAGACCATCTCCATGGGTAATTTTGCTAGAAAGAAAATAATCTGCATTCGAGTATGTTGCTGTTTGTCCCTCTGTACCATTGTTAAATGCGAAGTGTGCCGAGGCTGCCTCATTGTCTAGTGTTACCTTTTCTTTCTTGTCTTCATTTTGTGTGACACTTATGGAAATCAGGTATTGTCCTTTGTTCACAATCTCTACGTAGCCTTTTTTCACGTCGCTAATGGTTGCGTTGATGGTTGTAGTGGCATCGGTAGCGTCAATACCAGCGATGGCGTAGGCAAAATAGCCTGGGTATCCTACTACGGTTACAATATCTTTAGTACCTTGCACTGGCACCTTGAATACAACGGGACTACCTGTCTGAATAGAGTTGCCGTTGTTGCGGATGGTCTGTCCGTTGGCTTCAATCGTGAGTAGCAGGCCATTGTCTTCAATAGCCTTGATTTGTCCAGTCTCAGTACTACCTGATAGTGCTACAGCGGCAGCCACTACGTTGGAATTCGTGAAATCCCAGGTTGCTGTTAGGGGAAACTCTGCATGGGCCACTCCACAGATGATGAGAAGTAAACTCATCAGAGAATAACGTAATAGTTTGTTCATGTTGTTTTTTAGTTAATTGACTGAACTTTCGCAAGTGAATATTCATTCATCAAGCGACTAATTTATACATTTGATATAGCTTATGGAACTTAGGATTGGCATCAATAACCGCAGAAAGCAGTTCACTGGCATCGGCAGAGATCATCTCTGCGATTTCCAGGATGGTGTCCAATATAAGTTCCCATATCCTGTCCGAAGCGGACAGCTCGAGAGTGTTGCCAGTGGTATCACGGAAGAGCGCCCCGACGGTTTCGTAGGCTTCAAACCGCTTCACCGTGCAAAGTATGTTGTACTGCATCATGATCAGCGTAAAGCTGGCAATCTGTGCAGAGAAGTGTACGCTCTGACATCTGCCGAAGTCGAGCAGTTGCTTCTGGTCGTGATAAGCCACCTCGGTAGTCCAGCGGATAGCGTACGTCCTGTATGCTTTGAGAAAACTAAGCGAGAGGTCCGTAGTGAGCAATCCATTCCAAAGCCCATTCCTGCCTCGTTTCGAGAAGAACAAACGCACGGTGGTACCTGCAAACTTCACATCGATGGTGCAGTAGGTACATCTGAGTGTCCTGTTATGTTTGGTGAGGCCCTGCTTCTGGAGCTTCTTGATAATCTGCTTAGCAGTCAAATCACCCCACTGGGTGTGGTATTTGGTTTTTCCAATCTTTATCATACCAATCAAATGACACTTGATGTGGCGGCTGGTAATCAGGCGAACGAAGTCTGCACTGGTAAACCAACTGTCAACCAGCAGATAGTCGAAACGTATTCCACGCTTGATAGCGTACTTCACCATCTCGATTGCCTTGTCAGTCTTCTTCATGGTGTATTCTTTTATGCGCTCCTCAACACATTGCCCCGTATAGTCGGCAGAGAAACGCTCACTGCGTTGCTTGTCCGTCAACCCTTGCTTCTTGTCAGGATTACAGCCTTCTTCACCATGAAGCGAGAAATCGAGAAACAATTGGCTCATGCCATCGCACAGAAGCAGCGTCAGACATTTGTAGCCGAGGATGCTCTTATGTTGGATATGAGAGAAAACCTTGCCGATAAGTTCACTCTTGCGACCACTCTTTGGAGCGTCTGTGTCATCGATAATCAGGCAGACAGGCTTGTCATGCTCAGCCTCGGTGCTACGGCTGATCTTACGCAGCAGCTGGAGGTTCATCGCATACAGCAGTTTGCGCCACTTGATATCACCATCATTCATAAAACGATAGAACATGTCCTTCTCACAACAGAACAAGCGGCTTAATGAAGAGCCAGAGTACCGGTATGCATTCCTGACGACGAAGAAAGGGAACAGCATCAAAAGATTAAGGACCTGCACGTTCGTGAACTTGCAGTTCTCTTTCTTCTCTGTCCCTATCTGCTCCGGACGTATGTTTATGCACTCCATCACTCTCATAATCGCATTAATTGCACGGTTATTCTCATTTTCTGAGAAAAAGCTTCTCAAATCTGAAATAATTGTTGTACCTTTGCTCACGGCTTCTAAGTTTGAACTTTATTGTTTGGCGACTATAAAGTTACTCATTTTCAGTGAGTTGAGCAAACTTCGAAGCCATTTTTATTCCTATTTTATGTTAAATTATGCAGGTGCGCCATCACTTGCGAAACTTTAGTTAATTGATAAAATATTGATGATTTATTTGTTTTAGTTTTATTCTGCGTGCAAAAATACGAAAAAACGAGAGAACCACAAAGAATTCTCTCGTTTTTTTACTATTAATATATGTAGTTTTATTTCACTACGAACTTTCGTCCTTCTATTACGTAGATACCTGGCTTCAAGCCCTCTGTTGATGTGGCTGACTTTCGAACCAAGCGACCGCGTAAATCGTAGATGTTGCCAATCTGAGATTTAACATCGGCTAATTGAGGCTTGATGTCTGTAGCAATCGATTTCACGAAGAGTAATCCTTCGCTGATGCGGCTGTCGTCCCATTCAATGCCGTTGGTGCCCTCGATCGTGGGCGTGCCAACAAACTTCGTCACATTGCTCCACAGGCGGATGCTGTCGCCTACAGCCAATGTGTTGCTTGAAACGGGTTCAATACGAATGGTGCCGTTGATAGTCAGAGTACCAATGTTCTGCAGGGCTGTACAGCCATTCGCGCTAGCTGTGGCACATTTGTTGGTGCCTACGATATATACTGCCGACTGGTTGAGCGTGACATTCTTTCCTCCGAAGAAGAGGGAGCCTGAGAATGCTCCGCTATAGCTTCCTGGACGTAATGTACCATTCACCTCAACTGAAGCATTCTCCAGTTGCTTGCTGGTAGAGTTTGCACCAGAGAAGGTTGCACCTTGCGCTACAGTGAGTTTTCCTGTACCCAGTTTTCCTGTAGCTGCAAGACATAACTCACCTTCTTTGATGGTCGTAGCACCGGTATTGGTATTGGCTCCTGACCAGGTAATCTTACCTGTTCCCAACTTAACAAGGTTTGAATTGGAGGTGACTTTCACAGAACAGCCCCAGTTGGCGTCATTTCCAACCTGCCATGTGTTGGCACCTACGCTGGTGCCATTACTGAATGTGCAACCACCGCCAAGGGCACCACTACCAGTCAGCTTACCGATACGGAAGGTCTTGCCACTGTTCTGTACCTCTACGTTGGAACCAATGTTCATTGTACCTTTTGGCATACCACTACTTGTGTTAAGTGTGAAGCGCAGTACGCTGGGATCATCGAGACTAGAGGTGGCCACCAATGTGCCTTCAAAGTTAGAGAAGTCGCACTGTACTGGGGTGCGGGTAGCATAGTAGTTCGTACCTTTCTCTGTTACACAATAAGCTGTCAGCGTGCCAGTTCCTGTGATTTTGTTTGAATAGGTTGAGCGGTTTGCCATGTACCAGTATCCCTGTTTACCCTGAGGTACGTTGATGGTGTAGCTGGTGCTGGTATTCTCACGTAGTGTACCGCCTTGGAATTCAACGGTCTTGGCAGGTGTGCTGGAATTAATACACTGTACAGTACCTGCTGCGATGACAAGTGTGTTAAGTCCGGTGTTATTAACATTCAGTTTCATCCATCCGGTACCTTTCTTCGTGAGTTTTGTGCCAGTCATGGCACGGTCCACGATAAAGTCGGCTGAGTTATTGATGATACCACCTGTCTCGCTCTCAAACTTGATGGTAGAACCATTAGTCACTGCAGCTGTAGTACGCAGTTCTCCACCATTTTCGATAACAAACTTGCTTGCGCTGGTAGTTACTGCACCAAGATTACCTTTTGCTTGCGTAGAGTTTGCCAATGATGTGACGATGACTGCACCGCCTGATATACGGTTACCTCCCGTGTAAGCGTTTTCTGTTTTGATGGTCAACAAACCTTTTCCGCTCTTGTTGAGCATGGAGTTACCTGTGATGGAACCTGTACCCTGTATGGTATAAGCCTTGGTATTCTCTACGAATATCGTGTCAGTTTCCAGTTCGCTGTTGATGGTTACATTAAACTGTGTGGCATCGTCGCCGAAGAATACGTCATCACCAGTAACGAAGGTTGACTTCTCTTCACCTTTTAGGAAGTTTGTTGTATTGTCAAGATCCCAGACAGTGCTTTCTGAACCAGTCCAATTGATGGTTGTTGCACTGCGCATACCTTCTATAATAATATAGAGACTTTCGTTCTCCGTGGTGAGGGTTGCCTTTTTGTTGGAAGGAACTCCTTCGATGCGGATGTTATTGATGCTTCCTTTTATTTCGGTTGCTTTGCCGATGAGGTATTTGCCTGGTTCAATGTCACCTTCACCATGATAGGCAATTTCAATCACAGGGGTCAGATAGTCTGGACCATTCTGCCAGTTCTTTGTTTCAATATAAAAATACTTTGTGTTGATTTGGTCGGCTGAGAAATCTTCGTAGAGATCATAGATGACGCGTGATCCAAAGCCCAACAGCAAGCTGTCGGTCGTGATTGTACCGCGATTGTCTGCGCGACCAGGGCGCAGGATAGAAGCATAATCCATCTTGATAGAACGGAACTGACCTCCATCGCTATTGAGTTCTGCAAAGCGGTTGAGCCAGAGAGGGGAATTCTTCATTGTGCCGTCGAAATTCAGTACACCAGCCCATATGTTCGTCTCTCCTGTATGTGACATGTCAACCTTGGGCAACTCCAAAATGCCGTCACCCTGTTTTACCAGACGTCCATTACCACTGATACCGCTTCCGCTTACAGTGCATGTATAGGTCACATAGTTAATCTTTGTGTCCTTGGTAGTACACTCGCTAGCTGCCGAACCTCGTACCCATGTAGGTACGTTGAATGTCAGGATTTCAGGTTGGGCACCCTCCTCAATGGTGACATTGCTATTTGTCGTTTCGCATACCATGACGTGCTGTCCGTTCAGACTGCTTCCGATGGTACCGTTGTTCATTACCTCCACGCGTCCTGTCGTAGTCAATGGTGGTGGCGCCATGGTGATTCCCTCCAGTTCGCCAAGGAAATAACTTGGACGTGGTGGCTGGTTATATCCGCACATCTGCCATACCATGGCGTTGCGATACTGATGGTCGTACCAAAGTGAAGGGATACGCCACTTGGTCGTTGTTGGGGTAGAGTATATGCGAATATTGTTATTGGCTGTACGCATAATAACTTCTTCGCGCCAGTCACCTAAGATGTCACCTTGGAAACATGGTGTGCCTTTGGTGTCATTGTTGGTCATAGAACCGTCCATGGTGTAGATGGGGCTCCAGGAACCATATTTTGCTATGCAACCTGCGGTGTTCTTGCCATTGACATAGTTAAAGGTTTCTTCAAGTAGGTCACCATCCCAGTAGATACGCATATTCTGATTGACTCCAGCCTCTGTAATGCCAGAAACGGTCTTGCATGTAACAAGACTGATGGGACCTATATCTGTAGGTGTACCCATAGAGCCGGGGAAAGCGTTGCTGAAATTGCCAGCCATACAGCGTCCTACATCACTGCCGGCGATGTAGCGATAGTATACCTTTGACGTGGTGGCATCACGATAGTTTGTACCTGGATTGTCTTCCATGCAGGCGAATACTTCATGACCATGACGGTAGGGGTCTAGGTCTCCAACTTGTTCTGCGTCACCGTGTCCGAAGCCTGTCGTTGATAGCCCCTTACCATTATCATCGATGACCATAGAGCCAAAGACAATCTCATCACGACCGTCCCAGTCCACATCGGCCACACAGTAGTTATGATAACCCTGTCCTTTCCAAGGGCCACCTGCGTTACAGTCCCAACGCCAGCGTTGTGTGAGTTGGTGGGTTGTGGGATTCACATCATAGGCAATCATCTTATGACGGGTGTAGATACCTCGAGCCAAGAAAATGCTGGGTTTCTTTCCGTCAAAATAGGGCGCACCGAAGAAATGCTTCGAACTGCGATGCTGCCATCCTGAATGGCCCCATTCGGTTGCAAGGTCAGCACCGGGTGTCTCACGGAGTTTCAAGGGGTAGGGCATTTCTTGGTATTTGGCACCTGTCTCACCATTAAAATATAGTAGGTATTCTCCGTCGGTGCAGATAAACCAGTTGACGCCACCACCATTGGCTCCACGCACGTTGGAATTGGCATCACCCACGGTATAGGTGCTGCCATCTTTCATATGCATGGTCAGACCGTCAGTAGCACGCATGATGCACTCTGCTTTACCATCACCATCCCAGTCGTATGCCATGATGTTTTGTTCGTTATTCTGGAAGTCAGCCATGTTTGGTCCACAGTTGATCCACCATAAGCGGGTTCCGTCAAGTTTGAAGCACTCAAAGATGGTATATTCTTTCGTGTCAACACCATCAATCTTTGGTCCATACTTGGGGTAGGACTGTTCCATCTCACTCAGATTGTCGAACTTCATGATGATTTCCAGTTCTCCATCACCATCGACATCAGCACAGGTGGCATCGTTGGGAACAAGTGTGCTCTTGATGCCCTCGTGATTGAGCTGAATCTCAGTGTAGCTGGTAGTCCAGTTTTTAGCCACTTTGCTCACATTCTTCACAACACCATTTACCACGGCAGCAACAGTATATTTACTGTTGATGGTACCTTCTGTGTCGGTGTAGTTTGATACGGAAAGGGGCTTGTCGTTGATAGGCTGACCGTCACGATACACAATGTAGGATACATCGTAGTATTCGTCAGCCTGAATACGCCAGTTGAGATACATACCGCGTGCGGTTTTCATAGCGATAAGGCCGCGATCCAACTGGTCTGTTCTACGCTGAGCTGTCATGCTTGCTGTCGCGAGCACTAGCGCTGTCATTGTAAGAAGAAATCGTCTCATTGATTATATTTTATAGTTTTCAGTTAGCTTTTTTGACGCTGCAAAGTTACGAAGAAAAAACTAAAAGTGTGTCAATTATACATTATTTAATATTTTGTCCTTGACTTTTTATGCTGTATTCTTTCAAAAAGTTACTGAAAATTGTGTTATTCTTACTTTTTGAAAAGTTTTATTCGTAAATTATTTGCAATTTAATATTTAATTGTTATCTTTGCACCCAAAATTTTAATAACAACATGAGTCAAGTCATTAAACCTGTAGACTATCAGCGTCTGCTCGACATGCGTCAGACAGAGCAGGGCATTAAATTGATTAAGGAGTTCTTTCAGCAGAATCTCTCCACGGAATTGCGTCTTCGTCGTGTAACAGCCCCCTTGTTTGTGTTGCAGGGCTTAGGTATTAACGATGACCTGAATGGTGTGGAGCGTGCGGTTACTTTCCCCATCAAGGATTTGGGTGATGCTCGTGCAGAAGTGGTACACTCGTTGGCTAAGTGGAAGCGCCTGACACTTGCAGAATACGAGGTGGAGCCTGGTTATGGTATCTATACAGATATGAATGCCATCCGTGCTGATGAGGAGTTGGATAATCTCCACTCACTGTATGTTGACCAATGGGACTGGGAGGCAGTTATCCGTCGTGAAGATCGTACGCTTGCCTTCCTGAAGAATATTGTGGAGCGCATCTATGCTGCTATTCGTCGTACGGAATATTTGGTGTGCGAGAGCTACCCTCAGATAAAACCCTTCCTGCCAGAGACGATACATTTTGTTCATGCGGAAGAACTGCTGCAGATGTATCCCGATAAGACGCCCAAAGAACGTGAGGATGCTATCTGTAAGAAGTGTGGTGCCGTGTTTGTAATTGGCATTGGCGGAAAACTGGCGAATGGAGAGAAACATGATGGACGTGCTCCAGACTATGATGACTGGTCGACAGTGGCAGAGGACGGACGTAAGGGCCTGAATGGTGATATCCTTATCTGGTATCCTGTGCTAGGGCGTTCTTTCGAACTTTCGTCAATGGGTATCCGTGTAGACAAAGAGTCACTCTTGCGTCAGCTTGAGATTGAAGGTCAGCAGCAGCGTGAGAAACTCTATTTCCATCAGCAGCTGTTGAATGATAAACTGCCTTTGAGTATCGGTGGTGGTATTGGTCAGAGTCGTCTTTGCATGGTGTTGCTTCATAAAGCCCATATCGGTGAGATTCAGGCCTCTATCTGGCCCGATGAAATGCGGAAAGAGTGCAAGGATTTGGGTATGCCGCTGATTTAAGGATAAAGGGTAATGTGAAAAGTGAAAAATTTGCTTCTGCAAATATAATAATTTTGAAGCGGTGCAAATTTTTCACTTTTCATTTTCCACTTTTGGCTTTTTTTGTTAACTTTGCAAGCGCAAACTAACAAAAAATATGGAATATATTGTTTCGGCACGAAAATACAGACCGATGTCGTTTGATACGGTGGTTGGGCAGTTGGCTCTGACCACTACGCTAAAAAATGCCGTGAAGAGCGGCAAACTGGCTCATGCCTACTTGTTTTGCGGACCACGAGGCGTCGGTAAAACAACATGCGCGCGAATCTTTGCGAAGGCTATCAATTGTCAGAATCCGACGGCAGATGGAGAGGCATGTAACGAGTGTGAGAGTTGTCAGTCGTTTAATGAGCAGCGCTCACTGAATATCTTTGAGCTCGATGCTGCTTCAAACAATTCGGTAGAACATATCAAGACGTTGATGGAACAGACTCGTATTCCTCCGCAGGTGGGAAAATACAAGGTCTTTATCATTGACGAGGTCCACATGTTGTCGACAGCGGCTTTTAATGCTTTCCTGAAGACATTGGAGGAACCCCCTGCACATGTCATCTTTATTCTGGCTACTACAGAGAAGCATAAGATTCTGCCCACCATCCTGAGTCGTTGTCAGATATACGACTTTGAGCGTATGACGGTGCAGAATACCATCGATCACTTGAAACACGTGGCAGAAAAAGAGGGCATCCAGTATGAGGATGCGGCGTTGGCGGTTATTGCAGAGAAGGCCGATGGTGGTATGCGAGATGCACTGAGTATCTTTGACCAGGCAGCATCGTTCTGTCAGGGTAATATCACTTATCAGAAGGTGATAGAAGATCTCAATGTGTTGGATTCGGACAACTATTTCCGTATGGTAGATTTGGCCATACAGAATAAAGTGAGCGATATCATGGTGCTACTCAATAGCATCATCAGTAATGGCTTCGATGGCGGCTTGCTCATTCAGGGCTTGGCTAAGCATGTGCGTAATGTGCTGATGGCGAAGGACCCCCAGACATTGCCTTTGCTGGAAGTGAGTGATCAGGCTAAGAAACGCTATACGGAACAGGCACAGCATGCTGATACGCGTTTCCTCTATGGTGCTCTGAAATTGATGAATCAGTGTGATATCAACTACCGTCAGTCGGGTAATAAACGCTTGCTGGTGGAATTGACACTGATAGAAATTGCCCAGTTGACACAGCCCGAGGAGGGGCCGGCAAATGGGCGTCAGCCCAGAAGATTGAAATCCCTGTTTAAGCAACTGATTCAGCAGGCACAGCCCAAACCGAAGGCGGCTCCACAGGTGGCCGTGGCTGCGCCACAGAGTCAGAGTAAAGCTGTTGAACCTGTTCAAACTGGTTCTGTAAGTAATACGCCCCAGACTCCTCCTCCATCTGCTCCCTCGACTCCCAGGCCAACTCTGAAAACCGGGAGTATCGGTATCACATGGAATAATCTGCGCGGTTCAGGAAGAAAATTGAAGATCCAGCTTCCGTCAGACGTTGCTGCTTCAAATGGACAATCAACTGAGCAGGCAAATTTCTCGTTGGATGAATTACAGTTGCAGTGGGTAGCTATGTGCAACAGAATGCCTGAACGGCTTAGTGGTATTGCGGCCAGAATGAAGAATATGAATCCTGTCATTCGTCGTATGCCAGAGGTGGAGGTGGTAGTGCCAAATGAGATTATCAAAGATGAGATGGAACAGATCAGAGGCAGTATTGTGAATACGCTGAAGATCTATCTCAGAAATAATAAGATTACGCTGTCTCTTTCTGTGGCTGACCAAACCGAACGGGAGGTGGTACTGTCCAGACGACAGCAGTTTGACCTGATGACAAGCAAGAACCCAGCTATTGAGCGACTGCGTAAGGAGTTTGGCTTGGAGTTGGTTTAAGAAAGTGATGAGTTTTAATTTGCAACTGCAATAAGATGAAGAAAATAAAGGAAACAATCAAGGCTTTTCTGGCAATACCGTTTGTGAAATATGGTGTTGTGTTGGTTATTGGTGTCGTACTGATTGGTTTCGTAGGCTCCAATAGTATCTGGGGGCACTTTCGTAACAAAATGAGAATCAGTGAACTGAAAGACGAGATTGAACACTATGAAGGAGAGTATCGTCGTGACCAGACCCAGATTCATCAGTTGCAGAGTAATACAAAAGCAATGGAAAAAGTGGCTCGTGAGCGCTTCTTTATGAAGACTGACGAAGAGGATATCTTTGTTTTGAGCGACGACCAGCGCGAGTTCCAACAAAATAATTCAAAGGATGAAACAATTGAATAAATGGCAGAACGCCATCTTTATGGTGAGTGCTCTGTTGATGGTAGTAGGTGCCGGTGCTGGTATCTTCAGATGGTATTATTTTCCCTATGTCTATGCTGTCGGTGCAATAGGCTATGCAAGTATGCAGATGTTGCAGCGTTATGAAGGACGTGATTTCACGATTCGCCGCTTGCGTCGTGTGATGTTGTTCAGTGATGTACTGCTTTTGCTGACTGCGGTGTTCATGTTTGCGTCTCAGGATAATTCCTTGGGGCTGGATAGGATTATTTACCTGCAATATGTGAATAATAACTGGGTCGTTGTGTTGCTGGTGGCGGCTGTCTTGCAGCTCTATACTACCTATAGAATCAGTAGTGAACTGGAAAAAGAGGCAAAAAAACTATAAAAGATTGCGCAATTGTTTTAAATTGCGCAAATTTTTTTCTCTAGTTCAATAATAGGTTGTACATTTGCAAAATATAAGCAGATGGATAAAATGAAGAACCTTTCATATCTTTTTTTACTCATGGCTCTGATGGTTTCATGCTCAGAGTCTTATGTGATACAAGGTACGTCATCAGTCTCAAGGCTGGATGGCAGTAAACTCTATTTGAAGGTGGTTAAGGACAAGAAATTGTCAAATCTTGATTCCTGCGAGGTGGTGCATGGAAAGTTCCATTTCTCGGGTGTCCTTGATACCGTTCAGGTAGCTTCTTTATTTATGGATGACCAGAGTTTGATGCCCTTGGTAGTAGAGAAAGGTGATATCAGTATAACCATTGATAATGGACAGCAGAAAGTGAGTGGTTCTCCACTTAATGATTTGCTTTATGACTTCTTGGATCAGCATACCCAGTTGCAGAATCAGATGGTAGAACTTGACCATCGTTACAGTCAGATGCTGCTTGATGGTGTTGATGAGGATGAGATAGAACGCATCCTTAATGCTGAGGCTGCTGTCATCGCCCAGAAAGAGGATAGCCTGGTTTCAGGTTTTGTTGAAGAGAACTTTGATAACGTACTGGCTCCCTTTGTGTTTGTGCAAATGGCAACGTCAGTTCCTCAGGTGGAACATATCATGAGCAAGGCACCGGATGCGTTCAAGAACCATCCCTTGGTTGCTGAGTTTTATAAGAGTGTGACAGAGAGTGAGATGATTGAGAAACCAGAGCCTCGTGAGGCTACGCTCCCCTCTGAAATTGACGATGCAACGATACAAGATATCCTGAATGGTAATGAGAACGCTAATTAAAGGAGGACGTATCGTCAACGAAGGACGTACCTTCGAAGGCGCCATTGTTATTGAAAACGAACAAATCGTAGACGTCATTGACGGTAAGGATATTCCTCAGGAATCATCATTTACTTCTGTCGTCGATGCCAAAGGTTGTTATGTCCTGCCTGGTATCATTGATACACATGTTCATTTCCGTGAGCCTGGCATGACCGAGAAGGCTGATATCGAGAGTGAGAGTCGTGCAGCTGCTGCAGGTGGCGTTACCTCCTATTTTGAGATGCCTAATACTGTTCCGCAGACCACCACGATAGAAGCCCTTGAAGATAAGTTCCAGCGTGCAGCCAAGAGCAGTCACGTGAATTATACCTTCTTCTTTGGTGCAACAAACGATAATGTAGACTTATTTAGTAAGCTCGATGTACATCGTATTCCAGGTATCAAACTCTTCATGGGTAGCAGCACAGGCAATATGTTGGTGGATCGTGATGAGGCGTTGAATCGTATCTTTGCCTCTGCGAAATTACCTATCATGGCACACTGTGAAGATACCACGATTATCAATCGTAACATGGAGGAGGCTAAGAAAGCCTGGGGCGATGATCCTCAGGTGTCTTTGCATGCCCTGATTCGTAGTGAGGAAGCCTGTCTGGCATCAACTACCAAGGCAGTAGAATTAGCTAAGAAGCATCATGCCCGTTTGCATGTAGCCCATATCTCCACAGCTGATGAGTTGGAACTGATACCTCCTTTTACTAAACAGGGGAAAATGGCTTCAATCACCGCTGAAGCTACGGTCGGTCACCTTTATTTCACGATGCTTGACCATGAACGTTTGGGATCACGTATCAAGGTAAATCCAGCTATCAAGAGTCCTGTAGATCAGTTCATGCTGCGTGAGTCATTGAATGATGGACGTATTTTCACCATTGCCACTGATCATGCACCTCATCTGTTGTCACAGAAACAGGGAGGATGTGCCAAGGCTGCCAGTGGTATGCCGATGGTACAGTTCTCATTGCCAACCATGCTGGAACTTGTTGACCAGAAAGTGCTGTCCATTGAGCGGATGGTGCAACTCATGGCGCATAATCCCGCTACGTTGTTTGAAGTTCGTCATCGTGGCTTTATCCGTAAAGGCTATCAGGCCGACCTCGTCATTGTACGTCCAAAGTCATCATGGGCAGTGACGCCAGAGGTGATTGAAAGCAAATGTGGCTGGAGTCCTATGGAGGGGCACACCTTCAACTGGCGCGTGGAGCAAACATTCTGTAATGGTCATTCAGTATATCATCATGGTGTCGTAGATCGAGATTATATTGGTCAGCCACTTGCGTTCCGATGAAACTTATCTACGATATCAGAGACCTTGTGCCCTATATCAACTGGGCTTACTTCTATTTTGCCTGGCAGGTGAAAGACGAAGTAAACCAGCAACGTGTGAGAAGGGAGGCTGAGGACTTTCTGAAAGCGTACGACGGGAAATATCAGGCTTACGCGCTTTTTGATATCGTTGATGCTCATTCCGATAATGATGATATTGTTATTGACAGTACAGGCAAACGATTGCCAATGCTACGTCAGCAGCAAGCAGAAAGTGAATTTCTTTGTCTTGCTGATTTTCTCTTACCTCACCAATCATCTGAATCCCTGCATCCATCATCCAGAATTGGTTTGTTTGCTACCTCTGTAGACAAAGGTATGGAGACTGATTTTGACCATGATCCCTACTTGAAGATGATGGCACAGCTTTTGGCAGACCGTTTGGCAGAGGCTGCAGCAGAGCGGATGCATGAGGAGGTACGCAAACACTATTGGGGATATGCGCCTGACGAGAGTCTCTCTATCCATGAGATGCAACTGGAGCATTTCCAGGGTATCCGTCCAGCTGTGGGGTATCCCTCCTTGCCAGATGCCAGCATGAATTTCCTTCTTGACGACTTACTTGACATGAAGCAGATTGGTATCTCTCTGACTGAGAGTGGTGCTATGCGACCTCATGCCAGTGTCTCTGGTCTGATGATATCCCATCCCAAGTCACATTATTTCTCTATTGGTAAGATAGGTGAAGATCAGTTGGCCGACTATGCCCGTCGTCGTCAGATGCCAGTAGAAACAATACGTAAATTCCTTTCCGCAAATATATGAACGAGACACATATCACATTACTTCAGCCTGATACCTATATTTATATAGGGTGGGGTATCATGTTTTTCCTTTCCTTGGTAGCAGGTGTCACATGCTATTTCACCAAACGTCGTTGGTTGAAATGGACATCTATCTTACCATTATGTCTGCTTTGGCTCATATTCCTCTATGGTGCTTACGTGGGTGTCAGTCAGTTTGAGGTCAAGCATGTGGACTTGTCATTCGAGGATCTCCCAGAGGCTTTTGACGGCTATACCATTGTGCAGTTCAGTGACGTACATACAGGTACGCTCACCGGCAAGAGGATGGATTTGCTGAAAACAGCTGTCGACAGTATCAATGCCCAGAATGCAGATATGGTGGTCTTTACTGGTGACTTGCAGAATAAGGTGCCCAGCGAGATAGAGCCCTGTAGGACGCTCCTGTCAAGTATCAAGGCTAAGGATGGTGTCTATTCTGTCTTGGGCAATCATGACTATACGACGTATGATGATGGAGATGCCTTGGAGCAATATACCAATTCTGGGCTCCGTGAAGGACTTGATGAGGAATTAGGGTGGACCCCACTGAATAATGCACGTTGCTTTATTCATCGTGGCGATCAGCGTCTTGTCATTGCAGGTATGGAAAATGATGGCGATGGCGTACGCTTTCCGCAGAAAGGCGATTTGTCGTCAGCACTTTATCGTGTCAAACGGCAGGATTTCGTTGTTCTTTTGGAACATGATCCTTCTGCATGGCGTCGCAAGATTCTGCCTCATAGTCATGTGCAACTGACATTGAGTGGCCATACCCACGGCGGACAGTTCTCGCTATTTGGCTTGTCTCCAGCCTTCTTGAAATACAAGGAGTATAGCGGACTCTATACCGTTGCTAATCGTTGCCTTTATGTCTCCAATGGCCTCAGTGGTGTTGTCCCATTCCGTGTGGGCGTGCCCGGTGAGATAACGGTTATCACCCTTCATAAGAAATAAAAAATAAATATATTATCAACAATGAAATACCTTTACTATACTTATCAGTTGTTTATTGCGTTACCTTTAACCATCATCACTACAGTGGTTATAACCAGTTCTATCATTATAGGTGCGGCTCTTGGCTTCGGTCATTTCTGGGGCAACTATCCTCCTCGTTTATGGGCTCGTATCATCCTGTGGCTATTCCTCATTCCTGTACGTGTAGAGGGACGTGAGAACCTGGATAAGAAAGAGTCATATGTCTTTGTAGCCAACCATCAGGGAGCCTTTGACATCTTCCTGATTTATGGTTACCTGAATCGTCATTTCAAGTGGATGATGAAATACCAGTTGCGTAGAATTCCTTTTGTAGGCTTTGCCTGTGCCAAGACCCATCAGATTTTTGTGGATAAGCGTGGTCCTAAAAAAGTAAAGGCTACCTATGACCAGGCTCGTGAGACGCTGAAGGGCGGTACTAGTCTTACTGTGTTCCCCGAGGGCTCCCGTTCGTTCACGGGTCATATGGGTGTCTTCAAGAAGGGTGCCTTTATGTTGGCCGACGAGTTGCAATTGCCTGTCGTCCCCCTGACTATCAATGGTTCTTTTAATATCATGCCTCGTATGCGAGATATGAAGTTTGTCCATTGGCATCCCCTTACCCTGACCATCCATCAACCTATCTATCCTGTAGGGCAGGGCTCAGAGAATGTGGAGGCAACAAAAAATCAGGCCTATGACAGTGTGATGTCTGCCTTAGTGCCTGAATATCAAGGATTCGTGGAAAACCCCGATCAGTAAGTAGAGTAAGTGTAGCAGTTACTCTGTCTTGGGCAATGCAGGATATTTCCGTGTCCATCCATCCCAGCGCAGTCGCATCACTCCGAAGAATGCCTCTCCGAAGATGCCACCCGACATTTTGCTGGTTCCCTCCTTGCGGTTCACAAAGATGACGGGCACCTCTTTGATCTTGAAGCCAATGCGCCAGGCGGTGAACTTCATCTCAATCTGGAAGCCATAGCCCTTGAAGCGAATCTTGTCCAGTTCGATGGTCTCGAGCACACGACGCTTGTAACATTTGAATCCGGCGGTAGTATCGTGGATGGGGAAGCCCGTTACGATCTTCACGTATTTTGATGCAAAGTAGCTCATCAGCACACGTCCCATGGGCCAGTTCACCACGTTCACACCACTGATATAGCGTGAACCAATGGCCACGTCGTTACCCTCGTCATGACATGCAGCATAGAGGCGTGGCAGGTCGTTGGGATCGTGACTGAAGTCTGCATCCATCTCAAAGATATACTGGTAGTCGTGCTCTAAGGCCCATTTGAATCCGGCGATATAAGCCGTACCCAGTCCCAACTTACCTTTTCTTTCTACGATAAACAGACGGTCGCTGAACTCATTTTCCATCAGTCCTTTCACGATGCTGGCAGTCCCGTCGGGAGAACCGTCATCGATTATCAGTATATGGAAACACTTCTCCAAACCAAACACGGCTCGGATAATCTTCTCTATATTTTCCTTCTCGTTATAAGTAGGAATTATAACGATGCTGTCGCTTGTATTCATTGATTTAATGGTTTTAATGCTGCAAAAGTAGTCAATTTATTGATACTATCAAAATAATAACTATCAAAAAATAATAAAAGGCAACCTGATAAATTGTTATAATTGTCTAAAGAGGTTATTTTAGCCAAAACACGATAATAGATTTTATACCAATATATTTCAAATAGCCTGATTTGACAGCTCGCCAGAATACCCCAAATTTCTCCTTGAAGGGTATCGCGTGACCTGTATAGAATACTTTACTGAGTGTGTAGCGAGCAAATTTCCTGATTGTAGGAGAATCTTGAAATTTAAAGAGCTCGTCAAAAACAGTAAGATAGCAATTCAGGTTCTTTTTTGAGTATCCTTTTCCAACTATTGATGACTTTCTTATTCTATGCTTTACGAACTTCCTGTTTAAATAATATATACGGTTTGTTTGGAGTATTACTTGTGGGGTGAATAATTCGTCTTCGTGGATAAGTCCATCATAGAAATTTAATTTGATCTTCTTTAAATATTCCCATCTGGTAAACTGCAACCATACTACGGCACGGTGCTTCTCTTTGTCAAGTAATAGATTAAAAAGAGAAAGCCCTTCGTATTTTTTGTCCTCTACTAAAGTATCATTTCTGTTGTAATCCCATGGGATTTGTAATGCATCTTTTTCATAAAAAACTTCTGCGTCAAATAGGCATACGTCAGCATCATTTTTTTTTGCATAGTTATAGCACTCCTCTAACGCTGTTTTATCGATTATGTCATCAGAGTCCATGAAATACACGTATTCTCCTTGACAAAGATTTAGACCTGTATTTCTTGCGCCCGACAAACCTTTGTTTTTTTGACTGTATATGCTTATTCTTTTATCAGTTAAAGCGTGTTTATCTAAAATCGATAAACTGTTATCTGTAGAACCATCGTTTACCGCGATAATCTCTATATCCTTTAGAGTCTGATTCTCTAAGGAATATAATGCTTCGTCGAGATAGGGTTCAACGTTGTATACTGGTAATATGACACTGACTTTTGGCATTTGATTATAGTTCTTGATGTACTTCTTGATATAACTTTAACAGATTTTCTGTTGTCTTTCTCCATGAGAAAAGTTTTGCTCTTTCCAATCCTAAAGTTTTTTGTTTCTTATAGAGGTCTTCGTCTCTTTCTAATTGCAGCATCATTTGTGCAATCTCGTCACTGCTTTCTGGATTTACCAAGATTGCATCATGTCCAGCGATTTCAGGCATGGATGAGGTATTGCTGGTGATGACAGGCGTTCCACATGCCATTGCTTCCAGCAGCGGTATGCCAAAGCTCTCCCTTAGTGAAGTATACAAGAAGGCAAACGCTCCATTATAAATATAAGGTAAGTCGCTGTTCACAATATATCCAGGCATGAGGATATAATCTCTGATATTCTCAATGTGGTTCCGTTGAATGATACCATTCAGATATTCAGCATCCAGATCGGCCATCAGCAACTTTCGTTTTACGTCCGACTGTTGTAGATATTTGGAATAAGCAACCAGTGTACGCTCAGTATTCTTTTTGGGGTCAGTATTGCCTAAGAAGAAGAAATAGCCCTCATCAGCAATGTATTTCTTAGTGACATGGCTCGTATCCTCAATGGGCTTAAACCAGTTGTTGTATCCGTTGTATATCATTGCCATGCGTTCACGTGGAATACCCAGTTTCGAAATGATGTTCTCCATCTCAAAGTTTGATACGGTAATGATACGACGGCATTTATTTAATATCCTTGGAACGTCCAATCTCCTGTATAGCCAGCCCATGTTCTGGTAAAGAGAATGATTCTGTTTGTCCCGGGGCTCAAGGAAGATGATGTCGTGCAACGTCAAGACCAATGGTATATCACACCAGATGGGAGCAGTATTGCTCGTACAATGTAGTATCTCTACGCCATATTTCTTTGCAGCCCTTAGCAGTGCCCATTGTTCCCAAAGCGGATATGAAGGACACTTTAATTCGATGATATGCACATTCTTTGTACTCTCTACACAACGGTCTTCGCCAGGTTTCACAAATACATAGTATTCATTCTCCGTGTCTATCTGTTGCAGTTCTTTAATCTCCTGCAACACCACGTAGTCCATACCGTGCTTGTTTTTGCGGAATATTCGCTGTGCTTCAATGCCTACAATCATGGTTCGAATATGATTTGTTTGCAAAAATAAGCAAAATGTTTGTTATTCCAAAATTAATTTGTAATTTTGTGGCTAAAACGGATGTTGTAATGCCTAAAACAGCGAAAAAATTCAAATTGGTTTATCTTACTCCAGCTTTATATATGGCTGGAGGGGTGGAGCGTGTACTGACGCTCAAAGCCAATTATTTCGCGGAGCATTACGACTATGACATTACGATTATTCTGACGGATGGAAAAGACAAACCATTCTTCTATCCACTCTCTCCAAAGATAAAGGTTATTAATCTTGATATTAACTTTGAAGAGCTTTGGACTTGTTCTTTCATTAAGAAGATATTCGTTTATCTGAAGAAACAGCGTCTATACAGGAAGTTGGTTGAGGCAGAACTGATGCGTCTCCGACCAGATATTACGGTAAGTTTGCTTCGTCGTGAGATAAATTTCCTTACTGATATTAAGGATGGAAGCAAAAAGATTGGTGAACTGCATGTGAATCGTGCCAATTATCGAAATTTTGAGGCTGACGACGCAAATTGTGTCAAAAGGATCTTTGCCAAGTTCTGGATGCGTAATTTGGTGTCAAAACTTAAAAAACTTGATAGCTTTGTTGTCTTGACCAATGAAGACAGACAAGCATGGCCTGAACTTTTGAATGTAAGTGTTATATCAGATCCACTATCTTTTGTTCCGACCCAGGTAAGCATGATGGCTGAAAAACGTGTCATGGCAGTAGGACGTTATGTTTATCAAAAGGGCTTTGACCTTTTATTGCAAGCATGGTCTATTGCAGAGAAAACACACCCTGATTGGCAGTTGGCAGTCTTTGGCGATGGTGATAGGACGCAATATCAAAAACAGATGCGTGAATTGGGTATTGATAGTAACCGTTGTCATTTGAATGGCCCAACTTCAAATATTCAGCAGGAATATGTCAATAGCTCTCTCTTTGTCTTCAGTTCTCGCTTCGAAGGCTTTGGAATGGTGTTAATAGAGGCTATGGCTTGTGGGCTTCCTGTGGTGTCTTTTGCTTGTCCATGCGGTCCTAGGGATATTGTGAAGAATGGCGAGGATGGCATCCTGGTCGAAAATGGTAATGTTGAGGCTATGGCTGATGCTCTGTCTCGTCTGATGGGTGATGATACTCTTCGCCGTTCGATGTCACAGTCGGGAATAATGAATGTAAGGCGCTTCAATATTGAGCAGATTGCTGATTGTTGGAGGACTCTTTTTGAGTCGGTAAAAAAAGACTGTTGAGTATGAGAATATTATTCCTTGTTTATCATGGCTTTTCTGAGGTTAGTGGTATCTCGAAAAAGATTCACTATCAGGTGAAGGGACTGCGTGAAAATGGTCACGATGTGCGTCTCTGCTATTATGACTTTGCGAAGAATGGTCACTGCTGTCGCTTTATTGATGGTCAGGTGCTTAAAGACTACGGTAAAGGAAAACTCGCAGGTATTCGTCAACGTCTCAGTTATAATTGTATTTATGATTATTGTATCCGTGAGAATATAGAGTTTGTATATGCCCGTTGCTTTCAGAATGCCAATCCATGGTTGATTCAATTTTTTAGGAAATTGAAGAAAGCAGGAATACATGCTGTCACAGAGATACCGACTTATCCGTATGATGCAGAGTTTGTTGGCTTCCCTTTTATGACACGCTTGAATTTGAAGATAGATCAACTGTTCCGTCGGCAATTGTATGCTCAGATGGATGCTATTGTTACTTTCTCCGATGCACAGGAAATCTTTGGTCAGCGTACGATAAATATTAGTAATGGTGTCGATTTCGACAGCATCCCGCTCCATCAGCCATCAGCCAACAGCCATCAGCCATCAGCCATCCATCTGATCGGTGTGGCAGAGGTCCATTATTGGCATGGCTATGACCGTTTGATTGCAGGGCTTGGCGAATATTATAGCCAACTGCCAACAGCCAACGGCCAACGGCAGGAGGTGTATTTCCATATTGTTGGTGGAGTGGGGCCTTCGGAAATGTATGATTCTATGCATGCTCCAGGTTTTCATGAGTTGATGGAAACATATCAGATACAGGATAAAGTAATTTTTCATGGTCAGCTCTTTGGTGATGCATTGACAGATGTTTTTAATCAGTCCCAGTTCGCTATCGGTAGTCTTGCTCGCCATCGTAGCGGAATCACAAATATCAAGACACTGAAAAATCGTGAGTATGCAGCCCGTGGTATTCCTTTCATTTATAGTGAACAGGACTGTGACTTTGACCAGCAGCCTTATGTGCTGAAGGCGCCTGCTGACGAGTCACCAATAGACATCGACAAAATATTGGATTTCATTGGCAATAATCACATGGCCCCGGGTAATATACGTAAGACGGTAATGTCATTGGCTTGGAAGAATCAGATGCAGATGGTCTTGGATGCAATAATATAAAAGGATGAATAAGAAAATTGTATATTTCGTTGGTGGACTTCTATCTCCAAACGGGATGGGAACGATACTCAGTCAGAAAATTAATTACCTGGCTGAGCATACAGACTATGATCTTTACATGGTTTTGACGGAAAAGGCAGGTTCCCCTTGGTATTATGATATTCATCCACGTGTTAAATGGGTTAATTTCGACATCAATTTTGATGAATTGGATATTATGCCATTTCACAAGAAACTATGGCACTATTTCCTTAAACAGCGACGATTTAAACGTATGTTTAGTGACTATCTGATGAAGGTTCGTCCTGATATTACTGTTTCTATATGTCGCCGGGAGATTAATTTTATTACTGATATACAAGACGGAAGCAAGAAGATTGCAGAAATACATTTTGCACGTCCATTTTATCGTAAGTTTCAGAAGTCTTTCTTTCCTAAATTTTTAAACGAATGGATTAGTAAACAGTGGATTGGTCGCTTCGTCAATAAATTAAAACGATTAGATAAATTCGTTGTATTGACAGAAGAAGATTCCCTTAACTGGCCAGAACTGAATAATTTGGTTGTGATTCCTAATTTTGTAAGTTCCACTTCCATGTTGCGTTCGTCCTTGTCAAATAAACGTGTTATCGCTGTTGGTAGGTATTCCTGGCAGAAAGGGTTTGATATGCTGATTAATGCTTGGAAAGTTGTGAATACTCGTCATCCGGATTGGCAATTGGATATCTATGGAAGTGGTGACAATGCTCTGTATCAGAAACAGGCGGATGGTCTTGGATTAGCTTCTGTTGTTACTTGTCATGGTTCTGTAGAACACGTTTATGAGAAATATGCCGAGAGTAGCCTCTTCGTATTAAGTTCAAGATATGAAGGGTTTGGATTGGTTTTAGTTGAAGCAATGGGAGTTGGTCTTCCTGTTGTTTCGTTTGCTTGTCCGTGTGGTCCTCGTGATATTTTGAAAGATGGTGAAACAGGTATTCTTGTTTCTCCAGGTGATGTGAAGGGATTGGCCGAAAAAATATGCTTTGTAATTGAACACCAGGATGTCAGACAATCTATGGGCGAGCGAGCAATAACAAGAGCAAAGATGTTTACGCAAGAACGAGTCATGCAGCAATGGATGGAATTATTTGAAAACCTGATGAAGTAAAGTAAAAAAACAATAATGAGGATGCAGTGCATCCTCATTGTTATCTGTCAATTAAGATTGATTATTGATTGCTGAACTTGTCTGGATAAACAAGGTCTTCTTCCCAATAGAGATACCAGTCTTTGTTCACATTCATGTTAACTGCCCAGTTCAGGAAATCGGGATAAGCATCTGTTATGCTCTTTCTCTCCAGCGGATAACGGAAGCTGATAGGAACGATGATGGCGTTGGGGGCTTCACCCTTTTCTGGCACCTTAATGGTTTTGCCCGTTGTGCGGTTCTCTATGTAGATTGACTTCAGGAAATCATCCATACTCAGGTTCTTTTCAACGGTGACAATCTCGGTGACGGGTTCTATGTATGTCGAATTCTTTTCGGTATTGATAAATACCTTTTGGTCATATCTGTATCCGAACAACTCGTGGACTTCTTTACCGTTGAAGCCTTTCTCCTCACTACCTTGGATACCACCCAATACGATGGCGTCGTAGGCACCGCAGGCAATGATACTGAGCTGAATCTTGTCTTCGCCTAGACGTGTGGTACGAAGAACAACATCGTTCATGTCGTAGTCTGCAGTCTGAGGACGGTCTTCAAAGCACATCGTGTAGGCTTCGGCTTCAGGCTGGGGCTTCTCATCGATTTGGATAAGACCTCCACCAACCTCAATCACCATATCGGTAAAGTTACAGTCTACACCTTCCTCAAAGCACATATAGGTCTTTCCGTTGGCTGTGAACGTAGCAATACGCGGGTCTGTATAGGTCATGCCTTCCTCGGTTTCACCACCCAAACTCTTATCCATGGCTTTTTTGAAGTCCCCGAAATGATTCACCTCTTCATTCAGACGGCCGTCACCATATGTACATCCGTATTTATTATTGGAAATATCGGTGCCGTTCTGACATTTCTGGTTCAGGAAACCAATTTTATAGCCGGCAGGGAAGGTGGCGCTGGCCTTGACTTCTCCTTTGAAGGGTGCCTCTTCATAGAACGGCAACAAGAATTCACGTCTGTGATAGATTGCACTATCATTCTTTTCGACAGTTGTCTGTATACGTTCCACCTGTATAGCTTTGTATTTAGGCAACTGTTTGATATAGTCAACCTCGCTCATGCCTGATGGAATATCCTCCGGCCTGAAATAATAGTAGTAGATGTGGTTCTGCTTGAAGTCGTCCGTAAAGGCCTGGATGGGAATCAAGGTAACGGGATTGCCGTCGGTCTCGAAATAGTTGTTGTCAGTCTTGAAATAGGCGCTGTTGCGAATGGCTGGAAGATTATTCTTTTTGATTTTCTTATCTGCGCTAGCATACTTCTGAAGAAAAACATTGAGGATAGCCTTTACATTTTCCAACTCACCCTCAGCGAAGTCTGCAATACCATCTCGGAAGATGACACCTCTGTTGTTAATTTTATTGCCATTTTCTACACAAATATCCATACGCCATCCGTTGTCAAAATCCTGATCGACAGGAGCCCACATCTGGTCGCTCC
The DNA here is from genome assembly GCF_022024175.1 of Prevotella communis. GTDB lineage: Bacteria > Bacteroidota > Bacteroidia > Bacteroidales > Bacteroidaceae > Prevotella > Prevotella communis. The sequence goes on along the minus strand of NZ_CP091794.1, from coordinate 2,214,191 downwards.
AGTTCGAGTTGTTCCATGCGTCGTATTTAGCATCGTCCGACTCAGCACGCTGTGTGTTCAGTGACTTTTGGGGAGCCCCCAGTTTGATTTTGTCGAAAGTGGGAGCTTCGCTCTTAGCGGCTCTACGTGATGAGGCATTGGCTTGTGGGAAACTAACGCTTTCCTGTCCTACATTGAATACCTGAATGAAGTAAACGCCCTTGCTGTCAATACATGCGGCAATCAACTGCTTATAGATGTTTGGAATAGAGTAGGTCAGTTTGACTGTTGCTCCCTTTTGGACTTGGGCCTCGTTCAATACCCTGGCCTCGTTATTCAGGAAGGGTGACTCAGTCAGAATCTGAACCTTTACGATGTCGTTAAGATTTGCATTGGCCGTGATTTTTACTTCACTGCTAACGGTACTGTTCCAATCTTGATTAGAATCGATCTTGACACCATATCTCTGTTCAAAGTTCGCAATGGCCTCTTCGCTTTCATTGGGCTGTGGAGGATAGTCCATGTAGTCCTTCTTGATGCAACCCGTCAGAATAAATGCTGACAGCATTGCTAAGGTAATAGATTTTTTCATGAGATTAATTGTTTTATGCTAGTATTTTGCCTACAAATATACAATTTTTACATTATTTAATCCTTAAAGAGCTGTATAAAATGCATGAAAGTGGTGATTATTTAACATATTTTTTAATTCTGGGCGATGATATACTCTTCTTTTTACCCTTTATTTGATTTTATTTGTTACCTTTGCATGGTAGAATCCGTGATTGTGGTTATGGCAAATTGGTATGATAAGTATTTGACTATCTACGGGAAACCTTTTAGCGAGGTGCCTCAGGATGTGATAGATGGAACTCGTGAGCGCTTGGCTCGTTTGCAGAGTCCGGACCCATTGGCTAGTATCGTGGTGATAGGTTATAACGAGGAGAAACATCTACAGGCATGTCTATGGGCTATCAGTGAAATTAAGTGTAAATACCCTGTGGAGATTATTGGCGTTGACAATGATTCTACAGACAGGACGGCTGAGATATATGAGAAGTCGGGTATTCCTTATTACACAGAGTACCAACATTCTTGCGGCTATGCACGTCGTTGTGGTTTGCAACATGCAAAGGGACGCTTCTATTTCGATGTAGATAGCGATACTTTATACCCTCCATATTATTACGAAGTAATGCTCGAACATTTACTAAAGCCAGGCGTAAGTTGTGTCTCTGCTACATGGAGTTACATTCCAGATGAGAACCATTCAAAGCTCAGTTTGAAACTATATGAAATGACTCGCGACCTTTTTCTGTGGATTCAGCATTTCAAGCGCCCAGAACTCTCTGTGCGCGGCCTAGTTTTCGCCTATAATGCCGACTATGGACGCAAGGAACCATATCGTGTGGATATTATCCGTGGCGAAGATGGTTCTATGGCATTCAATCTGAAGAAATACGGTAGGATTGTTTTTGTGCGTGACTCTCGCTGCAGGGCTATCACTGGATATGGCACCATAGGCAATAAACCGATGTATCAGAGCTTTATTGAAAATGTAAAGACACAATTCAAAGGTATAACCAGAATTTTCCATCAGACGGATAGGTATATTGATAGTGACGATAACCTTGTAAAGAAATAGACAGGATGAAAATTTTGTATGTATATCAGACATTGGCAAGATATGGTGGCGTAGAGCGTGTATTGGCTGATAAGATGAATTATCTGGCCAACCATTATGGTTATGACATATATATACTAACAAGAGATCAAGGTACTCATCAGATTCCTTTTCCTTTGGAAAAACGGGTCCATTATGATGATTTAGGAATTCGTCTGCATACCCAATATGCCTATAAGGGGTTGCGTCGGTTGTGGGAGAAGATCAGACTGCAATGCTTGTATGAGTATCGTGTATGTAAAAAAATAAAGGAGATAAAGCCTGATATTATCATTGGGACAGACGTTATGCCTGCTCGTTCTTTATTGCGCCATAAGGGTAGGGCAAAACTCGTTATAGAATCTCATTCAATGTATCGGATGACCTATGCAGAACCTACAAAAAATCCACTAAAGTTATTTCTCAATTATATGGCTTTCCGTGCATATAGGAAGGCCGATATGCTTGTGTCTTTAACTAAAGGAGATGCAGATGATTGGCGGAATAAGAATCATAACGAAAAAGTTTGTGTCATTCCAAATGTAGTGAACTTGAATGCAACAGGTTTATATAGCGATTTGTCTCAGAAGAATGTTATTTTCGTCGGACGTTTTGCCTATCTGAAAGGTATCCCATATCTTATGGAAATATGGAAAAAGGTTCAAACTCGTCACCCTGATTGGACTTTAAATATCTATGGCGATGGTGAGGAAAAAGAACAGTATGCGGATTTTATCGCTTCTTTAAATATCATTGTTCATCAACCAACAAGACATATCCACGAGGAATACTGTAAGAATTCCATTTTTCTTCTGACGTCAATAAGTGAGTCGTTTAGCTTGGTTATTCCTGAGGCTATGAGCTGCGGACTCCCTGTGGTTTCATTTGATTGCCCTTATGGCCCAAAGGATATTATCACCGAAGGTAAGGATGGCTTTCTTGTTCCCCAATATGATGTGGATGCTTTTGCCGATAGTGTTTGTTATCTGATAGAAAATAAGAATATTCGGTTACAGATGGGAATGGCTGCTTTAACATCCTCTCAACGGTATGCAGCTGAAATTGTAATGCCTCAATGGAAAAAACTATTTGAGTCCATCCTTGAATAACGTTTCCCAAATAGACATAATCTGACCTATTTCATATCTCTTTGCAGAAATCCTGGCTTGGATTCCCATTTCAGTACGTTCGGCTTCGTGAGTCATTAGCCATTCCATCTTCTCTGAGAGTTGCTTGATGTTGCCATTTTTTACAAGGAAGCCATCTTTCTTGTCTGAGATGATTTCGTTAGGCCCGTATGGACAATCAAAAGCCACCACTGGTAAACCACATGACATGGCTTCAATAAGCACTAATCCAAATCCCTCAAAGTTAGAACTTAACACATAGAAATCGCTATGAAGATATTCATTGTATATTTCCTTTGTGGGTTGATGGATCGTAATTCTGCCTTGAAGGTTGTTATTGATAATCTGATTGTTTAAATCGCCTTCAAGTTCTCCTTGTCCAAAGATGTCAATTTTCCACAAGGGATGTTTATCGCTAATGAGTGAAAATGCGTCGATAAGCTTGTCAAATCCTTTCTGATGGTTCAGTCTTCCTACTGCGATAATTCGATTGCTGCAAGTCTTTTTGTCGTCTATCGTTTCTGGATATTCAGTCACGGGATTGGGTATTACCTTTGCCTTGATACCACACGTTTTCCATTGCAAAGCATCCTCGTTTGTTAGTGAAATGAAATGGTCATACGCTTTGATTGTCTGCGTGTTACGATTGTCATAAAACTTGAAGATGATTCTGCTTGTGCTGTGTTTTTTGAAATCGTAATGTCTTATCACAGAATCGTGACTGATGTGAGATTCCATGATAGTTTTTGCATTTCTTTTCACACTAAGTATCTCATTGGCAACTTTTAGTGAATAGGTCGTTGTAATGATATAGTCTGGTTCTTGTTCATTTACAATCTTTTGAAGTTTCCTTCTGAAAACTCTTTTCAGTTTGAAGTAGTGTATCAAACGTGTGAATAGTGAATATTTGTAAAGTGTGAAGAAACGGGTGTCTAAATCTATGTGTTTTACCGTAGGATGTAATGGGTAGGATAGGGGATGAGCACCCTGTTCATACGTGATTAATGTGATGTCATATCCCTTCTTGGCAAGATAATTGATCTTGTCTGCTACGACTCTTTCTGTTCCGGCTAGTTGGGCAAAAGATTTGAGTATGTAGATAATCCTCATTTGTTAATTCTATTTTTGGACAAAAGTACAAATACTTTTTCTTTTTTGCAAATTTTTCGGTGATTATGCTCTTAAATTAAAGAAATTGCGTATTTTTGCATACAAATGTACGTCACGATGAAGATTACATATATTTATACGGCTTTAGTTACGAGAGGTGGGGCTGATCGTGTCATAACCAATAAGGCTAATTGGTTAGCTGAGCATGGCTATGATGTGATGATAGTCACTGATACTCAGTTGGGACGAGAGCCGATATATCCCTTGAGTCCGAAAGTTGTTCTGCATGATCTGGCAATAGATTTTAGTTTAGAGTATGGTCATTCTTTACCTGTTAGGGCTTGGTGGTACTTTAAGCTGATGCGTCAGTATCGTAAGAAATTGACGGAAGTGTTGATGAAACGCCAATCAGATGTTGTCATCACTACGTTAGGACGTGATTTAGACTTCCTGACAAAGATAAAGGATGGTAGTGTCAAAATCGGTGAATCTCATATTGCGCGACAATTCTCGCGTAACTTCCACCTGATGGAACAAAAGGGGGGCTTGCATAAGATGATTGCTCAAAGATGGAGGAAGAAGCAAGAGAAAGATGTCAGCAAACTGGATGCTCTTGTCTTATTGACTCGAGAAGATGCTAATAGTTGGAAGGGCGTTACGAATACTTTTGTGATTCCTAATCCGACTCCATTCTATCCGGAAGAATCATCCACATGTGAATCTCATAAGGCTATCTGTGTGGGACGCTTGAATGAACAGAAAGGCTATGTGTATCTGATTGACGCATGGACTATTGTCAGTAAACGTCATCCTGATTGGATTCTTAATGCGTATGGCTCGGGTGAAATCAAGGAACAACTTCAAATGCGTATTGATGAGAAAGGGGTTTCTAATTCATTGATTCTTAATGAACCTACTTCTGATATCATTGGTAAATACTTAGAGAGTAGTATTTATATTATGAGTTCCCGTTTCGAAGGTTTCCCAATGGTTTTGTTGGAGGCAATGTCATGTGGACTCCCCTGTGTTTCTTTCGATTGTCCTAATGGAGCCAAAGATATAATAGAGGATGGTCGTAATGGATTCTTGGTAGAATACTTGAATGTCAATGCTTTGGCTGAGAGTATTTGTAAGTTGATAGAAGACGAATCCTTGAGGAAGAAGTTGGGGCAAACAGCCAAAGAAGACGTTATGATGTATCTGCCAGACTCAATAATGAAGTTGTGGATCGACTTATTTAATCTACATTGCAGAAAGAATGAGAACTGAGAGTTATAGACATAAAAACGGAGAGGTTACAAATATTCCTGTACCTGAGAGCTATCGCGATTGTATTGTGTTAATAAAAAGTGATAACTATCGACAGACAGGACAATCTGAGTCTCTGTGGAATTTGTTAAGGAAGAATTTAAGACATTTTAATTCTTCACTCCTTTTTTGGTTTAGATTGTGCCAATATCGAGGTTCCTTTTTTCGCCTATTCTGCTATCTTTATAATCGGGTCAGTAGGAAGTGCTGTATATATCTCCCACCAATGACCCGAATTGGTTATGGCTTGGATATTGGTCATGGTATGTCTATGGTTATTAATGGAGGAACGATTATTGGCAATAATGTCTCTTTGTCTCATTTCATGAGTGTAGGAACAAACCATGATACCCCAGCAATAATAGGGGATAATGTTTATATTGGTCCAAACTCAACGATAGTTGAAGATGTCTGTATAGGTTCAAATGTGACTATAGGGGCAGGATCTGTTGTTACAAAGGATATTCCTTCTGATGCAACTGCTGTAGGTAGTCCAGCAAAAGTCATCCACTATAATAATCCGGCCAGATACATTAAGAATCCTTACCCAGTACAATGATATCAATGGGCTTTCTACCTTTTTTTCCAATCATTACTGGATACTTCTTTGAGAATAGAATAATCAGCGGGTATAGTATAGCCTCAAACAGAATGGTTAATAAAATGGCTATATACCAAGGGTAGCCTTTGCCATCGCTAAATTTTAGAATTGATTCTAACGAGTAGTTTGTCACTCCAATCAGCATCCAATGCATACCCATGATGACTAATGTTCCAATGGATATGTTTAGAATAACGCTATTCATGTGATTATTCATAAGCCTGCATAAACTGATGATTCCCATGATTGCTGTGATGTTTAAGCACCAGAAATAGATGGCATAAGATGTGATGTCATATGGACGATTGAAATAGAAAATCATTAAACTGGCAGAAAGACATAGTATTGCCATGAATAAGTCTTTTTTTAAATTCGGCTTCTCAGGTAGATAATTCTTCTGCCTGCAAAGATGTCCTAGGACAAAGAATGGAAAACATCTGATAAAACCGACAAACGGCAAATCGACAACATATCGTTCATATTCATTTATACAGTAAAGAGCTGCTGTGCATAGTACAACTAATACAATAATAGACTTCCCGTATCTCAGGTGATTGGACAAAGCGAGGATGCACTTCATAATAAGGAGTGCTGATATAAACCATGTGACACCATTCAATGATTCGAAATATGGAGATGAATGTTGGAGCATGAATGTTCCAATGATAGGTTTAAGGAAATCATACCAATAATGATTCGGGGTCTCTATGAGATACCTGGCAACCCAGTAGGGATAGAAAACCAGGTTATAGCACAAGTATGGTATAATCAAAGAATGAAAATACTTCTTTGCTGTCTGTTTATTCATATATTCCTTCTTCGTAAGATATCCAGATATGAAGAAGAACAGAGGTATATGAAACTGGGTGATAAAGCATACTAACGGGCTCCCAACTGTTTGGGGCGTATGTCCAAACACAACAAATGAAATGGCTATGGCCTTTACCCAGTCAATCCAGTTCAATCTGTTTTGTATGCTAGCAGTATTTGCCATTATTATGTCCTTCTTATGTAAGGAGATCAATCATTTCTCATTATTAACGAATGACGATCTTCTGTCCATTAACGATATATATTCCTCGTGGTAGCGATTTTAATGATGATACGTTCATTCTCTTTCCTGTTGTCGTAAACACCTTTAACTGCTGCGAATTAGCATTCGCAGAAATGATGTTGTTTTTCTGTATTACGGTAAGAATTCCATTAGAATATTCAAATTCATAGTTCTGAGCCTCACCTCCACTAATGGAGATAAGATAATCTCCTATTGGACTGTCTTGTGTGGCTGTTGTTGAAACTATAGGCTTTGAAAGCAATACATTTTCATTCTCATCATTCTTCCATCCCCAATATTTTAGTTCAAATTCAGGATTCTCTTGTCCCTGTTCGCGTGTGTAGTTTCCTACAGATACAGTCAGTGGTGCTTTCTCAATGGTGAGAGTTCCGGATGTATATATCACATTATAGTTTTTAACAGAGCCTTGCTTCACAATAATTTCGTAAGTACCGGCGGGTGATGCTAAGGTTGCCTCACATTCAATCTCAGGTGTTCCCTCGAGAATGGCTCCTTCAGTCGTAAATTCGAATACTGGATTTTGATCGCCATAATAACGAACATAATCCTTTGCCTTGATAATCACAGGATCAGCTTCCGTTACAGTGAGTTTTCCGTTGACATGATTGATGGCGTAATTTGTAGCCTTGGCTCCTGATATGATGATTGCATACTCTCCAGGGTTAGACTCTTTTGTTGCCTCGCATGTAATTGTAGGAAGCTCTGTCAGTACATTTTCGTCTTCATTGTTCTTGAATCCAGAATATGTTGGCGTGAACTCAGGCATTGTATCGCCCTGCTTCTTTGTGTATGTTCCTGCAGAGACTGTCAACGGAGCTTTCTCGACAGTCAGCGTTCCCGAAACATATGTCACGTTGAAGTTTGATATCGTGCCTTGTTTGGCAACAATTTCATAGGTTCCTATAGGAGATGTAGCGGTAGCATCACAGGTGAATTCTGGTGTCCCAGTGAGTGTACTTCCTTCAGTTGTATACTCGAATATTGGGTTCTCATCACCATATTCACGTGTTGCATTTTTAACTTTAACGATAACAGGGTCTACCTTTATGACTATCAGTTTTCCTGTTGTATAGGTTATTTCGTAGTTTTCCGCTTCCGCACCATAGACTACCACAGGGTATTCACCAGGGGCTGTTACCTCGTTCGCATCACAACTCACGGCGGGTAACTTGGTTAGTACCTCCTGACTCTCATTGTTCATAAATCCTGTATAGGCCAGTGTAAATTCTGGCATTTGTGCACCCTGCTTCTTAACATAAGTGCCTGCAGCAATATTTAATGGAGCCTTCTCAATGGTTAATGTGCCTGCAACACAGATGACGTTGAAGTTCTTTACAGATCCTTGCTTTACTATGATATCGTAAGTGCCAACAGGCGATGTTTCTGTCGCCTCGCAGGTTATTTCTGGTATACCATCAAGCATAGCTCCTTCAGATACGTAATCAAACAAAGGATTCTCTTCTCCATATTTTCGTGAGCAACTAATTGCCGTGATAATAACAGGATCAGCTTCGGTTACCACCAATTTTCCTTCCGTATAACTGATGTCATAGTTTCTGCCTTCGGCTCCAGACAATGTTACAGGGTATTCTCCAGGCGCACTGTCTTGATTGGCGTCGCAGGAAACAATGGGTAGTTGGGTCAGTACGTCTTTTGTCTCATTGTTCTTAAAACCAGTATATGACAGCGTGAATGGAGGCATTTCTTCGCCTTGTTTCTTTGTATATGCAGTCGCAGCAATGTTCAGCGGAGCTTTAGTAATGGTAAGCGTACCTTTTACATAAGCCACGTTATAGTTGCTGATTGTTCCCTGTTTCACAATAATATCATAAGTTCCTACAGGTGATGTTGCAGTTGCTTCACATATGATTTCCGGTGTACCGCTAAGTGCAGCCCCCTCAGTCTCAAACTCAAAGATGGGATTGGGATTACCATATTCGCGTGTGTAACTCTTTGCTGTGATTGTTACAGGGTCAGCATCAGTTACCACCAGTATGCTATTACGATAGCTGATAGCGTAGTTTTCAGCTTCTGCTCCAGAAATGGTGATTGGATATTCGCCTGGTGTACTTACCTCAGTGGCTATGCAATTTACAACAGGCTGTTTCGTCAGTACCTCCGGGGTTTCATTATTCTTGAAACCTGTATAGGAGAGTTTAAACTCAGGCATAGGCTCTCCCTGCTTCTTGGTACAATCTTCAACAGCAATCGTGAGTGGTGCCTTTTCAATGGTCAAAGTGCCTGCAACATAGGTCACGTTATAATTGCTAACCGTTCCCTGTCTTACAATAATATCGTATGTTCCTATTGACGATGTAGGAGTAGCTTCACAAATAATTTCTGGTGTACCCTCAAGAGCCGCTCCGTCTACTGTGAATTCAAACGTAGGATTGGCATCACCATATTGTCGTTTGTAACTCTTTGCAGTTATGATGACAGCGTCAGCCTCAGTGACAATTAGTTTGCCATTCGTGTAACTGATGTCGTAATTGCGTGCTTCAGCCCCAGATACCGTTACAGGATATTCTCCTGGTGCACTCGTACCATCGGCCTCACATGCAACAGACGCTTGTTTGGTAAGAATATCTTTTGTCTCATTATTCTTGAATCCAGTATAGGTCAAGGAAAACTCAGGCATGGCCTCTCCTTGTTTCTTCGTATAGTTTCCAGTCGCAATATTTAATGGAGCCTTTTCTATTGTGAGGGTTCCTTTGGCATAGGTCACATTGTAGTTTTTCAGAGTGCCTTGTCTGAAGGAAATATCGTATGTGCCAACAGGTGATGTGGCTGTTGCTTCACAAACGATCTCAGGCGTTCCTTCTAAAGGTGCACCTTCGGTTGTGAATTCAAATGTCGGATTCTCATCACCATACACGCGGACATAGCTTTTAGCTGTAATAGTTACGGGATCAGCTTCTGTCACAATCAGTTTTCCGTGAATATACTTGATGTCATAGTTGCGTGCTTCAGCTCCAGATAACCTTACGGGATATTCTCCAGGATTGCTGGCGTCGTTTGCATTACATGTGGCGATGGCAGCACTTGTTAGCACATCCTTGTTCTCACCGTTCTTAAATCCTGTGTATGTGAGTGTGAAGTCAGGTACCGGCTCTCCTTGCTTCTTTGTATATGTGCCTGCAGAGATTGTCAGTGGAGCCTTCTCGATCGTTAATGTGCCTGCAACATATGTCACGTTATAGTTTTTTACAGAGCCAACTTTAACAAGAATATCGTATGTCCCTACTGGCGATGTGGTTGAAGCTTCACATGTGATTTCAGGTGTTCCATTGAGAGGCGCTCCTTCTGTAGAATACTCAAATACAGGATTGTCATCACCATAGTAACGAGTATAGCTCTTAGCCATGATAATGGTGTTGTCGGCATCAATCACAATGAGTTTTCCATGATTATAATTGATGTCATAGTTTGTAGCCTCGGCCCCGGAGATGGTTATAGGATACTCTCCCGGTTCAGTGGCTTCGTTGGCATTGCAAGAGAGAGTTGCAGGTTTTGTCAGCACATCCTCATTCTCGCCATTCTTGAAACCCGCATAAGAGAGTCTGAACTCTGGCATCGGGTCGCCCTGTTTTTTCGTATAGCAGTCTTCACTCGTGGCAATAGTGAGTAGCGCTTTCTCAATGGTCAAAGTGCCAGCAACGTATGTTACGTTATAGTTATTGACTGTTCCCTGTTTGACGATAATGTCATAGGTGCCTATAGGCGATGTTTCTGTTGCTTCACAAGTAATCTCAGGCTTTCCGTGGAGCGAGCCTCCTTCTGCAGTAAATTCAAAGGAAGGATTGGATTCCCCATATTTTCGGGTATATGACCTAGCAGTAATAACAATGAGATCTGCTTCCGTAACAATCAGTTTGCCATTCGTGTAACTGATGTCGTAATTGGTTGCTTCAGCCCTGGATACGGTAACAGGGTATTCTCCAGGCGCACTGGTTTCGTTGGCATTACAGGAAACCTCAGGCTGCTTTGTCAGTACGTCTTTTGTCTCATTATTCTTAAAACCAGTATATGACAGCGTGAATGGAGGCATTTCTTCGCCTTGTTTCTTTGTATATGCAGTCGCAGCAATGTTCAGCGGAGCTTTAGTAATGGTAAGCGTACCTTTTACATAAGCCACGTTATAGTTGCTGATTGTTCCCTGTTTCACAATAATATCATAAGTTCCTACAGGTGATGTTGCAGTTGCTTCACATATGATTTCCGGTGTACCGCTAAGTGCAGCCCCCTCAGTCTCAAACTCAAAGATGGGATTGGGATTACCATATTCGCGTGTGTAACTCTTTGCTGTGATTGTTACAGGGTCAGCATCAGTTACCACCAGTATGCTATTACGATAGCTGATAGCGTAGTTTTCAGCTTCTGCTCCAGAAATGGTGATTGGATATTCGCCTGGTGTACTTACCTCAGTGGCTATGCAATTTACAACAGGCTGTTTCGTCAGTACCTCCGGGGTTTCATTATTCTTGAAACCTGTATAGGAGAGTTTAAACTCAGGCATAGGCTCTCCCTGCTTCTTGGTACAATCTTCAACAGCAATCGTGAGTGGTGCCTTTTCAATGGTCAAAGTGCCTGCAACATAGGTCACGTTATAATTGCTAACCGTTCCCTGTCTTACAATAATATCGTATGTTCCTATTGACGATGTAGGAGTAGCTTCACAAATAATTTCTGGTGTACCCTCAAGAGCCGCTCCGTCTACTGTGAATTCAAACGTAGGATTGGCATCACCATATTGTCGTTTGTAACTCTTTGCAGTTATGATGACAGCGTCAGCCTCAGTGACAATCAGTTTGCCATTCGTGTAACTGATGTCGTAATTTCGTGCTTCAGCCCCAGATACCGTTACAGGATATTCTCCTGGTACACTGGCTTCGTTGGCTTCACAGGATGCAATTGGCTGTTTCATCAGTACGTCTTTCGTGTCATCATTCTTGAAACCTGCATAGGTGAGGGTGAACTCTGGCATTTCTTCTCCTTGCTTTTTCGTATATGTGGTAGCAGCAATGGTGAGTGGCGCTTTGGTAATGGTAAGCGTACCTTTTACATAAGCCACATTATAGTTGCTAACCGTACCCTGTTTCACCATGATGTCGTATGTTCCTACTTGCGATGTTGGAGTAGCTTCACAGATAATCTCTGGAACACCTTCCAAAGGTGCGCCTTCAGTTGTGAATTCAAACGTTGGATTCTCGTCACCATACACACGCGTACAGGGCTTGACTGTAATGGTGACCAAATCAGCTTCAGTCACAGTCAGTATGCCATTGGTGTATTTGATGTCATAATTGTATGCTTCAGCCCCAGATACCGTTATTAGGTATTCTCCAGGTGCGCTGGTTTCGTTAGCTTCACAGGATACAATTGGCAGTTTTGTCAGTACATCTTTTGTATCGCTATTCCTGAATCCTGTATAGATGGGGGTAAACTCAGGCATTGAGTCTCCCTGCTTTTTAACATAGGATCCAGCATTGATATTTAGCGGAGCCTTTGTAATCTCGAGCGTACTATTGACAAAAGTGACGCTGTCATTTAGGATCGTTCCTTTTTTGATAACGATAGGGTAGGTGCCCACGCCAGACGCTTCTGTGGCATCGCATGTAATTTCCGGTGTACCAAAAATCTCATCTCCTTCTACCCGATATTCAAATATCGGGTTCGAATCTCCATAACTACGAGTATAGTTTGTTACAGAAACTATAGTTGGTTTTACAACGTTTATCTGAAATGCGTTTTCTTCATATTTCCGGCCTTCACCATTAGCCTTGGACAATTTGATATTCTTAAAATACCCCGTCAAGTTACCTATTGTGGTGCTCTTGTCTGCAGAAATAGTTAACCTGACAATACTTCCCTTTGTATCGGAGATATTTTCCAAGTTATTCGCAACAGCAATGAAGCGGTAACTGTTGTCTGGCTGAATATTCATCTCCAAGGATGTGCCCTGAGGCAATCGGGAACGATCTGGATTGTAGCTTGTGACAGTCATCCCTTTTGGCAAATACAAGTCAAACTGAAATGCCGCATAGGAAATATCATTGTCCAAACTAATCAAGAACTCTTTGTCTGTAACGCCTGGCGTAATTATGAAGTCGTTGATAGTGAGCTTATCTTCAGCCCATATAGGGTTTGTTAGTGCCATTAAGCACATAACAATAGAAAAAACGAGTCTATTCATCATTCGAGTTTATTTTATTACGACTCTCTTGTTGTTAATAATGTAGATTCCTTTATTTAAATGACGATTTTCATTCTTTACCTTACGGCCTGAGAGATCATATACAGATTCATTGTCAGAAGCTTGAATGTTCTTGATGCCCGTAATACCGCTATCTATTATTTTGTCATTAAAATAGGTAATCTGACCTTGAGCATCCACGCAGATAGCATTGCTTATCTTCATTGTTCCATAGTTTGGAATCTCCAGGGCAATAAAGCCTTGGGATGTATTTCGCAATAAACTATTGTCGAGGGATAATCCAACTACTCTATATTGATGATCATCAATCTTTGCAAATTGGATGATGTGATTCGTAGAATTGTCAATCAGTTTGGCATCAGTAAAGTCAATATCATCAGGCACTTCAATGTCAAATTGGAATGATGTGAACCTTTGGGCGTTGGGAACCCCTATTGCGATGCCTTTTTTGAATGGTGCAATTGACAGGTCTTCGTAATGATTCTTTTCTGCAGCACGTGACATGGCCTCGTCAATAACTGGCATTTTTCCTGTGACAATTACAGTGACCAGTTTCATCACATCAAAGATGTCGATGTCACCATCGCTGTTCATGTCAGCCAACACCGGGTTGTATTCTTCCGAAGATGACCTTCCCAGGATATGATTAACAATGAGTGTGGCATCATTTACCAGGATTTTGTTGTCATGATTAGCATCTCCAAGCATGCAAACACGTATACGGATGTTCGCATCTGGCAGACGATCTTGTTTGACAGAGTCATATTCGAACAGAATATTTCGCAATTTAATGGCATGAGTGCCAAGGTTGGCCTCTGGGGAAACACGGAATGTGAAGGTTAGTAAACTGTCGATGCTTGTCCCAGGTAGCTCGTTTGCTGATGCAAAAGCCATTTTGATGTTTCTTTCCTCATCCATCTTACCTATCGCATAGAATAAGATGCTTTCATATCCCCTCAAGGTCGCACTATCTGGCAATATGAGGCTTTCTTGGGTAATGCAGAGTGGATTCTTCCATTTATCTGTGAGTATAGGATCCCCTTCAAGAATAAGCCCATCTGCTATCTGTAAATTTAGTGTCAGCGCATTATAAGCATCAGGCTTAGCATCATTTAATCTCGTGGTAAACGACACAGAGCGTCCTGTAACGACGTCAATGAAATCTTCCGACGGCGTAAGCTTCTGGGCTTCGGCCAGAGCGCAACATCCAAATAATAGGGATATGACAATCAGTTTGTTTCTATATAGTCTCATATTACTCCCCGTTATTGTTTTCTTCTTTGTTTCCAGTTATTTGCTTCAGTATCAGTACGGCATCTTCAGCAGTAATCTTCTTATCTCCATTCATGTCGCCAGGCAGACCTACCTGTCCTTCCTCATCCTCTATCTGATATTCTATATGACCAAAGTTGTCGGATGTTTCCAAGGTCGCAGAACTACTCTTCCATTTCAGGGTTACAGTGGTTACAGGTGAACGCTTATAGCCTTTAGCCGAAGCATATGCGGTGATGACATAAGTCTGAGTGAGCTGTTGTTCCGGATTCTGAGTCTTTTGTGCATCTGCTATTTTTATCTCACTTGTGATTGTTGCACCAGGTGTATCGCAGGTGAATTGCAGTTTTCCTTTGACATAATCAATGACGGGCTGGGCACAAACTTCTATATTTGTAGCGTCTCCTATCTCGGTCATGAAATTGTCCCAAGGGGCTGTTAGGTTTTCTTGTAGTTCACGAGAGACATATAGTGTTGCCACGTCGTAGGTTTTGTTATCAAATGTTTCATCTGTTGCTTTTGGCAACTTGTTTTTGTTGCTAATATATATCTTCTCAAGTTTCTCACATCCATTGAAAACGCGCTCTCCAATGCTATCTACAGCCTGTGGGATTTCTATTTCCATCAGATTCTTACAGCCTCTAAAAGCATCACCATAAATATATTGAATAGAAGAGGGTAATTCTATAGACGCCAATGTGTCGCAATCCTGGAATATATTAGCAGGCAGTTCCGTGATATTGTTGTCACTTAAGAATACCACCTCTTGCAGATTTTTACATCCCCAGAATAATTCATCACCTAAAGTCGTTACAGAAGCAGGAATCTCTATTTTCAACAGGTTTGCACAATTTCTGAATGCTTGTGTGCCAATACTCTTGATGATACTTGGCAGTGTGACAGATGTCAAGTTGTAGCATGCTTTAAAAGCGTCGGTGCGAATGGCAGTGACAGGATATTTTTTCTTTAAATATTCAATAGAATCGGGCACGGTGATGATAGGCTTTTTATAAGCCTTATTGTTTCGGTCTGACATGAGTTCTGCATGGATGTCATCCCCTTCAGTAAAGATGTGGTATGTCAATCCGCCATCTACAGTAAAGTCTGTTTCTGTAGGAATATAGCGTACGTTGATGATTGTGTCATTGGCAGGCATTGTTAGGATGGTGTCAATGATTTCGTATCTGTAGCCATCTTTCTTTAGTTTTGCAGAGATGTCCCCTTCGTAATCAGGCAGCTTTTCTTTGTAGAACAGGGAATCCTTATAAATCGTTTTCTCTGTTTCTTCATCAATAAATCTGTACTTATACTCAAATTCACCTGCTACGACGACAGCGTCATTGGGCATAACAGCAGGCAGAGACTCAGGAGATACAGGCTTCCATCCAGAGAATCTACGTTCTTCCTTCTTGGGAACTGGTATATAGGTGATGGTTGCTCCCACCTTTATACTGTCTTCTTTGTGATAGAGTGAATCATCAACAATATAGATAATCGGGTTGTAGCTAATCGTAAATATACGTCCATTAAATCTTTTCCATGGCGATTTTGTTTTGTACGAGGCGTCATTTGTGACATACAGATTGGCTTTGTTATAAGTGTCGTCGCTAAATGTTGATGCTGCAGCAATTGGAGCCTCGGCGCGATCGTTGATGGTAATCTGTGTGATATTATTACATTCTCCGAAAGCGTTGTTACCAAATCTTTCTATTGATTTCGGCAGCATGACACTTTCCATTCCGACACATTCATAGAATGCATTTGGACTGATTTCCTTAATACCTTCTTCCAATACTAACTGCTTGATTGAATTACAGCCTTGGAATGATCCCGTGCCAATCGTTTTCGTGAGTGGTGACAGCTTAAAGCCTTTCAATCGTCGGCAACTGAGGAAACTATAATCAGGTAGTGTTGACAGAGAGAACTCATTATCAAAGAAAACACTGTCTAATTGGGCACAGCTCTCAAATACGCGATTGCCCATGGAGGTTATGCTTTTGGGAATTTTGATATCTGTTATTCCACTTTTGCTAAAGGCAAAGTCTTTTATGGTCTCCAACTGTGAGGGTAGGGCTTCCATGATCAACGAACTACATCCGTAGAATGCAGCCTTGCCGATAGCTTTTGTTGCCTCTGGCATGTTTACTGTTGCTAAGTTTTCGCAGTTTAAGAACAAACTGTCTACTACAGTCGTGATGCTATTGGGGAACGTGAAAGATGTGAGGCCCGTTCCCATGAAAGCACCGTTGCCAATTTGGATCAATGAGTTTGGAAGCGTGATTTCTTGCAGGTCTTCGCAATTTTCAAAGGCTCGTGGTTCAATGGCAGTGACATGGAATGTATGTGTCGTGTATTCATAGCCATCATCTTTAGATACGGAGTCTTTAATTGTTATCAATTCTGGTACGACAATGTCTGTTAAGGGCTTGTAAGAGGCAGTATCAGCCAGTACCTTCGTATCGCTTTTCGTGAGTTCAATCAGATAAGTCAGACCATCAATGTTTCTTCGGGTCGAGAAGTATCCGTGTATTTCTAAATTTTCGCCAGGCATGACGCTTGGTATATTTTCAATCCAACCGGAGAAATCCCAACCTTCTTTGGTGGGTGCAGCAAAAGGTGTTAGTTTATCACCTACTTGAATGCTGTCACTATGAATGGTATCATTGTCAACAAAATAAGTTATTTTTCTAAAGTCAAATTTGATCTTTTTGAATTTACTCCATGGAGCTTGGTCATATCCAGTTGAAAGAGAATCATAAAACAGAGTTATCTCAGAAGTGTTCTCTCCAAAGGAAGAATCTTCTGCCGTAGGTGCAATCATGGGGTAGGCATAAACATTTTTCAGATAGCTGGGAGCAAAGGCTTCTAAAGCTATATTCAACTCGCTAACTCCTTTTGGGATGAACAGCGTTGTTAAATTCTTACAATTTTGGAATGCTCGTTTACCGATTGTCTTGATAGAATCGGGCAGTGTTAACTCCTTTAGTCCATTACAGTCTTTAAAGGCTTCATTGTATATTTCTCTAATCATACCATTTTTGGGTAAGGAAATAAGTGAAGCACATCCACTGAAAGCACTTTCATTGATTACTCGTATGTTTTTGTTCAAGTAAACGTCTGCTAATTTCGTGCAACTACTGAACATGCCCTTTGGGGTGGTGGATATCTTCGCATTGATGACTGCTTTTTGTAATTGTCCGCAACCAAAAAATGTCTCATTACCGATGCTTGTCGTACTCTCTGGGATTGTTATCTGTTTTAGTTGCCAACAATTGCGGAAAGCAGCTACTCCTATCGTTTGTAGTGACGATGGCAACTTTACATCTTTTATACTTGTACATCCATTGAAGGCGTCATTGCCTATGAATTCAAGTCCATCACTTTCAAATATGACGTTTTTTAGATTGGTACACTCTCGAAAGGCTGCAGTGCCTATTGATTGAACTCCGTTACAAATGGTTACCTTCTCAAGCCACTTTGCACCATAAAAAGCATAGGCATTTACGTTTCTCTGTAATGTCAGAGACGACTGGTCTATGCCATTCACGAACACAATTTGTGCGTATCGCAGAGGGTTGCTGTTTTCGTTCCCGTATGCGATGTATGACAAGGCATCGGTTGAAGGATAATTGACTGAATAGATGTACTTGCAATTTGCAAAAGCGTCATTTCCTATTGACTTTACACTGCTAGGGATGCTGACTTTTGTGATTCCCTCGCAATTGATGAAAGCATAGGGACTAATGGCAATAACATCGTCAGGAATATTGATCTCGGTAATTTCGGTGCTAATGTTATCTACATATATGTGGGGGAGGTAATAAAGTGGGTTTGCTTCTTTGCTACCAAAAGTAATATGTGCCAAGTCGGCAACCGATGCAAATTGTACCCGTTTCAGGTTGTTGCAATTTAAGAAAGCTTTTGCTTGTATTTCTCTGACGTTAGCAGGAATGAAAATTGACTCTATATTTACTCCTCCTGCAAAGGCATATTGGGGAATAGTAGTGACGTTAGTTGGAACCCGAAGCGTTTTTACCTCGTTCTCGTCACTTCCTATATAGAGATGCTTGGCGATATATAGGGGATTGGCATATTCGTTTTCGTAATTCATATTGAACATGTGTTCCAAATTCCAAAAGTAGACTTTCGTAAGCTTCGTGCAGTTGTAGAAAGCATTACGGCCAATCTCACTTACATGTCCCATCTTGATTGAGGTAATACTTGTCCCGCTGAATGCCTGTTGGTCAATTTTGTTAACTGGCAGAGAAGTCGTGTAATGTTCTTCGTAGTTTACCGTGTCAGTAATGTCGACGGAGGTAGGTATTTCGAAGTCGCCATCGTACTTTGCAGAGTCCTTTGGTGCCGCAATTACCATGAGCGAGGTTTTGGACTCATCTGAGTATTTCAGGTAGACCTTATGTTCTGCGTTTGTGTCTGTTGGGTCTACATACGTGAAAATTTGCTCTTTCTGCTGTGCATTGATGCCTAATGAGGCAAATAATAAGATCAATGCGGTGGTTGACTTTCTCTTAATATCCATAGCCAATTAATTTAATTTCAGATAAATACGATGCAAAGGTACAAAATAAATGTAATATGGGACAAAATAGAGCGTTCTTTTTTACTGTATATATTAATTTGTGTTAATTTGCGTTCAAATATCGACAATTTGCATTCTTCTTGTCGACATAAAATGAGTGTTGAGCAAAAAAAGTGGTGGGATGTAAAAACTCAGGTAGCGCACCCAATCGGGTGCGCTGCTCATGAAAATGGTTAAGGTTTGATGTTCGCGAAGTAATCGCGGTACTCCTGACAGTTGAAACAGGGGCAGTCCTTGTGGACGCCTTCGAGCTCACAGTGGCCCTTGATCTCGGCATCGGGATATGCGGACTTGAGAGAGTGGAGTAGGGCGAGCATGGTGGCACGCTGGGCTGGGGTGCGGGTGTCGCAGGAGCGGCCCTTTTCGTCCAGACCTCCCTCATAGCAGATGCCGATGGAGTGGGCATTGTAATGGAGGGCGTGCATGCCTACCTCTGACTCGTCACGGGGCTTGTGGAGCTGACCATCGCGCTCGATGTAGTAATGATAACCGATGCCCTTGTTGTGGAAACGGGCGTTGTGGTCGTCACGGAGACTGTCGATGGAGTAGCGTTGGTTGCAGCGGGTGGCTGAACAATGGATAACGATTAGGTTGATTTTTCGCATAGCATTTCTTTTGTGTTATCTACAGCTGGCGACACCGATGGCGGTGGCGATAGCTGAGAGGATACTGATGGTTGTCTGAATAACGAACTTCCAAACTGTCTTGTTCTTCATGGTTTTAATCTTTAATCTTTAATGTTTAATGTTTAATGTTTAATCTTTAATGTTTAAGGGTTCACTGGTCCACTGTTGCCCGAGTCTGATGGCGTGGTGGGCTCTTCGCTGGTGGTGATTTTACCATTGACATAGGCAGCCTTCTTCAGGGTAGCCTCCAAGTTGAGCGACTTACTCATAAGTTCACCGGTAGCACGAGCCTTGAGTTTTACGCCCTCAATGTTCTTTGAGATAGAGAAGTCGGACTCGGCATCGGATGTCACCTTGTTCTTGATGCCCAGGGAGAAGATGGCGAGGTGGTCTATCTTCACGTTCTTGCCCTCCAGAAGGAGTTCCTTGATGCAGGTAATCATGTCGGTGAGGACGCCCTTGATGGCGCCCTTGGAGTAGGGGCAGTTGTGGCTACTCATGTGCTCAGCGAGAGCGTCGAGGTCGATGGTCTCCTCTACCACGTTCTTGGCAAACCACTTGCCAAAGGAATGGCTGGATTTGATTTTGATCTGATGTAAGATGTAACGAACCATAAATGTTGTTTGATGTGAGAAGTAAGGAGTATGATGTGGCTGCGCGCGAGGCCTTGTCAATACTCCACTGGGATTTTCCCAGATTCCTGTGCTGTTCTTAACACAATGCAAAGGTACTACAATCCCCGGTATGGCTGTCCCACTCTGTCCATCTCTCACAGAATATTTTTATTTCAGTGTGAGAAATCAATAGAGAGGTTGGCGTTGCTGAAGCATGCGGAGGAAGTTCCGGAAGAGGGGAGACTTTGATAGCGCTTCCTGATCCTGAAGTTCGGGAGGCAGATCTATGCAGTAGTCCTCACAGATATATCGGACGGCCTGTGGAGGAAGCTTCTGTGCCTTGGGACTGATGCCCATGGCGTCCAGGATGGGGCGGCGGGTGGCAAGGTAGCGGCGGAAGGTGCGAGGACTAACGTCGGCCAGGCGGGCTAACGTGCTCTTGCTGATAAATCGATTTTTGTCGTAGAAATTGATCATAACTAACTTGATGATGGTTTGGAAACAGGTTGATAAAAATGTTTTTTAAGTTGAATGCTACAGATAAACAAATTGGAGATTAATGAGGCCTCATTTTTTGCTTTTTTTTTACTCAATTCTTAAATATAATTTACTAAAGTTTCGCAAGTGATGGCGCACCTGCATAATTTAACATAAAATAGGAATAAAAATGGCTTCGAAGTTTGCTCAACTCACTGAAAATGAGTAACTTTATAGTCGCCAAACAATAAAGTTCAAACTTAGAAGCCGTGAGCAAAGGTACAACAATTATTTCAGATTTGAGAAGCTTTTTCTCAGAAAATGAGAATAACCGTGCAATTAATGCGATTATGAGAGTGATGGAGTGCATAAACATACGTCCGGAGCAGATAGGGACAGAGAAGAAAGAGAACTGCAAGTTCACGAACGTGCAGGTCCTTAATCTTTTGATGCTGTTCCCTTTCTTCGTCGTCAGGAATGCATACCGGTACTCTGGCTCTTCATTAAGCCGCTTGTTCTGTTGTGAGAAGGACATGTTCTATCGTTTTATGAATGATGGTGATATCAAGTGGCGCAAACTGCTGTATGCGATGAACCTCCAGCTGCTGCGTAAGATCAGCCGTAGCACCGAGGCTGAGCATGACAAGCCTGTCTGCCTGATTATCGATGACACAGACGCTCCAAAGAGTGGTCGCAAGAGTGAACTTATCGGCAAGGTTTTCTCTCATATCCAACATAAGAGCATCCTCGGCTACAAATGTCTGACGCTGCTTCTGTGCGATGGCATGAGCCAATTGTTTCTCGATTTCTCGCTTCATGGTGAAGAAGGCTGTAATCCTGACAAGAAGCAAGGGTTGACGGACAAGCAACGCAGTGAGCGTTTCTCTGCCGACTATACGGGGCAATGTGTTGAGGAGCGCATAAAAGAATACACCATGAAGAAGACTGACAAGGCAATCGAGATGGTGAAGTACGCTATCAAGCGTGGAATACGTTTCGACTATCTGCTGGTTGACAGTTGGTTTACCAGTGCAGACTTCGTTCGCCTGATTACCAGCCGCCACATCAAGTGTCATTTGATTGGTATGATAAAGATTGGAAAAACCAAATACCACACCCAGTGGGGTGATTTGACTGCTAAGCAGATTATCAAGAAGCTCCAGAAGCAGGGCCTCACCAAACATAACAGGACACTCAGATGTACCTACTGCACCATCGATGTGAAGTTTGCAGGTACCACCGTGCGTTTGTTCTTCTCGAAACGAGGCAGGAATGGGCTTTGGAATGGATTGCTCACTACGGACCTCTCGCTTAGTTTTCTCAAAGCATACAGGACGTACGCTATCCGCTGGACTACCGAGGTGGCTTATCACGACCAGAAGCAACTGCTCGACTTCGGCAGATGTCAGAGCGTACACTTCTCTGCACAGATTGCCAGCTTTACGCTGATCATGATGCAGTACAACATACTTTGCACGGTGAAGCGGTTTGAAGCCTACGAAACCGTCGGGGCGCTCTTCCGTGATACCACTGGCAACACTCTCGAGCTGTCCGCTTCGGACAGGATATGGGAACTTATATTGGACACCATCCTGGAAATCGCAGAGATGATCTCTGCCGATGCCAGTGAACTGCTTTCTGCGGTTATTGATGCCAATCCTAAGTTCCATAAGCTATATCAAATGTATAAATTAGTCGCTTGATGAATGAATATTCACTTGCGAAAGTTCAGTAATTTATTATATTTATGACACGAATGACACGAGGTTTTCAACCTTTCTATAAAGAAATATATTTGGTTCGAGGTGAATGGTTTTTCTTAAGGAAAAGTTGGAATACTCGTGACACTCGCGTCATGGTAAGAATGGTAGGTCTTTCTCAACTGTCTGATTCTTAGCAGATTCTGATGGCGAATTGGAGATGGTGCGTTGTGACTCATTCGAATCCATAATATAGAGTTTGTAGTAACGCCCCATGGTTTTTCGCTCGGCATGAAAACCAAGAGACTTCATGACCAAAGCAACACTACGGGAGGTGATGGGCTGGTGGTTATAGGATATCATCTGGGCGATAGCGGCTGCGTTGAGATACTTGAAGGGTTCACCAGGACGAGGCTTACGGAAACGGTCACGGATGAACTGTTCCTCGTCGGACACGATGCGGAAATTCTCGTTCTGCTGCTGCATGCGCTCCTCATCAGCTTTATCGAACCAATAAGTAAAGCCATCGTAATACTCATCACGCAACTGCGCATAGAGTTGTTCGTAGTTAAAGTCCCATACCCGTGGGTTGTCGATATTTGCCACGCGGAAACAGAGCCAACGTCGGTTGCCTGTCTTGTCCGTCAGGAAATGCTCCTGATTACCCGTGGCACAGAGTGATGCCAGCCGGTGCTTGGTCATGACAAACTTATCGTAAGGTCTGCGCACCTTCAACGTGACCTTGGTCGATAAAGACTTCAGTTCGGCATTATCACGATCCTTGAACATGTCAATCTCCTCAATCTCCACCAGACAGTTCTCGACCAGGGCTATCTGGTCATCCTTCTGAGAGAAGGAGTTGCTTGAATTCTCCAGATAGTAGGGACGCAGCGTTGGTGGTAGCAGGTAGCGGAAGAAGGTGGTCTTGTACACACCCTGAGGCCCGATGAGTGTGAGGATAGTCTCATTACAGATATCATCACTGAGCCAGTCGGCCATGGTAGCCACCAGCCACTTGTGGAGTGCCCACAGAAAGAGTTCCTGGGCTTCCTCTGGCTTCTGCCCCTCCTGTACCGGGTCAATATGCACATGAGCAGCCAGCTGACTGACACGGTCCACTTTATCCCATGTTGGTAACTGACGCACATAGTCGCGCACCGGATGAATGCGATGCGCATAGTCGCTCATCAGCATATCCTTCAGATCCGATTTCAGGACACGTTTCCCTGTATCAGCAGCCATACGGCGGCGCAGACTGCATATATCACTGTCTTCCAACGGTTTCCATTCTCCGTTATTCTCCGTATAGGAAGTCTGGTCGGATATCTGGTTATAGGTAACCTCCACTTTGTTGCTGCTGAGCCACTCGACGATATCCGGCAGCGTAATCATGGATACCTCCTTTGGCCGGCCACCCTTATTCAACCGCCAACGACCGTGTTCGTCCTGCCTGTTCTGGTACACCCAGTGGATGATGCTCTCGCGCTGCTTTTGGTCGTAGTCGCACCAGTTTTGTGCTGCCCATGCCAGCACCTCTTCCTTGGCCACTCCGAAATGGTTGAACAGATGAGTGGCATGCATCACGTAATGATGATGAGTGCCAGGCCCGTAGGTGATGTCGCGTTTCGCGAGCATCAGTTCGATGACAGCCCAGGCTGCATCAACCTCGGCATGATGAGTGCCCACAGGGTCGTCCTTTCGACGTTTGCCTGATTCTGTGTCAGCTGCCGTGTTAGCTGCCGCAGCCTCGTCGTCGGTGATGATGAAAGGCTCAGCGTTGAGGTTTAATACAGCGTCCGCATCATGGGCAATACCACTGAGACGGGTGATGTCGCCACACTGTCCGTCGTAGGCCACGCCACAAAGTTCTGCATAGTATTGGTTGCCCTTCCTGTAGGCCGCCCGATAAAGAATGCCATTCTCAGGAGGCATCCCTTGTTCGTCTTCGTAACAGAAGATAACCCGGAATCCCTCTCCACTGATGGTACGGAATGCCAGGACGGTGTGGGGATCTGCAATAATCTTCTGGAACATCGTGTTCATGGCGGTAGCAAACTTTTCACTATTTACTTTTACCTTTTCACTTATAACGTGGTCGATATCACAGATAGAAAGACCTGTCACACGCGTGACGTGGGTGGTCTGTCTGCCTACGCCGTTGAGTAGTACCGCCACAGAGAAGGCTGGCATCATGGCATCCTTCACCTTTTTGTTGGCTTCTTTGCGCGTGATGGTCATTGCAAGATTACGGTAGAGTTCTGTTTTCTGTGCTACGCTCTGGTCGTTTTTTATCCACCATAGCACCGTGTTAAGGTTTATTGGTTTACTCTCGTAGGAACCCAGATTATTGAAAATACTTACTTTAATGTCTTGAAGGTTCATAGTCTAAAAATGGTTTGTATATCAAGTGGTTACTGCATTTTATGGTGTCAAATGGAAATCACGGAGGATCCATGCGAGATTGTCGCATTTCCTGAACAATTTTAAAAAAGTAGTCAATGAATTCTTCCATATCTTTCATGCACTCTTCGCGCCCTTGGAAATCCGCCTTTTTTTCTATAATTTTAAGCATGTGCTGGACACTGATGTTGTAGGGCTTGTCGGGGTTAAGCCATTTTCCGTTAATACCAGCCTCTTTAGTAATAAATGTAGTGAGGCCTCTTTTTCGCTTAATTTGTAAGAAAAGGAAACTCAATAACTTACCTTCCAGTCCATCATCCATAAGGAGGGTCGGACGGTTGTAAAAATGCTTCATTTTTTTTATTTTGCTTTTTAAATTATTTATTATGCAAGTCTATCTGACCTTGCGCGTACAAAGTTACTACAGTTTGCAAGAAGTGCCTTGATGGCTATATCCGTCATAATTCTTAAATAAATTAACATTTTTAACGGCGTATAACATGCCTTTCGTTCAAAAATAATATTTAAAACTAGAAAAAAGGTCTGTCATCATAAATAAAATAGTCGTATTAATTTGGTTTTTTGCTCACTTAATCGTACCTTTGCACTCCAATAGAAACTAACACGTATAAAATTAAATATGGGAAAAGTGATTTTGACGGGCGACCGTCCTACTGGAAAACTGCACCTGGGCCATTTTGTGGGCTCACTGCGTCGTCGTGTGGAACTGCAGAATGCTGGCGACTATGACAGAATGTTTGTGTTTATGGCCGATGTTCAGGCTCTCACAGATAATGCTGATAATCCGCAGAAAATTCGTAATAGCATCACGCAGGTGGCACTCGACTATCTGTCAGCCGGACTGGACCCCGAGAAATGTACACTGTTTATTCAGAGTCAGATTCCTGAGCTGGCCGAACTGACCACTTATCTGATGAACCTGATCTCTGTGAGCCGTGTGCAGCGTAACCCTACGGTGAAGACCGAAATCAAGATGCGCGGCTTTGAGGGCGAGAGCATCCCCTTGGGCTTCTTCTGCTATCCTGTGAGTCAGGCTGCCGATATCACCCTGTTTAAAGCCACCACAGTGCCCGCTGGTGAGGACCAGGAGCCTATGCTCGAGGTGACTCGCGAACTGGTGAACCGCTTTAATAATACCTACGGCCCCGTATTGGTAGAGCCCAATATCATGTTGCCCGAGAACCTGACTGCCCGTCGTCTGCCAGGTACAGACGGTAAGGAAAAGATGTCAAAGAGTCTGGGCAACTGTATCTACCTGTCAGACTCGGCCGACGAGGTATGGCAGAAGGTACGTTCTATGTACACTGACCCCACGCACCTGAATGTCTCAGACCCGGGGCATGTGGAGGGTAACGCCGTGTTCACCTACCTGGATGCCTTCTCTACCGACGAGGACTTCAAGAACTTCTGGCCAGAGTATCAGAACCTGGACGAACTGAAGGAGCACTACACCCGTGGCGGACTGGGTGATATGAAGTGCAAGAAGTTCCTCAACGAGGTGCTCAACCAGTACCTGGAGCCCATGCGTCAGCGTCGTGCAGAACTGGAGAAGGATATCCCCGAGATATACAATATCCTGAAGAAGGGCACCGAGGCTGCCCGCGAGGTGGGCGCTCAGACTATGAGCGAGGTGCGTAAGGCCATGCAGATAGACTATTTCGGATAAGATATAATCCTATTAACCACTTAAAACATAAGATCAATGAAACAATTCAATGACAAGAACTTCGTTCTGGAGACAGAAGTAGCCCAGGACCTGTATCACAACCATGCGGCCAAGATGCCGATTATCGACTATCACTGCCACCTGATTCCAGAGATGGTGGCCAACGATCATAAGTTTAAGAGCATCACAGAGCTGTGGCTGGGTGGCGACCACTATAAGTGGCGTGCCATGCGTACCAACGGTGTAGATGAAAAATACTGCACCGGTAAGGATACCAGCGACTGGGAGAAGTTTGAGAAATGGGCCGAGACCGTGCCTTACACCTTCCGTAACCCCTTGTATCACTGGACACACCTGGAGCTGAAGACCGCTTTCGGCATTGAGAAGCAGTTGAGCCCCAAGACCGCCCGTGAGATTTTCGATGAGTGTAACGAGAAGCTGAAGCAGCCCGAGTTCTCTGCCCGTGGTCTGATGAAGCACTACAACGTAGAGTGTGTATGTACCACCGACGATCCCGTTGACGATCTGCACAACCATATTGAGTATGCCCGCCACAAGGCTGCTGACGATCCCATCATGATTCCTGCATGGCGTCCTGACAAGGCCATGAACATTGAGAAGCCTGAATTCTCAAAGTATGTGGAGCAGTTGGCTGAGGTCAGTGGCGTCAACATCGTGAAGTTTGCCGATATGGTAGATGCCCTGCAGAAGCGTCACGACTTCTTTGCTGAGAATGGCTGTAAGTTGTCTGACCACGGTATTGAGGAATTCTATGATGAGGACTATACCGATTCACAGATTGAGACCATCTTCGAGAAGGCTATGCGTGGACAGCAGTTGTCACACATGGAGGTTCGCCAGTTTAAGAACTGCTTCCTGACCCGTATGGCAGAAATGGATGCTGATGCCGACTGGACACAGCAGTTCCACTATGGTGCCATCCGCGATAATAACACCAAGATGTTCAATCAGTTAGGTCCTGATACTGGATTTGATTCTATAGGTGAGTTCAACACCGCCAAGGCTATGTCTAAGTTCCTCAATAAACTGAATATGGAGGACAAGCTTACGCGTACCATATTATATACGCTGAACCCCTGCGCCAACGAGGTAATCGCTACCATGCTGGGCAACTTCCAGGGTGGTGAGCCCGGAAAGATCCAGTTCGGTTCAGGCTGGTGGTTCAATGATCAGATGGACGGTATGATTAAGCAGATGAACGCCCTGTCAGTGCTGGGCCTGCTGAGCCGCTTCGTGGGTATGTTGACTGACTCACGTTCGTTCCTCTCATATCCTCGTCACGAGTACTTCCGCCGCATCCTCTGCAACCTGCTGGGTAACGATGTGGAGAAAGGACTGCTGCCCGACGATCGTGAGACCCTGGCTCGTATGGTTGAGGATATTTCCTACAACAATGCTCGCAGATATTTTAAGTTCTATTGATAAAAATAGGGAGGGGTTTTCAAAAAACTCCTCCTTTTTTTGCGTATGTCGAAAATAAGCAGTAATTTTGCAGCCGAAATAAAATGATTTTTAGAATGAAGCTTCTTAATAAAAGTCTTTTGTTGGTAATGGCAGTCGTTTTGCTTGCTGGTTGTGCAAGTCATAAACACGTTGCCTATTTCCAGAATTCAAACGAGGTAGATTTGTCGAAATCACAGTATTTGTATGATGCCCGCATCATGCCAAAAGATCAGTTGACCATCACGGTGAGTACTACCGATGACGAGGCTGCAGTGCCCTTCAACCTGACGGTACCCACACCCTATACAGCCAATCAGCGAAGCACCTATTCGCAGGCTATGCTCCAGACCTACCTGGTAGATAATGAGGGTAATATCAACTATCCGGTGTTAGGACAGATTCATGTAGGTGGACTGACAAAGTCTGAGTGTGAGAAGATGATTCAGGAGAAAATCAAGCCCTTCATGGCTGCTGCTGAGAATCCCATCGTCA
Source organism: Prevotella communis (assembly GCF_022024175.1). Lineage (GTDB taxonomy): Bacteria > Bacteroidota > Bacteroidia > Bacteroidales > Bacteroidaceae > Prevotella > Prevotella communis. Next base: position 2,185,782 of record NZ_CP091794.1, on the reverse strand, counting down.
CCGTACGTATGACGGGTTATCAGATTTCTGTGATTGGTGAGGTGGCACGTCCCGGTACGTTTACCGTGTCGCGTGAGAAGATCTCTATCCTTGAGGCTTTGGCACAGGCTGGCGACCTGACCATCTACGGTCAGCGTAAGAATGTGCAGTTGATACGTGAGGATGCTTCTGGCCAGAAGTCTATCCATACGTTCGACCTCACCGATGCCGACATCATCAATTCGCCGTATTTCTATTTGCAACAGAACGACGTGGTCTACGTGACGCCAAACAAGGTGAAAGCGCAGAACTCCAGCGTTGGTAGCATGACGACGCTTTGGTTCTCTGCAACGTCTATTCTTATTTCGTTGACATCGTTGCTTTACAACATATTGAAGAAATAACATAAAAGGTTGGGGCATTTTTCCCCAATCTTTTTTTATATCAACTAGACAGAAATAAAACATATATATATAAACACAAGATAATGAAAGCAGTAACACTTGTTCTTCAGGATGGAACAGAATTCAAAGGAAAGAGTTTCGGTTACGAGCGTCCAGTAGCTGGCGAAGTGGTTTTCAACACAGCTATGATGGGCTATCCCGAGAGTCTTACAGACCCCAGTTATGCAGGTCAGTTAATGGTACTCACTTATCCTCTGGTAGGCAATTATGGCGTGCCTCCCTTCACGGTAGAGGATAATGGCATCGCTACCTTCATGGAGAGTGACCGCATCTATGCCTCGGCCATCATTGTGAGCGACTATTCTCAGGCTTATTCTCACTGGAATGCATGCGAGAGTCTGGGTGACTGGCTGAAGCGTGAGAAGGTGCCTGGCATCACTGGCATAGACACCCGCCAGTTGACCAAGGTGCTGCGCGAGCATGGTGTGATGATGGGTAAACTGGTGTTCGAGGGTATGGAAGATGCTGAGGATGCCGAGGGTGCTGACTATGGTTCCATCAACTGGGTAGAGCGTGTGTCGTGCAAGGATGTGATTCGCTACAACGAAGGTGCTGGTCGTAAGGTGGTGCTTGTGGACTGTGGCGTGAAGAATAATATCATCCGCTGCTTGATAAATCGTGGCGTAGAGGTGATTCGTGTTCCCTGGAACTACGACTATACGGATATGGCTTTCGACGGCCTGTTCCTGGCCAATGGTCCAGGCGACCCGGACAAGTGTGTGGATGCAGTGGAAATCCTGAAGAAACAGATGTCGCAGAGCCGCAAGCCTATCTGTGGTATCTGCATGGGCAATCAGTTGCTGGCCAAGGCCGGTGGCGCCACTATCTACAAACTGAAGTATGGTCACCGCTCTCACAACCAGCCTGTGCGTGAGGTGGGTACCAACCGCTGCTATGTGACCTCGCAGAACCATGGTTATGCTGTAGATGCAACTACTCTGGGTAATGAGTGGCGTGAGCTCTTCGTGAATATGAACGATGGTTCTAACGAGGGTATCCGTCACCTGACGCACCCCTGGTTCTCAAGTCAGTTCCACCCCGAAGCCTGTTCGGGTCCTGTAGATACAGAGTTTATGTTCGACCGTTTTATTGAGACACTCTAAGAAAAGGTAAAAGGGTAAAAAGCTAAAAAAAGAAAAGAAAGATGAAGGACAATAATATAAAGAAGGTGTTGCTGTTGGGCAGTGGAGCCCTGAAGATTGGTGAGGCAGGTGAGTTCGATTATAGTGGCTCACAGGCGCTGAAGGCGATGAAGGAAGAGGGTATCGAGACGGTGCTCATCAATCCTAATATCGCTACGGTGCAGACCTCAGAGGGTGTGGCCGACCAGGTCTATTTCCTCCCTGTTCAGCCTTATTTCGTTGAGAAGGTTATCGAGAAGGAGCGTCCCGACGGTATCTTGTTGGCCTTTGGTGGTCAGACAGCATTGAACTGTGGTGTGGAACTGTATCAGAGCGGTGTGCTGGAGAAGTACAACGTGAAGGTGCTGGGTACGCCCGTTCAGGCTATCATGGATACTGAGGATCGTGAGCTCTTCGTGAAGAAACTGGACGAGATCAATGTGAAGACCATCAAGAGTCAGGCATGTGATAATATCGCTGATGCCCGTAAGGCAGCTGCCGAACTGGGTTATCCTATCATTCTGCGTGCTGCCTATGCGCTTGGAGGTCTGGGCAGTGGTTTCTGTGACAATGAGGAACAGTTGAACGCCCTGGCCGAGAAGGCATTCTCGTTCTCGCCACAGGTGCTGGTCGAGAAGTCCCTGAAGGGTTGGAAGGAGATAGAGTACGAGGTGGTGCGCGACCGTTACGACAACTGTATCACCGTATGTAACATGGAGAACTTTGACCCGCTGGGTATCCACACCGGCGAGAGTATCGTGGTGGCTCCTTCACAGACCCTGACAAACTCGGAATATCACAAGTTGCGTGCGCTGGCCATCAAGATTATCCGTCATATTGGTATCGTGGGTGAGTGTAACGTGCAGTATGCTTTTGATCCGGAATCAGAGGATTATCGTGTTATCGAGGTGAATGCCCGCTTGTCACGTTCTTCAGCCCTGGCATCAAAGGCTACGGGCTATCCCTTGGCTTTCGTTGCTGCTAAGTTGGGTATGGGCTATGGTCTGTTTGAACTGAAGAACAGTGTCACCAAGACTACGAGTGCTTTCTTCGAGCCCGCCCTCGACTATGTGGTATGTAAGATTCCCCGTTGGGACCTGTCTAAGTTCCATGGTGTTGACAAGGAACTAGGTTCCAGCATGAAGTCGGTAGGCGAGGTGATGGCTATCGGTCGTACCTTTGAGGAGGCTATCCAGAAAGGTCTGCGTATGATTGGCCAGGGTATGCATGGCCTCGTGGAGAACAAGGAACTGAAGATTGCAGATATCGACGCTGCGCTGCGTGAACCTACGGATAAGCGTGTATTCGTCATCTCAAAGGCTATGCATCTGCCTGAGTATGATATCGACAAGATTCATGCACTGACAAAGATTGACAAGTGGTTCCTGGAAAAACTGAAGCATATCATCGATATCGATGAACAACTGAAAAAATATAATATTAACACGCTGGAGGAGTCCCTGTTACGTGAGGCCAAGGTCTATGGCTTTACCGACTTCCAGATAGCACGTGCCATCGGACTGGAGAATGAATGTCGTAACATGCACGAGGCTTCACTGCTGGTACGTAATCGCAGAAAGCAGTTTGGCATCACACCTGTGGTGAAGCAGATTGACACACTGGCTGCAGAGTATCCTGCTCAGACCAATTATCTGTATGTCACTTACTCTGGCGTGGCTAGTGATATCCAGTACGAGAACGATAAGAAGAGTATCATCGTGTTGGGTTCTGGTGCCTATCGTATCGGTTCGAGCGTAGAGTTCGACTGGTGTGGTGTGCAGGCTCTGAACACCATCCGTAAGGAAGGTTGGCGCTCTGTGATGATTAACTATAACCCTGAGACGGTGTCAACCGACTATGATATGTGTGACCGTCTGTATTTCGATGAACTGACCTTCGAACGTGTGATGGATATCATCGATATGGAGGCTCCTCACGGTGTCATTGTTTCAACTGGTGGTCAGATTCCAAACAACCTGGCTGTGCATCTGGACGAGCAGCGTGTCAATATCCTGGGTACACAGGCTAAGGATATCGATGGTGCTGAGGACCGTGCTAAGTTCTCGCAGATGTTGAACGAGCTGGGTGTCAACCAGCCTGAGTGGAGTGCACTGACATCTATGGATGATATCAACCAGTTTGTGGAGCGTGTGGGCTTCCCCGTCCTGGTGCGTCCTTCGTATGTGCTCTCGGGAGCTGCCATGAACGTTTGTTCTAACAATGATGAGCTGGAGCGCTTCTTGAAGTTGGCTGCTAACGTCAGCGAGGATCATCCCGTCGTGGTGTCTAAGTTTATTGAGCATGCCAAGGAGATCGAGATGGATGCTGTGGCACGCAATGGTGAGATTATCGCTTATGCTATCTCCGAGCATATCGAGTTTGCCGGTGTACACTCTGGCGATGCCACGATTCAGTTCCCACCGCAGAAGTTGTATGTGGAGACTGTACGTCGTATCAAGCGTATCTCACGTCAGATTGCCAAGGCCCTGAATATCAATGGTCCGTTCAACATCCAGTATATGGCTCGCGAGAACGATATCCTGGTGATTGAGTGTAACCTGCGTGCTTCGCGTAGCTTCCCATTCGTGTCAAAGGTGCTGAAGATGAATATGATTGACCTGGCTACGAAGGTGATGCTGGGACTGCCTGTAGAGAAACCCTCGAAGAATCTGTTCGACCTCGACTATGTAGGTATCAAGGCTTCGCAGTTCTCATTCAACCGCTTACAGAAGGCTGACCCCGTGCTGGGTGTGGATATGGCTTCTACCGGTGAGGTAGGTTGTATTGGCGACAATACCGACACGGCACTGCTCAAGGCTATGCTCTCTGTGGGACACCGTATTCCCAAGAAGACTGTGCTGCTGTCAACGGGTGGTGCCAAGCAGAAAGCTGAGATGCTGGATGCTGCCCGTATGCTGGTGAAACATGGTTACGAACTGTATGCTACTGATGGTACTTCGAAATATCTCACGGAGAATGGTGTGAAGAATACCCGTGCTTTGTGGCCTTCTGAGGAAGAGGGGGCTGCAGGTAATGTGCCTTCAGCACTCGACCTGCTCCACAATCATCAGATAGACATGGTGGTGAATATTCCGAAGGACCTGACTACCCACGAGTTGACGAATGGTTACAAGATTCGTCGTGCTGCCATCGATCTCAACGTGCCACTGATTACCAATGCCCGTCTGGCAGCTGCCTTCATCGAGGCCTTCTGTAAGGTGGGACTGGATGGTATTGGCATTAAGTCGTGGAGCGAATATAAATAATTTGAACTGATTGATTTGATGAAAGAACCCGTATATATCATTGAGGAAACGCTGCTACGTAGGAATCTGCAACTGATTGCCGACGTGGCTAAAGAGGCCGACGTGGAGATTATCCTGGCGTTCAAAGCTTTTGCATTGTGGAAAACATTCCCTATTTTCAGGGAGTATATCAACAGTACTACGGCCAGCAGCCTGAGTGAGGCCCGGCTGGCACTGGAGGAGTTTGGCGCCAAGGCTCACACGTATTCACCGGCCTATACTGATGAGGAGATTGATGATATCGTGAGGTGCAGCAGTCACCTGACGTTCAACTCTCTGTCACAGTATGAGCGCTTCCATGATAGGGTAGAGGGGAAGGCTAGCATCGGCCTGCGCGTGAATCCTGAGTATTCAGAGGTTGGCACCATGCTCTATAACCCCTGTGCACCTGGCACCCGATTTGGTGTCACTGCCGATAAGTTGCCCGCTGTGCTGCCTGCAAATATCGAGGGCTTTCATTGTCACTGTCATTGTGAGAGTGGTGCTGACGTACTGGAACGTACGTTGGTGCATATAGAGGAGAAATTCTCTAAGTGGTTCCCACAGTTGAAGTGGCTGAATCTGGGTGGTGGACATCTGATGACGCGTAAGGATTATGATGTGCCTCACCTTATTAATATATTAAAGGGACTACATGAGCGTTATCCCTGGCTCAAGATTATCCTTGAGCCAGGTAGCGCTTTTGCCTGGCAAACGGGTCCACTGGTGAGTCATGTGGTGGATATTGTAGAGGACAAGGGTATCCGTACGGCTATTCTGGATGTAAGTTTTACTTGTCATATGCCCGACTGTCTGGAGATGCCATATATGCCAGAGGTGAGAGGGGCAGAAATCGTAGAAGAATCCTCCAGTCTCCAGTCTCAAACCTCAGAATATGTCTATCGTTTGGGAGGCAATAGTTGCCTGAGTGGTGATTTTATGTCCTCATGGCGCTTCGATCATGAATTAAAAGTGGGAGAAGAGGTGATTTTTGAGGACATGATTCATTACACGACTGTAAAAACTTGCATGTTCAATGGTATCTCTCATCCAGCTCTTGCGATGCTTCATAAGGACGGAAAATTGGAGATTTTGCGTCGTTTTGGCTATGAAGACTACCGAAACCGCATGGATTAGCACTTTTTTTTGAAAAAAAATCGGAAAAGTTTTGGTAGTTCAAAAAAAAGTAGTACCTTTGCATCCGCAATCGAGAGAGATGCACTTCTAATAAAGAAGTAACGCGGAAATAGCTCAGTTGGTAGAGCACAACCTTGCCAAGGTTGGGGTCGCGGGTCCGAGTCCCGTTTTCCGCTCACAGATTGAACAAAAAGAGAGATTAGGGAAGGCCTTAATCATAAATTGCCCAGGTGGCGGAATTGGTAGACGCGCACGTTTCAGGTGCGTGTGCCGCAAGGCGTGCAGGTTCGAGTCCTGTTCTGGGCACTCTTTTTTTCAATATGTAAAAATTTGTTGGAGAGGTGGCGGAATTGGTAGACGCGCTACTTTGAGGGGGTAGTGTCAATTGCGACGTGGGAGTTCGAGTCTCCTCCTCTTCACCTCTTTTTTTTGATAAGAATTGCGGAAATAGCTCAGTTGGTAGAGCACAACCTTGCCAAGGTTGGGGTCGCGGGTCCGAGTCCCGTTTTCCGCTCTCTTTTTTTATTTAGGAAAACAACCTTTTCACACAAACATGAATTTATACTTAAGATACTTTGACAGCGAGACACTTGTTTCGAGTGTCGATGAAGCAATAGAATTCTTAGATAATATCGACGAGATTGGTATGAATCCTGTTCTTGAGGCTGATATCCGTGAATATGCCGCAAGTGATGTTTACTATCCTAAACGCTATAAGATTCGTCCCCGGGTTTATTTCATTATCATCAAGACTGAGGCTGCTACCATGCAGGACTTCAAAGAGAAGCGTGCGCTGCATCCTGCCGAGGATGGTCAGAAGGAGCGTCAGCCAATTCCTGCTGTATTGAAGTTGAACGAGGAACGCGAAGGCTGGTATGAAGGTGAACTGAACTTCAAGCGTGTGTTGTTGGTACCAGGTACAGGTAAGTTCCAGTATCGTGATACTCAGTTTGTGGCTCAGGTAAAGGCTTATTCTGGCTTGGACTGCTACAATCGTATTGTTGGTCATCTGCGTGAGCGCGTGGATGAGCGCAGTCAGTTCCCCTCAGCCAAAGGAAAGAATTTCAAGTTCCGTTATTTAGGTGAAGCAAAACCATTACAGTCATGAATAAGGTAATGATGATAGGCCATGTTGGCACTGACCCTGAGGTACGTTATGTAGAGCAGGGCGTTGCTGTGGCTCGTTTTCGTTTTGCAACCACAGAGAAGGGTTATACGCTTCAGAACGGTACACAGGTACCCGATCGTACAGACTGGCACAATGTGATAATGTGGCGCCGCCTGGCCGAGATTGTGGAGCGTTATGTGCATAAAGGAGATAAACTATATATTGAGGGCCGACTGCGTTATTCTACTTATGATAATAAGCAGGGACAGCGTCAGTATGTGACTGAAATCTGGGCTGACAACATGGAGATGCTTTCTGCAAAGCCTACGGGTCAGCAGGAGCAAACTGCCACAGCAAGCCAGACAACTGCTACTGATACTACGTCGGAAAGCAGTCAGTCGGATGCCCTGCCGTTCTAATATTAAGAAATGGATTATCTTCCAGATATCATCAACGAGGTACACCTGAATCCCATTGGTTTCGGAGAGATTTTTTCAGCCATATTGGCTTGCTTGCTACTTGTAGCGTCAGGCTTTGCATCGGGTTCAGAGATAGCCTTCTTCTCCCTCTCGCCTACAGACTTGAGTGAGCTTGACGAGGAGAAGAACAAGGCTGATGGTTATATCAAGCGTCTGCGTAATGACTCAGAGCGCACGCTGGCCACGATTCTGATTACGAATAACCTGGTGAATGTGACCATCATTATGCTCTGTAACTTCTTTATGGCTTCTTTGTTTGATTTTGGAGCTGCAAAGTGGTTGGAGTTTCTGGTTGTCACGATTGTACTGACCTTCCTCTTATTGCTTTTTGGTGAGATTGTGCCAAAGGTGTATTGCGCGCAACATGCATTGGCTATCTGTCGTGTGTTTGCACCAACGATCTCTTTACTTGGCAAACTGTTTTATCCTTTGGCATCCATCCTCATCCGTTCTGGTGCACTGGCCGAGAAGGTGGTGCAGAAAGAGAACCACGTGCTCAGTGTGGACGATTTGGAACAGGCACTGGAACTGACTGACAAGGAGGAACTGAAGGAGGAGAAGAATATGCTGGAGGGCATTGTGCGCTTTGGCGACGAGACAGCCAAGGAGGTGATGACCAGCCGACAGGATATCGTGGATTTGAATTTCCGTTCTACGTTTCCCGAAGTGCTGAAATGCATTGTAGAGAACAACTACTCCCGCATTCCCGTGTATCAGGATTCTATCGATAATGTGCGTGGTATTCTGTATATCAAAGACCTGTTGCCGCATCTAGGAAAATCAGCTACTTTCCGATGGCAGTCACTCATACGTCCTCCGTATTTCGTGCCTGAGACGAAGAAGATTGACGACTTGCTGCGTGATTTTCAGGAGAATAAGGTGCATATTGCCATCGTTGTCGACGAGTTTGGTGGTACCAGTGGACTCATCACCCTGGAGGATATCCTAGAGGAAATTGTGGGTGAGATCAATGATGAGTACGACGAAGAAGAGAAGAATTACGTACGCATCAATGCCAATACATATGTGTTTGAAGGTAAGACGCTGCTAAGCGATTTCTACAAGATATTGAATCTTGATGATGATGTGTTTGAGGATGTAGAGGGAGATGCTGATACGCTGGCTGGTCTGCTGCTGGAGTTGAAGGGTGACTTCCCGCAGGAGCATGAGCGCTTTACGTATGGCAGGTTCAAGTTCGAGATTGTTGAACTCGACGGACATCGTATCTCTAAGATTAAAGTCATCCTGCAGGCAGAAGAAAAAACAGAAGAAGAAAAATGAGAAAACTTACTATATTCCTGATATTTTGTCTTTGCTGCATGGCAGTAACTGATGTAGATGCAAGAACCAGAAAGAAGAAAAAGACCCGCCGGCGCGCTAAGGTGACAAGGGTGGTCGCCAAACCCACCATTCATGAGAATCCCTATGTCTGTTGTGAGGATACCTGCGAACATGTGCATGGACTGGATATGAGTCATTATCAGGGTGAGGTGTTCTGGGAGACCGTAGGCGAGAATACCAAGATGGCATATGTCTATCTGAAAGCCACTGAGGGTGGTGACCGTATCGATTCCAAATATGAGCGGAATATTGATTTGGCTCACCGTTATGGCCTGAAGGTGGGTTCGTACCATTTCTTCCGTCCGATGTCTGACTTGCAGCAGCAATTGGAGAATTTCACCACCCAGTGTCTGCCAGGTGAGCAGGACCTGATTCCTATGTTGGATGTGGAGACGGTAGGCAAACTGTCGACAGAGGAATTTTGTGACTCGCTGTTTAAATTCCTGGATATGTTGGAAGAGGCTTATCACCAGAAACCCCTGATCTATACCTTCCGCAATTTCTATAACAAGCACCTCCTGGGCAAACTTGATGACTATCAGTTGATGGTGGCCATGTATGCTGACGAACCACCGGTGCTGGCAGATAATCGTGACTATATCATCTGGCAGTATACCTCAAAGGGACGCATCAGAGGCGTTGGAGGACTGGTCGATAAGAGTTATATCATGGGCGACCATAAGTTACGTGAGTTGCGCTTTATCCATTAAGTGCATCCCTATGATGATAAGAAAAAAAATGTCGGGCTCCACATTGGAACCCGACATTCTTTTATGTAGTTTATTGGGAATTAGTCTTCCTGATTCTCAGGACGCAACTTGCGAACAGTCTCGCCGGCACGCCACATCTCCTGATTACGCATAGCCTCAAGCTCCTTCTCCAGTCCAGCACGATAGTCGGGCTTAGAGTTAGAGTCGATACTGATCTGAGCCTCATTACCAGTCTTCACAGAGTAGTACAGCCACTCCATCACAGGCTTTATCGCATCGTGGAAACGGGGAGCCCAGTCAAGCGCACCACGCTGAGCCGTTGTAGAGCAGTTGGCATACATCCAGTCCATACCTTTCTGACCGAACAACGGGCCAAGGCTCTGGGTGAGCTCCTCAACAGTCTCATTAAATGCCTCAGAAGGTGTGTGTCCATTCTCGCGCAGCACCTCATACTGAGCCAGCAGCAAGCCCTGGATAGCACCCATCAGTGAACCACGCTCGCCAGTGAGGTCAGACGTAGCCTCACGCTGGAAGGTTGTCTCAAACAGGTAGCCGGCACCGATACCGATACCAAAGGCCAGTGTCTTATCCTTTGCCTTGCCCGAAGCATCCTGATAAACAGCGTACGAGCAGTTCAGTCCGCGACCCTCGCAGAACATGGTGCGAAGAGAGGTACCAGAACCCTTAGGAGCCACCATGATTACATCAACGTCCTTTGGAGGAACGACGCCAGTACGATCGCTCCAGTTGATAGCGAAGCCATGAGAATAGTACAGGGTCTTACCTGGCTTCAGATATTGTTTGATGGTGGGCCATACCTGAATCTGACCAGCATCACTCAGCAGCATGCAAAGGATAGTACCTTTCTGGGCAGCCTCCTCGATAGAGAAGAGGGTTTTACCGGGCACCCAACCATCGGCTACAGCCTTTTCGTAGGTCTTGCCCTGACGCTGTCCGACGATCACGTTGAACCCATTGTCGCGCAGGTTGCAAGCCTGACCAGGTCCCTGAATACCGTAACCGATAACTGCGATTACTTCATCCTTCAATACTTCACGTGCTTTCTCAAGTGAGAACTCTTTGCTGGTGACTACGGTTTCGATAACGCCACCAAAATTCATTTGTGCCATAATTACAAATGGTTTTAAAAGTTAAACTTATCCCTATGAACTATGCCAGTCCTGCCCGAGAACCGGACGCTTGGTGTTCACCACCGCCTTGTTTAAGTCCATTCCCACCTTGCGCGAAGGTACGACGAGGGGGTTAATACATCATAATTGGCTGCAAAGGTAACAAATTGTTATGAAGTAGCCAAATTTTCTAATACTTTTATTTAAAAATAGGTCTTTATCTTTACAGTTTTATCGTCAATCAGACTTTGTATCTCTTCATCTGTAGCCAGATTGAAGTCGCCTGGGATGGTGTTCTTGAGTGTTGATGCTGCCAGTGAATACTCCAACTGCCGCTGGTTATCATCAGGGAATGCGTTGATGGCATGAAGCAGTCCGCCCATGAAGGCATCGCCCACACCCGAAGGATCTACCACACCGTTGATATCATAGATAGGTGCCTTCAGCAGCTCATAGTCAGTGCCGTTGTCGCTGGTGAAGAGTAGGGCAGTGAGCAGGTGATGACTCGAAGCTACCATGTTGCGCATACCCATCAGCCATTTCTTGCAACGTGGGAATTCGCGATGCAGGTCGTCAAACCATTCACGATATTCGTCCATCTGCATCTCGAAACTGGAGTCCATAGCCGTGAAAGGCGGTTGCTTGCGCTCACAAATCCATTCAAACTCGATAGCGTCGCCAAACATCAGGTCGCAGTGGGCGAGCATCCGTTTCAGTGTCTCTCGAGGGTCTGCACCGTATTGCCACAAGTTCTTACGGTAGTTGATGTCGAAGGCAATCTTGACACCCATCTCGTCGGCAATGTCGAGCGCCTCGAAAGTGGCATCTGCCGAACTCTGTGAGATGGCTGCTGTGATGCCCGATACGTGCAGCACGGCAGCATCTTTCAGAATCTCTCGCCAGGGTATCATGCCAGGCTCTATCTCCGAGCAGGCCGAGTTGGCACGGTCGTAGATAACTTTCGCCGAGCGCATGCCAGCTGCCGGTTCCATGTAATATGTGCCGATGCGCTGTCCGCCCCATTGTATATAGCGACAGTCCACTCCCAGCTGCATCAAGTTCTGAGCTCCGGCATGACCGACGGGCGTGTTGGGCAGTCGGGTGACGTATTGCACGTTGTCGCCCAGTGTGGCCAGCGACACTGCCACATTGGCCTCACTACCGCCGTATTTGCTCGTGAAATAGTCGCCTTGCGACAAACGTTGATGATCTAATTTTGAAAAGCGGAGCAGTAATTCTCCGAAAGTCACTACTTTAGTTTTCATATCTTTAATAATCTAGTTTCATGTTTCAAGTTTCAGGCCTCAGGTTTCAAGTTCACTATATTCTCTCTACCTGTTTTACGCCTTTCACTGTGCGCAGTTTCTTGATGAGTGCTTCCAGTCGGGTGTTATCATTAATCATGATGGTCAGCGTGCCCCGGAACAATCCGTCGTTAGAGTCGATATTGATGCCGCGCAGCACCAGCTTCTCATCTTTCGAGATGATGCTGGTCAGGTTGTTCACGATGCCCAAGTCGTCATTGCCGATGACACGCAGCGTGATGGCATACTGACTAGACCCCTTGCCGCTCCATTTGGCCCTGACGATGCGATAGCCGAAACGTCGGCGCATCTCTGGTGCGTTAGGACAGTCACAACGGTGAATCTTGATGCCGCCGCTGATGGTGACAAAACCGAATACCTGGTCACCATAGATGGGGTTGCAGCATTTTGCCAACTGATAGTCCACGCCCTTCAGGTCCTGCCCGATGACTAGCACATCATCATTCTGTACTGTCGGTTGACCTTTGAAGTCTTCCAGTACGAATTCCTCGGCCGAGCGGGCTATATTGTCGCCTGTAACCACCTTCTCGCCCTGCTGCAGTTCCAGGTATTTGTCAAACACGGTTTGCACATCCAGCGCCTCGTGGGCTATGTCGCGATAGAAGTCGCTGGCCTCCTTGTAGCCCAACTTCTTCATCGTGCGCATCATCAGACTCTCGTCCTGTTCTATCTTCCTGTTCTTGAACTTACGCTCCAGCATCTCCTTCACCAGCAGGGCCTCCTTCTGCTGAGTCTCTTTCAGTGCCAGACGGATTTTGGCCTTTGCCCTAGCCGTCTTGACGATGCTGAGCCATTCCTGTTTGGGATACTGTGTGGACGAGGTGAGAATCTCTACCTGGTCGCCCGAGTGAAGTTCCTGACGGAAGGTTACCACCTTATTATTTATGCGCGCGCCCGTGCAGGCAGACCCCACCTTTGAGTGGATGTGATAAGCCATATCCAGCACTGTGGCGCCCTTGGGAAATTTCAGTAGGTCGCCTTTTGGAGTGAAGACGTAAATCTCGTCGTCATAGAGGTCCATCTTAAACTGATCCATAGCCTCCATACCGCTTGAGTTCTCCAGCATCTGACGGATACCGTTGAGCCATTCGTCCATGCCGCCTTCCGACGACTTCACGCCCTTGTAGCGCCAGTGGGCTGCCACGCCTCGTTCGGCAATGTCGTCCATGCGCTCCGTACGGATCTGTACCTCCACCCATTTCTTTTCGGGACCCAGCACCGTGATGTGCAGGCTTTCGTAGCCGTTTGACTTCGGCACGCTGAGCCAGTCGCGCATACGCTTAGGGTTCGAGGTGTACATATCCGTGATGATGGCGAATGTCTGCCAGCATTGCTGCTTCTCCTTCTCTATCGGACAGTCTATGATGATGCGGATGGCAAAGAGGTCGTACACGCCCTCGAAGGCACACTTCTGCTTCTTCATCTTCTGCCAGATGGAGTGGATACTCTTGGTGCGTCCCTTCATGTGAAACTTCAGTCCGGCATTCTTCAGTTTTTCCTCAATAGGAGCGATAAACTGCTCTATGTATTTGTCGCGTGCCTGTTTGGTGGCATTCAGTTTTTCCTTGATGTGATAGTAGGCATCGGGCTCCAGGTATTTCAGCGACAGGTCCTCCAGTTCGCTTTTCAACTTGTACAGACCCAACTTATGGGCTAGTGGGGCGTAGAGGTAGGCAGCCTCTTCGCTGACGCGTCTTTTGGCCTCCTCTTTTTCTGTGTCCCTGATCTGACGCATCAAGTTCACGCGGTCTGCTATCATGATGAGAATCACGCGCATATCCTCTGCGAACGACAGTAGCAGGTTGCGGAAGTTCTCGCTCTCGATGACGGGATTCTTCTGATACAGTTCTTGTATGCGTTGCAGTCCATGCAGGATCCGTCCCACGGCAATACCGTAGGTGGTACCAACCTCGTCGATTGTCAGGAATCCTGCCTCTACACTGGGGTTTAGCAGAATAGCCAGTACGGCATCCCTGCGTAGTCCTATCTCGTCGATTAAAAGAAGTGCTGTTTGCAGGCTGCTGACGATGGGGTTCAGTCCGAAGGTGTCGCGTTTTACTTGGTTCTGCTCGATGGCATGCAGCAGGTGACTGCGAATACGTCCTTCGTCGTCGTCCTCCAGTGAAGGAGCAATCTTTTCCTTCAGTTCTGTATATAGTGCGAGCGCTTGGTCTCTCTCCTCTATACTAAATTCAAAATGTTCAGTCATATCCCTTCAACATCTTTTTGTTAATAGGATAGCCCCAAACATATTTTCTAATGTTTCAGGGCCAATGTGTAGTTATAATATTCCTTGTTGCCCGTGACGTCTTTGATGACTCTGAGGAATGGGGGGAATTTCACGGGTTCGCCCTCGGCTATGCCCTTTGTCTCTAGTATGACAAGTCCTTCGAGGCATCCCTGATAGATATCTACCTCAAAATACTGGCCTTTCCAGATAAAGCTGTGGCGCTGCTTGTGGATGGTGCAACGTTGCGGGTCGGCCAGCGAGAGCATCATCTCATAGAGCGACAGGCTAATCTGGCGTTCGGTCACCAGTTCCTCGTTTTCCGACGTCTTTTTCTTCGTGGTGTGCACATACACCTGTTTCTGTCCCCATCCACGCTTGCGCAGCCTAATCTCGGTGCCGGGTTCGCCCTGCAGGTAGGTCTGCGTAATCTCGCTCTGAATGCAGTCTTCAGGCAGTTCGCCAGTGAGCTCCACAATATATTTCCGCTCTTCCACGATGGGCTGGGGCAGTCCCAGCACGTTGGATATCTCCATGATGACGCGGTTCATCTTGCAGTCAAAGTCATCGTGGTTGTTGATGACGCGCAGATGTGGGTGGCCCGTCCATGCCTTAATCACCTTCTTGTCCAATCCGCGGGCAATGCGCAGTCCCTCTTCATTCATCTGCTCGTAGCGTTGTGCATTATTAGCCGTGGTATAGTATTGCTCAGCACCGTCGGCAGCTGATACCAAGTGCAGCACCGCGTCATAGCGCTCGCGCAACTCCGGTGTTGTGGTTCCTACTGCGCGTGTAATGTTGCTCCATATATCGGGGGTCATGTAGGCCGAGATATCCATTGCACCTCTGTCGCAGACAATGAGACAGGGCTTAGTGCACTCCTGTGCCATCCTCAGGAATTTGTCCTCCAGGGCCAACTGGATCTCCAGCGTGGCTTTCTCTCCCTCATAGAAGAATCCCTGGTTCTTTGTCAGGTAGTTCATGCCTGCCTGAGTGAAGAGGGTAGGGACCTCCGGAATGGTGAAAACTTTATAGCCGAGACTCGAGAAATGTTCTATGACGCGCACCAGTGCCGTTGTCTTTCCTGCACATGGTCCGCCGGTGAGGACTATTTTTTTTATTTCGTTCATTCTAATGCTTGTATTTTGAGTACAAAGATAATCAATTTTATCAGAAATAATGCCTCTGAGAAGAAAATTTTGATGAAAATCGAAAAAAAATAAGAAAAAGTTTGGTGGTTTCAAAAAAACTCCGTACCTTTGCACCCGCAATTCAGCAAGAGCGCTGAATCAACAATAAAAAACGATGCACCCGTAGCTCAGTTGGTAGAGCACCTGACTCTTAATCAGGGTGTCCAGAGTTCGAGCCTCTGCGGGTGTACTAAAAAGAGAGGTTTACCACCTCTCTTTTTTTATTTTAACTGTTTGATAATCACTAATCAAGTTTCCGTCCCCTATAGTAAGCGTTGAATGCATCTTGTGCATAGCCGTCGCCTGTATATTTGAATGTAGAGGCAGAGGCACCGTCAATCTTCTTTCCGTAATAGAATACATTGAAGGCATCCTTGGCATAACCGTCACCAATCTCCTTGAAAGAAGAGGCCATGGCGTCTATCTTCTTGTCTCCGTAGTACACGTTGAACTTCGTCTTGTAATATCCCTTGGGGCTTCTGTCATGTTCATGCCAGTCTCCTTCTTCGTGGAAATGTGAGTTGTCGCGCCCTTTCAAACGGAATGTGGCTGGGTCTACAAACTCAAGTATGCGACCATGGTGATACACATTGTTGCGATCCTTGGCATAACCATGACCTAAATCTACGAACGAACGGGCATCCGCATGCGGTATTGGCTCCCTGTCGAAAAAGACCTTGTTGCGGTCTATTTTGTACGCTTGTGCAAAACCCGATAGGCTCCATCCTATAAAACCTATCACCATCAGTGACTTTTTGAGTGTAGTAATCTTTTTCATAACATTGGTTTTTTAATTGATTAATAACAGGTGCAAAGATACGCATTTTGCTTCAAACAATAAAAAAGAAAATCCCTATCATGTGGTGGGGATTCTCCTATTTTAATCCTAAACTATCCTAATAATCAATGAAAAGGTAGGAAAATTATCGGATTTTTAAGTACCTTTGCAATCCGATTTAATATGATTATTCGAAATGGATTACTTACCGAAAGACCCTGCTATACTGGTTTCGAGTGTGAATATGCTGCTGCGTGACGAGGAGTTCGACACGCTTGAGTCTCTATGCTATAACTTTGGTACAGAACCCGTACATGTCAAGGACTACCTTTACGGACATGGATTTGTGTATAGCGAGGAGCAACGACAGTTCCGTCCGATAGGTTATGACACCGCAACCCGATGATTACAAAAGACAGTATAGAGACCGCCTATAGCTTCCTGCATCAGAAGCAGCGCATCTATGTGCATTCCACGCTCGACTGGCAGAAGGATGACATCGAGATGGCCATTGCCGCCTATGCCGACGAAATGAGTCCTGATCTGTATGATGGCATCTGTGGTGGCCGTACCGACTTCCTGCGCGACCATCAGCATTTTCTGGAGGATATCACCAAGGCTGTTGAGATGCTGGAAGGGATGCTGTGACGTGTGGGGATTATTTCTGGAAAATGTACTGAAAGTCATTTTTTTTTGAGTACCTTTGCACCCATGAATCACTATGTTAAGATTTTGCGTTCTGCAGACTGGCCAAGGGCCCTTTGGCCTGCTTCCTGTTGGCCATTGGCTGCGGATTTATCATGACCACCGCTGTCCAGTTTGGCCGCGAGGGTAAATTCCTACCTTTATTATTTGGTGTGCCCGTCTTCATCCTGTGTGGTTTTACCCATTCTGTGGCAGATGCCTTTTTTTTTCTTGGTCGTCCCTCAGATGATCAGCATCCAGTTGTTGGCTATCTACCTGATGGAAGTCCTGGGCAATTTCATTGGGTGCAACCTGTATCGGTTGTTGATTTCAAAGTAAAGTATTTTACCCTGGAAATCGTTGAATCAAAAACAACGTTTTTCAGGGTAAAACACAAAAGAATGGAGTATGTGGTTACTTCGAGAGTGCTTCGAAAAGTCTGTCAAGAGCACGATTTGCGTCTTTTTCCTCGTCGAGGAGTTGCACAAATTTTGAGCCGATGATGGCACCTGCAGCGTTTGATTGGGCTGATTCCAGGGTCTGCTTGTTACTGATTCCGAAGCCAATCATGCGCGGATTTCGCAGGTTCATGGCATTAATCTTGTGGAAATAAGCCTGTTTTTGTTCGTCAAACGACTGTTGCGCCCCCGTTGTGGCAGCTGATGATACCATGTAAATGAAGCCTTCAGTGTGCTCATCAATGAAGCGGATACGCTCCTCGGAGGTCTCGGGCGTGATGAGCATGATGACGCGTACATCATAGCGATCGGCCACTGGTTTGATGTCGTCGAGGTAGTCTTTGAAGGGTAGGTCGGGGATGATGACACCACTGACGCCAGACTCAACGCACGACTGACAGAAAGCTTCGATACCATACTGCATGATTGGGTTTAGATAACCCATAAGTATCAGTGGTATAGATACTTCGTCTTTTATGCTCTTGAGCTGATTGAAGAGCGTTTGCAGACTCATTCCGTTCTTCAAAGCCTTTGTGGCAGCATCCTGAATCACGGGTCCGTCGGCCATCGGGTCGCTGAAAGGAATGCCCACTTCTATCATGTCGATGCCTCGTTTCTGCATCGTTTTAATTACTTCGGCGGTACTGTCGAGGGTGGGGGTGCCGGCGCAAAAATAGAGTGAGAGGAGCTTTCTGTCGCCTCTTTCGTTGAAAAGTCGTGTTATTTTATTCATAATTGTGTCAGAAATTGCTTTAATAGTTCTACATTTTTCATTCCAGGCTCTGTTTCAAAGCGAGAATTGAGATCTATTCCCATCATCTTCGGGTGCTTAAAATCGCGTATGCGAGCAGCATCGTCGGGACCTATACCGCCACTAAGCAGGAAAGGTTTCTCACCGTCGTAGCCGTCGAGTACAGACCAGTCAAACTGCTTTCCGCTACCGCCTACGCACGTACATTTTGTATCAAAAACGAAGGCATCGACGCAGTCCTCGTACTTCTTATAAATTGCGACCGAATTGCGATCCATAATGCTGATGGCCTTCCAAATCTGGATGCCTCGACGCAAGTCGGGGTCAATCGTACTGCGCAGGTTGCGGATGAGTGTGGGCTCTTCGTGGCCGTGCAACTGAATCACGTCCAACTTGAAATTCACCACCCGCGTGATGATATTCTGTGCCATCTCGTCTACGAAAACGCCCACTCTCTGGTAGCAACTCGGCGTTTCGCTGTTAGCAACAAGCCGTGTTGTGTCGGGGATGATGCCTGCGTGGGAGGGAATCATGGTCACGTTTCTGGGCGATTTTTCCCAGAAAATCATGCCGATATAATCGACGCCTAACTTGCTGACCTGACGAATATTCTCGCCGTCGCGCATGCCGCATACTTTTACTTTCATATCTTTGCAATAAATTCTTTCAGAGCTTGTCCTGGCTGGGGTTCACGCATAAACGTCTCACCGATGAGGAAACCGCGGAAACCTGCCTCGCGCAGTTCCCTGACCGTCTGTGGGTTAGAGATGCCGCTCTCGCTTACTTTTACAGCCTCTTTTGGTAGCTTCTCGGCCAGACGGTAAGAAGTCTCCACGTCGGTAATAAACGAGCCTAAATGGCGATTGTTGATGCCACAGAGGTCTGGATTCAATTCTGCATATTCCAGTTCGCGCTCATCGTGCATTTCAAGCAGTACCTCCAGTCCTAGCTCGTGAGCTTTTGTCAGCAGAGTGCGCAGTTTTTCTTTCGTCAGACAAGCTGCGATGAGCAGTACGGCAGAGGCACCGCATAGCAGGGCTTCGTAGAGTTGCATCTCGTCGATAACGAAATTCTTGTAGAGTACAGGGATAGCGACGCCTGCCTGTCGTGCCTCCATGATAAAACGGTCGTGACCACCGAAATATTGCTTGTCGGTGAGGATAGATAGGGCTGCGGCACCGTTCTGCTGGTACGACAGGGGTATCTCGCAGGCTTTACCCTCCTCTTTGATCCAGCCTTTCGAGGGCGAGCGGCGCTTGAACTCAGCGATGATGCCCGTGGGCGAGGCCAGGAGGGCTTCCCGCATAGAGACCTTCTTCTGACGCATGCGCTCCAGCTCTTGCTGCTTGGTGATGATGATTTCTTCGAGGATGTCCATTGTTGTGATGGGATTAATGGGGTTAAGAATTCAGCTCCACGAATTTCTTGAAGGTACGCAGTGCTGCACCGCTGTCGATACTCTCGCGGGCAATGGCGATACACTCCTCAATGCTCTTCTCGCCCTTTTCAAGCACCTGAATACCGAAGGCGGCATTGGCCAGCACGATATTCTTCTGGGCAGGCAGCGCACGATTCTCGAGTACAGAGTCGAATATCTGGGCGGCCTCTTCCTCGGTAGCTCCACCAACAAGTTCCTCGGGCTTAGCTATCTCGAAGCCGAGGTCGCTGGGCTTAAAGATACGCTCGTACTGCTTGGTGGTTACTTTAAAGTCGCCAGTCAATGAAATCTCGTCATAGCCGTCGATAGAATTCACGATACCATAGTCGATGCCAATCTTCTGATAAACCTGGTTATACAGACGCATCTGGTCGAGGTTGGCTACGCCAAGCAGTTGACACTGAGGCTGTGAGGGATTGACCAGAGGACCAAGCAGATTGAAGATTGTTGGGAACTGCAGCGCCTTGCGGATGGGGCCAACAAACTTCATGGCCTTGGCAAAGAGCTGGGCGTGGAGATAGACAATGCCAGCCTCGTTGAGTGAGCGGTTCAACTTGTCGATATCATCGGTGAACTTAATGCCGTGATGGGCAATGACGTTCGAGGCACCCGAAACAGAAGTGGCAGCGTAATTACCGTGCTTAGCCACCTTGTAACCTGCACCTGCGATGACGAAACAGCTCGTCGTAGAAATATTAAAGGTGTTCTTACGGTCGCCACCGGTTCCTACCACGTCGATATAGCGATCGGCGTCGAGAATGGCGGGAACGCCCGTCTCAAGGATACCATCGCGGAAACCAAGCAGTTCGTCAACGGTAACACCGCGCATCTGCAGGGATGTGAGCAGTGCTGTAATCTGCTCGGTGGGATACTCACTCTGAGTGATACCAATCAGAATATTCTTCATTTCTTCACGAGACAATTCCTCGTGGTTCAGCATCCTGTTCAGGATGTCTTTCATTGTCTGTGCCATATCTGTTTTGTTGTTTAATCCTTAATTTTTAATCTTTAATACTTCAAGTTACAAGAACATCCAGTTCTGCAGCATCTTCTTTCCATCGGGGGTGAGCACGCTCTCGGGGTGGAACTGGATACCACGTATGTTGAGAGTTTTATGTTTCAAGGCCATAATCTGTCCTTCGTTGCTCTCGGCAGTGATTTCAAGACAATCGGGGAAGTTCTCCTTTGAGACCACCCACGAGTGATATCGGCCTACGGTAAATTCCTTCGAGATACCCGAGAAGAGTGCATCGTCGTTAGTGAGATGGCAGGGCGTAGCTACACCGTGAAAGACGTCGCTCAGGTTCTCGAGCTGGCCACCAAAGGCCTCGCCGATAGCCTGATGACCGAGACATACACCCAAAATGGGCTTTTTGCCGGCATAGGTGCGAATCACATCAAGCAGCAGACCTGCCTCAGAAGGGATGCCAGGACCTGGGGAAAGAATAATCTTACTAAACTCCTCCAGTTGCGACAGTTCAAACTGGTCGTTACGGTAAACGGTGACTTCGGCACCCAGTTCCTTAACCAAATGACTCAAGTTGTATGTAAACGAGTCGTAATTATCTATGATAACTATTTTCATGATGGTTCTAATGGGGATTAATGAATCAGGTAATTTACATCTTCTCGGCCATGAGGATAGCACGTCTTAGTGCACCCAGTTTGTTGTTAACCTCCTGCAGTTCGTACTCCTCGTCGCTCTTGGCCACAATACCTCCGCCTGCCTGAAACCAGAGCTCACCGTTACGACTGACAAAGGTGCGGATGGTGATAGCCTGATTCAGCGATCCGTTAAGACCTATATAGCCGATACAACCGCCGTAAGCACCACGGTTATGGGGCTCGTACTCAGAAATCAACTGCATGGCGCGAACCTTTGGGGCACCTGATAGTGTGCCGGCAGGGAAGGTGTCGATGAAAGCCTTGATAGGGTCGGCATCCTTGTCAAGTTCGCCTGAGACGCGTGACACGAGATGAATGACATGTGAGTAATATTGCAGGTCTTTGTAAAAATCAACCTTTACGCCGTGACAATTACGTGACAGATCGTTGCGTGCCAGGTCAACCAGCATCACATGTTCTGCATTCTCCTTGGGATCATTGCGCAGGTATTCGGCTCCCTTGCGATCGGCCTCTGCATCGCCTGTACGCTTGGTAGTGCCTGCGATGGGGTCGATGTAGGCCTTCTTTCCCTCTATGCGACAATGCGTCTCGGGCGAAGAACCGAAGATACGGAAACCGCCGAAGTCGAAGTAGAAGAGGTAAGGTGAAGGGTTGATTGAGCGGAGGGCACGATAGAGCTTGAAGTCATCGCCCTCATACTTCTGGATGAAGCGGCGTGAGAGCACAATCTGGAAGACGTCGCCACGCAGACAGTGTTGGATGCCCTTTCGGATATTGGCCTTATGTTCCTCGTCGGTAAGGGGTGAGGTCGTTTCGCCTACAGGATGGAAGTCGTAAGCCTTTACGTTGGCTTTATTCATGGCTTTCATCACATCATCTAGTGCCTTTTCGCCATCAAGTGAGATAATTGTGAGGGTGTTGTTGAAATGGTCGAACACAATCACTACCTTATAAAGGATGTATAACAGGTCGGGGGCATCGTTCTTGGCCTGTGTCTCGTCCTTAACGTCGATATTCTCGAAATAACGTACGGCATTGAATGAGGTATAGCCGAAGAGTCCACAGGTGTCTGCATGCTCGCCAGTGACCTTGATATGGTCAATCAATGCATGGATGGCATCGGCAGAACCATAGTTGTTGTTGATTTCATGCTGCTCATTGCTTCCATCAGGAAAGATGATGTTGGCAAGGCCGTGACCGATGGCCACACTCGCCATAGGGTTGATACCGATAAACGAGCGCGAGTTATTTGAGTCGTGATAATCCGAACTCTCCATCAGGGCACTCTGTGGATAGAGGTCGCGAAGGCGCATGTATACGCCAACAGGTGTATAAAGGTCGGCCAGAATGGTACGGCTGGTTGTGGTATATTTAAAAGTTTCCATATTCGCCTGCTAAGTCTTTGTTGTTCAGATAGGTTTCTACATCTTTATCGCCACGTCCGCTGACGGTCAGCACTACCACATCCTCGGGCTTGAAGGTCATCTTCTGGAGGGCTGCAATAGCGTGGGCACTCTCCAGGGCGGGGATGATACCCTCCAGACGGGTCAGTTCGTAGGCGGCGCGGATGGCCTCGTCGTCGTTGATGCTGTAGACGGTTGCACGATGCTGAGTGGCCAGGTTGGCATGCATCGGACCGATACCGGGATAGTCCAGTCCGGCAGAGATGCTCTCAGCCTCGATAATCTGTCCGTCGGGGGTCTGCATCACCAGCGTCTTGGCACCATGAAGGATACCCAGTCGGCCAGCGTGAATCGTAGCTGCGGTATGACCGGTCTCTACGCCCTTGCCACCAGCCTCTGCCAGCACAATCTTCACGCGCTCATCATCTATATAGTGATAGATAGTACCTGCGGCATTTGAACCACCGCCCACACAAGCCATCAGGTAGTCGGGATAGTCGCGGCCAATCTTCTCTTGGAGTTGCTTCTTGATTTCCTCGGAGATGATGCTCTGCAGACGGGCCACCATATCGGGATAGGGGTGGGGACCCACGGTAGAACCGATGATGTAGAAGGTATCACTGGGATGACAGCACCAGTCGCGGATGGCTTCATTGGTGGCATCTTTCAGGGTCCAGTTGCCTGTTTTCACCGGACGGACCTCGGCCCCCAGCATCTTCATGCGCTCTACGTTGACGTGCTGACGTTCTACGTCCAGCGCTCCCTGATATACCACGCAGGGCATATCCATCAGGGCGCATACCGTTGCTGTAGCCACGCCGTGCTGACCGGCACCTGTCTCGGCGATGATACGTTTCTTACCCATCTTCTTGGCCAACAGGATCTGTCCGATGGTGTTGTTGATCTTGTGGGCACCGGTGTGGTTCAGGTCTTCACGCTTCAGGTAGAGCTGACAGCCGTATTTCTCGCTCATGCGCTTAGCCAGGTAGAGGGGAGAGGGACGACCTACGTAGTCGCGTAGCAGCGTCATATACTCACGCTTAAACTCCTCTGACTCGATAATGGGCAGATACTCCTCCTGCAAGCGCTTCACCGTAGCATAGAGAATCTCGGGAACGTAGGCTCCACCAAACTCTCCGTAAAATCCTTGTTTGTCAACTAAGTAACTCATATATTTTTATTTTTTTGTGTTGTTATTCGACTAAAAGAAAAAGAGACCCGTCGTGATTTGACGAGCCTCTTTCTATGGTTGATGTACATATACATGGCAAGTTTCTCACGACTATTTAAATCTTGAGTTACGCCACCACCATGCATTGAACAATTGTTTCATATTTTCTTGTTTCTTGTTTCTAATTCGGTTGCAAAAGTACGTGTTTTTCTGATAATCTGCAAATTTTTCGCTAACTTTTTTCGTAATATGATAGTTTTTTCTTATATTTGCAGTGATATTTGTTAGATATTGATGATTATGAGAACCTATTTCTATAAAATTCTATTAACCTGTTTTGTTCTTTTCGTCTGTTCTGGCATATCGGCTCAATCAGATTTTGCCGTTGACTCCGTGACTTCGGAAAGTGACTCGTTGATACAGGTGTTGCGTAATCAGGTACAGGAACTGCAGTTGCAGCGTATCATGATGCAGGAACAGTTGTCCGAGACGGGACGTAGCGACTCCTTGAGAGCAGCCGAACGAAAGGCGCGTGTGGACTCTCTGCGTACGATAACGCCAGGTTCGCCCTTGGTGATTGACGGCGACACGCTGTTGGTGCTCTATGCGCGCAAGGGTGGGGTGTATCCTGAGAAACGCGTAGAACAGGCTTATGAAGCTATCCTCTCGCAGGGGCGTCGCCTGACGATGTTTGCCGACTCAGTCTATGTCTATGAGAGCGATTTCTTCAGCGATATCATGGCAGGCAATGAGGTGATACTCAGTGTGACGGATATTGATGCGCTGTGGCAGAATACAACCCGTCAGGAACTGGCCGCGCAATATGCGGAGGTTATCAAGGCCAAGATTCTGGAGATTCATGAGGAGTATGGGTTGCGCCAGAAATTGCGTGGCTTGTTGTGGGTGGCTGTCATCATCGTGGTGCAATGGTTGCTCATCAAGGTGACGTTGTGGTTCTACCGCAGATGGCGCTATCGTCTGATGCGACGTGTGATGCGATGGGATATCCCTTTGAGAATCAGGGATTATGAGGTGCTGAACGTCCGTAGGCGTGGCATCATCTTCCTGTTCTTCTTCCGTATGCTGCGCTTCTTCGTCATCCTGATGCAGTTGCTTGTCAGTGTGCCCCTGCTCTTCTCTGTATTCCCGGAGACTAAGACGTTCACCTTTACAATATTAGGATATATTTGGGACCCGCTGGTCGATATCGTGGGGTCTGTGATGGGCTATATGCCCAACCTTTTTAAGATTATTGTCATCATCGTATGTTTCCGCTACCTGGTGAAGGCAATCCGCTATCTGTCCAGTGAGGTGGCATCGGGGAATCTGAAGATTACAGGATTTTATGCCGACTGGGCACAGCCAACCTATCTCATCCTGCGTATCTTGCTCTATTCGTTCATGTTTGTCATGATATGGCCCTTGTTGCCCAGTTCTGATTCTGAAGTATTTCAGGGTGTCTCTGTCTTTATTGGCATCATCGTTTCACTGGGTTCTACTTCTATCGTGGGTAATGTGATGGCAGGACTGGTGATGACCTATATGCGCCCGTTCCGCGAGGGCGATTTCATCCGCTTTGGTGATGTGGAGGGCTTTGTCATCGAGAAGACAGCTCTGGTAACGCGTGTCAGAACACGTAAGAACGAGGTGCTTACTATCCCTAATTCGAACCTGATGAGCGCGCAGACCTCTAACTATACCTTTGCCGCGGCTAATTATGGTATCATTGTACATACTAAGGTGACGATTGGTTATGACATGAAGCACGAACTGATAGAGAACCTGTTATTGGCATCGGCAAAGGCTACCAAGCATCTTCTACAGAAGCCTTTGCCCTTCGTGCGTGTCACGTCATTGGATGATTTCTACGTGGAATATGAGATTAATGCCTATACCCACCATTCTGAACTCTTGTCGGATATCTATTCGGAGTTGCACCAGAATATTCTGGATCATTTCCATGAGGCTGGTGTTGAGATTATGTCACCCCATATCTTTGCCCACAGAGATAATCTGGAGTTGCAAATTCCCAAGAGTGACAAATAAATTTTAATTTATTTTGAAGTTTGACAGAATTCAATTATCTTTGCAGACGAATACTCGATTGCTAACTAAAAATATTATAAGATGAAAAGAAAACTTTCTTCTCTATTGCTGTTTGCTGCTATGCTGTTTGCTGCTCAAGGAAATATCATGGCTGCCAATACAAAGACAACAATAACACAGGTCACAACGACAGTCACTCTTAGCGATGATGTGGATTACATCATCACGGGCGATGCACCTTTTGCCGGTGATGGCTTGATTAATATCACGAATACAGAGCATGCTGTGCTGATTCTTGAAAATATTAAACCATCGAAAGTGACTTCGTGGTTGAAATATGTTCAGATCAACGGTGTGAAGGCTGCCAACAACTCCAACTGTCAGATAAAGTTCTATAATTATGGTTGTATCATCCTGCCATATGCCGGCGGTGATAATTTCAAGCCGCTCACCGTCTATTCTGAGAAGAATTTCGAGGGCGAGTCGTGCAATGACTTCGGATTAGAGCATTCCGATGGTTATATGAACACGCTGACGGATGCAAAGTTGAACAACCGTATCCGTTCGTTTAAACTGAAGCGTGGCTATATGGTGACTTTTTCACTGAAAGCAGGCGGACGCGGTTATAGCCGTTGTTTTATTGCTGCTGACAAGGATTTGGAGATGGCTTCACTGCCTGCGCTCATGGACAACAGTATTTCTTCGTATCGTGTGTTTAAATGGTATGACGCTGGCAAGAAACAGTTGGCCAATGATTTGAACACCACCACCATGGCTGCCCTGGATGTACAGAGTAGTTATACTTGGAGCGAGGGACATAATATGGCACCCGATTATGAGTGTGTACCCAACCATATCTATGAGGACTATCCCTCTTCTCGTGCTATTGGCAAAGCTACATGGTCGCCTCATTCAAAGAATAATAATGAACCTAGGAATACGTCTGATGACCATCCGCAGGATCTGAATACAATCCTCAACAACTGGGAGAACATGATGCGTACGGGTATGCGCCTCTGCTCACCGGCTTCTTGGGATGGTAGCGACTATTGGAATGCTACGGGATTCCTGGCAGAGTTCTTGGATTCTATTGATGCTCGCGGCTGGCGTTGCGATATTATTGACCTGCACTGCTACTGGGCTGAGGGCAGCTTCGGTAATATGCACTATTGGTCGGACAAGTATAAGCGTCCTATCTGGATTTCTGAATGGTGCTGGGGTGCCTCCTGGAATCATAATGGTGCTTTCGCTGATGGTGTCACCCAGTCACAGGTGAAGGGAGCATTGGAACGTATCTGTACGAATCTGAATAATTGGGATTATGTGGAGCGCTATTATTACTGGAATGGTGAGGCTCCGATATCCCGTCTCTATGATGGCGGACTGACACCTGCTGGTGAGTACTATGCTGCAATGAAGGCGCCGATGGCTTATAATGGTAAATATGATTTTGTGCCTAAGACACCTAAACAGTATGCCCCTTCCAATTTCTCTGTGGAATATGATAATAAGAAGGGACTGGCCGTCCTGAAATGGGATGATAAGAATGGCGAAATGAACAGCAGTATGTCTATTATGCGAAAGGCTGGTAGCGGTAAGGCATGGGAGGTATTGTGTAATGTCGCTATTCAAGAGGATGCTGCAAGTTATACGTTTACCGACTCTGCTGCCATGATTGGCTATCAGTATCAGATTGTCGTCAAGGATGCCAACAACCAGGATCGAAAGTCTACTACCTTGATGGCAACAAGTGATGAGCTGCAGACTGGTGATGCCATAGAGATTGACGGACAGACAAGATATCTGGGTGGTAACATCATGGTGAATGGCAGTTTTGATATGGGCTTCTATGGTTGGCTCGACGGAAAAGGCAACACGCTCTCGGCACCTTATTTCCAGGTGATTCCTGAGGGTGGAAATGATGATGGTGCTTATCTGCAGGCTTACGGCAATGGCAACCTGACAAGTGAGATGGCTCTGCATACGGTGTTTACGATCCTGCCCAACACGAATTATTATTTCTCAGTAGCCTCTTGCAACATGCCTTCGGGCTATGATTGTAAGTTGGGCTTGAGCGAGGAGGGTATGGCAGCTCCTGCGGCATCACCTTTGTTTATTAATAATACAACGGATAAGTGGCTGACGCAGTTTGCCAGTTTCAATAGTAAGTCCAATACGCAGGCACGTGTACGTCTGTTTAATCTGGCTTCTAAGGCGCAAGTTGATCAGATGATGCTTTGCCAGTTGTTCTCTACACGAGACTCGGCTATTGCTGATGGTATTGCCAAAGCGCGTATCACGGCTGAGGCATTCAAGGACTACAATACAAAGTACAACTATCTAAACGAGGACTTGACACGTATTTCCACGGGTGTTACTACTACTGATGCAGAGGCTCTTCAGACGCTGGCAAAGGCAATGGAAGATGCCCTCCAGGCGTATCGTTATCTGAACGATGGTACGTTGGTTGCATATGCTGAGAAACTGGTTGCGCTGAAGTTACATGGTTATGAGAGTTTGGAATTGATTCTTAATGCTGCCAAGAAAGCTAAGACAATAGAATCTGTTGTCATGTGCTATGCTGACTTGGAGGAGGCTGTGTTCGACTATCTGCCTTACAAACAGGTGAAGGATAAGATTGAGAATCCCAATTTCTCGTTGAATACTGGATGGACGTTTAAGACTGGTTCTTATCAAGGTGGTGATCAGCGTCTGGCTACTCATGATGGCGTCACCTGCTGGAATGCGTGGTGGTCAGGTATCGATGCCGACAACGAGACACAGTCGATGGCTATCTCGCAGGATTTGACATTCCCAGGCACAACTCCTATGCATGGTCTGTATGCACTTGAGTGTAAGGCTTCTACAGAGCATTACTGTCTTTCAGACCAGCATGGTTATATTACAGATGGTACCGTAAAGGAGAATACACAAAACCTTACAGCCGACTATCTGGATCTGAATATGCCTGTTGCCAAACGCTGGAGTACGCTTTACACGGCTCCTATCTACCTCAACGATAATAGTACGTTTACCGTTGGTTTCGAGGGTACTAAGAAGGGCTCTGTTGCCAATGGCTGGCTGCAGTACGGAAAAACGTCAGGTCAGTCTAACGATAAGCGCGAGGGGTGGTGGTGTGCAACAGATTTCGCACTCCGTTTTACGCCGCTCTATAAGCAAACGGTAGTGCCCAATCAGTTTGGTTGTATCTGTCTGCCTTATGCTGTTCGCGCTTCCGAAACGCTTGAATGCTACAAAATTGTGGGTATCAATGCAGACTATACCCAACTGTGTCTTGAGGAGATCGACGAGACAGAGGCTGGCGTTCCTTTTATCTACCGTTCTTCAGATACTGAGGCGCTCTTCCTGGAGTATGGCGATGCAGTGGCCATGACACAGAACGGTCCTGGCAATCTGCGTGGCTATCTGATTGCAAGTGCTCGTATGCCTCTTAATTATTACTTTGTCAACGATGGCGCTTTCGAGAAGATTACTTCTGCAAATCGTACGAAAGTGAAAAACTACGACGGCTATATGCGTCCTTTCACGGATCTCAATAGTGAGGCTATCCCTGTGCTGACCGACTGGACGGGTGAGACAATGGCTATCAGTGGTGTTACTGAGGAGGAGAAAGTAAAGAACAACCAACTCACCGGAATTAATACCGTCGTAGACAACCGTATGTTTGCTGATGGCGTTTACACGCTTGATGGACGCAGCATGCAGCGTGAGTCATTGAGGCCAGGCCTTTATATCAAGGTCGTTGGTGGACGTATGTATAAGACAATCATAAAGTGATGATGAATCAAAAAAAATATATCCTGTTTGTGGTGGCTGCACTGGGTGCTGCCACCGCTTTCGCGCAAGAGCCTGTGCGCTCTTCGTCAAGTCTCTATCTGCATGCCCAGAAAAAGGCTGATGTGTCCTTACCTTTTGCCATCTCGGCTGAGGGCAAGCGATTCCAGCCAACCTGGGGCTTGGATCTGGCTTGGAATAATGAGTCAAATTTGCGTAAGGGCGTCAACCACATGGGTAAGGAGAATGTCGGCATCGGTCGTACATCATTCCGTGTGCTGAATGCGCTGAAAGATGGTAATCAGTTGACATCAGACCAGATAGAAGGACTACGTTCGCGTTCGAATGTATTTGATAATGTGGTGGGCAGAACCCTGCCATTGGTTATCAACTGTGACAACGGTTATATGCCCAATGGTCATACAGGACCGTATATCAATACTTACTATACAGCTGAAGATAAGAGTGTTGATGTAGAACATTGGGCTAAGTGCATTGAGGCTCACGTGCTTTGGATGAAGACGAATACTAGTCATCCGATAGTTGGTGTGTCGCCGTTTAATGAGCCTGATAACGCTTGGGAAAAGAACCTTGCGGGTGAAATACAGGGAAATGCAGGGGATGAGGCTAATGTGGCAAAGTTACTGAAAAGCTATGATTCGATGAATGGCATCGTCATCGCTGGTGCCAACACGCTGAATAATGACAACGCATGGAACTGGTTTAATGCTGGCAAACAGTATTACGACTGGGGAAATACCCATCAGTTGGCGGGCTCGTTCGCTAATTTCGCTAACTTCTATCAGCAACTGAAAAACGCTGAAAAGGTGGGTTTCGATGACGAGATGCACAATGTTGTTGAGGCTATGGTTGGTCTGGAATACGGCATGACTGTCGGCATCTGGTGGGGCTTCGACAGTCGTGCGCGTGGTGAGTTCTGCGATATAAGTCGCAATGGTGTGCGTCTGGCTTATGGTGAGCACCGCAACAATTGGACGGCGGCCAGCGTTTATCGTCATGATGACGGACGCGTAAAGGCTTTTGTTGGCTCCAGTGAACGTCAGGCTAAGACCACCACTTATCAGTTTGTCTCTACTGAGCGTGATGTCTATTATGATGGTTATGGTCCTGTACACGAGTTCGTGATGGAGATGCCTGGTGGTACGGGCTATCAGACAGGACAGACCAACGGTGAGCGTGTAATCAATGTGACGTGGGGCGAGGACGTGCCTCCTTCTGAGATTAACGGTACTTATAAACTGTTGAACAAGGTTTCGGGTGCTACTGGTAATGTCGTAAGCTATACTTCCAGTGGTGATGTGATTAAGCAGTCAAGGTACACGGGTTCCAAGAAACAGCAGTGGACGGTGAAACCTTGTAGTTCTCGCATTGGTGGTGATTATAGCTTCTATAATATCGAGTCGGTGGATAATGCCAATATTCGCATGAATGTGAAGGATTATTCCAAGAGTCAGGCTGATATCCTGGCGTGGACGCAGAATGGTCCTACCAGCAACGAACAGTGGTATCTGGAGTATGACGGCAATGGCTATTACTTGATTCGTAACCGTGAGAGTGCACTCTATCTGGCATCGGCAGGCACTAGTACAATGGCCAAGATTATACAGACCCCAGAACTTACAGGCACTAATCGTGATCGTATGCTGTTCCGTTTCGTTCCCGTGGACGTAACTTACGAGACGGTTGCTCCTGCAAAGCCTGCTGGCTTGCTGGCTGAGTCGCAGTCGGCCTCTGTTCGTCTCTCATGGACGGCTAATACAGAAACGGATGTGGAAGGCTATATGGTGGTGCGTGCGCCAAAGGGTACTGACGACTGGAACACCATCGCCCGTCAGCTCACGGAGACTTATTTCGTAGACAATACCTGTCGTCCTAATACCTCTTATATATATAAGGTAAAGGCGATAGACCGTTCGCAGAATATATCTGAGGCTTCTGATGTCGTTGAGGCTGCTCCGCTGAGTCAGCCTACGATGATTGCCCGTTGGGATTTCGAGGATAATCTCAATGACGACACGCAGAATATGCTGGATATGGCTTCACCTTCTACGCCTAAGTATGTGGCTGACCATAAGGTGGGCGATAAGTCCTTGTCGCTGACTGCCCAGTTCGTTCAGTTGCCTTATCGTGTTGCTGATAGTGATGAACTCTCTGTTGCTATGTGGGTTAAGTGGAACACATCTACTACTCAGTGGCAGCGTATCTTCGATTTCGGTAATGACGAGGACCATTATCTGTTCCTGACACCCAATAGCGGTACCTCTAAGATGCGCTTCGCCATTAAGAACGGAGGTGATGAACAGATTCTCGACTGTCCTTCGAAGTTGTCAAGCTATCTGTGGAAGCATGTTGTGGTGACGATGGGTAAGGATAAGACTGCAATCTATGTTGATGGTACAGAGGTTGCTTCTACTACAGGTATCACCATTAAGCCCAGCGATATCCGTCCGGTATTGAATTATCTGGGACGCAGTCAGTATACGGCAGACCCCAATATCTCGGCTAATTATGATGATGTGCGCATATTCAACTACGCCCTTAGTGCTGACGAGGTGAAGGCTGTGAAGGACGGTACCTATACCAACATCCAGTCTGTTGAGAATTCCGACGTCGTCAGTAAACCAATCTATACGATTGATGGTAAACGGATTGACCGACCCCAACAGGGCATTAATATCATTGACAGCAGGAAGATCTTGATGAAGTAATAAAACAGAAAGAGGATGCCGAAGCATCCTCTTTCTTTATTTCTCCAACGATAGTTTGTACCACTCAAAGAGTTTCTTCACTCCTTCATCAATCTCAACCTTGTGTGTCCAACCTAATCGGTGCAACTTGGATACATCAATCAGTTTACGCATTGTGCCGTCGGGTTTTGTACTGTCAAACTCGATAGTACCTTCAAAGCCTACAGCTTTAGCAACCAGTTCTGATAGTTCGCGAATGGTCAGCTCCTTACCTGTACCTACGTTGATATGACAGTTGCGTATCTCGCCTAATGAGGGGATGGCTCCACCGCGGCCAGCCGAATGGTTACGGTCTACGGCGCCATCGGTCTTGGCACCATAGTGCACGCTGGAGTATTTCTCAATGCCAATCACATCACTGAAGTCTACGTTCAGCAGCACGTGTACGCTGGCATCCGCCATATCTTCACTCCACAGAAATTCGCGCAGGGGTGTACCAGTACCCCAAAGGGTCACCTTATTGTCTTCAATACCATACTTCGACAAGATGTTCAGTATATCGTCGTGTGATGATGACCCATCTACGCCCTCTACAGGACGTTTGTTGAGGTCAATGGCAATCTTGTCCCACTCGCCATCGTGAATCAACTTGGCCAGGTATACCTTGCGCATCATGGCTGGCATCACATGACTATTCTCCAGATGGAAATTATCATTGGGGCCATACAGGTTGGTGGGCATCACAGCGATATAGTTGGTTCCGTATTGCAGGTTGTAACTTTCGCACATCTTCAGGCCTGCTATTTTCGCAATGGCATATTCCTCGTTGGTATATTCCAGAGGCGACGTCAGCAGACAATCCTCCGTCATAGGCTGAGGTGCATTCTTGGGATAGATACAGGTAGAGCCTAGAAACAGCAGTCGCTGCACGCCGTGCTTATAGGCCTCGCCAATCACGTTGCATTGCATCATCATGTTCTGCATGATGAAGTCAGCACGATACAGGCTGTTGGCCATGATTCCACCCACAAAGGCAGCTGCCAGCACCACCGCATCAGGCTTCTCCTCATCAAAGAACTGGTGTACGGCCACCTGGTCTGTCAGATCCAGTTCCTTGTGACTTCTGCCCACCAGGTTTGTATAACCTCTCTGCAACAGGTTATTCCAAATAGCGGAGCCCACAAGTCCGTGATGCCCCGCTACATATATTTTCGCGTTTTTATCTAACACAATTCCTAATTGTCAATTATCAATTATCAATTCTCAATTCTCAATTATTTCACGATACCTTTCTCCAGATATTCTTCCAGATTGGTACGAACCTTGGCGGCAGCACCGTCGGCAGCAACCTTAGCCATATCGCTGTCCACCATAATCTTTATCAGTTCCTCAAACGAGGTTTTATTGGGGTTCCATCCCAACTTGGCCTTTGCCTTCGAGGGGTCGCCCCACAGGTTGACCACATCGGTAGGACGGTAGAAGTCGGGTGATACCTCAATGAGTACTCTTCCTGTTGCTTTGTCGATACCTTTCTCGTTAGCACCCTCGCCAACAAATTCCAGTTCGATGCCAACGTGCTTGAAGGCATAGTAGCAGAATTCGCGTACGGAGTGTTGCACACCGGTAGCAATGACAAAGTCTTCCGGTTTCTCCTGTTGCAGGATGAGCCACATACACTCTACGTAATCCTTTGCATAGCCCCAGTCGCGCAGACTGCCCAGGTTACCAAGATATAACTTGTCCTGCTTGCCCTGCTTGATACGGGCTGCAGCCAGCGTAATCTTACGTGTCACAAAGGTTTCACCGCGACGCTCACTCTCATGATTAAACAGAATACCTGAGCAGCAGTACATATCGTAAGCCTCACGGTATTCCTTCACAATCCAGAAACCGTATTGCTTGGCAACGGCATAGGGAGAGTAGGGGTGGAAGGGCGTTTCCTCGTTCTGGGGCACCTCTTCTACTTTTCCATAGAGCTCAGAGGTAGATGCCTGATAGATACGGCACTGGTCCTTCAGTCCCAACTGGCGCACAGCCTCCAGTATGCGGAGCACACCAACGGCATCCACGTCAGCAGTAAACTCTGGTGAGTCAAATGATACCTGTACATGACTCTGTGCTGCCAGATTGTATATCTCTGTGGGTCTCACCTTGCCGATAACGCCCAGAATACTCATCGAGTCGCCCAGGTCGGCATAATGCAGGTGGAAATTGGGCTTTCCCTCCAGATGGGCAATGCGTTCGCGGTAGTCAACTGACGAACGGCGTATGGTACCATGCACCTCATATCCCTTCTCCAGCAGGAATTCTGCCAGGTAAGAGCCGTCCTGGCCAGTGATGCCAGTGATTAGTGCGATATTCTTCATTTAGTTTTCTCCACTGAATTGCTTAATACGCTGTTCCTCTGACAGTTTACAGATAAGCAGCGTGTCGTTATTCTCTGCTACGATATAGCCGTCCAGTCCTTGTACAACCACTTTCTTTTCCTGTGTGGTGTGAATCATACAGTTGTGGGTATCAAAGACGCTGATATTCTCGCCAATGAGGGCATTGCCGTAGATGTCGCGCTTCGACTGTGTCTGCAGTGAGCCCCATGTGCCCAGGTCGCTCCATCCGAAGTCGGCAGGACAAACAAAGATTTCCTCAGCCTTCTCCATGATGGCATAGTCCACAGAGATATTCTCGCACTGGGGGAACTTCTCGTTGATCATCTCCTGCTCCTGTGGTGTGCCGTAGATGGGCAGCATCTGCTCGAAAATCTTGTTCATCTTGGGCTGATAGATACGGAAAGCATTGACAATTGTCGATACGTTCCAGATAAAGATACCCGCATTCCAGAAATAGTAGTTCTTCTTGATATACTGCTCAGCGGTCTTCAAATCGGGCTTCTCGCGGAAAGAGTCCACACGGAAGATGCCCTTGTTTCTCAATGATGAGGCTGAAAGGTCGGCCTGAATATAACCGTAGCCCGTCTCAGGACGTGTAGGCTTCATGCCCAGTGTCACGATGGCATCGCTCTCGGCGGTGAAGTTCATACACTCTGTGATGACACGCTGAAACTCCTGTACGTTCATCACGATATGATCGCTGGGGGTTACCACAATATTGGCCTTGGGGTCTTTTGACTTAATACGCCAGGAAACGTAGGCAATACAGGGTGCAGTATTTCTGCGGCATGGCTCGCATAGAATATTTCCTGCTGGCATCTCTGGCAGTTGCTCACGAACGATGTCTACATATTTCTGATTCGTGACTACCCAGATATTCTCAGGTGAAACCAGTTTGTTAAAGCGTTCTACGGTGAGTTGCAATAATGTCTTTCCCACTCCCAATACATCAATAAACTGCTTTGGCTTTTCTGCAGTGCTCATAGGCCAGAAACGGCTACCAACACCTCCGGCCATGATAACAAGGTGATTATTCTTTTGTGCCATAACAACTACTTTTTTTTCGACTACTATTTTATGAAGTTGCAAAATTACGGAAAAAGAGTGATACTTGCAAGTAAAAAAGGAAAAATTGTAACGCTCAATTTCCTATTTCAATTATTTTTCGTACCTTTGCGTCCTGAAATTTATAACCTAAAAATTATGAAAGCAATAAAAATCGTATTCATGTCGCTGGTGGCAACTATCCTGGTGAGTTGTGGCACCACATCTACCGTACCCATTACGGGACGTAAGCAGACTTTGTTGGTTAGTGATGGTGAGGTGCTGAGTCTCTCTACCCAGCAGTATCAGCAGTATATGCAGAGTGCTAAGGCATCAACGAATGCTACCAACACAGCGCTGGTAAAGCGTGTTGGACAGAATCTGGCTAATGCTGTGACGTCCTATCTTAACAGCAATGGCCTGAGTGCTGAGACGCAGAACTATGCCTGGGAGTTTAATCTCGTGCAGGACAAACAGGTGAATGCCTGGTGTATGCCTGGTGGTAAGATTGTGGTATACGAGGGCTTGCTGCCTGTTACTCAGGACGAGGCTTCGCTGGCTATCGTGCTGGGTCATGAGATTGCCCATGCTGTAGCAAAACACTCGGCTGAGCGTCTGAGTAATGAGTACAAGAACCAGTATGGTACTGCCATCCTTGGTGCTGTGGTTCAAGGTGCAGGCGTCAGCGAGAAGACGCAGGCACTTATCTCTTTGGGCCAGCAACTGGGTGGTGCACTGTGGACCTCAGGTTTCTCTCGTAAGCAGGAAAGTGAAGCAGACCACATGGGACTCATTTTTGCCGCGATGGCGGGCTACAACCCTCAGGTGGCAACATCTTTCTGGCAGCGTATGGCCGCTCAGAGTAGTGGCAAGGGTGGGGGGCTGTTTAGTGACCACCCCTCTGACGAGCAGCGCATCAAGGATATTCAGGGATGGATGCCCGAGGCTCTGAAATATTATGTGCCCAAAAAGACTACAACTAGCAAAACTAGCAAAACTAGTAAGACTAGCAAAACTAGTAAGACTAGCAAAACTAGCAAGAAGAAATAAGCTTCATATATTCATCGTAGCTGATATACCTGCCGCCCATCGATTCCAGATGGGCGGTTTTTAGTTGGCAGTCAATGATGCTGCCGTTCAGTTCCTGCATAGTCTTTGCCAGGTGTATCAGCGCCAGTTTCGAACCGCTTGGCACCAGTGAGAACATGCTTTCGCCAAAGAAAGCCGATCCGATGTTCACACCATAAAGACCACCTACCAGTCGCTTTCCGTTATGGTTATCGTCTTCGCCACCCTCCCATACCTCCACACTGGCAGCAAAGCCCTGACGATGCAGTTCGGTATAGGCCTTGATGATGTCTTCGCCCAACCAGGCACCTTCTTCCTCGTAGCGCAACTTACTGCAATTGTGGATCACACCTTCAAAATCCTCGTTCAGGGTGAAGGTATATTTCTTTTTATTTAATAAGGTGCGCATAGAGTGGGAGATGTGTATCTCATTTGGGAAGATGACGAAGCGCTCGTGCGGACAGTACCATACGGGTTCTTTGTTGTCGCGAAACGAGAACCAGGGGAATATGCCGTGCTGATAGGCCAGCAACAGCCGGTCTATACTCAGGTCGCCGCCCACCGCCAGACAACCGTCTTCATCGGCCAGGCGTGGGTCTGGAAACCACAAATCGTCGTCTAATTGGTAAACCACCTTATTGAATTAAGAATTAAGAGTTCTTGGCGGAGCCAAGCGGCGAAGCCGAGCGAAGAATTAAATTGTGATTTCTCCTCCGTCTTTGAGTGAGCCGAAGAGTATTTCGCGCATCAGTTGTGGCTTCAGACGCTGATTGATGACGCGGTCCATCTCGCGTGCGCCATATTCCTTTGTGAATCCCTCTTTCAGTAGGGCAGCGAAGGTCTCGTCCTTCAGCGTCAGCGTCACCTTCTTGGCGGTGAGCTTCTCCTGCAGTTCGCGCAGTTTCTTCTTGAGAATCAGCTCTGCCATATGGTGGTCCATATCGTTGAACACCACCGTACCGCTCAGTCGGTTGATGAACTCGGGCTTGAAGGTCTTCTTCACCTGTTTCAGCATCGCCTCACCGCGACTCATACCTCCTGTGAAACCGATGTTGGCCTGTCCGGCAAACTGTGCGCCTGCGTTTGAGGTCATAATCAGAATCACGTTGCGGAAGTCGGCCTTGCGTCCCTTGTTATCCGTCAGACGGGCGTAGTCCATCACCTGCAACAGAATGTTGTAGATATCCTGATGCGCCTTCTCAATCTCGTCGAGCAGTAGCACACAGTGGGGTGTCTTGCGGATGGCATCTGTGAGTAGTCCACCGTCCTCATAGCCAATGTAGCCGGCAGGCGAACCGATGAGTTTTGCCACAGTGTGTTTTTCCGTATATTCACTCATGTCAAAGCGTAGCAACTCGATGCCCAGTTCCTTGGCCAGCACACGTGCCACCTCTGTCTTTCCTACGCCCGTAGGACCAACGAATAGCAATGATGCCGTGGGCTTATTGTCGTCCAGCAGTCCTGCCTTCGACATCTGCACAGCCTCTACTACCTGACGGATAGCCTCGTCCTGTCCGTAGATTTGAGCTGAAAGGTGAGAGTTGAGAGTTGAAAGTTTCTCGTTGTCGTCCTCTTTCGTTGTTACATCTATCTTGCAGGTCTTTGCCAAGACCTCGGAAATCAGAGACTTTGTGACGACCTTTACATCTTCCTTCTTACCGCTTACCTCAAGCGTAGCTCCTGCCTCGTCAATCAGGTCGATGGCCTTGTCTGGCAGGAAACGGTCATTGATATATTTCGCGCTGGCCTCTACGGCATAGCGCAGGGCCTCGTCTTCATAGACCA
Organism: Prevotella communis; assembly: GCF_022024175.1. GTDB lineage: Bacteria > Bacteroidota > Bacteroidia > Bacteroidales > Bacteroidaceae > Prevotella > Prevotella communis. The sequence continues at coordinate 2,147,145 of NZ_CP091794.1, read as the reverse complement.
CCTTGTGGAACTCTTCATACCTGGGGCGCAGTTGCATCAGAATGTTCACGGCTTCGTCGATGCTGGGCTCCAAGATGTCTATCTGCTGGAAACGGCGTACCAGTCCTTTGGAACGGGATAAGTACTTGTTGTATTCTTCGTAAGTTGTTGAACCAATGAATCTTAAATCGCCTCGCTCCAGATATGGTTTTAACATGTTTGAGGCATCCATACTGCTCTCGCCCACGGCACCGGCACCTACCATGTTGTGTATCTCATCGATGTAAACAATGTTGTTCTTGCCTTCGCCTGCCACACCGTCCATCACCTGTTTGATGCGCTTCTCGAAGTCGCCGCGATACTGTGTGCCGGCCAACATCGTGCCCAGGTCCAACATATATATACTGCTGCCTTTCAGCCTGTCGGGCACGTTGCCTGCGTTGATGCGGGCAGCCAGTCCGTAGATTAGCGCCGTCTTACCCACACCGGGTTCGCCTACATGCAGGGGATTGTTCTTGTCGCGACGGCAGAGTACCTGTATGGTACGCTCCAACTCGGCCTCGCGGCCAATGAGCGGGTTCTTCTGATCCACCACGTCGTTCATACACGTCACCAGTCGTCGCCATCCTGCAGCCTCCTCCGTACGCTCCTCACCCTCGTTCTCGTCTATCAAACTTGCCTCCTCATAGGAAGATACGATATCGCTGACGAATTCAGGCTCACAGGCGCCCAGATGCTTCTTCAGCAGATAGGCTGCCCACGACTCTTCCAGTTCCAGCATGGCCACCACAACGTGGGGTATGTCCAGTGCCTCGGCACTACTTGAGATAACCTGTAGCGACGCCTTTCCCATCAGTTGATTGTATTGCTCTGACGGCATCAGTTGGTATTCTATGTTGTAGGGCACGAATCCCGTCTCTACCAACCTGTTTTCCACTTCGTCCATCAGCTCTGTAATATCACAATAGAAGTCTATCACCGAGCAGAATACGTCCTCAGAGAGCAGTTCGTAGAGCACTGTCTCGGGTGTTACAAATTCATATCGGCGTTCTTTGCAGAGCTCTATACACTCCTGCAAAAGGTCATTCAGTCTTTCTGTCAGTTTGATATCTGCCATAAAATCGATTAATCCGGTTCATAAGTAAGCCTCAGGGGAAATCCCTCATTGCGTGCCATCATCGTGGCTCTCTTCACTTTCGACACGGCGATGTCATAGGTATAGATACCCACCACGGCCTTGTCCGAGTGATGCACCTGAAGCATCAGTTTCTCTGCTTCCGCAGGCTGTTTGAAGAAAACATGTGTCAGCACCTTCACCACGAAGTCCATTGGTGTGAAGTCATCGTTGTGAATAGTCACCTTATAGCGTTGCGGCTCGCGCAAGTCTGTGCGCTGCCTCTCCTTTATCTGCGATTGTTCCTGTGGCATACCTTATTTCTTTATTGCCATTGGTTCATACGTTTCATTGTTCTCATGGTGCAAAGATACACTTTTTTATTGAAATAGTTCGTTATTTTATGAAAGAAAAAATGCATTTCTTGTCTGTCATCTCGATATTATTTCTTATCTTTTCCCTCGAACCACTTCGTCGTATCTCTGACGGAGAAACGACGTGTTGCTCATCGAGAAACGACGTTTCTCTTTCTAACCCCAAAATTTCGAGTCATAATTTAATGTTTAATGTTTCATGTTTTATGTTTAATATTTAATGTTTAATGTTTAATGTTTCATGTGGAAGTGTTTGAGAACTTTATAAGTATCTGTAACACAGGTAGAAACGATTATGCCCTGAAGTTGAAAGGTACAAAAAAGTGCAATTTGCAATTTGCCGTTTCTGGTGCCAAAGCAAGCAGTTTTTCTATCATTAGAGCAATATAAGATTTAACAATTCGTTAAGATTATTTAACAGACGAATTTTAGTCATTTTGAGCTATTGGCAACTTTGGTGAGCAAAGACAAGACTTTTAGCCAGTCAAAAGAGAGAAGATAAATCATCAAAATGGGGGCATTTGTACCGACCTTGTACCTCGGTTGCGCTAAGTAACTGTGTGACAAGGTCGGTTAATAATTCAAAGTCAACGAATGACACAAAAAATGTGCTGTCAATTGTATCAATGTTTATGTGTCACCAGACAGATAATCTTTGGTACAAATTGGTTAAAAAGGTCGGGAAAAGAAAGGTTGAGGTGACACTTTGAGGCAATAATGAAGTAAAAATAGGTGTGTTCACCTTATTTAATATGGCAAGTTATCTGTAATTGGTGGAAAAGTTGTAACTTTGCAGCGCAAAGTTTGTAAAAACAGCAGACAATATGGCAAAGATAACAGTACAGAACACGCAGATAACGGTCATAAAGCAGAACGAAGATGACTATATCAGCCTGACAGATATGTTGAAGGCGAAAGATGGTGAGTTCTTTTTTTCTAACTGGCTGCGCAACCGCAACACCATAGAGTTCCTTGGAATATGGGAGCGGTTGATGAATCCGAATTTTAATTGTGCCGAATTCGACATAATTAAATCTCAGGCAGGGTTGAACCGTTTCCGTCTCAGTGCTAAAGAGTGGACAGAAAAGACTAATGCCATCGGTATTATCTCGAAGGCTGGACGTTATGGTGGCACCTACGCCCACAAGGACATTGCCTTTGAATTTGCCATGTGGATAAGCCCTGAGTTCAAGGTCTATCTGATACGTGAGTTCCAACGGCTGAAAGATGAGGAGCAGAAGCAACTTGGCTGGACGGCAAAGCGTGAATTGTCGAAGATTAACTATCGTATTCACACGGATGCCATCAAGCAAAACCTGATTCCGGAAGAGGTGACGGCAGCACAGGCAAGCATTATCTATGCAGAGGAAGCGGATGTACTGAACGTTGCCATGTTCGGACAGACCGCCAAGCAGTGGCGTGAAGCCCATCCTGAACTAAAAGGAAACATTCGTGACTATGCTTCCATCAACGAACTTATTTGTCTGGCAAATATGGAGAACATCAATGCAGTTCTCATTGATGAGGGTGTGCCACAGGGCGACCGCCTTGTCCGCCTCAATCAGATAGCCATCAATCAGATGCGTGTGCTGGAGAACGATGATAATAGAAACCTCTTAAAATGACATGAGTGGATAGAATATAACATAGAACAACATAAGAAGCGTTGACTTTTTGATTCTTGTTCCAAAATTCGCCAAAATATTAACCTACGAGATGATAGAAGTTGATGCTCGCGTTTAGGCGCGAGCTGAGACTTGTATTAGTAGGTAGGCGTTTGGCGATGCCTTGGAACAAATGCACAGAATCAGACTCGCGCCATCTTTATGTCCAGCGATTAGGAAAGTTTAACGCCCGACAGTGCAAGATTTCCGGCTTTCGGCGTTTAATCAAACAGAGCAATTACATCAAAATTATAATGAAAATGAAAACAATGAAGATTTGGAGACTCGCCTTTGCAATGCTTGCTGCTTTCTCCCTCGCCTCTTGCAGCAGTGATAGCGAAGAAAATAGAGAATATCAGCCCGCCCATCGCTCGGCGATAATCAACGGTGTAAAGATGGTGCTGACAGATGCAGACGGCAACGATCTTTGTAGCCAGACAGAGACGCTTAGTTCACTGAAAATCTACGGCAACCTGTCAGGACAATATGCCTCAACAGGGAACATGAGGGAGGATGGGGTGATGTACATCAAGTTCAACGCCGACCTGCCCGACGAGCGGGACATCAAATACAACGAAGACAAGAGCATTGGGACGGGAACGTCCACGATGACCATCATCGTTGGCGGGAAAACCGCCCGTCTGACGTTTGCCTTTGAGATTACCGACAACAGCAATGGCGAGGAGATGTATGGCGGCAATGCCATCCACGTTATAGGCGCACAACTCGGCAATAAGACCGTAGCCAATGAAGAAAACGGCGACATGGTAATCGTGCTGGTCGTGGACGAAGGTGGCCTAACCCTCTCTGACGAAGTTCCCATTCCAGAAGAAGCCACGGCTACACACCTCATGGCCGATGCGCCGCTTGCGAACAAGGTCTATCTGGGTTCAGGGTACGACGTGACGGGAGCCTATCTCAGCAACGACTGCCTGCGCGAGAATGTGATAGACCTCAGCACATTCGACGAGAGCGACCAACCGAAGATAGCCGCATTTAGCGGCACGGGCAGTCTGGTGAGCGGTGTTGACAATGCCTGGGGATTTCTCAATGGGCTGCGCGTGGCTCAGGGCTTCACCATGGAGGGCGAACCGGGCGATGTCTATTTCGCAGGCACGTTTACGGACAATCCACTATTCAAGGAAGCATCGGAGCGTGGCGATGACTATAAGTTTCTGATGTATATTGACCGCTACATCGTCTATCGACACCAACTCAACATGACGATGTATCTTTCCAAAGCCTATTTAGAGCGGATACTGACCGACGAGTTCAAGCGGGCATTGGCCGAGGAGAGTGCTGAGCGCATCGTGGAACGCTTCGGCACCCACGTGCTGAAGAAGGCCTCAATGGGACTGAGCATCCTCTCGCTCTACCGCTCTGGCCTGAAAGCCAACACCCGTGATGAAGACCGCTTCACAGCAAGTATGTTCCGCCGTATGATGGAAGTCTATTACCCCATCTTCTGGGGCATCACCGACAGCAAGGCCACCAAGGGCGGTGCGCTGGCCGTTCAGTGTCATGGAGGCAACACTCAGCGGCTCGCGGCAGCCTTGGCTCGTTTCCCTCTGACGTTTGAGGTATCATCGGCAGGCATCGCCGATTGGTGGAATCAGTCAAGCGAAGAGAAGAGCGACCTTTCGCTGGCCCACCTACAAGACGACGACCTGATTCCCATCTACAAACTGATACCCGACGAGACCAAAAGGGCCGAGGTACAGCGTGCCGTAAAGGCGTATATCCACAGCCACCAGTTGAATTAACCAGAGCAGGAACTCATGAATACGATTTTGAGACTCGCCTTTGCGATGCTTGCTGCCTTCTCCCTCGCCTCTTGCAGCAGCGACGATGATGAAGAATTTCTGATGGACCAACTCGCGGGCACTTGGGAGCAAGTGTATGATGAAGGTGTTGTGGCTGAGGGGTATGTGCAGTACACGTTTACGCCTGGCAAGCCGGCTACAGGGGGTGAATGTACCATTCATGTGTATGATGTCTTTGCAGGCGACACGACATTTGTGCGTGACTATGCACTGACCGAGGACCGCCATCTGGCTATATACATCGGACAGTATGGCGGTACGCCCCCGGAAATCCAAGAGTATGATGTCCAAAAGCTTTCGGCAAAAACGATGACTTGGCATCTCACAAACTCGGATGTAGTTTTGAATTTCAAGAAAGTAAAATAAAAGGGACATGAAACATTTATTTACATTGCTATTGATAGCCTGTTCACTAACGGCGACGGCACAAGAAGAAAGAATCGACACGGTTATTCCTAAGTTTCTTTCCAACGGCTATTTCTTCCGTGAAATGCCTAAATTGCCCGACGGTGAGAAGTCCATCATGCGACTGAAAGACAAGGAGGGCAATAGTCTCGTCGTCATCAACGTCGATGCCACGCTGCCCAAGTCTCTTATCCGTCAGGCCATCCCGCGTGAGCAAGTCCACAATGCCGACCAGTTCCTGAACGGTCTGAACATGATGCACGAGATGGGCGAACTGACAAGGGCAAACGTGAAAGCCGACGGCACATTCTACTCGCCCAAGGCCGGTGAGCCGTTCCCGCAGTTCAATGAGAAGGATATGGACGGGCGCACATGGACGAACGACAGCATTCGAGGCCGCGTGATGGTGCTCAACCTGTGGTACTCCGGCTGCGGCCCCTGCCGTGCCGAGATGCCCGAACTCTCCACGTGGAAGGAGCAGTTGCCCAATGTGATGTTCTTCTCTGCCACCTACCACGATGCGGAGCTGGCCAAGCGTATTACCGACAAGCACCACTTCACGTGGACGCATCTCGTTGAGGCCAAGGACATGATGTCGTGGATTGGCACCGAGGGTTTCCCCTTCACCGTTGTGGTCGATAAGCAGGGCATCGTCCGCTATGCCGTCCACGGCACGAGCGAGGATAAACGTGCTGAGTTGCTGGCAAAGATTAAGGAGGCTGATGCAGAATAAGCCGCACACGCTGTCGGGCAAGTCGTGGATAAGGACCAGCACGGCAGGTTTCGAGGGCGACTGCAAAGGAGAAATAGAATGGGGGCCTATCTTTAAGAACCGGAAAGACTATCTGCTGACCGACATTATGGTCGCCATCGACAAGTGCGAGTACGAGGAATGCCTATTGAGTTTCAACTGTTACGAGGTTCGGGACAAGAAGTTTGTCAATGTACTGAACAAGCCCATCTACCTGCGAGTCACGCCAGCCGACAATGGCAAACAACTCAGCGTCACCCCTGTGGAGTCTGTCGTTCTGAAAGGCAAGAAGAAATACTGCGTCACTATCAGCGTCGTTGACATCAAGGGCAAAGGCAGGCTGTCTTTCCCCGCCAACTTCAAGAGCAGTTATGCCCGTCACAAAGTGAAAGGAAAAATGAAGAAAATTCCTGGCTGCCCGATGATTATCGTGAAGGGCCACGAGGTGGAATTGTAGATACTATATTTATCGGACTGCTATCATATAGCAGCTGCTTATCTCGAAATTCCTTGCTGGTACTTCTGTATTCGTCCATCGTATCTGCCATCAGCAATGTCGTGGACTTCATGGTCGGCACGTCTCAGTTCGTTAGCGTTGAACCTGCCCAAAGTGCTTGCCAGCCAGACAAACCAGTCTGCCACCTGCTTCAAGGTGGCACTGGCAAGGTCGGCAAACATCTTCAGGTATTGCTTGATGGCGTATGACTCGTTGTCCCAGAAAATGTCACCATGCTTGCCGCCTCGACCGCCGAAGCCTGAATAGGCAAAGTCCTGAATGGCTTTGATGCAAAACTGCAAGCCCTCGTCAATGCGGTAGATATATGCAGACATGGCAAAGAACATCGGGTCTTGCCAGTCGCCACGCTCCTTGATGGTGTAGAAGTCCCGCAGCTTCTTGTCGGCTTTCGCTGATAGTCCAGCAACTTCCTGTTTCTTGGCATCAATGGCATCATCAAGTGCCTGGGAGCGGTTCGTCTTATTCCTGATGTCAAGGTCGAGGCGGTTGCTGCGCTCTGCTTTCGTGCGGTTGGCACTTGTCAGATAGTCGTGCTCTTTCCACAAGTCTGCCATTTCTGTTTTTGCTGCCTCGACCTCTGCTTCCGCCTCCTCCTTCTCTGCAATGGCTTTCTTCGACTCTTCCTGTAGCTGTTTCTTCTTGCTTTCCTGCTTCAGGATGATGAAGTCGTTCCGTTCCAGATGGTCAATCCCTGTCTCTGACTTCTTCTGCCCTCGCTGCATGTCCAATGTCTCAGCTACCAAATCTTGGATGGCAGACATGTCCTCGGCATTCAACTTGAAGGACTTGCCCGTGTCGTGGTCCATCCAGTCCCAGATGATATGAGCATGGTAGTTCGGTTCCCATGATGCGGGGTCTTCGGTGGCTGGCTCCGCCGAGTTCTGTCGCGACTCGGCAATGTTCAAGCCTGCTTGACATTGCTCTCGCTGCTCCATCACTTCATAATGGCCTTCGTCCTTATGAATGTGTATCTGTATGGCTCTGATGCCCCACCTCTCGTGCACTCTTTTGACATAGCGCAAAAGGTCTTCCATCGTCGTGTCGGGCTTGATGTTCACCACACCTTCACGGATTGGGCTGCACCCCTGACGGACACGCTGCTTGCCTTTCTTGTCCGTAAACTTCACGTCCTTCTCCTGCATCGCCCTGCCAGTCTTCTGCTTCACCATGACACGGATGTCGTCAGTAGGACACTAGGGACAGGCAAGTGTCTTGCTCCGATGGAAGATGTCTGATGTCTGAAGGCTGATGTTCGAGGGCTGTTTAACCCAGAAACAAAAACGATATTACTGACTTTTAATCTGCCTTGTATATGATAGCAAGAAAATTCTCTAGAGAATTATTATCTTTATAACTAAGTAGCAAATGCTATATCACTTAGTAAGGACAAAATTCTCTAGAGAATTTCTTTATTACTTTACTGTCAAAAATGCTTTAGCCTGCTCTTAGGCAGCAATCACTCTGCTCCTAGGCTGCTCCTAGGCTGCTCCATGGAGCACTCACGAGCGAGGCTAGAAGCAGACTGCAGTAAGGCATCAGTTTCTCTGCTTCCGCAGGCTGTTTGAAGAATACTTGTTTATTTGAGATAGGTCTTGAAGAACTCAGCCAACTTGTCCCAAGGAATCATGTTCTTGGGCTGACCCTGGCCTGCTTTTTCCTCATAGCCACCGTCGTAAAGGTCACAGTGAGTAGCATCGGGGATGATGAGCAGTTGCTTGTTCTCGGGGTTGGGATTGGGCTCACCAACGAACTTGTAGCCTTCGGCTTTACCCTCTACCATATAGTGATAGGCGGCCTCGCCAAAGTAGCGTGAGTGGGCATCGGCACCGTGCATCACGAGAACGGCAGAGCGAATCTCATTGATGTAGTAAAGGAAACGGCTGTTGGCGTAGGCCTGCGTACCGATGACGCGCCAACCGTCGTTAGAGTTGCCAGAGCGCTTGTGATAACCACGTGAAGTCTTGTAGTAGTCGTAGTAGTCGTGCACAAAGTTGGGAGCCTGTGGTGGAACGGTGTCCAGTACACCGCCAGCCATAGCATTGGGGTCTGCCAAACGCTGTTTTGAGAGGTTCTCGCGGTTTCTGTGGCGCCACTGCTCATTGTCGAAAGCATCGTTGTAGTCGTTTCCGCTGACACGGGTCATATCATACATTGTTGAGGCTACAGTAGCCTTGATGCGTGTGTCGGCAGCGGCAGCATTCAGGGCGATGCCTCCCCAGCCGCAAATGCCGATGATGCCAATCTTCTCGGCATCCACATAGTCCTGCTTCGACAGGAAATCGACAGCCGCCATAAAGTCCTCGGTATTAATGTCGGGCGAAGCTGTACGACGCGGTTCACCGCTGCTCTCACCTGTATAGGAAGGGTCGAAAGCCAGTGCCACGAAACCACGTTCCGCCATCTTCATGGCATAGAGTCCGCTACACTGCTCCTTCACTGCTCCGAAAGGCCCAGAGACGGCGATGGCCGCCATCTTACCTTTGCTATCTTTCGGCGTATAAAGGTCTGCCGCCAGCGTCAGTCCATACTGTGTTTTAAACGTCACCTTCTTGTGGTTCACCTTCTCGCTCAGCGGAAACACCTTGTCCCACTCCTGCGTCAATTCCAACTTCTGTTCCATATCGTTATTAGTTGTTTGTTTGTTACTGCTTGTGCAACCTGCCAGCATTCCGACCAGCATCAATGCAGCTAAAAATGTTCGTTTCATGTTGCTTGTTAATTGATAGTTCAAACCTCTCAGCCGAGAGCGGTGCTACTTCAGATTTACCAACTCATACTTCTTGGAGCCAAGGCCAATCTGGGCTGCATGGTCGATAGTGTGTGTACCATGTTGCTTGTCGATGCGCTTCAGCAAATCGGTAGGGTCGTTCTTGGCTGTTACCTTCTGCTGATTGATGATGTCGATGCAGGCCTGGTCGAGCGCTACAGGGTCAGTAGAGGCGAGGATGCCATAGTCCTCCAGTTTTACGGGTTCGGGATGATCCACGCAGTCGCAGTCTATTGACATGTTGTTCATCACGCTGATGTAGATGATGCCCTGCTTCTTGTTGAAGTAGTTCACCACAGCTTGCGCGGCAGCTGCCATACTTTCAAGGAATCCGTCCTGATTACCGATGAACTCTGGTGTCCACAACTTGCCCATATCCAGTTTCTCCATCTTGCCGGCAGAGTGGATGTAAGCCTTGCCGTTCTGACTAGCACAGCCGATAGAGAGATTTTTCAGCGCACCGCCATAGCCTCCCATAGGATGCCCCTTAAAGTGATTGAGGGCAATCATGAAGTCATAGTTAGCTATGTGGCCTCCTACAATGTCGTACTTGATGTGCGTTTGATCCTTTACGGGGATGCGGATTTCATCATATTCGTCCATGATATCTACAGGGAAATATTTCGTGAAACCGTGACGCTCAATCACTTTCCAATGATTCTCCGATGTGTTGCGGTCATCCTTCTTGTCGGCTGGCGAGTTGCCGTATGCGGTGTTACATTCCACGATGGTGCCATCCACCTCGAATATCAGGTTCTTCACCAGTTCCGGCTTCAGGTAGTTAGGGTTGCTACCCTCTCCAGTACTCATCTTAACGGCCACGCGTCCCTTAGCGGGAACACCCAAGGCTTTATAGATTCTCACCAACGACTCAGGACTGATTTCTCTTGTCAGATACACCTTTGACTGTGCGAAAGCAGCTGCCGATGCCACCAGCATCAATGCAACAATTGTTAATGTCTTCTTCATATCTTATGCCTTTATATGTTTATATTCTTAGGGGTTATTTTGAGAGAGCATCGTACTGTTCGTTACTAACAGCCTCACACCACTCGTTGCTTGCTCCTTCCTGAATATCCTTATGATAGGTGAGGTGCTGAAGCCATGAACCCTTCTGCGCTCCATGCCAATGCTTTACTTCTGCAGGAACAGCAATGACAGTGCCGGGAGTAAGCTCTTGCGGCTCCTTGCCCCATTCCTGATACCAGCCTTTACCGGCAACACAGATGAGTACCTGCACTTGCTTGTGATGGATGTGCCAGTTGTTACGGCAACCAGGCTCGAAGGTGACGTTTATCACACCACCACCGACATCTGCCAGATAACTCTGGCCGATGAAATACTTTCCGTAGGGATTTGGCTCACCCTTGGGCCACTTGGTGCTTAGAGTGTAGCCCTCGTTGCAGAGCCAAGTGCACAGTTCATCGACGAGCTGCTGACTATTTCCCATATTTACGGCACCCTGCTTGTGGGCAGCGAGTTGTGGTGCTACGCCCTCAAGACCACTCAGGGCTGCTACGGTTACTATTTCGCGATCGGCAGCAGAGAGTTGGTCACCAGCAAAGATGTCACCAAAGAGGTGTGACTTCAAATAGTAGTCGTCCTGCGGACAGAACTCATAGTTGAAAGGCTTTCCTGAGAGTTGTGTCTGGTTCTTGGTGCCCAGTTCGTAGGCCTTTTTGGCATCATCCCACTCAGCAGGACGCTTCCAAGGCTTTCCTTCCTGCCAATTCGCCTGCTTGCTTTCCAAAACCTTACTCAAAACTCCCAGCGCATTCAGACTTCGTGGGAAACCAGTGTAGGCATAGAGTTGCGAGAAAGCCTCCTTCAGTTCGTTGATGGTTACACCACCATCGAGAGCCTTTCGTACGGCAGGCTCCAAACGATTCATGTCACCCTGTGCCATCAGGCAGGCACATGCTGCCAATCCCTTTTGACGCTCCGTCAGCGTCATTCCCGACGTGCCGTCGCCTACCCGTTGCATTTGTGCATTTGCTGTTACCATAGTCATCATCATGATTAATAGAGTAAAAAATAATCTTCTCATATATAAAGACCTTTTCATTCTTCTCTACTTTCTATATTATACATTTTCTCCTAATTCAAAAGCCTCCTGCAGTTTGGGATTACCCTCAATCTCACGAGGGTCATTCACACCTCCGCAGAAAAGCGTTCCTGCCAGGTGACTTTTGGGATAGCAGTCTATCCAGCCCGTCAAGCCCATTTCGGCACGCTTCGGCGTCTGCTCATCATCCTCTGCAGCCGTTGTCAGCAGATAGACGTCACGAAACGCATAATCCTGTTCATACATCGCATTCATGCGGTCTATGAGGGTCTTCATCTGTCCGCTCATCTCATAATAGTAAATTGGTGTAGCCCAACATACTACATCGGCCTCCAGTACCTTTGCCATGATGTCGTTCACATCGTCGTTGATGACACAGCGACCCAGCTTTTGGCAACCAAAGCAGCCTTTGCAAAACTGTATATTCTTACCTACAAGAGAAATCTTCTCTACTTCGTTTCCAGCAGTCTTTGCTCCTTCAACGAATTTGTCTGCTAACATGTCGCTGTTTGAGCCGTGACGCAGACTTGTGGAAATAACTATAACTTTTTTCATAATATAACTTTTTTACCATTCTTTATATATATTCCCTTAGATGGATTCTCAATCTTCACACCATTCAGGGAGTAAATTCTCCCCTCTCTAACTGGAGAGGGGTTGGGGGAGAGGCCCTTGATGCCAGTAGGCTTTGCAAGCGACAGGGTAACACTGATGTTGCTTTCGCCTGCTTTGAGGAATGTGCGAAGCTCATTTTCTGACAGTCCGTCGATATGTCCTAAACGAGTATAGCTCCAAGAGTTTGACTCGTAGAAGATGCATATGTTGCTGCCGTTATAAAGCACGATGTCTCCGGGTAGGGCTGTCATCTGCTCGTTTTTCGTTGTCAGCGATTTGCCTAAAGAACCCCATATCTCAAAATCGTTGTCGTTAAGAGTAACTGTTATGGAGGCATCCTGAAGTGCCGCAATCAACTCGCGTGTAGCTTCATTATCGACCAGTGTCGCGCTTTGCGTTTGTCCGCCGATGGTGATATATATCTTATCCATAGTAGTATTCTTTTCTGCGAAAGTCAGTGTCTTGAGCCAGTTTTCTATCAGTGTGGCACGATTACTGTGGTTGCTGGCGTTAATCCACAACGCATCACCCATCCATGTCACATCAGGCAATAGTCGTTTGGCATCATTTACCACACCGCTGATGCTACTCGAATGACTTGATACAATCATGCCGACGTGCTTTCCTGCCATCTGAGAGGCACTCTGAAACAGGTAAGACTGCATGATGGCAGCCATCTGACTCCACCACAACGGGGTGACAATGATGATGTTCTGGTAGTCGCTGAGCGATGTCGTTACAGGGTCGATGGCTGGGTAACTGCTGACATCGTTAGGATTAGCCTTGATGGCATTCAGCAACTGAGTACCAAGGGCATAATTGTTTGCCTCGTACCTTAGTCCCTTTTCTGCAGGCTGAATCTCCAGCACGTCAGCCTCTATCTGACTGGTCAGCGTATTTACTATCTCACGGCAGTTACCTGTATAGCTGTAATATACCACAAGCGTCTTGGCTGTATTTGCAGGTTCCTCAGCCTTCACTTCGTTATCTGCGGAACAGCAGCAGAACAACATTGCTGCTAAGAATGATAAAATCTTTTGCATCGTTATCGTTGTTTTTTGAATATCAGTTTCATTGTCTCTGGGTCGAGTGGCTTCATGGTGGGCAGTTTCAGGTCTTTCACCATATGAAGCGTGCCCTGCTTGTACTTCTGGAAGTGCTCTGTCTTCAGATGTTGCTGATAAGCTTCATCAGAGGCGTAGATTTCAAGAATGCGAATCTTTGTAGAGTCTTCGGCACTCTGCATCGGGTAGAGGCAGATGACGCCTGGCTCGCGCTCTATACTCAGGCGATCCACCTCGTTGGCAAAAGCTAAGTATTCCTGCAAATACTGCGGATAGACCTCAATCTCAGCAATGCGGACTATAAGAGACCCTCCTCCTTGCCCCTCCCTGTGATGGAGGGGAGTAGATAGTGATTGGGTGAGGCTTTGGGCATTCTTCCATAGAATCATCTCCTTGAACGGTGCGAGGTCAGGTTCTTTCGAGAGATAGTCCTTCATCCTCGCCAGACTCTGCGTGAGCACCTGTGGGGCCACGTAGGGATAGTCGGAACCATAGAGCAGGTGGTCGGGCGTGGTGATGGTGAGCAGCATGTGGATGACCTCTGGAGAGTGTGCCCCCGCAAGGTCGTAATAGAGGGTGCGGAGGTTGGCCTCGTAGTCAATCTCACCTACCATCTTGTTGGTCTGCATCACGGGCGTCAGCGACTTCATGCGGGGAATAGCCAAAGGCAGATAGGCACCGCAATGGGGAACCACCACCTTGATGTCATTGTAGCGAGCCAGCACATTGCGTGAAATCATGTTCGACACGGCACGGGTGGTTTCTGAGAGATACTCCTGCATGGCGAGCGGTGTCTGCTGCATCACCTGCTTATTTACTGGCTCGGGGCGATGCGGATGCAGGATGACAATAGCCTTGCGCTCATTCAACACAGAGAAAAGCGTGTCGAGTTCGGGTGCACCTAGATACTGTCCGTTTACGTTTGTTGCCAGTTTAATGCCGTCAGCCTTCAATACATCAAGTGCAAACTTCGCCTCTTCGATGGCTTTCGATACATCAGGCAGGGGTAGGGCAGCACAGAACAGGAATCGTCCGGGGTGTTCCTTCTTGATGCGAGCGGCTGTCTCGTTGGTTTGCCTCACCACTTCCGCTGACGATGGTTGTGGAGCTGCCAATGTCAACACCGATGTCTCCACACCAGCCTCGTCCATCCATCTGAGATGATTCTCCACATTGTACTTCGGCAAGGGGAATCCCTCGTCCATCACACGTCCCTCTGTTTCAAGAGCCGACACAAACTCAGGAGTGATGATGTGGCTGTGCACATCAATCACGCCCTGAGCGAAACCGTTTGCTGCTATCATAAGACTCAGCAATAAAGCTTTAATTCTCAATTCTCAATTTTCAATTTTCAATTAATTACAGGCTATCCTTCAGTACCTGTACAACCTCATCGCGATTCAGAATGTAGTAGCCACCCTGACAGATGGGGCAGGCATCAGCCATTCCCTCAATCAACTCTGGCTTGGCACCACATTCGGTGATATTCATCGCCAATCCCAGTTCGCGCATCCACTGCTCCATCGTCTCCAGACCTTCCATCGCAACCTGCTCGTCGGTCTTAACCTCGGCAGAAACGCCCCATACGTTCATGGCCAGACGCTTGAACTTCTGCACGGCATCGGGCGACTTGCTGATGAGCAGACGGTAGTAGGCACCGCTGACGGCAGCGAGGGTGTGACCGTGAGTGGCATCGGTATAGGCAGCCACAGCCTGACCCAGCATGTGCACCATCCAGTCGGTGGCCTTAGCGCGGTCGATGAGTGTGTTGAGTGCCCAAGTGGCTGTCCACATGATGTTCGAACGAGCCTCGTAGTCCTCAGGATTCACGTTAGCCTTGCGGCTGCTGACGATAAGTGAGCGCATCAGTCCTTCGGCGATATAGTCGCTGGTGTTGTCGTCGGTGCCAGAGAGATACTGCTCCAGAATATGACTCATGATGTCGTAGATACCAGCCACCATCTGATACTTGGGAACAGTGAAGGTGAAGCGAGGATTGAGGATGGAGAAGTCGGGGTTACGGAAGTTATAGAACAACTTGCGGTTCTCCGTATGGCTGGAGATAACCGAACAGCTGTCCATCTCAGAGCCAGTGCCAGCCATTGTGAGCACACAACCCACAGGAATCCAACGGCAGGTCATCGGTTGCCAGTTCTTGAAGTAATACTCCCAAGGGTCACCATCGTACCAAGCACTTCCGGCTACGGCCTTACAGTAGTCAACGGTAGAGCCGCCGCCCACACCAAGGATGAAATCCACATTCTCCTGGCGAGCCATGTGGGCTCCCTCTAATACCTTCTCTATAGTAGGATTGGGCATCACACCGGCTATCTCTACCACCTCGCAGCCTGCCTTCTTCAGCTCGGCCATCACCTGATCGTAGATGCCGTTGCGCTTAATGCTGCCACCGCCATAGCAGAGCATCACCTTCTTGCCATAGTTCTTCAGTTCTTCACTCAGTTTGCTTAAAGAATCCTCACCGAAGTGTAACTTCGTAGGATTGTGGAATGTAAAATTGCCTAACATAATTATTCTGTTTTAAGTTTCTGGGTGCAAAAGTACACATAATATATTATATAGGTATTACACAAATTGGCTGATTATATACCAATTCCGCAGAAAGTGCTTAAATAACGTAAAATATATACCATTATTAGATTATTTTGCGTATCTTTGCCACCAATATGAGGAATATTTTGAAGTTAGACAGCCCCAACGACTATGCTCGTTTTGTGGATGCACCGGTGTTGCACCCATTAATTAGCATCATCCATTATGACGAGCTGGCACCCTTTCGTCACAGCTTGAACAACTATGGTGTGTATGGGTTGTTCATCCAACGACAGTTCCCCTTCAATCTCTCATACGGCATGCGGAAATTGCAGGTGAGCGATGGTTCTATCATTGCAGTGGAACCAGGACAAATAGGCGGACTGGAGGACAATGGTGAGCGCATCTCGTTAAGTGGTTGGGTGCTGCTATGGTCGCCTGAGCTGTTGCACGGCAGCGAATTGGAGCGTCAGATTGATCACTATCAGTTCTTCTCGTATTTCTTCGATGGCTCGCTGCGCATGGATCCAGACGAGTGGCTTTGCATCACGCAGTTGGTGGCTCAGATGCGACAAGAGTTGCAGGCGCATGAGGATTCCCCTTCACTCCGAAGTGTGCTGTTGGCTTATTTGCACCTGATACTGGAATACTGCAATCGTATCTATTTGCGCCAGTTATCGGAAGAGAATAGGGGAGAGACCGACCTGCTAAAGCGTTTCCATAGCTTACTGCATACCTATTTTCGCGAGAACCGACAATTGTCGCAAGGCTTGCCCACTGTAGCCTGGTGTGCCTCCCAACTGGCTTATTCTCCCCGATACTTTGGTGACATTGTCCACAAGGCCACGGGCGGCACTGCTATCGGTTATATACATAATTATGTCATCAATCAGGCGAAAAGTCTTTTGATGCAAGGGCATAACGTCAGCGAGACCTCCCGCCTGTTGGGTTTCGACTTTCCCCATCATTTCACCCGCCTCTTCAAGCGCATCACGGGTCTCAGTCCGAGCCAGTTCGTTGGGAAATAATCATCTGTCGTTATTATTGCGACATTTCTCAATGTGGCTGTTCTCATCAATATGTTTGCTTCCAAAATAAAGTATGTTTTCTCACAAATACAAATATATAAGTGTAAATTTACTTTTTTGCGATTTATTTTGTAAATTTGCACACTGAAATTTATGTGATATTGATGAAAGAACTCCCTCATCCTCTTGTAGCAGCTATTCCACTAGTGGTCCTGATAGGTCTGCTGGCTGTGGTTATTGCGCTGTTTGGCAGTGATTCGCTGAGCGGTGGCAGTCAGGTGTCTCTATTGGCAGCTATGGCTGTGTGCGTGTTTATCTCGATGGTATTCTACAAGGAGCCATGGAAATCGTTTGAGCAGCAGATAGAGAAAACCGTGGGCGGCGTGGCTATTATGATACTGATACTGCTGGCAGTAGGTATGCTGGCAGGAGCGTGGATGATAAGTGGCGTGGTGCCCACGCTGATATATTATGGCGTGCAGATGTTGTCGCCCCAGTTTTTCCTGCTTTGTGCCTGCGTAATCTGTGCGCTGGTGTCGCTGCTCTCAGGCAGTTCGTGGACCACGATAGCCACGATAGGTGTGGCATTGCTGGGTATCAGTCATGCGCTGGGCGTTAGCGAGGCCATTGCTGCAGGCGCCATCATCTCTGGTGCCTATTTCGGTGATAAGATGTCGCCCCTGAGTGATACCACCATCCTGGCATCCTCGTCGGCTGGTGTGGATATCTTTAAGCACATACGCTATATGATGCTGACCACGATGCCTGTCTTTATGTTGACACTCCTGATATTTACGGCATTAGGACTGGGCTTTGATGCTGACGACAGTATTCATGTGCATCAATATACAGAGGGACTGGGAGGTAAGTTTAATATCTCGCTGTGGACGCTTCTGGTACCTGTGTTTACCGGCGTGCTGATTGTGAAGCGCGTGCCCTCGCTCATCGTGCTGTTCCTCTCGGCCCTGATGGCCGGAGTGATGGCCATCATCCTGCAGCCGCATATCCTGAAGGAGATAGCTGGCGATGCAGAGCTGGGCAGTGTGGCAGCCCTGACAAAAGGCCTGGTGATGACATTCTATGGTCCTACAAATATTGAGATGGGCTCGGCAGAACTCAACGAGCTGGTATCTACGGGTGGCATGGCTGGTATGCTGAATACCATCTGGCTGATTGTCTGTGCCATGTGTTTCGGAGCCGTGATGGTGGCCAGCGGTATGATTGAGAGCATCACAAGAGTGGTAATCAGTTGGGTGAAGAGCAGGGTAGGGCTGGTGGCCTCTACAGCCAGCACAGGCCTCTTCCTGAACGCAGCCACAGGCGACCAGTTTATCAGTATTGTGCTGACGGTGAATATGTTTAAGAACGTATATGAGAAGCAGGGCTACGAACCACGGCTGGTGAGCCGTACGGCAGAAGACTCGGCCACGGTGACCAGTGTGCTGGTGCCTTGGAATACCTGCGGACTGACGCAGAGCACGGTGCTGGGTGTGGCTACCATCGCCTATCTGCCTTATTGCTTCTTTAATATCCTGAGTCCCATGATGACTATTCTTGTGGCTGCATTGGGATGGAAGATCAAGAGAAAGGTAAAAGAGTGAAAAGGTTAAAAAGTAAAAAGGTTAAAGAGTAAAAAGTAAAAATTGATAATATGAAAAACGTACTGATTTTAGCTGCCTTGTGTGTCGCCATGACGACGCAGGCACAAACGAAAGATGGAGGCATCAGCAAGAAGATGCTCTCTGAGATTGAAAACGAGAATGCGCTGCAGCCTGCTGATCGTGCATTGGTAAACGCTATTGCCGCGAATGCCATTGACGACTTGTCGCAGAACCGCAAGAACGCAGGCGCGCTGGATACGCATTTCAGCATAGAGACGAAGAAGCAGAGCATCACAGATCAGAAATCGTCTGGCCGCTGCTGGATGTTCAGTGGACTGAACGTGCTGCGCTCTGACTTCAACCTGCGTACCGACTCGCTCAATGTGACGTTCTCACAGGCTTATCTCTTCTTCTATGACCAGTTGGAGAAGGCCAACCTGATGCTGCAGGGCTGTATTGATACGGCTAAGAAGCCTATTGACGACCAGCGTGTGCAGTTCTTCTTCCATTATCCTATCAATGATGGTGGCACATTCTGTGGCGTGGCCGACCTGACAGAGAAATACGGGCTGGTGCCTACGGAGGTGATGCCTGAGTCATATTCAAGTGACAATACCTCAAAGGCTCGTGCCCTGATTGCCAGCAAACTGCGTGAGTTCGGTCTGCAGTTGCGTGATATGGTGCAGAAAGACAAGAAGGCATCTGCTATCGAGAAGGCAAAGACACGCATGCTCAGTCAGATCTACCACATGTTGCAGTACACCATTGGTGAGCCACCCATGAAGTTTACCTACGCCTTTAAGAACAGCAAGGGACAGACTGTAGGCGAGCCTAAAGAATATACCCCACAGTCTTTTTATAAAGAGGTGGTAGGCAAATCGCTCAACGGTACTTTTATCATGGTAATGAATGACCCTCGTCGTGAGTACTACAAGACCTACGAAGTGGAGTATGACCGCCACACGTATGACGGACACAACTGGAAATACGTCAATTTGCCAATGGATGATATAGAGGAGATGGCCATCAATACTCTGAAAGCTGGTCATAAGCTCTATTCTTCTTATGACGTAGGTAAGATGCTGGACCGCAAGCGTGGTTATGCCGATACGGAAAACTTTGACTACGGGGCATTGTTTAATACCTCGTTTGGTATGAACAAGGCAGAACGTATATCTACGTTCGACAGTGGTTCTACCCATGCGATGACACTGACGGCTGTTGACCTTGACAGTAAAGGTAAGGCTACAAAATGGAAGGTGGAGAACTCATGGGGTGCCTCTTGGGGACAACAGGGCTGCCTGATTATGACAGACCGCTGGTTCCGTGAGTATATGTTCCGCCTAGTGGTGCCCAATGAATATGTACCTGCTAAGGTGAAGAAGGCATACGAGACAGCTCCTGTGATGGTGATGCCCGAAGACCCGCTCTTCCAAATGGATGAATAATCAAGAAAACTTGTGCTAATGATGAAACAAGTAAAACCGAAAAAGAATCTTGGTCAGCACTTCCTGACCGACCTGTCTATAGCTAAGCGCATTGCTGATACTGTAGATGCCTGTCCCGATATACCTGTGCTGGAGGTAGGACCGGGTATGGGCGTGATGACACAGTATATCGTAGAGAAACCCCGTCCGTTCAAGGTGGTAGAGATAGACCGTGAGTCGGTGGAGTATCTAAACGAGCATTTTCCTAAGTTGCGTGAGAATATCCTGGGTGAGGACTTTCTGCGGATGGACCTGCGTCAGGTGTTTGATGGGCAACAGTTTGTGCTCACAGGTAATTATCCGTATGATATCTCCTCACAGATATTCTTCAAAATGCTGGATAATCGCGACTTGATTCCTTGTTGTACTGGCATGATACAGCGTGAGGTGGCCCTGCGTATGGCCTCACAGCCAGGTAATAAACAGTATGGCATATTGTCCGTATTGATTCAGGCATGGTATGATGTGGAGTATCTGTTCACGGTAGAACCAGGTGTGTTTAATCCGCCTCCTAAGGTGCAGAGTGCTGTAATACGCATGACGCGTAATAAGGTACAGAAACTAGGATGCAACGAGGACCTGTTTAAACGTATTGTGAAGACCACGTTTAATCAGCGCCGTAAGATGTTGCGTGTCAGCTTGAAGCAGATGCTACCTGCTGATTCTCCGTTTTTTAATGAATATGCTACGGCATTAACCAAGCGTCCAGAGCAACTATCAATTTCAGAGTTTGTGGAATTGACGAATTGGTTGGAAAATTACCTGTGTGCGAACACAAACGCTTGATTTTAATCAATAATACGTTATTTTTCTTGCAAAAGGCGACGGAATTTGATACAAGTTATCGGATTTCGTCGTACCTTTGCATCGTCAAAAGGAAACAATGACAAAAGAGATCTTCAATAGTATTTAGTTTGATTAGGTAGAAAGTTTTAGAAAATCCCCTTGTGAAAGGCGAGCATAGAGTTAGTAAAAAGCATAGAAAGTTAGTAAAAGAGAATCAATAGGTTAGTTAGTTATAAGGTTAGATTGTTTTTAAGGAAAGTAGGTATTAGTAAGGTAATAGAGATTGCATTAAGGGTAACAAAAGTAGAAAAGGTTTTTAGTTATTAATATCGAATGAAATGCAGGCCAGAGGTTAGAGAACCACGACCTGCATTTTCGTTGTATATACCTGTAATGTTTATTTCTTGATTCTTGTAGCCCTGATGATACGTATATCGTCAACAGGACGGTTATAGTCGTCGGTAAACACCTTTTGGATTTTCTCTACGACATCCAGTCCCTCGGTGACTTCACCAAATACGGTATATTGTCCGTCGAGATGGGGCGAACCGCCGCGCTTCTTGTAAGTCCAGTACATCTCAGAACTGAATCTGGTCTGTCCCTTGGTATTTTCGAGCACCTTCTCCTGGATGGCTTCCAGTTCCTTGGTGGAATAGGTCTTACCCCATACGATATAGAACTGGCAGGCGCTGGAGCGTCTCTGCGGGTTTCTGGCATCGCCCTCGCGAGCCATTGCCAGGGTTCCTCTGGCATGATAGTGTGTAGGCGTCTTGATTTCTGCAGGCAGCGTATAGCCCAGATCGCCTCCGCCCAGTATCTCTCCTGATTCTGCATGCTTACTCTTTGGGTCGCCCGCCTGTATCATGAAATTCCTGATGACACGGTGAAAGAGCAGGGAGTCATAAAATTGTTCATCCACAAGTTTCAGGAAGTTGTCACGATGCAGCGGTGTGTCATCATACAGCATAACACGGATGTTGCCCTCTGTTGTCTCAAGCAGCACCTCATTGGTCTGAGCTACTGCAGGCAATGCAAGTACTGATAGTAGTAGACTGCCTATAATACTTTTTATATTCATATATGTAATCAATTAGTCGTTTTTAATTTTAGTTTATTGTTCCAATTCCCTGTGAAGAGGCGCGTCAGGAAGATGATTCCCCTGAAGGTTAGTTCTATAGCCATTGCTAGCCAGACGCCCATCAGTCCGTAATCCTTTGACAGATACCAGGCCAGCGTCAGACGTACGCCCCACATCGAGGCCAGACTCATAAAGGCTGGTTTTAGTGTGTCGCCGGCACCCACGAAGACGCCGTTGCATACGATAGCGGCAGCAAACATCGGTTCGGCCCATGCCTCGATGCGCAGTACATCGGTACCCAGTGTAATAACGTCGTCTACAGGCGACATGATTGTCATCAGCTCTGGTGCGAAGGTCCACATCAGGATACCCATGAAGGTCATCACGACGATGCCCATGCCCACAGACATCAGTGCCAGACTTCTGGTCAGCACCTTCTGACCGGCACCTATTCCTTGTCCTACAAGTGTGGTGGCTGCTTCCGCTATACCAAAGCCTGGCATATAACAGAGACTCTCAACGGTGATGGCAAGCGAGTGGGAGGCTATGGCGATAGTGCCCAGCGGGGCTACTATCAGCGTGCTTACTATCTGTGCACCGCCCATCAGCAGGTGTTGCAGTCCCATAGGTGCCCCAATCTTAAAGGCTGTGCCAACGGTATCGCTCTTTGGACGGAACGAGCCTGGGAAACCTTTCAGACGGAGCATATCGCTCTTTACCAGCAGGAAATACAACATCAGGATGGCTGTGACGAGTTCGGCAAGTCCTGTGCCCATGGCAGCGCCCATCACGCCGAGGTCGAGGATATAGATAAAGAAATAGTTGAAGATAACGTCCATCACACACATACCAATGTTGAGGATAGAGGGTATCTTCATATTACCTGAGCAC
Organism: Prevotella communis; assembly: GCF_022024175.1. Taxonomy (GTDB): domain Bacteria; phylum Bacteroidota; class Bacteroidia; order Bacteroidales; family Bacteroidaceae; genus Prevotella; species Prevotella communis. The sequence continues at coordinate 2,124,586 of NZ_CP091794.1, read as the reverse complement.
TTCAGCATAGAGCCTGCCAGTCCTTCCATCTGGAAGAAGATGCCTGCCAGTCCGATGATGGCAAAATAGAGTGAGGCATCACGTGCTATCTCTGCACTGCCGCCAAGCCAGTAGGGCAGGAAGGGACTGATGCCTATGCAGATGCCACTCATCACGAAACTGAATATCAGGCAGCATACCAAGGCCTGACGCAACACACGACGTGCCGCCTCAAAGTCGTTGGCACCAATGAAATGGGCCACCTGTACAGAGAATCCCATCGAGGCTGCAGAGGCCAGTCCGCCCATCAGCCATCCGGTGGTCTCAACCAGTCCGATGGAAGCAGAAGCCTTTGCACCCAGATGTCCCACCATGGATGCGTCGATGAAGAACATCACCGTGGCGGATATCTGTGCAAGGATAGAGGGAATAGAAAGTTGCACGATGAGCCGCAACTTCTCCTGTTGCGTCATCGTGCGACCTTCACGTATGTATGATAATAAGTCTTTACTTTTCACCCGTGATATTATCAACTGCATCGCGAGCCTGATCATTCAGGTTGACGTTGCGGGTAGTCTTAGCCTCGATAGTGCCAGCACGCATGATGTCGGCCATATCAACGCCAGTGGCACTCTTCAGCACGTCGAAGGCCTGCTTGATGGCTACGGGCACGTTGCCGCTCATGGCAGAGATACCCTGGCCGTCACCACTGTAGATATTGACATCCTTGATGGCTGAGATAGGCTTAGCCACATTCTCTACAACCTGAGGCAGTACCTCAATCATCATCTGAACGACAGCTGCATTGTTATACTTCTTGTAAGCCTCAGCCTTCTTGTCCATAGCAAGCGCTTCGGCCTCACCTTTCTTCTGGATAGCATAAGCCTCGGCCTCACCCTTGGCCTTGATACCGGCAGCCTCCTGTTCCAGACGGTAACGGGTAGCATCAGACTCGGCATTCTGGGCAAGTGCACGCTGTTCGGCCTCATACTTCTGAGCCTCGGCCACACGCTTGCGCTGTTCCAGTTCTGCGGCAGCATCACGCTCAACCTTATACTTATCGGCATCAGCCTTCTTCTCAATCTCAGCAGACAGTTCGTTCTGCTTAATCTCAATACGCTCCTTTGACAGGATCTGCTCACGCTTGGTCTTCTCAATCTCAGCCTCAACGGTCTTCACGTTGATGGTCTTCTGCTGTTCCTGCTGCTGGATAGCGTATGCAGCATCGGCATCGGCCTGAGCGGTGTCGGCCTGCTGTTTCAGGGCAGCACGCTTCAAGGCGAGATCGTTGTTCTTGATAGCAATAGCGGTATCGGCATCCACGCGTGCATCATTAGATTCCTTGTCGGCCTTAGACACCTCAATCTTCACGTCGCGCTCAGCGATAGCACGGTTGATAGCGGCATCTTTCTTGATCTTGGCAGTGTTGTCGGCACCCAGGTCCTTGATAAGGCCTTCGCGGTCGGTCACGTTCTGGATGTTACATGAGATGATATCGATACCCAGTTTTGCCATATCGGGCGATGCTTTAGCCATCACCTGGTCAGAGAAACCGTCACGATCGGTATTCAGCGAACGCAGGTCGAGCGTACCGATAATCTCACGCATGTTACCCTGCAGAGAGTCCTGCAACTGCATGGCAATCTCGTCGGGCGTCATGTTCAGGAAGTTCTTGGCTGCCAGACGGGTTCCCTCGCTATCGGGTGTGACACGAATCTTGGCCACGGCATCAACGTCAACATTGATGAAATCATTGGTAGGTACACTCTCTTCTGTCTTAATATCGACAGTAATCTGTCCCAGGTAGACGCGGTCCAGACGCTCGAGGAACGGAATACGGAATCCGCCCTTACCAATGAGCACGCGAGGCTGCTTGGAAAGACCTGAAATGATGAAGGCGAATGAGGGTGGTGCCTTCACATAGGATACGAAAACGAAGATGGCGAGGAAAAAGATTCCAGCGCCAATAAGAGCATACATGAGTGTTGGTTCCATAATTGAATAATTTTAGAGTTCATAGATAAATTGTGTAAGCAAATGTACTACATTTCGGATGATTGGCAAAAAAAATTCGCTATATTTAACTAAAACGCTTGTCAATATGCCAGAAAAGGGTTACCTTTGCAATGTGGTGATGACATTTAACACAGAACAACAACAAGTCATAGAGGCTACGGGGGGCTGTCATCTGGTGCTCGCCCCTCCAGGTTGCGGTAAGACGGCTGTGCTTGCCGAGCGTATCGTATGGGCTCATGAACATGGGGAGGAATTTGCCGATATGGCTTGTCTGACCTTTACTAATCGTGCCTCACGAGGCATGAAGGAACGTATCTATGAGCGTATGGGTAACGTGAAAGGGCTGGATGCGCTCTTTGTGGGTAATGTGCATCGCTTCTGCTCGCGCTTTCTGTTTGAGAACGGTATTGTGCCAGAGCATACGGCTGTGATAGATAATGACACGTCGTTTAGTATCATGGCTGATTTCCTGGGTGAGGATGAACTGAAAGTGCTGGGTGACAACAAGGACAGACAGCGCTATTCTCAGATACTGAACCTGCAACACCTGATGTATCAGTGTGAGCATCGTTATCCGTCGAAACTGATGGTACATCGTGATGCCATGCAGCCATCGGCTTTGAAGGAATTGTGTATCGCTTTCCGTCTGCCATATACACAGGACTCGTCTATCACGCTATATCATCAAGCCAGTCTGTTCCTGGATGAGCATGCGTTGCTCAGTAAGGAGGCCGCAGCCCTCTTGTTGAGCCTGAATGCGGCCCGTCAGTATGAATTATACAAGCTGCAAAACGATCTGATGGATTTTGAGGACCTGCTCCTGAAAACCTACGATATGCTGGTGCAGTATGATGCGACAGAATCGCATCATGCAGAACAATTGGAAGCGCATCCCATCAAGAAACTGAAATGGCTTCAGATAGACGAGGTTCAGGATCTGAATCCGCTTCAACTGGCAATTATTGATGGTTTTACTGATACTGAAGCAACTGTAGTGTATCTAGGTGATACTCAGCAGGCTATATTCTCTTTTATGGGTGCACAGACGGACACGCTGACGTTGTTGAAAGAGCGCTGCGGCGAGGGACATTTCCATAATTTCTTCGTCAACTACCGTTCACCCCAGTATCTGCTGGATGTCTTTAATCAGTATGGTGAACAGCAACTGGGTATAGCTCATGACCTGTTGCCATCAACGCAAAACAAGACGGAGAAGCAGGTAGGCGATCTGCAGATTCTTGAGGCTGATACGAATGTGGATGAGGCTAACATCGTGGCGCATGAGGTACGTCGTATCTACGAACAGTATCCTGACGACACGGTGGCGGTAATCGTGGCTTTCAATAGTGATGCCGATGACGTGAGTGGTGCGTTGCAGACCTTGCCACATTTCAAGATATCTGGTATCGACTGTTTCTCTACGCCAGAGGTGCGTCTGCTGTTGGCTCATCTCAGTGTGGTGTCGATGGAACAGAATTTCATAGCCTGGTCGCATCTGTTTACCGGGCTTCATGTCTATACTTCCAATAGTGCCTCAAGGCAGTTTGTGCGTCAGGTGATGGAGCTGGCCTTGTCGCCTGTTGATTTCCTGGATTATGAGGGTTCTACCTATCTGAGTGAGTTTGTCAAGGTCTATGAGAAACAGGATGTGGTGGTGTTTGATACAGAGACCACAGGCCTGAATGTCTTTGAGGATGACGTGGTGCAGATAGCTGCCGTGAAGGTCAGACAGGGTAGGGTAATAGAGGAGTTGAATATCTTCATTGAGACAGAACGTACGATTCCTGAGATGCTGGGCGAGGTGGTGAACCCGCTGGTAGAGGAGTATGCGGCACAACCGCATCTGTCGCATCAGGAGGCCTTACAACGATTTGTGGATTTCTCCCGTGGCTGTGCTATCCTGGGACATAATGCTACTTACGACTATCAGATTATGGAGCATAACATGCAGCGATATGCACCAGACTTGTCGATGTACCGGCTTTGGCCTTCTTATTTTGATAGTCTGAAGATGGCACGCCTGCTGCGTCCGCGCCTGAAGAGTTATAAGTTAAAGGACTTATTGGTACAGCTGGGGCTTGAGGGACATAACTCGCACCTGGCTAATGATGATATACTGGCTACGAATAGTCTGATGATTTATTGCTACGATCGTGCCAGGAGTATCGTCGGACGTCAGCAGGAGTTTATCAGGCGTCACCAGAAAACCATAGACCGCTTCCGTCATCTCTATGCCGACCTCTATCAGCATTCGCGTAGCAGGCTCTATGTGCAGAGTGGTATTACACCACTCTCGGCTGAACTGCAATATACGTTTGACTATCTGCGTGACATTGGCCGTATAGGTTATATGCCAAAGCTGCCATATATAATAAGGTATATAGAACAGGAACTGATTTCATCTGCCAGTGGACTGTCGTTGGTTGACCAGCTTCACCGGCATATCCAGGACCTGACCACCATGAAGGAGGCCGACCTCTGTGGGGCTTCCAGTATGACGGACCGTGTTTTTGTGAGTACGGTACATAAGGCAAAGGGACTGGAGTTTGATCATGTCATCGTCTATGATGCGGTGGAAGGAAAATATCCCAGCGTCTATGCCGATACAGAGAGTGGCGGACAGGAAGAGGCACGCAAATTCTATGTGGCTATCTCACGCGCCCGCAAACGGCTGACCATCAGCTTTTGTCATAACAGCATCACGCGCTGGGGACGCATTTATCCCAAACAATTAACCCGTTATATGGCTTCTATCCGCCAATTCTTTGCCTGATGTAACAAAATCAGAAGGATAAGACACATAATCCAAAAGTCTTGTCGCATATTATTGCTACCTTTGCAGTCGGAATAAAAACCTTTAACGAGTTTTATGAAGAAGATCTTTTTATTAGCTGTGGCTTTCGCAGCCACAATGGGTATCAATGCCCAGAATCCCTATTTGCCATTGTGGGAACATGTGCCCGATGGTGAACCCCGTGTGTTTGAAGATCCCGATCAGCCGGGAAAGTTTCGTGCTTACATCATTGGTTCGCACGATGTGAACTATTCAGCCTACTGCGGTCCTGATATCCGTATGTGGTCAGCACCTGTAGAAGACCTCAGTCAGTGGCGCGATGAAGGTCCAATCTTCTCGTGGTTTGTAGATGGTCAGTGGGACACGATGTATGCGCCTGACTTGGTGGAGGTAAAGGACAGAACAACTGGTAAGAAGACTTACTACCTCTATCCTCACTCTCGTGGCTGGCGTCGCACGCCAATGGTGTGTAAGGGTGACCGCCCCAATGGTCCCTTTAAGCCCATCAACCTCACTGAGGATGGTCGCCAGTGTCTGCCTGGTTCACTGATTGATTTCGACCCCTCAGTATTCATTGAGAATATCACGGATAAGAAAGATAAGGATTATAACATCGGTTTCCGTGCTTACGTGTTCTATGGTTTCCAGCACTCTACTGCTGTAGAACTTGACCAGAACACGATGTATTCTAAGCGTCCCGGAACGGAACCCATAGATCCGTTTATTCCTGCTGTAAGCGCCGACGGTCGTTTGTTGGATAAGGCTGGCAGTGAGTATAAGGCGCTTTATAAGGGTCAGGATCCTAAGGACTTCAACTTCTTTGAGGCTTCTTCTATCCGTCAGGTGGGTAATAAGTATGTGATGGTGTTCTCTGGTTACTCTGGCAAGGAGTACGGACTGGGCAACACAAACTCGGCTCTGCGCTATGCCTATGGTGACTCTCCTCTGGGACCCTGGCGTTCTGGTGGTGTGTTGGTTGACTCACGTGGTGTTGTCCTGAATGAGGATGGTTCAAAGTTGATAACGACGAATGCAGGTCATAACACGCACGGCTCGTTGCAGGAAATCAATGGTCAGTGGTATGTGTTCTATCATCGTCCCCCACGTGGCTTTGGTAATGCTCGTCAGGCAATGGTAGCTCCTGTGAAGATTACATGGGATAAGAAGCCAGTGGCTAAGGGTGGTAAGGTGACGATTACTGGTTATGACCCCTACACAAAGAACAATGTGTGGACAGCAAAGGCTACCGACGGCAATGAATATACAGGTGCTGAGGTGACCAGCGAGGGCTTCCAGATCTTCGGTTTGCCTCCTTATAACTACTACAGCGCTGGTTATGCTGCCTTTATGTATGGCCCCAACGCCAACAACTGGATGCAGGACAACCATGATGTATGGAATAACTCAATGGATCTGGCAGGCATTCAGAATGGCGGTATCGTAGGCTTTAAGTATTTCGGCTTCGGTGGACTGGCTCAGGATACCAAGGGCTGTAAGGCTTTCGAGGGAACTAAGGCTGGTGACAAGACTACACTTGGTCTCAATCTGACACCCAGTGGCAAGGGCGCCTTCAAGATTCGCGTTAAGTTGGATGATCCCTGGAAGGGTCAGGAGATTGCTGTCGTTGACGTGCCCGCTAATGCAGACCGTAAGGAGACAATGTTTTATGCTGCCGTTCCTGCTGTAGAGGGTCTTAGCGGCAAGCATGCTATCTACCTCGTGGCTGATGGTCCAGAGGTACAGCAGCCCCAGCAGCCTCAGGGACGTCCTGGCTTTGGTCGTGGTCCCCAGCAGCCTCAGCGCCCTCAGGGCTTGTTCGACCTCCACGGAATCAGTTTCTCTAAAGGTGCAGAACATACGGCTCCTGTTGTTCCTCAGCTCACTATTACTGCTGATGGCCAGAAGTTGAATATCCCCACCACACCTATCCGCTTCAACAATCAGAATGGCTATGCCGACCAGATTCGCTATCAGGTCTATGGTCCTCTGAAGGCTAATACCAAGCTGGAGGCTAAGGCTGACGTGCCAGGCGTGAAGTGCGAGATTAGTCCTATCGTTGAAGGTCGTGCTACAGTGAAGGCTACCTACAACGGTCAGACCAAGATATTCCTGATTAACTAAGGGAATGCTATCATAAAAAATAAGAGGTGAGATTGAAACGTCTCACCTCTTATTTTTTTTATTTCTTTGGTTGTTTATTGAACTTATAGGCAACGGAAAGCATCAGATAGCGGGGAATGCAGTTGTTCCAAGTCTCTGTGCGACCCTGTGCATTGACGCTGTATTGCTTGTTGGAAAGCTGGTGCAGCAGGTCGAAGGCCGTGAACTTCAATGTGAGTTTCTCGTTGAACAGTGAGCGTGCCAGTTCGGCATTCCACACCAAGTCGTCGGTGTTCATCATCTCACTCTGATAGCCCCTGCGACTATACATGCGGATGTCGGTAGCGATGTTCAGTTCTACCCAGGGAATGGTGTAGCGCAGCAGTCCACCGTAGTTATAGTCGAAGGCCGAGATATTCTCGAAGTTGGCACGATGGCTGGTTGAACGGCGCCAGTCTATCTCGCCGCTGATACCAATGGTGAGCTTGTCCTTTTGGTATTCTACACCCAGGTGTTCGTTGAGCGTCCAGTTGTGTACGGTGCTCTTCAGGAAGTCATATTCCTCAAAGGGCTTATAGGATTCATAGACCACATCGAAATCTACAGAATGGAGATAATCGACGCTGAAACGCTGTTGCAGGGTGATTCGTTTGGCACTGTCGAGTGGTTGCTCATAGCTCGTGCCGAGGTTCCAGTTCCAGTTGCCGTTGATATTGTCCTGCATATAGGTATAGACACCTGTCGCGGTATCGTAGATGGTGCGTGTACCAATAGAGTGCTGAGTCAGCGAGGCATTACTCCACACACGGATGAAACGGCGGATGGAGTCATTGTTGAACTGAAAACCGATATTCACGTTATGTGTCAGCGTAGGTTTCAGGTCAGGGTTGTTGATGGTGGTGACCAGTGGGTTGGTTGTATCATCGACGGGCATCAGGTCTGCCAAGGATGGTCTGCTCATGTTCATGCTATAGCCTAAGCTGTTCAGACCATTCTTCTTGCCCCAGCGCGACCAGCTGATGCTAGGCGCTATTTCCACGTAACTGCGACGAGCAATGGTGTCGAGCCCGGCAAAGTCGTTATAATAAAGTCGCTCGTGTGGATTCTTGATGGGGAGTGAGAATGAGAAATACTCATTGTCGCTGGAGTGCATGACCTCTAATGTGGTACTGGCGGTACGAGTAAGCAGTTGTTGCTCGTCGCAGTTGTTAAGGTCTATCACACTCTTCAGTTCTTCATGCGTGGAAGGTAGCCATTCCGTCTGTAGTTTGTCCTCCGCCAAGCGGTCCAGGCGATAACGCAGGTTATTGCTATTGTCTAACGACTGCGTATAACTGGCATTGGCGCCAATAAACCACCTGTTGAGTAGCTGGAGATAATAGCCGAATTCTGCCTCATAGCTATAATTGTCACTATGTGTGTCGGCATAGTTATGGCGCAGGTCCGTATCACTTGTCTGTGTGAAGAGTGTGCGGTTCATCGTCCAGCTGTCGCTTGGTTTCTGGCGCGTATAGCTGCCAGTCAGTCCGCCCATCAGATAATCGCCCCAGGCGAATTTATGATGTAAGCCGATTGTACCACTTAGGTTCAGCGTGCGGTAACGTGTCAATCCGTCGTTGAAGGATTGGTTGATGAGGCTCTCGCGGTAGGTGGAGTCCTGACTGCCGTTAGTGCGATGCCCATTGGTATAGGTGACATTGAGTGTACCCCACAATGTGACAGGCTTCTTTATTTGGAAGTAGTCAAAGGCCTGAAAACGGAAATCTTTCTGGCGGCTCCATGACTCAGAGCCTCCAAGGATATTTCCGCCTGTGGCAAAGCGCTCGCTGGAAGTACGGCTCATATTATCGGCATCATCCCATGCGAAGACGGCATCGAGGTTGGTCTCCCAGTTTTTGTCAGCATCTTCGGTCTCAATATGCAGGCCCGTCTGTTTCATAGACCTTAGTCCCTGCGGCGTATTACTGGGTGTCCATTCGCCTTCAGCTCCAGGCCTGTGGGTTTCATTCACGTTGTTGGCATTAGCAAAGACGCTTACACGTGAGTGGTCATCATAGTAGAGGCCGAACAGGCGTCCCATGTAACGTTTGTCGGTACCGTACCCGCCTTCAATATTACCCATCAGACCACGATTGTATTCGCGCTTCAGCTGCACATCCATCACGTAGTCTTTCTTCTCGACATCATGGCCAATGAGTTCACTCTGTTTGGTACTCTTGTCAAAGACTTTCAGTTCCTTCACGGTGTAGTAGGGCAGGTTGTCGAGCATTACCTTGTTCTGTCCCTTAAAGAAGTCCTTACCGTTCAGCGTGAGATAGTCCACTTTCTTGCCGTTGATATAGATGTCTCCGTTGTCCTTGAGTTCGGCACCGGGCATCTGACGAATCAGTCCGTCGAGCATAGAACCTTCTGGCAGGTTAAAGGCGGAGGCATTATACACCAGCGTGTCACCACGATAGGCCAGTTTTACCTTGGTACCTGTTACGACGACTCCTCCGAGTCCGATTTCCTTATAGATATCATCGTCGCTGCGCTGCTTCTTCTTCATGAGGATGCGAGGCAGTTCAAACCATGAGTTGCGTGCAATATGGCGCAACTTATAGTTCATTGTGGTATCATTATATCCTTCGGCAGAGGCTTTGATGATATAGTCGGCATTCTTAGCAGGTACCTTAAACTGGTAATAAGAAGAAGTGCTCCATGTCCAACAGGTCATAGAGTCCACAAACGTAGAGTCTGAACGCATCAATGTGATGAGTGCTTTCACCTTGGCCTTGGTGAACGAGTCATAGACTTCGCCCGATAGTTCAATGGTGCGCTCTTTCTTTTTCCTAACCTGAGTGGTGTCGGCTTGTGCATAGCAAGCTAATGCCGATAGCCAAACTGCTATTCCAACTAGTATTGTCTTCATATTATAGTTTGCCTTGATCACCGAGATAGGAGTCTTTAAAACCAAGGAAATAAAGCACGCCATCGAGTCCGATGGTATTGATGCTCTGCTTGGCGTTGGCCACCACACGCGGTTTAGCGTGGAAGGCGATGCCCAGTCCGGCTTCGGATATCATAGGCAGGTCGTTGGCACCATCGCCCACGGCAATGGTTTGCGCCAGATTGACTTTCTCTACCTGTGCAATGAGCTTTAGGAGCTCGGCTTTGCGATGACCGTCAACAATCTCACCTACGTAGTTGCCAGTGAGCTTGCCGTTCTCGTCGACCTCCAACTCGTTGGCATAGACATAGTCAATACCGTATTTGCGCTGCAGGTGTTCGCCGAAATAGGTGAATCCACCACTGAGAATGGCTATCTTATAGCCGCAGCGCTTGAGGATGGTCATTAGACGGTCAACGCCCTCGGTGATGGGCAGATGTTCGGCAATATCTTGCATCACACTGACATCGAGACCCTTGAGCAATTTTACACGACGCGTAAAACTTTCCTTGAAATCAATCTCGCCACGCATAGCGCTCTCGGTAATGGCACGCACCTGTGCACCAACGCCAGCGCGCTCGGCCAACTCGTCGATACACTCGGTCTGGATAAGGGTGGAGTCCATATCGAAACAGATAAGGCGACGCATACGGCGGAACATATCATCACGCTGGAAGGAGAAGTCAATCTCCATCTCGGCCGACAGTTTGAGGAACTTGGACTGCATCTCGTGACGGTTGGCGGGTTCGCCGCGCAGTGAGAATTCGATGCAGGCACGGGTGTGCTTAGCTGGGTTCTTGATACTCTTACGACCAGTTAAACGGATGATGGAGTCAATATTCAGACCTTGATCGGCAATGACGCGTGTGGCAGCTTCAATCTGCTTGGCTTCCAACTGGCGTCCCATCACCATGAGGATATAGCGGTTCTTGCCTTGATGGCCCACCCAGTCCTCGTATTCTTCATCGGTGATAGGGGCAAAGCCGATGTTTACGCCCAGTTCGGTAGCCTTGAACAACAGTTCTTTCATCACCTGTCCCGAGTGCTCTTCTTCCATGCGAATAAGGATGCCCAGTGACAGGGTGGCGTGGATATCGGCCTGACCGATATCTAGAATCTGTGCGTCGTATTTTGCAAGTATGCCCATCACCGATGCGGTCAGTCCAGGACGATCCTGACCAGTGATGCGCACAAGTATTTGTTCTTCTTTCTTCTGTTCCATATGTTTAATCTTATAGGATGTTCATAATATCTTTTAATGCTTTTACTTCATAAGTTACAGGCTCTGTTGCAGGATATTCTGGCCAGTGGTTAAAGAAAATAGTATCTAGTCCGGCATTCTTGGCCCCCAGAATATCTGTTTGGAAATTGTCGCCAATCATAATCGTCGATGCTTTGTTGGCTCCCGATTCTTTCAGGGCATATTCAAAGAATAGGGGTGAGGGCTTGTTGACACCTGCATCTTCGCTCAGGATGATGGTGTCGAAGTGGTTGCTTAATCCGCAGGCCTTCAGCTTCTTGTATTGTACCTCATGAAAACCGTTGCTGCACATGTGTAGCCTATAGCCTTTGTCGCGGAGATAATCCATCAGTTCGTGGGCACCATCAATGACGCCAGGCTTTGATGAGCAGTAGTCAAGGAATACATCGCTTATCTTGAGACAATAGTCTTCGAAGGCAGAGGCTGACTGCTCATTTTTCACTCGTAATTCTTCACTCACACAAAGTGGGTGACGGAAACGCTCAACGATAAGATAATCGCGTGTTATCTCACCCTTGGAGTAGCGTCCCCACAGGTCGATGTTGGTCTTCCAATAGTCTTCGTAAAACACCTGTGGATCGTTGAAATAGCGGTCCAAATGAAAGTCCTCATACGTCTCAGCGAGTGCTATCACGGCATTGCCGTGGGTGTCATAAAGTGTATCGTCGAAATCTAAAAATATGTCTGTGTACTGTTTCATTCGTCTCTTTTCAGTTGTTCCATCAGGTCAGCAATCTTTTTCAGTTCCTGAGGAATACGTATTTTCTGAGGACAGGTTTTCACCTCAATGCAGTGGTTGCACATGATGCAGTGGTCGGGCTGACGGTCCTTGGGGATGGCACGGTCCAGACTGATGAGGTAGTTACGACGGTTCTTGCGGTAGTTCTCGTCACCTTTGTCCTTAGGCAACGTCTTTTCCACCAACCATTTATTATAATGTACGAAGATACCTGGGATATCGATACCATAGGGACAGGGCATGCAGTATTGGCAGTTGTTGCAGGGGATTGTACCCATCTCCATCATCTGTTGAGCAATCTCTGTGTCCAGGAATCGTTGCTCCTCTTCCGTCAGAGGCTCCAACGGACAGTAGGAGAGAAGGTTATCTTTCAGATGCTCCATGAAAGTCATACCACTCAGTACGGTGAGAACACCCTCTGGGGTACCTGCATAGCGGAAGGCCCATGATGCGATCGATTTCTGCGGGTCGCGCTGTTTCAGTTCGTTGATTGCATATTGTGGCAGGTCCTTGACCAGGCGGCCTCCGAGAAGAGGTTCCATGATGACAGCTGGAATATGACGCTTCTCCAGTTCTGCATAGAGATAGGAAGCATCCACATTAAAGCTGTTAATCTCGTTGGCATAGTTCCAGTCCAGATAGTTCAGCTCAATCTGTACGAAGTCCCAGTGATACTGGTCTGTCATAGCCAATACCTCATCAAACACTTCTTTCTGACCGTGGAATGAGAAGCCCAGGTTCCGAATCCTTCCAGCCTCGCGCTCCTGCATGAGGAAGTCCATCATGCCGTTGTCTACATAGCGTTTGTTGAACTCCTCCATACTGCCTCCGATGGCGTGCAGCAGATAGTAGTCAATATACTCAACCTGCAGTTCCTTGAACGAGTTCTGGTACATCTGCATCGATCCTTCGCGTGAAGCATCACCAAAGTTTGATAACTTCGTGGCTACGAGATATTCCTCGCGTTTGTGACGACTCAGAGCGATACCGGTGCAGCGCTCAGAAAGACCGCGACAGTACACGGGCGATGTGTCGAAGTAGTTCACACCATGCTCCAGGGCGTAGTCTGTCTGTTGGTTGATCATATCCTGATCAAACTCTTCAGAATCAGGTAGTTGTGGCAGTCGCATCATGCCGTAGCCTAATAAGGATACCTTGTCGTTGTTCTTGGGGTTGGTCCTGTATGTCATTTGTCCCACAGGTGGCTCGCCAATGTCATTGCCGTTGTCACTCTTCTTTCCTGCACAAGCTGCAATAGCAGCAGCTGAGCCAAGTCCCATATATTTTAAGAAATCTCTTCTATCCATGTCTTCTAATGCTTAATTCATAATGCTTAATGCATAATTAAACCTTAAATCTTAAACCTTAAACCATCTTGTGAACCTCATGACCTTCTACGTGAATGGCCGATAGTGGGCGCACAGGACATAGGTGCTCACAGGCACCGCAACCTATGCAGGCATTCTCGTTGACTGCGGGAACAGATGGTGACAGATCGTCTTCAGGATCGCTGGGCACCATCTCAATGGCACCTACTGGACAATGACGGGCACAGTTGCCACACTCGTTTTCACCCAAAGCCGAAAGACAGAAGTCGGGATAGACCACAGCATGACCTATCTGAATACCTGACTTCTCTTCCTTGTCTATCAGTTTGATGGCACCGGCAGGACAAACCTCTGAACAACGTGTACATTCCGGACGGCAATAGCCTTTCTCGAATGACATTACGGGCTGCATCAGATTTGTGATATCCATGCTGGGACGCAAAACGTCGTTGGGACATTTTGATACGCACAGCTGGCAGCCCGTGCAGTGTTGTGTCATGTGCTTCAGCGAACGGGCACCTGGTGGTACTATTGGTGTCTTTCTTTCAGGCGCTTTCTTCTCGATGATATCTGCCAGTCCTCCATCAACGTGTTTCTTTTCTTGTGCTAAGGCTGCTGTAGATACAAGGGCTGTGGCAATCAAGAAAGAACGTTTGTTGGCATCGACGCTAGCATCACTAGTCGTACCAGTTTTACTGGTCCCACTAGTTTTTCTAGAGTAGCTCAGTGCTCCAAACTTGCAACTCTTGATGCAGTCCCCACATACTACGCAACGACTATAATCGACCTTGTGATTCTTGGAATCTATGCAGGCCGCCTTACAGTTCTTGGTACACAACGAACAGTTCTTGCATTTATCCTCGTTGAAATGAATCTTCAGCAGTGAGAAACGTGAGATAAACGACAGTACCGTGCCTACAGGACAAATGGTGTTACAGTATGTACGACCGTTTCGCCAGGCTAAGATAGCAATGATAATCAGCGTGAGCAGGGCGATGAAGAATACGGGGAGTGACTTCATCCATACGTCTACGCCATAGAATGCATAACTCTCGTAATGCTCTGCAATTGATGCCAGTGCATTATTACCCAACATCCACAAAGGCTGCAGCAGCATGGTACAGATGCGGCCAAAGGCAGAGTAAGGAGCCAACAGCTCAATGATAGTGCCGACACCTGCCAGACAACCTGCGATGAATATAGCGAGCAGACCATATCTCAGCCACTTGTATTCTTTAGAAAAGGTGTACCTGTTTTTCTTGGATTTTTTACCCAACCATCCGAAAACATCCTGCATTACCCCCAGTGGACAGATGATGGAGCAATAGATACGTCCAAATAGAAACGTGAGTACAGCGAGCCCCGCGATGACAGCCACATTCAGTGCCAATACGGCCTCTAAAGCCTGCACTTTGGCCATCCAGCTAAGCCATTGGTGTAGTGTTCCCGTAAAGTCCAGGAACAGCAGTGACAGTCCTATGAACATCACACTGCCCAGTGTAATTCTGATTTTTCGAAGCATAGTAATAGTATTTGTGGCTACAAAGATACGAATAAGCAAGGAAAACACCAAATAAATTGCGTATTTTCAGGCATGAGTATTTTAAAATCCAATTATCAGAAACCAGTCGCGCAGAAAACCTTTGAATCTGTTCTGTGAATCAGCAATCAGTAGCAGACGGTTTCCCTGTATCTCACAGAGTCCTTCGTAATTCGCAAACTTACGACTGGTGAGACTTAGTCGGGTGCGAAACTCTTTGACTAATCTCTTTTCTAATATGGGCTTATCCGTTGGCGTAGTCTCGTAGATACGGATAATGGTGGATGCGCCCAGTTTTAGTTTTGGCACACGAATCTGACGCTCTAAAACCAATAATCGTCCGTCTTCTAATGCGCAGAGTTCCGAAACTCCATAGAAATGCTTCTTACTGATTGGTTCATCAGGTTTATAATAGTAGCAGAACCCTGGTTTCAGGTTATCACTGAAGGATTGGATACGAAGCAGGGAGTCACCTTCCAGGAGCCTTTCACAGGTAGTATAGAATAAATGCCGTTTCCTGTCGTAGGTCAGCGATTCCAATCCGTAGTTGTGTCCTGTCTTCTTGAAGATGTCTGGCATCTCCAGGCGTTGTCCGGTTCGTTTTCCATCCAAAGTATATTCATATACCTCATTATCCTTCTCTCCAGATATGAAAACAGTATTTGTTGTGGGGCGATAGCAGATTCCCTCTACATCTCTGTTTGGCAAACCGCTGGATTGAAATCCCTCGTTCTCTAGTGATGTGATGCACCCTTTGACGCTGTCTGTCTCAATATGCAGAATAAAGAATCCCTCTGTTTCCGACTTGTCGCTCACCACGGCATATCTGTTATTCCCCAAAGCCGTTATCCCACTGTAGTTTCCTGCAGGCAACTCTTGATGAAATCTTTGTGGTTTCTGGGCTATTATGACTGAAGTCCACAATACCATCAAGTAGAGCAATACAATAGTCTTCTTCATCTTTGTTGTAAAGAGAATGTAAAGGTGTGGACTTTATCGAATCAGTTTCACTACAAGGATACTGAACTCATAGAGCAACCAGATTGGCAGGGAGACGACCAGAAGGGTGAAAATGTCAGTAGTAGGGGTGATGATGGCGGCAATGACGAGGATTGCCACGATGGCATGACGTCGATAACGACTCATGAGGCTGGAGCTGATAAGATGCAGACGGCCAAGGATTGCACATACAATGGGGAGTTCAAAAATTATGCCCATGATTAGGCTCATAGAGACAAGTGTGTCTGTATAAGACTGAAGTGTGAGCATATTCTCTACCTCTGCACTGACCTGATAGGTCCCCAGAAAACGCACGGTGAGGGGAAAAATCAGAAAATAGTTGAGCAAGGTGCCAAGAATAAACATCAGATAGCCCGTGGTGACTACCCAGAAAACAGCACGACGTTCGTTTTGGTAAAGCCCGGGAGAAACAAAACGGAATAGTTCGAAGATGTCGTATGGGGCGGCACAGAGCAAACCTGCATAGATGGCCACACGCATGTGGGTCATAAATTGCTCTGTGAGTCCCGTGTTCATCAGGTGAATACTGAATGGCTCTACGCCCAGCCACTGAAAGGTGATGAACTCGCTAGTACGTGGAGCCAGTACAACGGCAAAGAGCCAGTCCTTCATACAGAAGGCGGCAATGCCGAAGATAGTGGTGACAACCAGCGAACGCAGGATGACCCATCGGAGCACATCAAGGTGCTGCCAGAAGGTTACCGGTTCGCTATTATTCATCCTTTTTGACCTCGTCGTTAACTTCCTTCATGCCTTCCTTGAAACTCTTAACGCCCTTGCCTAGGCCGCGCATCAGTTCGGGAATCTTGGCTCCACCGAAAAGAAGTAGCACGATGAGGGCAATGAGCAGCAACTCCTGTGCGCCCAATCCAAGGAAGAGTAATGTGTTAAGTCCAATCATAATCTGTAGGGTTTTTAATATCGGATGCAAATTTAGGTAAAAAAAATGAGATTTGATAAGATTGTCACAAAAATTTTGTACCTTTGCGGCCTACTAATATAACTTTGTACGCATGGAAACAAAAAAGGATACAATTTTGATATTAAGCGGTGGCATGGATAGTGTCACGTTGCTGTATGATTACAAGGAGCGCATCGCATTGGCTATTTCGTTCGACTATGGGTCAAATCATAACGCCAAGGAGATTCCTTTTGCCCGTCTGCACTGTGAACGGCTGGGTATAGAACATATCGTGATTCCTCTGGATTTTATGGGTAAGTATTTCGAAAGCTCGTTACTGCAAGGTTCGGAGGCTATCCCTGAGGGACATTATGCTGACGAGAACATGAAATCTACGGTGGTGCCTTTCCGTAATGGCATCATGCTGAGCATTGCCGTGGGTATGGCAGAGAGTCGCGAACTGCAGTATGTGATGATGGCAAATCATGGTGGCGACCATACGATTTATCCTGACTGCCGCCCTGATTTCGTTGCGGCTTTCGATGCTGCAGCCCATGCTGGCACTTATAATGGTGTGCATCTTGTTTCACCCTATACGAATATCACCAAGGGACAGATTGCTGCTCGTGGAAAGGAATTGGGTATCAACTATGCCGAGACGTGGTCGTGCTACAAAGGTGGTGAAAAACACTGTGGCAAATGCGGCACGTGTGTAGAACGCAAAGAGGCATTGGCCGATGCCGGTATTCCTGATCCAACGGAATACGAATAAAATGAAATAAAAAAATAAATGGGAGCAATCAATTACTCCCATTTATTTTTGTATCATATGTGTGTTTCTTCTTACTTCTTCAACCAGCGATCCAACCACTCAAAGTAGGTGCGCTGCCAAAGAATACCGTTCTGTGGCTTCAATACCCAGTGGTTCTCGTCTGGGAAAATCAGTAACTCAGCTTCGATACCACGCATGCGGGCTGCATTGAATGCACTCATGCCCTGAGTTGCATTGATGCGGTAGTCCTTCTCGCCGTGGATGCAGAGGATAGGTGTATCCCATTTGTCCACAAAGCGGTGGGGTGAGTTCTCGTAGGTCTTCTTGGCACGAGCTGTCATGTCGCGATTCCAAGGCGCATCGTCGTACTCCCAGTTCGAGAACCAGTTTTCCTCGGTCTCGGTGTACATGGCTTCGAGGTTGAAAGCACCATCGTGTGCAATGAAGCACTTGAAACGTTTGTCATGGTGACCAGCCAGATAGTAAACGGAGAAGCCGCCGAATGATGCACCAACGGCACCAAGTTTGTCACGGTCAACATAAGACAGACTGTCGCATGCAAAGTCTATAGCCGACAGATAGTCATTCATGCACTGACCAGTCCAGTCGCCACTTATCTCCTCAAGCCATTCCTGTCCGAAGCCAGGCAGACCGCGGCGGTTGGGAGCAACGACTACATAACCCTGAGAAGCCATGATGAAGAAGTTCCAGCGGTAGCTCCAGAACTGAGATACAGGACTCTGTGGACCACCTTCACAGAATAGTAGGGTGGGGTATTTCTTTGTCTTGTCGAAATGAGGAGGCAGAATAACCCATGTGAGCATTTCCTTACCATCGGTGGTCTTCACCCAGTACTGTTCTACAGAAGGTTTTCCAAGCTGGTCAAGGATTTCTTTGTTGACCTCGGTAATCTGAGTAATAGCTACGCCATTATCAGTATCGTTTGGTGTCACCACATAGAGATCGGCGGGTTCTGTGTAAGAATGTTTCTCTGCCAGAATCTGCTTGTCGTTCAGCATCTGCAGTGAACCGAAATCAGCCTGATAGTTTGTCATCTGTTTTACCTCGCCCTGAAGGTTAGTGCTGTAGAGATTCTCTGTGGCGTGCCATACACCTATATAATATATGGTACGCGCGTCAGGTGCCCAACAGTAATCGTCCACGTTTGAATCAAACGACTCCGTAAGGAATGTCTTCTCACCTGTTTTCAGGTCGTAGCAGCACAGACGCATACGGTCGGCCTCATAGCCGTCTCGTGCCATAGATGTCCAAGCCAGATAGCGGCCGTCAGGTGAGAACTTAGGATTCTGGTCGTAGCCAGGCAAGTTTTTCAGATTCTCAGGGGCGTTGACTGCCTGATTAAGCATGGTTTTGGTAGGTTCGATGGCAGGCTCTACATAGTCGGCAGGCTTACAGAGATTCTTGGTCTCTTTCTTTTCTACATCATAAAGGAAAATGTCTGAGTCAGTAGAGATAGAATACTGCAGACCAGTCTTCTTCCTGCAGGTGTACGCAATCTGTTTAGAGTCGGTGCTCCAAGCCAGTTGTTCCATACCGCCAAAGGGTTCCATTGGACATTCGAAAGGCTCGCCCTCAAGGATGTCTGTACCTTCGCTGGCAACAGAAAAATCATCGTTTACTGTGAATACGAAGGGGTGCTGGATACTCTCCACGTAGTGGTCCCAGTGACGATACATCAGGTCTGTTACCACACGGCCTGTAGTCTTTGGCAAGTCGGCAGGTTTTTCCTTGATTACCTCGTTGAAGGGGATGCTCTTCAGAATGATGACCTTTGAACGGTCGGGAGAGAACTGGAAACCCTCAACCTGACCTTCTGTCTCTGAAAGCTGTTTGCGGGCTGAGCCGTTAAGACTCATCTTCCACACTTCGCCACCCTTGATGAAGGCTACGGTCTCGTTGTCGAGCCATTGCGCATCCGTTTCATTGTCGGCATCTTCAGTAAGTTGCTTCTGTTCTGATCCATCAGCATTCATCATCCAAAGCACCTGGTGACTTTTGTTTTCTTCTACACTATAGTAGCCCATCTGGAAAACGATATGCTGTCCGTCAGGTGAAGCCTGATAACCACCGATACGACTCATAGCCCAGAGTGCCTCTGGCGTCATCTGGTCATTCTCCAACTGTATGGTTTGTTTTTGGATGTTCACTTCGTTATTGTCTTTCTGTGAGCCGCAAGCCGTGAGTAGCAGAGCTGCGGCACCAATTGCTAATAATTTATTCATAAGCGTCATTTATTTCTTCTTCACGGGATCGCAGGTCAGGCCGCACCCCAGTTTCTTGAATATCTTACGATCTACTTCTGAGAGCATTACGGTAGAATGTACCTGGCAGCCGCGCAGACGGGGCAACTGTTCCAATGCTTTGCGGCACTGCTCATCGTCCTTTGACAATACGCTCAGGGCTACCAGCACCTCATCAGTATGCAGACGGGGATTCTTACCTCCTAAGTATTCTATCTTAGTTTTCTGAACAGGTTCAATGAGACTCTGTGGAATCAGTTTTGCCTCATGGCTGATGCCTGCAAGGTGTTTGGTGGCATTGAGCAGCAGAGCAGCAGAGCAACCCAGCAGGGGTGATGACTTCGCTGTGATGATGGTGCCATCTTCCAATTCCATTGCGGCAGAGGTCTGACCAGTGAGTTCTTGTTTGGCTTGAGCAGCTACGGTGACACGACGATAAGCGGTGGTAATCTTTGCCTGATTGAAAAGCATCAGAATCTTGTTGATTTCCTTCTCGTTGTCAATACCCTCCGCCATTTTGTTGGTCGCATCGTAGTATCGACGGATAATCTCGTCGCGACTGGCCTGGCAGCATACCTCGTCATCGCTAATGCAGAAGCCCACCATGTTGACGCCCATATCTGTAGGACTCTTGTAGGGGTTCTCACCATAGATGCCCTCAAACAGTGCGTTAAGCACAGGGAATATTTCAATGTCGCGATTATAGTTGATGGCAATCTTGTCGTAGGCTTCCAGATGGAAGGGGTCGATCATGTTCACATCGTTGAGGTCGGCGGTAGCTGCTTCATAGGCGATGTTTACAGGATGCTTCAGGGGCAGACTCCATACGGGGAAAGTCTCAAACTTGGCATAACCAGCCTGTACACCGCGCTTATTCTCATTGTAGAGCTGACTGAGACATACTGCCATCTTGCCAGAACCTGGACCTGGAGCTGTGACGATGACGAGCTCTCGAGATGTCTCAACGTAGTCGTTCTTACCAAAGCCTTCGTCGCTGGCAATGAGTTCCACGTTATGGGGATAACCATCGATAAGGTAGTGTACATACGACTTGATGCCCATGCGCTCCAGTCGATGACGGAACTGATCTGCTGCATTCTGACCGTTATAATGAGTGATGACGACAGATCCTACCATAAAGTCGCGATTCATGAATTCCTCGCGCAGACGCAGCACGTCTTCATCATAGGTAATGCCCAAGTCTGCACGTACCTTATTTTTCTCGATGTCTTCGGCACTTACTACGATGACGATTTCCAGCTGGTCACGTAACTGTGCAAACATACGTAGTTTTGAGTCTGGCTTGAAGCCTGGCAATACGCGTGATGCATGGTGGTCATCGAAGAGTTTTCCACCCAACTCGAGGTATAGCTTACCATTAAATTTGGCAATTCGCTCTTTGATGTGCTCTGACTGGATTTTGAGATATTTCTCGTTGTCGAAACCTATTTTCATTTTTTCTCTCCCTTTATATTCACTTGTCACTTTCTGTTCTGCTGTTGCTTCTGCATCTCGGCAGCGCGCTTCTGCATCTCCTCCAGACGGGCAGCCAAGCCACTTGCCTTCTTGGGGTTGTTCTGGTTCTCTTTGTATTTAGCCTCAAGGATAGCCAGCAGCTTCTCGTCGTCAGTTGTTTTGCGGAGTGTCCACATGATAGCTGCAGAGAAAAACAGGGAGATGAAGTAATAGAAGTTCAGACCTGAGCCGTAGTCATTGAACATGAAGAAGAACATCACAGGCATGACGTACATCATGTACTGCATCATCTTCATCTGCTCGGCCTGCTGTCCTACCATCTGGTCGCGTTGCTGGCGCATGGTCATATATGAATAGAGGATGTTGCTCACACAGAACAGAATACAGGTCAGCGAGAGATGGTCACCGATACCCCATATATGCGTATCCCACTGTCCGATGAAGGGGATGGGGTCGTATGTTGACAAGTCTTCCATCCACAAGAACGACTCACGACGCAACTGTATGGCGTTAGGTACGAAGTTGAACATCGCAATCCAGATAGGCATCTGAATCAGCATTGGCAGACAGCCACCCAGAGGAGATACTCCGTATTTTGCATAGAGTTGCATCATGGCCTGCTGCTTTTGCATCTGATCCTCGGGCTTGTTGTACTGCTTGGTTGCTTCTTCGAGTTTGGGTTTCAGAACGCGCATCTTTGCGCTTGACATATAACTCTTCTTCACCATGGGGTAGGTTATGAGCTTCAGCAGCATTGTGATGAGAATCAAAACAATACCCATTGGCAGACCCAACTTCGTGAGCCAGTCGAAGACATACAGTGTGAACCAACGGTTGATGAAGCGGAATAGAGGCCATCCCAGGTAGACCAAACGCTCCAGCTCAAGATCCTTGCCAAACTCACTCTGGGCCTCTACATCCTGAATCAGACGGAAGTCGTTAGGACCAAGGTACATTTCAAATTCTGATGCCTGCAGACCTGTGGGATCGAACTTCGTGGTGAGGCGTGCGTCATAGTTCTTTAGGATGCGTGTGCTCTTATCCAGAGGTGTGCTGGCTAGTTCTGCACCAGTGTTGAATGCATCTCTTGATATGAGTACAGCTGAGAAATACTGGTTCTTGAATGCCACCCAGTCAATAGGTTCTTCGGTAGTCTCTTTCTTTTCTGATGTCTCGCTCAGGTAGTCGGTACCGCCATTGTGAAACTTATATGTCAAAGCCGAACGCTGGTTCTCGAATGTGAAACCGCGCTCCTGCTGGCGACAAGAGTCCTGCCATAGAATAACCACTTCTTTGTTGGTGGGGTCGAGCTGGTCACCCAGTCCTACGGCCTGCATGGAAAAATGCAGCATATAGTCAGGACCCAGTCGGTATTTGAAAATCAATTGTCCGTTGCCCTGAGCCTGAGCTGTCATTGTGAGTGAACCGTCAGCTTCTTGGGTTGGCGTGAAATAAAGGTCGCGGGTGTTAATATACTGCTTCAGACCCTTGATGATGAAGTCCATGTGTTGTCCATTCTCGGTGAAGAGTTGAACGCCCATATTGTTCAAGGTGTCCTTATGGCCCAGGATACGTGCGCTGGCAATGGTACCACCCTGTGTGTTGAACGTCAATTCCAGTGAGTCGTTCTTCAATGTAACGAGACTGTTGACGCCAGCCAGTGAGTCACTCATTGAAGGGAAGAAAAGGGCAGCTGAGTCAATGGCAGCTACAGCCTTCTGTCCCTTTAACGTATCCTGTACAATCTGTTGTTGCTCCTGAGCCATCTTGACAGCAGCAATACTGTCCTGCTCATGGTTGTAAGCATCAATCTCTGCTTGCGAGGGAGAACTCATGTAACTGAATGCAATGAGTACCACTGCAATGAGACTGAAACCAATCAAAGTGTTTCTGTTCATATTAATTATCTTACTTTTTGTTACTTTTTTACAAACAAGGTGCAAAGTTACGAAAAAAAATCATAACTTTGCACTCGGTTATGAGAAAATTAGCATTATTTATTGCTGCTGTCAGTTCAATGGGTCTTTCGGCGGCAGAGCCTCAGTTGAAAAACACTGGGCTTTATTATCGTCTTTTCGCTCCGCTGACGTTTTATCACAACGTAGCAAGTAGTCAATTTAATATTATTTCTAATGACTCTGATGAGGTGAGTCAGGCTATAGATCAGGCGCTTATGCACGTTTATCTGAAACGCCCGGAATTGGTGAAAGTTACCGAATCTGAACAGGAAGAGGCTGGTTCCTTGCGTCAGGATATCATCGAGACACCCGTAATGCAGGAGGTAGAGATGGTGGAACAGGCAGCACCAATGCCAGAGACTCCTGAAGCTGCTCCTGTTGAGGTTGTTATAGAAAAACCAAATTTCTGGAAGTACAAAGGTGATGCGAATTTGCAATTCATGCAGAATTATGTGTCGGACAACTGGTATAAAGGCGGTGAGAGTAATCAGGCTGCAGTAGGTTCTGTGACACTTGAGGCTAATTATGACAATAAGTCAAAATGGAAGTGGGATAATAAACTGGAGATGAAGTTGGGTTTCCAGACATCACCTTCAGACACTGTTCATAAGTTCAAGACCAATGAGGACTTGATTCGTTATACGGGAAAGGTAGGATTGCAGGCTGCCAATCGTTGGTACTATACTTTACAGATGTTGGCCTACACGCAGTTTTATCATGGTTTGAAGTCAAACAATACAAAGGTGTTCTCTGACTTTATGTCGCCTTTTAACCTGAGCGTCGGTCTTGGTATGGACTATAAGGTACAGGCTCTTGCCAATAAGCTTACGGGTACTATCAATATGTCGCCTCTCGCTGTGAACTATCGTTATGTTGACCGTGCCGATTTGGCCGCGAGTTTTGGTGTTAAGACGCCGGACCATAGTCATTCGTTGACTGACTTCGGTTCGCAAATAACGGCGTCGCTCACTTGGCAGGTCAATGATGTGCTTTCTTGGAAGACGCGCATCTATGGATTCTCCAGTTATCACCGTTCAGAAGTGGAGTGGGAGAATACGTTTACCCTGCGTGTATCGAAGTATATCTCGGCCAACCTGTTTCTCTTCCCTCGTTTCGACGATGCCAACAATCGTGACGAAAATCTGGGCTATTGGCAGTTCAAAGAGTACTCTTCACTGGGATTCTCTTATAATTTCTAAAGGTTATTCTTGATTTTCTTTGTATTATTCAAAATAAATACTACCTTTGCACCCGCTTAAACTTAAACATATATTGTAGATATGGAAATCAAAATTACTTTTCCCGACGGATCTGTTCGCTCGTATGAGCAGGGCGTAACGGGACTTCAAATTGCCGAGAGCATTTCGCCTGCTCTGGCTCGCAGCGTTTTGGCTTGCGGTGTGAATGGCGAAACGGTGGAGCTAAACCGTCCTATCAATGAGGACGCACAGATTGAGCTCTATAAGTGGGACGATGAGCAGGGTAAGCATACTTTCTGGCACACCTCTGCCCACTTGCTGGCTGAAGCACTCCAGGAATTGTATCCTGGCATTCAGTTCGGTTTCGGTCCTGCTGTAGAGAGTGGCTTCTTCTACGATGTGCTGCTGCCTAATGGTGAGAGCATCAAGGAGAGCGATTTTGCTACCATCGAGAGCAAAATGCGTGAACTGGCCTCAAAGAAGGAGCCTGTGGTTCGCAAGGAAGTTGCTAAGGCTGATGCTCTGAAGGAGTTTGCTGCTAATGGTCAGACCTATAAGTGCGAACATATCGAGCAGGACCTCGAGGATGGTACTATCACCACCTATACACAGGGTGCTTTCACCGACCTTTGCCGTGGTCCCCATTTGATGGATACAGGCGAGATTAAGGCTATCAAGCTGACCTCTGTTGCCGGTGCTTTCTGGCGTGGCGATGCCAACCGTGAGCAGATGCAGCGTCTCTATGGTATCTCTTTCCCCAAGAAGAAGATGCTCGACGAGTATCTTGTTATGTTGGAGGAGGCTAAGAAACGCGACCATCGTAAGATTGGTAAGGAGATGGAACTCTTTATGTTCTCTGACAAGGTTGGTAAGGGTCTGCCTATCTGGTTGCCCAAAGGCACAGATATGCGTTTGCGCTTGCAGGACCACTTGCGTAAGGTTCAGAAACGTTATGGTTATCAGGAAGTTATTACTCCACACATTGGTTCGAAGAACCTCTACGTTACCTCTGGTCACTGGGATCACTATGGTAAGGATTCCTTCCAGCCCATCCAGACACCTGAGGAGGGTGAGGAGTATCTGTTGAAGCCAATGAACTGTCCTCACCACTGCGAAATTTTTGCATGGAAACCCCGTTCATATAAGGATCTGCCTCTGCGTATTGCTGAGTTTGGTACTGTATATCGTTATGAGCAGAGTGGTGAGCTTCATGGCTTGACTCGTGTACGTTCTTTCACTCAGGACGACGCCCACCTGTTCTGCCGTCCTGACCAGGTGAAGCAGGAATTCCTCAACGTGATGGATATCATTAATGTGGTGCTTTCTGCTTTCGGCTTCAATTTTGAGGCACAGATTTCTCTGCGCGATCCCAACAATCACGAGAAGTATGTGGGTAGTGATGAAGACTGGGCACTGGCTGAGAAGGCTATCCAGGAGGCTTGTGAGGAAAAGGGACTGCCTGCTAAGGTAGAATATGGCGAGGCTGCTTTCTATGGTCCTAAGCTTGACTTTATGATTAAGGATGCCATTGGTCGTCGTTGGCAGTTGGGTACCATTCAGGTGGACTACAACCTGCCAAAGCGCTTCCAGTTGGAATATACCGACGAGGATAATCAGAAGAAGACACCTGTAATGATTCACCGTGCTCCCTTCGGATCAATGGAGCGTTTTACAGCTGTGCTGATTGAGCATACAAGTGGTCACTTCCCCTTGTGGCTTACTCCTGATCAGGTGATTGTTCTGCCTCTGTCAGAGAAGTACAACGACTATGCAAAGAAAGTGCTCGAGCAGTTCAACCAGCAGGGTGTTCGCGGTTCTATCGATCTTCGTAACGAGAAGTTGGGTCGTAAGATTCGCGATAATGAGTTGAAACGTATTCCTTACATGGTTATTGTTGGTGAGAAGGAAGCTGCAGAGGGACTTGTCTCTATGCGTCAGCAGGGTGGTGGCGAGCAGGCTACCATGACTATCCAGCAGTTCATCGACAAGATTAATGCTGAGGTTGCTGAGCAGACAAAGAATTTCTAATCTCAGAATTCTAATATAATAAAAAGAGGTCACTTCATGATGAGGTGACCTCTTTAATTTAGCATTTATTCTTCTCACTGAATCGCAATCTGCTTACTGGATTGCAATTTTGTCCACGCGCTTTTGGTGGCGACCACCTTCGAAACTTGCGGTGAAGAATTCATCCATAATCTTGCGTGCCATGTTGTTGTCGATAAAACGACCTGGCATTACCAATACGTTGGCATCGTTATGCTGACGGATAAGGTGTGCAATCTCTGGTATCCAGCAAAGACCTGCGCGTACCTGCTGGTGCTTATTCAGTGTCATAGAAATACCCTCACCACTGCCACAAATGGCAATACCAGGGTAAACCTCACCACTTTCGATGCCCTTTGCCAAAGCATGACCGTAGTCAGGATAATCTACACTGGCATCGCTCCATGTGCCATAGTCTTTCACGGGATAGCCTTTCTCCTCCAGATACTGGAGTACAAACTGTTTCAAAGCGAAGCCTGCGTGGTCGCAAGCAACTCCAACTGTTTTTACTTCCATAGTCGTAAGATTTTAAAAGGCACGGACCGGAAGTCCGTGCCTGATGATTAGATTATTATAAATTAACCCAGCAGGGCTTTAACCTGCTTGTAAACATTCTCTCCGGTGAAGCCGAGCTTCTCGTCGAGCACCTTGTAAGGAGCAGAGAAACCAAAGCTCTCCAGACCCCATACTGTACCGTCGGCACCTACCAGACCCTCGAGGTTTACTGGCAGACCTGCTGTGAGACCGAATTTCTTAACGCCAGCAGGCAGGATGCTCTGCTGATACTCCTTGCTCTGGCTGCGGAACAGACCCTCAGAAGGAACGCTTACGATGCGCACCTTAATGCCATCCTCGCGGAGCAGCTTAGCACCAGCCTCCAAGGTAGAAACCTCAGAACCGGAAGCAAGCAGGATAACGTCGAACTTCTCGTCTGATCCAGCTACAACGTAAGCACCCTTAGTAGCCTGGTTGTAGTCGTTGCCCTCGGGCAGCATCTCGATGTTCTGACGAGAGAAGATAAGTGCTGTAGGTGTATCCACATTCTCCATAGCCATGCGCCAGCAAACGGTTGTCTCCTCAGCATCGGCAGGACGAACTACCAATACAGAGTTCTTGCCGTGGTGGTTCTTCAGCTTCTCCATCAATCGGATCTGTGCTTCCTGCTCAACAGGCTCGTGGGTAGGTCCATCCTCACCAACACGGAAGGCATCGTGAGTCCAGATGAACTTCACGGGCAGTTCCATCAGGGCAGCCATACGAACGGCAGGCTTCATGTAGTCTGAGAATACGAAGAAAGTACCGCAAGCAGGGATAACACCACCGTGCAGAGCCATACCGATACAGCAGCAAGCCATGGTGAGCTCAGCTACACCAGCCTCGAAGAATGCACCGCTAAAGTCGCCACGAACCATATCCTTAGTCTTCTTGAGGAAGCCGTTTGTATTATCAGAGTTTGAAAGGTCGGCTGATGCACAAATCATGTTGGGCACCTGCTCAGCCAACTGACCGAGAACGGTAGCCGATGCGTTACGTGTAGCGCAACCGGGCTTCTGCTCAACCTTGCTCCAGTCGATCTTTGGAGCCTTACCGCTGAACCACTTCTCCAGCTGCTTAGCCTTCTCGGGGTTAGCCTTAGCCCACTCAGCCTTCTCAGCGTAGCGCTCAGCCACAATTTTCTTCAGCTCCTCAGCACGCTTAGCATACATCTCCTTAACCTCGGGGAAGATCTGGAATGGATTCTCAGGATCAGCACCCAGGTTCTTCATCGTGTTGATGTAAGCGTCACCACCGAGCGGTGCACCGTGAGTAGCGCAGTTGCTCTCATATGATGTGTTGTCGGCCTTACGGGCACCCTTACCCATAACGCAGTGACCGATAATCAGACTTGGACGCTCCTTCTCGGCCTGAGCCTTCTTGATAGCCTCACGAATCTGGTCAACATCGTTACCGTCAATCTTCTGTACATACCAGCCCCATGCCTCGTACTTCTTAGCTGTGTCCTCGCAGGTCACAACCTCTGTCTTTGTAGAGAGCTGGATATCGTTAGCGTCGTAGAACATGATGAGGTTGTCCAGACCCAGGTTACCGGCGATACGACCAGCACCCTGTGAAATCTCCTCCTGCACACCACCGTCAGAGATGTATGCATAGATGGTCTGATTCATGACGTTGCCCAGACGAGCCTTCAGGAACTTAGCGGCGATAGCAGCACCAACAGCGAAACAGTGACCCTGTCCGAGAGGACCAGAGGTGTTCTCGATGCCGCGCTCAATCTCGCGCTCGGGGTGACCGGGAGTTACTGAGCCCCACTGGCGCAGGTTTTTCAGATCCTCCAATGTGAACTTGCCTATCAGAGCCAACTGGCTGTAGAGCATTGGAGCCATATGACCGGGGTCAAGGAAGAAACGGTCACGACCCTCCCATGCGGGGTTCTCGGGGTCGTAAACCAGGAACTCACTATACAGAGTGTTGATGAAGTCAGCACCACCCATAGCACCGCCGGGGTGTCCCGACTTGGCTTTTTCAACCATCGAAGCAGCGAGGATACGGATATTATCCGCTGCTTTGTTCATAACTTTGTTGTCGTTCATAATTTGTTTAACTACTGTTTATATTATATATACTTATTTCTTATTATCTACGGCAGCCTGCTCAATGGGGAGACACTGCTTGTAGTTCTCGATGTATTTCTCGAATCCTGCGACATCTTCTGGGGTGGGGGCGATGCTCACACCTGTATTGCCTGCGAATACCACTGTCTCCAGGTAATCGGCCAGTGACAATTTATTGGGGTTGTTCACCACGTAGCCAGCCAGCAGGGCGATACCCCACGCACCACCTTCGCCAGCAGTCTCCATCACACTGATAGGACTGTTCAGGGCTGCAGCCAGCATGCGCTGACCTACACCTGCGGTCTTGAAGTAACCACCGTGACCGGTGATACGATCCACACGAATCATCTCGTCCTTGAACAGAATATCGTTTCCAATCTTCAATACACCGATGGCACCGTAGAGATGGGCACGCATGAAGTTGGCCAAGTTGAACTTGTCATTAGCTGAGCGCACAAACATGGGACGACCCTCGCTGAGACCTGTTACGGGTTCACCGCTGACGTAATTGTATGCCATCAGACCACCGCAGTCAGCATCACCCTCCAATGCCTTGTTAAACAGTTTGCCAAACAGCTCGTTCATATCTACCTTCAAGCCCATCAGCTGCTGATACTCCTTAAACAGACCTACCCAGGCATTGATGTCTGAAGTACAGTTGTTGCAGTGTACCATAGCTACCAGACTTCCGTCAGGTGTTGTCACCATGTCAATCATCTCGTAGGGCTTTGAAAGCGGCTTCTCCAATACAATCATAGAAAAAGAAGAGGTTCCTGCGCTCACGTTACCTGTGCGCTGCTTTACAGCATTGGTGGCAACCATGCCTGTGCCGGCATCACCTTCTGGAGGACATACCGGACATCCAGGCTTCAGATGACCACTTACGTCCAGTTTCTTGGCACCTTCGGGAGTCAGGAAACCAGCGTTTTCGCCAGCATTCAGACTCTTTGGCAGAATGTCGAGTAATTTCCAGCTGAAGCCTTTGGGTGCAATCAGCTCATCGAATTTCTTCACCATCTCGGCATCGTAGGTCTTTGTGGCGGGGTCAACAGGAATCATACCTGATGCATCACCAACACCCAGTACAAACTCGCCAGTTACCTGCCAGTGCACGTAACCTGCCAGTGTTGTCAGGTATTTGATGTCTTTTACGTGCTTCTCATTGTCAAGGATGCACTGATACAGGTGTGAGATGCTCCAGCGCAGGGGAATGTTATAATTAAACAGTTCTGATAGCTTGGCAGCAGCTTTGCCTGTATTCGTGTTACGCCATGTGCGGAAAGGCACCAGAATCTGCTGGTCTTTGTTGAATGCCATGTAGCCGTGCATCATGGCTGAGAAGCCGATGGCAGCCAGTGTCTCAAGCTCACAGTCATACTGCTTCTGCACGTCTTTGCGTAGCTCGGCATAACAGTCCTGCAGCCCATACCATACAGCCTCGGTAGAGTAGGTCCACAGTCCGTCAACGAGTTGATTCTCCCACTCGTGTGAGCCCTGAGCAATGGGGTTGTTGTCTTGGTCGATAAGTACGGCCTTGATGCGTGTGGAACCGAATTCGATTCCCAAAATGGCTTTACCAGCCTCAATGGTTTGTTTTGCGGTCATTGTTTTTCTAAGTTTTGAAGTTTTGACTGCAAAGTTAACACTAATTTTGCTAATAGCCAAATTATTTCAAATAAATAATGAAAAATGATGCTTGGTTTTAGGCGCTATGATGGTCGGTAGGAGTGCTTGATATGGAAATCAGTGGTTTTGACATCGTCAAGTAGGGACTTAGAGGTCGTAACCCTATGGTTTACGCATCGTAAACCTATGGTTTGTGAGTCCAAAACCTATGGTTTAGCATCTCTAAATCAGTGGTTTTTAAAAAGCTGCAGAATAAGGTGTTGTTTCTGTGGGGGAAATAAGGCCTCCCCTCATATCTAAGTCCCCCTTATAGGGGGACAGATATAAGAGGGGGATGAGACCTTAGAAGGGGGTTAGTCGAAGAAACCAGGTTGCTTGTAAGGGATACCTAATTCCCGGTCAACCGTTGCAAGGATGCCTTGAACCTGACCAAGTGCAAACATGCGTCCCAGAAGGGTGTAGCCGGCATTGTGTCCGTGACTGCTTTCGTCCATAATACCACCAGGTTCGTCAGTGAACGTCATACCGTGGTCAACACGCATAGGAAGTGCAGGGTTCTCTTTTTCGAAAATACGGCACAGCTCAATCAGATCGGCACGTCCGCCTAAGTGACTTGCTTCGGTAAAATCTCCGTTGGGGAAAATGTGGCATGAGCGAAGATGAACGAAATGGGTGCGAGAAGCAAATTCCTTTGCCAGCTCAACCACATTGTTGTAAGCACCGGCGCTCAGTGAACCTGCACAGAACGTCAGACCGTTGTGCTTGTTGGGTACTGCATTTAAGAACCAGCGAATGTCCTCTTCGGTACGTACAATACGCGGTAAACCGAGGATTTCAATTGGGGGATCGTCAGGGTGTACGCACATGTTGATATTGCACTCCTCGCAGACAGGCATGATGGCCTCAAGGAAGTATTTCATGTTTTCGCGTAACTGCTTCTTGTCTATGCCTTTATATAAGTCAAGGAATTCACGGAATTTCTGGATTGGAGCTTCGTCGTTTTCGCTGAAATTACCAGATACAAAACCCTGTGTTTTGATGACGATAGTCTCTACCAACTTGTGGTCTTTTTCGGGTGTCATGGTCTTGGCAAGCTCGTCGCATTCGGCTATGACACTGCGACCTTCTCCCCAACCTTCGGGAAACTGGAAATTCTCCCATTCCTCGCGAGCACCAGGGCGCTTCAGGATGTAAATGTCGAAATAGGCAAACTCGGCATAGTTGAAGTAGAGGTTGGTGGCACCGTTGGGGTTGTCGTGGAATAAGTCTGTACGGGCCCAGTCTAGAACGGGCATGAAGTTATAGCAGATGCAGTTGATGCCTTCTGCGGCAAGATTGCGCAGGCTCTCTTTGTATACTTCAATCTGTTGGTCACGGTCAGGTCCGCCATATTTGATAGTTTCGACCACGGGGAGCGATTCTACCACGCTCCAGCGCATGCCATAGCTTTCAATATACTCGCGCAGTTCGCGAATTTTTTCACGTGTCCACACTTGGCCAAGGGGTACATCGTGCAGGGCGGTGACAATGCCCTCAACGCCAATCTGTCTCAGTTGGGCAAGCGTTATCTTGTCTTTCTTGCCAAACCATCTCCAAGTTCTTTCCATTTCTTTCTTTTTGTTTGTTAAAGGTTTTCGAAATTTCATGCAAAGGTACTGGAAATATTTTATATCACCATCAAAATTTGGTTCAAAATTATGTAATTTCGTTTACTTTTCGCTAAAGCGTGAATATTTGTTTCATTTTTTGGTGGTATCAATTTTTCTTCGTACCTTTGCACGTCAAAAATAAAATAAGTACAAATAAGATATGGCAAAGAGATTCGCCGAACATAACGGCTTGAACCTGACACAGGTGAATAACGAGATTCTGGAGAAGTGGATGAAGGATGATATCTTTCATCGCAGCATTGATGAACGTGAGGGCTGTCCTCAGTTTGTATTCTTCGAGGGTCCTCCCTCTGCAAACGGTCATCCAGGTATCCACCATGTGCTGGGTCGCTCATTGAAGGATACGTTTAACCGTTATAAGACCATGCAGGGCTTCCAGGTGAAGCGTAAGGCAGGTTGGGATACTCATGGTCTGCCTGTAGAACTTGGTGTCGAAAAAGAACTGGGTATTACTAAGGCTGATATTGACAACAAGGAAAGTGATAAGTATATCTCAACGGAGGATTACAATAAGAAGTGTCGTGAAAACGTGATGAAGTTTACCGCAGAATGGCGTGAACTGACTGAGCGTATGGGTTATTTTGTAGACCTGGATAATCCTTATATCACTTACGATAATAAGTATATAGAGACTTTGTGGTACCTTTTGAAGAAATTCTATGAGAAGGGTCTACTTTATAAAGGTTATACCATTCAGCCTTACAGTCCTGCAGCCGGTACAGGCTTGTCGAGTCATGAGCTGAACCAGCCTGGTTGCTATCGTGACGTGAAGGATACTACTTGCACGGCACTCTTCAAAATGAAGAATCCAAAGGCTGAGATGACAGAATGGGGTAAACCATATTTTATGGCTTGGACAACAACGCCTTGGACGCTGGCTGCAAACTCGGCTCTCTGTGTAGGCCCAAAGATTGATTATGTGGCGCTGCAAACCTATAATCCATATACTGCCGAGAAAATTACGGTGGTGATGGCTGAGGCACGTGTAGCTGCTTATTTTGATACTGCAGCAGAGATTACTGATGGCGGCGAGATGCCAGAATTCAAGAAGGGTGAGAAGTTCTTGCCTTATCGTGTGGTAGGTCGCTATAAAGGTACTGACCTCGTAGGTATGGAGTACGAACAGTTGTTGCCAATGATTAAGCCTATGGGCGATGCCTTCAAGGTGATTCCTGGTGACTATGTGACGACAGAGGATGGCGCTGGTATTGTGCATATCGCGCCCAACTTCGGTGCTGACGACGCCTTTGTTGCTAAGAAGGCAGGAATCTGTCCTATTGTACTGATTGATAAGAAGGGCAACGAACGTCCTGTTGTTGATCTGCAGGGTAAGTATTTTGTACTTGAAGATCTCGATGCAGAATTCGTTAATAAATATGTAGATGTAGAGAAGTGGGGTAAATATGCTGGTCGTTATGTGAAGAACGCCTATGATGAGAACCTCACCGATAAGGATGAAACTCTTGATATTTCCATCTGCATGGATCTTAAGGCAGAAGGCAAAGCCTTTAAGATTGAGAAGCATGTTCACAACTATCCACACTGTTGGCGTACGGATAAGCCCGTGCTCTATTATCCGCTGGATTCATGGTTCATTAAGAGTTCTGCTTGCAAGGAGCGCATGAGCCAGTTGAATACTACTATTGGCTGGCATCCAGAGTCAACAGGTACAGGCCGCTTTGGTAACTGGTTGGAGAATCTGAATGACTGGAACCTCTCCCGTTCACGCTTCTGGGGTACACCACTGCCTATCTGGCGTAGTGAGGATGGCGAGGAAAAATGTATTGGCAGTCTGGAGGAACTCTACAACGAAATAGAAAAGGCTGTTGCTGCAGGTGTGATGACCTCTAATCCATTGAAGGAGAAGGGCTTCGTACCTGGTGATATGTCGAAGGAAAACTACGACAAGATTGATATGCACCGTCCGTACGTGGATTATATTGTTTTGGTGAGCGACAGTGGTAAGCCCATGAAGCGCGAGAGCGACTTGATAGACGTATGGTTCGACTCTGGTTCTATGCCATATGCCCAGATTCACTACCCATTTGAGAATCGCGAGCTCATCGATAATAATAAGGCATTCCCTGCAGACTTTATCAATGAGGGCGTGGACCAGACACGAGGCTGGTTCTTCACGCTTCACGCTATTGCAACGATGATTTTCGATTCTGTTGCTTTTAAGAACGTGATATCTACAGGTCTTGTGCTTGATGCTAAGGGAAATAAAATGTCGAAGCACGTGGGCAATGTAATCAATCCTTTCGAGATGATTGATAAGTACGGCTCTGATGCTGTGCGTTTCTATATGATTACAAACTCAGAACCTTGGGATAACCTGAAGTTCGATCCAGAGGGCGTGGCTGAAATCAGTCGTAAGTTCTTTGGTACCTTATATAATACATACTCACTCTTCGCGATGTATGCTAATGTGGATAACTTCGATCCGAAAGCTCCACAGATTCCCGTTGAGAAGCGTCCTGAGTTTGACAGATGGATTTTGTCTTGTCTGAATTCATTGGTGAAGGGCGTAGAGGAAGAGATGAATGGCTTTGATCCCACCCGTGCAGGACGTCTCATTGATAAGTTTGTTGACGAGGACCTCTCTAACTGGTATGTGCGTCTGAACAAGAAACGCTTCTGGGGTAAGGAGATGGATGAGGATAAGTTGGCTGCATATCAGACGCTTTACGAGTGCTTGATGACTGTTTCTAAACTTCTGGCTCCGTTTGCTCCGTTCTTCGCAGATCGTATCTACTGTGATATGGGTGGCGAGATGGACAGCGTGCACTTGGAGAAATTCCCCGTAGCTAATATGTCATTGGTGAATGCTGACCTGGAACAGCGTATGGAGATTGCTCAGCGCATTACTACCGTTGTGCTGTCACTGCGCAAGAAGGAAGGCATTGCCGTGAAGCAGCCTCTGCAGACCTTGATGATTCCACCCGTGGACGAGGCTCAACGCATCGCAATCGAGAGCGTGAAGCAGATTTTCCTGCAGGAAGTGAACGTGAAGGACGTGAAATTCGTTGAGGGTCAGGGTATCCTGGTGAAGAAAGTGAAGTGTAACTTCCGTACGATGGGTAAGAAGTTTGGCAAGGACATGAAGGCCGTTGCTGCTGCTGTTACTGATATGACACAGGAGCAGATTGCTGAACTGGAGACCAACGGAAAGGTGCAGTTGGGTAGCTATGAGATTCTGGCCGAGGACGTTGAGGTAATCAGTGAGGATATTCCTGGATGGCTGGTTGGCAACGATGGTAACCTGACTATTGCTCTCGACATCACGCTGACTGACGAGCTGCGTGCAGAGGGTATGGCCCGTACGCTGGTGAACCGCATTCAGAACATTCGTAAGAAGAGCGGATTGGAGATTACCGACCGTATCCGCGTACAGATAGAACCCAACGCGGCTGTAATGAAGGCTGTGGAGGACTTTGGCGACTATATCGCCCGTCAGGTGCTGGCCGATGAGGTCAAGCTGGAGGCCAATGAGGGACAGTCTGTTGAATTTGATGATTTTAAACTGAATATCAATATTACTAAATCTTAAGACTTATGGCGGAAAAGACACGCTACACTGACGAGGAGCTCGAGGAGTTCCGTCAGATAATCAATGAGAAGTTGGCCTTGGCCAAACGTGACTACGACCAAATGATGGCTTCGCTGACCAATCAGGATTCTAACGATGTGGATGACACATCACCCACCTACAAGGCATTGGAGGAGGGTAGTGCTACGCAGTCAAAGGAAGACTTGATTCAGTTTGCAGCACGTCAGCAAAAGTTTATTCAGGGACTTAAAGCTGCCCTCGTACGTATTGAGAATAAGACATATGGCATTGACCGCATCACAGGAAAACTTATTCCTGCTGAGCGTCTGCGTGCTGTACCTCATGCTACGTTGAGCGTTGAGTCAAAGCAGATTGAAAAGCAAAAGAAGTGAATAAGGCTAAAGAAATCGTGACTAAAGGAAGATTGGCGGTGATACTAATCATCGCCATCCTCCTTATTGATCAGTTTATTAAAATATGGGTGAAGACCCACATGGAGTTACATGAGAGTATCCGAGTGACCAACTGGTTCTATATTGCTTTTATCGAAAACAACGGTATGGCTTATGGTATGCAGATTGGTTCGAAGTTACTTCTTTCACTTTTCCGTGTAGTAGCCATAGGTGCTCTAGGGTATTATATCTGGCTTCAATCTAAAAAAACTAATGTTCGTTGGGGATATATTGTCTGCTTGTCTATGATATTGGCAGGTGCTGCAGGCAACCTAATTGACTGTATGTTCTATGGTTTATGTTTTGATGCCTCTACTGTAGGACACGTTAGTCAGTATGTAGGTTTGGGCAATGGCTATGAGTCGTTCCTCATGGGACGGGTGGTGGATATGTTTTATTTTCCTCTCATTGTCACGACTTATCCCGATTGGTTCCCTGTTTGTGGAGGTGAGGATTTTATCTTCTTTAGTCCCGTATTTAATTTTGCCGACTCGAGTATTAGTGTTGGAGTAGTAGCTTTATTGCTGTTCTTCAGAAAAGAAATCGGTCAGATTTCATTTAGGAAGAAATGAAGAAATATCTGCTGTTTGCCGTAGGCGTTTTTACAATGATGGTTGGATGCAAACCCGGTACGCCGAGTGAATATATTCAGCCTGACGACATGGAGGATATCCTTGTTGAGTATCATATGGCTAAAGCTATGGCCGGCCAGTATGACGGGTCATATGAGGAGCGTAATTATCAACAGGCTTTGTATATTGAGGCTGTATTGCGTAAGCATGGTGTGACTCAGGAGCAGTTTGACTCTTCACTAGTCTATTATTATCGTCGTGCTGACAGGTTTGATAAACTTTATCAGAATGTAGCCGACAGACTTGAGGAACAGGCTTTGTCGCTTGGTGCTACAGAAGGTGAGATTGGTAAGTTTGCTTCTCTTAGTGCTACTGGTGATACGGCTAATATCTGGACAGAGCGTTCGCGCTATGCAATGATGCCAGTCCCTCCTTATAATCGTTGGTCGTTTGAAGTATCAGTAGATACGGCTTTTTATAATGGGGATAGCTTTCTTATGCAGTTTATGTCTGACTTTATGTTCCAGGATGGTATGCGTAATTGTACGCTAAATATCGCAGTGACCTATGATAATGACACTACAATCAGTAAAAATATAGTGTTCTCTTATGCAGGTCTGACTCAACTGCGTATCCCTGCTTACGAAAATCATGCAGTCAAGCGTCTTCGCGGCTATTTCTATCTGGCTGGTGGTAGTGATCGTACAACGACTACACGCCTTTTATTCCTGGATAATATTCAGTTGATACGTTTTCATAATGAACAGCATGAAGAGAATCAGAAAGATAGCGTCGAATCAGATAGTATTGGAGGACAAATCCGTCTTGACTCAGTCGGTGGTGGAAATCTCCCAAGGGGAGGTCTTAAAATGGTATCCATTGACTCAGGAGTTACCCAACACGGAATGGTTAGGCGGACAAGTTTGCCTGAGAAGAGATAAAGATGGTGTGCTGAGGGCATACTATAATAATAAGGTAGTAGAATAAACAACTAAAAATCTATACGAATATGAATACAAAAGTGCGTTTGGCAGTAATGAACTTCTTGGAGTTCGCTGTATGGGGTGCATACCTCACTTGTATGGGTAATTATCTGGGAAAGGCTGGCCTAGGTGAAAATATTGCATGGTTTTATGCCATACAGGGTATCGTTTCCATCTTTATGCCCACACTAATGGGTATTGTGGCAGATAAATGGATACAACCCTAGCGATTGCTTGGTCTTTGTCATCTGTTGGCTGGTGTCTTCATGCTTGGCTGTTGGTGGATGGGTGTGCAGGCTGGTTTTGGCAACGAATTGCCCAATAAGTCACTCTTTATCGCTATGTATACCTTGAGTGTGGCATTTTTTATGCCTACCATCGCTTTGGCAAACACTGCAGCTTTCTCCATATTGAAGAAGAATGGTATGGACACCGTGAAAGACTTTCCTCCAATCCGTGTATTGGGAACAGTCGGTTTTATTGCTACAATGTGGTTTGTTAATTGCGCAGTGTGGGAAGATGGTTCGTTTTCGTTCACCCTGGCGGAAAATTCGCATAAGTTCCAGTACACCTATATGCAATTTTTTGTATCAGGTTTGTTGAGTGTCTTGCTCTGTGCTTACTGTTTTACCCTGCCTGAGTGTCCATTGAAGAAACAGGAAGATGGAAAGAACAAATCTATTGTGGAGTCTTTGGGATTGAATGCCTTTAAACTCTTCAAAACCAAGAAGATGGCTTTCTTCTTTATTTTCTCAGCTTTGCTTGGTATGTGTTTGCAAGTGACAAATGGTTATGCAGGACCTTTTATCACGAGTTTTAAGGGTAATCCGGATTTCGCAGATACTTTTGCTGCCAATAATGCAACGTTGTTGACTAGTATCTCTCAGATTAGTGAGGCATTATGTATCTTGATGATACCTTTCTTCCTGAAGCGTTTTGGTATCAAGATAGTTATGCTGATGTCTATGTTTGCCTGGGTATTCCGCTTCGGTTTCTTCGGCGTTGGTGACCCTGCTATGCCTGGTGTTATCTTCTTTGTCCTTTCTTGTATCGTCTACGGTGTTGCTTTCGACTTCTTCAACGTGTCGGGGGGTATCTTCGTTGATCAGGAATGTGCACCCGATATAAAGGCATCAGCCCAGGGCTTGTTTATGATGATGACAAATGGTATTGGTGCTACTATCGGTACGCTGATTGCTGGCGAGGTGGTGAATTACTTCTGTCAGTGGGAAGGTGACTATCTAATGGGTGAGTGGCAGAGTTGTTGGTTTATTTTTGCTGCTTTTGCATTGGTAGTAGGCGTATCATTTGCCTTGGTTTTCAATCCTGATAAGAATAAGAAATAAGTATGAAGCGTACGCTTTTGAGATTTGAGAATGTGCAGCAGGTGGTTGGTGGCGATGGGATGGCTGTCATCATACTGACCGACGGGGAACGAAAACGTGCCTTGTCTGTGGTGTGCGACGAACCCATGAGTCAGCAACTACAGATGCGCATGGCAAATCCAAAGGCTTGCCGGACCATGTTGCCAGAGACGCTGGTGAGTCTGTTACCGGAATCCTACGAGATGCTGATTTGTGGACTTTTCGAGGGCCAGTATCAGGTTATGCTGATGAATAATATTGGTGATAGTGTCCGTTTACGCATGAGTGATGCCGTGTTGCTGAGTCTCATATCTGATATTCCACTTTATATTGAGGATAACTTGATGGAACGGCAGTGTTTTCCTTTCGATGAGAGGGCACAGAAGATTGCGATTCCTATTAATACGATGGACCTTTCCAGACTGCAGTCGGCTTTGGCTGATGCTGTTGAGAATGAGAATTATGAACTAGCTTCACAATTGCGTGACGAAATAAACAAGAGACATCATGAAAGAGACTAGATATTTCTTTGTGCCTGATGCTGCTAAGCAGATAGAATTGCCTGATGATGAAGCCGTTCATGCAGTCAGAGTGTTGCGTATGCAGGCTGGTGACGAGATGATGCTGTTGGATGGTCAAGGCTCTTTCTATCGAGCTGTTTTGACCCTTACTACGCAGAAACGTTGTCAGTATGAGATTGTTGAGACACTGCCTCAGAAACGTCAATGGAAGGGTTGTATTCATCTGGCTATCGCTCCGACCAAACTGATGGATAGGATAGAATGGATGGCGGAGAAAGCTACAGAGGTTGGTCTGGATAAACTGTCATTTTTGGATTGTGCTTTTTCAGAACGTAAGACGCTGAAACTTCCACGTGTTGAGAAAATCGTGGTGTCGGCAGTTAAGCAAAGTCGTAAGGCATATATGCCGGAACTGACGGAAATGACACCATTCAAGAACTTTATTCAACAACACACTTCAGGACATCGTTATATCGCACATTGCTATGACGAGGTGCCTCGTGTGAACCTGTTTGATGAATTGAAAGCTGTCAATGAGGATGAAGATACTTTGGTGATGATAGGTCCTGAGGGCGACTTCTCTATTGACGAAGTGCGTTTTGCTGTTGACGCTGGCTTTATTTCTGTTGATTTAGGAAAGAGTCGCTTGCGTACAGAGACGGCCGGTCTATCGGCAGTAATGATGATGCAACTTGCAAAACAATGCTGAGCAATTGGTAAAATAATGTTGATATGAAAAAACTACTGATATTTGCGCTTCTTTTTTGTTCTCAACTATCGTTGCAGGCACAGACTGATAGTCTGAATATCCGTGAGGTCTTCAAACTGATGCCTGACAGTCTTTTGCCATATCTGACACAGAACAATAGGCTTGATATGATTGATTTCATGGATGCTAAGATGAAAGCTGCTGTAGATAATCAGTTGGGTGGCGAGAGCGAGATGACGTATCTCTCAGACGACTCCCTTTGTATTAAGATGAATGAGTCGATGACCTTGGAATTGAAGATGAGCCGTGATGAGAAAGAGCCTATTGTCCTTATGAAGCGCACCTATCAAATTACAGAACGCCAAAAGGAGATCCTGATTGGCAGGTATTCATCCTCTTGGCGTCCTATATCTGATGTCTCTGTAAAATCTACGCTTTTAAAACGTGATGAAGAGATGCTTGAGAAATCTTACTTTTGATTACCTTGCTGGCCGCGTCTTTGCTGTTGTTGCATCTGTGGCCAGTTGAACTGAGGCTTGTTGCGATTAAATCGTCTGAACACGTGGCGATAGAATTTATCCTCAGCCTTCAGCACGGCATATACTTTCGATGCAGGCAATAAATCCAAGAAACGTTCGTGGTAAGTTTTCTGTATTCGCTTCATCTCCAAATCGATATCATCACGCTCCTTGATAGCCTTCATGCATGAAGACTCGTCATTTGGCGTCATTGTAACTAGTTTGCGCTGACGATCATACAGTCCGCGTTGTTTGTTCTGCATCTCCCTGTATACGGGGAAGAATTTCGCAGCCTCTTGTGGCGACAATTTTGCCTCGTTGATGATAAATAGATGCAGTTCTGCGTCAAATTTCTCCGGCGAGAATTTCTGCTCCTCCTGAGGTTCGTGTGCACTGATTGTCAAGGCTGCAATGAATAGGAAAAATAACATTAATCCCTTTTTCATAACTTTTCCTCCTTCTTACATATCAGCCAGCAGGCTGGCATAGATTTCATTGTTGTCGAACATGGCATAGTCAGTGGCTTCGTCAATGTACGAGTCATTGTATTCTGTTGCATGTTGAGAGAAATTTCCTTTCATCGTCTCGTTAGTCTGCTTGTCCAGGTTTTGGTAAATGACCACACCAAAGACGGCTATGCAGACGCATGCAGCAGCATAGAGTAGCGGCCTCAGTCGCTTGATTAATGCGGGTTTCTGTTCCTTTTGTGCTGGTATCTTATTCATGATATCGCCCGCCAACTGCTCAAAGTATCCTTCGGGCACCGTAAACGGGTTTTTGTTACCCATTTTGTTTCTAATGTAATCCTCTTCGTAGTTCATAGTTTCGTATCCTTTTTCTTTTTGACGTATAAAAATTATTATGGTTTAATCGAATTGTTTAAAAAACTCTGTTATTTTTTTGACGGCAATATGGTAGGAGGCTTTCAGTGCCCCTTCAGAGGTTCCAAGTGTCTTGCTGATATCGCTGTATTTCATATCATCGTAGTAGCGAAGCAGGAATACCGTACGCTGGACCTCTGGGAGTGACGCGATAGCCTGTTGCAGCTGTGCTTCTTTCTCGTCACCATCAAAATATTCGTCAGCCATCAGTTGGTTGGCGATACCCGTCTCTATATCATCGGCGCTGAGCGTTGGCCTGTTTTTCTGCTTACGTAAGAAGTCGAGCGCCTCGTTGATTGCTATTCGTGACAGCCAGGTAATCAGTTTGGAATCGCCGTGAAAACTGTCAAGCGAACTCCATGCTTTAATAAATGCGTTTTGTAGTACGTCATTACTGTCTTCATGTGTGATGACTAAACGACGTACCTGCCAGTATAGCTGTTCGCTATATTGACGCACCATTACTTCAAATCCCTTGCGGCGTGTGGCTGGGTCTTGAAGGAGCAACTTCAGTTGGTTATCATCTGTTGTTGACATTGTATCTGGTGTTCGGGCTTTAGTGTTTAAGACGCCTTACGGCATAAAAGGTTTAATTCGACGTGCTATTTGTTTGTCGTATTCATAGCGATCAGGCCATGTTTCCCATTTTCCCGTTTCCGGGTTGGGGTATAGGGTGTAGTAGTCGATGACTACTGGGATATGGGGTTTTACGCTGACATAGGACATCTTGATACCCTTCAGCGGATCCTCTTCGTCTGTATGTTCTCGTTGATAGCGTTTACCTTTATCACCTTCTGGACGCATATCGATGTTCATGCGTATCTTGTCAAGTGTCCACTCTTGAGCATCTGACATCAAAAATTTTATCATGTCGAATGGACGTTGTATACGTACGCATCCATGTGAGATGGTGCGCCTGTCGTAATTAAAGGCATTCTTATTGTTTGTATCATGCAGATAGACATCAAATTGGTTGTTGAAGCGGAAAATGATACGTCCAAGTGAGTTGCGTGGTCCGCTATGCTGGGCCACACGATAGGCTCCGCTACGCAATTGGGTACGAGTGATGTCTTTGGGCGATATGGTATCACCAGTATTTCTATGAACGATAAAATAGTCGTTTCGTGCGAAATAAGCAGAATCGCCGGCATGCTGACTTACCTCGTCGCGTAAAATGCTCCCTGGGATATTCCATTCAGGGTTTAGTTGTATCAGTCTTATCTTACTGGATAGTAAGGGCGTCTTTGTTTTCCATGCCCCGCAACAGATGCGCATTGAGAATACACTGTCAGGACGAATGGCCCATAACTGCTGTGACGGGATATTAATAAAAACATGCTTCTGCGTACTGTCTGTTTTTTGTGTGTGACGCCAGCGCAGACGTTCCATGTTACATAGAATGCGTTGACGTCCGTCTGGTGTGGAATCCGTTGTCAGACGCTCCTTTAGTTGATTATATACGGGGTGATGACTCTCTAGTCCTGCCAGGAAAAGCGAGGGATTCTCATCTGCAGCATGTGCAAGTGCCAGTTTTGTAAAATCTTCACTGGGTTGTTCTATGTCTACATCATAAACTATGCGGTATCCACCTTCCTTGCGCTTGTCCAGTCGGTTAAACACCTTATGAGGATTCATAAAACCATAGCGTTGTCCTAAAGCGTAACGTATGTATGCCTTACTGAGATTTAGTTCCAGTTCAGCCATCGTCTTCGTGACGCTAGTATTGGTAGAGTCAAAGTCCAACGTGCGGAAATGCTCCAAGTCCTTTAGAATCTCTGTTGTAAAAAAAGCTTTTGGAGTAAAACCAATCTTTTGAACCTCATTTTCAAGAAAGTGAACTGTCGTCTCAGCTTTCTCTATAAAATCCTCATTTTCGTCGTTCAACCATACCCACTCATTTCCTTCCTGATAATATCTACTTACCAATCTGTCGGCCTCCAATGAGTCTTTGTGATTAGAAATAAATAGCCCAAGACGCTGTTGGGCATCTTGAGCGCTATCTGCAAGTAATTGCAGTCTTAGTCTTGCGGCCATATCTTCCTGCGACATAAAGATGTCGTTCTTGCAGGCCGTCATATTAAATAGAAGTGCGCAAGTGAAAAGACTTAACGCAATGTAATCTTTCGTACGGTTTTTCCTACTTTCAGAATGTAGCATCCTTTAGGCAGATTAAGTTCTACGCGTTGTGCAGGTCCTTCAATCTTGTATGATGCTACGGCTTTTCCTGTGAGGGATACAACTTCGAGCACCATTCCGTTTCCACCTTGCACGGTGACGGCATTCTTATCTAATTTTATAGTAGGTGTGGTTTCTTCTACTTGCTCTGCCACTCCCATCTCAGCAATCATTGTCATTGCCTGCGCAGGTATTGCGAAAGCAAGTGATATTGCTGTTGCGATTATGAGTAGTCTTTTTTGCATAAGCGTAATATTTATTTGGGGGCAAAGATAAAAAATATTTTCGAACTTTCCAAATATTTTAGCGAAAAATTCGTTGTTATACATCAAAGACCTTCATTTCGTCGGTTAGATAGGTGTTTGGGAATATCTCTTGTGCTTCTTTCAAAAGCACCGTTTCGTCGTTATATCGTGCGCTGTAATGCCCTAATAACAGTTTCCCAGCCTGTGCGTCGCGTGCAACCATTGCAGCTTGTTGAGCCGTTGAGTGATAGTATTTTTCTGCGCCGTCTTTTTTGTCCTGTGCATAGGTGCTTTCGTGATACAGCGTGTTGACTCCCTTTACCATTTTATGTAGTTCAGGCATGTAACGTGTATCCGAGCAATAGGCATACGAACGTGGCGCATCTGCTGGCGTCACTAGTTTCTCGTGGGGAATCAGTGTGCCGTCTGATAGGGTATAGCCTTGTCCTGACTTGATATTATTGATTTGTGACACGGGGATGTTGTACAGAT
The DNA here is from genome assembly GCF_022024175.1 of Prevotella communis. GTDB lineage: Bacteria > Bacteroidota > Bacteroidia > Bacteroidales > Bacteroidaceae > Prevotella > Prevotella communis. Next base: position 2,079,897 of record NZ_CP091794.1, on the reverse strand, counting down.
CAATCATCTCGCGTCGGATATGCGGGAGTGAAGGCTTTTCACGGAAAAGATAGCCGGCGCAAGGCATCCTGTGGTTCAGGGGAATTGTCTCTACCGTCAGTGAACGGTCTTCGTAAATCATCTGCTGCTTTTTGGTATCTACACCATGAAATTCCACTTTGTAGCCAATGTCATAGTTGAAAAACATATCCAGTTGGGCTTGCAGCATCGGTCTGAGTTCCTCCGGTGCATGGATGTGCAGTGTGGCAATTCGTCCTAGAAGTCCAAAAGTACTGATGATGCCGATAAGTCCGAAACAATGGTCACCGTGCAGGTGTGTAATAAAGATATGTCCCAGCTTCTCAAACGACAACCCCGAACGTCTTAGTTGTACCTGAGCGCCCTCACCACAGTCCACCATGAATAGTTTACCCCTGCATTCTACGACCTGCATGGATGACATGTGTCGTAATGTAGGCAAGGCACTTCCACATCCTAATATATGTATGCGAAATGGTTCCATTGGCGGTTACATGTCAAATTCATCGTCGTAGCCCTCGTCGAGCACAACGCCGTTAAGATCCTCTTCTGTATATTCCTCACCTGCAGGATGCGAGTACTCGTACGTCTCTTGGTCTTCGTCAGTCGCTCTGAGTGTCAGTTCGTTATCCGTCAGTTTGATGATGTCGTAAACCAGTATTTCCTCGGCATCGATACCATCTTCCCTAGTTATCGTGAATTGTAACTGTCCATTGAATATCCTCCACGATTTATAGACGATGGTACTCTGATCGATACTTTCAGCTACACCACCTCGCAGAATGCGTACGCCTGTCTCGTTGCTGCCGTCCATTGGGTTTGGCATCACCCAATCGCCGTTGAGCATGGATTTATTGATAACGAGGATTGCCTGTGTCGTGTCAGAGTTGACAATAATTGCCATTTCATCACCAATGGCATAGCCACCCAGTACCTTACCTTTCTCGTTGGCTCTTGCTGTGCTGACGGTAATGGTGTCACCACCGTCAGTAATAATCTGTAAGGTGTTCATGGCAGAGCCCTCTGCACAGAATCCATAAATAGCGGTGTCGCGTAAGAGATAGTCCACTTTTTCTTCTTCAGAAGCATTGCTGCTAGATGTCCCTTTCGGTCCGCAACTGATGCATAACACAATAGCAATAATTGCTGTTATGAATAAATTTTTTTTCATTGTTAGTCAGTTTTATTTTTCTTCTTTCTTTGCTTCATTCCATAGTTTATCCATTTCTTCTAACGACATCTCTGTCAGGGGTTTACCAGCCTTTATACTATGCTCCTCTATGTAGTTGAATCGATGGATAAATTTCCTGTTTGTACGTTCCAGCGCATCGTCAGGATTTAGCTTGTAGAGACGGGCTGCGTTGATGACAGAAAATAAGAAGTCACCCAGTTCGTTGGTCGATTTTTCCTTATCCTCTTTTGTCAACTCTTCCTCTAATTCTCTGAGTTCCTCGTGCACCTTGTTCCAAACATCCTCCTTCTGTTGCCAGTCGAAGCCCACGTTGCGTGCCTTGTCTTGAATACGATAAGCCTTGATGAGCGAGGGTAGGGCAGCTGGTACCCCGCTCAATACACTCTTGTTGCCGTCTTTCTCTTTCAGTTTAATCTGTTCCCAGTTCTGCAACACCTGTTCTGATGTCTTCGCATTGGCAAACTCGCGTTCCGAGTCATCCTCACCAAAGGGCAGAGGCTTAGGGTCTGGAGCACCCACCTGTGACGGATGATAGATATGTGGATGGCGGAAGATGAGCTTGTCTGTTTCTGTGTTCAGTACATCGGCAATATCGTAAAGCCCTTTCTCGCGTGCTATCATCGCATAGAAACACGTGTGCATCAGTACATCACCCAGTTCCTTCATCATGTCGTGCGAGTCACCGCGCATGATAGCGTCGCATAGTTCAAAGGTCTCTTCAATCGTGTTTGGTCGAAGACTTTCGTTTGTCTGTTTTTTGTCCCACGGGCATTTCTCCCTGAGTTGGTCCAGTACGTCAAGTAGACGTCCGAAGGCCTTCATTTGTTCTTCTCGTGTATGCATACCGTTTTTGTCACGTTTTTATTTTGTGATGCAAAGGTACGAAAACTATTCCGAATGACAAAAGATATTTTTAATTTTAAACGGATAAAAATCAGTCATTAAGTTTTCTTTGTTTCAATTTTTCTTTGTACCTTTGCAGGCAAATTTGAGAAAGCATTATTAAATAGGTATGGAAATTGCAAGTAAGTACGACCCAAAAGAGGTCGAAGGAAAATGGTATCAGTATTGGCTTGATAACAAACTGTTCAGTTCTAAACCCGATGGCCGCGAACCCTATACAGTTGTTATCCCGCCCCCCAATGTGACGGGTGTGCTGCATATGGGCCACATGCTGAATAACACAATTCAGGATATCTTAGTTCGTCGTGCCCGTATGGAGGGTAAAAACGCTTGTTGGGTACCTGGTACCGACCACGCTTCTATTGCTACCGAGGCTAAGGTTGTGAAGAAGTTGGCTAGTCAGGGCATCAAGAAGCGCGACCTGACCCGTGAGCAGTTCTTGGAGCATGCATGGGACTGGACCAATGAACATGGAGGCATAATCCTGAAGCAGTTGCGTCGTCTGGGTGCCAGCTGCGACTGGGATCGCACCGCCTTCACTATGGACGAGAAGCGTAGTGAGAGTGTTATCAAGGTTTTCGTTGATCTTTACAATAAGGGTCTGATTTATCGTGGTCTGCGAATGGTCAACTGGGACCCCAAGGCACTGACAGCCCTGTCAACTGAGGAGGTTATCTATAAGGAAGAGCAGAGTCATCTGTTCCACCTGAAGTATTACGTTGACGGCTTGGCATCTCTTGACAACGAAGAGGCCTTGAAGGCTGAGGGCAATGTTATCCATAAGGACGCCAAGGGCTACTATGCCGTTGTTGCCACCACCCGTCCTGAGACTATCATGGGTGATACCGCTATGTGTATCAATCCCAAGGATCCCAAGAACCAGTGGCTGAAAGGCCGTAAGGTCATCGTGCCTTTGGTGAACCGTGTTATCCCTGTAATTGAGGACCGTTATGTGGACATCGAGTTTGGTACAGGTTGCTTGAAGGTGACACCTGCCCACGATACAAACGACTATATGCTGGGTAAAACTCACAACCTCGAGACCATCGATATCTTCAATGCTGATGGCACTATTTCAGATCAGAGCACCCTCTATGTAGGTTTGGACCGCTTTGACTGTCGTAAGCAGATTGCCAAGGACCTGCAGGAAGCTGGCCTGATGGAGAAGATTGAGGATTATGTTAATAAGGTGGGCTATTCTGAGCGTAACCCCGATACAGCTATCGAACCCCGTCTCTCACTGCAGTGGTTCCTGAAGATGCAGCATTTTGCTGACATCGCTCTGCCTCCAGTGATGAACGATGAGTTGAAATTCTATCCCGCTAAGTATAAGAATACCTATAAGAACTGGCTGGAGAATATTCAGGACTGGTGTATCTCTCGTCAGTTGTGGTGGGGACATCGTATTCCTGCTTACTACTACAACGATAACGACGACTATGTAGTAGCTGAGACTCGTGAAGAGGCTCTTAAACTGGCTCAGCAGAAGGATGCCAGCGTGACTGATGCAGATCTGCGCCAGGACGAGGATGCCCTCGATACATGGTTCTCTTCATGGCTGTGGCCTATCTCTTTGTTCGATGGTATCAACAATCCCGGCAACGAGGAGATAAAGTACTATTATCCCACAAGCGACTTGGTGACAGGTCCAGATATCATCTTCTTCTGGGTGGCTCGTATGATTATGGCCGGCGAGGAGTATATGGGCACCTTCCCCTTCAAGAACGTATACTTTACTGGTATTGTTCGCGACAAGCTGGGACGTAAGATGTCTAAGTCACTGGGTAACTCACCTGACCCCATTGATCTCATCGAAAAGTTCGGTGCCGATGGTGTGCGTATGGGTATGATGCTCTCTGCGCCTGCAGGTAATGATATCCTCTTCGACGAGGCACTATGCGAGCAGGGGCGTAACTTTAATAATAAGATTTGGAATGCCTTCCGTCTGGTTAAGGGTTGGCAGGTAGCCGATGGTGCAGTCTCTGCAACAAACAAAACAGCTGTAGCCTGGATGGAAGCACGTATCAAGCAGGCCAACGAAGAACTGAAGGACCACTTCTCCAAGTATCGTATCAACGATGCTCTGATGACGGTCTATAAACTCTTCTGGGACGAGTTCTCACAGTGGTATCTTGAGATGGTGAAGCCCGCCTATAAGGATGGCGTGCAGCAGCCTATCGATCGTGAGACCTATGATGCTACTCTGCGTTTCTTTGAGCTCCTGCTCAAGATGCTGCATCCTTTCATGCCTTTCATTACAGAGGAACTTTGGCAGGCTCTCTACGAGCGTAAAGAGGGTGAGAGCATCATGCGCGACAGTCTCGTGCTCGAAGCTCCTACAGCTGAAGAACTGAAGCTCATTGAGAATATCGAACAGGTGAAGCTGGTCGTTTCTGGCGTACGCACCGTTCGCAGTCAGAAGAATATTGCTCCAAAGGAGCAGCTTACACTCCAGACCGTTGGTCAGAACCAGTTCGAGGCCTATAACGACGTCATCAAGAAGATGGGTAACCTCTCTTCTATTGACGTGGTAGAGGCAAAAGACTCCTCTGCTTCTGCTTTCATGGTAGGTACTGACGAGTTTGCTGTACCTCTGGGTGACCTCATCGACGTGGCTGCCGAGATTCTGAAGATGGAAGCACAGCTCAAACACCTTGAGGGATTCAAGGCTGGCGTTGAGAAGAAACTCTCTAACGAGCGCTTCGTTCAGAATGCGCCTGAGGCCGTGGTGGCTCTGGAGCGCAAGAAGTTGGCAGACTCAGAAGAGAAGATTGCCGCTCTGAAGGAATCAATTAATGCACTTAAGAAATAATATTTATCAGGATAATTTATGGAATGGTTTGTTAATCTATTTGCTAATACAAATTCGGTGGCGCACATCGCGTTGATATACGCCATCGTGATTGCCGTGGGCGTGTACCTCGGTAAAATAAAACTTTTTGGAATCTCATTGGGTGTCACCTTTGTGCTCTTCGCGGGTATCGTGGTGGGTCACATCTACAAGATCTACTGTCCGGAGTCAGAATATGCTGCTCCGGGCGACACGCTGACCTTCATTCAGGACTTCGGATTGATTCTCTTCGTCTTTATGATTGGTCTGCAGGTGGGTCCTGGCTTCTTCGAGAGCTTTGGTAAGGCAGGTCTTAAACTCAACGCACTGGCTGCTTCGGCTATCGTGCTCAACATCGTAGTGATGTTTGCCTGCTACTTTATCTTCTTCTACCAGAAGCATGATGTCAACGACCTGCCTATGATGGTTGGTACCCTTTATGGTGCTGTGACCAACACCCCTGGTCTTGGTGCTGCCAACGAGGCCCTGAACTCAGTGTTTGGACAGTTGAACCTGCCCGTACCTCAGATTGCATCGGCCTATGCTTGTGCCTATCCTTTGGGTGTGCTTGGTATCATTGGTGCCACTATCCTGGTGCGTTATCTCTGTCGTGTGAAGCTCGAACAAGAAGAGGCTGTCCTTGAGGAGCAGGCTGGTGCCAATGCTAATCAGAAGCCTCACCACATGCACCTTGAGGTGTCTAACAAGTATCTTGAGGGCAAGACAGTGCTTCAGGTGCACAACTTCCTAAACCGTGATTTTGTGGTATCTCGTATCCTGCACGATGGTCATGTGTCTATCCCTAATCGTGATACCGTGTTCCATGTGGGCGACCAGATGTATATCGTTTGTGCCGAGGCCGATTACGAGGCTATCGTTGCTTTCATCGGACCTGTTATCGAGGTTGACTGGGAACAGCAGGATCAGCCCCTGGTTTCTAAGCGTGTACTGGTGACCAACCCCAAGATTAACGGAAAATCATTCGGTCAGATGCACTTCTCAAGTGTATATGGTGTCAATGTTACTCGTGTGACCCGTCACGGCATGGATATCTTCGCATCACCCAACCTTCCCTTGCAGGTAGGTGACCGTATTATGGTGGTAGGTCCTCAGGATGATGTTGACCGTGTGGCTAATATGATGGGCAACAGTATCAAGCGTCTGGATGCACCTAATATCGCTACTATTTTCGTAGGTATTATCATTGGTATCATCTTCGGCTCACTGCCCTTCATCCCTGGCATGCCTCTGATGAAGCTGGGTATCGCTGGTGGTCCACTGATTATCGCCATCCTGATAGGTCGTTATGGCTATAAGATGAAGCTGGTGACCTATACCACCACTTCTGCTAATATGATGTTGCGCGAGATAGGACTGGTGCTCTTCCTTGCCTCTGTGGGTATTAAGGCAGGTGCCAACTTCTTTGATACGGTGATGACAGGCGATGGTGTGCTCTATGTGCTTACCGGTTTCCTTATCACTATTATACCTATATTAATAGTAGGTCCTATTGCCCGTCGTATGAAGTTCAACTACTTCACCATCGCAGGTATGCTGGCCGGTACCTATACTGATCCCCCCGCATTGGCTTATGCCAACAGCATCTGCTCTAAGGAGGCACCCGCAGTAGGCTATTCTACGGTTTATCCGTTTGCCATGTTCCTGCGCATCCTGACGGCTCAGCTCATTGTGCTGTTCTGCTGTGGGCAACTCTTTTAATGCTACGACCTATATAATAATACACGTTTAACAATTACCAATATGACAAGCTTAAGACTTATGCTAAGTTCGCTGACATTGCTTGGCTCGGTGGCGATGTTTGGACAAGGTGCCCGCAACATCGTCATCAGCGAGGTGATGACCAGCAACACGCAGAGCATTGAGGATGAGTTTGGTCATCGTGAGGCTTGGGTTGAGTTGGCCAATACATCTTACTCCACCTACAATGTGCGAGGTATGTATCTGACCACCAATCCCAAGGTCCTCGATGAATCGCTCTCTGCCCCTCAGCGCATCTCGATGATGAGTGTCATTCCTAATGGTGACGATCGCACCAATCTGGCTGCCCGTCATTATATGATGCTCTTCTGCAACTCTAACCCTGCACAGGGAAAACTTCACCTCTCTCTTCCTGTAGACAGTACAGGTCCCGTATTCCTTGCTCTTTACAATGCCAATGGCGTAGAGCTCATTGACTCTGTCACTATTCCCGTATTGGGAGCCGACGAGAGTTATGCACGCATTGACGGCCATTGGACGGTATGTGGAGTAGGGGATGCCACTCCTGGTCACGACAACAAAGTTCAGGCTAATGCTGCCAAGGGAAAGATTGAGGAGTTCAAGGATAAGGATCCCCACGGCTTCGCTATGGCAATCATGGCTATGGGTATTGTGTTTCTCTGTCTGTCGCTCTTGTGGATTTTCTTCACCGTCTTCGGCATGATTATGCGTCATATGGACACAGCTAAGAAGGTGGTTAACCAGCAGCCTATCAAACCTATCACCAAGACTGTTGCGAAGACGGCCGAGATTGGTCATAAGACCAGCAATCTTCTTCAGGAAGGTTTCGACAAGAAAGGCATCGATATGGAAGTCTATATGGCTGTTATCGGTATGGCACTCCGCCAATATGAGGATGATGTTCACGACGTGGAGAGTGGCATTATCACCATTAAGCCTAAGGACACCGGTTGGGATGATGAGTACACACAGATGACTCAGTTGCACGACCCGTTCCTCCCTTCCACCCCCAAAGCTCCAATTATTCCTACAACCCCAGAATTACACTAAACCCATGAACAAGTATCAGTATAAAGTAAAAGGCGTGGACTACGAAGTAGAAATCGCCGAAGTAGAAGGCAATATCGCCAAGGTTAACGTCAATGGTATCCCCTTCGAGGTGGAATTGCAGAAGCCTATCAATGCTGCTAAGCATCCCACGATGGGGGCTCCCAAGGTTCAGGCTCCTCAGTCTGCTGCTCCTGCTGCCAAACCCGCAGTTGCCCAGCCAGCCGAGGCTCCAGCAGCTCCTGCTGCAGCACCTGCCGCTGGCACTCCTGTCAAGGCACCCCTGCCTGGTACTATCACCGAAATCCGTGTGCAGGTTGGTCAGCAGGTCAATGCCGGTGATATTGTCCTGGTGCTGGAGGCCATGAAGATGCAGAATAATATCGAGGCCGAGACTACTGGTAAGGTAACCTCTATTCAGGTGAAACAAGGCGACAGTGTGATGGAAGGCTCTGTGCTGCTGACCATTGGTTAATTGATAATTGTGAATTGATAATTGATAATTTTTGAATTATGTTCCAGTTTATCATTGACAATTTCAACGAGTTCCTCACCTATACCGGCTTTGCCAATGCCTCGGTGGGCAACTTGCTTATGATCATAGTAGGTGCCGTCTTTATCTATCTGGCTATCAAAAAGGATTTCGAGCCCCTGCTGCTGGTGCCTATTGGCTTAGGTATCATCTTGGGTAATATCCCTTTCCGTGCCGATGCCGGTCTGGAGATTGGCCTCTATGAGGATAACTCCGTACTGAACATCTTCTATCAAGGCGTGCGTCAGGGTTGGTATCCGCCTCTTATCTTCCTGGGTATAGGTGCTATGACCGACTTCTCGGCTCTGCTGGCCAACCCTAAGCTGATGCTGATCGGTGCTGCTGCGCAGTTTGGTATCTTTGGTGCTTATATGCTGGCTTTGGCGTTTGGCTTCGAACCTAACCAGGCTGCAGGTATCGCTATCATCGGTGGTGCCGATGGTCCTACCGCCATCTTCCTCTCTTCAAAGCTGTCGCCCAACCTGATGGGAGCCATTGCCGTGTGTGCCTATAGCTATATGGCGTTGGTGCCACTGATTCAGCCCCCATTGATGCGACTGCTCACCACCAAGAATGAACGCGTTATCAAGATGAAACCCTCGCGTCAGGTCAGTCAGACCGAGCGCATCCTGTTCCCCATTATCGGACTCCTTATCACCACCTTCATCGTGCCTTCAGCCTTACCCCTGTTGGGTATGCTGTTCTTTGGCAATCTGCTGAAGGAAAGTGGTAAGACCACCCGTTTGGCTAAGACGGCAGGCAATGCCTTGAATGATATCGTGGTGGTACTGCTGGGTCTCACCGTAGGTTGCTCTACGCAGGCCAGCGAGTTCCTTACACTCAACACCGTGTTTATTTTCGCCATCGGTGCCTTCGCCTTTGCTATTGCCACCGCCAGCGGCGTGTGCTTCGTGAAGTTCATGAATCTCTTCCTGCCCAAGGATAAGAAGTTGAACCCCCTGATTGGTAATGCTGGTGTCAGTGCCGTTCCTATGGCAGCTCGTATCAGTAATAATATGGGTTTGGAGTACGACCGTCACAATTTCCTCCTGATGCATGCTATGGGTCCCAATGTGGCTGGTGTCATCGGTTCCGCCGTTGCTGCCGGTGCTCTTCTGGGTTTCCTGTCGTAATGAAGTCAGGTACATAAAATATCATGAGCCGCAATCTCGGATTATCAGGGATTGCGGCTCATCGTTTGTATGCTAATAGGGGGCTATTTTTTGAACACAAAAAAAAGAGGATATATCAGAAGATATATCCTCACGTTTCCTTTAGTTCGCTAAATTACTCAGCAACAACAGCTGTATCAACGGCAGCGCTGTCAACAACAGTAGTGTCAACAACAGTAGTGTCAACCTCAGCGATTGAATCTGTAGCAACCTCCTCAGCGGGTTTGTTACCATTACCACCACAAGCTACGAACATAGCTGCAACTGCGAACATAAATGCAATCTTTTTCATTTCTTTTTTGCTTTTTAAATCTGTAAAACAATCATTTGTTTATTAAAACGATGCAAAGGTAGGTATTTTTTTGATACGATGATACATTTTTTTCAATTTTTTTTTGATGATTTTTGTAACTTTTTTGTAAATGCTTGTAAATCAGTTGGATATGAAATGTTAAAAATAGTATACAAACGACACTTAAATGAAATTAAGACAAAAAAGCGTGTTTTTCGCCAATTAATGTGTACCTTTGCAAAACAGAAGATAAATGATATGATAGATACATCTGCCTTTCAAGGCAAAACAGCAGTATATTATACCTTAGGGTGTAAGTTGAACTTTTCTGAGACATCAACTTTCGGTAGGATGCTTCAGGAGATGGGCGTCCGCACAGCCCATAAGGGCGAGCCAGCCGACATCTGTCTGATAAATACCTGTTCGGTGACCGATGTGGCCGATCATAAATGTCGTCAGGCTATTCATAGAATGGTACGCGAGAATCCTGGCGCTTTTGTAGTAGTGACAGGTTGCTATGCCCAGTTGGAAGCCGAGACTGTGAGTAAGATAGAGGGCGTGAGCCTGGTGTTGGGATCTAATGAGAAGGCTAATCTCGTGCAGTTCCTGTCAGAAGCTTTTGTAAACCGTAATAATATCGCGACTTACAAGACTGAGAAGACCAAAGATATCAAGACCTTTGCGCCATCGTGTTCAAGGGGAAATCGTACCAGGTATTTTCTGAAGGTGCAGGATGGCTGCGACTATTTCTGTACCTATTGTACTATACCGTACGCGCGAGGGTTCAGTCGCAACCCAACGATAGCTTCATTGGTAGCACAAGCAGAACAGGCAGCAGCAGAGGGAGGAAAGGAAATCGTGCTCACGGGTGTGAATATTGGCGACTTCGGTAAGACCACGGGTGAGAAATTCATCGACCTGGTGAAAGCCCTTGACCGTGTAGAGGGCATCAGTCGTTATCGAATCAGCAGTCTGGAGCCCGACCTGCTCAGCGACGAACTCATTGACTACTGTGCCAGGGAGAGTCATGCCTTTATGCCCCATTTCCATATTCCCCTACAGAGTGGCAGTGATGAAGTGTTGCGCCTGATGCATCGCCATTACGACCGACAGCTCTTTGCTGATAAGATCATGCGTATCAAGGAACAGATGCCCGATGCTTTTATCGGCGTGGATGTGATGGTGGGATGCAGAGGTGAGACACCCGAGTGCTTCGAGGATGCCTATGAGTTTGTCAAGTCCCTGCCCGTCACCCAGCTGCATGTGTTCCCATACTCAGAGCGTCCAGGCACATCAGCTCTGAAGATCAACTATGTGGTGCCTGAGAAGGAGAAGAAACTGCGTAGTAAGCGATTGCTGGAACTGTCTGACGAGAAGACCATCAGTTTCTATGAACAGTATATTGGCCAGGAAGCTGAGGTACTCTTTGAGAAGGCTACGCGCGGACGTGCCATGCATGGGTTTACCAAGAATTATATTCGTGTAGAACTGTCGCCTGCAGATGCAAAACCAGAATTTGACAATGAACTGATTCGGGTGCGCATGGGTGATTTCAACCACGATAAGACCGCCTTAAAAGCCACGATTATCAATGGATAAGTTAGCTATCGTCATATTAAACTGGAATGGCGCAAAGATGCTTCGCCAGTATCTGCCCAGCGTATTGGAATATTCAAGGGACGAGGCCGTGGTCTATGTAGCTGATAACGCCTCTACAGATGAGAGTATCACCTTGTTGAAGGAACTGTTCCCTGAAGTGAAGTTGATCCTGCTGGAAAAGAACTGGGGCTTTGCTGAGGGCTATAACAAAGCCCTGGAACAGGTTGATGCCGAGTATTATCTGCTGCTGAATAGCGATATAGAGGTAACCAAAGGATGGCTGACGCCCCTGCTTGCATTTATGGACGCACATGCTGAGGTTGCAGCTTGTCAACCCAAACTATTGAGCATTTATCAGCGCGACAGTTTTGAGTATGCAGGTGCATGCGGTGGCTATCTGGACCGTTATGGATATCCGTTCTGCCGCGGAAGAGTCTTTGATGTCGTCGAGAAAGACCAAGGACAATATGATGAGCCTGCAAAGATACATTGGGCTACAGGTGCAGCTCTCCTCGTGCGTGCGCGTATATATAAAGAGGTGGGCGGACTGGATGGCCGCTTCTTTGCCCATCAGGAAGAGATTGAGATGTGCTGGCGTATGCGTATCCGCGGATACCAGCTCTACTGCCTGCCTGAGAGTAAAGTCTATCATGTAGGAGGTGGTACGCTGCCAAAGTCGAACCCCATGAAGACCTACTTGAATTTCCGCAATAACCTGACGATGCTGTACAAGTGCCTGCCAGAGAAAGACCTGAAGCCCGTGATGCGCTGGCGCTGGTTCCTGGATTACCTGGCTGCTTTCCAGACGCTGTTGCTGAAGCGTAACGTGGGCGACTTCAAAGCCATTTTCCGAGCCCGTCGCGACTTTAAGCGCTGGCGCAGGGATTTTAAAAACGACCGTCAGCAGATTCAGCAAAGTAGGGTAGCTGCCCATGATGCAGAGTTCGCGCCATTCCTGTTGCTTTGGCGATACTACGCAAAAGGCTGTAAGACGTTCAGTCAGTTAGGACAATAAAAACAAGCGGCACTCATTTTCCAATGGGTGCCGCTTTTGTTGTATTGCCTTTCCTTTATTTCAAAGGCTTGATGGCAAATGTGAAGTCATACTCCTTGAAAGGAACGCGATACTCATTGCGAGGCCATGCACCCCATGAGTTCACGCAACCCAGGCCCAACTGACGCTGCTGGATATGAACGCTGGTGTAACCTGACGGAACCAGGTCGCCACTATGACGTCCCCAAGCCTTGTCCTTATGAGGACCGTCGTCAAGCTGGCCAGTGGTGTAGGGCAGGGCAGAAGCCTCCATCGGTGCGTTGGAATAGAACTGCAGCCCCTTTCCGCTTTGGTTGATGACTGAGAACCAGCGTACGTCAACGTGGTTACCACTCTCCTGTGGACGGATATACTCAAAATACTCATCCTTCACGGCATTCCTATACACGCCCAGGAACTCAGAATCCTTACGGTCGCTGTAGGTCTCGACAGGACCACGTCCGTAATACTCCACCTGGTCGTACTGCTTAGGCATCTGGATACCCATGCCGAAGCGGAACATCTCACTCATCTTGGCTTCACCCTCAGGCTTCAGCTGCTCACGTACAATCACTTCACCATCAGCAGTGAGGGTGTAGGTCATTGTGAGGATGGCAAAAGCCGGACGACGCTCATCGCGGTTTCTTGGACCTGCCGTGCGAGTGGCGGGTTCGCGCAGCTCTATGGTGACGGTAACGGAATTGTCGCCTGTCTTGAAATCTTTCACCCTTGTCTCAGGACTCTTCCAGGCAGAGAAGCGATTCTGCAGCTGAGCACCATAGTCATTATCCGTTGGAGCACGCCAGAACTCAGGCACGATGCTCTCACGGAACTGCAGCATATCCTGACCATCCACAGTCAGGTAGTCTATCCATCCGTTCCAACGACCGATATAGAGATCGGTGCCTGCAGCAGAGAGTTTCACGTAAGTGTTGGTCTCTTCCTTCAGAACCTCAGCTGTCTCCTGTTTCAGTTCAGGATACTTGTACTCGTTGATGCAGAACTGCTGCTTTGCCAGTACCTGACCTTTCTCTATGAGAGGTGCGCCGTTCTTTGACTTGAAGTAGAACGAAACGAAAATCTCGTTGTCACCATGATGACCCAATACGCGCTCAATGACCTTCTGCATCTCTTCAGAGGTGATCACCTTGCGCTGCTGTGGCTGGATGCCACTGATATCGATAGTGCCTCCGTGGCCAAAGGTCATGCCGCTGGGACGATTAGCACTCTCATGGTGATGACTGCCTGCGCCACCTACAAACCATTCCAGTTGCAGGTCGTCGAGCGTCTTGAAGAAATTCTCGTTGTAGATCTCAAACTTACCAGCTTTCAGGTCTACATCCTTCACCCATACGCTCTGATAGTAGTAGCCTACCTCGTAGGCATGAGGGTTCAGGCGACGGTCTGGTGCGATGATACCATTACAGTTGAAGTTATAGTCGGAAGCAGGATACTTACCGTAGTCGCCACCATAGGTAAAGATGGTGCGTCCTGTCACAGGACTCTTGTCGCGCATACCCTGATCCACGAAGTCCCAGATATAGCCACCCTGATATTTCGGATACTTACGTACCAGGTCCCAGTATTCCTTGAAACCACCCATGGAGTTACCCATGGCGTGGGCATATTCACACTGGATGAGTGGACGGGGATTGCTGCCCTTCGAGTAAGCCTCACAACCCTCGTAGCCATAGTACATCGGACAGAAAATGTCTGTCTTGCCGTTCTGGCCAGCCTGCTCATATTGTACAGGACGAGTCTTGTCGGTAGCCTTTATCCAGTCGTAAGCCTTCTCGAAGTTGGGACCATAGCCCGCCTCGTTGCCCAGGCTCCATACGATGACAGATGGATGGTTCTTGAACGACATGACATTACCCTGGTTGCGCTCCAGGTGCATCTTCTCAAAATCCGCGCGCTTAGCCAGTGTGCGCTCTCCGTAGCCCATGCCGTGACTCTCCAGGTTGGCCTCGGCAGTCAGATAGATACCATACTCGTCGCAGAGGTCGTACCAACGTGGATCGTCAGGGTAGTGGCAGGTGCGCACGGCATTGATGTTCAACTGCTTCATAATCTTGATGTCCTGGATCATACGCTCTATCGAGACGATATAACCGCCATCAGGGTCCAACTCATGACGGTCGGCACCTTTTATTAATATAGGCTGACCGTTCAGCAACAGTTGACCGCCCTTGATTTCAATATGACGGAAACCTACGCGCTGACGGATGACCTCAAGCACCTTGTCGCCCTTCTTCAATGTGATAATCACGTTGTAGAGGTTGGGCACCTCGGCCGACCAGGGCTTTACGTTCTCAAGACTTACCTCATTGCCGTTCTTGTCTTCCAGACGCTGCTCGATGGTAGTTCCCTTCGGCGCTTTTGCGTCAATTTTCAGTACACCTTTGCCAGCAACAAAGTCCTGGCTGACTGTCAAATCCTCGATATGCATCTTCGGACGGGCATACAGATATACCTCGCGAGCAATACCTGTAAAGCGCCAGAAATCCTGGTCCTCCAGGTAAGAGCCGTCGCACCAGCGCATCACCTGCATGGCAATCAGGTTCTTGCCTTTCTTCAGGTACTTGGTGATGTTGAACTCGGCAGCTACCTTTGAATCCTCTGAGTAGCCTACGAACTTACCGTTGACCCATACCTTCAGGTTGCTTGTTGCCGAACCCACATGGAAATAAACCTCCTGTCCGTTCCAGTCGCCGGGCAGGTTGAACTCACGTCGGTAAGAACCCGTGTAGTTGTTGGTCTCACCGATAAAGGGAGGATTACTGTTGAATGTGGTACCCCATGAATAACCCACGTTCTTGTAGGTCTTGTCGCCATAGCCCTCAATCTCAAAGAGACCAGGTACGGGGAAGTCCACCCATTTCGAATCGTCAAACTTCAACGAGAAGAAATTGGCAGGTGCCAGGTTGTGGTCCTTCACGAAGTTAAAACGCCATTTGCCTTCCATCGACAAGTATCGACCCGACTTCGTCTTGTCGTTTGTCTTAGCCAGTCCGGCATTCTCGAAAGCAAAGAAATCTGCACGACGCGCCTCACGGTTAATCTGGTTGACTGCCGGATTCTTCCATTCCGGTTCCGCGGCAGCAAATCCCTGTGCCGTTGTCAATAGCGCTAATGCTAAAAAGAAATGTTTGAGCATAAATAATTAATGTAGTTATTGATAGTTTACTATTTCGTGCAAAGTTACGAAATTATTTCCGATTCTGATTCAATTTGTAGAATAATTTTTATACCTTTGCACGCACAATAACGAAAAATCGCATGAAACATAAACTTAACATCATTCCTTTGCTCCTTGTAACGGTAGCTTTCGGCCTGATAGCGTGGGCTCTGGTGCACTATGAGGAGAACTATCTCTGGAAGGTCCAGGAGTTGAACCTGTTCCTTGATACAGCATTGTTTTTTAAGCAGCAGATGGTCGTTTCGGGTGGCATCCTGACGTATCTGGGTACCTTCTTCACCGACTTCTTCTATCACTCGTGGCTTGGCGTGCTCATCCTGTGTGCCTGGTGGGCTGTGCTGCTGGTTCTCTCGGCCCTTACCTTTAAGGTGCCGTTGAAGTGGCTCACGGTTTTGCTCGTTCCTGTGGCATTGTTGCTTCTGAGCAATGTGGAACTGGGCTATTGGATTTATTACCTGAAACTGCGAGGCTATTTCTTTGTGGCCACCATCGGCCTTACTGCCGGCATCGCCAGCGTGTGGGGCTTCAGGTGTCTGCCTAAGATGGTCCGTCCTGCGTATATTGTTGCCGGTTCGGCCGTGCTTTACCCGCTGCTGGGCTTTTATGGCTTGCTGGCAGTGGCACTCATGGGTCTGCTTTCCTGGCGCCTGAAGGACATGTCCCTGAAACTGCGACTCCTGAATTCCTTCCTGGCGTTGGCCGCAATCATCGTTGTGCCGATGATCTATTATCAGCAATGCTATTATCAGACCAATTCCGAGGATATCTATTTCACGGCTCTTCCACTCTTTGAGATGGACGATTTCTTCGCCAGCTATTACATCCCCTTCATCCTGCTCACCGTCTTCTATGCCTTGATGGCGCTCAGCTATGGCCTATGGGGCAGCGGACAGGTTCGTAAGCCTGTCATCTGGGGCCTGGTTCAATGTTTGCTGATAGGCGGTCTTGTGTATGGCGTTCAGAAATACTGGTATAAGGACTATAATTTCCATAAGGAACTGGCCATGAACCGCGCTATGGAGGCTGACGACTGGAATGGCGTGATCCGTGAGGCCGCCAACCTGCAGGATGAACCTACCCGCAGCATCGTGATGATGAAGAACCTGGCGCTCTTCCGCCTGGGACGCCTGGGTGATGAGGCCTACTATTATCGTCAGGGAGCCAAGGCCAGCAATACCCCGATAGACATCCGTATGACGCAGGTCGTTGGCCGTGATATCTACTTCTATTATGGCCAGTTGAACTTCTGTCACCGCTGGTGTCTGGAGGATGGCGTGGAGTATGGCTGGCGTGCCGTCTATCTGAAGTACATGATTCGTTGCTCGTTGATGGACGAGGAATATGAGGTGGCTGCAAAATACATCAATATCCTGAAGCACACGCGCTATCATAAGGCGTGGGCCGAACAGCAGGAGCAGTACCTGCATCATCGTGAGAGGTTGAAGGCCAGCAAGGAATACGGCCCATTGTTCCATCTGCGTGATTTCAAGGATCAGCTGAGTAGTGACAACGGACTGGTTGAGTATTTCCTGATGCACCTTCTGGTCAATGTTGAGACGGATGATCCTGAGATGCAGGAACTGGTGCTCTTTGCTGCCCTTTGGACCAAGGATATTCCTACCTTCTGGCCCAGGTTCAATAAGTATGCCGTTCTGCATCAGGGTAAGCTGATGCCTCGTCATTATCAGGAGGCTGCCTATCTCTATGGCAATCTGGAGCATCAGGTTGATATCAGTCGCATGCCTTTCGATGCCCAGGTCAAGGAGGACTACGAGAATTTCATGAAACTGGCCCAGAGTTGTGCCGGCATGACGGAGGCCCAGATGCGTCCCGTCTTCTATCCCCGTTTTGGTCATACGTTCTACTATGACTATTTCCTTATTAGAAATCAGAAGTTGTATTGATTATGAAATATATCCATTTATTGTGCCTTGGGGCACTCCTGGCGTTGGCCTCATGTGGAACGAAGGTTCCTGACAGTTTTATCGAAGACGAGCATTTGCCTAAGATATATCCCGACTATACGGATGTGACCATTCCTGTGAATATCGCTCCGCTCTCGTTCCAGTTGGAGCAGGAGGCCGACGAGGTGGTGACGCGTTTCTCCTATGGCGATATGGAACTGGTGTGTGGCGGTGTCAAGGCCCAGCCTTCTGTTGATGACTGGCATCAGTTGACAGCTGCTGCCCAGGGCCACGATATCACCGTTGAGGTCTTTGCCTGCAATGGCGGACAGTGGAAGCGCTTCAAGCCCTTTGCCTATCATGTGTCTGCCGACAGTATTGACGCTTATCTCTGCTATCGTCTTATCTCTCCTTCCTATGTCACCTACGAGGAACTGACGCTGAATCAGCGTTGCCTTGAGACGTACGACGAGAAGGTGATGGTCGACAATCTGCTGTGCAGCACCGAACAGGACGGACAATGTGTCAACTGCCACAATTTCCAGCAATATAATCCTGAACGCATGCTCTTCCATGCCCGTCAGAATCATGGTGGCACCATCATGGTCTATGATGGCAAGGTCAGCAAGGTCAATATGCGCAACGACTCCCTGCTCTCTGCAGGTGTCTATCCCACCTGGCATCCCACATTGCCCTTGGTGGTGTTCTCTACCAACAAGACGGGACAGTCGTTCCATACGCGCCATAAGAATAAGATTGAGGTGTTCGATTCCGCCAGCGATATCATAGCCTATGATGTCAGGAACAACGAGGTGACGAATATCGAGAACGACTCTACTGAGTTTGAGGTGTTCCCCTTCTGGGCACCCGATGGCAAGAGCCTCTATTATTGCAGCGCACATTTTGAGTTCCGTGATACGGTGTCCAAGGATGTAGAGGTTATCCGCCGCTATAGCGAACTGCATTATAATATCTATCGCAAGTCGTTTGATGCCGAGACGATGACCTTCGGTCCGCGCCAGCTGGTCTTCGATGCCGATACCCTTGGCAAGAGTGCCACGCTGCCTCGTATCTCGCCCGATGGACGCTTTCTGGTCTTCACCCTGGGTAACTATGGCTGCTTCCATATCTGGCACCACGAGGCTGATCTCTGGATGCTCAATCTTGCCACGGGTGAGTGCAAGCCTATGGAGGGTATCAACTCCGACGATACTGAGAGCTATCACTCTTGGTCCAGCAATGGACGTTGGCTCGTAGTCAGCACCCGACGCGAGGATGGTAATTTCACCCGTCCCTTCTTTGCGCATGTTGACCAGCAGGGTAGGGCATCCAAACCCTTTGCGCTGCCTCAGGCTGATCCCGACTATCATCGTCAGTTCATGAAGAGCTATAATATCCCTGAATTCGTATCCGGACCCGTGGAAATAACACCCCAGCGTTTTGCAGATGTGCTGAAGAATGACGAGGGTGAACCAGTAAAATACGTCCGAAAATTGAAAAATATTCACTAATAATTCAGAAAATCCAAAAAAATGCACCTATTTTGAAAAAAATACCTCAAAAAAATTGGTGAATATAAAAAAAGTGCGTACCTTTGCACCCGCAAACAAGGAACGAGGTTCCGTAGCTCAACTGAATAGAGCATCTGACTACGGATCAGAAGGTTGTGGGTTTGAATCCCGCCGGAATCACATTCAAAGGTTTGCGACAAAGGAACGGAGGTTCCGTAGCTCAACTGAATAGAGCATCTGACTACGGATCAGAAGGTTGTGGGTTTGAATCCCGCCGGAATCACAAAGAGAGGTATTTTGAATATCTCTCTTTATTTTTTTATTTATTAACAACCATAGACGCGATATTTTTACCAAGTTGAGCGTATATATAAATAAAGGTACTACAACTTAGATAACCAAATATGAAGAAAACCATTACAACCATTCTGCTGGCCCTTTTCACTCTGACGGGCTGGGCACAGACGAAAGTGTTTACTCCTGAAAAGTCAGACACTATTGATTTCGTAATAACAGGTAAGACGGCCCCATCTGCTGAAAGCGTGATGTTTTTTACCGTCGCACCTATACGAGGTAATCAGACAAAAGCTAAGGTTGGACAGGATGGTAGTTTCCGCATTACAGGCAGGCTTCCCTATGGAACGTTTGTACAGTTGGGCGACGGTTTGGGCAACGACCAACGCTTCATCATCGACGAGACACCTATCCACTTTGATATGCTCAAAGGTGTTATCACTGGGTCACCGCTCAATAACAAAATGAACCTGTACCAGCATCGCGAATGGGAACTCGAGAAGCAATTAGATGCCATCATTGACAGTCTGCCCGAAGAAGCCAGAACCATCGTTGAGGAAGGCGCATTGGGAAAATCGTCGCCAGCTGAGTATGAGCCTTATAAGAAAGCAGTAGAACAGTTAAAGGGCTACCTATCACAGTACGAAGAGATAAAGGCGGCTGCTATCAACGACAACCTCGATAATATCATTCCTGCCTATTATCTTCATGTAACCCTTGGAGATATGACATATGATGAGCTTTCAAAATACCTGAAAGAAGACCGTGCCTTTGCCCACCATCCGGCCATGGAGAAAGTCTGGAAATACTATTGGGGATTGGAAAAACGCGCTGTAGGTCTTCAGTATCATGACTTGGAGTTGCCTGACACAACGGGTATATCTCACCGGCTTTCGGAATACGTTGGAAAAGGTCATTATGTCTTGCTTGACTTCTGGGCTTCGTGGTGCGGTCCCTGCATGGGCGAGATGCCGACAATGAAAGAGATATACAATACATATGCTGCCCGAGGCCTGCAAATGATTGGCATTTCCTTCGATTCTAAACGTGACGCATGGCTTAATGCTATCCGCCATCTTGAACTACCTTGGGTTCATCTCTCCGACCTGAAAGGCTGGAAATCTATTGCATCCGAAACCTATGGTGTTCGTGCTATTCCTGAAACTGTCCTCATCACCCCAGATGGAAAGATTCTCGCCATAGGACTACGAGGCCAAGAGCTGAAGGAAAAGCTCGCAGAGATATTTGATATCAAATAAAACCCAAATATGAAGAAATCAATCCTTATCTCGTTGTTTGCCCTTGTCACTCTTACGGGCTGGGCGCAAAACACTTATACAGTGAGTTGCGACGTTAGTCTGCTGAATGAAGAGTATGCTAAGGAAAACGTCAAGATTGACAGCTTCTACCTGGCCGACTTCGTCAATCAGGAGCCTATCACGGAGAAATGTGCCCTGCAAGGCAATAAGATTGCTATCAGCGGCAGGGTGGAGAAGCCCCAGATAGCAGCCCTGCTGCTGGAGTCACAGATCCAGAACGGTGTCCGTACTAATCGCTTCCCGCTTATCCTCGAAGCAGGTGATATCGTCATCACGCAGGACGACTGGATGTCGTGCCGTGTAGGAGGCACCCCGCTCAATGATGCCTTGTTTGATGCCACGCGCGAGATAGGCAAAGCCAGTGAGGCTGGCGATAAGGACAAAGCCGTTCAGCTCACCAAGGATTATATCCTTGCCCATCGCAACGACCTTACCGCGGCGCTGATGCTCACGGCATTGCCCCATTCTACGGTGCCCGAAGCCAGGAAGGTGCTGGCACTCATCAGCCAGTGTGGCGAGGTTGTACAGCAGCATCCTGTCACCGTTAAGTACGTGGAGAGGCTGAACACGCTGCTTACCCGTCCGCAGGAGGGCGAAAGGTTCCGCGACTTTGCCGTGGAGTACGACGGCAAGACCGCCCACCTGAGCGACTATGTGGGTTGCGGCAAGTATGTGCTCGTTGACTTCTGGGCCTCGTGGTGCGGTCCCTGTCGTGCAGGAATCCCCAAGGTCATTGCCTTGCACGAGAAGTATAAAGACCGCAATTTTACAGCCCTTGGCGTAGCCGTGAAAGATAAGCCCGAGGCCACGCTGCGTGCCATCAAGGACGATGCTATCCCTTACCCCCAGATCCTCAACTCGCAGGCCGTGGCATCCGAACTCTATGGCATCGACGCCATCCCTGAACTCATCCTCTTTGCTCCTGACGGCACCATCCTTGTTCGAGGCAACAACCGTATGGACGCTATTGAGCAAAAGTTGGCTGAAGTCTTCCCTGAATAACCATACTCGTCTGGGCATTGGTGGATAGGATGCTGAATACCTACTTCTGATTAATCTGCTTTGGCAGTTCATGATAGGTGCGTAATACTTAAAACACTCGATTTTAGGTATTGCGCACCTTTTTTATTTGCCGTACCTTTGCACCGTGAAAACAACCATGGTGCAATTTTAATTAAGACAAGACATATGAAAATTGAAAAGATTCATGCAAGAGAGATCCTCGATTCAAGAGGTAATTACTGCCGTGGGCGACGAGGGTGGCTATGCACCTGATTTTGACGGCATTGAGGATGCACTCTCTCAGCCGACGAGCAGATTGCCTATCTGGAACAACTCATCACCAAGTATCCTATCGACTCTATCGAGGACGGACTCGACGAGAACGACTGGGACAACTGGGTAAAACTGACCGAGAAGATTGGCGACCGCATGGCCAAATACAATCAGCTCATCCGTATTGAGGAGGAACTGGGCGATACGGCTGCCTACGGCTACAAACGACTGAAATAACGTATTGTTAGCTTTTTTAGAATAAATCATTTGTGATAAATGGTTTAAAATTCGCTTAAATTGGTCGGAAATCTGATATTTAATAATTTTTGAACCACTTATAACAAATATTCAACATATATCTCAACCTTTTTTCGTACCTTTGCAGTACATAAAAAGATTTTTAATGGTTAAGGTTTATGGTTGATTAATTTAGTTATCGGGAAAGGTTCGCTGTGAAGCGAGCCTTTCCTTTTTTTTTGATGGAATGAAAAAGAGCCACGCGGTGTGGCTCTTCCTGTAATTAACTATTTCCCCATTTTAATGTTTCATGTTTCATGTTTAATGTATTACATGCACGAGGTTACGCCCAGTGCCGTTGCTATGGCCGACAGCACACTAATGGCTGTTTGAATCGCGAATTTCCAAAATGTCTTGTTCTTCATAATGATTTGGTTTTTGATTTCACACCGATAGATTATTTAAGTTCACACAGAAACCACAGATATCACAGAAATTGGCTGCGCCTCCAGTATTTGCATAGCAAATAGAAATCACGGAAATCTTTCGACCACGGATTAATCGGATTCAGCGGATAAAGAATCGCTGGCGATTCTCATTTCTGTGATTTCCGTGATTTCTGTGTGAGATTATCACCTCTGCGCGAGGCTTAAGGATTGACGGGACCGCCGCCGTTGCCAGATTCGGAGCTAGAACCGCCTCCGTTGTTCCCTGACTCCGTGTTTCCGTTCTCAGCGGTCTCTTCACCCGTCAGCTCGCTGTACAGCTGGGTGCTCAGCGTAGCGCCCTGTCGCATGGCGGAAGCCTTGTAGGCAGACTTCTTGCTCTGGTCGGCCAGGAAGGCGATGCCCAGGCGGGTGACGTTCTCAGAGGCGCTGAAGTCCTTCGCGTCAGCAACGCCCTTGGAGGTGAGGACAGGGTAGAGGGTACCGATGCCGTCGAGCTTCACCTTGTAGCCGTCGGCCAGCATCTCCTGCATGCAGCTCTTCAGCTTGGTGATCACACCGATGACCACGTCCTCGGTATAGATACTGCCGTGCTTCATGATGTGCTCGGCCATGTCGGTGAGTCGCAGCGTGCCGCGATAGATAATCTTACCGTAGGTCTTCTTCACCTGCTGGCGCTGCTCGCCCTTCTTGCCCACAGTTACCTTGCGTTCTACCTTCTTAATTTCAATTGTTCCCATAGTTTTTAATTTTGAGGTTTAAGGTTTGAGATTTGAGATTTATTTGTGTCGTTTTGAGAGAAACGGCGTGTTGCTTTCAGCGAGCCGGCGTTTTGCTGTCAGCGATACGGCGTGTTGCTCATTTTTGACATTGCAAAGGTACTACATTTCCATTGCGGTCTACGAATACATATCCAAGATTATTTTGTCTATTTTTGTGTCTTGCGCGGTCATTTGGTCATTTGGTCATTTGTCAAAATCGAAAACTGACTGTCAAAATCCGCCACTATAATATAAATATTTATATTTATATATAGTGAGCAATGACCGCGTTCCCGAAATTGATTTTGACCAAATGACCTTGACCAAATGACCACAATATTTTTTTTCCGTTCTACCACAAATAGAGCGGGATTTTTTGTACCTTTGCAAAAAATATAAGTATTTGATACCGATAATATGAATAATCTACAACTTATTATGAAGAGGTTCCTCCTATTGGCATTGCCAATGATGCTTATGTCATTCGTGTTTTGTGGATGCGGTGACGACGATGAGAAGACTGAGGTCATTTCTGATGGCGAACTCATCAGTAAAGCTATCGGTACATGGATGTGCGTTAAGAGCACCGACACACAGCAAGGTCATTCTTATGATGGTCTGATGGTAGGTAAAGAGGTGACGATCAACGCTGGCGGCACATATACATCTACCGCCCAATCCTTTGGTTATACCGGCACCTATTCTGTCAATGGCAACACCGTTACGGTCAAAAGCAACAGTGGAGGCACTTTTGTTATTACCGTGACCTTCAGCGGGAAAAGAATGATATGGGAGGGTGCTGCAAACAATGGCGTCACCTTTAAGTATTATTTCGACCGTGAGAGTGATGACGATAGCGGTGTCGTCCAGCCTGTGTTGACGTTTACTGATGATTTGATTGCAGGAGACTTCTCATGGAAGGTCAAGGACTTTACTATCGAAAAGGGCAGAAACTCATATATCCAAAAAGATAAGGAAATCTCATTTAAGAAAGACGGTTCGTGCGTAGGTTTCCACTCTATGGAGGACGCATGGCTCATCAAAAACGGCAGAATAGAGACCTATCATAAGCAGACGAGCGAGCCGATGTATGTCTACACCTTGCTCTCGCAGAAAGATAGCACCATAAGCGTGCGCATGGAGGGCACACTTGATGACGAGCTCAAGGCAACTGTCGTGTTAACCAAAGTGGTGTATCAAAGCATGGATGCGACTATTACGGAGGATTATCAGTCAAATATTTTTGCGCTCCGTGCTCCTATTTATGCCAGTTGCGCATCATTTGTTGAGGGACAACTGCAATTGGAGGCAACCAGATCAACCCCTAACACAGTACACCAGATATCTGCCCAGAGTCCTGTAGTCAGCAATACATGGCAGGCAGCTTATAGCACCATAAACAGAATCAACTACACTCTAGAGATGGCAGAACGAGGTGATCTTCAACTAAATCAGCAGGTTACGCAATTTTTAGCAGAAGTGAGAGCCATCAGGGCCTTTATCTATTATAACCTTGGCATGCTGTGGGGTAACGTCCCCGTTATCACTCAGGCAATCATGTCTTCAGAACAAGCTAGCAACATACCGCAACGCAGCCAAAGTGAAGTCTTTCAACTGGCATACAGCGATATCTGCAATGCTTTGGGCAATCTCCCTGAAAGTAATTATCAGAATGAAGGAAAACTTTATTTCAATAAAGATGCCGGCAAGATGCTAAAAGCAGAGATTGAACTGACTTTGGGAAGCAAAAGCGCGGCTCAGAATACGTTGAACCAGATAGACAAGGATTCGTATATCTATCAGACGAGGTCTGTTCTTCAAACTATGGAAAGACCTGTTATCTGGGCAATGGCTCAAGCTAGCTCGGGACCATATATCCCTGTTTATACTATCACCCATCATCAGTTGTATCTGTATGAAATTACAGGCAGAAAGGATGGATTAGTATTGGAGACTAACGTTTCATTAGGTGATGGAGGTGCCACTTCAGGCCCAGAGGGTGTTGCTGCAGAATGGAAGAAATACACCTATGCCGACTTTGGGTACTGGGCTGCTCTTAAGCGTTTAGGTCAGGCACAATCTGTTACGGGTTGTTTCGACTATGAGTTACTGATGCCAATTCCTTATGTGGATATCATGTCAAATCCCAATATCACACAAAATCCCGGATACTAGGATTCGATTCAATTTTTTTATAAATATTTTTCCCGTTCTATCCACAAACAGAGCGGGATTTTTTTGTACCTTTGCAGGTAAATTATTGGTTCTATTAAGGTAAAAAGGTAAAAATGGACAAGGATAAGGAAATTCCGAAGGTGTTGCAGAACGAGGTGCAATACCAGGACCTCTTCTTTTATCAGAAGACAGAGGTGCTATATGCGCTGACATATCATTTTGCCAAGCGCTTCCTGCCTGCTAAGGCTGACCGCACTGTAGATCAGATGATACAGGCGGCACGCTCGGGAAAGCAGAATATCATAGAGGGATTTGCCGATGGCATGACATCCACAGAGCTGCAGCTGAAACTGCTGAATGTGGCACGCTCGTCGCTAAAGGAACTGCGCGCAGACTATGAGGACTACCTCTGCACGCGTCATCTTACCGTGTGGGATAGTGGTAATCCCCGCTACGACACGCTGCTGAAGTTTTGCAGGCAGCATAATAAAGTGAGCGACTATGAACCCTATTTTGAACGGTGGGGCGACGAGGAGCAATGCAACGTGGCGCTGACCCTGCTGCACATGACAGACAAGATGATGAAGACCTATCTGAGTGGCCTTGATAAGCAGTTTGTCACTCAGGGTGGCATCAAGGAGCGTATGTATGCGGCCCGCACGGGCTACAGAAAGGGCATAGACGAAGACCTGCAGCGGCTGAGGGAAGAGAACAAGAGCCTGCGTCAGCAGGTGCCTATCCTGGAGCAGCGCATTGAGCAGCTTCTCAATGAGAAGCGCCATCTGGAGGTGCTGCTGCGGCAGGAAAGGGAAAAGAGAAGAGGATAAAGGAAACTAGTTTTGACTAGTCTCAACTAGAATCAAATACTATGTATCAAAGCAACACAATACGACAGTGCCTGTGGCTGATAACGACCATCAGGCAGAACGAGCGCCTCACGCTGAAGGCGCTGCAGGAGAAATGGACGGCCGACAAGATGGGCGACACGCTCTATCGCTCGTCGTTCAACCGCTATCGTGACAAAATCTTCGAGTTGTTTGGCCTGATGATGGAGTGCGACGAGAAGTACCAGTATTATTTCTCGAACCCGGGCGAGCTGGCCGACCATTCGATTGAGAGTTGGCTGCTGTCGACGATGACGGTGAACGTGGCACTGGCCGACAGTTCGACGGTGAAGGACCGCATCATTCTGGAGAGCGTGCCCGAGGGCGAGCAGTTCCTGCCGATGATAATCAAGGCCATCAGACTGAACCGCCGCCTGCACATGCGCTACCAGCGCTTCGGCTGTGAGGTGAGCGAGAAGACGGTGGAGCCCTACGTGCTGAAGCTGTGGGGACGTCGCTGGTATCTGCTGGTGTTTACGGGCCACCACATGGCTACCTACTCGCTGGACCGCATGCTGTCGGTAGAGATGACCGACGAGACCTTCGTGATGCCTGCCGACTTCTCGTCAGAGCAGTACTTCGGCGAATACTACGGTGTGCTGACCGACGAGACAACGCCGCTGACGCACGTGGTGGTGCGTGCCTACGGCAAGACGGCCAACTACCTGCGCACGCTGCCACTTCACCACTCGCAGCGGGTGGCAGACACGACCGAGGCCTATACCGACTTTACGCTCGACGTCAGGCCCACGCCCGACTTCCTAGGCGAACTGCTGAAATACGACCATGGCGTGGAAGTGGTCGACCCGCCTGAACTTCGCCTTAAAATGTGTAAAATCATAAAAGAAATGCTTAATAGATATTAAATCTCAAGAGGGTGTCCCCGGTTTCTGGGACACCCTCTGTTGTATATTTGCAATCCGAAATCAATATATGTCGAACTAAAAACATTAAGATTATGGATGCGATTTTTTGGATTTATATCATTGCGGTAGTGGTAATATTCACGGACTATAAATTCTTAGAAGAGAATGGACGTAAATTTTGACGAACTGAGAGATTGGAGCGATGGCGCCAGGCGTGCGCTCGACAGGGAGCGCGAAAGAATGATGGAACAGATGAAAATGCTGGACGGACTGGCACGGGCCACGGAGGTGATTGGCGATATCCAGGCCGAGAACGAGCGGCTGCAGGCGGAGGTGGACGACCTGAACGAGCAGCTGGAGCAGCGGGATCAGGAGATAGAAGATCTGCGCCGTCAGCACCAACAGGAGATAGACGACCTGCAACGGCAACTGCTGGAGGCGAGAAACCAGCATCTGGAGACGGAGCGACAGCACCTGGAGACGGAGGTGCGTGCGAAGCCTATGGAGATTCACAACCACTTCGAGGCGGGCAGCAGTTCGCAGGTGTTCAACGACCGGGTGAGCGGTAAGTTTGGCAAAGTCCAGAGCGACAGAAATAAGAATAACAAGAAACGTAACGATATCAAAAAGAACAAGAAAAAATGGAAAAAGACAATCAGAAAAATGTTGTGAACAATTTTGAGGCGGGCTCAAACTGTCAGGTATTCAACGGCAATATCCGCGGCTGCGTGTTTGCCATGCCCGGGGCGACGGTCAACCAGCACGTGCCGGAGCCACAGACGCCAGACGCGCCTCAGGATGATGAGCAGCCCGATGTAGCGACGCTGGCGACATGTGTAGACAGTGTGCGTCAATACTTCTGGGGCGACAGTGCGCTGGCGGTCATCTTCTGCACGTGTCGCGACTGCTACGGCTATGCCAATAATATGAGGCAGTTTGAGCGCGACTTCCATTGTCAGGAGGGGTTGCTGTCGAATACGTTCAGAAATAATCCGTATATGCGCCTGCATGTGGACAAATGGGCGCAGCAGGGTGCCAAGCAGCGGGTGCTGCAACTGATGGAGGCGTATAAAAATGCCGTTGAGGACAGGCGCACAGCGTAATACCTACAGAATAATCTACATAACCTACAGAATAACCTACAGAGGTGCATGACGTTGTTTCATGCACCTTTTTTTTGTGCCTAATTTTGCAGCGTCGAACAACGACAAGGCGATCTTTGACATGTTGATACACAGTAATGGGTTTTAAAGACACAGTAACATATTAACAGACACAATAACATATTAACAAATAACAAATTAATTATGGAAACAAAGATTTTGAAAGTGGTACGCCAGGGCGAGGCCTTCAGCGTACAGTCAAGTAAACAGGAGTCGGGCGTTATCCAGAAGTGCAACATCGTGCTGAAGGAGCTGGGCTCTAAGTTTGAAAATGAATATGTGTGCGCCATGCTGGGTAATCTGGCGGCGTGCAGGTTCTACGAGGGTGACATCGTCATCGCCACCCTCCGGTTCTCTACACATGAATATCAGGGACAGACGTTCCAGGAAATACTGGCGACAGACCTGATAAAGGTAAATAGGTAAAAAATAAAAAGGTAAAAACAACAATGACAACAAATATTCAGATTTTTAAGAATGATATGTTCGGCGAGGTTCGAACAATGACAAATGAGAAAGGTGAGACTTTCTTTGTGGGTAAGGATGTGGCACAGGCGCTGGGATATGCTAAAAGTCGTAATGCTTTAGCGGCTCATGTTGATGATGAGGACAAAAAGGACGCCCTGATTCAGGGCCCCCTTGGTGGAACTCAGAAAACGATTATCATCAACGAGTCTGGTCTCTACTCCCTGGTACTCAGCTCCAAGCTGCCGCAGGCTAAGGAATTTAAGCGCTGGGTAACGGCTGAGGTGCTGCCGCAGATTCGTCAGACGGGCGGTTATCTGCCAACAAGGAACCTGCGCACTGGCGAGGCACTGACCGAGGGTGAGATGGTTGAGGAGGCCAACAAGATTATAGCTCGTACCATATCGCGTGCCAACCTGCCTGCTGACGACTGTTTCACAGCATCAGAGGTGGCCGAGAGCCTGGAAACAACAGCGAACGCGCTGAACCACTTCTTGGTGGACAAGGGCATACAGTATTGGAACGGTTCGCGCTACAAGCTCAAGGCCCAATATACTGAATGCGGCTATACGGAAGAACGCATGTTTCACTACTACGCTCTGAATGGTGACAAGAAGCAGCGCCCATACATGGTGTGGACACCGCAGGGCAAGGAATTCATCAAATCATTGTTTCACTAAGAACTAACTTGAGTTGAGGCGAAAGAAGTCTTCACGTGAAGATGGCCATCGGATTTCTGAAACTTCTGCTCGCAAAACTTAAGTAAAATGAAAACTAGAAGAACACCTATTTTAGGACAACAGGTAATGGTCGAGGGTCTGATGACCTTCGGCAAGCAGGAATCAGGACTGCGTACACTTGATTTTGAGTGCTGCGAGGATGTGGCAGCAGAAGCCTTTCATGGCGATTTCCACGTGCAGGGGATGCGCGACGGCAACGTGTATATGACTGAGAAACCTAAACGACACAAAAACAAACCGATATTCCGCGAAGACAACTGTTCGCTGTCGCACGGTAAGGATAAGCGATATTATTTCTACTTCTCGCTCGACGAGGATCAGCTGGGGCAGTTGCCCGAGAAACTGGTGCGTCAGGCCAGCGCGGTAGCGCAGAAAGTGATTCGCGAACTGATAAATGGAAGGGGACATAGACGATGATTTCATACTGTAAGAATGGCAAGTCAGCGCAGGTTCTGGCTTGCCCTCAGGATAAACTGAACGAGATTCTGGACTCGCCAGTTGTGGCAGAGGTGTGCCGGAAACTGACCACCGTAGACCACGATAGTGACGAGGCAAAGACGCTGAAGCAGGGGTTGCCGCTGCTCATGTTTATGGCCCATTATACCGACGGGCACCGACACGCCAAGAGTGCTGTGCCTACGAATATGGCCTATCTGGATCTGGATGAGCTGAACGGCGAAGACCCGCGTGAGGTGTGGAAACGACTGGTGCAGACGCTTATTATGCTGGAGCTGGAGCATCTGATAGTATTGGTACACGTAAGTTGTTCGGGCAAGGGCTTGCGCATAGTGTATATCATTCCAAGTCAGTTCGGCCATCTGTCGCCAACGGAGCGCATAGACCAGTCGAAACAGTGGCTTGCTGCTAAGCTTGGCGTAACCGACGACTCCAAGACAAAAGACCTGGCTCGCGGGTCGTTTGCAGTACCGAGAAGCTATGTGCTCTATGGTCCTGATAAGCGACTGTTTGAGGAGAATGTGAGCGAGAGTGTGAAGCAGGAGATATTTGATGGAACTACAAATAATAGAAATCAAGGAGTATCAGGACAAGGTGATGATGAAAAAACTCCAAAACTCCCAGACTCCTTAGACAATAAATTCCCTAGCGACTACCACGGCATACCGTTTGAGCAGATACTGAAGAAGTACTGGGAACTGAACAATCACGGGTTTGAACCGACCATTGGCGACCGCGACACGCTGACCTATCAGTTGGCCTGCGACCTGAGGCATATCTGTGGCAAGAATGCTGACTGGCTGGATCAGGTGATTCCCTGCTACAACGGGTTCCCCGAAGAGGAGAAACGGGCGAAGATTAAGAGTGCACTGAGTTCGGAGTACAACGGATTTCCGCAGAGGCTGCGCAACACACTGAATGCCTTAACCTCTCCCGACCTCCCCAAAGGGGAGGAGGGCCTAGCGGATGAGGATGACAATGAAGATGCGGTAGCAAATTCTTCACTTTTCACTATTCCCTCTTCCCTTAGGCGAATGCCTCAGGGCATCCGCGACTCCATCGATGCCGTCGGTCCTCAGCTCTCCATGCCCGTTATCACCGCCATCTGCCCCTGTATCGGTACGCTGGCCACGGGTGTGACGCTGGATGTGCACGGGCAGAAGAGGGGGCTCAACCTCATCAGTTACATTGCCGGTGATTTTGCCAGCGGCAAGGGTGGCATCGACCCCGTGGTGGAGGCGTGGATGAGTGAGGTGCAGGCGCTCGACAAGATGTACCAGGTGCAGGAGGATGAGTGGCGTGCCAAGAAGCGGGCGGCGAAGAATAAGAAGGAGCAGCCCGAGGAACCGAAACTGCCCGTGCGCTGTCTGACGCTGAACAATACGGTGGCCAACCTGGCCGAGCGTCTGGCCAACACGGAGGGCAAGCACGCCTTCTCGTTTACCCCCGAGGCCGATACCGTGGCGCAGAAGTGGAAATCCACGATGAGCGACTTCTCCGTGATGCTGCGCCAGAGCTACGACGGTACGAAGTACGAGCGTGAGGCAAGGAGTGCTGACGCGGTGAACGTGCATATCGACAAACTGCTGTGGAACGTGTGCATGTGCGGCACGCCCGATGCGCTGTATCGCGTGGTGAACAACTACACCGACGGTTTCCAGAGCCGTATCGCCGTGGCCCGCACGCCCGATAACACCTTCGCACCGCTGCAGGACAAGCCGCCTGTGCTGACTGACCGCCAGCGCGACCGCATCCAGCAGATAGCCCATCTGTTGCCGCTGATGTATGGCGAGGTGGTGCTGCCCAAACTGGAGGCCAAGGGCCGTGAATGGGTGGAGCGCATCCGACTGGAGACGATGAAGAACGACGACCGCACCCGTGCCCGTCAGCGCTTCCGCGTCTGCGTCACAGCCCAAAGAATGACGTGCTGTCTGATGCTCTGCAAGGTGTGCGAAGGCCTTATTCAGAAGCACGGGCTGACCGGAGCAGAGGCACAGTTGAAGCAGCAGCCGGGACTATGGAAGGAGATGCTGCTGAAGGCGCAGACGCCCACGATGCTGGAGGTCTACGACGTGATAGCCGACTCGCTGTTGGAGAATGCGCTCTACTTCTTCCGCGACCGCATAGAGAACGCCTTCCAGAGTCGCGACTATGCTGGCAATATGAACGGTGAGCGCACCAAGCGCGGCAAGAACGACTCCATCTTTGAGCGACTGGACATCCAGTTCTCTTTCGAGCAGGCTATGCAGCAATCGGTGGCGGTGAAGGGGGCCAACGTGAACCATAACACCGTGCGGCAGATGCTGAAGAATTGGCGCAAACAAAAGCTCGTGGCACTGGAAGAGGATGGGAAGTATAGAAAGGTATAGTGAATAGTGAATAGTGAAAAATTTCTTTTAGTCGCGAAGCTTTGTAAAAGCGAGCAGAGCTCGAGCGGCTACCGCATTGGCGGTCAAAATGGTCAAGGTCATTTGGTCAAAATCGATTTTATGAATATTGAAATTCAGAATTATGAATTTAGAATTAAATAATTCGCAGGAATGCTTTGTGTTGCTCTGGCGCAGGCTGGAGCGCACGAGGCGCCTCCTCGGAGGTCAGTGTAAGCGGTATTGCATCCGCAATGTGTTGAAGGCATGGTTTGGCAGCGAAGCCACCGACGATTTTATCTGGGAGGTGTGTCACATGGCTGTGGTTGACGACGAGCCTCAGGAAGGCTGGAACGAGCTGCCGATACCGAGTCTTTATCCGCGCAAGCACCGTGAACTGTTGCGTGCTATCGTGGCTGTAAAAACGGGCGTCAGCTATCGGAAAGTCAATCTGAAAGCGCTCGATAAGGCTTATAGTGAAGCCTTTCCAAATAGTACACCAATAAACGTAAATAAAAAAGGAAAAAGGTAAAAAGTAAAAATTATGATTGCAAGAGGAATTCGTAATAACAACCCATTGAACATTCGTCGTTCAAAGGATAAATGGCAGGGCTTGAAGGCCTTGCAGACAGACGCTCAGTTCTGTCAGTTTGAAACAATGCCGTATGGCTGGCGTGCAGCCTTTAAGTTGCTGACACGCACATACTATCATGATTACAGGCTCTATACCATCAGGGCGATAATCAATCGCTGGGCGCCGCCTAATGAGAACAACACGAAGCGGTACATTGAGAATGTATGCAGGCTGACGGGCATCGGAGCCGATGAGCCCCTGGGCATCCCCAGTGATAAGCCTGCCCGCTGGATTATGCTGGGTGCTGCCATGGGCATTCAGGAGTGCGGTCTGGAAGGCTTCGACTGGTTTGCTATGCTGCGCGGCTGGATGATGGCGAGGGAATAAAGAATTTGTAATTGCGAACTATTGCAAACGAAAATGTTTGGATAGTTCGCTTTTTTCATGTACCTTTGCAAAACGAAATCAACCGTAAGAAAAAATGAAACTGATATTATTGACCGTACTGCTGACGATGTGCAGCACTGGGGCTTTCTCACAGAAAAGGGAAAGCCTGAATCTGGAGATGATAGACAAACAGGCGATTCCTGAGGACACGATGGTGCGACGGGGGGTGCTGGACAACGGACTGACGTATTATGTGCGCAAGAACGACAGTCCGAAGAAACTGGCGTATTTCTACCTGCTGGTGAAAGCGGGGTCTGTGGTGGAGCAGGACAACGAGCGAGGCATAGCCCACTTTGTGGAGCATATGCAGTTTAAGGGCACGAAGCATTTCCCTGGCAGCATCTTCCAATTTACCCAGCGCCACGGACTCCAGTTTGGCCACGACACCAATGCCTTCACGGGCTTTACAACGGTGCGCTACCAGTTGAATGGGATTCCCGTGGACGACGCGGTGCTGATGGACTCCTGTCTGTTGCTGCTGCGCGACTGGGCCGGCGATGCCACGATTGCCGCCAAGGACGTGGAGAGCGAGCACAACGTGATTGTGGAGGAACGGCGCACCAGAATGATGCCCTCGTTTGTACAGCAGTTGCAGAACGACTTCTACAATAACTCCATCTATGCCCGACGTTCTCCCATCGGCGATATGGACATCGTGAAGAACTGTACTCAGCAGTTGGTGCGCAACTTCTACGACCGCTGGTACCAGCCTCAGAACCAGGCCGTGGTGCTGGTGGGCGATTTTGATGCAGATGAGATGGTGATGAAGGTGAAGAGGATGTTTGGCGACAGGAAGCGGGGCAAGACGGTGTCGCCTGCGGTGCCCGCCATCCCTGACAGCGAGACCAAGTATCTGCTGTATACTGAAAAGCAGCAGCCCTTCGCCTCTCTTTGCTATCTGCTGAGGTTGGCTGGGGATACGGCGAAGCACCAGACCGTGGGAAGCATGAAGACGGACGTGGTGCGTGATGAAATCAGGATGGCGATGGAGATGAAGCTGAAGAGTCTGAGGGCGAAATATCCTGAACTGATTGACGGTAGCGTGATGTCGGTGAATGTGGCCGACCTCAGCGATAAGTTGTGGGTGCTCAACCTGTCGGCACCCCAGGACCAGTGGCGACACACGTTGGAGTTGCTGGCCATGCAGGTGGAACTGATACGTCGGAAGGGATTTGGTGACGACTACTGGAAACAGCGGAAAAACTATATCTGGCCGGACTACAATGCCGACTCTACAGCCATCGTCTTTGTGGACACGGTCTACGCAAAACACCCCAACAGTCTGGGCAGTACACAGCATGTGGAGAAATGCCTGGCCCATTTCTTCAACGGCGACGCCATCATACCCGATATGGAACGGCATCTGGTGGACCGTCACCTGAAGAATACCATCACTGCCGACGAACTGCGCGAGGAATTCTGCAGGATGACCAGCGGACGCAACATGATGATAGGCGTGATGCTGCCCGACAGTGCCATGATGCCTGGGCGCGAGGAGGTGGAGGCCGTATGCCAGCGCGTGAAACAGATGAGCGATGAGGAGTTGGCCGAGATAGAGGCGGTACAGCAGAAGAAGCTGGACAGAATCAATGTGGACAGTCTCGACATCCCAACAGTTCCAGGCACCGTTGTCAAGACCAAGGTGCTCAACGACAGCATCAGCGAGGTACTGTTGTCGAACGGCGTGAAGGTGGTGCTGATGAAGCAGCCTATGGAGCATCATCTGGTGAACTTCATGCTACGCCGTCCGCAGGGCTATAGCATGTTGGCCGATGACGACATCAACTTCCACGACATGTTGGGCAGTTGCCTGAGAAAATACAGTTGCTTTAACGGGTACTCGAACGTTGTTGTTGAGGCATTTGATGATACTTATGACCATATGGCCAAGTGGGAACCAGGTGACAGCCTGAACCTGGACAGGGTGGAGTGTACGCTGAAGATGCTCTACAAGTCGCTGACCACGGACGAGATAGACTCCGTGGAGTTTGCCGAACAGAAACAGAAGTTGCAGACGTCAGTGGCGAGCCTGTCGACCCCATTGGCACAGTCGGCCCTGAAAGTGGGAATGATGATTTTGAAGGACACCAGGCGACAGGTGACGCCATCGGCCGAGACGATAGCCAACTACGACATCGGGCACTTCCGTGAGGTAGTCCGCGAATACTTCTCTAATTTCAACGGAGCAGTGATGGTGGTGCAGGGCGAGTATGACACCGACAGCATCATGCCCCTGATACTGAAGTACGTAGGTGCCCTGCCATCGAAGCCGGAGCGCGTGAAGCGGACGGTGTGGCCGTCGGACCACTACAAGACGGAGAACAGCGTGATGACGGAGAAGATAGAGACCCCAGCGCCCATTTGTCAGACGTTCCTGTTCTACACCTGGGAGAAAGGCTACAAGTACACCCAGCAGACCCATGCCCATAATGAGGTGCTGAAGAGCGTGCTGGCCAACCAGCTGTTCCAGACCCTGCGCGTGCAGCACAGTGATGTTTACACCCCACAGATCCAGATGGAGGATGCCCTGCTGCCCGTGCCCAAGATGAGGTATGTCATCAGTTATGCCTGCGACCCCACCCAGCGCGAACGTATAGCTGAGGACGTGAAGAGCATTGTCAGGGACATGGCCGAGGGCAACCTGATTACGCAGGACATGATAGACAGCTATGTCAAGTCGCGCGAGAAGGTGCAGGACGCCTACAAAGGCAATGAGTACACCAGGCGTCGTGACTACCTGACGCAGGAACTCAACGGCATCGTGGTGAATCAGGGCGACCTGACCTATATCCGACAGGTGACGCCGAAGTCGCTGAAAGCCTTTGTGAAGCAGCTGCTCAAGAAGGGCAACCTGCACGTGGGCTACCTGACAAGCGAGTAAAACAGGCACTTGTGCAAATTTTTGCAAACTGAAAATACAATTGCGAACTATTGCAAACGAAAATGTTTGGATAGTTCGCTTTTTTCATGTACCTTTGCGACATGAATCAGATGTTGATGATACTCACACAGCGCGAGTTGTTCCTATTGATAATAGGTGCACTGACCTACATGGCGCTGTTTGTGGTGACCTGGCAGAACAGCCGTCGCAAGGTGCTCTCTTTGCAGGAGCGTTTAGACAAGGTACGCGCCATGCAGGAGGTGGCCGATGTGGAGGCCAACCGCCAGAAGATAGAGGAGCTGGAAAGACTGATACAGAAGTTGGGCTCCGAGAACTCGCTGCTCCGCCTGGAACTGGAGGAGAAGAAAGCCAAGTTGGACTATGCCAACACGATGGCCCGCATTGAGAGCGAGAAGCGCGAAAGGGCCGAGGGCGACATCTTCCGTTCGGAGGTGTATCTGAGGATACAGCGGCTGGCAGCAGAAGGCCGGAGCATGGGCGAGGAAGACTGGCAGCAGTTGGCCATGCTGGTAGACAGCGTCTACACGGGCTTCTCGGAGAAGTTGTACAGCCTCTACAAGCTCACCACCTACGACTACCATGTGTGTCTGCTCGTGAAGATCCACGTCCTGCCCAAGGATATAGCGCTGCTCACGGCCCATTCCAAGGAGAGCGTCTCTACCAGCAGGAGCCGGCTCTATCAGAAAGTGTTTGGCAAGAAGGGATCGGCCAAGGACTGGGACGATTTCCTGCTGTCGATATAATATAGAATAAGGTATAATCATTAAAACAATAAAGCTATGATCGATTATCTGTTGGCCAATATGTGGCAAATATGGGCTGTAATAGCCGTCTTGGGCCTGATACTTGAGTTGACATCGGGCGACTTCTTCCTCATGTGTATTGCCATCGGTGCGGCAGGAGCTGCCATCACGGCACCCTTCGCCAATATATACTGGCAGATTGGCGTCTTTGCGCTGGTCACGCTGGTCAGTCTGTTTCAGGTGCGCCCCTTCGTGCTGCGCTACCTGCATCGCAACGACAGCAAGTGTGTGAGCAATGCCGATGCGCTGTTGGGCCGCAAGGGACGCGTCAGTGAGACCATCCCAGCAGGCGGTTTCGGCTATGTGGCCATCGATGGTGACCAGTGGAGGGCCGTGGCTGTCAACGACGAGGAGATAGCTGCCGGTACACGCGTCAGGATCGTGAGCCGCGAGAGCACCATCGTCACCGTGGAACTGTTGACGGATTAAAATCATCAATTAATTATAAACTCTTTAATAACTAAAACGTATGGATTTATTTTTCTATTTCCTCATTGCCATTGCCATTGTGGCTGTTATCATTGTGAAGATGGCGCTGGTCATTATCCCACAGTCGGAGACCAAGATTATTGAGCGACTGGGACGTTATCATGCTACGCTGAAGCCTGGTATCAACCTGATTATCCCGTTTATCGACAAGGCCAAGAACGTGGTGGTGCTGAAATACGGTCGCTATGTCTATTCCAACAATATCGACCTGCGTGAACAGGTGTACGACTTCCCTAAGCAGAACGTGATTACGAAGGATAATATCCAGATGGAAATCAACGCGCTGCTGTATTTCCAGATCATGGACCCCTTCAAGGCTACCTACGAGATCAACAACCTGCCCAACGCTATCGAGAAACTGACACAGACCACGCTGCGTAATATCATCGGTGAACTGGAGCTGGACGAGACGCTGACATCGCGCGATACCATTAATACGAAGTTGCGCGCCGTACTGGACGACGCCACGGATAAGTGGGGCGTGAAGGTGAACCGCGTAGAACTGCAGGATATCACACCGCCATCATCTGTGCTGAATGCCATGGAGAAGCAGATGCAGGCCGAGCGTAACAAGCGTGCGCAGATCCTGACCTCTGAGGGTGAGAAGGCTGCCGAGATCCTGGCTTCCGAGGGTGAGAAGACGGCTACCATCAACCGTGCTGAGGCTGCCAAGCAGCAGGCTATCCTGACGGCCGAGGGTGAGGCACAGGCACGTATCCGCAAGGCTGAGGCCGAGGCACAGGCCATCGCGCTGATTACTGAGGCCGTGGGCAAGAGCAGCAACCCCGCCAACTACCTGCTGGCCCAGAAATATATCCAGATGCTGGAGCAGTTGGCCCAGGGCGACAAGACCAAGACCGTATACCTGCCTTACGAGGCTACCAACCTGATGGGCAGCATCGGCGGTATCAAGGATTTGTTCAAGAGTGAATAAATATTGAATATTGAACGAATAAATGAACGAAATGTAAAAGAAATACGCTTTTTCTTTTGCATTTCGTTACTTTTTTAGTAACTTTGCAGCCAAATTAGACTGCATACGTATGGTATACAATATTTTTAAGGGACTGGGTATCGCACTCGTAACCCCCTTCAAACAGGATGGCTCGGTAGACTACGAAGCCTTGCTTCGACTGGTAGAGTATCAACTGGACAACGGCGCTGATTTTTTCTGTATTCTTGCTACAACTGGTGAGACTCCAACCCTGACCGCTGATGAGAAGAAGCGTATCAAGGACTTGGTGGTCGATAAGGTGCAGGCACGTGTGCCCATCCTGATGGGCTGTGGCGGAAACAATACGGCTGCTGTGGTGGAGGAGCTGAAAAACGGCGACTTTAAAGGTATTGACGGTATACTGAGCGTATGTCCTTACTACAACAAACCCTCGCAGGAAGGACTCTATCAGCATTTCAAGGCTATCGCTGCCGCTACACAGTTGCCCGTGGTATTATATAATGTACCTGGACGTACAGGCGTGAACCTGAAGGCAGAGACAACGGTGCGTCTGGCGCGCGACTGCCAGAATATCGTGGCTATCAAGGAGGCCAGCGGTAACCTGGAGCAGGTAGATGAGATTATCAAGAACAAGCCAGCCGACTTTGACGTCATCTCTGGCGACGACTCGCTGACATTCCCCATGGTATCATGTGGTGCGGTGGGTGTCATCTCCGTCATCGGCAATGCGCTGCCCAAGGAGTTCTCGAAGATGATTCGCCTGCAGATGCGCGGCGAGTACGACCCTGCCCGCAAGATTCACCATCGCTTCACGGACCTGTTCTCACTGCTCTTCGTCGACGGCAACCCCGCTGGCGTGAAGGCCATGCTCCACGAGATGGGTTTCATCGAGAATGTGCTGCGTCTGCCCCTGGTGCCCACGCGAATCAGTACGCTGCAAAGAATGAGCGAACTGCTGCGTGAGCTGAAGATTTAATTCTCTTATTTGATCTTTTCCAAGGCTGCCTTTGCGGCCAGTACGGCTCGGCGCCAATCGGTGTCGAGTGAAAAGCGTGTCAGACTGTTGGCATCGTTGAAATAGGCCAGCACCATCTCCGTGTCGTTATCATTGAACAGTGGGTTGGAATAGCTGGCGTCCATGTAGGCCCTGATAATCTTCTTCTGGTGATTGGCAGGCATGGTGCGACTCTCAACGAGCGAACGGGTGTAGTTGGTGATGAAGACATTCAGCGAGAGTGCCTCCTTGTCGAGCAACTCGGCCGTAGAGTCGGGAAACTCCTCCTTCATCTTGATAGCCAGATAGTTGAGCGCCTCCAGTTTGAACATACTGAACTGGCGCACCAGCATATCGGCACTGGTATCGCTGACCTTGGCCTGGGCCGAGCGACGGATCTCTGCATATATCTCCTGGGCGGAAAGGGTCTGTGAGAGGCTCAGGAGGAAAAGTGCTGAAAGAAAAAATTTTTTCATTTTGAAATCTATTGTTGTTTGATGAGTTGTTTTCTCAGTGTAAAGCATTCAGGCAGTTCCTCTTCATAGTGGGTCACCATGATGAGCGTCTTGCCTGGCAGCTCGCTATAGGTCTGGATGATATCCTTCACCAGTTGGCGGTTCTGACTGTCGAGCCCGTGAAGGGGTTCGTCGAGAATCAGCAGCTGGGGCGCCTTGACGAAGGCACGTGCCAGGAGCACCAGGCGCTGTTCGCCGCTGGAAAGCTGCAGGAACGGGCGCTGTTCCATCGCGTCGATACCAAAGATACGCATCCACCACCTGCACTGTTCGCGCTCGGCCTCGTTGGTACGCGTATAGAGTCCCACCGTATCCTTCAGTCCGCTGGCCACCACCTGGATGGCTGGGATGTTATGCTGGTAGGAACGGTGCATCTCGGGCGACACATAACCGATGCGGCGCTTGATGTCCCAGATGGTCTCGCCACTGCCTCGCTGTTTGCCAAACAGACGGATATCGCAGGCGTAGGCCTGAGGATTGTCGGCACATATCAGCGAGAGTAGGGTAGACTTGCCACTGCCGTTCTGGCCTGACAGCGCCCAACATTCGCCTTCGCGGATGGTCCAGTTGACATCCTTGAGGATGGTACGTTCGCCATAGCGGATGCTGACATCGTGGAAGCTCACCACCTCGCCGGCCGTGGCCTGCTGCTCCTGGTGAAGCGTGCGGATAGCCTCACGGCGTGCACCGTCAAGATGGTGGAGTGGGGCAAGGAACTCCTCCTGCGGCGTGATCCAGATGATGTCGTCCACATACGCGGGTACATTTTCCTTCCTGGCCACCACGAGATAGATGGTCATGTGCTGCTGATGCACCAGGACAGGAAACAGTTGGTTGAGCTGCTCGCGTGTCTGGGCGTCAAGACCGATAAAGGGATTGTCGAGTATCAGGATGCCAGGCTGTGCAAGGAGCGTCTTGATGAGCTGGAACTTGCGCAGTTCGCCACTACTCAGGGAGATGGTGTATTTGTCGAGCAGGGGCTCAAACTCAAACAGGCTGATGAGGTCCTGCAGCAACTGACGGCGCTCGGGCGTGTCGTCGCCCAGCATGTCGTAGGCACGCTGAATCATCTCACCCACACAGGGCGTCTCCTTGTCGATATCATGCTGGTTCCAGCGCAGTTGCAGGTAATAGGCGCGGTCGGTGGCTGTGCCGTAGGTGTCGCAGAAGGCGATATAGCGCACCTTACTGCTCGACAGGTCCTTGCGGAGCTGGTCCACATACTTCGTCTTGCCACTGCCGTTGCTGCCTACGATAGCTATGATTTTCTGGCTTTCCATACTTTATCCTGATTCTTGTTCACAAAATCCTTCCATCCGCGATAATGGGGCGCATCCGTATCAGGACGGCCCATCTGCAGGAAATGGCAGTAGGCGGCTGCAAGGGCGTCGGTAGCATCCATGAAGCGGCCCATCTCCTCGGTAGGGATATGGAGCAGGCGCTGCAGCATGCCGGCCACCTGTTCCTTGGAAGCCGAGCCATTGCCCGTGAGCGCCATCTTGATTTTCATAGGGGCATATTCGTGGATGGGCACGCTGCGGCGGATAGCGGCGGCAATAGCCACACCCTGCGCACGTCCCAGTTTCAGCATGGATTGGACATTCTTACCAAAGAAGGGCGCCTCGATAGCCAGTTCATCGGGCAGGTAGGCCTCGATAATACCCGTGACCCGTTCGAAGATATGGCCCAGCTTCAGATAGGCGTCCTCAAATTTACGCAGGTCAATGATGCCCATTGTCACCATCTCGGCCTTGCCGTCGACGACGCGCAGGATGCCGTAACCCATGATATTTGTACCTGGGTCGATGCCCAGTATCACTTTCTCTTTCATGCTACAAAGGTAACGTTTTTCAAGGATAGAACGGATAGGATTATATGAAATTTAACAGAAAATAGAAAATTTATATCCCAAATATTTGCAAAATCAAATTATTTACGTAATTT
Organism: Prevotella communis; assembly: GCF_022024175.1. Taxonomy (GTDB): domain Bacteria; phylum Bacteroidota; class Bacteroidia; order Bacteroidales; family Bacteroidaceae; genus Prevotella; species Prevotella communis. The sequence continues at coordinate 2,037,855 of NZ_CP091794.1, read as the reverse complement.
TGCAGTCGTAATAATTTAACGCCATAGGCCCAAGTTATGGTAGAATCTGAAATAATCGAGTCACAAATTAATAAAGGTGACTATAAAATATTGATAGTGGACGATGTTGTCAGCAACGTCCTGCTATTGAAAATTCTCCTTACAAACGAGAAATATCAGGTTTGTACGGCGAACTGTGGTAATATGGCCATCGAGCAGGCCAAGGCAGAGAAACCTGACCTGATCCTGCTTGACGTGATGATGCCTGATATCACGGGTTTCGACGCTGCACAGATCCTGAAGAAAGACCCTGAGACAGCACATATCCCCATTATATTCCTGACCGCCCTGAATAACCCAAGCGACTTGGTGCATGGTTTCCAGGTAGGTGCCAACGACTTCCTGACGAAGCCGTTTAACAAGGAGGAACTGGTGGTACGTGTGTTCCACCAGATTAAGCTGGTGGCTGCTACGCGTATCATCGAGCGCCAGAATGCTGAGTTGCGTGCCACCATCGGCAACCGCGACAAGATGTACTCTGTGATTGCCCACGACCTGCGTTCGCCTATGGCCAGCATCCGCATGGTGCTCAACCTGGTGGCGGCTTCTGCATCGCCTGAGCTGATCGGGCAGGAGATGTACGACCTGCTGGATAAGGCCAACAAGGAGTCGGAGGATGTGCACGACCTGCTGGATAACCTGCTGAAATGGACCAAGAGCCAGACGGGCCGTCTCACGGTGGTGCGTCAGGACCTGGACCTGAACGATATCATCCCTGGCGTGGTGGATATCTTTGAGATGATTGCACAGAACAAGCATATCAAGTTGAATTATCAGACCAGCGCTTCGTCGGTCATCGTTACGGCCGATAATGACATGCTGAAGACGGTGGTGCGCAACTTCATGTCGAACGCCATCAAGTTCACCCCCGAGAATGGCAGCATTGATATCATCCTCAGCACAGAGGGCGATTATGCCAAGGTGAGCGTGCGTGACCACGGCGTGGGTATTGCCCCTGAGCGTCTGAGTTCTATATTTAATAAAGGTGAGACGACCTACGGCACAGGCGGCGAGGAAGGCTCTGGCCTGGGCTTGCAGCTCTGTCAGGACTTTGCCACGAAGAATGGCGGTAGCTGTACGGTAGAATCAGTACTTGGCGAAGGATCTACGTTCAGCGTCCTGGTACCTCTGAAGAAGTAAAAAGATAACACAATAAAAAAAAGGTAGTCATTTTCTTTGCAGTTACAAAAAAAATGACTACCTTTGCATTCGATTTCAGTATAACGTTTCTTTTCGTGAAGCGTTTCTTACATCACAAAATCTCCAATTTTTAGTCAAAACATACGTTTAACGTATCAATACTATATGTATACCAAAGAACAACTTGAAAGTATGGCAGTTCCTGAATTGATGGAAGTTGCCAGCAAACTGGGAATCAAAGTGTCGCAGAACGACTCTTTGGAAACCGTTATTTATGACATTCTGGACAAGGCTGCCATCGATGTCGCAGCCGAAGATGCTTCGCCCTCAAAGCGTAAGCGCACACGTATTGCCAAGAAAGATACAGATAAGGTCTACACCGTGAAAGGTGACGATGGTGAGAACCTGGATACCAAGGGAAAGAGGAAAAAGGCAGAAGCTCCGTCGCTGTTTAGTGACGCCCCTGTGAAGGCAGAGGCCGAAGAAAAGCCTGCAGAGGAGGCTAAGCCTGCTCCCAAGAAGCGTGGCAGGAAGACCAAGGCCGAACAGGCTGAGGAAGAAGCCGCCCAGGCACCTGTTGCAGAGGAGCAGCCCGCAGAGGAGCAGCCAGTAGCAGAAGCCGTAGTGCCCGAGGCTGCCGAGGATATGCAGACCGAGGCTCCTGACCCTGAACTGCTGGAGCACCTGCAGGAAAAGATGTCAAAGCGTCGTGAGGAGGTGAATATGCCTCAGGAGCAGTTTGACAATGCCGGCAACTACTGGGAGGGTGACCCTGGCGACGGTACTGATTTCATTACCGTTGTAGACCTGCCTATCGAGGACCAGGCCGCTATCCCCACGCTCGATATCTTCGACCGTCCTATGGCTAATCAGGCAGAGCCCGTATTCCAGCCTGTATCTCAGGCACCGTCATCAACCGCCAATTATGACTTTGGCGACCTGATTGAGGGTAATGGTGTGCTGGAGCTGTTGCAGGACGGCTATGGCTTCCTGCGTTCAAGCGACTACAACTATCTGTCGTCGCCCGATGATATCTACGTATCTCCCCAGCAGATCAAGAAATATGGCCTGAAGACGGGTGACGTGGTTGACTGCACCGTTCGTCCGCCTCACGATAACGAGAAATACTTCGCCCTGTCAAGCGTGAAGGCTATCAATGGACGTGAGCCTTCTGAGGTGCGCGACCGCGTGTCGTTCGAACATCTCACGCCGCTCTTCCCTGAGGAGAAGTTCAACCTGTGCGGCAATCCTGCTACCACCAATCCTTCTACACGTATCGTCGACCTGTTCTCACCAATCGGTAAGGGTCAGCGTGCGCTGATTGTGGCTCAGCCCAAGACCGGTAAGACCATCCTGATGAAGGATATTGCCAACGCCATTGCTGCCAACCATCCTGAGGCTTATATCATGATGCTGCTCATCGACGAGCGTCCTGAGGAGGTGACGGATATGAGCCGTACGGTCAACGCTGAGGTGATTGCCTCTACCTTCGACGAGCCTGCCGACCGTCACGTGAAGATTGCAGGTATCGTGCTCGAGAAGGCTAAGCGTATGGTGGAGTGCGGACATGACGTGGTCATCTTCTTGGATTCTATCACTCGTCTGGCTCGTGCCTACAACACGGTATCGCCTGCCAGCGGTAAGGTGCTGACGGGTGGTGTGGACGCCAATGCCCTGCAGAAGCCTAAGCGCTTCTTCGGTGCTGCCCGTAATATCGAGGGCGGTGGTTCGCTCACCATTATCGCTACAGCCCTGGTAGATACCGGTTCAAAGATGGACGAGGTGATCTTCGAGGAGTTCAAGGGTACGGGTAACTCAGAAATCCAGTTGGATCGCATGCTGTCCAACAAGCGTGTGTTCCCAGCCCTCAACCTCGTACAGTCGTCTACTCGTCGTGATGACCTGCTGCAGGATCCTACCACACTCAACCGCATGTGGATTATCCGCAAGTTCATTGCCGAGATGAATCCTATCGAGGCGATGAATACCGTTCGCGACCGTCTGGTACAGAGTCGCAACAACGAGGAGTTCCTCATGTCAATGAATGGCTAATTCATGGATTTTCAGATAAAAAGAGTCGCAGACGTCCCCGTTCTGCGGCTTTTTTTGCACTTTTTACTGGAAATGTTTCGCCGTTTCAGAAAATAGTTGTAAATTTGTCGCTGCAAAGAAAAAAATATTAAATATATAAACACTTAAAAACAAAAGACAATGGCAAAGATCGTAACATTGGGTGAGATTATGCTCCGCCTGTCGCCTCAAGGCAACGACCGTTTTATTCAGAGCGAATCATTCCGCATCATCCCTGGCGGTGGTGAGGCTAACGTCGCTATTTCTGTAGCAAACTATGGCCATGAGGCATATTTTGTTTCGAAACTTCCCAAACACGAAATCGGCCAGATCGCAGTCAATGCGCTGCGTCGTTATGGCGTTAATACTGAGTTTGTAGCTCGCGGTGGCGACCGTGTAGGTCTGTACTATGCTGAGACAGGTGCTTCAATGCGTCCTTCAAAGGTGATCTACGACCGTGCTCATTCTTCTATCGCAGAGGCTGATCCCTCTGACTTCGATTTCGATAAGATTATGGAAGGTGCTGCCTGGTTCCATTGGAGTGGTATCACACCTGCCATCAGCGATAAGGCTGCCGAACTGACCAAGTTGGCTTGTGAGGCCGCCAAGCGTCACGGCGTTACAGTATCAGTTGACCTGAACTTCCGTAAGAAGCTGTGGACCAGCGAGAAAGCTATCTCTATCATGCGTCCTTTGATGAAGTATGTCGATGTATGTATCGGCAACGAGGAGGATGCTGAGCTCTGCCTTGGTTTCAAGCCCGATGCCGACGTAGAGGGTGGTCAGACAGATGCTGCCGGCTACGAGGGTATCTTCAAGCAGATGATGCAGGAGTTTGGCTTCAAGTATGTGGTTTCTACCCTGCGTGAGAGCTACAGCGCTACCTTCAATGGCTGGAAGGCCCTGATCTATGACGGTAAGGAGTTCTATCAGTCAAAGCGCTACGAGATTAATCCTATCATCGACCGCGTAGGTGGTGGTGACTCTTTCTCTGGTGGCCTGATTCACGGTCTGCTGACCAAGAAGACTCAGGGCGAGGCTCTGGAGTTTGCTGTGGCTGCATCAGCACTGAAGCACACTATCAATGGTGACTTCAACCTGGTAAGTGTTGACGAGGTAGAGGCTCTGGCTGGCGGTAATGCTAATGGACGTGTACAAAGATAAGAATTATGGCAAAATTTGATAAGATAGCTGTTCTGAAGAAGATTGGCGACACAGGTATGGTGCCTGTGTTCTATAACAAGGACCTTGAGACCTGTAAGAATGTAGTGAAGGCTTGCTACGAGGGTGGCGTTCGTGCTTTCGAGTTTACCAATCGCGGCGACTTCGCTCAGGAGGTATTCGGTGAACTGGTGAAATGGGCTGATAAGGAATGTCCTGAGTTGGCTCTGGGTATCGGTTCTGTAGTCGACGCTCCCACAGCAGCCATGTACCTCCAGTTGGGTGCCTGCTTCGTGGTAGGTCCTCTGTTCAACCCCGAGATTGCACCTGTCTGCAACCGTCGTCTGGTTCCTTACTGCCCTGGCTGTATGACAGTCAGCGAGATTGGTAAGGCTCAGGAACTGGGCTGCGACCTCACCAAGGTGTTCCCTGGCGACGTGGTTGGTCCTAACATGGTGAAGGGTCTGAAGGCTCCTATGCCTTGGTCAAAGATTATGGTTACTGGTGGCGTGGCTCCTGAAGAGGAGAACCTCACGAAGTGGTTCAAGGCTGGCGTGTTCTGCGTGGGCATGGGTTCTAAGCTCTTCCCAAGCGACAAGGTGAAGGCTGGCGACTGGCAGTATGTAACCGACAAGTGCAAGGAGGCACTTGGTTATGTGGCTAAGGCACGCGCTTAAGCTGATCATCCCCATATTACTTCTTTCAGCTTGTTCACCGTCCGATAGGCAAGCGGTGGACAAGCTGAATTCTTTATCGTATGCCTATCATTTCCGTCAGGTGGATTCTGCGGCGCACTATGCCCAGCAGGCATTTAACCTGGCCAACCGGGAGGGATATGTTGACGGAAAGGCAGAGGCCCTCAATCACTTGGCTTTCGTGGATATGGTGAAGATGCACTATGCAGACGCAAGGTTGCGACTGGATAGTGTGTTGCTGTTTACGGACAACCAGCTGGAGCGTTTCGTGGCCTACGTGCAGCAGATGCGTCTCTGTCAGCGCCAGTCGTTGAACAGGGAGTTCTATGACTGCAGGGAACAGGCCCAGCGTGCCTTGCAACGTATCGACGAGGAGCGTCATTATCTGTCCGAGCGCCAGTTGAAGCGTCTGCTCTATGCTGAGACGGAGTTTGCCATCGTCAACTCTACCTATTATTATTACGTCGGACTGGAACGTCAGTCGGTAGAGGCGATGGAGAGTATCCGCCCTGATGTGGAGACGGATACGGCGCAGTATCTGAACTATCTTTATAACGTGGGTGCAGGTGGCATCATCACACAGGGCACCCAACAGGAAATCAACCAGTCGGAGTTTGACCACCTGATGCGTTGCTACCTGTTGTCGCGCCAGGTGGACTGTCCTTATTTCGTGGCCAACTCGCTGGAGGCGCTGGCAGAACACCTGAGTGTGGAGGAATATCGCGAGCAACTGATGGCCGACAACCAGCCGGCTATGAAGTTCCTGAATCCTGAGGGCGTGGCCGACGAGCTGCTGCCGCTCTGGCTGGCTGATCATGCGCTGGCCATCTTCACGGACTACGGCGATACCTATCAGATAGCGGGTGCCTATCGTACCCTGGCTACCTGTTGTATGCGTCAGGAGGACTACGACGGGGCGCTCGTGAACCTGGAGAAGGCGCTGAGTGATACGCTGATTTATCAGGCGCCCGACCTCGTGGCCAGTATCCGCGAACAGCTCTGCGTGGCTTATTCCGCTATTGACGACAAGGCGTCGAGCGACTATAACCGTAATGCTTACCTGGACCTGCAGGAACGTACGCGTCAGGACCAGTGGCTGGAGGCACGTGCCAACCAGCTGGAGCAGTCGCTTGGTCAGTTGAACGTGCTGCTCATCGCCGTGGTTATCGCCATGGTGCTTTTCATCGTGGTCATCCTGCTGTTCTATTTTTTCCGTAAGAAGACGCTCAACAGTCAGCATGATGAGACGCTGGATGAGCGTGAGGAAGAACTTACGGAACAGTTGGAACTGACCAACCTCCACATCATGCAGGGCAAGCGGCTCTATGTGGAGCAACTGGCGAAGATGTCGCTGGTGAATGGTATCACGCCCTTTATCGACCGCATGATTCATGAGGAGCGTTGCCTGAATGACAAGAATAAGTTGGAGCGTATCGACTATATCCGCGAACTGACGGATAATGTCAATATGCAGAACGATATACTGACACATTGGATACAGTTGCGCAAGGGTGAACTGAGCGTCCATATCGAGACCTTCCCCTTGCAGGAACTCTTCGACATGTTGGCAAGGGGCAGCAGGAGCTTCAACCTGAAAGGTATCACGCTGGATATCCAGCCCACCACGCTGATGGTGAAGGCCGACAAGGTGCTGACGCTCTTTATGTTGAACACCCTGGCCGACAATGCCCGTAAGTTCACGCCTCAGGGCGGACGCGTCTCTGTCTATGCCACGGATGCTGACCGCTATGTGGAGATATCGGTGGCCGATACGGGGCAGGGCATGGACGAGGAACAGTTGGCCCATGTCTTCGACCATAAGGTGATTGTCGACAGCGACAGGCGTCCGGCCGAGAAGGGTCACGGCTTCGGACTCATCAACTGCAAGGGTATCATCGAGAAATACCGCAAACTGAGTCAGATATTCTCCGTCAGCATGATTGCGGCCGAGAGTGAGGCAGGGAAGGGGAGCCGGTTCTATTTCCGTCTGCCCAAGAAACTGATGACGCTGCTGCTGGTGCTCCTGATGTTTACGGGAATCACCTCTGCCCAGAATCACGACCTGCAGCAGGCCAGCGCTTTTGCCGACTCCACCTATTACCTGAATATCAGGGGCGACTACCAGCTGACGCTGGATTATGCGGATTCGTGCCGCCAATGCCTGAACCGCTATTACAGGAGTCTGGGCGAACATGTGGACGACACGCTCCTGGCTATTGGCGACCTGTCGGTAACGCCGCCTGAGATCCTGTGGCTCCACGATAATGTGTCTGTGAACTTCCAGATACTGCTGGATATCCGCAACGAGAGTGCCGTGGCGGCCCTGGCGCTCCATGAGTGGCAGCTCTACGAGTATAACAACCGCATCTATACGCAGTTGTTCAAGGAACTCTCTGCCGACTCGTCGCTCGACTCCTATTGTCGCACCATGCAACAGTCGCAGACGAACAAGCAGGTGGCTATCGTCATTCTGGTGTCTCTCTTCCTGGCTATCATTGCTGTGGTGGTGTGGCAACTGATGTTGCTCCACAACAAGCGCTACAGCATCCTGCAGGAACGGCGCTCGCAACTGGAACTGATGGCCGACGACGTGACGCGCCTGAAGATGGAGGAGGGCAACCTTCATATCAGTAATGCCGTGCTGGATAATACGCTCTCTACCCTGAAGCACGAGACGATGTATTACCCCAGTCGTATCCAACAGTTGCTCGATGCAGATGACAGCGCGTCGCTCATCGAGGTCACGGAGTATTATCGCGAACTCTATGGCATCCTGAGTCAGCAGGCCATGCGTCAGCTCGACTACTCGAAGATGCACCTGAAGGCGCTGGACCACGAGGTGCTGGGCGATGCCATCTTCATAGACTATCTGTTTGACATCCTTCGCAAGCAGTCGGGCCAGGCCACGCTTTCTGTAGAGTGGATGCCTGTGGACGACCATTACGTGAAGGCCGTCGTGACGATGTCGGCCCTGCAACTCTCTGACGAGCAGTTGGGACGCCTCTTCATGCCTCAGGGCCAGGAGAATATCCCCTTCCTGATTTGTCGTGAGATTGTGCGCCTGCATGCCGAGGCCACCAACCGCCATGCTTGTGGCATACGGGCAGAACGAGATGAAAATCAACACATTAAGATATTAATAACACTTCCAAGAATATGCAAAACTTCAAAGTCATTATCGTAGAGGATGTGCCCCTGGAACTGAAGGGTACCGTGGGTATTGTAAAGAATGATATCCCTGAGGCCGAGATCATCGGTACTGCCGAGAACGAGGCAGCCTACTGGCGCTTGCTGAAACAGCAGGTTCCTGACTTGGTGCTGCTCGACCTTGGTCTTGGTGGCTCTACGACCGTTGGTGTGGAACTCTGTCGTCAGACCAAGGAGATGCATCCGCAGGTGCGCGTGCTCATCTTCACAGGCGAGATACTCAATGAGAAACTGTGGGTCGACGTGCTGGATGCAGGTGCCGATGGTATCATCCTGAAGACGGGCGAACTGCTCACGCGTAATGATGTGATGGCGGTGATGAATGGCAAGCAACTGGTATTCAACCAGCCCATCCTGCAGAAAATCGTGGAGCGCTTCAAGCGTAGCGTGGGTTCTGAACTGATGAAGCAGGAGGCGATGGTCAACTACGAGATAGATGAGTACGACGAGCGTCTGCTCCGTCATCTGGCCTTGGGTTACACAAAGGACCAGATAGCCCAGCTCCGCGGCATGCCTTTTGGCGTGAAGAGTCTGGAGAAACGTCAGAACGAACTGGTACAGAAGCTGTTCCCCGACGGACGTGGCGTCAATGCTACGCGTCTGGTGGTACGTGCCATGGAACTGCGTATCATCGATATCGACAACCTGGAAGCGGACGAGGAGTAGTTTCTAATTGATAATTGACAATTGATAATTGACAATTGATAATTGACAATTTTAAATTTATAATTTATAATTGATGAGATTGAATCGCATCATAGCCCGACTGGTATTGGTTTTGCTGATAGCGCAACTGCTGTTGGCGTTCTTGTCGTGGCTGTTGTCTGCCACGCTGACCGATGCCGTGCGCCCGTTACTGTCGAGCGAAGGTATCCGCTGGTTCCTGGGACAGTTCTCCGTGATGCTGCTCAAGCCCCAGCTCATTTGGCTTATCCTGCTGTCGATGGCTGGCGGATGCGTATGGCGCAGCGGCATCTTCCGTCCCTCCCAACTCTCTTTCCGTCGTCAGTCGGCCCTGAGGGTCTCTTTCCTCGTGCTCATGATGCTGATAACAATAGTAGCACTGCTTGTGATGACGCCACAAGCCGTGCTACTGTCTTCCACCGGTTTATTATGGCCTTCACCATTCAGTAGGGCACTTGTTCCCATCCTGTCGGCCCTGGCCATCATCACCTCCTCATGTTATGGTCTGCTTTCGCGTACGTTCACGTCGATGTATGATGTCTTTGAATCCTTCCGCATCGGACTCCAGCAAGCGGCGCCCCTGCTGATTCTGTATCTCTTTGCCGTAACGTTCTACGAGTCTTGCCTATACGTGTTCCTTTAATTCCTCTTTCAGGAATCTGGGCGTGAAGCCTTTCTTGCTCCTGGCCACCTCCTCGGGTGTGCCCGTGCTCAGCACCGTTCCACCTTTTCGTCCGCCTTCCGGTCCCATGTCGATGATATGGTCAGCCTGACAAATCACGTCGAGGTTGTGCTCAATGATGATCACCGTGTTGCCTCTGTCCACCAGCTTGTGGATCACCTGCATCAGGATGCGGATATCCTCGAAATGCAGACCCGTGGTGGGCTCATCTAGGATATAGAGCGTCTTTCCCGTATCGCGCTTCGACAGTTCGGTAGCCAGTTTCACGCGCTGGCTCTCACCGCCTGACAGTGTCGTGGACGACTGTCCCAGTTTGATATAACCCAGTCCCACGTCCTGTATCGTCTTGATTTTCCTGAGGATATCAGGTACGTTCTCAAAAAACTCCACAGCCTGGTTGATGGTCATATCCAGCACGTCGGCAATCGACTTACCCTTGTAGCGCACCTCCAGCGTCTCACGGTTATAGCGCTTGCCGTGACACTCCTCGCAAGGCACCTGGATATCCGGCAGGAAGTTCATCTCGATGGTCTTGTAACCGTTGCCGCCACAGGTCTCGCAGCGTCCGCCTTTCACGTTGAACGAGAAGCGGCCCGGCTTGTAGCCCCTGATCTTGGCCTCGGGCAGGTTCACGAAGAGCGAACGGATATCCGAGAAGACACCTGTGTAGGTGGCGGGGTTTGAACGCGGCGTGCGTCCCAGGGGCGACTGATCCACATTCACCACCTTGTCTATATGTTCGATGCCTTCTATTGAGTCGTAGGGCATCGGTTTCTTCAATGAGCGATAGAAATGCTGGCTCAGGATGGGTTGCAGCGTCTCGTTGATGAGCGTCGACTTACCAGAGCCGCTGACGCCTGTCACCACGATGAGTTCTCCCAGGGGGAAGCTGACATCCACATTCTTCAGGTTGTTGCCACGGGCACCCTTGATGAGAAGACTCTTCCCGTTGCCCTTTCTGCGAGAGCGAGTAGTAGATAGCATTTGTCCTTGGGTCTGACCGCTCCCCTCCATCTCAGCGAGGGGCTGGGGGTGGGGTCTTAAATACTGTGCCGTCAGCGTGTTGGCTTTCAGCATCTCCTTGGGCGTACCCTGGAATACCACCTCACCACCTTTGCGTCCGGCCTTCGGACCGATATCGATGATATAGTCGGCCGCCAGCATCATATCCTTGTCGTGCTCCACCACGATGACCGTATTACCCAGGTCGCGCAGTTCCTTCAGCGAACGGATCAGGCGCTCGTTGTCCCTCTGGTGCAGACCAATCGACGGTTCGTCGAGGATATACAGCACGTTGACCAGTTGCGAACCAATCTGCGTGGCCAGTCGGATGCGCTGGCTCTCACCGCCCGACAGCGAGGCCGACTGACGGTTCAGCGCCAGATAATCCAGTCCCACGTCCAGGAGGAAATCCAGTCGGGTGCGTATCTCCTTCAGTATCTCTGTGGCAATCTGCTGTTGCTGTTTGTCCAGGTGCTTCTCGGCTTCATCCAGCCATTCGCGCAGTTCCGCAATATCCATCGATGCCAGTTCCGAGATGTTCTTATCCCAGATACGGTAGGAGAGGGCCTCACGGTTCAGTCGCTGTCCGTGACACTCCGGACACTCACATTCCGCCAGGAACTGGTCCGACCATTTCTGACCTGCTGCCGTGTCGTCGTTCTCCATCGTGTCGCGCAGATATTTGATGATGCCGTCGAAGGCCACGAAGTAATCGCTCGACGTATGAACCAGTTCCTTGGCGATGCGCACATCCTCCAAGGTGCCATACAGTATCTCGTTCATCGCCTCCTCGGGAATATCCTGAATAGGCGTCTTAGTGTCGCATTCGTACTTTTTTAGTATGGCGTCTATCTGCCAGAAAATCAGTTGGTTCTTGTATTTCCCTAAAGGAATGATTCCACCTTCGTGGATGTTCTGTTTCTTGTTGGGAATCACCTTGTTGAGGTCTATCTCGTTGATGATGCCCAGACCCTTACAACGCGGACAGGCACCCTGCGGCGAGTTAAACGAGAAGTTGTTGGGTGCTGGGTCGCTATAGGCGATGCCCGACGTAGGACACATCAGTCGCTTGGAGAAATATTTGACCTCGTTGCTGTCCTTGTCGAGAATCATAATCAGACCCTCGCCCTGTTTCATGGCCGTCTGGATACTCTTCTTCAGACGCTCGCTCTCGCCCTCCACCTTCATTTTGTCGATGACCACTTCAATATCATGGTTCTTGTAGCGGTCCACCTTCATGCCTTGCCTGATCTCCACAATCTCACCATCCACGCGCATGGTCAGGTAGCCCTTGCGGCGCATGGCCTCGAAGAGTTCGCGGTAGTGTCCCTTACGACTCCTTACCAGCGGGGCCAGGATGAATATCTTGTGTCCTGCATAGTCGCTCTGAATCATCTCCAGCACGCGCTCCTCCGTATATTTCACCATCGGTTCGCCCGTCATGTAGCTATATGCCTTGCCCGCGCGTGCAAAGAGCAGTCGCAGGTAGTCGTATATCTCCGTGGTGGTGCCCACCGTAGAGCGCGGGTTCTTGTTTGTGGTCTTCTGTTCGATACTGATCACAGGCGACAGACCTGAAATCTTGTCCACATCGGGACGCTCCATTCCGCCCAGGAAGTTGCGCGCATAGGCCGAGAAGGTCTCAATATAGCGTCGCTGACCCTCGGCAAAAATCGTGTCGAAGGCCAGGGATGATTTTCCGCTGCCACTCAGTCCGGTAATCACGGTCAGCGACTGGCGGGGTATGGTTACATCAATGTTCTTGAGGTTGTGCACCCTGGCACCATATACCTCGATATTCCCCTGATTATCAGTTTGTGCCACCCGTGCGTCCTCCTTCTACAAATTTACGTAACAAGTTCACGTCCTTGCGGATATTATACTCCTTGCCGTCGGCACCGCGGGCCTTGCACAATAGGAAATAGACGCCGTCTTTCACGTCCTTTCCCTTGTATTTGCCGTCCCATCCGCCGTCGGGATCGGTCCAGTCATACAGTTTCTGTCCCCACCTATTAATGATATAGGCATGGAAACTCACCAGACTCTTATGCCTTTTGGCCTTGAAGATATTGTTGAGCTCGTCGCCGTTGTTGGGCGAGAAGGCATTGGGAAACTCCAGGTAACTGTCGGCTATGAACACCGTGATTGTCTCGTCGTCCAACTGGGTGCCCTCGCTGTCCAGGATGGTTTTCAGAATGATGGTGTACGAGCCCGACTCCGTAAACGTGTACTGTGTCTCTTCCTCGTAGCGCACAAAGAGTTCCTTGTTGCCGACCTCCGTGCCGTCTTTCTTGTAGAAATGCCATTCATACGACGGGGTCAGGTCGCCCATGTCCGATGGGTTGGCGTGGAATGTCACGTCCACCGGCGCCTGTCCGTCCTCGATGCACAGTGTGTCGTGCGGATTACCATCCTTGTCAATATATGTCAGGGTGGGGGAAACCTTCTGAGCCCCAACATTCAGGGCCGTTAAAATGAAGGCGGCTATCAGCCATATCAAGTTCTTTTTCATAATTCTTCTTGTTTTGGTTGCAAAGTTACGAAATAATTTTGTACTTTTGTATCCGAAAACTGAAAAATAGAGTATTATGAAGAGTTTATTAAGATATTTTCTGATATTCGTTTTGTTTGTCTCGTACTCGTATGTGTCTGTGGCTCAGTCTGTTCGCACGCATAAGGTAGCGAAGAAAGAGACCATGTACGGCATCTCGAAAATGTACGGCATCACCGTCGAACAACTGGTGCAGGCTAATCCTGGCATGGAAGAGCCCGGCTATAAGTTGAAGAAAGGCTCCATCATCAATATCCCCTCGGCCGACGGACAGAAGGTAGCGACTCTGGCAGTCCAGCAGAATCCGGATGCCGATGTGCGTCAGCGTGCCATCCGCGTGGGTGTGATGCTGCCTCTTCATCAGGTCAACAACGACGGCAGGCGCATGGTGGAGTATTACCGCGGTCTGCTCATGGCTTGCGACTCGCTGAAGAAAGAAGGTATCTCTGTGGATATCCACGCATGGAACCTGCCCGAGAATGGCGATGTGAAGCCCATTCTGGCTGATCCTGCCGCCGCCCGTTGCGACATCATCTTCGGTCCGCTGTATTCACGCTTTGTCAGTCAGCTGTCTGAGTTTACGGAGAAGCATCACAGTCTGCTGGTGATACCTTTCTCTATCCATGCCCCCGAGCTCTATACCAACCGCGGCCTGTTCCAGGTGTACCAGTCGCCCAATGACCAGACTGAGAGCACTGCACGCCGCTGTGCCCAGTTCTTCAAGGGCTATCATCCTGTGATTATCGACTGTGGCGACACTACCAGCACGAAGGGCAGTTTCACGTCTACCTACCGCCGTCAGCTGGAGATTGCCGACGTGCCCTATAGCATCACCAACCTGAAGTCGAGCGATGCCAATTTCGCCAAGGCTTTCGTCAAGGACCAGCCCAACCTGGTGATTCTCAATACGGCCCGTTCACGCGAACTGCTTGCTGCCTTCGGCCGTCTCGGTGAGATCAAGATCAATAATCCCGGCATCCAGATTTCCATGTTCGGCTACACGGAGTGGATGATGTACGCCCATTATCAGCAGGATAATTTCCATAAGTACAACGTCTATATCCCTGCACCTTTCTATACCAACCTGCAGTCGCCCCTGGTGCAGCGCCAGCAGTCCCTCTACCGTCAGAATTTCCGCGAGGATATGATGTCGGCTCTGCCGCGTTTTGCCCTCACAGGCTTCGACCATGCGCTGTTCTTCCTGCGTGGCCTGCACAAGTACGGTATGACCTTCGACGGTGCAGCCGGCCGTTTCGGCTATCAGCCCCTGCAGACACCGCTGAAGTTTGAGCGTATGGGTAATGGCGGACTGCAGAACCGTGCCTTTATGTTCGTGCATTATAAGGACGACCGTACCATAGAAACAGTCAACTACTAAATGGTGAAGATGAGAAGACTGTTTTTATCCTTTCTCCTGCCATTTGTGGGTATCGCAATGGCAGTAGCCCAGGTGGGCCAGCATCGTAGTGATTTCTCTGTCGGTTTCAATGGCGGCATGATGTTCAGTAATGTGGGCTTCATGCCCGAGGTGCCTCAGGATATGCATCAGGGCCTCACCGGCGGTTTCTCCTTGCGCTATACGTCCGAGAAATATTTCAATAGTATCTGTGCCATCGTGGCCGAGGTTAACTATGCCCAGGTGGGTTGGAAGGAGCGCATCCTGACGCCCAACGATGAGCCGGTCATCAATGCCACCACAGGTCAGGCTGAGAGTTACCAGCGCGACATGACGTATCTTCAGGTTCCCGTTCTGGCCCGTATGGGGTGGGGACGTGAGCGCCGCGGTGTGCAGTTCTTTGTGCAGGCCGGTCCGCAGGTGGGCTTTTTCCTCAACGAGAAGACACAGATGAATTTTCCCTGGGACTCCCGTACTCCTGTCTATTCCGACGGTTCAGGACGTACCTCGTCTGTCATTGCGCAGGACACGATGTCCGTACAGCGCAAGGTCGACTATGGTATTGCTGCGGGCCTGGGACTGGAGTTCTCGCTTAAGAATGTGGGCCATTTCCTCGTTGAGGGCCGTTACTACTACGGACTGGGCGATATCTTCCGCAACTCCAAGCGCGACTATTTCGGGCGTTCCAACCTGAATAATATCTGCGTCAAACTGACTTATCTATTTGATATCACAAAAACCAAAAATTCTAATATTAAGTAAATTAAATTATGTTCGAAAATCAACCGAAAGGACTTTATGCGTTGGCTCTGGCCAACACTGGCGAACGCTTCGGCTACTACACAATGTTGGCCGTCTTCGCGCTTTTCTTGCGTGCTAACTATGGACTGGATGCTGCTTGGGCTGGCGAAATCTACAGCGATTTCCTCATGCTCGTTTATTTCCTGCCTATCGTAGGCGGATGGCTGGCAGATAAGTTCGGCTTCGGCCGTATGGTTACCACGGGTATCATCATCATGTTTGCCGGCTACCTGCTGCTGTCTGTGCCCCTTGGAGGCGACACCGTGGCTTTGGTGGTGATGCTGGCTGCCCTGCTGCTCATCGGACTGGGTACTGGTCTGTTTAAGGGCAACCTGCAGGTGATGGTAGGTGACCTCTACAATGATTCCCGCTATGCTGCCCAGCGCGACTCAGGTTTCTCTATCTTCTACATGGCCATCAATATCGGTGCGCTCTTCGCTCCTACGGCTGCCGTGAAGATCATGGAGTGGTCTCAGAAGAATCTGGGTACCTCGGTCAATGACTCTTACCACTTCGCTTTTGCCGTGGCTTGTGCGTCGCTCATCCTGTCTATCGCCATCTACTACATCTTCCGCAACACCTTCCGTCATGTGGAGGGTGGCTCTGGCAAGAAGGGCGAACAGACGCAGGTAGAGGAACTCTCCAAGGAGGATACCAAGGCGCGTATCATCGCCCTCTGTCTGGTATTCGCCGTGGTAATCTTCTTCTGGATGGCCTTCCACCAGAATGGTCTGTCGCTGACCTATTTCGCTGACGAGTTCACCTCTCAGACTTCTACTGGCGTTGAGGGTATGGCCTTCGACGTATGGAACCTCGTAGCCCTGATCTTCATCGTCTATGCCGGTTTCTCTCTGTTCCAGAGCAAGACAACCAAGGCTCGCAGCATCTCTGCCGCTGTCATCGCCCTGGCTCTGTGCTTCCTCTTCTTCCAGTACGACCGCAACTCTGGCGAGATCGTGGCTGTTTCAGCTCCTATCTTCCAGCAGTTCAACCCCTTCTATGTAGTAGCCCTGACTCCTGTCAGCCTGGCTATCTTCGGTGCCCTGTCTAAGCATGGCAAGGAGCCCTCTGCTCCCCGTAAGATTGCCTACGGTATGGTGGTGGCTGGTCTGGCCTACTGCTTGATGGCTGTGGCTTCTTTCGGACTGCCCATGCCTCAGGTTGAGACTGGTGCCGACGGCGAGTCTGTTGCTGTTCATGTGGCCGACGTTACGCCTCAGTTGCTGATCTATACCTACCTCATCCTGACCTTCGCCGAGTTGCTGCTGTCGCCAATGGGTATCTCATTCGTATCCAAGGTGGCTCCTCCAAAGTATAAGGGTCTGATGATGGGTGGCTGGTTCGTGGCTACTGCTATCGGTAACAAGTTGGTAGGCGTTGGCGGCTACCTCTGGGGCAATATCCCCTTGTGGGCTGTATGGAGCGTGTTCATCGCCCTCTGCGTCGTATCAGCTATATTTATGTTCTCTATCATGAAACGTCTGGAGAAGGTCTGCTAATCCGATGTTTTTAACCCTACTGCTGTCCTCCTTTCTTACGCTTGTGGAGTTGAACTGCGAAAACCTGTTCGACACCCGCCACGACGTAGGAAAGGAGGACACAGAGTTTTTGCCCGACGGCTCTCACGAATGGACAATCCAGCGCTATTGGGCCAAACAGAACCGCATAGGTCAGGAAATCCTCTCTTGTACGTCTTATAGGGAGGAGCTTCCCGACCTTGTTGCATTGATAGAGGTTGAGAATGATGCCGTGCTCACGGACCTTACGGAACATTCGCTGCTGAAGCGTGCCGGTTACCGGTACCTGATGACTGAGTCGCCCGACAGACGTGGCATTGATGTGGCGCTGCTCTATCGTTACCGCCGCTTTCGTCTCATCTGCTACGACTATCTGGAGGTGCCGCCCCTGCCTGGCATGCGCCCCACGCGCGATATCCTCTATGTACAGGGCCGCCGTCCGTCTGGCGACACGCTCCATGTCTTCGTGGTCCACAGTCCCAGCCGTCTTGGTGGCGAGCGCCAATCACTTCCTAACCGCCATCAGGTGGTCGTCCAACTGCAGCAGCGTCTCGCTAAGCTCGGTCCCTCCGCCCATGTCATCATCACCGGCGACTTCAACGACTATGCCGACAGTCCCGCCCTCCTAGAGCTCTACGCCCTCGGTCTGCACAATGCCACCAGCAGTGCCCGTGGTATTCACGGCGAAGCCCATGGCACCTACCGCTTTCGTGGCGAGTGGCATTCCCTCGACCACGTCCTCGTATCACCTCTTTTATATAATAGGGTAGACACCGCCTATATCAACGATGCCCCCTTCCTCCTTGAGGACGAGCCCCAGTATGGCGGCAAGCGTCCATTCCGCACCTTCCAGATTAACCACTACCGTCCCGGCTTCAGCGACCACCTCCCGCTGGTGGTGCGGTTCAAGGATATATAATCTAAAGGCTCCCGAAGCACATACTACTCAACGACAACCATCCTCATTTCGATATCGTCTAAGGGACGGTCGGCGCGGCCTGTGGCTGTGCCTTGAATCATCTCTACAACATCGAGACCTTCTTCTACCTCACCAAAGACGGTGTATTGGCCATCCAGATGGGGAGTGCCACCCAGGGTGGAGTAGAGCTGAAGCTGCTCTTCGGTGAGACCGTCTTTGCCTACCTTGCTCTCGGCTTCTGCTACGAGTTTGTCCTGCAGCTCCTGCAGACCGGCACGGTTTCTGTCGCGGCGCATCTGCATAATCTCGTCCTTGTGAGCAGCGGCAAGGGCATTGAAGGCAGACTGCACCTTCTGCATTCTGAGCTGCTTGGAGAACTGGCGTAGCTGGCCCTCGTTGTACACATCGCCCCAGACGATATAGAACTGCGAGCCGCTGCTGCGGCGCTCTGGGTTTACCTCGTCACCCTGACGGGCTGCTGCAAGGGCACCGCGCTTATGGAAGATGTCTGACTTGATCTCGGCCTCAAGGGTATAGTCGGGACCGCCCACGCCCAGCATCTTGCCAGCAGGGGCACCTTTTGAGTCGGGGTCGCCGCCCTGAATCATAAAACCTTTAATGACACGATGGAACAATGTGCCATCATAATAGCCCTCCCTGGCCAGTTTCAGGAAATTGTCACGGTGGATAGGAGTCTCGTCGTAAAGGCGTACGGTGATGTCGCCCAACATGGTTTGAATCTTTACTTTTGACATAATCTGTTGGATTTTTGTTGCAAAGGTACGAATAATCATGGAATAATAGATTATTATGATTCTGTTTTTTAAAAATAAAAGACGACAGACTGTTTTTAAGTCCGTCGTCTTTCTTTTTTGTTTGCGTCGTCACCTCTGCCGCCACCTTAATGTTACAAAGTGACAATGTGACAATGTGACGTCGCGCGCTTTCAGACACCCATCGGCCCGTGTCCCATGCAACTCGTAGTGCCGAGTGCCGTGATGGCTGCCGTGAGCACACTGACGATGATCTGAATAACGGTTTTCCAAGTTTCTTTCTTCATAGTAGTAGATTTGAGATTTGAGGTTTGAGATTTGAGGTTTAAGATTTGAGGTTTAAGATTTGAGGGGTGAGGAGTTCAGGGTTTTACTGAAAACTCCTGAAACTCCTGATCTCCTTAGGGGTTCACGGGGCCGCCGCCGTTGTCGCCGCCGTTGTCGCCGCCGTTGTCGCCGCCGTTGCTGTCACCGTTGCCGCCGCCGTTGCTGTCACCGTTGCCGCCGCCGTTGCCGCCGCCGTTGTCGCCGCCGTTGTCACCGCCGTTGTCGCCGCCGTTGGTTTCGCCGCTTTCCTCCTCTTCGCCCTTCAGTAGCTGCTCGATGTTCACGAACTCGGCCTTCTTCAGGAACGTGCGACTGGAGATGTTCTCCTCCGTGGTCTGCTCGGGCAGGAATCGGATGTGCAGCGCCTTCATGTGCTTCGCGGGGATGTACTCCTCCTTCTTCTTCGCACCGTTCTTCTGGTTCTCCAGCGTGCAGTAGAAAGTGCCCAGGCCGTCAATCTTCACCTTCTTCGACTCCAGCAGCATCTCCACCAAGCAGCTGCGAAACTTCTCCAGCACGCCGTAAACCACGTCGGGGGTGTAGATAGAGCCGTGCTCCGAGATGTGGTTAGCCAGCTTTCGCGTGTTCAGCGTTTCCAGATTCTTGATCTGCGCGTACCACTTGCCGAAGGCCGCTGAGTGCGAGTTCTGGTTTTTCTTTACTTCATACAAAATCTTTGCCATAGTGTTTAAATTGTGTTTTACATGGTATTAGAATCACTTGCGGCCAGCTACATCGGGTGGCCGACATCCCGCTTTGTTTACGTGTACAAAGGTACAACATTTTTCGTGCGATTCCAAATTTCGGGCATCGATTTGGGGCGATTTTCAGCACGAAATCGCTCAATTGATGTTTCATCGAGACACCTTGTGAAATGTTCTGTTAAGACCCCAAAACGGAAATTTTATTGTTTTTATTCTGTTTTACCAAAATTAATTCATATATTTGTAGTCGAAAATGGCTATGATATGAAAGATGTTTTATTAACTATACTGCTGTGCTTATTTGCCATAGAAGTTCCTGCTGACAGCTGGGATGAAGGGAACTTTAAGCCCTATAACACCGATGTCGTGCTAGAGAAGACAAACCTGCCCATCCTGTTCATCAACACCCGCGACGAAGCCGGCCATACCACCGCCATCCATAAAGACTACCAAGTGGCAGTGCGTATGAAGATCATCAACAATGCTGACGGGGTGAACTACGGCGACACAGTGGCTCATTCGGGGCAGACCACCGACTATGAGGGATGGGTAGGCATCAAGTACAGAGGTAGCAGCTCATTTTATGACTCCGACAAGAAACCTTATGGTTTCAGAACCTTGAAAACGGCTGACGTGAACGGAAAGAAAGAGAAAGTGAAACTGCTCGGTTTGCCAGAGGACAACAACTGGGTGTTGCTGGCGCCCTATCATGACCGCAGTCTGATCCGCGATCCGCTGGTGTATCAACTCTCACGGCCCTACTTCGAATTCACACCTAAGTGCAAATTCTGCGAGATCATCGTCGACGGCATCTACTATGGTGTCTATATTCTCTGCGAAAAACCCAGCAAGGGCAAGAACCGCTTGAACTTTACTGCTCCAGGCGACAGCGGCGACGAACTGACTGGCGACTATATGGTGGAGATAGACCGTGATAATGAGCCACATTTCGTATTGAAATACAAAATGTACGATCATGATATCTGCGCAAAGTACCACTTCCCTGATTGCGAGGAAATATCAAGTGAACAGATGGCCTATATCAAGCAGCGGTTTGACGAGTTGGAGGATGTGCTCAGCAGCGACGGTTTTGCTGACAAAGAGAATGGCTACAGCAAGTATATCGACGTGGAAAACTTCATCAATTACCAGCTGCTGACGGAGTTCTGCCAAAACCCTGACGGCTATCGTCTGAGTACCTATATCTATAAACGACGTGACTCTGTGGATCCGCGATTCAAGATAACCCCTTGGGACTACAACATGACCTTCGGCAATAATATCGCAGCTGGAGATTTCCTCTATGAGCAATGGGTATATGAGAAAGGACAGAAAGCGGGGCTGCTGGGCAAGCTGCCTGTGCCTTTCTGGTGGAAACGGCTAACAGAAGACGAAGCCTATTGGAAACGCATGAAGGAGCGATGGGCTGAATTACGAACCAGCACACTGAGCGACCAGCACGTCACTGAAATGATGGACTCTCTGGTCAACGAAGTAACGATTGGAGGTGCCTGTGAGCGCAATTATCAGGCATGGCCCATCTGGGACAAAGAGATCCCCCTGGCTCCCACCACTGCCACAAACTATGATGAGGAAATAGCCCTCATGCGTGAATGGACTAAGAAACAAGTGGCGTGGATTGACAAACAACTGGGTTTCGATCCTACGGGTATCATCTCTATTCAGAATGTGCCATTCGTCAAGCGTAAAGACAATGATGACTGGTATGATCTTCAAGGTCGTAAGTTCGCCCAAAAACCCACCGCCCGAGGCATATACATACACCAAGGCAAATTGGCAGGGAACCAATTTTGAGACCTCGAATCCGTAATATCCGACCCTCGAAGATTACTTTTCGCCGATGGCGGGCAAGGTGACGCGGTTTTAAGTTGTCACTTTGCAACAATGTCACTTTGTAACATTAAGCCCAAGCCGAGTGCAGACCATAGCAGTTAGAATATATAATAATTATAATTATTATATATTCTAAACCAATAATGCCCCCGTAGATTGAGAATCCTTATTGTTACATTGTTACAAAGTTACAATGTGACAAAAATAATATGAAAATGCATTGCTATATAAATAAAAAGTATTATCTTTGCATACGAAAATATTTAATTGTATTACAAGTATGGCAACAACAATTATCAGAAAACCAGCCTCTTTCCGACTTAGGGCCGACCTGTTGGAGAGACTGAGGAGTAACGCAGTCAGAGAAAACCGTACACTCAACAACTATGTGGAGAGTGTGCTGCTCGATTACATCTTTAATGAGCCGAACGAAACGACTAAGGCTGCTATTAAGGAAGCCATGTCGGGCCGTAACCCTAACAAGGTCTACGACAATGTAGACGATATGTTTAACGACATTCTGAATGAAGAATGAAGAAACTACAGCCTACTACCCAGTATAAGAAAGATCTGAAACGGTATAGGAATAATCCTCAGAAGTTGGCTGACCTAAAAGAAGTGCTCAAGATGCTTCAAAACGAGCAGCCCATTCCAGCAGATTATCTCCCGCATCCTTTAAGCGGGAAATATAAAGGCTGTTTGGAATGTCACATCAATGGCGACTTTCTTCTGGTATGGTTTGATAAGAATACAAACGTCATCGAACTGGTACGACTAGGCAGTCACAGTGAGTTGTTCAAGTAGTCTGATTCAAAAATACGAGCCAATGATTGAAGTGAAAAAGAATATAGAAGATGAGCTCCGTGGTGCGCTGTTGGAAGCAAAGGAGTCGATAGAAGGTAAACGGAAGTTGAACACTCTGGACAACCTGATCAATGAGCTTCGAGATTCAAACGACTAGTTATTTCGACAGCGAAGCCAAGCGACTGGCTAAACGCCATCGTAGTTTCGTTGATGACCTTTCTGACTTCCGAAACAGTATCTTGAAGAATCCCTATCAGGGAACGGAACTCTCACCCGGCATCCGCAAAGTCCGTCTTACCATTGGCTCAAAAGGTCGTGGTAAGTCGGGCGGTGCTCGTATTATCACGTTCACTTATATGGTCGACGAGAAGGATGGTGTGGTGATACTCTTATTACTCTATGACAAAGCCGATGCCAGCAGCATCAAGATGAATGTGGTTCGCCAAATTATAAAAGACTTGGGCCTCGATCTTCAGGCGCTGCAAAGCGAGGGGAAACTGAAAGCGGTAGAGATTCCTGAAGGGGAAGAAGAACAAGAATCGTGAAACGGGGACCAGTCCCATGTTCCGCCCACGACTCTTCCTTACCCATAAGGAAATGATTCAGGAGTAAGACACTTGCCTGTCCCTAGTGTTCTACACTAAAAAAGGCTGCCTTGAAAGACAGCCTCATTAGTTCCTTTTATAGTGCAGTATGAAAGTCGAAACTATCAAGTGCACTTTTTATGTAAGATTGCAAGGTTTTGATTATAATGCAACTTTTCCAATGCCTTTCATTTCCAGTGCCACTTGTACACCCAGCGCACGGAATGCACGCATCATAGAAGCAAGTGTGATGCTCTTTCCGCTCTCTAATCGGCAGACCTGAGACCTTTGTACTCCCATCTTCTCACCCAATTCTGCTTGTGTAAGATTCTGAGCTTCACGTGCTTGTTTAATAGCCTCTCCTACACGATAGGCCTGGACTGCTTCATCTACGCTATGTTCAAAGGCGTCGCGTTCTGGTGTCCCGATCTTACCGTAATCCTCTTCCAGCAATTCCTCAAAGCTATACAGTTTCATGTTTCCTACCTTTTTCATTTTTTCTTGTTTTTATTCTCAAAATACAGTTTTCTAATTCCTTCAGCCTTTGTGATTTCACTTTTCGGTGTCTTTTGCGTTTTCTTCACAATACCGTGAGTGGCAACTACCAACGTATTGATATCCTTATCCCAAAAGGCAAACAACCTATAACAGGTTTTATCATAGATTGTGCGAAACTCCCATATTTCCGTACCATCAAGTTTTTTAAAGAGTTCACTGTCTCGTTCTCCCTTTTGAACCCTGCGGATATTGTAGCCTATCTTGCAACGAATCTCCTTTGTTAAGGATTTCAGGAAGTCTCGTGCTTCTTCTAACAAATCAAGTTCAAATACTGTTTGTTCCATTTTTATTTATAATTCTGCTGCAAAAATACGAAATGTTTCTTAAATGCGCAACAAAAGAGGCATTTTTTTGTATTTTCCCTATAATTTTACTCTATTTAAAGCGTTTACCCAAGAAAAAATAGAAAAAAATATTTGTTATCGAAATCTTTTTGTATTTTTGCAGGTGCAATCCGAAAAGGACTGCAAGACATATTGCTCGATTTTCTCAGCCGAATCACCACCTCGAAAGAGAATAACAGAGCAAACCAATACTACAATTGAAGCTACGCTTGAGCGTAGGCTTCTGTCATAGTAGTATTGGGGCTTGTGGTGAGCCTGGCTGAGAATATGACAAGTCTGCGCTCACTTCTTGTTTGAGGTTTGTGCGACTTGATGAATATGAATAGTACAAACCTAAAACACATAATTATGAAAAAACAGAGCATTGTATTCATCGTGTTGGCCATTACGACAAACCTTCTTTTATCATGCACACAAGCAAATAAGACTGATGTTACTACCAAAATTGCAGAGGTGGAAAGTAAATACCAAGACACAATAAAAATCTTAAGGCACCAACTGAGTGAAGCTAATGAAAAGATAGGAATTCTGAGTTATCCAGCTGACCAAAGATTAGCCCACATTGGAGAATTATTTAATTCTGGGGATTATGATGGCGTAAAAAAAGAAACGGCAGAACTTAAACGTGTTTTTCCTAATGCAAAGGAAAACGACGGCTGTAACGAATATCTAAAGAAAATAGAGGCGATAGAAGCTGCAAAGAAAGCTGAGGAAGATAGAATAAAAGCTTTGGGATATAAAGCATTTAAGGATAATCCAACAGTTAAGTTCGGTAATGTTACATATTCATTCTCAGGTTTTACCTATGGTCGCACCTTCACTTTTGAATATGTACTTGATGTGAATGAATACTCGTACGAGGTTGCAGACAAGAATTGTACCTATATTCTTGCTTCACTTTCTATTTCAACAAAGGAGAATCACGCCTCACCCCCTAGGGTCTACGCCTGTGAGATTGTGGATGGCAAATTAAAAGAGATTGATGATTTCAGAATAGAATACGCTACATATGATACCTATGGTGCGAGCATTGGCAACTATTCCGAAACAAACCACGATTTCTCAAAGGTTAGCTCTGTAAAATATAAAATGGCTGCTCAAATACCACAATCATACACGAGCAAGCCCATCGTTATAATTGCGAAAAAGACATATGGGTACTTGTCGGGTGAAATATCTATTGACGAGGTTAGGGAGAATTATGAAGTTATCAAGATTTTAAATAGGAATAGATTATGAGCAAGGTAGTGAAATGTATATCGTAACCAGGCAGGAACAATTATGATTGATTGTAGAAACTAAAACATATGATTATGAAAAAGTTAATTATTGTATTAGCAATGCTGATGCTCGCAGCAATGGCAATGACAATTATGACATCTTGTTCAAAAAGTGCAAAACTTGAAAAAGCAGCTAAGGCGCAAATGGAGGCAACTTTCAAAGAAATGGCAAGAGACCCATCCAGTGTCAATTTATCGAATATAGAAACGGTCTATAGTGATGACTCTTTATGCATTCTTCATTGTGACTTCTCGGCCAAGAACGGACTCGGTGCAGAGGTTAAGGATAAATGTGAATACATCTTCATAAGTTGTAATGGCAAGAACTATGAATCATACATGGAGATAAACAAGAACGAAGAAGGTATTTATGTTAGTCCTGAGAAGTATGAAAAAGACAAGAAGGGAACAATTTACGAACCACTATCTTATGAAGAGGGTTTAAGATACCTTGCTGCAATTTATGTAAATAGTAAAGGAAGAGAGGCTGGTGTTAATGACGGAGAAGATTTCAATATTCCAGTCCCAACCGGAACAGGTTCATGGGAACTCAGGGCATATCAGGATGAGTTTGGTGAAAAGGGGTCACAAAAGTATTTGTTATTGATGGGTAATGGCGTATTTAGCAATTCTGCTACAACAAATTCTAGAATGACAGCAATTCTGTATATGGATAAAGATGAATTCTCTTTCAAATTGATAGAGTATGATTCAAGCGTAGTAAAGTCAGATGATTCATATAGATATCGCATCAAAGATTCTGATGGCGACGTCTACGAAATGACTCTTTACAATAGTGATTCATCTGGACAGATGTCATCATGGGGTTCTGAAGATATGAAGAAAATGGAAGAAATACTTGCCAAAGGTGGAATGATTACAGTATCTGTAAAAGAAAGAAATGCTTATTCAACACCAGATACATATCTTTTCAAACTAAATGTTGATGGTTACACGAAAGCTAAGTCTTTTCTATAATGATGCTAAAAGAGATTACCTCTCCCCCCACGATTCACATGTGACTTGAAAATTTTATAAATATTTATCCCGTTCTACCATAAAAAGAGCGGGATTTTTTAGTATCTTTGCACTCCAAAAGATTTAGAGGTAAAAAGATCGTATGTCAAGATTCGCACAATACTACGCAAAGTACAAGCACGACGCAGGCTGCTATGACTGGGAACAGCGACAACAACATCTTGGTGCTCTCTTCGATAAGGATGAGAGCATCGAGTTTTATTTGGGAGAAGGTACCGACCGCAAGGTTTACAAGCATAAGGTGTATCATTTGAAGTCAGCACCAGGTATTACGGTGATGCGATTTGCCAATGATATTGACATACCCGTAGAGCGCGACTTTGAACCTGCGATGGCCAAGGATGAACCTTCATGTTTCGTCATCATCGACAATCGCGACCATCTCCGCACCGTTGCCATCCAGAAGCGAAAGAAGGCCTTCAGCAATACGCACAAGGTGGCGAAGATCATGTCTTTTGTAATAGACCAGCAGTTGTTCAAGGATCATTGTTATGGATTCGAGATTCTGCCCGACTACTATCCTGTTGACCTTTTCAAAGTATGGGAGCAACAGCAGGCACATGCCCAGCAGATGCGTTTTGGAACGCCTGAGATGGAGAAGGACGAGATTCTGAGGAAGGTGGAGGCATTGAAGGCCAAGAATCGCGACTATTTCGACGATTCCATCATGGGGGCACTCCTGGATGTGCTCTATGCACAGAAGCAGGCAAAGTATAAAGGGCATTATACGGTGATGCCGGAAGACAAAAAGACGGCCCTCTATGTTGACAAGAGCAGCGTGTATATGCGTAATCTGCTGACATTAGCCGATGCACTTGACGAGCCTGTGGAACTGATAACCAACGATGGCGGCACGTTCCGTTGTTTTATTGACAACGATGAAGGCAATACAGATAAGATTGTCAGTCATGAGTTCAACGAGAACTTCTTGGATATGCTTTTCAAGACGAAGAAGAAAGATGGCAGCAATATAGAGCACGAAGACCGTCTGAAAGCCGAGGAAGAGGTGATAGGGCTGATGAACAGCATGAAGCATGAAGTGACTGACGAAGAGGAGGATCAGGCTGCATGATAGTACGATTAGAAAAGGAACAGCAAAAATCAGCCCGTAGGAAGTTGCTCGCAGATCCGGTGTATATCATCAGCCACGACGCACTCAGAAAGATGAAACAAGACGGGCATACACAGTTGTCGCCGGTAGAATTATTCCTCTCTGCTCAGGAGTTATGTGAGACGTTGCTTGCTTTGCCAGATGTTATGGAGGGCTTGGATGCCGAGATAGACGATTTGGAAGATGAAGCCGAGGGCGAAAATGATGCCATGCTCATTATGGCACTAGCTACAGCTCAGTTGCAAGCACGAAGCAAGAAATGTGTCGGCATAGATATCCGAAAGATAATCTTTCACATCTACGAGTGTTTGGATGGTCACGATCTTTTGTGGCCTCTCATTGAGCAAATGACCAACAAAGAAGATGCCCGTTGGCTTGAAGGCAAGAAAACAAATCTGCTGAACTACGAGTTGCAGGAGATAAAACTGAATGGTGGTGGGTCGGAAGAAGTCAAGCAGTTGTTTGCTGATATGGTGGAGTGTTCCGACAAAATGGATAAAGAAACCATTAAGGGGAATCTATTGTTTCTTAACCGCTATAATATTGACCACAATCATGCTTACGACAAAGAGGTTATAGCTCTCTTCGATAAGTTTGGCATCAAGAGTACCACAATCATCAAGCCTAAGGAATACGTTAGTACAAAGATTGTGGATACTGAAATTCAGAATGTAGAAGCTGGAGGCACAGGGGTAATTAAAGAAATGAAAAAAGACTAATGGATATAGACATCAAAGAACTGATAAAGGCTGCTGCCGAAGGTTTCGACCTAAGTAACTTCAAGGGCGATGTGGTCGGCGTGAAGATTGTTGAGAATGAAATCGGCAATGTTGAGGAAGGCGGCATTGGCGTTCAAAAAATATATGGTGACATCCCACAGAAAGCTACAGAAGGAAAGTCTGGCAAAAAGAAAGGTTCTGGAACCAAAGAACAAAAGCCACCCAAGGAACGTGAAATCATGACCTTCAGCCGAAAAAGTTGTGTGACTGATGGCCACTTGACTGTTCTGTTTATGAAATTGACTGAGGATGGTTGGATAGAGGGCAACGATGCCGACTTCAAAGCACTATTCTCTGGAAAGAGAGACGCAGACTGCGCTCTGACATGGACAGCCAAGTATGGCAAAGGTACGCTTGTTGACTTGTTCAAGAAACTTGTTGCCGAAGGGCTAATATTTGTGGCTGACGGATTCACTATTCCTTCTATACTCGAAGGCCATTTCAAAGACAAATCTGGTAAGTGGCTGACTGGACTTGATAATGGCGACCCTGTTAACAACAAGGCTCTGCCAGTAATCCAAGAGTGCATCATAATTCTCAATGCCAGTGTTGACAGGCTAATCAATGGTGACTTTGACGAGGATGAGGAATCGCGTTCTGAATATGACCGATATGACCAACAGGATATGCATTGGCATAAGAAATAAATAGCTTTCGGGAAATCCTTCGGGAAACTGAAACTTTTTTGATAAATTTTCTCGCATAGCGGAATCTCTTTGAAACACAAGAGGTTCCGTTTCTTTTTTATTCTCTATTCAAGGTGGCTTTTGGGCGTTCCCCGAAAGTTTACCCGAACGTTTTCCCGAAGAAACGTGGGCTTAGTCGGGGATTACGGAGGTTGCCTCGAAAAGAGCACTTCCACCGAACAACTTTAAGACCCCGCTCGAAGGAAGCGGTAACAATTGAGAGTATGGCACGAGATTTAATGTGTGGAAAGCGAATTTACGACAAGTTGAAGAATCAGGCTCGCCAGCAGCTGGCGCTGATGAACAAATGTCGGATGCACAAAACGGGAGGCAAAGGAGTAGCGCGCTCGGCGACATCAGGAGACGCTTGCCAAAGCAAGAACCAGCCTTTCTATCTTCAGTTTCTTAACCGCTAACAATTTTTTCAAGTTTAACTCTGAGTTGAGGTGAACGGAGTCTCGCGAGATTTCAATCACAAATCGAAAGGTGGCCACCCTTCTGAAGCTTCGCTCAACCAAAATTCAGAAAACAATGAATTTACAGAAATTCCAAGAACAGATTTTGCAGAACGCAGTCCAGATGGACGCAAGTGTTAACTTCCAGTTGAACGGCAACATGCTGATAGTGCCGTGCCCGTGGGAGGACGACAAGCAGGTGACTAACGGTGAGCGTGTACGCTACCGTGGTGGCATCGAGGTGGATGCCGACGGTCGCACCCAGGTGAAGCGCTACAAGGTCGGCAGCAAGGGACCGCTCCACGAAACCCTCTACGAGACGGCCCACGGAGCCGTGAAGATGACTCGTCCTCAAATACGTCCCAGCGATGGTCACCGACGCATTAACGAGGAATACGTCTATGTCATGTTCAAGTTCCCGAAGAAATACGGACTGGCGCTGACCAAGGCCCTCTATCAGGAGGAGGCCGACGAGATTATGTCTTACTTTAAAACACGCAAGGAGGAAACGCTATGGAAATGATTTTGGAACGGTTGATGTTTACATGCATAGGCAAGGGACACGGCGCCCCTTGCTTCCCAGCCAACCGCGAGGATTGGGAAAAACTTCGCCGCGAGCCTTGGCTGAAAGAGATGTGTGAAAGGATAGAGCGTGGCGACGAGCAGTTGAAGCATCGGCTGCCGGTGTGGACACCCCACTGCGCCGAGTTCAAGAATAATCATCGTGCCATTGCCGATGCGGTGCGTCCGCTGAACCGACTGATGCTGGATTTTGACGAGAAGGGTCACACGGACGAAATCTGTGCCCGACTCTTGGAGCAGTCGCCGTTGGTGCCGCTGCTGATAGAGGAAAGTGTTCGTCGTGGCACTCATGTGCTCGTTGAGTTGCCCGACGGCATGACGGCCGAGCAGGCTCAGCAGCTGATGCAGGAGGCTACGGGCTTTGAGCCGGATGCCGCGGTGAAGGATGTTTCGAGGTGCATCTACATGGTCTCTGAGGACCATACGAAGTATGTCAGCGACAAGCTGTTTGAGGTCTCTGAGGACTGTGAGCGCAAAAGTGCGCCGACATCCGATGAGGGCTGCGAGCAGAAGAGCCTGCCGACATCCGAAGCCGCACAAGAACCCCATACGGAGCTGATGTTCAAGGGCATCCCTTATACCTCTATTATAGCAGAGTGGTGGCATCGCAACGGCGGAGAGCCGGCCGAAGGCGAGCGCAACGTGAAACTGCACAAGTTGGCCGTCAGTCTTCGTGCTATCTGCGACAACAAGAAAGAGGTGCTGATGCAGGTGATGCCCCGATTCGGACTCTCCGACGTTGAACTTCGCAGCGTGGTCGACTCGGCTTGCAAGGAGACGCCCAAGGGCATTTCAAAGATGATGCAAGGCATTGTAAGTGCGCTGGAAATGGGTATCTCTTCAGACGAAATCGAGGATGCCGAGGCGGTTCGGGCAGAGACTGGTGTGAAGGTCAATGTCAAAGCGTTACCAATGGGCCTTAAAGAGTCGCTGACGGGTGTGCCCGTGTCGATGCACATGCCGGTGCTCTGTGGTGTGCTGCCCATTGCAGCGGCCTATGCCGACCAGGTGATGGTGGAGTATTGCGACGGCAACTTGCAGCACCTGGGGCTGATGTCGATTATACGTGGTGAACAGGCTTCTAACAAGTCGGTGGTGAAGAATGCCATCGATGTATGGAAGCGTCAGTTCGATGAGGAAGACGCCCTTGCTCGCAAGCGCGAGGAGGAGTGGAAGGAGCGCAAGAAGGGGCGCAAGGCCAACGAGAAGGCGCCCGACGACCCGAAGGTGCTGATAAGGATGGTGCCGGTGACGGTCTCGTGTTCTACTTTGCTCAAGCGCTTCAAGAATGCTCAGGGTCACACCCTCTACAGTTTTGGTGAGGAACTCGACACCCTGCGTAAAACCAACGGTGCCGGCTCGTGGAGCTCAAAGTACGACATCTACCGCCTGAGCTTTGACAAGGGTGAGTGGGGTCAGGATTACAACTCGGATGCCGCTGAGTCGGGAGTGGTGAAGGTGGCCTACAACTGGACGATGCTCGGCACCAACGGAGCACTCAGAAAGTGCTTTAAGTCGGACAACATAGAGAACGGGCTTTCTAGCCGAATCCTCGTGGCCGAGATGCCCGACAGCAGTTTCTCGAAGATGCCCAAGTTTGGCCGTCGTTCGGCAGGGGATGAAGCCATGATACAAGAGGCCGTCACCCGACTGCGTGCGTTCTCCGGACTCATAGACACCCCGCGTCTGCGCAAGGCCATCGAGCAGTGGGTGGAGCAGAAACGCGTAGAGGCTGCCAAGGACATCGACCACGTGAAGGATACTTATCGTAAGCGTGCTGCCGTCATCGGTTTCCGGTGCGGGGTGATCTTTCACTTGCTGGAGACCCACCCCCAGCCCCTCCCTGTGAGGGATGGGAGTGGTCAGACTCAAGTAAAAGAACTATCTACGCCCCTCCCTCACAGGGAGGGGAAGGGGGAGAGTCGAAACTGTATCAAGTTTGCGCTGATGATGGCCGAGTATTGTCTTTCTCAGCAGATAAAAGCATTCGGCGAGGCATTACAGAATCAATATGTTGATGCTCATGAGGAGTGTCAGCGATATGGTGCCAACCACTCCGTGTTCGACCAGCTTGCACCCACCTTTACCCTCGATGACCTGCGAGCCTTGAAGCGCGGCTACTGCTCGGAATCGGCTATGCGCATGATTATCTCTCGATGGATGCGCGACGGATGGATTAGCAAAACCGACCGCTACCACTGGAGTAAGGTGAAAGGTGAAAGGTGAGAGGTGTAACTTTGTAACATTGTAACTTTGTAACATTAAGCATTTATGGAATTGATTTTAGAACGTATAGCAAAACGCAGGACCTACACGATAGGTCGTCTGTACATCCGCCGACAAGTGGTGGATGAATATCTGACGGGCACTGCCGATGACTATTTTTGCGACACACTGGAACCTACCTGGCGCGACTACAAGAACGGGGCCTACAAGGTGAAAGGTCGCTCGGCCATCCCCGAAGGCCGCTACGCAGTGGTTATCTCGTATTCGCCCAAGTTCAAGCAGTGGCTGCCCATCCTGCTTGGTGGCCCTGAGTTCAACCGCAAATGGCAGGGCATACGCATCCATGCGGGCAACACGGCCAAGGATACCGAAGGTTGCATACTGGTGGGCAAGAACAAGCTGGTGGGGCAGGTGGTGGACAGCCGCATATGGACCCATCGTCTCAAGCAGAAAATTGTTGAGGCAAAGGGTAGGGGTGAGCCCGTCTGGATCACCATCAGGTGAAAACAAAGGGGGAGGGACGGTCGGCGCGGCCTGTGAGACCGTCCCTTGCCCACCTTGCTTAAAAATGTTGTTGTCAGGAAAAAAAAGTAGTCTCAAAATTTGTGGGTAAGAAAAAAAATGACTACCTTTGCACCCGCTAAACAAGAAAACGATGCACCCGTAGCTCAGTTGGTAGAGCACCTGACTCTTAATCAGGGTGTCCAGAGTTCGAACCTCTGCGGGTGTACTTGGGAAGGCCGACATGGCTCAGTTGGTAGAGCAACGCATTCGTAATGCGTAGGTCCCCGGTTCGAGTCCGGGTGTCGGCTCAAAAGGATGTCAATGCGGAATTAGCTCAGTTGGTAGAGCATTGGCTTCCCAAGCCGAGGGTCGCGGGTTCGAGTCCCGTATTCCGCTCATAATGAAAGAGATTCAGTTTATATCCAGTCTTCAGAATCAAAAAGTAAAGCAATTAGTCTTACTGCAACAGAAATCATCGGAGCGCAAGAGGTCCGGTCTTTTTGTCGTTGAGGGTTTGCGTGAGTTGCGCCACTGTGTGAGCAAGGGTTATGAGATAGATAGTCTTTTCTTCTGTAGTGCGTTGCTTGGCGAGCCAATCGATGACTTGTTGGTGGCTCCTTCGTATGAGGTGACAGAGCAGGTGTATGAGAAGATTGCCTATCGTGGCAGCACTGAGGGTGTGGTGGCCGTGATGCGCATGAGACATCTGACGTTAGAGGATTTGCAGTTGACGGAACATCCGTTGCTGGTGGTGCTGGAGAGTGTGGAGAAACCTGGCAACCTGGGGGCTGTATTGCGTTCGGCCGACGCTGCTGGTGCTGATGCTGTGATAGTGTGTGATCCATTGACAGATTTATATAATCCTAATTTGATTCGTGCTAGTATTGGCGCTTTGTTCACGGTGCCTACAGTAGCGGTGTCGTCTGAGGCTTGTATCCGTTTTCTGAAGGCTCGTGGCATCAGGATTCTGACGGCTCAGCTGCAGGACTCGGAACTGTATTACGACACGGATATGACGTGCGGCACGGCTATTGTGATGGGTACGGAGGCTACGGGGCTCACCAACCAGTGGCGCGTGGCGGCCGATGCTCACATACGGATTCCGATGCTGGGACAACTGGATTCGCTGAATGTGTCTGTCTCGGCGGCCATACTGCTGTTCGAGGCTGTGAGACAAAGAGAGGGAAATCACTAAGTGACTTCCCTCTCTCTCTTTTTTTCTTATCGTTACAACGCCTCATCGTCGGGGCGCTGTGGCTTCTTGACAATACGGGGCAGGTGCCTCTTCTTCCTGAGATACTCGGCCTTGCGAGCCTCGTAGTCCTGCTGGTGTTTCTCTAAATATCCGTCGGCCATGATGCGAGTGTATGCTTATTTGTTGAATTTAGCGTACGCCACATTAATCTTGATGGGCTCGTAGGGGTTGTCGGCACCTCCAACGAGTTGTGTGCTGGTCAGCGACATGTCGTGCTGAGCATTGGTTGACGAACCGCTCTCGTAGGTGATGGGCACCAGCAGCACCTTGTTCCAGTTGGGATGCTTCTGCTCCCAGTTGGCATCATTCTTAATGCCTTCCTGATATTTCTCCCATACCTTGGTGATGAGTGAAGCTATATTGGCGAAGTTATAAGTGTTTGTTCCGTTGTAGGTGGAGTTGATGTAGTTGTAGTTGGCATAGAACGACGTAGCCTGGTCGGGCACATTGTTTCCCTCGAAGAATGTCTTCAGGCTGTCCTCCTGCACCATCAGCAGGGTGTAGGGGATGCCAAACATACGACTGTCGCTCGACTCGTCGTTGATGCGCTGGAAAGAAATCTTGGCAGCAATGAGCGAGTCGTTCTCGTGACCTTCCTTGATTTCCTTGACAGGCAGTGTTACCTCAGTGAACAGACCGGCAGGCGACTTGATATAAGTGTGTGTAGTCTCTTCGGCCAGTTTCTTGATGGCCTGCTTGTCGTTGGTAATCAGCGTGGTCTGGGTGACCTCACGGGTACCTGCCAGCGTCACACCAGTGTTGACAACGGATGTGTCGCCCTGAATGGTGTAGTTCAGGCGCAGACCGATATTTGAGACTTTGGCATGGAAGCCGTAGCCGTCTGTAATCTCGAAAAAGAATCCGGGGCACACATGGCGACTGAAGGCATATGAGTTCTTGAAATACTCAGGATGCTCGTGAAACTGTCTGATGATGTATGTGCCGTAGTTATTATAGGTAACACCATTCTTGTCTGTGTAAGGCTCGTTGAGCGATACACGGATATTGTTCATATAGGATGAGGTGCCACGAAGACTGTCGTTGTCAACCAGGTTTCTGTAAGAGAACATCTTGTTCTTGTTGAGACCTTCCGTACGCACCATGCCAAGCTTCATGGGGTTGAAGTCGGAATAGTATTTCAGGCCAGTCTCCAGTGTCTTGTCCAACTCATGGACTGTCATCTTCACAGATGCCAGCGTGTCGGCCGTATTGAAGGGATTGCTGACGTAGAGTATCAGATAGCAGGAATCGGCAGCAGGCAGACCATTGTCCAGGCTCAGGAACTTATCGGCATCAGGTATTGTGACGATATCGAGCAGGTGAAACTGTGTAGCAAACTCGCTCTTGATGTCGGCCTGTGTCTGAGGGTCGCGCACCATGCCTAAATAGCAGGTGCTGCTCTGCGTGAACACAGAGCCAAGATGCTCGTCGCTATTATTGAATACGGTATCGGCAATGACGGTGCGTGTCTGGACGTCGAAGATCTGCGAGGTAATATTCAACTGGTCTTCATCACTGGTAAGTGAACCGCCAATCTGGTCTGTGGTCTCATCACAAGAAGAAAAGGCCATTGCCGTAAGTACGACACCAGCCATATAGTGCATAATCTTTTTCATATAGAAATGATCCTAACTATTATTCTGGACTAATCTGATCGTAGAATGCTTCGTAAGCATCTCCAAATTCCTCGCCCTGGAATCCAAGGGTAGGAATGTTCTTGTCCTTGGCATACTTCTGTAGCGTCTTACTCACGTCCTTGTCAGCAAGAATCACACCATCGCTATAGTCGATAGCCAGCTTGCCGAGGTCCTGGAAGGTGAACTCGTCATTATAGGGAGCCAGCAACTCTGCCTTGGCATCACGGAAATCAACACACTGCTTGAAGTTGGTGCCGAAATCACCCTGGAACTCCTTGTTGAAAAGCGAGGTGACCACCTTCGTATTGGCAAACGAAGGCTCGTCCTTGTAGGCCGTCTTGATATAGAAAGGCACAACGCCACTCATCCATCCCTGACAGTGAATGATATCGGGAACCCAGCACTGCTTCTTCACAGTCTCCAACACGCCTCTTGCGAAGAAAATAGCACGCTCGCCATTGTCGGGATAGTCCAGTCCGTTCTCATCAACAGTCATCTGACGATTAGAGAAATAATCATCATTGTCGATGAAATAAACTTGTACACGACAAGAGGGGATTGAAGCAACTTTAATAACAAGGGGGTGGTCGGTATCATCGATGATGAGGTTGATACCAGAAAGACGGATAACCTCATGCAACTGTCCGCGACGTTCATTGATATTTCCCCATTTAGGCATGAAGGTGCGAATCTCATGATTGCGATCCTGCATGGTGCGAGGTAATTCACGACCCATTACCGACATTGCGTTGTCGGGAACGTATGGGGATATCTCCTGATTGATGAATAGAATCTTCTTCTTTGCCATCTTTATGTTGTTAATAGTTGTGCAAAGGTACAAAATTATTTGCAAATAACGGCAAAAAATGTGTGATTTTAGGAAAAAGTGACACTTTATATACTTATTTTTAGTGTTTTTTTTCCATATTTGAGAAATTTGTTGTTATTTTGCACCGCCAAACCAATTGGTGATTATTAAGAATGAAAGTTTTTAAGAAGATTGTTGACCTGCAGAATGCGCTTTTCGAAGAACGCAAACAGGGTAAGGAAATTGGATTAGTGCCTACAATGGGGGCTCTACACGAGGGACATGCCTCGCTGGTAAGACGTAGTGTGGGCGAGAATGGTGTTACCGTAGTGTCGGTCTTTGTTAACCCCACACAGTTTAATGATAAGAATGACCTGAAGAACTATCCTCGCGACTTGGAGGCCGACTGTGCGTTGCTGGAGAGTTGCAAGGCCGACTATGTGTTTGCACCCGAGGTGGAGGAGATGTATCCTACACCCGATACACGTCATTTTGAATTCCCACCGGTATCAACGGTGATGGAGGGCGCTCATCGTCCAGGCCATTTCAATGGTGTTTGCCAGGTGGTGAGCCGTCTGTTCTATATCGTACGTCCTGACAGGGCCTATTTCGGTGAGAAAGACTGGCAGCAGATTGCCGTGGTGAAGGCCATGGTGCGTCAGTTGGAGCTGGGCGTTCAGATTGTGGAATGTCCTATCGTACGCGATGACGACGGACTGGCACGCAGCAGCCGCAACAGTTTGCTGGCACCAGACGAGCGCGCCATTGCTCCTGCTATCTATAAGGCTTTGAAGAGCAGCGTGACGTATGCCAAGAAGCACACGTTGAAGCAGACTCACGACAAGGTGGTAGCTGATATCAATAAGGTGGAAGGTCTCGATGTGGAGTATTTCTCTATCGTGGATGGCAACACCTTGCAGGATGTAGCAGAATGGGAAGATTCTCCCTATATAGTTGGTTGTATCACTGTTTATTGTGGTAAGACGCCTATTCGTCTTATTGATCATATAAAGTATAAGGAAGCATGATGATTCAAGTACTGAAGTCTAAACTTCACTGTGTTCGGGTGACTGAGGCCAACCTGAACTATATGGGTAGTATTACTATTGATGAAGACTTGATGGATGCAGCAAATATGATTGCTGGTGAGAAGGTGCAGATTGTTGACAATAACAATGGTGAGCGCTTTGAGACTTATATCATCAAGGGCGAGCGTGGCAGTGGCTGTATCTGTCTGAACGGTGCAGCAGCCCGTAAGGTGCAGGTAGGCGATACGGTGATCATCATCTCCTATGCCCTGATGGATTTTGAGGAGGCTAAGACATTCACGCCTACTGTGGTATTCCCTAACGATAATCACATCTGAGAAAACAGATACAGACAGATGAAAAATCCCTTCAGCCTGATGACTGAAGGGATTTTTTTATGTGAGATATTACTTATTTCAGGTTCTCATTGATGAACTGTGAGAGTTCGGCACCACGTAGTCCCTTTGACAGCACCTTACCCTGCTGGTCGATGACAGCGGTGAAGGGGATGGCCTGCACGCCAAAGCTGCGTGCGATATTTGAGACGCCACCTTTCAGGTCGGACATCTGAGGCCATGTGAGTTGGAGCTCGTCGATGCAACTCACCCATGCCTTCTTGTCATCGTCGATAGAGATACCTACGATGCCAAAGCCTTTCTCCTGATAGTCTGCCAGCATCTGTTTCATTGCGGGCATCTCCTCACGACAGGGCTGGCACCATGATGCCCAGAAATCCAGGACGGTGAGCTTGTTCTGCTTCACCAGACTCATGATGCTGATTTCCTGACCCTCAGGTGTCTGCATCTTGAAATCGGGAATCTGCTGACCTACCTCCGTGGTGAATATCTCGTCAAGCATCTTCAGAATATCTTTGATAGCTTGGCGCTCCTGGAATTTGGAAGGCAGTTTTGTAATGGTCTCCTTTAACTCGTCACGTGTGAAGTCGTCACCATAGGCCATCTGGTTGATGAGGAAATAACCCAGCTCGTTGTTGAGATTGCGGAGTGCCAGATCTTTGACTTTCTTGCCAACCTCCTTCTGAATCTCAGTGTACTGCGTATAGATCTCCACTTGCTGCTCTTCGGTCAGACTGTCATTGTAGATCTTGCTCATCAGTGCCTCGCCCTTTTTCTGGGCCTCAGAGAAAATTGTACCTAATTCCTGCAAGCCTTCGTTGGACTCGGTACCAGATACCTTAGAGTCGCCAGTGGCCGAAAGCAGCAGATTGATGGTGCCTGGCTCCCTGAAGAACATGACAGAGGTCATTGTCTTCGGAGCTACAACAGTGCAAAGGAATACGGAGTCGGCTTCGCCCTCCCATTCAAATTTGCCATCTTTGACGATGAGCGTGTCGAGCGGGGTGGGAGTGTTGGACATGATGAGCAGTGTGTCACCGTCATCAATGCCCTCTACCTCACCTTCTACCTTGAAACCGTTGGAGTTACAAGATGTCATGGAAATAGCTGCAAGAGCTAATCCGAAAAGGAATTTTAGTTGTTTCATCTTTATAGTAAAATTGGTGTGACTATACCAGATACTGGTCACTGATGCTCTCGTTTTCAATCACACGGCGAATGGTCTCGGCAAACATCTCGGCAACGCTGATCTGCTTCACCTTGGCGCAACGCTGGGTGTATGGGATAGAGTCGGTGAATACAATCTCCTCAAGAGCTGACTCCTGCACACGATCGCTGGCAGGACCACTCATCACACAGTGGGATGCACAGGCACGCACGCTCTTGGCACCAGCCTCCATCATCAGGTCGGCTGCCTTGGTGATAGTGCCTGCTGTGTCAACCATATCATCGATAATGACTACGTTCTTACCTTCAACATCACCAATAATCTGCATGGTGGCTACCACATTGGCACGAGCGCGGGTCTTGTTGCAAAGCACCAGTGGGCAACCCAAGTATTTGGCGTATGTGTTGGCACGCTTAGAACCACCTACGTCAGGTGAAGCAATTACAAGCTCGTCGAGTTTCAGACTCTGCAGATAGGGCAGCAGCACACCTGAAGCATACAGATGGTCAACAGGTACATCAAAGAAACCCTGAATCTGATCTGCGTGGAGGTCCATCGTGATCACACGGTTAACGCCAGCAGTGCTCAGCAGGTCGGCAACCAACTTGGCACCAATGCTAACGCGTGGCTTGTCCTTACGATCCTGACGTGCCCATCCGAAATAGGGGATGACGGCGTTGATAGTACGAGCAGATGCACGCTTGGCAGCATCGATCATCAGCAATAGCTCCATCAGGTTGTCGCTATTGGGGAATGTGCTCTGTACCAGGAAAATGTCGCGTCCACGAATAGATTCTTCGTAAGAAACGGCAAACTCTCCGTCAGAGAATTTGGTGATTTGCAATTTGCCCAGAGGGCACCCTAAACTTTGGCAGATTTTCTCAGCCAAGTATCTCGTTGCAGTACCCGAGAATACCATGTAAGAGTCTTTTGTAGTCATTGCTTATTATGTAGTACGTATAAATTGAATAGACTTAGTTAACTGCTTTTTGTAACTTCTGGAAGTGAGATATGAGATCCTTGTAGTCCTGCTCCTGATGGATGTTGAAACGATTCCACAGGTCGCCACAGATGACTACGCCTCCAAAACCCAAGTCGCGCATCTGACGGATATTGTCAAGATTGATGCCGCCCATCGCGTAGACATGCTTGTCGATAAGGCCTTTCCTGCTGGCCTCGCGCAGTTCCTCCTCGCTGATTGTTTGCTTGTCTTGGGGATTGCTCTGACTGTCGAAGATGGTCTTCAGGAAAACATAATCGGCTTTCTTCTTGGCATCATGCAGTTCGGCAATACTGTGGCAGGTGCAGCTGAAATGGCCTTTGTAGCCATAGGGCAGTTCTGCATCGGCTGTATTGAGGTGAATACCTTTAAGACCAAATTCCTCGCGTAGGTAGAAATGGTCGTGGACCGTTATTTTTCTATAGTAATCTTCAGGTAGGAGGGTAAGCAACCGTTCGGAATAGACGGGTTCCGAATCAGGTTTGTATAAGTGCAGATTATCCATCCCTTCTTCGAAAAGAGTGGTCAGGATCTTGTCTTCTTCCACGAAAAACGTGGCCTTTGTCAGGATGATAAGTTTC
Source organism: Prevotella communis (assembly GCF_022024175.1). Taxonomy (GTDB): domain Bacteria; phylum Bacteroidota; class Bacteroidia; order Bacteroidales; family Bacteroidaceae; genus Prevotella; species Prevotella communis. Next base: position 1,997,549 of record NZ_CP091794.1, on the reverse strand, counting down.
ATCTACAAATCTTATTATTATAAAAAGCCCTTTTCTGTTAGGAATAAGGGCTTTATGTAATTAAGTGATTCCGTCGGGATTCGAACCCGAGACCCACAGCTTAGAAGGCTGTTGCTCTATCCAGCTGAGCTACGGAACCAGCCTCGCATGAGGAATGCCCTCATTTGCGAGTGCAAAGGTACTCTTTTTTTATGATATATGCAAATTTTAAACCTTAAATCTGATATATGACCTGTCATCGAACGAATTATTTCCCGCTGTGAAGGCTTTGGTGGCTTTGAACTCACCGATATTCAGGGGGTCGTTCTCACGTTGCCAGGCTAGTTTTTCCTCGGATTCCTGCAGGGTGGGGCACAGGAAGGGATAGCCATCGCTGGCCAGTACGATTTCCCATGGCTGGAAGTCGAGGGTGATGATACGCACATATTGCTCTGGGATGCGGAAGCCGTCAATGACGCTATAAGTGATGTTTTGCTGCTTCATAGCCTCCAGCATCTGTGGGATAATCTGCTGACGGGCAGTGTCGTTGACGAGGTAGTGCTCCCTGGGCTCTGCTCCTTCGTTGATAATCTGCGCCCTGTGCTCGGCTAACTCCTGTTCGTAGGGCTTTGGATTGTCGTAGAAGGTGCCGCCCACCATGCATTGGCAGTCTCCAATCATCCAGATTTCGCGATTCAAACGGCTATAGACAACGGCACTGGCCGTGAGTCTTTCCTCAGGGTGTTCTATCAGTCGGGGTATGTCCGCTTCTTTGTAGTGCTTATTGATTTGTCTGGATACCCCTATGCAGAAATCGTGGCATGAGATACCCTTTGGCGCTTTGCGGATATATTTCCCGATGAGCTGCATGGCATAGCGTCCGTTGCTCTTGAAGTAACTGTATCGCTTGTCGGTTTTTGACGTAGAGCCATCGATAACGGCGATGAAATCATCCGTGACGACGATGCCGTCCTCGCTTTTCTTCTTTGGGTTTTTCGGAACGAGGTTTTGTTCGAGAATTATCATTGTTGAAGTTTGGATTATACGATTTGGGCTTATTGCCTGACGATGCACGATGTTCGCCATACGGACGCTTCTCGCCATACGGACGATAGCCGCCTTGCGATGGTGGCATGTCGCTATACAGCTTTGCAATCAAGTCGGGACGGCCAATACGGCGTAACGACTGCTCGATGCCACGACGCTCCTCGGGCTTGTACCAGAAGAAGAACTGGCGCTGGGCCAACTTCTCCTTTGGCGTCTTGGCGCTGAACACGGGTTCGAGTGTATAAGGGTCGTAGCCTGTGTACCACGTTTCGGTGGCATTGGTAAGAGGCGTTGGCGTGAAGTCCTGCACCTGCTCGAGGTGGAAATCAAGTCCCTTGGTAATCACAGCCAATTCGGCCATATCCTCCTCCTGACAACCTGGATGGCTGGAGATGAAGTAGGGAATGATTTGCTGGCGAAGTCCCTCCTCGCGATTAATACGGTCGAAGATGCGCTTAAACTCGTAGAACTGCTGGAACGAGGGTTTGCGCATGAGGTAGAGAACTCGGTCGCTGGTGTGCTCGGGGGCTACCTTCAGACGTCCTGAAACATGACGGGTAATCAGTTCGCGGGTATACTCCGCAGCGGCCTTGTTGCTGGCCTCATCCTTACTCTTATATAATAATAGGTCGTAGCGGACGCCACTGCCGATATAACTGTGCTTGATGCCAGGAAGGGCATCTACCGAACGATAGATATCGAGCAACTTCGAGTGATCGGTGTTGAGGTTAGGGCATATCTGCGGGTGCACACATGATGGGCGACGGCATTTCTCACAGGCATTCTTGTTCTTGCCGCTCATGCCATACATATTGGCCGATGGGCCACCTAAGTCGGACAGATTTCCCTTAAAGTCGGGCATCTGAATCACCTGTTTTACCTCGCGCAGGATACTCTCCTTTGAACGGCAGGTGATAAACTTGCCCTGGTGGGCCGAAATGGTACAGAAGGCGCATCCGCCAAAGCATCCGCGATGGATGTTGACGGAGAACTTAATCATGTCGTAAGCCGGAATGCGCTTGCCCTTGTATTTGGGGTGCGGCTGACGTGTGTAAGGCAAATCGAACGATGCGTCGAGCTCCTCGGTAGTCATGGGCGGGTAAGGCGGATTAATGACCACATAGCGTCCGTCAACCCCCTGCAGCAAGCGCTGGGCGTGCATCATGTTGGATTGCTCCTCCACATTCTTGAAGTTCTCGGCCTGAGCCTTTTTGTTCTTCATGCACTCCTCGTGCGAGTGGAGTACGATGTCGCGATCGGTAATGCCGCCCAGGATATCCTCCTTACGCGAGAGATAAACGGTTTGCGGCAGGTCGCGAATATCGCGGATGCTCTCGCCGGCAGCCAGGCGGCGTGCCAGTTCAATCGTAACTTTCTCGCCCATGCCGTAGGTAATCATATCAGCAGGCGAATAGCAGAGCAGGCACTTTTTAAGGCTGTCGCTCCAGTAGTCGTAATGGCTCACACGACGCAGTGAGGCCTCGATACCACCCAGTACTACAGGCACGTCGGGGTATAGCTCCTTCAGGATTTTGGTGTAGACGATGGTGGGGTATTCCGGACGCATGTCGTGACGTCCGTCAGGGGAATAGGCATCCTCTGAGCGCAGACGACGTGCAGCCGTGTATTTGTTCACCATGGAGTCCATACAGCCTGGTGATATGCCAAAGAAAAGACGTGGCTTGCCTAATTTCTTGAAGTCACGGTAGTCACCGTGCCAGTCGGGCTGGGGCACAATAGCCACACGGAATCCCGCGGCCTCGAGTGTGCGGCCAATCACGGCAGCACCAAACGATGGGTGGTCTACATAAGCATCGCCCGAAAACAGGATTACATCTACGTAATCCCATCCCCGGAGTTCTAATTCCTTTTTTGTTGTCGGTAGAAAATCAGTCAGCCGATACTCCATTATTCTCTGTTTGGTTCTTCTTCCAGTCGAGGAAGAGCGTCATCAAGTTCTGCAGTCCCAGTGCCTTCATGTTGGGATGATAGATGACATCCAGGCAGAGGTCTAGGAGTGCTTTGTCGCGCCCTGTCTCTGATTCAAGAAGGGAGCGTATGTTAAACCTCAGTTTATCGAGTACGTCTTCGTCAACGTATCCGTTGGAATCGATGAGATCACGAAGCAGTTGGTACTGCTCGATAGTAGCCAGGTGCTGGTCACTTACCTCGATGCTTCTTGTACCTGAAGCGTTGGTTTGAATTTTTGCCATAATTATCTGTTAATTAGGAATTTCAGTATGCCACGCATAATTGACTCTTGAAGTGCTTTATCTGTGATGCATTCAAAGGGAAAACCTATTGAGAATGCGTGGTAGTCATTACCTTGATAGGCCACTGCAGCGCAAGTCTGGTTGTTGTAAACCATCGTGGGAAATGCGTTGCTGGTGGTGGGCATCAGGATGTCGCTTTTCAGGGCGGCGTAATGCTTTTCGTTCAGCTGGCGATAGAACTTGAATGTCGTGCCAAGTCCCTTGACGTCTCCACTCAGGTCGTTGTTGGTTCCCTCGTAGCTGACCTTCAGGACGTCGGCAAGGAATGCCTTCTCTTCGTCGTTGGTCATGTCAGAACCGATATAAGCTCCGCTTACCAGCAGGTTGCCGCCGCAGGCTGTATAGTCTCTCAGTCGTTCCTGCATAGCCTGACGGAAACTCTTGTATGGCACTAAGCTGTGCCCGTCATTTTTCTCCAGTCCTAACAGCAGGTCAATGGCCTGGTATCTGTTCAGGTCGCAGTCGCCTTTTTCAATGGCCAGTGAAGAACTGCTGACGATACTGTATTCTCCAGCCGAACGGATGGCATTGGCATGGGTGCCTACATAGTTGAAGTCGTTGCCGGCAATGAACATACCCTGAAAATCGTTTGTGGTATATCCTAAGCCCGTCTCGTTCTCAATGCCCATGCGCTTGACGTCGAAATTACGCTGTAGTCCCAGCCATCCGGCTGTCCTGCCATACGACACACCAATGTCTTCGTTGAGGTCAAAACCCTGTCCCTCCTTACTGATGGCGGGTGATGAGAGTCGGTTGAACCCATTGACTATCATGATGGTCTTGGTGGATTTGGGGTTGTAGAGTGCAGCAAGAACCTCAGTGGGAAAACTCTTTCCCCCCTCGTTGATGGCTGTTACGCGGAAGCGGTAGAGCACGTTGGGCTTCAGTTGTACATGACAGGAAGTGCCTCTGAGCAGAGTGCCATTGTCAAAGTCGCTGTTGTCCTGGGCAATGTATAATACGTAGCCCGTCGGAGCAGATGAGGGCTCCTGTCCGTCTATGACGCCCTGCCAACTGATAATCGCTTCGCCTGCTTTTTCTGAGAACTCTATGTGGAAACGATTAGGCGCCAAGGGTTGTACCACAGCCTCTTTCTTGTGCTTGCTGGTGATATAGCGCAGGATGGTCTTGTAGACAGAACGTGCCAACGTGAACCGGAAGTTGGGATCCTGACCATAGCGCATATCCCCGAAATTCTGATGCGACAGCGTTTCAAGGATGGAGCTGGGAACGATGGGCAGACGTGTCTCAGAGTAATTGCGGTCTCTCACCTGACGTCTGGTCCAGTCGCCATAACTGTATTTCATGTCGGCGGTCAGGTTGTTGAGCAGGGCCGTGGCCAGTTCTCTTGAGGCCTCACGACTGATGCCTGCCGCCAAACAACTGTCGCCATAATTGGTGGTGCAGATGGAGAGAGAGCCATAGACGCCCTCACCAGTCTCTGTATAGCCTGCATCGCTATGGATGGCCAGCGACAGTTCTATAGGAACGTGACGACCAATGGAATCTGGTGCAAAAACAGAACCGCCACAAAGCAGGTTGGTCATCAGGGAACGCACGTTGAGGTCGTCGCCATAGTCGTTCTCGCCATTCTTGCAACTATATATCTCGTAAGGCATTCCTGCCCATTGTGCATAATATCGTGCGCCTTCCAGACAACGGGGCAGTCCGCTGGTTTCGCCCCCTCGTTCTATGTTACCCATACCACCGCCAAAGCGGACGGCATCAGTCGTGACTACGCCTTTGTGCTTGCTGAGGTTGGATACTACGACCTTGTTTCTTTCGCTGCATCCCTCGTCAAAATCAAATGTACCCAGATAGGCCCATGTGAATCCGCCCATCTGCTGGTTGACCTTGAACTCAGTCTTCTGACCTTGGTGATAGACGATGTAGTGGGCGTCGTCAATGCTCTCTTCTACGGTCTGGTAACTGATATAGACTGCATATCGGCCCGTTTCGGGGATGGTGGGCTGATAGGTGACGGTACTCTGTTTGGAACTGTTGTGCGTGGTTTCTGCCATGCGTGCCGTACCGGCCATGAAAGGATTGTCCTTGTCCTGATAAGTTCCTTGGTGAATGGCAAACCCCTGACTGGGAGCTGTTTCCCAAGGATGGCGCAGGTTGCTTTCATGGTAGTTGACAAACGGAGGCGTGTTGTCGTTGTCTACGATGATCTCGTTGCGCTGCCAGTCGCGTTCGCGTGGTGTGAAAACATTCGCTCCGGCGTTCTCGAGCATGGGGATGAGGTAGGGGATTACGATGGTCTGGGTGAAGAGATCTTCCGTCGTTCCGAAGAGAGCTGGTCTCTGCCAGCGCCATTTTCCCTCGTTGTTGTCGAAATAGCGCCCGTGACTGGCCCATAGTGAAAGATGCCGCCCGTCGAGTCCGTGCTCAATAGTGTAGGGGCGTGATACGTTCTTGACCCATGGCTCACCCTTATAGTCGATATGTCCCCATGAAGTCTGGGCTGACAGACTTTGAATGCCTGCCAGCAGGAGTGTGATAATAAATAGAGGTGTTTGTCTAGACATTACCAATTGTAAACAGTTCGGGCCGCTTGCCCTTGAAATCCTTGAAGTATAGTTTAATTTCGCGCATGTCGGCCTCCAGGTCACCTGTGGGGATGATGGTCTTCGTGCACTTGATGTGTTTCTTTTCGTAGTCGAGTCCGTAGAGCAGGATGGGTATGCCTGCCTTCAGGGCAATGAAATAGAAGCCCTTCTTCCATTCCTCCACACGTGAGCGTGTGCCCTCCGGGGTGATGCAGAGATGGAATACCGGGGTCTGTTTGGCTGTTTCAGCCATAGAGTCTGTCATGCTGGTATGTTTCTGACGGTATACGGGGATGCCGCCCATCCATTTGAAGATGGGACCCAATGGCCAGAAAAACCACTCCTTTTTCATTAAAAAATTACTGCCTAGACCTTTGGCGCCGTTGTAGAGCTGTCCGATGAGGAAGTCCCAGTTGCTGGTATGGGGAGCCAGGCAGATAATGTATTTTTCAGGATGTTCCTCAGTCACTTCGGTTGTCCATCCCATTTTCTCGAACAATAGCCAGTTACAAAATTTCTGCCACATTTACAGGTTGTTTATTTGATCTACGATTTCGCTGACTTGAGCGGCAAACTTTTCGCGCAAATCCTTGTAGTATGCGCTGGCCTTGATGCCCGGCTCGGGGTGTGATACGCGGCTGATGAAGTTGCGCTGGGTCTTGACGACTGCCACAAGCAATGCCTCTGTGTTTTCCTTGCTGACTTCGTTTCCATACAGCGAAGCAGCCACGCCTTCAGTAAATAGTTCTTCGCAAATCTGGTTTATTGCCTTCTTTAGTGATCTCTTGTTTGCCATAGTCTTTAAAGTTGTTGAATCCTTTGCAAAGATACAAAATGATTTTGAATCCACCAAATACTTCTTTAATTTTTTGTGTTTTTCGTTTTTATTTCGTACCTTTGCAACCTGATTTTGAAATGTTATTTTTAATCAAATAAATTGTTCTAGAACAGTATGGAAAAAAGTGCATTGCAGATTGCAAGAGCAGCCTATCAGCCCAAGCTGCCCCGTGGATTGAAGGGCGCAGTAAAAGCTGTAGAAGGTGCTGCCACTCAGAGTGTTGACAACCAGGAAGAAATCAAGGCTCTCTTCCCCAATACCTACGGAATGCCTCTCGTAGAGTTCGTTCCCGGTGAAGAGAAGAGCTACGAGCCCATGAATGTGGGTATTATCCTTAGTGGTGGTCAGGCTCCTGGCGGTCACAACGTGATTACCGGTCTGTTTGATGCTGTGAAGCGTCTGAATCCCGCCAACCGTCTTTATGGTTTCATCCTGGGTCCTGGCGGTCTGGTAGACCACAACTACATGGAGCTGACCAAGGAGATTGTCGACGAGTATCGTAACACTGGTGGTTTTGATATGATCGGTTCTGGTCGTACAAAGCTGGAGAAGGTAGAGCAGTTTGAGAAGGGTCTCGAGATTATCCGTGAGCTCGGCATCAAGGCTATCGTGATTATCGGTGGTGACGACTCTAACACCAACGCTTGTGTGCTGGCAGAGTACTATGCCGCCAAGAATTATGGCGTACAGGTTATCGGTTGTCCTAAGACCATCGACGGTGACTTGAAGAACGATCAGATTGAGACTTCATTCGGTTTCGATACCGCTTGTAAAACTTACTCTGAGCTGATTGGTAACATTGAGCGCGACTGTAACTCAGCCCGTAAGTACTGGCACTTCATCAAGGTGATGGGTCGCTCAGCATCTCACATCGCCCTGGAGTGCGCTTTGCAGACTCAGCCCAATATCTGTCTCGTTTCTGAGGAGATTGAGGAGAAGGCTATGAGCCTCGATGATATCGTAGCATATATTGCTAATGCAGTAGCTGTTCGTGCTGCTGATGGTAACAACTTCGGTACAGTAGTTATCCCCGAGGGTGTTATCGAGTTCATCCCTGCCATCAAGAAGCTGATTGCCCAGTTGAATGACGTGCTGGCTTTGCCCGAGGCTAAGAATATCAGCCGCGACGAGCAGGTAGACTTCGCCAAGAGTCACCTCACAGCCGAGAACCTCGCTGTGTTCAACAGCCTGCCCGAGGGTGTTGCCCGTCAGTTGGCTCTTGACCGTGACCCTCACGGAAACGTACAGGTGTCACTCATTGAGACAGAGAAACTGCTGTCAGAGATGGTTGCTAAGAAGCTCGACGCTATGAAGGCCGAGGGTAAGTTCGTTGGTAAGTTTGCGGCCCAGCACCACTTCTTCGGATACGAGGGACGTTGCGCTGCTCCTTCAAACTTCGATGCTGACTACTGCTATGCCCTGGGTACCAGCGCTGCCCAGCTGATTGCTGCCGGCAAGACTGGCTACATGGCTATCGTGAAGAATACGACTGCTCCTGCCGACGAGTGGAAGGCAGGTGGTGTGCCCATCACGATGATGATGAACATGGAGAAGCGTAATGGTGAGATGAAGCCCGTTATCCGTAAGGCTCTCGTTGAGTTGGACGGCAAACCCTTCAAGACCTTTGCTGCTCAGCGTGACCGTTGGGCTCGTGAGACAGCTTACGTTTATCCCGGTCCTATCCAGTACTGGGGTCCCACAGAGGTTTGTGACCAGCCTACGAAGACATTGGCTCTTGAGCAGAGCAAATAATGCCAGGAAGTCATTCCAAATACACTACATCGCGAAGTCAGACGGGCAGAAAGAAGCCTCGTCTGACTTCGCCTGTTCGTAGAAAGAAGCCAGGCTTTTTTATACGTCTTCTCCGTCATGTGCCCCGTTGGGCGTGGTGGATAGGCGGACTGGCTATCATCTCTGTCTATATTGCTTTCTTCTATTACTTGTTTGTATCGCCTTACGGATTCCGCTGGCGTGCGCTCTATGGTGAGGTCAACTATCCCGAGGGTTTTGACATCCATGGTATTGACGTCAGTCACTATCAGGGTGAGATAGACTGGGAGGTGCTGCGTAATCAGGGCACTATCGATGATTGTCCTATCCGTTTTGTGATGATAAAGGCTACGGAGGGTGCCACCAAGGTTGACGAGAATTTCGAGGATAACTTCTTCCAGGCGCGCGAGTACGGGTTTACACGTGGTGCTTACCATTTTTACAGCACCCGTTCAAGTGCTGCCGACCAGGCCCGCTTCTTTATCCGCAACGTGAAACTGGAGAATGGCGACCTGCCTCCAGTACTTGACGTAGAGCATAAGCCTAAGGGGCAGACAACGGAAGCCTTCAAGCTGAGTGTCCTGGAATGGCTGCAGATTGTTGAGAAACACTATGGTGTAAAGCCCATCCTTTATACATATTATAAATTTAAGATGGAAAACCTTAACGACTCGGTGTTCGACCAGTATCCTTACTGGATAGCCCATTACTATGTGGACAGCGTGGAGTATCAGGGACAGTGGAAGTTCTGGCAACATACCGATGCAGGTAGTCTGCCGGGCATCAAGGGGCCTGTCGACTTCAATATCTACAACGGGTCGTACTATGATTTGCGTCAGTTGACCATTGGCAGTCAGGAGACCATCGGTGTAGACGCTTATCGTGATAATGATTAATATGATGGATTATAAGATTCTGATCGATAAATACTATCCGGAGGACGACGACTTGAAGGCGCTGCTGATGAAACATTCGCGCCAGGTGGCTGATAAATGTATCCTGGCCTGTGAGCGTCATCCAGAACTGCAACTTGACAGGGCTTTCGTTGAAGAGGCTGCCATGCTCCACGATATCGGTATCCGCTGGTGTCATGCGCCCGGCATCTTCTGTGAGGGCGAAGAACCTTATATCCGTCATGGACTTATTGGTGGGGAGATACTTCGGAAGGAGGGCTTTCCGCAACATGCGCGTGCGTGCGAGCGCCATACGGGCACAGGACTGACGCGTGAGCAGATTATACGACAGAACCTGCCTCTTCCCGAAGAGGATTTTACCCCAGAGACACTTGAGGAACAACTGGTATGCTATGCCGACAAATTTTTCTCGAAATCTCATCCTGACAGAGTGCTGTCTGTAGCGGATGCAGCCCGTAGTTTGGAGAAATTCGGTCGCGAGGGCGTGGAAAAGTTCCTTGTATGGGCTAAAAAGTTTGAATAAATGCGAAAATGACAACATAATTCATTTTTTATTTGTACTTTTGCACCCGTGAAACGCAAATCGGTCATATTTTTAATGCTTTCCGCTTTCCTTTGTATGCTGGCGGGAATACCTTCAACACCATATCAGGATAATTCAAGGACACTGGATGGCGATTCGTTGGAGGTGGCCGATTCTATTCTGTTTGACTCTATTCTCGCATCTCTTGATACGGTCCCAGCATCATTTGATTCCCTTTTTTCGGACACGACGATATCGCGTGGCGCCCGTCAGGCTGCAGCAGCCCTGAAGCGTGACACCACGGTGATGGACTCGCTGGAACTGGCTATCTATCTCCATAATAAGGCTGTTGACGACTCGCTGGCACTCGACAGTATCAATCGTCAGAGAAAGCATGGTATTGATTCTCCCGTGGAGTTCTCGGCCAACGACTCTTTGCTCTATGAGGCCGGCCATGGCATGGCCTATCTCTTTGGTAATTCCCATGTGAAATACCAGAACATGGATCTACAGAGCGAGAATATCTATCTGAGTCTCGACTCTTCACTCGTTCATGCTACCGGCGCACGTGATTCCGTTTCAGGAAAGCTCTTCGGCAATCCTGTGTTCCAGATGGGCAGCGATACTTATCAGAGTGATACGATGGCTTTCAACTTCAAGACGAAGAAAGGTTTTATCCAGCAGGTATATACCGAGCAGCAGGAGGGCTACCTCACCAGTCAGCTTTCCAAGCGTGGCGCTAATGGTGAACTCTATCTGCAGCACGGACGCTATACGACATGTGACGAACCCCATCCTGACTTCTACCTGGCACTCTCACGCGCAAAGGTTCGTCCCGGAAAGGATGTGGTATTCGGTCCTGCCTATCTCGTGGTATGCGATGTGCCCCTGCCATTGGCTATTCCTTATGGCTTCTTCCCCTTTACGAAGAGCTACTCCAGCGGTTTCATCATGCCTACCTATGGTGACGAGACTGAGCGTGGCTTCTATCTGCGTGATGGTGGTTACTATTTCGCCATCAGCGACCAGATGGATCTGAAACTGCTCGGTGAGATCTATACGAAGGGCTCATGGGGTGTCAGCGCGGCATCCAATTACCGCAAGCGTTATCGCTATAGCGGCTCTTTCTATGGCAGTTACCAGAACTCGGTGACGGGTGAGAAGAATCTGCCCGACTATTCCAAGACAACGAGCTTCAAGATCCAGTGGAGCCATCGTCAGGACGCAAAGGCCAATCCTTATTCTACGCTCTCGGCATCGGTGAACTTTGCTACCAGCAGTTATGAGCGCAACAACCTGACTTCTATGTATAACCCTCAGACGATGACGCAGTCTACGCGTACATCATCTGTCAGCTATAGCACTTCATTCTCAAGCATCGGCATGAGTCTGAGTACCACGATGAACCTGAACCAGAACATGCGTGACTCAACCATCGCCATGACGATGCCTGACCTGAATATCTCTATCTCGCGCTTCTACCCGTTCAAGCGAAAGCATATGGTGGGCAAGCAGCGCTGGTACGAGAAGATTGCCATGTCGTATACGGGTCATTTCAGCAACTCTATCTCTACGAAAGAGGATAAGCTGATGCATTCTAACCTGATCAAGGACTGGCGCAATGGTATGCAGCACTCTATTCCTGTGAGTGCCAGCTTCACCGTGCTCAACTATATCAACCTGACGGCATCGTTCAATTTCACGGACCGCACTTATACCAATAAGATTATGCGTTCATGGGATGGTACGACGGAACAGAGGGATACCATCTATGGTCTCTATAACGTCTACAACTGGAACATGTCGCTGGCTGCTTCTACCAAGTTGTATGGCTTCCTGACGCCTCCCCGTGGTTTCCTGGGCGGCAGGATCCAGAAGATCCGTCATGTCTTCACGCCTCAGGTCAGCCTGAACTATGCGCCCGACTTCAGCGCATCCCGCTATGGCTATTACGAGACATACCAGAAGACGGATAGCGAGGGTAATGTGACGATGGTGGAGTATTCTCCTTTCCAAAACTCACTCTACGGCGTACCTGGCAAGGGAAAGACGGGTAGCATCGCCTTTGATATGTCCAACAACCTGGAGATGAAGATGTACGACCGTAATGACTCGTTGAGGAAAATCAGCCTGATTGATGAGTTCGGTGCATCTATGTCGTACAACATGGCGGCGAAGATCCGTCCCTGGAGCGATTTGTCTACCCGTATCCGTCTGAAGCTCACGAAGAACTATACCCTCAACATGAACGCCGTCTTTGCCAGCTATGTCTACGAGGCCGACTCGGTAGGTGCCCGTCCGCGTCTCAGCGAGCATACCACCTATTGGGAGCAAGGTAAGATAGGCCGTTTCCAGGGTATGTCGCAAAACCTGTCGTACACCATCTCCAACGAGAAGATCTCCAAGATCTTCAAGTGGCTCAGGGGTGAGCGTGATAATAAGAAGGATAAGGATGAGAACGAGCCGGCTCTTGACGACATCAATAGTATCGAGTCGAATGTTGACCCCGATATGGAGAAAGCCAAGCATGGCGCCAGGAAGCAGAATGCCGGACTGGCTGAGACCGATGAAGACGGTTACATGCCTTTCTCTATGCCCTGGTCTGTCAGCTTCGGCTATGGTATCACCATGCGTGAGGATACTGACGTGAAGAAGTTCAATTACAACACGATGCGCTATCCTTATAAGTTCACGCAGAACCTGAACATGAGTGGTAATATCCGCCTGAGTGACGGATGGAATATCTCGTTCTCTTCCGGTTACGACTTTGAGAACAAGAAGATTTCCATGACCACGGCATCACTCTCGCGCGACCTGCATTGCTTCAACATGTCGTGCTCTGTAGTGCTGTCGCCCTATACCAGCTATAACTTCTCGTTCCGTTGTAACGCTTCTACGCTTACCGATGCCTTGAAGTACGATAAGCGTAGCGGATATAGCAATTCTGTCCAGTGGTATTAATCCTGTCTTATTCTTAAAACGAATAAGAGGCTTACTGGTGTGCAAGCATCAGGGCATCCAGGGCTTCCTGCTCACCTACAATCCAGAGGATGTCTCCCTCTTCAAAGCGGTGCTTGGGTCCTACGGATGACAGGTTCTCCTTTCCTTCCTCCATGCCTACCACCATGCAACTGTAACGGCTTCTGATGCCACTCTCTTCCAGAGTCTTGCCAATAAACGGACTGTCCTGGGCGATGATAAACTGGCGCAGCTTCATCTCGCGCTTCTCCAGTTCATAGTCTTCGCCCAGCACGTCATTCTCTATGGCATTGCGGAATTTGGTCAACTGGTCATCGCTGCCGATAGCCTGCAGCTTGTCGCCAGGGAAGATGATATAGTCGCCGTCAGGGATGTTCAGTCGGCATCCGCCACGCATGATGCTGCTGATGTGTACGCCATACTTGCGTCCCAGGTTCAACTGCTTCAGCGTCTGTCCCATCCACATCGAGTTGAAAGGCACGTCGAAATCCGCAATATGGATATCTCTGTCCAGCAGCTTTCCCTCATACAGGGGCTTCTTCCTGCCACGCACCTGAGCCTCGATATCGCGTGAGCGCAGGTTGTTGATAAACAGGCGTTCCAACAAGATGCTGCGTCGCTTGATGGACCTCGACATGATGATGAGTATCACAGCCACAAATCCCACCGTAATCAGGATGGCAGACCCGAAATGCGTCAGGTAGCTGATCACGTAGAACACGAAGTTCACGGCTATCATGATGCGGAACAAGATGGTGAATATCAGGGGCAGGCGGTTGCGGTTGCTTTCCTTCCACAGGGCCTTGAACTCCTCACTCCTGTTCTTCTTCATGACCATGGCCCGCAGGAACGGAGCCATCAGGATGATGGTGATGACGCCTGTGATGGCAGGACCGTACCATTTCTCCTGAAACATCTGAATCATGATAGGGTGGAAGAATGTCAGCATCAGCGCAATGACGGCAATGGAGAGAATGCTGTAGACGATGGTGTTGATACTCATCTGGATGAGCAGTCGCTTCCATTTGCTCTGTTCAGTGGTGTTCGGCCTGCTCATGGACAGATGGTTCAGCATCTTGATGAGTCTCGTGGGCAGATGTGGCTCCAGCGCATTATAAGCCGGCGTGGCGAGCCGTATCATGTAAGGTGTGAGAAATGTTGTAATGACGGATACGGCCACCACCACCGGATATAGGAAATCGCCGATGACGCCCAATGAGAGTCCCAGCGAAGCAATGATAAACGAGAATTCACCTATCTGAGCCATCGAGAAACCACAGCGCATGGCCGACTTCAGCGACTCGCCGCCCAACATGAACGAGATGGAGCCGAAGATAGCCTGGCCAATGATGATGGTCATCACCAGCACGAAGATGGGCAGGGCATAGTCTATCAGTATCTGCGGGTCAACCAGCATACCTACTGACACGAAGAAGACAGCGCCAAACAGGTTCTTCACCGGTTCCACCAGCTTCTCAATACGTTCTGCCTCTATCGTCTCAGCCAGGATGCTGCCCATGATAAAGGCTCCGAAGGCCGACGAGAAACCTACCTTCGTAGAGAATACGGCCATGGCGCAACAGAGTCCCAGGGATACAATCAGCAATACCTCGTTATTGATCAGCTTACGTACCCTGCGCAGGAAGAGGGGGATGGCAAAGATGCCCACCACCAGCCAGAGTACCAGGAAGAATCCTATCTTCATCACGGAGCCCAACATCTGTCCGCTGTCGGGATTGTTGCCACTGGCTATGGCGCTCAGCATCACCATCATCACGATAGCCAGGATATCTTCCAGTATCAGCACGCTCATCACCAGACCGGCAAACTGCTGTTGGCGCAGCCCCAGGTCGTCGAATGCCTTGTAGATAATGGTCGTGGAACTCATGGCCAGCATACCGCCTAGGAAGATGCAGTTCATGCGCGACCAGCCAAACGACTGTCCTACGATGACGCCAAGCAGGGACATGGCGAAGATGATGCATATCACCGAGATGACGGGCGATGCTCCCATCTTCAGGATTTTCTTGAAAGAGAAATCCAGTCCCAGGGAGAACAGCAGGAACATCACGCCAATATCCGCCCACAGATGGATGTTGGACATGTCTACCACCGATGCGGTATAGGGCATGTGGGGCGACACTAGGAAACCGGCTACGATATAGCCCAGTACCAGGGGCTGCTTCAATTTCTTGAATACCAGCGTCACGACACCAGCCACCATCAGTATCAGGGCAAGGTCTTCTATCAATGCGGGAAGTTCTGCCATAGACTCTACGTGTTGTTAGATGAGGCGCAATCCTTTCCTGGGATGGCGCTATTTGTTGTATTGTGCGGTGAGTTCACACAGTTTGACGATGACCTGCATGGCTTTCTCCATAGACTGTACAGGCACAAACTCGTACGGACCGTGGAAGTTGATGCCGCCGGCAAAGATGTTGGGGCAGGGCAGACCCTTGAACGAGAGTTGGGCACCGTCCGTACCACCGCGTATAGGCTTGATCTTGGGTGCCACGCCAGCTTCCTGCATGGCCTTCAGTACCAGGTCGATGACATGCATCTGCGGGTCAATCTTCTCCTTCATGTTGTTATACTGGTCGCAGACCTCGATGCTGACCGTTCCCTCGCCGTATTTCGCATTCATCTCTTCAGCTACGCGTTTGATGAAACGCTTGCGGTCCTCGAATTTCTCGCGGTCGTGGTCACGGATGATATACGACAGCCTGGCCTGTTCTGTCTGTGTCTGCATGCCCGTGAGGTGATAGAAACCCTGATAGCCTTCCGTCGTCTCAGGCGTCTCGTTGGCAGGCATCATACTGACAAATTCCGCTGCCAGCAGACTGGCGTTCAGCATCTTTCCCTTGGCATATCCCGGGTGAACACTCACGCCCTTGATGGTAATCTTGGCAGACGCGGCGTTAAAGTTCTCATACTCCAGTTCGCCCACGTCGCCACCATCCATCGTGTAGGCCCATTCGCATCCGAATTTCTCTACGTCGAAATGGTGGGCACCCATGCCAATCTCTTCATCGGGATTGAACGCCACACGTATCTTACCGTGCTTGATGTGCTTGTTGGCTTTCAGGAATACCATGGCCTGCACAATCTCGGCGATACCAGCCTTGTCGTCGGCACCCAGCAAGGTGTGTCCGTCCGTCACAATCAGGTCCTCGCCCGTATGCTGCAGCAGTTCTGGGAACTTATCTGGTGAGAGGTAGATACCCTCCGACAGTTCGATATCCCCGCCGCTGTAGTTGTTGACGATGCGCGGCTTGATATCGGCGCCACTGCAGTCGGGACTGGTGTCATAGTGGGAAATGAATCCTATCACGGGCACTTTATCCTTGATATTGGCGGGCAGCGTGGCATAGATGTATCCCTTGTCGTCCAGGGTCACATCCTCCAGTCCCTCATGTTTCAGCTCTTCATACAAAAAGCGTGCAAACACCAATTGCTTGCTGGTGCTTGGCACGCTATCGCTCTCCTCATTTGATTGTGTATCAAATTGAGTATACTTCAGAAATCGTTCGATAATATTCATAATGCAAAATTACGAACTTTCTCTTACAACTCCAAATTTTGGAGGAGATATTTGCTGTCTGCCTTTGCAGACGTCATAAATTATTTGGCAGTTATTGAAGCGACACTAGTTGTTCCCTGATGTGTGGACCCCAGATACAGGCCGTGCCAAGCCGTGGTGGCATCGGTAGGTTCCGTGGTACTGTATTTCACGTTGTA
Source organism: Prevotella communis (assembly GCF_022024175.1). Classification (GTDB taxonomy): domain Bacteria; phylum Bacteroidota; class Bacteroidia; order Bacteroidales; family Bacteroidaceae; genus Prevotella; species Prevotella communis. Next base: position 1,980,936 of record NZ_CP091794.1, on the reverse strand, counting down.
TGTGGAGCCCTTGACCATTCCCGTAGCCGTGAACAGCGCCAGCTTGCTGCTACAGGACCCATCAAAACTGTAGGTCACGAGGTTGTTGCCCGAGGCATCTGCCAGGGTGTAGTAGCGACCCTTCGTGTAACTGATGGTGCTGGTGACAAAGGCATAGCCTTGTTTGGCGTTCGAGATGGTGTTGCCACTTGAACTGCCGCGACCGCCGCCTCCGCCCTGACTGCCGCCGGCGCTGATGCCGATGCCCGTACCCGTAATCTGGATATACGAGTTGTTGTCACAGTCGAAGCCTTCCTCGGGATCGCCCTTGGTGGTGTAGGCAAAAGCCACACCGTTGCCGATGGTGATGGCCCCCGTGGTACCTGCGTTGGAGTCTACGGCATCGTTACCGTTGGAGTAGCACACCGTGACGCCGCCGTTGAACATAATCTTTCCTGTAGAGTTGATACAGTCGTCGTAGCACTGGAAATAGTGCTTGCCGCCCTGAATATCGATGCTGGTCTTTGACTCCAGACCTTCACTTCCGTCTGATTTCGTGTAGATATCCGTCTCGCCGCCATAGATGGTCACCGCACAGATAGCCTTGATGCCCTTGGCCGATGAGGAACTGTAGGTAGAACCCGTCTGACGGATGGTCAGCTTCGGACCGGTACCGTCGGGCTTGCCCTGGGTGTAGGAACCCGTGACGTCCGTCCACTTCGTACTTCCGCCCATGCCGCCGGGACCGCCCCATCCCCAGTTGTTGCCACCGCTTGTCGTCTCTGTGCCGTTGCCGCAACGGATAGCCTTCGAGGCGTTACCGCTCATGTTGATGATGATATCGCCCGCATTCAGGGCCATGCAGAGCGCCTTCATGCCCTTGGCACCCTTCACCTCGCCATTCTCGATGGTGGGTGCCGCACTGTTGTTGATGACCAGCGTGCCACCGTCCACATACAGCGTGCCCGAGTTCTCGTCCTCATGATCCTCTGTCTGGGCTGTCGTCTCATCGTCTTCCTCCAGGTCCACGTTGATGCCGTCGTCGCCCACGCCGCTGATGCTGACGCTGCCACTCTTCATCTGGAAATACTTGTTGCACGAGATACCGTCCTTCACGGCCGAGAGGATATTCAGCGTCAGGTTCTTGATGGTGATATAGTCGCCACTCTTCAGGGCATGCGCCGTCTTGCCGTAGATATTCAGTGTGCCGTTGCCCTGCAGTTGCAGTTGTCCCTTGCTGTATATACATGCTTTCTGGTCGCCGCTGGCCCCGTCGGTGAGCGTATTCTCCGTATCCTTCTTCACGCTGAGCTGGATGCGCTTCTTGTTGTTGATGGTGATGGCAGCCCCGCTGGGGTTGGTCATCGTGATGCCGGCCAACTGTACCGTACATTTATAGGCGCCGTCGAGGGTCAGCGATCCGTTTTCGGTACTGCCTTTGAGGATATACGTTATCTCGTCGCCATCGATGTCGGCCGTGTTGGCCTGACTGATGCTGACGTGCCCGCCATTGACCGATGCGCTGACATAGGCGGCGATATTGCCGGCGATGCTGACGCTTGCCGTCGTGCCGTCGTAGGTAATTCTGACGCTGTTGTCCGTCACTTCCGTGCCATCAATATACATCCTGCTGATATCGCCGACAGCGAACGCCTTGTCCATGATGGTCAGCGTGGTTCCGCTGGCGTAGTTCATCTCGCCGGCTTTCTCCGCGGGAAACTGATACGTTACGCCGCCCGATACCACGTTCAGCGTCTGAGCCTGTACTGCGATAGTGAGTACCAGGGCTGTGATGAGGCTATATATCTTCTTCATTTTACCACTATCTTAAAGGATTTCTGCTTGCTCTTCAGGATATAAAGCCCGGGTTTAAGAGAAATCTTTGCTTCGTTGATATTCAGATACTTACCAAGTTTGACTCCTCCAGTAGTAAAGACCTCCACAACCTCTTTCTCCTGCGTGCCGGCATTACTGATGCCAGTCAGGTCGGCCTGTTGGGTGAAGTACATCTTGCTGAGGTCGGTCAGCGGCAACGACTGTGTGCCGTCGGCATTCGTGGCCACGAGTTGTCCGTTGCTGATTGTGATAGAGAGCTGCTCCACGGCGAGGACCGTCGTCGTGCCCTCCGTATTCTGGAATACCAGATACGGGTAGTCATATGCCTGCGCCTGGAGTGTGCCCAGTGTTATCAGGGTGGTTAGAACCAGTTTCCTCATTTTTGTGTTCGTTTTGATGTTATCAAAAAAAGACTGTTTGCCTGCAAAGTTAGTCTTTCCCAGTCTAAAGACCAAACTTTTTAAGCAAACAGTCTGATATAATCAGCGAAAAGTAGGCTTCCTTACTTGTAGAGGTAGCGCTTGATACTCTTCTTAGGTGTCTTGGCAAACTCCTCCTCGTGGATTTCAATCTCCGAAATCTTCTCGTAGGCAGGCAGCGCCTCGTTCAGCGTGTTACGGTTCTGCTCCATGATACCAGCGAGGTCGTCCATCGTGAAGCCCATGTTCTTGGCCTCGTCGAGGTCGGGGTGTACCAGTGCCACCAGCTTGGTGTCGCGCTGCACCACGATGCTCTCTACCACCATGGCCATAGAGTTCAGCTTGTCCTCAATCTCCTCAGGATAGATATTCTGTCCGTTGGCACCCAGCAGCATGTTCTTCGAACGTCCGTTGATGAATACGTTGCCGTTGACATCCATCGTACCCAGGTCGCCCGTATGATACCAGCCGTCCTTGTCGATGGTCTCTGCCGTAGCCTCCTCGTTCTTGTAGTAGCCCAGCATCACGTTCAGGCCGCGGGCCAGGATTTCGCCAGGAATCGTAGCAGGATCGGGAGAGTCGATCTTCACCTCCATGTGGATTACCGAACGTCCGCAAGAGCCGGGCACGAACGAGTGCCAGTCGCTGTAGCAGATAATCGGGGCACACTCCGTGGCACCATAGCCCACCGTGTAGGGGAAGTTGATGCGATGCATGAACTGCTCCACCTCCTGGTTGAAGGCAGCACCACCGATAATCACCTCGTATACATTGTCGCCAAAGGCCTTGAGCACCTCCTTGCAGATCATCTCGCGAACCTTCATAGAGATGATAGGCATCTGCAGGAGCAGGCGCATGCGGTTGTTCTGAATCTTGGGGAACACCTTCTTGCGGATAATCTTCTCGATAACCAGGGGCACGGCGATGATAATCTTCGGCTTCACCTCGGCAAAGGCCTGCGCGATGATGGCAGGCGACGGGGTGCGGTTCAGGTAGAACACGTGGCAGCCATGCAGGAATTCGAACAGGAATTCGAAGGCCATGCCATACATATGCGCCATGGGCAGAATCGAGATGATGTTATCACCCTTCTTGATCGTAGAGCCCAGCACGTTGCATGCAAAGTCGTAGTTCGACCACAGCGCACGGTAGGGAATCATCACACCCTTTGAGAAGCCTGTGGTACCGCTGGTATAGTTGATCAGGGCCAGCTCGTCAGGACTCTGCTCGATGTAATAGTTGATATGCTCCTGACGGAAGTATTTAGGATACTTCTGTCCATAGAGGGCGTTCAGGTTCTCGCGGGCATAGGTCAGCTTCTCCGAGCGCGACACGATGAGCGAGTAGTCCGTATTGCGGATGATGCCCTCCAGGTGAGGCATCTGCTCTGGGTCGATGATGCCAGCCACATAGTCGCCGGCAAAGAGCAGCTTCGCATCAGAGTGGTTCACGATATTATGAATCTGCTCGGGCATGAATTCGTGCAGGATGGGCACGGCAACGGCACCGTAGGTCAGCGTGGCGATGAAAGCCACAGCCCACTGGCTGCTGTTTCGTCCGCAGAGTGCAATCTTGTCACCTTTCTGTACGCCTGAGTTCTCGAAAAGGATGTGCACCTTCTCTATCTTTCTGGCTACGTCGTGGAACTGCAATGTCTGTCCCTTATAGTCGGTCAGCGCATCTGCATCCCAGTTGGCGATGATACTTTCCTGTATGAGTTTATTAAAACTTGGTATTGTTTCCATATCTTAGATTTGTTTATGCATGATAAAGATAACGCTTGATGCTCTTCTTAGGTGTCTTCTGGAACTCCTCGTCGCGCAGCACGATGCGGCTGATGCGACTGTAGGCAGGCAACTGGGCGTTCAGGTTCTCGCGGTTCTGGTCCATCACGGCCTCCAGTTCCTCCTGTGAGAAGTTCACCACCTCGTCCTGATCGGGATAGATCATTGCCACCAGCTTGTCGCCGTCCTGCACCACCAGACTCTCTGCAATCATCGGCATGGAGTTCAGCTTATCCTCAATCTCCTCAGGATAGATATTCTGTCCGCTGGCACCCAGCAGCATGTTCTTGATACGTCCGCGGATAAAGATGTTCTGCTTCTCATCCATCGTACCCAGGTCGCCCGTGTGATACCAGCCGTCCTTGTCGATGACCTGCTGCGTGGCTTCCTCGTTCTTGTAGTAGCCCAGCATCACGTGCTTGCCGCGTGTGATAATCTCGCCGGGGATGTTCTGCGGGTCGTCGCTCAGGATGCGCACCTCCATGTCGTCCACCGGACAGCCGCATGAGCTGGCGGCAAACTCCTTATGGTCGCGATAGCTGATCAGCGGGGCACACTCCGTGGCTCCATAGCCCACGGTGATGGGGAATCCGATGCTCATCAGGAACTGCTCCACCTCTTTCGACAGGGGCGCACCACCCACGATGACCTCGTAGGCGCGGCCGCCGAAGGCCTCGTACACCTGCTGACAGATGCGGTTCTTCACCTTCGTGGATACGATAGGCATGGCCATCAGCAGTTTCATCTTGTTGGTCTGTATGATGGGGAACACCTTCTTGCGGATAATCTTCTCGATAATCAGGGGTACCGATACCACCAGGGTAGGGCGTACCTCCGTGAAGGCCTGGGCAATCAGCGTGGGCGATGGCAGGCGGTTGAGGAAGAACAGGTGACAACCGTTGCAGAAACCGAACACAAACTCGATGGCCAGACCATACATGTGGGCCATGGGCAGGATGTCGAGCATGGGGTCACCGGCCTTCACTACCGCACCCAGATGGCGCAGACAGAAGGTCAGGTTGCCCATGATGGCGCGATAGGGAATCATCACGCCCTTCGAGAATCCCGTGGTACCGCTGGTATAGTTGATCAGCGCCAGTTCCTCGGGCGAATCCTCGTGATAGCGTACGTGCTCTTTCCTGAAAGCCTTGGGATACTTCTCGCCAAACATCATGTTCAGATGCTCGCGGGCATACGTCAGTTTCTCAGAACGTGATACCATCAATGAGAAATCGGGCAGGAACACGATACCTTCAAGTGCGGGCATCTGCTCAGGGTCAATCTCCTTGGCCACGAAGTCGCCCACGAAGAGGGCCTTGGCGCCAGAGTGGTTCACGATGTTATGGATCTGCTCGGCATTGAATTCATGGAGGATGGGTACTACCACGGCTCCGTAGGTCAGGGTTGCCAGGAAGGTCACGGCCCAGTGGGCAGAGTTACGTCCGCAGATGGCAATCTTGTCTCCTTTCTCAATGCCACAGTTCTCAAAGACGATGTGAAGTTTTTCTATTTTACGGGCTACGTCGTGAAACTGCAACGTCTGTCCCTGAAAATCAGTCAAGGCATCAGCGTCCCAGTTGTTGATGATGGCGTCGTAAATATACTTGTTGAAGCTAATATTTGAGCTCATTGCACAATTTTCAAAATTTTGTGCAAAGGTACGATATTTTTTGCACATTTCAAAAAAAATCGTGCAATTTTTTAGACGTTTTTGTTAATTAAGGAAAAATAGACTAATATGCGCAACTTTTCGAATTATTCGTAGTGCATCGAGCGTGCCGGATGGATGAAAAGTATCAGAATACAGGGCAGCAGAAGTACCACGGCGCACGACATGATTGTCTGCAGATTGATGAGTAGAATCAGCAGCGGATTCAGTTCCATGGGTGCCTCACTCACATAGTATGTCTGGGCATCGAGCGTGATGATGCCCGTGTATTGCTGCAGCAGTACCAGTCCTATGCCCAGCACGTTGCCCCACAGCATGCCGCGCCCGGTAATCATGATGCCATAGTACATGAAAGTACTGATGATGCTGCCGTTGCCTGCGCCCAGTGCCTTCAGGATGCCAATCATCTGCGTGCGTTCCAATATAATAATAAGGAGGCCGCTGATCATGGTGAATCCTGCCAGCGAGACCATGAGTCCCAGGATAATCCACACGTTGACATCCAGCAGTTCCAGCCAGGAGAACACCTGCGGATACACCTCCGTGATGCTGTAGCTCACACTGGTGTTGCCGTCGCGGTCGGTTTGTCCCTTCAGCTCGCGCAGCACGTTCATGTTCGTAGGCTTCAGCTGTTCAAAGTCGTTGACCAGCAACTCGGCACCCGAGCATTGCAGACTGTCCCATCCGTTGAGCCGCTGCGTCACGTACAGGTCCGTCAGGCATATCTGGTCGTCAAAGCGCTTCATGTTGGTCTGGTAGATGCCGCAGATGGTGAACCGGCGGGCACGCACGTCGTCCTGGCCTATGAAGTAGGCAAACAGCTTGTCGCCTGTCTTCACGCGGAGTTTCTTGGCGATGCTCTTCGAGATGACCAGCGGGTATTTGGTCTTTTTGTCCGAGAACTGCGGCAGCGATCCCTCTACCAGGTTCTCGCTGATAAAGGTCGTGTCGTATTCCTGTCCGATACCTTTCAGCATCACGCCCAGGAAGTCCTCGTCGGTCTTCAGGATGCCCTGCGTCATGGCGAAGCGCTCCGCATGGCGCACGCCCTCTACCGCCTCGTAGGCCGCCAGCGTACTGTCATTGATGCAGATGGGGTAGCCCGTAGCCTGCACGTTGTATACCTGTATATGACTGCCGAAGCCCGCCACCTTTTCGCGGATGGCATGTTTGAAGCCCAGCACCACGCTCACCGTGATAATCATCACAGCCAGTCCTATGGCCACGCCGATGGTAGCTATACGAATAGCCGGGCGGCTCACCTTGCGGCGGTCGCCCTTGTCGCTATAAATTCTCTTGGCTATGAATAATGGGAAGTTCACTCTACAGCGGTAGCCGATTTTTCACTTTTCACTCTTCACTTTTACTTTTCCATGACCCTTCCCGGATAAGCCTCCAGTGCCTTCTGCAGCACCACGAGTGCCTTCATCAGGTCCTCCTTCTTCAGCACGTAGGCTATACGCACCTGGTTGATGCCTGCGCCTGGCGTGGTGTAGAAACCGGCTGCGGGAGCCATCATCACCGTCTGTCCCTCGTACTCAAATTCCGACAGGCACCAGCGGCAGAACTTCTCCGCATCGTCAACAGGCAGTTTGGCCACGGTATAGAAAGCGCCCATAGGGATTGGCGAATAGACGCCGGGAATACGGTTCAGTCCGTCAATCAGGCACTTACGGCGCTCCACGTACTCGTCATACACGTCGCGATAGTAGTCCTCGGGTGCATCCAGCGATGCCTCGGCCACAATCTGTCCGATGAGTGGGGGAGAGAGGCGGGCCTGACAGAATTTCATCACGGCTGCGCGTACCTCTTTATTCTTAGTGATCAGCGCACCGATACGGATACCGCACTCAGAGTAGCGCTTCGACACGGAGTCAATCAGGATCACGTTCTGCTCGATGCCCTCCAGGTGGCAGGCCGAGATATAGGGCGAACCGGTGTAGATATACTCGCGATACACCTCGTCAGAGAAGAGATACAGGTCATATTTCTTCACCAGGTCGCGTATCTGGTTCATCTCGCGGCGGGTGTACAGGTAGCCCGTGGGGTTGTTGGGGTTACAGATCATGATGGCACGTGTGCGCTCGTTGATCAGTTCCTCAAACTTCTCCACCTTGGGCAGCGAGAAGCCTTCCTCAATCGTCGTGGCGATGGTGCGTATCTTGGCACCGGCCGAGATGGCGAAGGCCATATAGTTGGCATAGGCAGGCTCTGGCACGATAATCTCGTCGCCAGGATTCAGGCACGACAGGAACGCGAAGAGCACCGCCTCACTACCACCGCTGGTAATGATGATATCGTCGGCCGTGACGTTGATGTTGTATTTCGCGTAGTAGCCCACCAGTTTCTCGCGGTAGCTCTGATAGCCCTGCGATGGTGAGTACTCCAAGATAGAACGGTCTATCTGCTTCAACGCATCCAGTCCCACCTGCGGTGTGGGCAGGTCGGGCTGACCAATGTTCAGGTGATACACCTTCGTTCCGCGTTTCTTTGCGGCAACAGCCAGCGGAGCCAATTTTCTGATTGGCGACTCTGGCATCTCCAGTCCTCGTACTGATATTTCTGGCATCTTGTTTATGTGCTATTTTTATAATTGCGTGCAAAGATACGATTTTCTTCCGACATAACAACAAATAAATCTGAAAAAAACGGCTTTTGCTTGCTCATTTCGGATTTTATGCGTATTTTTGCACGTCAAAATAAAGCGCACATCATATGAATTTCGAGGAAATGCTGAATGTTCAGGAAGGACAGAAACCCCACCGTGAGTCAACCCCGCTGGGCAGTTACTATCGCCGTCAGGTGGATGGTAAATACCGCTATGTCATTGAGTTAAGACCGGAGCTGACCGACAGTATCGTGTTCTGCGAAGCCCTGAAGCAGGAACAGCAGTGGTCTGTGCGCCAGCGTGGCAAGCAGCAGCTCCACTACGAGGTGCATCAGGACAGCAATGACCAGCTCTATGAACTCGAACTGGAGCAGGGACAGTTCCTGACGCTGGCATCTCTCCTCGACCAGAATCCCGCTGCCCTGGCCGGCAAGGGGTTTGTGGACAGCATCGTGAAACCGCTGATTGAGTTTGGTGCCAAGCTCAATGAGGGGGGCGTGTTCCAGCTCTGCTATGCGCCCAACAATATCTTTGTGCGCAAGAGCGACAACCATCCCTTCCTGCTCTCCCATGGCTCGTTCTATAAGGCCATGACCGACCAGAAGGCACTCTTTGCCGGGGCCGAGGACTATGTGGCTCCCGAGGTGCTTGCCGGTGAGGAGGCTACCGGGCGCAGCGATGTCTATTCCCTGGGTAAGCTCATCGCTTTTCTCTACGAGCAGGGCTCCATGCCTTTCGAGTATAAGCAGGTGGTGAAGAAGGCCACGGCCGAGGAGCCCAGGAAGCGCTATAAGTCGCTCGACGAGATGCACAAGGCTATCAGTCAGAAGCGCAGTATGCGACGCTCTGCCGTGCTGATGGCTGCCAGCGTGCTCGTCTCTCTGCTGGCCGTCTATATCTATGTAGACACGCTGCCCGAGGTTACTAACAATATAGAGTTCGTAGAACCGGCTAAACAGCAGACTAATGACCTCTTTAGTAGTGACGAACTGGATGAGGATACGGCATTTCTGGCTGATACCATCGACCTCTCTGACGAGGCGCTGATGCAAAAGGCTGAGATGATTTACCGTAAGCGTTACCAGAAAGCTGCCGATGAGATTCTTTCGAAGGTTTATAACAGCAAACACATGGGGTCGTCTGAGAAAACTTTTATGGCCAATTCTCAGTCTATGGCCGAGGAACTGCTGAAGGTGCAAAAAGAACTGGCTGGCGAGGCTGGCTTGCCCGACGGTCTGGCTGGCCGCATCGGTCACGAGATCGTGGAGCAGCTCACCCAGCAGAAGCAGAAGGGACTCAGCCGTCATGGCTATATCAAGGCAAAGGAAAATGATAATAAATAGATAAAAGAAAATGATGAGAAGTAGAACAGCAACATGGTTTGAATGCAAGATTCGTTACGAGAAGACAATGGAAGATGGTATGCAGAAGAAGGTCACCGAGGCTTATGTGGTGGATGCCCTGAGCTTCAGCGAGGCCGAGGAGCGTATCATCGAGGAGATGTCTTCATATATCAGTGGTGAGTTCAATGTCACCGACATCAAGAAGGCGCCTTATGGCGAGATCTTCTTCAGCGACCAGGAGATGGCCGACCGCTGGTACAAGGCAAAACTGCAGTTTATCACGCTCGACGAGAAGACTGAGAAGGAGAAGCGCTCTAACGTGAACTACCTGGTTCAGGCCGGTTCGTTCAATGGTGCCGTGAAAAACCTGGAAGAGGTGATGGGTGGCACCATGATCGACTATTCTATCGTCAGCGTCAACGAGACCACGCTCATGGATGTTTTCGAGCACCTGGCAAAGGCCAGTAAGCAGGACGATAAACCCGAATACGAAGGGTAAAGGGAATAGTGAAAAGTGAAAAGTGAAAAATTTGCTACCGCTTTATGTATCCTGTTAAAGAGAAATTAAACGAAGTGCGTCAGTCGCTCCCTCAGGGGGTGCAGCTCGTGGCTATCAGTAAGTTCCACCCCGAGGAGTATATTACTGCGGCCTACGAGGAGGGCCAGCGCATCTTTGGCGAGAGCCACGAGCAGGAACTGTCCCGCAAGGTGCAGTCGTTGCCCAGCGATATCGAGTGGCATTTCATCGGTCATCTGCAGACCAACAAGGTGAAGTATATCGCCCCTTATATCTCGATGATCGAGGCGGTGGACTCGCTGAAGCTGTTGCGCGAAATCGAGAAACAGGCTGCCAAGGCCGGTAGGGTGGTGCGCGTGCTGCTGGAACTGCATATCGCTGAGGAGGCTACGAAATACGGACTCACCCTCGATGCCTGCCGCCAGCTGCTGGCCGATGGCGAGTGGCGACAGATGGAGCACGTCCAGATCTGCGGACTGATGATGATGGCTTCGAATGTGGACGACGAGGCGCAGATAGCGCAGGAGTTCCAGACGGCTGCCCGTTTCTTCGACGAGGTGAAACAGCAGTATTTCGCTACCGACGATGCCTTCTGTGAGCGCTCCTGGGGCATGAGCCACGACTACCACATCGCTGTGCAAAACGGTTCCACCATGGTGCGTATCGGTACCACCATCTTCGGACCAAGAGTTTATTAGACTATCGTCTTGACTCCTTAACTCCTTAACTCCTTTAACTCCTAAAAGATGGAAGATAGCATACTGAATAAATACCTCGACGAGATTGGTCGCGAGCAACTGCTCTCCGAAGAGCAGGAGGCCCGCCTCTCGGCTCGTATCCTTCAGGGCGACGAGCGGGCGCTGAACCGCCTGATCGAGGCCAACCTGCGTTTCGTCGTTGTCATTGCCCGCCAGTATCAGGGACAGGGCCTGTCTATGGAAGACCTCGTCAGCGAGGGCAACCTGGGTCTAATGAAGGCTGCACGTAAGTTTGACGCCACGCGCGGACTGCGATTCGTCAACTATGCCGTGGTCTTTATCCGTCAGCAGATAGAGAAGGCGGTGCGCAAGGAGAGCGACGAGCAGCGTGTGGAGAGCACCCGCGACGGACAGACGCGTTCGGTGGATGCCCCACTGGGTTCCAAGGCCAATGTCAGTCTGCTGTCCGTACTGGTCAATGCCGACTCCCCACAGGCCGACCAGCGTGTCTATAATGCCAGTCTGGAGGATGCCATCGAGCGTTCGCTGCAGACGCTCAACGAGCGCGAGACCGTCGTCGTCAATGCCTACTTCGGTATTGGTGAGGAGCGTCAGACCATGGCCGAGATAGCCGAGCGCATGTCGTTGAAGCGTGAGCGTGTGCGCCAGATACGCGACCGCGCCGTGCGGCGCCTGAAGAAAAACATGAAGTTATTCCGAAAGTAAACATAGAAAGGCTCCTGAAGCACTTGCGCTTCAGGAGCCTTTTTTAATGTTTAATATTTAATGTATTCATAATACCCCCAAAAACGTCACTCGAGTGAATTCATCGAATTAGCTAGCTCAAGTCATGAAATCACTCGGGTCATTTCATGATTTCAGCTATATAGATATTCCGCTACATTTTCAGTCCTCTTTTTCTTTAATTCTCCTTCTTTTTCCACACCAACCCTTTTTTTCTTCGAAAGGGTAATAATATCTTGAAATATCCAATTGAAATTACAACAATCTCATAAAGTTTTTGTAACTTTGCGGTGCAAAGCCAATGGAAATTATATGGCGATTGAAAACACCAATGCCAGCATCAATGTTGAATATAGCAAAACATAGGTCAGTAGGATAATGAAACACATAGAAGTTGTAGCAGCAATTATACATGATGACGAAGGTCGCATCTTTGCCACTCAGCGAGGATATGGTGACTATAAAGACGGTTGGGAATTCCCGGGCGGAAAGATGGAAGCTGGGGAAACACCTGAGGAGGCGCTGAAGCGTGAGATATGGGAAGAGCTGGAAACGAGAATCGTGGTGGAACGGTTGGTGCAGACCGTGGAATATGATTACCCGCAGTTTCATCTCACCATGCATTGTTTTTGGTGTCACGTAGAGAGCGGAAGTCTGACGCTGAAAGAGCATGAGGCGGCGAAATGGCTATATAAAGATCAACTGGACAGTGTAGATTGGCTGCCAGCGGATGTGATTGTTGTTCAAACGATTAAATAATAATTGTAATTATCGAGCGAGACAAGTATGTATAATATAAAACATGCGTTAAAATCGTATTTTGGTTACGACTATTTTAGACCCTTACAGGAAGATATTATTAATCACGTGCTCCAGAGAAAGGATTCGCTAGTACTAATGCCGACAGGTGGTGGTAAATCGATTTGTTTTCAAATCCCAGCTTTGATGATGGAAGGAACGGCTATCGTCATTTCGCCACTTATCTCGCTGATGAAGGATCAAGTCGAATCATTACGAGCTAATGGAATTGCTGCGGAGGCACTTAACAGTGCCAATGATGAGATTTCAAATCGACAGATTGCTGAACGATGTTTACGGGGTGAAATTAAACTTCTATATATTTCGCCTGAGCGATTGATGGTAGAATTGAGGTGGATGCAAACCATGTTGAAAGTATCGCTTTTTGCTATTGACGAGGCACATTGCATCTCACAATGGGGACATGACTTCAGACCAGAATACACACAATTGGGTAATCTGCATGAGTTATTCCCAGATGTGCCTATCATGGCACTTACAGCCACTGCTGATAAGATAACCAAAACCGATATTATTGAACAATTACATCTCAAGGAACCAGAAATCTTTATCAGTTCTTTTGACCGACCGAATTTGAGTCTGGACATTAGAAGAGGATATACGGCCAATGAGAAAATCCGCACAATTTTGGGTTTGATACATCGTCATCAAGGAGAAAGTGGTATTATCTATTGTCTAGCTAAGAAAACCACCGAGAAGGTTGCCGAGAAACTTAAGAAAGAGGGTGTTTCTGTGGGTGTATATCATGCCGGACTACCAACAGACGAACGCAATCGTGTACAAGAGGATTTTATCAATGACCGCATCCAGGTGGTCTGTGCGACGATTGCTTTTGGAATGGGCATTGACAAAAGTAATGTGCGTTTTGTTGTTCATTATAATCTGCCAAAGAGCATAGAAAACTATTATCAGGAAATAGGACGTGGTGGTCGTGATGGACTGCCTTGCGAGACAATCCTATTTTATAATCTCCAGGACATTATTACTTTACGCCGTTTTGCTGAGGAAAGCGGACAGCGGGATATCAATATGGAAAAACTACAACGAATGCAGGAATATGCCGAAGCGCAGGTTTGTAGACGACGTATTCTGCTGAATTATTTTGGCGAGATATGTGACAAAGGCTGTGGAAACTGTGATGTTTGCAATAATCCGCCATCGACTTTCGACGGGACAGAACTCGTACAAAAGGCACTTTCTGCTATACTCAGAACGGGCGAACAGGTTGGTCTTACGTTGACTATCGATATTCTGCATGGAAACTTCTCACCAGAAGTTGTATCTCGTGGTTATGCTCAGATTAAAACCTTTGCAGCAGGAAGAGAAGTTCCTGTTAGAGACTGGCATGACTATTTGCTTCAGATGTTGCAGATGGGATATATTGAAATTGCTTACAACGAAGACAATCATTTGCATGTAACCCCACTTGGCTATAATGTTCTGTGCGGGAAAGCTAAAGTACAACTGATTGTTATCGGCCGTAGAGACTATAACGTAAAAGATGTTCGTTGCGAGGTGATGAAAGAACATGTCTCAGCGGAGACCAATACAGACCAAAGTGAAAAGTTGGAGTTGCTTAAACATTTGAAGATGCTGAGAAAAGAAATCGCCGATGAAATGAATAGTCCAGCATTTGTTGTGATGTCTGATAAGACACTTATGGCACTTGCTACCGAGAGGCCCACAACTCTTGCCTCCTTTGGTAATATATATGGTATTGGTAAACATAAGAGAGATACTTATGGAGAACGATTTATTACGGTCATAAAACAATATGTCCCAACGGAGAATATTATTCCTACCAAGGACGAGACAGGAAAAACGGTCTTGATAGAAAGAGAAAAAGAAGATAAGGGAGAAGTCCACAAGTCTAAAGATTCTATTGTGGAGGACAAGCAGAAAAAACACAAGAATAGAATCGTTATCCATGGAAGAACTTATGATATAGACTTGGATATCTGGCATTCGATAGAATGGCGCAAGATATTAAAGGAAATATCAGAGAAAGCTTATTGGAATTATAAGGGTAAGCTAGTGATTCGTTTGAGTGATTATCTTTCTACAGACGCAATAAAACGCGAGCGGATTATCGCAACACTATGCCATATTTTAAAAGAAGGATATGGTATGACTGTTGATGAGCAAGCTGGTATGGTGATTATTGCACAAAAATATGATTACGATAGATATGGAAAAATAGTTTCGCTCCCTTCAGGTTCCTTCTTCGAGGTTCTTTCTCGTTTCCGTTTATTTGTGATTCGGAATAAACGTTTTCCATTCATGGATGGTGATTATAATGAAATTGCTCTAAGAAAGTGGTATCGAGAAGTTGGACATGGACTCATCACCATTACTGATGAAGAAAAGATTCTATTCGATAATCTGAGTACAGAGTTTGTTGACGTTCCTAGGAATAGAAGTCAATTAGAAAGTCTCAAAGAGAGAGATACTAATTCTTAGCCTGCTTTCTTGCTATTGCTCAGCTTCTCATTGCTTCATTACTCTATGGTTTTTAAGTCGTTACTCTATGGTTTACGATGTGTTAACCTATGGTTTACGATGTATAAGTCTGTGGTTTACTATTTGGACAGTGGACAGTATGGACAGTGAAAAATAGAAAGTTTATCGCGTACGTCTGCGCGCAGACGTACGCGAGAGGATTTCTGAAAACCACTGTCCTCACTGTCCACTGTCCATGTTAATATGTTATATTGTTCTTGCGTCATTAAAACTAGTTATTCTGTCTAACCCTACAAAGTTACAATAATTTTATCTTTTTGCATCCTTTTTATTTCAGTTTGTGTCACAACTCTGTATGGTCATAAAAACGCGGAAATCTCCTGTGTATAGGCTATGCGAATCAGATTCTGATGCAATTAAATTCATGTCACAACTTTTTTGTGTTTTCACTAATTCAGCTTCTAGCCTGCTCTTAGGCAGCAATCACTCTGCTCCTAGGCTGCTCCTAGGCTGCTCCTAGGCTGCTCCGTGGAGCACTCACGAGCGAGGCTAGAAGCAGGCTAGAGTATGGCTAGAGTATGGCTGAAGGCTGAGGGCTGAAGGCTGAAGATGTAAGATGTAAGATAAACAAAAAGCGCATCCGGGAGGGGTGCGCTTTTTGTTGTTATAGAGGGGGAATATTATTTGTACTGACGGAGGGCACCTATCAGCTCGCTGTTCTCGTTGCGGGTGCCGATGGTGATGCGCAGGCAGTTGTTGCAGAGCTGCACGCGGGTGCGGTTGCGCACGATGATGCCCTGGCTGACCAGGTAGTCGTAGATGCGCTGGGCATCCGTGACCTTTGTCAGGAAGAAATTGGCATTGGTGGGATATACCTTCTCGCAGATAGACAGTTGGCTGAAGGCCTGCATCATACGGGTGCGCTCCTGCATGATGAGCTGTCCCCAGCGGTCTACCTCGTCGGGGTCGCTCAGCACCTTGATGGCCTGCTGCTGTGAGAGGAGGTTGACATTATAGGGATACTTCACCTTGTTGAGGATGTCGATGATGGCGGGTGAGGCGAAAGCCATGCCCAGGCGGATAGCGGCAGAGGCCCATGCCTTGCTCAGGGTGTTGAGCACCACGAGGTTGGGGTAGCGGGGCAGTTCGAAGCGCAGGGGACGCTGCGAAGAGAAGTCGCTATAGGCTTCGTCGACCACGACAAGGCCTTCGAAACCGTTGAGCACCTTCACAATCTCGTCGCGGTTGATATCATTACCGGTGGGGTTGTTGGGGCTGCAGATCCAGATAACCTTGGTGTGGGCGTCGCAGGCTGCGAGGAGCTTGTCGGCTGTAATCTGGTAGTTCTCGTCGAGCAATACGGGACGATACTCCACATCGTTGATATCGGCACATACCTTGTACATGCCGTAGGTGGGCTCGATAGCCACCACATTATCTTCCTTGGGTTCGCAGAAGCAACGGTACATCAGGTCGATGGCCTCATCGCTGCCATTGCCCAGGAAGGTGTAGGCTGTAGGAATGCCCTTGACCTTCTCGATGAGCTTCTTTACTTCCAGCTGTAGAGGGTCAGGATAGCGGTTCAGGTTGTCTATGCCGTAGGGGTTCTCGTTGGCATCCAGGAACACGGTGGCCGTGGTGCCAGAGAACTCGTTGCGCGCACAGCTATAGGGCGCAAGATTCCAAATATTCTTTCGAGTCAGTTTTTCAAGACTAAACATAATTCTCAATAATTAGTTGTAGCGGTAGCCAATTTTTCACTATTCACTTCTCGATTGCGTTCAATCGAACGCTCATCGCATTCTTGTGGGCATCCAGCTGTTCGGCACCTGCCATCAGTTCTACGGCACGGCCAATCTGGCGTACGCCCTCTTCGGTGAGATGCTGGAAGGTGATCTTGCGGCAGTAGCTGTCGAGATTGACGCCGCTATAGGCCGTGGCATAGCCGTGGGTAGGCAGCGTGTGGTTGGTACCGCTGGCATAGTCGCCGGCACTCTCGCAGGCATACTGTCCCAGAAAGACGCTACCGGCATTGATGACCTGAGCAGCCATCTCGTCGTAGTTCTTGGTCTGAATAATGAGATGTTCGGGCGCGTAGGCGTTAGAGAGCGCCATCATCTCGTCGGCAGAGGCAACAAGCACCATGCGACTGTTCTCGAGTGCCTTCTGGGCAATCTCCTTACGGGGCAGGAGGTTGAGCTGGCGTTCCACCTCGGCCTGAACCTGCTGCATCATGTCCTCGGAGGTGCTTATGAGCAGTACCTGGGAGTCGATGCCGTGCTCAGCCTGTGAGAGGAGGTCGGCAGCCACGAAGGCAGGATTAGCGGTCTCGTCGGCCAGGACGCAGACCTCACTGGGACCGGCAGGCATGTCGATAGCCACCTCTCCCAGCGATACCTGTTGCTTGGCAGCCATCACATACTGGTTGCCAGGACCGAATATCTTGAAGACCTTGGGCACAGACTGTGTGCCGTAGGCCATGGCGCCGATAGCCTGAACGCCACCAGCCTTGAAAATCTTGCTGACGCCAGCCACACGGGCTGCTACGAGGATGGCGGGATTCACCTTGCCCTCGCGGTTGGGAGGCGTGCAGAGTACTATCTCACGGCATCCGGCAATCTTGGCAGGCGTGGCCAGCATGAGGACGGTAGAGAAGAGTGGGGCGGTGCCTCCGGGGATATACAGTCCTACTTTCTCGATTGCGACACTCTTCTGCCAGCAGGTCACACCCTCACGCGTCTGAATCTTATGGCCTTCGAACTTCTGGGCAGCATGGAACTGATGGATGTTTTCATGGGCCAGCACGATGGCGGCTTTCAGTTCCTCACTAACCAGGCGCTCGGCCTCGTCGATTTCAGCCTCTGTGACAGCCAGGGATGTGAGCACGGCATGGTCGAAGCGCTCTTCATATTCCTTCACGGCTTCGTCACCCCTTGTGCGCACATCGGTGAGCACGGTATTGACCGTGGCCTGCAGCTGTGTGATGTCCAGATGTGGACGCTGGCAGATTTCTGCCCATTCTTCCTGTTTGGGATATTTGATAATGTTCATCTCTGCGGTAGCAAATTCTTCACTTTAAAAGCGGTAGCAAATTTTTCACTTTTCACTTTCCCCTATACCCTTCTAGAGGATCATCTTCTCGATTGGTGTCACCAGAATGCCCTGAGCACCCAGTTCCTTCAGCTGGCCGATGATCTCCCAGAAACGCTTCTGGTCGAGCACGGTGTGTACTGAGCACCACTCCTCGTCGGCCAGAGGAATGATGGTGGGACTCTTCAGACCAGGCAGCACGCTGATGATCTCCTGCAGACGGGCCTTGGGAGCATTCATCCGTACGTATTTCTTGTCCTCAGCCTCACGAACGGCCTCGAAACGGAACAGCATCTGGTTGAGCAGGTCTTTCTTCTCCTGACTCATGCCGGGGTGGCCAATGAGCAGAGCCTCGCTCTTCATGACAATCTCTACCTCACGCAGGTTGTTGCTGACCAGTGTAGAGCCGCTGCTCACGATATCGAAGATAGCATCGGCCAGTCCGATGCCCGGGCTAATCTCTACGCTACCGGTGATTACGTGGATTTCGGCATTGATTTGATTATCGGTCAGAAATTTCTTCAGGATGACGGGATAGGACGTGGCAATGGTCTTGCCGTTGAACCACTCAAGACCTTTGTAGTCGATATCCTTGGGGATAGCCAGCGACAAACGGCACTTGCTGAAACCCAAACGAGAGATGATGTCGGCCTCGGCACCCTTCTCCACAAATTCGTTCTCGCCAACAACGCCGATGTCTGCTACACCAGAGGCAACACTCTGGGGAATATCATCATCACGCAGATAGAGTACCTCTAAGGGAAAATTGGTTGCCTCGACCAGCAGCGTACGTTTGCTGGCACTTACTTTGATGTCGGCCTCACTAAGCAACTGCATCGTGTCCTCGAAGAGGCGGCCTTTTGATTGTACTGCAATTCTAAGCATATTCTTTTTTACCTTTTTACCTTCTTCTTAATATATTCGTTTGCAAAATTACTGTTTTTTTCTTTAATTTGCAATAAAATGCTTACTTTTGCACCAAAATAACGACTTTTTTGGTACTTGTGAGTATATTTATACTCTTTTTGATTATTATTTATATGGAAAATCATTCTGTATTGATAGCTGATAGCGGAAGCACAAAGACGGACTGGGCTTTCATGGGGATGCGGATGCAGACGCAGGGTATCAATCCGTTTCATCAGGACGAAGACACAATACGCGGAATCTTGAAAGATGAACTGTTGCCGCAGCTGACATCAGACATCAGACATCTTACATCAATTCTCTTCTACGGCAGTGGGGTGCGCCCTGAGTTGGAGGAGAAGATGAGACGATTGCTGGGCGAGGCTTTTCCGCAGGCGGAGCATATAGAGGCACATGGCGACTTGCTGGGTGCGGCGCGTGCGCTTTGTAACAACGAGGAGGGAATAGCCTGCATTTTGGGAACGGGGGCAAACTCGTGTCTGTATGACGGTGAGCGCATTGTGAAAAACACACCGCCAATGGGGTATATACTCGGTGATGAGGGTAGTGGAGCAGTACTTGGAGCGCGCTTTCTTAATGCATTGTATAAGAATAGGTTATCAAACGAAGTAAAAGTGGCTTTTGAGGCTTATTCTGGGATGTCGATGGCGCAGGTCATAGAGCGCGTCTATCGTCAGCCGATGGCTAACAGGTGGTTGGCTTCGCTCTCTGCTTTTATCCATGAGCAGATAGGGAATCCGCAGATAGAGCAGTTGGTGATTGATAACTTCCGCGACTTTATCCAGCGGGACATAGCGCCCTATCAGCGCAAGGATCTGCCCATTAATGCCGTGGGCAGCATCGCCTTTTACTATCAGCAACAATTGGAAAAGGCGGTCAAGGAAGAAGGCTACACACTCGGAAAAATTGTGCGTAGCCCTCTGGATGCCTTAGTCGAGATGGAATAACTCGGGCAGGGGAATGGTGACTGGCGAATTATCGGGGTTCACCTCCATGATGTCGGCCATCATGTCCCACCAGCGCTGGGTGATGGGGTCCACGTTCTCCGTATCCTGCGAGTTGCCCTCCTTGGTACATTCCTGATAGGCAAAGAGGATATTGGTGTCCTTGTCCCAGTAGATACTGTAGTTTTGTACGCCCTGCTCCTTAATCATCTGTTTGAGTTCCGGCCAGATGGCGGCGTGACGTTTCTCGTACTCTTCCTCGAAGCCTGGCTTCAGGAACATCTTGAATGCGAATCTTTTGATCATAATTTGTTTTAGTTATTGATTATTGTATGTGTACCTTACGTGAGGTACCGTTGGAATATCTGAAGATATAGGTTTTGCCTGTTAATGGGGTGCTGATCTTGATGCCAGCAAGCGTATAGATGCCCGCAAGACGCTTGTCCTTTGGGGATTCTGCTATGATAATATCTTCAATGGCATCGGGCGTATAGGCAAAGTAGGTATCAAGGAACTCGATACGGCCCTTCACCCAATTATGGATACGTTCTTCGCTGTCTTTGTTGGCATTGGTGATGAATGGTTTTACGCCTGTGATTGTAGTGGTGGCCCGCCATAGTCTGCCCTCAAGCCAGCATACGTCACCAGTATGATATTCTTTTGTGGCTTTATAGGAACCTTGTCCTGAGAGGTAGTACTCTGGGTCGTCCAGCGGCACAGTCTCCCATCCACTATTGCAGACGGCATCACTATAGCAAGGACTCAGAGGCCAGCGTTCCTCTTCCGCAGCATAGAACGCTTCGCCTATGCGTGCTCGCCAATCGTCGATGATAGCCACCACGTTGTCATAGTCAAACACACCATTCTCTCGCAGGGTGATATAACGGTCTGCGATATCGTCGGCATAGTATTTGTTAATCCAGTAGAAAGGGCCCGATGTCAGTTTCTCTACAGGACGGTAAGGCGGTTCGATGTTGCCATAGAGTCCTACGCCGAAGGTCTGATCAAGATCATAGGGAGTCACCATCCATCGATGTCCGTCGTAGGTAAACCATTGCCAGTTTTTCTGGGAACCGTCGCCATTGCGAGTGAAATAGTAATGTACGGCATAGTCGATAAGTGCGTCTGTGTCAAAATGTTGCTCTATCTCCTGTCGCATCTGTTCGATGCTGGCTTCCTGGGCCTCGATGTCTGTCAGGACTGACCAGTATTGGCTTAGCTCCTGAATATGTTGCTTCACCTCGGCAGACAATTCCTTGGCCTTGCGGATACTGTCTGGCTCGTCATCTACGATGTAGAGCGGACTGTTTTCGTCGATGAGTTCCTTCGGACTGTTGCCATCGTAGACTTCTCCCTGGATGGTGTAGAGCGTTTTAGGCGTGCGTACCTCGAAGCGGTTCCAACTGATTGTTCCTTTGAAGAGGTATTGGTCGTTCAGATTACCGTCCAGATGGATATGGGAAGCGCGTTTTTTTTTCTGGTTCATATTCTTGCGGTGCTTCTTTAACTGCCAGGCATAGATGCCGTAGAAATCACCTTTGACATAGACAATACAGGGGAATCCGTCGGGGAAGCAACGGGCTTCGCTGCTCTCGTAATAGCCCCCGCGCTCCCAATAAGGAGGTCGGTCGGCAATCATCTGACTGAATAGTTTGTAGGCTGCCTCTCCGAGTCCACGGGCGTAGTCGGTATAGAAAGCCTTGAGATGAAAACCGTCTTGTTTCACCCAGTCGCCAAACTTCAGGTCAGGAGCCCCGTCTTCGTTCCAAGTGGCATCGGTGAAATGGCATGAGAAGTTTTTCTTGGGGTAGCGCATGGTATAGTCGCCTTGGCCGTTCAGGGTTACGGGTTTTCGGAAATAGTGACCGTTACCGTCGTACATCTCCAGATAGCCCTTTTGTATGTCAGTCTTTTTTGTAGGCAGTTGGGAAAAGCCGGTCAGGTTGACGAATGCCAGTGTAGGTTCGTCAATCTTAATGGTCATAGAATCGCTCAGGTCTTGGACATTCTCGTTGTAGCCTCGTTCCGTGATGGCCGTTATAAAGGGTGTCTGTGCTGCAATAGGGGTAGATAAGATAAATATAAGCAGGAGTTTCGCCAGCGATAGGAAATAGCCCAGTTTATAGAGTTTGAACAGCCGGAGCGAGGGCTTCTCGCTACAGAGGTTACGGCGTTCCCATGTACCAAAGAGGCGATGCCACAGGCGGATGACGCTTTTCACGGCTGAGATATGGATGCCGTCCACGAAGGTGAGCATCTGGGAGTAGCCGCGCAGGTCGCTACGGAATTCCTTGAGCGTGCGCAAACCTTCCTCTGTCTTACTGACGAAGTGGGCGTTGTCCTCGTAGTCGAAGAAACCTGCGGGATTATCGGGATGGACAATCCGGATGCCTGCCTGTCGGAGGCGCTTGCCAAAGAGCACGTCTTCATAGCCATAATGATGGAAGCGCTCGTCAAAGGGATATTGCTGCATCAGGGGCTTGGAAATCAGGAAGTTGCACGTATGGAAATGCATGAAGGGACGCTTCCTGCGCTCCTCGGCAGTATGCATCGCCACGCATTGTCTTTCGTACAGATAGCGCAGGTTGGTCTCCTCGCCACGACCAATGATATAGCCGCCATAGCCCACCTGCTCCACGTCGGCATCGAGCCAGCGACGTACGAAATCGTCGGAGGGAATGGTCATGTCGCCATCCATGAACAGCAGCCAGGCATACTGCGCCTCGTTGCAAAGGAAATTGCGGATGGCTGCACGGCCCACATTCTGCTCACGGCGAATGAAACGCACATGGGGGAAAGCGGACAATTGTCCATCATCCATCATCCATCTTCCATCATCCATCCTGTCCGACCCGTCGTCGGCTACGATAATCTCGTACTTGAGACCCTCGATAGCTTCCGCCTGCCGGCTTAATGCTGCCACCTGACTGGTGCAGTCACTATTATATATAGGTATTAATATCGATAGCTCTTGCTTCATTTCGAGCCCAAAATTACACAAAAAAATCTAAAAATACCGTTGTGGGAGCAAATTTTTCACTTTTCACTTTCCACTTTTACTTTTTTTTCGTAATTTTGCAGCCGCTTTCACGAGATGGGAGCATGAAATTCAAACTTTTAACAACAAAAACAACATTTAAAACATGGCAACAAAAATCAGATTGCAGCGCGGTGGCCGTAAGAGCTATGCTTTCTACAGCATCGTAATCGCCGACGCTCGTGCACCACGTGATGGTCGTTTCACTGAGAAGATTGGTTCTTACAATCCTAACACCAATCCCGCCACGGTAGACTTGAATTTCGACCGTGCATTGTACTGGGTAGAGAATGGCGCACAGCCTACTGATACCGTACGCAACATCCTCAGCGGTGAGGGCGTTTACCTGATGAAGCACCTTAAGGGTGGCGTGAAGAAGGGCGCTTTCGACGAGGCTACTGCACAGAAGAAGTTCGATGCATGGAAGGCTGACAAGCAGAAGGGTCTTGACAAGGTAGCAGCCGAGGTAGCTAAGGCTAAGAAGGATGCTGAGGCAAAGGCTCTCGCTGAAGAGAAGAAGGTTAACGAGGCAATTGCTAAGAAGGTAGCTGACAAGAAGGCAGCTGCTGCTGCAGCAGAGGCTGAGGTAGAGGCTCCCGCAGAGGCTGAGGCAGCTGCAGAAGAGGCTCCCGCAGAGGCTTAATCTGCTTCTTCTTTATTCAAGTAGAAATCAAACTGGAACTCTCGAAGTTTTTCTTCGAGGGTTCTTTTTTTTTGTGCGTACTTGTATTTGGTAAGATTGATGGTAGAATAAAAAAGAGCATCCGGCAAATGCGGATGCTCCTTTTTTATAGAGGTGGGTCAGCGGGCGAACCGCTGACCACACGGATTCAGAGAATTAATCCTCCCAGTTCTCCTGAGACTTGCGGATGTAAGTCTTGTAGCGGAGCTGAGCCATCTTCTGTGCCTCAGCGAACAGCTCCTCGGCCTCGTTAGGATAAGCCTTCTTAACAGAGAGGTAACGAACCTCACCGAGCAGGAAGTCGTGGAAGTTCTCCCAGTTGGGCTCCTTAGAGTCGAGAGAGAATGGGTTCTTGCCTTCCTCAGCCAGAGCTGGGTTGTAGCGCCACAGGTGCCAGTAACCGCACTCAACTGCCTTCTTCTCCTCGGCCTGGCTCTTACCCATACCGCCCTTGGCCTTCAGACCGTGGTTGATACATGGAGCGTAGGCGATGATGATTGAAGGTCCGTGCCATGCCTCAGCCTCGCGGATAGCCTTCAGGGTCTGTGCGTGGTCTGCGCCCATAGCAATCTGAGCTACATATACATAACCGTAAGTGGTAGCGATCATACCCAGATCCTTCTTGCGGATGCGCTTACCCTGAGCAGCGAACTGAGCGATAGCACCAAGAGGAGTAGCCTTAGAAGCCTGACCACCGGTGTTAGAGTAAACCTCAGTATCGAGCACGAGGATGTTCACGTCCTCACCAGAAGCAATCACGTGGTCGAGACCACCGTAACCGATATCGTAAGAAGCACCGTCACCACCGATAATCCACTGGCTGCGCTTTACGAGGTAGTGATCCAGAGTCTTCAGCTCGGTGCAAACTGGGCAACCAGCGGCAGCACCAGCAGCAATCTGCTCGCGAAGCTTTGGAGCAATCTCCTTGGTCTTCTCGGCATCGTCCTTATTGTCGATCCACTCCTGAGCCAGAGCCTTATACTCAGCGCTGGTCTTATCGCTATCGATCATCTCCTGCAACAGCTTAGCTACACGCTCCTTCATCTTCTTGTTACCCAGAGCCATACCCAGACCGAATTCGCAGAAGTCCTCGAACAGAGAGTTGTTGAATACAGGACCCTGACCCTTCTCGTTCTTAGTATAAGGTGTAGAAGGAATAGAAGCAGAGTAGATTGAAGAACAACCAGTAGCGTTGGCAATCATCTGACGATCACCGAACAGCTGAGAAATCAGCTTAACGTATGGAGTCTCACCGCAACCAGAGCAAGCGCCAGAGAACTCGAACAGAGGCTGAGCGAACTGTGAGTTCTTCACGTTGCTCTTGATGTCGACGAGGTTCTGCTTTGACTTAACATTCTTAACCAGGTACTCCCAGTTCTTAGCCTCCTGAACCATGTCGGCTGCATCAGGATTGAATGGAGCCATGGTGAGAGCCTTACCGGTCTTAGGATTGCCTGGGCAGATGTCGGCACAGTTACCGCAACCCAGACAGTCGAGTACTGAAGTCTCGATGCGGAAGTGCATACCCTTCATAGCGGCAGGAGCCTTCATCTCGAGGGTGTCGGCAGCTGCGGCGAAGCCCTTCAGCTCCTCGTCGTCGAGAACGAATGGACGGATGGCAGCGTGAGGACAGATGTAAGCACACTGGTTACACTGGATACAGTTGTCCTTGTTCCATACAGGAACGAAGGCCTCAACACCACGCTTCTCGTAAGCGGCTGTACCAACCTGCCAAGAACCGTCAACAGTGTTGTGCTTAACAAAGTCAGAAACCTTCAGCAGGTCACCGGCCTGAGCGTTGATAGGACGAACCAGTTCCTTAACGAATGCGGGAGCATCGTCTACCTTAGCTTCGTCGTCGGGCAGGTTAGCCCACTCAGGCTTAACTGTCAGCTGAACATACTCACCACCACGATCGATAGCAGCATAGTTCTTGTCAACTACATCCTGACCCTTAGCCCCGTAAGACTTCAGGGCAGCAGCCTTCATCTTCTCAACAGCGAGCTCCACGGGGATGACGCCGGTGATACGGAAGAATGCACTCTGCAGGATAGTGTTAGTACGGTTACCCAGACCAATCTCCTGTGCAATCTTAGTAGCGTTGATGGTATAAACAGTAATGTTGTTCTGTGCGAAGTAGCGCTTTACCTTGTTAGGCATGAACTTCTCGAGCTCGTCGGCGTCGAAGATGGTGTTCAGCAGGAACTGACCGTTCTTCTGCAGACCACGTGTAACGTCGTACATGTGGAGGTAAGCCTGAACGTGGCAAGCCACGAAGTTAGGTGTGGTTACCAGGTAGGTAGAGCGGATAGGTGTGTCACCGAAACGCAGGTGAGAGCAGGTGAAACCTCCTGACTTCTTAGAGTCGTAAGAGAAGTAAGCCTGGCAGTACTTGTCGGTGTTGTCACCAATAATCTTTACTGAGTTCTTGTTAGCACCAACGGTACCGTCAGCACCAAGACCGTAGAACTTAGCCTGGAACATGCCAGCACCACCCAGGGCAATCTCCTCAACCTCAGGCAGAGAGGTGAAGGTAACATCGTCTACGATACCAACTGTGAAATGGTTCTTTGGCTCGGGCATAGCGAGGTTGTTGAACACGCTGATGATCTGAGCAGGTGTAGTGTCGCGGCTACCAAGACCGTAGCGGCCACCCACGATGAGAGGCTTGTTCTCTACGTCGTAGAAAGCATCCTTCACGTCGAGGTACAGAGGCTCGCCGTTAGCACCGGGCTCCTTGGTACGGTCGAGCACAGCAATACGCTTAACAGTCTTAGGAACTGAAGCGAGCAGGTGCTTAACTGAGAATGGACGATAGAGGTGAACAGAAATCATACCAACCTTCTGGCCATTAGCGTTCAGGTAGTCGATAGCCTCGCGAGCAGCATCGGTAGCAGAACCCATGAGGATAATCATGCGATCAGCATCCTCAGCTCCGTAGTATGAGAATAGGTGGTACTCACGGCCAGTAATCTTAGAGATCTCGCCGAGGTATTTCTCAACAACCTCGGGTACAGCATCGTAGTACTGGTTGCTAGCCTCACGGTGTGTGAAGAATGTCTCGGGGTTCTCAGCAGTACCACGTGTGATAGGACGCTCAGGGCTCATAGCACGGTCGCGGAAACGCTTAACGAACTCCTCCTTAACCAGAGGACGGATATCCTCCTGATCCATCAGCTCAATCTTGTGGTACTCGTGAGAGGTGCGGAAACCGTCGAAGAAGTTAACGAAAGGTACGCAGGTCTCGAGAGTAGCCAGGTGAGGAACAGCTGTGAGGTCCATAACCTCCTGAACTGAACCTGAGCAGAACATGGCGAAACCGGTCTGACGGCAAGCCATAACGTCCTGGTGGTCACCGAAGATACACAGAGAGTGTGAAGCCAGCGTACGGGCAGAAACGTCGAATACGCAAGGAATCAACTCACCAGCAATCTTGTACATGTTTGGAATCATCAGGAGCAGACCCTGAGAAGCGGTGAATGTAGTGGTGAGGGCACCAGCCTGCAAAGAACCATGAACGGCACCGGCAGCACCAGCCTCTGACTGCATTTCCTGAACTGAGACGTTCTGACCCCAGAGGTTCTTGCGACCACGGGCAGCCCACTCGTCAACATGCTCCGCCATTGGCGAAGACGGGGTGATGGGGTAGATAGCAGCTACCTCCGAGAACATATAGCTCACGTGAGCCGCAGCCTCGTTACCATCACAAGTGATAAATTTCTTTTCTTTAGCCATTTTTGTAATGATTAAAAATGAATGTATTTGTTTGCTTTTAGTTTTATGTCCTTTTTTTACCCTTTTACTGTTCTACCTTTTAATAAAGGAATCCCAGCAGCCAGAGGGGTATCTGATTGTCCTTGCCGATTTCCGTGTTGTAGCGGGCGTAAATCGTATCGGACGCGTACTTTATTTTATTATGTACGTCGGCATCACAGATGCGGAACTTCAGTTTTCCGTCTACCAGGAAGTAGGGCTCGCGTCCACTCTGGTTCACCTTGTGGTCCTTCCAAAGAGAGTTTACGAAGAAGGTCTCCATAGCTGTCTGCTTCTCTACGTGAATGGGGTAGATGGCATACAGGAGGTTGGAGTTGTGGAGCATCACCTTTGAAGGCTTCTTGGGGAAGTCCTCGCCCTCTGGGTAAATCATATTGAGCAGACGGGCATCGGTGAGGTACTTGATATAGTTCATCACCGTGGCACGACTGGTCTCGATGTCGGCAGCCAGCTTTGACACGTTGGGAGCCTTCGGACCTTCCTCGGCCAGCTCGTAGAATAGCTTCTTGATCTTAGGCAGATACTTCAGCTCAATCTGCTTGATAATCAGGATGTCAACCTCGGTCATCATGTTCATGGTCTTCAGCAGGTTCTCGCTATAGTTGCGATGCTCCTGGAAGAAGGGGTAGAAGCCATGATGGATGTAGTCCTGGAAATAGCGGCGTGGTGATACCTTGGGCAGAATCTGCTTGACAATATGCTCGTGGTCGCTCAGGATTTCGTCCAGGGTGTAAGCGCGGAAACTATTGCCTGTCATTAAGTTCAGGAACTCACGGAAAGAGAAACCGCGCAGGTTGTAGGACTTCACGATACCATTGAGCTCCGGATTCTCGTCCTTCAGGCGCATCACGCTGGAACCAGTAAACACAATCTTCAGACCTGGATAGAGGTCGTAGCATTTACGCAACTCCTGCGACCAGTTGTCCTGCTTGAAGACCTGGTCTATCAACAGCACACGGCCACCGCGATGATAGAACTCGCCAGCAAAATCAGCAATGCCGCGTCCCTGAAAGTAGAAGTTGTTCATGTTGATATAAAGACATTGCTTGTCGTTTATATCAAACTTTTCCTTGGCATACTGTAAAAGGAATGTCGTTTTTCCAACGCCTCTCGTACCCTTAATACCAATCATGCGGTCAGACCAGTCGATCTCGTCCATGAGACTGCGACGGACTGGTGCATTCACATGCTCTACCAAGTAACGATGTGTTCTGAAAAAAGCTTCCATCTACAGATTTGTTTTAAAACAGCTGCAAAGGTACGACTTTTTTGCGAAATTGCAAAGTGGAAATGGCAAAATATTACAAAAATCGTATTTATTTTAATATAATTGATATAATGTTTAAAATAGATTTAATAAATATGCAATCATACATTTACGATGGCTGGGTATTAAAGCTTAAATGCCACCGTTCCCATCAGGGTGCGACCCGGATAGCGATAGGGGATATATGACGTTCCACCAATCTCGTAGCAGGTGTTAAACACATTGTCGCAATCGAGTGAGAGCTGCATGGTCTTGTTGTAATCGTACTTCAGACGCAGGTCAACCAGGGCACGTTCGTTGAGATAGAAATCTTCGCTACCTGTGACACGTGAATTGGCCTTGTTGAGCGTACGTGAGGTATAGCGCAGATTGCCCGATAGCCACAAAGAGTGGTTCTTCTTGTCAAACAGGCGCTGCTCGCAAGCCAAGTTGGCCGTTACCGACGGTATGCTATAGATGTGATGATCGTAGTAATAATACTGTTCAGCACTCATGGCCCGTTGGAAAGTGGTGTTGAGTCGTGAACGGAACGCCGTCGTTTTGTAACTCAGTTCTGTTTCGATACCTGCCACCTTAAGACTACCCGAGTTTACATATTTCGGCGCATTCAGGTCGGTGCTCTGGTTATTACAGATGAGGTCTGTCAAGTGGTTGTAGAACAAGTTGACATCATAATCAAAATGCCCACCTATAGACCCCAGAAAGTCCAGCTGTATAGCATTCATATATTCCGGCATCAGGTCCTCACTACCTTTGTACGTGTTCTGCGTGTTCTGACGATAGAAATAGGGAGCATCTACAAACGAGCGTGAGTACGACGCCTTGACGCTGAACGTCTTAGAGGGAACATAGACCAAGGCGACACGGGGCGAGAATGCCTCGACGCTCATATCGTTTCGACGATACTTCTTGTCGTAGCGCAGACCAGCATTGAGGATCAGCTGGTCGGTGAAATAGTGCTTATTCTGAATGAAACCCGAGATGCTCTTCTCATGGCCCACATTTAGCTGATTAGGGGATTCTGGTGTGGTTACTATAGTGATGTTACTATACTCCTCTCCGAGGAAGAACTCGTTGACAGGGATTCTGTAGAATTCAAACTGTGCACCAGCCAGCAGGTTACCATGCTGATTACCTATCTTATAGTTGGAGGAGTACTTAGCCGTTGCACCAATAGTATATTCTTCCCAGTTGTCATCCTGATACACACCATGATAAAGACGCATAACCGGTTTTCCGTCTGGACCTATCTTTGGGGTACCACTGCCATCAGGATTGAACTCTACGTTATACATAGAATCAGAAACAACCTGATAGTCTTGAAACTGATACCAGTCACCATAGAGCGCTATATTCAAGTTGGAACTGCCAAAACTCTTGTCGTATTCGAGATTGAGATGGTTCTCATTGACAGAATAGCCAGGGGTGACCCCAAAGAACTGACGATAACGGTCGTAGTCATATGTTTGAGCATACCATGAATACTGAGGAACCAGTTTTCCGTATTTGCGACTCACCATCAGGTTGAAATCATTGAGTTTTATGGTGACTCCTATGTCGTAAGACGGTTTGCCCTCGTAACGGCCCACATAGGCATAGCCATCGTGTGGGGTTTGTGAATAGCCAGAACCAGCAGGAATCGTGATACGTTCTCCTTTTGAGGTGTAGAGAGAAGCCCATGCCATCACGTCGGCTCCTAGGAACGTTGTTCCAGCTGTGAGGTCGGCACGATGTGTACCAAAAGAGCCATAGCTGTATTTGCCCTTGATGCCATTGATCTCATTACCACTTTTTGTGATAATATTGACCACAGCCGTCAGAGCCACGTTACCATAAAGTGATGAAGCAGGACCTCGCAGCACCTCTATATGGTCAATCTTCTCCGTGCTGATGGCATAGTCGAGCTTACCGTTGTTGGTAGAACGGGCATTCAGTCGGTGACCATTCTCCATCACAAGAATCTTCTCCTGACCATTCGTATATACACCATGCATGGCCACATTAGCGAAAGCATACGTACAAATCTCACTCATGCCAGGCACATAGGCAGCCAGTATCTGTCCGATGTTCCTGTTGTTGCTCAGCATATCAATCATCTCGCGAGTGATGATGGTTACAGGTACAGGCGCCTCCTCGATATTCTCTTCCTGACCAGATGCCGTCTTAATGGTAGTACCCCGACCTTCGCGCAGTCGGTTTATCATATCGACAAAACGCACAGGATCTTCCAGTGAACCGAAGAAATACTTGTTTTCGTTCAGCAGCAGTCCTGCGTAATACTCCGATTGTTCTGGCTGGTCGAGCGCCAGACAGCAGAGCGACATCAAACGATATGCTTTCTGCCTGTCGGTACCAAGAAAAGCTTTCTCGTTGCGTTTCAGCAAAACGAGCGCAGAGTCAATACGACCTATCTTATAGGCATTTTCCGCCTGAACATAGACATCCTGAGCTGATGCAGGCATTGCCAGAAGCGTGAGGGCGACGACTGTGAGGTATATTCTTAGATGATTAATCATTTCATAAAAACAATTATACGTTACACATTATATTTGCGACAGACAGAAGCTGACGTTATTTGTATCCAACAGACGGAAGTGGCTGGTTGACACAGAATGGACGCAGAGGTGAGGCAACAAGCGGCGCCAGGAGGCATCGCTATCAGACTTCAGTTCCTTGTCTGCCATCTGTGTGGCTTCGAAATAATCCACACTACCACTATAGAACGGCATGGGCGAATAATCCTCTATGGGATTGATATACTCCTCCATTTGATGGAGCCTGCCAACAACCTTAGAGATATCGAAATAGGTGTCGAACAGCAACACACGTGGAGTCTGATTTGTTTCCTCGTGCCACTTGACTGCACAACGATAGCTGAACTCGCCACCAAAGCTATGTCCCACGAAGACGCTGACCTTGGCATCAGCAGGGAGACTATGGCGAATCAGTTCAATATAGCCATCCACTATTTCTGACTTGTTCTTGCCAGCAAACAATGTACGGATATGCTCCTGAAGGGGTTCGATGACAAAGACGGAATAGCGCTGACATAAACGGGTGATCAGCGGCTGCAACAAATGGTAGGAAGTGAGTCCTTGAACGACCACGGCAACAGGTTTCGAGGCATCGTAGCCCTGAGCCCAGTCGCCAACAGTGGTTTTGTGGGCTGCTATCTTCTTAATAGTCTTTAACCGGAGTATGTCATTGACTTTCAGATTGAAGTCGGCTTCCTTAGCCAATACTGCCAGTTTAATGGCATTGAGTGATGACAACCCCAGCAGAGTCAGGTCATCAGTAATACCCACCTGTTCGATACCCAATATCGTCTTAACGATGTCGAGCAAGACCTTCTCCCGTTGATTTGAAGGTGGTTCTGTAGTACCATGACTTAATGTCATACTCGTTGCCAGTTCTGTGAGCTGCCGATGATCAATTTTTCCATTGGGAGTCATCGGCATTCTTTCCAGTTGTACAAGCTTCGAGGGCACCATATAAGAAGGCAGTGAGTCTGTCAGACTCTTGCGTAATACCTTTGGACTCATCTCACTGCTGTCGGAAACATAAAAGCCCATCAGGTACTGAAGGTTGTTATGTTTGTTCACAATTACTGCCGACGTCTGAATACCAGGCAGACTATTAATGCAGCTCTCTATTTCGCCCAGCTCTATTCTGTAGCCATTAATCTTCACCTGATTGTCTATGCGTCCGTGGAATATCAGTTCGCCGTCCTGGCTCCACTTCACCAGATCGCCTGTGCGATACATCTTCTCGCCTGGCAGGAAGGGACAGTCGACGAAACGCTCACGAGTTTGTTGCTCTCGTTGCCAATAGCCACGAGCCAACTGCGGTCCCACCAGACATAACTCACCCATAGCGCCCCAGGGGACAAGACGCCCTTCAGAACCGACAATCAGCGACTTGCTGCCAGGAACGGGATGCCCAATGGGAATATTCTCGTATGTACAATCAGGATCAACGATGTGATAAGAAGAACAGACCGTAAATTCTGTAGGTCCGTAACCATTGATAACCTTGACACCCGTATTTCGGTTGACATGCAGATTCTCGCCTCCAAGGAACAGATAGCGTAGCGACAGGTCCTGACTCTCAAGCAGTTCCATTCCTATCTGCGTACTCATTGTCAGACCCGTAATTTGGTTGTCGGTAAGATAGCGGCTGAAAGCCACTATGTCATAACGCATGGCCGATGATATGATATGAATCTGTGCACCACATGTAAGTGGTCCAAACAAGTCAGGTATTGAGGCGTCAAAGCTGAAGCTGGGGTGAAGTGCGCACTTGTCTCCAGCCTTTAATTCTTCCATAGGAATCAGCCAATTCAGCATGGCACAGAGCGAATGATGTTCTATCATAACACCCTTAGGTTTGCCTGTAGTGCCCGATGTGTAGATGATATAAGCCAGCGATTGCGCTCTACTATAGTCTAATGGCGAAACAGTAGAAGAAAAATCGAAATGATCTAATAAGATAATATGTCGCTGACTATCATTCGACCTTAAATCATGTTTCTCTGCCAGTTCACTGGTGGTTATCAGGAATCGGGCATTCAGGTCGTTCAGCATGAAGTCAATACGAGCCTGTGGATAGTCAGAGTCCATCGACAGATATGCGCCTCCAGCCTTGAATACTGCGAGGACAGCAATCACAAACTCTTTACGGCGTGGAAGCATCAGTGCCACAAAAGCGTCGTTAGCAACTCCAGCCTTGACAAGTGATGCAGCCAGACAGTCAGACTGTCTGTCCAGTTCTGCGTAAGTGATAGAAGATAGCTTATCGACAACGGCTATTGCATCGGGAGTGAGTGAGACCTGATGCCTGAATAATTGAATAAATGTCTCTGACGCATCTCTTTTGACTTCCTTCCCGCAGCCCATGGTTAGCAGATTCTCCATATCTTCATGCGACAGAAGAGGAAGCGACATCAAAGTCACCTCATCATTGTCAACAGCCGCAAAGGTCTTAATCAGGTGAATGTAGCTTTGCAAAATCCTCTTCACAAAAGCATCTGAATAGATGTTGCTGTGGTATTCCGCATGAAGCGTGAGTTGGTTGCCATTTCTGGAAATCTCGAATGCCAGTTGCTCGCCGGTGGCATTATCCATCAGAGGTATCTGACAGTATGGCGCTCCGCCAATACGGTTTGGAAATTCGATGTCGCCCTGATAGGCAAAGAGAATCTGACTGCCAATATAGTGATTCATGGCTCTGAGCTCGGCAAACGAATAAATATCGTTTGCCATGCTGCCCATCAGTTGTTCTTTGATAGTCTGTAGCAATGTTCTCAGCGTTGTCTGCTTGTCCCATTTCTCATAGACGGGCAACGTCTTTACCAACATCGAAACAGTACGGTCCAATCTTAATTCATGACGACCGTGATAGATGGTAGCGAACAGAGACTCTTGAGAATAGGTATAGTGTCCCAACAGATAACCAAAGACTGCAATCGTAAATACATTAGAAGTCACACCAAAACGTTGGCACGCCTCGTTCAGTTCTTGTACACTCAAACCCAGGTCAGCCTCCTGTTTTCCAAATGTGGTAGCAAGTCCGTTGCTGTCGGCAACGGGCAGGGATGTGATTTCCAGACTTCCAAACACATTTGTGTTCCACTCTTTGGCATCACTGTAAGCTTTTGTTTGTCGTAGAGCCTCTTCCTCCTGCGCTACCTCAAAGCCACTGAAAGACTCACCTTCCAGATGCTCACCATGATAAGCTTTCTCTAAGTCGGATAGTACAACGCCCATAGACATTCCATCGAAGATAACATGATGGAAGTCCATGAAAAGATAGGCATTCTTCGGCGTAGCAATGATACGGATACGGAACAGTTGGTCATGAAGCAAGTCAAAGGGTTGCATCAGTTGAGGCTTTAGATAGTCAAATTCCTCTTCCGAAACATATTCTATCTCCTGCCTATAACTCTCGTCATCATTCCTGCGCTGACGGGGATTGCCGTTGCTGTTGATAAACAGGCGAGTCTTCACAAAGGGATGGGCCTCTACTACGGCCTCAAGGGCTTTTGCCAGACGAGGTAGATCCAGCCCAGGGGCCAGTTTGAAAAGCGTGCTGTTGTTATAGACCACCTCGCCCTGTCGAGCCATGCATGCAGCAAAGATTCCCAACTGCGTCTGACTCAGTGGGTAGTCCGCCAGGCGTTCAAAACTGAACTCGCCCTTCTTGCTGATGGCTTCGGCTATCCTGCGTGGCGTGCGATGCGTATAAATCATTCGGGCGTCGATAGACAGGTCGGCACACAGCGTCTGCAACTTCATCACACGGATGCTGTCGCCACCCATCAGGAAGAAGTCCTCATTGACACCTACCTGCGTATGGCCCAGTGTACGTTCGAAGGCAGCACACAACTTCGCCTCTGTATCGTTCTGAGGAGCCTCGTAGGGCGCACGCTCTATGACGTCGTCCTCCACAGCAGGCGACTGCAGACTCTTGCGGTCGGTCTTGCCGTTCATGTTGAGCGGAAAACTCTCCATCTTCACGAAATAGACCGGTACCATGTAGGCAGGCAACTTCGACGTGAGGTAGTCGATGATTTCCTGCTCCGTGACGCCCGTCTTCGAGATATAATAGCCGCAGAGATACTGACGCTTATTACCAGAAGTAAAACCCTTGACGATGGCGTTGTCGATGCCAGGAATCTTCTTGAACACCGTCTCCACCTCACTCGGTTCTACGCGCTGCCCGTTGATTTTCACCATCCAGTCCTTACGGTTCACGTATATCAGGTTGCCGTCTGGCCGAGCCCTGACAATATCGCCCGTATGAAGCCATCCGCCCCGATACAGTTGTGCCGTACGCTCCGGGTCCTTATAGTAGCCAGGCGTCAAGTCGCCCCGATAACACAGTTCTCCCTCCTCGCCGAAAGGCACCTCGTTGCCGTCCTCATCCTGTACACTATATATATAAGGTTCTACAGGGATACCGATAGGCGTATTGTCGTAGGGTTTGTCAATCATAAACGTGCAGCCGATGCCAGCCGTCTCCGTCTGACCACAGTAGTTGACGAGCTTATACCCCTTAGGGCCTACACCCGACACACGCTCAGATGCAGTAAACACCACCTTTAATGCCTGTGATTTATTCTGGAAATAGGGTAGTACCGAAGGAGGAATAAATACAAACTCGATACGCTGCTCGGCCAGGAAATCCTCCAGTTTACGAATATCCATCCTGATATTCTGAGGCACCACGTTGACGGTCTTGCCCCTGGTGATGAAATCATAAATCAGTTTGCAGGCCACAAAGAACATTGGCGCCGTGACAGCCATCACCGACACATCCAAATCCTGGAACATCTTGTCAGGGAATAGCGGAATGCCAAACGAGCGAAACGAGTGGAGCACACCCTTTGGCTGCCCCGTACTGCCTGACGTATAGAAGAGGGCGTTGATGTCGTCCTCACCAGGCAGTGCCGACGGTTCTTTTGGTTCTGTGGATGCCATCTCGCTCATCACCTTCTCATCAATCAACAGGGGCGATTCGCTATGCTCCATAATCTGCTGAATACGAGACTCCGGAAACTGGTCGCCCATGGGAATGATAGCATGACCTGCCAGCCAGATGCCAATCTCAGCAGCTATATACTCCATACTCGTGGGCAGACAGATGCCGATGAAAGAGTGGGCGGGCAACCGACGCTTGTCGATATAGCCCACAACCCTGCAAACCATGATATACAGCTCTTCGTAGGTTGTTTCCCGTTCGCCAGCATGGTCAATGATAGCCGTCTTTTGGGAATAATTCTCAAAAGCATCCACTATCCATTTTATAAATAATGCGGTAGTAGAGTCTGTTTTAACCATTCGTATGGATTTTTCTCCTGTGAAAGAAGGAATCAATTTTTAATTGGAATTATAAAAGTGAAACTCGTGCCCTGTCCCAGCGTTGACTCGAACGACAGTTTGCCTCCGTGTTTGTTTTCTACGATATCGCGTGTGATGCCCATGCCAAGACCAGTGCCTTGTCCTACGGGTTTGGTGGTAAAGAAATTCTCATAGAGATGCTGCTTCACCTCGTCGCTCATACCCTCACCATTGTCGGCCAGCGAGATGGTGAGTTGCTTGCCGTCCGACTTCACGCATACCGTTACCTCCGGCTGATAGTCAGCACCCGTTGCCTCGGCCTTCTTCTTTACAGCATAGCAGGCATTGTTCATCACGTTGAGTACGGCACGACTCAGATCCTGTGGGATGACCATAATCGGAGGCAGACCCTCCTGATAGTTCTCACGGATAGCTATGTTAAAACTCTTATCGTTGGCACGCATGGCGTGATACGACAGCCACACATACTCCTTGACCAGGTGACAGATGTCCGTCGGGATAAACTCGTTTTCCTTGCCACGAGAAATGAGCAGTATGCCCTGAATGATGCTGATGGCCCGTTCGCCATGCTCCACAATCTTAGACATATTCTCTTTCAGGTCGGCCACGATATCCTCCACCTCCTCACGGTCGTCCTCACTCAGTTTATCTTCGTTGTCCTCTACAATCTCAGTCAGATCACTCAGCAACTTGTTCGACATCTTACTGAAATTAATGACGAAATTCAAGGGGTTCTGAATCTCGTGGGCAATGCCGGCGCTGAGCAGTCCTAATGATGCCAGCTTCTCCTGTTGCTTCAGTTGTTGCCTGAGGTTTTCCATTTGCTTCTCCATAATATGTATCAGTTTTGAAGAATTGGTAACGTAATGGTTATTATTGTATAATTATCTTTCTCGGACGCTATCTGGATGTCGCCACCGTGATCCTGTATCACTTCATGACTCAGATAGAGACCGATACCTGCTGCCTCACCTGTTGGCTTCGTGGTGAAGAAGGGGTCGCAGACCTTGTCAATGATGCTTTCCTCTATGCCGATACCGTTGTCGCGAACGGTGATGGTAGCAAGCGCGTCGTCCTGAGTCAGCGTGACAGCCACCTCCGGCGTATATTGCGTGCGTGCTGCTTTCTTCTCCAGCGCATACATCGCATTGCCTAGAATACTCATGATGGTCATACTGATCAGCTCTGGATTACCATTGATATTGACACTTGTCTCAGGTATAGAGAAAGGTGCCTGGATGTTGAACGCAGCAATCTTCTCCTTGAAATAGTTGTGTAGCATCTCTTCGTCCTGTCTCAGGATGCTACAGAGGTCTATTGCCATCTTGCCACCCGTGCGGTCTTTCAGGATTTCCTCCATTGCCTTCAGCGTGCGTGTGGTGTTCAGTCCGTGCTGTTCCACCTTCTCCAGGTTCTGACTCAACATCTCCAGCACATCCAGCGTGTCCTCGAAGTTCTCCTTGTCCATGTGCTCCTCCTCGTCCTCGATATTCGCCTTGAGGTCTTTCAGCAGTCCGCACGACAGTTTTGAGAAATTATTGATATAGTTCATCGGGTTGAGAATGCGGTCAATCAAGCCCTGCGTCAGTTTACCGGCCGTAGCCATCTTCTCCTGACGAATCAGTTCGTGCTGCGCCTCGCCCAGGTCTTTGAGGGCCTGCTCCAGACTCTTTGACTTCTCTTCAATTTCGTCCTTCTGTTTGACCACCTCGGCCGTGCGCTCCTGCACAATATTCTCCAGACGCATCTTTTCCTTCTCCAACCGGTGCAGACGGAAACGTACGAGGAGGTAGATCAGGATACCAACCACAACCAGGTAGAGAATCATCATGTACCATCGCTGGTAGAACGGCCGCTGAATCTCAAATTTCAGGGCTTCTGCCTGCGTCACCTGTCCGTAGGCATCCATCGCCTGCACCTCGAAGGTGTATCTTCCTGGTTCCAGACTTGGGAACTTAGCCTCCTGCTCGTTGTCCCATGCCGACCACGACTGATTGTTCAACCTGTAGCGATAGCGTGTCTCCTTGATCAGGATGGTGTTGTCCAGTGCGAAGGTAAACTCCAGGTTGCGCTCATCGCTGCTGAGTCTCTGCAACTTGCTTGGCATCTTACCGTAGCCACCCCACAAGATGCTGTCGCCATTCAGCTTGACGCTGCGTATAAACAGTTTTGGACTGCTATCCAGTATGGGGTCAGAGAATTTCACCTTATAGGTAATCAGACCAAAGTCGCCACCCAAGATGAGCCTGTCCCTGTCGAAGAACAACATATCGCGTACATTATATTCGCTGATAGCGTTCAACTGCTGCGTGAATCGCCTGTCCTTGATGCCATCCTTGATGCAGTAAAGCCCTCGTCCGTCGCTATTTGTGAGCCATGTGGCCCCGTCCTTGTCCAGATAAGCCATCTGAGGGTAGGGGATGGGGTCTGTCTGGTTGGCACTGATGGTGAGCAGTTCCTTGTTCGTTGGCACAATCATGCCCGGCACGGTCTTGTCGCCCTCCAGCACCACCTGATGGAACGCCTTCTCTGCCTGCTTCTTGCACCAGATGATGCCATACAGATTCTGCAGCCAGATGGTCTCCTTCTTATCTATATAAATATGTGTCACGCGCTCCAGGTCGGCTATCTTCTCCCTGCGACCGTTGTCGCCGTTCATGAACACACCCTCCGACTCACCAGTATAGAATCCGCCCTGCGCCTCCTTCACCGACATGGTGTTGTGGTCGTTCAGTCGCTCGGCCACCGTCTTCTCCTTCATCAGGTACAGACCGTTGCTCGTAGCCACCAGCAATCCCTTGGGTGTGGTAATCATTTGCCAGCAAGGGTGGGTCATATCGGCCACCTGACGGAAGATTTTTCCATCCATGAAAAACAGTCCGTTGGCAGTGCCCACGTAGAGCGTTCCCTCATGAAAGATGATAGACAGTACCTCGCCACGGAGTCCCTCTTGCGCTGTGGCATGCGTGTAGGTAGTAGGTACGGCGATGCAGAACAGGCCGTTGTTCGTGGCGCCCCAAAGGATGCCTTTGCCGTTGTAGGCCAACTTATTGATAGCGTTCGAGCACAGACCGTTGTCCTCCGTAATCAGATAGGCCGTCTGCCCGTTGCTCAGAATATTCACGCCGTTGGCCCCCGTTGTCTGCGCCTTCAGTCCGAATCCTATGTCAATAAACTCGTTGTCGGGTGCCGTCTCCAGCAGGCGCTGCGAGGCCTCCTTCACCTCGCCCTTACTGAGCGTGTAGCCGTAGCCGTCCTCCAGTTGGAAGACCATCTGGTTGCCGTTCTCCCAAATCCTGGTGACCACACCCTGAAAATTACCTTTCTTCACGGCATTATGCAGCATCAGCTCACCCTTGTCGTTGCTCTCTATGAAGCCCAGGTAGTTGTAGCCGCCAGCCCAGATCGTACCCTTCCGGTCGCGATAGAGGGTCGTCACACGGGTGATGTTGGGCGTATGGATGATGCGCCATTCTGCCTGGTCGTAATACAGCAGACCTTCAAAGTTGGCCACATACACAAACCCCTTGTCGTCTGTGGTGATGTCGAAGTTGCGGTTGTGCGCCTGATACTCCTCAGCGCTAAAGTTGCGCAGGAATGGAATTCCCTGTGTGAAAGAATAGGTTGAGGCTGTCAGAAGGGCGAAGAGTATAAAGAGCCGTTTATTCATTTCTCACCTCCTTTCACACTATTGATAAACATCTTGTAAGAGGCACTCTTACCTATATAGTTATCCCATTGCTCCTCCGTGAGCAGATGCGCCTTCAGTCGGTTTACCATCACATCGACCGATACCAACGTCTCCGTCAGGTTGCCGTTGTTATCGCCCGACCACAGGTGCGTCTTCTTGTTATTGATGTTGAAGTAGCGAATCCATCCGTCCGACTGGTCCGACTGGAACAGTTGGATAGGTTCCACCTTCTCGTTTTCGTAGAGCCACAGGTTCATCTTGCCGTCGTAGCTGGAAGAGTAGAGTTGGTTGCCGTTCACCTTCAGTCGGGTGATGCGCGAAC
Source organism: Prevotella communis (assembly GCF_022024175.1). Taxonomy (GTDB): domain Bacteria; phylum Bacteroidota; class Bacteroidia; order Bacteroidales; family Bacteroidaceae; genus Prevotella; species Prevotella communis. The sequence continues at coordinate 1,940,467 of NZ_CP091794.1, read as the reverse complement.
GATGGCCCACCAGTTCCTTTATTCTTCCGTTCTTTTCCTCCACATATATCTTGCCGTCGCTGGTGCCGTAGGTGTTGATACCCTTGTTGTCAGAGCGTGCAAAAGCCGTGACGATGCCCTTTACGGCAGTGGGCTTGCGCTTACTATCCAACTTGTCCGTGCTCACCATCTCGTGCATATATCCCTGTTCGTCGAAGAGATACGGATGCTTGTTGATGCGCCCCAGGGCCGTGATCTTGGCGTTCACACGTAGGGTGCCCTGCTGCTGGTGAGTCTTCGTATTAAAGAGTGCCACACTGTGTTCACCCACCACCACCAGCATGTCGTCGTTATACATATCCAGCGCCATGGGGTGACTGATGTCTGAGAGTACCACCTGCTGCGCCTTGCCGTTGGCCGGGATGACGACCAGATGGCCCGTGTGACTGGCGGCATAGATGGTGCCAGCCTTATCCACATACACGCTACGGAAGTCCAGTGCGCTGTTAGAGAACAGGTTGTGCGTCTTTAGTTTATCATCCTGATTCACATGACGGTATATCTCGCCATAGCTACTCACCGTTACCAGCTCTTTCTCTTTGTTGGGAACGAAGAAGATGCCCGTGATGCCACCCTTGTGCAGGTTGTTCCAGGTCGTCTTACTGTCGCTCACCTCCATCAGGGCCTGAATCACGGAGACGTGATACAGGTCGTTCCTGCTGCCGTAGGTCTTCGTCAGCCAATACGACGCAAAGACCAACCGCTTAGCCAGTTCCTTATTGCCGCCCGACTGATACTGATTAGAACCCATGGAGGCCAGCGAGCGTCCCAGCGCTATGTAGCTCAGGGTATCAGCCACGCGCTTGTTGAGCTCTGCCGTCTTCCTCTGGTCGTTGGCTATCTCGGCCTGCCGTTTAGCCTCCTTACTCTGAGCCTCGGCATTGTCGCGCTCCTTTCGGGCTATTTCTTCCGATGCCCTCGCCTGGTTTTGGGCGATGATAGCGCTCTGCTTCTCCTCCTCAGCAATCTCGGCCTGCTTCTTTGCCTCGACGGTACGCTCATCGCTGATGCGTTTCTGTTCGTAGGCAATCTCCTCCATCTGCTTGTTGATGCTTTGGTCTATCACGGCCCGGTGCTCTTTCTGACTCATCACGGCCAACTGCTGTTCCAGTTCGGCCGTCTTCTCCTTCTCGAAGTAGTAGCAGCTAAAGCCCACGGCGCATCCTGTGCCCAAAGCGGCACAGGCAATGCCCCAAAGCATATTATTTCTAATCAGCTCTTTCAATGCTTTTTACTTTCGTTTAAATGATAATAAGGTGATGTCGTCACTCTGAGGTGCGCCGTCGGTAAAGGCCTTCACACTAGCCAGGATATTGCTAATGGTCTCCTGACAGTTCAGTCCCTTCAGCGCCTCCAGCGTCTGTTTCAGTCGGGGCTCACTATACTCCTCCAGGGCATTGTTCACGGCCTCGTTCACACCGTCGGTATACATCACCAGCATGTCGCCCTGCTGCAGTTGCAGCGTGTTGGCGCTGAAGTCCAGTCCCTCTATAGCACCAATCATGCAGTTAGTGCTCATAGGCAGCGCCTCCACCTGTCCGCTGGCATGGAGCAGGTAGGGCGAGTTGTGCCCGGCGTTACAGTAGTTCACCTCGCCCGTCTTCGTGTTGTAGATAGCGTAGAACACGGTGACAAACATGCAGTTCACCGACTCCTTGCAGAGCAGTTCGTTGGCCCGTGTCATCACCTCGTTGGGTGCTATGCCCTGCATGCCGATAGCACGTATCAGCGTACGACTCACAGCCATGAAGATGGCTGCCGGCACACCCTTACCACTCACGTCGGCCATCACGAATCCAATCCTGTCTTCATCAATGCGGAAGAAGTCGTAGAAGTCGCCACCCACGTCCTTTGCAGGTGTCATCGAGGCAGCCACGTCGAGGATAGCCTCAAACTCAGGGAACGGAGGGAACACCCTGGGCAGTATGGCCTGCTGTATCTCGCCAGCCACAGCCAGGTCGGTCTTCAGCGACTCCAGTTGCGAGTGCTCCTTTTGTGACTCTTTGATATAATTAATCTGCTCGATAGCCTTCTCGATAGTGACACTCAGGTCGTCCAGGTCTATAGGCTTTGTGGCAAAGTCGAACGCACCGTTGTTCATGGCCTGACGGATATTCCCCATGTCGCCATAGGCACTCACCATGATACACTTCATGGCAGGGTTCTGCATCTCGTTGATTTTCGTGAGCAGCGTCAGTCCGTCCATCTCCGGCATGTTGATATCGCTCAGTATGATATCAAAATCTTTGTGCTGAAGCATCATGGTCAGTGCTTCCACACCATTGTGAGCAAAGTGGAACTCGTACTCTCCTTTACGGATCTTTCTTCTGAAATATTGTGTCAAGAGCAACTCGAGGTCCATCTCGTCATCGACACTAAGAATTTTTGTTGGCATAATGTTTATCTAATTTTTACTTTATATTTCGTTTATTTTCGACAACGGATTTAACGGATTATTATTTTTTTTTCTACGAGAACATCACTGTCAGTCCGGCCATCACGATGCTTACCATCGACATCAGTTTGATGAGGATATTCAGCGATGGGCCCGACGTGTCCTTGAAGGGGTCGCCCACGGTATCGCCAACGATGGTGGCCTTATGGGCAAACGAACCCTTGCCGCCGAAGTTGCCTTCCTCTACCATCTTCTTGGCATTATCCCATGCGCCGCCGGCATTGGCCATGAACACGGCGAGGGTGAACCCGCTCGACAGTCCGCCAACGAGCAGTCCCAGCACACCGGCAATACCCAGCACACAGCCAACGACGATAGGAATGGCGATAGCCAGGAGCGACGGTACAATCATTTCGTGCTGGGCTGCACGTGTGGATATCTCTACGCAAGAACCATAGTCGGGCGTGCCTGTACCTTCAAGTATGCCCTTGATCTCACGGAACTGTCTGCGCACCTCTTCCACCATCTTCTGGGCAGCACGTCCCACGGCCTCCATCGTGAGTCCGCAGAACAGGAAGGCGGCCATGGCGCCGATGAAGGCACCTACCAGCACGCGAGGGTTCATCAGGTTCACCTGGAAGTAGTTCATGAAGTCGGGTATGGTAGCGTTGATAGCGTCAATCTCCTCACCGGCCAGGTTCACGATGAAGTCGCCAGAGCGGTGCATCGCAATCTTCACCTCCTCGATATAGGAAGCCAGCAGGGCCAGGGCCGTGAGGGCGGCAGAACCAATGGCGAACCCCTTACCGGTTGCGGCGGTGGTGTTACCAAGAGCATCGAGTGCATCCGTACGGTGGCGCACCTCTTCACCCAGCTCACTCATCTCAGCGTTACCGCCTGCATTGTCGGCAATAGGACCGTAGGCATCCGTAGCCAGGGTGATACCCAGCGTAGAGAGCATACCCACGGCAGCAATACCGATACCATAAAGACCTTGCGACAGGGCGCTGGCATTCATGTCCATCACAAAACCATTGGCGCAGAGATAACTCAGCATGATGGCCACACCGATGGTGACCACGGGGATGCAGGTTGACATCATTCCCGTGCCGATACCCTTGATGATGACCGTGGCAGAACCCGTAAGACCAGCCTCCGAGATTTTCTGCGTGGGTTTATAGGAATGTGAGGTATAGTATTCCGTAGCTTGTCCGATGATGACACCTGCGGCCAGTCCTGTAATCACGGAGAACGAGAGCCCTAGCCAGTTGTCTATCTGGAGCAGATAGAGAATGCCGAAGGTAGCCGCGGCAATCAAGACGGCCGACACATTCGTGCCCAGCGACAACGAGTGTAGCAGGTCGCGCATCGTGGCACCTTCCTTGGTGCGGACAAGGTAAATGCCGAAGATACTCAGGAAAACGCCTACGGCAGCTATCAGCATGGGGGCGATGACAGCTTTCAACTGCATCTCGCCGGAAGCGGCAAAGGCTACGGCACCCAGGGCAGCTGTAGAGAGGATACTGCCACAGTAGCTCTCATACAGGTCGGCACCCATACCGGCCACGTCGCCCACGTTGTCACCTACGTTGTCTGCGATGGTTGCGGGGTTGCGCGGGTCGTCCTCGGGGATGTCGGCTTCCACCTTTCCCACGATATCAGCGCCTACGTCGGCAGCTTTCGTATAGATACCGCCGCCCACACGGGCAAACAGCGCCTGTGTTGAGGCACCCATGCCAAAGGTCAGCATCGTGGTGGTGATGGAGATGAGTCCGTCGGGATCAAAATAATTCAGGATGATAAACCATACTGCGATATCCAGCAGTCCCAAGCCCACTACGGTGAGTCCCATAACGGCACCGCTGCGGAAGGCTATCTTCAGTCCGCCATCCAGACTCTTACGGGCTGCGTTAGCCGTACGGGCTGAGGCGTAGGTAGCCGTCTTCATGCCAAAGAAACCTGCCAGTCCACTGAAGAAACCGCCCGTCAGGAAAGCAAACGGTACCCATGGGTTCTGTACACCAAAGCCATAGGCCATCACAGAGAAGATGATGGCAAGGATGATGAAAACAATCAACACCACTTTGTACTGCTGTTTCAGATAGGCCATTGCGCCACGTCTTACGTGACCGGCAATCTCTATCATACGGGGCGTGCCTTCTTCCGCCTTCATCATGCTGCGGAAGAAACTGTAGGCCATGCCAAGGGCCACTACTGAGGCAATTGGAACGAGCCAAAAAGCAATAGGTATATTCATCATTGGTTATTGTTTTTAGTCTATTTGTATAATATTATGTATTACATTTTGCAAAAGTATCACTTTTTTTTTATAAATACAAATAAGTTTGCGATTTTTTGAGTAATTTTGCCGAAAAATTGAGAATATGACTTTACATATATTTAATCCTGAACACGATATCGCCCTTGCAGCCAACCTCGCCAACTTCACCGCGCCTCATGCCGGTCGGCAGTTGCGCCATGACCTGGGCTTTATTCCGGCCTTGTGGGCTGAAGAGGGAGACAGCGTTCTTGTTGATAATCCTGAACGTGCCGCCTACGACTATGACCGTTTTCTTCATGCCGTCAACAGGCAACTGAAGGATTACGCGCCGGTCAGAAAAAATTTCCTCCCTCGTTGGGAAAATAAAAATCCCTCGTCGGACATCACGAAAATCCAGCCATGGGGATGGGATGTGGCCCTGAAGGCCCGTCTGAAGCGGAGTGGGGCAGACGAGCGCTTGTTGCCCACGGATGCTCAGTTGGACGTTATCCGTCAGTTGTCGCATCGCCGCACCTCAGCCCAACTCCTTCCGCTGCTGCAATGTGAAGGTACGGTAGGCGAGTCGTTAGAGTGTCATACGGAAGAAGAAATTCGCCTGCTTCTGGAGCGTTACGGCCGACTGGTTCTCAAGGCTCCCTGGTCGTCGAGTGGCAGGGGATTGCGCTTTGTGAACAGTACCACTTTTACCACGCATCAGGCCGGATGGCTGCGCAATCTGTTTGCGACGCAGGGCTCTGTGATGGCTGAACCATTTTTTGACAAAGAGAAGGATTTTGGCATGGAGTTCTATGCCGGTGAAGATGGCAGTATCCGTTACTTAGGACTCTCGCTTTTCCATACGGCAAACGGCGCCTATACGGGAAATATCCTGGCTGCAGAAAATAAAAAGCGTGAAATGATAAGCCGTTATATATCAATTGAATTGCTTGATAGTATTAAGGAAAATATTTGCAGTAGTCTGCCGGCCATCCTCAAGGGTGGCTATACCGGACCTTTCGGGGTTGATATGATGGTGGTCAAGGGCGAGCGTTTCCTGCTGCATCCTTGTGTGGAAATTAATTTACGCCGTACCATGGGACATGTGGCCCTGGCCTTGACGCCAACCGATGACGAGATGGTGCGTGTGATGAGAATAGAATTTGCGGATGGCCGCTACAAAATGAAGGTAGAAAGAGTATAGGTCTCATGATGAATCTATTTGATATATGGATGCTCTCCGTGGCGTTGGCCATGGATTGTTTTACGGTGTCGATAGCCAGTGGTGTGATTCAGGGCCGGCGGGAATGGCCTGTGATTCTCCGTATTGCCTTTCTCTTCGGACTTTTCCAGGCGATGATGCCTTTTTTCGGATGGCTCGCCACGAATTATTTTGCCCATTATATTGAAGCCTACGACCATTGGGTAGCTTTCGGTCTGCTGGCTTTTCTGGGCGGCAAGATGATTTATGAGTCGTTCCAGCCTGAGGAACAGCATTTCTTTAATCCACGGAAACTCCGCACCCAACTTCTCCTGGCTGTGGCCACGAGTATAGATGCGCTGGCCGTGGGCATCTCCTTTGCCGTTACGGGTTATTCCTCCATGTCGCTCCTCCTGGAACCACTTGTCTGGATTGGTCTGGCTTCCTTCTTTTTCAGTGTGTTTGGCCACCTGTTGGGACTCCGTTTTGGTGAGGCTGTGAGAAGGCGCATCCGCCCTGAATTATTGGGCGGTATCATCCTGATATTGATTGGCGTTAAGATTTTACTGACTCACATTTCAATTTTTTCTTCATTTTATTTGTCAGAATGATAAAGATTAACTATCTTTGCAGACAAATTAATAAATATTCTAATGGCTGACGAACAATTTCTTAATTCAGAACAAGAACTACAGCGCGAGCAGTTCAGGTCTCGAGATAACGAAACTCCCCAGATGCAGCAGATGATGCAGGGACAGACGGCGAATGCCAATGGCATTCCTTGTCCTAAGTGTGGCACTGTCAATGATCCCGATGCCACCTACTGTGCGCTGTGTGGTGCTTTCCTTATCACGGGCGTTTGCCCCAACTGTGGTAGTGAGATAGACCCGGATGCCGATTTCTGTGAGGCATGTCATCATTATATCAAGACGGATGTGTGCTCTTTCTGCGGCGCAAGTTTTAACGAGCAGGATGTCTACTGCCCTGAGTGCGGACAGCCTCGTGGCGGTATTGTATGTCCCGCTTGCCATACGCTCAACGATTTCTCTTTCTGTAAGCAATGCGGACGCCCCCTGACCGACCAGGCGCGTGCCATGCTGCAGCAGGTACGACAGATGCCTGAGTACAGGGAACTGGTGGCTATTGCCCAGGAGTACGACGAGCTGCAGATGCAGTTGCCCTACGAGACCGAGCAGGACAAGATGCGCGATGATGAGCTGCAGGGCTTGCGCAAGCGCGTGCTCACGTTGCTGGCCGAGGACAAGGGTCAGCATATCGACGTGAAGCCTGTGCCTAAGCGCCAGCGCGTGACCAAGGAGGAACTGGCTGACATGAAGAGCCGTAAGCTCGACCAGTTGGCTGAGTTGCTCAACCGAATGGCCATCCCCGAGGATCCCTCGCCGGCCACGGTCAGAAACTATGCGATGGCCCAGAAACCGTCGGGCGTGCGACTGGCCTGGAAATGTAACTATAAGAGTGCCCTTCACTCCAGTCCCTGTGGCTGTGCCAAACCTCAGATGGGTGGCAAATGGGTGATACTGGGACATAATTCAAAGCAGGATATTAAGGACGATAAATAATGGCAGACGATTTCGATAAAACCGACGTGTTCGACGACGACCCCGTTGTGGACGACAAGACCATGGTGATGAATCGTGACCTTGACCCTGTTGACGACGATAAGACGATGGTTTTTGCCGATAAGAACAAGGCAAATGCCAACGATGATGACGCCGTCAACGATGACGTTATCAGCGACGACAAGACGATGGTCTACAACGACGACAAGACAATGGTCTATGGTGGCGACGACAAGACCATGATTTATGGTAACAAGTCGCCCGAGGGTGATGACGCTACCATCGTGGGGATGAAAGAGAAAAACTCGGGAGAGACCACCATGCGTCCTGAAGGACCAGCATCGCGCAACGGCGCTAACGAGTCGTCGGCTCAGTATTTCAGTCTGAAGGGACTGGACTATGAAATGGTGACCTGTCTGAGCGATAACTCCGGTGAGGCTCAGGTCTATCTGGTTCAGAGAGAGGGTAAGGAGTATGTGCTGAAGCTCTATTACCCCAATTTCGATATCAATAAGAAACTGCTCCAGCTGGTTCGCTCGTTCCAGTTTGAGATGATTGTTGACCTTCAGGACTACGGTCGTACGTATGTAGACGGTAAGAACCGCTACTATGAGTTGATGGAGTACCTGAAGGGTGGCACCCTGAAGGATGTGAAGATCAATGGCGACTACAACCGTTTCCGCCGACTGACGCTCCAGGCTGCTGCTGCCTTGGCCTACTGTCATAAGAACCACTTGCTGCATAAGGACGTCAAGCCCACCAACTATTTCTTCCGTGACAAGGAGCAACAGGAACTGGTGCTGGGCGACTTTGGTATCTCTTCTATACAGGAGACCGAGGGTAAGTCCTTCCGTACGACGCAGGCCCGTACGCCTATCTATGCGGCGCCTGAGATGTACACCGATGTGATCGACGGCGTGGTGGAGATTACCTTTGCAGCCGACTTCTACTCACTCGGTATGACCCTCTTCACGTTATGGCTGGGCGAGAGTCCGATGAGCTCTAACGAGCGTGCCATGATGAAACAGAAGAACGAGGGTCGTCTGCCTCGACTGAACGAGCTGCCCGATCCCGTCAAGCGACTCATCCAGGGTCTTACCTCCGTGAACGAGAACACCCGTTGGGGATACGACGAGGTGGAGCGCTGGTTCAAGGGCGAAGACGTGGCTGTAGATATCTCGTCGCCTTTCCTGCGCTATCAGAGCTTCGTGGTTGACCCCGAGCGCAACCTGATTGCTGAGAACGTGAAGGAACTGGTGCCCATGCTGATTGCCAATGAGCAGTTGGCTGTCCATTATTTCTATAGCGGACGCATCGTACAGTGGTTGGAGCAGAGTGGTAACATCAAACTGGCCACCCTGATTAAGGATATCCTGAATGTACGTTACCCCAACGACCAGAAAGCTGGTTATATGGCGTCGTGCTTCGCCATGGAGCCCACGCTGAAATATATCGACGTAGATAATAAGGAGTGCGCGGATGTGTCGGACATCGTGATGACGCTGCTCGCCAACCAGGAGAAATACTCCATCCTTCTGCTGAATCCCAACGATGCCCTGTTCCTGTGGCTCGAGGCAAGGGAGTATGGCGACGTGACGCGTCTCCGTTCTTATTTCCAGCCTGATGTCGACGGAAAGACCAGCGTGCTGCGTATGGTCTATGAGTTGGACAAGGGCATACCTTTCATCACCTACCTCCCGTCGTCTACCGTTCAGGATATTGTCCGTGCCTTCGGATATGAGAAGGTCAGGGAGGAAGACTGGCACGCCTTGTGCGACGGACGTCTGCTCTCATGGCTGTATTCACATGCCGACCTGGCTGTGTGCGAGTCTGTAAGACATCTCACGCAGGGACAGGAATATTCCAAGGCCCTGGCCTATAAGGTGCTCTATAAGATTGCGCCTAATGTGGGCTACGACCTGCGTGATGCTGACACGCCCGAGAAGATCGGTATGCTCCTGGCCTACGAACTGGTGAAGGTGCAGCGTGCTACTGACGATGAACTCAGGGAGCAGCTGGTGGAGTTTCTGGATCCCAACGACCGCTTCTATTTCTATGCCAAGCATAAGGGTTGGAAGGGGCTGATTGCAGAGGCCGACAAATGTTTTGACCTGAATTCCGAGGAGAACAGGGAGCGCCTCTGTGCCTACGACCTCCATACGGCCTTGTATCGCTTCTGTAAGATACTGGGCGGCAAACCCGTCTATTTCATTTCAGGTGGCGTCACGCTGAATGATGGCCGTAGCCTGGATTCCAAGAAACAGCCTCAGATCAAGGTGGAACTGCGCAACGGTTCCCTGATGCAATGGCTCTCGGTATTCTATCATGAAGACCCGTCCCAGGCGTTCGAGGAGGAATACAGTTATGAGCGTGAACTGGAGAGCTGGGTGCTCAAACTGGGCGACCTGGATCCCCAGAGCATCTACTACCGCCGTTATACGAAGGCCTTGGAAGAGACGAAGGCCCGTGTCAACGAGGTACGCCGTGAATGGCAGTCGGCCCACTATCGTGATGTGTCCATCCGTTTTGGCTTCTATGGTCTCGCTGCTCTGTGGTGCCTGCTGGTATTCGTCCTGGGACTGGACGACCGTACCTATCTCTTCAGGCATCATCTCACTACGATTATCTATCCGCTGGGCGGCATGACGGGCGTCATCGTGGCCGTGCGAGCCTATTTCCGTGGCTATGGTGCCTTGGTATCGCTGCTGTTTGGCGGCTTCGGACTTGCCACGTCGTTCGCACCTTACTACGCCTTGAAGTTTGTCAACGAGCACACACCGTCGTTATTCCATCTGGCTGTGTTCCTAATATCCATCATCTATGTGATTGTAGCCCGCCTCACCGACTTCAGCCGTGATGAGAAGGCCGATTCCAAGTTTATCAATGAGGCCCTCAAGAAGGAGGATATCAAGTCCACGCTTCTTGAACCGCTTTACTATACCTTCAAGACCAAGTCACAACGATACAAGGCTTCTCATTTCAGCGTGCTCGATGAGGTTGACGACCAGATCCACTCTATATCGGGTGAGTCGGTGATCCATTATCTGCTGTGGATGCTGCTTGTTATCGTGATGATCCTTGAGTTGTGTCTGTTCAGTCCTAAGGTGATTGGCTGGCACCAGAATAAAAACGTCAATCAACAGGAGAGCGTACGATGAAATGCGAACATTGTCATAAGGAAAACAGAAGTATTGCCAAGTTCTGCAAATGGTGCGGCCAACCCATGATGTCGCAGCATGTGCTCGATAAACTTGTGGGCTTGGACGATGTGAAGTCGCAGCTGAAGAATATCGTTGACGCCTATGCTTATCTGCGTACACGCAAGGACATCACCACCGTGCGCCTGTCGGTCAACTCTATCATCGTTGGTGAGACGGGTACGGGTAAGACGGCCTTGGCAGAGATTATCCGTGATTATTTCTGTCAGAATCAGATTATCAGCAAACCCAAACTGACCATGGTGGATGCTGTTGACTATCAGCGTTTTGTGGACCAGTGGGACGATAATATCAAGAAGGCCCAGGACGGTATCCTGTTCTTTGATAACGTGCAGAAGCTGTTGCCCGATAAGTATTCAAACCAGGTGAACCCGCTCGACAAGCTGTTTGTGGAGATGGACAAGTGGGAAGGTAATCCCATTGTGATTCTGGCTGGTCTGCCCAAGGGTTTTGAGGAGTTCCTGGAGAACAACCCCGCCGTCAAGAACCGCTTCAAATACATGTTCAACCTGCCCGTTCCCAATTGTCAGGAACTGTGCGACATGGTGAAGATGCAGCTGAAGACGAAGTACGGCATCACCGCTTTCTCAGAGGAGGCCGATAAGCAGTTGACCCGCTACTTCAAGTATCAGATAAAGATCAAGGACGAGACCTTCGGTAATGCCCATCTGGCTATGAAGACGGCCGAGGATATCTTCTCGTCGTTTATCAGTCGTGGCAGCAAGGAGTCTGTTGTCGAGAAAGACGATATCAAGGGTTATGTGCCCGAGGAGCGCACGCTCGACGATATCCTCAAGGATATGGATTCCTTCATTGGCATGACCGAGGTGAAGCAGGCCGTTCGCGAGATGGCCTATACCGTCCAGAATAATATGCAGCGTGTGGAGCGCGGACTGGGCGAGGCTCAGAAAATCTCCATGCATACCGTGCTCACGGGTAATCCCGGTACGGGTAAGACCACCATCGCCCGTAAGTTGGGCGAGATCCTCGCCGCCATCGGCTATCTGGACTCAGGTCATGTGGTCGAGGTGGACCGCTCTAAGATGGTATCCCAGTATCAGGGCGAGACGCCTAAGGTGGTCAACGAACTGTGTGACAAGGCCATGGGTGGTATCCTCTTTGTCGACGAGGCCTACACGCTGGCACCTGTCAGCGCCTCTGGCGAGCGTGATGCCCAGGGTGCGCAGGCCTTGGAGACGCTGATGAAGCGTATGGAGGACGATCGCGACAAGTTCGTGGTGATTGCTGCCGGATACCGCATGGAGATGGACAACCTGTTCCGCGTCAATCCCGGTGTGCGCAGCCGCTTCAATTATTTCCTGAACCTGGAAGACTATACGCCCGACGAACTCTATCAGATTATGCAGATGTTTGCCAAGGGCAAGCAGTATGTCTTCTCGCCTGAGGCTGAGAAACTGGCGCGTAAGAAGATTAAAGAGATGTACGACACGCGCGAGAAGGACTTCGCCAACGGTCGTACTATGCGCCAGCTCTTTGACGAGATATGCAAGCGTCAGGCCGGCCGATTGCAGAAGGGCGATATCACGGCTATGTCTGACGAGCAGCTGGTGACCATCGAGGCGCAGGATATACCTTACGAGGAGCCCAAGGCTGTCGACTGCTCTGAGTGCCTGAAGAAGTTCGACGGCATGGTGGGTCTGGAGTCTGTGAAGAAAGAGGTTACCAGTCTGGCTGCCTTCCTCACCTTGCAGATCAAGCGTGGCGAGACCAATACGTTCCAGGGCAAGCACTATGTGTTCACGGGTAATCCCGGTACGGGTAAGACCACCGTGGCGCGTATCATGGCCGATGTCTTCAAGACGCTGGGTGTCTTGTCGCGCGGCCAGCTCGTAGAGGCCGACCGCTCTAAGCTGGTGGCTGGCTTCTCTGGTCAGACGGCTATCAAGACCAACCAGCTCATCGACTCTGCCATCGGTGGCGTACTGTTTATCGACGAAGCCTATACGCTCAAGTCCAACGATCAGGATGCCTTTGGCAACGAGGCCATCGACACCCTGCTGAAACGCCTGGAGGACGACCGCGGTAAGTTTATCTGTATCGTGGCGGGCTATACCGACCAGATGCACGACTTCATCGATGCGAACCCGGGCTTGAAGAGCCGATTCACCCAGACCATCCATTTCGAGGACTACAATCCAGACGAACTCACGCAGATATTTGTCAACATGGCTACGGGCAAGAATTTCGTGCTCGACGAGGAGATGCGTGCTGCCGTTCATCGTCAGTTCGAACAGCTCTACCTGCGTCGCGACAAGAATTTCGGCAATGCGCGTGAGGCCCGCCGTATCTTCGACCAGACCGTGGAGCGCCAGAGCGAGCGACTGGTCCGTCAGATGAGTCAGCCCGATGTGCAGGTATGCGACGATGTGGCCGACGGATTCCAGTTCGAGGATATGTACAAGTTGACCGTGGAAGATCTGCCCATGGCTCAGAGCACATCATCACGTCCGCTCGACGAGGTGCTGGCCGAGCTCGACGACTTCATCGGCATGCGCTCCGTCAAGAATGCTATCCGCCGCCTGGCCGTGCAGAGCATGTTTATCAAGCAGCGTGCCGCCATGGGTGCTGGTAGTGTGCAGCAGATGACGATGAACTTCATCCTGACGGGTAATCCCGGTACGGGTAAGACGTCTATCGCACGCAAGATGGGTGAGGTGCTCCAGGCCATGGAGGTGCTGCCCACATCCAATGTCATCGAAGCCAGCCGTGCTACGCTGGTAGGAAAATATATGGGAGAGACGCCCAAGATTGTCAACGCCATGTGCGACAAGGCGATGGGTGGTATCCTCTTTATCGACGAGGCCTATACGCTGTCTGACCAGAACGACCAGTACGGCAAGGAGGCTATCGACACCCTGATGAAACGTATGGAGGACGACCGTGGTAAGTTCGTGGTCATCGTGGCTGGCTATCAGAACAAGATGGAGCAGTTCCTGATGATGAATGCCGGACTGGCCAGTCGTTTCACCTATAAACTGCATATCGAGGACTACACACAAGACGAGTTGCTGGCTATCTTCAAGAAGATGGCCGAGAAACAGCAGTACACGCTGTCGCCTGCAGCCGAGTTCAAGGCGCTGGATGTCATCAGCCAGATGCTCGAGGTCAAGGACGAGACCTTCGGCAACGCCCGCGAGATTCGCAACCTGCTCGACGAGACCATTCAGCAGCTCTCTATCCGTGTGTCCAACATGCCGCCTGAGACCGTTACCAAGGAGACCTATCAGATTATCCAGCCTGAGGACTTCAAGGACCGTCAGTAAGCGGAATAGTAAGTACCGAAAATTCTTAGAACATGATTATTTGTCCTAGTTGTAAAGAAGAGATAGAAGACGATTCCTGTTACTGTGACCAGTGCGGAAAAGCCTTAGCATATTGTGAGCGTTGCGGCCGTGTGGGTATCGGCCGGCGCTGCACCTCCTGTGGTGGCATGATGCTGCTGGCCGACGAGTTCAAGCAGCGTCAGGAGACCTCTAATGTATCGATGTCTGTGTCTATGCGCCAGATGTCTATGCGTGGCATCTCCCAGCGCTCGGTATCGGTCAGCCAGCGTGGCGGCATCCCCGGCACACCTACCATGGGTGGTGGCGGACTGCCTCAGCTGCAGCTGTTCAACGACTCGCTGGGCATCCGCATCGTGGGTATCAACGGGGCTGTCATAGGCCGCAAGCAGGGTCCGTATATGCATTTCTTCAAGACGCAGGCCTACGTATCGGGTGCGCATGCGCAGTTGCTGTTCCGTCCTGAGTCCGGCTGGTGTATAGCCGACCGTGGTTCGTCGAATGGCACCAAGCTCAACGACCACCGTCTGCAGCCCGACGTAGAGATGTCTATCAAGAATGGAGATATCGTCACCATAGCCAATGTGGTGTTGAAAGTAGTAATTAGTGTAAATTAAATAAGTAGAAATGGCACATTTTCATATATCAGCATCAAGCAGAGTAGGATGTGTGAGGACAAACAATGAGGACATGATCCTCATCGGTTCAGAACTGTTGCGTAATGATGTCTATAAAACCAGTTTCACGACTAAAGCAGATAACCGTCTGCTCCTGGCTATTGCCGACGGCATGGGCGGACATAACTGTGGCGAGGTGGCCAGCGAGGACTCCCTGACCAATCTGCGCTTCTTCTTTGACGACCTGCCTTTGAACATGACCGAGGGCGACCTGCGTCAGGCTATGGACAACTGGCTGAAGAGCATGTGTCTGGCTGTAGAGGCCAAGGGTAAGGAAGACCCCATCTACCGTGGCATGGGCACCACGCTCGTAGCTTTTCTGTATTACGGCGGACAGTATTACTGGGTCAACTGTGGCGACAGCCGTCTGTACCGCTTGCATCAGGGCGAACTCACACAGCTCACCACCGACCACTCGCTCAGTAATGTGCTGGGCCTGAAGACCCACTCCAGTCAGATTGTCAACTGCATCGGCGGTGGCAGCACGGAGAGTTATATCGATATGGCGAATATCACCGGTGAGGTGGAGTCGGGCGACACGTTCATGCTGTGCAGCGACGGACTGACCGACATGGTGGCCGACGAGGACGTGCAGGCGCTGCTGGAGAAGAAGGCCGATGCCGACATGCTGTGTGAGGCTGCCGACAAGGCCGGTGGATATGATAATGTATCAGTGATTACGATTAGAGTAGATTAGTAAGATTAAATATTTGAACAGATAAGAGTTTTATATGCCGTTAAGATTACCTGACAGGTTACCTGCCATAGATATTCTGAAGCGTGAGAATATCTTCGTGATGGATAACTCAAGGGCACACTCACAGGACATCCGACCTCTGCGGATTGTGATCCTGAACCTGATGCCCCTGAAAATTACAACAGAGACCGACCTTATCCGACTGCTATCGAACACCCCGTTGCAGTTGGATATCAATTTTATGAAGCTTAAGAGTCATACGCCGAAGAATACGCCCATAGAACACATGATGATGTTCTATCGCGACTTTGAGTCGATGCGCCATGAGAAGTTCGACGGTATGATTATCACAGGTGCGCCTGTGGAGACCATGGATTACGAGCAGGTGACCTATTGGGACGAGATAGTGGATATCTTCAACTGGGCCCGCACCCACGTCACCAGTACGCTCTATATCTGCTGGGCTGCGCAGGCTGGCCTCTATCATTATTATGGGGTACCTAAGTATCCGCTGGAGAAGAAGATGTTTGGTATCTTCGAGCAGCATCCTCTCCAACCTCAGATGCCTATCTTCCGTGGGTTCGATGATACGTTTATGATGCCTCACAGTAGGCATACGGAGATTCACAAGGAGGATATCCTGGCACATCCGGAACTGGAACTGATTGCTGAGAGTGAGGAAAGTGGTGTGAGTATCGTGATGGCGCGTGGCGGACGAGAGTTCTTTATCACGGGCCACCTGGAGTATTCGCCCAATACGCTGGATAATGAGTATAAGCGCGACTTTGGTGTGCGTTCTGATGTGGAGTTGCCTCGCAACTATTATCGCAACGACGACCCGTCGCAGCCTCCTTTGGTTACCTGGCGCGCGCACGCAAACCTTTTCTATAGTAACTGGATCAACTACTACGTCTATCAGGAGACGCCGTTTGATATCAACAAGATTGAATGAGACAACTGGAACTGCTGGCTCCTGCCAAGAATCTGGAGTGTGGCATTGCTGCCATCGACCATGGGGCTGATGCCGTGTATATCGGGGCTGCGCGCTTTGGTGCGCGTGCTGCCGTGGGCAATAGTGTGGACGATATCCGCACGCTCTGCCAGTATGCCCATCAGTATGGCGCCCGTGTCTATGTCACGGTAAATACCATTGTCTATGATGATGAACTGGGCGATACGCGGGCGTTGCTGCAGCAGTTGGCCGAGGCACAGGTCGATGCTATCCTGGTGCAGGATATGGGTGTGCGTCAGATGGCGCAGGAACTGGGTCTCACCGTTCATGCCTCTACGCAGACTGATAACCGCACGGCCGGGAAGGTCAGTTGGCTCCGCTCCCTGGGCTTTGCCCGTGTGGTACTGGCGCGCGAGTTGTCGGCTCAGGAGATAGCCGACATCCATCGTCAGGAGCCCGGTACCGAACTCGAGGTCTTTGTCCATGGTGCGCTCTGCGTCAGCTATAGCGGACTCTGCTATGCGTCGCAGTATTGCTTTGGTCGCAGCGCCAACCGTGGTGCCTGTGCCCAGTTCTGCCGCATGAAGTTCGACCTGCTCGATGCTGATGGCGAGGTGCTCGATGCGCAGCGCTATTTCCTCTCGTTGAAGGATATGAACCAGAGCGAACATCTGGGCGAACTCATCGAGGCGGGTGCTGTGTCGTTTAAGATTGAGGGCCGACTCAAGGATGTGACATATGTGAAGAATGTGACGGCGGCCTATAGCCAGTTGCTCAACGCCTATATCAAGCAGCATCCCGGCCAGTACGAGCGTGCCTCGAAGGGCAGTTGCACCTATACGTTCAGGCCTGATTTGCGCAAGACCTTCAATCGTGGCTATACCACGTATTTCCTGCATGGCCGACAGCCTGATATTGCCTCTTTCGACACGCCCAAGGCTATGGGCGAGTTTGTGGGCACGGTCAAGGAGTTGCGTGGCAATTCGTTTAATGTGGCAGGTGTGGCGTCGTTCAGCAATGGGGATGGTCTCTGCTTCGTCAACGACCGCCGCGAGCTCGAGGGCTTCCGTGTGAATAGGGTAGAGGGCAACCGTCTTTTCCCCTTGAAGATGCCGGCCAACCTGCGTCCCGGACTCCGTCTTTATCGTAATAACGACCAGGAGATGGAACGCCTGTTGGGTAAGAAAAGTGCCGAACGAAAGATGACGGTCACCATGGCTTTGCGTGCCACGGCCGATGGTTTCTCCCTGCAGATGGGCGATGCTGTAGCCTCTATCGTGGCCGAACATCAGGAGGCTCAGAAGGACCCGCGCGAGAATATCATCCGTCAGCTCACCAAACTTGGCGGCACGCCGTTTGAGTGCTCAGAGGTGGATATCCCTGCCAACTTTAACTACTTCATCCCTAGCAGCTTATTGGCAGAACTCAGAAGGAAAACTGTAGAGGCGGCGCTGACTCTTTCCGTCAGCCCTCAGCCCTCTCACATCATCCATCAGACATCAGCCTTCAACCCTCAAGCCTCTTACCATCTGCCGTACCTCTACAACGCCTCCAATGCTCTGGCGCGTGCGTTCTACGAGCAGCAGGGTATCCAGGTGGCCGATGCCTTTGAGGTGCGCCAGCCCGCCGAGCGTCTCATCATGCAGTGCCGTCATTGTCTGCGCTTTGCCCTGGGACGCTGTGTGAAACATGGTGGCCGGAAACCCGAGTGGAAGGAACCGCTGTCGCTGCGCTTAGGCGACGGGCGTCAGTTCCGCCTGGAGTTCGATTGCCGTCATTGTCAGATGAATATTTACGCCGATGAATAGACTGTCGCTTTTCGTAATAGGAGTGCTCAGCCTGCTCTTCACAGGTTGCTATCATCAGACGCCCGAGACCTCGGACGCCTGGATAGTCACCGAGGAGCAGATGGACTCTATCTCTTTCTACACCACCCATCATTACACGCACAACTATAACTTCCTGGTTACTGCCGACACCCTATGGCTTATTGTGCAACAACCTACTGAGGTGCTCAGCGACATGCTTGTTGATAGTGTTGCCGTGGTGCGCGACGACCGTCTGGTGGTAGCTGATATCATGACCCTCTCGTCAGATACTATCGACTCCGTATGGGTGCAGGTGGCGCGTGATCAGATGACCATGGGCTGGATCCACGAGCAGCAGATGTTGCCCGGTGTGGCCCCTGACAACCCCATCTCGCAGTTTATCACCTTCTTCTCCGATACCCACCTGCTCATCATGCTGGCCTTCCTTGTGGTGGTGCTTGCCGCCTATACCCTCCGCATGGCCTATCGTCATAATGCCCGCATTGTGCATTTCAACGATATCCCCTCCGTCTATCCCATGCTGCTGGCCATTCTTGTGTCGGCCTCAGCCGTGTTCTATAGCACCATCCAGTTGGCCGACCCCGACTCCTGGCGCCATTACTACTATCATCCCACGCTCAATCCCTTTGCCGTGCCCCTACATCTCAGCCTGTTCCTGATATCCGTATGGGCCATGCTGCTTATCGCCATTGCCGCGCTCGATGATATCCGCCGCCAACTGTCGTTCACCGAGGCCATCCTCTATTGCCTGGGCCTGATGGGCGTCCTGGCCATCGACTATGTCGTCTTCAGCATCTCCACCCTTTACTACATCGGTTACCCCCTGCTGATCGCCTACGTCGCCTTCGCCATCTACCAGTATGTGCATCATGGCCGTGCCGTCTATATCTGCGGCCAGTGCGGCGCCACCCTTCACCAGAAAGGCAAGTGTCCCCATTGCGGTACCGTGAATGTTTAGAGCGGATATAATCCACAGGTAAGCAACGGAACAAATCTTTATTGTCCCGTTGCTTACCAGCAATTTTTATTTGCCAATGACAAACGAGAGCGTAAACACAACAATAATCGAGAAACATACGTGGCTGGAGCCAGGAGCTTGGCGCAAACCATGCATCGTACATGTAACGATGGTGGCAAATGCGCGGCAGGCGTTGTTTGGCAAACTGGCGCACAATGGTTCGGAGGCTGTCATAGAAAAGACCCCGATAGGTACCCCTGCCGCTTACGCTAATGATGGTGTTTTGTATAGTATTTTCAATTCTTATATTTCCCCCTTATAATACCCCTAAAAATTTGAGTTAACTAAAATCATCATTTGAATTAACTCGATTGATGATTTGAGTTAACTCAAACGATTAAATTAGTTAACGGGCCTTTTTTAGGCCCGTTTTTTTGTTCACTTTTTTGTCTTTGGAATCAATACCAGCCTCTCACTTCACTTCATCGTATCTCTGTCCGAGAAACGACGTGTTGCTCATCGAGAAACGACGTTTCTCTTTCTAACCCTCAAATATCGAGTCATAATTTCAATGTTTAATATTTAATGTTTCATGTTTAATGTTTCATGTTTAATGTTTCATGTATTCATACCCCCAAAAACGCCACTCGAGTGAAATCATCGATTGAGTTAGCTCAAGTCATGAAATCACTCGAGTCAATCGATGATTTCAGCTATATAGGGTTGGTTTTTCTGCTTTTTCCTAGGCAAAATGGAGATGGTTACGCATTTTTCTCGTCAATCATTTTTGCCGCAAACGCATGTTTCCTCATCGAAAAATGCGGTTTTTGCATGGTTTTTGTGCCTTTTAGGGCGGAAAACTGAGACAATTTGTGCCTTTTAGAGGATTGGAATCTCGGGAGAGAGGAGAATTGGGAAACGTAAGTTGTTGATATTCTGCTCTTTAGATGGATTGATTGCTGCATGGCGTTTCAATTTCAATTATTTCAGTTTGTTTCTGAGGGGTGCACTTTTCTTCTATATTATGTATAACTATTTAAATATTAATTAGTTATATGTTATTTAAGGAAAATATACACCCCCATTTTTTAATTGAAATAACTGAAATTGAAATAGAAGGGCCATTTATATTGATATTCCTTTCCTCGTCATTTTTCCTTACTAAGCCATTTATTTTCGATGTATTCCTTTGTCTTTACAAATTATATTTGTATTTTTGCATCACATAAACACTAAAGACCAAGAATGAGTAAGAAGTCTATACGCTTTTTCAACGATAGAGAAGTGCGAGCCGTTTGGGACGAAGAAAACTCTAAGTGGTGGTTCTCGGCTACTGACATTGTGCGTGCTATCAATGATGAGGAGGACTATAAGAAATGTCGTAACTATTGGAAGTACCTGAAAGGCAAGTTCTCAAAGGAGGGCATTCAACTGGTTAGTGTCACTAACCACCTCAAATTTGAGGCACCAGATGGCAAACAACGTGCCGCTGATGCGCTGGATGCAGACTGCGTAAAGACATTAGCAAAGCACTATCCTAATAATCGTGCAAGTGCTTTCCTCGACTGGTTTTTATATAGCGACAACACCATTGACGGACAGAGCAAGAAAAAAGCATATACCCTTGTTGAGAGTGGCCTATTGGAAACGTTGAAACCTGGTACTGTCAAAGCACTACAGCAGATTCATGCTTATCTCTTTGGTGGCCTCTATGATTTTGCTGGCAAAATCCGCACCAAGACCATTTCTAAAGGTAATACCATTTTCTGTTTGGCTGAGTATCTGCATGATAATTTGAAAACTATAGAGCAGATGCCAGAGACTACTTTCGATGAGATTGTAGATAAGTATGTGGAGATGAATGTGGCCCATCCTTTTATGGAAGGTAATGGTCGCTCTACACGCATTTGGCTTGACTTGATTTTCAAGAAGCAGCTGAAGATGTGTGTGGACTGGAGCAAGATAGATAAGAAAGACTATCTCGATGCTATGATCGCAAGCCAAATGGACAGTACAAGAATCCGAGAACTGCTGAAACAGGCTATGACGGACCGTATTGACGATCGCGAAATCTTCATGAAGAGCATCGATTATTCTTACTACTACGAACAGGAGGATTAGAGATGGCAGGCCAATCCCCTATCATCCTCACTCATTTTTGCCGCAAACGCATGTTTCCTCATCGAAAAGTGTAGTTTTTGCCTGGTTTTTGTGCCTTTTAGGGCGGAAAACTGAGATGATTTGTGCCTTTTAGAGGTTAGGCATATCGGGAGCCTTGTTTGTTGTTATGTCGTATCTTGTTGATTATAAGCTTTTTAGATGAATTCTAATTGCTTTTTGTTTGTCTTCAATGACAAATGACAGTTATGACAGTTTG
Source organism: Prevotella communis (assembly GCF_022024175.1). Taxonomy (GTDB): domain Bacteria; phylum Bacteroidota; class Bacteroidia; order Bacteroidales; family Bacteroidaceae; genus Prevotella; species Prevotella communis. The sequence continues at coordinate 1,918,985 of NZ_CP091794.1, read as the reverse complement.
TTTTCGAGAGAGTACTTTTCTTTAATTTTATATATAACTAATTATATATCAATAAGTTATATAATATTTAAAAGGAGGATGTATTTCTATTTTTTAATTGTCATTATTGTCATTTGTCATTGGCTCAGTCATTTTTTCTCTAAAATGGAAACCAGATTGCATTTTTTTTACTATCTTTGCAAGCAAGTATCGGCGCGAAGCCTCAGAGGAGGTGCCGGTATGATTTTTGAGGGTAAAATAATAACAGCATTAGCAGTTATTCGGTGAACATAGAAACCTGAGAAATTTCTAAAAAAAGTAGATGACTGATAATTGTGAATGTCTGCGCTTATAGCGTGGACGTCACTTATCTTTCTACTGGGCAATCTCAGGGCCTCTATGTTCGATAAGGAGCGGACACGCTTCTTTCGTACATGGAGGTCTTGAGATATTAGACCCAAAGAATCCGATAAGTGCTTTTGCCTTAAGCTATAAGCGCAAAGAATGCCAAAAAAAGAAAGTAATCTTCCCTGTGTTGATATTAGGGAGGATGACCTGTCTGATATGTCGCCGGAAGTGTTGGCAACGCTACTGCGTGATCATACCACAGGACGTAATATCTTCTGGGCTACTCATGACTATGAGGCGCTTGGGAGTGAATATGATTATCATGCCCAGATATTGCCTGAACTAATTACGGGTGAGCATGGGATGGTAATCCGACCTCGTGTACTTAAATCTAAAGAAAATCAGACTGATAGAGCCAAGGGAATGGCTGAGGTTTTTACACCTTCATGGGTTTGTAATGCCCAGAATAATTTGGTGGATGAAGCTTGGTTTGGCAGAAAGGATGTCTTCAATGTAGAAAACGGCGAGAATCATACTTGGAAATCAACGACAAAAAAGATTGAATTCCCTGAGGGTAAAACATGGAAAGATTATGTAAGGGCAACACGCATGGAGATGACTTGCGGCGAGGCTCCTTACTTAGCCAGCCGTTATGATACTACTACAGGAGAATTAATCCCCTTGAAACAACGGATCGGTTTGCTTGACAGGAAACTGCGAGTTGTATCAGAGAATACTGAAACAAGTGGCGATTGGCTCGATTGGGCACAAATAGCCTATATGAATACCTATGGCTATGAATGGCAGGGCGACAATCTTTTGCTGGCTCGTGAGGCTTTATTGTGGAGTTTCATAGAATACTATAATGAAAAGTTTGGTAAAAAACCACTTCTTAAGTCTATTAAATACATTGCCTATATCATCTCATGGAACCTATGGCAGATGGACGGACTGAAAGGCGTTGTGCCTGATAGTTGCAAGAATGGGGTAACTGAGAAAATCCAGACTTTATTTGGCGAAGAAGAACATACGGTAAATTGTACAGGTTGTCAGCAGGACGACCTGCGTAGACATAATGGTACGTATTGTTTGATTCGTGACTGGCCGAACAAGAAGAAAATCCGATTTATTGACCTTATAAAAGCCTAAAATAATGGAAAGAGGAGAGGAAATATTAGACAGAATTATTGTTGGTAGAGTTGAACCTCATATCTACGCATTTACGACAAATACAGTTCCCAATTATTTGAAGGTTGGTGACACATATCGTCCAGTTAATATAAGATTGGATGAGTGGAAAGAGGTTTTTCCCAATCTTGTACACGAATCAGCTTGGGAATGGTTGGCAAAGACAGAAAATGGAAAGTATTTCCGTGACTTTGCCATACATTATTATTTAGAATTTATACGTGGATTCCATCGTCTTCAGAAGACAGATATAGATAATCTTCCTTATTATTCGCGTGAATTCTTTGAAAATGCAAGGCCTGAGGATGTTGATAAGGCTATTCTTGATATTGAAACATATGCAAAGAGAATAGACGAAACTCGTAACTATCAGTTTTATTCAGAGGATCGATTGCCAGAAGAAACTCATTATGCTCGAACCGAGTCTTATGAACCTAGACCAAACCAAAAGGAAACTATAAGTAATTTTATAGAAGCACGTAAAGCAGGTCACAAACATTTACTGATGTATGCGGTAATGCGTTTTGGTAAATCATTTACTTCGATGTGTTGTGCAAAAGAAATGGATGCCAAAATCGTCCTTGTCGTTTCTGCAAAAGCTGATGTACGTAATGAATGGAAGAAAACTGTAGAAAGTCATATTTACTTTGAAAAATATGATTTCCTTGAAAGTGAAGCATTACATGGTTCGCCCCACGCTATAAAAGATATATTAAGTTCTAACAGATGTGTGGTTATCTTCCTGACATTACAGGATTTGATGGGAGATAACATCAAAGAGAAGCATCAGGAACTTTTCAAAAATAATATAGATTTACTTATAGTTGATGAAACTCATTTTGGTGCTCGTGCTGAGGAATATGGTAAGATTCTGAGAACTGCAAAACAACTAACAGACGCACAGGTAAAAAAAGAATTAGAGAAATCCGAAGATAATACTTTTGATGAATTGGAGCAGGGGCTTTCAAGAATTAAAGAACTCAACGTTGATACCTCACTACATCTTTCTGGCACCCCATACCGTATTCTAATGGGGAGTGAGTTCAAACCGGAAGACATCATAGCCTTTTATCAGTTTTCTGATATTATTGATGATAAAGAACAATATGACCATGACCACATAAATGAAGATGATTATAAGGAATGGTCTAATCCTTATTATGGATTCCCTCAAATGGTTCGTTTTGCTTTCAATCCAAACGAATCGTCTAGACAATTGATTGAGAATCTAAAGAAAGAAGGCAAATCAGCACAGCTCAACGAACTTTTCCGACCACAATCCATTACAAAAGATACTGTTAGTTCCACACACAAATTCTTCGTTCATGAAAAAGAGGTCAAAGAATTGTTAAGTGTCATTGACGGAAGCGCAGAAGATGAAAATCTATTAGGTTTCCTCAATTATGAAAAACTCAAGGAGGGAAAAATGTGTCGGCACATGGTCTTTGTAATGCCATTCTGTGCGTCATGTGATGCAATGGAGCAGTTGCTGAAAGACCATAAAGATGAATATATCAATCTCAATGAATATGAGATCGTGAACATCTCTGGTTTGGAGAACTCATATACAACAACTGATGCTATTAAAGCAAAGATTTCGTCAATAGAACAAGATGGTAGAAAATCAATCTCGTTGACAGTCAATAGGATGCTGACAGGCAGTACTGTTAGGGAATGGGATACCATGTTGTTTTTGAAAGATGTATCTTCACCTCAGGAATATGACCAAGCCATATTCCGATTGCAAAATCAATATGTAAAGAAATACAAGGACGATAGTGGTGACTCTATCAAATATAACATGAAACCACAGACTTTGCTTGTTGATTTTGATCCAGATAGACTGTTCTTTATGCAAGAGCAGAAGTCGATGATTTACAATGTCAACACCAATGAGCGTGGTAATGATGAATTAGAAGAGCGTTTAGGACGTGAAATAGAGATTTCTCCTATTATTGTTGTCAACAAAGGGAAAATAACAGAGGTTTCTCCTACAGATATAATAGATGCTGTACGTAATTATTCGGCAAACAAGACCGTAATGGAGGAAGCCACTACTGTTCCTACAGATTGCGAAATCCTTAATGACCCTAATCTATGGGAATATATCAAGGATCTGGAGCCGATTGATAACAAAAACGGTCTCAACATTAAACCTTATAGTGGAGAAGGAGATGATTATACGGAACCGGAAGATGAATCTGATGATCAAAACTCATATGCGAATCTTCCTGATGATGGAATAACAAGTTCACAACTTGTTGATGCTGGATCGTCTGAAGACGAAATGCGCGATAAGCGTCTTGCTTCATTCTTTGCGAGAATATTGTTCTTTGCGTTACTGACAAAGGATAAGGTAAAGACGTTGCAACAAATTATTGACGCGATTAAGAGCAACAACGACAACAAACGTATAGCCCAAAACGTAGGTCTTAGTTTTAAGAAACTATGCTATATCCAAAAGCGTATTAATCCATTTATTTTGAGCAACCTCGATTACAAGATTAATAACATAAACGACTTGCTTTCGGACGAGACCTACACTCCTGTAGAAAGAGTGGAGCGGGCGCTTCAAAAATTTGGCCGACTATCTAGTTCTGAAGTTGTAACTCCATCTAATGTTGCTGATGATATGGTCGCATTACTTCCAAAGGAGAAGTTGGACAAGAATAGCAAATTCTTAGATATTGCATCAAAACAAGGAGAATTTGCCTGTGCACTATATAAAAGATTTGGAGATGAGATAAGAGATAATATCTATGCAGTTCCCACCTCCAATCTAACATATGAATTTACACGTAAAGTATTTGAGCTACTAAATATTCCAATAAAGAATATTTTCAGCAAATTTAATTCATACGATTTAATCGGAGAAAATAAAGAAACATATATAAAGATTCTGTTAGAAATGAAATTTGACGCAATAGTTGGTAACCCCCCATATCAGATTAACGTAGGAGAGAAAAAGGAGAATTATGGCATTCAGATTTTCCAGGAATTTGTAAAACTTGCTCAAAGCATGGGTCCTAAATATGTCTCTATGGTTTTCCCTTCAAAATGGTTTAATGGAGGAAGGGGACTTGATGAATTTAGATCAAATATGCTTAATGATGATAGAATAAAATATATAAGAGATTTCTTAGATGCTAAAGAAATATTTCCTACAGCAGATATTGCTGGTGGTATCAATTATATTTTGTGGGCTAAAGACTATCATGGATTATGTCGATATGGGTTCACACATAAGGGCGAAACTACTTTTGAGGATAGAAAACTTAATGAATATCCGATGTTTATTAGGCGTAATTCTGCCCTTAATATTATTAAAAAGATATCGAAACTAGATGAAGATTCCATTAAAGATTTTATTAGTTCTCAGACTCCATTTGGCTTTGTAACTACATATAGAGGGAAAAGCGAGAAATTTAGGAATGCTCTATCATTGTATTCGAGCGGTGGCATAAGCTTTGTACGATATGAGGACGTAAAACGTAATTCTCAATGGATAGATAAATATAAAGTGATTTTCTCAAAAGCAACATGTGAACACGCAGGAACACCTGATAAGTCAGGTCGCTATAGAGTGTTTTCAACGATGAATGTGTTGAAACCCAAAGAGATATGTACGCAAAGCTATTTGGTTGGTGGCGTTTTTGAAACATTGGAAGAGGCGAAGAATTATTTATCTTATCTAAAAACTCGATTTGTAAGATTTTTAATGTTGCAGTTAATTTCTACACAAGATATTTCTGCGGAGAAATTTCGGTTTGTCCCTATTCAAGACTTTAGTAAATCTTGGACGGATGCGGAACTCTATGCCAAGTATGGTCTGACTGATAAAGAAATCGCCTTTATCGAGTCGATGATTAAGCCAATGGAATAAAAAATGACTTCCGTTCGCTTTGACTGAACAAAAATTTGTTATCTTTGCAAGCAGAAACTAATAATAACGTATAACTTAATGCTTAAAACTATACAATTATGACACACAAAATTCCTTTTGATTACGATTTCCTTTCAGGCGAGGATTATGTTGACACTTTTGTTGCGTATGTAAACTTGTCAGATAAACAGATTAAGGAGAGTGGCGACTTTATTGCCGATGGGCACTTCACGGGTGAATTAGTGGACCTGCCAGGTAAGGTCTTCGATAAAATCAGAGATGCCATATTGGATGATGCTTACAAGATGGCACGTAAGATGAAAATTGGAGAACAGAAGGGGACGGGTGAGTGTCTCGCTCCGATGGAAGATGTCTGATGTCTGAAGTCTGATGTCATATTAACCTGTCAACAGATTCTAGTCGTGAGATAGAAAACTGACAACCTAAATCAGCTCCTAGCCAGCTCTTAGGCAGCAATCACTCTGCTCCTAGGCTGCTCCTAGGCTGCTCCGTGGAGCACTCACGAAGCAGGCTAGAGTATGGCTAGAGTATGGCTAGAGTATGGCTAGGGTAAGCCTGGAGTATGGCTAGACTATGGCTGAGGGCTGATGTAAGATGGAAGATGGAAGAGGGCTGATGTATTAAATATTGATTTGGAAATAACATTTTCTGTCTTTTGCATAGTTATATAAAAAATAAATCGTATCTTTGCAGCGGATTCAAATAATTGCAGTTATGGAAGTAGCTATTAATTCACAACTTTATCAGCAGGCTTCAAACTATGCTCAACAACAGGGACTGAACATCACCTCTGTTATTGAGAATTTTCTGATGCGTTTTGTTGGAGCCAGCAAAAACACTACAGAGCAGGCCGTTCCTGATGTAGTGCAGAGCTTGCTGGGAGCTGGAGAAAAAGTTGCCGAAGATGATTTGAACGCTCGTGAAGCGTATTACAAATTCTTGGAGGAGAAGTACAAATGACACGTCTTTTTTTAGATACTAATATTGTAGTAGACGTGTTGGAGCGTCGTGAGCCGTTTTGTCACGATGCTGTACGTTTGTTCACTATGGCTTATAATAAGAAGGTACAGCTCATTGTATCACCAATGACATATTCGACCGCCTCCTTCTTACTTCGTAAAAATGGTCCAGAAGGCGTTCGCAATCTGTTGTCGAATTTCCGCCAGCTTTCACGTGTTGCAACGACTAACGAACGAACAGTTGATGACTCGTTGGCTTCGCAGTTCAAGGATTTTGAAGATGCTATGCAATATTACACAGCTATCAAAGCCAAAGCTGACGTCATCATAACACGCAACGGAAAGGATTTTACTGCCTCAAAACTTCCTGTAATGACCGCAACCGAATATCTTGCAACTATTGAAGATTAGTAAGAATATTTGTCACTTCCTAGAGGTTGACGGGGGACTGGTAACTGCCATTCAACGGAAAAACGATACATCAAGATACAATAAAAGCTGGTCATGTGTGGCCAGCTTTTTATTTGAGTGAAAGAAACCATATGAAATGAGGTGACAGACCAGTCCCTAATCCTTCACTCTCCTTTTTTATTCAGAAAACTAGAGACAAAAATGATTTATCTTACTATACTATTGTCCATTTCCATATGTAGGTGGTTGGTGTGAAACATTTATACATCCTCCAAATAAAACATATAATAGAGAAACTCCCAATGTAAATGGAGTAGCTATAAGATTTCCAGTTATCACTTGCGATTTGTGCTTCTTGTATATTGCTCTGTTTAATCTGTCTATCCTATTTGCTTCTGTATAATCAGGTTCTCCTATTGACCTTCTAACTATGTATTGATTCGAGTTCTCATCCCAATGCCTTATTTCACTTTGAATATAATGTGGGAATTCACCTTTAGTGACTTCAATTGAATTGACGTATATTCGATTTCTACTTGTACTCCATTTAGCCATAGAATAGTCGAAAGAATATGGTATAACAAATTCTACAGTCTCAGGATTGTCATATGGTGTCAATGGATGTACACCATAATCTGTATTGAAAGGTGGAAGCTTGCGGATTTGTCTAATATTTGTTTCATTAAGCGGTAACTCCCATTTTGAATAGGGTGGTATGGTCATTGTTACACTTGCTTCATTAGTTTGTACATTATTAATAGCATCCTGGACGTTATTAAAAGTTGTACTTCTTGATGAACGTACATCTTTGAAAAGCTGAGTTGAATACCCATCATATAAGACAAAGCATTTTGATTTGTCGATGATCATACTTTTATTAGAACTATTGACAATAGTCAGCGTTGTTTTATAGTCGTACAATATATCATACTTAATGTCGAATCCATTGTAGTGACAAGTTAGTTTTTCGTTCTCTATTTTTGCATTTTCATCCATATTCTGAATGCCAAAGGAACATTTGTTATCAATAGTGGGGTATTTTAATTCAGGTCCACTTAAATATTGGGGAACAGAACAAGAAGTTAAAGCAAGTACTAAAAACAATAGTACACTCAGATAATTTACTAGTAGTTTTCTCATAATTTTAAGTTTTAGATTATCATTTTCCTGCTGCAAATATAATAAAAAAGATTATAAGATATATAGATAATGTAGAATATTTTTGGGAAAACTTGTTTTTTCTGTAAACAAGTTATATTTTTGTTCAAATTATCTATAGGATTTTATTAATGGCTATATGATAGCCCCCCCCCTTACAGGAAGGCTATCAATCCTTTTTGTTCAGCAACCTGAGCTAATGCCTGAGACTCAGCTTCGGCTTTCTTAGCGCGGGGCGTGCTCAATTTGCAAAGGAAAAAAAAGTAAAGGGCATAAAGGTAGCTAAAAGGAGAAGTCCAACAAGCATGGAGAATGGTAATGACACAGAATGCGCAAACATTCACCTGCAGCTGTTACAGTAAGCGCTCTAATCACTTCTACCTTGTTAGGGAATATCCAGGGTGTACCTCTTTAGATGGGATGGCCACCTCCTTTTGTATGAGGTATGGTGTTGACTTCCAATTTATGGCCACTGATAGAGCGTGCCACGGGACGAGCGTGCCACGGGACAGGTAACTGACATATTGATGTGTGATAATTAGATTGGTAAAAAAAACGGGCGTGAAAATCTTCACGCCCGCATTTTTTTGATATGTCGATGATTATTATTCACCCTTGATAGCTGCTACACCGGGAAGCACCTTACCCTCGATGGCCTCGAGAAGAGCACCACCACCAGTAGAGATGTAAGATACCTGGTCAGCGAGACCGAACTTGTTGACACAAGCTACAGAGTCGCCACCACCAATCAGAGAGAAAGCACCATTCTTTGTAGCCTCGGCGATAGCGTCACCGATAGCACGTGAACCAGCGGTGAAGGCGTCGCACTCGAATACACCGGCAGGACCGTTCCACAGAATAGTCTTAGCACCCTTGATAGCCTCTGCAAATGCCTTCTGGCTCTCAGGACCTGCATCAACACCCTCGAAACCAGCGGGAACCTTGTTGGCAGGGCAGGTGATGATTTCTGCGCCTTCCTTCACAGTCATAGTGCCGAAGTCGAGACCGTTGGTAGCTGTGCAGTCGCTGCCCAGAACGAGCTCTACGCCGTTCTTCTTAGCGAGCTCCTCAACACCCAGAGCAACATCCAGCTTGTCGAGCTCAACGATAGAGTCACCAATCTCGCCGTTGTGAGCCTTAGCGAAGGTGTAGGTCATACCACCGCAGAGGATGAGCTTGTCAACCTTGCCAAGCAGGTTCTCGATGATACCAATCTTAGAAGATACCTTAGAACCACCCATGATGGCAACGAAAGGACGCTTGATGTTAGAGAGAACGGCGTCAACAGCCTGAACCTCCTTCTCCATCAGCAGACCCAGCATCTTGTTGTTAGCGTCGAAGTAGTCAGCGATAACAGCGGTAGAAGCGTGCTTGCGGTGAGCTGTACCGAAGGCATCCATCACGTAGCAGTCAGCGTAAGAAGCGAGGGTCTTAGCGAACTCCTTCTGGCTGGCCTTCATAGCCTTCTTAGCCTCGTCGTATTTTGGATCTTCCTTGTCGATACCTACGGGCTTACCCTCTTCCTCTGGATAGAAACGCAGGTTCTCGAGCAGCAGAGCCTCGCCCATCTTCAGAGCCTTGGCAGCATCAGCAGCCTTAGCGCAGTCGGGAGCGAAAGCAACGGGAACACCCAGAGCCTTCTCTACAGCCTCGCGGATCTGACCCAGACTCTTCTTCATGTCAACCTTTCCTTTGGGCTTACCCATGTGGCTCATGATGATGACAGCACCACCATCAGCCAGAATCTTCTTCAGGGTAGGCAGGGCACCGCGGATACGGGTGTCGTCTGTGATCTTACCATTCTCATCGAGGGGTACGTTGAAATCTACACGTACGATTGCCTTCTTACCGGCAAAGTTGAATTCGTTGATTGTCATTTTCTTACAATATTATAAATTACAAATTAAACTGGTTGCAAAATTACTAATAATAATTGAAAATTGAGAATTGATGATTGAAAATTTGCTTTCGCACATCATTTTTTTATCTTTTCTCTCAATTATTTACAGCGTGCCCTTGGTGGAGGGCAACTGATAGTGGTCTATGTCGCGGCGTACGGCTGCACGGAGAGCACGGGCCAGGGCTTTGAAGATGGCTTCTGCCTTATGATGCTCATTGTCGCCATCGGCCTCGATGTAGAGGTTCATGAGGGCAGCGTCAGAGAGGCTCTTGAAGAAATGGAAGAACATCTCTGTGGGCACGTCGCCTACACGTTCGCGATGGAACTCTGTCTTCCAGATGAGCCAGGGACGTCCGCTGAAATCGAGCGTCACATGGGCATGACAGTCGTCCATAGGCAGGGAGAAACCGTAGCGCTCGATGCCGCGCTTGGAGCCCAGCGCCTTGTTGATGCACTGACCCAGGGCAAGGGCAGTATCCTCGATGGTGTGGTGCTCGTCAACGTGGAGGTCGCCCTTGGTATGAATGAGCAGGTCCATCTGCCCGTGGCGTGCTATCTGTTCAAGCATGTGGTCAAAGAAACCCAGTCCGGTCTGGATATCGGCCTTGCCTGTGCCGTCGAGGGTGAGGCGCACGTGGATATCGGTCTCCTTTGTGGTGCGTACGACCTCAGCGGTGCGTTCGCCGTCAAAGATCTGTTCGGCTACCTGCTTCCATGAGAGGGTGTCGCTGAGGATGAGTGACTTACAGCCGATATTCTGAGCAAAGCGGGCATCGGTCTCACGGTCACCGATGACGTAGCTGTTGGCGATGTCGTACTCGGGATCGTTCATGTATTTCTCTACCAGTCCGGTATTGGGCTTGCGCGTAGGAGCATTGTCCTCAGGGAAATGGTTGTCAACGAGGATGTCGTCGAACTCGATGCCTTCGCCCTTGAGCGCCTCAAGGATGAAGTTGTGGGCTGGCCAGAACGTGTCCTCAGGGAAAGAACTGGTGCCCAGTCCGTCCTGATTGCTGACCATCACAAAGCGGAAGTCGGTTTTTTCACGAAGGAATGCCAACCAGCGGAAGACACCCGGCTTGAACTTGATTTTCTCGAGCGCGTCAACTTGCTCGTCGTGAGGCTCTTCTACGAGCGTGCCGTCACGGTCAATAAAGAGTATGCGTTTCATAACTTAATACGTTTTCTTTCTTTTTCCAGCGTATCGATGCTTCCATAGGCATAATAGAAGGGGAACACCGTGATGAGGTGAACGTATGCCTGGATGAAGCCTGCGATGACGAAAGCGGCGAAGGTGAGCTTACCCATATAGTCGGGCATGCCCAGAGGGTCGCCTGCGGCAGCACCTGCATAAGCCTTGATATTGGCAATGCCAATAATGATAGCCGGCAGTTCACAGAAGAGCGTGAGCACGGCGGTGAACAGCAGGGTTATGAAGAAGGTGGCGAAGAGGGTGCCGAAATGACGCAAACCGGGACGGAACAGAAAGCAGACCGACTTCCATAGCAGCTTGACATACCACAGTCCTGGCCATACGCCCCACCAATGAGCCGGACGGGGAACGGTGCCCGTGGTCTTATGCTCTCTGCATGCCCAGAAAGCCGTTGATGCCAGGAGCAAGGCTGCCAGCACAAAGAGCAGTTGGGCTGCCAGCGTCAGGCAGGAGGCCATCAATACGGCCCCCCAATTGGTTGCAGAGAATGCGGGCAGGGTTACGACAATAGGCAGAAGGTCACTAATGAACAGGTATGTGGCCAATGCGAAAACCAGTGCATAGATGATGGCTATAGGCCAGGATGCACGGAACAACTGTTTGAAGTTCTCGGTATAAAGTTGATATGCATCATAGAAGATGGAAGCAATGCTACGCGTCTTCTGAAACATTAAATCTTCCTTCGTTTTCATGTCTTTGTATCAAAAATTGTTGCAAAGGTACGAAATAATTATGAATTAAGAATTAAGAATTATGAATTAATTTGTACCTTTGCAGAAAATTTACATTCCTATGAAGAAACTAAGGTGGGGATTTATTGGCTGTGGCGAGGTCTGCGAACTGAAAAGCGGTCCGGCCTTCGCAGAGGTGGAGGATTCCACAGTGGTGGCTGTGATGAGCCGCACGGAGCAGAAAGCCCGTTCGTATGCCGAGCGTCACGGGGTGCCGCGTTGGTACACGGATGCTCAGGAACTGATTGACGATCCCGATGTGAATGCCATCTATGTGGCCACACCGCCATCCAGTCATGCTACATACGCCATCATGGCAATGAGGGCAGGCAAACCTGTTTATGTAGAGAAACCGCTGGCCTCGAACTATGAGGACTGTATCCGCGTGAACCGTGTGTCGGAACAGACGGGCGTTCCGTGCTTTGTGGCTTACTACAGACGTAATCTGCCGTATTTCCAGAAGGTGAAGCAGCTGGTGGAGCAGGGTACGATAGGCGACGTGATTAACGTACAGATACGATTCTCATGGCCGCCTCGTCCGCTGGACTATGCCCATCCGGAGAACCTGCCCTGGCGACTGAAGGCCGACATTTCGGGTGGTGGCTATTTCTACGACCTGGCTCCACACCAGATAGACCTGTTGCAGGATATGTTTGGCATAATACTGGAGGCGCGAGGCATCTGTGCGAATCGTGGCGGCCTGTATGAGGCAGAGGACTCGGTGAGCGCCGTGTTTCAGTTTGAGAACGGACTGCCGGGCAGTGGCTCGTGGTGCTTCGTAGGACATGAGTCGGCTCGTAACGACCGCATACTGATTATTGGCAACCAGGGGTCGCTGAGTTTCTCGGTGTTCAACTATTCGCCTATAGAGGTGCACACCAGTGATGGCACGCAGCGCATTGAGGTGCCCAATCCGCAGTATGTGCAGTATCCGCTGATCAAGAATGTGTGTGAACATCTGCTGGGACGCGGCATCTGTACGGCAACGAGCGTGTCGGCAACATCCATTAACTGGGTGATGGACCGCATCCTCGGGAAATATTAAGGCATATTATATAATAAGGATAACAGTATACTTTGAAAAAACTCGTTTTAGGACTGATGATGATGATGACGGCTCCTGCCTGTGCGCAGGAGACGATCCCTGTGGTGCTGGATTCCGTGAAGACAGACACCGTGGTGAAGAGTGCGCCCCGGAAACTGGGACTGATTCGCCGCATCATCCGCGGGTTCGACAAGGTGGACGAGCGCTACATAGAACCTCAGCATTATGTCTATGCGGCGATGCTTCAGGGTACGCGCAACTACGATTACTATACACTCCGCTCGGCGGGCGACAACAGGCAGTCGATTTCCTTCTCGCCTGACTCGGAGGTGCGCCTAGGTCCGTATGCCGGATGGCGATGGGTGTTTCTGGGCTATACGCTGTCGCTGGAAAACCTGTCGGTGAACAGTCATAAGAGTGGGTTTGACCTGAGCGTGTACAGTTCGCAGATAGGACTGGACCTGTTCTACCACCGCACGGCACGCGACTTTAAGTTGCGCGACGTGAACCTGGGGCATCAGCAGGACTACTCGGCACTCAACAACGTGTCGTTCGATGGGTTTACCACGGACATCACGGGTTTCAACTTTTACTATATCTTTAATCACGGAAAGTTCTCATATCCAGCAGCTTTCTCACAGAGCACGATACAGAAAATCAGTTGCGGTTCGTGGTTGGCCGGCTTTGGCTATACCCAGAACTCGTTTGATCTCGACTATGAGCTGCTGCAGTCGGTCATCGACGAGAAAATGGGTGCGAAGCGCGTGGAACTGGACAGCGCTTTGCAGTTCAGGAATATCAAATACGTGGATTTCAGCCTGTCGGGCGGCTATGCCTACAACTGGGTGTTTGCACGCAACTGGCTGCTGGGTGGCAGCATCCAACTTGCCGCCTCGCATAAGCGCAGCACGGGTGAGATGAGCGACAAGAAAAGTAGGAGCTTCAGTATCCAGAACCTGAACCTCGACGGTATCGGACGTTTTGCGCTGGTATATAACAACATGAAATGGTATGCAGGCTGCAGTGTGGTGATGCATACCTATAATTATAGCTTGTCGCAATTCTCAACGAATAATACGTTTGGCTCGGCTAATCTGTATGTGGGAATCAATTTTGGCTTGAAGAAGAAATACAGGGAGAAGAAATGAGACACAGACTGAGTGTGGTAATCATGCTGCTGGTGCTGACGGGTGTCGGCACCTATGCGCAGAAGGAAACGGACAGCATCTTCATAGAGCGGGCGTTGCGACAGGCGCCGAGTGGGGCAGGGACACTGCATTTCGCCCGCCTGTTGATGGGCAGGCCCTATATAGCGCATACGCTGGAGGTGAACGACGAGGAACAGCTGGTGGTGAATACCCGTGAGCTGGACTGCACCACGCTGGTGGAGAATGTGGTGGCGCTGACGCTCTGTCATGAGCAGAAGAAAATGAGCTTTGCCGATTTCCGTGAGGTGCTGCAGCGAATCCGTTACCGCGGGGGCGTCATCGACGGCTATCCCTCACGTCTGCATTATTTCACGGACTGGATTATAGACAACAGCAGGAAGGGCATTGTCAGCGAGATACAGCAGAAGAAAGCACCCTTTACGTCGGTACAGACGGTTAGCGTGAACTATATGAGCAGGCATCCGCAGTCGTACAAGGCGCTGAAGGCCCATCCACAGTATGTGTCTGTGATTGCCGGACAGGAGAAACTGTTGACCGGCCAGAAGTTTCGCTTTATCCCGAAGTCGGAGATACGCAATAGCAAACTGCTTCGCTCCGTGATTCACGATGGTGATATCCTGGCTATCACCACATCGAAAGCCGGACTGGATATAGCGCATCTGGGATTTGCCGTGTGGAGAAAGGATGGACTGCATCTGCTGAATGCGTCGCAGATACATCATCGAGTGGTGGAGGAGCCCATGACATTCCGCAAATACCTCTCAAAACATCCGGCACACACAGGCGTCAGAGTCATTCGTCTTAACAACTAAAACTATCGTCTTAACTCCTTACTCCTTCTTCATCTTCCTCCAGTTGAAGAGCTCTCCGATGCCGTTGAAGTCCTTCTTCATAATCAGACCCACACCCTGCGTATTCAGGGAAGAACGGGTGAAATAACGGTCGTTGGTCTGATTATATACTTTTAATGCCAGATTGCCATTAGGGTTCAGCAGATACTGGATATCGAAGTCGCCAATGAAAGAGGTGGTGGTCTGAGTGGCGTTGTCGCGATAGCCGAACTGGCCGTTGATGAGCAGGCGGTTATTGAGCATGCGTCCGCTGACAATACCCTCGTACTCGGCATTATGCCATCCCTCGTCACCCGTAGAGATATTCGCACCAAAGTTCCAGTCGCGCGACTTGATGACCTGCGACAGCACCTCGTTGATCTGGGCAGACACGGTACCCGAGAGGAAAGACTGCATGGCCAGTTGGGTCTGTCCGTATTCCTGCGTCTGTGAGTTATTGGTGCCCTGCGTGTAGAAACGGCCGATACCGAGGAGATAGAGCACCTGCTGGTTCATCTCCTGTTCGCTGGCAATGACAGAGCGGATCATCTGGTTTTCCTCCGCATTCACATTGGGCAGTTCGAAGTCGAAGTCAACATGTGGCGACTCAGGCGTACCCTGGATATTCATCAGACAGTTCACACGGACGGTATTGCTGGCAAAGGAAGTGCCGAGGTTCAGGTCGGACAGCGACACACCATTCACCGTATACTGTGCCTGCAGGTTCAGATTGGCATGCAGCGGATCTCCTCCAAAGATGATGGTGCCACCATTCTGGAAGGTGAAGTTCTTCTTGATGATATTCTGGATGGTGATGCCATAGGTTCCACTCTCAACGGTATAGGTACCAAACATATGGAACGGACCTTTGTTGTAGAACGACGCACGGATGCCGCCACTGCCATGGAGCGTGACGTAGTCGTTGGTCTTGGAGTCCATCAGGATGCGGAGCGTACCCTGGGGCGTGGCGTTGATATTGAAGTTGATATAGATATTCGTGGACGAAGCAAGATCCTCCTCGGTGTCCTCGCTATGACGAGAACGTATGCCGGAATGATCCACCCAGGTGATAAACTCCTGTTGGCTGATGGCGTCGGGGTTGGTGGCATTGTAGGCAAAGACCGACTTGGCCTCGGGGGTTACGGTACAGTTGATTACGACCTCGCCGGGACGTCCGTGGAGGTCGGCAGTACCCGTGGCATAGACCGTACCGCAGACGATGCCGCCATTGAAATCGTCGAAGTCGTAGGCCAGCAGGTTCTCGGCCGTGATATCCACGTCGAAGGTGAAGTCGGAGAAATGGTCGTGGTTGATGCTGCCATTCAGCGTGCCCTGATGTCCCTCTTTGTCGGCTATGGTGCACTGGTTCAGCAGGATGCGGTTGGGAATCAGTCGGACAGTATCTTTCTGAAGCGTGTATGTGGTGTTCAGAGCTGTCACGGTGGCCTTTCCGTCAACGATGAGGTCGCCAGTCAGGTTGAGTTCCGAGAGGGGACCGTAGAGCACCACGTTACCATAGGCATTGCCGCTGACATCGTGCAGGAAGGAAGATGTGAAGGACTGGCAGAACTCGATACTGGTACCTGCTGCCTGGATATTCAGGTTGATATCCTCCCTGACGGGTGAGATATAGCCGTTGATGAAGGTCTTTGACTTTGCCCCGTTGTCGGCAATGGCGTCGATGTCAATCTGTTTCCCGGCCTTATTCCATCTGGCGTTGGCAACCAGCGTGCCCATGCGGCCCGACTGGAAGCGGAACTGATCGACGGTGAGGTCGGTGCTGCCCTCGATATCGTCAAAGACCTGAGAGAGGGTAGCGGTACCCGTGGCCAGACCATCGAAGCTCACGGCATCGAAATCCACCAGGTCGAGGATGTATGCCACATCCAGTTCCTTGAGGTCGATGGTGATGGCATCGGCAGGCGACTCAGAGGCAACACCATCGATAATCAGGTGCTGGCGCTCATGGTTGATCGTGAAATGATCCACCACGAGGTGCTTGGCTGAATAGAAGATGTCGCAGGGCTCGAGATTCCAGGGCTTCTCGCGTACCGTCATCACAGAGGGGAGCACACGGATATGTGCTTCGGCCTTTCCCTGCTCGTTGGCATAGAGTTCGGTAATGGTATTGATGGTACCGCTGGTGGAGTTGACAGGTTCCAGCAGGTTGGCCTTGTTCCAATGGAGCGAGGCAAAGATATGGTTGTCGGCCGCCGAACCATTGAGGTCGATATCCATGTACTCTTCCTCCGCCATCACCTTGGTGAGGTTCGCCTGATAGTTCATGGTGTCGGCCTTGGTAGAGATGCTGATGGTGGAGTTCATATAACGATTACCGTTATAGGTGAACATAGGCAGTTGTCCCTCTACATCCAACTGCTTATGCTTATCGTCGACAGAGGCTGTCAGCGTCAGCGGACGCTCGATGCTGAGGGGTACGTTCAGCAGTTTCTGCATCCAGTCAGTATCCGTCATCGTGAGTTCCACCGTGAAGTTATTGTTCGTAGGCTGCGTCGCCTTGGGCAGGTTTGGCAGCGTGGGCATCTTAGAAGCGATATAGTTGATGAAACTCTGGGGTAGGGTGTTCCAGTCGAAATCACCCTTGATATCAGCCTCGCCCATGTCGCCCTTCACATTCACGAAATGCAGATGGTCATCATAGCCTGTCATCACCTCCAGGTTTTTCATGAAATAATAGCTGCCGATGGAGTCGTCGGCCTGCATCTCGAAATCGCTGAGGGTTAAACTGCCCTCTGCGTCATTCAGGTTGTTGGCGATGAAGTCGGCATTGATACAGGCAGAGAAGCGGGTGTTGCCCCATTCGTCGGAGAGGTTGAGCGACTGGGGACGCAGGTCCTTGATGAAGCCCTCCAGTCTGACGGCATACCGGTTGCCCTTGCGCAGTTCGCCCGTGAGGTCGGCAAGGACATTGGGATCGTCCACCTTCAGCGAACCGGCGATATCTCCATGATGATACGTACCGTTTATGTTTATATTATGGTAGGGATAGCTCTTGTATTCTATCAGCGGGATATTGCCTTCGGCCGTGAAACTGTCCTTACAGCCTCTGATACTGATATTGGTGGCAAGCGTACCCAGTTCGTCGTTGTCGAGAATCTTGCCCAACAGGACGGACTCAGTATCCAGATGACCGTCGAACTGCTCGTCTTTATTCATGGAGAATGCGAGAACGATATTACCGACGTCAGAACGGATGTCGGCATTCGTACGGATGGTGCCGGCATCGTCCTTGCTGACATTTCCATCCAGATGGATATCGCCAAGACGCGTCAGTTCATCGGGCAGCCCGTCAAAGGCCTGTTTGCATTGGCTGATGAATGCCTGTGAGATATGGAGGCCGGGCGTAGAGAATGCCCATGTATTGTTGCGCATAAAACCATTTCCCTGAAGCTCAAACGACTTGTCGCTGGTGGTGACGGTCAGGTTGGAACACTCGAAGTTGCTGCCAATGCCCTTCAATGACGTGTGGATGGAGAATGTCTGGGGGAATTCCTTGAGCGCCGGCAACAGACAGGTGATGTCTGCTGGTGTCAAGGCAGATGCATTCACCACGGTCTCGTATTGGATGGTTTCTGCGATATGTTCCTTGTCGTAGGTGGCATGAATGGCATCGATAGTTACCGCGGAATGTGGCATCTGCAAACGGAAATCCTTGAGTTCGGCCTGATGGTCATTGGCCTCCACGGCAAGTGACAGACGGTTGATCTTCAGGCCCGACTGCTCCTTGAAGGTCAGTCGCTTGATGTTGGCATTGAGCGAGTCGGACTGAAACTCTTTCAAGATGATATGAGCGCTGATATCGCTGACCTTCAGGTGACGGGGATTGAAGACCTGAGGCGTCAGAGGCACGTCTCTCTGGTTGTACGCGATACTGGAGTGACGGATGATGAGTGAGTTGATGCGCAGGTTGATATTGCTGGGCTCATCATTGTCCTTAGAGGCCAGTGAGTCGAGAACGAACTGAAAGTTGGGTGTCGCCAGCGAATCTGTTTTATAAAGGTTCGCGTGCGTACCGAAAACTTGGGCTGACGAGATGGAGATACGTCCATAGGTCAGGGGCATGAACTCAATCTTTGCCGTGAGGCGTCCTACACGCAGCATCTCTTCCTGCTGCTGGTCGAGAATCAGCACGTCGTCCAATATTACACGATTGGGGAATCCCAGTTCGACGCGCTCAATCTTCACGTTGGTACCAATCTTTTCCGACAGGATATCTGCTATCTGCTGACCCAGGAAATGTTGGATGAAAGGAAGGTGAATGAGCACAAAAATTAAACCATAGAGAGCCATCAGGCTCCATACGGTCCAGTTGGTTATGTGCTTCAATTTATTCACTTTCTGTAAATTCTACTTGGCAATTATATGTGTTCTTGTCATTTTCGTTGTGCAAATTTAATACAAAAGTTCCGAAATCCGTGTTTTTCCTAACGTTTTTCTTCTCTGTTAACCTAAAAATTATTAATTTTGCAGCCCAAAGAGACAATCAAACCAATTTATTGAATATGGCAAATGTTATTAGGCTACGTAAAGGCTTAGACATTCACCTTCAAGGAAAAGCTGAGGAAACGAAAATGAACCTCAAATCGAACGGGCACTACGCTTTGGTGCCAGACGATTTCGAAGGCGTCGTTCCCAAGGTCGTTGTACGTGAAGGTGACGTTGTCCGAGCCGGGGATGCTTTGTTCGTTAACAAACTCTATCCCGAAGTTCGTTTCGCCTCGCCTGTAAGTGGTAAAGTTACTGCAGTAGAGCGCGGAGATCGCCGTAAGGTGCTCTGCGTAAAGGTAGAGGCCGACAGTCAGCAACAGTATGTGGATTTTGGCAAGAAGGATGTGGCCGCAATGGACGCTAAGGCCGTTGTTGATGCCCTTCTTGAGGCAGGTCTCTTTGGTTTCATCAACCAGCTGCCTTACGCCATCTCTACGAACCCGTCCGTGATGCCGAAGGCTATCTTCGTGTCAGCCCTGCGCGACAAGCCCCTGGCTGGCAGTTTTGAGTTTGAGGTAAAGGGTCAGGAGGCAGATTTCCAGACCGGTCTTACCGCACTCTCAAAGATCGCCAAGACGTATCTGGGTGTAGGCGTTGACTCTAGTCTGGAGAACATGAAGGACGTGGAGGTTAACGTGTTCAAGGGCAAGTGTCCTGCCGGTAACGTAGGCGTACAGGTCAACAACATCGACCCAGTCAACAAGGGTGAGGTGGTATGGACCATTGGTGACCCCTCTGTGGTGCTCTTTATCGGACGCCTGTTTAACACGGGTAAGGTGAACCTGACACGTACGGTGGCACTCTGCGGTAGTGAGGTGAAAAAGCCCTGCTACGTGGATATGCTCGTTGGTGAGGAACTCTCTACGCTGCTTTCCAACAGCTATGATGCTGATCACTCCGTACGTATTATCAATGGTAACGTACTGACAGGCCGTATCACTTCGAAGGATGGCTTCCTGGGTGCTCACACCTCAGAGATTACCGTGATTCCCGAGGGTGACGATAACAACGAACTGCTGGGATGGATCATGCCCCGCTTCGGTCAGTTCTCTGTAAACCGCAGCTACTTCTCATGGCTCTTCGGCAAGAAGGCTTATGCGCTGGATGCCCGTGTGAAGGGTGGTGAGCGCCACATGATTATGAGTGGTGAGTACGACAAGGTGCTGCCTATGGATATCTATGGTGAATACCTCATTAAGGCTATCATCGCCGGCGACATCGACAAGATGGAGCAGTTGGGTATCTACGAGGTGTCTCCCGAGGACTTTGCCCTGGCTGAGTTTGTTGACTCTTCTAAGTTGGAACTCCAGCGCATTGTTCGTGAAGGATTGAATAATTTACGTAAAGAAAACGCATAACGACGATGAAAGCATTAAGAAATTATCTCGATAAGATAAAGCCCGCCTTCGAGAAGGAAGGTAAGCTTCACGCTTTCCGTAGCGTATTTGATGGTTTTGAGACCTTCCTCTTTGTGCCCAATACAACAGCGAAGAAGGGTGTGCATATCCACGACGCTATCGACTCGAAACGCATTATGAGTATGGTGGTCATCGCTTTGATGCCTGCTTTACTGTTTGGTATGTATAATGTTGGTTATCAGAATGCTATCGCATCAGGACTGAACGCTTCATTCATGGATATGTTCCTCTTTGGTGCCCTGGCAGTGATGCCAAAGGTTCTGGTTTCTTATATCGTTGGTCTGGGCATTGAGTTTGCTTGGGCACAATGGAAAAATGAGGAGATTCAGGAGGGTTACCTCGTATCTGGTATCCTTATTCCCTTGATTGTCCCTGTGAACCTGCCTCTGTGGATGTTGGCTATTGCTGTTGCCTTTGCTGTGATTATCGGCAAGGAGATTTTCGGTGGTACGGGTATGAACATCTTCAACCCCGCACTCTTGGCACGTGCCTTCCTCTTCTTCGCCTATCCCCAGAAGATGACAGGCGACCAGGCCTGGATTGCCGACAGTCCTATCTTCGGTTTCGGTGGTCAGGTGCCCGATGGCTTCTCTGGTGCTACACCTCTGGCCAACCTGGCCGACTACAACTTCACGATGGATGCCGTTTACGGACTGATTCCCGGTTCAATCGGTGAGACTTCTGTA
The DNA here is from genome assembly GCF_022024175.1 of Prevotella communis. Classification (GTDB taxonomy): domain Bacteria; phylum Bacteroidota; class Bacteroidia; order Bacteroidales; family Bacteroidaceae; genus Prevotella; species Prevotella communis. The sequence goes on along the minus strand of NZ_CP091794.1, from coordinate 1,897,537 downwards.
ATTGCCATCGCCATTGGCGCCGTTATCCTGCTCTGCACGGGTATTGCTTCATGGAAGACCATGATTAGCGTCTTCGCCGGTGGAATCCTGACAGCTCTGCTGTTCGAGAGCCTTGATATGACACCTATCCACTGGTATGAGCACATTGCCCTGGGTGGTTTCTGCTTTGGTGCTGTATTCATGGCTACCGACCCTGTTACCTCATGCCGCACCGAGTGTGGTAAGTGGTTCTACGGTTTCCTGATTGGTGTCGTTGCCATCGTGGTCCGCGTGATGAACCCCGGTTTCCCCGAGGGCATGATGCTGGCTATCCTGTTGATGAATATGTTTGCTCCTGCTATCGACTACTTCGTGGTTGACCGCAATATCTCAAAACGTTTGAAGAGAGGAGGTACAAAATGAAACTGAATACAAATTCCAATACGTACATTATTATATATAGTACGATCATGGTGGTCATCGTGGCCTTCCTGTTGGCTTTCGTCTCTCAGACCCTGAAGCCCATGCAGGATGCTAACGTTGCACTCGACACAGAGAAGCAGATCCTGAACTCGCTGAACCTGCGTGGCCTGAGCGATGAAGAGGCACACGCTACCTACGAGAAGATTGTGGCTTTCGACGAGGCACAGAATGTTTATGTTTGCACACTCGAGAATGGCGACGTGAAATACGTGCTTCCCCTGAAGGGTCAGGGCATGTGGGGCGGCATCAGCTGCTTCCTGGCTATCGATAGTGACAAGAACACCGTATATGGTGCTTATTTCAACCACGAGAGCGAGACTGCCGGACTTGGTGCTGAGATTAAGGACAATGCCGATTGGCAGGCAAAGTTCCAGGGCAAGAAGATCTTTGCCGATGGCGATGATTCAACGATTGCCCTGAGCGTTGTGAAAGCTGTCAACGACGAGACAACGGTGGATGCCGTGACAGGTGCTACCGTTACCTCTACAGCTGTGAGCAAGATGCTGCAGGACCAGTTGGCCAAGTATATGGACTTTTTAAAGAACTAACGAACTATGGCATTATTTAGTAAGCAAAATAAAGAGGCTTTCACCAATCCGTTGAACCTCGACCACCCGATACTTGTTCAGGTGTTGGGTATCTGCTCGGCACTTGCTGTGACCAGTCAGTTGAAGCCTGCCATTGTGATGGGTCTCGCTGTAACCGTTATCACGGCTTTTGCCAACGTGATTATCTCTATCTTGCGTAACACCATTCCTACTCGTATCCGTATCGTGGTACAGTTGGTTGTTGTGGCTGCTCTGGTGACTATCGTTTCTCAGATTCTGAAGGCTTTTGTCTATGACGTCAGCGTACAGCTCTCTGTCTATGTGGGTCTGATTATCACCAACTGTATCCTGATGGGACGTCTGGAGGCTTTTGCCATGCAGAACAAGCCCTGGCCTTCATTCCTCGACGGTGTGGGCAACGGTATCGGCTACGCCATGATTCTGATTATCGTGGGTGCCGTTCGTGAGTTCTTCGGACGCGGTTCGCTGCTGGGCTTTCAGATTATTGATTGCAAGGACTTTAACAACGGCATGATGACGATGCCTGCCATGGCGCTGATCCTCGTGGGAATCGTTATCTGGGTACACCGTGCTTATTTTTATAAGGAGAAGTAAATTATGGAACACGCAATATCATTATTCTTCCGTTCGATTTTTGTCGACAACATGATTTTTGCTTTCTTCCTGGGCATGTGTTCGTTCCTTGCCGTTTCGAAGAATGTGAAGACTTCATTGGGACTGGGACTGGCAGTTACCTTCGTGCTGTTTGTTACCGTACCTGTTGACTATCTGCTCCAGACCAAGGTGCTCTCTGAGAATGGTATCTTCGGTATGGACCTCTCATATCTTTCGTTCATCCTGTTTATCGCCGTTATCGCCGGTATCGTGCAGTTGGTCGAGATGATTGTGGAGAAATACTCACCATCGCTCTATGCAGCCCTGGGTATCTTCCTGCCTCTGATTGCCGTAAACTGCGCCATCATGGGTGCCTCGCTCTTCATGCAGCAGCGCATCCTGCTGGACCCCAGCGAGACAAAGGCTATCACCAGCATTGGTGACGCTGTGGTCTATGCGCTCGGTTCCGGTATTGGCTGGACCCTGGCTATCGTGGCTATGGGTGCCATTCGTGAGAAGATGCAGTATAGCGACGTGCCCAAGCCTCTGCAGGGCCTCGGCATCACGTTTATTACTGTGGGTTTGATGGCTATGGCCATGATGTGTTTTAGTGGACTTAAAATCTAAGGAGGGCGACAGTTATGTTTATAGTAAATAGTATTATCGTTTTCCTGGTGACGATCATCGCTATCGTCATCATCCTGCTCGTAGCGAAGAAATATCTATCGCCCAGCGGCAATGTGAATATCACCGTGAATGGTGACCGTGTGCTCAACGTGCCTCAGGGTAATAACCTGATGGCTACACTCAACGAGAACGGCATCTTCCTGCCTTCTGCCTGTGGTGGTAAGGCCAGTTGCGGACAATGTAAGGTTCAGGTGCTTGAAGGTGGTGGCGAGATCCTGGATTCAGAGAAGCCTCACTTCACACGTAAGCAGATTAAGGACCACTGGCGCCTGGGTTGCCAATGCAAGGTGAAGGGCGACCTGAAGATTCATGTTGACGAGTCTATCCTGGGTGTTAAGGAGTACGAGTGTACCGTTATCTCTAACAAGAACGTGGCTACCTTTATCAAGGAGTTCAAGGTACAGCTGCCTGCTGGTGCCCACATGGACTTCCTGCCTGGTTCCTACGCTCAGATCCGTATTCCTAAGTTTGACTGCATCGACTACGATAAGGACTTCGACAAGTCTCTGATTGGCGACGAGTATCTGCCCGCATGGGAGAAGTTCGGTTTGTTCCCACTCAAGTGTAAGAACCCCGAGGACACCATCCGTGCTTACTCTATGGCCAACTATCCTGCTGAGGGCGACGTGTTCATGTTGACCGTACGTATCGCTACGCCTCCGTTCAAGGCTGACCGTAGTGGCTTCATGGATGTGAACCCTGGTATCGCTTCATCTTATATCTTCTCGCTGAAACCCGGCGACAAGGTGATTATGAGCGGTCCCTTCGGTGACTTCCACCCACACTTTGACTCTAAGAAGGAGATGATCTGGGTTGGTGGTGGTGCCGGTATGGCTCCTCTGCGTGCACAGATCATGCATATGACGAAGACGCTGCACACCACCGATCGCGAGATGCACTACTTCTATGGTGCCCGTGCGCTCAATGAGGTGTTCTACCTGGAAGACTTCCTCGGACTGGAGAAGGAGTTCCCCAACTTCCACTTCCATCTGGCTCTGGACCGTCCAGATCCTGCTGCCGATGCTGCTGGCGTGAAGTATACTCCAGGCTTCGTACACAACGTGATGTACGAGACCTATCTGAAGGACCACGAGGCTCCCGAGGATATCGAGTACTATATGTGCGGTCCTGGCCCTATGTCAAAGGCCGTTGTCTCTATGCTCGACTCGCTTGGCGTAGATCCCGAGAGTATCATGTACGATAACTTCGGTGGATAACCAGAATACAGACACAAAAATAAGGCGCTTCAAAACGAAGCGCCTTATTTGTTTTATGATCCTTATCAGGTTTACAGGATTGTCTTCACAGCCTCCAGCATACCCTTAGCCTGGATGAGGTCAAGGAACTGCTTTACCATAGCGTTCAGACCAGCAACCTTGTTCAGGTCTTCCTGCCAGATGAACTCTGCACCCAGCACACCGTCGGTCACCTTCTGAGTATCACCGGTAGCCCAGAGCTCTTTCAGCAGGTCCATAATCTTCTGGTCGTCGTTAGGTGTGATTTCTGCACCGTCGAAACGCTTGCCACCCTTATAGTAGGTGATGATGGCAGCCAGACCGAATACCAAGCCCTTAGGCAGTTCGCCCTTGCGAGCCAGATAGGTCTTTACTCCGGGAAGGTCGCGAGCCTGGAACTTGGGGAATGAGTTCAGCATGATGCTGGTAACCTGATGATCTACGAATGGGTTGTCGAAGCGCTCCAGCACGTCGCCGGCAAACTTCTCCAGCTCGTCCATAGGCAGGTCGAGTGTCTGCATCAGTTCCTCGAACTGTACCTTGTGGATATATTTTCCGATAACCTCGTGGTTGCAAGCATCACGTACGATGTTCACGCCACTAAGATAAGCTACAGGGCTCAATACGGTGTGAGGACCATTCAGCAGGGTCACCTTACGCTTGTGGTAGGGCTCTTCTGAAGGAACGAACAGCACGTGCAGTCCGGCCTTGTCTGCAGGGAACTCCTGAGCTACTTCCTTTGGAGCCTCGATAACCCAGAGGTGGAAGTTCTCGGCCTGTACAACGAGGTTGTCACGATAGCCAACCTTCTCCTGAATCTCAGCAATCTCCTTGCGGGGGAAGCCTGGAACTATACGGTCTACGAGGGTAGCGTAAACGCCGCAAGACTCCTCGAACCATTTCTTGAAGCCCTCAGGCAACTGCCACAACTCGATGTATTTCTCGATGCAATCCTTCAGCACGTGACCATTCAGGAAAATCAGCTCACATGGGAAGATGATAAGTCCCTTGGTGGGGTCGCCGTTGAAGGTCTGGTAACGACGGTACAACAGCTGAACCAGTTTACCGGGATAGCTGCTGGCGGGTTTGTCGTCCAACTTACAAGCGGGGTCGAAAGCGATACCGGCCTCCGTGGTATTAGAAATCACAAAACGAATCTCGGGCTGGTCAGCCAGTGCCATGAAGGCATCGTTCTGAGAGTAGGGATTCAGGGCACGACTGATAACGTCGATGCGCTCCAGGGTGTTTACGGGCTTACCGTTCTCACGGCCCTGCAGATTGACGTGATACAGACAGTCCTGACCGTTGAGCCAGTCTACCATACCGCGTTCGATGGGCTGAACGACTACGACACTACCATTGAAATTGGTCTTCTGGTCCATGTTCCAGATAATCCAATCTACAAAAGCACGAAGGAAGTTACCTTCACCAAACTGAATCACCTTTTCAGGCATCACGCTCTTAGGAGCGAATTTTTTGTTTAACGGTTTTAACATAGCGTTGTTTGTTTTAGAATTATGTTTTTAAAATTAGTCAGCTGCTTGGAATTCTTCCAGGAAACGGGTATCGTTCTCAGAGAACATACGGAGGTCTGATACACGATATTTCAGGTTGGTGATACGCTCTACACCCATACCGAAGGCATAGCCGCTATACTCCTTAGAGTCGATACCGCATTGCTCCAGTACGTTAGGATCCACCATACCACAACCCAGAATCTCTACCCATCCGGTGTGCTTACAGAAACCGCAACCCTCGCCACCGCAGATGAAGCAAGAGATATCCATCTCTGCGCTGGGCTCAGTGAATGGGAAGTAAGATGGGCGCAGACGAATCTTTGTGTCGGCGCCAAACATCTCGCGGGCAAACGACAGCAGTACCTGCTTCAGGTCGGTAAACGACACGTTCTTGTCGATATACAGACCCTCTACCTGATGGAAGAAACAGTGGGCACGGGCTGTGATAGCCTCGTTACGATAAACGCGACCCGGACAGATTACGCGGATGGGACCGGTCAGTTTGCCGTCCTCAGTATGCATGTTCTCCATCACACGAGCCTGTACGCTACTGGTGTGTGAGCGGAGCAGAATATTCTTGGTCACATCATTGGGATGCTGCGATACGAAGAAGGTGTCCTGCATATCGCGTGCGGGGTGATCGGCAGCAAAGTTCATACGGGTGAACACATGCAGGTCGTCCTCTACCTCGGGACCGTCGGCCAGCACGAATCCCATGCGACTGAAGATATCGATAATCTCGTTGGTCACAATGGTCAGGGGGTGGCGTGTACCCAACTGGATGGGGTAGGGCGTGCGTGTCAGGTCGATGGCTTCGTCGCCAGACTCCTGTGTGGTGCATGCCTCGCGCAGGGCGTTGATACGGTCTGTGATGCGCTGTTTCAGTTCGTTGATTTTCATGCCCACCTCTTTCTTCTGTTCTGCGGGCACGTTGCGGAAGTCCTTCATCAGCTCGTTCAGTTCACCATTCTTACTCAGGTACTTCAGTCGGAGCTGTTCTACTTCCTCAGCATTCTTTGCCTCCAGCGAGTCAACCTGCTGAAGGAGTTCGTTTATCTTTTCAAGTATCATTTTATATATAAAATTGCAATTTGTGTGCAAAGGTAACTAATTTAATTGAAAATTGATAATTGATAATTGAAAAATTTACTGCCGCATACACAAAAAGTGCAGACGGTTGATAAAAAATTCCTATTATGCAACAAAAGCAGTATCAGAATCAGAATGGAGAGCTGGACACGGGAAACTAAAAAAACAGAGATTTCCAAACCTCTACGCGTACCGTGAACATATATGTACGCAAAGAAAGTTTGAAAATCTCTGTTTTTAGTGTCCAGTGTCCAACGACTCTGTCCAAATTAGTCAACCATGTGTCTTACATATGTCATAGGTTAATTGTTGTACTCCTGCCAAGACTTTATCTTGATGTCGTCGAGACTCATGGCGGTGAAGGCTTCGATGAAGGCCTTTGCCAGACGTACATTGGTCATCAAGGGGATGTTGTGGTCAATGGCGCCACGACGAATCTTATAACCGTTGGTCAGCTCACGTGAGGTGTGGTTCTTGGGTACGTTGATGACCAGACCCACCTTGTGCTGGGAAATGAGGTCCATCACATTGTTCTCGCCAGCCTCATCGGGCCATGCTACGGTGATAGCCTTCACGCCATTATCGTTGAAGAACTTAGCGGTGCCGGCGGTGGCGTAGATGGTATAGCCCTTCTTGGCCAACTGCTGTGCGGGTTCCAAAAGGGAAACCTTGCCTTTGGCACCACCAGAAGAGATGAGCACGGCATCCTTAGGAATAGAATAGCCAGTTGCTATCAAACTGTTCAGGAGAGCCTCGTTCAGGTCGTCGCCCAGACAGCCAACCTCACCCGTAGAACTCATGTCGACACCCAGGACAGGGTCGGCATTCTGCAGGCGGGCAAACGAGAACTGAGAAGCTTTGACACCGATGCGGTCGATATCAAATTCACTCTTCTCGGGCTTCTGGTAGGGGGCGTCGAGCATAATCTTTGTAGCCGTCTCGATGAAGTTGCGTTTCAGAATCTTAGAAACAAAGGGGAACGAACGGGAGGCACGCAGGTTACACTCAATGACCTTCACCTCGCGGTTCTTTGCCAGGAACTGGATATTGAAAGGACCGGAGATGTTGAGTTCGGCTGCAATCTTATGGGCAATCTTCTTAATCTGACGGATAGTAGAGAAATAGATGTGCTGTGCAGGGAACACCATCGTTGCATCGCCAGAGTGCACACCGGCATACTCCACGTGCTCAGAGATCGCGTACTCAATCACTTCGCCCTTGTCGGCTACGGCGTCGAACTCTATCTCCTTGGTCTCAGTCATGAACTTAGACACCACCACGGGGAATTCCTTGGATACCTCTGTAGCCATATTCAGGAAGCGTTGCAGTTCTTCCTCGTCATAGCATACGTTCATCGCAGCACCAGAGAGCACATATGAGGGACGCACAAGGACGGGATAGCCCACTTTGTCAACGAACTCCTTCACATCGTCGAAGCTCGTCAGCGCACGCCAGGCGGGCTGGTCGATACCAAGCTTATCGAGCATAGCAGAGAACTTGTCGCGGTTCTCGGCACGGTCGATATCTACGGGAGAGGTGCCGAGTACGGGAACACCCTGACGGTGGAGTTTCATCGCGAGGTTATTGGGAATCTGACCACCTACAGAGACTATGACACCGCGAGGCTGCTCCAGATCCATCACGTCGAGCACACGCTCCAACGAGAGTTCATCGAAGTAGAGACGGTCGCACATATCGTAGTCGGTAGATACGGTCTCGGGATTGTAGTTGATCATGATAGACTTATAGCCCAACTTACGGGCGGTGTTGATGGCATTCACCGAACACCAGTCGAACTCTACACTCGAACCGATACGGTAAGCGCCTGAACCTAAGACAACTACGGATTTCTCGTTATTGTAATAGTTGATGTCGTGGGCAACCTTGTATTTCTCGCCCTTGGTGTCGCCAAAGGCAGGTACGTGGGTATAGGTGAAGTAGAGATAGTTGGTGAGCTCAGGATGTTCGCTGGCTACTGTGGGGATGCGCTTCACAGAAGGCATGATGCCACGCTGTTTGCGGAGCTTGCGCACCTCAAGGTTCTCCTTCTCCATATTGGTTGACTTGGTCTTCAGAACAAAGCGTGCAATCTGGAAGTCTGAGAAGCCACAACGCTTCACCTCAAGCAGCAGTTCATCGGAGAGATCCTCCAGCTTATCGAACTTCTGCAGCTCGTGCTTCAGGTCTACAATATGCTTCAGTCTTTCAAGGAACCATACATCAATCTTGGTCAGTTCCTCGATGCGCTCAATGGTATAGCCCTCTTCCAGAGCCTGGGCAATAGCGAAGATACGCAGGTCGGTGGGGTTAGCCAACTCGTTGTCGAGGTCGTCGAACTTGGTGTGGTCGTTGCCCACGAAGCCATGCATGCCCTGACCAATCATGCGCAAGCCCTTCTGTATCATCTCCTCGAAAGAGCGACCGATACTCATTATCTCACCTACAGACTTCATTGAAGAGCCAATCTGACGGCTGACGCCAGCGAACTTTGTAAGGTCCCAACGGGGAATCTTGCATATCATATAGTCGAGCGAGGGAGCAACATATGCAGAACTTGTAGTTCCCATCTCGCCAATCTGGTCGAGGGTATAGCCCAGCGCAATCTTAGCTGCTACGAAAGCGAGCGGATAACCCGTAGCTTTTGAAGCCAAGGCTGAAGAACGGCTCAGACGTGCGTTGATCTCAATGATACGATAGTCGTTGGTCGTAGCGTTGAAAGCAAACTGGATGTTGCACTCGCCCACGATACCCAGATGACGCACACACTTGATAGTAATTTCCTGCAGCATCTTGACCTGTTCCTCGGTCAATGAACAAGTAGGAGCCACTACGATACTTTCGCCCGTGTGGATACCCAGGGGGTCGAAGTTCTCCATAGAGGCCACGGTGAAGCAGCGGTCGTTGGCATCACGGATGCACTCGAACTCAATCTCCTTCCAGCCCTTCAGGCTCTCTTCAACCAGGATCTGGGGTGCGAAGGTGAAGGCCGACTCAGCCAGTTCCTTGAAGGCCTGCTCATCAGGACAGATACCAGAACCCAGTCCTCCCAGCGCATAAGCTGAGCGAATCATGATGGGGAAGCCTATCTCGTGGGCTGCCTTCAGCGCATCTTCCATATTCTCTACGGCGTGGCTTACGGGCGTCTTCAGACTGATCTCGTCGAGTTTCTTCACAAAACGGTCGCGGTCTTCAGTATCCATGATAGCCTCAACGCTGGTACCCAGCACCTGGACGCCATACTCCTTGAGCGTACCGTTCAGATATAGTTCTGTACCACAGTTCAGGGCTGTCTGTCCGCCAAAAGCCAAGAGGATGCCATCAGGACGTTCCTTCTTGATGATTTCCGTGACGAAATGCGCATTAACCGGTTGGAAATACACTTGGTCGGCAATACCTTCCGAGGTCTGGATGGTGGCAATGTTTGGGTTTACCAACACGCTCTTGATGCCCTCTTCACGCAGGGCTTTCAGTGCCTGTGAGCCTGAGTAGTCGAACTCACCTGCCTGTCCGATTTTAAGTGCGCCCGAACCGAGTACGAGCACCTTCTTAAGATTCTTTTTGTTCATTTATTTTAGGGGTTTAAGTCAAATTGGTTGCAAATTTACTAATATTTATTGAAATACCACGTCTAAATTTGAATATTTTTGCAAAATATGACGCTATTTGGATAGGGTGTTTATTTTTATGCAGGATATCAGCGTTTGATGCTAAAGAAACCGATGCGATGGTTACGTCCTTTTTTGCCCAGTGAACGCAGCTGATAGATGCCGTTAGGCAGACCATCTACCGACAAGAAAGCAGAGTAGGGGCGTAGGGCTACTTGGCGTCCATCGAGGGTTTCAACGATTACAAATTCTGCATCAAGGATGGTACCTTTTTCGGGCAGGGCGATAGGACGTCCGTCGGTCTTACTGATAGTGGGAGCTGCATAGCGCTTGCCCACGTTGAGCAGAAGTTGGGCGGGTGTGCTCTCTATGCCATAGCGGTTCATCGCTGTGACGGCATAGTTCTTTCCATTATTTGGCACCAGCAGACTTGTCTTGGTGATTCTGGCGGCTACCAGGTTCTCAGCCTTTGTGATATCTACGGGGAAGTCCTCGCTGGCATATATATTATAATAGATGTAGGGAGCATCGCTCTTATCGGTAGATGCCTGCCAGGAGAGGGTGTTATGATGCAGGGCAAGTTGAGAGGGTTCTGTTGGGGCTGGCTGCCCGGTCCATGTCATGGGTGGTACAAGTGCTGGCGTCTGGTTGAAACGCACGGTGAAGTCGTAGATGCCTTTCACGTTGTCGGTAAAGAACTTGGAACGGAAGAAGCAATGTCCCATGCCCAGTTGACGACTGACGTTCATCTGACGTACCACCTGGTCGAGTGTCCACTTGCCTTCGCGAGGGTCGAGGAAATAGATGCCAAGACCTGGTACTACAGGACGTCCGGCACTCTGTTCCTGCCAGTCGATTGCGAAGGGGAAAAAGTTATTACCCTGGAAATACATCATCGGGAACAGTCCGTCCATCAGTCCGTCGCGAAGCCAGGCTTGTGCGTCCTGGCATACGGTGGTCCGGGCATTCCATCCACCGGCACGATAGCGGCGAAGGTCATCATATTTTCCAATAGGAGAACAAGTCAGTTTGACCCATGGCTTCTCTGTCTTAACTGCCTTGTTGATTTTACGAACGATGCTGGTAATGTACTCGCGGCCTTGCGGACGACTTACTTTGATTTTCCATGTCTCAGGATAGCGGATGTAGTCCAGGTGAATGCCGTCAACATCATAGTTGGTTACAATCTCCTTGCAGATAGAGGCTATATAGTCGCCAGTCTGCCCCTGTTCGGGATCCATGTAACCATCGTCGCCAATCTTCTTGATTAGTTTGGGGAATTTCTGACGCAACTGCTTGCAACCCAGTTTGTTCCATTTTCCAACGGGGATGGTTACAACCCAAGCATGGCACTCCATGCCACGCTTGTGACACTCATCGATACACAGTTGCAAGGGGTCGTAGGAAGCCTTGCGGCCAGGCGTACCCGTGATGCAGCCGTCCCATGGTTCGATGGCCGAGGGATAAATGGTCGTACCGCGTACGCGTGTCTGTACGAGTACGGTATTGATACCTGCTTTCTGTAACTGGTCCAGTATTTGGGTGAGTTCGCGTTTCTGAGCTTCCGACTGATAGGAGTGAGGCCAGTCTATACCACCGATGGTTGTGAGCCAAACGGCCCTGACTTCGTACTTGGAAGATTGCGCCTGAACTGCGATAAAGGCGCATACTAGAATAAGAAAACAGATAAATTTCTTCATTTCTTGATGTTTTGCCTGCAAAGGTAGAAAATAATTATGAATTATGAATTATGAATTGTGAATTATTTTGTATCTTTGCATCGTCAAATTTGATAAAAGAAAAGCAGAAATGATTACTTTTGTACTGAGCCTTGCGGCTCTGGTTCTGGGCTATTTCCTTTATGGCCGTTTTGTAGAGAGAGTTTTCGGACCTGACGACAGACCTACGCCTGCCATTGCCAAGGCCGACGGTGTGGATTTCATGGTGCTGCCTTCATGGAAGATTTTCATGATACAGTTCCTGAACATTGCAGGTACTGGACCTATCTTTGGTGCCATCATGGGTGCCAAGTTCGGACCGGCTGCCTATCTCTGGATTGTCTTCGGATGTATCTTTGCAGGTGCTACGCACGACTATCTGAGCGGTATGCTGAGTATTCGTAACGGTGGCGCTAACCTTCCTGAGATTATTGGAAAATACCTGGGTAATGCCACAAAGCAGATTATGCTGATTTTCTCGGTTTTCCTGCTGATGATGGTAGGAGCCGTGTTTGTGTACAGTCCTGCCTTGTTGCTGCAGAAACTGTGCCTGAGTAGTGTGCCAGGCATCGAGATACTGAGTAACAGTACATTCTGGATTATTGTCATCTTCGTGTATTATGTCATTGCCACGATGATGCCTATCGATAAGATTATCGGAAAGATTTACCCCTTGTTCGCATTCTCCCTGTTGTTTATGGCTGTAGCCCTGATGGCGATGTTGTTTGTGAAGATGCCAGATATCCCTGAGGTGTGGGAGGGCGTTGGAGAGGCCTCGCTCACAACGAAGAGCATCTTCCCCTGTCTGTTCATCACTATTGCCTGTGGTGCTATCAGTGGCTTCCACGCCACGCAGAGTCCGTTGATGGCGCGTTGCGTGAAGAGTGAGAAGATGGGTCGTCCTATATTCTACGGCGCTATGATTACTGAGGGTCTGGTAGCTCTTATCTGGGCTACGGTAGCTATGTATTTCTTCTACAATGAGCCAACACCTGGATATCAGGAGATGGCTGGTGGTGAGGAGATCATCAGTAAGGCACCGGCAATTGTGAGCATGGTGTGCGACAACTGGCTGGGGCTCTTTGGAAGTATTCTGGCCATTCTGGGTGTAGTGGCTGCACCTATCACCAGTGGTGATACGGCGTTACGCTCAGCACGACTCATCATTGCTGATTTCATCCACCTGGAGCAGAAGACGATGCGCAAGCGTCTGTATGTCTGCATTCCCATGTTTGCGGCTGTCATTGCCCTGCTTATTTGGCAGATGGCCAACCCTGAAGGCTTTGACGTCATCTGGAGCTGGTTCGGCTGGAGTAACCAAACCTTGTCTGTCTTCACACTATGGGCTATCACGGTTTATCTGTATCAACAGAAGAAGAACTACTGGATTTCGCTGGTTCCTGCCGTATTCATGACGGTGGTGAGTGTGGTGTATCTGCTAACGGAGCAAATTTTTTAATGTCACGATAACGTAACAACGTGATAACGATATAACGAGACAACGAATCATTATTAATTAAAAGATATCGATTATGAAAAAATTACTGTTTACGATGCTTTGCGGACTGATGTTCTCAGTCGCAGGCCAGGCTCAGACACAAGATCGTCTGCCATTTGCTAAGGATAAATACTATGCTTCTGCAGGATTGTCTAATTTCGACCTCAACTGGAGCAAGAATCAGAGTTGGCACATGGACCTGAATGCCAAGTGTGGTTATCTGTTTGAAGATGACTGGATGATAACGGGTACATTGGGTTACGACTGGCATAAGGTAGGCGACGATACGTTTACACTTGGTGCCGGTCTGCGCTACTATATTGAGCAGAACGGCTTATACCTGGGAGCCAGCGCCAATTATGTGAACAGTCCTATCCGTAAGGATTTTGTGCCCAGTGCCCAGTGTGGCTACGCCTTTTTCCTGAACCGTACAGTGACCATCGAACCGGAGGTATATTACAACCTCAGTACAAAGGATGTGACGGAGTATAGCGGCTTCGGTATCCGTCTGGGACTTGGTATTTACTTTGAGTAATAAAGTAGTGAAGAAATTATGTTAAGTGTAGAAGAACTGAACGATAAACTGATTGACCTCGCTTTTGCTGAGGATATTGGTGACGGTGACCACACCACGTTGTGCTGTATCCCTAAGGATGCCATGGGTGAGTCAAAACTGCTGATTAAGGAGGAGGGTATCTTTGCTGGCGTGGAGATTGCCAAGGAGGTATTCCGTCGTTTTGACCCTGAATTGCAAGTAGAGGTGTATATTGAGGATGGTGCGCATGTGAAGCCAGGTGACATCGTGATGAGTGTGAAAGGCAAGGAACAGAGTTTGTTGCAGACGGAGCGCCTGATGTTGAATATCCTGCAGCGTATGAGTGGCATTGCCACAATGACGCACAAATATCAGCAGGCGCTGATTGATGCAGGCACGAAGACACGCGTACTCGATACCCGTAAGACAACACCTGGTATGCGTATGCTTGAGAAGGAGGCTGTGAAGATTGGTGGCGGTATGAACCATCGTATCGGCTTGTTTGATATGATCCTGCTGAAGGATAATCATATTGATTTCTGTGGTGGCGTGCATAATGCCATCTCGCGTGCTAAGCAGTATTGCAAGGATAACGGCAAAGACCTGAAGATAGAGTGCGAGGTGCGTAACTTCAAAGAGCTGGACGAGGCTCTGGCCGAGGGATGCGACCGCATCATGTTTGACAATTTCACACCTGAGGATACTGAGAAGGCGGTGAAGATTGTCAACGGACGTGCTGAGACGGAATCAAGTGGTGGTATTACCTACGACACAATGATTCCCTATGCCAAGGCGGGAGTTGACTTCATCTCGTTTGGTGCACTCACACACTCGGTGAAAGGACTGGACATGAGTTTCAAGGCTGCAGGCAGCGATAAACTGATTATTAAATAAATAATGAAAAGACAACTGATTTTATCAGCCATGCTCGTTGCTACGGCGGGAGCAATGGCTTGTACTAATTTTATTGTAGGTAAAAAGGCCTCTGTAGATGGCTCTGTGATTTGTTCTTATAGTGCCGACAGTTATGGCATGTTTCAGGGATTGAAGCATCAGCCTGCCGCCAAGCATCCGAAAGGAACGATGCGTCAGGTGTATGACTGGGACACGAATAAATATGGCGGAGAAATCCTGGAAGCTGAGGAGACTTATAATGTCATCGGCAATATCAACGAATGGCAGGTAACTATTGGTGAGACAACCTTTGGTGGTCGTGAGGAAATGGTGGATACCACAGGTATCATCGACTACGGCTCACTGATTTATATCACCCTGCAGCGTGCTAAGACGGCTCGTCAGGCTATTGATATCATGACGTCACTGGTGGAGCAGTACGGCTATTGTTCTGAGGGTGAGACCTTCACAATCTGCGACCCCAACGAGGCTTGGATTATGGAAATGATGGGTTGCGCCAGCGACCGAAAGGTGGAGAAGGGCCGCACGGTATGGGTGGCTCTGCGCATACCAGATGATATGATTTGCGGTCATGCTAACCAGAGTCGTATCACAAAGTTTAATATGAAGGACAAGGAGAATGTGCGCTACTCCAAGAACGTGGTCTCTTACGCCCGTAAGATGGGATGGTTCAAGGGTAAGGATGAGGACTTCAGTTATAATGCTGCCTATGCTGCTCCTGATTTTTCAGGTCGTCGTATCTGTGATGCACGTGTATGGAGTTTCTTCAACCGTTATGCCGATGGTATGGACCGTTATATCCCCTGGGCTGAAGGTCATGATGCTAACGCAGAGGTGATGCCTCTGTGGGTGAAGCCCAATAAGAAACTCTCTGTGCAGGATGTGGAAACGGCTATGCGCGACCATTTCGAGGATACACCATTTGCGCTGGATAGCGACATGGGCGGTGGTATCTGGGAAATGCCCTATCGTCCTACACCTCTTTATTATAAGGTGGATGGCAAGGAGTATTTCAATGAGCGTCCCGTATCTACACAGCAGGCCGGCTTTGTGTTTGTAAGTCAGATGCGTTCTTGGTTGCCACGTCAGATTGGTGGCTGTTTCTGGTTTGCCAATGATGATGGTAATATGGTACCTTTCACACCTGTGTATTGCTGTGCTACGAAGGCTCCCCGTCCTTACGACACACCAGGTGCTGATGAGCTGAACTTCTCCATGGACAATGCTTTCTGGGTACAGAACTGGGTGAGCAACATGGTTTATCCACGTTACTCTATGCTTTTCCCATCCTTGAAGGAGGTTCGCGACTCGCTGGATAATTCATATTTCCGTGCTCAGAAAGAGGTTGAGGATAAGGCGCTGACACTCGACGAGGCAGCACGTACAAAATATCTCACAGCCTATACAGCAGAGAAGGCTGAACAGATGTTGGCTCGTTGGCAGAAACTGGCTACTTATCTTATCGTGAAGTATAACGATATGACAGTTAAGCCGGAGGAGAATGGTCAGTTCACCCGTACAAAGTACGGACTTGGTGCTACGGTGAAGCGTCCTGGTTATTCTGAGAAGTATGCACGCGAAATCGTTAAGCAAACAGGTAAGAAGTTTGAGAAATAACAAGTGAAATTATTCACTATTCACTTAGAAATATGGCTACAGTTGACGACAAGAAAGTGATTTTCTCAATGGTTGGCGTAAGCAAGACCATTCAGCAAAATCAGAAACAAGTTCTTAAGAATATTTACCTCAGTTTCTTCTATGGTGCCAAGATTGGTATCATCGGTCTGAACGGTGCAGGTAAGTCCACATTGATGAAAATCATTGCCGGACTGGACCAACAATATCAAGGCGACGTGGTATGGAGCCCCGGCTATAGCGTGGGCTACCTTCCACAGGAGCCACCTCTTAATGAAGAGAAGACCGTCAAGGAGAACGTGATGGAAGGCGTTCAGCATGTGTATGATGCATTGGCTGAATATGATGAGATTAATGTAAAGTTTGGTTTGCCGGAATACTATGAGGATCCTGATAAGATGGAGAAACTGATGAACCGTCAGGCTGAACTGCAGGACATCATTGATGCTACCGATGCATGGAACATGGACTCTAAACTGGACCGAGCCATGGCGGCACTTAACTGTCCTCCGGGCGATTGGAGCGTGAAGAATCTCTCTGGTGGTGAGCGCCGTCGTGTGGCGCTCTGCCGATTACTCCTTCAGAAACCTGATGTGCTGCTCCTCGATGAGCCTACCAACCATCTGGATGCTGAGAGTATTGACTGGTTGGAGCAACATCTGCAGCAGTATGAGGGTACGGTGATTGCCGTGACGCACGACCGTTACTTCCTGGACGATGTGGCTGAGTGGATTCTGGAATTGGATCGTGGTGAGGGTATTCCCTGGAAAGGTAACTACTCTTCATGGCTGGAACAGAAAAGTCAGCGTCTGGCGCTGGAAGAGAAGGCCGCCTCAAAGCGTCGCAAGACGTTGGAGCGCGAGCTGGAGTGGGTGCGTATGGCACCGAAGGCACGTCAGGCAAAGGGAAAGGCTCGTCTGAACTCATACGACAAGATGTTGAATGAGGAACAGAAACAGAAGGAGGAGAAGTTGGAGATCTATATCCCCAACGGACCACGTCTGGGTAATAAGGTTATTGAGGCTGTCCATGTGGCGAAGGCTTATGGTGACAAGACGCTGTTCAGCGACCTTAACTTCAGTCTGCCACCTAATGGCATCGTTGGTGTTATCGGACCTAATGGTGCCGGTAAGACTACTTTGTTCCGTCTTATCATGGGCTTGGAACAGGCTGATGCTGGCACTTTTGAGGTTGGTGAGACTGTGAAACTGTCATACGTTGACCAGCAGCATAAGGATATCGACCCGGAGAAGAGTGTTTATCAGGTTGTGAGCCAAGGTAACGAAACAATACGCATGGGCGGACGCGACATTAATGTTCGAGCTTATCTGAGTCGTTTCAATTTTAGCGGTGCTGATCAGGAGAAGAAATGCGGGGTGCTCTCTGGTGGTGAGCGTAACCGTCTTCACCTGGCTATCGCTTTGAAGCAGGAGGGCAACGTCTTGCTTCTCGATGAGCCAACCAATGATATTGACGTGAACACGCTGCGTGCGCTGGAGGAAGGTCTTGAAGCCTTTGCCGGTTGTGCTGTCATCATCAGTCACGACCGTTGGTTCCTGGATCGTATCTGTACGCATATCCTTGCTTACGAGGGCGATGGTAATGTCTTCTATTTTGAGGGTAACTACAGCGAATACGAGACGAATAAGGCTCAGCGCTTAGGACTGGAAGAGCCCAAACGTGTGCGCTATCGTAAGCTGATGGATGAATGATATCTTGAATAAGATGATAAGAAAAGCCCTGACTAATTCAACTAAGTCAGGGCTTTTAATTTATTGGTATTCTAAGGTTCCAAACCTATTAATATTCAAAGGTTCCGAACTCACTCTTAATCGTTAATGAGCGCTGTCCTTCTTCGATATGACCGATTACCTGTGCGTCGATATTGAATGACTTCGATATCTCGATAACTTTTTCTGCCATCTCAGGACGTACGTAGATTTCCATACGATGACCCATATTGAAGACCTGATACATCTCCTTCCAATCGGTGCCAGAACATTCGTGGATAGCACGGAAGAGGGGAGGAACGGGGAACATATTGTCCTTGATGACACGACAGTTGTCATTGACAAAATGCAGAACCTTGGTCTGAGCACCACCAGTACAGTGTACCATACCGTGGATCTCTGGACGAATCTCATCCAGCAGACGCTTGATGACGGGTGCGTAGGTGCGGGTGGGAGAGAGAACCAGCTGACCAGCATCAACGGGAGAGCCTTCTACAGCATCAGTAAGTTTATACTTGCCGCTATATACCAAATCATTAGGAACAGCGTGGTCGAAACTCTCGGGATATTTCTCTGCCAGATATTTTGAGAATACATCATGGCGGGCTGAAGTCAGACCGTTACTGCCCATACCGCCATTGTAGCGTTTCTCGTATGTGGCCTGTCCAGTAGAAGAGAGACCAACGATAACATCGCCAGGACGGATATTGGCATTGTTGATGACATCGCTGCGCTTCATGCGACAGGTAACGGTGGAGTCAACGATAATGGTGCGAACAAGGTCGCCAACATCGGCTGTCTCACCACCAGTAGGATAGATACCGATACCCATCTCACGGAGTTCGCTGAGCAACTCATCTGTACCATTGATGATAGCCGAGATGACCTCACCGGGTACCAGCATCTTGTTACGTCCGATGGTTGAAGATACCAGGATATTGTCCACAGCACCTACACAGAGCAGGTCGTCGGTATTCATCACGATGGCATCCTGCGCAATGCCTTTCCATACAGAGAGGTCGCCCGTCTCTTTCCAATACATGTAGGCCAACGACGACTTGGTTCCTGCACCGTCGGCATGCATGATGTTACAATACTCAGGGTCACCCCCCAGGATATCAGGGATAATCTTACAGAAAGCCTGTGGATAGAGTCCCTTGTCAATGTTCTTGATGGCTGCGTGGACATCTTCCTTTGCGGCACTGACGCCACGCTGCATATAGCGGTTATTACTCATAATTCCTTATTGGTACAATTTCTTTTGAAGCGTACTTTGCTTGCTTAAAATTCAACTTTAGGAGCGTTCTCAGAACCTGCGGCAGCCTCGAACTTATCCATCTTCTCAAAACCAAAGATGCCAGCCAACAGGTTGCTGGGGAACTTGCGAATGGCGACATTATACGTTTGAACGGCCTTGTTGAAGTTGTTGCGCTCCACGTTGATACGGTTCTCTGTGCCCTCCAGTTGTACCTGCAGTTCACGGAAATTCTCGTTGGCCTTCAGGTCAGGATAAGCCTCACCGATAGCAATGAGTCGTCCCAGAGCACTTGATAACTCGCCCTGAGCCTGCTGATATTCCTTGATATTCTCGGCATTCAGCGTGATGCTGGTAGCCTTTGAACGGGCGTTGACAACGCCTTCCAGAGTCTCTTTTTCATGAGAGGCATAGCCCTTTACTGTCTGAACCAGATTAGGAATCAGATCGGCACGACGCTGATAGGCCGACTGTACGTTGGCCAATGCTGTTGTAGCTTCTTCCTCTACGCTAACCATTCCGTTGTAGGTACTCTTCACCCATCCAAAGAGAGCAATGGCGATCACTGCTACAACGATTAAAACAACATAACTTTTTTTCATAACTTCTATTTGTTTTTTATGATTAATATCTTCTTGACTGATTACCAGCTGGATGTGGCACCACCGCCACCACTGCTACCGCCGCTGAAGCCACCTCCGAAACTGCCTCCTCCAAAGCCACCTCCAAAGCCGCTACTGCGACCGCCGCCAGTACCGATAATAACGGGGCCGGTATAATGGCTCTTCTCAACAAACGGGTTGGGGCGTAACATACCAAGGGCGTAAGCCATCAGGTTCCATCCTAAGCGGCTGGCCATCGCGTAATACATGATACCCCATCCGATTAGAATAACGAGATAGAGGAATGGCAACAGGGGGACATCCTCGTCATCACTGCTTGTACTACTCTTTGGCGTGAGTTCCGCCATCTCTGGCAGTTCCTTGCCTTGCAGAGTGTTATAGATGGCATCAACCATATAGATGAGTCCGCTATCGGGTAATTCTGCTTTCATACTGGGTATGAGGTAGTGCTCCTGCAGTCGGAAACATTCTACGTCGGTCAGTTCGGCTTCCAGGGCTCTACCGGTCTGAGTGCGGAACTTATGATCATCGTAGGCTAGTACCATTACCAGTCCGTAGTCTTTCTTTCCTACTTTGTAAATATCAAAGATTTTTTGAGCAAAGCCTTCAATATCAGCACCTTCCACATGACTGACAACTGCAACGACAGATTCAATGCCCAGCGAGTCGTCCAACTGCTTGAGTTTGGCATCGAGGCGGCTGACCGTTTCCTGACTGATGATGCTGTCCGGATTAGAAACGTAACGTCTTCCGTCCTTCAGATGAGGCATCGGAATATCCTCTGCCCGCCAGTAATGCTCTGTCGTGTTGGAGTAAGATAAATAGTCTTCATCTTCTCCGATTTCATCTAAAGCGTGTGTGCATGCACCCAAAGAAACGATAGCGCCAATGACAATAAGTCCTTTCCAATAGATAGTCCACTTGCGGTTGTTTTTACCCTGAGCGTTCCACTCGTGTATTATCTGACGGACCTCATTGGTATATTGTTTCTTTTCGTGCGTATATCTGCTTTGGTATTCTCTTCTAAGGGAAGTCGTGTTCTGACCCGTCAGTTTCTGAAAGATATTCTGCTTCGTTCTGAGTGCCTTCTTGTCTTCCTTATAGGATTGTTCCAAAGACTTTATCTGAATATTGTATTTCTGTGCACAGGCTTTCAGTTTATTCTTCTTATTCCTGATTAATGCCTGTCGTTCATTGTTGCTTGAACGCTCAGCATATAGTCCTCCGGCAATCAAGCTACCGAAGATAATGACGTAGAGGCTAAAAATCGTCCAGGCTGTTTCCATCTTCCTATCAGTTATTTCTCTTTACCATTCCAGAACTCCCAAGAGGCAAAAGCCTGCAAAAGAAGCATTTCCAATCCGTTTTTAACGCTAGCGCCTCGTTCTGCACCTTTTTTCATAAATAAGGTCTCGTCGGGATTATAGATAAGATCATAGAGGATGTTCTTTTCATCCATTGATTCATAGGGCAGTTTCGGACATTCTTCAGTCTTGGGGAACATGCCTACTGGTGTACAGTTAACTATGACATTATATTCTTTGATGACCTCTGGTGTGATATCTTCGTAGCAGATGGTGTCCGGACGTTGATAGCGGCTGACATAGACAGTCTCTAACCCCAGTGACTGTAATCCATACGAGATGGCTTTTGAGGCACCACCGGTACCCAATACCAACGCTTTCTTGTGGTAGGACTCCAGCATGGGCTCAATGCTCTGTGTAAATCCGATAACGTCAGAGTTAAAACCTTTCAGCTTGATGTCATTACCTTCATGTGTCACCCTTATCACGTTGACGGCACCGATAGCACGAGCTTCTGGACTGATCTGGTCCAAATACTCCATCACTTTCTGTTTGTAGGGAATCGTAACATTTAGTCCTTTGAGCTCAGGATTCTGGTCAAGCACTTCTGCAAGCGCTTCGATGGTTGGAATCTCAAAGTTCATGTACTTGGCATTGATTCCCTCGTCAGCAAACTTTTGGTTAAAGTAATTGATTGAGAAAGAATGCCCCAATGGAAAACCTATAAGTCCATACTTGTCCATAATGTCGGTTTATTATTTAGTTGCGAAATACATCGTACATATTCCGAAAGTAAGGCGTTTGAATGTAGCCTCCTTAAAGCCTGCCTGACACAGAATCTGTTGCATTCTTTCGCCCTGGGGGAATGCTTCAATTGTCTTTGTCAGATATGAATAGGCGCTGGTGTCTTTTGAGATAAGGCGTCCGTAGACAGGTAACACCGTGTGAGAATAGATATGGAAGAGTTGTTTCATAGGGAACGACACGGGAGTGGTCAGTTCTACGATGCTGAGATGTCCGCCAGGTTTTAATACGCGACACATCTCACTGAGTCCCTTGTCCAGATCAGCAAAATTGCGAATACCAAAAGCGGCTGTGACAGCATCAAAAGTATTGTCTTCATAGCTCAAATGCAGACAATCCTCCTTTGCAAATGAGATAGTGTCCTGCAAACCAAGAATATTCACTTTTTTCCTGCCAATCTCCATCATACCCTCGCTGATGTCGGCACCTATCAGTTTCCTGGGATGCAACATCTGAGCCGATAAAATGGCAAAGTCCCCTGTACCCGTAGCTATGTCGAGCATAGTCTGGGGTGCAAAGGGAGCTAACTGCTTGATGGCCTTTTTGCGCCATCCCTTGTCTATATCCCAAGAAAGCCGGTGATTGAGCGCATCGTAGGTGGGAGCGATGTTATCAAACATCTGCTCCACCTGCTGTGCCTTCTCACCCTCGTGGTAGGGTTTTATCTCTTCCTGTTTATACATTATCTTGTTTTCAGCCATTCGCTGACGTTACGCTCAATACGTGCGGCGATATCTCCTTCCTCAGCAGCCTTGTCGAACTTGGTGCCGGTGATGTGCTCATAGAGTTCAATGTAACGCTCTGATACGCTCTCTGCATACTCGTCAGTAATCTCAGGCATAGTTTGTCCAGGCTCGTTCATGAAGTTGTGCTCAATAAGCCACTGGCGAACAAACTCCTTAGAGAGCTGTTTCTGTGGCTCGCCCTTGGCGAGTTTCTCCTCATAACCATCAGCATAGAAGTAGCGTGATGAATCTGGTGTATGAATCTCGTCAATGAGGTATACCTTTCCGTCGCGCTTTCCAAACTCATACTTGGTATCAACAAGAATCAGACCGCGTTTAGCTGCAATCTCCTGTCCACGAGCGAAAATCTTACGTGTATAGTCCTCCATGATTGCATAATCTTCTGCAGAAACGATACCCTGTGCGATAATCTCTTCCTTGGAGATATTCATGTCGTGACCTTCGTCAGCTTTCGTTGTAGGTGTGATAATTGGTTCTGGGAAACGCTCGTTCTCGCGCATGCCATCGGGCAGTTTAACACCACACAACTCACGACATCCGTTCTTGTATTCGCGCCATGCAGAACCTGTAAGGATTGAACGGATAATCATTTCAACACGAAAGCCCTCGCATTTCAGTCCCACGGTAACCATAGGATCGGGGGTAGCCAGTTTCCAGTTGGGACAGATGTCTGTAGTTGCATCCAGGAACTGTGCTGCAATTTGGTTCAATACCTGTCCCTTGAAGGGGATTCCCTTGGGTAGCACCACATCGAATGCTGAGATACGGTCTGTGGCAACCATCACCATCAGATCGTCATTGATGTTGTACACGTCACGGACTTTACCGTGGTAAACACTCTTCTGTCCTTCGAAGTTGAAGTCAGTCTTTGTTAATGCTTTCATTGTTGTTTTTATATTCTTTATCGAAATTCTCGTATGCGTTGACGATGCGTGTCACCAGTTTATGGCGTACAATGTCCTTGCCGTTCAGGTTGACAACGCCGATGCCCTCTACATTATTCAAAATGTGCAGGGCTTCTATGAGTCCGCTTTTCTGTGAGTGGGGAAGGTCAATTTGAGTCATGTCGCCCGTAATAATCATCTTGGTGTTCCATCCCATGCGCGTCAGGAACATCCGAATCTGGGCGGGGGTTGTGTTTTGTGCTTCATCGAGAATCACCACAGCATCACTCAGCGTGCGTCCACGCATGAATGCCAGCGGTGCAATCTGTATGACATGCTTCTCCATCATGTCCTGAAGCTTTACCTGTGGTATCATATCCTCGAGCGCATCGTAGAGCGGTTGCAGATAGGGGTCAATCTTGTCCTTCATATCGCCAGGCAGGAATCCCAGTTTTTCACCAGCTTCTACGGCAGGTCTGCTCAAGATAATCTTTTTTGCTGTCTTTTCCTTTAGCGCCTTGACAGCCAAAGCTATGGACAGATAAGTCTTACCTGTTCCGGCAGGACCTACGGCAAACACCATGTCATTATTCTGATAGGCATCTACAAGTCGCTGCTGATTCTCGCTCCGGGCCTTGATGGGACGTCCGGCAATAGAATATACTATCACCCCTTCAGGCACATCATCGCGCGTGCGCTTACCTTTTATTATATCAAGGATGTCTTCTTCGCTGATAGAATTGAATTTTACGATATGTTGGCGCATCTTCTCCGTGCTTTCCTCGAAAGCAGCCATCTGTTCTTCGTCGCCCATAATACGTATCACATTATCACGAGCCACGATGCGAAGTTTCGGATATAATGCGCGCAACATCTGCAGGTGCGCATTTCCAACCCCATAAAACATTACTGGGTCTACATCTTCTATGACTATATGCTTCTCTATCAAAACGCTAATCTGAATATGTATTTACTGAAATCGAGTGCAAAGATACAACAATTTTTTGTAACCTTAAAGTAAATGACTGCACTTTTTATTTCTAAAATGGCATTGGCTCGTTGGATGGTGGTGGGATTGGCATTCCTCCGCCAAAGGAGTCAAAATCGTTGGGTAGGGGAGCGCCATTGTCGTCACCATTAACCTTTGAACTTAGAATCTCGCCACCTGACTGTGGACTCATAGGACCTAACCGGCCGTCCTCAGGATTCTCGAATCGGGTATATTCACCGCGGAAAGTCAGAAGTACATCACCTGTAGCACCTTTACGGTGTTTGGCAATGATAATCTCAGCCATACCGTGCAGGTCGCGTCCCTTATCATCCTGGAAAATATGGTAGTATTCAGGACGGTGTACGAAAAGTACCATATCGGCATCCTGCTCAATAGCACCTGACTCACGCAAGTCGCTCAACTGTGGTCGTTTACCTTCAAGACCTTCACGGCTCTCTACACCACGGTTCAACTGTGACAGTGCCAGGATGGGGATGTCCAGCTCCTTTGCCAGACCTTTCAGAGAACGACTGATCGTTGACACCTCTTCCTGACGACTGGAGAAACGCATACCGTTGGCATTCATCAGCTGCAGGTAGTCAATCATGATAATCTTTACGCCGTGTTCACGTACCAGACGCCGGGCTTTTGTACGTAACTCAAAAACCGACAGACCGGGTGTGTCATCAACATAGATAGGTGCACCCAGCAGATTATTGATTCGCTTATCGAGTCGGTCCCACTCGTCGGGCTGCAACTGTCCGTTCAGAATCTTTTTACCTGATACTTCGCAGACATTAGACAGCAGTCGGTTCACCAGCTGCTGGTTCGACATTTCCAATGAGAAGAAAGCTAGAGGAACCTGGTAGTCAGCTGCGATATTCTTAGCCATAGACAGTGCAAAAGCTGTCTTACCCATGGCAGGTCGTCCGGCAATAATCACCAAGTCTGAAGGTTGCCATCCGCTGGTTTTGTCATCCAGGCCATGATAACCTGTTGGAATACCCGTAAGACCATCCTTGTTCTTGGCAGCATCCTGAATCACCTTGACAGCCTGCGCAATAACAGGGTCAATCTGCGTGTAGTCTTTCTTCATGTTTTTCTGCGACAACTCGAAGAGAGAACCCTCAGCATGCTGCATCAAGTCATCAACATTGACCGTCTCGTCGAATGCCTTCGTCTCAATGTCGCTGGCAAATTGTATTAACTGTCTGGCAAGTGATTTTTGGGCAATGATTCGTGCATGATACTCCACATGGGCCGAAGAAGCAACACGTGAAGATATCTCGGCAATATAGGCAGGTCCGCCGACTTCCTCCAGTTGTCCGGTGTGTGCCAGCTGATCGGCTACGGTGAGTACGTCGACTGGCTGTTCATTCATTGACAAATGCTGGATGGCCTCGTAGATAATCCTATTGCGTGGTTCGTAGAAACTCTCAGGTTTCAGTATCTCACATACTACGGAATAGGCGTCCTTGTCTACAAGAAGGGCACCTAATACGGCACGCTCTACATCAAGAGCTTGCGGTTGCAAATGAGCGTATGTATTGTCTACAGGTTGTTGTTGACGACTTTGTCTGCGTCGTGGCGTATTTTGTTCTGCCATATCTATTGATAAATTTGGAGTGCAAAGATACGAATTTTTTGTAAAGTGAGATAATTCGGATACGTTAAAGAATATAAAGATTTTATGGTGTAAGAAAAATATATAAGTGTAGATTAAACTTTTATAACAGACCTACGTCATATCATCAGTTGGAAAAATAATTAAAAACAAAAATATAATGAAGCGATTCTTACTTTTGATGGCCGTCGTTCTTTCGGCCCTATCAATGCAAGCACAGCGAACAATTACAGGTAAAGTGGTTGATGAAGCCAACGAGGCAGTCATTCAAGCCACTGTATCGCTGTTGAAAACAGACAGTACTTCTGTGACACATGCCGTGACCAACATGAATGGTCAGTACACGCTGACAGCTCCTGCTGACGGCAAGTACCTGGTCCGTGTAACGTATGTAGGTTACAAGACACAGGTTAGTAGTGTAACGATGGCAGGCAAGCCTGTAAATCTTGGCACAACATCTATGAAGGTAGATGCCGTCATGCTGAAAGGTGCAACTGTAGTCAAGAACCAGGCTCGTGTTTACTCAAAGGGCGATACCGTTATTTATAACGCGGGCGCATACAAGACTCCCGAGGGTTCTGTTGTTGAGGAACTCGTGAAGCGTCTGCCTGGAGCTCAGGTGTCAGATGATGGTACTATCACCATCAATGGTAAACAGGTGAAGAAAATCAAGGTTGACGGTAAGGAGTTCATGACAGGCGACACCCAGACTGCCATGAAGAATCTGCCTACCAGTATCGTAGAGCGTATCAAGACCTACGATGAGAAGAGCGACCTGAGCCGTATCACAGGTATCGATGATGGTAACGAGACTACCGTGCTTGACTTTGGCCTGAAAGCTGGTATGAATCGTGGTATGTTTGCCAATGTCGATGCCGGTGTGGGTACAAAGGATCGCTATACAGGTCGTGCCTTCGGTGCTGTGATGCGTGAAAACACCCGTGTGATGTCAATGCTCAATGCTAACAATGTCAATGACATGGGCTTCGGTGGCGGTGGCTTCGGTGGCCGTTTCGGTGGTGGTGGCCGTAGCGGCTTGCAGTCATCAAAGATGGCTATGGTGAACCTGAACTATGAGAAGACAGACCTTCTGCTGCTCGACGGATCTGTAACATGGAACCATCGTGACGGCGATACATGGTCGCATTCTTCTTCAGAGAACTTTATGAATCCTTCAGCAGCTTTTTCAGAGTCGGAGAATAGAAGTTTCTCTCGCTCAAATAGCTGGAGTGCTCAGGGTCGTGTGGAGTGGACGCCTGATACCGCATGGAATATCAGTCTGCGTCCTACATGGAGCTACAACACTAACGATGGACAGTCGCGTTCTATCTCAGGTACATTCAAAGATGACCCCTATGGCTTTGATATTGAGACTAGAAATATCTATGACATGATCAACAACTTGTTGCCTGACTCTATCAAGGTAAACACCCGATCTAATGGCGGTATGAACTATAGTGACTCTAAGCGATTGGGTGGTACTTTGCAGATTAACCGAAAGTTGAGTAACACAGGTCGTAACATCACCCTGCGTGCTACAGCTAACTATAGCGATGGAAACTCACAACAGTTCTCTCAGAGTCTTATTAAATATTTCTATACTGCATTAACGGGCGACTCTACTACTCGATATAATGTGACTCCTCAGAAGAATTATAACTATGGCATTCAGGTTACTTATAGTGAGCCTCTTACACGCCGTACGTTCTTGCAGTTCAGCTATCAGTTCGACTATAGCTATACCAAGAGTGAGCGTAATACGTACGATTTCTGGAAAAATGATCCTAATCATATTTACAACCCTGCACGCATATACGGGATGACGGATCTTTATCCTGAGTATCGTGATTGGAATTCTATTTTTAATAACTTAGGTGGTCATAGTTACACAGAATTTCGTGACGATTCTTTGAGTCGTGAATCTAACTATCGTAATTATACACATACAGCTGAGGTGATGTTGCGTATCATCCAGCCTAAGTACGACTTCAATTTTGGTGTGCAGATTGTGCCTCAGATGTCGAAATATCATCAAAACTTTCAGGGAGAATTGAAAGATGTCAGTCGTACTGTGGTCAACTGGAGTCCAACAGCTAATTTCCGCTATCGTGTTGGCGAGCGTGGTCAGTTGCGCTTCGAGTATCGTGGTTCAAGCAGTCAGCCCTCAATGGAAAACTTGATTGATATTGTCGATAATACAGACCCACTGAATATTCGTACAGGTAATCCTGGTTTGAAGCCTTCATTCACCCAGCGTTTCAACCTCCGCTTCAACAACTTCATTGAGAGTCACTCTCAATTTATCAATGCCAACATGAACTTCTCAACCACCAGCAACAGCATTGCACAACGTACAGAGTATATTCCTAAGACTGGTGGTACCAAGTCACAACCTGTGAATATCAACGGACAGTGGAGTGCAGGTGGTAGCGTGATGTACAATGTCGCACTCGACACACTGGGTTATTTCAACGTTAATACTGAGACAGGCGTGAACTATAACAATAATGTGGGTTACTTCTATGATGGAACCAACTTTACTACAACGAAATCTACCACCAAGGCTACAACCCTGCGTGAACGTCTGGGCTTCAGCTATCGTAATGACTGGTTAGAGGTAGAGCTTAACGGTAGTGTGAACTACAACCACAACTCTAATGCCCTGCAGGCTAATTCCAACCTGAACACCTGGAGCTTCAACTATGGTTTCAATACTACCATCAATGCTCCTTGGGGTACACAGTTCACTACCAACGTAGGCATGGCCAGCCGTCGTGGTTTCAGCGATGCATCTGCTAATACCGACGAGCTCATCTGGAATGCCCAGATTGCGCAGAGTTTCCTTCAGGGTAAGCCCCTCTCTGTACGCCTCGAGTTCTATGACATCCTGCATCAGCAGTCAAACTTCTCTCGTATGGTCAGCGCCTTCTCACGCAACGATACCGAGTATAACGCAATCACCAGTTACGTGATGCTTCGTGTCAACTATCGCTTGAACCTTTTCGGCACAAAGGCTTCTCGTCAGCAGATGCGCAACGGCATGGGCGGTATGGGTCCCGGAATGGGTGGCTTCGGTGGCGGTCGCGGTGGTAACCGTGGTGGCAATCGTGGAGGCGGCTTCGGCGGCGGACGCGGCGGATTTGGTGGACCAATGATGTTCTGATTTCATCCACTTATATTATAATATACTACAAGAAAGGGCTCTCGATGGTAATTACCTCGAGGGCTCTGTTTTTATATGGATTGCCAATCTCTCAATAGATTAACTTCAGTGCTATACATAATCATGGTTTTAAAATTTTTTCAATATTTCTTTTCTTTATCCAATTTTATTTGTATCTTTGCCGTCGTGAAAATAATTAATAATTTAATCTAATGCGTATGTTTTTAAATTACAATCATCAACACTACAATCTAATGTTTGCAAGCGTTATGCTTGTTATGTCTTGTTTTATCACTGCTTGTTCTGATGACGATAGTCCGTCAGAGAACAAGATTATCTCTTCAACCTACGACAGTCTGAAACCTATAGGCTTCGGTGAGAACACTACTGGTGGTAACAACCAAAAAGTTATAGTGGTAACAACTGCTTCACAACTGCAATCAGCCGTGAGTGGTACCAACCAGGCAACCGTATATGTGCAGGGTAATATCAGTCTCGACTCAATGCTTTTAGTTGGTTCCAATAAGTCAATTATAGGTCTTCAGGGTGCCACCATCAGTAACCTGAACCGTAGCGAAAAAGCTGGAATATTCCTTTTGAAAGGCAGTAGGAATGTCATTATACGCAATCTGACTCTGAAAGGACCTGGTGCCTATGATATTGATGCTAACTATAGTGATAACATCTGCTTGGTAGGTGCCAAGAACGTGTGGGTGGATCACTGTGATATACAGGATGGCATTGATGGTAATTTCGACATAGTGGAAGGTTCTGATAGTATCTGCGTCAGTTGGACACGTTTCCATTATCTTATTGAACCGATGGCTGGAGGCAGCGGTGGAAGTGATGATCATCGCAATTGTAACCTGATAGGTAATAGTAATAATACAGCTGATATCGATGAAGGTCATCTCAACTGTACGTTTATTTGTTGCTGGTGGGGCGAGGGATGTTCTGAACGTTGTCCGCGCGTTCGTTTTGGTAAGGTACATGTGGTAAACTGTTTATACGACGGTGATAATTATAAATACTGTATAGGTTATGGTGTCTATTCTAATATCTATGTAGAGAAATGCGCTTTCGTCTCTGAGAAAGCAAAGCAGAATGCCCTGAAAGATTATCGTAACAGCAAGGATTTTAATATCAAGGTTGTGGACTGCCTTGGTATAGATGACGTAGAACTGTCTCAGGGTAATTATAAGCAGTTTATACCTACCTATGATTATAAGACCTTCGATGCAGAGAAAGTAGAATCTATCCTGAAAAAGGATGACTATGGCGCTGGTGCCACTCTCAAAATATCACGCCCATAATTTTTGTTTTGAAAATATAGAAAAGAAAACTGGAGATATGCTCATCACGCATACCTCCAGTTTTAATATTTATCGATATGATAGAATTTACATAGCTACTGCAGCCTTGTCAATCCATTCGTAGATGCAAGAACAGATACCGAAGAGCAGGATACCCACGGTGCAAATGGCAAGGCTCCAGTTGATTGCGGCGCCATTCTTGAAGGTGGGCAGCGGATTCTCTTCCTTAGTAATATACATGGCCTTCACGATGAGCAGGTAGTAGTAAAGTGATACTACGGTATTCAGAAGTGCGATGAACACCACAAAGTAGGGCCAGAAAGGTGCACTCTCATGCCCACCAACTGCTGCCATGAACACAAAGAACTTAGAGAACATACCTGCGAAAGGAGGAATGCCTGCCAGTGAGAAGAGTGCCAGCGTCATCAGCAGAGCCAACTTGGGGTTGGTCTGATAGAGTCCGTTGTACGCATTCATCTGAGTCTTGCCGCCGTTGTTCTCCTCTACGGTGCTGATAACGGTGAAGACAGCCATGTTAGCTGCTACATATACCAGCACATAGAATGTCAGGGCGGTGAGACTGGCGGCGCTGTTACCTACTACTGCCAGCATGATATATCCAGCCTGTGAGATAGAAGAGAAGGCCATGAAGCGCTTTAGCTCATTCTGACGGATAGCCATCAGGTTGCCCACGGTGATGGTGAGCATGATGACAATCCAGAGCAGGGGCTGCCAGTATTCAACGAGGCGTCCGAATACATGCATCAGAATGATAGCCAGCGTCAGCGTGGCGGCACCCTTGGATACAACACTCAGGTAACCAGTTACTGGGGTAGGAGCACCCTCGTAGGTGTCGGCCGTCCAGAAATGGAAGGGAACCAGGGAGATCTTGAAGCCCAGTCCGCTGAAGAAGAACACCATACCCATAATGGTAAGCGGTGTGAGCTGGATCTGAGCGGCCATGTCATCGAAATACAAAGTACCTACTGCGCCATAGAGGAATGAGATACCATAAAGCATCACGCCGCTTGAGAAGGTGGCGGTGAGGATGTACTTGGCAGCAGCCTCGGCCGACTTTTGCTTGTAGCGATCGAAGGCCACAAGGCAGGCCATGGGTACAGAAGCCATCTCAAGACCAAGGAAGAACATGAGGAAATGTCCGGCAGACATCATCATGTACATACCCAGCAGGGTAGAGATAACCAGCAGGTAGAACTCGCCAGAAATCTTTGTGGCGTGATTGTTCAACCATGACTGTGACATCACCACCACAATGAACGTACCCAGTGTGAGCACGGTCTTCATCACATTAACGATGGCAGATGATACATACAGGCCACCGAAGGCTGTTGCAGGCTCGGCCAAGAAGCAGGGCACCAGCTGACAGAGCAGCAGAGCGCCTGTGAGTATGCTCAGCACATAGGTCTTGCGGGGACTCTTGCTCAATGCGAAGTCTGCACAGAAAACTATAATCAAGGCCAACATCAGAGTTGCCTCGGGAATCATATTCAAAAATTGACTGTAATCCATTTCTTTTCCTCCTTTACATGACTCCAATTGAACTTAAGATATTTCCTACTGAGGGCGAGATCATATCGCTGAAGAAGAAGGGAGCGCATCCCAGACCAGCCACACAGAAAATGAGGCAGCATACAGCAACGCGCTCGTCCCATGAAGCATCGGTGAGTTCTAAGAAGTGCTTGTTCTCAACTTCGCCATAAAGAATCTTACCAACCACACGCAGGATGTAAACTGCGGTCACCACAATAGATGTACATGCGATGATGGTAGCTACCATGCGGAATGATGATGAAGGATCACCTGCAAGCTCGTGTGCTCCAAATGAACCAACGAAGATGGTCATTTCAGCAATAAATCCAGAGAAGCCGGGAAGACCCAGGTTAGCCAGACCGGCGATGACATAACCCACAGCCAAGAAAGGCATAATCTTCATCAAACCAGCCAACTCGCGGATATCACGAGTGTGAGTACGACCATAGATCATACCAATGAGAGCAAAGAAGAGGGCTGTCATCAAACCGTGAGACAACATCTGCAGGATAGCACCGGTGCAGGCTGTCTGCTGCATCATCAGCAGGGCGAAGAGCACCAGGCCACAGTGAGATACTGAAGAATAAGCATTGATATACTTCAGGTCGGTCTGTACACAAGCGCTCAGGGCACCGTAAACCACAGAGATAGTAGTCAGGATCAGGAAGATCCAAGACAGGTTCTGTGCAGCGTCGGGCAGCAGGTACATGGCCAGACGGAAACAGCCGTAACCTCCGAGCTTCATCAGCACACCAGCGTGGAGCATTGATACTGCTGTAGGCGCAGATGCGTGACCATCAGGAGACCATGTGTGGAAGGGGAACAGAGCACCCAGCACACCGAAACCGATGAAGATGAAGGGGAAGAAAGCGTTCTGAACCTCCTCAGGGATGTTGTGCATAGCAGCAATCTCGTTGACGTTCATTGTGGTATGACCACTGAAGTAGTAGATACCCAGTACGCCGAGAATCAACAGTGCAGAACCACCCATCAGCATCAGGGTGAGCTTCATGGCTGAGTACTCCTTGCGACCAGAACCCCATACACCAATCAGCAGGTACATAGGAATCAGGGCCACCTCATAGAACATGAACATGGTAAACATGTCGGTGCAGATGAAGAATCCATATACACCTGTAGAAAGGAGGGTGAACCAAAGGAAATACTCCTTGGTCATGGGCTTCAGCTGCCATGAGGCGAAGGTACCAGTGAACACGATGATGCTTGACAAGAGCAGCATCACCACAGAGATACCGTCAACACCAACGCTGTAGGCAATATTCAAGGGCTTGAACCAAGGCGTAGAAGCCACGAGCAGCATCTCTGCATCGTTACCTGCATTACGCTCGGTTACGAAATAATAGCAAAGCCATATAGACAGGGCCAGCAGCATTGAAGAGCCAGCCACCATCACACCACGCACCTGATTGAGGTTGCGGGCAATCCACAATCCCAGAAGCATCAGGGCGGGAATCAGTACGAATAGACTTAATATATTCATTTTCGTTATTACGTTATTTCGTTATTACGATATTACGACTTTACAATGCGAGCAATACGAGCGTTAATGCTACAGTACCTGTGAGGAACCATACGGCATACTTGCGCACGTCGCCACTCTGCCA
Organism: Prevotella communis; assembly: GCF_022024175.1. GTDB lineage: Bacteria > Bacteroidota > Bacteroidia > Bacteroidales > Bacteroidaceae > Prevotella > Prevotella communis. Next base: position 1,863,865 of record NZ_CP091794.1, on the reverse strand, counting down.
AGCACGCAGACTCTCACCTCCTTCGTTAGCACCCCATGCCAGGAAGTTGAACGTGCCGTCAACAACGTGGCGGTCGAACCAGGCAATAGGTGTAGAAACGCAACGGAAGATGATGCGGTGGGTGACAAACTGCCAGATCTCGTCCTGATAGAAACGCTTGTAGGCAGCACGATGCAGCTTGGGGAACGTCTTATACAGACGGTCGGCAATAGGCTGACTCTCACCTTTGTATATATAAGTAGCCAGACAGATACTCAGGATAGCGATGACCGTTGAGGTAGCAGCAATCTGAGTGTCGAAGTGAATCGTATAGTCAGTACCAGCCGCAGATACGAAAGAACCGAAGCTGCCGCCCCAGCCCAGGAAGCCTGCGAGGGTAGAGTAAACACCCACACCAACGGTGATGACGCAGAGTACAATCAGAGGCAAGGTCATGGTGAGAGGAGCCTCGTGTGGCGTGTGATGCTCGTGAGCCTCCTTGTTCTCTGTACCCCAGAAGATACCGTAGTACAGACGGAACATATAGAAAGCCGTCATTGCAGCGATACCAGTCATGATCCAGCCAACCACAGGACTGTAGGCCATGCAGGCGGTGATAATCTCATCCTTTGAGCTGAAGCCCGAGAAGAAGGGGATACCAGCGATAGCCAGACAGCTGATGAGGAAGGTGATGTGCGTGATAGGCATATACTTGCGCAGACCACCCATCAGCGCCATCTCGTTAGAGTGAACGGCGTGGATGATACAACCGGCACCCAGGAACAGGCAAGCCTTGAACATAGCGTGGGTAAACAGGTGGAACATACCAGCCATATAACCCAGCTGAGCGTGGTTGTCGAGCAGCGCACCATGATGACCAGGCAGGCAAACACCCAGAGCCACCATCATAAATGCAATCTGTGAGATGGTTGAGAAGGCGAGCACACGCTTGATGTCGCTCTGGGCGCAAGCCACGGCAGCAGCATAGAAAGCGGTGATGACACCCACCCATACCACGATTGACATAGCCTGAGGAGCATACTCAATCCAGAGGGGGAACATACGTGCAATCTGGAATACACCGGCTACGACCATCGTAGCAGCGTGAATCAGGGCGGATACAGGTGTAGGACCCTCCATGGCATCGGGCAGCCAGATGTGCAGAGGGAACATAGCACTCTTACCGGCACCACCGATGAACATCAGAACGAGTGCGGTAGGCAGGATGAAACCACCTGCAGCAACGGCCTTGGCCATATTGCCCTCGATGAATGGGGTAGTGCCCTGGCCCATCACGATGTCGCCAGCAAACGAGAAGCTGAACGAGTCGGTGAAGTAGCCGAAGGTCAGGATACCAATCAGGAAGAACATATCAGCAAAACGGGTTACGATGAAGGCCTTCTTAGATGCTGCGATAGCGGGCTTCAAAGGATAGTAGAAACCGATGAGCAGGTAAGAAGAAACACCCACAAGCTCCCAGAACATGTACATCTGGAAGATGTTGGTAGCCAGTACAAGACCCAGCATTGACATGGTGAAGAGGCTCAGGAAAGCGTAGTAGCGCTGGAAACCTTTCTCACCGTGCATATAGCCGAATGAGTAGATGTGAACCATCAACGAAACCGTTGAGATGACCACAAGCATCATCACAGAGATAGGATCCAGGAGGATACCCATGTCGAAGTGAAGATTACCCAGTGGCAACCAGGTGAAGTTGAAGGGCACGATAGTCTGATACACACCCTCAGCAGTACGGTCGGCAGTGAAATAAGTGATAGCCGTCCAGTAAGAGAGGATTGTAACCAGTGACAGCGAACAAGTACCGATAAGTCCGGCAGTCTTGTGCTGCATCTTCATGCCAGCCAGTCCCAACACGATGAAGGACAGCAGCGGCAGAAGCAGAATCAAATAAGATAATTCGTAGATCATAGCGTCGTTTTATCCTTTCATGTTAGAAATAGCGTCCACGCTGTCACTCTTGAAGTTGCGGAACACATTAATAATAATCGCGATAGCCACAGCACTCTCGGCTGCACTCACACCGATTGAGAAGAGAGTCATGAAGAAGCCCTCGAGCTCACCGGGGAACAGCAGACGGTTGAACGCTGCGAAGTTGATATCAACGGCATTCAGCACCAGCTCGATAGAGATGAGCATGGCGATGAGGTTGCGACGGGTGACGAAACCATAGACGCCGATGAAGAACAGCAGTGCACTCAGCACAAAATAACATTCTACAGGTACCATAGCTTAATCCTCCTTTTTACGTGATACAACCAAACCGCCGATGATACATGCCAGCAGGAATACTGAGATAAACTCGAACGGCAACACATACTGATACTTGTCGCTACCCAGCAGGGCGGTACCAATCTGGTCCATAGGCAACTCGTCGGTCGTAGCGGCGCTGATAAAGCTGTTCTTCAGGAAAACAACAACTACCGTTGCCAGGCCTACCACAGAGAGAAGCAAGCCCTGAAGCATGCGTGAGCACTTGATATGCTCTACTATACCCTGCAGTGTCTGCTTGCTAACCAACTGGATGACAAACACGTAGATCATCGTTACGCCACCAGCGTATACAGCAATCTGAGCAGCACCCAGGTAGGTGTAATCGAGCAGGAAGTAAAGACCTGCTACGCCAAAGAGCACGAACAACATATATGTTGCAGCTCTCATGATTCGCTTTGTTGTCACGCACAACAGGGCAGAACCCAGGATGACAACAGCGAGAATAGAAAATACTACTATACTAGCCATAGTGCGGTTTACTTCTTTTTAGTGTTAAACTTACCGACCTGCCAGTCAGCGCCGCCCTCCAGGATGTTGGGCAGTGAACCGCCCTGATAAACCTCCTTGTCGAGGTGGAGCACCAGAGAGTCACGACTGAACGTGGCATTCTCGAAGTCGTTGGTAAACTCAATAGCGTCGAAGTTGCAGGCGTTAGTACAGAGCTGGCAGAACATGCAGTCGCCCAGGTCGTACTGATAATCGTCGAGCACCTTTTTCTTCTTACCCGTCTCAGGATCCTCCTGCATGTGGGCAGTAATCTTGATAGTGCCGTTAGGACAAGCCTTCTCACACAGCGTGCAGGCTGTGCACTTATAGGCGCCGTCTTCGTTGCGCTTGAAGACCAGACGTCCGCGATGACGCTTTGACACGTGGAGTGTGGTCTTACGGTTCTCAGGGTACTGCTCAGTACACTTGTTGGTCCAGTAGTCCTTGAAGTACTCACCGATGGTGACCTTCATACCGGTGGCCAACGTCTTGATGCCGTGCCCTATTTCTCCGAAATATGATTTATTATCTTCCATTTTGCTATACCTTATTTAATATAAAGTCCGAAAGCCACGATGACCGTCATCAGCACCAGGTTGATGAGTGCCAGCGGCATGAGGTACTTCCACTCCAACTTCAGGATCTGGTCGATACGCAGACGTGGGAAGGTCCACTTGATCCACATGAGCAACCATACCAGCAGGAAGGCCTTACCCATGAACCACACAATACCGGGGATATACTGCATCACCTCGTCGAACGCCTCGACACCAATCTGGATAGGTGCCCATCCGCCCAGGAATACGGTGGCAGCAAGACCTGCAATGATAAAGAGGTTCAGGAACTCGGCCAGGTAGAAGAAGCCGAAGCCCATACCAGAATACTCAGTGTGGTGACCAGCTGTCAGCTCACTCTCAGCCTCGGCCATGTCGAACGGGCCGCGGTTGGCCTCTGCATTACCTGCTACGAGGAATACGAGGAAAGCGATGATAGCGGGCACATGACCCTGTACGATGAGCCATCCCCAAGGTCCGGCCTGAGCCTCCACGATACCGCTCACCTGCATCGTACCAGTCAGGATGACAGCCGTAATCAGGCAGAGGCAGAGAGACATCTCGTAAGAAATCATCTGTACGGCAGCACGCATGGCTGACACCACAGAGTACTTGTTGTTAGAGCCCCAACCTGCGAGGAAGATACCCACCACGCCAATAGAAGAGATGGCGGTAAGCAGGAAAACACCTACGTTGAAGTCGAGGATTTGGGCACCACGGTTCCAGGGCAGGAAGGCAAAAGCGCCTACAGAGCCGATGATAACCAGGAAGGGAGCTACGATGTAGAGCAGCTTGTCGGCCTTGTCAACGAAGAAGATCTCCTTGATGAGCATCTTCAGCACGTCGGCCAGCACCTGCATCAAGCCCCAGGGTCCTACGCGAACCGGGCCGATACGGCACTGGAAGTAGGCGCAGACCTTACGCTCCATGAAAATCAGTATCATAGCGATTACAGAGTAGGCGCCCAGGATTGCAGAACCCACGAGAACGCACTCAATCAGAATCGCAAAGAACTCGCTCAGTCCCAGTGTCTGCAGGAGCAGCTCATGAAACCAAGTGGTCACTTGTGAAAAATCAAATATATGTTCCATAGTTTGTTTTATCTGTCGATGTCAGGTATAACAATATCGATAGCAGCGCCAGTAGTCACCAGGTCGGCAATCTTCTGTCCGCGCAGCATCGGATCGAGTGCACCAACGAGCGAGAGACCCATAGGACGCATCTTCATGCGGTAAGGACTCTTGTCGCCCTTAGAATCGAGGTATACGCCAAACTCACCTGCAGCACCCTCTACAGAGAAGTACCACTGTCCCTCGGGCACCTTGATGATAGGCTTCTGCTTCACGTAGAAGTCGCCCTCAGGAATATTGTCGATGAGCTGCTCGATGATGTTCAGGCTCTGGTACATCTCGTTGATATGCACGAGGTAACGACCCATAGAGTCGCAGCTGTCAAGAGTGATCTGTTCGAAGTTCACCTTGTCATACATATCATAAGGATGGTTCTTACGCACGTCGTTCTTCCAGCCAGAAGCACGGCCGGCAGGACCCGTCACACCATAGTTGATACAGTCGTCGAGTGACATAGGACCAACGTTCTCCAGACGGTTGTGAGCGATGATATTGTCACCAAACACATCCATATACTCCTTAATCATCGGACGCAGGTACTTGCACAGCTCCTTCACATTCTTCACGAAGTTGGGATCGATATCGTCCTGCAGGCCACCGATGCGGTAGTAGTTCTGGATCAGGCGTCCGCCAGTTGTCTCCTCCATCACGTTCAGCACATGCTCACGGTCGCGCATACCGTAAAGGAAGGCGGTGAGAGCACCCAGGTCCTGAGCGCAGCAAGAAGTAAACAGCAAGTGACTGTCCAGACGCTGCAGCTCGTCCATGATGGTACGGATATAGTGGATACGGTCGGTCAGTTCCACCTCCATAGCCTCCTCGATAACGCCCACCAGCGCATGACGCTGCTGCATGGCGCAGAGATAGTTCAGACGGTCGGTCAGCGCCAGTGTCTGAGGATAAGTCATTGACTCCCACATCTTCTCGATACCACGGTGGATATAACCCAGATGGGGATAGATGCGCTTCACGGTCTCACCGTTCAGTACGGTCTGCAGACGGAGCACACCGTGAGTAGAGGGGTGCTGAGGACCGATGTTGATGACGTAGTCGTCGGAAGTGAAGAGCTTGTTCTCCTTCTTCTGCAGACGGCCGTCGCGGTCGAGAGAATACTCCAGGCCATAGTCGGGCTCGTTATCATCCTCCAGCGTATACTCGTCGGTAGCCTTGAAGTCCTTGCGCAGGGGATAACCCTTGAAGTCGTTGCGCAGGAACAGGCGACGCATGTCGGGGTGTCCCAGGAACTTAATGCCGAGGAAGTCGAAGCACTCACGCTCCAGCAGGTCGGCACCCTTCCAGATGTTCACCACGGTAGGAATGACACTCTCGCCATCCACCACCTTTGCCAGCATCTTCACGCTGACGCGCTCGTGGTTCTCCGTGTTCTCAAGGATATATACACAGCCAAGACCTTCTTCTTCGCCGAAGTCCTCGCCAACGATGGTCACCAGGAAGTCGAAGTGCTTCTTGTCTTTCAAGTTCTGCATCTCCTGTGCGAACTTGTCAAAATCAAATACAAGATGATTCAGTTTCATTTCGCTTCCTCCTGTTCTTTTTTAAGTGATTCAGTAAACTCGGCAGGTACCTCAGTCACCACGATGGGCTTCTTGCCACCGCGTCCGTAGGTCAGTTCCTCGTTAGAGACGCCCAGGGCAGCCTCTTCCTTGGTCTGCTTATGGTTGGCACCACCAAAGAATTTCTCAATCTTCACCTTACGCTGCAGCTGCATCATACCGTAGAGGATGGCCTCCGGACGGGGAGGACAGCCAGGAATGAATACGTCCACGGGAACGATTTCCTCGATACCCTTTACTACGTGATAGCTCTGCTTGAAGGGACCGCCACTGATGGCGCAGCCACCAACGGCAACCACATACTTAGGCTCTGCCATCTCGTCGTACAGACGCTTCAGTGCAGGAGCCATCTTGTGTGTGATAGTACCAGCACACATAATCAGGTCGGCCTGACGTGGTGAGTTACGTGTAACCTCGAAGCCAAAGCGTGAGAAGTCATAGCGTGAACAACCGCAAGCCATGAATTCAATACCGCAGCATGAAGTGGCGAAAGTGAGTGACCACAGTGAGTTAGAACGTCCCCAGTTAATCAGGGAATCCAAGTTACCGGTTACGACGTTGACACCGCCCTCATGGAGCTCGTCAACGATTTTCTCCAACGACTCGTTATCCTTGAACTCGTCGTATGGCAGAGACTTGATTGATGGTTTTCTTACTTCCATTCCAGTGCTCCTTTCCGCCAAGCATAAGCCAAGCCAAATACTAATACTACCAGGAAGAACCCGATTGACAGCAGAGCCATCGGTCCGAAGTCCTTCACAACCACAGCCCACGGATACAGAAACACGGTTTCTACATCGAACATGAGAAAGAGGATGGCAAACAAATAATAACCTACGTTAATGGGAATCCAACTGGATCCGTGCGTTGGGATACCGCACTCAAACGGCTCTCCCTTAATCTTGTTATAAGAACGCGGACCCAATAGTTTTGCCATCACATAGGCAGCTGCCACCAGTGTAATAGCCGTCACGAGGACGGTAATTAACATTGTGAAATTCATAAACTATTTAATGTTATAACAATATTGTTCTTAATAGCGGCTGCAAAGGTACAAAAAAAATACGGAAAATGAATGCGGAATTCATAAATATTTTGTACCTTTGCGCCGTTTTTTTTAAATAACTCAGTATGTTTAAACCTCAATTTCAGAAACGCCAGGTAATGGTATTCCACCAATTCCAGCGAAAAGGCTATTCCCTCTTCGCTGCTTTGGGTCGTGAGGTCGTCATTTCCGTGCTCAGCGTAGCTACCTTGTCGGCTAGCAAGGCTGCCAGCATCAGCGATGAGACTTTCCGTGTGGATTCTGCCAAGGCGACGGCCCGCGAGGTGACGCTTGATGATGTATGCGTTACAGGCTCCCGGGCACCCCTGACCGTGAGTCAGGCTGCGAGAATGGTAACTGTACTGAGCCGCGAGGATATTGCGCAGGCGCCAGTACAAAGTGTTAACGATTTGCTGAAGATGGCCGTTGGTGTAGATGTCAGGCAACGAGGCCCGCTAGGCTCCCAGACCGACATCGGTATAAGAGGAGGCACCCAAGAGCAAATCGTTGTGTTATTAAACGGCATCAATATCTGCGACCCCCAGACGGGACACAACACCTTTGATCTTCCTTGTGACCTTTCCGACATTATCAGGGTAGAAGTGCTGGAAGGACCTGCCGGACGCGTTTATGGCACGTCATCACTTGTTGGTGCCATCAACATCGTCACCTCAGCCCACAAGGACAGCGGAAACAGTGCGGATATCAGTCTGGAAGCAGGCTCTTTTGGCTATGCCAAAGTGGGTGCTGCCGGCAGTTATGCCCCCGGCAGCGTACCGCTGACCTCCCGTCTGTCGTGTTCGTACGCCCGTTCCGATGGCTATTCGCGTTCACGGGCGGGTAGGCTGAACACCGACTTCAGTGGTGCGAAAGCCTTTTATCAGGGTGCTTATGATGATGACCGGATAAAGCTCTCATGGCACGCCGGACTGTCGGACAAGGGGTGGGGGTCAGGTACATTTTATGCTACTCCCCGTTGGCAGGCCGACGAACAGTATGAGCATACCACGAAGGTACATACCGCCTTGCAGGGAGAAAATAAAGATGGTGTCTTGCACTTCCAGCCGTCCGTCTACTGGAACCATTACCAGGACAGGTATGAAGGTTACCGGGGACGCCCAAACATCATGAAGTATAATTATAACCGATGTGACGTATACGGCTTAAAGATAAATAGTTACTTCGACTGGTTCTGCGGACGTACGGCACTCGGTGCGGAGATACGCAACGAAGACCTGGTGAGTGGTAACCTGGGCGAGCCGCTATCCCGCACGCATCATATCAGTGGTACCGACCGCGACTATACGCTGGGCGTGAACCGTACGAATATCAGTGCCCACCTGGAGCATAATGTGATATTCGACCACCTGACCATTTCCGCTGGCTTCGTGGCAGCAAAGAGCTCGTGGAGCAACATGAACATGACCATCTACCCGGGTCTTGACGTGAGCTATGTGATGGGCCGCGTGAAACTCTTCGCATCCTATAACTCCTCCCTCCGTCTGCCCTCCTTTACGGAGATGTACTATAAGTTGCAGGGCTATGCCGCCGACCCCCATCTGAAACCGGAGGAGATGCAGGCCGTTGAACTGGGTTCGCAGATCCATACCCCTGTGGTCAGCGCGAAGGTATCGGCCTATTACCACCACGGTAAGAATATGATAGACTGGATTATGGATACGACGCAGGGCGAACAGGCACAGTGGCAGAGCGTGAACCACACCCAGCTCAATGCCTACGGACTGGAAGCCGCCCTGCAGGTACCTGTGAAGATTGGTCAGTTCGACTTGTCGTATAGCTATATCTATCAGGATAAAGCCAACGAGCCCGGCATCGTGTCGCAGTATGCCCTGGAGTATCTGCGCCATAAACTGGTGGCCGGTCTGCAGACCAAGGAGTGGCGTGGCTTCAGCATGCGTCTCAACTGCCGTTGGCAGGACCGTGTGGGCGCCTATACCAGTTTCGACGGCACCCTGTGCGACTACCGTCCCTACGCACTGGTAGATGCCCGTATCCAGAAACAGACACAGCGCTATTTGGTTTATGTCGAAGCCAACAACCTGTTTGACAACCGCTCGTATGTGGATTTCGGCAACGTGCAGCAGCCCGGCCTATGGGTTGTCACAGGCCTCAAAATCTACTTGCACAGCAGGCGGTAAGGACAGTACGTGCAACGCTCCCGTTGTTCGGTAGGCTGATACGGGATATCCGCATTAAACATATCGTCAACGGTTGTACGCAGCAGTTCCATGAACCGTGAAATATTTGGCCCCACATCTGTGATAGGCTCACGTCCGAAGCAGAGCGTGGGGTCATAGTCTTTTCCGGCCGAGTGCTGGATGAAGAGCAGGGCAGGGGATACCGGTACTTCGGGGTACTTTTTCTTGACGAGCGCCGCATACAGGAAGGTCTGCAGGTAATAGTCGCTGTGGTTGGCCAGACTCTCCTGCTTGAAGATAGCATCCACGTCAGCCAGCCATTTCACGTTGCCGCCACCCGTCTTGTAGTCAATCACGCGAATCCTCTCCACGCCATCCTTCACAATACGGTCCAGTCGGTCTATGCGTCCGCCGATGACGGTGCTGATATGCGGTGTCTGGAACGTATCGCGCACATCCGTCTCCAGTCCGATGATACTGAACGGTGCCAGCTCGTGGTCCAACTGAAGCAGCTGGCGCAGGTAGTGTATCAGCACCTGACGGTTGATAATCTGCAGTCCGTTGAGCCGCTTCGTATCCAGCGACGCCACCTTCAGTTCCTTCTGTATCGCCTCGTCAATTACCCGTTCTATCTCACTGTCGTTCTTCAGCAGTTCCTCGATATCACTCTTCTGTATCTGGTGGCTCCTTGACAGCATCCGCTCGTAGAGCTGTTGCGATGCCTCGTGGAAGATATTTCCGAACACGCGGTTGTCGATGGTCTCCTCCATATCCTCCTCAGGCTCAAGCAGTCCGCACTCATACTTGTAGTAATAGCGCAGCTGACAGCGCATATAGGTGTTGATAGCCGTGGGTGTGAGGAAGCCCAACTGCTTTTTCTTCTCCATCCTGATGACCGGTGGATTGCTGCGCATGATGGCAGCTGGCGTCTGGATGGCGTTGAAATGTATCTGATGCTGGTTGTCCTCCACCATCATCTGCAACATGAAGCGCGACATCTCGCCAGCCTTGCCGTCGGTCGTGCTGTTGTTATACAGTATCGTGATATCCGACGCACGCTGCAGCAGCCGGTGGAAATAATAGCTGTAGATAGCCACCTTGTGGTCGATGGTCGTCAAACCGTTGGCATCACGGATGGTATAGGGGATAAACGACGTATCGTTGACACCACGGGGCATGTTGCCCTCGTTGCACGACAGGAGCAGCACATGCTCGAAGTCCAGGTTACGCGTCTCGAGCACGCCCATAATCTGGATACCCTCTATCGGTTCGCCGTGGAAGGGCACGCTGGTCGACTGTATCAGTTGGTTCATCAGTCGCTGCAGGGTGTTGTCGTCTACGGTGAGGTCCCCGCTCTCCACCAGCGCCTGCAACCTGTTCAGCAATGTGTAGCAGCGGAACAGGCACTCCTGGAACAGCGGGTCGTCATCATGGATGCAGCGGGCTATATGCTGGATGATGGTACGCATCCATTCCAGCAGGGCCGTCTTCTCCTCCAGCAACCCGCGCACGTCGTCCTCGTCCAGTTGTGCCATATAGGGATGACGCAGTACGGCATCCAGATAGCGCTTGCGGAAATAGTTGCGCTGCGGGTCGTAACCCAGCAGACGCAGTTCGCAGAGCAGGGTGATGAGCGAAGCCACAGGCGACTGTGCCAGCGGATATCCGGTGGTGATGTTCACCTTCTCCACCTCATCCGGAATACAATGGACCACAGCCGGCAGCAGCGCCTCGTTGCACAGCACCACCGCCGTCTTGCTGCCAGCCTCTATGCGTCCGTTCCCGCGCAACCACTGACTGACAAACCGTGCCTGCGCATTCTCCGTGGTCGATGAGACATAGTGAATCTCCTTGGCCTTGGCATATTGGTTATAGATGGCATCATCCTCCACGTCAAACTCATTGGGGAAGTCGGCCATCAGTCGCTTGATATAGAACCCCGACTCATTATCGTGCATGTACGACTTGTCAAAATCCCAGTAGAAATGAGCCTTTCCCTGCTCCTGCAGATACCTGAACACACATTGTTCTACGGGCTGCACCAGGTTGAAGCCCACAAACAGGTAGGTCTCGTAGGTCGTGGCCGACGGATGCAGGTTCTCGGCAACCTGCCTGTACAGGGCACCCTCGTAAGCCAGTCCCTGCTTCGCCAGACGCTCGTTGAAATCATGATAGATAGCCCCTATCTTCGACCAGATATTCAGGAACCGCTGCTTCAGGATGGTGTCCTGGTCGTCCGAGAAATTTCTGAAGAACCGTTTGATAGCCTCACGCTGTTCGTCGGTGAGGTGACTCACGTCGTCGTACTCGTGGATATCGCGCAGATTGGCAAACACCTTGTCGGCATTCGCCATATTCTTGTCCAGGTCGTCGAAATCGGCCAGCAGCAGCTGTCCCCAACTGTAGAAATGATCCAGCGACTCGTTGGACCCGGTGATGGTGACAAACGACTTGTACAGGTCGCATACCAGTTTGATGGGGTCGGCCACCTTCAGTTTCCCGTACTCACGAAACAAGTCGCTGATGGTCATGTAGGCCGGACTCCATATGGGCTTGTCCGACAGCCTTGCCAGCTGACTGTTCAGGAATAGCGACGCACGCTTGTTGGGGAATACCACGGCGACGCGCGACAGGTCGCTGCCGTATTTCCGTAATATATCCTCTGCTATATATTCTAAGAAAGTACTCATTTCACCTCGATAATTTGATTGCTGTAAACAAACCACAGATAGCCCGTCACGTTCTGGTGACCCATCTGCCTGAGCAGGTCCATGTATTCACGCACCTGTTCGTGGTATTCCTCGCGTTGATGACCGAACTTGAAGTCTATGACCACCGTCTTGTCGCCATTCGTCATCACTCGGTCGGGCCTGCGCTCCTGGCCATCGGGCAACAGGATCGTGCACTCGTTGTAGAGCGACCATTCCGCCGTGAACCACTGCGCCACGCGCTTGTCGCCCAGACGCTTATGAATCATCGCCTCAATCTTCTCACGCGTCAGTTGGGCATCATAGATAATACCCTCCATCTCCATCTGCTGCAGGGCACTGTCTACGTCCTGTGCCGTACGGATATGTGCAAACACATTGTGCAGGATGTTACCCATCTTGATATAGTTCGACTGCTGGGTAAACTCCTCATCCTCTGCATTCACGAAGTCCTTACTCTGGTTGCTCTGCCTGAACGATGTCTTCAGGCTGAAAGTCTCTATCTCCACCGGGATGATGGTGCTGGGCTGCGTGAAGGGATTTGATGTCTGAGGGCTGAGGGATGATGTCTGAGGGCTGAGGGATGATGTCTGAGGGAGGTGTCCATAGGAGAATACAATGGGCTGGGTCTCGTCGTCCAGACCGGATATACAGGCACCCTCGAGGTCCAGCACCGGCAACACCTGTTCGATGCGTTCAGAGCGTGAGTTCTTGCCCTGGCGCTTACCGATGACGAAGAGACTCTCTACCGCACGTGTGAACGCCACATAGAGCAGGTTCAGGTTGTCCACCACGCTCTGCAGGTGTTCCGTCTTGTAGTCGTCCTCGTAGATGGTACCCATCATGCCCTTCTGACTATAGTCGATAGCTGCCAGAGGCAAGGCCATATACGGGTCCTCCTTGGGTTCGCACCACAACACGTCGGGCATTTCCATACGCCAGTCGCAGAACGGAATCAGCACGTGGTCGAACTCCAGTCCCTTTGACTTATGGATGGACAGGATGCGGATGCCGTCGACGTCGGAGCACTGGATGGTCTTGCTGCACAGCGTGGCGTCCCATTCGCGCAGGAATCCGTTCACATCCGTCGATTTCTCTCCGATATAGTTCAGCACGTGGTCGTAGAACGTGCAGAGATAGGCACTCTGGTCCTTCATCCCTTGCAGGTTGAAGATACCGTAAAGGCGTTCCACCAGGTCGTAGAGTGGCAGGAGCAGCAGCGAGGCGTCGAAGTCCTCAGGCAGTGCACCGTCAATCTTTCCGCTGTAGGCCTTCTGCAGGAATGCCCGTGTAATCATGTCGTCAGGATGCGTCAGACTCCTCAGCGCATGGATAATCACCTGGACGGCAGGCGATGCATCCAGGCGGAAGGCCTCGTCGCTGATCACGCTCACCTCTGGCATCGTGGCCATCAGGTGGTTGGCTATCACGGTGATATTGGCGTTCGAGCGCAGCAGGATGGCAATCTGCCTGGGTGCGACGCCCTGCGACAGCAAGTCCGAGATATGTTCCACCAGCAGGTCCAATGTCTGTTGCTGGTAGTCCTCGCCCGTGAGCAACTGGATATCCACGCGTCCATCGTCGGCCTTGGATGCCGGCCATTTCTGCTCCACGTCGTCATAGGCCGCCACTTCCTCCTGACTGGCTGCCTCTGTGAAGAAGGCGTTGTTGAAACGAATGACGTTGGGCGTAGAACGGTAGTTGGTATCCATCGGCAGCACCTCCAATCGCTGACTGGCATTCTGGAACTGCTCCCTGATATTGGCCAGCAGGCGCCAGTCGCCACTGCGCCAGCGGTAGATGCTCTGCTTCACGTCGCCTACTATCAGGTTCGACGTGCCCTCATGGCTCATCGCTTCCTCCAGCAGTATCTTGAAGTTCTGCCACTGCACGGTAGAGGTATCCTGAAACTCGTCAATCATGATATGTTCCAGGTGGGTGCCAATCTTCTCAAACACAAAGGGGGAGTCGCTGTCCTTGATCAGTTCGTGGAGCAACTGCTGCGTGTCTGACAACAGGAAGCGGTTGGCGTTGTCGTTCAGTTCGTGCACCTTACTCTCGATGCTGCCCAGGAGGCGCAACTGACTCAAGTGGCGCAGGGTCAGGTCGGCCGACTTGTACCGCTTGTACTGTATGGGCTGCTCACTCTTAACTGTGTTAAGAAGAGGAATTAGTTTGTCTTCTGCAAGGGCGTGAATAAATGGTCCCCGCTGGCATGTTTTTGTATACCATTTCGTAGGGTCTGCAGCTGCGGCATTGGCTGTTGCATTAAAAATGTCTTCACCAAAATCCCCGCGCTTCAGTTTCAGAAATACACCACAAACTCCACTGCTTTTCTTCGCAAAGTCGTCCACCGTGAGCCCCTCGGCCTTGATAATCTCGAAGAAGGTCTCCGCCAGTTGCAGCATCTTCTCCTTGGCATCGTCGCGCTCATGGCGCAGCGTGGCCGAGTACTTGTCGAAGAAATCTTTCTCGTTGTTGAGCACCTCCAGCCGGTGGCTCTTCTCCTTATAGAAATCGCGGAAGATGGTCTTACCGAATTTCTTGATAGGTCCGATGACGTTCCACGAGCGGTCGTCACGGATGGTGTCCATGATGTATTTCAGGAGCCACTGCAGCAGCAGGTCGGTGGCCTGCAGACTCTCAATGAGCTGGTCTACAGCCTGTTCCTCCACCTGCACGTCGTTCAGACCCACGCGCAGGTTGGCCGTCAGGTCCAACTCGCGTGCCAGGTTGCGCAGCACGCACTGGAAGAACGAGTCAATCGTCTCCACACGGAAATAACTGTAGTTGTGCAACAGCAGGTGCAGGGCCATGCCCGCCCGTTCCGAGGCCATCTGGGGCGACACCTCCAGCTCCTCGCACACCTTACTCATATAGCCCTTCGACTCCTCCTGCTGACGCCAGATGCCGTACAACTGGCTCAGGATTCGTGATTTCATCTCGGCTGTGGCCTTGTTGGTAAATGTCACAGCCAGTATCTGACGGAAGGCATAGGGATTCTGTACCAGCAGCTTGATATATTCCACCGTGAGGCGGAAGGTCTTACCACTACCAGCACTAGCCTTATAGACAATCAGTGGTTTTACCATCTATTGAATAGTTCAAATGTGAATTTACAGCCCATATCCTGGTACTGGTAGTTCAGGAAACTGGTGAAGATACCCATCGAGAAGATGCGACAGGTGAAGCCGTATCCCAGTTCAGAATATAGGCGGGTGTTATCAATGCTCAGACTGCTTACATACACGCGCTCGCGCTCTACGTAGCGACCTACGATAGGCACCAGGTAGCCGGCCATCAGGGGTGTCTCGAAACTGACGTTGCCCCTGAGGTAGTATTTCGACTCGTTATAGAGGCGTGAGTTAAGCAACTGGAAATTTCCCGTGAAGTCATCGTCCCATCCGCCGGGTATGTTGTTATCGTGGAAGTTGGCGAAGTCCATGAAGAAGTTGTTGTCCTTGGCCGTATAGAGACCGCCGCCAAAGCGCAGGTTGAGCTGCTGGGTGCGGCACAGCGGTTGCTTGTACGACGCATCGGCCTCCCAGCGCTCATAACTGATGTACTGGTGGTTGACCTTCACACCGCGCTCGTAGTCCAGCGACATCATCGGTGCTTTTGATGAAGGCATCCATTTCACGCTCAGCGACGGAGCCAGCGAGAAATACTGCGTCTCCTTGCCGTATTTGCGCATCTCCTCGGCATTGAGCGACTTACGGTTGTGGAACACCAGACCCGTCTCCAGGCGCAGGCGTTTCGTGGCCTGTATATGATGGCGCAGGCGGATATAGTTGTCGTCAAAGAGCTCCAGGTTCTTACCGTCCAGGTCCAGGTCCTCACCGTATTGCTGCTTGATCTCGTCGAGTATCACCGAACTGCCTATACGGTTGTCGTTACCGAATATCAGTTCTACGCCGGCATCCTTCTTGTCATTATAATAGAGGTGGATCGGTGCCTTGTAGTAGAACTCGCGGAACTTGAAGTTGTAACCTACGTAGGGGTTGAAGTTGATGTAGGCCGTCTCGCTTATCTTATACTTCGCACCGAGCTTGATACGATAGGCCAGTCCCTTGCTTTGACTGTAGCTGATATACTGCGGGTCGAGGATAGGCGACAGTTTCAGATAGCCCTTGTCGCCCTCGGTCTTCAGACTGTGGATCAGGTTCTCGCCAATCAGGTCCCAGCCAATCTCCTTCAGGTAGTTGCGGCGTCGGCGTGGGGCAGGCTCCGGCTCCTCTTCCTTCACCCATGTCTGCGTAATCTGGATAGTGTCGCTGTCCACCTCGGGCTCCGGTTCCTCTACCAGTCCGTTCCTGCGGTCGTAATCGTCCCATACGGCCAGTTCTGCGGGCGACAGGCTGATAGGGCGGATGGAGTCCATCAGGTCGCGGTCGCCCTTCACGTTGACGGAATCGGCCAGGGTGATAGGACAGTCAAACACGGCCTCAAACTGTGAGGTGACGTGGTTGCCGCCAAACTTAAACGAGATGTTGGTCTGACAGATTCGTGGCAGCAGGGCATGGGCGCCTTCCTTACCCATCATCGTCAGGGTCTGGAAGCGTATCATGTCAAACTCGCCCTCCATCTCCACCTGCTCGATGCGTCCCGTCAGGGCGTCGATGATGGCCTTACCGCGTACCAGCTGCGTGTTGCGCACCAGTCGCGGACGGAAATAGAGTCGCACCTTGTGGTTGGCCAGGGGCACGGTCTTATAGCGGTAGTAAATCCTGTTCTCCTTGTTAAACGGCGACAGCACGTGGTCGTCGTATATCGTCACGTGATAGAAATTGGGCGTCAGATACATAAACAGCACCGACATAGCACTTCTGTTGCGTGGTATGGTGGTGCAGTAGGCCTGTCGCTTGTTCTCGTAGTGAGCTATATTATGAAAGGTGAACCTGTCGTACTCCTCGCATACATACACACGCTCGCCGTACGAGAAGTTGTACATCGACGGCACCGCCATCATCGTGGCATTTCGCTTGTGTATCTGATAGAGATGTTTGGCGTAGACATTCGTGGAAAAGCCTTCGAGTTTGTCTACATTGTTCTTCAGGAAACTGTACATGCGATTCATGACAAGCGAATCAACCTGTGTTTCGCCTGATACGGAGGTCACAATGGCCAAAGTTGTTAGTATCGCAAGTAATAGACGTTTCATTATATTTCAGGTGCAAAGATAGCATAAACAAATAGAAAAACCAAAAAAATTTTGGTTTTTCTATTCCTATCTTTTATTTACCTGAAAATTTATCCCAGATATTTCATCAGGATGCGGGCATTACCAGAGTCACGGAGCTTGGCAATACTCTTCTCACGGATCTGGCGCACACGCTCACGGGTCAGTCCCAGCTCGTCGCCAATCTCCTCGAGTCCCTTCTCATGGCAGCCAATGCCGAAGCACTCGCGGATAATGATAATCTCGCGGTCCTTTAATACGCGCGACAGTACTGAGTTCAGCTCCTGAGCCATTGACTCGTGGTCTACCTGGCGGTCTGTACGGGTGTCGTCGCCACCGGCCATCACGTCCAGCATACAGTTGTCCTCACCATCCTGGAAAGGTGCGTCGATAGACACGTGGTGACTGTCGGCCTGCATGCTCTGGCCAATCTTCTCCTCGTCGAGGTCGGTCATCTCGGCCAGCTCGCTCACAGAGGGGTGACGCTGGTTCTCCTGCTCAAACTTGTTGATCTCGTGGTTAATCTTGTTCAGAGAGCCAACCTGATTCAAGGGCAGACGCACAATACGGCTCTGCTCGGCAATAGCCTGGAGGATGCTCTGGCGAATCCACCATACGGCGTATGAGATGAATTTAAAACCGCGGGTCTCGTCAAACTTCTGGGCTGCCTTAATCAAACCGATGTTGCCTTCGTCAATCAAGTCGGTAAGTGTCAAACCCTGATGCTGATACTGTTTGGCCACAGAAACGACGAAGCGCAGATTGGCTGTCACCAGCTTGTCCTTTGCACGCTCACCCTCAAGACCACCCTTGCGAATTTTCTGTGCCAGCTCAATCTCTTCATCAATGCTGATAAGAGGAGCACGACCGATTTCAACAAGGTATTTATCCAGTGCCTCACTTGAACGGTTTGTAATACTCTTTTGAATCTTTAATTGTCTCATCTGTATTTTCCTTAGATTTCCTTAACTAACTGCCTGATATATAGGCTTATACGTATAAACTCTTTTATTTTGCGGGTGCAAAGTTACGAAAAATATCAATACGTTGTTCTCGAGACACCCGTTTTTTTATGTTAAAAAAAGAAAAGAGCCCCCATGACAATGTCCCGACGGCGCCAGCGCCGCCTTGGCGGCAAGTCCTATAAGTCCTTGAAGTCCGTAGACATTAAATTCTAAGGAGTAGGGGAGTCGGGGAGGGTTTTTAGACGATTTCATTGGTTTAGGTGTTAAAATTCGCGGAATTTTAACACCTAATTCTTGAATTTCTAACACCTACTTGGAATTTTAAACACCTTATTTTAAAAATTATGTGTACCTTTGCGGCCGTTTTTTAGACGCTTCGTGTCCTTAGACGCGCTTCGACCATAGAAAGTAAACATTAAAAATATATCCGAATATGAAAGAAAAACCATTTAGATTGTTTTCACGGGCGGCCCTCGCGCTGCTCATGATGCTGCTCACGTCGGCAAGTGCGTGGGCGCAATTTAACTTTAGCGGCAATGTCAAAGTAAACATCAACGGTAGCGGCACGGTGACTGTGACGCACGGCGGCGTTACGGAGAATTTCAGCGCTAACGGCACCAGTAGCAGATTCAGCGGCAACTACACCATCCAGTTTCTGCCAGCGAGCGGCTATGAAGTCAATAAGGTGACGTTTAAAGGTGCGACTAGTTTGAGCACCACTAACATCACCGTCAATCGCAATGGAGGCTCATACAACAGGAATCTAGACTTGGGTACCGACGAGTACACCGTCTACTTTGACGAGCCAGGTGCCGCCAGCTTTTATACCCTTACCAGCGATGGTGCCTCCATGACCTTCAGCGTGGGCGGCCAGACCGTCACTACCGCAGAAGAGGGCCAGCGCGTGGACATCACGCTCTCCGAGCCGGCCGGCAACGAATACTGGGTGGTCAGTTCCCTGGACGTCAGCCCCATCACGCAGGACGATGCCAATCACTTCCACTTCACCATGCCTGCCAGGGATGTCACGGTGGGTGCAGTTAAATGGGGGACACTGACGGAGAGTTTCACCATCACCGACAACTCAACCCATGGTCACGTGAACGCGAGTGGCGGCGATGAAAATGGCTTGTATGACGGTGGTGAGACGGTCACGCTCACCGTGGTACCCGACGCAGGCTATGAGTACGTGGATGGCTCGCTCAGCGCCACGAACCTTGTGACTAACGAGACCATCGCCCTGACCGACCAAGGCGACGGCACGTGGACGTTCACCATGCCTACAGCCAATGTTGCTGTCTCGGCCAACTTCACGGCCATCGACCCCATTGCCCCAGACAGTTACACCGTCCACTTTAATGCTAATGGCGGCACGGGCACAATGGCTGACCAGACGCTCACTCTCGGCGACGAAAACCCCCTGTCGCCCTGCACCTTCACCCGTATAGGCTTCGACTTCGCAGGCTGGAACACCAAGGCCGACGGTAGCGGCACATCCTATGCCGACGGCGAGAAGGTTACCGACATTGCAGCAGCGGGGCAGACCATCACGCTCTACGCCAAGTGGACGAAGAGTGACATCCACATCATCGACCCCCATGATCCAGGCGACGACCCCAACATCGACCCCATTGACCCAGGCGACGACCCAGGTGACATCCACATCATCGACCCCTTTAATCCAGGCGACGTCCCCAATGTCGGATACAACAACACTGTCCACTTCAATGCTAATGGCGGTACAGGCACGATGGCTGACCAGACGTTCGATTTCGACGACGAAAAAAACCTGTCGCCCTGCACCTTCACCCGTACAGGCTATCGTTTCACGGGCTGGAACACCAAGGCCGACGGCAGCGGCAAAGCCTACGCCGACAAAGAGAAAATCCTTGGCATGGACATGACACTCTATGCACAGTGGACTGCCCTTCCCGCCAACACCTACTACGTTCATTTCGATAAAAACTACGACGGGGCCAAGGGCACGATGGAAGACCAGATGTTCACTGTCGGTGTGGCGCAAGCCCTGACGGCAAATGCATTTACAGATCAATTGCTAGTCACTGTTTCTTTCTCTGGCTGGAATACCAAGGCCGACGGTAGCGGCATCAGCTACAGCAACAAACAGGTAGTCACCGACATTGCAGCGGAGGGCGAGACCATCACGCTCTACGCGCAGTGGCAAGATATTATGCCTGATCCTATTTCTTTAAGTCACACCGTCCACTACGATGCCAACGGCGGCGAGGGCACGATGACCGCCCAGGTGTATGGAAAAATGGAGTCGAAGACCCTGTCGCCCTGCACCTTCACCCGCGACGGCTACATCTTTACGGGCTGGAACACCAAGGCCGACGGAACTGGCACATCCTATGCCGACCAGCAGAATATCAACCCAGGGGGTAACATCACGCTCTACGCACAGTGGCAGCTGGAGAACGACCTCGCCGTCAATGGCAACACCTATACCATCAACACCACTGCGGGCTGGAACCAGTTCTGCGACCAGCTGGCCAACAACGACAAGGGCTACTTCACCGGAAAGACCGTGAAGCTGGGCCATGACCTCAGCGTCAGCAGCATGGCGGGCAGTAAGGATCACGAGTTCACAGGAACCTTCAACGGACAGGGCAATACGCTGACCGTTGACTACACGACCTCGACCGACAACGCTGCACCTTTCCGATACGTGGACGGCGGCACGATTGAGAACCTCATCGTCGAGGGCACCATTACGACCTCGGCCAAGTTCGCCGCTGGCTTCATTGCCGACCAGTACGGCGCCGTCAGCATCCGCAACTGCCGCTCTAGCGTCACCATCAACAGCAGCATCGAGGGCGACGGTACGCACGGCGGCTTCGTAGGCCAGACGCACAACACCGACGGACATTCCATCAGCATTGAAGGCTGCGTGTTCGACGGTAAGTTGCTCGGCGACAAGACCACCAAGTGCGGCGGCTTCATCGGCTGGAGAAAAAATGCCGCCACTATCCGCAACTCACTCTTCGCACCCACTGAGGTGACCGTACTCAACACGGAGAGTGCCACCTTCGCCCGCAACAAGGTGGATACCTACAATTGCTACTACACCAACTACCTCTGCGACGACACCCATTACAAACCTTATCTGAACGACGGCAATGTGAGCCCCGCCTTGTGGAACAACGGCATCGAGGCCTACGTCTATACCCCCGCTACCGAGAGCTTCGTACCTGCAAACGTTGGTGCAGCGGGCACAACTTACAACGTGAGCGGCGTCACTGCCTACGCCAGCGGACTGAAATACAATGGTAAATTCTATATGGTGAAGGCCAACGTGAGCCTTGCCAACAATGCTGACAACAGCGCAGCCATCGTCAATAAGCAGGTGGCCGACGTGACGCTCTCTGGCCGCACCCTCTACAAGGACGGCTACTGGAACACGCTGGTGCTGCCGTTCGATGTGACGATTGCCAGCAGCCCGCTGGCTGGTGATAACGTAGTGGCAAAGGTGCTCAAAGAATCGTCTAATCTTGTTGGCGGCACGCTGACGCTGAAATTCGACAATGCGCCTGCCACGATACCTGCAGGCACACCATTCATCATCAAATGGGACAATACGGGTGTAAACCTCGTGAACCCTGTGTTCACCGGCGTCACCATCGACAACAGCAACCGCGACGTGAACTTCACGGATGGCTCGGGCTCGTTCATGGGCACCTACGCTCCGCTGGAGATTACCGAGACCAACCGCAGCAAAGTGCTGCTGCTGTCTGGCAACAACAAGCTGGGCTATGCCAAGAACGACCGCACCATCGCTAACGGAAAGGCACTGGGCACCTGCCGCGCATACTTCTATTTCTCTGACAGCCAGACCGCCCGCAGCTTTGTGATGAACTTCGAGGAAGAGGGCACACCGACAGGAGTAGGTCACACAGAAATCACAGAAAGCACGGAAATGGCTGACGCCATCTATGACTTGCAGGGTCGCCGTATAGAGAAGCCAAAGAAGGGCCTGTATATCCATGGAGGCAAAAAAGTGTTGGTACATTAAACATTAAACATTAAAATACTGAAGAGTATTATGAAGAAGATATATATGAAACCGGAGATGCAGACCGTGGTGCTGCAGCATCAGGGCCACCTGATGACTACCAGTGGTGATGTGCAGTTATTGGGCGGCAGTAATGCCGAGGAATTCAACTATGATCCCAAAGACGATCTGGATAATGATGATGTCCTGAGATAACAGCTCCTTACAACCCCTCCAACGGCTCCCGAAGCACATCTGCCTCAGGAGCCGTTTTTTTTGTTTTGTATAGTATTTTTAATTCTTATATTTCACCCTTATAATACCCCTGAAAATTTGAGTTAACTCAAATCATCATTTGAATTAACTCGATTGATGATTTGAGTTAACTCAAACGATTAAATTAGTTAACGGGCCATTTTTAAGGCCCGTAATTATGTATACTTTTTTACTTACTTGAATTGTCCATGGATATTTTTGTCTGCGACGCTACACGAATGACCATAAATATACATAAATGACTCATAAATATTATTCATGAAAAATTCTTGCGTCCCTTTGGTAGCAAGCGGCAGAGCCGAGCGCGTGTCCATTCACAGTCATTTATGTAGCGCCTCTGTTCCTTCACTGCACTTCGTCGTATCTCTGTCCGAGAAACGACGTGTTGCTCATCGAGAAACGACGTTTCTCTTGTTGCAAAAGGACGAGTTACTCAAAAAGTATCCTTTTTATTTTGGGAGTTCAGAAAAACTTCTTATCTTTGCACTCGGAGAAATTAACTTCCAAGAGAATGAGAAGATTAGAGATTGTTAAGCAAATCAAGCAAACCATTGAAAAGACGGAGCCTACGGCAACGACGATTTTATATGGTTCAGAAGCACGAGGCGATGCCCGTGCTGATAGCGACATTGACGTGCTGATTCTGCTTGAAGGCGATAAGAGGAATCTTCGTAGAGAGGAAGAAATATCTGGTGCGCTATATGACTTAGAACTCAACACTGGTGTTCTGATCAGTCCTATGATAATACTACGCAAACAGTGGGAAAATCGTCCATTCAAGACCCCATTCTATGTTCATGTAATGAATGAAGGAATAAAACTATGAAAGAGACATTATTAGTCAATTCATGATTGACATCAATCCTTCCTGTCACGTAATACCCCCAAAATCTTCACTCGAGTGAATTCATCGAATTAGCTAGCTCAAATCATGAAATCACTCGAGTGATTTCATGATTTCAGCTATATAGGGTGTTTCGCTACGTTTTTTCTTCAAAAATGGAAACAGATTGCATGCTTTTTTGTACCTTTGCATCTCGTATGAAAACGACAATCTTAGAAGATAACATATTTGACTTTGAATCTTGTGAAGAAGATGGCTCTGTGCTGTTAGCAGAAGAGACTCCATGGAGAGGTTTTGCTGACGAGCTACAGGATCTACACTATCTGAAAGGTGCCCAGTTTATCAATCAATTAAAACTTATTGTCAACTGTGGCGAATTCCGCCCAATTGCTGGTGAGACTAATATTTTTAGTGCCATTGGTGAAGAAAGTTCGGATTATGACAATCTGATAAAGGCTGCTCGAAAATTATTGAATCATGGTTATCGTGTCTATATACTGCCAAATCCCAAAGGAATCAGAACTGCAGATTTTATTTTCGAACGCAAAGGAGTTTTTAAATTGTTCGATCTAAAGAGTATTACCGGTAAATCATCCGTTAGTAATAGACTTATGGAATCCATTGGTCAGACTAATCATGTGGTTCTGAATATGCTAACGGATTATGCTCCTCGTCTGCTAGCAAAAGATGTACAATCCTATTTTGAAGCAAATACGAATGCGCGAGAAGTGCTAATTATAAGAGGAAATAGAATCTTATCCGTTTCACGTCGTTTTGTAGAGGGTAATTGCTACATCAAAATGTTTATGAAAAGATATTTGAGATAAAACAAAAAGAGCCTCAGAAGAGGCTCTTTTAAATGGGTAGTGTCGATATAGTCTTGCCCTCTCGGGATTCTGCCCGGATAGTAAATCGAATTGATTTACGTTGCAAAGATAGAAAGTATTTTCGTTAATTCCAAATTTTTGAGAGGAAATCTTTCTAAATCTCATTTTTTTTCTTGTACTATTTGACAAGATTACTTTTTTTTACTACCTTTGCATGCAATTACCGGCAGTTGTCGTTGTTCGACCTTTGGTCGCTTGTCCCCGCAAGGGTCTCAAGAAACAGCGCATGCTGCAAAGCATCAGTCTCTGAGAGCAGAGAGCCGGTATGATTTTTGAGGGTAAAATAATAGCATCAGCTATTTATTCAGAGTATCGTGAAACCTAGGAAATTTCAACGATTGTACTACATGAATAAGTCAGCCGGTGCCCGTGCAATAGCGCGGGCATGACTTATATCTTTGTAGTACAGGTAATTCCTAGGACCTCACGATACGAGAGAAGAGCCATGACTCGCGCTTCTTTTGTGTCCTGAGGTCTTTTGTTATATACCTGTAAGCAAACCTGAAGATATAGTTTTGGTGCTTACTAAAACTATATGGCAACAGGCATTACACGTTTTCATGCACGCTACTATGCTGCTCTGCTCACACAGCAGCAGGCTAATGGCGACCTTGGCTCTTTGTCACAGTCGCTGTTGAGTTCTACGGTCGACATCAATCCCCATCAGATTGATGCGGCCTTGTTTGCGTTTAGCAGTCCGCTGTCGAAAGGTGTGGTGTTGGCTGATGAGGTGGGTCTTGGTAAAACCATTGAGGCTGGTTTGGTGATATGCCAGTATTGGGCCACAGGCAAGCGAAAGATCATCATCGTCTGTCCTGCCTCCCTGCGCAAACAATGGGAAGCAGAATTGCTTGATAAGTTTGGCATCCCCAGCGAGATACTCGATATCAAGAATTACAATGCCTATCAGCGTGAAGGCAAGAATCCGCTGAGTCCCAAGCGAGCCATCATCTGTAGCTATAACTTTGCAGCCAGGCATAAGGAGCACATTCTGCTTCATGCTTTTGATTTGGCTGTCATCGATGAAGCCCACAAGATGCGTAACGTCTATCGTTCTTCGGCAAAGACGTCGGCTGAGGTACGTGATGCTTTAACAGGCGTTCGTAAACTCTTGCTGACTGCTACACCATTTCAAAACTCTTTGATGGAACTATATGGTCTGACCAGTATTATCGATGACCGTTTGTTTGGTAGCGAGAAGTCTTTCCGTAAACAGTATGGTAAGGGTGAGAACTTACAGGAACTGCGCCAGCGAATACAAAAACTCTATACGCGCACCCTTCGTAAGGATGTTCGCGAATACATCAACTATACTCATCGCCTGCCATTGACCCAGAAGTTCAAGGCAACGGACGAGGAACAGGTTCTTTATCAGGAGATCAGTGATTTTCTGCGTCGTAAGGATATCTATAGTGTACCTGCTGCCCAGCGTAAGCTTACCACAATGATTGTCCGCAAAATTCTGGCATCTTCAACCTATGCTTTGGTGTTCACACTGGAGCATATTAAAGAACGTTTGGAGCGAATCCTGAAGAACGAGAAGCAGGAACGCCTTGATGTGGACGACCTTGTAGATGATGGCGATTGGAGCTTAGATGAATACGAAGAACTGTCTTCAGAGGATGATGAGGATCTCTTTGATGCAGAAGAGATTGACATCCCGAGGCTGAAAGCTGAGATAGCAACCGTAGCTGGCTTTATAGAAAAAGCCAAGAACATCAAAACGGAATCGAAATCTAAAGCACTTACTAAGGCTTTGGAAGAAGCTTTCAAGAAACTGGCTGAGCAAGGTGCTGAACGCAAAGCACTCATTTTCACAGAATCCACCAAGACGCAAGCTTTCTTGAAAGACTATTTAGAGTCGCATGGCTATGCAGGTCGCATTGTGCTGTTTAATGGTAAAGCCAGCGAACCACAGACCAACGAGATATACAAGAAGTGGTGCTTAGAGCATCCTGACAAAGTAAGTGGCATCAAGGCTGCCGACCGCAGGGCTGCAGCTGTAGATTACTTTCAGCACGAGGCAGATATTATGATAGCTACAGAGGCTGCAGCAGAAGGATTGAACCTACAGTTCTGTTCGTTGGTCATCAATTACGATTTGCCGTGGAACCCTCAGCGTATAGAACAAAGAATAGGTAGATGCCATCGCTATGGACAGAAGTATGACGTGGTGGTAGTGAATTTCCTCAATATGCGCAACTATGCAGATGTGCGTGTTTTCAACCTGCTCTCTACCAAGTTCAAACTCTTCGACGATGTGTTTGGAGCCAGCGATGAAGTGTTGGGCCAGGCAGATACGCTTGATATAGAATCGCGTATCTGGGAGATATACCAACAATGTCGTAGCGAAGAGGAAATCAATCAGGCTTTTGAACAGCTGCAAAGCGAAATGCAGCAACAGATAGACGAACGCATGACGGAAGTGCGTTCTCAGGTGCTTGAGAACTTTGATATCAATGTGCAGGAGCATCTTCGCATGACGAAAGACAACACAGGTACATTCCTTAATCGTTATGAACACATCTTCTGGGAACTCACCAAATATATGTTGAGCAAGGAGGCTGTCTTCAATGACGAGCAACATACTTTTGTTCTTCGTACTCCCGTTGCTGGACAGCGTACAGGAAAGTATGCTATGTTGAAGAATACAGACGATGCTATTCCTTATCGTTTAAGTAGTCCTTTAGCGCAGCATGTCATCAATTCTGCTTTGTCACTATCTCTTAGCGAAAATGCAGAAATCATCTTCGACCAACAGGCTTTGCCCATGAATGCGGCTTTGCCTGAATATATGAATGGTAGTGAAGGCTATTTGGTCTTAGCATCCTTAGGAGTTTCTGCTCTAAGTGATGAACAATACCTGTTATTTAATGCTTTTCAGAATGATGGCTCATCTTTGTCGCAGGAGGATTGCGAAAAGCTTTTTTTGAACGGTGGCTCAGAGGTGCAGACAGACATCATCGCTGACAGCATACGCGAGCGTCTGCTAGGTGATGTGGCCCAGCACTCCACTTCCAAACTGAAAGAGATAGATGCGCGAAACCTCAAGTTCTTCCAACAAGAAGAGACGCGTATATATGCATGGGAGCATGACGTGATAGACGGCATAGAGGATGAAATCACTACGCTAAAAAAGAATATTCTTGTGGCAGAACGTGATGCTCGCAATGCACAATCAGTAGCCGAGAAACTGGCGCTTGAAAAGAAGGTGGAGGAGATGAAACGCAAGCGCCGCCGCCTGCGCAACGACTTAGAGGATAAAGAAGAAGAGGTAAGCCTACAGCGCAAACGGATGATTACAGAATTGGAACAACGCATGGTGAAAGCCACAGAGACGCAAAATCTGTTTGTCATCAAATTCAAAGTGAAATCATAAAAGAAACAAAATATGGCAATGAATTACTACGACAAATTTGTCGCTAAACTACAAGAAATCTTCATGATGGATCATGCCGAATTGGATTTCGGCATCTATCGTATCATGAACCAGAAACGTGACGAGATACAGCACTTTCTGCAAGTGGATTTGCTCCCGCAGGTAAAGACAGCCCTGCAAGGCGATGGTGGCAATACACAACAGACCAAGCAGCGTATGGCTGAGATAGAGCAGATGTTTGCAGGTATGGATATAGAAACGCTGCCAGACTCGAATCCTAACGTAGCTGAGTACAAGAAACTAAAAGCACAACTGGCACAGGGTGGCAATGCTGCTGATATGGAGAGTGAGGTGTTCTCTCACTTAGTGACCTTCTTCTCTCGCTATTACGATGGTGGCGACTTTCTGTCGAAACGCCGTTATAAGGATAACACCTACGCCATTCCTTATAATGGTGAGGAGGTGAAATTGCACTGGGCTAATAGCGACCAATATTACATTAAAACCTCAGAGTATTTCCGCAATTATACGTTTGTATTGCCTACATCACGCAAGAAAGTCCACTTTGTGTTGAAAGATGCCAGCACAGAGCAGAACAACAACCGTGCAGCCAACAACATGGAGCGTCGCTTTGCACTCTGGGAACCTGAAAATGAAGGTGACCAAGTGATTGAAGTGACACCAGAGGGCGATTTGAATATCTACTTCACTTACGAGTTGATGCCTAAGGCCACGAAGCAGAAAGATTTGTTGGCTGCTGCGTTGGAGACAATAACACCTTTGGTGCCTGCTGACTTTGAAGAAGTGCTTACTGCTAAAGCTCCCACTAAGGACAATCCCAATCGTACTTTGTTGGAGAAGCACTTGACGGATTATACGGCCAAGAATTCTTTCGACTACTTTATTCATAAAGACCTTGGTGGTTTCCTGAGTCGTGAGCTGGATTTCTACATCAAGAACGAGGTGCTGCTTATCGATGACCTTGATCCTCAGCACATCAATAATCAGCTGTCTATCGTAAAGGCCATCAAGCAGGTTGGCCAGAAGATTATTCAGATGTTAGCACAGTTAGAGAACTTCCAGAAGAAATTGTGGCTGAAAAAGAAGTTTGTAGTGCAGAGCGATTATTGCATCACGCTTGACCGTGTGCCAGAAAAACTTTATCCTGAGATTATTGCTAATGATGCTCAACGTAAGGAATGGGTGCGATTGTTTGCCATTGACGATATTAAGGGCGACATGATGACTGAGGCCTACAGCGAACCACTTACCGTTGAGTTCTTGAAACAGAACCAATTCCTTGTACTTGATACGGCTTTCTTCGATGCCAAGTTTAAGCATCAGTTGGTAAAGAGCATGGAGAATATTGATGAGCAGACGAATGGTTTGCTGGTGAAGTCTGATAATTTCCATGCATTAGCACTTCTTGTCAACAAATATAATGATTCCGTTAATGCAATCTATATTGATCCACCTTACAATACTGGTAGCGATGGATTTGTTTACAAGGATCTCTACAAAGATTCTTCGTGGCTATCTATGATGGAAAATAGACTTAGTATAGCAAAAAAACTTATGACTAGTGACAGCAGTATTGCTATCAGCATAAACGAAAATGAACTATTCAATTCTAAGTGTCTCTTAGATAATATGTTTGCAAAGTATTTGACAACATTTAGCGTAAAAGTTCGACATGAAGACAGAATCCTAAAAGGTGATAAAGACTTCCATGAAGTCTATGAGTCGTTATTAATGTATGCCTATGGTGAAAACTTTAAACCATTGAAACGTCAGAAAGACAACTCCTCAGATGCAGATTATCTTTATACAATTGAGCTTGATGAAAGACCTGATGAATTATTAGACTTGGGAAACAAGGAAGTTGAAGCATACGCTCCTGGTCATTACAAGATAATTAAACATAAAGATTCTAGTTTTGATTATTTGAAGCCTATCAGCGTTAGAGGTTCTATTCGAGAAGGAAACTCTAGTGGGCGTTTCTATGTTGCGTATCTAGAAAATTTAGCTTCCACACATAGCGGATATATTTTCAAGGTTCCTAATATGGGAGATGATAAGTTTGGGTATAGATTCTTTTGGACACCTTCTGTTGAAAGCGGAAGGAAAAACGGGGATTATTACCAAGGCGCGCCTCTAAACAGAAAAGATGTCATTGAAATTCCATATCCCAATTACGTCGACTTTGAGAAAGCATTTAATGATGCTACAGATGAAGGCGGTATTTCATTCCGTAATGGAAAGAAACCCGTTGCTTTTTTGAACCACGTTCTTTCTCTACAAAACGTGAAGAAAGGAAAGGATTTCGTAATTGCCGATTTCTTCGCTGGATCAGGATCAACGGGGCATGCTGTAATAGAAATGAATAAAGATAATGGAAAAAGAAAATACCTTTTGTCACAAGTTGGGGATATCTTTGACAATACAACAAAACCAAGGATAGAAAAAGTTATCTATTCTGATAGTTGGAAGGACGAAAGACCCGTTTCTCGCAATGGCATTTCTCAATGCTTCAAATACATCCGCTTGGAGCAATACGAGGATACACTGAACAATCTTGAAATCAAGGAACAACAGACAGACTGGACAAACGAAGAGTTCCAAGAAAGTTATATGCTCAGCTATATGCTCGATACAGAGACACGCGACTCACTGCTGAATCTGAAGTGGTTTGAGAATCCTTTCGAGATGACGCTGAAGACCACCAAGGATAATGAACTGGTGGAAACGAAGGTGGATATGGTGGAAACCTTCAACTACCTGATAGGTCTGAACGTAGAGACTGAAGACTGGTTTCAGGATGATAATATCTGCGTGGTGCAGGGTAAGACACATCGTGAAGGGTTGAAGACACTGGTTATTTGGCGTAACTGTAAGGTGGTGAACAATGACCAGCTCTGTATGTTCTTCGACAAGATGGACTTCCGTACACGCGACACAGAGTTCGACCTCATCTATGTGAATGGTGATAACACCCTGCCAAACCTGAAACGCGATGAAGACCACTGGAAGGTAGTGCTTACAGAAGAGGAATTCGCAAAACGTATGTTTGAGGAGAATTAAGCTATGCCAAGAGGAAGAAGACAAAATACTCAGCCAGCACGATTGCAAGAGGCATTGGTGCTTCACAAATATATTCTGAGTCTCTTGGGCTGCAAAGACCTGGAGGCATTGAGCCGTGACCTGAAAGACCCTGCACTGGAAGGTGCGGACGATGAAGGCGTTTCACGCTTTTACTATGCGCTGAAACAACATCAGTACGACTTGCATATACCACAGGAGAAATTGTTTGAGTATGACCAAAACATCGTGAGACATACCAACGAAATAAACGAACGCAGACCAGAAAAGATACAGTGGAAGTATTATCAGTATCTGTCACTGCTGTTTACTGAGGTTTATTTAGATCGTTTCTTTGCAAGCCAAGAGCAATTGCGCCAGGACATTAACACCTTCCTGAATGATGATTTCAAATTTCGTGCAGAAACCTGGCACGGAATGGATGACTTCAATGAAGACGACATGAATAAGCTGGCCTATTGGTGTGCCACAGGCTCTGGAAAGACGCTCATGATGCACATCAATATCAAGCAGTATCTACACTATGCAGAGAAATATCATGCTAAGCCACTTAATCGCATTCTGATATTGACACCTAACGAAGGACTATCAAGTCAGCATTTACAAGAGCTTTATCTCTCAAACTTCAGTGCAGAACTCTTTTCCAAACAAGGTAGAGGAGGCATGTTTACAGGTAAGACCATTGAAGTGATTGACATCAACAAACTGGCCGATACAGATGGAGACAAAACTGTTGCTGTGGAGAGTTTCGAAGGCAACAACCTCGTGTTGGTGGATGAAGGACATAAAGGAAGTGGAGGAGAAGTTTGGAAAGGCTATCGCAATACGCTGACTCAGGAAGGCTTCTCTTTTGAATATTCAGCCACTTTCGGACAAGCTATTGCTGCTCAGTCAGGAGCCAGCAGGGATGCGCTGCTGAAGGAATATGGCAAGGCCACACTGTTTGATTACAGCTACCGCTATTTCTATAATGATGGCTATGGTAAGGACTATCGCATCATGAACATGGCTTCGTGGGACGATGAAGAATTGCTGAATATGTACTTGACGGCCTACCTGTTGTGCCTTTATGAGCAGACGCTGGTATATGAAAGCTCTCCAAAAGTAAAAAATACCTTCTTAATAGCTCGTCCATTAGGTATTTTCGTCGGAGGTTCTGTTAATGCAGTCAGAAAGGTTAGAGGGCAGGATGTTAGTGATGTAGTTCAGATATTACTGTTCCTGCAGGCCTTTGTCGATAAGCCACAGGAATTTACTGGCTATATCAAGCGTTTGTTGAACCCAGATGATGGTATCAAGAATCCTCGAGGCTATTCGCTTTTTGCTAATAGTTTTATGCTGACGAAAGAAGGCTTGAAACTGGGTGAAGAAGATGCTTTTGCTCAGCAAGTATATAAGAAGGTGTTAGAGAAGTTGTTTCACACCACCACAACCAATGCTCATTTGCATGTAGATAAACAGAAAGGTGGCGATAAGGAGATTGGTTTGCGTGTTGGCAATGCTGACTATTTTGGTGTGATCAATGTTGGTGATAGTGATTCGCTGATTAAATTATGCGAAGCAAGAGGACTTGATTGTGAAACACGTGAATTTGGTACTTCGTCACTCTTTACTAAGATTAATAACGAAGATTCAACTATCAATATCCTGATTGGTTCGAAGAAGTTCAGCGAAGGTTGGAGTAGCTGGCGTGTATCTGCTATGGGACTCATGAACGTAGGTCGCAGTGAAGGTTCTGAGATTATCCAATTGTTTGGCCGTGGTGTACGTCTGAAGGGTTTCAAGTATTCATTGAAGCGAAGCAGTGCATTGGATAGTAGCTATAATCCTGGTCCAATACCAAAAGGGCTGCGCGAGATTGAGACGCTGAACATCTTTGGCGTGAGAGCCGACTATATGGATACCTTCCGCAAGTATCTGGAAGATGAAGGTCTGCCACACAATGAGTATACTTATACTCCTATTGCCATTCCAACAGTCAATTTGCTGGGTGAAAAGCGCCTGAAGATTGTTCGCCTAAAGAAAGGCTATGACTTCAAGAAGAGTGTTGTAGTTAGGCCTGAGGACATGATGAAAGGCATGAAGGTAAAGGTGGACTGGACGCCTAAGGTAGATGCTATCTGGAGTCAGAGGGCTGGAGTGGATACCGCAGCAGAAATGACTGAGAGAAAGTTGTATCCAAAGCATCTGAATTTGCTGAATTGGAACCGTATCTTCTTTGCCATCGAGCAGATGAAGAACGAGCGCAGCTGGCATAATATGGAGATTAGTGTAGAGGTGTTGCATAATTTGATGCTAAATCCAGATTGGTATGAACTGACCATACAGGAGGCAGATCTGGAATTCCATGACTTTGGTCGTGATGTGGCACGTTGGGAAGAAATCACTATTGCGCTACTGCGTGGCTATATCGAAAGAGCCTATAAGCGGAGTAAAGGTAAATGGGAGTCGAAATATATGGAGACTGTATATATCGACCAAAACGACCCCAACTTTTTTGATGAATATACTGTGGAGGTTCGTAACGACCAACAGGAATGGATTGACAAGCTGATGGAACTGCGCGAGCAGATTATCTCGGGCAACCTGGAGCGCGATTATCAGATAAATGGTCAATGGTTGGCAATGCGATTTGACCAGCATCTTTTTTATCCCATCTTGTGTTTAAACGAAAAAGATGCAAGTGGTAGAAAGGTAATGGTTGATCCTGATACAAACGAACCATTGGTGAAGATATCGCCTGTAGCGCTTAATTCTGGCGAGAAAGGATTTGTTAAATATCTCCGTGATTATTACGAAAAGCATAAGGACGATTTGCTGAAAGGCAAGGAAATCTATCTGCTGCGAAACGAGAGTCGTAAAGGTATTGGTTTCTTCGAGGCCAGCGGTTTCTATCCAGACTTTATCCTATGGGTAAATGAGGGACAGAAACAAAGGGTTGTATTTATCGACCCAAAGGGCATCCGCAACTTGCTGAGTTTGGACCATCCAAAGATTCAACTTTTCAAGACACTGAAGGAAGAAGTTGAGCCAACGCTGAACGACCCTGATATTTCACTCGACAGCTATATCATATCAAATACGCCTTATAATGATGTTCATCTTTTGGGAGAGCGCCCCAAGTTCTTAGAGAACCATGTTCTGTTTGATTACGATGAGGATTATGTAAAGACGCTGTTTGGGTAGATTTGTGATGTGCCAGGTACCTGGTGCCTGGCACATCCATAAAAACTACTCCTAAAGAAATAATTGAAAAAGCAAATTATTTCCTTTTTTGCATACAAAGATGGCAGTACCAGTCCCCTGGCAATCTTTGGTATTCCTAATACACCTAGAGGTGTACCATTTACTCATAAGTCCAAAGGGGACGGGTGAGCGTCTCGGCTGATGTCTGAAGGCTGAAGTAAGATGGCCGATGGCTGATGTCTGAGGGCTGAAGTAAGATGGCCGATGGCTGATGTCTGAGGGCTGAAAATCAATATGACTGGTGATGGATTCTTTTATAAAGTAAAACATAATAGGTGACTAAATGAATCAGTCACCTATTATGTAAATGCTATACTACTTCAAGCTCCTTGGGTAAGAGCTCAAGTGCGAGAGCTTCTTCAATCTTACAAATAGTCTCAATAGAGAGGTTTTCCTGCCCCTTAAGAATCTTTGAGACATACTGTTGGCTACAACCAAGCCGTTCGGCAAGGGCTTTTTGCGTGAGACCTTCATTGGCCATTTGGTCTAGCATTCGCATAGCCACCAATTGTGAATAGCGTAACCAGGATTTGTTTTCCTTACGCCATACTGCTTTTTCCCTCCATCGTGATGGGGTTGCAGGCGCATGTTTGCGTAGTCTTTCTTCAATTGTACCCATAGTCATCATCAAATTAAAGTTCTGCAATGTAATCTATAAAGCTATCGTCATCAATAATATGTTCACTTAATAGGAAGTTCCTTACTTTATCTATTTTGCTAAGTTCGAGCTTTGTGTGTTCTCGTTCTTCCATCTTTAAAGTCAATTTTATGGCTCCACCTGTAATAATGTAGGCTCCTGTAGATAGCCTTATTGCATATATTCGAAGCCAAGATGAATGTAGAGGTCTCTTTTTGAGTCTAGCTTTGTCTTTTTGTAGTAACGACTCTGATATTTCATTATTGTCTAGAGGCCTGAATAATGTGTCAAGGTTGTCATTTTCTGCTAACTCAAGAAGCATTGTTTCAATCTTGTCACTATCTTCTATGGTGTCCCATATGGCATCTTCAAGACTGACGTGGTAGAAGGCGTTTAAATCTTCTTGGTTTCTTATAAAAAAATCTCTTAGCCATACAACATCATTCCAATGGTCGAATAGAATCTCTAGCTCATGACTATCTTCGTTATCATCACGAACAGCCCATAGTTTACCGTTTATTAGTTCCTCAAACTTCATCGCATTATTATCAAATCTGCGTGCAAATATACAACATTATTTTTTATTATACAACTTTTCGGTTGTTTTTTTTCTTGTCACACAAGGAACTAGATTGTAACTCAGAACAGGACATCAGGGGACAGACGCAGGTTGGCAGGGGACTGCAGTACAGAAGGGGACGGGTGAGTGTCTCGCTCCGATGGAAGATGTCTGATGTCTGAAGGCTGATGTTCGAGGGCTGATTAACCTAGAAACAAAAACGATATTACTGACTTTTTATCCGTCTTCTACATGATAGTAAGAAAATTCTCGAGAGAATTTCTTCGCTACTCTGTAGTTTGGAAATTCTTAGCCTGCTTTCTTGCTATTGCTCAGCTTCTCATTGCTTCATTACTCTATGGTTTTTAAGTTGTTAACCTATGGTTTACGATATGTTAACCTGTGGTTTACGATGTATAAGTCTGTGGTTTACTAAAAGGATCTGTTACATCTGTTCCTAATGAACATTGTCTGGCTTGTATTTCTTCTGT
This sequence comes from Prevotella communis, assembly GCF_022024175.1. Lineage (GTDB taxonomy): Bacteria > Bacteroidota > Bacteroidia > Bacteroidales > Bacteroidaceae > Prevotella > Prevotella communis. Next base: position 1,828,364 of record NZ_CP091794.1, on the reverse strand, counting down.
ATAGGCTATGCGAATCAGATACTGATGGAATGAATTTCATGTCACAACTTTTTTGTGTGTTCACTAATTCAGCTTCTAGCCTGCAGAGAGTGACAAGGTTTTCAGTACGATGTAAACGATGTTGACAAGTAATTCAGTTTAACCCGGTGAAAACTGTCAAGTGAGTTTAGGAAAAGGCACTAATTCAGCTTCTAGCCTGCTCTTAGGCAGCAATCACTCTGCTCCTAGGCTGCTCCTAGGCTGCTCCGTGGAGCACTCACGAAGCAGGCTAGAGTATGGCTAGAGTATGGCTAGAGTATGGCTAGAGTATGGCTAGAGTATGGCTAGAGTATGGCTGAGGGATGATGTAAGAAGGAAGAGGTCTGAAGGCTGAGGGCTGATGGCGGGAGACGTAAGAGGGATATGACTGGTGATGGATTCCTTAATTGTCTTTTGAATTGAAAATCAACATAAAAGGTGATTTTCTTGCCAAAATATTTGGAATAATCAACTTTTATGTTTATTTTTGCAGCAGATTTAGAAATAATATGGAAAAGAATCTGTTTATAGAGCTGTTGGAGGATGGCGAGAAATATTATGAAGACTAACAGAATTATGGATGATATTCGTAGTACTATCTCTCCAGAGATGAAACTACAAATGGAACTGTCTGTAGCTATTGCTAACCGCATCTACGACATCCTTGAAGAAAAGGGAATGTCGCAGAAGGACTTTGCCCGTCTGATGGGAAAGACAGAGACAGAGGTGAGCCGATGGCTCTCTGGTACTCACAACTTGACAATGGCTACTATTTGCAAAATATCTGCTGCTCTTAATGCTGATGTTGTGAAAGTGGCAGATCGCGAATTGGAGCCTGCGTGTGTGTGATACTATAGAGATGATGTCTGATAACGCAGCAGGGCTGTCTCTATAATATACGCAAAACATAAACGACAATGGATATACAGGAATTATTGAATAGGACGGATAGGTTTGCAGCCAATGCTGGTTGTAGGATTACGGAGGTGGACGGGCAGCATGCCGTGGCGCAGATGACGGTAACGGCGATGCACCTGAATGGTGGTAATGTGTGTCAGGGGGGGGCGCTGTTTACGCTTGCCGACTTGGCCATTGCTGCCTGGATGAACTACAACGGACAGCTGACGTTTGGCATCAATAGCAGCATCATGTTTGTATCGAGTGCTCGTGAGGGTGATGTGCTGCGGGCTGAGGCTGTCGGTATATGTGACCACCACAAAATCCCAGCCGTAGAGGTGCGCGTGACCAACCAGGAGGGAAGGCTCATCTGTCACGTGACAGGCATGGGATATCGTAAAAATGTGATGATGTAAGATACAGCAAAAATCCTGGTGCTCATGCATCAGGATTTTTGCTGTTTTCTGGTCTTATGAGTTACTTCCCCATACTTCGTCGGATATCTCCTTGACCAGACGGAGCTTGGCCCATTGTTCGTCGACGGTGAGCTTGTTGCCGATGGCACAGGAGGCGAAGCCACATTGGGGCGAGAGCGACAGACGGTCGAGGGGGATGTACTTGGATGCCTCGCGGATGCGGGCGATGATGGCGGCCTTGTCCTCGAGTTCGGGGCGTTTGGTGGTGATCAGTCCAAGTACCACGTGCTTGTTGGGGCTCACCTTGGCCAAAGGCTCGAAACCGCCTGAGCGCTCGTCGTCGTACTCCAGGTAGAGCACATCCACGTTCTCGCGTGCAAACACCCAGTCGGCCACCGGGTCGTAGGCACCGCTGTTGAACCACGTAGAGTGGTAGTTGCCGCGACAGATGTGGGATGCTACAAGCAGGTCGGCAGGACGCCCTTCGAGTGCCTGATTGTTGACCTGCAACAGCAGATCCTTCACGTCGTCAAGGTTGGCACTCAGACTGGCATAGCGCTGTGAGGCGGCCTCGCCCAGGACGGCACCCCATGTGCAGTCGTCGAGTTGCAGGAAACGGCCTCCTGCGTCGTAGAACTGACGGATGAAGTCCTGATATACCAGGGCTATATCGCGAATCAGTTCCTGCAGGTGGGGATAGATGGCGATGGTGCCGGCGTAGTTGGCGGGCATGATGAGCTGCTGGAAAAACTGCGCAGGCGAGGGGATGGTGAGTTTGGCGATGGTCTGCCCGTCCTCAAACTGCTGTACGCGACGGAAATCATCGATAAAAGGGTGGGGCTGTGCCTTGAGCTTGCCTGTGAGGAATACGCGGTCCAGTCGGGCTGTCTCGCCATTAAACACCACGTCGCCGCCCTCTTCGTGGGTCACGCCGCCAAAGCCCCAGAAGAAGTCGAGGTGCCAGAAGGTGCGGTTGAACTCGCCATCGGTGATGACGTGATAGCCCAACTGCTTCTGCTTATCGGTCAACTCGCGTACCAGTTGGTTGCGTGTGCTGTCTGACAGGTTCTGGGGACGAAGGAAACTGCCTACGAAATCGGCTCGCTGTGGAACCTGGATACCTTTGATTACTTTACTCATTGTTGCTATTTAAGTTTATGTGATTAATGAATTTCCGGGTGCAAAAGTAGATAAAAGGTATGATATTCTGTGATTTATTTGGCAAGTTCAGTAAAATATTCTATCTTTGTACCGTGAATCAATGATATAACAGAATATTATTCGGTAAATTATGACATACGACGAACTGGACAACACCGACCGCAAGATATTGCGCATCTTGCAAAACGACTCTACGCTTACCGTCAAGGAACTGGCTGCCAGGGTACACCTGTCGGCCTCGCCAGCCTTCGACCGTCAGAAGCGACTGGAGCGTGAGGGCTTCATCAAGGGCTATCATGCCATCCTTGATGCGAAAAAGGCGGGTAATGGCATCACCGTGCTCTGCCACATGCGCCTGAAGCATCACTCGCAGGTGCTGATGGACGATTTCATGGAGGCTATCCAGAGCATTGAGGAGATAACGGAGTGTTACAATACGAGTGGTGAATATGACTTCACGCTGAAGATACAGACGCGCGACATGGAGTCGTATCAGGAGTTTATGCGCACCAAGTTGGGCAATATCGACAGCGTGGGCTATTTCCACAGCGTGTTCGTGATGAAGGAGGTGAAAAACACGCACGGTGTGCCGCTGAAGTAGAGGAGGGCTGATGGATGATGTAAGAGGGAAGATGTAAGATGTAAGAGGGAAGATGTAAGAGGGAAGATGTAAGAGGGATGATGTAAGAGGGATGATGTAAGAGGGAAGATGTAAAAATGCCCGATTTCATCGGTGGAATTGGTGTAAAATCCGTGAAATGTACTAAATAAAGTGAAAAGAGAAGAGGTAAAAGTGAAAAATTTGTCGACGCTGCAAGGTTTTGGATTTTTCTTTGTAATTTTGCAGTTCGTAATACGTATTCGAATATGGGATTGTTTGATTTTTTTAGTAAGAAAAAGAAGGAAGAGACACTGGACAAGGGATTGGAAAAGACCAAAACCTCCGTGTTTGACAAGCTGGCTCGTGCAGTGGCAGGTAAGTCGAAGGTCGATGATGACGTACTCGACAACCTGGAGGAAGTGCTGATTACGAGCGATGTGGGCGTGGATACCACGCTGAAGATTATTGAGCGTATCGAGGAGCGTGTGGCTCGCGATAAGTACGTATCAACCAGTGAGTTGAATGGAATCCTTCGAGAAGAGATTGCGGCGCTGCTGGCTGAGAACAACACAGATGATAATGATAACTGGGACTTGCCTGCAGACCATAAGCCCTACGTCATCCTGGTGGTTGGCGTGAACGGCGTGGGCAAGACCACAACGATAGGTAAGTTGGCCTGGCAGTTTAAGCAGGCCGGCAAGAAGGTGTATCTGGGTGCCGCCGATACATTCCGTGCTGCTGCCGTGGAGCAGTTGTGTATCTGGGGCGAGCGCGTAGGTGTGCCCGTGGTGAAGCAGCAGATGGGTAGCGACCCCGCCAGCGTAGCCTTCGACACCTTGCAGAGCGCCAAGGCCAATGATGCCGACGTGGTGATTATTGATACTGCCGGTCGTCTGCACAACAAGGTGGGCCTGATGAACGAGCTGAAGAAAATCAAGGACGTGATGAAGAAGGTATTGCCCGAGGCACCTGATGAAGTGATGCTGGTGCTCGACGGTTCTACCGGTCAGAATGCCTTTGAACAGGCAAGGCAGTTTGCTGCCGTGACGCAGATCACGTCGCTGGCTATCACCAAACTGGACGGTACGGCCAAGGGTGGTGTGGTCATCGGTATCAGCGACCAGTTGAAGGTGCCTGTGAAATACATCGGACTGGGCGAGGGTATGGAAGACCTGCAGCTATTTAATAAGCGCGATTTTGTAGATAGTCTGTTTAAGGGATAAAGGGTAAGTGCTATGACTGTTGACTTTATTTCTTTAGGATGTTCTAAGAACTTGGTGGATAGCGAGAACCTGATGGGCATGTTTGAGGCCAATGGTATTCATGTGACCCACGACAGCGACGACCCGCAAGGTGAGGTCGTTGTGGTGAATACCTGTGGTTTTATTGCTGACGCCAAGGAGGAAAGTATTAATACCATCTTGGAACAGGTGGCTCGCAAGAATGCTGGTGAGGTGGAAAAAATATATGTGATGGGATGTCTCTCAGAGCGCTATTTGGCCGACCTTGAAGCCGAGATTCCTGAAGTGGACGGATGGTATGGGAAGTTTAATTATAAGGAGTTGTTAAAAAGACTCACTCAAGAGAAAGAACTATCTACTCCTCTCCCTGCAGGGAGAGGTTGGGAGAGGGTCTTGACTACCCCTTCACACTACGCCTATATCAAGATTAGTGAGGGTTGTGACCGCCACTGTGCGTACTGCGCCATCCCGCTGATTACGGGCAGACACCAGAGCCGCCCCATGGAGGAGATCCTGGACGAGGTGCGCTGGCTGGTGAGTCAGGGTACGAAGGAGTTTCAGGTCATCGCACAGGAACTGACCTACTACGGCATAGACCTGTATGGCGAACAGCGTATTGCCGAACTCATAGAACAGATGGCTGATATCGAGGGCGTGGAGTGGATTCGTCTGCATTACGCCTATCCCACACATTTCCCCTGGCGCCTGCTCGATGTGATGCGCGAGAAGAAAAACGTGTGCCGCTACCTGGATATCGCCCTGCAGCATATCAGCGACCATATGTTGACACGTATGCGCCGTAACACCACGAAGGCGGAGACGATGGCACTCATCGAGCGGATGCGACGTGAGGTGCCCGGCATCCATATCCGCACTACGCTGATGGTGGGCTTCCCCGGCGAGACCGACGAGGACTTCCAGGAGCTGGTGGACTTCGTGAAATGGGCGCGCTTTGAGCGTATGGGCGCCTTTGCCTATTCCGAGGAAGACGGTACGTATTCTGCCGACCACTACGAGGATGACGTGCCCGAGGACGTGAAGCAGCGCCGACTGGATAAGTTGATGCGCGTGCAGCAGAATATCAGTGCGGAGATAGAGGCCGAAAAGGTGGGGCAGACGCTGCCCGTGATTATAGACCGCACGGAGGGCGACTACTACATTGGTCGCACGGAGTTCTGTTCGCCCGAGGTAGATCCCGAGGTGCTGATTCGTCAGGACGTGAAACTGGAGATTGGAAAGATATATCAAGTGAAGATAACCGACTCTGAGGAGTTTGACCTCTACGGAGAAGTGATTAATTGATAATTGACAATTGGATGAACAACAAGGAATTTATAAGCATACTGGCTGGTCGCACGGAGAAGAAAACCTCCGAGACACAGAAGATGGTGGAGTCGCTGATAGCAGTGATGAGCGACTGTTTTCAGGAGGGCGACAGCGTACAGATGGCTAATTTCGGCAATTTCGAAGTGAAGAAGAAACTGGAGCGTGTGATGGTGAACCCCACCACCGGACAGCGTATGCTGGTGCCACCAAAACTGGTGCTGGCCTTCAAGCCTAATCCAACCTGGAAGGATAAGATCAAGAAAGGAGGAGCCGAGTAATGGGTAAGGTATTCATGGCAGAGCTGGCCGACATGCTGGCTCAGAAAGCTGGTATCAGCAAGCGCGAGGCACAGCAGTTCCTGACGGATTTCGTTGAGACGATCCAGGACGGTGTGAACAATGATAAACTGGTGAAAATCAAGGGACTGGGCACGTTTAAGGTGATTGACGTGGATGCGCGCGAGAGCGTCAACGTGAACACGGGCGAACGCGTCACCATCGACAGTCATCAAAAACTGACGTTTACGCCCGATGCGGCGATGAAGGAACTGGTGAACAAGCCCTTCTCGCAGTTTGAGACCGTGGTGCTTAACGACGGCGTAGAGTTTGACGATGAGCCCGAGGTGGAAGAGCCCACTATCGCTGAGGAGACACCCGAGCCCGTTGTAGAACCGACTCCCGAGCCGGAGCCAGAGCCAACGATTGTTCCTGAGCCGGAGCCCGAGCCTGTAGTCGTTCCCGAGCCGGAGCCAGAACCAACGATTGTTCCAGAACCGGAACCTGAACCAGTTGTAGTTCCCGAACCGGAACCAGAACCCGAGCCTATGCCCGAGCCCGAGCCTGAGGCAGCCCCCGCTCCTGTAGAAGAGGATGTGGCAGAGGAAGCAGAGGAAAAGTCGGCTTCCTACTGGTGGTTGTGGCTGCTGATAGCCATTATCGCCTGTGTCATCAGTTTCGCTGGAGGCTATCTCTACGGCCGTCATATGGATATGCAGGAACTCTTTGCAGAAGACGCTTCTGCCGACACTGCCGCCGTACAGGAAGCACCTGTAGTAGAGGTGAAGGATACCGCCAAGGTAGACACCATGCAGGTGAAACCCGAGGCAAAGGTGAAAGAGCCTGAGGTGAAGCAGCCCGAACCCGAGGTGAAGCAGCCAGAGCCAGAACCCGAGTGGAAGAAATACGACGCAATGGACGTGAGAGTTTGTACAGGTGCTTATGGCATCGTGGGTACAGACCGCATGGAGAAGGTACGTCCCGGTGACACCATGAAACGTATAGCTAAACGTACGTTGGGCGAAGGGATGGAATGTTATATAGAGGTTTATAATAATATGACCACCAGCGACCTGAAAGAGGGTCAGGAGGTGAAGATTCCAAAACTGAAACTAAAGAAATTCTTAAGACAGAACAAAACAAACAAAAAAAATTAACTATGGCAGAAAATATTGATATCCGCGAACTGAACATGCGGATTGAACAGCAAAGCTCATTCGTCACCAACCTGGTGACGGGTATGGATCGTGTGATTGTTGGACAGAAACACTTGGTTGACTCCCTGCTCATCGGACTGTTGAGCGACGGCAATATCCTGTTGGAAGGTGTGCCCGGACTGGCTAAGACACTGGCCATCAAGACACTGTCGCAACTGATTGACGCAAAATACAGTAGAATACAGTTTACCCCCGACCTGTTGCCTGCCGACGTGACCGGTACGATGATCTACTCACAGAAGGACGAGAAATTCCTGGTGAAGCAGGGTCCGGTGTTTGCCAACTTCGTTCTGGCCGACGAGATAAACCGTGCTCCTGCCAAGGTACAGAGTGCACTGCTGGAAGCCATGCAGGAGAAACAGGTGACCATTGGCAGCGAGACCTTCAACCTGCCCACGCCATTCCTGGTGATGGCTACGCAGAACCCTATTGAGCAGGAGGGTACCTATCCGCTGCCCGAGGCACAGATGGACCGTTTCATGCTGAAGGTGGTTATCGGCTATCCCACGCTGGAAGAGGAGAAGCAGATTATCCGTGAGAACATCGCAGGCAGTCTGCCCAAGGTGACTCCCGTGACCACGAAGGAGGAGATCCTGAAAGCCCGTGAGGTGGTGCGCGAGGTATATATCGACGAGAAGATTGAGCAGTATATCGCTGACATCGTATTCGCTACCCGTTACCCCGACCGCTACGGTCTGAAGGATATGAAGAACATGATTTCATTTGGCGGTTCGCCCCGTGCCAGCATCAACCTGGCCAAGGCTTCACGCGCCTACGCCTTCATCAAGCGTCGCGGATACGTGGTGCCCGAGGATGTGCGTGCCGTGGCTCACGACGTGCTGCGCCACCGTATCGGACTGACCTACGAGGCCGAGGCATCTAACGTGACCAGCGAGGAAATCGTGTCTAAGATTATTAATAAGGTAGAAGTGCCCTAAGGAAGGTAAAAGGGTATAGTGAAAAGTGAATAATTTGCTACCGCTATAGATGATGGAGACATCTGAGATACTAAAAAAGGTAAGAAAGATTGAAATCAAGGCGCGCGGACTGAGTGCCAATATCTTTGCAGGCCAGTATCACTCGGCCTTCAAAGGTCGTGGTATGGCCTTCTCGGAGGTTCGTGAGTACCAGTATGGCGACGATGTGCGCGATATCGACTGGAACGTGACGGCCCGCTTCAACAAACCCTATGTGAAGGTGTTTGAGGAGGAGCGCGAACTGACGGTGATGCTGCTCATCGACGTGAGTGGCTCGCTGGACTTCGGTACGCAGAAGCAGCTGAAGCGCGACGTGGTGACCGAGATAGCTGCCACCCTGGCCTTCTCGGCTATCCAGAACAATGATAAGATCGGCGTTATCTTTTTCTCTGACAAGATAGAAAAATATATCCCACCAAAGAAGGGTCGCAAGCATATCCTGTACATCATTCGCGAGATGCTGGACTTCCACGCAGAGAGCCGTCGTACGGACCTGGCACAGGCGGTGGAGTTCCTCACGAGTGTGAGCAAGCGCAAATGTACGGCGTTCATACTGAGCGACTTCTACGCACGTCAGGACTTCATGCAGCAACTGACGATTGCCAACAGGAAACACGACGTGGTGGCTATACAGGTGTACGACAAGCGCGCCTGCGAACTGCCTGACGTGGGACTGATGAAGGTGGTGGATGCCGAGACGGGCTACGAGCAGTATGTGGATACGAGCAGCAGGAAACTGCGCGACACGTATCACCGCTACTGGCTGAACCGTCAGGCAGAACTGAAGGAGACTTTTGCAAAGTGCAACGTGGACAGCGTCAGTATTGCTACCGACGATGACTACGTGAAGTCGATGCTGGGTCTGTTTAAACAACGAGGATAACATGAAAAAAGTATTAATCATATTTCTCGTCTCTTATCTCTCATCCCTTTCCTCGCTGGCTCAGGTCAAGGTGGAATCCAGTCTGAGCAGTGTGGAGATGCTGGTGGGACAGCAGGTGGAGCTCTCGGTGTCGGCCACGACAGACGAGAATGCCAGTGTGGTGTTCCCGAAGGAGGCCTTGCTGCCGGAAGGTATCGAGGTGCTGGGTTTCGTGGAGGTGCCCGATGAGAAGGTGGATGGCGGACAGGTGCGTCACCGCAGGAATTATGTGCTGACGTCTTTCCAGGACACGCTCTATTACCTGCCACCCTTCACGGTGAAGGTTGACGGTAAGGACTACGCGGCTAATCAGTTGGCCCTAAAGGTGCTGACGGTAGATGTGGACACCACGAACTACGAGCAGTACTTCGGTCCGAAGGACGTGCAGGACAATCCCTTTGACTGGGAGCTCGACGACTGGGCCCTGCCTTTCTGGCTGAGCGTGCTGCTGCTGGTGCTGCTGGCTGTGCTGTACTACCTGTATATCCGCTTGCGCGACAACAAGCCCGTGATTGCCCATATCCGCATCGTGAAACGTCTGTTGCCTCACCAGAAGGCCATGAAGGCCATCGAGGAGATTAAGGCCGACAAGATGGTGGCATCGGAAGACCCGAAGGAGTACTACACACGACTCACCGATACGCTGCGTAAGTATATAGAGGAGCGCTATGGCTTCAACGCGATGGAGATGACCAGCAGCGAGATTATCGACCAGCTGATGAAGAATGCTGATCAGGAGTCGCTCGCAGAATTGCGCCAGCTCTTCCTCACGGCCGACCTGGTGAAGTTTGCCAAGTACTCTACGCTGATCAACGAGAACGATGCCAACCTGGTGAGCGCCGTTGACTTCATCAACAAGACGAAGATAGAACAGCCTGTAAGTCAGGAGCCTGTGAAACCGCAATACACGCAGGAGGAACAGGAGACACGCAAACGCCGCCTGGTGCTGAAGACCACGATTGCCGTCATCGCTGCCGGCTGTGTGGTTATCTTCGGTGCCATCGCGTACTACATCTATGAGTTATTGTAAAACTGTTGAGTGATGGAATTTGCAAATAAAGAATATCTGTTTCTGCTACTGCTCATCATACCCTACATTGTGTGGTATGTGATGTTCAGGAAGAAGAGCGAGCCTACGATACAGATGGCCGACACCTACGCCTTCCGCTTTACGGGGCGCAGTTGGAAGGTGATGCTGATGCCCGTACAGCTCTTCCTGCGCATCCTGGCTTTCACGATGCTGGTGGTGGTGCTGGCGCGTCCTCAGACGCACGACTCCATGCAGAACGAGAATATAGAGGGTATCGACATCATGCTGGCTATGGACGTGTCAACGTCTATGTTGGCTGAAGACCTGCGTGATGATGCCCGTGACATTACCAACCGTATGGAGGCTGCAAAGGCGGTGGCGGCAGAGTTTATCGCCGGTCGTCCTAACGATAACATCGGACTGACCATCTTTGCCGGTGAGGCCTTTACGCAGTGTCCGATGACGATTGACCACGCCTCACTGCTGTCGCTGTTGCACAACGTGCGTACGGATATTGCCGCCCGCGGACTGATTGAGGACGGTACGGCTATCGGTATGGGTCTGGCCAATGCGGTGAGCCGACTGAAGGACTCGAAGGCGAAGAGTAGGGTGGTGATCCTGCTCACCGACGGTAGTAACAACCGTGGTGACCTGTCGCCCATGACGTCGGCAGAGATAGCCCAGAGCCTGGGCGTACGCGTCTATACTATCGGTGTGGGTACGAACGGTACGGCGCGCTATCCGTTGTCGGTAGGTGGCGGCGTGCAGTATATCCAGGTGCCGGTGGAGATTGACACGAAGACGCTGACGGATATTGCCAATACGACGAACGGAAAGTTCTACCGTGCCCGTAATGCAGAGGAACTGCGTGAGATTTATCACGAAATCGATAAGTTGGAGAAATCCAAGATAGAAGTGCAGCGCTACAGCCGCCGCTATGAGGACTATCAGAAATATGGCCTGATAGCACTGGGCGCCCTGTTGCTGGAGATACTTCTCAGAATAACGATCTTTAGGAGGATACCGTAATGTTTAGATTTGAAAACCCTGAATATCTGTGGCTGTTGGTGGCAGTGGCTGTGCTGGCCCTGATTCGCTTTGTCACATATTTCAACCAGAAGAAAAGGCTGCGTAAGTTTGGCGACCCGAAACTGATGAAGCAGTTGATGCCCGACGTGTCGCGCTGGCGTCCGCTGGTGAAGTTCTGTCTGCTGGAACTGGCACTGGTGCTCGTCATCCTGATGTTGGCACGTCCGCAACAGGCCAACGGTATCAGTCAGGAGAAACGCTCGGGTATAGAGACGGTGATAGCACTGGATATCAGTAACTCGATGCGTGCCGAGGATGTGGCTCCTACACGTCTGGACCGTGCGAAGATGATGGTGGAGAACCTGGTGGAGAGTTTCAGCAACGATAAGATAGGACTGATTGTCTTTGCCGGTGACGCCTTTGTGCAGTTGCCCATCACCAGCGACTATGTGTCGGCGAAGATGTTCCTGAGCACCATCGACCCCTCGATGATTGTGAACCAGGGCACGGATATAGCCGGTGCCATAGAGATGGCCAGTCATAGTTTTACGCAGCAGGAGCACGTGGGCAAGGCCATCATCGTGATAACGGATGGTGAGGACCATGAGGGTAATGCCGTGGAGGCTGCTAAGGCAGCCCACGAGCAGGGCTTCAACGTGTATGTGCTGGGTATCGGTTCGACGAACGGTGCACCAGTGCCCGACCCTGATACGGGTAACTATATGATTGACAACCAGGGCAACACGGTGATGTCGTGCCTCAACGAGGACATGTGCCGTGAGGTGGCTCAGGCCGGTGGCGGCGCCTATATCCACGTGGACAACAACAGTAGTGCACAGCGCCTGCTGGACGAGGAACTGGACAAGCTGGAGAAGGGTGAGACCACCATCTACAGCGACTATGCAGAGCAGTTCCAGTATGCTGCGGCGTTTGCCCTGCTGCTCTTAATCATAGAAATATGTATCCTGGATCGCAGGAATCCTATACTCAAGAAAATAAAACTCTTTAAGCGATAATGAGACATTCTGGATATTATATTATATTGCTACTGCTGACGGCATTATCTGTCTCATCGTATGCAGATAACCGTCAGGCCCGCAAACTGATCCGTAAGGGTAACGCGCTCTACAGGGCCGACAAGCGTCAGGAGGCTCAGGTGGACTACCTGAAGGCCTACCGTGCCGACAGTACGGATGCGCGCGTGCAGTACAACCTCGCCACGTCGATGTTTCCGCAGGACTACAAACTGGTGCAGAAGGAACGTTGCGACACGATGGCAATGATGTTTGAACGCGCTGCGCAGGCTGAGACGAATCCGCTGCGTAAGGCGAAGGCTTATCATAATGAGGGCGTGGCCTATCAGGGCGTGAAGGATTTCGGTAAGGCTATTGAGGCCTACAAGAACGCGCTGCGCTGCAATCCCAATGATGATGAGTCGCGCTATAACCTGGTGTTGTGTCAGCGTCAGCTGAAGAATCAGGGCGGCGGCAACAACAACCAGCAGCAGGATAAGCAGGATAAGCAGGACCAGCAGGATAAGCAGCAGCAACAGCAACAGCAGAAGAAGCAGAAGAAGCAGGACCAGCAGCAACAGCAGCAGGAACCGCCGATGAGCAAGGAGAATGCCGAACAGCTGTTGAACGCGGCTATGCAACGTGAGAAGGAGACGCAGAAACGTATGAAGGAGGCACAGCAACAGCCTCAGCGTCGCAGAATCGAGAAGAACTGGTAGACTGACAGATGATAGATGACAGATGAAAGATATGATTAGACATAGTTTTCAGAAGAAAAGTGAGCAAGGGACAATGAGAAAGAATATGATTGCAGGAGTAATCATATTTCTCATCTCTCATTTCTCCTTTCTCCCCTTGGCGGCGCAGACGCTGACTGCCAATGCGCCGCAGCAGGTGGCCGTGAACCAGCAGTTCCGACTGACCTACACGGTGAACACGCAGGATGTGAAGGGATTCCGTATCGGTCAGATTCCGTCGGAGGCTTTCGAGGTGCTGATGGGTCCGAGCACCAGCACGCAGTCGAGCTTCAGCATGGTGAACGGACGCACGTCACAGTCGTCGACGGTGACCTATACCTATATATTATGTGCCCTGAAGAATGGTACGTTTACGATTCCTGCCGCCACGATTACGGCCGAGGGCAAGCAGATCTCGTCTAACGCGCTGAAGATTCAGGTGAGCGGGACGGCGCAGGCCAACGGCGGTCGCAGCAGTCAGCAGCCTGAGACACGTGCTGCCGGTTCGCGGATATCAGGTTCTGACCTGTTTATCAGGGTGAGTGCATCCAAGAAACGTGTGGTGGAACAGGAGCCTGTGCTGCTGACCTACAAGGTGTATACGCTGGTCAGTCTGACTCAATTGGAGGGAAAAATGCCCGACCTGAAGGGCTTCCACACGCAGGAGATTCCCCTGCCTCAGGAGAAGAGCTTCAAGATAGAGCAGTTTAACGGGCGCAACTATAAGACGGTGACGTGGAGCCAGTATGTGATGTTCCCGCAGATGTCGGGTAAACTGCAGGTGCCACCTATCACGTTCAATGGCGTCGTGGTGCAGCAGAACCGCAACATAGACCCGTTTGAGGCTTTCTTCAACGGTGGCTCTGGCTATGTGGAGGTGAAGAAGCAGATCCAGGCACCTGGCGTCAAGATTGAAGTAGACCCGCTGCCCACGCGTCCGGCCAATTTCTCGGGCGGTGTAGGTAAGTTCACGATGAAGACGGAGATTGACAAGACGTCGTTGAAGGCCAACGACCCCTTCACGGTGAAGGTGACCATCAGTGGTACGGGTAACCTGAAGCTGATGAAGCAGCCGGTGGTGAATTTCCCGAAGGATTTTGATACCTATGATGCCAAGACGACGGATAAGTCGCGCCTGACGATGAGCGGACTGGAGGGAAGCATGGTCTATGAGTTCCTGGCCGTGCCGCGTCATCAGGGACAGTACACCATCCCTCCCGTGGAGTTTGTGTATTACGACACGCAGGCCAAGCAGTATAAGACGCTGACATCTGAGGAGTATCACCTCGATGTGGCCAAGGGTGAAGGTGGCGAGAGTCAGGTACAGACCTTCTCGGATCAGGAGGATATCCAGATGCTGGGCAGTGACATCCGTCATATCAAGTTGGGCGGAGCAAGCATCAAGGCCGACGGCGATTATTACTTCGGTTCGGAACGTTACCTCTGGACGATTGTGATTCTGCTGAGCTTCTTCATGATGCTGTTCCTCGTATTCCGCAAGCGTGCCATCGAGAATGCCGACCTGGGCAAGGTGCGTGGAAAGAAGGCCAACAAGATTGCCACGAAGCGACTGAAGAAGGCGGCTAAGTTGATGAAGGACAACAAGCCTGGCGAGTTCTATGATGAAGCGCTGCGTGGTCTGTGGGGTTACGTAGGCGATAAACTGAATATCCCCGTAGAACAGTTGTCGCGCGAGAATATCAGCGAGCGTCTCTCGGCCTGTCAGGTAGATGGCGATGCCGTGAACCAGTTCCTGAGTGCTATCGATGAGTGTGAGTTTGAACGCTACGCGCCCGGTGATCCCAAGGGTAATATGAATAAGGTGTACCAGACGGCAATGACTGCCATCGAGAAAATTGAAGAGGGTATGAATCGCAAACCGAAGAAAGGGGTGGCTACGGCTGTCCTGCTGCTCCTGATGCTGATGCCTTCATCGGCTTTCGCACTGTCGAAGGCAGAGGCAGACAGCAGTTATGTGAACGAGAACTACCAGCAGGCTATTCAGCAGTATGAACAGTTGTTGAAGGTAGGACCCAGTGCAGAACTGTATTACAATCTGGGTAACTCGTACTACCGTATGGAGAATATCACGCGTGCGGTATTGAACTATGAACGCGCATTGCTGCTCTCGCCTGGCGATGAGGATATACGTTTCAACCTGCAGCTGGCCCGCAGCAAGACGGTGGACAAGATTGTGCCGCAGTCGGAGTTCTTCCTGACCACCTGGTATCGCTCGGTGGTCAACATGCTGAGCGTCGACGGATGGGCTTATGTAGCCGTGTTCTGCCTGATGTGCGCCATTTGCCTGATGCTGGTCTATCTGTTCTGTTCACCTGTATGGCTGCGTAAGATCGGCTTCTTCGGCGGTCTGCTCCTACTGGTGGGCTTTGTCATGGGAAATGTCTTTGCCTGGCATCAGAAGCAGATGATTGACCATCGTGACGGCGCCATCATCATGGAGTCGGCAGTGACGGTGAAGAGTACGCCTGCACAGAACGGTACTGACCTGTTTATCCTCCACGAGGGCACGAAGGTGACTGTCATCGACGATACGATGGACGGTTGGCGCGAGGTACGTGTGCCCGACGGAAAGCAGGGATGGGTAGAGACTTCGCAGATTGAGGTGATTTGAGGTTTGAGATTTGAGGATTGAGGATTATGGAAGAATTGATACAGTTAGACAAACAGTTGCTGCTCTGGTTCAACGGAAGTGATTCGTTGTTCCTTGATGGTCTTGTCGAGACACTGACGACGGCCACCACGTGGATACCGCTTTACCTGGGCCTGTTTTACCTGGTGCTCAAGAACAACGACAACGTACAGAAGGTGTTGCTTGTCCTGGGCTGTGCAGGATTATGCGTCTTCCTGGCCGGTTCCCTCAATGACCTGTTCGTGAAACCCTGGGTGGCACGCTGGCGTCCTTCCCGTGACCCGGAGATTGCGATGCTGGTGGATGTGGTCAATGGCTATCGCGGCGGGCGCTATGGCTTCTTCTCGTCGCATGCTGCCAACACCTTCAGTCTTGCTATCTTCTTCACACTTCTGGTACGGAGCAAGGTGTTGTCGGTGGCGATGATACTGTGGTCGCTGCTGAACTGTTGGACACGTCTGTATCTGGGCGTCCATTTCCCCGGTGACATCCTCTGCGGACTGCTCTGGGGCGGTGTCGTCGGTACGGGGATGTGGTTCCTGCACCAGCACATCTACAAAAAGATTAATACACAGGATTTTTATGTTTCAACGCAATATACGGCGACAGGCTATCAGAAGTCTGACGTGGACATCGTGATTTGCATCCTGCTGCTCACGATCGTCTATGCTATCCTGAAGTCGTGCTATACACTTTATATTTAAATACAATTAATGGATACAAAACATATTCATATAAGCGATTACAATTATCCTCTGCCTGATGAGCGCATTGCGAAATTCCCATTGGCAGAGCGCGACCACTCAAAACTGTTACTCTATAAGCACGGTGAGGTGGGAGAGGACGTCTTCTATAATCTGGCCAGTCATCTGCCAGAGGGCGCTCTCATGGTTTTCAACAATACGAGGGTGATTCAGGCGCGTCTGCATTTCCGTAAGGAGACGGGTGCCCTTATCGAGGTGTTCTTGTTGGAACCGGCTTTCCCTGCCGACTACGAACAGATGTTCCAGACGCGCGGACACTGCGCCTGGTACTGTCTGGTGGGCAACCTGAAGAAATGGAAGGAGGGAACACTGGCCAGGGAACTGTCGGTCGGTGACTCAAAACTGACGATCAAGGCTACGCGCGGTGAGATGCACGGCACGAGTCATCGCATAGACTTTGAATGGGATAACCAGACGGTGTCTTTTGCGGAGATACTGGAGTCGATGGGTGAGCTGCCTATCCCGCCTTACTTGAATCGTGAGACGCAGGAGAGTGACAAGACAACCTACCAGACGGTTTACTCGAAGATAAAGGGTAGTGTGGCTGCGCCTACGGCGGGCCTGCATTTCACGGATGCTGTGCTTCAGTCGGTTGACGCCCACGGCATTGACCGTGAGGAGGTGACGCTGCATGTGGGTGCCGGTACCTTCAAGCCTGTGAAGAGTGAGGAGATTGAGGGTCACGAGATGCACACGGAGTATATCTGCGTGAAGCGTCAGACTTTCGAGAAACTGCTGAAGCACGACTGTCAGGCGATTGCTGTGGGTACCACGAGCGTGCGTACGCTGGAGAGCCTGTATTACATGGGCCTGAAGGTGCTTCGTAATCCTGATATCCAGGAGGATGAGTTGCACGTTAACCAGTGGGAACCGTATGAAAGGGAAGAGGGAAGAGTGAAGAGTGAAGAATCTGCTTCCGCTGCCATGGATGTCTCTCCACGTGCTGCTATCCAGGCTTTGCTCGACTGGCTCGACCGTAACGGGTTGGCATCGCTGCACAGCAGTACGCAGATTATCATTGCCCCTGGCTATGAATATAAGATAGTGAAGATGCTGGTCACGAATTTCCACCAGCCGCAGTCAACGCTGCTGCTGTTGGTGAGTGCCTTTGTAAAGGGTGACTGGCATAAGATTTACGACTACGCCCTTGCTCATGATTTCCGCTTCTTGAGCTACGGCGACAGTTCGTTGATAATTCCTTAAACCTCAAATCAATGAAGTACGGATTAATCAAAGTGGCTGCTGCCATACCAGGTGTGCGCGTAGCCGATGTGGACTATAACGTTCAACAGATAGAGAACCTCATTGCCCAGGCTGAGGGAAAAGGTGCTGAGGTCATCGTGTTCCCGGAGCTGTCTGTCACGGGTTACACTTGTCAGGATCTGTTCCGTCAGCAGTTGTTGCTCGAGAAGGCCGAGGAGGCTATCATCAAGTTGCTCGACTTCACCCGCAAGCTGGATATCATCAGTGTGGTAGGTGTGCCTGTGCGCATCGGTCCACTGCTTTATAATTGTGCCGTTGTCGTACAGGGTGGCACCATCCTGGGTGTTGTTCCCAAGACTTATCTGCCCAATTATTGTGAGTTCTACGAGAAGCGCTGGTTTGCTTCTGCTGCCGACCTCATGCCGCAGGATATCTATCTGGCTGGCAGTCTGATTCATGTGTCTGCAGAACCTATCGTCTTCCGTACTTGCGACGGGGTTGGTTTCGGTATTGAGATTTGTGAGGATGTATGGGCACCGCTGCCTCCAAGTAATAACCTGGCGCTGGCTGGGGCGGATATCATCCTGAACCTGTCGGCAACGGATGAACTGCTGGGCAAGCACAACTATCTGTGTTCACTGCTGGCTCAGCAGAGTGCCCGCATGATGTGTGGCTACGTCTATAGCAGTTGCGGCTTTGGCGAGTCCACGCAGGATGTGGTGTATGGCGGTAACGCTATGATTTTCGAGAATGGACGACAGCTGGCTACGGGTGACCGCTTCTCATTGGAGCCTCAGTTGCAGATTCAGCAGATTGACGTGGAGCGTCTGCGCGGTGAGCGACAGAATAACACGACGTTCCGCACGGCACAGGATGGTGCTACGGCACGTGTCGTCTATGCGAAGAGCGTCAACGCGCGTCCCTTCGAACTGGTTCGTCCGGTCAATCCGCATCCGTTTATCCCTGAAGATGGACAGATGACTTCTTCGTGCGAGGAGATCCTGAATATCCAGACGATGGGACTCTGTCGCCGGTTGCACCATACGCATTGCGACAAGGCGGTGATTGGTATCAGCGGTGGTCTCGACTCTACGCTGGCACTGCTCGTCGTGGTACGTGCTTTCGATAAGCTGGGGCTCTCACGCAAGGGTATCATCGGTATCACCATGCCTGGCTTCGGCACTACCGACCGCACGCACGATAATGCTGTCAGTCTGATGACTTCCCTGGGTATCTCCCAGCGGGAAATCAGTATTGCCAAGAGTGTCACCCAGCATTTTGAGGATATCGGCCATGATGCCGCTGTTCATGATGTGACCTATGAGAACTCGCAGGCGCGCGAGCGTACGCAGATATTAATGGATGTAGCCAATCAGGTAGGCGGTATGGTTATCGGTACGGGCGACCTCTCAGAACTGGCTTTGGGCTGGTGTACGTATAATGGTGACCACATGTCTATGTATGGCGTCAATGGCGGCGTTCCCAAGACGCTGGTACAGTATCTGATTCGCTATCTGGCACAGTTGCCCGCATTTGCCGAACAGCGTGATGTGCTGATTGATGTGATAGAAACGCCTATCTCGCCAGAACTGACACCTGCCGATGAACAGGGAAATATCCAGCAGAAGACGGAAGACCTCGTAGGTCCCTATGAGCTTCATGATTTCTTCCTTTACTATATGTTGCGCTGGGGATTCCGTCCTTCGAAGATATTCATGCTGGCACAACATGCCTTCGAGGGGAAATATGATGATGACACCATTTGTCATTGGCTGCAGACGTTCTGCCGTCGCTTCTTTAACCAGCAGTTCAAACGCTCTTGTCTGCCCGACGGGCCCAAGGTGGGAAGTGTCAGTCTGTCACCCCGTGGAGACTGGCGAATGCCAAGTGATGCATTCAGTACTTTATGGCAAAAAGAGTGTGAAGCACTGGGAAAATAGCCCAAATCTCATATAATATGTTAAATTGTGGGCGTAAAAGTACGAAAAGTTTTGTTAATTCACGAAAAAGTCGTACCTTTGCGCCCGCATTTTGCAAAATAATATTATTTTAACTTTTTAATTAAACGTATGAATAAGTACGAAACCGTTTTCATTTTAACTCCCGTTTTGTCTGACGAACAGACAAAGGAAACGGTCGCTAAGTTCAAGAAGGTTCTCGCCGACAAAGGCGCTGAGATCGTGAACGAAGAGGCCTGGGGATTGAAGAAACTGGCTTACCAGATTGAGAAGAAGACCTCTGGCTTCTATTTCCTCATCGAATTCAACGCTGAGCCAGCTGTGATTAAGACATTGGAGACTGCCTATCGTCGTGACGAGAAGGTTATCCGTTTCCAGACTGTTAAACTTGACAAGTATGCTGCTGAATATGCTGAGAAGCGTCGTAGCAAGCTTGGTAAAAAAGAGGAGGCTTAAATTATGGCAGAACAGAGTGAAATCCGTTATTTGACTGCTCCTTCTATCGATACAAAGAAGAAGAAGTACTGTCGTTTCAAGAAGAGCGGTATCAAGTACATCGACTACAAAGATCCCGAGTTCCTGAAGAAGTTCCTGAACGAGCAGGGTAAGATTCTGCCCCGTCGCATCACCGGTACCTCTCTGAAGTACCAGCGCCGTGTGGCTCAGGCCGTTAAGCGTGCACGTCAGATTGCATTGCTGCCTTACGTAACCGATTTGATGAAATAAACAAAGGAGGACGCAAGAATGGAATTGATTTTGAAAGAAGATGTTATCGGCTTGGGATTCAAGAACGATATCGTAAATGTTAAGTCGGGTTATGGCCGTAACTACCTGATTCCTCAGGGTAAGGCCGTTATCGCTTCTCCCTCTGCTAAGAAGATTCTCGCTGAGAACCTGAAGCAGCAGGCTCACAAGTTGGCTGCTCTGAAGGCTGCCGCTGAAGAGAAGGCTGCCGCTCTCGAGGGTGTTGCACTTACTATCGCTGCTAAGGTTAGCGCTACTGGTCAGCTCTATGGTTCTGTTACTAACATGACCGTTGCTGAGGAGCTCGCTAAGCTGGGCAAGGAAGTTGATCGTAAGATCATCGTCCTGAAGGATATTAAGAAGGTTGGCGACTATGTTGCTGTTGTTCGCTTCCACAAGGAAGTAAGCGCTGAGATTCCCGTTAAGGTTGTTGCCGAGGGTGCTCCCGCTGAGGAAGTAGCAGCTCCTGCTGTTGAAGAGGCTCCTGCTCAGGAAGCAGAGGCTCCCGTAGCTGAGTAAGTTCGCTGTAAAGCAATATCATTGATATTACAACGCAAATCCCAGTCACTGTCAGGTGGCTGGGATTCTTTATTGTTTCAACTTTAATAATCTGATTATTTTTTCAGCAGGTCAGGACGCAGTCGCTTGGTACGCTCCATGGCTTGTTCCATTTCCCAGTCGCGTATCTTTGCTTCGTTACCGCTCAGCAGGATATCGGGCACTTTCCAGCCTTTATAGTCGGCAGGACGGGTGTAGATAGGCGCTGCGAGGATGTCGTCCTGGAAACAGTCGGAGAGGGCACTTTGTTCGTCGCCAATGACGCCTGGTACTACGCGTACCACAGCATCGGCAATCATCGCAGCAACGAGTTCTCCACCCGTAAGCACGAAATCGCCAATAGATATTTCGCGGGTAATCAGGTGGTCGCGCACGCGCTGGTCAATACCCTTGTAATGACCTGCCAGGATGATAAGGTTGCCTTTGAGCGACAGTTCATTGGCCATATGTTGGTCGAAGCGCTCACCGTCGGGTGAGGTGAAAATGACTTCGTCGTAGTCGCGTTCTGCTTTCAAGGCTGTGATGCAACGGTCAATTGGCTCGCATTGCATCACCATACCGGCACTACCGCCATAGGGATAGTCGTCTACGCGGCGCCATTTGTCGAGTGTATAGTCACGCAGATTATGAAGGCGTATTTCGGCCAGTCCTTTTTTCTCGGCACGTGCCAATATAGATTCGTGTACAAAGCCCTCGAGCATCTCGGGCAGTACGGTAATAATGTCTATTCGCATATAAAAATGTGTGTTTACTCTGCTATTTCTGTTTTTCCTTCGTGTATCATGTATATCTCATTGAAGGACACGATGTCCTTGTAGTCGCGCTCAAACTGCGCCTTGGCCTCCTTGCTGCTGTTGGCATCGTATTCGTGTTCGCCTGACTCGTCACGCCAGCCTTTGTATGCAGCACGAATCTGCCACAGATGGTTGTCGCTGAGCACCTGATGCTCATTCTGGTATTGGATCACCTCCTCAAGTTTTCCTTCGCCCAGCATCGTCACGATATCATGATAGCCATTGACCAGATTGATAAAGGTGGAATCACAATGGGATGCGTTGATACTGTCCTGAAGCCACTCGTACATGTTGTCAACATAGACGTAGAGCAGATTGTCGCTTTCCAGCTGGCTCTTGAATTCCTGCACCTTGCTATCGTCGAATTGCTCCTTGGGCTGGGGCTCCTGGACGGTCTCAATAGGTGCTTGTGCCTGTGCGGTATCGTTCTCGTTAGTGTTGGTGAACAGACTGATAATGCCCACACCGGCAAAGCCAATGATGAATGTCACGCATGCCGATGTAATCAGTTTTTTCTTATCCTGAGTACTTATTTTTCTTTGATTTGGTTTCATAATCTGCAAATTTACCGTTTTTTCTTTAATCATACAAATTTTTTGCGCGTTTTGTGTTGTTAGCGGTATATTTTTTGTAATTTTGCGGATTGAAAAGAAGAACCTATGGACGAAAAACAAAGAATAGAACAACTGCGACAAGAGTTGCATGAGCATAACTATCGCTATTATGTGCTGAATCAGCCGGTGATTGGTGATCAGGAGTTTGATTTGATGATGCATGAGTTGCAGGACTTGGAAGCACGTCATCCTGAAATGGCTGATCCTAACTCGCCAACCCAGCGCGTGGGCAGTGACTTGCAGACGGGATTCCGTCAGGTAGCCCACCGTTATCCGATGCTTTCGCTGGCAAATACCTACAATGAGCAGGACGTACGTGACTGGTATGAAAGTGTGCGTAAGGGATTGGCCGGCGAGGATTTCGAAGTGTGCTGCGAGATGAAATACGACGGACTGAGTATCTCGTTGACTTATGTCGATGGACATCTGATGCAGGCCGTGACACGTGGCGATGGTGTGCAGGGTGATGATGTGACGCAGAATGTGAAGACCATTCGCACCATTCCGCTGATACTTCCAGGAAAAGGGTATCCAAGGGAATTTGAGATTCGTGGAGAGATTCTGATGCCGTGGGCTTCGTTCGAGCGACTGAATGCTGAACGTGAGGCTGCTGAGGAACCGCTCTTTGCCAATCCCAGAAATGCGGCCAGTGGTACCTTGAAGAGCTTGGACTCAAGGGTTGTCGCACAACGCTCGCTGGATGCGTATCTCTACTACTTGCTAGGCGAGGAATTACCTGCCGACGGACACTTTGAGAACCTGGAAGCAGCGCGCAACTGGGGATTCAAGATATCCGAGGGTATGCGCAAGGTGAAGACCGTAGAAGAGATTATCGACTTCATTAACTATTGGGATACCGAACGCAAGAACCTGCCTGTTGCTACGGATGGTATTGTGCTGAAAGTTAACTCGTTAAGACAGCAACGTTCATTAGGATATACAGCCAAGAGCCCGCGCTGGGCAATCGCCTATAAATTCAAGGCTGAGCGTGAATGCACGCGTCTGCTGGAAGTGACTTACCAGGTAGGTCGTACTGGCGCGGTGACGCCTGTTGCCAACATGGAACCTGTACAGCTGGCAGGTACTGTCGTGAAGCGTGCAACGCTGAATAACGAGGATTTTATCCGTAGTTTCGACCTCCACATCGGTGATATGGTCTATGTGGAAAAGGGTGGTGAGATTATCCCCAAGATTGTGGGTGTGAACATTGATGAGCGTCCTATCATCTCGCAGCCCGTACAGTTCATCAAGCGCTGTCCGGAATGTGGCACACCGTTGGTGCGCTATGAGGGCGAGGCTGCATGGTATTGTCCCAACGATGCCGGTTGTCCGCCGCAGATTAAGGGACGCATCGAACATTTCATTGCCCGTAAGGCGATGAATATCGATTCTCTTGGTCCTGAGACCGTGAATGAATACTATCAGCGCAGGATTATCCATAACATTGCTGACTTGTATGATATCGAGGTACAGCAGATTAATGGTGACGGCTCGCGTACGAAATCGGCCCAGCGTATCGTCAACGGTATACAGAAATCGAAGGAAGTGCCCTTCGAGCGCGTTGTCTTCGCACTGGGTATCCGTTTTGTAGGTGAGACCTCGGCTCGTTTGCTGGCACGCCACTTCAAGTCGATGGATGCATTGATGAATGCCGGACTGGAGGAACTGCAGGAGGTGGAAGGTATCGGTGAGGTGATGGCAAAGAGTATCATTTCCTATTTCCATGATCCAGAGAACCAAACAATCATAGAACGTCTCCGCGGATACGGTTTGCAGATGGCATTATCGGAAGAGCAGACGATGCCCGCAAGTGATAAGCTGGCAGGTCAGAGTATCGTGATAAGCGGTGTGTTTGCCCATCATAGCCGTGATGAGTATAAACTCATTATCGAGCAGAATGGAGGTAAGAATGTTGGTTCGATTAGTGGTAAGACCTCTTTCATCCTTGCCGGAGAGAACATGGGACCATCGAAGCTGGAGAAAGCCCAGAAGTTGGGCGTGAGGATTGTGAGTGAGGATGAATTCCTGGAGATGTTGGCATGAAGATTATTGTATCAAAAGAAATAGAACAGGTTTGTCCTGAATTCGTAGGTGCTTGTGTTGAAGCTCAGGTACGGAATACGTCGTATCATGCTGAATTATGGGATGAGATCAGTCGCCTGGGAGACAAGTGTCGTCAGGAGTTGACCACCGAGTCGCTTAAGGAACTTCCTTCTATTGCCGCTACCCGTAGGGTTTACAAGGCATGCGGGAAGGATCCTTCACGTTATCGTCCCGCCAGTGAGCAACTGATCCGACGTATGTTGCAAGGGAAGGAACTCTACCAGATAGACACCCTTGTGGACTTGGTGAATGTGGCTTCGATAGCCTATGGTTACAGCATTGGCGGCTTTGATGCCGATAAGTTCGTGGGTGACACGCTGACACTTGGTATTGGTCGTGAGGGTGAACCCTACGAGGGAATCGGTCGTGGGATGCTTAATATTGCCGGACTGCCCGTATACCGTGATGCTCAGGGTGGAGTAGGAACTCCCACGAGCGACAATGAGCGTACGAAGATGACGTTGGAGACGACCCACCTGGTGGTACTGGTCAATGGGTACGACGGTAATCGTGAACGTGTCATGGCCAATGCGGAATATCTGAAGGAACTGATTGTGAAATATGCTGCAGGTTCTGATTGTAACATAACACTTTATAGTACGAAGGAATGAGATATTTTATAACACTGAGTTACGATGGAACACGTTTCCACGGATGGCAGGTACAGCCTAATGGTATCTCTGTGCAAGGTGAACTGCAGCGGGGCTTGTCGCTATTGCTTCGCGAAGAGATACAGATTACCGGTGCCGGACGTACGGATGCGGGGGTGCATGCCAAGATGATGGTGGCTCATTTCGATACGGAGTCTGCTGTTGATTGCAAACAGTTGGCATATAAGTTGAACAAACTGCTGCCACAGGATATCGCTGTGCAGAAAGTAGAACCTGTCAGCGATGACTTGCATGCCCGGTTCTCTGCTACCTCGCGCACCTATTATTATTATGTACATACAGTAAAGTCTCCTTTTGCGCGTCATTATTCCTGCGAATTACATTATCCGCTGGATTTCCAAAAGATGAACGAGGCAGCACGGATGCTCCTGGAGTATGAAGATTTTGGTGCTTTCTGCAAGAGTCATGCAGATGTGAAGACTACGCTCTGTAAGGTGACGTGTGCTGAGTGGCATCAGACATCCCCGTCAACATGGTATTTCGAGATTTCGGCCAACAGATTCCTGCGTAATATGGTGCGTGCCGTTGTCGGTACGTTGATTGAGGTTGGCCGGGGTAGAATGACAATAGATGATTTTCGTCGTGTGATAGAGGGCAAACGCCGTACGGAGGCTGGCGAGTCGATGCCGGGCAATGCCCTTTTCCTAGTAGATATTAAATATTAATTATGTGGTTAATCTTAGCATTTTTGTCGGCTGCCTTTTTGGGTATCTATGATTCCCTGAAGAAAAAGGCATTGAAGGATAACGCCGTCATTCCAATTTTGTTTCTTAACACGCTGTTCTCATCGCTGATATTCCTGCCGTTTATCCTATTGAGCGGTATGACGGATATGCTTGATGGCAGCATCTTCCATGTGGCCAGTGGTGGTTGGGAGGTTCATAAGTTTATCGTGTTGAAAGCACTTATCGTACTCTCTTCATGGATACTGGGCTATTTCGGTATGAAGCATCTGCCGCTTACCATCGTTGGACCTATCAACGCCACGCGACCGGTGATGGTGCTGGTAGGTGCGTTACTGTTCTTTGGCGAGCGACTGAATGTGTGGCAATGGGTGGGTGTGTCACTTGCTGTCATATCATTCCTGTTGCTCAGTCGTAGCGGAAAGAAGGAAGGTATCGACTTCAAGCATGATCATTGGATATATATGATTGTAGGCGCTGCTGCGCTGGGAGCTGTCAGCGGCCTGTACGATAAGTATCTGATGGCACCAGCAGGTCAGGGTGGTGTAGGACTGGATCGTATGATGGTTCAATCGTGGTATAATATCTACCAGTGTTTCATGATGCTGGTGATGTTACTGCTCTTGTGGTGGCCAAAACACAATCAGACAACGCCTTTCCACTGGGACTGGGCTATCATTGGCGTCAGCGTGTTCTTGTCCACGGCCGACTTCATGTATTTCTATTCGCTCTCTTTGCCAGAGGCCATGATCAGTATCGTGTCAATGGTACGTCGTGGTTCGGTCATCGTGTCGTTCCTTTGTGGGGCGATGTTCTTCCGCGAGAAGAACCTGAAGGCTAAGGCTGTTGACCTGGCATTGGTTCTCCTTGGAATGATATTCTTATATATTGGAAGTCATTAGTGCTTCTTGGAGATTTGAATTATTCTTGTATCTCCAGTGTAATAATAAGGGTGGAGTGGGTAGATGAAGTGACGCAGAAATGGGCATCTGGGCGGTAGCCTGCGAGCCAGAGGATGGTGCCATCAGACTGGCATAATACCAGGGTGCGACGTTTCTCGAAGACGGAGAGATGTAGGTCGGTGAGATAGTCGCTGATAAGTTTTGAACCTTTCATGCCATAGGGCGTGAAACGATCACCTTTTTCAACAGGTCGTAAAATAACAGGAAATTTTACTTTCTCAGCATCTAGACAGGCGATAGTAGGTGTTGGGATGATATTGGCACCTTCTTTCGTTGATAAACGTATTTTGGTGTTGTCATCGTAGATATATACTCCAGTCTCAGGAATACGTAGGGTAGGGCGCTCTGCCTGTTTGGGTTCCACGATAAGTTTGCCGCGACAGATGGTGAGCTGATGGGTGGATGAATACCACTCTGCGCCCGACTGTGATGTGGCTACCGACTGCCAGATGTTCTCAATCAAGGCGGAAGTGAAGCCGAGGGGACTGAGCCACTGGTGCAGGATACTTTCGGGAGATGGCTCCTGAAGCAGAGTGTCGATAGGGATGGAATCATTATCTACCAGGCGGCCAATGGCCTCCTGCATATAATGGTCATAGACGGTGGTAGCCTCGCTAATGTGTTGGGCCGTCTGGAGAATATTGCCGACGGCACTCGGCGTGATGGCTTGCAGTTGTGGAATGACGTTCAAACGCAGTTTGTTGCGTACCACATCGGCCTCCAGATTGGTGGAGTCGGTGACATAAGTCAGATGTTGCCCGGCCAGCCATGCTTCAATCTCCTTGCGACTGACACAGAGCAGGGGACGGAGAATAAAACCATTGCGAGGCTTGATGCCTGAGAGTCCGTGAATACCTGTTCCACGTATCAGATTCATGAGTATGGTCTCTACGGAATCGTCCTGGTGATGGGCCACGCAGATACCCTCTGCCTGAATATCACGTCTGAGATTCTCGAAATACTGATAACGCAGGTCGCGGGCTGCCATCTCGATGCTGACCTTATGCAATTGGGCGTAAGTGCGTGTGTCGAAATGGATGACATGGAAGGGGATATCGTGCTCGTTGCAGAGCGTCTGGACAAAGGCTTCGTCACGATGGCTCTCGTCGCCACGCAACAGGAAATTACAATGGGCGGCCTCCACCTGATAACCCAGTTGTTTTAAAACAAGAAGCAGACAGACGCTATCGGCGCCACCACTGAGGGCCACCAGATAGCGTTTGTCTGCATCCAGCAAACGATGTTCGGAGATATACTGCCTAACTTTATTCAACATAGAGTACGAGGCCCTTCAGATACTCACCCTCTGGGTGGTAGATATTGATGGGGTGATCAGCAGGCTGGTGCAACTGGTGCAGGATGCGCACCTTGCGCTTGGCCTGTGCTGCAGCCGTGAATACGGCATTGCGGAAATGATCCTTGGAGACCACCTGAGAGCAGGAGAATGTGAACAGGATGCCACCTTTCTCAATCTTCTCGAATGCCTTCTCATTCAGACGGGTGTATCCCTTCAAAGCATTATGCAGCGCTCCACGATGCTTTGCAAAAGCTGGTGGGTCAAGGATAATGAGATCGTAAGTGTGTGATGAGCTGTCCAAATACTTGAAGGCATCCTCACAGAAAGCCTCATGACGTGGGTCGCCAGGGAAGTTGAGTTCTACATTGCGACGGGTCAGCTCGAAAGCCTTGGCAGAACTGTCGACAGAGTGTACCAGCTGGGCACCACCGCGCATGGCGTAGAACGAGAAACCACCTGTATAGCAGAACATATTGAGAACACGCTTACCCTTGGCATATTTTTCCAGCAAAGCGCGGTTCTCGCGCTGGTCCACGAAGAAACCGGTCTTCTGGCCACGGAGCCAGTCCACATAGAAACGCAGGCCGTTTTCAATGGCGATGTTATCATCACTATTACCAAGCAGGAATCCATTCTCGGGCTCCATAAAGGGTAGGGTGGTCTCACTCTTGTAGTAGATATTCTCAATACGACCCTTCATGACCTCAGCCAGGGCTTTTGCAATAGCGTGGCGCGACATGTGCATGCCAATGCTATGAGCCTGCATCACGGCGGTCTTATCATAGACGTCGATAATCAGTCCTGGTAGCAAGTCACCTTCACCATGCACCAATCGGAAGGCATTGGTATTGCTACTGTTGGCCAACCCGATGTCCTGACGCATGTTGAGGGCCGACTGAATGCGAGAGTGCCAGAAAGCGTCATCTATTTCTACATCATTAAAGGTGAGTACGCGTACGGAAATAGAGCCTTGCTGATAGTGACCTACAGCGATGAAAACGCCCTTTTCTGATACGACACGTACCACGTCGCCCTCCTCAATGCCATCGTCAAGATGATGGATGGCACCTGAGAAAACCCATGGATGGAAACGTAACAGACTTTCTTCTTTACCCCTTTTCAGATATACTTGCTTCATTCTTATCTTCTGCTTTAATAATTAGTTTGTAATCCCTTGTCTCTTTGAGTCTTATAATCTCGTTGTATATTTGTATGCATGCCCATGCATCGGTAGCAGCATAGGACTTCTGCTTGTCTGTCAGGATGTCGGCTTCCCAGTTGCTCAATTGCTGGCGTTTGCTGATTTTCTGGTCAAACAGGTTGGCATAGATTTTCTGCAGACTCAAATCCTCGATACCCAGTTCTTTGGCATGATGTTGGATGTCGATGAATCTGCCCATTTTGAATTCCTTGAGCTTATGGAGTGAGTTGATGTCATCGTGCCACGAGAGACCAATCTTCAATACACTCTCGTCTTCCAGGAGCTGGATGAGTGAGTCTGTCAGTCCCGTATAGTTGAGCCTGAACAGAAAACAGATGTCTGGTGTGGCCACCTGCAGGAGGGAAACTTTATGCTGATGACCTTTTCTGAAAGACGGACGCGTCTCTGTGTCGAAGCCCAGTATAGGTTGCGACAATAGGAAACGCACAGCTTTTTCTGTTTCTCCTGGCGTTAGAACGACAATGATTTTCCCTTGGAATTGCGCTATGGGAAGCGATGAAATCAATGCCTTATCGTACTTGTTGTATATTGTTTTAAGCATCTTCTTTCCTTTTCGAGGTGCAAAAATACAAAATATTTCATAAATCTTATACTTTAATTCATATTTATTTTCTACCTTTGCAAAAGAATTAACGAATAATAAAGAAAATGTCACGGAATACAGACAAGAAAAAGACTAAAAGAAGTCAGAATAAAGCTAATACTACAACCTTGGGTGAAGCAACGGGCTTTTCAAAAATCTTGGATTTTACAAGGAGTGAGAAAGTACATTTCTTTCTCGGCATCATATTATTGGCCATCTCCATCTGTATGGCTTGGTCGTTTGTATCCTTTTTTACTACAGGAGCTTATGATCAGAGTATCATAGAGAACTTGCGTTCTGGTGATATGGAGAACCAGAACGAACTCTTCAAGAATGCCATCGGTAGCTTAGGTGCATGGATGTCGTATTACTTCATGAACAGATGTTTCGGCCTGGCTGCCTTCGGTATTCCCTTGTTCCTGGTGATGCTTTCACTTGCCCTGATGCGCGCCTACAGAGTGTCTTTGCTGAAATGGTTTTTCTGCATTGCCCTGCTGACGGTTTGGTCGTCGGTGGCTCTTGCCATGTTTGTAAATCCCATCGTCAACGAGTCGCATTTCTGTCTGGGTGGCGAACACGGCTTGTATATCGGTGATTTCATTTCGCGCTATGTTGGTTTGCCTGGATTGGTTGCCATCCTTGCCTTGGTGGCTTTGTGTTTCCTGGGCTATGTGAGCAATCAGACCATTATCTGGATTCGCAAGATTCTGAATCCCACGAAATTCCTGGAGAGGGTGAAGTTTACTGTGACGAATACCGCGAAGGAAGAAGACGGGGAACAGCCCAGTTCTTACGAGAACCTGATTCAGACAGAGGAAGACCCCGAGGTGTTTGACGACCCCACGACAGAAGAGATTGTGTTTGACCATCAGGAGCCTGCCTATAATGAAAAGCCTGTGGTCATCGATGATTCAGACGTCAAGGAGCCTGCCGGCAATAGCAAGGGTCAGGATGATACCGATATGGATATTGTAGTGGCTGAGGATGTAGAGAAAGCCGACGGACAGAACGTGAACGAGACGGCATTTGAGAATATGGAGCCCTATGACCCCAAGCGCGACCTGGAGAATTATCATTATCCAACGCTCGACCTCCTGCAGACTTATGAAAGCGACGGAAAGCCTTATATCGATATGGATGAGCAGAATGCCAACAAGAACCGCATCATTGAGGTGCTGCGTAATTTCGGCATTGAGATTTCGTCTATCCGTGCTACCGTAGGTCCTACCATTACGTTGTACGAGATTACCCCTGCCCAGGGTGTGCGTATCGCTAAGATCCGTAACCTGGAGGATGATATCGCCTTGAGTCTGAAGGCTCTGGGTATCCGTATTATCGCACCTATCCCTGGCAAAGGTACTATCGGTATTGAGGTGCCCAATGCGAAAGCCAATATCGTGTCAATGGAATCCATCCTGAACTCCAAGAAATTCCAGGAGACCACGATGGAGTTGCCCTGTGCCATGGGTAAGACCATCACCAATGAGGTGTTTATGTTCGACCTGGCGAAGGCGCCTCACCTCCTGGTGGCAGGTGCTACTGGTCAGGGTAAGTCAGTAGGTCTGAACGCCATCCTCACCTCTTTATTATATAAGAAGCATCCGGCAGAGATGAAAATTGTGCTGGTGGACCCCAAGATGGTGGAGTTCTCTATCTATGCAAAAATAGCCAACCACTTTTTGGCAAAAGTCCCCGATGACAATGCATCGCCCATCATTACAGATACGTCAAAGGTAATCCGCACGCTGCAGAGCCTCTGTGTAGAGATGGATGCCCGCTACGAGTTGCTGATGGCAGCAGGCGAGAGAAATATCAAGGACTACAACAAGAAGTTCATTGCCCGTAAGCTGAATCCTGAGAAGGGACATAAGTATATGCCGTATATCGTCGTGGTCATCGATGAGTTTGGTGACTTGATCATGACTGCCGGTAAGGAGATTGAGTTGCCTATCGCCCGTATCGCCCAGAAGGCACGTGCCGTAGGTATCCACATGATTATTGCTACCCAGCGTCCTACGACGAATATCATTACGGGTACTATCAAGGCCAACTTCCCTGCACGTATTGCCTTTAAGGTGAGTCAGGGTATCGACTCTAAGACCATCCTCGACCGTATGGGTGCCCAGCAGTTGATTGGCCGAGGTGATATGTTGTATCTGCAGGGCAACGATCCAGTGCGTGTGCAATGTGCGTTTGTTGACACCCCTGAGGTAGATAATATCAACCAGTTTATTGCTCAGCAGCAGGGCTATCTGGAGCCTTATGAGTTGCCAGAGCCTCCCGTTAGCGAGAGTGATGGTATGTCATCAGGCAGCAATGATGCCGACCTGAGTCATCTGGATCCGATGTTTGATGATGCCGCCCGTCTGATTGTTCACGAACAGAGCGGTTCTACCAGTCTGATTCAACGTAAGTTCGCCATTGGCTATAACCGTGCCGGCCGATTGATGGACCAGTTGGAGAAAGCCGGTATCGTAGGTGCTGCTCATGGTTCCAAGCCGCGTGAGGTATTGATTCAGGATGATATGAGCCTCGAGAATCTATTGAGTTCTTTAAGATAAATAACTAAAAATTGTTCAGGATATGAAAAAGTATATATTAGCATTATCAATAGTATTCAGTCTTTTTACAGTTAGTAGCGTACAGGCACAGAGCGCCAAGGAGGTGCTTGATAAATGTGCGGCAAAGGTGAGTGCACGCGAGGGCGTGAAAGCTGATTTCTCCATGACAAGTGCCCAATATGGCGATGCCAGCGGAAAGATTGCCGTTAAGGGAAAGATGTTTCATGCCACCACACCAGTCGCAACGATGTGGTTTGACGGAAAGACACTCTGGACCTATATGTCAAAGACTGAAGAGGTCAATGTGGCAAATCCCTCAGAGTCGCAGCTTCAGGTGCTCAATCCCTATAACTTCGTGAATATGTATAAGAAGGGATTCAAGTACACCATGACCCAGACGGATAAGTCGTACAAGGTGCATCTCACGGCTAAGGATCAGAGCCGTCGTGTCAGGGAGATGTTTATTACCGTAGACAAGAAGACGTATCATCCTACAGAGGTGAAACTGTTGCAGAAGCAGAAGTGGACCACTTTTGTGATTAGTAATCTGGTGACTTCAAAACTGCCTGATTCCGAGTTCCGTTTCAATTCCAAGGATTTCCCCTCTGCCGAGGTCATTGACCTGAGATAATATGAATCGCCTACGCCTTCTCCTGCTGCTGCGTAAGCAGAATAGTCTTGCCCTGCGTCGTAATCCGGCCTTCGACCAGAATGTTGTTGCCAAGGTCATGATGTATCTTGGCGCAGGTATGATGACTATCTACCTGATATTCCTGGGCACTATGTTGGCCATGCCGGCCAGCGAGGCACGTATGTTCACGATGGTCCTGGCCATGTCGCCCCTGTGGCTGGCTATCGATTTCGGTTCGCGTTTTGCCGTTCAGCAGACGCCTGCCATGATGGTGAAGCCCTACCTGCTGCAACCCATGCCGTTTCACTCTGTGATTGAGACATTCCTGGTGAACACGCTTCTGGCTGGCTACAACTGGGTGTGGCTGGCGCTCTATCTGCCATACGCTTTCATCGTGCTTTGTGGCGGTGCCTCATTTGCTACAGCTCTGTTGATTATTCTTTGTGGCATCTTATTGACACTTGCCAATAGTCAGTTCTATCTCATCGTACGCACGTTGACAGCCCGTTCTATCCTGTGGTGGGTGCTGCCTGTCCTGGTATATGGCGGTTTCTGGTTGCCGATTGCTATCAATGAGAAGTGGATGGACAAACAGATAGATTTCCTCTGCGATTTCACTTCAACCTGGTATTTCTTCCTCTTCTGTGCCGTACTGCTCTCGGGTCTGTTCATGCTCAACCGTTGGATGCAGTTCCGTTATGTGCGTGAAGAGATTATGAAGTTGGACAAGAAGGAGGCTGCCATGAAGAAGGTCTATCAGTACACCTTCCTGGAGCGCTTCGGACAGACCGGTGAGTATCTGAAACTGGAACTCAAGTCTATCTTCCGTAATAAGGCTATCCGTTCACGTGTCATCATGAGTCTGGCGCTGATTATCGTCCTGACATTACTCATCTCTTATACATCTATCTATGATGGCAAGATGATGCTCAACTTCTGGTGCTTCTATTGCTTTGGCCTCTATGGTATGACCACGTTGGTGAAAATCATGGGACCGGAGGGTAACTATATCGACCTTCTGATGACCCATAAAGAGAATATACTCTCCCTGCTCAAGGCAAAGTATTATTTCCATGTGGCTATCCTCATAGTGCCAATGCTGCTGATGTTACCGGCAGTCGTCGCAGGCAAATTCTCGATGCTGATGATGGTGGCCTATCTGTTGCTGTCCAGCGGATTACTTTATTTCACGTTGTTTCAGTTGGCTGTATACAACAAGCAGACGATTCCCCTGAACCAGAAAATCACGGGAAAGAATAATATAGAGAATGGTGTACAGATGATTATCCAGATGTTTGCCATGTTCTCACCCCTGGTGCTGGTGGCTGTTCTGGTGCTGCTGTTCAATGAGACCACGGCCTACTTGGTGCTGGGAACCGTAGGACTGATACTGACCCTGGCTCATCCGTTATGGCTCCGTCATATCTATATCCGTTTGATGAAACGGAAATATGAGAATATGGAAGGTTTCCATGCCTCCCGATAAATAGACTCCAATAACTAACTGAATAAAAACAAATGAAAAAACTAAAACTATTTACTATGGCTTGTCTGCTGTCTGTTGCCTTCACGGCACAGGCCGGGAATGTGCAGACGTTGGTGATTAATGGTGAGAAGGTGGAGAAGGTGGTTGCCCGTATCACCTTCGAGGGCGATAATGTCGTTCTGACGTTTAGCGACCAGACCGCACAAACGGCTGATATGGAAAACGTCATACTATCGTTCACGCCTGAAGACCTTACTGCTATCGGCACTATCAGGAATGCCGTCAACAAGACATTCTCTATCGAGGGACTTGAACCTGGAACAGAGATCCTCATCTATAATGCTGATGGCAAACAGGTGCTCACAACGCATGCTTCCGAGGATTTGACCATTCTCAAGATGACATCCCTGAAGAAGGGTGTCTATCTGATGAAAGCCGGCAAGCAGGTCGTGAAATTCATCAAGCGCTAACCTAACAAGTATCAAGATGAAAAAATTCCTTCTTTCTGTATGTGCTCTTCTCTCAATGGTAGGAGCACAGGCCCAGGATGTTGTCACGCATGCCGTGGCACGGGATTTCAATGTGAATCAGGCGCAGATTATTCAGACATCGGGCGACAAGAAATACTATAATACGACGGATGTGTCGGCTATAGACCTGGATCAGGCTACAGGATGCATCACCGTGAATTTGGGGACAGGGACAGATGTCTTCAATGGTTCCGTGTCGGGTATCGTCTTTACCAAGAAACTCTCGAATGCGCAAGGTGTTCAGATTGTCGATGCACAAGGATGGCTGGAATCGGCTTTCGTGAAATTTGCCGATTATGCCGGCGCCACTACTTATCATGTCTATGTGAAGGGAGGAAAGTATGCTGATTTTACCCGTATTGATGACCAGCTAATCCGTAGTTACGGCACCTATAACCGTGCTGATGCCATGGGCCTGAAAGCTGGTGAGTATGCCTTGAAGGTGGTACCTGTTATTGATGATACGGAGGTAGAGGCTGGTGCTAATGTGGTTTCCGGACTTGTGGTCAGGAATTACAACCGTGATGGTTATGCGCATCATCAGGCAACGGCAGGTATCGGTGCCTACAATAATGATGGTACGCTGAAGTCTGATGCACGTGTGCTCTATGTCAGTAAGGCGAATGCCAAGACGGTAACCCTCGAGATGCAGGTCGGAAGTAATAAATATGAGACGCGTACCGGTATCCAGAGTATCATCCAGGCTTATGAAAAAGGTGTTGAGACGCGTCCGTTGGCCATCCGTATCATCGGTTTGCTGAAGATGGACGATATGCCTACGCTGGGTAGCAGCAGTATCGGTTTGCAGGTGAAAGGCAAAGGACAGAATATGAACCTCACTATTGAGGGCGTCGGTTCCGATGCTACTTTTCACGGCTTCGGTGTCCTGGTACGTGCCTGCAGATATGTGGAACTGCGAAATCTCGGCGTGATGATGCATGAAGAGGATGGCATCAGTTTTGATACGGATAATGAACATGTATGGGGACACAACCTTGACATTTTCTATGGCAGGAATCATGGTGGCGACAAGGCTAAGGGCGATGGCTCTTTCGATGTAAAGGGTACGTTCTATTGCACGGTTAGCGACAACCATTTCTGGGACAGCGGTAAGTGTAACCTCAACTCGAATGGTGATGAGGTGGATTACGTGACCTATCGCCATAACTGGTACGACCACTCCGACTCTCGTCATCCGCGTGTACGTAAGTCGAAACATCTGCATGTGTACAACAACTATTTCGATGGTAATGCGAAGTATGGCGTTGGTGCAACCACCGGCTCATGTATCTTTGTGGAGAAGAATTACTTCCGCAACTGCAAATATCCCATGCTGATTTCCAAACAGGGGTCTGACATCCATAATGGCGTTGGTTCGGCTGCTGATACGAAAGGCACATTCTCCAGTGAAGACGGTGGTATCATCAAGGCCTACGATAATTTTATGACCGGTCAGAAGAGTTTCGAGCCTTATGTGTCTGGGCATACAACTTACAGTAAGCATTTTGATGCCTATGTAGTGGAGAACCGTGGTGACCAGGTGCCTGCGGAAGTCGTTACCCTTCAGGGAGGTACGGGCTATAATAACTTTGATACCGATGCTGATTTCTATACCTACACGCCTACAGACACTCAGGATGTGCCTGCTGTTGTTACTGGTTGGTATGGTGCAGGCCGCTGTGAACATGGTGACTTCCAGTATACCTTTAATAATGCGACGGAGGATGCGAACTACGATGTCATCCTTGACCTCTCGAATAAACTCGAAGCCTATAGCAGTTCGTTGGTGAAAATTTATGGTGACATGGGTGCTGTTACGGCCGACCCTGACCCCACACCCGATCCGACGCCCGATCCGGAACCTCAGGAAGGTAACATCATCTGTACTTTTGACGGGTCGCCTTCAAATTCGATGTTCACCGTCAGTTCTACCACCGCTTATGGCGATGGTAAGATAACCTATGACGGTACTTATCTGAAGAAAGGTGTTAAACTCGACAGTAAGGGCGCCATCTGCTTCACCCCTCAGAAGGATTACAACATGATTCTTGTCCTGGCTACGGCAAAGTCAGGACGTGACGTCAAACTCAACGACGTGAAGACCACCGTTAGTGGTACCGAGAATACTGCTGGTGCCTACTATGAGTTACAGCCCATCGCCCTGACATCTGGTACAACCTACACGATACTCAAGGGTAGTGCCGAGTCACTCGTGATGATGATTAAACTGGTGGAAGTTAATCATCAATAAGATTATCTGTAGGATAACGACGTATATAAATGAAAGACGGACGTGAAAACTATCACGTCCGTCTTTTTATATACAAGTAATGTAGGAATTACTTCTTGTTCAGGGCGAGGTCAATCTCTACTGCGATAGAAACGGTAGCACCTACCATGGGGTTGTTACCAATACCCAGGAAGCCCATCATCTCTACGTGTGCAGGAACAGAAGAAGAACCTGCAAACTGAGCGTCTGAGTGCATACGACCCATAGTATCGGTCATACCGTATGAAGCAGGACCTGCAGCCATGTTATCGGGGTGCAGAGTACGACCGGTACCACCACCTGAAGCTACTGAGAAGTAGGGCTTGCCAGCGAGCACGCGCTCCTTCTTGTAGGTACCAGCAACGGGGTGCTGGAAACGAGTGGGGTTGGTAGAGTTACCCGTAATTGATACGTCAACGTTCTCCTTCCACAGGATAGCAACACCCTCACGAACGTCGTCAGCACCGTAGCACTTTACCTTAGCGCGGGGACCGTCAGAATAAGGAACTTCCTTAACGACCTTCACCTCACCAGTGTAGTAGTCGAACTGAGTCTGTACGTATGTGAAACCGTTGATACGGCTGATGATCATAGCAGCGTCCTTACCAAGACCGTTCAGGATAACGCGGAGGGGCTTTTTACGCACCTTGTTAGCCTTCTCGGCAATCTTGATAGCACCCTCGGCAGCAGCGAATGACTCGTGACCAGCCAGGAATGCGAAGCACTCGGTCTCCTCGCGGAGCAGACGGGCAGCCAGGTTACCGTGACCCAGACCAACCTTACGGTCGTCAGCAACAGAACCGGGGATACAGAAGCTCTGCAGACCGATACCGATAGCCTCAGCAGCCTCGGCAGCGCTCTTTACGCCCTTCTTGATAGCGATGGCAGCACCGCAAACATATGCCCATTTAGCGTTCTCGAAGCAGATACGCTGGGTCTCTTCACACATCTGATAGGGATCAACGCCAGCCTTCTCGCAAATCTCGTTAGCCTCTTCAATGCTATTGATGCCGTTCTCCTTCAGAGCAGCCAGCACCTGGTTGATGCGACGCTCGTAGCTCTCGAATGATACTTTTCTAATCATAATTTCTGTCCTCCTTACTCTTTACGTGGGTCAATAGCCTTAACAATTCCCTGCTCAGCAGTTGTACGACCATAAGAACCTGTGAACTTCTTCACAGCCTCGTTGGCGTCCATGCCGTCCTTGATAGCTTCCATCATCTTGCCCAGGTGTACGTACTCGTAACCGCAAACCTGATTGTCCTTATCCAGGAACTGCTTGGTGATGTAACCCTCGGTGAGCTCCAGATAACGGGTACCCTTGGCAACGGTGCCATAGAGTGTACCAGTCTGTGAGCGCAGACCCTTACCCAGGTCTTCCAAACCAGCACCGATAACCAGACCGCCCTCAGAGAAAGCACTCTGTGTACGTCCGTAAACGATCTGCAGGAACAGCTCGCGCATAGCGGTGTTGATAGCGTCACAAACGAGGTCGGTGTTCAGAGCCTCGAGAATGGTCTTACCAGGCAGAATCTCAGAAGCCATAGCTGCAGAGTGAGTCATACCCGTGCAACCAATAGTCTCAACGAGAGCCTCCTGAATAACGCCGTCCTTTACGTTCAGGCTCAGTTTGCAGGCACCCTGCTGAGGAGCGCACCAGCCAATACCATGGGTATAGCCCGAAATGTCCTTGATCTCTTTGGCCTGAATCCACTTGCCCTCTTCGGGGATGGGAGCAGGACCGTGGTTGGGGCCTTTGGCCACAACGCACATGTTTTCAACTTCCTTAGAATAAATCATTGTTACCTATTTTAAAATAGTGAAATTAATTTCGTGGCTGCAAAGTTACGAATTTTCAATGAGAATACCTAAAAATGAGTAGAAAAAAATTGTTATGTAAAACAGAAAAGGGGCGGATTTATATCCGTCCCCTTGTTATGAAGTGTAATTTTGTAATCTCTACTTGATAAGTTCAACGCTACGCTGCAGGAACTTATCGAGTGCTTCGCCCTTAAGCATACCGTTCTGGAGCAGGGCCAGGTCGATGAGCTGATGGATGACGTCGTTCTTCTCAGCAAAGCCGCGAAGCACGCCTTCCTTCTTCTCTTTCTGTTCGTCGATAGCCTTCTGGGTATTGGCCTTGTCGTCCTTGATTTCCTGTGAGATTTCCTCAGGCTTCTTACCCTCTGTCTGCTGGTTCAGCGCAGCCAGACGAGCCTCCTGTCCCTTGATTTCACCCTCGATGGGCTTGAGCTCTTCACCCAGTTGGGCCTGAGCATCGCCAAGTACACGCTTAATCAGGGCGTGATCACTATTCAGCACGATGTTGAATGTGTCGGGCATCTGTCCGTAGAAGCCCATGCCACTCTGATAACGGCTCATCTCCTTCATACGGCGCATCCACTCGTTTTGTGTGATGACAACAGGACGCTGTTCGCTGCCCAGGGCGTTCACCTCAACGATAAACTCAGCCTTGTCGAGTTTAGGCATCTGAGTCTGGAACATGGCTGACAGATTGTCACGCTCTGTGTCACTCAGGTCTGTCTTGGGCTTGTCTTCCTTCTGGATGAGGTGATCTACGGTGTCAGAGTCTACACGTGTGAAATGGCTCTTCTCGAACTTCTGCTCCAGGGTCTGGATACAGG
This sequence comes from Prevotella communis, assembly GCF_022024175.1. Classification (GTDB taxonomy): domain Bacteria; phylum Bacteroidota; class Bacteroidia; order Bacteroidales; family Bacteroidaceae; genus Prevotella; species Prevotella communis. The sequence continues at coordinate 1,788,576 of NZ_CP091794.1, read as the reverse complement.
GTACGTCAAGCTGTCCGTCGAAGAGCAGCACAGAGTAGCCCTTGTCCTGGGCAGCCTTGATATAAGAGTACTGGTCGTCCTTGTTTGTAGCATAGAGGTAAACCAGATTGCCGTCCTTATCCTTCTGGGCAGCCTCGATGAGCGTCTTGTACTCGTCGAATGTGAAGTATTTGCCCTCTGTATCCTTGAAGAGTGAGAAGTCCTTGGCACGGTCATAGAAATTCTCCTCGGTCAGGATACCGTAGTTGATGAAGAGCTTCAGGTCGTCCCATTTCTCCTCATAGGCCTTGCGGTCCTCATTGAAGATAGCCTTCAGTCGGTCAGATACCTTCTTGGTGATATAGGTAGAGATCTTCTTGACCTCACGGTCGCTCTGGAGGTAAGAACGAGACACGTTCAGAGGAATGTCGGGTGAGTCGATAACACCATGAAGTAGGGTCAGGAACTCAGGTACGATACCCTCTACCTGATCGGTCACGAACACTTGGTTGCAGTAGAGCTGAATCTTGTTCTTCTGCAGTTCCAGCGAGTTCTTGATGCGTGGGAAGTAAAGAATACCCGTAAGGTTAAATGGATAGTCCACGTTCAGGTGAATCCAGAACAGAGGTTCATCGTGCATGGGGTAGAGGGTACGGTAGAACGACTTGTAGTCCTCATCCTTCAGCGTAGAGGGAGTCTTCGTCCACAGCGGCTCCACATTATTAATAATGTTATCCTCGGCTGTCTCTACCTGTTTGCCGTCTTTCCACTCAGTCTTCTTACCAAAAGCCACGGGAACGGGCAGGAACTTGCAATACTTGTTCAGCAGTCCCTCAAGCTTGAACTTATCGAGGAATTCCTTGGAGTCATCATCGACATAGAGGATGATGTCGGAACCGTGAGCCTCGCGCTCAGCATCATCAATCTCATAGGCTGGCGAACCGTCGCAGCTCCATTTCACGGCCTTTGAACCCTCTTTCCATGACTTGGTGATAATCTCCACCTTCTTGGAAACCATGAATGAAGAGTAGAAACCCAGACCGAAGTGACCAATGATATTGTTGGCATTATCCTTATATTTCTCAAGGAAATCGGTTACGCCTGAGAAGGCTATCTGATTGATATACTTGTCAATCTCCTCCTCGGTCATGCCGATACCGTGGTCGCTGATGGTGATGGTACCTTTTTCGGTATCCAGGCTGACGCGTACGGTCAGGTCATCCAGTTCACCAGTATATTCACCCTTCTCTTTGAGAGTCTTTAATTTCTGTGTGGCATCCACAGCGTTAGACACCATCTCACGAAGGAAAATCTCCTGATCGCTATAGAGAAACTTTTTGATGACGGGGAAAATGTTCTCGGTCGTAACCCCGATATTGCCTTTTTGCATATCTTTAATATTTAGAATTGTCCGATATGCCTAAAAGCAAAATCCGTGCCAAGATACAACCAAGACACGGATTTCCTTGCGTTATTTCAGTTCTATTTCCTTCTGCAGACGGATAATCTCGTCGCGATACTGGGCCGCTTGCAGGAAGTCCAACTGCTTGGCAGCCTCCTTCATGCGTTTGGTTGTCTCGGCAATGAGCTTCTCTATCTGCGGACGTGTCATCCGTTCTACGATAGGGTCTGCAGCCATGCTGGCAGGCTGGCTTGTCGTGGCAGTCAGCTTGAGTTCCTTGATATCCGGACGGTCGTCGCGCGACAGCGAACTCTTCAAGGACTTCTGCACCTGTTTTGGCGTGATATGATGTTCCTCGTTATAGCGCAACTGTTTCATACGGCGACGGTTGGTCTCGTCGATCGTTTCCTGCATGGAGCGCGTGATGGTATCGGCATACATAATCACCCTGCCATTGATGTTTCGGGCTGCACGGCCGGCCGTCTGAACCAACGAACGGCGACTGCGAAGGAATCCTTCCTTGTCGGCATCGAGAATTGCCACCAACGACACCTCAGGCAGGTCCAGTCCTTCACGCAGCAGGTTGACACCCACCAGCACATCATATTCTCCCTGACGCAGTTTTTCCAGAATCTGCACACGGTCCAGTGTGGCCACATCACTATGGATATAGGCTGTGTTCACGCCGTGGTTCAACAGGAATTCCGACAGTTCCTCCGCCATGCGTTTTGTCAGCGTTGTTACCAGCACACGTTCCTGACGCTCTATACGGATGCGGATCTCCTCCAGCAAGTCGTCAATCTGATGCTCGCTGGGACGCACCTCAATCTCAGGGTCAAGAAGACCGGTAGGACGGATCACCTGTTCTACGACAACGCCTTCCGACTCTTCCAGCTCAAAGTCAGCAGGCGTAGCACTCACATATATCACCTGGTTGACCTCCTTCTGGAACTCGTCGAATGTCAGCGGACGGTTGTCGAACGCCGCAGGCAGACGGAAACCGTATTCCACCAGGTTCGTCTTGCGTGCACGGTCGCCACCATACATGGCACCTATCTGGGGTACAGACACATGGCTCTCGTCAATGAAGAGCAGGAAGTCATCAGGGAAGAAATCCAGCAGGCAATATGGACGCTCGCCAGGCTGACGCCCGTCAAAATAGCGTGAATAGTTCTCGATGCCGGAACAGTGTCCCAGTTCCTTGATCATCTCCATGTCATATTCCACGCGTTCCTTGATGCGCTGTGCCTTGATTCCGTCGCCCAGTTCCTCAAAGAAAGCCACCTGTTTGGTGAGGTCATCCTGAATATCATGTATGGCCTTGTTGGTTTGCTCCTGCGTAGTCATAAAGAGGTTGGCAGGGTATATCTTATACTCCGCATAGCGACCCATACGCAGCATGGTGACAGGTTCCAATTCCTCGATCGTGTCAATCTCGTCATCCCAGAAATTGATACGCAGGATCTTCTCGCTGTAGGCCATGTAGATATCTACGGTATCACCCTTCACACGGAAGTTTCCACGTTCCAGCGCCAGGTCGTTCCTGACGTAGAGAGACTGCACTAATTTTCTTAACAAAGCATTACGCTCGATGTTCTGCCCCTGGCGGATTTCTATCACGTTTTCTGACAAGGCATTAGGACTTCCCATGCCGTAGATGCATGAAACAGAAGATACAACGACCACATCTTTTCGTCCTGAAAGCAAACTGCTTACGGCCGAAAGGCGCAGGCGGTCTATCTCCTCGTTGATAGCCAGGTCCTTTTCGATATACGTATCACTGGATGGCAGGTAAGCCTCCGGTTGGTAGTAGTCATAATAGCTGACATAATACTCAACGGCGTTATCAGGGAAAAAGCCCCGCATCTCATCGTACAACTGGGCTGCAAGGGTCTTGTTGTGACTAAGAATCAGGGTAGGGCGGTTCACGTTGGCAATCACGTTTGCCATCGTAAATGTTTTTCCTGATCCGGTAACACCCAGCAATACCTGGGCCCGGTCACCGCGGTTTACACCGTCGGTCAGTTCTCGAATTGCCTCTGGCTGATCACCAGTAGGTTTGTATTTAGAAGTCAGTTTAAAGTCCATTTCAACCTGCAAAGTTACTAATATTCTGTGAAATGTGTATAATCTGCGGTTAAAAAATATGTAAACGCTTTGTATTTTGAGGGGAAATTTGTAATTTTGCAGTCCAAAATCTGTAATTAATGAAAATCAGAACCATCATATTGTGCTCCGTCGCAGCCATGATGACGGGATGCGCAGGCGAGTTTAACAGGGTTATCAAGAGTAGCGACTATGATTATCGTTACGAATATGCCAAGCAATGTTTTGCAGAAGGCAAGTTTGGCCGTGCAGAAATATTGCTGCAGGACCTGATAACTTTGAAGAAGGGTACTGACGAGGCAGAGGAAGCCCTCTATATGTTGGCCATGTCGCAGTATATGAACCACGACTTTGAGTCAGCTGCAGCCACGTTCAGGAAGTACTTCTCTTCTTACCCCAAGGGTTTTTATGCTGAGCAGGCTATGTTCTATGTAGGCCAGTCGCTTTATGAGAGCGCTCCGGAGCCCCGTCTGGACCAGACGCCTACCATTGGTGCCATCAACGCCTATCAGCAGTTCCTGGATTTCTATCCCAACTCCCAGTTGCGTGAACGTGCTCAGGACAGGCTCTTTGAGTTGCAGGACAAGCTGGTCATGAAAGAGCTCCTGTCTGCCCAGCTCTACTACAACCTGGGTGGCTATTTCGGAAATATCAACTCCAATAGCGAGAGCAATTACAGCTCAAGCATCATTGTCGCTCAGAATGCCCTGAAGACATACCCTTATTCCAATCACCGCGAGGAATTCTCGCTGCTGATTATGAAGAGTAAGTTCGAACTGGCCGAGAATTCCAGCGCAGACAGGAAACTGGAGCGCTATCAGGATGCTGAGGATGAATGCTATGGATTCCTGAATGAGTATCCTGAGTCCAAGGACAAGGCCTTGGCTGAGAAGTATATTGAGAAATGCAAGAAAATAACGAAAGATTAATTTTATAATACAAAGATGGATTACAAGAAATCAAAAGCACCGGTTAATACCGTGACTCGAAACATTATGGATCTCTGCGATGAGACTGGAAACATTTACGAAAGTGTAGCTATTATTGCTAAGCGCGCTAATCAGATTTCAGTTCAGATTAAGGAAGATCTCTCAAAGAAGTTGGCAGAGTTTGCCTCTTATAACGAATCTTTGGAGGAGGTTTTCGAGAATCGCGAGCAAATCGAGATATCACGTTACTACGAGAAACTGCCCAAGCCCTCTCTGCTTGCTACACAGGAGTTTATTGAAGGTAAGGTTTATTGGCGCGACCCCGCTAAGGAGTCACAGACTGCAGAGGCATGATCCAGCGTATCCAGACCGTATACCTCTTGCTGGCAGCAATCGCTTTAGTGGTGGGGTGTATCTTTGAGCCGATGGGCTATAATAAGGGTCTCACGGGAAGCATGGCTCTCCTTACTTTGCTTGTGGTGTTCATGTATAAGAACCGTACATACCAAGCAAATATCTGTTCTGTTCTTATGGGAATAGGTATCGTCTATTATGTAGCGTTGGCTGTGATGCAGCCATTACTTGAGTGGTTTGCCGCTATGCCGATGGTGGCAGTTCTCTTCCTGTTCCTTGCCAGAAAAGGAATCCTGAAAGACGAGAAGCTGGTAAAATCGCTCGATAGGATTAGATAATCAGAAATATTTTATTGAGGGGCGTCGAGCACAGGAAAATGGCGAGTCGCCCCTTCTTTTGTCCTCAACCGTATGGATATCAAGACCGCAGAATTCACACTTTCAGCCCCCAGGGTTTCCATGTGTCCTAACGACACAAAACCCGAGTATGCATTCATAGGCCGTTCAAATGTAGGAAAGTCGAGCCTGATCAATATGTTGTCGCGCAACAAGAAGTTGGCGAAGACATCATCCACTCCGGGTAAAACGCTCCTGATTAACCATTTCCTGATTAATCGCGAGTGGTATCTGGTAGACCTTCCCGGCTATGGCTATGCCAAGCGTTCCAAGACTGAAGTAGCCAAACTCGACCAGATGATCCGTGGCTATATCCTGGAGCGCGAGCAGCTGGTGAACGTGTTTGTCCTGGTAGATATCCGGTTGGAACCCCAGAAGATTGACTTGGAATTTATCAATTGGCTGGGATTGTCGTCTATTCCCTTTGCCATCATCTTCACGAAGGCCGATAAACTTTCAGAAGGAAAGGTGAAGGCCAGTGTTGACGCTTATGTCAGGAAGATGCTGGAGACATGGGAAGAGATGCCCCCATATTTCGTCACGTCATCAGAAAAAGCCCGTGGACGTGATGAGGTATTAGACTATATTGACCAAATCAATAAGTCCCTGTAATAGATGGCCAAGGAAATACCATACTTGGAAGTACAGAACCTGACGAAATCGTTTGGTTCGCTGGTCCTTTTTGAGAATATCAGCTTTTCTATTGCCGAACGTCAGCGCGTAGGACTGATTGCCAAGAACGGCACAGGTAAGTCTACGCTCTTGTCATTACTGTCGGGTAAGGACGGTTATGATACGGGTGACATCATCTACAAGCGTGATCTGAAGGTAGGATTCCTGGAACAGTCGCCTGTGTTCGACCCCGACGACTCCGTGCTGGATGCCTGTTTCAATCATCAGGGTGACGACGAGAAGGTGCTGAAGGCCAAGCAGATTCTGACCCAACTGAAGATTCGCGACTTGCATCAGCCCATGAGGCAGTTGAGTGGCGGACAGCAGAAGCGTGTGGCCCTGGCCAATGTGCTGATTACCGAACCCGACCTGCTGATTCTCGACGAGCCCACCAACCATCTGGACCTGGAGATGATTGAATGGCTGGAAGGATTCCTGAACCGTGGCAATAAGACGCTGCTGATGGTTACCCACGACCGTTATTTCCTGGACCGCGTATGTTCCGTGATTCTTGAGATCGACGACCGCACCATCTATACCTATCGTGGCAACTATTCCTATTATCTTGAGAAACGACAGGAGCGCATCGATAATCGCAGGGCAGAGATAGCACGCGCCAATAATCTGTATCGTACCGAACTGGACTGGATGCGCCGCCAGCCTCAGGCTCGTGGTCATAAGGCCAAATACCGAGAGGATGCTTTCTACGACCTGGAACGTCTGGCCAAGTCGCGTATCGAGGAACGTGCCATCCGCCTGAAAGCCTCCAACGTCTATATCGGTTCCAAGATTTTCGAATGCCAGTATATCTCGAAGGCCTTTGATGATACCATTATCATGAAGGACTTCTACTATAATTTCTCGCGCTTCGAGAAGATGGGTATCGTCGGCAATAACGGCACGGGAAAATCTACGTTCCTGAAGATGCTGTTAGGACAACAGCAGCCCGATGAAGGCCGCATCGTTATTGGCGAGACGGTACGCTTCGGCTATTTCTCACAGGAAGGCCTGAAATTTGACGAGCAGCAGAAAGTGATCGATGTGGTCCGTGATATTGCTGAAGAGGTTGACCTGGGAAGCGGACGCCGCCTGTCGGCCAGCCAGTTCCTGCAGCATTTCCTCTTCACCCCCGAACAGCAGCACAACTATGTCTATAAACTCTCGGGTGGTGAGAAACGCAAGCTCTACCTCTGTACGGTATTGATGCGAAACCCCAACTTCCTGGTACTCGACGAGCCTACCAACGACCTGGATATCGTGACCCTTCAGATCCTGGAGGAATACCTGCAGGATTTCCCCGGTTGTGTGATTGTGGTCAGTCACGACCGCTATTTCATGGACAAGGTCGTTGACCACCTGCTGGTCTTCAAGGGACAGGGCGAGATCAAGGACTTCCCCGGCAACTATACCCAGTATCGCGAGTGGCAGGCCCTCCAGCCTAAGGAATCCGCATTTGCCGCCCAGAAACCTGCCAAGGTGACCACCGATACAAGGAGCGAGCGCGAGACGAAGCGCAAGATGTCGTTCAAGGAAAAGCGTGAGTTCGAGCAGCTGGAGAAAGATATCGCCACCCTGGAGGACGAGAAGAAGCAGATTGAGGATGCCCTCAGTTCCGGCACCCTTTCTGTTGACGAGATAACGCAGATGAGCAAACGTCTGCCATTGTTGAATGACGAGTTGGACGAGAAGTCCATGCGCTGGTTAGAACTAAGTGAGTTAGCATGATACAACAATATCCTTCACGACTATTGGAGCGGGCAGTACAGGAGTTCTCCCAACTGCCGGGCATCGGACGCAAGACCGCCTTGCGACTGGTGCTCCACCTCTTGCGTCAGGATGCCGATGATGTGTTTCAGTTTACCGATGCCATCAGCCGGATGAAGGAAGAAGTGAAATTCTGCAAGGTCTGCCATAACATCAGCGACCAGGACGTCTGTCCTATCTGTTCCAACGACCGTCGTGACAGTTCTACTATCTGTGTGGTAGAGAATATCCAGGACGTGATGGCAGTAGAGAATACCCAACAGTTCACCGGCCTGTATCATGTCCTTGGCGGACTCATCTCGCCGATGGACGGCATTGGCCCCGCCGACCTGGAGATAGAGTCGCTGGTGTCGCGCGTTTCCGAGGGTCATGTGAAGGAAGTGATCCTGGCGTTGAGTTCCACCATGGAAGGCGACACCACCAATTTCTATATTTTCCGCAAGCTGGCCCCTTATGATGTGAAGATATCCATTATCGCCCGTGGTATTGCCGTGGGCAACGAGTTAGAATATACCGATGAGGTGACGTTAGGACGCTCTATCCTGAACCGGACCCCCTTCGATGGCAAATAAAACATATAGTGATGAAGAAGACACGAAATATACTGATGTTCGTCTATTGGCTGCAACTCCTGGCTGCTGCCATCATCTATGTCTGTGGCGACTATCTGGAGTTTGACATGGCAGTCCTCGCTTCCGACGAGGCCCGTCATACAGGCTATTATGTCCAGATGGTGATGATACTCCTGACACTCGGTCTCGTCCCCCTGGCTCTGCGCCTGTTTAAGTTCAGGAGCATCCATGCCTCCCTGCTGGCCCATCCGGCCAAGGCCCTGATGAAGTGGGGCGGTCTCCGCGTCCTGATCCTGGGTCTGCTTCTGTTTGCCAACACCTTATTATATTATGTATACGGTTTCGAACCCACCTACGGCTATCTGGCCGTGATGGTGATGCTGACCATGCCTTTCGTGCTCCCCACCATGGGACGTTGCAAGGCTGAGACAGAAGAACCTGCAGAGACAAAAGAAGAAACAGAACCAGAAGAAGCATGAAACTGTCAGTTATCATAGTCAACTATAACGTACGCTACTATCTTGAACAGTGTATCTACAGCGTGCAGCGTGCTGCCGAGGGCCTGGAGTACGAGATCTTCGTGGTTGACAATCACTCCAGTGATGATTCCATCAGATATCTCAAGAAGCGCTTCAAGGATAGTATCAACCTGATAGAATGCAGTCATAACCAGGGTTTTGCCAAGGCCAATAATATTGCTATCCGACAGTCGGAAGGTGAATATGTGCTTCTGTTGAATCCTGATACGATTGTTGGCGAGAAGTGTATCCGTGAGGTTCTGGATTTCATGGATGCCCATCCACAGGCGGGTGGGGCAGGTGTGAAGATGTACGATGGTGCCGGACATGTGGCCCGTGAGTCGCGCCGCGGTCTCCCCACACCCTTCGTCTCCTTCCTGAAGATGCTGGGCTTCACCCGACGCTATTACATGAGTCATCTGTCATGGGACGAACCGGGCCAGATTGAGGTGGTGAGTGGCGCTTTCATGATGCTGCGTCGTGAGGCACTCGATAAGATTGGTCTCCTGGACGAGGATTTCTTCATGTATGGCGAGGATATCGACCTGTCATACAGAATCCTGAAGGCAGGTTACGAGAACTGGTATGTGCCGGGCCGTATCGTTCATTACAAGGGCGAGTCTACGCAGAAGTCCAGCTTCCGTTATGTCCACGTTTTCTATCAGGCCATGCTGATTTTCTTCCGTAAGCACTATGGTCACCTCAGTCTGCTGGTCACACTGCCCATCAAGGTGGCTATCTATTTCCGTGCGCTGATAGCCCTGATACAGATGTTGTATATGCGCTTGCGTAAGTCGCTGGGTTTCTTCCCCAAACGCCGATACGACATTGTCTATATCTATAAAGGCAGCAAGAGGGTGCGGTCGCGCTTCAATGCTATCGTCAAGCGTAAGGGACTGACCACTGCAACAGGTGGAAATGGCTGTTTTGTTTATGATACGAGCACCATATCCTATGAGGATATCATATCCGATATGGCCGCGAATCCTGGTCATATCCTGGGCACATATACCAAGGAGAGCAACGTGATTATAACCCCGATGGAGATAGTAGGATGAAACAGGTTCAGCAGATATCACTCAGGGCGATGGAGCCTGAAGACCTGGATTTGCTCTATCGTATAGAGAACGACGAGTCTATGTGGGGCATGAGTCTCACCAACGTGCCATACTCCCGTTTTGTGTTGCACGAGTTCATGTCAGATACCACCGGCGATATCTATACCGACAAACAAGTCCGCCTGATTGTCGAGGATGACCGGCACCAGCCCATCGGACTGGCCGATATCATGAAGTTCGACCCCAAGAACCAGAAAGCAGAGATAGGCATCATTATCTGTAAGTCCTGTCGCTGTCAGGGTTATGCAAAAGCAGCTGTAGAGCGCCTGCATCAATATGCCCACGACACCCTTCATCTGCACCAGTTGTATGCCGTTGTTGCCGTGGAGAACGAAGCCTCTCTGCACCTGTTCCAGGGAATGGGCTATCGCCAGACAGGCAGCCTGAGTGACTGGCTTTTCGATGGAAAAACCTATCACGACGCCATCGTCCTGCAACGCCTGTTATAGGGGATAGCGACGCCTGAATTCCGAACAGGTGATAGCTGTGGCAATAGCCACATTAAGACTTTCCGGACCTTCGTGAAACTGTGGTATCAGCAGCTTGCGGTTAATCAGCTTCCGGATAGGTGCCGAGATGCCATTTCCCTCGTTGCCCATCACGATGATACCCTCCTTGCTCAGTTCCTGCGTGTAGATATCCTGTCCGTCGAGCAGCGTGCCGTAGACAGGTACCTGTGCTTTACTGATCAGTTCCTGTAAGTCTGTATAGATAATGTTCACGCGCGCAATACTGCCCATCGTAGCCTGTACCACCTTGGGACTCCATGCATCCGCCGTATTCTCCGAACAGTAGATGGTGTCAATACCAAACCAGTCGGCTATCCTGATGATCGTACCCAGGTTGCCCGGGTCTTGCACGTCGTCAAGGGCCAGTGACAGACTGGAAACCGATGGTACCGATTCTGTAGGGATGAAAAACAGCGCCAGAACCCTTTGTGGATGCTGCAGGAAACTCACCCGGCGCAGTTCCTCATCGCTGACCTCCTGGAAGGTCTGCCCCTGACTTTCCCATTCGCTTGTGGCAAATATGGTGTGAGCCTTGAATCCTGCACGCAGCAGGTCGCCAACCACCTTTGGTCCTTCTGCCACGAAGAGACCTTCCTTCTTGCGGTATTTCTTTTGCTCCAGTTGGCGCACAAATTTTATCTGGTTTTTGCTAATCATATTGCAAAATTACTAAATTTTTTTATAATACCGTCAGATTTTCTTATTTAATTAGTACCTTTGCATCTGATTATGCGAAACGTATACTTTCTGACCTCTTTTTTTCTGGGTGCGATGGTCTTTTTCTCATCGTGCTCCAGCACAAAATATGTACCAAAAGACCAGTATCTGCTGAAAAGCGTGAAGGTAAAGTCGGAAAGTAACTATCATGATATCAATACGTTGGCTCTGCGCAATTATGTCAGACAGATGCCCAATAGCCGATGGTTCTCGCTCTATAAGCTTCCCCTTGCCGTCTATTCCCTGTCGGGCAGGGACAGCACGAAGTGGATCAACCGCACGTTGAAGTCGATGGGCGAGGCTCCTGTCGTGTTCGACAGTCTTTCTTCCGTACAGACTTGTGCCGACCTGGCCCAGCAGTTGAAGAACGAGGGCTTCCTTGACGCACAGGTCAGGCTGCAGGTATCCACGAAAGGACGCAAGGCGAAGGTCGAATATCTCCTGCAACCCGGCGAACCCTATTTCGTGGATAGTATCGGCTATGCGATTCAGGATACCACCATCGCCCGTATCTTGTCCCGGCAGGGTGCGTCGGCCAGTCTGTTATACAAGGGTATGAAGTTTGACGTGTCCAAACTGGATGCCGAGCGCAAGCGTATCAGCACGCTCCTCTCAGATTCCGGCTATTACCGTTTTCATAAGGACTATATCACCTATCAGGCTGATTCCATATCCCATTCGCGACTCATCAACCTGACGTTGCATCTGGCGCCTTATCAGTTGCCCAACGAGGAATATGTGCCTCATACGCGTTACTGGATGCGTCATATCAATTACGGTAGCGGCAGCCCCGGTGATAACCAGATTCACCTCCGCCAGCATGTGCTCCAGGAGTGCACGCACCTGCATTCTGGCAGTCCTTATTCCGCCTCCGGTTTGCAGAATACGTATAACCACTTCGGACGCCTGCAGGCCGTAAAATATACGAATATCACCTTTAAGCAGGTGCCGGATGCCGACTCGCTGGATTGTCAGATCCTCCTGCAGAACAACAAGCCCTCTACGCTGAGTTTCCAGCCTGAAGGTACGAATACGGCGGGCGACCTGGGCGCTGCGGCCTCGCTGACTTACCAGAACCGCAACCTGTTTCGTGGTAGCGAGGTGCTGAGCGTCCAGTTGCGTGGTGCCTACGAGGCCATCCGCGGTCTGGAGGGCTACTCCAATCAGAACTTCGTGGAATATAGCGCCGAGGCCAAGTTGCAGTTCCCCCGATTCATCTCGCCCTTTGTCAACCGGCGAATCCGTCGGCTGGTCAATGCCACCAGCGAGGTGTCCCTGCTTTACGATATGCAGGACCGTCCTGAGTTCCACCGCCGGCTCCTCTCTGCTGCCTGGCGCTATAAGTGGAGCTTCCCGCATCGCAAGGATAAGTTCCAGGTGGATGTGCTCGACCTCAACTATGTCTTCATGCCCTGGATATCAGAGACGTTTCATAATGAGTATCTGAGAAATGACAACAACCGTAACGCCATCCTGCGTTATAACTACGAGGATCTGTTTATCACCAAGATTGGTTTCGGTTATTCCGTCACCAAGGGCAATACGGCGTTTAAGTCGAATATCGAGACCTCGGGTAACCTGCTCTCACTGGCGTCTCGCATGTGGAATGCCAAGAAAGACGAACTGGGTCATTATCAGGTGTTTAACATCGCCTTTGCGCAGTATGTGAAGTGCGATTTGGATCTGAGTCATGTCCTGATGATTGATAAGAACAACCAACTGGTTTTCCATGCTGGTCTTGGCGTGGCCTATCCCTATGGCAACTCCACCGTGATGCCCTTTGAAAAACGCTATTTCTCCGGTGGTGCCAATAGTGTGCGTGGATGGACCGTGCGTTCTTTGGGACCGGGACAGTATAAGGAACAGGACGGACGTATCAACTTCATCAACCAGACGGGTGACATGAAGCTCGACCTGAATGCCGAGTATCGCACGTACCTGTTCTGGAAATTCAACGGAGCCCTCTTCGTGGATGCCGGTAATATCTGGACCATCCGCCAGTACGACGAACAGCCCGGCGGACAGTTCAGCTTCAAGGATTTTCCCCGTCAGCTGGCAGTCAGCTATGGACTGGGCCTGCGCCTGAACTTCGACTATTTCATCCTGCGTTTCGACCTGGGTATGAAGGCGGTCAACCCGGCTTACGAGGCCGAGGACGACGAGCACTATCCTGTGCTTCATCCTAACTTCAAGCGCGACTATGCCTTCCATTTCGCCGTGGGAATGCCGTTCTAAGATGTAAGATGTAAGATGTAAGAGGTAAGAGGTGTCGGCTTCGCCGAGTAAGAATTATTGGAAACCATATATATTAAATGCTGAGATTTATATCATTTGGAAGCGGAAGCAGTGGTAACTGCTATTATCTATACACAGAGACGGATAGTCTCATTATTGATGCCGGTGTAGGCATCCGTTCGTTGAAGAAGTATTTTCGTGACTACGGACTGGACATCTACAAGGTGCATCGCATCCTGATTACGCATGATCATGCCGACCATATCAAGTGTGTGGGCAGCCTGAGTCATGATTACCAACTGCCCGTCTTTGCCACCCGTACCGTCCACGAGGGTATTGACCGTAATTTCTGTGTGGTACGTAAGGTCGGTGCCGAACTGCGTCATTACGTGGAGCCAGGCGTCACGGTACAGTTGGGCGAGTTCGCCGTAACCCCGTTCACCGTGCCCCACGACAGTAGTGATAACGTGGGCTATATGATTGAGGTCCAGGACACCACGTTCTGCATCATTACCGATGCCGGCCGTGTGACCGACGAGATGGCACAGTATATCGGTCGTGCCCAGCACCTGGTCATCGAGGCCAATCATGATTGCGAGATGTTGCAGCAGGGACCCTATCCCCAGTATCTGAAGGAACGTATTGCCAATGGCTTCGGTCATCTGAACAACGAGGCGTGCGGTCAGGCTATTGCCACAAACATGTGCGAGCACCTGCGTCACGTATGGCTTTGCCATCTCTCGGAGGAGAACAACCACCCCGAACTGGCACGCAAGACCATCGAGACCATCCTGCGCTCCTATGGCATCGTGGCCGGCAAGGATTTCGAACTGGAAGTGCTGAAACGCACCAAGCCTACGGGTATTTTTGACTGCGTCTAATTAACAGCCGCCTGCATATTTATTCGTATAGCGTATTTTTTTATTCCTTTTATACCTGATATTCAATATAATTTTGTAACTTTGCGGTCGGTTTATGAAGACTATTGATAAAATAGAAGGAACATATGCTGCTGTAGTACGGATTCTGGATAATTATCTGGAAATGAATAATCATCGCAAAACGCCCGAGCGTTATGCGATTCTTCGTGCGGTTTATAGTATGGATGGGCATTTCACCATTGATGAACTGGGCGCGAAACTGGCAGAGAATGATAAATTCCCCGTCTCCCGTGCCACGCTTTATAATACGCTGAATCTCTTCATGGAGTTGCGCCTGGTAATCCGTCACCGTTTTCAGGGCACTACGAAATACGAGGCATGCCGTTCTGACAATAACCATTGCCACCAGATATGTACCGTGTGTGGCAAGGTGACCGAGATCAAGGCTCCCGAGGTGGTAGAGGCCATAGAGGACATGCACCTGAAGCGCTTCCGCAAGGATGGCTTCTCCCTTTATATCTACGGCATCTGTTCTGTGTGTCAGGGTGCACTCACAAGGAAAAGTAAAAAGAGAAATAATTAGAATACAAAAACATAAAGACAATGAAACAAGGTAAGGTTGATGTCCTGCTGGGTTTGCAGTGGGGCGACGAAGGTAAAGGAAAGGTTGTTGACGTGCTGACTCCCCATTACGATGTGGTAGCCCGTTTCCAGGGTGGTCCTAACGCTGGCCATACGTTGGAGTTCAACGGCGAGAAGTATGTACTCCGTTCTATCCCTTCAGGTATTTTCCAGGGTGGCAAGGTAAACATCATCGGTAATGGCGTTGTGCTGGCTCCCGATCTCTTCATGGAGGAGGCAAAGGCACTCGAGGCCACTGGCCATCCCCTGAGAGAGCGTCTTCATATCTCAAAGAAGGCTCACCTCATCATGCCTACCCACCGTGTGCTCGATGCAGCCTATGAGGCTCAGAAGGGTAAGAATAAGGTGGGCACCACCGGTAAGGGCATTGGTCCTACTTATACCGACAAGGTTAGTCGCACGGGTCTGCGTGTTGGCGATATCCTCGAGAATTTCCCCGAGAAGTATGCTGCTGCAAAGGCTCGCCACGAGGCTATCCTGAAGTCGCTCAACTTTGACTACGACATCACGGAGGTAGAGAAAAAATGGCTGGAGGGTATCGAGTACCTGCGTCAGTTCCCCATCGTTGATTCTGAGCACGAGATCAACCAGATCCTGCGTTCTGGCAAGAGTGTGCTGTGCGAGGGTGCCCAGGGCACTATGCTCGATGTGGACTTCGGTAGCTATCCCTTCGTTACTTCTTCCAACACCATCTGTGCTGGTGCCTGCACCGGTCTGGGTATCGGTCCCAACAAGATTGGCGAGGTGTTTGGTATCATGAAGGCTTACTGCACCCGTGTTGGTGCCGGTCCTTTCCCCACAGAGCTCTTCGATGAGACTGGCAAGAAGATTCGTGACCTGGGTCATGAGTATGGTGCCGTGACTGGTCGTGAGCGCCGTTGTGGCTGGATCGACCTCGTAGCCCTGCGCTATTCTATCATGGTCAACGGTGTTACCCAGCTTATCATGATGAAGAGCGACGTGCTCGATGGCTTCGACACCATCAAGGCCTGCACTTCTTATAAGGTGAATGGCGTGGAGACGCGCGACTTCCCCTACAACATCGAGGAGGGTATCGAACCTGTCTATGTAGAACTGCCCGGTTGGAAGACCGACATGACGAAGTTTACTTCTGAGAGTCAGTTCCCCAAGCAGTTCTCTGACTACATCAAGTTCCTCGAGAAAGAACTCGAAACTCCTATCACGATTATTTCAATCGGTCCTGACCGTGAACAAACTATTGTTAGAAAATAAATGGCAAACAAACCAAGTATTCCCAAAGGTACTCGCGACTTCGGCCCTGTAGAGATGGCCAAGCGCAACTATATCTTTAATACCATCCGTAGCGTGTACGAGCTCTACGGATTC
Source organism: Prevotella communis (assembly GCF_022024175.1). GTDB lineage: Bacteria > Bacteroidota > Bacteroidia > Bacteroidales > Bacteroidaceae > Prevotella > Prevotella communis. The sequence goes on along the minus strand of NZ_CP091794.1, from coordinate 1,772,436 downwards.
CAGCAGATTGAGACTCCTGCGCAGGAAACCCTTCAGACGCTGATGGGTAAGTATGGCGAGGAGGGCGACAAACTGCTCTTCAAGATTCTGAACTCTGGCGACTACCTGTCGAAGATTGAGGATAGCGAACTGACCGAGCGCAACACGCTCCGTCTGGCTTCCAAAATCTGCGAAAAGGGTCTGCGCTACGACCTCACCGTGCCTTTCGCCCGCTATGTGGTGATGCACCGCGAGGAACTGCAGTTGCCTTTCAAGCGCTATCAGGTGCAGCCCGTGTGGCGTGCCGACCGTCCCCAGAAGGGCCGCTATCGTGAGTTCTATCAGTTCGATGGCGATGTGGTGGGCTCTGACTCGCTGCTCAACGAGGTGGAACTGATGCAGATCGTCGACACCGTGTTCACCCGTTTCGGTGTGCGTGTGCAGATCAAGATCAACAACCGCAAGATCCTGACTGGTATCGCCGAGGTGATCGGTGCTGCCGATAAGATCGTGGATATCACCGTGGCTATCGATAAGCTCGACAAGATTGGTATCGATAATGTGAATGCCGAACTGCGTGAGGATGGTCTCACCGACGAGCAGATTGAGAAGCTGCAGCCTATCATCATGCTCGAGGGTACTAACGAGCAGAAACTCGAGACCATCGCCCAGGTGCTCGCTTCCAGTGAGACCGGCTTGAAGGGCGTCGAGGAAACCCGTTATATCCTGAGTTTCCTGACTTCACTCAACAATGAGATTCAGCTCGACCTGACCCTGGCTCGTGGCCTGAGCTACTATACCGGTGCTATCTTCGAGGTGAAGGCGCTCGACACACCTATGGGCTCTATCTCAGGTGGTGGTCGTTACGACAACCTCACGGGTATCTTCGGCATGCCTGGTCTTTCAGGTGTAGGTATCTCGTTTGGCGTGGATCGTATCTACGACGTGCTCAATGCCCTTGACCTCTATCCCAAGGACTCGCTGCAGACCACTCAGGTGCTCTTCATCAATTTTGGTGAGAAGGAGACGGCCTACTGTCTGCCTGTCGTTGCTAAGGTGCGCCAGGCTGGCATCCGTGCCGAGATTTTCCCCGACAGCACGAAGATGAAGAAGCAGATGTCGTACGCCAATGCCAAGCAGATTCCTTTCGTGGTGCTGGCTGGCGACAACGAGATGGCTGAGGGCAAGGTGACGCTGAAGAATATGGAGACGGGTGAACAGACACTCGTTTCGCCCGAGGAGCTCATTGCGAAGCTGTCGTAAACCCATTATAAAAACAAATCAATGAAACAAATCAAACTACTTACTGTATTGTTGGCCTTGGTGCTTCTCTGCACCTCGGCCACCAAACAGAAAACTACAACAATATTTATTATAGGTGATTCTACCGCCGCACAGAAAGATCTCTCTAAAGGCAAGCAAGAGCGAGGGTGGGGGATGGCCTTGCAGGAATACTTTGACGAAGAGTATATAGTCGTTGACAATCATGCAGTTAACGGACGCTCGTCGCTCTCGTTTCACAACGAGGGTCGCTGGGAAAAGGTGCTGCAGAAGATGAAGCCCGGCGACTATGTCATCATCCAGTTCGGACATAATGACGAGAAGCCCAAGGCCGACCGCCACACCGACCCCGGCTCTACGTTCGACTATATGTTGGCACGCTATGTGCGCGAGACGCGCGAGCATGGTGGCATCCCCGTACTGATGAACAGCGTGGTGCGCCGCAACTTCTTTGTCGAGGCACCCCAAATCGAGGACGACGAACTGCTACGTACCACCACCTTCAAGGATGGTGTGAAGATGGTGGAGGGCGACTCCCTGATTGATACCCACGGCCTCTATCGTGTGGCACCGCGTGATGTGGCTAAGCGCATGAATGTGCACTTCGTCGATGCCAACAAGATTACGCACGACCTGGAACAGGGTCTGGGGCGCGAGGCATCCAAGAAGCTCCACATGTGGTACCGCCCGGGCGAGGAGCCCAGCGAACCCAAGGGTAAGCAGGACAACACCCACTATAACGTCTATGGTGCCCATGTAGTGGCTGGTCTGCTGGCCGATGCCCTGTGTGAAGAGATTCCCGTGCTGAGCAAATATCGCACGAAGAAAAAATAACCACATAAAATCCTGCAAAAAACTTGCAGGATTTATTTTTTATCCTTATCTTTGCAAACATATAACCCTATTACTAACCAAATACTAAGTTTTAGATTATGAAAAAGAAGTTTATCTGCGCCGTTTGTGGATATATCTACGAAGGCGATGAAGCTCCCGAGAAGTGTCCCATCTGTAAGGCTCCTGCCTCAAAGTTCTCTGAACTGGAGGATGATGCTGATATGACTTATGCTACCGTTCATAAGATTGGTGACGGCAAGCCCGAGGGAGTTAGTGAGGAAATGATCAACGACCTGCGTGCACACTTCAATGGTGAGTGTGGTGAGGTTGGTATGTATCTGGCAATGGCTCGTCAGGCCGATCGTGAGGGTTATCCCGAGATTGCCGAGGCCTTCAAGCGCTACGCTTTCGAAGAGGCCGACCATGCCTCTCGTTTTGCTGAGCTGCTGGGCGAGGTTGTATGGGACACCAAGACCAACCTTGAGAAGCGTGCTGCTGCCGAGGCAGGTGCCTGCGAGGATAAGTTCCGTATTGCCAAGAACGCCAAGGCTGCCGGTTTCGATGCCATCCACGACACCGTACACGAAATGGCCAAGGACGAGGCCCGTCATGGTGCCGGCTTCGCTGGTCTGCTGAAGCGCTATTTCGGCAAGTAAGTATTATCTGAAAATATATATTGAAAGCGAGCTCGGCAAAATTGCCGGGCTCACTCTTTTTTACATGTCTGTAGACATTAAAATTCTAAGGAGTAGGGGAGCCGGAGAAGGTTTTTAGACGATTTCATCGGAATTAGGTGTTAGAATTCGCGGAATTTTAACACCTAATTCCGTAATTTTAAACACCTACTTGGAATTTTAAACACCTTATTATAAAAAAAATGTGTACCTTTGCGGGCGTTTTTTGGGATTTTTCAACGATGAGAAAGTTTGAGGTCATATTTATACCCTACGAGACAATTAAATAATCAATAATAAACAATAACAATGAGTATTAAGAAAGACTTTTTCGCGCCCTTAGCCTCGGGGCTGGGCGCAACGCGACGGGCAGCCATGCTGCTGCTTGTGATGATGCTCACGACTGCAACGGCATGGGCACAAACCACAATTACGCCAACCACCCCCTCGCAGGATGGTGACGGCTTTTACAGCATCGGCTCTGCCGCAGAACTTTACGGCTTTGCTGAGCTTGTCAACAATGGCAATGCTTCAGCCAACGCTAAACTGACCGCTGACATTGTGGTCAATGAAAACGTGTTGGACGCCAACGGAGAAGCCAACACCGGCGACTTTGTGCAATGGACACCGATAGGAAATGATTATTTTGAGGGCAAGGTTTATTCCGGCACATTCGATGGGCAGGGACACACCGTCAGCGGACTCTATGTCAGCGGCAGTAGCTGGCGTGTCGGACTTGTTGGTGCAGTAAGCGGTTCAGCCGTCGTCAAGAACCTCGGCATTGTGGATTCGTATTTCAGCAGTTCCAACAACTTCCTTGGTTCGATAGTAGGTGGAGTCGCTAATAACTCTTCCGTTACTCTCGCCAATGTGTATAGCACAAGTACCGTAAAGGGCGACAACTGGATTGGCGGGCTTGCGGGCGGTGGCGATGGCTCCGTCTCTGTCGTCAATTCCTATTTTGCAGGAAAGACAAGTGCAAATTGGGCCTACGGCACTCACCACGACGATCTTGTGGCGGGCGATTTTGACAGGTCCACTCTCACTGTGTGCAACGCTTTTGTCCTCGGTACTTCGCAATATGGCACATCGGTTACGGCAGAGCAACTTTCCGACGGCACGGTGGCTGCGGCTCTGCATTATTATCAGGACGCTCTTGCCGACGGCTCGATGTTTGGTCTGAGTGGTGGCAAGACGAATTTCTCCGGCACGATTGACGGCGTGAGCGTTCCGACAGCCAACATCACCTTGCACACCTTCACTGGCGACACTAAGACGTATTCGTCAAAATACATTGTCGGGAATACCACGCCGCTGCCCGTAAACGTAGAGCGTGAGGGTTACACATTCTTTGGCTGGTACGACAATGCTGACCTTGAAGGCGATGCCGTTACAAGCATTTCTTCTTCCGAAACCGACGACAAAGAATATTGGGCGAAATTTGAAAGAAGTCACGCTGTGTCGTTTGTCCTTGGTGGCGGCACAATCCGAAGCGGAGAAATCGACCATTACATTGAGGGAGAAACAACGGTACTTCCCACATATGTGACGAAGGTCGGTGCTTCGTTCGAGGGCTGGTACACGACGGAGGACTTCACAGGCAGCCGTTATTACTCCATTCCAGCCACGGCAACCGAGGATATGACGTTTTATGCGAAATGGGGCGAAGTAAAAACGACATTCTATCTTGTTCAAGGCGGCAGTCCTGAGCCTGTGAGCATCCTCTACGAAGGCGAGAGCATTGTCTGGCTCGACAAAACGACGACGGAAAGATATGTTATTTCCGATAACTTTTACAATTATTGGGGTTCTAATCCAGATATCAATGTGCCTTACACCGGCGGAGAATCCACATTCGGCAATTACGCAAGTGAGTTTAGTGTTGCTCAAAGCGGATTCTATGTGTTCACTCTGACGGACAAGGGCGGTGAAAGTTGGTTTGTGTCGATATTGAAGTCTATGCTGAACTGCGACGTGGCATCTATACCCACCCAGGTCTATACGGGCTCGGCAATCGAACCTGACGTGACCGTTAAAGATGGAGAAACAACGCTCACTCTTGGCACGGATTACGAGGTGGCTTACAGCAATAACGTCAACGCAGGAACAGCCACAGTCACCATCACCGGCAAGGGCAACTACTCGGGCGAGAGCGCAGCAACGTTCACTATTGTAAAGTCCATGACCAATGATGGCATCACTATTGCCGCCATCGCTGACCAGACCTACACCGGCTCTGCCATCGAACCTGCCGTGACCGTAACCGATGGAGAAAAAACCCTCACGCTTGGAACAGATTATACCATCGGGTATTCTGCCAATGTGAATGTGGGTACAGCCACTGCTACCATTACCGGCAAGGGCAACTACACGGGCTCAAGAGAGGCGACGTTCACTATTGTCTATCCCACCGTCACCACGTCGTATGTCGAGGCCGACGGCACACTGCACGAGAATGTTGTCGCCATCCCGCTAATCAATGCCATGACAACACTGCCGGCGGGCACCTATGTGGTGAACAGCGACGTGGCCTATACGGGCACCGTGACACTCAGCGGCGACGTGACGCTGATTCTCGGCGACGGCAAGACGATGACTGTGACGAACACGGGAACGGACGTAAAGGATCGTGCCATCTATGGTGATGAGAAGACGCTACACATCTACGGACAGAGCCAGGGCACGGGTGCCCTGACGGCTACGGCTGTTGGAGGCGATGCTGCAATCTGTTTGTTGATTAATCAAAAAGCTACAAGTCTGCTTGGCATCCACGGCGGTGTGGTATCGGCTTCGACAGAGTACGCCAGTGGCAACGGTATCCTAGTGCAGTGCGAAACTGATGCCGGCGGCATCGTTATCGATGGCGGACAGGTAACGGCCTCGGGTAACAATTTTGGCATCTACTGCGAGGGCGGACACTTCGACATACTGGGCGGACAGGTAACTGCCACGGGCACAAACTTTGGCGGATTAGGCATTTGTGACTGTAGTTTACCCGGTGTGCTGACACTTGGCTACTCAAAGGCAAGCGACTTTGTTAGCACCAACAGTATATACAACTACTGCGGCGAGAGTTTTGCCGGCGAGGTTAAGATTGCCGACGACCAGACGCTGGTTGACGGAAATGGAAACATTTGGAGTGGAACGCTCAGTAATGATGAGATCCAGAGCATCCACAACCAGACACTGCGACCTGTTACGGGCGTGGCGCTGACGAAGGATGGCAATAACGTCTCCGCCACATTCAACGGCTCATCGGAGACGACGGTGAGCATCCCTGTGGATGTCAATGTAACTAGCGTGACCTACAACCGCGCATTTACCGAGGGCAAGCCATCCACTGTGATGTTGCCGTTCTCGCTTGGCGAAGGACAGACGCTGACGGGCGGCAAGCTCTATAAGTTCTCGGGTGTTACGAAGAATGAAACGACAGGCAAGTGGGAGGCTACGATGACCGAAACGACGACGCTACAGGCAAACACTCCGTATCTGCTGATGCCAGACAATAAACTGACAGACGCCAAAGTGACCTTCGATCTCAACAATAATACTGTGACGCTCAACACCAATGGCGGCGGCAACTGCGAGACGGCTGCCCCTGGCAGTCACTGGACGTTTAAGGGAACATACAGATTTAAAGAATGGAATTCCAACGATTATAACGACGCTGAAGAGATAGGCCGTGCCTACGGCTTTGCCGGTGTGGCGAAAGATGGCATTAATGTGGGTGACTTCGTAAGGGTAGCCAGCGGCGCCAAGATTCGCCCGATGAGAGCATACCTGCTGTGGAACGACATGCCGAATGCGGCTAATGCGCGTTCCTTCACACGTGGTGCAGCAGCTAAGGACGAGGAACTGCCACAGAGCATCATCGTGCGCCTGGTAGGCAGCAATGGCGAGACAACCGCCATCGGCACGCTCGATACTGAAACGGGCGAGATGACCTTCGACAGCGAGGCATGGTACACGCTCGACGGTGTGCGTCTGAGTGGCAAGCCAAGCAAGAAGGGACTGTATATTAATAATGGACGTAAAGTAGTAATTAAATAAAGGCGCCCCCACCCTTTACCCTCCCGAGGGAGGGGGTAGGGCTATTTAAAAATTATAAAGCAATGAAAAAGAAAACATACGAGAAACCCACAATGACAGTTGTCGAACTACAATATCGTACATGTCTGCTTCAGGCAAGTGGAGAGCAAAAACCTGACGCTAAAGACTACGACGACTGGCTGGGTGCCCGCGAGTTCGTACTCGATGACGACGAGCCCAGTGGCCGAAAAGCAAACGGCATATGGGACGGCGAAGAAGACTGAAATGAATAATAAATAATTACAACTGTTCCTATACGACTGGTATGGGAGCAGTTTTTTTATTCACCATATTCAACTATAAGCATTTGCAGTAAAGGGAAGATGAGGACCTGAGATAACAGCCCTGAATATTCAGTCTACGGATTCTTGGGACTAAAGGGATAGTGGCAGCGCCAGCGCCGCCTTGGCGGCAAGTCCTATAAGTCCTTGAAGTCCGTAGACAATTATAAAATTCACTTAAACACAATCATGTCGGCCAATTGCAGGAAGTAGTCGTTGCTCCAGATATCGAGCTCTCGCTTGTCAATGATATAAGGGATGACATCGGCCTTTACCACATCAATGTCCGCTTTGGAAATACGTTCCTTTAGAAGCTCCAAAAAGAGTTCCTTGGTAAGGTCAATATCATTAAACTCCTTTGTCCTGACCTTTAGATGTTCAAAATCCAATGCCACACGATTTCGCACATACCATTCGAAATCGTACCAGTCGCGTCCCTTGATACGATTCTTCCAAGCACGAAAAGTAAGAGCATGCATCTTGCCGGCATACAGATCGGGCAGGGTAAAGCAACGCGTGGTAAACGAGAAAGGCTGCATAAGTAGCTTCTGCTCCGTAGAAAACTCAAGAGGAGGATTGACATCTACCTCTATCTTTATCTTCAATGCTTTTTCGGTCTGAAACGTCAGGTTGTACACATCTGTATTATCCTTCAGGAAAGCTGATTCCACCTTGCCAAAGGTACGCTTATCCTTCTTTGTAATAGTAACCGTTCGCCCTAAGATTCGAGCCTCTTCGATAATGGCAGGAAAATAGGGTTCGAGCGTAAAATCCGGATTCTTTGCCAGTAAAGAGAAATCCATATCTTCAGAATATCGCCTTAATCCGTGAAATATCCTGAGACACGTGCCACCGTAGAAGGCTGCCTCTTTAAAGAAACCGCCACGGTAAAGACCGCTCAGCACCACCTGCTGCATCACCTCGTAGAGGGCATTCTTCCTATCGTTATCGCCTGCGATAGTATGCTGCGCTATCATTTGTTCAAAGATGTCTGACATGCTTTATATACTTTATTAACATGTTAATACTCGATTGCTTGCGACTTGCTAATGCACATCGTTCAAGAAGTTTGATATCGAAGCCCTCAAGTGCGTCAGTGTCAAAACGGATGTCTTCCTCAAGATAAGTCTCTACATCCTTCATGAAACGTAGATTCAGGCACTTGCTAAAGTTGATCACATCGCAGAGTGCCTTCTCGGGGGTAGCTATCAAGAAGTTAACACCATCTGCATGCTCTATCCTTACGCCAACTGCGAAGTATTCTGGCGAGCAGTTCTGATAACTGAAACGGCCTACGGCATTCTCAAAATCCCTGGAGTGCTTGGTGGTAACCGATGTTACCTGATACACCCTTTCTGGTATCAAACCATAATGGCGCATGGCATATTCACAGCCCACATACGATGGCCCGTAAATATGATTGGCTATCAGTTCCTTCGACAGTTCCTTACCGGTTTCCATTTTGCTGGCCACGTACATACCTTTCTTTAAGCGTATAATCTGGCCATTCTTTTCGAGCGCACGTGCCTTCTCGGTAATATGCTTATGGTTCGGAAAAACCGCACTTAGCACATTAACGTCAAAGGGGATGTTGCCTATGTTCTCAAACGGTGTCATCTAAATAGATTTAGTGCTTACACGGTGCAAATATAGTTATATTTCGTACAAAAAACAAATATTTTCTTTGTTTTCTGTTCAAAACATTACTATTTTTAACTTTGTTTAGAAAAACTATAGCCGAAACCATATAAAAATGTTAAAAATGATACATTTTATATTAGAAATGATGTAGTTTGCGAATAATTATATATTTTTGCATGCGAAATAATATAATTTGTATGGAAAAGACAAAATTATCGGTAGTGGTGAAGGCTCTGCGCAAGGAATATGGCCTTACACAGGAAGACCTGGCTATGAAGTCGGGTGTAGGTCTTTGCTTTGTACGCAATCTGGAGCAAGGAAAGTCTACTCTTAGGATGGATAAGGTCAACCAGCTACTTGACTTGTTTAACTACGAACTGACAGCAACTAAAAGGCAATGAGACAGGCTGAGATATATCGGAAGGACATCCTTGCGGGTGTCCTGACTGAAGATGGTGGTGAATACCGTTTCTGTTATGGTGAGGCGTATCTTGCACGTGAAGATGCGCAGCCTGTTAGTTTGACGCTCCCATTGCAGGCGGAAGCATTCGTGAGTCCCGTACTGTTCCCGTTTTTTGACGGACTGATACCCGAAGGATGGTTGCTTGACGTGGCTCTTCGCAATACCGATATCAGCGTTCTTGACCGCATGTCGCTCCTGCTTTTGTGCTGTAAGGAGTGTATAGGTTCCGTCAGTGTTGTACCCATAGATAAGGAAGGAGGCGCCCATGTGTAAATGCTTGTATTGCTACAAAGAACTGGAAGAAGGCCAGAAAGACTTTCATCCAGGATGCGCACGAAAATTCTTCGGGTCAAAGGATGTGCCCTTGCTGGACTATAAGCATGAAGACCTCGACCAACTGGCCGAGCAGATAATCCGTGCACAGACATCTCTGACGGGTGTGCAACCTAAGCTGTCGCTGAATCTCAGCAGGCACGATGGGTGCAGCCGCCTGACCATCGTAGGACTATGGGGCGACTATATATTCAAGCCTCAGACAGAGAGTTACGGACAGCTGCCTGAAAACGAGGACCTGACGATGCACTTGGCAGAGGCCGCAAAGATTAGTGTGGTGCCCCACAGCCTGATCCGACTGGCTGACGGAAAACTGGGGTATATCACCAAACGTATTGACCGCACTAAGAATGGCAGGAAGATAGACATGGAGGATATGTGTCAGTTGACGTTGCACCCCACAGAATACAAATACAAAGGTTCGCACGAACAGATTGCCAGGACCATCTTGCAGTACAGCAACACGCCAAAACTCGACCTGACGAATTACATGCAGTTGCTGCTCTTCTGTTTTGTCACTGGCAACAATGACATGCACCTGAAGAACTTCTCGCTCTACCGACCGGCCGCAGACTATCAGCTGACACCGGCTTATGACCTCCTGAATGTGGCTATTGCTAATCCGAAGGACAAGGAGGAACTGGCGCTTACGCTTTGTGGAAAGAAATCAAAACTTACTATGAACGACTTCCTGACTGCGGCAAAGACGATGGGGCTGGAGGAGAACGTGGTGCAGCGTCTCATCAAGAGTCTCCATAAGGCGCAGCCCAAATGGCAGCAGCTCATACAGGATTCCTTCCTCAGCGAGGGAAATAAACAGGCGTATGCAGAGCTTATTGCTTCGCGATTGGATAGATTGAAAGTGGATTAATGAAGTGAGCCCGGCGTTTTGCCGAGCTCACTCTTTTTACTTTTTTACCTTTTTACTTTTTTACCTTTTCTTCACGCCATGCACGAGGTCACGCCCAGTGCCGTTGCAATGGCCGACAGCACACTAATGGCTGTTTGAATTGCGAATTTCCAAAATGTTTTGTTCTTCATGGTTCAGAATTTTAATGTTTAATGTTTCATGTTTAATGTTTAATCCTTAAGGATTTACTGGGCCGCCGCTTTCGCCTCCGCCGTTCTCCGTGCCTCCGTTGTTCCCTGACTCCGTGGCTCCATTCTCCGTGTTTCCGCCTCCGCCGTTCTCAGGATCCTCCGGGTCTTCTACCTCGCCAGAGGTTGAGGTGACTCGCTTCACCTCCTTGCCGTCCCTGTCGATGCAGGTGATCTGGATGGCGGCACTGGCCAGTTCCTCTTTCAGGTCTACGCTGGGGGTGAAGATAATGCGGCGGCTACTGATAAGACCGGCCTTTACATCGTTCACATTCTCCACAGACTTACTGCGCAGTCCGAAGCGTATGCTTCCCAGTCCGGGCAGGGCAACCGAGTGGCCTTCTGTAGCCCATGCCTTAATCACTTCGCCAGCTGCATCCCAGCAGGCCTTCATCACACCCTGGCTCACACCGCTGCGCAGTGCAGCCTCCTTAATTACCTTGTCCTGTGTGAGGGCAGTGTACAACTCAGGCATCATCACGTAGCGATACTTACCAGCGTAGGTGCCTACCTTCTGCAACTGTTCTTTTGCTTTTACTTTCATTGACATAATCTAAATGTGTTTTAAATGGTTACTAAAATTTTAATGTTTAATTATTAATGTTTAATCTTTTTACCTTTGTCAATTTCGGGTCTCTAGAGTGCCTTCGTGCTTCCAAACTTCCTCGTGCACTAGGAAATTTTTTTTCGCTAATTAGGGCGCAATATTTATCCCTTATTGACAATGCAAAGGTACTCATAAAAAGCGATACCTACAAATATTCTTTGTCAAGAAATATGAAAACATGAATATCTTACAATCTTACATTCTTACATTTCATATATTTTTTGTAGTGGTAGAGTTTAAGTAATATAATAATATTATAATATTATTATATTACTTAATTTTCTTCCCTCATTTTTATGCCAAATGTAAGATTGTAAGAATGTAAGATTGTAAGGTTTAGGTGTCGTATATTTTATACTGCCCAGTCCTCAATCTTCAAGCCTTCTATATGCTCAAAGTGCTTGCGGTTATGGGTTACGACTATCAGATCCTTAGCCTTAGCAGCGCAGCCAATCAATAAGTCGAAGTCTTCAATTTTCTTACCTGATTTCCAAAGTTTAGCTCTTTCCTGCGCAAAAGTATGGATGGTCTGGTCGAAGGGAATCACATTCATTTCGGCAACAAACTCTTCTACCTGTTTGAGATTGTCTTCGATTCGATCACTGTAATATGCACCAAAAACGAGTTCTGCTACAACAATATCTGTAATGTAGCAGCTACTTTCTTCAATATCGTTGAGTTTATTTTCAACGTTACGATTTCCTCTAAGCAGAAAAATACATGTACTTGTGTCGAGCAGATATCCGTTCATAGTTCAGCGTCAAATGTGTTATTTGTCCTTGCAGTACGTATTTCTTCCATGATTTCTTCTGCCGAACGGCTATCCTTCCACTTACCAGCAAAACGGCTGGCCCATCCCTTGCGAGGTTCTTTCTTTTCCTCCTCTGGACGAGTCATTGAACTGCTAAGAAGCGTTATGAGCTCCAGTTTAACATTGTCGCTCAAATCCTTCAATTCTGACCAATATTTGGCGCTAATCGATGAAGGTGATACTAAAACATTGGTATTCATATACTCAATTTTTATTGTTTCTGACTGCAAAAATAAATAATAATTCCGAATTCACAAAACAATTTATCCAAGAAAAATCGAGTCTATCATATCTTTTTCTGCTTGAAAAGCATCATTTTCGTAATCTTTTGTATATTTGCAGCGAGATTAAAAACATGACAACACCAAACTTGTACACGAGGACTTCGACATTTATTCCTATCCATTCGTACTGATGGGCTGGAATTTGGGAGCCGACGTTCGTCCGCACGCATACACAAAGGACGAATGGTTCAACGGACCTCATGCTATGTTTTATTACAACGTAGAAGAAGAAAAGGAGGTGCTTTATGAGTCTTAGTGAAAAAAGCTCCAGCACCTACGCGATTACTTATTGAGAAGATCAAGCAGTATATCGCAAATAAATAATAATGAAGCTGACAGGTACCAGTCCCCAGGCGTCCTGGTCCTTGAAGTCCGTAGACATAAATAAAGTGAGCCCGGCAATTTGCCGAGCTCACTCTTTTTTTTTACGCCATGCAGCTGGTCACTCCGAGTGCCGTTGCAATGGCCGACAGCACACTAATGGCTGTCTGGATTGCGAATTTCCAAAATGTCTTGTTCTTCATCATTCAGAATTTTAATGTTTCATGTTTAATCCTTAAGGGTTCACTGGGCCTCCGCTTTCGCCGCCGCTCTCCGTGCCTCCGTTATTCCCTGACTCCGTGGCTCCATTCTCCGTGTTTCCGCCTCCGCCGTTCTCAGGATCCTCCGGGTCTTCTACCTCGCCAGAGGTTGAGGTGACTCGCTTCACTTCCTTGCCGTCCCTGTCGATGCAGGTAATCTGGATGGCGGCACTGGCCAGTTCCTCTTTCAGGTCTACGCTGGGCGTGAAGATGATGCGGCGGCTACTGATAAGGCCGGCCTTTACATCGTTCACATTCTCCACAGACTTACTGCGCAGTCCGAAGCGCATGCTTCCCAGTCCGGGCAGGGCAACCGAGTGGCCTTCTGTAGCCCATGCCTTAATCACTTCGCCAGCTGCATCCCAGCAGGCCTTCATCACACCCTGGCTCACACCGCTGCGCAGTGCAGCCTCTTTGATGACCTTAGCCTGGGGCAGGGTGGAGTACATCTCGGGTTTCATCACATAGCGGTACTTACCCGCTGATTCCTTGTCAAACTTCAGCAGTCTCTCTACTGCTTTTACTCTAAGTGGCATAAATGTTATAAATTTTAAGGGTTGTAAAAATCTTTCCTATTCCTTAAAACCTATTCCTTAATCGTTGTTTTTGTAGCTAAGCCATGCAGAACTTCCTCGTGCACTAAGAAAAATTTTCTCTATAGCCATGCCGCAAATTCTAGATACTTTATCCGTTTTGTATCGTAATGCAAAGGTACGAATTTTTTACGAGATATGCAAGCTTTTATGCAACTATTTTTGAGAAATTTTCTATCATGTCAGGTTACTCACTTACAACTTACTCACTTCGGACATCTGCATTCAGAGAATTTTGAATGAAGAATTTTATATTATTATATAATATATATATATTATATAATAATATAGATAATTATTCTGTAATTTGTTACTATTCCCATCCATATTGAAAAACCTAAATGTCCGAAGTGAGTAAGTTGTAAGTGAGTAAGTTCCTCCTGTACTTCACTGAAGTGTAGAATTTATTTTGTACCTTTGCGTCTGTTTTACTTAGACTATAGATATTAGGGCATATGCCCAAACACATTAACTATTAAAAAAATCATGATACCAAACCTAAAAGTCGGAGCTAACTGGCTCCAACGTGAGGGAACCTTCTGCGTGAAGTGTTCCCGAGTAAAAACAGAGTGTAAAATCTTTAGCCAGAAAGGAGGTGGTTGTTAAGATGAGACGTAATGAGAAGTTACTGCGCCTGGCTAGTGTGCTGGAGATTTGTGATGAGCATGACCTGACTGACGACTGCGTTTTCATGTATTGCAGCAAGTGCGTGAATGATCTGGCGAACAGAAGTATCGAGGCCGTGCAGAGACAGTTGGATAAGCCTGAGATACGGAGCTGCAGGATTCCGCTGGTGATCGACTTTGAGAAGATGACAAATCCGGACTATTGGCTGAAGAGCAAGTTGTTTTGCGAGGCTCTTTCAGAGCGTAGCGAACCCCTGAGGCAGAAGATATTGCAGCTGGTTGACATGCTGCAGATGCTGCAAATGAAGATATTACAGGTGGATGCGGAATATGCCGAGCAGGTGTTCAAGCGGATGGCGGCACGACTGAAAAAATCAACCAACATCCTAGACTATAAAAAATGGAAAGTACAGCATCCGCACCCCACGATGGAACAGCTGGAGCGGCAGCAGGTGCAACTGACCGCCGACATGCTGATAGCCGGTATCCTGGAGTATGACGAGCATGCTTCCGGCGACGAGATAGCAGAGGTGAAACTGGAGCTGGTAAGGAGATGCCTCAGGCACGGGCAGCAGCTGCCAGAGAATTTTATTGAAGAATGTGCCAAACTGAAACGCTATTCCTATTGGAAAGGCAAACACATGTTCATGATAAACTACCACGAGATCTATATCTATCTTTTTTCCCATTGTTTTGAGAAGTTTACAGAGAAACAGCGCATAGTCCTCTACGAGTACGACGTGCAGCTGAGGATGATCCATGAGGACATGATGAAGCTGAAACCTGAACTGAAAGACTTGGAGAAGCAGACGCCCCGCACAGAAGCATCTGAACAGGAGCTGTTTAGGTTTATACATCCAAAGATAGGCGATGAAGAGGGACTGCTGATTCAAGAGGAGGTGGTACGCCTGGTGAGACGGTATGGCGTGCAGATGATATGTGAGTATCTGCAGCGGATGGCTCGTGAAGAAAAAATACTGCTGCCACCTAATCCTTCTACTGCTTATGCCGAGCTGGTGAGACTGGGCATGCCTACAGGTGAAGGATACAGTGAGAAACACTTCAGAAACCATTATTTAAGAAAATAGCCAAGGGCAATTAAGGGCTATCGAGGGCAATTAAGGGCAATTGGGGGATAGTAAGGGCAGGTGCTGCCTGAAACTGTCTCCCATTCATTTTTTGTATCTACTTTTGCACTCGCAAACCAGAGGACGCTCAGAACCGGTTTGCAAGTGCTCTTTAACTTACTGCTACATTTCTCCATTGCATGCCACATGCATACCCCACACATACGCACGAACATTATTTATTCACTATAAAGGTCGCCTGAAAGGAAGCGACGTAAAACAAGCTTTTTATTATGACAAGAACAGAGATACAGGAATTCAAGAGATTCCTACACGTACGTAACATCTACATGATGTTTTCACAGATTTATCATCAGAATCATCTCTCAGTGAATCCTCCCACCTTGGAGGCCTATCTGGAAAAAGCCAAGGTCGAAAGTGTGATACCCCAGGCATTCGTCTATCCGAAGTCGATTTTCGGCAAGGACTTCTGGCTGGCTATCCATGAGGAATGGTTAGAAAAAATAGGAGGGCAGCGAGTCGACAACAGCGAAGCGGCACAACTGGACAGCCTGGACTTGGAGATTATCGACGTCAAGCCGAGGATCAACTGTATGGGACTTCCCAAGAATACTTGTTCGCTGAGTCTGAGAGGCGGCAAACGACTGACGCTGAATCAGGAACACTCGCGGATGATAGCCAAGAAACTATCAACCCATATGCTGCTGACCAGGAGCCGTCAGACTACCGATGTGGTGCTGATGTTCAACCGGACACGAGGTGTTGATGTGAAGTTCAAGGCGGGTTCCAACAGCCTGCAGTTCAACAATGCAGAGCTGGCCAACCGCCTCATTGAACTCTTGAGTCTCGACCCCGAAAAAGAGTACTTTCAGTTGGGAATCGAGTTGCTGGCTGAGACGAAAGACTATTTGTTGTTTATGTTAAGGAAATAAGATATAAGGAAAATGTGAAAAGGATATTGACAATTGATAATTGACAATTAAAAGCAATGGAAAGAATTGTTAGAATTCTGAATCAGAGCGGGCTGCAGACCCGTCAGTACATGGATCGCAAGACAGGCGACCAGAAAGTGATTAACTCGGTAGTGCTGAAGTTGACCGACGGCACGGACACCTTCCTCGGTGAGATTACCGGAGAGAGGGCGGTGAACTGTCCGAAGTACGACCCGCAGTACATCTATAAGGTGCAGTGCTCAATGGTGGTACGTGAGTGGAACTCTCAGCAGACGGGCGAGGCTATGCAGGCCACAACGATTTATGTGGACAAGATAAACATGGTATGACGCTTGAATATTTAGAGCTGATGGAAGACATTGAAAAATGTAAAAATGCAAAAATGGAAGAATTAAAGAATTCGGCACGCAGAAAGTGCATCAGGAGCTTCAAGTCGAATACCCGCGTGTTTGATGATGACTCTATCGAGGTGACACCGCAAGAAAGGGGCGTGCCCTCTCAGAAAGATGTGAAGAAGGTGGGCAGGTCGAAGCGTTACGCTACCACTGGCAAGAACCCGCTGACGTGTATCGAACTGAAATGTCCGGAGGACGTGGTCGATAAGGCTGCCTTTTTCCACAAGGAACTGGCAAAGCTGACTAAAGACATGGAGATTGAGAAACCCCAGTTGCCTGATGGCGAGTTTCTGGTCAACAAAGACAGCCTGAAGGTGTGTCTTGTAAAGGGGGAGCATCCCCAGTTGATGGCCTGGCTCACATTCGAGGTTGAAGGAGTATTGGACGTAAGGAAGCAGTTGTACCAACTTACAAGTGAGATTGACAAATGTTTTGTTATCAACGAAACTTCGGTCTGCCAACAGAAGTAATTACCAAGGAACAGTTTCGGGCGCTTATCATGGCGCCTGAAACTTCCAAGAAAGTGAAGGAGGCTCGCGAGGCTCTGGCAAAAGGCGACAAGAATACCTACGACAGCAAGAAAAAGGGCCTGCCCTTTGTGATATTCATTGCCACGTATGATGAGTCGGACAAGGAGTTCGAGAATAAGCAGACTGGCGAGAAAACCACACGCAGGGGTCTGTGGAGGAATCAGAAGTACTGCCGACTGAATGGCTTGTGCGTCATCGACTTTGACCACATCGAGGGCGATGTCCGCAAGGTTTGGGAGGAGGCCTACGCCAGACTCAGCGATGCGGATAAGGCAAGAATCCTCTTTGTGTTCGTTACGCCATCCGGGCACGGCTTGAAGGTGGTCTTCATGGCTGATGTCAATGTGGGCAACCTGATTGACAACCAGATAGTGTTCTCGCAGAAGCTGGGATTGGATCCCGACGAGAGCTGCAAGGATGGCAGTCGCGGGGCATTCCTGACTACGGAGGAGGATATCATCCTGCTGGATGAACGCATCTTCGACTACGAGAATCCGGAATTTGGCGAGAAATACAATGAGGCGTACCACGAAGGGAAGTCGCAGGCAACGATACAGACTCACCCCCAGCCCCTCTCTGTGAGCGAGGGGGGTGGTCAGACTCAGGGGCAATCACAAGTAGCTGAACTATCTACGCCCATCCCTCACAGGGAGGGGACGGGGGAGGGTCTCCTTTATCACGGCGTGCCCTACAGCAAGATAGTGGCGGCGTGGCTTGGTGATAAGAAGGTGGAGCCTGGCGACAGACACCGCACCTCACTGGTGTTGGCAGACCACCTGCGGTATATCACGGACAACGACCCCGTGCTGATAGAGCGGATTCTGCGTGAGACACCATTCGTGAAAGATATCGTTGAGGAACGCAACGAGAATGTGGCCCAGACGGTGAAGAGTGCGCAGGACTATGAATTCCTGAAAGGCATACCTCGTAGGATGCAGAAGGCTCTGGAGGCTACCGGAGCTACGGAATCGTCTCAACCCTCTGACGTCAGCCCTCAGACCTCTCCCAACGAGGACGACGTCTACGATGCCTTACCCCTTGCAAAATGGGCTGAGGAACTGCAGCAAATGGCAGAGCATTACCCCTGCATGAAGGAACTGTTCCTGAATGTGCATCCGTATAAGTTGCCTGCCGTGCTGTTCTCGTCGGCAGCCCTCTTCGGCACCCTGATGACACGGGCGTGGTACCACTTCTGGTTTGAGCCTGAACTGGTGCGCCGACTGAACTACTGCATCTTCATCATTGGTGACCCGGGTGCTGGTAAGAACGTGATAGAGAAGTTCTACAAGAAGATTGCCGACCCGATGATTCAGGCCGACTCGTGCCTGATTGATGCGGTAAACCGCTACAAGGAGGGGCGCACGGAGCGTTCCACTTCGACAAAGGCTCAAAAGGGCGAAGCCTTGAAACGTCCTGTGGTAGGCATCCGAGTCCATCCTGCCCGCACGGCTACGGGTGAGTTTATCCGCCACATGAATGCCGCCGTGGTAAACATCCAAGACAGGAAGCTGAACCTGCACATGTTCTCGTTTGATGCCGAACTGGACAACGTCAACAAGAACAACAAGGGTGGCGACTGGAAGGACCGCGAAATCCTGGAACTAAAGGCTTTCCACAACGAGGAGGACGGTCAGATGTATGCCAACCAGGAAAGCGTCACGGGCATGTTCAACGTCTATTGGAACTTCATCTATACCGGTACGCCGTATGCCCTGCACCGCAAAGTGAACCAAAGGAATTTCGGTACGGGTATGAGCACCCGACTGGCTGTGATCCCCTTACCCGATAAGGGTCTGGCGAAGCGTCACCAGCAGGTAGATCCTGATGCCAACGAGACGCTGAAGACGTGGGCTTACCGTCTGGATAGGGTAGAGGGCGAACTGCCCATTGAACCCTTGAACGACGAGACCTACGACTGGCAGTCAAGTCATCTGGAGATTGCGGAGTTCAACGGCGACAAGGCGGACCGTACCCTGCTGAAGCGTATTCCGTACTACGGTATTGGCATCTCGTTGCCCTTTATCCTGATGCGCCATTGGGATGAGTGGCAGGAGTCGAGAACCCTGACGATGGACGACATGGATAAGCGCCTGTGCCGCCTGGCAATGGAAATCCAGTACAAGTGCCAGCAGTTCTTCTTTGGCGAGATGGCCTATAACTATTTTGCTGACCAGAACAAGGAGTTCGTGGTACGTAAGCGTAGCACCCGCTACAGCGAGTGCTTCAGGAAGTTGCCCGAGGAGTTCAAGACGTCGCAGTATATGGAGGTGTTCGGCTGCTCTCAGCAAGCTGCTTCACGTGCCATCACCCGATTCCGCAATGACGGGATAGTTGAAGTGGTGAAGTATGGTGTATATAAGAAAATGGTGAGTGAGTTGCCTTAAGGCTCTCACTTACTCACTTACAACTTACTCACTTCGGACATTTGTGGTAAACATTAAACATGAAACATTAAACATGAAACATTAAACATGAAACATTAAACATGAAACATTAAAATTCTGAAAAATGATTGCAAGAGGAATTCGTAATAACAACCCATTGAACATTCGTCGTTCAAAGGATAAGTGGCAGGGCTTGAAGCCCTTGCAGACAGACGCTCAGTTCTGTCAGTTTGAAACAATGCCGTATGGCTGGCGTGCAGCCTTCGTGATGCTGACACGCACGTACTACCACACGTACCGGCTCTACACCATCAGGGCGATAATCAACCGCTGGGCGCCGCCTAATGAGAACAATACGAAGCGGTACATCGAGAATGTATGCAGGTTCACGGGCATCGGAGCCGACGAGCCCCTGGGTATCCCCTCAGATAAGCCATCCCGCTGGATGAAGTTGGGTGCTGCGATGTGCGTCCAAGAATGTGGTGCGGAAGGACTGGATTGGATTGCCTTGCTCGATGGCTGGGCCTTGGCGAGAGAGTAGGGACAACGCCTCAACGAGGAGGGAAATCCTCCTTGTTGGGGCGATTACTGTTTATACTTCCCTCATCCACCACTGGTTGGCATAAACTTCCAGGAATTCTGATTCTGTATACCATGTGTAGTCAAACCAATTTGTGGAATCCCCAAACTTTTGACGCTTTGATGAATACTCGAGCCAATGTGTGGAACGCAACATACCACCAAGGTAATGGCAATATTGCTGTTCCGTATCCGCCTCTCTTCTCAATGCCTCGAGCATCTCTTCTGTCTTAACCCATTTCTTTTCCATCTTTTTTGCTGCGAAGGTAAGAGATCTTGAGGAGATGAACAAATCGATTTGATCAATTTTGATCTATTTTGTTAAGTTTTGATCTAATCGCGAAAATCTCCTGTATTTGTGGTAATTTTGTGCCTCGTATGAAGAAGTACAGCATAGAAGTATTGGAGGTGCTAAGCCGTATCGTGGAAGTGGAGGCCTCAGACGAAGAGGGCGCCATCAAACAGGTGAGGCAAAAGTATCGAAAATGCGAGATTGTGCTGGATGATTCTGACTACAAAGAAACAGAATTCAGCGTGAAAGATGAAAAATCAGAGTAAGTGCTGATAGTTTTCAAAAGAAAATGACTATCTTTGCACCGCTTTTGATACTCATCAGGAGCGCAAAATGACATCGTGGAAATTAGATAGCAGTATCTAAATTCGAAGAGACCTCAGACATAAAAAGTCCACCAAACATTTTATACAGAGGGGCTCGGGGAATGCGGATACGCCTATTCTGTATAGGCGTACCCCTTCCTTTCCTTCTCTCTGTATGGGCTTCTGTGGTGGACTGCCTTTGTCTGGAGTTGGAAAACGAAGGTGGTGCGCTTTCTTTTTGTCCACGCCAAAACGGCAAAAAGAACGATGAGTACAGAAGCAAAGCCTTTCTTGAAATGGGCTGGAGGCAAAGGACAACTTTTATCACAACTTGACGAACATCTGCCTGGTGAATTGCAAGGGCAGGCGTTTACTTATATTGAGCCTTTTGTGGGTGGTGGAGCAATGTTATTTCACATGCTCCGCAAGTTTCCCAATATCACGCATGCAGTCATCAACGACATCAATCCGCATCTGGTTACGGCTTATCGCGTCATCAAGCAGCAGCCTGATGAATTGATACGCCGGCTCTCTGCTTTGGAGCAGGAATACTTCTCGCAGTCGGATGAAGAGGCAAAGAAGGATTATTTCCTTAACGTGAGGAATATCTTCAATGAAACGGTACTGGATGACGTTGATCGTACAAAGTATCTGATGTTCCTGAATCGTACCTGTTTCAATGGTTTGTATCGTGTCAACAGCAAAGGCAAGTTCAACGTGCCCTTTGGTCGCAATTCTCATCCTACAATCTGCAACGTTGATACTATCCTGGCTGACAGTGAGGTATTGAATCGCGCTGATGTGACGATACTGAATGGCGACTTTGAACGGACTGCCGATGAAATGCAAGAAGGACCTGTCTTCTTCTATTTTGACCCTCCATATCGTCCGCTGAATGCCACCTCCAGCTTCAACTCTTATGCTAAAGAGGAGTTCAACGACGATGAGCAGATTCGTCTGCGAGATTTCTGTGCTCGCCTCAACGAACAGCCCAATGTCAGGTGGATGCTTAGCAATTCCGATTGTTCTGCAAAGAATCCTGAGGACACATTCTTTGAGGACATCTATGCTCCTTTCCACATTCATCGGGTCTATGCCTCTCGTGCCATTAATGCGAACCCAGAGAAGCGTGGTAAACTAACCGAACTATTGATCAAGAACTATGAATAAGGATTTTGATTTGTTTATGTCTCAACTACAAGAGACCAACCAGACATTGGACTTTTTCTGTGACTTCGATAAGATAGCAGCAAATGTTGCTGATGTAGAAATGAGTTTGAACACGCTTAACTACCTGATTGGCAAGGATGATTTGGCAAAAGGAGTAGAAGATATTTGGAAGCGTGATGCAAAGGCTTTTGAAGTGATGGGTATCTTGATTGCCATAAGAGACGAAGGAAACAAACCTGTAGTTGATGGTGAGGGTAATGTAGTTCTGCTGAATACCTATTTCGAGTCTCCTGCTAAGGTCGTGGAATTCCTCGAAGGAACTGGACTTTCGGAGATATTCAAGTCTCGTCGCATCAAGAACCTCGTAGATTATGTGTTTGGTATTGAGACAGGACTTGATACGAATGCCCGCAAGAACCGAAGCGGCCACATTATGGAGAATACTGTAGCAAAGATATTCAGGGACAACGATGTCACATTCCGTCAAGAGGTTTATTCAACTGAATTCCCAGAACTGACTGTGCTAGGTACGGATAAGAAGCGTTTTGATTTCTTCGTTGAAACTGATTCTAGGAAATACTTAATCGAAGTGAACTTCTATAGCGGAGGAGGATCTAAATTGAATGAGGTTGCTCGTGCCTATACAGAATTGGCTCCTAAGGTTAATTCTGTAAACGGTTATGAATTCGTATGGATTACTGATGGTGTCGGATGGGTGTCTGCTCGCAATAAACTAGAAGAAGCGTATAAAACAATACCCAGCGTGTATAATCTGACGAATATTACCGAGTTTATTGATGGTTTGAAATAATGATTCACGCTTATTATAAATCTCCCAACCACGATTTCAACCTGCTTCATGGCGATACGTTTGAGTTGCTGCCGCAGTTCAACTTCAAGTTCGACATGATATTTGCCGACCCACCTTATTTCCTGTCGAGTGGCGGCATCAGCGTGCAGAACGGCAAGGTGGTTTGTGTGGATAAAGGCGACTGGGATAAAAGTATGTCGCAGGAGGAGATTGATGCCTTTAACATGAAGTGGCTGGCGTTGTGTAGGGAGAAACTGAAGGACAATGGCACCATCTGGATTTCCGGCACATACCACAATATCTTTTCTGTGGCCAACTGTCTGACGAAACTTGGCTACAAGATTCTCAATGTCATCACATGGGCAAAGACTAATCCGCCGCCTAATGTCTCTTGCCGCTACTTCACGTATTCAACCGAGTTTGTTATCTGGGCCCGTAAGAAAGCGAAGGTGGCACATTATTATAATTATGAGTTGATGAAGCACATTAATGACAATAGACAGATGACAGATGTGTGGCGCCTTTCTGCTATTGCGCCTTGGGAGAAGTCGTGCACGAAGCATCCTACGCAGAAGCCTCTGGGTCTGCTGAGTCGTGTCATCATGGCATCCACAAAGCCTGGTGCCTGGATACTTGACCCGTTTGCAGGTTCGTCAACAACGGGTATTGCAGCCAATCTGCTGGGGCGTCGTTACCTGGGTATAGAAAAGGAAGATGTGTTCGCAGGCATCAGCAGGGCTCGTCGTGAAGAGATTGAGAATCCCAAGACGTTTGCCACTTTCAAGAGAAAGATTCCAGACATCGTCAAGGCCGAATCCCTTCAGCCCGACTGCTTCATTTGTCATGATGAGATAGAAGACAGACTCCCTTTCTTGGACTAGAATATAAAAAAAATAATCCGTTTAGCTTGACTAAGCGGATTTTTTTATATCTTTGCATGCGAAAAAATAAAGACAGTGTCTATTAAACTATAAACAATAACAATTATGAAAAAGTCTTTTTATTATCTTACCCTTTTTGTTGCCCTCATGATGGGTGCGACCGTTTTCTCATCTTGCGGCGACGATGATAGTGAGCAACCTTTACCTCCTGAACCGGAAGGCATACCATACTTTGCATGGGACGATGCAGAGAATAAACTCGTGAAGAAATACTACACAGAACACATTGATACGTTAGAAAGATTTATCGATTCTGAAACCATACCTGGTGGCTGGTATTATGTAGAAGATTATGTCGAAATGCATGGCTTTATCAACGTATTAGGCGATATTCACCTGATTCTAGCCGACGGCGCCAGGATGGATGTACAGGGGACTATTATCGGTCAGACAGGCAGGGAGAATATTTATATCTATGCTCAGAGCGAATACTCTGAGAAAAAACCTCAGATTACCATCAATAGTATTCGGTATGACGACTATAATGGCGTAAATGGTAATGTAACAGTTAATGGCGGTATATTAAATGTAAATAGCCGTAGTTATGCCGTACATGGAAATCTTACAGTATATAATGGTTACGTAGAGTTAAACGGTATCTATGGCGTTGGCGGAGATCTTTATGTCAAGGGATGTCAATCAATAGTTATTACAGGTAGAGAGAGGGCTGTCTGTGGCACCATTTTCTTCGAGGCTCCTTACATGTTCTTGTTGGGCTCTGAGAATATGTCTTTCGGTAATCATGAAGTTTCTTCTGGCATGTCAGTAAACTACAAGCATCTTGAGACAAGAGGTGATGCGCAAGGCGGTTCGTCAAGACGCTATTGAATTTGTAAGTTTGACTAGAATATCAAAATAAATTATCCGTTTAGCTTGACTAAGCGGATTTTTTGTATTTTTGCAGCATCTAATCTGATGTCTAAACGAATACGCTATGCGAGAATTTGAATACGAAAACCAAAACGGAACGAAGAAATTCATTTTCGTCTTTTTGACTATCTTGGTAGTCATGTTTGTGGCTGTGGGAATAGCAGGTTGGAGTTTTATATCCAAAATGAAGGAGGCTCAAAGTGATAGGAGCAATGCCCCAACTCAAAGTCAAACTACGTATGTGGATGATAATAGTGCTGAGGATGAAGGTGGATTCGTGGTCTCGGAAGAGGAATGGAATGCTCTGCAAAATGAGGTGAAGCAGTTGCGTGAGGAAATAGAGCAGCTGAAGAATAAAAGCCCCAGACCGTAAATACAATGTGCAGTTTGAGTTGAAATCGTATAAAACGAGATAAAGAGGGCTGATGGCTGAGGGCTGAAGGAAGAGGGAAGATGTAAGATGGCTGATGTTTTTGCTTCTCCAACAGTAAAAACGTGGGGAAAAGCAAAAAAATAGGCTAAAAGTTTCTCGTTTCGAAAATTTTTCATACCTTTGCGCTGTAAATAATGTGAAAGGAGGACTGAGAAATGAAGAATAAGTTCGAGACTCAAGAGAACGGCAGCTTGTTGGGGGCAACTATCCAACAGGTGAGAAAAGCCAAGATGATTACTCAGGAGGAACTGGGTAAGCGTGTCGGATTGCCAAAGAGCAGCATCAGCAAGATTGAGAAGGGGCTGACACACATCTCGTTTGAGGATGCCTCGCTATTGATGGATGCGATGGGCGAGAAAATCAGTATCCAGGTAATGGGTATGAAGGAACCTGACGAGAAACGGGTGGAGCGTGTGCGCTTTGTGACAATAGGCGTAATGTGGTATGCTCATAGCAAGAAGATGGCGTTTGCTGACGCCTATCGTTATCTGCTGATATACAAAGGCATTCAGTTCTTGGAAGAGAATTATGCCTATGAGCAGACTTTGCCACGCGAGACCTTGCTGAGTGACCTCGATAAAGTATGTAATAGAAACCGCGAGAAATTCCAGAAGGCGATATGGAAGAGAGGTATTTCAAATTTGAGAATTTGATGGCTGATCTTGCGGCCTATCTGGTATCTGAATACGACATAGAGCCAAGGGATGCTGCAGGATTGGTGATGAATAGTCCACGGACGCAGGCATTGTATTCTTCAGAAGAGCCTATCACAGAACAACGAGTGAAAGCGCTGGCCGAGGAATTGCTGAGGGAAAACCGATGAGGGACAGAAGACAGACTCCCTTTCTTGGACTAGAATATAAAAAAAGATATCCGTTTGGTTGGACTAAACGGATTTTTTTGTATCTTTGCAGAATATTACTAATAATCTAAATTGAACAGTATTCCTTATTTGAGCAGTTATTCAAGAAGTAAATAATTTAAAAGTAAGAAAGATGATGAGAAAAATCATGCAATGGATGGTGGCTGCCACCCTGACAAGCAGCCTCTTTGTATGGACATCCTGTTCGAACGATGACAATGCGGTGATTCCGCAGCCCGGCCATGAAACGGAGTTCGGCGCACTGCTGAAGACACTGGACTGGGGCACGGACACATGCTTCGTCTATGGTCACAAGACACCCGATGTGGATGCCGTCACCTCGGCCTTGTCGTATGCCAGGCTGATGCGGCTGATGGGCTACAACTGCAAGGCCAAGGTGTCGAGCGGGATGAACCGCGAGACGGCCTATATCGCCCACGTGTTCGGCTTCGCGCTGCCCGAACTGAAGTCGAGCGTGGTGCCGCAGACACGGCTCATCCTGACCGACCACACCGACTATGCGCAGTGCGTGGAGGGTGCCCGCGAAGCCGTTGTCCTGCAGAAGATAGACCACCATGTGGAGGGCGACATTGCAGACAGCGGCATCCCCTTTGTGCGCCGCGAGATGGTTGGCTCCACCAACACCATCATCTACGAGATGTATAAGGAACAGGGCATCACCATCGACGACGAGACCGCCCGCATTATGCTGGCAGGCATCATCAGCGACACGCGCAACCTTTCGAAAACCACCACGCAGGCCATCGACTCCACGGCATTGCAGGCTCTGACCGCACAGTTGGCCATCAGCCCCGACTCCGTGGCTCGTCTGAACCGTAGCATGGAGGATGCAGCCACCGACTATACCGGCATGACCGATGCCGAGATTTTCCTCTCCGACTACAAGGAATACGAGATTGGCGGCCATCTGCTTGGCTTCGGCAGCCTCGTCTACAAGCAGAGCCAGATGGATGCCTTCATCGACCGCATGCTGGCAGTCATGCCCGAAGTGATGGGGCAGCGTGGGCGGCAGATGCTCGTTGCCAAGATTGACAACATGGTGGAGAACACGGGCGACGACCGTGCCGAACGGCCTTACGTGGAGAATGGCACCTATTTTATATATTATGGTGAAGGTGCCAAGCAGGTGGCCGAGGGCGTCTTCGGTCCGTCATTGCGTGAGGGTGTCTGCTATACATCCGAGGATCTCTCACGCAAGCAGATAGTGCCGCGAATCACTGAAGTGCTGACTGATAATTAAGATTAGTAATGTTTCATCAAACACAACGACGATGAGAAAGTTACATGAATTAACATGGGTGCTCGCCGCCACCCTTATCTGCGGCGCAAGTGTATTCACATCGTGTTCGTCGGACAACGACGACAATCCTTCTCCTGAATCAGGAGCGAACAGCGAACTTGTTGGTCAATGGTATTCCGACGTGTCGGGGAATACTTACGCCGCCTGGACATACGGCAAGGCTTGGCAGCAGACAGAACTGAAGGCCGACGGCACAGGCGTCACCAACATTTATTACCTTAACAACGACGACGCCGTGGGCCGTGAGCGCTATTCGTTCACCTATACAGCCAAGGAGGGTGTGCTGACGATGGACATCGCGGAGAGGAACACCAAGACCACTGCCAGATATACCGTGAGCGACGGCAAGCTGACGTTGACGGAGGGTGACCACCAACTGGCCATGCAGAAGATGGATGACGCGAAGGCTAAGGACTTTGATGCGTGGAACAGGAAGGACAACCTGGTCAATGTGCCGCAGCCCGCCCGCTACACCGTCTTTGTCTATGGCAATGCGGGAGGCACCATGGACGCAATTATTGAGTACGGCTTCTGGGAGAAGATACAGCCGCTGCTCAAGGACCCGGGCAACGTCCGTGTGGTCTGCTTCTACAAATATGGCAAGAAACCGTCTGATGAGAAAAACTCCCATCCAGGTAAGTATGCCGACCCGGGCGACATCGTATGGTTCGAGCTGAACGACACGACCAACCTGGAGAATATTCGTAACGGAGGACTTCAGGCATATGGGTATGAAAAGGAGGCCAAGGCAATGAAACTGTGCGACCCCAAGACCGTCAGCGCGTTCATCCAGATCAGCAGTCTGGTGTGTCCTGCCGAGCAGTATGTGTTCAGCATCTGGGGGCATGGCACTGGACTGAACCCAATGAACGATGTCCCTGGCAAATACGAAGACCCCGCCGCTGCATCTGCCACCCGAGGGGTCATTGCCGATGAGTGGAATGAGAGTGAGGAACTTGATATGTATGAGCTGAGTACCGCCATCCGTTCCGCAGGCTTGAACCGGCTGAACACCATCTTCTTCCACAACTGCCTGATGGGCAACATGGAGACGCTGACAGAACTGCGCGGCCTGTCCGACTATATCGTGGCCTCGGCACACTTGCTCTCAAGTGGAGGCGAACTGCTCACGGAATACGTCCGCGGACTGCTGGAGAAGGGGAATACCGAGGATGCCGTCGCACAGATGTTTGAGCGCGTGCGTCCGGCATGGGACCAATCCTATCACGACATTGAAGAAGATAATGGGCAAATAGTGGAGTCCTGGAAAAATGGTGACTACAAACTCATCCGCACCGCCAAGCTCGATGCCATCATCAGTGCCGCCAAGCGCCTCGCCGACAGGCTCCTCGCTCTCTACCCCACGCAAAGGGAAGCCATCGACAAGGCCACCAAGGAGGTGTATCGGTTCAACACCTATATTCAAAATAAACAGTCCCCCGAAAAGAGTATCGTATTCACCTACATGTTTCCCTTTTTCGATTTGGCTGACTATGCCCATTTGTTGACAAAGGAGACTGGCGACGCAGAAATGGCTGCCATCTCTGCCGATCTGGACAAAGCCTTCCGCGAGGCCTTCGTCCACTATGTTGACGTCAGCACGAACGAACAGCATCTGGACCACTACACGCTGAGCGTCTGCCTGGCCCACGACAAACTCTACACGGCAGATTTCATCAAATCATATCCTAATGACTTCTTGTGCAATTTCGACCAAGGCTACGAGCAGACCACATTCCACAAACTGACGGGATGGGGCAACTGGCTGCGCACCAACCAGCAAATGCTTTGGGGCAATCCCACAAGCAACGGCGGTGGCCCGCTCAAGTGAATGTAACATAAATACCAAAGGGTTCTATTGAATATGTATGTTAGACTAGAATATCAAAAAAATAATCCGTTTAGCTTGACTAAGCGGATTTTTTTATATCTTTGCAGCAAATTACGAATAATCAGAGTGATGACACCTGAATGATATCAACCATAAACAACTAAGAATATGTTTGGACTTTCGAAAAGAAAAGAGCTGGAAGAGCTAAGAAAGAGATTAGACGAGTTGACTAAGCAGGTGCGTAGTCAGCAGCAGGCTTTGGACAAACTGCAAAGAACTGTAAGGATGCAGGAATCTGTTATTAGTTTGTCAAGAATGAAAATTAACAAACGGATGGGGCTGATTAGCAGTGATGTAAAAGAGAATACAATGAGGATCATCATGCTGGACAAGACCGTGGGAAATATGCACGTGGATGGGGAGAAGATAGAGCAAATCAGAGAGACCATGGTACGGTTGTCAAAGAAGAAGAATAATAAGGATCAAGTAAGAAAGAAAATCGATAGAGTGCCTGTAAAAGAGATGTGGCCTGATATGCCTATCAGAATTTCCAAGTCATTTGATATTGTTGGTATCAAATGTATAGGGGACCTTCTAAAATATAGCAGAGATGATCTCATGAAATTCAAGCGTATCGGTGAACTTTCGGCCCGACAAATTGAAGTTTTTGTATATAGCTTAGGCTTGGAACTGAAGAGGGAAGGGGTCTGATGCAGAGGGCTGAGGGCTGAAGGAAGAGGTCTGATGTCTGAGGACAAGTGAACGGATACGAAGAATCCCTGACTTGCTCAATTGCAGGTCAGGGATTATTTACTTGCTTGAATGGGCTGTGTTATGACACCTCAATGGCCTTGGTCACTTTCTCCTTCGGTTCGGTCTTCGGCATGGTGATGGTCAGGATGCCGTCCTCCACCTTGGCAGAAATCTTGTCGCGGACCACATCATCAGGCAGTGTGTAGTTCTGCTCGTAGTTCGAGTAGCTGAACTCACGGCGCAGATAGTGGCGGTGACTGTCCTCATGCTTGTGTTCCTGTTTGTTCTCGATGGCGATGGTGAGGTTGCCCTCGTCGTTGATGCCTACGCGGCAATATTCTTTCTTAATGCCTGGAGCTGCAAGTTCCATGGTGTAGGCCTTTTCACTCTCCTTGACATTGACTGCGGGTGCTGTACTGTTGGCACGAGGCATCCAATCATTGTTAAAGAAATCCTCAAATACTGTTGGCATCCAACTGTTCTGAAACATTACTGGTAACATAATTAATACCTCCTAATTATACTTTTAGTTTAACTTATTGTTCTATGATCGCCTCGGCCTGTTTGCTTCGGCTTTCACTAACACTTGTGCAAAGTACGTGCCTGCGAAAATACTGACTGTCGTGCTTGTCATTCTGGCACGGAATTTAAACTCGCTTAAACTATGCTGACAATCCTTTAAACTCAGTTAAATATTGGTCTGAATAATTGTCAGATAACTTTTTCTGTCTTTTGCATAGTTATATAAAAAATAAAACAGGAAAAAATACGTTGTATTATTGTTATGATACGTCGGATTTTATTTTTCTTCGCTATATTGATGGCCCTGGTGGGCTGTGGGGACAACGACTCGTTTACGACGAGTACGTCGGCCAGGTTGTCGTTTTCGATTGACTCGCTGAAGATGGACACGGTGTTTTCTACCGTGGGGTCGAGAACGTATGATTTCTGGGTGTATAACCGAAATAGTGACGGCGTCAGGTTGCAGAGCGTCAGACTGGCTCAGGGCAACCAGACGGGCTTCCGTGTGAACGTGGACGGGACGTACCTGGATAACTCGCTGGGCTCGGTGGTCACCGATCTGGAGGTGAGAGAGGGCGACAGCATCCGCGTGTTCGTGGAACTGACGGCACCTGAGAATGGGGCGCTGGAGCCTCAGCTGGTGGAGGATAAGCTGGTGTTCAGGCTGGAGAGCGGCGTGGAGCAGCAGCTGGTGTTGCAGGGACATACCTGGGATGCCGTGGAGATGCGCAACGTGGTGGTGCATCAGGACTCGCTGATAGAGAGCAAGAAGCCGATTATTGTGTATGGCGGACTGAAGGTGGACAGTGCGGCGACGCTGACGATACGTAACACGACGCTGTATTTCCATGAGGGTCCGGGACTGGAGGTCTATGGACGATTGCTGACGGACAGTGTGGTGATGCGTGGCGACAGGCTGGACCATATGTTTGACTACCTGCCTTACGACCGTGTGAGTGGTCAGTGGGGAAAGGATGGCGGTGTGGTGTTCCGCAGTTCATCAACACGCAACGTGCTCAGGAATACGGAGATACGTAATGCAGGGAAGTATGGCATCTGCTGCGACTCAACAGCCTATACGGAGAACGTGAGGCGCCTGGATATGGACCATTGCATCGTACATAACTGCAAGGGGGCTGGCGTGGTGAGCTATAACGCGAATATCCGGCTGCGCTACTGTCAGTTGTCAAACACGCAGGGCGACTGTCTGGCGGTGTATGGCGGAAAGGCCGACGTCAACAGATGTACGTTTGCGCAGTTCTATCCCTTTGTAGGCGGACGCGGTGCTGCACTACGGTTCAGCAACATACTGCCGCTCTACGGCATGAACTGCGACAGCAGTATTGTGACGGGCTATGACGAGGATGTGGTGATGGGTGTCGTGGTGGACACGCTGAAGACCTACAACTTCCAGTTCTCGAACACGCTGCTTCGCACACCCTACGAGGAAGGCGTGGACACGCTGCTTTTCAGAAATGTGAAATGGGAATCACCCAAAGACTCTATTCAAGGAAAGAAGCACTTCAAACTGATCGATGAGGATAATTTGAAGTACGACTTTCACTTGGATTCTATCTCACCCGTCCAGGGGTGGGGATGCTATTAAAACTCCGTAAACGACAGGGGCATCAGGTTCTTGATACCATCCATCACGTAGATACGGTTCTTGCCGTAGAGCAGGATGCGCATGGGCTTGGAAAAACGGGTCTCGGTCTCGATGATGACCTGACGACAGGTGCCACAGGGACTGACAGGCTCGCTGGTGAGTTCGCCTCCGGGCTCGCGGGCAGCAATGGCAATCACCTCGACAGCCTCGTCAGGATACTGGGCTCCGGCAGCAAAGATGGCAGAGCGCTCAGCACAGATGCCTGCGGGGAAGGCGGCATTCTCCTGATTACATCCGGGTATCACAACACCGTTGGACAACTGTATGGCTGCGCCTACGTGGAAGTGGGAATACTTCGCGTAACTGTTGTTCGTAGACTCAATGGCTTTCTGCAGAAGGAACTGCTCGTCGTTGGTGAGCTCCTCCATCTGACATTCCATGATGACGGGTTTTAATTTCAGTTCTTTCATATTTTTAGCTTTAAGTATTGACCGGTTATACTGTTCTTACATTTTGCCACTTCTTCAGGGGTACCTGCGATAACGAGGTTGCCACCCTTGTCGCCACCGTCAGGACCGAGGTCTATGACATGGTCGGCCAGTTTGATGACGTCCATGTTGTGCTCGATAATCAGCACGGTATGTCCGCGCGCTATCAGGGCGTCGAGTGACGACATGAGGCGCTTGATATCGTGGAAATGCAGACCCGTGGTGGGCTCGTCGAAGATGAAGAGCGTAGGCTCCTGCTTCTCCTGACCGATGAAATAGGCCAGTTTGACGCGCTGGTTCTCACCACCGGAGAGCGTGCTGGAGTTCTGTCCCAGTTTGATATAGCCCAGACCAACATCCTCCAGGGGCTTCAGACGGTTGACGATGGTCTTCTGTCCGTTGGCCTTGAAGAACTCGATGGCCTCGGTGATGGTCATATTCAGGATATCGTCGATATTCTTGCCCTCGTATTTCACGTCCAGGATATCGTGCTTGAAACGCTTGCCGTGACAGGCTTCGCACTCCAGCACGAGGTCGGCCATGAACTGCATCTCGACGGTGATAGTGCCGGCACCCTTACACTCGTCGCAGCGTCCGCCATCGGCATTGAATGAGAAATACTGCGGCGTGAAGCCCATCTGTTGCGACAGGGGCTGGTCGGCATAGAGGTCGCGAATGGCATCGTAGGCCTTGACATAGGTAGCGGGATTGGAGCGCGAGGACTTGCCGATAGGATTCTGGTCCACGAACTCCACACGACGGATAGCGTCGAGGTCGCCCGCCAGTCCGCTGTATTCGCCAGGGGCATCGCAGACGTCGCCCATATGGCGCTTGAGGGCAGGGTAGAGGATACCCTTGATAAGGCTGGATTTGCCGGAACCCGATACGCCCGTCACCACCGTGAGCACGTTGAGCGGTATCTCTACATTGATGCCGCGCAGGTTGTTCATGCGGGCGCCCTTGATATCGATATGGCGATTCCAGGGGCGGCGGCTCGCCGGCACGGGGATGGTCTCCTCGCCAGAGAGGTACTGGAGGGTGTAGGAGCGGCTAGGGGTACTAGGCTTGCTAGTTTTACTAGTTTTACTAGTCGCACTAGTAGTACTGGGTTCCCCAGCATAAACGACCTCTCCTCCCAGTCGTCCTGCGTCAGGACCGATGTCGATGATATAGTCGGCAGCACGGATAATCTCCTCGTCGTGCTCCACCACAACGACGGTATTGCCCAGCGCCTGCAGTTCCTTGAGGACATGAATCAGGCGGTCGGTGTCGCGGGAGTGCAATCCAATGCTGGGTTCGTCAAGGATATAAAGTGAACCAACCAGACTGCTTCCAAGCGATGTGCAGAGGTTGATACGCTGACTCTCACCACCAGAAAGAGAGTTGGACAAACGGTTGAGCGTCAGATAGCCAAGTCCCACATCCAGAAGGAATTGCAGGCGTGAGGTAATCTCCAGCAAGAGGCGCTTACCCACCTCGGCATCATGCTCAGGGAGTTGCAACTGGGCGAACCAGTCCTTCAGGCGGATAACGGGCATCTGTACGAGATCCGTGATGCTTCGTCCATTGATTTTCACATACTCAGCCTCTGGCTTCAGACGCGTGCCGTGACAGGTAGGACAGGTGGTCTTTCCACGATAGCGCGCCAGCATCACACGATACTGAATCTTGTACTGATTCTCTTTCACCATCTGGAAGAAAGCGTCAATACAGGGTTTCTCCTTGGCACCGCGGTCAGAGGGCAGACCGTGCCACAGCCAGTCTTTCTGCTGTTGGGTCAGGTTGTAATAAGGTTCGAAGATAGGGAAGTCGTCGTTGGCCGCATGACGGATGAACCAGTTCTTCCATTCGCCCATCTTCTCACCGTGCCAGCAAACCACGCAACCATCATAGACCGACAGACCTGTGTCGGGGATGACCAGATGCTCGTCGATACCCATCACCTTGCCAAAGCCCTGGCACTCAGGACAGGCACCTGCGGGTGAGTTGAATGAGAACAGCTGGTCGGTAGGCTCCTCGAACGTGATGCCGTCGGCCTCGAAACGGGTGGAGAAATCATAGCTCAACCCTGAGGGCAGCACCATGAGGCGCATCTCGCCGTGACCCTCGAAGAAGGCTGTCTCGGCAGAGTCAACGAGTCGGCTGATGGTCTCCTTGTTATCAGAAGACGACAGGCGGTCGATGACGAGATATGGCATCTCGGCGGGCTCTGATTCGGGATTGGACTCCAGGTAGTCGTCGATGCGGATAAACTGTTCGCCATCGGGCGTTCCTGGTGACGTCATCCTGCTGTAGCCCTGGAGGATACAGGCCTTGAGTTGTTGCTCCAGAGTACGGCCTTCAGGTACCTTGATAGGTGCCATCACAACGAACTTGGTGCCTTCGGAGAACTCCAGCATCTTCTGAACCACATCCTCCGTGGAATGTTTCTTCACCTCTTCACCGCTGATGGGAGAATAGGTGCGGCCGATGCGGGCAAAGAGCAGGCGCAGGTATTCGTAAATCTCTGTGGACGTGCCTACGGTGCTTCGTGGATTGCGCGCTATCACCTTCTGTTCGATGGCGATGGCAGGCGGGATACCACGGATGAAGTCGCACTCGGGCTTGTTCATTCGTCCCAGGAACTGGCGGGCATAACTGCTCAGGCTCTCCACATAGCGGCGCTGACCCTCGGCATACAGCGTGTCGAAAGCCAACGATGATTTGCCGGAACCTGATACACCAGATATGACAACAAACTTATTACGAGGGATGCGCACGTCAATATTCTTGAGATTATTGACGCGTGCACCCTTGATTTCTATGTATTCTTGACTCACCTTATTATATTAGATGCGTTTCAAAACGAGCAACAGGTGATCCCATACCATCTGGACGGTGGGGATATACAGGCGCTCATCAGGTGTGTGAACATCACGCAGCGTGGGACCGAACGAGATCATGTCGATATTGGGATAGCGCTCTGAGAACAGACCGCACTCCAGACCGGCATGGATACCACGTACCACGGGCTCCTTGCCAAACAGTTCCTTGTAGGTCTCAACGACAGTATCGCGCAACTTGCTCTCAGCTCTCATCTTCCAGGCGGGATAGCCGTCGCTGCTGTGGGCCTCGGCACCAGCCAGCTGGAAGGTGGCTACGATGGTGGCACACATATTGTCGAGGTTGGACATCACGTTAGAACGCTGTGATGAGAGAATGGTGATCTCTGTCTCGGTAGAGTGGATAGCGGCAATGTTGGAAGAGGTCTCAACCATACCGTTGAGCTCAGGATCCTGACAGATAGCGTAGATACCATTGTCCACAGCCTGCAGTGCCCATACGAAATTGCGGGCTACCTGAGCCTCGATAACTGGCTCTGCCTCTGTGCTCTCCATCGACCACACCATCTGGGTATCGGTCACGTGGAACTCGTCCTCTACCTGGGCAGAGAAGACGTTCCAGTCGGCCTTCACGTTCTCCTTGATATCATGGGGAACGGCGATGACAAACATACCGTCGCGGGGAATGGCATTGTGGAGCTTGCCGGAATGGAACTGTGCCAGGCGTACGCCCTCGTAGCGGTTCATGGTCTGGAAGAGGAAGCGGCCCAGCAGTTTGATGGCGTTGGCACGCTTCTTGTTGATATCATCACCAGAGTGACCACCCGTCAGGCCTTTCAGTTGGGCACGCAGGAAGAATGAACCGGCAGGAGCCTCCTCACGCTTGAAGGTGAACTTGGCCTGCGTGTTGCGACCACCGGCGCATGATACGAACATCTCGCCCTCGTCCTCAGAATCGAGGTTGATGAGGTAGTCGCCGGTCATGAAGCCTGACTTCATGCCCTCGGCACCGCTAAGACCTGTCTCCTCGTCGCGGGTGAACACGCACTCCAGGGGACCATGCTCGATATCCTGGGCCTCAAGGATAGCCAGTTCGATAGCGCAACCGATACCGTCGTCGGCACCCAGTGTGGTACCCTTGGCCTTCAGCCAGTCGCCGTCAACATAGGTCTGGATGGCGTCCTTGTCGAAATCGAAGTCAACATCCACCAGCTTGTCGCATACCATATCCATATGGCTCTGCAGGATCACGGTCTTCTTGTTCTCGTATCCCTTGGTGGCTGGTTTGCGGATCAGCACATTACCCGTCTCGTCGACTTTTGTCTCAAGACCATGGCTCTCGCCCCAGTTCTTGAGGTATTCAATCATCTTTTCTTCACGTTTGGAAGGACGGGGAATTTCGTTTATTTTAGCAAACTGTTCAAATACAGAAGCAGGTTTTAGTGTGCTTTTATTCATTTTTAATGTTTTATTGTTTAATGTTTAATATTTAATTATTACCTTTGCAACCGCAAAGTTAGTAAAAATGGTTGAAATAATTGCAATCAGCACGTTAATAATTGCTATCTCGATGGCATTTTTGTGCATTAAACTGGTTTTTCGTAAGAATGGGCGCTTCTCGTCGCAGCATATCCACGATTCAAAGGCCATGCGTCAGCGTGGTATCCACTGTGTGATGGATCAGGATCGTGAACAGCGCAGAAGGAGCAGCCTGGCAGTCAATGAAAGAAATAATTAATAATATCAATAACAACAAATGAAAAAAAACTTTATCCGTGCTTTTGCACTTCTGACCCTCGTTGGTCTTACCTCAGCTTGTAACAACTCTGCCCCTAAGATGGACGAAGAGCCCGAGGCAGTAGCAACAACAACTGGTGAGGGTATGCGTATCGCCTACATTGAAATTGACACTTTGACAGCTCAGTATGAGTTTGCTAAGGAGAAGTCACTCGAATTAGAGAAGAAGGGTACCAATGCCCGTAATACCATCCAGGCCAAGACGGCTCAGTTGGATAAGAATGCACAGGCTTTTCAGCAGAAGCTCCAGAGCAATGGCTTCACATCACGTGAGCAGGCCGAGGCCGCTCAGGCTAACCTGCAGCGCGAGCAGCAGAACATCGTGGCCCTGCAGCAGCGTCTGGAGAACGAGCTGGCCAACGAGCAGCAGAAATTCCTGCAGGCTTTCCAGGACAGTCTCGATAACTTCCTGGCCGACTATAACAAGGACAAGAAGTATGATATGATTGTCAACAAGGCTGCTGTGCTCTATGCTGACAAGCGCTTCGATATCACTACTGATGTGGTGAACGGCATGAACCGTCGCTACAAGAAGATGACTGCTTCTGACTCTACGAAGACGAAGTAAGTCATTTATATCACCCAGAGTATATCCATTATAAACGTCTTTACCAATGACATTGATTATTATTTTATTGCTGCTGCTTAGTTATCTTTTGATTGCTACGACTCACCTTACGGGTGTGAACAAGGCAGCTATCAGCATCTTCCTTGCTGCTATCGGATGGGTAGTCTATATCATTTGGGGTAATGACTTTGTAATGGATATGCATCCTGGGGCCTATGAGGCTTTCCTCGATGGCAATGCTGCTTCCAGCGAGCAGGTGAAGAACTTTATCTACGACAGTATTTTCCTGAAGTATGTAGGTAAGGCTGCGGCCATCGTCATGTATCTGCTGGCAACGATGTCCATCATTGAAATCCTGAACACCAATGGCTGTTTCGACTTTATCAGTGAGTGGATTCGTACACGCGAGACAAAGCGCCTGCTTTGGACCATCACGCTGGCTACCTTTATCCTTTCAGCCAATCTGGATAACCTGACCACCACGATTGTGATGCTGGTTATCATGCATAATATCGTGAAGAGTCGTGCACAGCGCATGTTTATCGGTTCTGCTATCGTGCTAGCCGCTGTCTGTGGCGGCTGCTTTACCGTGATTGGTGATCCTACGGGTCTGATGCTGTGGGCCAACGAGGCTGTGACGGCTTCCGACTTCTCCAGCTATCTGGCCTGGCCTGCGCTTGCAGCATGGGTGGTGCCTACCTATCTCATCGGACGCCAGTTGCCTTCCCGCCTGGATATCGAATGGGGCGTAGCGCCTTTCCGCGGCGATGATACCCGACTGAACCGTTGGCAGCGCATGCTGATGTTCCTGGTTGGTATCGGCGGCCTGTGGTTTGTGCCTACCTTCCTGAGTATCACGCGTCTGCCTGCTTTCCTTGGCGCCTTGGTGGTACTGGCCCTGCTGTGGGTCGTCAACGAGGCTTTCAACCGTAAGCTGATGAATGCCGACCAGACGTCGCAGCGCCGTATTCCCCGTGTCATTCAGTATGAGGCCATCCAGCAGATGCTCTTTGTGATGGGTATCATGCTGGGTCTTGGCGTGGTGAGTGAAACGGGTGTCTTCACGGAGGTGGCCGACTGGATTGACGCGACGATTGGTAATCTGTGGGTTGTGGGTATCCTGTCGGGTATCCTCAGTAGTCTGGTGGACTCGTTCACGATTGCTGCCAGCGATATCTTTATGTACGACGTATGGAATGCCGGTGACTATGCCCAGAACGGTACCTACTGGAAGGTGATTGCCTATTGTACGGCAGTAGGCGGCTGTCTGCTCAGCGTAGGCAGCGTCTGTGGCCTGGCCCTGATGAAACTGGAGCATATCCACCTGAGCTGGTACATCAAGAACATCACGCTAAAAGTACTCATAGGATGGCTTTTGGGTTTAGCCATCCTATGGTGTGAAGTACTTATTTACTCTTAAGAAAAATCTTAGTTGAAGAAGTTCCACGATACGCCGAAATGAATAGTTGCCTCATTTTGTGCGTAGTGTGGCGTCAGGAAATAATTCTTGTTGAATGATGATGCTGTGGCATTCTGCATCATCAGGAAGAAGCGTGCGTGCTTCAGGTGCAGGTTGGCATAGACGTCAACGAAGGGGAAGTTGCCAAGTTCTGTACGGGTCTGGCCATTTTCCTGTACGGCAAACTGGTTGATGCCAGGACAGAAGTCGGGCGCATTATACTTGGTGAACCAGGTAGCGGCACCGCCCAGTTCTACGCGCAGCACACCGGCAATCATAAACTCCAGGTAGAGGTTGGAGAAGGCGTTAAGCGTGGGCAGAGGGAGCACGTCCTCATTGGATGATGACTGATAGGTCAGCACATTATCCCAATGAAGGGGACCCAGCTGCAACTTCTGGTCCAGTTGGGCGGTGAGGATATTCAGGTTGCCGCCATGCTGACGGACACCAGCCGTGAGCAGCGTATTGGTATCGTTGGCACGCGTGTAGGACATGCCGTAGTAGGTGTAGTTCTGAATCTCTTCCACAGCCACACGCAGCGTCGTCCTGGTCTTCTCGTAGGTGAAGTTACCCTCCACGCGTGTACGTGTCTCCTTGTCCAGGTTATTGTCCCACCAGAAATGCTTGGCGTGGAATTTGCGCTCATACATCGTGGGGTTCAGCCTGTGGAAATAGCCTTTGGCAACCAGTCGTACGGTGTCTCCCAGGAAGGCGAAGTTCAGGTCGGCCTGTCCGTCGAGCTTCAACTGACCCATATCCTCGCCGGCCACCCATGTCTCTGCCAGGACGTCATAATGGAGGGTGTGTCCCTGCGTACGTTGCAGTTGTCCGCCAATGCTGACACTATGTTCATTGATGGTGCCCATCGTCGCATTGTCATTGGCAATATCCATTGGCATCTTGGCGCGGCGCAGCTCATGGGATGCGAAGACTTTCAAGCCTGCCATCGCATATTTGTTGAATCCTTCCATCAGGGCGATGGCAAGGGTGTTCTTCAGACTGAAATAGTTGGTCAGGTCGAAGACGGAGTCGTTGGCATAGGTGCCATTATAACGGTTATAATAGGTATTGCCGTAATAGTTGGCTGGCGTCTGGTAGGCCTGGTATCTGCGCTCATAACTGCCCAGTTCTGCGGTGTGGATGAAACTGGTCACGGGTTTGAACTCGCGTTTCATAAACAGCATAGCAGAGTCGGGCTTAACAGTCCCGTCAGATGCGTCGATACTGTCTTTCTTATTGTCGAGTGCTGATGCCAGGGCAAACTCCTTCGCTTTTCTCTCTTCCTCGGTCATGGGCACATCCTGATAGAAGCCCAGGCTGTAGCGGTGTGTAAGGAACAGGTGCTGGTGGTCATTACGGTTCCAGTTCTGCTGGAGGATAACGGGAATCTCGTTGGCAGAGTACGACTGCTCCGTGAGTTCCGGATGCCTGATATAGTCATCATTGGTCACGCCGCCATTCTCTGTAGCTTTCTGGTGATTGGTGGAGTAGAGGGCGTGCAACTGAT
Organism: Prevotella communis; assembly: GCF_022024175.1. Classification (GTDB taxonomy): domain Bacteria; phylum Bacteroidota; class Bacteroidia; order Bacteroidales; family Bacteroidaceae; genus Prevotella; species Prevotella communis. The sequence continues at coordinate 1,731,974 of NZ_CP091794.1, read as the reverse complement.
ACTGGTCGCCCAGGTAACTGGCATAGAACGTGGCCCCGAAATGGCTGATGCTCTGGTTCTGGAAATAGCCGCGGGCATAGGAATAGTTCAGGTCCATACCCAGGCCTATGCGCTTGCCTGCATTCGTAGCAAACTTAGCCTGCAGGTGATCCTCACCATTGGTCTTGTTGCCGCAGTTGTCATAACTCAGGTTGGTGATGGGCGAGAGGGTATTGGTGAAATGGAAGTCGCCGGGCTGTTTGAGTACCATATCATAGACCTCGGTGAAGGCAAACTGCTGTTTCTCCTTGCGGTCTATGAAGATACGGTTCTGGCGGGCGGTGTAGTTATTACCCAATGTGTTATACTGCATCTGTCGTCCCATGGCCAATGTGGTCTGGGGGTAGAGATGCGGCATCGTGTCTACGTCAACTCTCTTGATATCACCGAATTTCTGGTCAACGGTCCATACGTAGATTCCCTTCGGAATCTCTTTATGCTGCTTGGTGGAGTCGTTGTCAAAGGGATTGAATGTACGACCGTTCTGATCATCACTGTCAAAACTGTCAAAGCTGTTGGACGATCTTTGCGTCTGTGCCAACAAATAGTGGCCGTTCAGCAAACTGACGGCCATCATTGTAAGAAGCAGATACTGCTTTTTTCTCATATTTTCAGTATGCGCAATGCTAATTCTATGAATTTAAAACCACACGATATTGCTAAGATCCACATGGCCACCGGCTGACTGGCATAGAAATAGACCACTAAGCCTGCAATGGCACCTATCATAAAGAGGATATTCAGCCAGAATCTCAGCTCTCGTGTCCTGCTGGAATCCCGGAAGGGTTCCAGGTTGTGGCGTTTTGGATGCTCCACCTTGTCGCGCTCTTCTGGTGGCAGCAGCGATTCTTGTTCTGACATATTTTATTTCTGAAGCAACATTTTGAAACGGTTGAAGAGGTAGTCAACACGGTCAACGGTCTTACGACGGAACTTTCCGCTGACACGGGCCAGCTTGTTCTTCTTCTTGTTCAGACCATACTGATCGGTAATCCATTCCTCAGCCTTATAGGTTGTCATGTCACGCTCCTCGTCGTAGATATAGACGATACGGTTCAGCTTGATATCAGCCTGTCCGTCCTTGCAGTCTGCTATAATCTGGTAAAGGAATCGTGTACGGTCCAGGTTCAGGGGCTTGTTCTTGAAAACCAGCCATTCCTGATAACTGGCTACCAGTTTGTGGGCGTCTTTGTCATCGAGCGTAATACGACTCTGCTCAATCTGATTGGGTTCCTTGGTCATTTTCAGCAGTTCGTCATGAAGCACGTCATAAATCTGCTGGGCACTCTTGCCAGGTGCGTTGATTGTAGTTGAGAATACAACGTGTCCATCAACTTCAGGCACTGCTCCTACCAAGTATTTCTGGTCAAGGTTGTTCTGTTGTACCTGTTCCCATGTGTTGTCCTGAGCTGAGATGACTAACGGCATCGACAGCATCATTGCAATCAGTATTTTTTTCATCTTTTTAGTTTATTAATCGATGATGCAAAGTTACTAAGTTTTTTTCTTTCCTCCAATAGTTTATAACGCGTTTAAGGATTTTTTCAGTAAAATGTCGTTTTTTTATTATAATAATGTGTAACTTTGCACCCGCAAAATCAGAATATTATGACACAGGAACAGGATATTAAGAATGCCATTGAGGCAATGAGAAAGGGTGGGGTGATTCTCTATCCTACGGATACCGTTTGGGGAATCGGTTGTGATGCTACCAATGCGGAGGCCGTGAAACGTGTGTATGAAATCAAGCAGCGTGATGATTCCAAGGCGCTTATCTGCCTGGTTGACAGCGACGCCCGTCTGCAGCGCTATGTGAGAAATGTGCCCGATGTGGCCTGGCAGCTTATTGACTGTGTAGAGAAACCTACAACGTTGATTCTTGATGGAGCAGTTAATTTAGCACCCAATCTGATTGCAGAAGATGGCTCTATCGGCATTCGTATTACAAAGGAGGCATTCTCTCAGGAACTTTGTTTCCGCTTCCAAAAGGCGATAGTATCAACATCTGCAAATATTAGTGGTGAACCCGCTGCCCAGAATTACCGTGATATTGATCCGCGTATCCTTGAGAAAGTGGATTATGTTTGTTGGACACGCCGACAAGAGCATCAGCCTCATCAGCCTTCAAGCATCATCAAACTGTCGGCCGACGGACAGGTGGTGATTATCAGAAAGTAGTTAAGGAGTTAAGACGATAGACTAACTATTAATAATAAAAGACTCGCTTCCATTTCGGAGGCGAGTCTCTTTTTATAGTAACTGTTTTTGTGTTGTCATTACTTATACGATGACTTATCATCATCGTAAATAACCTTGACTTCGTCTAGCTTATACGATGCCCTGAGCCATCATAGCCTTAGCAACCTTCATGAAGCCTGCTACGTTAGCACCCTTCACGTAGTTGATGTAGCCGTCAGCCTGTGTACCGTACTTCACGCAGTTCTCGTGAATGTCGTTCATGATGCGCTTCAGATAGTCGTCAACCTCCTTGGCAGTCCAGCTCAGACGCTCAGAGTTCTGACTCATCTCAAGACCTGATACAGATACACCACCGGCGTTAGAAGCCTTACCAGGAGCGTACAGAATCTTTGCATCCTGGAAGATCTTGATTGCCTCAGGGAGTGAAGGCATGTTAGCACCCTCAGCAACAGCGATAACACCATTGTCTACGAGAGCCTGAGCCTGCTCACCGTTAATTTCGTTCTGAGTAGCGCAAGGCAGAGCAATGTCAGCCTTCTCGAACCAAGGACGCTTGCCCTCGTAATATTTAGCTGTAGGATACTCCTCAACATACTCCTTAATACGTCCGCGCTCAACGTTCTTCAGCTGCATGATATAGTCAAGCTTCTCGCGAGTGATTCCATCTGGATCGTAGATGTAACCGTCAGAGTCTGACATGGTCATGGGGATAGCGCCAAGCTGCAAGCACTTCTCTGCAGCATACTGTGCTACGTTACCAGCACCAGAAATCAGGACTTTCTTACCCTTCAGTTCGATGCCGCGAGTCTGCAACATTGAAACGAGGAAATATACTGTACCATAACCAGTTGCCTCAGGACGGATGAGTGAACCACCGAACTGGATTCCCTTACCTGTGAGAACACCCTGGAACTGATGTGTCAACTTCTTGTACTGACCGAACATGTAGCCAACCTCACGACCACCTACGCCGATGTCACCAGCAGGAACGTCCTCATCGGGACCAATATGACGATAGAGCTCGTTCATGAAGGCCTGGCAGAAACGCATAACTTCTGCATCGCTCTTGCCGCGTGGAGAGAAGTCAGAACCACCCTTAGCACCGCCCATAGGCAGAGTTGTCAGTGAGTTCTTGAATGTCTGCTCGAAAGCCAAGAACTTCAGGATACCCAGGTTTACAGACTTGTGAAAACGGATACCGCCTTTGTACGGACCAATAGCGTTGTTGTGCTGAATGCGATAACCCATGTTTGTCTGAACATTGCCCTTATCGTCGGTCCATGTAACACGGAACTCAATCACGCGATCGGGGATGCAAAGACGCTCGATGAGGTTGCTCTTTTCAAACTCGGGGTGCTTGTTGTACTCTTCCTCAATAGTGGGAAGTACCTGACTTACGGCCTGAATGTACTCGGGCTCGTTAGGAAAGCGCTGTTTCAGCTGCTCTACAACTTGTGCTGCATTCATAATCTTTTACCTTTAAAATTAATTGTTGAACTAATGGTTTGTTTCAAATTGCGGTTGCAAAGGTAAAGCAAAAAATTGAAATACCAAACATTTTATCAACTTTTTTATCGAAAAACTATCTTTTTGACACATTGTTACGTAAATAGTTGACTTATGTCAAGAGGTTGTATTATGTACATTCAATCTACACCTTATTATATATAAAAAGGACTCCCGAAGTATTCCGGGAGTCCATATCGTTTTGTCTTTGCAGATCAGTTTAAGCTTCCTTTGCCTCTTCTGCTGTTTCGGCTTCAGCATCCTTGAATTCGCTGATACCATTCTCAATGAGGATGTTGTACCACTGGATCAGCTTCTTGATGTGGCTGTTCTGCACGCGGTCGCGGTCGAAGTTGGGCAGAATCTTTGCGAAGTATTCGCGGAGCTCATCGCCACTGGCCTTCTTGTAGTCAACGCTTGACTTCTTGCCACCTTCCACATTCTTCATGCTCTCCAGTACGTCAGTCAGGGGCACGTCGTCCTCGTCGGTGAACATAGCGATATCGTTCAGAGAGGTGATGCGGTCAGAACCGAAAGCAGGCTGACGACGGTGTGTAGCGTCGAGTGCTTCAACGATGAGGTTGTTCTTACCGTGTGATACAAGTTTGTAAAGTCCGGGTTTGCCGGCGATTGCTAAAATTGTTTCTTTCATTTTGTTTTAAATTCTTTTTTTATTTTCGTTATTACGTTATCTTGTTATGACGTTATCACGACATGATCACGACATGATCTTTTTGATGATTCCTTCTATCTGTGGTTCCAGGGGACGCCCGTCGTTGATGATTTCAAAGTCAGACCGGCTGCGCACCTTGTCCTGCGACCATTGGCGGTGAATCCATTCAAGCGCCTTCTCGCGTGTGATGCCGTCGCGCTGCATGATGCGATGGATGCGGATATCCTCAGGAGCCGTAACAGCGATGACCTTGTCAACCAGTTGTTCGAAACCAGACTCATAGAGTATGGCACATTCCATCCACTGGTACCCGCTCTCCTGGAAGTCCTGCGCTACGGCAGGATGCACGATGGCATTGATGGCCTGTGCGTTCTGTTCTGAGAGCAACAGGTATCGGGCCACTTCGGCCTTGTTGAGCTGACCCTCCGCATCATACGTGTCAGGACCTATCAGTTCCGTGAGTTGCTGACGCAGTACTGGCGAAGTGCGCATCAGTCGCTTTGCTGCCGAGTCACAGTCGTAGATGCTGATGCCATGTTGCGTGAGCAGTTGGCATACATAACTCTTGCCGCTCCCTATACCACCGGTGATAGCTATCTTCATGATGCGTACTTATTGTTCCTCTATCAGATAGTCCACCTGCTTGACGTTCAGCGTTGCCCGTGACACACCCTCAGGTACTTTTTTCACCTGCAGGGTGCATTTGTCGGAAGTTTCATCCTTGAACTGCTCATAGTCAGCCACCACGAGGATGTCGGACGGCATGATAGCCTTATAGTTTTTCATGCCTGTGACAATCTTGACCGAAACCCTTGAAGGGAAGGTACGCAATACTTTCCCCTTCGGCATGTTGATGCCTACAACGGGAATGCTGTCGATGGTCTCCTCTGTGAGCACGTCAGTCTGGATGTTTATCTTCACCCTGTTGGGCACAATCTTCACACCCTGCATACGTTGCAGTTCGCTCGTTACGATGAGCGTATCGTGAATGTCGGAATAGTTGAGCTCGCGCGTATATACATAATGGATACTGTCCAGCTTCTCGCGTGAGGCAAAGATGGTGACGCTGTCGGGCTCTATGAGCGTCTTGGCAATGAAATAATGCGGGTCTGTCTTCAGATGACCTCTCCATCTCACAGGTACCTTCTTCTTCTCACCATTATTATAATAGAACACCAGTTTCTCCGTCTTCAGACTCGTAATCTTTGCTGATGTGGGCAACAGCTGTTCTATCATATGCTGCAGGTCGATAGCCGGTACAGATCCGATACCGTCGGGCAGGGCATATTTCGTGAAGTCAATGTCGATGGTGTGACTGTCCCGTGAATAGATAAAGGCAAAGAGACTGAATCCCTTGTCGCTGATGTTCACATGGATACTGTCAGACTCGCCTGAGGTGAGCACTGCACTCTGGGGTACGTTGACATAACGCACGGGCAGTACAATCTCCTTCTCGTAGGTCTCGTTGAAAGTCATCATCAGCCAGAAGATGCCCGAGAGCAGGAGGAACAACAAAAAAATCAGAAATTCCCTGTTTGTTTTGCTAAACAGGAAATCTCTGATGGTATGCAGTGTGTCAGTGGGCCTGAAGGTCATTTCTCAAGACCTGGTTTATTTCTGCAAGCCCATGCTTGACATATCCTTGAACACATAGCTCTTGTCGACCGTGACGACAACATCGCGTGCAATCTTCACGTCAACAGTGCCCTTGGCGAGGTCAATCTTCTGAACGGTGCCATAGATACCGCCACCTGTTACAACAGAGGTTCCTTCTGTCAGTTCGTTCTGGAACTTCTGAATCTCCTTGCGCTGTTTCTGCTGAGGACGAATCATGAAGAAATACATAATGGCAAAGATCGCACCAAACATGATGACAGTCATCATCAGGTTTCCGCCTCCGTTGGGGGCTGCTTGTAAAAGGAAATTAATCATCTTGTATAATTTGTATTTTAGTTATTAATTATTGTCTTTCTTATCCATCTGCTTCAGCAGTCTGCCAGTATTAATAAGGTGACGGGCAATGGTGTCGAGCATGCCGTTGATATAGCCGGCGCTGCGAGGGGTAGAGTAGAACTTAGCCAGCTCTACGAACTCATTGATGGTGACGCTGAGGGGGATGCTGGGGAATGTGAGCATCTCGGCAATGGCAATCTGCATGATGATGACATCCATGTAGGCCAGACGGGAGAAATCCCAGTTCTGTGAAGCCTCAGTCATCATATGCTGATAGTCGTTTGCATTGAGGATGGTGGCCCGGAAGAGCTTGCGTGCGTAATCCTTTTCCTCTTCTGAGTCATATTCGGGGAGCAGTTCCTGCTTGTCGCCGTTTTTCTCGTCGAAGCGCTTGATGGTCTTCAGTACGAAGGTGTCTACCACATCCTTGTCGTCATTCCAGTAGAGGCTCTGCTCTTCCAGAAGTGAGTCGAGGTCTTCATTTTCCTGAACGAAGGTGCGATAGAGCTTGCGCCACAACTCGCGGTCAGCAGCATAGCTGTCTTCCTTATCATTCATGTAGTCCTGATAAATCTGACTCTGCTCAATCTGTTCAAACATTTTTCCGATGAATTCAGGATAGTCAGCCCATGTACGTTTCTGTGTTTCCATAAACTCTCCCAACTGGATATTACTCTCCAACTGCAGGGCGAAACGGTTGCTTGTGAATTTGGCTGATGGCATTTTCGACCCTTCGCGCAGGGCCTTCGCTTGCAGCACCTCCTGACGGCGCTGTGCTTCCCTTGTAATAGCAACTATCAAAGACAAAAGTTGGTTGTACAAGTCATAGGCTTTAGAGAGGCTGAAGAACAGCTCTTTCTCTGCGGTATCAATGTTCTTGTTACCATTTTGATAGTATGCGTAGGTTAACTGAACAATCTTAATTCTAATGATTTCTCTATTAATCATACGTGTAAACTCTTTTATCGGATGCAAATTTAGGCATTTTTCTGCGATTACACAAGAAAAAGGTACTTTTTTTAGAAATTTTTCCACAATCGATTGTCTATATCAATTTTTCTTCGTACCTTTGCACCCGCTTTTTTCGTGTGATGGCGAATTAAGTCAAACAATTTTATGTATTAACAACTTAATTTAGAGTAACACAAACGTTATGAAAGAAATCGCAATCAATGGCCAGAAGCGTGAGTTGACTGGCAAGAAGGCTTCTAAGGAGCTTCGCAAGGAGGGTCTTGTTCCCTGTAACCTGTATGGTGAGAAGAAGGGTGAGAATGGTCTGCCCGAGGCAATGTCATTCACCGCTTCATTCGCTGAGCTGCGTAAGGCTGTTTACACACCTCACGTATTCGTTGTAAACCTCAACATCGATGGCAAGGAGCACAAGGCAATCATCAAGGAGCTTCAGTTCCACCCCACAACAGACGCTCTGCTTCACGCTGACTTCTACGAGGTGAACGAGGAGAAGGAAATCACCGTAGGTATTCCCGTTAAGCTCAATGGCTTGGCACAGGGTGTACGTGATGGTGGTAAGCTGAACCTCTCTATCCGTAAGATTGACGTTACCGCTCCTTATAAGCAGATTCCTGAGATTCTGAATATTGACGTTACTAACCTCGGTCTGGGTAAGGCTATCAAGGTTGGTGAGCTGAGCTTCGACGGTCTGAAGCTTGCTACTCCTGCACAGGTTGTAGTATGCTCAGTTAAGGAGACTCGTGCGTCAAAGGCTGCTGCCGCTGCTGCTGAGTAATCAGACGTGAGATGGAAAAGTATTTGATTGTAGGCTTGGGCAACGTAGGCTCTGAATACGAATTGACCCGCCACAATACTGGATTTATGGTATTGGACGCTTTTGCTAAGGCGTCCAATATCGTTTTTGACGACCGTCGTTATGGCTTTGTGGCCGAGACATCGTTAAAGGGCCGCAAGGTTTTCCTCTTGAAACCATCGACCTATATGAATCTGAGTGGCAATGCTGTGAGATATTGGCTCAACAAGGAGAATATTGACCAAAAACACCTGTTAGTGATATCTGATGATGTCGCACTGCCGTTGGGTGCCTTTCGTTTGAAGGCCAACGGTTCTAATGGCGGTCATAACGGACTGGGGCATATCCAGCAACTCATTGGTCAGGATTATGCACGCTTACGTATGGGTATTGGTAACGAGTATCCGCGTGGCGGACAGATAGACTGGGTGCTGGGGCGCTATAGTGAGGAGGAACAGAAAGCATTGCAACCCTCCATCGACCTGGCTGTGGATATCATCAAGAGTTTTGTTTTGGCAGGTATTGATATTACCATGAACCAATACAATAAGCTGGGTAAGGGAAAAGTGAAAAGTGAATAGTGAAAAATTTGCTACCACATGAGTGAAGCACGTATAGATAAATGGCTTTGGGCAGCGCGTATATTCAAGACACGCTCTATTGCCTCGGATGCCTGTAAGAACGGACGCGTGGCAGTCAACGGCGTCAATGTGAAGCCCTCGCGTATGGTGAAAGAGGGCGATACCATCAGTGTACGCAAGCCGCCCGTGACTTATTCGTTCAAGATTCAGAAGCCCATAGAGCAGCGCGTAGGCGCCAAACTGCTTCCTGAGATTTATGAGAACGTGACACCGCAGGACCAGTATGAACTGCTGGAGATGAACCGCATCAGCGGATTTGTTGACCGCGCTCGCGGCACCGGTCGTCCCACGAAGAAAGATCGCCGTCAGATGGATGCCTTCGTAGCTCCCTCGCTCGAAGGATTCGGTGGGTTTGATTTCGACAGTTGGGACGATGACGAGGATGACGATATTTAATTAAAAATCAATAGGTTATTATGGAAACTAAAAAGACTTTATTTGGGGTGTTAGTAGCAGCAACAATGCTGACATCATGCGTGAATGACGAGGGTAATTTTAGGGCAGGTTTTGGCATAGATAGCCCTTCAAGTAATATCTCGTATTACTATGCCAACAACGTATCAGACTCTTTGATTTTCTATGGTTATGGCAACTGGGACCTCATTGACCTGAGTGGTTACGACAACTCCTGGATTACGGTGCCCATCCGTACTGGAAAGGGTAGTGTGCTCTACAGTCAGGAGTTGGGCTTCAAGCAGAACACCACCGACCTGTCGCGTACTGCTGCTATCCAGATTCGTGATACCAATCATCCTGGCGAGGCCCATATCTCACTGGCCTTTATCCAGTATGCCACCCGTGGCGACGGTTCACTGGGCTCTGCTGCCGACGTGAAGTCTATCACAGGTTCTGACGACAGTAACATCACACTCGAATATGACACGCTGCACCGTCCTACGCTGGTGAAGATTCAGAAAGCCGAACAGACATTGAGCAACCTGCAGATTACCTATGGTAAGAAGCAGATGACGGTGAAGGATGTCAAAAAAGGCATCACCTACAGTGTGGACTGCGACAAAGACTACCAGCCTCAGCTACTTATCAATAGTGGCGATACCGTGGGCTATTTCAACCGCTTTTACAGTAGTATGGTTGTAGCTCCAGCCAACTATATCTTCAACTTCGAACATCGTGGCGCGCTCACTTCTTCCTGCGTCACATACCGTTTTACCTATGGCAAATACTCGCTCAACCCCGACAGCCTGCACAATTGCGACAGCATCTTCTATTACGACAACCAGAAGCTGACACGCAAACTGGCCCTGAGCTATGGCGAACAGGACAACCGTCACCAGACTGTTGATGCCAACCAGCTGCTGCTTGGTGTAGAGGCGTGCGATCCCTACCTGCTGGCTTCGCTCTTCCGCTATGCCCGCAACACCAGTATCATTGCCGAGGCGAAGAATGATAAAGAGAATATTCAGGTTTCCGCAACGCTGAATGCCGACAAGAGCATCCATCAGCTGATGGTAAGGCGTGACGACGAAACCATTACATATACATTTAATTATTAATACGTTATGAGTTCAAGAGAAAACGAAGGTCTGCAAACGCTTGGACGTAAGACCGAATACAAGATGGACTATGCCCCTGAGGTGCTGGAGACTTTCCAGAATAAGCACCCCGAGAACGACTATTGGGTGCAGTTCAACTGTCCCGAGTTCACCTCGCTGTGTCCTATCACCGGTCAGCCCGACTTTGCAGAAATCAAAATCCTGTATATCCCCGACGAGCGCATGGTGGAGTCAAAGAGCCTGAAGCTCTATCTCTTCTCCTTCCGCAATCATGGCGACTTCCATGAAGACTGTGTCAACGTCATTATGAAAGACCTTGTGAAGCTGATGGACCCAAAGTATATTGAGGTTATCGGCCTGTTCACGCCCCGTGGCGGCATCAGTATCTATCCTTATGCCAACTACGGCCGGCCAGGCACTAAGTATGAAAAGATGGCAGAGCAGCGCCTTTATTCCTTTGGCTCCTCTACCTTCCGGTAGTAGCTGCGCACGCCATCCTTGAAGCGCAGCATCAGCGAGTCGGCTTCCAGCAGCACCACGTCTGCGGTATCAGAAGCCAGCGTCTGCATCTCGCCCAGCGAGTCGGCTGCGCAGTGAAGCATCACAAATCGTCCGTTGAATATTTTCCATTCGTTGTAGAATTGCGCGATGGGATATTCCACGGGCGATTCTTCGTCTGACGTCACATGTTTGACGTGAGAGCCGGGCACATACATCATGTTGTCATGCAGGATGTCCAGTCCGTATTCCTTGGGGATAGCCAGCAGCGCCTTGATGGAGTCGGGCAACTGAGCTATCTTCTGTCGCTCGGTGTTTCCCTCCATGTCGGCACGCTCGTGCAGGGTGGGGTATACCAGGTGGCGCCATTGTCCCATGAGCTGTTCGGTGACAATCACGAGGTCGGCCACCGTCGAGTCAGCTTCATTTTGCATGATAGCCAACTTGTCGCCTATACGTATCTTTCCCATGATATGTCGCTGCTTCACCGCATCCAGGATATAGAGCGTATCAGGATCGCTGCCATTGTAAGGCAGACGCAGAAACACCACCACAGTATCGTTGCATCCGTCGCAAGCCAATCCGTAGATGGTCTGGTCATCGTTAACCTCTGTTGTCAGGATTTCTTTATTTTTCTCTGTTTCCTGTTTTGCACCGCACGCTACAAGCATCACGGCGGCTATCGTAAAAAATAATGAATTAATTTTCATAATTGTCTGTAATTTGCGGCAAAGATACGAAATAATTCTTAATTCTTAATTAATAATTCTCATTTATTTCGTACCTTTGCATCCAATTTGAGAATTTAGATATAAACATAGTATATTATGGCAACAAAGAAGAAAATCAAGTTTAGTCTCGTCTACCGCGATATGTGGCAGTCGTCTGGAAAATTCCAGCCACGCAAGGATCAGTTGGAGCGTATCGCCCCTGTGATCATTGAGATGGGCTGTTTCTCACGTGTAGAAACCAATGGTGGTGCCTTTGAGCAGGTGAACCTCATGGCAGGTGAGAATCCTAACGATGCTGTACGCGCATTCTGTAAGCCCTTCAATGAGGCCGGCATCCAGACCCACATGCTGGACCGTGGTCTCAACGCTCTCCGCATGTATCCCGTTCCCGATGATGTGCGCGAGCTGATGTATAAGGTCAAGAAGGCTCAGGGTGTGGACATCCCCCGTATCTTCTGCGGTTTGAACGACACACGTAATATCATCCCTTCTATCAAGTGGGCCAAGGCTGCAGGCATGATTCCCCAGGCCACCCTTTGTATCACCAACTCACCCGTTCATACCGTTGACTACTATTCAAACATTGCCGACGAAGTTATCGCCGCTGGTGCCGAGGAAATCTGCCTGAAGGATATGGCCGGTATTGGTCAGCCCGCTATGCTGGGTGCCCTGACCAAGGCTATCAAGACCAAGCACCCTGAGATCATCATCCAGTATCACGGTCACTCAGGTCCCGGTCTGTCTATGGCCTCTATCCTTGAGGTATGTAACAATGGTGCCGACATCATCGATACCGCTATCGAGCCTCTGTCATGGGGTAAGGTTCATCCCGATATCATCTCTGTTCAGTCTATGCTGAAGAACGAGGGCTTCGATGTACCTGAAATCAATATGAATGCCTATATGCAGGCCCGTACGCTCACTCAGGAGTTCATCGACGAGTGGCTGGGCTACTTCATCAATCCTGCCAACAAGCACATGTCTTCACTCCTGCTGGGTTGCGGACTGCCTGGTGGCATGATGGGCTCCATGATGGCCGACCTTGGTGGCATCCAGACCATGATCAACAAGATTCGCGTTCAGAAAGGCGAGCCCGAGTTGACCATGGACGACATGCTGGTGAAGCTGTTCAACGAGGTAGAGTACGTATGGCCACGTGTAGGTTATCCCCCATTGGTGACACCGTTCTCTCAGTACACCAAGAATATCGCCCTGATGAACCTCCTCACCATCGAGCAGGGTAAGGGTCGCTTCGTGATGATGGACGACGCTATGTGGGGCATGATACTTGGTAAGAGCGGAAAGATTCCTGGAACTATCGACCCCGAGCTTGTTGAGTTGGCTAAGAAACAAAACCGCGAGTTTACAGATGTTGATCCCCACACACTTCTTGAGAATGCCCTCGACGGCTTTAAGAAGGAGATGGACGAGAACGGTTGGGACTACGGTAAGGACAATGAGGAACTCTTCGAACTGGCTATGCACCCCGAGCAGTATCGTGCCTTCAAGAGCGGGCAGGCTAAGAAGCAGTTCCTGGCCGACCTCCAGAAAGCCAAGGATGCCAAACTCGGTTCAAAACTGAGTGCCGAGGAACTCTCTGCCTTCAAGCATGCTAAGGCTGATGCCCTGGTAGCTCCCTCTGCCGGACAGATTTTCTACGAGTTCAATGGCGAGGGTGAGTGTGCTCCCTGTCTGGAGCCGTTCATCGGTCAGAAGTACCAAGAAGGTCAGACCTTCTGCTACCTCATGGAGAAATGGGGCGAGATTGTTCCCGTGCCTGCTGCCCTCGGTGGTAAGCTCGTTGAGGTAAGCGCCAAGCAGGGTGCCAAGGTCCGCAAGGGCGACGTGCTGGCTTGGATTGAGCGCGACGATAAATAATCCGCAATCATGATACTTAAGAATGGGCTCTCGAAGCACTTCGGGAGTCCATTTCGTACCTTTTCACACGAATGAAGGTATATATCAACGACCATATAGGAGATTTCGACTTGCAACTGGCCCTGCAAAGCATCAGCAGTCAGAGACGAGAGCAGGCCCTTCAGTTTAAGTTTGAACAGGGCCAGCGCCTCTGTGTGGCTGCCTATATGCTGCTGAAACAGGCGTTGCGCGAACAGGAGGGCATCCTGGAAAATCCTATATTCGAATATGGAGAACACGGAAAACCTTCCATCGTTGGTCACCCTGAACTCTATTTCAGTCTGAGTCATTGCAAGGAGGCTGCCGTTTGCGTACTGAGCCGCAGACCCGTTGGGATTGACGTGGAAAGCATCGGACGCTACAGTGAGTCGGTAGCACGCTATGCCATGAGCGATGACGAAATGCAGCAGATTCATCAGTCGGGTAATCCCGGACTGGCCTTCATCCGATTGTGGACCATGAAGGAGAGCCTGCTGAAACTGACTGGCGAAGGCATCAATGACAACATGAAGGAAACTCTGAAAAACGCTAAGGCAGAGTGGTTTACGACGACAGAGAGAATAGACAAGAATTACTTATATACAGTTTGTGAACAATGAGAATGAATACTGGATATAACCGCATGGGTGAGTATGATCACTATGTAGTGAACGAACAAAAGCCGTTGCTGGAATGGCTGTTGGAAAACGTCAAGGAGAGTCGCACCAAGATCAAGGCGACGCTGCAGGGACGTGGTATCAAGGTCAACGGCAAGACCGTGACACAGTTTGACTTCCAGCTGGAACGTGGCATGAAGGTGGCCGTCAGCAAGACCAAGCGCAACCAACAGTCGTTCAAGAGCCGCTACGTCAAGATTGTGTATGAGGACCAGTGGCTCATCGTCGTAGAGAAAAATATCGGTATTCTGTCGATGGCTGCAGGTCATTCCTCGCTCAACGTGAAGTCCGTGCTTGACGATTACTTCAAGAAGAGTCGCCAGAAGTGTACGGCTCATGTGGTGCACCGCCTGGACCGCGACACCAGTGGCCTGATGGTCTATGCCAAAGATATGGAGACCGAGCAGATACTGGAGCACAACTGGCACCAGATTGTCTACGACCGCCGTTATGTGGCCGTGGTGAGCGGTGAGATGGAGCAGGACGAGGGTACTATCCAGAACTGGCTGAAGGACAACAAGGCCTACGTCACCTATTCATCGCCTGTGGACAATGGTGGCAAACTGGCTATCACGCATTTCCATGTACTGGACCGCACTACCGAACATTCGCTTGTGGAATATAAGCTGGAGACGGGTCGCAAGAACCAGATTCGCGTACATTCTGCCGACATGGGCCATCCCGTATGCGGCGATACCAAATACGGTAATGGCGACGACCCCATTCACCGTCTGTGCCTCCATGCCTGGCTCCTGTGCTTCTCGCACCCCCGCACGGGCGAACCCATGGAGTTTGAGACCCCTGTACCCACAGCCTTCCGTCAACTGTTCAAATAAAATCAGGAAACACACATGTTTGAGAACTGGATATTCTATGCCGTAGCGCTGCTGGTCATCATCGCAGCAGCATATATGATAAAAAAAGTAGCCAGCTGCATGCTGAAAATCATCGTTTTCATCGTGCTACTGGCCGCTTTAGGAGCCGGATACTTCTACCTGTCTTAGTATTCCGTCTTATCATCTTTCTCTTCCCACATACGGAAAGCCTCCAGCGCCTCGTCGCGCAACAGGATTTCCGAGGGCTTCTCGCGCTGCTCTGGGCTGAGCGCAATCTCCTGGTAGATGAAGTCATCATCGAATCCGATCTTGGCTGCATCCTTACGGTCGTTGCCCATGTATATCTTGTCGAGGTGTGCCCAGTAGATAGCACCGAAGCACATCGGACAAGGCTCGCACGAGGTATAGATCTCGCAACCGCTCAGGTCGAATGTCTTCAGGGCCTTGCAGGCCTTGCGAATGGTCGACACCTCGGCATGGGCCGTGGGGTCGCAGTCTAACGTTACACAGTTTGACCCTTCGGCAACAATCTTGCCGTTACAGGCTATCACGGCCCCGAAGGGACCTCCGCCATTCTGGACACTCATCTTGGAGAGTTCGATGGCACGTCGCATCAATTCCTTGTTTGTCATACTTCTTCGGATTTAGTTTCTAATTCATAATATTGATTGAACTTCTCACGCAACAGGGGCGTATTCGCAATGATGTTACGCAGTTCCGTCAGTTTCTCTTCATTAGGCGAGCCCGGAATCCACAGGCGTATATAGCCGTTGGCCGAGTATTTCTGGTCCATATGCTCCTTGAAGCGCAGCCAGTGATGCTCCTTGTCCAGCTCGGGGTAGTTGGCCAGTCCGAACTGCACCGTACGCTGGAACACCACCTCGGGCACGATGTCACGGTCGGCCTCGGCCACAATCTTTCCATACAGACTGCGTGGGGCGCGCGAGGCCGAAGCCCGGTGGTCCTCAATGGCTTCCTTCATAATCTTAATCTGCTCGGCCGAGAACCATTTCTTCAGGCGGGCATCACTTTGCAGGATTTTTCCGCCCGTGATGTGATGCACGGCACGGGGGCCCGACATGCCCACGTCGTGGTAGGCGGCAATGGTGTAAACCATATCGATGTCGGCACCTGTGCGGTTGGCTAATTCAAGCGAACGGCGAATCACACGCGTCACGTGCTCCATGTTGTGTGCACGGTCAAAATTAGCGTATTGGGGCAGTATCTGCGTCTCAATAAACTCTACGAGGTCAAGACTGGCAGTGTTTTTTATCATAACTTTTTCAAGGTTTGGTTTGCAAATATACAAGATTTTATTTACTTTTGCAAGCGTTTTCAGAAAAAATTGAGATGGACGTAAAGAAAGACTCATTTAAGGCATGGTTTCTGGCCGCACGACCAAAGACTCTGACGGGTGCCGCCGTACCCGTGATGATAGGTTTGTCGCTGGCCTGGAAGGACGCACAGCAGTATGCTGGCGATGTGTTCAACTGGTGGGCGGCTGCGCTCTGCCTGCTCTTTGCCTTTATCATGCAGATAGATGCCAATTTCATCAACGACTTCGTGGACTACGCCAAGGGCACCGACGACCGTGAGACGCGTCTGGGGCCTGAGCGAGCCTGTACACAGGGGTGGGTGAGCATCGAGCGGATGCGTCATGCCATTGCTGCCACCACCGTCCTGGCCTGCCTCGTCGGACTGCCCCTCGTGTGGTTTGGCGGTCTGGAGATGGTACTTATCGGCGTGCTCTGCGTGGTGTTCTGTTTCCTCTATACCACGCACCTCTCGTATATGGGACTTGGCGACGTGCTGGTGCTGGTATTTTTCGGACTCATCCCTGTCAGCATCACGTACTATATCCAGTTGCATACCACCACCGTTGAGGTCCTCACGGCCTCGCTGGCATGCGGCATTGTCATTGACGGACTGCTGCTGGTCAATAATTTCCGCGACCGCGATACCGACAAGCAGGCTGGCAAGAATACCCTCGTGGTCCATGTGGGCGAGAAGGCGGCTATCATGCTCTATCTGATGGTAGGCATCGTGGCCTGTCTGATGGGCCTTGTCTTCGGGCTCAACGGCCGTTGGTGGGCGTTCGGCCTGCCGTTCATCTACCTGGTGCTGCATGTGCTCACCTATCTGAAGATGAAGCGCATCTGGAAGGGTAGGGAACTGAACAATTGTCTGGGTGCAACGGCGCGCAACATCTTCATTTACGGCCTGTTGGTATCGTTAGGTATTCTTTTTTAGGACAATTTTTTTGTTTTATACAGGAAAATACGTACCTTTGTACGCTTTTAAAAAGCGATTTTTGTTAACCCATTAAAATATATTTTACAAACAAACGAATGATTAAGAAACTATTGATGACAATTGCCTTGGGGATTATCACCTCATCGGCAATAGCTGTCCCTGCCAAGCGCGGACAATGGAAAACGCTGAAGCTGGTCGACGGCACAGAGGTTAAAGCGATGCTCGTAGGTGACGAGTTTGGTCACATCTGGAAGGGTGAGGACGGCAAGGCCTACACCTTGAAGGGTGACTTCTATCAGGCCATCGACGCTCAGGTCACACTAAAGCGTGCCCGATCGCTCCGACAGCAGGAAAATGCCCGACGTGTCCGACGCATGCCAACAGACGCTGCCACCCATTATACAGGTCAGAAAAAGGGACTGATTATCCTGGTCAACTTCCAGGACGAGACATTCCAGGCTGAGCATACTAATGAACTGTTTACGCGTATTGCCAACGAGGAGGGCTTCTCTGAGGGTAAGTTCAAGGGCTCTATGGCCGACTATTTCAAGGCTCAGAGCCGCGGACAGTTTGAGCTCGACTTCGACATCGTAGGTCCTGTGACGGTCAGTCATAAAGCCAGCTATTACGGCAGCAACGACTCAGAAGGTTACGACCAGCATCCTGAACAGATGGTTTTCGAGGCTGTCAACCTGGCAAAGAACGAGGTGACCAACTGGAAACAGTATGACTGGAACAACGATGGCGAGGTGGATCAGGTCTATGTGATCTATGCCGGTATGGGTGAGGCCGACGGTGGCGCAGAGAATACCATCTGGCCCCATGCGTATTCTTTGTCTTATGGCGGTGAAACCAGTGCTGTTACAGTAGCTCAGAATCTTAAAGTCGATAATTATGCATGTGGCTCTGAGCTCAATGGCAGTCGGGAAATCGACGGTCTGGGCACTATCTGCCATGAGTTCTCTCACTGTCTGGGATATCCCGACTTCTACGACATCGACTACAGTGGCGGTCAGGGCATGGGCTCTTGGGACCTGATGTGCGCTGGTTCCTATAATGGCGACGGCTACCAGCCTGCCGGTTATACCAGTTACGAGATGTGGATGGCCGGATGGCTCGAGCCCATCGAACTGGATGCTGAGGATGTGCAGGTGCAGAACATGAAGTCGCTGCAGAATGGCGGCCAGAGCTATATCATCTATAATAAAGGTAATAAGAACGAGTTCCTCATGCTGGAGAACCGTCAGCTGGAGGGCTGGGATGCCTCACTTTACGATGCAGGTCTGCTGATTGTACACTGCGACTACGATAAGGATGTATGGTACAATAATGGTCCTAACGATGATCCTGACCACCAGCGCATGGTGGTTGTTCCTGCCGACGGCCGTTGCCAGAAGGAAACATATATGGGTGAGACCTATTTCACCGAAGAGAATGATGTGTTCCCCCTGACCAATGTGACAGCCTTTAACAAGGACTTCAAGACCTCTGACAAGATTGCCAAGAAGGCTGCCCAGTTCTTTAACAAGAATACCAACGGCACCAACTGGATTGACTCTTCTGTCGAGGATATCACCCTCAATGCCAATGGCACTATCTCATTCAATTATGTGGCTGAATACACCAGCACCGGTGGCAACGGCGGTACAACTACCGATGTGCCCGAGGGAGCCGTGTTCTACGAGTCATTCAATGATTGTGCAGGAACGGGCGCCAACGATGACAATTGGGGTAGCTCTGTAGCAAGTTCAACGTTCGCAGCCGACAACGACGGATGGGATGCTGAAGCCCTCTATGGTGGCTATCAGTGTGCACGCTTCGGAAGCAGTAAGAAGAGCGGCGTTGCTACATCTCCCACTATCACGCTCGCCGGCAATACTCACACCTTGACCTTCAAGGCAGCAAGCTGGGGCAACGACGGTACCGGCCTGAAGCTCTCAGCTACTGGTGCCACCGTACTCATCGAGCCCTCAGAGTTCACGATGAAGAGCAGCGAGTGGACCACCTTCACCGCCACCATCTCAGGTACTGGCGATGTCAAGCTGGTGTTCACTCCCGCCAAGCGTTTCTTCCTTGACGAGGTAGTTGTGGTGGATACCATGGTTCAGACCGGTATCGAGACCGCACCTCAGGCCACCAAGCAGACCTCAGCCATTTACAACCTGAATGGCCAGAAGGTAACCAATCCTAAGAGTGGCCTCTACATCATCAACGGCCGCAAAGTCGTAATCAAATAAAAAACAAACTATCTTATATAAAAATAGGGGTTGGCAATGCGCCAACCCCATTTTTTGTATTTTGTAAGTACTGAAGGTTATGAAACAAATGGGAAGTAGGGCGTATTGGCTATCTCTTCTGCCAGTCGGTTAAGCATTAGGCATTGTTCTCGCGAGATAGTCTTACGCTGCATGTGGTAATCCCACGGACTTATCTGTAACAGTCGGCCTTCGGAACAGGCGGTGAAAGACTCACCAGACGGCTTATAATAATCAGGGAAACCGTTCTCGCGAAGATAGATTAGGCAATAACCGCGGTCCATCGCCTCACGCATCACCTCCTTTTCCCTTTTAGCGATAGCAGCACTTATCAGAATACCGCCGTTTTCAGCAAGGGCGAGCCATTTGGCTTTCAGTTCAGCAAACTCTGCGTCATTATAGGCACTATGAACGACCACCGCCGCTTTTTCTGGATTATTGAGAAGGAAACGGTTACCTACTGCCTTGCACCGCCATTTCCCTATGTTTACTTGATGCATAATAGTGAAGTAGTCGGGGTGCTGGCGTTTAATGGCCAGTCGTCGTGGGTTATCATCCAGATATCGCTTCCAGTTGTCAAGCTGCCCAGGGCGTAGCAGAACTTTGTCGCAGTATCCTTTCTCAAAGAGGAGAGGACGAAGGCCCGCTGGAGAACCAGCTGGAACACGCACTGCGTCAGCATCTCCCGTTCTCTTCATTTCTCCGCGTGCGGCATCAGCAGCTCCTGTCCCCTTCGCTTCTCCGAAGGTCTTTTCTCTTTCGCTGAGTACCCACCAAGCCCTTGTGCACCCAGTTTTGAATCCGCGCACCACCTGTCCCAGGTTCTTTCCATCGGGCATCTTTTCCTTTACTCTGATGATGATATGCAGATGATCTGGCATGATGCAGAGCTTCCAAACCTCTACCATCGGATAAAAGGTAGGAATTTTCTGTATCTCGAAGTTCTGGATAGCCTTGCCTAGAGGCGATAGGACCACCTTAGGCTCGTTTTCGCTACCCATTGAGGCCAGACCGTCGCCTTGCAATCTGCCGAAAAGTGGCTTGCGTCCTTCCACGACCAAGGTTATCATATACGTACCCTTATCGCTATAATTATGACAAGGGAAACGTCGCTTCATGTTATGATGTATCTCTTTAATTTGTATGCCTGCTTTCTCGGCTTCTTCACGACTTCTTGACATACCGCAAAGGTACAGTTTTTTATTGAAAGTACCAATAAATAATGTAACTAAAGTTTCGCAAGTGATGGCGCACCTGCATAATTTAACATAAAATAGGAATAAAAATGGCTTCGAAGTTTGCTCAACTCACTGAAAATGAGTAACTTTATAGTCGCCAAACAATAAAGTTCAAACTTAGAAGCCGTGAGCAAAGGTACAACAATTATTTCAGATTTGAGAAGCTTTTTCTCAGAAAATGAGAATAACCGTGCAATTAATGCGATTATGAGAGTGATGGAGTGCATAAACATACGTCCGGAGCAGATAGGGACAGAGAAGAAAGAGAACTGCAAGTTCACGAACGTGCAGGTCCTTAATCTTTTGATGCTGTTCCCTTTCTTCGTCGTCAGGAATGCATACCGGTACTCTGGCTCTTCATTAAGCCGCTTGTTCTGTTGTGAGAAGGACATGTTCTATCGTTTTATGAATGATGGTGATATCAAGTGGCGCAAACTGCTGTATGCGATGAACCTCCAGCTGCTGCGTAAGATCAGCCGTAGCACCGAGGCTGAGCATGACAAGCCTGTCTGCCTGATTATCGATGACACAGACGCTCCAAAGAGTGGTCGCAAGAGTGAACTTATCGGCAAGGTTTTCTCTCATATCCGACATAAGAGCATCCTCGGCTACAAATGTCTGACGCTGCTTCTGTGCGATGGCATGAGCCAATTGTTTCTCGATTTCTCGCTTCATGGTGAAGAAGGCAGTAATCCTGACAAGAAGCAAGGGTTGACGGACAAGCAACGCAGTGAGCGTTTCTCTGCCGACTATACGGGGCAATGTGTTGAGGAGCGCATAAAAGAATACACCATGAAGAAGACTGACAAGGCAATCGAGATGGTGAAGTACGCTATCAAGCGTGGAATACGTTTCGACTATCTGCTGGTTGACAGTTGGTTTACCAGTGCAGACTTCGTTCGCCTGATTACCAGCCGCCACATCAAGTGTCATCTGATAGGCATGATCAAGCTGGGCAAGACCAAATACCACACCCAGTGGGGTGATTTGACTGCTAAGCAGATTATCAAGAAGCTCCAGAAGCAGGGCCTCACCAAACATAACAGGACACTCAGATGTACCTACTGCACCATCGATGTGAAGTTTGCAGGTACCACCGTGCGTTTGTTCTTCTCGAAACGAGGCAGGAATGGGCTTTGGAATGGATTGCTCACTACGGACCTCTCGCTTAGTTTTCTCAAAGCATACAGGACGTACGCTATCCGCTGGACTACCGAGGTGGCTTATCACGACCAGAAGCAACTGCTCGACTTCGGCAGATGTCAGAGCGTACACTTCTCTGCACAGATTGCCAGCTTTACGCTGATCATGATGCAGTACAACATACTTTGCACGGTGAAGCGGTTTGAGGCCTACGAGACCGTCGGAGAACTCTTCCGTGAAGCCACTGCTGGTACTCTGGAGCTGTCCGCTTCGGACAGGATATGGGAACTTATATTGGACACCATCCTGGAAATCGCAGAGATGATCTCTGCCGATGCCAGTGAACTGCTTTCTGCGGTTATTGATGCCAATCCTAAGTTCCATAAGCTATATCAAATGTATAAATTAGTCGCTTGATGAATGAATATTCACTTGCGAAAGTTCAGTAATGTAATATTTTGTATTTAAACCTGTATAAGATGCTAAGGAAAAAGTTGATAGGGTAGAGAGTAGTAAAATTGTTAAATATTTTAAAGGTTGTAAATAATATTCCTATTTCTTAAAACCTTTTCCTTAATCCTTGTTTTTACTTCTAAGCTATACAGAACTTCCTTGTGCACTATGAAAAATTTTCTCTTTAGCCATGTCGCAAATTCCATATGCTTTATCTGTTTTACATCTTGACGCAAAAGGTATGATAATTTCAAATCTTAGATCATGTCAGGTTACTCACTTACAACTTACTCACTTCGGACATCTGTATTCTGAGATTATCTCTAAACAGAATTTTTATATTATAATATTAATATATTAATATTATAATATAAGATATATTTTAGTATATTACTTCTTAATTTATCCATTTATTCCTTTTCCATATCCAATCCGATTTAGGAAAACCTAAATGTCCGAAGTGAGTAAGTTGTAAGTGAGTAAGTTTTTCTGCACTACGCATTGTAAACTAGCAATGAGCGAAATGTACCGCGGCTGGAAAATGGCTCGAGAATGATGAAAAGAACCTTTCTATTTTTCTTTGCCTATTCCTAACGAGAATCGGCATTATGATAAATAGATATTTTGAGAGGATAATATAGTCTATCCTCTTTAAGCAAAAAATGGCGTAAACTTTATAATTAAACAAAACGGCGTATCTCTCAGTGAAAGATACGCCGTTTGTTTATTTTTCCTTAAGATTCAGAACGTATAGCCCACGGTGAACAGCAGCTGATGACGATTGAACTTGACGTCGCTTGGTGTGCTGGCGTTTATCTCATAATTGTAAGAGCCGTCGTCGTTTGGCACGATATCTGTGAAGTTCATGCTCTGGAACGGGAAAAATTGTCCCTTTGTGGCGCTGTACTGATATGCCAGGTCAAAATTCCAGCCCTCGTGCTTGAAACCCAGTCCGCAGGTGATGCGGTTGGTAGATTTCCAGTTGGTATAGTCGGCCGTGCTGGAATACCAGTTGCCGATGCTGCCCAGACGGGTGTCTCGTACCCCATTCTCCTGATACATGGGCGACACGTAGTTGTAGCCAAAGCGTACGGCAACACTTGGATCGGGCTTGAATTCCAGACCAGCTTTAAGTGTAGAAACGCCCCTTAATGTATTCTCCGTGTGGCGGTTCATCACGTCGTCGCTATAGGAATCAGGATTGCCGTATTCGTCGTAGGTTCCGTCGTTGATGCGGTTGTCAGCGCAACCATAGTCGGCATATTCCCATCCGGCACCCAGTGCCAGGTAGTTGCCAAAGGTATGGCCGGCACTCAAGCCAAACTTCCACGGCGTGTAGTATCTGAACTCATAGGTCTCACCGCTTGAGAACTCATCATAGCCCCAGTTGCGAAGGCCTGGATTCAGTTTATTATAGTCGGTGGCGTTGAAAAGCACCGTGGCATTGCGTGACTTCAGGTTGTACCATGTTGGCGTGGTGATGGTGAGTCCTACGCGGAATGGCGACTCATCGATTGGACGGTAGATGGCACCAAAAGCGAGGTCAACACCCGTACCTGTAATCTTACGCTCGTCGGCCAAAACGGTGTTGCCGATATAGCGGTCGCTACCATCTACGACGCGCTCCAGATACTCGCTATAGCCCTTATAGTCAACCTGTTTGACGCCCAGTGTGACACCCAGGAACAACTTATTATTGATGTTGCCCGAGAGATTGAAATCAAAGTTGGCTATATAACCACTATGCGCACGGTCGAACTCATAGCCCTCGGCCTCGAGGAACACGTTCTTGTAGGGCTCGCTGGGGTCAAAATTGTCCTGATCCCAGTTCACGCCGTTGGTATAGACATGGTCCCACTGCGTATAGGTGTAGGCGCGGTTGTTGCTCGAGCGGTCGTACCAGCCCTCCGCTACCCCATTCGTATTCTCTTCCAGATAGTAGCCGCCCTGACGCTCGTCCAACTGACAGCTTTTGCCATAGGCCAGTTTGCCAAGAGAGGCATGGTTGAGCGAGTTGGCAGCCGAGAGAATCTGGTCGAAGTTACGACTCTTGTGATAGTTGAACGCGAAGTTCAGGAACGAGTTGCGGTCGGTCTGCGTAGAATATACGAAACCAGCCTGATCAAAACTGAAATTGGTCTTGCCCACCTGGTCGAACCGCTTCGTATCTTCCTGAGACACAATGCCCATGGAGACACTGGCGGTGCTATGACGGAACACACCGATGGCAGCAGGATTGGTGCCGATGGTAGAGATATCAGCGCCCAGGGCATCGAGCGCACCACCCATACCCACATAGCGGGCTGTGCCGTTGAGATCAGCGCCCAGCAAACGGGCATTCTCGTACGTATCTTGTGCAGCCGCTGGCAACATGGCTAGCGTAAAGACTGCGAGGGAAACAATCTTTTTCATATTTTCTGATTATGATGACTGATTAATATTATAGCGGTAGCAAATTTTTCACTTTTCACTCTACCTTTTTACCTTCTTCCTCCTCCGCTACGGCCTCCACCGCCGCCTACAGAGCGTGTGCCACCACCGCTGCTGAAGCCACCGCTGGAGCGATTGCCGCCGAAGCTACTACTACTGCTGCTTGAGAAACTGCCGCCGTTGCCACTCTGGAAGGTAGCTGCACGGCCTGCATCGTAATTGCTGGAGCTGCTGTAGCTGCCCGACGTAGCACGAGTAGCGGTGCGATTGGTTGAACGTTCGACGGCACGTGTCGTAGAGCGCGTCGTAGAACGGCTGGTATTGCCTGACACCGTGCTGCGTCCGCTACCACTGTTATAGGCTCGGTTGCGGGCACCGTCGAAACGGGCACTGCTGGTATAGTTGGCCACGCGTCCGCCGGTGGTAGAGCGACTATAGTTGCCGTTGCGACTCAGCGTGCCGGTATTGCCTGTTCCATAGTAGCGGGAGCCACCGTGGTAATAGCCGATGTAAGGACCGTCATAGTAAGAATAATAATGGTAAGGATAATAGCCCCAATGCCAACTGTAGTAGTCGTAGTACCAGGGATCGTAGTACCAGCTGTAGTGCCAGCCATAGGGATAGTACCAGGAGTCGTACCAGGGATAGAAAGAGGTATAGTACCAGGGCGAATGCCAGTACCACGTGTCGTGCGTGCCGTCATAGTAGCCCTCCCAGTAGGCCTGCTTGGGTGTGTAACCCTCCCAGCGTGCCATCTTCTTGGTCAGGCTGTAGTCGGCTGTAGAGTCGGGATAGACGCCCTCAACGGCTGAGAAATCGATGATGTCGCTATCCTGAGGCTGCACATCGTAATTGCCTCCGCGTCGGTTATACTCGTCGACACCGCGCTTGGAACCGGTATGGTAGACAGGTGCAGGGCTGACAGGCTCCCAGCTGGAAGCGTTGCGATAAGTACTCTTCTGCTTCTTGGCGGAGCCGAAATACATATCGTCGTCCTGTGCCATCATTGAGAGTGGCAGCAGAGCGAAAGCCATTGATAAATAGAACCAATTTTTCATATCTCTAATCGTTTAGTTATTCTTTCACGATGCAAAAATACATCTTATTTTCATGCAAAGATAGGGAAAAACCCTAAAACGTGATAGGATTTTCCCTATTTTTATTAATTTTGCAGGTAAATTTAACAAGGCTATGAAGTACTACGAAGTGAATTTCACCATTGAGGCGCCTGCCGAACTGATGCAGGACGCACGCGATATCCTCTCGGCACTGGCTGGAGAGGCAGGTTTCGAGACGTTTGAGGATACGGACGAAGGCGTCAAGGGCTACGTGCAGCAGGGACTGTTTGACGAGGCGTTGCTGAGGGCACTGATAGCCGACTTCCCCCTACCCTCGTGCACCGTCGCGTATACGGTGAGCGAGGCCGAGGACAAGGACTGGAACGAACAATGGGAGCAGCAGGGCTTTGAGCCGATAGTGGTCAACGACACCCTCGTGATTCACGACGGACGCCATCTGCCTCAAATCTCAAACCTTAAACCTCAAACCTCAAACCTCAAACCTCAAATCTCCATCGAGATTGACGCCCACCTGGCTTTCGGCACAGGTACTCACGAGACCACCCGTATGATGGTAGGTCAGCTGATGGGGCTGGACCTAACGGACAAGCGCGTGCTGGATTGCGGCACGGGTACGGGCATCCTGGGTATCGCGGCCTTGAAACTGGGTGCACGCGAGGCTGTGGGCTACGACATCGATGAATGGAGTGCCGACAATGCGCGTCATAATGCGGTGATCAACATGGTGGATGGTCAGTTTACGTCGCTCCTTGGCGATGCCTCTATATTAAAAGAGGTAAGTGGAAAGTTTGACGTCGTCCTGGCCAATATCAACCGTAATATCCTGCTGAACGATATGGAAGCCTTCGTAGGGAAGATGGCACCCCACTCTATCCTTCTGCTCAGCGGATTCTACGAGCAGGATATCCCCATGCTGGAAGAGAAAGCGGCCTCACTGGGACTGAAAAAACAAACCCAGCAGCACGATGGCGACTGGGCTTGCTTGATGTTTATGCGCTGAAACTGCTGACGCTTACAGCGATGACAGTTACAGGGGGCATTTATTCTTAGTTGTTCACGGAACCTCCTACTATATCGAGCAACTCGCTGGTGATAGCCTGCTGACGACTCTTGTTGTACTGCAGGTTCAACTGGCGTAGCAGTTCGTCGGCATTATCCGTAGCCGTCTGCATGGCCACCATACGGGCGGCATGCTCAGAGGCAACGTTGTCGAGCAAGGCGGTATAGAGCATCAGATGACCCATCTTGGGGATGAGCTGCGACAGCACGGTGTGCATATCGGGCTCCACGATGAAGTTATCATTCAGCGGTGCCACCTCGTTCTCCTTCACCTCCTTCTTGCGACCCTTCTTCTTCAGATAGTCCTGCGCCTGCTTGGTCACCACGTTCGACGTCAGGTCGCGCTCGTGGTCGGCATTCAGTTCAGACTCCAGGTCGATGGGCAGAAACGTCTTATGCGTCAGAATCTGCGAACCGGCACTCTTGAAGTGGTGATAGATCAGCTCTACCTTGTCGATCTCGCCCTTGGCAAAGCGATCGCCCAGCTCCATGGCCAGGTCGATACACTGCTTCACGTTGGGATGGTCTACAAGGTCGGCCAGGTCGCACTTCACGTTGTAACCCAGCTTGCGGGCCTTCTCGGCCACCTTACGGCCAATGGGGTAAACCTCCACATTCTCCTTGCCCAGTTCTTCTGAGAGTGCATTCACAGCCTTCATCATCACCTTGATGATATTGCCATTGAAAGCACCGCACAGCGACGAGTTGCTGCTGAAGACCACAAGCGCCACACGCTTCACGGGGCGCTCCTGGTCATAGATGGTCTGAGCACCTGCCTCGGCTGCCAGGAACGACTTCAGGATATGCTCCAGCATCGTCTCGTAGGGCAGCATATTCTGGATAGCTACCTGCGCATGATGCAGCTTCGATGAAGCAACCATCTTCATCGCACTGGTAATCTTGCGTGTTGAGTTGACAGAGGAGATTCGTCCTTTGATTTCTTTTAAACTTGGCATAGCGGTAGCAAATTATTCACTTATCACTATTCACTCTTACCTTATTTAAAGGTTCCTGCGATATCAGCCATCACAGCCTCGATGGTGTCGGTTGTCTCGTTGTCAATCTTGCCGCTGGCCAGCGTCTCGATAACCTCGGGATGAGCAGAACGCAGTTTGTCGAGGAACTGGTCCTGACACTGGCGTACCTTGTCGATGGGCACCTGGCGCATCAGGCCGTGCACACCGCAATAAAGGATGGCCACCTGCTCGCCTACGGGCATAGGACTGTACTGAGGCTGAATGAGCAACTGATTGTTCTTACGACCACGGTCGAGGGTCATCGCCGTCACGGCATCCATATCGCTGGAGAACTTAGAGAAGGCCTCGAGCTCGCGATACTGAGCCTGGTCAATCTTCAGTGTACCAGCCACTTTCTTCATAGACTTGATCTGTGCCGAACCACCCACACGGGATACAGAGATACCTACGTTGATGGCAGGACGGAAGCCCTGATTGAAGAGGTCGGACTCCAGGAATATCTGACCATCGGTGATTGAAATCACGTTGGTGGGGATATATGCCGACACGTCGCCAGCCTGGGTCTCAATGATAGGCAGAGCGGTGAGCGAACCACCACCCTTCACATGGCCCTTCATACACTCGGGCAGGTCGTTCATCTGCTCGGCAACCTCCTGCTGCTCGTTCATCTTGGCTGCACGCTCCAGCAAACGGGAGTGCAGGTAGAACACGTCGCCAGGATAGGCCTCACGACCAGAGGGACGGCGCAGGATCAGCGATACCTCACGATAGGCCACGGCCTGCTTTGACAGGTCGTCGTAGACCACCAGTGCGGGCAGACCACGGTCGCGGAAATACTCACCGATAGCGGCACCGGCGAAGGGTGCGTAGTACTGCATAGCAGCGGGATCGGCAGCTGTAGCGGCCACGATGATGGTATAAGGCATGGCACCGTGCTCCTTCAGGGTCTGCACCAGGGCAGCCACTGTAGAGGCTTTCTGACCGATAGCCACATAGATACAATATACGGGTTTGCCTGCCTCGTAGAAGCTCTTCTGGTTGATGATGGTATCCACGGCAATGGCGGTCTTACCCGTCTGACGGTCACCAATAATCAACTCACGCTGGCCACGACCGATAGGAATCATCGAGTCAACGGCCTTCAAACCTGTCTGCAGGGGCTCCTTCACGGGCTGACGATAGATAACGCCTGGTGCCTTACGGTCCAGGGGCATCTCGAACGAGTCTTTCAGGTCGATCTCGCCCTTGCCGTCGATGGCCTGACCCAGTGGGTTGATGACGCGGCCCAGCATATTGTCGTTCACGCGGATAGAGGCAATGCGCTTGGTACGCTTCACGACCATACCCTCCTTGATGCCCGACGTGGCGCCCAGAAGCACACAACCCACGTTGTCTTCCTCGAGGTTCATCACGATGGCCATCGTGCCGTTCTCGAACTCCAGCAGCTCGTTGGCCTCGGCATTGCGCAGACCATAGATACGAGCCACACCGTCAGAGACCTGAAGCACAGTACCCACCTCGTCGAACTGGGCACTGTTTGAGAGGCCGTTCAACTGTTCGAGCAGCACCTGAGAGACTTCGCTTGGTTTAATTTTATCTGACATTGTTTTCTTTCTTTTATTTCTTTAGTGTTTGTAGAATGGCGTTAAGGCGCGACTTCACACTGGCATCCATGCGGAAGGTGTCGTATTCAAGCACGAAACCTCCGATAATGTCAGGATTAACCTGCGTCTCAAACTCCACTGTGCCATGAGTCTTAGCTTCCACCATCTGGCGCATCTTCTGCTCGGTGGCAGCCGACACACGGGTAGCGGTGGTCAGTTTTCCAAGGATGATATTCTTCTGCTGACGATAGAGCGTGACGTAAGAATTGGCCATGAACTGAATCATGTTCTCGCGACCTTCCTTGAGCACCAGGGCTATGAAAGCTTTAGAGAGAGCCGACGACTCACTGCCACCAACGGCGGTCTCGAGCAACATCTGCTTCTTCTCCTTGGCGAGCATCGGGTTGTCTATCGTGTGGCGAAGGGCGGGCACGTCAATGAAACTCTTTGCCAAGAGCATCATCTCCTGATAGACCACGCTTTCCTGCTTCGCATCGGTGGCACTCTTCAAGAGCGCACGCGCATATCTAACCGATATTACTCCTATATCCATACGTTTACACCTTATTATTTATTAGAAGATACATCATCCAGCATACGGTCGATGAGATCCATCTGCGACTTATCGTCCTTCAGGTTCTGCTTCAGAACCTTCTCGGCGATTTCTACACTTAATGTAGCTACTTGCTCGCGGATATCGGCTATAGCGGCCTGCTTCTGCTGCTCAATCTCAACCTTGGCGTCATTGAGCAAACGGGCACTCTCCTCACGGGCCTTTTCCTGGGCTTTCTCTACAATGGCATCGCGTGTCTCAGCAGCCTCCTTCAGCATCTGGGCCTGCTTTTCGCGTGCTTCCTGAAGAATGGCTTCACCTTCTTGCTTGATATTCTCAAGGCGCTCTGATGCCTCGTGTGCCTTCTGCAGACTCTCGTCGATATACCGCTTACGCTCGTCTACCATATTGATGATAGCGGGAAAGCCGTACTTTGCGAGCACAAAGAAGACCACCAGGAACGCGATGAGCATCCAGAACAAGAGTCCGAGATCGGGCGTCAGGATTGATGGCAATTTAGTGAAATCCATTAGCGATCGTTATTTTTTTATTTGATAAGGAATGCACAAGCAGCAATAGCAAACAGAGCACAACCCTCCACGAATGCTGAGGTCAGAATCATGTTGGTCTGAATCTTACCTGTTGCCTCGGGCTGACGTGCAATAGCGTCCATAGCGCTACCACCGATCTTACCAATACCCAAACCTGCACCAATTGTTGCAATACCAGCACCAATACCGCAGCCCAGCTGTGCCAGACCTTCAGCGGCCAAAATAGAAATAATCATAGTCGTTAATGTTTTAATTGTTATTACTTAATTTTATCTTTAATTGTTTCTCGTTGAATGATTTACTCAGCGTGATGCTCCTTATGGGCCAGTCCGATAAACACGGCACTGAGCATCGTGAAGACATAAGCCTGAACAAAGGCTACCAGCAGCTCCAGGCAGTTCATGAAGAGCAGCATGATGATACTGAACGTGTTCAGACCGATACCATAGCCTACGCCCATGGACCAACCCAGGAATATCACGCAGGTGAAAGAGAGGATCACGGCGTGACCGGCCATCATGTTGGCAAAAAGACGAATCATCAGGGCAAAGGGCTTGGTGATGACACCAAAGAGCTCGATGACGGGCATGATGGGCGCGGGATAGGCCTTCAGGAACAGAGGCACCTCTGGCCAGAAGATTTCCTTCCAGTACTCTTTGTTGGCAAAGATATTGATAGCCAGCATCGTGCAGAATGCCAGGAAGAACGTGATGTTGATATTACCAGTCACGTTGGCACCTGCAGGGAAGATGGGAATCAGGCCAATCAGGTTGGTGGTCAGGATAAAGAAGAACACGGTGAGCAGATAGGGCGCATAGGGCTTGTAGTGCTTCTCGCCGATGGACGACTTAATCAGATCGTCATGGATCATCATCACCACCATCTCTATGGCTCCCACAAATCCCTTGGGCGCTTCGCTATGGGCATCGTGGCGCTTATACCAGCGGGCACACGACAGGAAGATGGTGATGAGCACGATGACTACAATCCATATCTGGGCAACGGTCTTGGTGATGCTCAGGTCTATGGGGCGCACCTCTTCGCCTCCTACACGCTCATAGATCTTGCCATGATGCTCTTCACTGAAGAAAAAGGGCTCTGGCAGGGTGTGGGCTGTGCAGAAATGCCACTCGCCTGTATTCTCGCTCCTGACGATGATGGGCAGGGGCACACTGAGATGCTTGCCTTCGTACGAGGCGATATGCCACTCATAGGCATCGGCCAGGTGCTCCAGCACAATCTCAGGGATGTCCAGTTCCTTGCTTTCTGCCTCTTCAGCATGGATGTGCTGGACAGGGACAAGCAGGAATGCCACCAACAGGAGTATTATAGACTTGAAATGTTTCATTATTATTAATGTATTATCACGAACGGTTAGAGACTTTCGCGAAGAAGACTGAATGATGAATGAGCAGCAGCACGTAGAACACCATGAATACCAGGAAGAATGGCAGCATGGCCTCGCGTCCTGCAATGAGATAATAGACAAACATCGTGGCCAGTGCCAGCAACATCCTGAAACCTGAAAGGGCTGTGAAGAATGTCGTCAGACTGTCTGGATGGTTCGTGGCCACAAGTCGCCAGATATTTCCTTCTGCAAGCACAATGGCCAGCGAGAACCCACAGCCGAACATCACTGGCACGCGCAGGTCGCCCACACTGGTGAATTGCTCCACCAGGAGTGTGCCTATCGTGGCAATGATGGTCAGGACAATGCCCTGCACCAGATACAGGATGCTCAGTTTGCTGATATCTTGCTTAGTCATAGCTGCTTACTTGTTAATCTCTACACACAAACTTACTTCGTTTTTCTGAACCTCAACGAATCCACCAAGGATGTTCAGCGTGGTCTTCTGGCCAGATGCCTCCGTATATTCAGCCACTCCTGTTTCGAGTGATGAGATAATGGGTGCGTGGTCAGTAAGTATCTCAAAGTTACCAGCCATACCCGGTACCTTGACACTCGTCACTTCTCCTTCGAATTCGATTCTCTCGGGCGATACAATTTTCAGTCTCAGCATAAATCTTAATTCTAAATTCTTAATTCTAAATTAAGATTAGCCCTTCGCTGCCTCAAGCAGTTTCTGGGCCTTAGCCTTTGCATCGTCGATAGTACCCACGTTGAGGAATGCCTGCTCGGGCAGGTCGTCAACCTCACCGTCGAGGATGGCGTTGAAGCCCTTGATGGTATCCTCGATGGGCACCATCACGCCTGGCAGACCGGTAAACTGCTCGGCCACAGAGAATGGCTGACTGAGGAAACGCTGTACACGACGTGCACGGTTCACGGTCAGCTTATCCTCGTCAGAGAGTTCGTCCATACCCAGAATGGCAATGATATCCTGCAACTCCTTGTAGCGCTGCAGAATCTCCTTCACGCGCTGGGCACACTCGTAGTGAGCCTTGCCGACAATCAGCGGGTCAAGGATACGAGAGGTACTGCCCAGAGGATCCACAGCAGGATAGATACCCAACTCGGCAATCTTACGGTCGAGCACCGTGGTAGCATCCAGGTGGGTAAAGGTGGTAGCAGGAGCAGGGTCGGTCAAGTCGTCGGCAGGCACATAAACGGCCTGTACAGAGGTGATAGAGCCCTTCTTCGTAGAAGTGATGCGTTCCTGCATGGCACCCATCTCTGATGCCAGCGTGGGCTGATAACCTACGGCTGACGGCATACGTCCCAGCAGGGCTGATACCTCAGAACCGGCCTGGGTGAAACGGAAGATATTGTCGATAAAGAACAGGATATCGGCTGCACCACCGTCCTTGCCGCCTGCATCACGGAATCCTTCGGCAACGGTAAGACCTGAGAGGGCTACAGAGGCACGTGCACCAGGGGGCTCGTTCATCTGACCATAGACAAGGGTAGCCTGACTCTTCTTCATCTCCTCCGGATCAACCAGCGAGAGGTCCCACTTACCTTCGGCCATAGCTTCCTTGAACTTCTCGCCATAGCGGATAACGCCTGACTCAATCATCTCGCGGATCAGGTCGTTACCTTCACGAGTACGCTCTCCTACTCCGGCGAATACAGAGAATCCGTTGTGACCCTTGGCGATATTGTTGATAAGCTCCATGATAAGCACGGTCTTACCTACACCGGCACCACCGAAAAGTCCAATCTTACCACCCTTCATGTAAGGCTCCAGCAGGTCGATGACCTTGATACCGGTAGAAAGAATCTCTTTCTTGGTTGACAACTCCTCGAAGGTTGGTGCTTCGCGGTGAATAGGATAAGCTCCTGTCATATCAAGGTCTTTCATGCCGTCGATAGGACTGCCTATCACATTAAGCATACGGCCCTTGATTTGTTCACCTGAGGGCATCAGGATTGGTGAGCCCATTGGAACGGCCTCCAATCCACGCTGCAAACCGTCAGTATTGTCCATAGCTACACAACGGACAGTATCCTCACCGATGTGCTGCTGCACCTCTACGATAAGTTTCTGTCCATTGCCACGGTCAATACGAAGAGCTTCATGAATTTTTGGCAGCACTTTCTCGGCATCCAGTCCCTTCGTGTCAAAATACACGTCAATAACGGGACCAATAATCTGGGAAATGCGTCCTGTAATTTGTGACATAGTTGTTTATTTTATATTTAAAGTTATGTTTTTAATTCAAATGGTGTTGCAAAGGTATGAAAAAAAAAGAAAATGGCAAAGGTGTTTTGCCATTTTTTTCTAAATAAAATCTAAACCGATACTGCTTATTGCCGAATGTGCCAAACGCTGATACATCAGTCCTAGTTCCGAGAATCGGATAAGTGCTTGCATCGCTGCTTTCCTTACAGGAACAGAGGGGGATTGGAGGGCCACGAGTGCCTGATCTATGAACTCATTGATGCCCCGCTCGTTGGGCTCTTGCTTGTTCATAAACAGGCGCGACAGGATGTGGTAGCCGCATATCTGCGGAATATCGTCGGGCGAGGCCAGCCACAGAAAGGCTTTGTCGGCGGCAAAGGGCAGGTGCTGATACAGGTTGAAGGCTGCCTGTTCGGCAATTTCAAGACTGTCGGTCTGCTCCATCCAGATGTCCACCACTTCAGGCAACATCTGTTCTGCCGGCATGATCATGGTGGCCAGGATCTTGCATTCCCTGACATTCTCCTTCCACAGGGCAATGGCCAGGTCGTAATCCTTGCCTATCTCGTCAGCCTTCTCTTTCAGGCGCGGCAAGGTGGCTCCCCAGTTCAGATGGTAGTTGACACCTTTGTCACGCATGGACTGTGCGATAGAGCCATCCATCATCTGACGGAACGACTGCTTGATTTCCTTGATCTGTTCCTGTGTACTCATATTAATGTACCATACTCTGTGCTATAACGCATCATCTGATGATCGTATGATTCCGAATAGTTTACCTGAATGTCTGCTATTTCACCATTTTCGTCAAGCACCGGCAAGAGCCAGGGGTTAATGAATCCCTTGTAAGGAGCAAGGTTCAGTTTCTTGTAACGCTCCAGCACTTCCTGGTGCATGTCCTGGTCAATCCGTACGGCATAGTCCTCAACCAGCTGGCGGGCAGCGTCAAAGTCGCCCTCGCTCTTGATGCGCTGTATCTCGGCAAGCAACTGGGCGATGAGTCCTCTCAACTCCTCGTAGTCGTCAATGACCAACTCATAGAAACCCTTCTCGCGAGTGAGTCTCATATGTTTGGCATGAGCCAGGCACCATCTGGCTATCAGGGCACGGTTACGCATGTGGGCCTCCTCGATCTGCTGGCCTGGCTGAATGCGTACCAACTGGGTAAGCAGACCATTTAACATATACGTGAAGTAATGTGCTTTATATGCCTCATTATTAGGTAGTAAACCTAACTCGACTAACTTCTCATCTGCCATGTAGTAGAGACCAAACAGGTCGGCCCTCGCCTCCTCTATTGTGTTGCCGTAAGCCTTCAAGGCATCAGGGTCGGTACCAGGTAATAGCTGACCACTTCCGTGACCCAGACACTCATGCAGGTCGGTATGCAGATTGTCGCACACGTCATCGTATTTGTCAATGAGCTCAAGTGTCTGAGGGTCCTTGACAAATTCCTCACGGAAACCATTCCCATGAGCTGCCTTGCTATAGGCTTCAGTGATGTTGCTGATAGTGATACTCTTTGAGCCATAGTTAGCCCGGATCCAGTCAGCGTTGGGCAGGTTGATACCTATAGCTGTAGATGGATATTCATCGCCACCCAGCATCGCAGCACAGATAACATTGGCCGATACGCCTTTCACCACCTTCTTCTTGAAACGGGGATCTACGGGCGAATGGTCCTCGAACCATTGCGCATTATTACTAATAGTACGCGTGCGCGAGGTAGCCTCCTCGTCGATATATTCCACAAGTCCCTCCCAGGAACCTTTCAGTCCTAAGGGGTCGCCATAGACTTCGATGAAGCCATTGATGAAGTCAATCTTAGTACCGGTGGTCTGCAGCCATTTGATGGAATACTCGTCAAAGACTTTCAAATCGCCAGTCTGATAGTATTTTATCAGTAGTTCGATGGTTTCCTTCTGGTCTTCGTTTTCTGCAACTTCAGCAGCTTTCGTCAGCCAGTAGACGATATGCCGGATGGCGTTCGCGTATTTCCCGTTGGCAGACCAAATCTCTTCTTTTATAACACCATTTTCCTTCACCAGGGTCGTGTTAAGGCCATAGGAAGGAGGTTCGGGGTTGTCGGACTGCTTGAGTGAAGCATAGTATTTCTCGGCTTCTTCCTGGGTGACGTCCTGGTAGAAGTTGCACGCGGAAGTAGCCACCAGATCCTCACCGTCAACTTTATTGACGCGCTTTGTTAACACTTTTTCGTCGAATATGACTGGGGCTATCTCCTCAAAGAAATCGTTGACACTCTGGCCTTCCCTTAACGGCAGACGCTGGGCATCAACAATATTCATACACGTCTTCAGGTAATCGGCACTGAAGCCTGGCTTGAATTTCTCACAACCATAATGGTGATAGATACCATTCGAGAACCAGACACGTTTCAGATATACCTGCAATGCACGGAAATCATCATTGTCCCTGGGAATGCGAAGGTCGCTATATATCACCTCCAGTGTCTTGCGAATACGTAAGTTGTGTTTTCCGAACTGGTCAAACGTGATGTCTCTGCCATACAGAGTTGCTTTCACGAGGAAGTAGACGAGACGTTTCTGATTGAGTGTTAATTTCTCGAAACCGTTAAGCCGGTATCGTAACATCTGCAAGTCAGCGAAACGCTCGTCACTAAAATTAAATGGTGCTAATGTCATTTGCTTTTCTTTTTCACCATAGCGGCTGCAGCCGAGGCAAGATGCTGCACCTTGTACTCTTTAGGTGTAATGCCAGTGATCTTGTAGA
Source organism: Prevotella communis (assembly GCF_022024175.1). Taxonomy (GTDB): domain Bacteria; phylum Bacteroidota; class Bacteroidia; order Bacteroidales; family Bacteroidaceae; genus Prevotella; species Prevotella communis. The sequence continues at coordinate 1,695,116 of NZ_CP091794.1, read as the reverse complement.
ACGATGCATAGAACGACTGTCTGTTTGCAAAGCCTACCATATCACTTACCTCCTCGATGCGCAGGTGTTGGTAGCGCTTGTCGACAAGGATGGACATAGCCTCTTCAATACGATACTTGTTAACAAATGATGTGTAATTCATGTGAAAACGTACGTTCACCACGGCCGAAATGTAACGCGTGTTTGTTCCAAGGTCAATTGCCAAGTGCTTGGCAGAATAATTCTTGTCCTTGTACTTCTTCTGCATCACAATCACATTGAGGATTTTTTCTTTAAGATCATCCATCAATGCAGGGCTTACCAAACTGCGATAAGCGGCCTCTCTTTCTTGTTTTTCAATAATGTTGTACTTCGTCATAACGGCATCCTTCATAAGTTGGATTAAGCGAATGTCACTTAAATTTTCTGCAAATATACAATTTTTTTTCATATCTCGGATAACTTTTTGCGAGAAATATTAAAAAAGTCCGCAAATCTCTGCAAAAAAAGATATTTTTTTGTATCTTTGCACATTGAAAAAGAGATTTTTTAAGACAGAAATGAAACCAACCGCAATTTTACTTCTGCACTGCCCAGACCAACAGGGTATTATATCAGAAGTCACAAAATTCATTACAGACAACAAAGGTAACATTGTTGACTTAGACCAGTATGTAGATCATCAAGACGGAATGTTCTTTATGCGTGTTCAGTGGGAACTTGATTCCTTCCTGATTCCACGTGAGAAAATCAAGGAATATATTGAGACGCTCTACAAGCAACGCTATCAGATTGAATTCAGTTTGTATTTTAGTGACCAACGTCCCCGCATGGCAATTTTCGTCTCGAAGATGAGCCATTGCCTGTACGACTTGCTGGCACGATGGAAAGCTGGAGAGTTTGCATGCGACATTCCCTGCATTATCAGTAATCATGAGGACTTGCGCTATGTAGCCGACCAGTTTGGCATTCCATATTATGTGTGGTCAATCAAGAAAGACCACTCCAACAAGGCTGAGGTCGAGGAGGCGGAGATGAAGCTGCTCAAGGAGAATGGAATAACCTTCATCGTACTGGCTCGTTACATGCAGATTATCAGCGATGCGATGATTGCCGCTTATCCACATCATATTATTAATATCCACCACTCGTTCTTGCCTGCCTTCGTAGGTGCAAAGCCCTATCATCAGGCATGGGAGCGTGGCGTGAAGATTATCGGTGCCACCAGCCATTATGTTACTGCGGAACTGGATGCCGGTCCTATCATTGAACAGGACGTGACACGTATCACCCATAAGGATACACCTGAGAGTCTGGTGCTCAAGGGAAAGGATCTGGAAAAGATAGTGCTGTCAAGGGCCGTGTCCAAGCATATCCAGCGCAAGGTGCTTACCTATAAGAACAAAACAATTATCTTTAGTTGATAGATATGCAAGTAGCAGTCGTCAAATATAACGCGGGCAACATTTACTCAGTCATGAATGCATTGAAGCGACTGGGTGTGGAACCGTTGCTCACTGATGATGCCCAACAGCTGAGGCAGGCAGACCGCGTGCTTTTCCCTGGTCAGGGAGAGGCAAGTGGCGCTATGGCTTATTTGCGTGAACATGGGTTGGATCAGGTGATCCGCTCGCTGACTCAGCCTGTACTGGGTATTTGTATTGGCCAGCAGTTGCTCTGTCGCCATTCGGAAGAAGGTAATGTGGATTGTCTGGGCATCTTTGATGCGGAGGTGAAGCGTTTCTCCCCTACCCGACATGAGGACAAGGTGCCCTGCATGGGATGGAACAAAATCTACGACACCAAGTCAGAGCTGATGACAGGCGTTGAGGGACAGTTTGTCTATTTCGTACATAGCTTCTATGTGCCTTCTTGTCCTGAGACCATTGCTACAGCCGACTACATTCAGCCTTATTCCGCTGCATTGCATAAGGATAACTTCTACGCAACACAGTTTCATCCGGAAAAGAGTGGAAGTGTTGGTGAACGAATCATTAGAAATTTCTTAGAACTATGATTGAACTGATTCCTGCAATAGATATTATCGAAGGACACTGCGTCAGACTGACCAAGGGCGACTATGAACAGAAAACTGTTTATGGCGAACCTCTGGAGATGGCCCGCCAGTTTGAAGAGATTGGCTATACCCGTCTTCATGTGGTTGATCTTGACGGAGCGAAGTCGCGTCATATCGTTAACAGCAAGGTTCTGAGCCGACTGGCCGAAGAGACATCGCTGAAGATTGACTTTGGCGGTGGCATCAAGACAGATGATGATATCGGCAAGGCTTTTGAAGCCGGTGCATCAATGGTGACTATCGGCTCTGTTGCAGTCACCCATCCGGAACTGCTGGAGCGCTGGTTGGTGAAGTATGGTCCGGAGCGCATCATCTTGGGTGCTGATGTACGTAATGGCCGTATCAGCATCAATGGTTGGAAAGATGACTCGGAACAGGAACTCCTTCCCTTCCTGAAACATTATGTTGACATGGGTGTCGTGAATGTCCTGTGTACCGAAATCTCTAAAGACGGAACTTTGTCAGGACCGGCTATACCTTTATATAAAAAGGTGATGGAGACGTATCCTCATTTGCATCTCATTGCAAGTGGTGGGGTTAGCTCTATTGATGATATTAAGGAACTTGATGCTGCTGGCATCCCCTCGGTGGTATTCGGGAAAGCTATTTATGAGGGAAGAATCAATTTGAAAGAACTATGGGACTGGCAAAACGAATCATCCCTTGCTTAGATGTGAAGGACGGTGAGACCGTCAAGGGAATAAATTTTGTACAACTGAGAAGTGCAGGAGACCCTGTAGAGCTCGGCAAGGCCTATAGCGAGGCTGGTGCCGATGAATTGGTATTCCTGGATATCACGGCTAGTTTTGAGGGACGAAAGACCTTTACGGAGATGGTCACCAAGGTGGCCCAGCAACTCAATATCCCGTTTACGGTTGGCGGTGGTATCAATGAACTGGCTGACGTAGAACGCATGTTGTATGCCGGTGCAGACAAGGTGAGCATCAATAGTGCCGCCTTGCGCAATCCTCATCTGATAGAAGAGGTAGCCAACCGTTTCGGTTCTCAGGTGTGTGTGGTGGCTATCGATGCCCGACTGGATGCTGATGGCTGGCATTGCTACCTGAAAGGTGGACGCGAGAGAACGGAACGTGGCCTGTTTGAATGGGCCCATGAGGTTCAGGAGCGTGGTGCTGGCGAGATTCTTTTCACGAGTATGAATCATGATGGCGTGAAGAATGGATATGCCAATGAGGCACTGGCGCAACTGGCCGATAATCTTGATATCCCCATCATTGCCAGTGGCGGCGCAGGTAAGAAAGAACATTTCAGGGATGTGTTCCAACAAGGACATGCTGATGCGGCATTAGCTGCAAGTGTCTTCCATTTCGGTGAGATACCCATACCAGAATTAAAACAATATTTGACACAAGAAGGAATAAACGTAAGACTATGACAATAGATTTTGAGAAGATGGGGGGCTTGGTTCCTGCCATCATACAAGATGCTGACACAAAGAATGTGTTGATGCTGGGCTTCATGAATGAGGAGGCCTATAAGAAGACTGTGGAAACAGGAAAGGTCACTTTCTGGAGTCGCACCCGTCAGACTCTCTGGACTAAGGGTGAGACAAGTGGAAACTTCCTGAATCTGGTCAGTATGGATATTGACTGCGATAATGACACATTACTTGTGAAGGTGCACCCTATTGGTCCTACCTGTCATAAAGGTACGGATACCTGCTGGGGAGAGACCAATCAGAAACCTGCCATCAGTTTCTTGTCTGAATTACAGGACTTTATCGAGAAGCGCTATCAGGAGATGCCTGAGGGAAGTTACACCACAAAACTATTCCGTGATGGTGTGAACAAGATGGCTCAGAAGGTGGGCGAAGAGGCTCTTGAGACTGTTATCGAGGCAACAAACGGTGATGATGAACATCTGGTCTATGAGGCATCTGATATGATTTATCATCTGCTGGTGCTCCTGACAAGCAAGGGCTTACGTATAGAAAATATCGCAGAAGAATTACATCGCCGTCATGATCCTGAATGGGATGCCAAACGTCGTAAGGCTAAGGCTGCAGGCGAGATGAAATAATTATTTTCTGTGACTGAAAAATCTTCAAATAGATGTTGATAGAATATAAAAAAGTAACAGTTTGCCAAAAGGATGGTATTCCCGTCCTTAAGGATGTTGACTTCCATGTGAGTAATGGAGAGTTTGTATATATTATAGGTAAGGTGGGCTCTGGTAAGAGTTCGCTGCTGAAAACCATCTATGCCGAACTGTTCATTGACGAGGGTGAAGAGGCAAAGGTGCTGGACCAGGATATGCTGACATTGAAACTCAAGCAGGTGCCTGCCATCCGTCGCCAGCTGGGTGTCGTTTTCCAGGATTTTCAGCTTCTGGCCGACCGTAGCGTGCTGAAGAATCTGCAGTTTGTCTTGAAGGCTACTGGTTGGAAGGACAAGAAGGAGATGCAGGAACGCATCGAAAAGGTGCTCAGTGATGTGGGCATGTCTGAAAAGATCAACAAGATGCCCCATGAGTTGTCGGGTGGCGAGAAACAGCGTATTGCTATTGCCCGGGCTATCCTGAATTCTCCCAAGCTCATCGTGGCCGACGAACCTACGGCTAATCTTGACCCGGAGACGGCTGATGGTATCATGCAGCTGATGCGTCAGATATCACAGACAGGTACGGCTGTTATTATGTCAACGCATAACATGCCGCTTCTCGATAAGTATCCTGGCATCGTGTATCGTTGCTTCGATGAACATCTTGAGGAGGTTACCAACGACTTCAACAAGATGAAGATTGAGGATGATTAAATACTGAATCACAAACACAAAAAACATATACCTATGAAAGTAATGAAATTCGGTGGTACTTCAGTTGGTACCCCACAGAGAATGAAAGAGGTAACCGCACTGGTTACAAAGTCTGGTGAGCCCGTGTTTGTAGTACTTTCTGCCATGTCTGGTACTACCAATTCCCTCGTTGAGATTTCTGACTATCTCTACAAAAAGAATCCTGATGGAGCCAATGAGGTAATCAATGCGCTGGAGCAGAAGTATTACCGTCATCTGCCAGAGCTCTATACCACAGAGGAATATCAGACGCTGACAAAGGACTTCCTGAGTGAGGAGTTCGATTATCTGCGCTCTTTCACAAAGGAATTATTTACTTCATTTGAAGAGAAGAGCATTGTGGCTCAGGGCGAGATGATGTCCACGAATATGGTTGTCAACTATATGAAGGAGAATGGCATCAATGCTGTATTGCTGAATGCGCTCGATTTCATGCGTACCGATAAGAATGCAGAGCCAGATCCTGTATATATCAAGGAGAAACTGGGTGCATTGATGGAGAAGAATGCTGGTGCACAGGTTTATGTCACTCAGGGTTTTATCTGTCGTAACGCTTATGGTGAGATTGACAACCTGCAGCGTGGTGGTTCTGACTATACTGCTTCTCTGATTGGTGCAGCCTTGAATGCTGAAGAGATTCAGATTTGGACTGATATTGACGGTATGCATAATAATGACCCACGTGTCGTTGACAAGACTGAACCCGTTCATCAGTTGCACTTTGAGGAGGCTGCAGAGCTGGCCTATTTCGGTGCTAAGATTCTGCACCCCACCTGTGTGCAGCCTGCCAAGTATGCTGGTATACCTGTTCGCCTCTTGAACACAATGGATCCTGATGCTGAGGGTACAACGATTTCCAATGCTACCGAGTACGGCAAGATTAAGGCTGTTGCTGCCAAGGATAATATCACGGCCATTAAGATTAAGTCATCACGCATGCTGTTGGCTACAGGTTTCCTGCGTAAGGTGTTTGAGATCTTTGAGAGCTATCAGACGCCAATCGATATGGTATGTACCTCAGAGGTTGGCGTGTCTATGAGTATTGACAACTCGGCCAACTTGGGTGGCATCATGGATGAACTGAAGAAGTATGGCACCGTTACGGTTGACACCAATATGTGTATCATCTGTGTCGTTGGTGATCTGGACTGGTCTAATATCGGTTTCGAGACAAAGGTGATGGATGCTATGAAGGACATCCCCGTACGCATGATTTCCTATGGTGGTAGCAACTACAACATCTCATTCCTGATTCGTGAGGAAGACAAGAAGCGTGCTCTTCAGAATCTGAGCGATAATCTCTTCCATTAAAAATTCCCCCAAGTAAAGATGAAAGGTATATTTCCTATAGAAAAGTTTCAGTCACTGAGGACACCCTTCTACTACTACGACATGGATTTGCTGCGTGAAACGCTGGCTTCTATCAACCAGGAAGCCGGTAAGCACGAGGGCTTTATCGTGCATTATGCCGTAAAGGCCAATGCTAATCCAAGTGTGCTCCGCTGTATCAAGCAGGCAGGTCTTGGTGTAGATTGTGTCAGTGGCGGTGAGATAGAGGCAGCTCTGAAAGCTGGTTTCTCTGCCGAAAAGATTGTGTTTGCAGGAGTTGGTAAAAGTGATTGGGAAATTAACCTTGGTCTTAAAGCAGGCATCCACTGTTTCAACGTGGAGAGTATCCCAGAGTTGGAGGTTATCAATGAACTTGCAGCCCAGCAGAATACCATTGCCCAGGTAGCTTTCCGCATCAATCCTGATGTGGGTGCACATACTCATGCCAATATCACAACAGGTCTGGCTGAGAATAAGTTTGGTATTGCCATGCGCGATATGGAAAGTGTTATTGAACTGGCTTTGTCGATGAAAAATATCCGTTTTATTGGATTGCATTTCCATATTGGTTCGCAGATTCTTGACATGGCCGACTTCCAGGCACTTTGTAATCGTATCAACGAATTACAGAATCAGTTGGAATCTCATCGTATCATCGTTAAGAGCATCAATGTAGGCGGTGGTCTGGGTGTCGACTATCAGCATCCTAACCGACTGTCTATCCCTGATTTCAAGTCTTACTTTGATACCTATGCCACGAAATTGAAACTTCGTCCAGGTCAGGAATTGCATTTTGAGTTGGGACGTGCTGTCGTAGCTCAGATGGGTAGCCTGCTCGCGCGTACCTTATATATTAAGGAAGGTGCAAAAAAGAAATTCTGTATTGTCGATGCTGGTATGACCGACCTTATTCGTCCTGCCCTTTATCAGGCCTATCATAAGATTGAGAATATCTCAAGTGATGAACCTATGGAGGCATATGATGTGGTTGGTCCTATCTGTGAATCCAGCGACGTCTTTGCCAAACAGATTGATTTGAATAAAGCTAAAAGAGGCGATCTCATCGCTATCCGTTCTGCGGGTGCCTATGGTGAGATTATGGCGTCACAGTATAACTGTCGCCAGCTTCCGCAAGCATACACCAGTGATGACATATGATTAAAGTCTTGCATGTCTACCCAAAGAACGATTCGTTGACGGCTCGGTTTATCCATCTCCTGATGGATAAAATCGAGTCGAAAGCAACGGATAATGCTGATGAGTTTAAGCGATTATGCCGGGAATGGCAACCGGATATCATTCATCAGCATGGTTCTGTGGATGTGAAATGGCAGGCAGACGCAAGATGGGTTGTATCGCCCAACGGCCTTCGGTCAACTTTCGACGACTACTATGCTGTTGTAGCAAGAAGTTCTTTGGAAGCTGAGACTTTGCGTGCCCTTGGTGCCAAGCGCATCGAGGTTATCATGAATCCACTGGTTACCAAACAGGTGGATATCGATGAAACGGCACAAAAGATGATGCAGGTCTATCAGAAAGTGATGAATTCTAATCCTCTTGCTTTAATGGAAGAGGCTACGAAGGATGCTCTTCCTGTGATTTTGAAGGCTGCTATTCATGGCGACAAAAGGTGGGTTGAACAGGAAATTCCCATTCCATCGATACAGCAACCTCGTTTATTGTATATCTATTCTTCACTCGAAGGCATCAATTCTTTGCTTGAAAAAGGGCTTTCTGTCTTAGGCATGGAACAACCGGCACATGACGCTTTTGAGTGCTATCTGCCTGAAAATTATACCGTTCCATCGAGTATAACGGGCACCAATATCATTGGTATGCTTGATGATATTCAGCGTAATGGTATCACTTTAATCCGTCTTGTTAATATCTACAAAGCACTGATTAGTGATAGTCATGATGACGAAAAACTTCTTGAACTAATTGAAGAAAATGATTATAATGCACTGTTTGTAAGTGTATTACAGATTTTAAAAGAACAGTTACATCTTGACGAGGGCTATTTCCCTTGCCCACCAGAAGATAATAATAACACCCGAAGACTTCGGGATGACCTTCAAAACCATTTAAGACTATGAACACCGATTTACGTTATCTCCATCTACTGTCAAATACCTACCCCACGGTTGCTGATGCAGCCAGTGAAATCATTAACCTTGAGGCTATCCAGAATCTGCCGAAAAGTACAGAACATTTTCTGGCAGACCTTCACGGCGAACATGAAGCCTTTATTCATGTATTGAAAAATGCCTCTGGTAATATCAAACGTAAAGTGGGTGAAATCTTCGGTAATACCATACGCGAAACTGAGAAGAAAGAGTTATGCACGCTGATTTATTACCCAGAACAGAAACTTGAACTGATTAAAGCTGCAGAAGAGGATCTGGACGACTGGTATCGCATCACGATTCATCAGCTGGTACGTGTCTGTCGTGATGTGTCCAGCAAATACACGCGTTCAAAGGTACGCAAGAATCTGCCAGAGGAGTTTTCGTATATCATTGAGGAACTGCTACATGAACGTACTGACGATCAGGATAAGGCAGCTTATGTGGCTGTTATCGTTGATACCGTCATCTCTACAGGACGTGCCGACGATTTCATTGTTGCCATCTGTAATGTGATTCAGCGCCTGGCTATTGACCAACTGCATATTCTGGGTGATATCTACGACCGCGGTCCTGGTGCCCATATTATACTGGATACGCTTCGTCAATATCATTCGTGGGATATCCAATGGGGTAATCATGATATCCTTTGGATGGGAGCTGCAGCAGGTAACGATGCCTGTATTTGTAATGTATTGCGCCTGAGTCTGCGCTATGCTAATCTGGCTACGTTAGAGGAAGGATACGGTATTAACATGGTACCGTTGGCCACCTTTGCCCTTGAGGTCTATGGTGATGATCCATGTGAGGAGTTTATCCCTAAGCTCCTGAAGGACGACGGACGTCTCGATGAAAAGACGCGCCATCTGATTGCTAAGATGCACAAAGCCATTGCTGTGATACAGTTCAAGACTGAGGCTGCTATCTTCAATCGTCGACCAGAGTGGCAGATGAACGACCGTAACCTCTTGGAACATATAGATTTCACTAATCAGACCTGTACTATTGATGGAAAGGAATATGCTATGAAATCGTGCCACTTCCCAACCATCTCAGCTGATAATCCCAATGCATTAACGCCCGAGGAAGATACCTTGATGAAGAAGCTGCATCATTCTTTCCGTGTGTCTGAGAAACTACGTAAACATATTCGTACCATTCTGAGTCATGGCTGTATGTACACCATCTGCAACCAGAATCTGCTGTTTCATGCTTCCATACCGCTCAACGACGATGGAACCTTGAAAAATGTAGAGATTCTGGGAAAGTCATATGCAGGTAAGGAACTGATGTCATATATAGGACAGTTGGTGCGCGCTGCTTTCCAAAGTGATACCCCGGCCGACTTAAAGGAATATGCCAAGGATTATTTCCTATATCTGTGGTGTGGAAAGGAATCTCCCCTATTTGACAAGTCAAAGATGGCTACCTTCGAGCGCTATTTCCTGACGGACAAATCAACCTATCAGGAGGAAAAGGGCAACTATTTCAAACTGCGTAATTCCGAGGATGTCTGTGACCGTATTCTTGATGCCTTTGAGGTGACTGGTGCCAACCGCCATATCATCAATGGTCATGTGCCTGTACACGCATCAAAGGGTGAGAATCCTATTAAGGCAGGTGGTAAACTGATGGTGATTGACGGCGGCTTCTCTGAGGCCTATCATAGTGAGACAGGTATTGCCGGCTACACATTGGTATATCATAGTCGCGGTTTCGTCTTGGTACAACACGAGCCGTTCACCAGTGCCCAGGATGCCATTTTACGAGGCACGGATATCAAGTCATCAACCCAGATTGTAGAGATGTCGGCCCATCGTATGCTCGTTGCAGACACAGATAAAGGCGAAGAGCTGCGCAGTCAGATATCAGAACTGAAAGACTTGCTCTACGCTTATCGACATGGTATCATCAAGGAGAAACGCAATTAGCGCGTTCATAAATAAGAAAAAGAGCTCCTGAAGCACAATGCCTCAGGGGCTTTCCCCTTTTTTAGGTATGCAGGGCAAATTTTCCACGATACATTTTCAATTGTCGATTTTATTAATTAACTTTGTATCCCAAAATAAAAACCTATGATACAACATATCGATTACACTAACGCAAATGCTGACGTCTTCGCCTTTGATCGCGGCGAAGGAGTAAAAGAATACCATGCTATTATGCACGTGACAGACTGCCGTCTGACTTTCCACACACAACTGGATGCGCTGATGAATGCGTATCAGCAGTTGATAGATGGGGAACTGAAGGGAACGGTGGCCGTGTTTAAGCGCTACTTCCTGAGTGATGCGGCTAACCAGGCCGACGAGGTGGCAGTGGCCGATTCGAGCGACTGTGCCAAGAGTATCGTGGAACAGGCACCGCTGGACGGTACGAAGATTGCCTTATGGGTGTATCTGCTGACGGATGTGGAGACGCGTCCATTGGCAAGTGAACTCTTTGAGGTACGTCATGGAGCCTATCGTCACTTGTGGAACGCCAGTGCTCACAACATGGCGGCCAACTCGGAATATCAGATGCGACTGCTCTTCAACGAGTATGTGATGCAGCTGGCTCAGGAGGGATGTACACTAGAGGCCAACTGCCTGCGTACGTGGCTGTTTGTCAACGATATAGACCTGAACTACGGTGGCATGGTGAGGGCTCGCAACCAGGTATTCTTCACGCAGGGACTGACCAACAGCACGCACTTCATTGCCTCGACGGGCATCGGTGGACGTATGCACGATCCCAACGTGCTGACAATGATGGACAACTATGCTGTGGATGGTATCAAGAAAGAGCAGATAACGTATCTCTATGCACCTACGCACCTGAACCGCACCAGCGACTATGGCGTGAGTTTCGAGCGCGGCACACGCGTGGACTACGGTGACCGTCGCCACGTACTGATATCAGGTACGGCGAGCATCAACAACAAGGGTATGGTGGTGCATCAGAAGGACGTGGTAAAGCAGACGCACAGGATGTGGGAGAACGTGGAGGCCCTGCTCAACGAGGCAGAATGCACCTTCGACGACGTAGCCCAGATGATCGTGTACCTGCGCGACGGAAGCGACTATGCGGTAGTGAAGGAACTGTTTCAGGAGCGTTTCCCCAATAAGCCACTGGTCATCGTGAGGGCAGCAGTATGTCGTCCTGACTGGCTCATCGAGATGGAGTGCATAGCTGTGAAGGCTATAGACAACGAAAGTTTCGGGAAATTCTAAATCACTTATTATTCTTCTTTATCAGGCTATAGGCATGATAAAGTCCCAGTTCGCCCGCCTTACTGAGGTCGAGCACGGCTTCTTGTTGCTGCTTCAGATAGAGGCGGCACAGTCCGCGGTTGAAATAAGCCTCGGCAAACGAGGGGTCATGACGGAGGGCTGCAGTGAAATAATCCACGGCAACGGCATAATCCTGCTGGAAGGCAGCCATGGTTCCCAGGTTATATAACAGCCAAGGTGACTCAGGACTCAGTTCGAGGGCATGCGTCAAGTCGCCACGCACACTGGCATTCTGCAACTGCACATTGGTGCCCTGAGAAGCCTGGAAACGATTGATACGCATCTGGCACACAGCGCGTTGCCAAAGGGCAAGCACGGAGGTGGAGTCGATATAGAGATAAGTAGAAAGGTCCTCAATGGCGGCCTCGAAATTCTGGAGCATAGAGTAAGCCACAGCACGCTGCAGCAACAAGTTGGCAGCACTTACAGTAGATGATGTATTCTCAATGCCCTGCGAGAGTGTGTCAATGAGCTGGAAATAGACAGCCGACTGCGCATCATCGAGCGACGTGTGGGTGTTGCTGATATAGAACTGACGATTCTTCAACTGAGCATTCGCCTTTTCCACCTGTTCGTCATATGGATTACGACTGTTCACCTCGTGCTGCTGAGGCACATACGACAGGGCAAACATCGGCTGGAAATCCATCTCCACACGACGGTTCTGCACGTGACCACGATACTCGTTCTCGTACTCCTGCTCCTGTTCCTGCTCGTCTTCCATCACCAACTGGTTATATTTCTCCACATCAGCATCGCTACGCTTACGTATCTGACTGGGATCCATGCGTGGCTGGGTGCCGTAGAGATGCTTATAGAGGCGCGCCTTATAGACGGTGAACTCGTCGGCCTCGGCCTGCTTGGTCATACCCAACTTACGATAGCAGGCCGCACGGAATTCCAGTCCGGTCCAGAAATTGGGGAACTCATCAATCACCTTGGAATAGTCGCGGATAGCAGCCTTCAGGTCGCCCGTCTTATCGAGCAGCACGGCACGATTAAACAGCGCCAGCATATTATCTGGTTCCAGTTTCAATACGAAGTCGAAGTCGGTAATAGCACGGTTATCATCGCCCACCTGCGCACGGAGCAGTCCGCGGTTATAATGCCCCAGGAAATTATTGGGCTCCAGATCCAGCGCCATGTCATAGTCGGCCATGGCCCCACGCAGATTATTCAGATGAATGCGAGCCAGGGCGCGATTGATATAACAGCCTGCATGACGCGGCATCAGGTGGATGGCACGGTCCAGTTGGACCACTGCTGAATCCCACTCCTCACGGGAGAGATAGATGATGCTGCGCGCCGCCCAAGCCTGTCCGTCATAGGGGTCAATCTCAATACTTTTATCGAGTGCCGAGAGGGCCTGCACGGTATCCTTCATCTGCATATACACATCAGCACGCATCACGTAGGCACGGGCATACTGGCTCCAGCGACTCTGCATGGTATCAAGTTCAAGCAGGGCCTCGTCGTACTGCTTATCGTGCATACGACAAAGCACGCGGTTGTGCCACAGGCCACGGTTGTCGGGGGCATACTTCAACGCCCGCGTATAGTCGTCGATGGCCTCGGAGAACTTCTCCTGCTGGATGCGCGTCAGTCCGCGCAGCTCGTAAAGGTTGGTGACATAAGGATTACGTTTGATAGCCTCCGAACAATCGTTCTCGGCACCAGCATAATCGTCGAGGTAATACTTGGCTATACCCCTGTAGAACCAAGGTTCATAGAGGTAAGGTTTGGCTATAACGGCCTGATTGAAATACTGGATAGACAACACGTAGTCCTCATAGTAGAGCGCAGAACGGCCTATGGCAATGAGACGGTCAGTGTTGAACTGGGCAAAAACAGGTGAAAAATGAAAGATGAGAGATATGATTACAAAGGAAATACGAGAAACGCAGCCCAGTTTATTCCCAAAGCACAATCCTCTCGTGAAAGAACTAATCATATCTTTCATCTCTCACCTATCATTTCTTATCTCCTGACGGGCTTGGTCTTGTAGCCACAACGATAGCGACCCTGAGTAAGCGCTTTCAACTTACTCTTGATGAGTTGCTTGCGAAGAGGAGAGATACGGTCAATGAACATCTTTCCGTCCAGGTGGTCGAACTCGTGCTGCATCACACGTGCCAGGTAACCCTCAATCCACTCGTCATGAGCCTGGAAGTTCTCGTCCATCCACTGCACACGGATACGCGTGGGACGAATCACCTTCTCGTGGATAGCAGGCAACGACAGACAGCCTTCCTCAGAAGCGTCGGTATTGGTTTCGTCGTACTCCACGATATGAGCATTAATATATACCTGACGGAAATCCTTGTATTCAGGTAAATCTTCAGACAATGGGTCTAAGTCAATGACTACCAAACGAATATCAAGTCCGACCTGAGGCGCTGCCAATCCGATACCTTCTGAATCGGCCAGTGTCTCCCACATATTAGAAATGAGTGTCTTCAACTCAGGATAGTCGGGCGTAATGTCTTCTGCAACCTTACGCAGCACGGGCTGTCCGTAAATATAAATAGGTAAAATCACTTTAGATTAAAGATTAAATATTTAACATTAAAACTTACGGCTACGCATATAGTCCTCAAGGATAATCGTAGCACTAATCTCGTCAACCAGTCCCTTGTTCTGACGCGCCTTCTTGCGCAGACCGCCGTCAATCATGGCCTGATGCGCCAATACCGACGTGAAGCGCTCGTCGTAATACTCAATGGGAATGTTGGGCACGGCTTTGCGCCAACGGTTCACAAACTGCTGCACACGTGCCAGGTTCTCGCTGGGTTCACCATTAGGCTGACGCGGTTCGCCAATCACAATACGCTCCACAGGTTCACGGGCTATATAAGCCTGCAGCCACTCAAAGAGCTCTGATGTAGCAACAGTCGCCAATCCGCCAGCAATAATCTGAAGCGGATCGGTGACTGCTAAACCTGTTCGTTTACGACCGTAGTCGATAGAAAGTATTCTTGCCAATCGTATTGATGCTTAGCGAGTGTAGAACAGCAACCATGCATCGGGATAGGTAGCTCGCAGCTGATCGCGGCTCTGAACAGCCTCTGCCTTTGTAGCGAAGGTAGAAGCGATAACACGATACATGTTACGCTCATCGTTCTTTACAATCTGAGCTGCATAACCGGCATTCTTCAGACGCTGCTGCAGACCCTCGGCATTTGCAATCACAGAGAAAGAACCAACGACAACGCTGAAGTCCTTCAGACCAGCACCGTTGACAACAGACACGCGCTCCTGACGAACGGTGACGTTATCCAGATTGTCAACAACCTTTGTCTCGGTAACGGGCTTTGTGACAACAGGCGTCACTACGGGAGTCTCCTGAACTACTGGTGTTTCCTGCTGTGTGGTCTGAGCCTGAGCCTGGGCTTTCTCGTAAGCCTTCTTGTAGGCACTCTCACTAGATTTACAACCGGTAAATGACATAGCCAGGCAAAGGCCTGCGCACAAAACGATGTACTTCTTCATAATTCTTTTATTTATTATTCTTGAATAATTCAATTTTTTACCGTGCGAAATTACAAAATATCGTCGAAATATGGACCAAAAAGGTGCATAAACTTTGTTAAATGGACAAAATATGGGCTATTTAACAAAAAAATCCACGCAAAACACTTGTCTTTTCTATATTTTTGTGTAAATTTGCTCGCAGAAAATTTATTTATTCACTTATCATTTATTAGTTATGAAAGGTTTAGGTTATCTGGGAGCTTTCCTTGGTGGGGCATTAGCTGGTGCAGCCATCGGTATTCTCGTGGCTCCCGACAAAGGCAGCAACACACGCGAGAAAATATCAAACACCGTGGATGAATTTCTGAAAAAGCACAACATCAAACTGAACCGCAAGGATGTGGGCGATCTGATTGACGACCTGGATGAAGCTGCGGATTAAGGGAATTGACAATTGATAATTGAAAATTGACAATTGTAAATTAGGAAATGCTGTCAAGCGATAAGAATATAGAGACTATCACCCAACTCGTTGAGATGGTGAAGCACAACTTCGAGCTTCGCAAGGAATATGCGAAACTGGATGTTGTAGAGAAGGTAGTGCGCCTATTGAGTGCCATAGCACTGGCTGTGACACTGGCCGTTATTCTGTCTATCTCGCTATTCTTCCTGTCGGCAGCTTTTGCCGTATGGTTGTCGCAATTCACGGGGCTCGTCCTGTCGCTGGTGATTGTAGCCGGTATTTATCTGCTCCTGTTGCTGATGGTCTATGGCTCACGTAAGTCATGGATTGAGCGTCCGCTGGTGAAATACCTGTCAAGAATGTTGCTTAACTAACGCTTTTTACTGACTATGGCAAAGAAGAGACGTGTAAGACCGTATCACTCAATAGAGGAAATCCAGATGCGCAAAGAGCAGTTGGACGAAGTCATCGAGTTGGAAAACGAGGAGATTAAGCAGTTATGGGGCAAACTGATGGAGAAGGAGGAAGACCTGTCGCGCAGCGAACAGATTCTGAAATACGTGAAATACGGCTTCATGGCCTACGACGGCGTGATGATGCTGCATAAACTGAAGCGCAACTACGGCAGTATCCTGAATATTTTCCGACGCTAAAGAAAAAAAAGAGTCTCAGTAATTGCTGAGACTCATTTTATTTCTAATACCTGACCATCGAAAGCCAACTCAAAACCTTCAGGTAGTATCTTGTTGACCTCTTCGTGCAGACCTACATCATGACACATGTGGGTAAGGAGGGTGCGCCTGGCCCCTACTCTTCTGGCAAAGGCGATGGCATCATCTACCAACTGATGGGAGTGGTGGGGCTTATCGAAACGCAAAGCGTTGACGCATAGCGTCTCCACACCTTCGAGCAAGGGCAACTGGTCGTCCTCAATATACTTCATATCCGTGATATAGGCGAAAGTGTCGAAACGGAAACCGAGAATGGGCAACTTGCCATGCATCACGCGGATGGGCATCACGGGGATATCGCCAATGGTGAAGGGACTGCCGGCACTGATCTCGTGCAGACCTATCTGAGGCACACCTGGGTAACGGTTCTCTACAAAACAGTAAGGCAGCATCTCGAGCATCCCTCTACGGGCGATGGCATCGGCATAAACATTCATCTCGCCAAACTGACAATAAGGACGGATATCGTCCATACCGCCCATGTGGTCGTAATGGGAATGGGTGACCAGAATGGCGTCGATGCGACGGAAGGGCTGTGGCAGGATCTGCTGACGGAAATCGGGACCGGCATCAACGAGGATACGGGTGTTGTCGGTCTCTACCAGAATAGAACAGCGCAGACGCTTGTCCTTGGGGTCTGTGCTCTGACAAACCTTACACTGGCAACCTATCACGGGTACGCCACACGATGTGCCTGTGCCGAGGAATGTGATTCTCATATGATATTCACCTCTGGATTTATCTGAATGCCGAAGCGATCAAGGACATCCTTCTGAATCTGTTGACAGAGGTACACAATGTCAGCACCTCTCGCTCCACCACGATTCACCAGCACCAATGCCTGACGGTCATGTACGCCAGCGGGGCCTATAGACCGCCCCTTCCAGCCAGCCTGTTCGATGAGCCAGCCGGCAGGAATCTTCTCGTGCTGCTCGTCAATATGGTAATGAGGCATCTGGGGATATTGCGCCAAGAGCTGTTCGTACTGCTCACGACCCACCACAGGATTCATGAAGAAACTGCCAGCATTCCCCAGGACTTTGGGGTCGGGCAGTTTATTGTTACGGATATCAATAATCACGTCGCGCAACTGCTGCAACGTGGGATTATCTATATGTCTGCGTTCCAGTTCGGCACGGATATTACCATACTCGATATTGAGGTTGCCTGTCTGCTTTGAAAGACGGTAGGTGACGTGGGTAATCAGGAACCGGTTTTTCCACTCTGTCTTAAAACGACTCTGGCGATAGCCGTACTGACAATCTTCGGCCTTAAACTCACGGAGCTGACCTGTAGAGATTTCAACGGCTTCCACCTTATATATAATATGGCTGGCCTCACTACCGTAGGCACCGATATTCTGAACGGCAGATGCCCCCACCTCACCTGGTATCAACGAGAGGTTTTCAGCACCCTGCCAACCATTCTTCACACATAGAGCCACCACATCGTCCCATACCTCACCACTACCTACACGCAGCAGCAGGTGATCAGCATCATCAGCAGGAAGTACCTCATGTCCTTTGATGGCAGAGTGAACCACATAACTGTCATAGTCACCCGTAAGCAATAGGTTACTTCCACCACCGATAATAAGCGGGGGCGTCGATATACCACGCAACATTTTAGCAACTATCTGGGCATCCTCAATGTCAGCATATTCCAGAAAGCGAAAACACCTGGCGTCGATGCCGAAGGTGTTGTGGGCTAACAGACTATAGTTAACTTCATCTCTCATCATTCAGACAGTTTTGTGAGTTTCCATTCGTTGTGCTCACGGCGGAAGGTCAGTGCTACCTCCATACCGTTGGCAATGCCTCTCAACAGGAATATCTTGACATTAGAATGTGTGTGAGGATGGCCATACACAATGTTATAAATGGTACCGTGAGGGAGTTCAGGTGCAAAGGCGTCCCAGAAATCAGGCGTAATGACGCCCTCCATCTGTTCAAAGTCATTATCAGGATCAGGACCACTGAAGGCTATCTCCTGTGCCAGACTCTGCTGACGGAAAACGGAATCGGTGGCAAAGCGACGATAGAATGAGAGGAAAGAAGCGTTGGGATTATGAGACATTGTCTGCTTGTTCATCCTGTCGAGCATCCAGCGTCCGTTCTTACGGTCGAACTGATACTGGCACACAAACCCCTGGTCCAGGAAGATTTTCTCAACGATGGCGTGATTCACGGAGGTATCTGAAACGGACTCCATCTGTGCCTCACTATCGAATATCAGCGTATATTCCCCATGATGCATGAAGAAATGTTCCATCTGCCATTCCTTCCTATCAAGTGTGTCGGCCTTAGCCTCCGAACTCACAATAATCGGGAATTTCACACGCTCCATCTGGAGACGCTTGTTAGACGCGAAGTTAAACAGGAAATCATCAAACAACTCCTCTGCCGCCACAGGCATAGGTGCTTCCGAAATCAACTCGTCCATACTCTCTTCTCCCGTTAGCGAATCAGCCAACTCCAAAGAGTCTTCATCCAGTGTTGAGTCATCAGATTTTTGAGGTTTTAAATCCTTGCAACAAGTCAGGATTAAAACCATTACGATACCAAGAATCAGCGTTCTTTTTTCCATCAGTTTGTTCTATGCTTACTTTCGAGGTGCAAAGTTACAAAGAATTCTATCAATCGTTGCAAATAAATGAAAAAAAATTTGCACCTTTAGAAAAAAATGTGTACTTTTGCACCCGCTAACGAACACAAAGGGACCCGTAGCTTAGCTGAATAGAGCGTCAGATTCCGGTTCTGAAGGTCAAGGGTTTGAATCCCTTCGGGTTCACAAAGCACAGGAGCATAGCTCAGTTGGTTTAGAGCGCTTCAGTCACATTGAAGAGGTCTTGGGTTCGAGTCCCAATGTTCCTACTGAAAGATGAAGACTTCGGTCTTCATTTTTTTATACCCTATAATCACCAGCAGACAAGAAAAACGATACGAGAACATGAATGCCTTGGGTATAGATACGAGAAAAGGGAACCTTCACAGGCTCCCTTTTTCGTTTAGCAATTACAAATCGTAATTGCTTTGGGGGAAGATTGTTTGTCTCGCGACAATCAATCTTCGATAATTAACCTTAATAATCTAATACCATGAAAAACACGCTGCAAATTTAGGATTATTTTCTCAAATAAACAACACTCCACCCAAAATAATTCCAATATTTAAACTTTATTAACCTAAGTACATCCTAACACTTTGGTATATTTGTAAATTGTTTGTAACTTTGCAACCCGTTATGAATAAAGAAGGTCGACCACATATTGCCATCATCGATCCCAACACCCTGGCAGTGCTCGGATTGAAGCAGTTACTACAAAACGTGATGCCCATAGCCACCATCGATACTTATGGTTCGATGGCAGAACTGATGGCCAACAATCCTGAGCAGTATATGCACTATTTTGTTTCGATGAACATCGTACTGGAAAACAAGTCCTTCTTTACGGAACGTCAACGTAAGACGATTGTGCTGACCCTCTCGCTCAACAGCGGTAATACGCTAACGGAATTTCATTCACTCTGCATCAACGTACCCGAGTCTGAGCTTGTGCGCTCACTACTGACGTTGCAGCATAGGGGGCATGCCAACGGACGCAACATGCCCGAGATGCCCAAAATCCTGCAACAGAAAATCCTGTCGGACCGTGAGATAGAGGTCATGTCGCTGATTGTGCAGGGCTATATCAATAAGGAGATAGCCGACAAGCTGAATATCGGACTGGCCACGGTGATTACCCACCGCAAGAATATCATGGAGAAACTGGGTATGAAAAGCGTATCCGCGCTCACCATCTACGCGGTGATGCACGGATACGTGGATATCAATAAAATCTAAGAGATAATTCCTTAGTCTTATTCGTCTTAGAACTCACTGGTAAAGTGGAACTGGATATGCTCAAAGTCCTGCTGTGCCATCTGGAGCACGTAGCCTGAGTCGGCCAGGAACACATCCCTACCCTCTTTATCCTTTGCCATATACTGGTACTTGCGTTTCTTGAAGTTTTCCAACTCTTTCTCGTCATCGCTGGAAATCCAACAAGCCTTATAAAGATGTACGGGTTCCCAACGGCATTTTGCGTTGTATTCGTTCTCCAGACGATACTGGATAACCTCAAACTGCAGCTGACCAACGGTACCGATAATCTTACGGTTGTTAAACTGGTTGACAAACAATTGTGCCACACCTTCGTCCATCAACTGGTCAATACCTTTCTGTAGTTGCTTGGCCTTCATGGGGTCATCATTCTCAATATACTTGAAGAGTTCAGGCGAGAACGAAGGCAATCCGCGGAAATGCAGCTGTTCGCCTTCAGTAATCGTATCACCGATCTTAAAGATGCCTCCTGTATCAGGCAGACCTACGATATCTCCTGGCCATGCCTCGTCAATAGTAGACTTACGCTGCGCCATGAACTGTGTGGGCGAGGTGAAACGCATGGTCTTTCCCTGACGTACGTGCAGGTAGGGCTGGTTGCGCTGGAACTTGCCTGAGCAGACCTTGCAGAAAGCAATACATGAACGGTGGTTGGGATCGATATTGGCCGTAATCTTGAAGATAAAACCTGTAAACTTCTGTTCCTCGGGTTGTACCTCACGCTCCTCAGCCTTTGTAGGACGGGGGCTGGGCGCAATCTCCACGAAGCAGTTCAGCAGTTCCTGCACACCAAAATTATTAAGCGCAGAACCAAAGAATACGGGAGCCACCTCTGCAGAGCGATAGGTCTCCACATCGAATTCCGGATAGACTCCGTCAACAAGTTCGAGGTCTTCACGGAGCTTCTCAGCATCCTGCTCGCCAACGCGCTTATCGAGCTCTTCAGAATCAATTTCCACTTCAACCTTCTCTGTAACGCGCTGCTTATCAGGCGTAAAGAGGTCCAGTTTCTGTTCATAGATATTATACACGCCCTTGAACTTGGCACCCTGGTTGATAGGCCAAGACAGAGGACGCACCTTGATTTCAAGTTCCTTCTCCAACTCGTCGAGCAAGTCAAAGGGGTCACGACCCTCGCGGTCCATCTTGTTCACGAAGATAATCACGGGCGTCTTGCGCATACGACACACGGTCATCAGTTTACGCGTCTGTGTCTCCACACCTTTGGCTCCGTCAACGACGATGATGACAGAATCAACAGCTGTCAGCGTACGGAAGGTATCCTCAGCGAAATCCTGGTGACCAGGAGTATCGAGGATATTCACCTTATACTCAATATTCTTGCCATCAGGCGTATAGTCAAACTCCATCACAGAGGTTGACACCGAGATACCACGCTGCTTCTCGATCTCCATCCAGTCGCTCGTGGCTGTCTTCTTGATTTTGTTACTCTTCACGGCACCGGCCACCTGAATCTGTCCGCCAAAAAGCAGGAACTTCTCGGTCAGCGTGGTCTTACCGGCATCAGGATGCGAAATAATCGCAAACGTTCTTCTTCTTTCTATCTCTTGATTCATAATTTCTTAATACATTCTGCAAGGGAGTCTTCCCAATAAGGTATCTCTATACCGTATGTTTGCTTAATCTTAGTCTTGTCAAGTACGCTATAGTGCGGACGGGCTGCTGGTGTGGGATACTCAGAAGTATGAAGCGGGCGCACCTTACAGGTCACGATGCCAGCAAGCCGGTGGATGGCTTTTGTGAAATCATACCATGAGGTAACGCCTTCGTTACTGAAATGATACACCCCCGGAACAATACCCTTATTGATGGCAGAGAAAATAGCGACTGCCAGATCGCGGGCATATGTGGGTGTGCCTATTTGGTCGAAGATAACACCCAGTTCCTGACGCTCACGTCCCAGACGAACCATCGTCTTCACGAAGTTATTGCCAAACGATGAATACAGCCAGGCCGTACGGATAATCATGGATTTCTGACAGAGTTTCTGCACATTCAGTTCACCCACCAGTTTGGTACGTCCGTAAACGCTATTAGGACACGTGTCCTCATCCTCGGTATAAGGTGTGCAGTTGGTGCCGTCGAACACATAGTCAGTAGATATATGAATCATCCAACCACCACGACGCTCAATGGCATGTGCCAGGAAAGCAGGTGCCTCGGCATTAAGCTTCTGACACAGGGCTTCGTTTACTTCTGCGTTGTCAACAGCCGTAAAAGCGGCACAGTTCACGATACCATCTATGGCATGCTCATCAAGAAAAGCCTCGATAGCATCCTGATTGGTGATATCCAGTTCCTGTACATCCGTATTAAAATAGGTGTGCTGCAGATTCTTCTTTTCCAACAGTTGCATCTCGTTGCCCAACTGTCCGTTACAGCCTGTTATTAGTATGTTCATCTTTTTTAGTTAAAACTCCAATGGTTCTTCTTTGTCTTTCTTGTAATAATCACTCAGCATACCTACAAACGTAGACACCTCTTTCAGGGCGTGCTGCGTATTAGGCGTAATCTCTTTCTTCTGCAAACGCAGCATCATAACGCCATAGAGCAGGTTCAGACAGGTTTCCACCTCACCCTCTTCCTTATTGGCGCCACGATTACGCAATTCTACGATAAAGGGCAATACCTTATAGTATTCTGCGTTGTAGAAAGGGAACTTAGACGACGAGAGCAACTGCTGATGCAACTCTGTCATCATCTGCAACGTCACTTTATTGATTTGCAGGTGACCCTGCTGGCGACAGCCCTCGGTATTCATCATGCGAATCAGATTACCAAACCAGTCGGCTTCCTCCTCCTTCTGTTCTTCATTGTAATCAAATCGGTCAATATATTCGCGGCGAATACGTGCCAGCGAGCAGTCGAAGGCACGGATTGTATCCTCTACCTGCCACATGTAAAGCAGGTATTCCGCAATATTCTTCTTACGTAATTCCTGTGCGATAAACATATCTTGTAATTAGAAAATATTATATAGATGCAAACTGAATAGCGTGGTGAGCAACACAATGATACTACCAATAATAACCAGCGTACCAATAATCCTATTAATAATACGTATGCCGTTATTGTCGAACTTCAGACGTATCACGTCTACCAGCCATGTCAGGCCCCACCACCACAGCAAGGCACCACCGATGATACTGATGAATCCGGCAACCAACTCAATGGGCTTATCAATCTGCAGACCAAATGAGAACTGTGCATAGAGCGCCATAAAGAGGAAAACGATAAGCGGATTGCTCAACGTTA
Organism: Prevotella communis; assembly: GCF_022024175.1. Lineage (GTDB taxonomy): Bacteria > Bacteroidota > Bacteroidia > Bacteroidales > Bacteroidaceae > Prevotella > Prevotella communis. The sequence continues at coordinate 1,671,697 of NZ_CP091794.1, read as the reverse complement.
CGAGGAAAGCCGTAATACCATTATGTGTCAACGTGCCTTTATTCTGTCCAGGCTTTCGCAGATTCTTCGTAGGGTCTGTGCGATATGTAAAAACGCCAAATGCCAAGAGCATCAGGCTACCAACTATCTGCAGGTAGAAACGATTGGTATCATTACTTACAAGCTCTACCACCATACCCATTCCCAAGCCGGTAATACCAGCATAGATAATGTCACTCAGGGCAGCGCCGCAACCTGTTACAAAGCCATACCATCTGCCCTTGTTCAATGTGCGCTGAACACATAGCACACCTACAGGACCCATAGGCGCAGAAGCAATGATGCCTATCAAGAGTCCCTTAAAGACAATATCTAACAAATTTGGTATAGTGTTTACATCGAATGTCATAGTGTCTGCAAAGGTACTACTTTTTTGGGCACTACAAGCAGTGTAGGCAGTTAAAAGGAGTTAAAGGCGCTTGTTTTTACCCGTAATCTTCTTACCTTTGCATGAAAACTCATATAACACAAGGATAATTTACACCAGAAATGAACGAACAAATGATACAAAAGCCCTATGTCATCGGACTTGACCTAGGAGGTACTAATTCTGTTTTCGGTATTGTCGACGCCCGAGGAGACATCAAGGCTACAACTGCCATCAAGACCGGCGGCCACACCACACCGGAATCTTATGTGGATGCCTGCATGGAGGTTCTCCTTCCCGTTATCGAACAGGTAGGCGGCCTTGACAAAATCAAGGCTATGGGCATCGGAGCTCCCAATGGCAACTATTATAACGGTACCATCGAGTTTGCCCCCAACCTGCCATGGGCTCATGACACTGTGGTACCCCTGGCACAAATGTTCTCAGAACGACTGGGAGGCATTCCCGTAGGACTGACCAATGATGCCAATGCTGCAGCAATGGGCGAGATGGTTTACGGCGTTGCTCGCGGCATGAAGGACTTCATCGTTATCACATTGGGTACAGGCGTCGGCTCAGGTATCGTGGTCAACGGACAGGTAGTATACGGTCACGACGGATTTGCCGGAGAACTGGGGCATGTCACCATGGTGCGTGGTGCTGAGGGACGTCTCTGCGGCTGCGGACGTACAGGCTGCCTGGAGACTTATTGTTCTGCAACCGGTGTAGCACGTACGGCTCGTGAACTGCTTCAAAACACCGATCGCCCATCACTTCTACGAGAACTAGACTCCGAAAGCATCACTTCTCTTGACGTGAGTATTGCTGCCGAGAAAGGTGACGAATTAGCTAAAGAAATATATGATTTCACCGGAAAGATGCTGGGGGAGGCATGTGCCGATTTCGCAGCCTTCTCATCACCCGAGGCCTTCATCTTCTTTGGAGGCATGACCAAAGCCGGAGAGCTCATTATGAAGCCTATTCGCGAAGCTTACGAAGCACATGTCATGAAACCTTTCCGCGGCAAGGCACAGTTCCTTGTCAGCGGCCTTGACGGTGCCTCTGCTGCCGTTCTTGGTGCATCGGCTATCGGATGGGAGTTAAAATAAAGTCAAACGATACGTACAGCGATACAGTTAAAGAAAATTAATTTTTTAAGCATAATTGGGTGCAATGGTCTCATTTTCAAATAATTTGAGTACCTTTGCACCCAATTTTGACTCATACTGGGTCGATAGGAGCCGGAACAGGCGCCGACACCTATATAATATTAACCAATTAAAATTGTCTGATAAACGTCTGTTCAGACAAACAATAATGCCCACTAAAGGGCGACAATTAAATTTATGTCAGAATTAACAAAGAACGTTCAGCCGTTGCAGGACTTCAACTGGGACGAGTTTGAAAATGGCACCGTAGCCAACATCAGCAAGGAAGAGCTTGACAAGGCTTACGATGAGACCCTGAACAAAGTTGCCGATCATCAGGTAGTTGAGGGTAAGGTCATCTCAGTTGACAAGAAGGAAGTAGTCGTTAACATTGGCTACAAGAGCGACGGTATCATCCCCGCTGGTGAGTTCCGCTACAACCCCGACCTGAAAGAGGGTGACGTAGTAGAAGTCTATGTGGAGACCGCTGAGGACAAGAAGGGTCAGCTGGTACTTTCTCACAAGAAGGCTCGCCTGAGCCAGGCTTGGGACCGCGTTAATGAGGCTCTCGAGGCACAGGAGATTGTACAGGGCTACATCAAGTGCCGCACAAAGGGTGGTATGATTGTAGACGTATTTGGCATTGAGGCCTTCCTGCCCGGCAGTCAGATCGACGTTCATCCCATACGCGACTACGACCAGTTCGTTGGCAAGACTATGGAGTTCAAGATCGTGAAGATCAACCAGGAGTTCCGCAACGTAGTTGTAAGCCACAAGGCCCTCATCGAGCAGGAGCTCGAGGCTCAGAAGCAGGAGATTATCTCTCGCCTGGAGAAGGGTCAGATCCTCGAGGGTACTGTCAAGAACATCACCTCTTACGGTGTGTTTGTTGACCTCGGTGGTGTTGACGGACTGATTCACATCACAGACCTGTCTTGGGGCCGAATCGACGATCCTAAGAAGGTTGTTGAGCTCGACCAGAAGATCAACGTTGTTATCCTCGACTTCGACGAGGAGAAGAAGCGTATCGCTCTCGGTCTGAAGCAGCTCACTCCTCATCCTTGGGATGCTCTGGACGCTAACCTCAAGGTTGGTGACCACATCAAGGGTAAGGTTGTTGTTATCGCTGATTACGGTGCATTCGTTGAGGTTCAGCCCGGTGTTGAGGGTCTGATCCACGTTTCTGAGATGTCATGGAGCCAGCACCTGCGCTCAGCTCAGGAGTTCCTGAAGGTTGGCGACGAGGTTGAGGCTGTTATCCTGACTCTGGATCGCGAGGAGCGCAAGATGTCACTGGGTATCAAGCAGCTGAAGGAAGACCCATGGGAGGCTATCGAGGTTAAGTACCCCGTTGGCAGCAAGCACACCGCTAAAGTTCGCAACTTCACCAACTTCGGTGTATTTGTAGAGCTCGAGGAGGGTGTTGATGGTCTGATCCACATCAGCGACCTGAGCTGGACCAAGAAGGTTAAGCATCCTTCTGAGTTCACAAAGGTTGGCGAGCAGATCGACGTTGTTGTACTCGATATCGACAAGGAGAACCGTCGTCTCTCTCTCGGTCACAAGCAGCTCGAGGACAATCCTTGGGACGCTTTCGAGGAGAAGTACACTGTAGGTTCTGTTCACACCGGTAAGATCACAGAGGTTCTGGAGAAGGGCGCCGTTGTTTCTCTCGAGGAGAACGTTGAGGGCTTCGCTACTCCTAAGCACCTCGTTAAGGAGGACGGCTCACAGGCTCAGCAGGGCGAGGAGCTGGAGTTCAAGGTGATCGAGTTCAATAAGGACAGCAAACGTATTATCCTCAGCCACAGCCGTACATTCGAGGATGCACAGCGTGAGGAGAAGCGTGCTACACGTAAGGCTGCCGCTCCTAAGAAGAGCGACGCTCCTAAGATTGAGAATGTTGCAGCTAGCACCACTCTGGGTGACCTCGACGTTCTGGCTAATCTGAAGGCTCAGATGGAGAAGGGCGAGTAATTCGCATCTACATCCAAACATAGCAGAAGCCCGGTTCTGAAAAGAGCTGGGCTTCTTTCTGTTTAAATATTCGTTAAAACTATTGGAAGAAGAACACGCATTTCAGTTTTTTTCGCTAACTTTGTATGCTAATTTGCCGTAATAGGCGAATTTTGCACCTAAAGCGCGAAAATAAAAAAAATACAATATAATGAATTTTAAATGGAATTACGAACCGCCAACACCCGAACGCAAGCAGCAGGCTAAGGAACTGGCCGAGAAGATAAGCATGAGCCCTATACTGGCCGAACTGCTTATCCAGCGCGGCATCAAGACCGAGAGTGCCGCCAAGCGATTCTTCAGGCCGATGCTCAACGAACTGATAGACCCGTTCCTGATGAACGATATGGATGTCGCCGTTGACCGACTGAACGATGCAATGGGGCGAAAAGAGCGCATCATGATTTATGGCGACTATGATGTGGATGGCTGTACAGCTGTCGCATTGGTCTATAAATTCCTGTTGCAGTTCTATTCTAACATCGAGTATTACATACCCGATCGCTACGAGGAAGGTTACGGCATCAGTCGTAAAGGTTTGGACTATGCAGCAGAAACAGGTGTCAAACTGATTATCGTGCTTGATTGTGGCATCAAAGCTATCGATGAGATTGCTTATGCCAAATCGCTGGGTATTGACTTTATCATCTGCGACCACCACGTACCCGACGACGAGTTGCCTTGCGCCGTGGCTATCCTGAATCCCAAGCGTCAGGATTCCACCTATCCTTTCAAGCACCTCTGCGGGTGTGGCGTAGGCTTTAAGTTTATGCAGGCTTTTGCCAAGAACAATGGTATTCCCTTTTCCCAGCTCATTCCCCTACTCGATTTCTGTGCCGTGAGTATCGCAGCAGATATCGTACCTGTAACGGGTGAGAACCGCATCATGGCTTTCCACGGTCTGAAACAACTGAATCAGAATCCGTCGGTAGGCCTGAAAGCAATTATCGAGATTTGCGGTCTGACAGGACGCGAGCTCACCATGAGCGATATCATCTTCAAGATAGGTCCTCGTATCAATGCCAGTGGACGCGTCCAGAATGGTACCGAGACCGTTGACCTGCTTGTAGAGAAAGACATGCAGAAGGCATTGGCCGAGGCTATTCATATCAATGAGTATAACGACCAGCGCCGTGATATCGACAAGCAGATGACAGAAGAAGCCAACCAAATTGTAGCTCGTCTGGAGAGTCAGGAACATCAGTCTGCTATCGTCCTTTACGGCGAAGGCTGGAAGAAAGGTGTCGTAGGTATCGTAGCTTCACGCATGACGGATATGTATTTCCGACCTACAGTCGTACTTTCATGCAACGACGGAATAGCCTCTGGTTCAGCACGTAGCGTAGCCGGTTACGACGTATACGACGCTATCAAGAGCTGTCGTGATTTGCTGGAGAACTTCGGTGGTCACACCTATGCGGTAGGTCTGACCTTGCGTGTTGAGAATATTCCAGAGTTCCGTCGCCGTTTCCAGCAATATGTCAGCGAACATATCGGTACACGTCAAACGGAAGCTTCCATCGATATTGAGGCAGAGGTAGATTTCAAGGATATCACCAAGAAACTGCTCAACGACCTGAAGAAATTCGCTCCTTATGGCCCCGAGAATCCAAAACCATTATTCTGTACGCGCGGCGTTTACGACTATGGAACATCAAAGGTTGTGGGCAAGCAGCAGGAACATATCAAACTTGAACTGGTGGATTCACGTTCCAGCAACGTCATGAACGGCATTGCCTTCGGACAGAGTCAGGCAGCCCGTTATATCAAGTCGAAACGTTCGTTCGACATCTGCTACACCATAGAGGAAAATATCTACAAACGCGGCGAAGTACAATTACAGATTGAAGATATCAAGCCAAGCGACTCTGATAATGGATAATGAATGATTGATAATGGATAATGAGAACAACGCACCAAATAATTGTCAATTATCAATTGTCAATTATCAATCATTATTGAAGAAATACTGGGGCTACGATGATTTCCGAGGCATTCAAAAGGAAATCATCGAGTCCATTGGTGCTGGCAAGGATACACTGGGACTTATGCCCACCGGTGGTGGCAAGAGCATCACATTCCAGGTACCGGCATTAGCACATGAGGGCGTGTGTATTGTCATTACCCCGCTCATCGCCTTGATGAAGGATCAGGTGAGCAATCTGCGCCGTCGTGGAATCCAGGCATCAGCCATCTATTCGGGCATGAAGCACGACAGTATTCTCATGACACTTGAGAATGCGGTGTTTGGTGGTGTGAAGATACTGTATATATCGCCCGAACGCATATCCACCTCTTTATTCTTAGAGAAGTTGCGCCACATGAAGGTGAGCTTTATCTGTGTGGACGAGGCCCATTGCATCAGCCAATGGGGTTACGACTTCCGTCCGTCTTATCTCTCCATCGCAGATATTCGCAAGGAACTGCCCGACACACCCGTCTTGGCCCTTACTGCTACGGCAACGCCAGAGGTCATCGACGACATACAGGAACGTCTGCATTTCCGTGAGAAGTGTGTGTATAAGATGAGTTTCGCCCGTAAGAACCTCGCCTACGTTGTACGTCACACATCCAACAAAACAGGCCAGCTCATTCATATTCTGAATCACGTACAGGGGTCGGCCATCGTCTATGTGAGAAGCAGAAAACGTACAAAGGAATATGCTGAACTCCTAAACACGAGTGGTATTAGCGCCACATTCTATCATGCCGGATTGGACAATCAGGAGAAAGACCAGCGTCAGAAAGCATGGCAAGAGGATAAGGTACGTGTCATGGTAGCTACGAATGCCTTTGGCATGGGTATCGACAAGCCCGATGTACGTGTGGTGATACATATCGACTGCCCCGACTGCCTGGAGGCTTACTTCCAGGAGGCCGGACGTGCTGGTCGCGATGGCAAGAAATCATACGCCGTACTGCTCTATGACAATAGCGACAGGGCCAAGCTCCAGCGTCGTGTTGTTGACACATTCCCTGATAAGGATTTTATCCGTCAGGTATATGACCAACTGGCCTATTTCTACCAGATAGGCGTTGGCTCCGGATATAATGCTTGTTTTGAATTCCCCTTGGAACGGTTCTGCAGGATCTACAAACATTTCCCCATACCTACAGTTTCAGCCCTCAATATCCTGACACGTGCCGGCTATATTGATTTCAAGGAAGAGGACGACATGCAGGCACGCGTGATGTTCAGCGTAGAGCGCGACGATCTGTACAAGCTACGTGGCAATGAACCACAGGAAGATGCTGTCATCGTGGCATTACTCAGAAACTATACAGGTCTGTTCCAGGGATATCAGTATATCGACGAGGGTGTGATAGCAGAGCAATGTGGTCTCACGCAACCACAGGTGTACATGACTCTGCGCGCACTCACCCAGAAGCATATCCTGGATTTCATTCCCCAGAAGCATATTCCCTTTATCCGTTACACCCAGCGACGTGAAGAGTCTGAGCGACTGGTTATTTCCAAGTCTATCTACGACGATTTGAAAATACGCTTTGCCGAACGAATAGAAAAGATGCTGGAATATGCCAACAGCGGAAATATCTGTCGTAGCAGGATGCTGCTCAGATATTTCGGTGAGACGAATACGGAGGACTGTGGACAATGTGATGTTTGTTTGAACCAGAAACGCTCATGGACACCACCGGAATCATAGAGGTTAATCGTTACGTTTATCTACGTACTTATACCCTTCTTTATAACGATCGGCAGGAAAAACAAACTGGGCATCGGGCACACCACCAGAACGGAAATTACTGATTTTTATCTTTACCCAGAAGAATGCCACCTTCAGTTTCAGACTCTTTGGTGTATAGGTCTTTGCATCTACTTGCGCACGGACCTCTTTCACTGTACCCTTTGCACCCTTCTGCTGTTTCAGCGTAAAGATGATATCCTCACCGCTATTCTTCATAGAATACCTGAAGTCATCAAGTGAGAATTTGAACTTTCCCGAATATTTATCTTTCTTATCAGATTTTGCATCATGAATCTCAATGGTCTTCTTCTTCTTAAACACCATGTAGGCCGTCACACCATCGTTCCACGTATTGACACGTTCATCAGAGAAGCATTGTTTGTTGCCCTTATACCAAATAGTGCCATGAGTCTTGTAGATACCAATGATATTAACATCATAGCGCAACGTGGAACCTTGCGGTCCAAACACCATGTTATATATTTTTTCAAATTCCTGACGTGCCTTATTGGGTGTATCCTGAGGAGTAGCTGCAACCAACTGTAGTGTGCAGAACATCAAAGAGAAAAGAAAGAAGTATTTCTTCATGAAAAGACGTTTGTTCCGTAAAAAAGGGGGCACCCAAATACAAGACTCGGATGCCCCTTGAAAAAGATTTATTAATTTAGTTATTATTTGTTCACCTGGAATTTAGTGTCACCATCCTTGAAGAAGGCATTGATCTGCTTGGCAGCAGCAATACCGGCATTGGTATTAGCTTCAGCTGTCTGAGCACCCATCTTCTTAGGAGTAGAGAAATAGCGACCCTCGAATTTCTGGAAGTCAGCATTAGCATCAGGCATAATGTCTGTAACGAACTTCAGGTCCTCACGCTCAGCCATCAGCTTCAGCAACTCAGGCTCATTGATAACCTCCTTACGAGCAGTATTCACCAGGATACCACCCTTCTTCATCTTACCAACAAGTGCATAGTTGATGCTCTGCTTGGTCTCAGGAGTAGCGGGGATATGGAGTGACACAACATCGCAAGTCTCGAACAGAGCCTCCTGATTAGCAACAGCATGAACACCAGCCTTCTCGATAACCTCTGCGGGGCAGAAAGCATCGTAAGCATAAACATCCATACCAAAGCCCTTGGCAATACGAGCCACGTTGCGACCAACGTTACCGAATGCCAGGATACCCAGTTTCTTACCCATCAACTCTGTACCGGCCTTTCCGTTGTAGAAATTACGAACGGCGAAAACCAGCAGACCGAATACGAGCTCAGCCACAGCGTTGGCATTCTGACCAGGAGTATTCTCGGCCACCACATTGTGAGCAGTAGCTGCAGCAAGGTCGATGTTATCATAACCTGCACCGGCACGTACCACAATCTTCAACTGCTTGGCAGCATCCAGTACTTCTGCGTCAACCTTATCACTACGGATAATCAGCGCATCAGCATCCTTTACTGCGTCAAGCAACTGTGCTTTCTCTGTATATTTCTCCAGCAGGGCCAGTTCATTACCTGCTGCTTCAATCTCTGCCTTGATACCATTCACAGCAGCTGCTGCGAAAGGTTTCTCTGTTGCAACTAATACTTTCATAAAGATTTAATGTTTAATCTTTCGCTCGGCTTTGCCGCTTGGCTCCGCCAAGAATGTTTAATCTTTAATATTTAATCATTAATGTTTAGCCTCGAACTCCTTCATGCAAGCTACGAGAGCGTTGCAGCCTTCGATGGTCTGTGCGTTGTAGCAAGAAGCGCGGAAACCACCTACGTCGCGGTGACCCTTTACGCCAACCATACCCTTTGATACGGCGAAGTCGAGGAATTCCTTCTCCAGCTCCTTGTACTCGGGAGCCATCACGAAGCAGAGGTTCATCAGAGAGCGGTCCTCTTCCTTAGCGGTACCTACGAACAACTTGTTGCGGTCAATCTCACCGTAAACGATCTCGGCACGCTGCTTAGCCAACTTGTCCATAGCCTCTACGCCACCCTGCTTCTTAACCCAGCGCAGGTTCTCAAGAGCGCAGTAGATGGGCACCACAGGAGGAGTATTGAACATAGAACCCTTAGATACGTGTGTGCGATAGTCGAGCATGGTAGGAATCTCACGGGGAGCCTTACCCAGAGCGTCGTCCTTCACGATAACGATAGTCACACCAGCCATTGACAGGTTCTTCTGGGCACCAGCATAGATAGCGTTGTACTTGCTTACGTCAACAGGACGGCTCATGAAGTCAGATGACATATCGGCAATCAGAGGTACGTTAACATCGAGGTCCTTACGGAGCTCAGTACCATAGATTGTATTGTTGGTTGTGATGTGCAGGTAGTCAGCATCAGCAGGAACAGCGAAGTCCTTGGGAATGAAGGTATAGTTAGCATCTGCAGAAGAAGCCACTTCTACTACTTCACCGAAAAGCTTTGCTTCCTTCATAGCCTTCTTTGCCCAAACACCAGTGTTCAGGTAAGCAGCTTTCTTAACCAGGAAGTTGAAAGGAATCATGCAGAACTCCAGGGATGCACCACCACCAAGGAAGATTACTGAATAACCCTCAGGAACGTCAAGGAGTTCCTTAACAAGTGCTACAGCCTCGTCTACTACAGGCTGAAAATCCTTTGCACGGTGACTGATTTCCATCAGAGAAAGACCAGAACCGTTGAAATCGAGACACTGTTTGGCGGTTGCCTCAATGACCTCACGGGGAAGCATTGATGGACCTGCATTAAAGTTGTACTTCTTCATAATTTACTAATAGGTTTTATAATGGTTTCGAAATTTGGGTGCGAAATTACACTTTTTATTTGAATTGGGCAAATATTTTAGCAAAAAATAATGTAAAAGGGTATATTTCGTAACATTTTGCAATCTGAAAGTGACAAATTCTATCTCACTAGTTCTACGACTGTACGTATTCCCTTGATTTTCTCGCCACGTGTCAGTCGAAGCACTTGTTGTACCATTTTACAACTGACGGCAGCATAGGCATAACGGTCGTTGACGTCTATTTTTCCTATATCAGAAGGCTCCAGTCCACCTTTCTTGCAGAGATAGCCCACAATATCGCCTTTCGATATCTTGTCCTTCTTACCTTTACCTATATATAATGTGGCCATACGCGGGCGTGGTATGGGGACATTATTGTCTATCTCATCTACAGAGAATGGTTCGGCTTCTACGAACTCAGGCAGATGTTCCTCTGGTCCTATCAAAAAGAATGTTTTACCCAACTGGTCCCAACGGGCTGTACGTCCCACGCGATGTACGAGTGCATCCTCAGTGTTAGGCAAATGGTAATGAATGATATTATCGATATGGGGAATATCAAGACCGCGAGAGGCTAAGTCTGTGGATACCAAAACCGTGGAAGAGCCATTAGAGAATTTGTACAAGGCATCTTCACGCTGGCGCTGTTCTAATCCACCATGAAAAGCACTGGTCACGAATCCCTGCTTGCGCAGATACTCGTCAGTACGCTCCACGGAGTCTCGATAGTTAAGGAATACGATGCTCTGGGTGTCCCCCAATGTTAGGAGCAGACGTGAAAGGGTTGCCAGTTTGTCCTTCTCAGGACTATCTACACGAAAGACCTCTACCCTATCATTTATAGGCTCATCATCTATGAGATAATCCAAGCGGTCTGTGCGACGCATCTCTACAAACTGCGGAATCTGTTCCGCATCAGTTGCAGAGAGCAGAAAACGACGCTGCAGATTCGTGAGTTTCCCCACCAGTCGCGACATTTCATTCAGAAATCCCATCTCCAGACATTTGTCGAACTCGTCTATTATTATATATTTAATATGGTAAGAATCTATGTTTCCTTTATCCAAGTGGTCGTTCAATCGACCTGGTGTACCAAATACCACATGAGGACGATTCTGCTTCAGCACGCGATGCTCATCCATAGCAGCACGTCCGCCATAGCAGGCCTGCGAGCGGATACCCGTGCCCATACTCTTAAGCACAGCATTTGACTGCATAGCCAGTTCACGACCTGGCACCACAACCAGCGCCTGCACCTCATCACTCTCAGCATCAAGCATCTGTACAAGGGGAAGCAGATAGGCCAGCGTCTTACCAGAACCTGTTGGCGAGAGGACCACCACGTCATTGCGTCCTCTCAACATGCATTCTTGTGATTCCTGCTGCATCGCATTCAGCGAATCGATGTTCAGTTTCTCTAATACCTTATTAATATTTACGTCTTTCATATTCTTCGCAAAGTTACGGATAATTTTCGAAGCCACCAAACAAAAAGAAAGGAAAAGCAATCATCTCCAAAATTTTTCGTACCTTTGCAATCAGAAATCATATTTTTCAAAATAAATTGAGTTTCCGTAAAAAAAGATGAGCTTAGATTGTCTTATAGATAAAAACAATCTGATATTAAGCAACAATGACTGACATGCTTGAAAAAGAGATTCTTGAACAACTATTCCGCAAGTACTACAGCGACATGTATTACTTGGCCAGGACATTGTTGGGCGAAGACAAAGAAGCTGAAGACATTGTTCAGGATGTATTTGTACAACTGATGAAACGGGACATCATACCATCAGAAGATAAAATTAGAGCCTACCTGATGACCTCCGTACATCACGGCTGTTTAAACATCATCCGAAGGACCTCTCTCCGCAAACAAATAGAAAACTTATACCCTGTGGACGAGACAACCGACTTGCAGCCTACAGACAAATTATCAGAGCAGTTGGAAACTATTCAATCATACATTGATAGCCTTGAGGAACCCCACCACAGCATCTTTCGTCTGCGCTTTGACGAGGATCTAACCCTGAAGGAAATCGCTCTGCGTCTCAATATGAACCAGAACACGGTCTACAAGTATCTGCAACAGAGCATTCTGAAAATTCGTTCAAAGTTATATCGTTAAACGACAATTGCAATGGAAACTAGTAATGACAATATCCGCAAACTTCTCGAGATGCTAGATAACCCCGCAGCATACTCCAAAGAGGAGATCCACGACATCATCAACTGTGATGATGACACTCGTGAGGTATATCGTTTAATGGTAGAGGCGAAACGCAGCAGTCGCAGAAAACTGTCCTGCCAACCCATCGACATCGATGCAAAGTGGACAAAATTCGAACGCGAAGTGATAGGCAAAAAGCCAAGGTCGAGGAAACCTCTCTTTTGGAGTGTCGCTATTGCTGCCTCAGTTTTGCTTTTAACTGGATTCTTCCTTTTTGCACCCAATTCTAAGGAGCCTCGTCAATTGCAGGCAGATGCAGGTCAGAAGGCTATCTCTAAAACGGAAAAGCAAATTACAGCAAAGGCAGAGGAAGAAACGAGAAAAAGCGAAGGGGAAAAGATTGTACAAAAGACGGATGTTCGTCATCCGAAAATCACCTTACAAGGCCAACGAGAAGAAAAGAATACGGACAAAGAGGTTGTTCTCCATGTGGCAGAGCGTGTCGTACTAGAATCAGATGATGTAAAAGACGAAAGCAAAAAGTCACAAGAACAACCCATCAAGCAGCATGAAACTAACAGGCTTGCCGAAGTAGTTTTTGTAGGGTTAGATTCTGTTGGCAACCTCGTTTCCATAACGAACTACGAGGATGGGAAAAGACTTGCAGAGCAATTATCTATCCATACGGACAGTGCATCGGAGGCTTGGCAGAAAAAGCATCAGCGAATAGCATTCTACTACAAAGAAAAAGCACGACTTTTGAAGCCTAAGAATATGGCATTTGGTATGAGTTGTGAACATTCGCAAGCAAATGAGTGGATATTATATTATGACTCCATTGCTCATGCCCTCATCTACAAGGAAGCCAAGAAGAACATCTGGCAAGTCACGTTCAAAGCCCTGTTTAAGAAAAAGAGAATTGACAAAAATAGATTCTTATCAGATCTGCGCAAGCATCCCAAGAAGTGTAAAGGGATTAAAGTAAAGACATATTCCATGCCCATTACCGATAGACAGGCACAGGATTTGAAAAGCATGTGGTTGGATGTCGTCAGTTGTGGAAAGAAAAAGGCATTTTTGCAGTGTGACATGAAATACGAATTTCCCCTTGGTGAGTTGAAGGTGACAGCCCCTAACGCAAAGAATCCATTTGTATCGTTTACCAATGAACTGTCAGAAGCTGTCATGAAGGGCAACGTAAGCCACAAAGACTCCATGCTAACAGACCCCATGATAAAGAAATGCCTGACAGACATGAAAGAGGCAATACAACATACAAAATAATTACTAAACAAAACAACCAAAACTTATGAAAAAATTAATCATTTTGATGGCTGTAGCGCTTATCAGTGCTATGCAAGTGGATGCTCAAGAAAAAGTGTCCGAAAAAGAACTCGTTGGTGCATGGATGATGGATTCTATGCTTTATGATAACGGGAAGACCATTGCCTTTGGTCTGAAACAGGGCTACCGCCAGTTCAAGTATTACGGCCCCAAGGGCGAATATGCTGCTGCCGGAATCTCATTAAGAATGAAGGGCAGGGTGTTAATCGGTCTGGAAATCACACCACAAGAATATGGTGAATACACTTTCAAAGACGGTTGGTATTCTGAAATGGGCCGAAAAGCTACCAATGACGGTTTAAATCTCACAGACAAGAACACCTTTAAAGGAAGATGGCAGAATCATCTGGACGTATGGAAAAGAGCCCCTCTCTCTGACAAGACGGTAAAATACATCGTTGACTGCTGCAAGACAAAAAACATACCAACTGATATTAAACAAGATATCTTAAAGGAGATGTTTAGCGAATAACACCCCTCGATTCTCATTCGTTCTTCTAAATAAAAAACTTTCCATTCAATTTTGATGGAAAGTTTTTTTTACAATATTTCCCTTGCTATCCAAGCCGTGTTATGACATCAAGATTATAAAGTACAATTTCTTGTATCTGCTGTTTCCCTTCAATGTCAGCGCTACAGCGAAACGGAACTGATGAAGAAAGCATGGGGCTTCAGTAATATCTATAACAACGTGCCAAATTATCAGAAGGCAGAAGCGCGTCGGAGGGTGAAGAGCTACTTCAGTTGGGGTAACGGCCCCTATTACCGTTATCATCATGGAGAGAACAAACTGTCACCCCGTCAGCAGCAAGACATCATTTGACAATACCGAAGGATTGGCCTTCGATCATTACGAAATGGACTATGATTTCAGTTAAAGAATCATGTCGTTCATGCAAAAAGAGCCATAGCAAATAGCCTATTTACACGAAATTCATTGAATAATTTGGCATATCGGAAAAAAAAATGTAATTTTGCAACGTCTAAAATAATTCAATCAAATAAACAACTACTTTATGCGTAAAACTATTCTGGTCTTGATGACCCTGATGCCTGTGGCTTTAAATGCCCAGACATATGACTTTGACATGACAAAGCAGCAGCCTGTGTATAGCGATTCACAGGGATACGGTTACGACGTACTGCCTGCACCCGACAAGAAGAAGCCTGCGGAACCTTTCTATTTCAGCGTGAAGGTACCTGATGGCAATTACCTGGTAAAAGTGGTGCTGGGTGGTAAGAAAAATTCAAACACTACAGTACGTGCTGAAGGTCGCCGGCTGATGATGGACAACATCACCACCAAGAGGGCCAAGGACACGCAGGAAGTGTCTTTCACAGTCAACAAGCGCACACCGCTGATTGACGAGAAGAACCGCGTAAAGATTAAGGACCGCGAGAAGGCATATTTCACCTGGGACGACAAACTGACGCTGGAGTTCAATGGCGACATGCCTGCGGTAAAACATATTCACATTGAGAAGGCAGACGTGCCCACCATCTACCTCTGCGGCAATTCTACCGTTGTGGACCAGAACTACGAGCCCTGGGCCTCATGGGGACAGATGATTACCCGCTGGTTCGGTCCTGAGGTCGCTATCAGCAACCACGCGGAAAGCGGACTCACCGCACGCACGTTTATCGCCTCGAATCGTCTGGACAAAATCCTGACCACACTCAAGAAAGGCGACTATGTCTTCGTGGAGTTCGGTCATAATGACGAGAAAGAAAAGAAGCCCGGCGACGGTGCCTGGTACCACTACCAGTATCAACTGAAGATATTCGTTGACCAGGTACGCAAGAAGGGCGCAGACATTGTGTTCTGCACCCCCACACAACGCCGAGCCTTCAATGATGACAAGAAGACGCTGATGAATACGCACGGCGACTTCCCCGCAGCCATGAAGATGGTAGCCGAGAAGGAGAATGTGCCCCTGATAGACCTGAACAGTCTGACGAAGACATTCTTCGAGACATTGGGCTACGAGGACTCAAAACGCGCGCTGGTACATTATCCCAAGGAGATGTACGGACGCGAACTGGCAGACAATACCCACTTCAACCCTTATGGTGCCTACGAGGTGGCCAAGTGTGTGGTGATGGGTATGAAGCAGCTGAACCTGCCTGTTGTGCAGTACCTGCGTGCCGACTGGCAGGACTTCAACCCTGCGCAGCCTGATGACTGGAAGACCTTCAAATGGGCACCATCACGTATTTCTGAAAATGTAAAACCTGACGGCAATTAAGGATATGAAAAGAATTGTTTCTTCTATCGCCCTGGCCTCACTGGCGCTGACCATCAATGCACAGTCGTGGCCTACGGTCACACCAGAGGCCAAGCCTGGCACACGCTGGTGGTGGCTAGGATCTGCCGTCGACCAGGAGAACCTCAAATGGAATCTCTCTGAATATGGCAAACATGGCATCGGAGCCATCGAGATAACCCCACTCTACGGTGTTCAGGGTAATCAGCAGAATAATATCCCCTACCTCTCTGACAAATGGATGAGCATGCTGCGCTATACGATGACGCAGGCAGAGCGCAACGGTATTGAGGTGGATATGACGACCGGTACGGGATGGCCTTTCGGTGGTCCGTGGGTACCCTTGAAAGAGTCGGCTTGCCGGGTGGTCTTCGTAGAAAAAGACATCAACGGAACGGGCACAATCGACTTGTCGCCATCCGAGAAAGACGCCAAGAACGCCTTCCTGGAAAAGGTGATGCTCTATGAAAACGGACAGGCTCGTGACGTCACCCAGCAAGTTACCGGCAGCAACCTGACCTATCGCACATCGCAACAGGCCAAGTTGGTGGCTGTGTATATCAAATACGGCGTGATGCGCGTAAAACGAGCTGCGCCTGGCGGTGAGGGATTGGTCATCGACCATTTCGACAAGACAGCCGTGGCCAATTACCTGAAGCATATCGAGGAAGCCTTCGAACGTACGAAGACGCCCTACCCTCACACCTTCTTCAACGACTCCTACGAGGTGGCAGATGCCACTTGGACGCCAACGCTCCTGCAAGAATTCGAGAAACGTCGCGGCTACAAACTGGAGGAACATCTGCCGGAACTGATAGCCTATGAACCCAAGGTGCTGAGCGACTATCGCGAAACACTGGGTGACCTGTTGCTCGAGAATTTCACCAACCAATGGACGGCATGGGCCCACAAGCATGGGGCTATCACGCGCAATCAGGCCCACGGTTCTCCTGCCAACCTCATCGACTGCTATGCTGCGGTGGATATCCCTGAGATAGAAGGCTTCGGCCTGAGTGAGTTTGGTATCAAGGGCCTGCGTCAGGACAAGGGTAAGACGCGCAAGAACGACTCCGATTTCTCAATGTTGAAATATGCACCGTCGGCTGCACATATCTGTGGCAAGCCCTACACCTCCAGCGAGACCTTCACCTGGCTCACGGAACATTTCCGCACATCGTTGTCGCAACTCAAGCCCGACATCGACCTGATGTTCTGTGCAGGCGTCAACCATATGTTCTTCCACGGCACCTGCTACTCACCCAAGAACGACGAGTGGCCAGGGTGGAAGTTTTACGCCTCCATCGACATGAGTCCTACAAACAGTATCTGGCGCGATGCCCCCTACTTCATGGACTATGTGTCTCGCTGTCAGAGTTTTCTGCAGATGGGACAACCCGATAACGACTTCCTCGTTTATCTGCCCGTACGTGATATGTGGCAGAAAAATACGGGCAAACTCCTGATGCAGTTTTCTATTCATGCCATGGGCAAACTGGCTCCCGATTTCATCAAGAGTATCCTGGCTATCGACAAGGCCGGGTATGACTGTGACTATATCTCAGAACGACTGCTGATGGATACCAGGTGTGAGAACGGACAACTCATCACGCAGGGCGGCACAAGCTATAAGGGACTGATTATCCCCGGCAGCGGAAAGATGCCCGAGAACGTCAGACAGCACATCGAACAGCTCAAGGCTCAGGGTGCCCATATCATCTATGGCATCAACGAGAAAGAGATGGGCAAAGCGGCGAAGGCAGAAGCCATGAAGACCCAGCTGGGCCTGAAAGCTATCCGACGCAAGAATGCCAACGGTTACCATTATTTCATCGCCAACCTGAGTCCAAAGGATGTCTGTGAATACGTCTCATTACCAGTAGATTACGAAGAAGCCATTTGGTTCAATCCGCTCAACGGCGAACGTTATGCCGCCAGACAGGATGGCCGTCAGATTCTCATCAGTCTGCGTAGTGGTGAATCCATGATTCTGCAGACCTTCAACAAGAAAAGCCACTTCCAACAAGTGCCCCGTCTGGAGGATGAAGCTAAAGTACCAGTGAAGACCTACGACCTGAACGGCAAATGGACACTCTCGTTCGTTGACGAGGCACCTGCCGTAGGAAAGACCTACCAACTGGACAAACTCCAGACATGGGAGACCCTGGACGAGAAGACACGCGTCACGATGGGTACCGGTGTTTATACCACGCATCTCAACCTCAAGAAAAAGGACCTTGCAGATGCCCATGCATGGACCATCGATTTGGGCGATGTTCGTGAGTCGGCTCGCGTCTATATCAACAATCAGTTTGTTGGTTGCGCCTGGAGTGTGCCCTATGTGCTCAACTGCAGCAACGTGCTGAAAGAGGGCGACAACCTGATTCGTATTGAGGTGACCAATCTGCCCGCCAACCGTATCAGCGACCTCGACAAGAAGGGCGTGAAATGGCGCAAGATGGAAGAGATCAATGTCGTGGATATCAATTACAAGAAAACAACATACGACGAGTGGGCTCCCGTAGAAAGTGGCCTTCACTCAAACGTAGCAATTATTAAATATTAAATATCATGTCAGAAAACAGCAATGAACATCACCACCATCATCACCACCATCATAAGGAAGATGATGCAACACGTTTCAAAAGAGAAGCGCTGAACTCCATCCGCATGAAAAAACTGATTGCAAAATGGGCATTCAGAATCCTCTGCGTGATTGCAGCCATCATGGTGATTGCAGCCGTTGTGGTGAACCACCTCTGATTTAATGGAGGTAGAAAGGAGCAGTTAAATCTGCGTACCATGAAGAGCGTAGGCCGGGAGCGTCTTCTATAAGACCAACTCCTGTGTCTATCGACTCACAACTATGAAGAGCAAAAGTTAAGAGAAGACGCTTTGGCTGCTTGCGAGGCGTTGTCTGGACCGACCATTCTCTGTGCAGGAAGAAACCATTCATGGCAGCCTCCTCAAATACCCTGTTTCTATAATCGTAAGGCACTACAAGAGAGAAGATCCCCCGTTCTGTCAGGAGTGATTTGACGGCCTTAAACAAGCTGGCATACGACAGACTTGTGTCGTGACGTGCCTGCGAGCGCAAGTTGTCAGGACACGTCAGCGACTGTTCAAAGAAAGGCGGATTAGATACGATACAGTCGTATTGTCCCTCAAACTGGCACACATCCGCTTCCAGGATAGTGATCCTGTCGACAAACGGCGACGCCATGACATTCTCGCGGGCCTGTTCTACGGCCGACGGTACGATGTCAATCCCCGTTACCTGGGCATCCGGAAAACGCTGTGCCATCATGATGGCTATCAGTCCCGTTCCAGTACCGATATCCAGAATCCGCCGGCCACCATCCGCCCATGCTCCAAGCAGCGTACCGTCCGTACCCACTTTCATCGCACATTTCCCTTGGAAAACAGTAAATTTTTTGAACTTAAAATAGTCGTTTGCCATATTTAGGGCACAAAGTTATACATTTTTTGTTAATTATCCACCATCCTTACTTAAAATATCAATTTTAATTCGTACCTTTGCAAACGAATTATGGAGTTTAAAATTAAGATGAGTGACAATCAGTTTAGCAATAAGTCTATCTCGATGATAGCCGATATTGAAGGTGATTTTACAGACATGATAAACACCGAAATGCCTTCGGAATTACCTATACTTCCCGTTAGAAATATCGTTTTATTCCCTGGTGTCGTATGGCCCATCCTGCTTGGACGTGCTTCAAGCATGAAACTGGCTCGTCAGGCCGAGAAGAATGGCGAGGTCATCGGTGTGGTGTGCCAGCGTGATCCGGATATTGAGGTGCCCACCTATGACGACCTGTATGAATATGGCGTATCTGCAAAGATTGTGAAGCAGTTCACCCTGCCTGGTGGCAACACCACCGTCATCGTGCAGGCCCAGAGCCGTTTCCATCTGGACAGACTGACCAAGGAGAAGCCTTTCCTCAAAGGAGAAGTGACCCCTATGCCAGACCTGCATCCCGACAAGCACGACCGCGAGTGGAAGACTGCCGTTGACGACCTGCGCCGCATGGCCGAGGAATATATCTCGATGGTTGACGAGATGAGCGATGAGGCTACTTTTGCCATCCGCAACATCCACAACGACGAGATGATGCTGAGTTTCGTCTGCGCCAATATGCCTTTCACTATCCAGGAGAAAATCAAGTTGCTTGGCGTGGAGACCGTCAAGGAGCGCCTCTTTGGCGCCATGAAGGCCCTGAACCGCGAGATCAACCTGCAGAAGTTGAAGACCGACATCCGCAACAAAACCCGCGAGGATATCGACGAGCAGCAGAAAAACTACTTCCTCCAGCAGCAGATCAAGAACCTGCAGGCCGAGATGGGCAACCAGCAGCAGCCAGAGAAAGCAGAACTTTTACGTAAGGCCAGGAACAAGAAATGGCCTGACGAGATAGCACGCATTTTCTACAAAGAGGCCGACAAGCTGGACAACTTCCAGCCCCAGAGCCCTGATTTCAACGTGCAGTTGAACTATCTGCAGACGTTTGTATCGCTGCCTTGGGGTGAATATACCAAGGACGACCTGAACCTGCAGCGTGCCCAGAAGATCCTGGACCACGACCACTACGGCATGGAGAAGGTGAAGGAGCGCATCCTGGAATATATGGCCGTACTCTCCCTGCGTGGCGACCTGAAGAGTCCTATCCTCTGTCTCTATGGCCCTCCGGGAGTTGGTAAGACCTCTCTTGGAAAGTCTATTGCCGAGGCCATGAAGCGCAAGTATGTGCGCGTATCGCTGGGCGGTCTGCACGATGAGGCCGAGATCCGTGGCCACCGTCGCACCTATATCGGTGCCATGCCCGGCCGTATCATCAAGAGCATTCAGAAGGCCGGTTCCAGCAACCCCGTCTTCATTCTCGACGAGATCGACAAGGTGACACAGAACACCATCAATGGCGACCCCTCTTCTGCCCTCCTCGAAGTACTCGACCCCGAGCAGAACACGGCTTTCCATGATAACTATCTGGATGTGGACTATGACCTGTCGAAGGTGATGTTCATCGCCACCGCCAACAACCTCTCAACGATTCCCCGTCCACTGCTCGACCGTATGGAGATTATCGAGGTGAGCGGATATATCACTGAGGAGAAGATTGAGATTGCCAAGCGCCATCTGATTCCCCGTGAACTGGACAATACCGGTTTGAAGACCCTGTCGGAGAAACCTAAGTTCAGCAAGGCCACCATCGAGAAGATCATCGAGCAGTACACTCGCGAGAGCGGCGTGCGCCAGTTGGAGAAGCAGATCAACAAAGCCATGCGCAAACTGGCTTATAAACGTCAGGTGGAAGACAGTCTCGTGAACTGGAAGATTACCCCCGAGTCATTGGAGGATCTGTTGGGCAAACCACCCTTCTACCGCGATATCTACCAGGGCAACGAGTATGCCGGTGTGGTCACAGGACTGGCCTGGACCAGCGTAGGTGGCGAGATTCTCTTCATCGAGACCTCGCTCTCAAAGGGTAAGGGTTCCAAGCTGACGCTGACTGGTAACCTGGGCGACGTGATGAAGGAGTCGGCCGTGCTGGCGCTCGAGTATGTCAAGGCCCATGCCGACAAGCTGGGTATCGACTATCGTATCTTTGATAACTGGAACATCCATATCCACGTGCCCGAGGGTGCCACGCCCAAGGATGGTCCTTCGGCTGGTATCACCATCGCCACCTCTATCGCCTCTGCGCTGACCCAGCGTAAGGTCCGCAAGAACACGGCGATGACCGGCGAGATAACCCTTCGCGGCAAGGTACTCCCCGTGGGTGGTATCAAGGAGAAGATCCTGGCCGCCAAGCGTGCCGGTATTACCGATATCGTGATGTGCCAGGAGAACGAGAAGGATATCCTCGAGATTCCTGAGATGTACCTGAAGGGCGTACAGTTCCACTATGTAGAGAACGTACAGGACGTGTGGAATTTCGCACTCTCCGACGAGATTGTGGACAACCCTCTGAAGTTTGAGATTGAAGAGGAAAAAGATAAAGACAAGAGCAAATGACATTCGAACTGCAACATACAGACCCATACAGTAGTGCCCGCGCAGGCATTATCACCACTGACCACGGACAGATCAAGACGCCAATCTTCATGCCCGTTGGTACCTGTGGTAGCGTGAAGGGTGTTCATTTCTCTGAACTCCGTGAACAGGTGAAGGCACAGATCATCCTGGGCAACACCTACCACCTGTATCTGCGCCCGGGTCTCGACACCCTGCGTAAGGCCGGTGGCCTGCATAAGTTCAACACATGGGACCGTCCTATCCTGACCGACTCGGGTGGTTTCCAGGTCTTCTCCCTGACCGGTATCCGAAAGTTGCGCGAGGAGGGATGCGAGTTCCGTAGTCATATCGACGGTTCCAAGCATATCTTCACCCCTGAGAATGTGATGGATACCGAGCGTATCATCGGTGCCGATATCATGATGGCGCTCGATGAGTGTCCTCCGGGCGAGAGCGACTATCAGTATGCCAAGAACTCCCTGGGACTGACCCAGCGCTGGCTCGACCGTTGTATCAAGCGTTTCAACGAGACCGAACCGCTCTATGGTCATCGCCAGACCCTCTTCCCCATCGTTCAGGGCTGTAAGTATAAGGACCTCAGACAGGATGCCGCCAAACATGTGGTCGACCGTCTGGGTATGCTCAACGATGGTGGTGGCGCCTCTATTGGCGGACTGGCCGTTGGCGAACCTACCGAGGTGATGTACGAGATGATTGAGGTGGTCAACGAGATCCTGCCCAAGGACCGTCCCCGCTATCTGATGGGCGTGGGCACACCCCAGAATATCCTGGAAGCCATTGAGCGCGGTGTGGATATGTTCGACTGCGTGATGCCTACCCGTAATGGCCGTAACGCCATGCTCTTCACCTATCAGGGCACGATGAACCTGCGCAACAAGAAGTGGGAACAGGACTTCTCGCCTATCGATCCCGACGGTTGCGACATCGACCGTCTGCACACCAAGGCCTACCTGCACCACCTCTTCAAGGCTCAGGAACTGCTGGCCCTGCAGATAGCCAGTATCCATAACCTGGCGTTCTATCTCCGACTGGTTACCGATGCCCGTCAGCATATTGAGCAGGGTGACTTCACCCAGTGGAAACGTTCAGTCATTAATGATTTAGGTCGCAGAATATGAAGAATCTATTGGCACGTATCTTTCCGCGACTGGATCGCTATATTATCAGTAAGTTCATAGGTACTTATATCTATTCTATCATACTGATAATCAGTATTAGTATAGTATTCGACTTCAACGAGAACTTAAACAAGTTTGCCACGTATCACGCACCTTGGACGGCTATCGTTTTCGACTACTATGCCAACTTCGTGCCATACTTTGCCAACCTCTTCTCGCCCCTGTTTGTCTTTATTGCCGTCATCTTCTTCACGTCAAAGTTGGCCGGCAATTCCGAGATCATCGCCATGCTCTCGGCAGGTGCCAGTTTCAAGCGCTTGTTGCGCCCCTACATGTTCTCTGCTGCTATTATTGCCGCCGTCAACTTCTACCTGGGCGCCTACGTCATTCCCCATGGCAACGTGGTGCGACTGAATTTCGAGACGCAGTATAAGAACAAGCGCCGTGTCACCTCAGCCAGTAATGTGCAGTTGCAGGTGGCACCCAATGTGATTGCCTATCTGCAGCAATACGACAATACCACCCGCCGCGGCTATGGCTTCTCGCTCGACCATTTCGAGGACAAGAAACTGGTGAGTCATATGACGGCCAACGTGATTCAGTATGACACCATCTCCGATTCCCGATACCATTGGAAGGCCTTGAACTACAAGATTCGTACGCTGAAGGGACTGCGCGAGAAGATTCAGACGGGCACGGAGATCGACACGATGATTATGATGGAGCCGATGGACCTGATATTCAATACCGACCAGCAGGAGACGTTCACCTCGCCCGAACTGAAACGCTATATCTCCAAGCAGCAGGAGCGCGGCTCGCAGAATGTGATACAGTATGAGGTGGAGTACCACAAGCGCATAGCCACCTCGTTTGCATCCTTTATCCTCACCTTGATAGGTGCCTCCCTCTCTGCCCGCAAGCGCAAGGGCGGCATGGGACTCTCTCTCGGCATCGGCCTGGCTCTGTCGTTCTCGTATATCCTCTTGCAGACCATCAGCGCCACCTTTGCTATCAATGCCGGCATGCCTGCTCTCCTGGCAGCATGGATTCCCAATATGATTTTCGCCGTCATAGCATACTTCTGCTATCGACTGGCACCAGATTAAAAATTGAAATTGACAATTAGATGACATTTGAAGAAACATATCTCAACGATAATATCCTTGATGCGCTGTACGACATGCACTTCGAGGAGATGACACCCATTCAGGAGCGATGCATCCCCGAAATCCTTGATGGTCACGACGTGCTGGGCGTAGCTCAGACGGGTACTGGTAAGACAGCCGCCTATCTGTTGCCTATTCTCTCCATGCTCGACGACGGCGGATTCCCCGAGGATGCCATCAACTGTATTGTGATGTCGCCCACCCGCGAACTGGCCCAGCAGATTGACCAGTCGATGGAGGGCTTTTCCTACTACCTGGAGAATGTGAGCAGCATCGCCGTCTATGGCGGTAACGACGGTTCGCGTTTCGACCAGGAGATTAAGAGTCTGCGTGGCGGTGCCCCTGTGGTCATTGCTACCCCCGGCCGCCTGCTCAGTCACCTGAAGGTGGGCAACCTCGACCTCTCGCGTACATCCTTCTTTGTATTAGACGAGGCCGACCGTATGCTCGACATGGGATTCATGGAGGACATCCTGCAAATCAACAAGCTGTTGCCCGACACCTGTCAGAAGGTGATGTTCTCGGCCACCATGCCCGACAAGATCCGCGAGCTGGCCGTATCGCTGCTGAAGAATCCCGTGGAGGTGAAGCTCAAGGTGAGCCGTCCTGCCGAGAAGATCCACCAGATGGCCTATATCTGTTACGAACCCCAGAAGGTGCGTATCATCGAGGATATCTTCAAGAAGGGCGACCTGAAGCGCGTCATCATCTTCTGTGGCAAGAAAGAAAAGGTGAAGGAGATCAACCGCACCCTTCAGAAGATGAAGATCAACTGTGCCCCGATGCACTCCGACCTCACCCAGCAGGAACGCGACGACGTGATGTATCGCTTCAAGGCCGGACAGGTGGATGTGCTGGTGGCAACCGACATTGTGGCACGAGGCATTGACATCGACGATATCGGTATGGTTATCAACTACGACGTGCCACACGATAGCGAGGACTACGTACACCGCATCGGTCGTACGGCACGTGCTGCCCGCGATGGTGAGGCCATCACCTTTGTGAGCGATGCCGATTTCCGCTTCTTCAAGCCCATCGAGCATTTCCTGCAGAAGGATATCGAGAAGCTCCCCTTGCCCGAGGGACTGGGCGAAGGTCCCGACTATGCGACCTACAAGAGCAACAAGCCAAAGAAGTCGCACGGCTCCCATAAGTCCCGCAAGCCCCATAGAGGTGGCCATAAGGGGCATTCCTCTGGCACGCAATTTGCAGGAAAGCCTTCAAACCAACAGAAAGAAAGGAAGTAAATGACAAGTCAATTTTCACCAAAAGTCTCAGAGATACTCGCCTTTTCACGTGAAGAGGCCGCACGCCTGTCAAGCACCAGCGTGACCCCGGAACATCTCCTTCTGGGCATGATGCGACAGAACGACGGTCCTGTGAGCGATGTATTCAAAAGACTGAATATCAACAAAGAAGACATCAAATTCTCCCTGGAGATGAATGTGCAGCAGAGTGAAGGATTCATTCACCCTGAGAACCCGGATAATCTGGAGCTCAACGATAACGCATCCAACATCCTGAAGCTGGCCGTTCTCGAGGCCCGCCTGCAGCACGTAGAGTCTGTAGACCTGCAGCACGTGCTGTTGGCTATCCTGCACGACCGTGGTAACAACGGTGCCAGGAAGGTGTTGGAAGAGCACAATATGAACTACGACAACGTGCAGGATATCCTGAAGCCAAAGGATGTCCAGAATCCGACACAGACACCACAGGCGTCACAGCCTGCTCCGACGCCCCAGCCCCAGGATGCCCTGATGCTGCCCGAGGACGACGAGGAAGAGTCTCTGTACAAAAAGAATGAGCGAACCTCCAACACCACCACCGACAAGCCCAAGGAGAAATCAAAGACTCCCGTGCTTGATAATTTCTCTACCGACCTGACGAAGGCTGCCCTCGACGGCAAGCTCGACCCATGTGTCGGTCGTGAACAGGAGATACAGCGCGTGATGGAGATTCTGGGTCGCCGCAAGAAGAATAACCCCATCCTGATTGGCGAACCCGGTGTGGGCAAGAGTGCCATCGTGGAGGGACTGGCCCAGCTCATTGCCCAGCGCAAGTGCTCACCCATGTTCTTCAACAAGCGGATTGTGAGCCTCGACATGACAGGCGTCGTGGCAGGTACCAAGTACCGCGGACAGTTCGAGGAGCGTATCCGTGCCCTGCTCAAGGAGATTGAACAGAACCCCAATATCATCGTCTTCATCGACGAGATCCACACCATCATCGGTGCCGGCAGCACGCCTGGCAGTATGGATGCTGCCAATATCATGAAACCTGCGCTGGCACGCGGCACTATCCAGTGTATTGGTGCCACCACGCTCGACGAGTACCGCAACAGCATTGAGAAGGACGGAGCCCTGGAGCGCCGTTTCCAGAAGGTGCTCGTAGAACCTACCAATGTGGAGCAGACCCTGCAGATTCTCTATAATGTCAAGGACCGCTACGAGGAGCACCATCATGTAACCTTTACCGATGATGCCATCCGCGCATGTGTCACTTTGACAGAGCGTTATATCACCGACCGAGCCCAGCCCGACAAGGCTATCGACGCCATGGACGAGACTGGCGCGCGCGTACATTTAAAGAATGCGCAGATTCCACCTGAAATCGAGGCTATCGAGAAGCAGTTGGACGAGGTGAAAAACAAGAAGCACGAGGCTGTGGTCAATCAGAACTACGAACTGGCAGCCAGCTATCGCGATAACCAGGTGCAACTGGAACAGCAGTTGGCCGAGGTGCAGAGAACCTGGACAGAGGACAATAACGAGAAACGTCAGACGGTAACTGAAGCCGAGGTCTCTGACGTGGTATCGATGATGACCGGCATCCCCGTGCAGCGTATGGCCGAGAACGAGGGTGTGCGCCTGAAGAATATGGCACCCACGCTCAAGTCGTGCGTCATTGCCCAGGATAATGCCATCGACAAGATGGTGAAGGCTATCCAGCGCAACCGTGTGGGCCTGAAAGCCCCCAACCATCCCATCGGCGCCTTCATGTTCCTTGGTCCTACGGGTGTGGGTAAGACCTACCTCGCCAAGAAACTGGCCGAACAGATGTTTGGCTCTGCCGATGCCCTGATTCGTGTGGACATGAGCGAATATACCGAGTCCTTCAACGTGTCGCGCCTCATTGGTGCGCCTCCGGGCTATGTAGGTTATGAGGAGGGCGGACAGCTCACCGAGCGCGTGCGCCGCAAGCCCTACTCTATCGTGCTGCTCGACGAGATTGAGAAGGCCCACGGCAACGTGTTCAACCTCCTGTTGCAGGTGCTCGACGAAGGACGCCTGACCGATGGCAACGGCCGTTTCGTGGACTTCCGCAACACGGTGATTATCATGACCTCCAATGCCGGCACCCGCCAGCTCAAGGAGTTTGGCAACGGCATCGGCTTCACCGCCTCCACCTTTGGTCTGAATATGAACGAGAAAGACCGCGAGCACGCCCGCAGCATCGTGCAGAAGGCCCTCTCAAAACAGTTCTCGCCCGAGTTCCTCAACCGTCTCGACGAGATCATCACCTTCGACCAGCTCGACCTCGACGCCATCAAGCGTATCATCGACGTCGAACTGAAAAGTGTCTTTAAGCGCATCGGCGACATGGGCTACCAGATTCAGCTCAGCGATGCCGCTAAGGAATTTGTGGCCACCAAGGGCTATGATGTGCAGTTTGGTGCACGTCCCCTGAAGCGTGCCATCCAGAACTATATCGAGGACGGTATCTGCGAACTGATCCTTGCCGACACCATTTCCCAGGGCGACACCATCGCTATCGACAAGCATCCTGAGAAAGAGGAACTGAAATTTGAAGTATTAAAAAACAAAGTTAGTAGAAAAGAAACGAAATGATTACAGTAACCAATCTGGCGATTCAATTTGGTAAGAAGGTTCTCTACAAGGACGTGAACCTGAAGTTTACAAGTGGTAACATCTACGGCATCATCGGTGCCAACGGTGCCGGTAAGTCTACCCTGCTCCGTGCTATCAGCGGAGAGCTGGAGCCCAACAAGGGTACTATCGAGATGCTGCCTGGCGAGCGCATGAGTGTGCTTGAGCAGGACCACTTCAAATACGATGAATTCTCTGTGATGAACACGGTGCTGATGGGACATCAACCACTGTGGGAGAATATGAAGGAGCGCGAGGCCCTCTATGCCAAGCCCGAAATGAGCGAGGAGGATGGCGTGCGCGCAGCTGAACTGGAGATGGCGTTTGCCGAGATGAACGGCTGGGAAGCCGAGAGCGAGGCAGCCCAGTTGCTTCAGAACCTGGGTATCAAGGAAGATGTGCACTATGCACAAATGTCAGATATCTCTAATAATGAGAAGGTACGTGTGATGCTGGCCAAGGCCCTCTTCGGTCACCCCGACAACCTGTTGCTCGACGAGCCCACCAACGACCTCGACCTCGACACCGTACAGTGGCTTGAGGAGTACCTCAGCGGCCTGGAGCAGTGTGTACTCGTGGTCTCTCACGACCGTCACTTCCTCGATGCCGTATCTACCCAGACCGTAGATATCGACTTCGGTAAGGTGACCCTCTTCTCAGGTAACTACTCATTCTGGTACGAGTCTAGTCAGCTGGCTCTGCGCCAGGCCCAGAACCAGAAGATGAAGGCCGAGGAGAAGCGCAAGCAGCTCGAGGAATTCATCCGTCGTTTCTCTGCCAACGTGGCAAAATCAAAGCAAACCACTTCTCGAAAGAAGATGCTCGAAAAGCTTAATGTTGAGGAGATTACACCCTCTACACGTAAGTATCCCGGCATCATCTTCCAGATGGAGCGCGAGCCTGGTACACAGATTCTCGAGGTAGAAGGACTGAAGGCCGTAGATGCCGATGGCACCGTCCTCTTCGACAACGTGAACTTCACCATCGAGAAGGGTCAGAAGACCGTGTTCCTGTCTCACAACCCCAAGGCTATGACCGCCCTCTTCGAGATTATCAATGGCAACCGTGAGGCCCAGGCCGGTACCTATAAGTGGGGTGTTACCATCACCACCGCCTACCTGCCCCTCGACAATACCGATTTCTTCCAGAGCGAGATGAACCTCGTCGACTGGCTCAGCCAGTGGGGACCCGGCAACGAAGTCACCATGAAGTCGTTCCTCGGTCGTATGCTCTTCAAGGAAGAGGACGTGCTGAAGCATGTCAACGTGCTCAGCGGTGGTGAGAAGATGCGTTGTATGATTGCCCGCATGCAGTTGAAGAATGCCAACTGTCTGATTCTCGACACCCCCACCAACCACCTCGACCTGGAGTCTATTCAGGCTTTCAACAACAACCTGATCCAGTTCAAGGGCAATATCCTCTTTGCCTCTCACGACCACGAGTTCATCAATACCGTGGCCGACCGCATCATCGAGCTCACGCCTAAGGGCACCATCGACAAGCTCATGAGCTATGATGACTATATCTACGACGAGGCCATCAAGGAGCAGAAAGCCAAGATGTACGAATAATATTATTCCCCTATCCACTATAGCAAATGCAGCTACATTCCAAAGTGATTGTAGCTGCTATTATTCTTTTTGTTTTGTACCTTTGCAGCAATGAAGATTATTCATGTGGACATGGACCAGTTCTTTGCAGCTGTAGAACAGCGTGACAATCCAGAACTGAAAGGCAAGCCAATAGCTGTTGGCCACGATGCAGAGCGTGGTGTGGTATCAACAGCAAGCTATGAGGCACGTCGTTTCGGCGTTCATTCTGCCCAGTCCATACAGGTGGCCAAAAGACTCTGTCCGCAGCTCATCATTGTGGAACCACATTTCCAGCGGTATAAGGAGGTGTCGGCGCAGTTACATGGAATATTTCACGATTATACGGATCTCATCGAACCAATCTCGCTTGACGAGGCATTCCTTGATGTGACGGAGAATAAGAAAGGAATCGATTTGGGTGTTGAGATAGCAAGGGAAATCAAGCAGCGTATTTTGGAGACGACAGGACTGACTGCCTCTGCTGGCGTGAGTTACTGCAAGTTCCTGGCGAAAATTGCCTCTGACTGGCGTAAACCGGATGGCTTGACAGTTATCCATCCTGACCGGGCTTTGGATTTCATCGCTCAACTGAAGGTGGAGAAGATTTGGGGTGTTGGCAACAAGACGGCTGAGAAGATGCACCGCATGGGCATCTTTACCGGAGCAGACTTGAGAAAGGTGTCACTTGCTCGTTTGAATCAGGAATTTGGTAAGATGGGCAGCGTGTTCCACGATTTTGCCAACGGCATTGATACACGCCCCGTCATATCTGAATGGGAGCGCAAATCGGTCAGCTGTGAACGGACTTTTGAGAAGGATATCTTCGACAATGCTGCTGTCACCATTCATCTGTATCATACTGTCCTGGAGCTAGTACGCCGAATTGAGAAGGCTGACTTTGAAGGGCATACCTTGACACTCAAAGTAAAATTCCAGGACTTTCAGCAAATCACACGCAGCGTAACTGTTGACCATATCCTCAGGACAAAGGAAGATATTCTTCCATTGGCTAAACAACTGATGGGCGATGTAGAATTTCATTCGCATCCCATCCGTTTGTTAGGACTAGGAGTAGCCAACCAAAAGTCTTCAACTGTTCACGAGGATCCCCGTTGGGTGGAACTTGAACTAGAGTTCGAACCGTGGCCAGAGGACTAGAATAATGGAAACATAGTAACCAGATATGTTCAGAAGATATTATTTCTGGACATATCCATCAAGGGGAAATCCCTAAGCATATTTAGGGATAAGTCCCCTACCAATTAGGAATTTTCACTTTCATATCCCAAGAAATCGCCTTATCTTTGCACTGTGATTAAGAAACAAATGTCTAATTAAAGTATAGGAGATTTGATTATGAAGACTATAAAGATGATAGCAGCACTGATGTTAATGACCATCACAGCAGCAGCGCCGGCCACGGCTAAGAATAAGAAGGTTTCTCACTTCGACCGCGTTGAGATGAAGACATCTCATTTCGACAGGAATCACAGACATGCCTATCGTCCAGAAATCAAGTCTTGCACGCTCGTTCTTGGACGTCATGACTCTCACAAGAAACTGGCTAAAAAGGCCAACCATATGAAGGGTGTGATTGACACGAAGTGGAACCCCCGCAAGCGTGAACTGACCATCATTTACGACGCTAAGGTGACAACAGCCCGTCATATCCGTCACTTCATGGCTTAGTGCCATTCCATATATTAACAAGAATCCCTGGCCTGCATCAGCAAGTCAGGGATTTACTATTTAACAAGACGAACTGTTTACGAGACCTCAATGGCCTTGGTGACTTTCTCCTTCGGCTCGGACTTTGGCATGGTGATAGTCAATATGCCGTCCTCTACCTTGGCAGAAATCTTGTCGCGGACCACATCATCAGGCAGTGTGTAGTTCTGCTCGTAGTTCGAGTAGCTGAACTCACGGTGCAGGTAGTGGCGGTGACTGTCCTCATGCTTGTGTTCCTGTTTGTTCTCAATGGCGATGGTGAGGTTGCCCTCGTCGTTGATGCCTACGCGGCAATATTCTTTCTTAATGCCTGGAGCTGCAAGTTCCATGGTGTAGGCCTTTTCACTCTCCTTGACATTGACTGCGGGTGCTGTACTGTTGGCACGAGGCATCCAATCATTGTTAAAGAAATCCTCAAATACTGTTGGCATCCAACTGTTCTGAAACATTACTGGTAACATAATCAATACCTCCTATTTATAAGTTTAAAAGTTTAACAATCCCTGCATTATAGCCGCCCCTTATCAAGGGGCTCTAAATCTTGATCGCCTCGGCTCATTCCCGAGCAAGCTCGCCTACCCGTGGCCTTTCGCTCCGGCTTTCACCTACAAATAAGCAAAGTACATGCCCAAGAATAAAAGCGCTCGTAATCTTGTCAAGATGGCAAGGATTTTAAACTCGATTAAACGATGCTGACAATTCCTTAAACTCAATTAAACATGACTGACATTCCTTAAAACTCCCTTAAACATTGGAAAGAAATTCTGTCAGTTCTTTAGGTCCAAAACTCTTTTTCTCCGGTCTGATGCATTTCACCCTGGCACTTAGGACAAGTATGCCCATCCCATAGTCGGATATTATCGCTGCCGCACTGTAAACAGAGCCTGCCGACCTCGCTTCTGTACGAGGGTGCCACGTCTGCAATGATACCGCCCACCACAATGTTCTGGATGCTCTTGCAGTCGGGACACGACACGGCACGTATCTCTTGGCGGAAGAGTCCTCTGCCTTCGTACACCTCGGCTTCGTAGCCACACTGGCTACAGCGATATTTGAGTTTCCAAGCCATTTCTTTACTGAAAATCGGTTTTGCTGGGGCAAAAATACATAATTCTGCCCGATTTTTCGTACTTTTGCAGCGAAATTGCAAGAAAATTGATGACTATATCTACGACGAGGCCATCAAGGAGCAGAAAGCCAAGATGTACGAATAAAAAAAACGATTATATAAAATGAGCCTTCACCATCGCTGCAATCATCTGTTTGTCATGCAGTTTCGGTGAAGGCTCTTTTTTTGTCCCCAAGCCTTTGAATTTACGAAGTTATTTCATAAGCACTTTCTTACCATTCACTATATTTATACCGCGGCTAAGTCCTTTTTGTCTTATCCCCATCAGATTATAGACTGGTTCCGTTTTCCTTTCACATATCTCCACGTTATCAATTTCATTAACCTGATAGTCTTTGCTTGTTTTATGTTCAGCAGTAATGTTTCCAGAGCCCTCATTGTACCAATACCAGTAATAGAAGGACTGCAATGGTTTATCCCACAAATTAATACCAGCCCTGGAAAATTGAGTCATTCCCTGACTTAGAATAATCAGATTTCCGTCATATCTTCCAAAATAATCTCCATTAGGGTTGGAATTCTTGAATGTCGGGTCTGTAGGAATCCATCCATAATCTTCATGATAGAAGTCTGGCCACACATGATAGCCACCATTCACCCATACACCCATATTATGACGGGCGGGAATCCCCTTATATCTCATCAGATTGACAAACAATGTCGAAAAGTCTCCACATTCACCTCCTCCTGCCCGAAGGATTTCAGCAAGTGTACGCCAGCTGCCATTGATATAGCTATAGTTTTCGGCCACATATTCATAACAGCGCTTCGCATAGTCCAGGATGTCAGAGGACTGACCCCACAATTGATCCCCAATTTGCTTGATGGTATTGTTATCAAGATCAATATAGTAGCCATCACTATCGAGATATTCATCCGGATCTACATCAGTACATATAT
This sequence comes from Prevotella communis, assembly GCF_022024175.1. GTDB lineage: Bacteria > Bacteroidota > Bacteroidia > Bacteroidales > Bacteroidaceae > Prevotella > Prevotella communis. The sequence goes on along the minus strand of NZ_CP091794.1, from coordinate 1,638,308 downwards.
TCTTTTTCGACTTGTCATTGAAATCTATCTGTACCGTTTTTGTCTTGTATTTGAATGACTCATAAACACTAAGACTTTTGCCTTCAAAAGTGCCATCGTAGAACAACACCTTATTAGTGGCGTTAGCATCAATAAACGTACCACAGTTTGATTCCAACATACTAATCTCCTGATACTCATTTGTAACAGGTGCAGGAAGCAAGGTGATTAATCTTGTGACATTCATGTTCCCTGTTTTCGAGAACACAGCCTTGTTCGTAAAACTAATCTCACTCTGGCTATAGACAGACAATGAAACTAGCGAAAGAATGACGACGCAAAATAACTGTCGAAAATCGTAATAAACTGCTTTCATAAGGTAAAAATTATATAATCTGCTACAAAAGTAATACTTTTCTATCAATTCCAATGATTCTTGTTGTATTTTTTTAGAAGCAACTTCATTTTCCCTCAGCCCTCAGCATTCAGCCTTCAGACATCAGACATCAGACATCAGACATCTTACATCTTCCCTCTTACATCTCCCGCCATCAGCCCTCAGCCTTAATACGCCAATTTCGCCTCTTTGGCCAAAACCTGGCGTACAAATGCATTAATTGTAACCCCAGCCTGCTGAGCCATAGCAGCAATCGCACTATGGATTTCGGGAGAGACCCTTACATTAAACGTTCCGCTATACGGCTTACATGGTTCTACTCCACGTTCAGCGCAAGAAGCCAAATAATCCTCAACAGCACCCTCAAAGTCCTGTCTCAGCTCATTCAGTGTTTGTCCTTCATAAGTAATCGTATGCTTGCTCATGCCTTGCACTTTCCCAAACAGACAATTATCTTCTTCACTATACTCCACACTTCCCGTGTAACCTTTGTACTTCAGAAATCCCATAATTATTCCTCCTTTTTCTTTAAATATCCGTTTGCGTCTAAATAGGTAGACGCAAAAGTAACTAATTTTAGTTACACACCAAAATATTTACGAAACTTTTTTTGAAAATCTTCCATCATCCCTCAGCCCTCAGCCATCTTCCGCCCTCTTCCCTCTTACATCTTCCATCTTACATCATCCGCCCTCAGCCCTCAGACATCAGACCTTTTCCATCGCTTTAGCCATACTCTAGCCATAATCTAGCCATACTCTAGCCTGCTTCTAGCCATACTCTAACCATACTCTAGCCTGCTTCGTGAGTGCTCCACGGAGCAGCCTAGGAGCAGCCTAGGAGCAGCCTAGGAGCAGAGTGATTGCTGCCTAAGAGCAGGCTAGAAGCTGAATTTGTGCCTTTTCCTAAACTCACTTGACAGTTTTCACCGGGTTAAACTGAATTGCTTGTCAACATCGTTTACATCGTACAGAAAACCTTGTCACTCTCTGCAGGCTAGAAGCTGAATTAGTGAAAACACAAAAAAGTTGTGACATGAATTTCATTGCATCAGAATCTGATTCGCATAGCCTATACAGAAGAAATACAAGCCAGACAATGTTCATTAGGAACAGATCCTTTTAGTAAACCACAGACTTATACATCGTAAACCATAGGTTAACACATCGTAAACCATAGGTTAACAACTTAAAAACCATAGAGTAATGAAGCAATGAATCAGTACATTGGTTCCCTTCTCATGATCGTTGAATTGTTAAATCATAGCAAAAAATTAGCCAAAACGCTCGTGGTATCAAAAATAATTCCTATCTTTGCGAAAGAATAAAAAAACAAAGGAAATATGCCTGAAGTATTCAGATTCTTTGGATTCTCGTTTTTCTTCTACAGTAAGGAACATGAGCCGCTGCACATCCACGTAGAGGGCAATGGAGGTATGGCCAAATTCGAGTGGAACGGCACGGAATTTGTTCTTACCGAGAAGCAGGGCATCAAATCGAACGATTTTCGCAAAATCAAAACTGTGATTGACGAGAATGCTGACATCATAATCAAACGTTGGAACGAACATTTCAATAAATAAAGGAGGACAAGCCTATGAAGATTAAGGAGATTTGGTTCGATGCCGAACACATTTACGGCCGTGACGAGGAAGGACATGAGTACAGCCAGTCGCTCCTCTGGTATCCTAAGTTGCGAACGGCTACCGACGAAGAAAGGGCAGCCTACACTTTTGGTTTCGACGGTATCCATTGGCGTGGACTTGACGAAGACATCAGTTTCGAGAGTTTCGCTTATGACGATAACGAGCCAACGCCCCTGCAACGATTCTTCCTTACCCATAAGGAAATCAATGTGGCCGAGTTTGCCCGTTCCCTGGGCATGAATGCCACCCTGTTACGTAATTACATCAATGGTTTCAAAAAGCCTTCTGCCGAACGTGAGAGTGCCATCCTCGCCCACATCCATAAGTTGGGCAAAGAAATGCTGGCAGCATGTTTCTGAAACGACCTTCTCATTATTGATAAGATTATATAAAGGTCATCAGGAGCAAGACACTCGTCTCTTACCTTTGCATCCGATTATAGAGATTGTTCCATTTTCATGAAATAATTCTTGCAGATGGATGCAATACGGTTTAAGTTTTGTAGCTTTGCTAGAGATTTATGCCGTTGAGGGTGAGAAGACACTCGCCTAGATAAGTAGAGACTATATCGTGGGACAGAATAAGCTTCCACCCTCATTTTTCAGATCTTTGGAGCCAGGACGAAGTATCAGAGGACATCGCTCAGGTATGGCAGGGGATGATTCAGAGTATATACAAGAGGAAAGGCGGTGAGGATTTGAGGCTATAATCATCAACATTATTAACTTAAAATTCAAACCGTATGAAACCGAATTTCGAACCTGGCAAGTGGTTTATGCAGTGCGTGGGAATCGACATTGCAAAGGGTACGTTCACGGCCTGCCTGTGTATGTATGAGTTCGATCAGGGATGCTCTACCGACCCTGTAGTGTTTAACAACGACAAGACTGGTTTCAACCAGTTCGTCAAATGGAGTCGTAAGGAGGCTCTGAAGGGCTATCCTTTGCGCTATGTGATGGAACCCACTGGTGTCTATTATGAGCAGCTGGCAGCTCATCTGAGTAAACTCGGCCTGGACGTCTGTGTTGTGTTGCCTAATAAGGCCCGTGAGTTTGCTAAGTACGAAGGCATCCTTACAAAGACCGATGACATGGATGCCTATACTCTTGGGATGCTTGGGTGCTTGGACAAGCGCCTCAAACCTTGGGCACCGCCATCTCCTATCTATAGGGAACTGCGACAGATGACGCGTTTCGTGGCCGACATCAACAAGGTCAAGACACAGTTGAGGAACCATCTGGAGGCACTCGCACACAGCGAGATAGCGGAGAAGAGCATCGTCAAGCACTATAACAAACTTATCAACGAGATAGACAAACAGCTGGACAGTAATCAGAAGGCCATCCGCGAGAAGATCAAGCAGGAGCCCGGACTGTCAGAGCGTATTGACCGTATCACAACCATCAACGGCATAGGGTTTATGACTGTAGTTGCCGTGGTTGCAGAGACTAATGGCTTTGCGTTGATAACAAATCGTAAGCAGTTAGCCAGATATGCAGGGCTTGACGTTCCTGCACATCAGTCAGGACCTGTTGACCCTAAGCGCCACATCTCAAAGCAGGGCAACGTACACATCAGAACGGCACTCTATTTTCCTGCCATTGTCAGCACTCAGTGTAATCCTCAGATGAAAGATTTCTATGGGCGCCTATGTGACAGGAATACACAGTCGAAAATGATTGGAGTAACAGCCACTATGCGCAAGCTACTACTGCTCATATACAGCCTTTGGAAAAGTGGAGAGAAGTATGACCCGACACGTGACAAGCCTGCATGTAATAGGCAAAAGAAAGAGGCTGAAACCACTGAAGGCCAGCCTCACGGGATAGATGTTGGAACATTGGCTGAAGAATAGCCGCAGAACGCAGTCTTCCCTTGATGGCTGCAAAGTTAATCAAATCCTTTTAAATAACAAAGAAATAATCATAAAACATAGCACACTGCTGAGGAGAGCCAGTGCGGCTGCACCCGTAAACATCAGAAAAACATCGCCGCAGACGATAAACGCCATACACTGATTGTTGTTATGGAACTCGCTAAGCATTGAATCTTACATCACAGCAGAGCCCTGTCGCAATTTACATTGAAAACAGGGCATGAATGCTGCGTGTAAATGCAATCAATAGACAAGGATTGTTAAATTGTCTCACTTTTAATCCAAAAAGTTTGGTTTTTAAAACAGTATCTGTCCCCTGATGTCCTGGACAACAGGAGGTTGGAAATACTGGAAACTATGGTTGAAAGGTAAGTTCAAGGAGTAGCAAGGTTAATGATGGTCATTGACACGAGAAACATGTGCTCTCATCTGCAGAAGAAGCTATTTGAAGAGGATGGCTTATATCATCCTCTTTGGATAGCTATGCAGGATGATGCTGAGCTGACGGCCGTAGTCCGTTCCCGCCAACTCCATATCTACCGCAACGGTAAGAAAGTTTTGGTGTTGGCTGGCAAATCAGCTCCTAAAATTATCAGAGAAGATAAACTCTGTGAAATGCTACAACAATGACGCTGACCTACATCTTCCATAGCGGTTTTGTGCTAGAAACAGAAAAGTCCATCCTGATATTCGACTACTGGTTGGACCTGAGTGGCATTGTGCCACCGTTCCTGAAGAAGGATAAGCATGTCTATGTCTTCTCCAGCCACTTCCACGAAGACCATTTCAATAGTGCCATCTTCGAATGGCGAAAGCAACATGAGAACATTACCTATATCCTTTCTAAGGACATCTACAAGCATCGGAGAGCCAATAAGGAAGATGCAGACGTATGGTTGGCCAAGGGCGGAGCGTGGTCAGACGACACTTTGTCCGTATGGGCATTAGGCAGCACAGACAGCGGTGTTTCGTGGATAGTAGAGACAGAGGGGAAAAGTATCTTCCATGCCGGCGACTTGAACAACTGGTATGCGCGGTTCCTGCCAGAAGCCGTGGCTGGCGAGACCATCTATAGTGAGGAGTTTGACGAAGAGATTGACCCCATAGCCCATGAAAAGCAATACTTGGGCGAGCTGAAGGATATCCGCAAGATTACCGATAGTTTTGATGTGGTGATGTTCCCAGTTGATGGGCGCATCGGCAACGGCTATACCCTTGGAGGCCGACAGTTCATAGAGCGCTTCAAGGTTGGTCTCTTTGTGCCTATGCATTTCGTGTCCAGCGGCTTTGAATCCGCTTGGCGCATGAAAGAGTTCACAGATGAAAAAGGCATCTCCTTCTGGGAAATCAAGAAAGAGGGAGAAACTATAGATATCTGAATGATTGAGAAAAATACAGGGGTTGCCAGGGGACTGGTACCTGCCAACCTTTTTGAAGAATATTTTCAATCTCATATCAGGAAAAAAAAGCATATACCTAAAAACACTTAAATATCTCAGCAAAAATACCCAAATAAGCTCTTAATTCCGTATCTTTGCAGAGATATTTGAGTTTAGATAGAGAAGATATGAAAAAGGTTATAGTCTGGTGTATATCAGCAGTCCTGGTGATAGTCATTATTAGTATCATCGGAGGCAGTTTCTATATGCTTGACTATTCCCTATCTCCTGATCCTGAAAGGACTGATACTGCCCAATGTTTCCGTGAACAGTTTAAAACCTATCCAGAGACACAACCTTGGATCGACTCTTTGAGGAAAAGCGGTGCGCTAAGAGACACTTTCGTTACCATGCCGACGGGAGAAAAGCACCATGCACTCTTTATAAGAAAAGGTGGAAGCAAAACGGCTATGGTACTGCATGGATGGCGTAATTGTTCTATCGACTTCCTGTGGCTGGCACGGATTTACGAAAAGGAGCTAGATTACAATGTCGTGATGCCAGACCTTCATGCACACGGACTAAGCGAGGGTGACGTGATTCAGATGGGATGGCTTGACAGGAAGGATGCCCTATACTGGTTATCCATGTTTCAGTCTGACACGATGGTTGTACATGGTGTGTCAATGGGTGCTGCAACTACCATGATGATGTCCGCCGAGAAAATGCCGGAGCAGATTAAGGACCTTCGCTTTATAGACGATTGCGGATATACAAGTGTTTGGGATGAATTTTCAGGTGAGCTGAAGAATCAGTTTAATCTTCCGGAGTTCCCATTGATGTTCTCAACAAGTCTGATATGCAAACTGCGCTATGGGTGGAGTTTTGGAGAGGCATCGCCCATCAAAGAGGTTAGCAAGTCTCCCTATCCGATGCTATTCATTCATGGTGCTGCCGATACCTTTGTGCCTACAGATATGGTGCACCGCCTTTATGATGCCAAGTCCTCGAATAAAGAGCTTTGGATAACCGAAGGAGCAGAACATGCAGAGTCATACTTGAAGCACAGGAAAGAATACGTCAAACATCTAAAGGATTTCTTGTCGTGTACAGCATTATAGACTGTGATATCTGTCAATCACCGGTCCCTCGTGAAGGATTAGGGACTGGAACCTCTTAAGAAAATTGGCAGAATGCTTGGTTATTCGCCTAAGAATACCTATCTTTGCAGCGTGAAAAGGAGAAACCAAGTAGAGCCACGATGTGCGGAACGGTGGCATCTGCGTGATGATGAGCAATTCGACCTTCTTGCGTCCCTTTGGTAGCAAGCGAACAAGTTCGAGCGGCCGCTTGATTTCTTTCACTCAGATATAGAGCTGGTCACGTGTGGCCAGCTTTTATTGTACTTTGATATATCGCTTCCCGTTAAACTCCTTTTTATCAGTTCTGCGTGTGGCTGTGATAAAGTTGGGTGACGAGAAAAAAGCGTAACCATCTCCATTTTGCCAAGGAAAAAGCAGAAAATTCACCCTATATAGCTGAAATCATGAATTCACTCGGGTGATTTCATGACTTGAGCTCAATCGATGATTTCACTCGAGTGAGGTTTTTGGGGGTGTGAATACATGAAACATTAAACATGAAACATGAAATATTAAACATTAAAGATTAAACATTAAACATGAAATATGAAACTGCTCATTTATGGTCATTCGTGTAGCGTCGCAGACAAAAATATCCATGGATAATTCAAGTAAGACAAAAAAGTGAACAAAAAAAACGGGCCGAAAATGGCCCGTTAACTAATTTAATCGTTCGAGTTAACTCAAATCATGAATCGAGTTAAATCAAATCATGATTTTAGTTAACTCAAATTTTCAGGGGTATTATAAGGAGGAAATATAAGAATTGAAAATACTATACAAAACAATAAAATAACGGCTCCTGAGGCAGATGTGCTTCGGGAGCCGTTGGAGGGGGTTATAAGGGGCTGTTATCTCAGGACATCATCATCCTTCAAATCGTCGTCGGGATCTAAGATGAATTTCTCAGCATTGGGACCTCCCAATGCCTGCGCTTCACCACTAGTAGTCATCAGGTGGCCCTGATGTTGCAGCACCACGGTCTGCATCTCCGGTTTCATATATATCTTCTTCATAATACTCTTCAGTATTTTAATGTTTAATGTACCAACACTTTTTTGCCTCCATGGATATACAGGCCCTTCTTTGGCTTCTCTATACGGCGACCCTGCAAGTCGTAGATGGCGCCAGCCATTTCCGTGCTTTCTGTGATTTCTGTGTGAACTATACCCGTGGTCTGCGTGTCGTCCTCGCCGAAGTTCATCACAAAGCTGCGGGCGGTCTGGCTGCCGGGGAAATAGAAGTATGCGCGGCAGGTGCCCAGTGCCTTTCTGTTAGCGATGGTGCGGTCCGTCTTGGCATAGCCCAGCTTGTTGTTGCCAGACAGCAGCAGCACTTTGCTGCGGTTGGCCTCGGTGATCTCCAGCGGAGCGTAGGTACCCATGAACGAGCCCGAGCCATCCGTGAAGTTCACGTCGCGGTTGGTGTTGTCGATGGTGACGCCGGTGAACACAGGGTTCACGAGGTTTACCCCCGTATTATCCCATTTGATGATGAATGGTGTGCCGGCAGGAATCGTGTCGGGCGCATCATCGAAGTTCAGCGTCAGCGTGCCGCCAACAAGATTAGATGATTCGTTGAGCACCTTTGCCACAACATTATCTCCAGCAAGCGGGCTGCTGGCAATCGTCACGTCGAACGGCAGCACCAGCGTGTTCCAGTAGCCGTCCTTGTAGAGGGTGCGGCCGGAGAGAGTCACGTTGGCCACGTAGCCGTTGGCATTACTGATGGTCGTGCTGTTGTCGGCGTTGTCGGCCAGGCTGATGCTGACGGGCGTGCCGTAGAAGTTGCCGTCGAACCAGATGCCGTTCTTGTATGCCTTCACCATGCCGTAGTCGTAGTCAGGGTTGGCGGGGGTGATGTTGAGGACGGCGGCCGCCGTGCCCTGGTTGGCGGGCAGGTTATCTACAGCGACGTAGTAGCAGTTGGTGATGGTGGGCTCGTTGGTGGAGTACACGCGGGTGAAGGTGTTGGCAAGCATTCCTGCGCCCACGCTGGCGGGAATCATGAGCGAGTTCTCGATGACGGGGCGGTTATATACGGGCCAGCCGACGAAGCCGCCGCAGTTGTTGGTGCCGGCAGTGGTGGCAAAGGAGCCGTCGAACACGCAGCCGTCGATGTAGATGTCTTTCTCGCTGCCGCTCAGCGTGCTGACCAGTCCGCCGTGGGTGCCGTCGCCGCTGACGCTGCTGTGGATGCTGATGGAGCTGCGGCAGTTATAGAGTTCCAGCGCGCTGAGCGACTCGCCCACGATGCCAGCGGCTTTCTTCCGGCTGGTGTAGATGGTGCCGTCGACGTGCAGGTTCCCGATGACGGCGTTCTTGACGTGGCGGAACGGGGCGCAGTATTCCTCGGCGAATGGCTCTGCGGACGTGCCCTTCGTGAAGGTCAGCGTATGGCCGTCGCCGTCGAAGATGCCCTCGAACGCTTTGTCATAGCTGATGCCCGCCATTTCGGAGACGCTGATGCTGTTGGTCAGCTTCACGACCTTGCCGCTGAAGCCAGTGCCGCTGTTGACGCTGCTGGCGAAGATGTTCCAGTGGTCGGTGGTGCCGATGATGTAGGGGTCGTCGTCAGAACCTGTGCCGTCGAGGAACCTCGTCCAGGCGGCGCCGATGGTGACGTCGGCGTCGGGCATGGTGAGGGTGGTGCCGCTGATGGTGCCGGCCGAGGCGGTGTAGCCACCGAAGGTGTAGCCCGTCTTGCTGCCGTGTCTCAGCGTGAGGCTGACGCTCTCGCCGCCGCCGGCGTAGTTGGTGCCGCCGTAGCTGATGCCGTGGGCGTAGGCCGTGATGCCGTTAGAGCCGTAGGTGGTGGCGGCCTCGCCGAGACCGCTGAGGGTCACGTCCGCGCCAGCACTGACGGTGCGGGCCTGCGTGCCCTGGTTGGCGGGCAGGTTGTCGGTGGCCACGAAGTAACTGTTTTCGATGGTGAGCGTGCCGTTGTTGCCCATCTTGGCGAAGGTGTTGCTGAGTATGCCCGTGCCCACGCTGGCGGGCTTCAGCAGCGAGTTGCGGATGACGACGGTGCCGCCCTCACCGGCATCGCCCACGAAGCCGCTGCAGTCGGTGGCTCCATTGGTAGCGGCGAAGGAGCCGTCGAACACGCAGCCCTCGATGGTGACCGAGTTTGCGTTCGGGGACACTACGTAAGTCGCGTCTGTGGACATGGTGCCGACCAGTCCGCCATAACTCTGACTATTCCCGCAGTCCACGTTCACCGAGCTGCGGCAGTTGATGAGGTTCAGCGTGCCTTTGGACAAGGCAACGATGCTGCCAGAAGTCCATGACCCAGTGGCATTGCCGATGACGTGCAGGTTCTTAATCGTGGCGTCCATGACGCGGGTAAAAGGTGGATAGACGCAGGTCAGCGTGTGGCCATTGCCGTCGAAGGTTCCCTTGAAAGCATTGGAGAAGCCAATGTTGTTTCCCAAACACTGAAATGTACTCACTTCGAGGTCGCCGCCCAGCATGACATATTCTCCCTCGTATGATTTATTATTGTCATTGACATTTTTGGCAAACGCTTCCCATTCCTCGGCGGTGGAGATGACATACGGGTTCTCCTCCGAGCCGTCGCCCTGCTGCGTCGTGAAGTTGACGGTGACGCTGACATTGCTTCTCGGCATGGGGAACATATAGTAATTGTCGTCGTATTGATGATACCTGGTCACCTCGACATCGTTGCCGACGGCATCTTTGACGATGAAGCTCGACACGACACCAGAGGTGATATTCACGTAGATCCAGTGGCCGGTGGGCACCTTATCATAGTCTATAGTCTCGGCATTAAAATCTCTGACCGTCACGGTGCCGGTGCCGGTGGTGGTGACGCTGAGTGCAAAGACGTTGCGGATGGCATAGGCGTACAAGGCGTGACCCTTGCTGACGGCGTCGTCGTACTCGGCCTGGCTGAACTCTCTGTACAGATTTTTCCCATAGCCTTCGCCAATAAAGTCGCTGGTCCGGCTGTGGTCGTTATCAATCACACCATAGAATGTGCAGTGCTCGACAGTGCCGCCTGCTGAACCATGGCCGTGAGCATGACCACCTTCAGAGTTTTTGCCACAAATTCCGCCTACACAATTATCCTCCGGGTTCGTCACGTTGCCCGTCATGCAGCAGTACCTTATAAATGAATTATTAATACCGGCGATGCCGCCCACGTAGGCACCGGTGGCGGCGTTGTCATGTTCAGAGCTGACATCGGCCTCCACCCAGCAGTTGACTATTTCGGGATCATTAGCTCCCCTTACGTTGCGGCCAGTTATACCGCCCACGTATTTTGCTGAACCTTTGCCCTCTACCAAGCCCATCACATGGCAGCCTTTCACGATGCCACTGGGACTGTTATTGCCGACGATACCGCCCACATATTCATGGTCTTCATTCACGATGTTGGCCGTCACCGTGCAGTTCTCTATCGTGCCATAGTTATCGCCGCAGATGCCGCCCACGTAATCTCTTTGGGCATAGATGTCGCAAACCACGTTGACGTCGAACACCTTGCCGTCCTCATGAATGGTGGAGAACAGTCCCTGATTCTCTTCGTTGAGGCCACGTATCATGTAGGTGATGGTGTGGCCGTTGCCCCAGAACGTGCCGCTGTACCTGGTGACCCAGTAGGACTCGCGGCCCAGGGGCATCCACGAGTAGGAGTTGCCCATGTTGATGTCGGCGTTCAGGTAGTAGTTCAGCTCACTCCAGTCGTCATCCTCTACGGGGAACTCGGAGTTCTCGTCGAAGTGCTCCGTGATGTACGCCAGTTCGGCAGCCGTGTTGATGACCACGACATTGCTCTTCCCGCCATACTCGGCGTGAAACTCCGGCTTCGTCTTCGTGGGATAATCGTAGGTGTCGGCCCACGCGCCCGTGACTGCCGTCAGCAGCAGGGCGAGGATGAATAGAAACTTTTGTCTCATTGCTTTTTAATGTTATACCATTGTTTTTTGTTTCGTTGTTGCAGTGGCAGGAGTCATGCCCGGCCTACAGGGGCGCTTGCCGGGGCATGATGGCTTGGCTCGACGGCCCGAAGGGGAAAGTCAACCATGAATCCTTAACCCTTAACCATAATTTATTCGTCCCAGTCGTCCCAGTCGTCATCGCAGCCGCGGGCGCCGGCGGGGGCGTCCGGCTCGTCGTCCCAGTCATCATCCCTGATGCGGGAACCCGGAGGGGCATTATTTTCTCCAGGGTTTATCACGCTACCTGCCAGCAACATTGTCTTGTGTTGCAGTAGCACCACGCGCTGCTCTGGTTTAATATATGTCTTTTTCATATCTGTGTCCTCCATTTATTTGATGATTACCTTACGACCGTTCTGAAAATACACACCCTTCGCATGGGGTTTGCCGTCGAGTTTAACACCATCTATGGTATACCAGGCATCAGACGAATTATCAATTCTCAATTTTCCATTTTCATTTGAAATGATTCCTGTGGTCTCTTCCTCCTCCCCATCGAAGAAATGCAAGGTGCGGGCATAGGCCGGCTTGCTGCCGTACTTGCTCTCCACACGAATAATCCAGCGGAAGGCGCCCACAGTCACTGCATCGCCATAGCTCAGTTCACCATAGATGTTTACATAGTAGAACGGATCTTGTGCCGTGGCTGAGGTGTTGCCGTAGGTAGCATAGAAATTATAGATATCTTCCATCGTCTCCGTCTTGGCAATTACGCCTGTATTCTTTGCCTTCAACACGGTGTTCTCGGTGGTGAAGTCGTAGTCGGTCACGGCCTCCCTCGGCTTATATACATAAGGCATGTTGGCACGCAGCACGTCGTTCTTGCTCATCCGCTTCACAAATACCCATATATCATCCGAAGCCTCAAGACTGGGATCGGGCGAGTTGGCTATCATGTTAATCTTGTAGAACGTGAACTTCTCTGTGTCGGACTCCTTAATGGTGTAGTCGAAGGGCACGAGCCATGAGTGGAACTTGCCCACTCGGTCGGTGGTCTTGCGGTAAGTGGCGGAGGCGACGTCGCAGTCTTGTACGATGGTGTAGGTGTCGCCGTCGGTCATCGTGACAGCTTCAGTGGAAGATGGCATCAACGTGATGTAGAAGCTCTTCGAGCCTGCGTAGTCACCCGCGCCGTTGAGGATGAGCCTATATGTGCCCATCTTGTTGGGGCTGACGGGGAACGACGCCACAGTCTGTCCGTCCAGTGTGGCCGTGTAGTCGGTGCCAAATGCGAGGGACGTTTCGTTGTATTTCACGACTGGCGTTATTTCAACATTATTGTTCAGACTGTAGGATTCCTCTATGCCGCTGACGGTGCATACAGGCATTATGTACAACGCAGTGTTGCAAATGGTTGCTGCCTTGCAGATTTCGTTCTCGGGGATAGTGGCATAGACCTGCGTGCCCTGTGCCGTACCCATCGCCTCGGTGTAATAACAGGTGGAACCTTCTGCTGGGCTGCCACCACGCACGAAGGTAGCGCAACTGGTAGCAATGGCTACCTCGTTGTCTGCCGGTGCAATATTGGGGTCAGGGGCATAAAGCGAATTGACGAAGGTGCACGTTTTGCCGTTGTGCCAGCCCACGAAGCCGCCACATTTGGTGGAGCCAGTGGTGGTAAACATACGACCCGTGTACACACAGCCGGTGAAGTTCACATTGCCCTGCGGGTAAGCGGTAAAGCCGCCGTGGGTGCCGTCGCCGCCGTCGGCGCTGACACTGCTATGGATGACGGTGCTGACGTGGCAGTTGGTGATGGTTGTCGGGCCGCCAGGCTGGGCAATCAGTCCGGCAGCGAACTTCTGAGCGGTGTAGATGTCGCCCGCCACCTTCAGGTTTTGGATGGTGGCACCATCGGTGTAGCGGAACGGGGCGCAGTATGGCTCGTCAAAAGCATTCTGGGCGCTGCCTTTCGTGAAGGTCAGCGTGTGAACGCCGTCGCCGAGGAAGGTGCCTTGGAACCTGTGGTCGCTTGTACCCACCATCTCAGAAACGCTGATGTCGGCAGTCAGCTTCACGAACTGCCCTTTGAAGTCAGAGCCGCCGTTGCTGACGTAGTTGGCGAATGCGTTCCATTCGTTGGCACTGCCGATGATGTAGGGGTCGCCCTCAGTGCCTGAGCCAGCGCCACCAGACGCCTTGTCAGCATCCGCATAGTAGATGTCGCCATAGAGGATGCCGTTCTGGTATGCCTTCAGCATGCCGTAGTCCTGCACGAGATTGCCCGTGCTCCACCGTGCACTATAGACGGCATTTGTGCCCTGGTCGGTGGGCAGGTTGTCGGTGCTGACGTAGTAGCAGTTGTCGATGGTCGGCTTGTAGATGCCTTCGTTGCCTGTATACCAGCGGGCGAAGGTGCTGTTGAGCATGCCTGCGGCTACGCTGCCGGGCTTCATCAGCGAGTTCTTGATGGTGGGCTTGTTGTAGACCCCCCATCCGATGAAGCCGCCGCATTTGTTAGTGCCATTGGTGGTGGCAAAGGAGCCGTCGAACACACAGCCTTCGATGATGATGGTGTTGTTTTCACCACTCAATGTGCTGACCAGTCCGCCGTGCGTGCCGTCGTGGTTGTCGTCGCCGGTAACGGTGCTACTGTTGATGGCTATCGAACTGCGGCAGCCGATGATACTCAGGTTCTGATGCGACTCGCCCACGATGCCGGCAGCCTTCTTCGCGCTGGTGTAGATGTTGCCAGCGACGTGCAGGTTCTTGATGACGGCATTCTTGACGTGGCGGAACGGGGCGCAGAGGTCTTCATCGAAAACATTCTGGGCCGTACCTTTCGTAAAGGTCAGCGTGTGGCTGCCGCCGTCGAACGTGCCCTGGAACGAGTTGGTATCGCCTGTGCCCACCATCGTCTCGACGCTGATGTCCCCGCCCAGTTTCACGAACTGGCCGCTGAAGGTATGGCCATAGCCGACGTAGCTGGCCAGCGTGTTCCAGTCGCCAGTGCTGCCGATGGTGTAGGGGTCGCCCTCGATGCCAGTGCCGGCGATGTCACATGCCACGTAGTACCTGCCAGCCACGAGGAGTCCGTTGTCGTAGACCTTCACCGTGCCGTAGTCCTGCACCATCGAGCCGAAGTTGCTGGGAGCGGAGGCGAGGACAATGACCTTGGAACCCTGTTCTGTGCCCATCGTCTCGGTGTAGTAGCAGGTAGAGCCGTTTGCCGGGCTGCCGCCGCGCACGAAGGTGGCACAGCCGGCAGTAATGGTTGTCTCGCCGTCTGCCGGTGCAGTGGTATCAGGGGCATAGAGCGAATGGGTAAAGTTGAACGTCTTGCTGTTGTGCCAGGCCACGAAGCCGCCACAGTTGTTAGTGCCATTGGTGGTCAGCAGGCGTCCGGTATAGACGCAGCCCGTGAAGCTTATGTTGCCTTCCGGCAGGGCCACGAAGCCGCCGTGTGTGCCTTCGCCGCCGACGCTGCTATGGATGGCGGTGGTGACGTGGCAGTCGGTGAACGTTGTCTCGCCGTACGACCGTGCCACAAGTCCGGCAGCGAACTTCCGGGCGGTGTAGATGTCGCCCGTCACCCTCAGGTTCCGGATGACGGCATTCTTGACGTAGCGGAACGGGGCGCAGTATTCCTCGTTGAAGGCACTCTCAGCCGAGCCTTTTGTGAAGGTCAGCGTTTTATTGTCACCCAGGAAAGTGCCCTGGAAGGAGTTGGTCTCGCTAATGCCCACCATGGTCGATACGCTGATGTCGCTCGTCAGCTTCACGAACAGGCCGTTGAAGCTGATGCCGTTGCTGACAAGCAGGGCGAAGACGTCCCAGTCGGCTATGCTGCCGATGATGTAAGGGGCGCTCTCCGTACCTTTGCCCTTGAAGATGCCGTCCAAGACCACGTTGATGGTGACTGCCGCGCCACTCTTGCTGGCCGCGCCACAGGTGCCGCCGCTGCCGCCAGCAGCAGCCCCGTTATCATCCTCCCAACCAGAATCCGTATAGGTGCCTACGAGACCATTTTTTAATTCCGCATCGTAAGGGTTTGACAGTTCACTACTTTCACCATCCGAGGCATAGCCACCATTGTAATTCCCACCGCCTTTGCCGCCGCCTGCTCCCACTCTGTAGAAACCATTAGAACCAGTGTTTCTCCATGTACTGTTGCCAGCGGCACCGCCGCCGCCGCCGCCGCCGCCACCACCGCCGGTGCCGATGTCGCTGCCAGCAGAGCCGTTGCCACTGGTACCGCCGCCGCCGCCGCCGGACGCAGCATACTGGTTGCCAGGATCTTCGGCAGCGTTTTTACCGCGATTGCTTTTAGCGGTGGTAAACCATCCGGCACCGCCACCCTTGGCAACCACGCTGAGGCTCCACCCCTGATACACATAGAGAGTGCCCATGCTGCCGGCAGTGTCGCCGTTACTACCCGGAGAGCCCGCAACGCCCTTGTTCGTACCCTCGTTCTTATTCCGTTCCGCAGAACCACCGGCACCACCTACGCCGCCGTTGCCGCCCCGTGTGCCGATGCCCGCACCGCCGCCGCCGCCGCCGTCACCGCCGCGGCCACCCGAGCCGGGCTGGCAATACGTGTTGTATTCAAAGTTGGCATCTTCACCGTGGTCGCCACGGTAGCCGCTTGCCCCGTCACCGCCTGTGGCCTCCAGCCTGCCGTCGCCGAGAAGGTAGAGCGTGTTGCCCGCCGCCAGTTCAACACCCGCACCGCCACCCGTGATTCCGGCATCGCTGGCTTTGGCACCCGTGCATCTAACCGTTTTTCCCGAGGGGATGTAGAGATACACTGTGCCCCGGATGGTCAGGCCGCTGCCGCCCACCGTGGAATTGGTGAAGCTGAGGTTGCCCGTGGCGTAATAGTACGTCGTGGTGCCTGCCGTGCCAATCGTGTACCCTGTAGAGGAACCCGCATTCAGGGCCGTCCAGTTCGCTGAGGTGGTATTCGTCTGTCTATAGACCAATTCCCAGCCGCCATCTGCCCACGCTCCCTGCACAACTGCGCAGAGCAGGACAATCATTAGAAATAGGTTCTTTTTCATGTTAAAGATTGTTTTAAATTATGTTCTTGGTTATGTAGTTACAGTTGCAAATATAATTAAAATATCACAAACAACAAAACATAAGGCCAATTATCTTCAACATTTGTATATTTTGAGACTCTTTTTACGATTTTGAAACTCTAAGGGACGCAAAAAGGGGTCGGAGAAGTAATCATCATCTCCATGATGCCGGGGACTGGTACCTCTCTATACAAAAAATAAAATAACGGCTCCCGAAGCGGAGGTGTTTCGGGAGCCGTTGGAGGGGTTATAAGGGGTGTTAGTCCTCGTCGTCCCATGAGAACGCGCGCGACAGCTGTTCGTCGGCATCGGCCTCTTCTTTTGAGTCTATGGTAAGGGTGAGACTGGAACCACCGCCTTTGCTAGCTGACTGGAGCAGCGTCTGAGTGATTCTCACTACCGTGGTCTCTGGCTGAATATATATCTTTTTCATAATCCTATAATTTCTATTATTTAATCATTACTTTTCGACCATTCACAATATACAGGCCCTTCTTTGGCTTCTCTATACGGCGACCCTGCAAGTCATAGATGGCGTCAGCCATTTCCGTGCTTTGACTTTCCCCTGCGGGCCGTCGAGCTAAACCTTCTGTGATTTCTGTGTGACCTACTCCTGTCGGTGTGCCCTCTTCCTCGAAGTTGAGTTCAATACCGCGTGAACCAGCGTCCTTGTGCAGCTGCAAGTAGGCGCTATAGGGTTTCAGGGTGCCTTTGCCGCTGAGCGGATAGAAGCCCACATTGCCGTTTTTCTTTGCCAGGATATAGTTGGTGTAATAACCGTCGGACTTGTCAATCTCGGTAGCCACTATCACATGACGAAGTAGGTTGTTCTGGTAAACATCTGGATACTTATCCTTGACAGTAGGAACGATATAAGAGGTAGAGGGCTCGCCGCAGAGCACCATACCCGTCATGCCCGCGGGCTTATAAGTGCGTGTCAGCGTGATATTGCCTTTGTCATCAGCATCGCTCAGGGCCACGTAGGCACTCAGACCGCTGACGTTGGTAAAGTCGAGAGAGTTCACACCACTGTAGGTCATGATACCAATGCTGTTCATGGTTAGCTTGACGCTGAGCAAACCCTTGATATCATATTGAGGCATATGGTGGGCAAGTAAGGGTGATCCCATCAGCGCGTCACCATTCACATAGAGACCTTTGTTGGCCGAGCAATTGATGCTGCCGCCATTGACGGTCAGGTTGCCATTTTTGATATAGATGCCATAATCGCCGCCATGTGCGCTGACGACGCCACCGTTTACAACGAGGTTGCCGTAATCAACATATAAAGCCTTACCCGACGCATTCGCTACATTGACCGTAAGCGTGCCGGTGTCCTGACTCTGGCCGTAGATGCTGAGTTTATTATAGGCATAAATACCATAGCTACCACTACCGTTGACGGTAAAGCTGGCGCCGTCGCATAATATAATATGTACACGTCCGTAAGTTTGGAGATAAGTAGCATTGAAAGTATAATTGCCGCTGGCTACGTACCAGGTGTCCAGCAGTGTGTTGCCAATTATGTTATCCGAGATAAAAACGCCATCGGAGAGGATTTGGTAGTTGCTGCAGGTCTGAGTTTCACCGTTCTCATCGATGTAGCTGACGTCGCCCAGAGCCTTCATCATCGTCTTGCCTGCAATGGCAGCCTTCTGCTCGTCGGTGAGGGTACCGGTGTATGTATTGGCAGAGTAGCCATCGGTAAGCGTCTGGCCGTCGGCAATAGTGAGGGTAGCGCAAGCATAGCTGCTGGCAGTGATGCGGTCGGCGGGGGTGGTATAGCCGAGGGTAATGGTGCCAGTGGCGTCGTAGCCTCCGGCTTTGATGACGGTAGCGGTGACATTGCCGCCCAAGATACTGATGTCGCGATACGCGCTATAGAGGCCAATGCCGCTGGTGCTGTGAGCGGTAGCGTTGACGGTGCCTCCAAGAATGACGATGCCACTACTTTTACCAAGATCACGGATGCCAAAGGTTGAGCCTGTTGCGGTGACGTTGCCTCGGCGGATGGTAATACTACCACCACTACTGCTATCGTTTGTGATGGCGGCATATCCGCTATTTGTGATGCCGCTGATAATTCCGCCGTTCAGGTTTATACTGGTCTTGGAGCTGATGGCAGAATAGTCGCTGGCTGTGGCCACGATGCTGCCCGTACCCAGACTTTGTCCGTAAATGGCCAGGGAGCCATTGTTGGCATCAATGCCATCACATCCAGTCGTCGTGGCATTGCTGGTGAGCGTGGTGCCGTCGCAGAGAATGATGTTCACCTGCTGGTCTAGGAACTTGACGCCCTGGGTACCGCTGATGGTCACATCACTATTCACCACATACCATCCCTCGGTTCTACCAAGGGTTTGATAGCTGGTAGTGCCTTCCACGATGGGGGTGCAGGCGTGACTCTGCGGGTTGCCGTCGGCATCGATATAGGCAATGATAGGTATCTCGGTGGCGCTGACGGTGATGTCGGCAGTGGGCATAATAATTCTGTAGGTGTAGTCTCCATTATCGGTGAACTTTACAGCCGTGTCGTCTGAAGTCTTCTTGACAGAAAGCAGCACATCATAGCCCTCGGTGATTGTAGCGGAATCGTAAGAAAGGTTGACCACCGACAGACCCTTAGCGTAAGGCACACCATTGATATCAGCACCGTTGTCATAGGTCATATTGTTAGTGCCAGGAAGCGCAATACCCGTGCGCACCACTGAGGCATGAGTCGGCAGAGTGATGGCCCAAAGAGGCTGAGCACCGTCAACGTCGCTAGTGGTCTTACTGTCTTCAGTGCCCATACCTACGCCGGAGGGGGTCACGGCGTCACTGGCTACTTTGCAGTTGTGGTAGTAGTTACGGGTGAAGGTGCAGTAGTTGTTCTGGTAACCGACGATGGCACCACGGGCGTTGACGTCGGGGATGACCACGCCATCGGCGATGCAGTCGGTGATGGTGCTGCTATAGTTTTTACCCGCAATGCCACCATAATAAACGCCTGAGGTTCCACTCTTGACGGTAAGTATGGCGCTGCTGACGCTGCGTTGCACAATCTTATTGTTTGTGCCCACGATACCGCCGTGGGAATAGCTATTTGTAATTACGCTATGGATGCAGACGTTGGCAGCTACGGTACAGTCTGTTATGGTGCCATAGTTATAGCCCACAATGCCACCGGTAGAGTCGTAACCGGTAATGCGGGTGTCGGCAAGATTAACATTGCGGACGATGCTTCCGAGGTTGACCACGCCAAAGAGGCCCTGATAACTATCACTATTGGTGTCGCCGCCCCTGTAGATGCGGATGCCGCTGATGGTATGGCCACCGCCGTCGTAAGTACCATCAAAACGGCTTTCGTTGCTCTTGTCGATGTAGTATCCGATAGCAGTATAGTTGATCTCGGTGCTGGCGCTGTTGTTCCAGTTAGTGGTGTGGGGGAAGGTGATGTCGGCCACCTGCAGGAAGGTTTTGCCCTCTGTGGCTCCACCGCCGTTAACATAGCCAGCCAGACCAATCAGGTCTTCATGCGTCTTAATAAGGTAGTTGTCGCCGTCTTTCTGGAATTCGTCAATGGTGTAGGCAAAGTCGGCATCGAGGGTGCAGAGGTTGCTGGCGGTGACGCCACCGCTCAGGCTATTGCCTGCCAAGTCCTGAATTGTACCGCTAATGCCGGTGATATTGAGGTCGCCAGTAGCATTCTGCGGGATGGTACCCTTGAAGGTCAACACATTGGTGCCAGAGCCATCCACATACGTCAGGTTGCCCCAGTTGGTATTCAACTTTTTGGTACCTGAATAGCTTACTATCTCACTAAATGCAACGCTCACATATATTGTATTGCCTTTGGAGTGGCGGCCGGGAGCAACGCTGACGGCAAGCTTGGTAGGTGCGGTGGCATCGATCGCCTGGATGTGGGCCTTGACGTTCTTAGCATACCAGTTATCGTCATTGTCTCCACTGGCATCAAAACGGACTACCAGCGTACTGAAATTTGTCGGCAATATGAGTTTTCCATCACTTGCACGGCAGCCTGAGTAGAACTTCTGATTATAGAGCTTATTGGTCACACCGTTGCTCCAAGCATTATTTATAAGACCACAGTTGTCTGAGGCCGTGGTGAGGGGGAAGGTATAACTGGCATATGTAGTATTTTTGTCGCCCGGATCGTGTGCGAAACTCACCATATAGCGGGAGAGGCTGGGCGTGCCCGGTTCCCCATTTTTATTACCGCCATCGCAGGTGCTAGTATTGTCGACCAGAATCTGCAAATGCTGATAGCCATCATCGACCTCCTTCACGTCAAGACCAAGAGTCATGTGCAACTCAGCACCGGCTGAGACGAGGTACTCTTTGGGAGCAGCCAAGCTGTAGTAGCCACTTGAACTAACACTCCGTGCGGGATTTGTAGCATCGGAATAGCCTTTGTCTGTGACCTTGAACTCTGCGCTCTGCACAGTGACACTCTTCTCGGCAAAAGCATCGCTACTGTTGATGCTTGTGCCGTTGGTCATGGTGCGGTCGGCACTTGCCAAAATAAAACCAGCGCGGTCAGACACCTCGAAGCGGTATTTACGGTTGGTGGTACCATTCTGGTACTTGTAGGAGCCACTGGGGGTGAGCTCTGTGACGGTGACGGTCTTCTCGTCCTCGTTGGCAAGGAAGGTGTAGTCCATATCCACCGCTGTGAAGTGCTGCCCAGCGTATGCACTGAGGCTGACAGTGCGGAAGTGCACAGTCTGCGCATAGCCCTTCTCACTACGCGTGATGGTAAACGTGTTGCTACTGCCGTTGATATTCGTGACAGTCCACGAACTCTCGGCCCACGCCTCTTGCCCCGTCATGAGTGCCACTATCGTCAGCACCAGGGCGAGGATTCGGTTGAGGAAAATAGTTCTTAGATTTTTCATTGTTTGTTATTATTTATAATGGTTATTTTTTGCTATTGAGGGATGATGATTAGGTTAGTCATGCTGCCGATACTGCCATAGGATATACACAACATACCCCACGAGGCCGATGTAGATCGCCGCGAGCGGTATGCTAAGCCATAATGGCAATGAAAGGAACTCATGCATGCTAGTGGTCATGGTTAATGGGTGAGTAAATTTTTATTATGACGATGCAAAAATAGGAATTATCTGTGATAATGGGTGTCCAAAAAACGCCTTTGGTGTCAGAAAAACAGGGGGGAGGTGTCTAAAAAACGCGCTTTTTAGACATTTTTGTTGTCTTTTTGTCGGATCTTACAAAGATTTTGTTTAATTTTGCGGTCAATTTAAAACTATATGATTACAACAGGAGAAATGCAGATTAGCGGTATGCTGACAATGACGGTATTGTCGGTGATGCTGGTGATATGTGCTCCGGGGCGCTCCACCCGTCGTATCAGTTTTGCCAAAGCACGCTGGATGATGGCAGGAGGCACGGGACTCATAGCGCTGCAATTCCTGCTGCAACATGCCTTCGGATTCCGACAGATGGGCGTCACACAGGCCGTATGTTGCAACCTGCTGTTCTTCACCCCGTCGTCGCTGCTCTGCAGTATGTCTATCCTCTACATGCAGCGTCAGGGAAAGGTGAGCTGGAAGGAGTGGCTCATAGGCAGCAGCATCTACGCCCTGTCGGCCGGTATATTAATAGGTACGGCAGTGCTGGACGGCGTGCCCTTCAGGGAGGAGTCGATGGCGCTGCGCATAGCGGAATATGTGAGTTCGGTGCTCTACGTGGTGATGCAGACCTATATCTTCTCCATGCAGTATAAGGCCTACATGCGACTGGAGACGGCGGTAGATGAATACTACGACCGCAGTCGCCGCGACCTGTTTGGCTGGATGGGACTGAGCATGAAGACCATGGCGCTGATGGTATTCCTGGTGCCGCTGGTCATCTTTATGCAGGGCACCCCGCTGGTACTCTTCTCCATCAGTTTCTTCTTCATAATCTCCTACTCTACCATCAGCCTGTATACCTACGGGGTGAGTAAGGATGTGGAGAGAGTGGAAGAGGCGGAAATGAGTGAAGAAGGAATAGTGAAAAGTGAAAAATTTGCTCCCGCAGATGAAAGCAACGAAGACTCTGCAGCGGCAGCAAATTTTTCACTTTTCACTATTCACTCTACCCTTAACCGCTGGATAGAAAACGGTCACTACAGGGAGCATAACCTGACGCTGAGCATCGTGGCACGCCAGATGGGGGTACCGCAGAAGCAGCTGCAGGAATGGCTCAGGCAGTCGGAATACAAAAAACTGGCAGGACTGGTGAGCAGCCTGCGCATCAAGGAGGCACAGCGCGTGCTGATAGAGCATCGCGACTGGTCGGTGGAGAGCGTGGCCGACTACTGCGGCTTTAACGACAGGAAATACTTCCACCAGGTGTTCCAGCAGTATACGGGCACCACACCGGCCAAGTTCCAACAGAATAATTAAAATCATTTTTATATATATTATGAAACTGAACGACATACTGAGCGGCCAGTTGAATGCCGCAGAATGGGAAGCCAAGGGCTACGAGCTTCCTAAGTTTGACATCAAGGCCCTTCGCGAGAAGACGGCCAAGGAGCCCACATGGGTACACTTCGGTGGTGGCAACATTTTCCGTGCATTCCCCGCAGCTATCCTGAACGACGCGCTGAACACGGGCAAGTACGACCGCGGCGTCATCGTGGCCGAGACCTTCGACTTCGAGGTGATCGACAAGGCATACGCTCCCTACCAGAACCTGTCGCTCTGCGTGAACCTCTGCTCTGACGGTTCGATAGAGAAGAAGGTGATTGCCAGCGTGACGGAGGCCCTGAAGGCCGACCCCCAGTTTGAGGACTGGAACAGACTGGTGGAGATTTTCCGTAACCCGTCATTGCAGATGATCTCATTCACCATCACGGAGAAGGGATACACCTACAACGAGGCCGACCTGGCCCGCGGACTGAAGCCCGTATTCGCCATGGGTAAGGTATGCGCCCTGCTGCTGGAGCGATTTAACGCCGGACAGCTGCCCCTGACGGTGCAGAGCATGGACAACTGCTCGCACAATGGCGACAAGGTGAAGGCTGGCGTGATGGCCTATGCTGAGCGCTGGGTCAGCGACGGACTGGTGCCTGCTGCCTTCCTGGCTTACCTGAAGGACGAGAAGAAGGTGACGTTCCCCTGGTCAATGATCGACAAGATTACGCCACGTCCGCACGAGAAGGTGAAGGAGCTGCTGGCTGCCGACGGCTTTGAGGACAACAACTATATCGAGACGGAGAAGCACACATTCACGGCACCTTTTGTGAATGCCGAGGAGGTGCAGTATCTGGTCATCGAGGACAACTATACCAACGGTCGTCCCCCACTCGACCTGGGCGGTGCGCTCTATACCACACGCGACACGGTGGACAAGGTGGAGACGATGAAGGTGACTACCTGTCTGAACCCGCTCCACACGGCCATGAGTATCTATGGCTGCATGCTGGACTACACGCTGATTTCTGCCGAGATGAAGGATGAGGACCTGCGTGCCTTTATCCAGAAGATTGGTTATATGGAGGCGATGCCCGTGGTGGTAGATCCGGGTGTGCTGAACCCCTATGAGTTTATCGGTGCCGTGATCAACCGCCGTCTGCCCAACCCCTTCATGCCGGATGCACCCCAGCGCATTGCCTGCGACACGTCACAGAAGTTGCCTATCCGCTTTGGTGAGACGCTGAAGAAGTATATTGCCCGCGGACTGGACAAGAGCAACCTGGTGCTGATTCCACTGACGCTGGCCGGATATGCCCGCTACCTGAAGGGACTGAAGGACGACCTGACCAGCTTTGAGCCCTCACCCGACCCCATGCTGGCAGAACTGCAGGCTATTGTTGCTCCGCTGGAGATTGGCAAGGCCGATCAGGACTGGAGCTGTCTGAAGACACTCTACAGCCGCAAGGATGTGTTTGGACTGGATCTCTACGAGGCTGGTCTGGGCGAGCAGATCGAAGGAATGGTGAAGGAACTGTATGCCGGTGCAGGTGCCGTTCGTAAGACACTGCACAAGTACGTATCAGCAAGATAAGAGTTTTGACCATATATATAACAAGAACGACGTACTCAAATGGGTACGCCGTTCTTGTTATTACGTATTATTCGTTATCTATATCAATTCCTCATACGCCATGCTTTAGCCCTAAGAGCCATGTTCTTCTTTATGCACTCACTATAGAGCCAAGGCTCACAACTATGGATATCGCCTACATTGATAAAATTCTTATAGGCATGATACTCCGAACCACTATAGCCTGTGACCACGAGAACGTGACGCTCAGGTTCTAATGTGACGGTAATCGTATCATGGAGTGTAGCAGGCGTGGCATCCGTACGCCAGTTCACAGGATTGATGCCTATACATGAGGCAGCAATAATGGAATTGATGTACTTCACGTCTTTCACCGTATTATAACAGATAGTCACGCCCGTATCGTCAGCCCCTTGCGCAGCCTTGATATGTTTTGTTTGCAACGTATCCTCTGGTGTCACCTTATAACCCAGTACGTAAGCAGCAGCCAACTGTCCGTAGGTCTCGTCACTCATGTGCTTCAGCAGTTCCACCACCGCCATGCCACCTTGACTGAACCCTGCAATAATCAGCGGACGACTCTGGTCACGCTGAGCTTGGAAGTAATCAAAAGCCGCACAGACATCATCCATAGCCATGCGGGCACGATTCAACACACTATCCTCACTCTCCATCATAAACGCATCAATCGTTGTATGACGGTAGAAAGGTGCATAGAATCGGTTACCTGGAGACATATAACCAGCAGCCTTATTCATTTCAATAGCCATGCGCTCACGATGCTTTGGATTCCATACGTCAGCATAGTGACAAACGATACTATCAGCCGTCATCCAATCCTCTTCCCATGTTGACACTACATAAAACACATCGGCTCCCGTTCCGTGCTGGTCGCCATCTGCCGTAATCCACATGATAGAGTCATCATAATCTGGAGCCTCAGGAATATACGATACAGAGGCATTAGCATCCTGAGCTTTTCTTACATGACCGTTAAAACAATTCGTCAGACTAAAAGCGCAAATCCCTAAGAGGAAGACTTTTTCTGAAGCTTCAAGAATCATTTTCATCCTGTAGTAGTTTATATCATTTGTATTCATCAATGTTCCTCAGGCCCTATTTCACTATAGTGAACTTGGCGAACTTCAGGAGCAGCTGTTTGGTGCCCACATTACGGAACTCGACCGTGGCTTTCTCGTTGTCGCCGGCACCTTCGAGCTTCACCACCGTACCAACTCCAAAGCGCTGATGCTCAATGACAGCCCCCTCGTGGAGGCTATGGGGCGCGGATGAGGGCTGAGCGCTGACGGCTGAGGTCTGGCGGGTGCTGGCCACGGGTTTGAAGCGTCCGCCGCTGGCAATATCTAACTGGCGCTTGAAGCCCTCACTGAAGGGGTCCACCTTAGGTTCCGGGCGACGGGGAGCCACTTGACGGGGCTTGGGATCGGCACGGAACTGAGTGGCCACGGGGCGGGGATTCTGCATCCACTCAGGACCCTCGGAGGCGCGCTGCCAAGGCAGGCGCTGGGCAGACTTATCAAAAGCGCCCATAGAGCCTTCGACATGCAGCAATGAGGGGTCGATATCCTTGATAAAACGTGAGGGCGTGTCGTACTCCATGCGTCCGTAGCGGAAACGGTTTTGCGCACAGGTCAGGATGCAATGGCGCTCGGCACGGGTGATGGCCACATAGAGCAGGCGGCGCTCCTCCTCGAGCTCGCGCATGCTGTTGGTGCACATGGGCGACGGGAAGATATTCTCCTCAAGGCCCACGACAAAGACCGTGGGGAACTCCAGTCCCTTGGCGGAATGGATGGTCATCAGCGACACCTTGGGCTGGTCGGCATCGCCCTCGCTGTCGAGGTCGGTGAGCAGTGCCACCTCCTGCAGGAAGTCGCTCAGGGCAATCTGGTCGCCCTGGTCCTCCTCACGACGGCTCTCCACGAAGTCCTGCATGGCGGCGAGGAACTCCTCCAGGTTCTCCTGACGGGAGAGGTCCTCGGGGTTGCGACTGGAATAAATTTCTTTAGATATGCCGCTCTCCATGATGATGGCGTGGCCCAACTGGTAGGCATCCTCGCCATCGAGGCGCATGCGCCAGCCGTCGATCAGCTGACAGAAATTATTGATCTTGGTGAGGGTGCCCTTGCTGACTTCGAGATGTGCCGGCTGGGTCATCACCTCCCAGAGCGACTTGCCTTCCTTAGAAGCCGTATCCACAATCCTGGAAAGCGTGGTGTCACCAATACCGCGCGTGGGATAGTTGATGATACGCTTCAGGGCCTCCTCATCATTGGGATTGACCACCACACGGAAATAGGCAATCACGTCCTTGATCTCCTTGCGCTGGTAGAAGCTCAGGCCGCCATAGATGCGATACGGGATACCGTCCTTGCGCATCTGTTCCTCAAAGGAACGGCTCTGGGCATTGGTGCGGTAGAGGATGGCAAAATCGCTGTATTCGCATCCATCCTCACGACGGATACGACGAATATCCTTGCACACGATGATGGCCTCTTCCTTGTCGCTATAAGCGGGTTTCAACTGGAGTTTCTCGCCTTCGTCGTTCCGACTAAAAACATCCTTGGGAATCTGACGCTCATTCTTGCGAATCAAACTGTTGGCAGCGCGCACGATGAGTTGCGTAGAACGGTAGTTCTGCTCCAGTTTAAAAAGCATAGCATTATCGTATGATTCCCTGAAACTCAATATATTATCTATATTGGCTCCACGGAAACTATAAATACTTTGAGCATCATCACCCACCACGCAGACACGCTGTCGTTCACGCGTCAGTTGAAGCACAATTTTCTGTTGGGCAAAGTTGGTATCCTGATACTCATCGACCAGCACATACTGAAAACGCTCCACATATTTACGACGTACATCCTCGTGGTTCTCGAAGAGCAGGTAGGTCTGCACAAGGAGATCGTCGAAGTCCATCGCGTTGGCCTGTCGGCAACGCTCAGCATAGTGTAGGTATATCTCAGCAACCTTTGGCTTTTTAGAATCAAAAAGCGAGCACTTCACAAAAGCGTTGGGCAGGATAAGATGGTTCTTGGCCATGGATATCTGGTCGCTCACACTGGAGGGCTTATATACCTTGTCGTCGAGGCCCATCTCCTTGATGATACTCTTCACCAGCGAACGGGCGTCACTCTGATCGTAGATCGTGAAGTTGGAGCTATACCCTATCCGCTCGGCCTCGGCCCTGAGGATACGCGAGAAGACGGAATGGAACGTGCCCATCTGCAGGTAGACGGCCTGATGCTGACCTACCAGTCGGGCAATACGCTCCTTCATCTCGCGCGCCGCCTTGTTGGTAAACGTCAGGGCCAGGATATTCCAGGGTTTCAGTCCTACCTGCTCCATCAGATAGGCTATCTTATAGGTCAGCACACGCGTTTTTCCGGAGCCTGCACCAGCAATTACAAGTGAGGCACCATCGCAATATTCCACCGCTTCGCGCTGACTATCATTGAGTTGTGAAAGTATGTTGTCCATATCGTTAAAATTCGTCTGCAAAGTTAATCATTATTTATAAAATAAAAGCCACTTTTTCACGTTATATTTTCAGTATGAAAAATTCTCCTGAGGAAAAGATGCTGATTTCAGTTGTGACGCCTGTGTACAATGGTGAGAACTTTGTGAAGAGCGCCTACGACTGTCTGTGCCGCCAGACCTACCCGGACTGGGAATGGGTGGTGGTAGACGACGGCTCTACCGACGGCACGGCCAAGTGTCTGGAGACCCTGGCCTCAGGAGACGAGCGCATCCGGTTCTTTCAGCAGAAAAACAGCGGGACGGCCAAGCAGCCCCGCGACCATGCCGTGTATGAGGCGAAGGGCGGATTCGTGTTGCCCCTCGACATAGACGATCAGCTCTCAGACGACTACCTGGAACGGATGGCGGAGCGTCAGCAACAGACGGATGCCGACATCATCTACCCCCAGATGCTCTTTGTGGACCTGGACTCGGGAAAGACCACGCAGACGCTGCCCGCAGAGGGATTTGACACGGACAAGGTGTATGAGGCCAGGGAACTGGTGAAGGAGACGGTGCCGGAATGGCGCATCGGGTGCAACGGCGGACTGTATCGCAAGAGTGCCTGGATCAACATGAGCTACCCGGAGAAGAAGGAACCCATCTGGATGAACTCCGACGAGGTGGACGAGCGCCTGTACCTGATTCACGCAGGGAAAGCGGCATTTGCCAAGGCGCGCTACTACTACCAGAACCACGAGGCGTCGACCACGACACGCATCTCACCAAAGGTTTTCCATACGCAGAAGACGGCCCTGCAACTGCTCGACATCATGGAGCGGGAATTCGGCAAGGACAGCGAGGAATACCGCAGGACGATGCGTCGCACATTCTGCGACTGGCGCTGGAAGATGATGCTGTTCGTGAAGCATCACGAGGAACTGACGGATGCCGATGCTGAGATACAAAGGAACCTGTCTGACTGTTTCAAGCGTCTGGATGCCAGTGTGCTGACCAAGGCAGAACGTATACAGTTCCTGAACCTGAGGAGTTTTCCGCTGGTGCTGGCGCTATACTGCCTGAGATACAACCGGGCGCTGCTCAAGGAGAAGGTGATGCAGCGCAGGAATCCGGAGGGATTTGCCAACACCTACACCAGGAAGCGCGAGGAAGAGAAAGTGTGCAGGGAGACAGCCAGGAGCTATCTGCAGGGAAAGACGCTGAACAGCTACGAGCCATACGTCATCAGCATGTTTTGCGGCAACGCACCCAGCGGCGGGCTGATAGACCGTCTGAGGGGTGCCGTGAGCGTGTATCAGGAATGTCTGGCTACAGGACGCGCGTTCAAGTTGCACTTCACGCATCCGTTCCTGCTGACAGACTATCTGGTGCCGGGTACATACGACTGGACCGTGAGTCCTGACGAGGTAAGCTTCAGTCCGATGCAGTCACGCACGCTGATAGCCAGCAGCGTCTATGACTCGCCAGGGGAACGGCAGATGCACCTGAAACAGATACAGCAGGCGCTCGTCAGCAGCAGGGACGTGCAGACGCACGCCTACACGAATGCTGCCTTCTGCTATGACAACGGCTTTGCGCAGTCGTTCCGGGAACTGTTCAAGCCCTCGGCACGGCTGCAGCAGCATATCGACAAGATCAAGGCGGAGATTGGCGGGAGCTACGTCACGGTATCGGCCCGCTTCTGCAACTGTCTGGACGATTTCAACGAGGAGGTGTACTGCGAACCGCTGTCGGTCACAGAGCGTCAGCAACTGCTCCATAGTTGCATTGCCCGATTGCAGGCTGTCAGGGATGAGCATCCACACGACAAGCTGGTGATCTGCTCGGACAGCACGACCTTCATCGAAGAGGCAGGGAAGCACTTCGATATCTACACGACGCCTGGCACTATCTCGCATATCGGGAACGACGGCGTGCACAACTACGAATACTACGAAAGGACCTTCCTGGACTTCTACATCATCGAAGGGGCCAGCGCAACCTACCTGCTGAAGGGGCCGCACATGATGATGAGCGGATTCCCGTATGCGGCATCGCTGGTGGGAGGAAAGGAACTGAAAACGATACAATTCTAAACGGACATGACCAACGAGAGGAAAGTCAGCGCATACCGCAGAATCATGTCGAGCACGGCCATCTTTGGAAGTGCTCAGGTGCTGAATATTCTCGTGAATATCATCCGTGCCAAACTGGTGGCCCATATCCTGCACTCTACGGGTATGGGTATTTCCTCGGTATTCAACTCGGCGGCCAACACCATTCAGCAGTTTTCCCTGATGGGACTGAACGTGTCGGCGGTGCCGCCAATCTCGCAGGCCGGCAATGATGCTGACCCGAAGGTGCTGGCCTTCACCGTGAGGCTGGTAAGGCGCATCGTGCTGATGGCCTCACTCCTGGGTCTGGTCATCACGGTGGTGTTCTCGCCATTGCTGTCGGCCACGTCGTTCAACGACCAGAAGCATATCCCGTATTTCCTCCTGCTGAGCGTTGCCGTATTCTTCAACGTGATGGGCATGGGCGAAATGGCGGTGATGCAGGGTATGCGGAAATACAAGATGCTGGCGTTCTGCTCTATCGTGCCGCCGATGTGCGGACTGATGTTGAGCGTGCCTATCTACTTCGTATGGGGTATCGAGGGTATCGTGCCGGCCATGATCGTGGGCAACGTCATCTACTTCGTCGTGATACGCCTGTTGTCCTACCGCCATAAGAAGGAGATGCCGCAGGAGAGGATTTCGCTGAGGACCATGTGGACACAGGGACGCGGCATCATCAAGTTTGGCGCCGTCATGACCCTGGGGTCGCTGATTGGCACACTGACCACGTATGCACTGGTAGCGTTTATCAATAATATAGGCAGTACGGAGGACGTGGGTTTCTATCAGGCTTGCAACGTGATTACGGTGCAGTACACAGGACTGGTATTCACGGCGATGGCAACCGACTACTACCCTAACCTCTCGAGTCTGATAAAGACGAACATCCAGGAGACTTTCAGGGTGGTGAACCAACAGACGGAGATTACGATGCTGATAATCACGCCACTGGCTATGATACTGATGCTGACGGCCCCGCTGGCTATACGCATCCTGCTGACAGAGGAATTCCTGAGCATTGAGCGGATGGTGTGCTTCATGGGTATGGCCACGGTACTGAAAGCGCTGTGTTTTGCGCGCGACTATATCATCTACGCCAAGGGGGACAACAAGATGATTTTCTGGGTGGAGGCCGTATGGGGCAGTACGAAGACATTTGTCATCATGGCTGTGTTCTATTATTTCCTCGGACTAGACGGACTGGGCTATGGGGCGCTGTGCGTGTCGGTGGTAGAGGTCATCGTCAGTCTGATACTGATTCCGTGGCGCTACCATTTCCGCTTCACGCGCAAGACCATCAACCTGATAATCATCACCACGGTGATGGCAGCCATCTGCCTGACAGGCTCGCAGATTCCCTCCACACTGGAGAAATATGCGGTCATGGGCATCATCAACGCCGTCTGCATCGGCTACTGCATCATACAGCTCAACAAGCGTATGGATCTGCGCGCTATCGTCAGACGGTATAAAAACAAATGCAAAAAGGTGGAGGATTAGAAAAGTTATTCGTATCTTTGCATCATGAAACTGAGTATCGTCATACCTGTATATAATGTAGAGGACACGCTCGACAGATGTATCGAGAGTGTGCTCCATCAGGGCATCGGCGATTTCGAGGTGATACTGGTGGACGACGGGTCAAGGGACAAGAGTGCGGCAATCTGTGATGAATGGCAGGCAAAAGACGCGCATATCCTCGTGATTCATCAGAAGAACCGCGGACTGAGTGCTGCGCGCAATGCAGGTATCTGTAAGGCATCTGGCGAACTGATTACGTTTGTGGACTCTGACGATTTTCTGAAGGAGGGAACATACAGCGGCATCATAGCGCTGGCAGAGAGACATGATATCGTGGAATATCCAGTATGCAGATTTCACCAATCCTCCAGTCAACAGATTATTTCTTTCTCGGATAAGGTCTATACAGACCCTAAGCGCTACTGGCTGGACGCGAAAGGCTACAGTCATACCTACGCTTGTAATAAGCTATACAAACGGAGCCTATTTGACAATATACGTTTTCCTGAGGGTCAGGTATTCGAGGATGCTGCAACCCTGCCCCGATTACTGCAGACAGCAAGGAATATCTGCACGGTGAATCAGGGACTGTATTACTACACGCTGAACGAGAAGGGTATCACAGCCACAGCAAACGGGAAGGAGTTAAAGAACCTGTTGGACAGTCATATCCATACGATGCGCCAATGGAACGACACCCTGTATTATATGCATGTGCTGAATATCCAGATGGACGTCTGTGAACTGTCTGGCGAGGCACCTACCCTACCCTTTATGCGCATCAATCCCTTGGCAAAGAGACTGCCGGCAAGACTGCGTGTCAAGGCATTGCTGCTGGATATATTCGGCATCAACGGAATTTGTAAAATCAATAAAGCGATACACCAATGGAAGAAACCCCGTTCATAAGTTTCATCATACCGGTCTATAACGTCCCCACGGAGATGTTATGCGAATGTCTGGACAGTATTATCCGACTCTCCTTGAGGAAATCGGAACGGGAAATCATCGTCGTTGATGATGGCTCGCAGGTGTCGCCCCTCGGTGCGCTCAACAACTACCTGGACGATATCATCTATATCCGTCAGAAGAACGGCGGACTGGGATGTGCGCGCAACAGGGGTCTGCAGAATGCTACGGGACAGTATATCCAGTTTGTGGATGCCGATGATGCGCTCATCACCAATCAGTACGAGCATTGTCTGGACATCGCCCGTTTCAAGGGACCGGACATGGTGATGTTTGAGTTCAGCAGGCAGGATCAAAGTCAGAAGGTATATGCCGACCAGAAGGCTGCCACGGGACGCTATCTGCTGCGTCACCAGAATATCAAGGCTACGGCATGCGGATATCTGTTCAAGGCTACCATCCTGGGTAACCTGCGCTTCACCACGGGTATCTATCATGAGGATGAGGAGTTTACGCCGCTGCTGATTCTGCGCGCCGGTTCTATTATACAGACGGATGCGGAGGCGTATTTCTACAGGAGCAGGGAGGCCTCGATCACAACGAGTCAGGATGCACGCAACACGGTGAAGCGGCTCAACGACTTCAAGGCGATTATCTACCGGCTGTACCAGTTTGCTGCCGTCATACCGGGAAGCGACCGCATGGCGCTGCTGCGACGGGTCCACCAGCTGACAATGGACTATATCTATAAGGTGATTGTGGAGACGCGCAACAGGCATTACCTGGACCGACAACTGGAGGAGCTGCGCAAGAAAGGACTGTTCCCGCTGGCCGACAAGGAATACACGAAGAAATACAAGTGGTTCCGCCGACTGACGAACACGAAGATAGGACTGGCCTTCCTGATGCGTACGCTGCCATTAATCAAGAGAGAGAGATGAGGATACTGCTACTAGGAGAATATAGCAACGTACACGCCACACTGGCTGAGGGACTGCGCACGCTTGGACATGAGGTCACAGTGGCATCGAATGGTGACTTCTGGAAAAACTACCCAAGGGATATTAACCTCAGCAGGCAACCTGGAAAACTGGGGGGACTGAAGCTCTTGGCAAAGGTCTGTTGCCAACTGCCACGATGGAGGGGGTATGACGTGGTGCAACTCATCAACCCGATGTTCCTGGAACTGAAGGCGGAATGGATATTCCATATATACAGATACCTGAGAAGATATAACAGGAAGGTGGTGCTCTGCGCCATGGGCATGGACTGGTACTGGGTAAACGAATGTACGAACAGGAAGCCTCTGCGCTATAGCGACTTCAACATAGGCGACCAGCTTCGCACCGACGAACCTGCATTGAAGGAACAGCGCGACTGGCTGGGTACGACGAAGGAGAAACTTAATAAGTTTATTGCGGTTGACTGCGACCAGATCATCGCCGGTCTCTACGAGAACTACGTGTGCTATGAGCCTTACTTCAAAGAGAAGACGCACTTCATCCCCCTGCCCATCAAGATGCCAGAATCAGACATCTTACATCCGCTCGAGCTCCGCTCGCTTGCTACCGAAGGGACGCAAGAACCATCATCCCTCATCCCTCAGCCATCAGCCCTCATCCATCAGCCCTCATCCATCTTCATCGGCATCAGCAAGGGACGAAGCGCCTACAAGGGTACCGACATCATGCTACGGGCTGCCGAGGATGTATTGCGTGCGCATCCTGATAAGATGAAACTCATCAAGGCGGAGGGAATCCCGTTCAACGAATACCAGAAACTGATGGACGGTAGCGACGCCATCCTGGACCAGCTCTACAGCTACACCCCATCCATGAATCCCCTGCTGGCTATGTCAAAGGGTATTATCTGCATAGGTGGCGGTGAACCCGAGAACTACAAGATACTGGGAGAGAACGAACTGCGCCCTATCATCAACGTACAACCTACGTACGAGAGCGTGCGCGATGAACTGGAACAGTTCGTCCTTCACCCTGAGCGCATCCCTGAACTGAAGCGCCAGAGCATAGAGTACGTACGCCGCCATCACGACTATATCAAAGTGGCCCGGCAGTACGAGCGCATCTATTCTGAATAGAAAAAAAAATAGAACGCAGCCCTTTCCAAAAAGAAAGACTATCAAGACACAAAAAAAAGGCTGTACACATGATTGCGTACAGCCTTAATTATTTAGATAAAAAATATAATCTAACTAGATTAGTTCTTGAAGAAGTCCTTAACGGCTTCGTTGGGAACCATCTGCTCATCGAAGATGTAAGCACCAGTCTTGGGGCTCTTTACCATCTTGATAACCTTAGAGTAAGCGCGACCATCCTTCGAACCTTCGTGGAGGGTAGCAACGGTTTTCTTTGCCATTCTTTCTTACAATTACTTAATCTCCTTATGAAGAGTCATCTTCTTCAGGATGGGGTTATACTTCATCAACTCCAGACGCTCAGCTGTGTTCTTACGATTCTTGGTCGTAATGTAACGGCTTGTGCCGGGAAGACCACTATTCTTCATCTCGGTGCACTCCAGGATAACCTGAACGCGATTGCCTTTTGCTTTCTTGCTTGCCATGGTCTATTAGTCTCCTATTACTTTAATGTCTTTCCAATCCACGAAGCCTTTGGCTACAGCCTGCTTCAGAGCGGCGTCAAGACCTACTTTATTAATCATACGAAGGCCAGCAGCGCTGATCTTCAACTGAATCCAGCAATTCTCCTCTACATAGTAGAACTTCTTGCTGAACAGGTTTACGTCAAAGCTGCGCTTTGTGCGGTGCTTTGAGTGAGACACATTATTACCAATCTGTGCCTTCTTTCCTGTAATTTGACAAATTTTAGACATTGCTATCTACTTTAATTGTGTTCCTTTTTAGTAACTTACTCCAAACAGGGTGCAAAGGTACGAATTTTTATTGGAAATTAAAAATAGAGAATTGACAATTATTAAACTCTTAAAGTTTTTTAACTTTCCTCGCCTTCACTGGTTGCATCCTCGGCCTTCAAGAAGTCGCAGAACATCTGTACAGCTTTATTGGTAGCAAAGGTCAGATTCATGTCTCGACCATTGTCTTCTTCTATCTTACATGTAACCACTTTTTCCGATGTACCACATGCCAGCCAGATAGTACCAACAGGAATTTCTTTTGTACCACCTCCAGGACCAGCTAAGCCCGTCGCCGCGATAGCATAATCGGTGTTCAACACCTTGCATGCGCCCTTCACCATCGCAACAGCAACCTCTTCACATACAGCGGTTTTCTCTTCTATCAAATCATGTGAAACTCCCAACAGGTTTTCCTTCACTTCATTCACATAGCAGATGATACCACCCTTAAAATATTTAGAAGCACCTGGTACAGAGATAATTGCTTCTGCAATACGACCACCAGTACAACTCTCTGCAGTAGAAACAGTTTTTTCTCTTTCCCAAAGCAGCTGACTAATCTCTCTGCTTATAATCTTTCCTTCGAAATCCATATCTTTTTACTTAAATGTTACTTTTGAAAAAGCAGGTGCATCTATCGGACAGAACTCACCATCCAGATATTTATAATGACCCACGATACCTATCATTGCTGCATTATCCGTGGTATAGCTGAACTTAGGAATATAAATGGTCCAGCCATAACGGCGGGCGTGATCCTGGAAAGCATTGCGCAAACCATTATTTGCGCTGACACCGCCGGCAACGGCAACATGCTTGATACCCGTCTGCTTCACAGCCAGACGCAGTTTCTTCATCAGGATATCCACGATTGTCCATTCCAGAGAAGCTGCCAGGTCCTCCTTGTGATGCTCCACGAAATCAGGATCTTCCTCCACCCATTTGCGCAAGTTGTAAAGGAAGGAGGTCTTCAAACCTGAGAAACTGTAGTCGAAGCCAGGAATCTGAGGTTCGGAGAACTGATAGGCCTTTGGATTACCCTGACGGGCCAGACGGTCGATAATAGGACCACCGGGATAGCCGAGTCCCATCACCTTCGAACATTTGTCTATAGCCTCGCCTGCAGCATCATCGATAGTCTGACCAAGCACCTCCATATCGTTATAGGCACGTACAAGCACAATCTGTGAATTACCACCACTTACCAGCAAACAGATGAAAGGTAATGGCGGACAATGCTGGTCATCTTCAGACTCCTTGATGAAATGGGCCATGACATGACCTTGCAGATGGTTTACGTCTATCAGGGGAATACCCAAGGAGCGGGCGAAACCCTTGGCGAAACTGACACCTACCAGAAGGGAACCCATCAAACCGGGTCCACGGGTAAAGGCTACAGCCGTCAACTGCTCCTTTGTGATACCAGCTTTCTTAATTGCCTGATCTACAACAGGTACCACATTCTGCTGATGGGCACGGGAAGCCAATTCCGGCACAACGCCACCATAAGCTTCATGCACCGCCTGCGAAGCAGTAACATTGGAAAGTAAGACGCCATTTTTCAGCACTGCAGCCGAAGTATCGTCACAACTGGACTCTATACCTAATATATATATATCACTCATTTCTATCAATCCTCTCAGTTTAAATATCACCAAAAGAGACTGCAAAGGTACTAAAAAAAATAGCACGTACGGCAAAAAAATATGCGAAAAATTTGGTCGTTACATATTTTTTACCTACTTTTGCACCGATAAACCTTTATTATTAACTCATAAAAACAAAATTTATTGCCTATCGAAACAAAATTTACTTCATAAAAAATTACTTGACATATGAAGAATTTTGAAGGAGTATCCGACGAAGCGTTGGCACTACTCTACGTAAAAGGTGATAACCGTGCGTTTGATGAGTTAATCAGTCGCACCCAGACAAAGTTGTTCACTTACATCATGTTCGTAGTTCGCGATCATGACATTGCTGACGACATCTTCCAAGAGACATTCGTCAAGGTCATAACCAAACTGCAGCAAGGGTTGTATACCGACTCTGGCAAGTTCCAGTTTTGGATTACACGCATTGCGCACAACTGCATCATGGACTGGTACCGCCAGCAGCAATCTGCCCATATCGTTGACGCCAACGAAGAGAACGACCTGCAGAACCTGAAAAATGCGTCTGTCATGGACTCCAATAAGGAGGCCGAGATGATTAATGAGCAGATTCTCATCGACATCAAGAAGATGATGAACACTCTGCCCGCTCCTCAGCGTGAGGTTGTCTATATGCGATACTTCCAACAGCTTTCTTTCAAGGAGATTGCCGATCTGACCGGTGTCAGCATCAACACATCACTGGGACGTATGCGCTACGCCCTGATTAATCTCAGGAAGATGGCCAAGGACAACAAAATAGAACTGGCGCTCTGCGAATACTAAATCCTTATCAGCAAGGAGCCGCGGTTACAGGCTCCTCAACTGATGGATGACGTCTTCAGGACTAGAAGCTTTGAACACATAGCTTCCACTGACAAGCACGTCGACACCCGCAGCAACCAGACGTGGTGCTGTTTCACCTTGCACACCACCGTCGACTTCTATCAATGCACGACTGCCCGACTCATTTATGAGCTGACGCAGTCGTTTTACTTTCTGAATCGTATTCTCAATGAACTTCTGTCCACCGAAGCCCGGATTCACACTCATCAGAAGCACCATATCCACATCACAGATCACATCCTCGAGCACGGAGACAGGCGTTGCCGGATTCAGCGTCACACCAGCCTTCATACCAGCCTGATGAATCTCCTGGATAGTACGATGCAGGTGCAGGCAGGCCTCCTGGTGCACATTCATCATCATAGCACCAAGCTTTGCCGTCTGCTGAATATAGCGCTCCGGTTTCTCAATCATGAAATGAACATCAAGCGGCTTCTTACATGCTTTCGCCACAGCTTCCAATACGGGGAAGCCAAACGATATGTTGGGCACAAACGAACCATCCATCACGTCCAGGTGAAGCCAGTCAGCCTCCGAACGGTTAATCATTTGAATATCTTGGTCGAGATGCAAGAAATCGGCCGCTAGAAGAGAAGGTGAAACTAAAGTCATTTTTTCTTTTCCTAATTAATTGAGGCAATAAGCCTGCTTATTTTCTACCCGATAGGTATAAGCTATTTCTTTAATCAGCTTGAGCGTCTTCTCGCTCGGATGCGTTTCATCATAAGTAAATATCTGCATAGGCATCTCCTTTTATATGTTTACATTATTAGTAACGTGATGCCTCGCAAAATATTATATCATACAGCAGAATATTTTTCTATCTCCTTCATGCCGTTGAGGAAAGCCTGCGCATCCATACGTTTTTTTCCAGCCAGCTGCAGCTCATCGATTTGCAGCCAGGCATCTGCACATGCGATATACAGATGTTTTCTGTCAGCCATCAAAGTGCCTACCCTGTCATTTACCTGTTTATCTGTCTTGGTGGCACGGAATATCTTCAGAACCGTATCCCCACCCTTTTCGTCTTTCAGGACCGTCCATGCACCGGGATAAGGCGACAAGCCACGCACAAAGTCGTAGATACGCTTTGCGGGCTGGTTCCAGTCTATCTGACACGTCTCCTTGAAAATCTTCGGAGCCGCTTTCAACTCGGCACACTCTTCCTGGGGAATACTTGCAGGATGTCCGTCGGCAGCAACGATAGCCTCGAGTGTCTCCATACAAATCTCTGCGCCCAGATGCATCAGGCCATCATAGACATACTCCACATTGGCGTCATCAGGAATAGGAAAATGCTTCTTCATGATAATACGTCCGGTATCAATATCATGATCCAGGAAGAAGGTTGTCACACCCGTCTCTGTCTCACCATTGATAACTGCCCAGTTAATGGGGGCCGCGCCACGATACTGAGGCAGCAAGGCGGCATGGACATTGAAAGTGCCGTATTCAGGCATAGCCCATACCACCTCAGGCAGCATACGGAATGCTACCACGACCTGAAGGTTGGCTTGATACGAACGAAGCGTCTCCACGAACTCGGGGTCTTTCATCTTCACGGGCTGCAGCACGGGCAGATTGTGCTCCAACGCGTATTTCTTCACCTCTGAAGGCTGGAGCTCATTCTGATGACGGCCTACGGGTTTGTCTGGCTGGGTGACAACAGCCACCACATTATAATGGTTTTCAACAAGTGCTTTCAGGGTCTCGACGGCAAACTCCGGAGTACCCATAAATACTATTCTTAAATCTTCTTTTTGCATTTTCATATC
This sequence comes from Prevotella communis, assembly GCF_022024175.1. Taxonomy (GTDB): domain Bacteria; phylum Bacteroidota; class Bacteroidia; order Bacteroidales; family Bacteroidaceae; genus Prevotella; species Prevotella communis. The sequence goes on along the minus strand of NZ_CP091794.1, from coordinate 1,598,689 downwards.
GCTTTCAGAGTGCAAAGATAGATAAAATTTCTATTATAGGCCCTCAAAGTCGATTATTTTTTGTACTTTTGCACCCAAATTATGATTAACAACTTTTTATGGCAGAAACAACAAACAGTATTTTACAGAAACTTGACGGATTAGAGAGCCGATTTGAAGAGGTTTCAACACTCATCACCGACCCCGCTGTGATTGCCGACCAGAACCGTTTCGTGAAACTCACGAAGGAATACAAGGACCTGGGCGACATCATGGATGCACGTAAACGATACATCAACTGTCTGAACAGCATTAAAGAAGCAAAAGATATCCTGGCCAACGAGGACGATCCCGAGATGAAGGAGATGGCCCGTGAGGAACTGGCTGCCAACGAGGCCCTCCAGCCCCAGTTGGAAGAGGAAATCAAGATAGCCCTCATTCCGAAAGATCCTGAAGATGCGAAGAATGTACAGATGGAGATTCGCGCCGGAACAGGTGGTGACGAAGCCTGTCTCTTTGCCGGCGATTTGTTTAAGATGTACAAGAGTTTCTGCGACTCAAAAGGTTGGACACTCTCTGTGACCAGCGTCAGCGAAGGTGCTGTAGGCGGCTACAAGGAGATCGACTTTGCCGTGAGCGGTGCCGATGTATACGGCACGTTGAAATACGAGAGTGGTGTACACCGCGTTCAGCGTGTGCCTGCCACGGAGACCCAGGGCCGTATGCACACATCAGCAGCAACGGTAGCCGTCCTGCCCGAGGCCGACAAGTTCGAGGTACATATCAACGAAGGTGAAATCAAATGGGATACCTTCCGTTCTTCTGGTGCCGGTGGCCAGAACGTGAACAAGGTGGAGTCTGGTGTTCGCCTGCGCTATATGTGGAAGAACCCCAATACCGGAGAGACCGAGGAAATCCTCATCGAGTGTACCGAGACGCGCGACCAGCCAAAGAACAAGGAGCGTGCCCTCTCGCGCCTGTACACTTTTATATATGATAAGGAACACCAGAAATACATGGACGATATAGCCAGTCGCCGTAAGACGCTCGTCTCTACCGGTGACCGTTCGGCTAAGATCCGCACGTACAACTTCCCCCAGGGACGTGTGACCGACCACCGTATCGGCTATACGACTCACGACCTGCAGGGATTCCTTGGTGGTGACATCCAGGCAATGATCGACGCCCTCACCGTGGCCGAGAATGCCGAGCGAATGAAAGAAAACGAATTATAACCAGTTGAGTATGTTACTGTGGTACAGCAACAAACAACCATAAAGAATATGACACGTCAAGAACTCATTCAACAGATTAAGCAGAAGCGCAGTTTCCTCTGCGTAGGTTTGGATACAGACCCTAAGAAGATGCCCCAGTGCGTCTTCGACCTGCACGACCCCATTTTCGAATTCAACAAGGCCATCATCGATGCCACTGCCCCCTACTGTGTGGCTTACAAGCCCAACCTCGCTTTCTACGAGGCCTATGGTATCAAGGGTATGGAAGCTTTCGTGAAGACCTGCGAATATATCAAGGAGAATCACCCCAACCATCTGATTATCGCAGATGCCAAGCGTGGTGATATCGGTAACACCAGTCAGATGTATGCCCGCACGTTCTTCGAGGAATACAACATCGACGCACTGACCGTGGCACCATATATGGGTGAGGATTCCGTGACACCCTTCCTGCAGTACGAAGGCAAGTGGGTTATCCTGCTGGCCCTGACCAGCAACAAGGGTTCGCACGACTTCCAGCTCACGGAGGATGCCCAGGGCGAGCGTCTGTTTGAGAAAGTGCTGAAGAAGAGTCAGGAATGGGGCAACACCGACAACATGATGTATGTCGTAGGTGCCACTCAGGGCAAGATGTTCGAGGACATCCGCAAACTGGCTCCCGACCATTTCCTGCTTGTGCCTGGCGTAGGTGCCCAGGGCGGTTCTTTGCAGGAAGTATGCAAATATGGCATGAACAAAGACTGCGGTCTGCTGGTCAACTCCAGCCGTGGCATTATCTATGCCTCTAACGACGACCACTTTGCAGAAGTGGCAGGCAACAAAGCCCGCGAACTGCAACAGGAGATGGACGAGGAACTGACAAAAGCAGGTCTCTAAGTCTATCCTACAGGTTAAAAAAACATAAAAGTTTAGCATTATATCCGGTGCAATAGGTTCTATGTAATAGAAAATTAGTACCTTTGCACCCCGAAATGAGTCCGTGGAGGCAGGGTTAAGTGTGTACGGACGTGCACCGCCTTACGGAAAAAACCCTATTTACAAACAAAATCAAATGTACGCAATTGTAGAAATTCAGGGTCAGCAGTTTAAGGTTGAGGAGGGCAAGAAGCTCTTCGTGCACCACATCAAGGACGTGGAGGCAGGCAAGACTGTTGAGTTTGACAAAGTGCTGCTCGTAGATGCCGACGGCGCTGTCAAGGTTGGCGCACCCACCGTAGAAGGTGCAAAGGTAGTAGTAGAAGTAGTGAACCCGCTGGTAAAGGGCGACAAGGTGATTGTCTTCAAGATGAAGCGTCGCAAGGACTCTCGCAAGCGCAACGGTCATCGTGAGCAGTTCACTCAGGTAGAAGTTAAACAAGTAATCGCTTAAGGAGGAACAGCAGTATGGCACATAAGAAAGGTGTAGGTAGTTCTAAGAACGGCCGCGAAAGTGCAGCTCAGCGACTTGGTGTGAAAATCTGGGGTGGCCAGAAGTGTATCGCCGGCAACATCATCGTTCGTCAGCGTGGTACAAAGCACAACCCCGGTAACGGTGTTGCTATTGGTAAAGACGATACCCTCTATGCCCTCATTGATGGCACAGTGAACTTCCACAAGGGTAAGTTCAACAAGAGCATCGTTTCAGTAATACCCGAAGCTGCTGAAGCATAACACAACTTACAAACAAAAACACTTATTCCAAACAAACAACAGAGCCCTGTCTTTCGAGACAGGGCTTCTGCTTTATCTGTACCAGGGGATTTCCCTTAGAGCTTCACCGATTTCTTGGCGGGTTTACTCTCATTCTGCAAACGGTTCAGGGCTGTCACTACATAATAATACTTCGTGCGTCCATCCGTATATGGGAGTTTATAGAAGGTGTTCGACGTGATTGTCACAATCTTTGAAGGATCCTCAACATTCACCTTCTCACCCTTTGCAAAACGATAGACCACATATTTCGTGGCTTCGTCATTCCATTTCTTACTCTTTGGAGCAGTCCAGAACAGGATATAGCCATCGCTGGTCCATACGGGCTTCACCTTACGGGGCTTCCCTGGCTTTACTTTATCAATAAACGACATCTCAGGCTGCAAGGCAGGATGACGCCAGTAGTTCTGACGCAGCATCGTACCATAGTTGCCCGTATTATCCACAGCAGCCTTGGCATACCAGAGCACGGTACCCTTCACATTCTGCATCTGCTGGGTCAGACGATGCTTGGCCGCCTGCTGATGCTGGTTGGGATTCTGCAGGTCCTTGTTCTTCACCGTACGCTCGATATCCTCACCGATAAACAATGGACGGGCGCCAGCGTACTGGTTCCACCAACGGATCAGCGTCTCGTAATCGGCAGCCTTATTGCCAATCTCCCAGTAAATCTGAGGCACACAATAGTCAAGCCAGCCATTATTCACCCACATCAGCACATCAGCATACAAGTCATCATAGTTCTGCAAGCCGTTGGTATTACTGCCGATAGCAGCATTCTTCTTGTTACGGTAGATACCAAAAGGAGAGATACCCACCTTTACCCAAGGCTTCACGGCATGTACCGTCTCATAGAACTGCTTGATAAACAGGTCTACGTTATACCTGCGCCAGTCGCCACGATCCTTGATGCCATTACTATGAAGACGATACTGCGCATCATCAGGAATAATCTGTCCTGCTGCAGGATAAGGATAGAAATAGTCATCCATATGAATACCATCCACATCGTAACGGGCCACGATATCCTTGGCCACCTCACAGATATAGTCACGGTTCTCAGGAATACCAGGATTCAATATCTTCAGTCCGTCGTAGTCAAAACATCTCTCAGGATGCTGAATAGCCACATGAGTGGTAGCCAGTGCCGTTGTACCCTTTGTCTTCGCACGATAAGGATTGATCCACGCATGCAGCTCCATGCCACGCTGATGACACTGTTCAATCATCCACTGCAAGGGATCCCAATAAGGTGATGGTGCCTTACCCTGCTGACCTGTCAGGAAACGGCTCCAGGGTTCGATACTGCTCTGATAGAGTGCATCACACTCCGGACGCACCTGGAAGATAATCGCATTGACGCCATCCTTCTGGAGCTCATCCAACTGATACGTCAGGGTCTGCTGCATCTTCTGCGTTCCCATGCCCTGGAACTGTCCGTTCACGCACTGGATCCAAGCACCACGAAACTCACGTTTTTTCTGGGCACTTACATTGATGGCCAAGAAAGCCAATAGAAAGACAAGTAGTTTTTTCATTCGAATAGTTTGGTTTTGCGGCGACGTGCCTCGTCGAGCGAGAGCAGTTGCTGCTGTTCTTGAATATATTGTTCGCGCAGGTGCGCATAAGTTCTGTTCAGTTCCTCGTTATACCCCTCTGCATCCGCCATCAGTCGCTGAGCCACCAGGGGATTCTGTGAGGCATCCTTCAGCCATACCACCGGACCGCCATATACCGGCGCAATCTTCAGTGCCACATGCAGTTCGCTGGTCGTAGCACCACCAATCATGATGGGTATATCCAGTCCGGCCTTCTTCAGTTCGCTGGCCACATTGACCATCTCTTCCAGACTGGGCGTGATCAATCCCGAGAGACCAATCATATCCACATGTTCCTCCTTGGCACGGGCCACTATCTGGTCGGCAGGCACCATCACGCCAAGGTCAATCACCTCGTAACCATTACAAGCCATGATAACCCCCACGATATTCTTACCAATATCATGAACGTCGCCCTTGACGGTAGCCAAAAGCACCTTCCTCTGATTCCCGGTTGTTCCCGTCCCTTCCGTTTTTCCAGAGTCAATAAACGGCTGCAGGATCTCCACCGCACGCTTCATCGTACGAGCCGTCTTCACCACCTGCGGCAGGAACATCTTTCCTTCTCCGAAGCGGCGTCCCACCTCGTTCATGCCAGCCATCAAAGGCCCCTCAATGATATCGACGGCACGCGGATACTTCGCCAATGCCTCCTTCAGGTCATCATCCAGATGTTCGCCGTTGCCCTTGATAAGTGCCTCCTGAAGACGCTCTTCGAGGTTCAGGCTAGCACTAGTTGAACTTGTCTGACTAGTTTCACTAGTATTCCCCGTCTCCCCCGTCAGCTCCATCAGTTGCTCCGCCGACTCCGGATGCCTGTTCAGCACCACATCCTCTATCAATGTCAGGTGATCTTGCGGGATGTCATCGTAAGTCACCTTGGCCGAAGGGTTTACGATACCAAAGTCCATACCGACCTGTATGGCATGATACAAGAACACGGCATGCATGGACTCACGTAGGTAGTTGTTGCCACGGAACGAGAACGACAGGTTGCTGACGCCGCCGCTGACATGCGCTCCAGGCAGATTCTGATGAATCCACTCCGTAGCACGGATAAAATCCAGCGCATAGGCATTATGCTCCTCCATACCCGTAGCAATAGCCAGCACGTTGGGGTCGAAGATGATATCCTGAGGCAGGAAACCCACCTTGTCAACCAACAGTCGGTAGGCCCTTTCTGCTATTTCAATCCTGCGCTCATACGAGGTAGCCTGTCCCTGTTCGTCGAAGCACATCACCACCACGGCAGCACCCATGCTCTTCACGTCGCGTGCATGACTCAGGAACACCTCCTCACCCTCTTTCAGGGAGATGGAGTTCACGATGCTCTTGCCCTGCACACACTTCAGGCCAGCCATAATCACATCCCACTTACTGGAGTCAATCATCACAGGCACACGGGCAATATCAGGCTCAGAAGCTATCAGGTTCAGGAAATGCACCATCTCTGCCTTCGCATCCAGCAGTCCGTCATCCATATTGACATCGATGACCATGGCACCATCCTCCACCTGTTTGCGTGCTATCTGCAAAGCCTCCTCGTAGCTCTTCTCCTTAATCAGTCGCAAGAACTTACGGGAACCGGCCACGTTACAGCGTTCGCCCACATTGACGAACGTAGCCTCGCCGGTATTCAGGAGTTCCAGGCCCGACAGCCATAGAGACGTCGGTTTCTCCACAGGCTGATGGGGCTCCTTACCCACCACCAACGGTGCATATTTCTCAATGAAGGCAGGTGTGGTACCACAGCAGCCACCCACGATATTTACGAGTTTCTCATCGATAAACTCGGCAATCTGCGGGGCCATCGTCTCCGGCGTCTCGTCATAGAGGCCCAGCGAGTTGGGCAAGCCGGCATTCGGATGACAACTAATATAATAAGGTGCACGACGACTCAGTTCCTTGAGATAAGGCTTCATCTGACGCGCACCAAACGAACAGTTCAGGCCAATACTGAAAATAGGATATGACGACACACTCGCCAGGAAAGCATCCAAGGTCTGTCCACTCAGCGTTCGTCCGGCAGCGTCACTGATCGTCACACTCACCATGATGGGAATGTCACGACCGTCAATGACCCTCACGGCCGCATCGATGGCAGCCTTGGCATTGAGCGTGTCAAAAACCGTCTCAATCAGGATGACATCCGCACCACCGTCTACCAGTCCGCCAATCTGCTCCATATAGGCCTCCAGAGCCTGGTCGTAAGTCAGCTCACGATAGGCCGGGTTCGACACGTCGGGCGACATCGAACAAGTCTTGTTCATAGGTCCTACAGAACCTGCAACAAAGCGGGGTTTTCCTGGTGTGGAATACTTCTCTGCCGCCTTCTTGGCGAGTCGTGCACTGGTTTCATTTATTTCTCTAACAAAATCGCATAACCCGTAGTCACTCTGTGAGATACGTTGTGCATTGAAAGTGTTGGTTGAAATAATGTCGGCACCAGCTTTCAGATACCTTTCATAGATATCACCAATCACGTCAGGACGCGTCAGATTCAGGATATCATTGTTACCCTTAATCAGTCCTAGCAGATCCTGAAAACGGTCTCCACGGAAGTCTTTTTCATCAAGTCCATACTCCTGAATGACAGAGCCCATGGCTCCGTCGAGAATCAGGATGCGTTTAGTTATTTCCTGTTGTATCATTTGTAAACCTTCATGGCGCGATCCATCTCGCGGCGGTCTTCTTTTTCCTTCAGCGTCTGACGCTTATCAAAAGCCTTTTTACCTTTACAAAGAGCGAGGTCCATCTTAGCCCTGCCGTTCTCGTCGATAAACACGAGTGTTGGTACGATGGTGTATCCAGTCTGTTTCGTAGCACTCTCCAGTCGGGCTATCTCACGCCTGGTCAGCAGCAACTTACGGTCACGCTTCTGTTCGTGATTATTATAAGAACCATAGAAATAAGGACTTATCGACATGCCCTTCACCCACATCTCACCATGGATGATGGTGCAATAAGTATCCACGAGACTTGCCTTACCAGCCCTGATCGACTTGATTTCGGTACCGGTAAGCACAATGCCCGCCGTAAATTCCTCAATGAAGAAATACTCGAATGAGGCCTTGCGGTTCTTTATCTGTACAGGACTCTTCTTACGGAGTTCCTCTTGTTGTTTATTCATTCTACTACAGCAAATTTCTCTATATTCCTGTCCACATAGTGGGCAATCTCATCCGTCCATCGCTCTTCGTTCTCGATGAACATATCGTCATAATCATCAAACTGCGGATGCTGTTCAAACAGCGCCATGAACTCCTCATCGGTACACTCAGCCTCCAGGGCCTCGCGATGCTCCAGCCACAACGTGTGCACTTCATACAGCATCTTCGACAGGTCGCGCATGCCCCACATCTTATTCAGCGCCTTGGCGAAGGGGTTCTTGAAGATAAAAGGACCGTAACCGTTATGGATCAGTTGCACGAAGCCGCCATCCATCACTTCCTGGTGAAGGGTGTCCCAACAGAGCAGCGTCACCTGGTCAGCATTCAACTCCTGCAGACTCTCCGCAGTAGGCTCTCCTCCCACGGCCTCTCTCAGTGCATCAATAAAGACTTGCAGGAAGGCATCCATGCCCTCCATTGCTGCTTTACTTAAATCCGCGTCTTTTACAATAATCTGTTTCATAGAGTGCAAAGGTACGTCTTTTTTTTCAAATACGTATGAAAATCTGTAAAAAAAGGACTTGTCAACAAAAAATCACGCCAATATGTTTGGTGGTTCAGAAAATATATTGTAACTTTACACCCAAATTTCGAAACAATAACTAAAAGTTTAATTTTTTAATTCAACAAAACGATGAAAGCATTCAAGGCTTCACTATTCGGATTTGGTGCACTCATGGCTCTCACGATGATGTCGTGTGACCCCAAAACAGCACCTGTAGAGTTAACAGCATCGGGCCTTAACCCTGCTAAGTTTGACACTGTTGTCAATGGCGACACCGTGCGTCTTTACACCCTCAAGGGCGACAAGGGCATGGAGGTATGCATCACCAACTATGGTGCTCGTATCGTGTCTATGATGGTACCCGACAAGAACGACTCGCTCGTTGACGTAGTACTTGGCTTCGACAACATTGCCCAGTACATGGAGAAGACCACCGACTACGGTTCAAGCGTTGGCCGCTATGCCAACCGCATCAACATGGGTCGTTTCGTCCTCAATGGCGACACCATCCAGCTGAAGCAGAACGACAAGCACGACGGACGTGACCACTGTCTGCATGGCGGCGGTGATACGGGTTGGATGAACCAGATCTACAAGGCCGAGCAGATTGACGACCAGACATTGAAGCTGACCATCGTTGCTGAGGACGGCGAGAACGGATTCCCCGGCACCGTAACGGCAACTACCACTTATAAGATTGTCAATGGCAACACCCTCGACATCACTTGGGAGGCTACCACCGACAAACCCACCATCATCAATCAGACCAACCACAACTACTACAACCTCTCTGGTGACTTCGAGGAGCCTGCAGGTGGTTTGAACCAGTGGTTGAGCGTGAATGCCGACTCGTTCACCGTGGCCGACGACTCTTACATGCCTACAGGTGAGATTCGTGCCGTAGAGGGTACCACGATGGACCTCCGCACCGAACATGCTATCATCGACGGTCTGGATCGTGAGTACGACCAGGTGGCTAATGCCAATGGCGGTTACGACCACAACTGGTGTCTGAACACCAAGGGTGATGACACAAAGGTTGCAGCCACGCTCTACAGTCCTAAGACCGGCATCTTCATGGAGATGTTCACCAACGAGCCAGGCGTACAGGTTTACACTGGCAACTTCCAGGGCATCCAGGGCGAGGAGAACGTGGTTCGCAAGCATGGCAAGCACTATCCTCAGTACATCTCTGTATGCTTGGAGAGCCAGAAGTACCCCGACAGCCCCAACCATCCTGAATGGCCCAGTCCCGTGCTGAACCCCGGCGAGAAGTACTACAGCCACGCTGCCTATAAGTTCTCTGTGAAATAATAGAACTAACAATACATATTAATAACAAAAAAAATTAAAACACATTCAACAAATGGATAAGATTATTCAGGCGTTAAGCAACAATGGCTTCGCATGGCAGGACTACATGGTCTTCGTCATCTACATCATCATCCTTGTTGGTATGGGACTGTTCCTGTCACGTACCAAGAAAGGCGAAGAGAAATCATCAACCGACTACTTCCTGGCAGGTAACACCCTGACATGGTGGGCTGTCGGTGCATCACTGATTGCAGCAAATATCTCTGCAGAACAGTTCATCGGTATGTCGGGTTCTGCCTTTGCATCTGGTATCGCTCCCGCTGCCTACGAGCTGATGGCTGCTGCCACACTGCTCGTTGTGGGTAAGTACCTGCTCCCACTGATGATTGAGAAGAAGATTTTCACCATTCCTCAGTTCCTGCGCGAGCGCTACAACTGGGGTGTAGGCTTTGCCTTCTCCCTGCTGTGGCTGTTCCTCTATGTATTCGTTAACCTCACATCAGTAGCATGGCTCGGTGCACTGGCTATCCAGCAGATCCTGGGCTTGCCTACCGACATGACCATCATGGTAGCAGGCATGGAGATCGACCAGGTTCGTATGGTCATCATCCTGTCTCTGTTTATCATTGCCGGTGTATACTCTATCTACGGTGGTCTGGCTTCTGTGGCATGGACCGACGTGATGCAGGTGACCTTCCTCGTTGGTGGTGGTCTGATTACTGCCTATGCTGCCCTCTCATTCATCGGTGGCGAGATGGGTATCGGTGGTGCCTGGGACACACTGGTACATATCAAGGACTATCTGGCACAGGATCCTGCAGATACGCACTTCAACCTGGTGGTGACGCGTAATGCCGAGGCTTATCCTGTGGTTCAGGACGACCCCTTCTTCACCAATCCTGGTATCGTGCTGATCTTCGGTGCCCTGTGGCTCACCAACCTGGGTTACTGGGGTTTCAACCAGTACATCATCCAGAAGGGTCTGGCTGCCAAGTCACTCGACGAGGCTAAGAAGGGTATGGTATTCGCTGCCTTCCTGAAGATTTTGATTCCCTTCATCGTATGTATCCCCGGTGTATGTGCATTCTATATCATGAACGCTCCTGAGTGTGCCGACCTGCGTGCTACGCTGGCTGGTTCTATCGGCCGTTCAGACGATGCATATCCCTTCCTGATCCGTAACTTCACACCTACGGTTGTCAAGGGTCTGTCATTCGCAGCTCTTGCCGCAGCCGTTATCTCTTCACTGGCTTCAATGTTCAACTCTACCTCTACCCTCTTCACGATGGATATCTACAAGCAGTTCATCAACAAGACTGCCTCTGAGAAGAAGTTGGTTACCGTTGGACGTCTCACCTCTGTATGCGCTCTGATCATCGCCCTGATTGCCGTATATCCCCTGATGGGTGGTATCGACCAGGCCTTCCAGTTCATCCAGGAGTATTCAGCCTTCGTATATCCTGGTGTAGTAGTTATCTTCGGCTTGGGTCTGTTGTGGAAGCGTGCCAGCGGTACAGCTGCCGTTGTCTGCGCCATCGGAACCTTCGCCTTCTCTATCATCTACAAGTTTGCCTTCCCCGACATGCCGTTCCTCGTACGTTCAGGTGTTGTGTTCATCACACTGGTTATCCTCTTCGTATGGATTTCACTGAAGAGCAAGAAGTCTGTACCTGCTGACGAACTCGACGAGCACACCGTCAAGACCCAGCTGTTCTGGAGCCATGTCATGTTTATCGTTGCAGCCATCTCACTGGCTCTCTGCATCGGTGGTTTCTTCAACGAGACTATGCACATGCTGGGCTTCGAGGGTGCCATGATCTTCTTTGCAGCCATCACTGCAACCATCGGTATCTACCTCCGTTCAAATGCTTTGGACAAGGTACAGGATCCAAAACTTGTAGCTATCGACCTCAAGATCTTCCAGACCGACCGCACTTTCAACATCGGTGCATTCGGTGTGATCATTATCTTAACCATTCTTTACATTGCCCTGTGGTAATCAGAAACTAGCTATGACCTATTATAAAGAATATTCGAAAGTCTGGGTGTCGGTCGACGTCATCATCTTCGGTTTCGACGAGAAGAAGCTGAAGGTGCTCGTTGGCCGTCGCCAGATGGATCCCGGACGCGGAGAATGGAGCCTCTACGGAGGCTTCGTCTCTGCCGACGAGAGCATCGACGAAGCTGCTAAGCGCACCCTTCGCGATCTCACAGGCCTCGACAACCTGTACATGCGTCAGGTAGGCGCCTTTGGTAGTATAGATCGCGACCCCGGAGAACGTGTGATATCTATCGCGTACTACGCCTTGATTAACGTGAAGGACTACGACGAGAAGGTGCGCAAGGAGCACGGTGTGGAATGGATTGACATCAATAGCATCCCCACCCTCTATTCCGACCACAACCTGATGGTGGACCAGGCTCTGCGCATCATGCGTCAGAAGATCAAGACGGCACCTATCAGCTTCCGTCTACTGCCTCAGCTGTTCACCCTCACGCAGTTGCAAACCCTTTATGAAGCTGTGGTTGGCGAGGAAGTCGACAAGCGCAACTTCCGCAAGCGTATCAAGGAAATGGACTTCATCGAGAAGACCAATCTGATTGATAAGAAATCATCGAAACGTGGTGCCGCCTTATACCGCTTTAATAATAAGGCGTTCAACGAAGACTCTAATTTTAAATTATAATCACTATGTTAGAAGAACTGAAACAGAAAGTATTCAAGGCCAATCTGGACCTGGTGAAGCAGGGCCTCGTTATCTTTACCTGGGGCAATGTCTCTGGTATCGACCGCGAGAAAGGTCTCGTTGTCATCAAACCCAGTGGCGTGAGCTACGACGAGATGAAGGCAGAGGATATGGTTGTTGTCGACCTCGAGAGCGGCAAGGTTGTTGAAGGCGACCTCAACCCCTCAAGCGACACCCCTACCCACCTTGTTCTCTATAAGGCATTCCCCAACATCCAGGGCGTGGTTCACACCCACTCTACCTATGCCACAGCCTTCGCTCAGGCAGGTAAGGACATCCCCAATATCGGCACCACCCATGCCGACTATTTCTACAAGGATATCCCCTGCACCCGCGATATGACCGAGGCCGAGGTGAAGGGGCAGTACGAGTTGGAGACCGGTAATGTCATCGTAGACGAGATCCTGAACATCCGTAAGATTAATCCCGACCACACACCTGCTGTGCTCGTGAAGAACCACGGTCCGTTCTCATGGGGTACTTCTCCCGACAATGCCGTTTACAACGCCAAGGTGATGGAGCAGTGCGCCAAGATGGCTTTCGTAGCCCTCAGCGTGAATCCCAACCTCACCATGAACCCTCTGTTGGTTGAGAAGCACTATATGCGTAAACACGGTCCCAATGCCTACTATGGTCAGAAGGGACAGAAACACTAATTATAACTAACATCAATACTAAGAAATGAAAGCATTTGAAAATTTAGAAATTTGGTGGGTCACAGGTGCTCAGCTTCTCTACGGAGGCGATGCCGTTGTAGCTGTTGACGGCCACTCAAAGGAGATGGTAGACGGTCTGAACAAGAGCGGCAATATCCCCGTGAAGATTGTGTATAAAGGCACAGCCAACAGTTCTAAGGAGGTGGAGCAGATCATGCTCGCTGCCAATAACGACGCCAAGTGCGTAGGTATCATCACATGGATGCACACCTTCTCTCCCGCCAAGATGTGGATCAAGGGTCTGCAGCAGCTGCAGAAGCCCCTGTGCCACTTCCACACACAGTATAACGCCGAGATACCCTGGAGCGAGATCGACATGGACTTCATGAACCTCAACCAGAGTGCTCACGGCGACATCGAGTTCGGACATATCTGCACTCGCATGCGTGTAGCCCGCAAGGTGGTTTGCGGTTACTGGAAGGATGAGAAGGCCCAGAAGCAGATTGCCGTATGGGCTCGCGTAGCAGCTGGTGTTGCTGATGCTCACAACGTACGCTGTCTGATGTTCGGTATGAACATGAACAATGTGGCCGTGACCGATGGCGACCGCGTAGAGTTCGAGCAGCGCCTGGGCTACCATGTGGACTACTACCCCGTATCATCTCTGATGGAGTACTTCAAGCAAGTTACCGACAAGGAGGCCGACGAGCTTGTTGAGGAGTATAAGAAACTCTACACCATCAAGATCGACGAGAGCGGTGAACAGGTTTACTGGGAGAAGGTGAAGAATGCTGCCAAGGCCGAGATTGCCCTGCGCCGCGTACTGAAGGACGAGGGCGCTACAGCCTTCACCACCAACTTCGACGACCTGGGTGATGCCAATATCGACGATCCCAACTTCTGCGGCTTCGACCAGATTCCCGGTCTGGCTTCACAGCGCCTGATGGCCGAGGGTATCGGTTTTGGTGCCGAGGGCGACTGGAAGACAGCCTGCCTCTATCGCACCCTTTACATCATCCAGCAGGGCATGCCTACCGGCTGCTCATTCCTGGAGGACTACACCCTCAACTTCGCCGGCGACAAGAGCTCATGCCTGCAGAGCCACATGCTCGAGGTTTGTCCTCTCATCGCTACCGACAAGCCCAAGCTCGAGGTTCACTTCCTCGGCATCGGTATCCGCAAGCAGCAGACTGCCCGTCTGGTGTTCACCTCAAAGACCGGTGCAGGTATCAAGGCCACCGTTGTAGACCTTGGCAACCGCTTCCGCCTGATTTCTCAGGAGGTAGAGTGCATCGAGCCCAAGCCCATGCCTAAGCTCCCCGTGGCTTCTGCCCTATGGATTCCCCAGCCCAGCTTCGAGGTTGGCGCTGCCGCATGGATCCTGGCTGGTGGTACTCACCACAGTGCTTTCTCTTACGATATCAACGAGGAGTACTGGGAAGACTTCGCCGAGATGCTTGGCATTGAGTATGTGAAAATCAATAAGCAGACAAATATTGCCGACTTCAAGCAGACCCTCCGCAACAACGAGGTTTACTACATGCTGAACAAAGCACTCCGTTAATCTGATTACCCTATCAATAGAGCCTTCACCTGCGCTGCAACTCCCTCGTTGCCAGGCCGCCATGGTGAAGGCTCTTTTTTTTGTGGTCTATTGTGATGTTAAAAATTGCATAAACATGTAGAAAAGTCGCAGATTATATGTAATTTTGTAGTCTCATTGATTGATGAGTTTTTTTAGAGACTAAACGAAAAAGACTATATACAAATGAAAAAGACAATGAAGAAATGGATGCGTACTGCCATGATGGTGGCAGTAATGGCAGGCTCGTCGGTACAAGCCAGTGCGAGTCAGGCGTTTACGCCCCTATGGTTGCGAGATGTGATGGTGAGCCCCGACGGACAGCAGGTGCTGTTCTGCTATAAGGGCGACATCTACAAAGTATCTACAAAAGGTGGCACAGCCGTGCAACTCACCACACACGACAGTTATGAATGCTCGCCCGTATGGAGTGCCGATGGCAAGCAGATAGCCTTTGCCAGCGACCGTCACGGCAATCTCGACATCTTCACCATGTCTGCCGATGGCGGTTCGGCCACCCGTCTCACCTACAACAGTGTGGCCGAGGTGCCCCAGGCTTTCTCGCCCGACGGCAAGTGGGTGCTCTTTGGAGCAGCCATTCAGGACCCTGCAGCGAGTGTGATGTTCCCCGACAACACCCTGCCCGAATTATATAAGGTACCCGCGAAGGGCGGTCGCACCCTCCAGGTGCTGGGCACCCCTGCTGAGATGCTCAGTTTCGCTGCCGATGGCAAGAGCTTCTATTACCAGGACCGTAAGGGCTACGAGGACGAGTGGCGCAAACACCACACCTCTTCTATTACACGCGATGTGTGGTTCTACGATGCCAAGAGCGGTCAGCACACCAATATCACGGCCCATGCCGGTGAAGACCGCAACCCCGTGGCCAGTGCCGATGGCAAGACGCTCTATTTTCTCAGCGAGCGCAATGGTGGCAGCATGAATGTGTATGCCCTGAATACTGGTGCAAATAACGGTCAGCAGCCCGTTGCCGTCACTACTTTCAAGACCCATCCCGTGCGTTTCCTCAGTGCAGCCCGCAATGGATTGCTGTGCTATACCTATAATGGTGAGATCTATACGCAGAAGAACGGCTCACAGCCTCAGAAGCTCAGCATCACGCTGACACGCGACGACGAACCCGTTATCTCCGACCTCACCTTCACCAGTGGTGCGCGCCAGGCTGTGGTGAGCCGTGATGGTAAGCAGGTGGCCTTTATAGCCCGTGGCGAGGTATTTGTAACTAGCACCGAATATGCCACCACACGCCGCATCTCGCAGACAGCAGGAGCCGAGGCCGATGTGGACTTTGCCCCCGATGGACGCACCATCGCCTATGCATCCGAGCGCAATGGCAACTGGCAACTCTATACGGCCAGCATCGTGCGCAAGGAAGACCTCAACTTTGCCAATGCCACGCTGATTAAAGAAGAGAGCGTGTTCCCCGAACTGCCAGCCCTGCAACTCAATGGTAAGCTCGACTTCTCGCAAGTAGAGCGCCAGTATCCTAAGTATAGCCCCGACGGCACAAAACTGGCATTCATCGAGGACCGCATCAAACTGAAGGTGGTCGACCTGAAAACCAAGAAGGTGACGCAGGTCACCGATGGCAGCAAGTGGTACCGCCAAGATGGAGGATTCGACTTCGAATGGAGCCCCGACGGCAAGTGGTTCGTGCTGAGCTATATAGCCAACAAGCGCGACCCCTATACCGACCAGGGCATTGTGAGTGCCGAGGGTGGCGAGATCCACCCCATCACGCAGAGCGGCTATATGAGTGGTCGACCCCGTTGGGTGATGGATGGCAAGGCTATCATGTTCGAAAGCGAGCGCTACGGCATGCGCAGCCACGCCTCGTGGGGCAGTCAGGAGGACGTGTTCCTGGCGTTCCTCACACAGGATGCCTACGACCGTTATCGCCTGTCGCCCGAGGACTATGCGCTGCTCAAGGAGCTGGAGAAGGCTAAGCCCGAGAAGAAGGCCGATGCCGACAAGAAAGTTGATAAGAAAAGTAAGAACAAGAAGGACGACAAGAAGGCTGATGCCGACTCTGTGAAGACGCTCAAGATTGAGTTCGAGGGCATCGAAGACCGCATCGTGCGCCTCACGCCCAACAGCAGTCGCCTGGGCGATGCCATCGTGAGCAAAGATGGCGAGAGCCTATACTATTTCTCGGCTTTTGAGGGCGCACCAGACCTTTGGAAGATGGACCTGAGAAAGCACGAGACAAAACTGCTGAGCAAAGGTGGCAGCGGAGAGCTGCAGATGGATAAGGACGGCAACCTCTATTCTTTGGGCAGCAGCATGAAGAAGATTGAGAAGGGCGACAAGATGACGACTATTGCCTACGATGCGCAGATGAAACTCGACCTCGCTGCCGAGCGCGAGTATCTGTTGCGCCATGTGGCCAAGCAAATCAACAAGAAGATTTTCCGCACCGACTATAATGGCTGCGACTGGGACCTCATGGTGAAAAACTATGCACGCTTCTTGCCACATATTGCTAACAACTACGACTTTGCCGAGCTGCTCAGCGAGTTGCTTGGCGAACTGAATGTGAGTCATACAGGTGGCCGTTTCCGCCCTGCTGCCAATGGCGACGCCACAGCCCAGTTGGGTCTGCTCTACGACCTCACCGAGGCTACCGACGGTCTGAAGATTACGGCCATTCTCGAAGGTGGTCCCTTCAGCAAGGCCAGCAGCAAGGTGAAGGTGGGCGATGTCGTCACGGCCATCAACGGACAGCCTCTGACCAAGGATACCGATCTGGCCCAACTGCTCAACCTCTGTCGTGGCAAGAAGACGCTCGTGAGTCTCAAGGGCAATGCCGGCACCTGGGACGAGGTAGTACTGCCTATCAGCCAGTCTGAACAGTCTGCCCTACTCTACAAGCGCTGGATCAAGAGTCGTGCTGCCGAGGTAGAGCGCCTGTCAAACGGTCGCCTGGGCTATGTGCATATCGAGGGTATGGACGATGCCAGCTTCCGTGATGTCTATTCCGACATTCTGGGCAAGTACAACCTCAAGGAGGGTATCGTCATCGACACCCGTCATAATGGTGGTGGCCGTCTGCACGAGGACATCGAAATCCTGTTCTCTGGTCATAAGTACTTCACGCAGGTTATCAGAGGTCGTGAGGTGTGCGACATGCCCAGCCGTCGCTATAATCACCCTAGCATCATGCTTCAGGCCGAGGGCAACTACAGTAATGCCCATGGCACACCTTGGGTATATAGTCATCAGAAGATTGGCAAACTGGTGGGTGCGCCCGTGCCAGGCACTATGAGTTCGGTCAACTGGGAGACCATGCAAGACCCCACGCTCATTTTCGGTGTGCCTGTAATTGGCTATCAGCTGCCCGACGGCACCTATCTGGAGAACACCCAGTTGGAGCCCGACGTGCCCGTGCTCAACAAGCCCGAGACCGTTGTCAAGGGTGTTGACCTGCAGTTGGAAGCCGCTGTGCGCGAGTTGCTCAAACAACTGTAATCGAGCCATTCATACTCGACGGCATTCCTCACATAAAAATGCTGTGGCATGAATAAAAAAAATAGGGCTGCTACCAACCGGGTAACAGCCCTATTTTTTTATTAACACTTTTCCCATTTTTTAAACCTCTTTTCTGCAGTAAAATCAAACAAAGAGCGCCCTTCTCACGAAGAACGCTCTTTCTAAGCTAATGAGTGAGACACCTCTCACAGTGAATGTTATATATAATGAAAGATTTATGTTATTTGTTTCGCATAAGATAAGGATGCGGCGGCGGCAAGGGTATCCCCTCTTTCTGTCTTCTTTCCCTGACAATCCTGTCACGCACGCCCTTAAAGTTATCAACCATCTTCGAGTAATCAGGACGATACTTGAAATGATATTGAGACTCCATTTTCTGTTCCTTGTGACGAAGAATAACCGACTGACAACTGGCGGTGTCCTTATCCTGCTTGCTGTCTAAGGACATCTGCATCAGATGCGGCTTGGAACGGTGATACAGGCTTATGTCAAATTCAACGGTCAAAGGCGGGAGCTTGGGAAAGTGGTCTGCATGCTTCCATGAGATGGCCTGGGATGTCTGTGCCATCGCCATAGGGCTGCACAGGAAGATAGTGACCAACAGTATTCCAACTTTTCTCAATTTCATATGCATTATTTTTTTATAGACTTACCATAACTGCAACCGCTTCTCCTTGGGGATGAAGAGCTTGTCGCCCTCCTTGATGCCGAAGGCCTCGTACCAGGCGTCGATATGAGGCAGGGCACCATTGATGCGCCAGCGGCCCTGGGAGTGAACATCGATGACGGTGAGGTGACGCAACCCGGCATCGGTGATGTTTTGCGCCCAGACATTGGCGTATGACAAGAAGAAACGCTGGTCGGCAGTGAATCCGTCGATGGCGGGCAGCGTCTTAACGGCGTTCTTGTAGGCCGTCCATGACACCTGCAGGCCACCATGGTCGGCCAGGTTCTCACCCAGCGTCATGCGACCGTTGGCATGCAGACCAGGCAGCACCTCGATAGCATCGAAGAAGTCGGCATACATATCGGCCTTCTCACGGAACTTCGCGGCATCTTCGGGTGCCCACCAGTCGCGCAAGTTGCCGTCCTTGTCGTAGAGGCGTCCCTCGTCGTCGAAACCATGGGTCATCTCATGACCGATAATCGTGCCGATGGCACCATAGTTGACAGCATCGTCGGCTTCCAAATCGAAGAAGGGCGGCTGCAGGATGCCGGCAGGGAAACATATCTCGTTGGTGGTGGGGTTATAGTAGGCGTTGACGGTCTGTGGCGTCAACTGCCATACAGTGGGATCCACAGGGTTGCCGGCCTTACGCCTGACATTCTCCGCATTCCAGTAGCGTTTACACAGCATGACGTTCTCAGCGTACGACTTGCTGTTGTCGATGTGCAAGGCGCTCATGTCGGTCCACTTGTCGGGATAGCCCACCTTCACGATGAAGGCGGCGAGTTTCTCCTTGGCAGCGGCCTTGGTGGCAGCACTCATCCAGTCTTGTGCGTCGATGCGCTGGGCAAGGGCCACCTGCAGGTTGCTGACCAACTCAAGCATGCGCTCCTTGGCGGCGGCAGGAAAAAACTTCTCGACAAACAACTTGCCTATAGCCTCGCCCATCAGGCCATCCATTTGCGAAGAGACGCGCTGCCACAGGGGATAGTCCTGCTGACGTCCCGTGAGCACACGTCCGAAGAAGTCGAAGTAGATGGCCTCCGCGGTGTCGTCAAGGCATTGGGCGTAGTCTTTGATTTCCGTCCACTCCATGTAGTCGCGGTACTCGTCGGCAGTCATCGCAGCCAAAAGTTGGTCGGCACCGGCAAAGAAGTCGGGCTGTTCCACCACAAGCTCCTGAATATAAGCCGACGGCACGTCAATGGCTCTCATCAGTTTCTCCAGCTGGATATGGGGATAGGCAGCGTTAAACTGAGCCAGCGACATCTTGTTGTAGTTGGCCTCGGGGTCGCGCAGTTCGGTCTGAGAGCGGCTCACCTTGGCCAGTTCGGTCTCCATATGCATCACGTTCTCCATCTTCTGTGAAGCCTGCTGTTCGGTGAATCCGAAGTGCTGGAACATCTTGGCGATGGTCTGTTTGTAGGCCTCGCGGATGTCGGTGGTGGCGGCGTCGGTGTTGAGGTAGTACTCTTTCTGCCCCATCCCTATGCCACCCTGTTTCACCTTCAGTATATTCTGCGTGGCATTCTTCGGGTCGGCAGAAAAATTGGTGTAGAAGAATGCATAGAGGTTCTCCGGTACCAGTTGCAACTGAATCTGGAACAACTGCTCCACCGTGGTGGCCTGCTCCATCTGACCGATAATGCCCATCAGCGGCTCCACGCCCTGCTGGTTGCGGCGCTGACTGTCCATGCCCATTCGGTAGAGGTCGGCCAGTTTCTGCTCCGTAGAGCCCTCGGCAAAGTGAGCTGTCTGCAGGTCATCAAGGATAGTCTTGAGACGTGCCTGGTTATCCTCTGACAACTTTTCAAAGTTGCCGTAGCGCGAATAGGCTGCGGGCAGCGGATGATTTTTCATCCACCCGCCACAGGCATACTGATAGAAATCATCGCCAGGACGTACTGACGTGTCGAGGTTTGACAGGTCGATGCCCGACGGCTGCTGCCCCTGCTGCGTGGTATCGTCGTCGGTGCAGGCGGTGAAGCCCAGCACCACGATGGCCATTGCCATCAGATAGGAAATCTTCTTCATTCTCTAAATATTTTATTTCACCTACATGCAGAAAAATCAGTTGCCAGTGGTGCAGAACTGGAGGGCACGCTCCAGCTGCGTGTCACGACCAGTGGTGGTGTAGAGGGAGACATTGAAATCGACCTCGATGTCGGGAGTGACACCTACACCCTCAAGGATCTGCTTATCCTTGGTCAAGGTGACCATCTGGGGGATGTAGAGGAAGACGGGAGTCTCGTTCATCTTGCCAATGACACCGGCATAGTTCTGATAGTAAACGAAGGGCTCGGTGACGAG
Organism: Prevotella communis; assembly: GCF_022024175.1. GTDB lineage: Bacteria > Bacteroidota > Bacteroidia > Bacteroidales > Bacteroidaceae > Prevotella > Prevotella communis. The sequence continues at coordinate 1,577,727 of NZ_CP091794.1, read as the reverse complement.
CGAGCAGACGCCGCCATGGGTGCGCTTGCCGATAAATGTGCCGTTGGGCAGGCTCTGACAGCTCAAGGTGGTCATCTCGGCCATGCTGACGGAGGCGCAGTTGGCAAGCACGACAATCGGTTCGGTGATGGTCTCGTGGGCTGTTTCAAGGGTCTTCAGCTTGAAGGGCGACAGCGGCGAGTAGTCGTAGCGCCCCACCCCACGCTTGAAGCGCGAGTAGCCTGCCTGGAACCCTCCGCTGGGCAACATGCTGCCCAGGACGAACTGGAAGTCGTTGAGCATGCCGCCGCCATTGTTGCGCAGGTCGATGATGACACCCTTGAGCTGGCCGCTGGCATGGAGCTGCTGCACCTTGTCATACCACGCCTTCCATGTCTGCTGCACGCCCAGGGCAAGAAACTGTGTGATGGCATCTTTCTGGCCGAACAACTCCTGCAGATACTCGTCAACGACATAGGGCGAGAGATTGAAACCGTCGAAATAGAGGTAGGCAATATTCTCCTTGAAGAGGGCATACTTCACGGTAATGCCAAAATCACCCGCATCAGCAGTATGGGTATCGGCCTCCTTGTAGTCCAGGATCTGGTTGCCCGTGCCGCCAAACGCAGCAGGGAGATAGGCACTCAGGTTGTGCGTGGTATTCTGCGTAGCCTCAAAGTCATCGCGTTCTTTGCTGCGTGTGTAGCTGGGACTGGCCGCAACGAAAGTACCCGTGAGATGGTTCTGCATCTGAGCCACGAAATGGCCATCGTGCAGGGGTGCCACAGTCTCATCGAGCAGTTTGCGGAGCTCCTCGTCCGTGACGTCGTTACGCTCGTCGAGGGCCTCGTACTTAGGCAAGTACTCATCGTAGACGGCATCCCAGTCAACCCCCTGGCTACGCTCATAGTCCCAGATGCCATAGTTCTGGTCGAGGGCTTTCCATAGCACCTTGAACTTACCGGCAAAACTCTTTCGAGCCTTTTCAAATGCCAGTCCGTCGTTGAAGGCATAATTCTGCAGGGCGTCGCTCTCTTCGCGACAGCTGGTGACCATCACCAGCAGGAGCATAGCTCCTAAAATCATTATCTTGTTTTTCATATTGTAATTCATAATTGCGGAAGCAAATTTTTCACTTTTCACTATTCCCTTAAAAGTAGTACATCACTCCTGCTTGCAGTCCCAGCGTAGAGTGGTAGCGCTTGTCATTGAAGTGAGGCTGCTCCTTGCGGAAGCTGGTGGTGCTGTAGTAGTAGCGGGCCTCAACCTGGGCACCCCAGTGACGGGCAAAATGGTACTCCAGTCCCAGACCGCCCACGAAGCCGCAGTCCCAGCGCTGGTCGCGGTCGTTGTCGAAGTCCACATCCTCATCAAAGTCGTAGGTATAGTCAGACACATTATTAAAATCCGTACCTTTGCGATGGCTGTTGAGCCAGTAGCCGCCATACACACCCACGTTGCAGAAGCCACGGAGCTTCTCGCCGCCGAAGCCAAACGATGCCATGACGGGCATCAGGAGATAGTTGTTAGTGTACTTGTAGTCCTGCTGGTCGTAAACCACACGCGTCTGACGATAGTTTTTCTGCGTCCAGTCCAGTTCGGCACGCACACCCAGCCAGTCGTTGAAGTCGTACTGCCCCATCAGACCGAAGTTCACGCCACTGCGGTCCTTGAAGGTCAGGTCGGTCATGTACTGTTTGTCAATGGTAGGATGGTTGTAGGACATTCCTACGTTGGCACCCACACGCCACTGGGCAAAGGCCAGCGAAGGCAGCATCAGTGCCAGAAAAATAATGGTTCTTTTCATCGGGTTTAAATTTTTTATTGATTGCATAAATTCTTATTTTTAACGGACGAATATCTTCTTATTACCCTGGATATAGAGACCGCGGCGGGTGGGTTTACCGCTGAGCAGACGTCCCTGAAGGTCGAACACGGGGCCTGCGGCATCCTCGCTCTTCACGTCCTCAATGCTGGTAGGATCGTCGATGGTGAAGCGGTGAACTTTGGCACAGCAATAGCTGACCAGCTCATTGTTCAACACTTCGGCGAGGTAGGAGTCGTAGTAGTAGTCACCTGGCTGGTCTACCTCAACAGGCATCTGGTAGGTGAAGGTATAGTCGCCAGTGCCGATGTTGTCTGGCAGGGCGGCGAGGTATTCGTAGAGGCCATCGGTTACTTTGTCGAACTTCACTTGTTTGTCATTGAGAAAGTGGCGTACACACAAGCGCAGATTCGGTGACGGAATCCAGTGCGGCATTTTCACACCGGTGCGGTCGGCCAGCTCCACGTTCCAGTACCACTGGCCGTTCTCCTTCGAGAGATAGCTCTTGTTCTCCAAATAGGGGAAGTAGTTGGCCAGCGTGTCATTGTTGAGTGTGAGCGGCAACTCGCCGATGTAATGAGAATCGGTGTAAACACATAGGGCCACCATGCCGCCGTATTCGGGAACGAAGCTGAAGGTGACGTCGGCCTCGCCATTGGCTGGGATATAGGCACCACATGTCATTTCCTCACCCCTTGCGAGAACGGGAGCGGTGCCATACTCCTCTGGATTAATGCGGCCGAGGTAGACAGGTTCAAGATAGAGGTTGCCGATGTAGTCCGATGCCTCGTTGTTATTGACGCGGATGGTGAGGTCGCTGCGCTCACCCAGTCGGCCGGTGCCCTTGGTGATGTCTGCATCAGTGGGGTGCAACTTATACTCTTTATCGTTTGGCTGCATGAAGAAGCGCCCATCCTTATCGCGCCCCACGGTGATACTCAGATCTGTCGGGGGAATAAGCTGCCACTGCTCACCAGGATGGCGGAAGCGCAACATGGGATGGAGGATTATGCCCTGTCCTGGGGCAAACATTGTAGAGTCTATTTCCACCATGAAGTAGTTGTAATCTTCAACCATATATGAGTAAACGATGCTGTCGTTCGGATCGGCCATGAACAAGGGGTGGAGATTGCCTTCGGAGTCGATGGCACCTAAAGCGTGGTCGGCCACCTCGTTGTAGGTCTTATCGAATGTATAGTAAAACACTGCGATGTTATTCTTGAGAAGACGGATTGGCGTAATCTGATAATAGCTGCTACCGAAATCGTGGTGCAGCAAAGGCTGCTGCTCCATGTGCGGGTCGGTATAGATGACGGCGCCTTCACCGATACAGAATCCTATGCCGCTGCTGCCGCTGCCCGCACTGGTGTTGTTGTAGGGATTGAGCACGGCAAGCGAAAAATAGCCATCATCATGGCCGGCCCAGCCCCAGTTGATATGGAACAGGCCATTGCCGTCGTAGCCGTCGCACACGAAGGAATGGCCGCCCAAATCGCTTGCGCCGCAATAGACCATCGGACGCCCTGCGGCCAACTCGCTGTAGATAATTTCCTCCCATTCATCAATACTAGGGAAGCGCGCGTGGCTGATGTATTGGGGCGTGTTATAGTCGAAGTAATTGAAAAGTGCCTTTGCAACATCACTGGTATATGCACCAGAGCCGTCAGGACTGTACATCATCTTGATAGACTGTCCGCAGTAGTGCATCAGCGTGGCCACGGCCTTGCGCTGTTCGTCAGTGCCCAACTGGTCGTACTGCTGGGTCTCTTCGTTCCACACCCGGTAATCGTTGAGCATCAAGTCCCATCTGAACGTTGTTGGCGACAGGGCATCGAGATGCCACGTGTATTTTTGTTTGTTATATTTAATAACATAGTTGTAGTCTGGCAGTCCGTCGGGCACCGCATTGGGCCACTGCCAGTAGTTCATGACCTGCGCCATGGCAGTAGCCACACAGCCCGTGTAGCACTGCTTGCCGCGCAGACTCAAATCCGGTCCCTGGTAGGTAGGCACCTGGTCCCAATAGGGGGCTGTCTGATCCCAGTGGGTCTTGATGAGAGGCTCCACGGCAGAACGGCTGGCACGTCTGTTGACCTGCTCTCCATCCGCCTTACGCATCTCACCGTCCTTAAAGTCCATGCGGTGGCCCAGTGTGGCGATAGTCTCGTCATATTGCTTCAGCCATGAGCGCATGTTCTCAGGCATCTGATCCCAGTCGATGGTGCCAGTGGTACTGTAGCCCAAAACAGGCAGGGTGCGACTGTCGGCCGAGGCGATGACGTAGCCCCCACCCTCCATGTTGAAGGCATAGATTTTCCTGGCCTCGGTTTTAGCAGGGGTAAACTTCTTCTTTCCCTTGAGGGCGGGTGCAGCCATCCGTCGGGCGTTGGCCGACGACTTATTGCTGTTGATGTACTGCAGGGCGCGCTCCATGGCTTCCTGCTCTGTCAACTGTTGGGCGTAGATCGTCACCCAGCAGAAAAAGACGGCAAATAGCGTCAATAGAATCTTTTTCATTTTTAATAACTTTATAGACATTGGTTGATGTTGTTACTTTACAAGATGGTTCAGGTCGTTCTGGTCGAACGGCTGGAAACTGATGGCCCAGCTGCCACCGTCCTTCTTCCAAGAGGATACCTGCACCTCGATGGCCTCGTCGGCAGAGAGAAACATATAGGTGATGTCGGCGTTGAAGTCGTCGAAGCGGATCTCGCCCTTGTTCACAAAACCGTGACGTTCCAACTCGGCCATGACTGGTTCTAACGGCATAGGAAAGAAGAAGTCGTATGAAACAAGACTGAGACTAGTTCCGTCGATATTGGCAAAATAGAAGCCCAACTTGCGGTTGCCCTTGGTATACTCCTTTGAGTAGTAACGGTCAACCTCGTCCTGATCGAAAGGCTCCAAGTCCGTGGTCTCCCACTCGGCAAAATCGGTATAAGTCTCCTTGAGATAATTCTCTACGCCATCTATCGACGAGCCAAAGGCCAGGTAAGGCTTAATGACGATTGAGTCAAGGTTAATCACTAAGGCCGCAGAGTCAGCAGGAACCTCCTCCGTTGCAATGTTGTCTTTGTTGCCGCAGGCAGTGAATACGGTTGTTGTCATCCAGCAGCAAAGGGCGGCTGCCATCGCCATTCGAAAGTTGCAGAGATGCTTCATAATTACAGGTTTATTTACTTGTTTGTCATTTAGTTATCTTACTATTCTTTTCATAAATATCTTTTCATACTTTTTTCTTGAATTAATGATGTCACCAATACGCCAACGTTGGTATATAATCATGGTCACAAGCACCAGCACCACCACGATGAAGGAGGCGACAAAGGCAACTGGAAAAATAAGTGATATATCCATATGCATTGTTTGTTTGATTTCGGTTGCAAAATTAGACTGTCTTCAGAAAACAATAGTCCCACGGTGGGAAAAATAAGTCTCAAAACGGGAAAAAGTAAGCCTGACAGAGCTGCCAGGCTTAAAAATATCGATGAAATGGGTGATTTTTCTTCAACGAGTGGTCAGATACTCGGCCATGGTGTTGCTGTAGACGCTGCCAAAAAGTAGAGCGTTATAAACCTTCACATGGGAACCTGTGGTGTGGGCGGCCAGCGTGTAGTAGAGGTCGCGCAATGAAATGGTGGGGTTCTGGGCGATGGCTTCCTGGAAACCACGGGTGAAACCGTTGGATAGATAGACACCGACATCCTCACTCCATACATCGGCATGACTGGTCTCGTAGGGATTGGCAGCTGTGATGAAGAGTGTGCCTGGCAGTCCCTGGCAATAGTCACCCAGACCGCCGCTATAGCAGGCTTCGATAGTGAAGAGCAGTTTGCGGTGGGGAGTACTCTCAAGTATGTCGCGCATCGTCTGATAAAACATTCGCTGCGAACCGCCGAAGTCCATCGATCCGGGCGAACCGTGGCTGCTCCAGAATACGAAGACGTTGTCATCAGCATCAGGATGGAGCACCTGCGGCAGGCGGTCGGAGGCGCGACCAGCGAGGATGTCGCCGATGTCATCAGGCTTGAGGTCGCTAAGACGGTAGTCGATGGCTGCCGCGTCATAGACGTTAGCCCCCGTGTCGCTGATGCGCAGTTCGCCAGGATGCGGGTTGTTGGCATGGTGGGCCACATCGTCCTCGCAGATAAGCACGATGTGGTCGTCTGCATACCCATGCTGCCGCAGCAACTGGTACATAGCGAAGACATCACTCTGGAAACGGTAGTTGGCCCAGCCCTTCGAGGCGGCTATGAGCAGTGCCCAACGGTCGTCGAGGGCGGGGTAGCTGAGACCATTACCCTCTTCGGCACTGAAAGACTGCATGTGCGAAGCCGTCCAGTTCCAAATAGCCTTTGTTGAAGAACTGCGACGTGAGCCTTCGGTACTGATATACTCGGTGGTTATAAATTGCCCGCCATAGAGTCGCCAACGACGGAAGGTACTGCCACAGATGCTGGCGTGAGTTTTCTCGTCAAAGGTCCAAGAGCTGGAAACACCGTCAATGTCAGGTGTACAACCTTTTGACAATAGCTCGAAGTTTTGTGTCATGTCGGCAGGGAGCCATGATCCGCCCTTACCATTACGCCCATCTACAACGGAAAGAATGGCATCGTTGATCCTCTGTCCTGTGTGCTGCTTTAATACAGTTGCATACGCAACCAAACAAATTGCATCGTAGAACTGGGCTTCACCATTGGTGATGTCTTCGTTAAAACGCTGACGATAGGCCTGGTTGAAACCTGATTCCGGAGATGCATAGAGGTCAACGCCCTCGTATATATTGTTCTTTACCGTTGAAGCTACCTGTTGTGAAACGAAAGCATCACTACAGAAAACAGATGGCGAGTAGACATATTGGCCTGCAGACACATCTTTCTTTATCTGCTCTATCTCGTCATCGAAGGCAAGGGCCATCCCTGTTGAAGAGGGGTTGAAAATCAGGTATTGGTTATTCATTTGTCTGTCGGTGCCGCATAGCTGATGTACATGTTGACGCAACTCGTCCTCGTTCTTGTAAAGGTAAACGCCGCCTATTTTTAAACCATATTCCTCGGCTATAAAACCGAACCACTCCGCATAGGCATTGCGGGCCTCACCATTACCATCATCAGCACAGAGTAGCATCACAGGTCTCTTCACACTATAAAACGTGCTAGCAATGTCCGACAGGAGTACCTCTAATTGTGCAATATCACTCTCGGCCATATTCCAAACGTAGGGAACGTTGGCAAAACGGCGTTGGTATTCCACCTGGGTGGCTGACGGTGTAATCATTGGTTTGTTGTATGCTTTGCGCTTGCCCAACTGTATAGCCATCTGTTCGGCGCAGGCAGATGTGGTAGGACCTATGACGGCTACGATGGTCGTGTCTTCGGCTATCTGTTGCATATACTGATGGATATCTGCATCATCCTGACTTTTGAACGTCAGTTGCAGTTCCACCTTATCTTGCATGTTACGTTGTGCCTCTGCAATGTTTTCCATTGCCCACTTGGCTGTGCGCTCCCAACGTGTCTGTTCGCCACTTTCCATGATGACAGCAACTTTGTAGATATGCTTATTACCAGATGATAAAGATGATGAGTCATCGGAGGTACACGATACGCATAACAACAGCAAGAGTAGTTCCACCCAATAAACAATTACACGTTTTCTTTTATCTTTTGTCCTCATAGGTCATTGCTTCCTCTTTATATTGTTCGTACAGTTTCTGAAACGTATCGGGTTCCCGATAACGCTCGTCCCAAAGGTCCAGGTTCTGAAGGAAATGTGGGGTGATAACAATATCGGTAGCACCTTCTCTCATGCCAAACCGTTGGTGTTTTGGCCACTCACGTCCTGCTATCCAGTCGTTCAGGTATCGTTTCACTACATCACCAATACGAATAACTACGGAGAATGGAATGCGTGAGCTACGTCCCGTCATATCTACATCCATACCTATCATCAGTGCCGTTGTGAAATCGTTGTCGTTCAGACTGCGTATCACCCCCGTTATTGAACCACCGATTAACGGATATATCATCTCGTTATAGTCAAAAGCATTATCAGATCGCTCCGTTATGTATCGGTAGGCTGAGTTGGGCATGGCAAAGCCTTCCTCTCCGTCTGCCAGGTAGTGCAGGGTGGTCTGGCAGGGAAATCCTAAGTATTCACCAGCGTATTTGTTGCGTGCATCCTGAAATCCTGCTATTGACTCCTCAAGGGTAGGGACTCCCTCTGCGGCTGCAAGGATTAGGGCATCGAATCCTTGCGACATCACCCCAGCAAGGTAGCTCACACCATAGTGCGAGACCATCACCGTGGACACCCCGTCAATCTCTGCATTACTCTCGAAAAGAAGCACACGAGTTCCCTTTTTACTTGAATCTTGAAACTTGGAACTTGAAAGCTCCTTTGCCATCTTTTCGTATGAGGAACTACCGAGAATGAGCACGGCAGAGTCGTTTTCAGCATTATCCGTAAGCCACTGACGATACATCTGTTCCGCCTCTGCCTCATTTTCTGGTAGCATCAGGCGCAGTCTTGTACCTGTTTCCTTTGCAAAAGCAAAGATCCCCTCAGCGGCATCATCGTTATAGCCATTGTCACCCAGGCCGTTGGGCGTGACAAGATAAGTCACCGTGGCCTGCCGTTTAACAGGCTCCTGTGTACTGTCATCATCGCTGCTACATGCTGTGAATAGCAGCAAACCAAATATGGTGTATATTAGTCCTTTCTTCATCATTATGCTTTCTTGCTGCAAAGATACAACAGATAATTCAAAATACGTCAATAATTGGAAAAACTCAGAAAAAATAAAAAATGTAGACTAGCCTATGAGTTATATAAGCTAGCCTATTAACGACGTAGGATGGTCTATGCCAAAGTAACTAGCGAATACTTAAAAATTTGTTTTTCTGCTAAAACTATTAGTTTTTACCAGGCCAACTGTCGCATAATCGAATCCATTACCGAACTCAAAACAACGTGCACGGATGAAGTTGTCCAGTTCGTAACCGCACCTGTAATTCCATGAATACTCAGTTTCATGGTTAAAGCAATTGTATGGCTGAGGAGTCGAGCCATTCCTAAAATTACTTTGGGTGATCCAGTTTTTCCGAATATTAAAAGAATTGGCTTGCCAATCCTCGCAACGACACTCGCCAATTGTTGGATGCATAATAAAGAATCTCATAGAAAAACAGATATAATCTCTTTTTATATCATCTCTGCACACCTTCTCTTTTTTCATGTTGTAATAGAGTACGTCTTCATATTTATGTTTAGTTTCTGTTTCAAGCCAACAGCCATCCGAACAAAGATAAATCTTACCTACACCATAAAGTAAGTCTACGACCCTATCAGTGGCGATACGCTTCAATGCTTCCTTAGAGTTTTTATTTTGTCTGCCCTCTTCGTAGAGAAAGCCCTGCAGATAATACAACTGATTGGAGCGAATCATACCATCGTGACTGAAGAATATATAGGAATGCCAAGGATACCTGCCCGGAAGGTTATCTGGAGCGTTAGGCCATTCTCCCAGTGTCGGGTCGTGCCTTTGTGCTATATTGCCGTCATTGTTCAACAGACAGTCCCACCCGAGGTCGAAAGTGACCAACATACCTTCATGATTTTCTGCATCCTTGATACAAATGAAGTTGTGTCCATCACGACTGATAAATGTATCGCCCTGCCTAATGACCGAACTGGCATTCTGTGGCCATGCCTCCTGCAAAAGGAAGCGCACCTCAGTCAGACCGCCCAACTGTTTCAGGTTGACTTCAATCTTGGCCACATGTCCATTGGCTGTTTCTGGCAGAAAACTGACGTAGCCCTGCTGTCCGAAATCCAAGCGAATGACAGTAGCCGTGGTATCGGCGTTGAGGAAGTTGATTGGGCAGAGGAAATCGCAGATGAATATGTGACGTGCATCGGCCAGAGAGTTTGCAGAGACATAGCGTACAGTAGGTGTCACATCATAGAGTTGTGAACCATAACTTGGTTGGAAATCGCCAACGCCCGTAGTCAGTTTTGTGTTAATCGATGTGTCAGCAACGCATAAGGTCTGATAGACAAGCTGTGTGGCAATGCTTACAGAGTCTTGATGGGTGGGAACGAAAGATAACGATTCGTTGCCATCCTCTAGGGTAGAGTTTCCTGTTTCATCACTGCTGCATGCTGTCCAACAACAGCAAAGTGCAACGAGCATTAACAATAAAGAAAGAAATCTCTTCGTTTTCATTTTTACGATATAAAAAAGGTTTATTTAAAAGTTAGTTTTTCTGTTAAACCTATCAGTCCTGACAAGGCCTGCAGATTGGTAGTCAAATGACTGATAAAACTCAAAGCAGCGAACACGGATGAAATTGTCCAGTTCATAACCACACCTGTAATTCCATGAATACTCAGTTTCATGGTTAAAGCAATTGTATGGCTGAGGAGTGGAGCCATTCCTAAAATTACTTTGGGTGATCCAGTTTTTCCGAATATTAAAAGAATTGGCTTGCCAATCCTCGCAACGACACTCGCCAATTGTTGGATGCATAATAAAGAATCTCATAGAAAACCAGATATAATCTCTTTTTATATCATCTCTGCGCACCTTCTCTTTTCTCATGCTGTAATAGAGTACGTCTTCATATTCATGTTTAGTTCCTGTATCAAGCCAACAGCCATCCGAACAAAGATAAACCTTGCCTACACCATAAAGCAGGTCTACAACCCTATCAGTTGCGATGCGCTTTAAGCTATTCTTAGAATTGATTTTCTGTCTGCCCTCTTCGTAGAGAAAGCCCTGCAGATAATACAACTGATTGGAGCGAATCATACCATCGTGACTGAAGAATATATAGGAATGCCAAGGATACCTGCCCGGAAGGTTATCTGGAGCGTTAGGCCATTCTCCCAATGTCGGGTCATGCCTTTGCGCTATATAGCCGTCATTGTTCAACAGGCGGTCCCATCCGAGGTCAAAAGTGACCATCAAACCGGCCTGATTTTCTGCATTCTTGATGCAGATGAAGTTGTGTCCGTCTGTACTAAGGAATGTGTTTCCCTGAGCTATGGAATTAACGGCATTCTGTGGCCATGCCTCATCCTGTAGGAAGCATACCTCAGTCAGACGGTCCAACTGTTTCAAACTGACTTCAATCTTTGCCACATGGCCGTCACTGCCTTCTGGCAGAAAGCAGATGTAGCCCTGTTGACCTAAGTCCAGACGGATGGTGACAGCCGTGGTGTCGGCATTAAGGTACGTGATGGCTCCCTGAAATTCTGTGATAAACATTTGCCGTGCATCGGCCAGAGAGTTTGCAGAGACATAGCGCACTGTGGGGGTCACATCATAGAGTTGTGCGCCATAGCATGGCTGAAACTCGTCTACTCCAGATGACAGTTTAATGTGCATAGCTGTGTCTGTGACGCACAGCCTCTGATAGACGAGCTGTGTAGCTATGCGGACGGAATCCTCGCGAGTGGCTCGAGACGCTGCATTGCTAATGTCATTATCCAGTTTCGAATCCGTGTCATTATCATCACTACAGCCTGTCCAGCAACAGAGCGCGACTGCCATCAGTAATAGTGAAAAGAATCTTTTGGTTTTCATTGTTTTGTTCGATATTAAAAATGATTTTCGTTTAATACTTAATACTATCACAGTTTTTCAACTTCTTTTTCGTTGTAATAATAATAATAATCACCATTGCGCACCATGCGCTGCCAGGTCGTATTATAACTCCAGTTAGGTAGTCCGCCTAACATGCCGGTCTGTTCCATTCCGTCGCGACTGCGCAGATAGAAGTAGTTGCCCCGCTTATAGACATAGTACCAAGGAACCGCTATGTTGACATTTCCTGTTGTGTTGATGGCCGATGGCCACTCATAGGCCACTACAGTCTTACCGCCAAGGTATTTCAGTCCCTTTTTACTGAAGGGCTCCAGCACACCGCCATTCATGTAGATGGTATCAGCAGGAACATCCGTGGTGTTCAGTTGTTCCACATGCAAATTGTTGAACTGCCAGCCTACACGGTAGGCCACACCATTATAGATGCAGAGGCCAGAGGCAAGGTTCACCTGCTGATTATAGACAGGATAGGCTACCCAGACATCCTCGTCCTGACTGATAGCATTCACCCGTTCCTGATAGACGGCTGCCACATAGCGTCCCGCTGTCAGAACGTTGCAGCCATAGCCACCCTTATCCGTTTGGGGATGAGCAGGGAACTTTGTACTGACGAAGTTCTGATAGCCATATAGTTCGAGCAGCAGTTCTGACTCACCAGTGATGTGTGCCTCCACCCTTTTGGCCAGGTCCTGATCAGGAATCACTTTCCAAATGGGAATCATGGACATAGAGGTCATGGCCGCTGTGCTTTCGTTAACAGATTCCTTCCACTGGCTGACATCTGCTCCCTTGAGTCGATTCTCGCCCCACTTAAAGCCGATGACATGGCTGTCAATCAGCGAAGTGTTGCCTCCACGAACGGTCAGTCGGCAGTCGGCACTATTGAGCACATGATAGGTTTTCTGCTCATTTTCGCTCATTTGGCGGTTCTTGTATACGGCCAAGGTCATGTCGGCTATCAGCTTCTTGTCATAGATGGTGCGCAGGGTATCGGTATTGATACGCATTTCCAATTCAATGCTGCCGCCAATCGTTGAACTGGTGACTACATGGGTACCGTAGCGGGCAATCAGCGAGTCGATGGCTATGCGGCGCTTGTCTACAGAGGGGTCTTCCAGTTGTTTCTTCAGTCTGGCCAGTGCTTCGCGAAAGTTGCGGGTGAGCAACCGCTCGCCGTAGTCGTACCGTTTGATGACCACAGGAAGCGACTCCTCGTCAATAAAACTCGTCTTCAACCCCACTGATGCCGTCGACTTGCAGAAATAGGAATTTGTGAGTCCATGTTGCCAGATGTTGAAATTGGCCTGAACACTACCGGCAAAGACAATGGCTACGTCGGCCTCAGCATCGGCAGAAACATAGGTGTTCTGCACATACTCAGTAAGGCTGAAGCCATCCTTGTATTCCTCCTGCTCGCCAGAGTTGTATATGACACGATAAATATTCGAGCGGTCATACTTGCGCAGCGAATCGAGGTCGATGACCTGACAACGCACATCGGCCGCGTTGCAGTACTCACCATAAAGGCCGTTATAACTGAAACCCACACCATGCGTGTAAATCAACCGCTCGCCTTCCATAACGGCGCGTGTATAGTCTGTATTCATGCTGTCTGCCGGCAATGAAGGGGATTGCAGATCAAAGTCATCATCGCTACAGGCTGTCAGACAGAAGGCTATGATGCCGACGGATATCAGAAAATTTATTCTCCTAATCATAGGTTATCATGTTTATATAAATAGGAACGACAGAAACGAACAGGGTAGCGACAGTTGTATTCCTGATTGATGGGAATCTCTGTCAGCGAGTAGTCGGGCATCAGCATCAGTGCGGTGCCGTCTTTAGCCGTTCGCGAGCGGTCTCTCTTGAAGGCTATGAAGCATCGTTCGCCACGATAGAGCAGTGTGAATCCTATCAGCCAGCGACGGTCTACAAAGTCATAATCCATCTCGCAGCCATCGAAAGTGGCATCGAAGCCAGTTTGCTGGCCAGTGAACAATGCCTTGGGATTCTTTCCGATGTAACGCGTCATGGCCTCAAGTTCAACGTCCGAAGGCAGATACCAGCGGTCCTCCTCACTGCCTACCTTTAAGGTGTTCACTTTATTATCGTCAAGCGGATTGAATATTTCGGCATAGAGCACACTCTTGCCAGAATCATCGTAGACCGACTCGCGGTATTCCCATTCTTCATAGCCGTAGTCATCATACAGTATGCCGAAGCCTAGCTCGTCGGCAACGTTCTGACGGATCCAAAACGTAGGACCGATCTTTACCACAGGATAGTTCGGGTGTCCGGGGATCTCTAACCATTCATCACGTACGGTGAGTTCACATGGTTTGGTTGTCACGCCATAGCTTGTGGCATAGATGGCTCCATCGATATAGAACAGAGAGTCCAACACATCACCAGGCTTGCACTCTTCAAGTGGCTGCACATAGATGCCACCATTGTCATCGAAGCTAACCTCCGAAGGCGTGTTCTCTCCATCGCCAGGAAAAATACCATGACGGATGTTGGTCAATTTGTTGTAAATGGGATAGATGATGGTGACACGACGGTCAGCCCGCAGTTCTGGCACATACTCGTTGCAAATCTCGAACTTGGGTATCCCCTTGTTGTAACCAACCCTTGCCAGCGTCTTTGCGCCATCGAATCCCTGCAGATTCCGCACGTTGCCTAGGGCGATATAATTGTTCAGTCCCAGTTCTTCCCTTTTCTGGTTCGTAAGACCTTCGGCCAAATCAAGGATACGTCTGCGAACGGCATCCTGAGCTGCAAACGAAGAGAAGAGTTGCCAGATGGGGATGAAACGACAATTGGCCATTGTGAGGTATTGCGGACTGTTGATGTCGATAGAGGCCGACCATTCGGCTATACCTGCAGGATCTAATTGCTCGTGGGTCACATCATAAGTCACGATACGATTCTTCACCATCTGGCCAAGAGCCGGATCACCGCCAAAGACATCAGCATGAACGTTTCCGGCCTTCTCAACAGAATGGGATGTGTTTTCGGTCGCCTCACTGACCCGTTCCTGCCCCAATACAGTCTTCATATAGCGTTCCATCTCCTCGCGGTTCACTTCATGCTTCATGAAGTTCACTTCATAGTCCAAACGACCACCCAGGTCGGCATAGATGATGACATGCGAACCGTATGTGGAAACGAAGGCTGCCACGGCATCACGGTCTGAAGGATTCTCTTCCAGTTTTTTCACCCATTCAGCAAAGGCAGGCGTAAAGAACTTGAGGCGCGAAGGCTGACGGAGCAACTCATCGACTTTGCCCATGTCCAGATAGCGCGAGGCCACAATCTTGGTAAACTTGGCATAGCCATAGCACTGCTGTTGGGAATCGTACTCCTTAACACTGGTGTAACGGCTCACCTTTTTACTGAGTCCCAGAAACGAAGTACTACTGGTCTGTTCCTTCATCAATCGGGTAGCCATCTCATAGATGGTGTAAGAAGTGTAGTACTTATAGTCTATATGATTATTGGGCTCCTGCCCAATGATGGTGCCATAGTCGCGCTCAGCAGCCACCAGTGCCTGATAGTCGAACACGGGGTCGGCACTGACACTCTTCATGTCGGCATAGTCGTACAATAAGTTATAACCATATCCCACACGGGCTATTCTACTAAGAGAGTCTTCGTCCAAAGCATTTGTGTCGTCTTCTGTACTGCTGTGCTGAAGCACACTGATGGTGCTGTTCACCCCACGTGCAGACACCACTGTCACAGTAGCCTCACGCCGGCGCATGGTTTCGTTGGGCTGTATATACAGTAACAGATTGTTGCCAAACACCTCCTCATACTCAACCCAGTCGGCTGATGGGGCGACGGTAACAATACTGTCATCTTCTGCAAGCCCGGCAACAGACAAGGTGCAATATCGTCCCCTATAACCGACAACAACCTGTGTCTCGCTGAACTTCAGCTCGTTGTCCCCAGACCAAGACGACGGTTCGTCATCATCGTGACAGGCTACTGCAACGAGCAGTACTGCCACAATAACGATGAACCGTGAGAGAATAATCATTTGGTGTTTCATACTCCTGACTGGATTACATGTCTTCCAAATTTACTATCGTGTTCTTATTCTTATATTTTCTTACAAAATACTCCTTGACCAAGGCTGCATAATCGCCGAAGAGATCCCAAACAGGGCTATAGCCGTAGGAGATGGGAGCGTAAAGATCCCTGTTTGCCATAGTGGGTGCACCGTCAGGGATAGAGGCCGACCATTCTTTCAGTGCATTGTGAACAGCATTTATATCCAGATCCTTTGTTACCTGTTTGTTAACCTCTGTACTCTTCAGTGTCAGCGAGTTCGCTAATATAGAACGTTTATCTTTATCACCTCCGCGAACAGTGAAGGTAGACTTAGAGTTCTCCATGATGTTTTTAGCAACCTTGGCGTATCCGGCTTGCACACCAGCCTTCACATTCAAGAGACCGCTGGTAATTTCGAGGTCAATAGAACCACTAAGCTGTAGTGTGTCAGCAACATACACTGAGTCGTACTCAAGATTCAGGAAAGTTGAGCCACCCATTAGAACTCTCGAGACATACACTGGTCCGTATTTAGTATCAAGGCTTGCCAGCTTAGTACGGATTTTGGAAGGTATTGTCCAAGTACTGTCAGCTGCAGGGAGGTCAGAGTCTGCATATTCTTCATCGAACAGTTCCATGATAGTTACTCTTAAATCGTCAAATCCGGGGCAGACAGCTATATCCTGCAGTTGTCTCATCTTAGTATATTCTTCCTCATCAGGATATTTCTTACGTGTGATAGTTGTTGTTGCGAGAGAGGCCAAGTCAGCAGCACCCACCCATGCAACAGCACGAGGTGCTTGGTATTCGGTCTGATAGTTTAACTTGTTTTTTACCTCCTTCTCGTTAGATTTATACTGTCCCTGAATCTTAAGTTTAAAGAGACCGTAGGTCACGCTGACACTAGCACGGATACCAAGGGTATCCCATTTTTCATTATTCTCTTTTTTTGTGCCCTCCTCACCTATATCGGCAGCATTGGAACTGCTTACGAACACGCGGTTATACTTCATGCTATTTGCAGCAATATACTTGGCGTTCTCAGGGCTAACTACGGCATTCTTCTTAAAGAGTTTATCCTCTGAAGCCCCCTCGTCAACTATAATATTGCATCCCAAACCTAGAACTGTTTCGCCCCAAGCATCGGTTAGGATGGTAGCACCGTCATTTTCACCGTCCTTCAATCCGAGATACTGGCGTACGCGAATGGTCTGTGTCTTGTCTCCAGAAATAACAGTAAGCATCGTGCTGCGGTCTTCTGTGTTGTCTGGTGCATAATAATCGGATGTTATTATGATTTTGCCCAATCCTTTAGCTTCTGTGGTGATAACCCTTGCCCAATCACAATCTTCGGGTAGTGAAGCTTTCCAAGTTCCATTACAGGTGATGGGCACCTCGATTACGCCACCGAGACGATTAATTGTTACTTCTGTAGCACCGTCCTGGCCCAGTGTTAGGTTGATGTCATCATTGTTGTCTGTACAGCCTGTGAAACTCACAGCCACGATGGCCACGGCCATCAGGTAGAAAATCTTTTGCATGATTTCTCTTTTGTTAAATGGTTATTGAATAGGGATATTGAAATAAGTTATCATTGAACTGTCCTGATCTGGTTAAAGTATTCCTGCTTTCCTCAATTTCTGGCGCTGCTCTTCGTTCTGACGGATGAAGCGCTCAATGAAGACGTTCTGGTCGCCGATACGCCAACGCTGGTATATGATAATGGCCACAAGCACCAGCACCACCACAATGAAGGAGGCGGCCAGGGCAACTGTGAGAATTAGTGATATATCCATACGCATTGTTTGTTTGATTTCGGTTGCAAAATTAGGCTGTCTTCAGAAAACAATAGTCCCACGGAAGGAAAAAAAAGTCTCAAAACGTGAAAAAGTAAGCCCGACAGAGCTGCCAGGCTTACTTTTTCCTATAAAATGGGCAATTTTTGTTATTTCCTTGCTACCTTGCGATAATCCGAGGGCGACATGCCATAGGCATCGCTGAAGATGCGGAAGAACGAACTGCGGGAGAAGCCGGAGAGTTCGGCAATGACAGTTACGGCATCTGTTGTGGTGGCCAACAGGTGGGCGGCATGGCGCACGCGATACTCGTTGAGGAAGGCAGTTATACTCTTGCCATTGGTACAATGACGGATGGCATCGGTGATATAGCGCTCGTTGGTACCAAGGAGCTGAGCCAGGCGGTTGCGGTCCAGGTCGGCATCGGTAAAGATATGATCCGGAGCTTCCATGAGGTCGCAGATGCGGCAGAAGAGTTGCTGATTGGCTGAAAGGTTTTCCTGGGGTTCCGCTTTCAGCTGCACGATGGTCTGCTGCTCCTCCTGTTCGCGCTGCTCTATCTCGGTCAGCAGGCGGCGGTTTTTCTCAAGGAGCTCCTTATTATATATACGTACGCGCACAAGAAAGTAGCCAATGAGCAGGATGACAAGGATGGCAGCGGCAAGCAGTACACGATGGATGCGGGTCTCACTTTTAGCATCGTTCAGGGCCAGTTCTTTCTCATGGCTCTGGTAGATAACAGCCAGTTCGGCCGCATTGTTTTGCTTCTGCCAAACAAGGGCAGAGTCGATGGCAGCGCTGACACTGTCAGCAAGTATCAGTGCGTCGGCGTTGCGACCAGCCTTGCGGTAGGCCGTGTAGCGGGGAGAAAGACGGTCGGCGATGTTGTCGAAGGTCATCTTGGCGCCATCGGTAGCCAGATAGGTGCTGTCGAGTTGTTCATACCAGTAGGCCGCCTCGTCGTAGCGACCAGCTGCCATCAGATATTCGGCCGCCTCTCTGTAGGCATTGGGCTCCATCAGTCGGCTACGTGGGATGGCGGCATATGTTGCGGAAGCCTCGGCAGTATGACCGGTTTCTTGTAGGAGCAGCGCACGCTGCAGTGCCACATGGCCTTTCCATTCCTCAATCAGCAGCGAGTCATCGTGCTCTTGCTCAGCGCGTTCGAGCCCATGTGCGCTACGGTCAAGCCATGCCAATGCGCCTTCGAGGTCACCTGATGTATGGTAAATCGTGGATATATTCATACAGATCCAGGCCATACCCCACCCTGTCCGGCTCTTATCTTGGGTATCCTCTTGTTTTGCCTCATAGGCTTTCTGTGCCGTGAGTTGTGCTTCCTGGAACTGGTGCAACTGTAGTTGGATTTCAGCCATGAGCATCAGCAAAGCAGACTCTGTATGTTTGGGGAACGACTCGTTTTCCTTTGCCAATGGCAGTAACTTGGCGATGACGTCCATGGCTCCCTCTGTGTCGCCCCGGCGAAAGCGAAGACATGCCCAGCGATAGCCCGCGTCGGTATAGGTATGCCAATCCTGCGAGGGGTCTGAGGCATAGCCTTGATAAGACTTCCTGTAGAATTGCTCCGCTATCCGCATCTGCCAGCCTTGGTCGTAGACGAGTCCACGCAGGTGATCGGCCTTGGGCGTACAGACAATCTTCGCTGTCTCCATGCTGTCGATGACGGCCAGGGCGCGGTTCAGGTTCTTGGCATCGTAGGCTTCGGAATACCGCTGCCACATAGCTTTTGCCTTCGCGTCGTCCTTCGCATCGCCGCAATGAGAACAAGATGCCAGCATGGCTAGCACGGCACATATAAGTGTGAGGGATATCCGATGCTTCATTTCCAGTTAATGACTAATTCTATTTTTCCAGACTCCTATATATACGATTATTGTTATTTTCGTGCTGCCTTACGATAATCCGAGGGCGACATACCGTAGGCATCGCTGAAGATGCGGAAGAACGAACTGCGGGAGAAGCCGGAGAGTTCGGCAATCAGCGAAATGGAATCTTTCGTGGTTGCCAACAAACGGGTAGCATAGCGCAGACGGTACTCGTTGAGGAAGATGTTCACGCTCTTACCATTGGTACAGGTACTGATGGCATCGGTCACGTAGTGCTCGTTGGTGCCAAGAAGCTGGGCCAGACGGCTACGGTCCAGGTCGGCATCGGTATAGATGCGGTCCGGCGACTCCATGAGGTCACAGATACGACGGAAGAGCTGCTGCTCGGAAGTGAGGTTTTCCTGGGGCTCGGCCTTCAACTGCTCGATGCTCTGCTGCTGCTCCTGCTCACGCTGTTCTATCTCGGCCAGCAGGCGGCGGTTTTTCTCAAGGAGTGCCTTGTTATGCTGATGAGAACGCCACAGGAAATAGATGATAAGCAGACAGATGAGGATGGCGGCAACGAGGATGATGCGGTGGATGATGAGCGACTGGCGGCGACTGGCAATCTCGGTCTCCTTCTGACGGATTTCCTGCTGCTGCTCCACGTCTGTCTTCCATTCCTGTATGCGGATGGAGTCGGTCAACTGGCGCATGCGGTCTGAAAGAACCTGTGCCTCGTCTTTACGTCCGGCTTTCTGCAGGGTCTCATACTGGTTCATCATGTAGTGCTTGATGTATTCGGTAGTGATAGCACTACCCTGGGCCAGATAGAGCGAGTCGGTCTGGCGGAACAGGCGGACAGCCTCGTCGTAGCGACCAGTCATAGACAGATAGCGGGCATCAGCGCCAATGTCATAGACCTTGCGGTTTTCAGCCTCACGGTGCTTCAGATACAGGGCCTCGGCCTTGTCGTGCTGACCGTTGGCGGCATAGATCATGGCCTGGCCAATCATTATATTATTGTGGCGGATCTGGCGAACGAGGTCGGGCAATTCACCGCAGCGATCCAGTCGGGCCAGGGCCGTGTCGCCTTTAGCCACCAGAGACAGGGCCTTTTGGGGCATCCCCTGCTCAAGATAGAACTCTGTAGCCTCTCCAACGGCGATAATCATGGCGTCCATCACCCAGTAGTCGTCAGTATGCTTCACACCGTCCATCATGATGTCAATAGCCTCCAGGAAATACTGCTCGGCTTTGTCGGGATGCTCCATACTCAGCTCACAACTGCCCTTGAGCGTCAGCGCACGACTTTTCACTCGCAAAGCCACCTCCTCGCTGATGCCGGATTCTCCTCCACCCTGCTTCCGCTCATTGTCCACGTCGGCAATGATATCATCACACAGGCTGAGGACCTTGGCATACTCGCCATTTCTCTCCAGCCATCCGCCCAGCATGAGAAGGGCTGAATAGTAGGAAACGCCTTCACGCTTCAGTTCTGGTACATTCTTTATCTGTTCACCGTAGAATATAGCCAACCGTGTCTGTCCTATCTGTCCGTAGTGGTTAGTTCTGAGGAGGTTGGCAGTGGCAGTTGAAAACAACCCCACCCGCTCAGCACTGTCAATCTTTGCAAATGCCTTTTCGGGTGTCGTGAATGCTATTTTCTGTAACTCTTCTTTCAGTTTCTGCTCCTCCTCGCTGCGGTCAGGTTTTGTGCAGCCCATCATCAGAGCTATTACAGCGGCAAGAACTGTTAAAATTATGGTTGAAAAACTCCTTCTCATATAAGTTATTGATAATAATGGTTGCAAAGGTACACTTTTTTACTAAACAATCAAATACTTTTGTCATTTTTTCTACTTTTCTCGTCGTTTTTTCAGAATTACAAAAAAAACGGCTCCCCAAAGCGCCATGCTTAGAGAGCCGTTTTTTATATTCTAGTCTAAGAAATGCCCCCCTCAGACATCAGCCATCAGCCCACATACATTTGGCTGTTAATCAGTTCTTATACGATATTACCACAAATACAGGAGATTTTTGCGATTAGATCAAAACTTAACAAAATAGATCAAAATAGATTTGTTCCATCCACCCAATCTCTGACCATCGCACAAAAAAAAAGAGCACTCTTCTCACGAAGAACGCCCGATTTAAAAATAATCTTGTGAGACACTTCTCACAAAAATTAGAATTTATAACTAAAATTACTTTAGATCCCCCCTTCTCACGAAGAGAAATAACCTAAAACAGTTTATAAATCATACCAATCTTATTAATAACATTCCTAAAACTTTTGAATTAATCAACCTTGCCGCAAAGGTACTGATTAAATTCTAAACAAACACATTTTTTTTCTTTTTTTTAATTAATGATATATTTTTTGGGAGAATAGCATAAAAAAAAGAGTGTAGGGTTTCCTACACTCCAATATAAGGATTATCCTAAATAGATTACCACAGGGGCAGACGCTGCTCCTTGGGGATATACATCTTGTCACCGGGCTTCACACCGAAGGCCTCGTACCAGGCGTCGATATGAGGCAGGGCGCCATTCACACGCCAGCGACCCAGTGAGTGAGGGTCGCTCTTGGTGCGGTTACGAATCTCGGCCTCTGTGATGTTACCTGCCCATACACCGGCATAAGCCAGGAAGAAACGCTGGTCGGGGGTAAGACCATCGATAACGGGAAGTGGATGATTCTTCGTTGCGTTCTTGAAAGCAGCATAGGCCACCTGCAGACCACCATGGTCAGCCAGGTTCTCACCCAGTGTCAGACGACCATTGGCATTGAGGTCGGGCAGCACCTTGATAGCAGAGAAGAAATCAGCATACTTGTCGGTGCGGGCCTTGAACTGCTCACCATCAGAAGCAGCCCACCAGTCGTGCATATTACCATCCTTGTCGAACTGACGTCCCTGGTCGTCGAAGCCGTGGGTCATCTCGTGGCCGATAACCACACCGATAGCACCATAGTTGAAGGCATCGTCGGCCGTCATATCAAAGAAGGGCACCTGCAGAATACCAGCAGGGAAACAGATTTCGTTGGTGGTGGGGTTGTAGTAGGCGTTCACGGTCTGAGGATCCATGTACCAGTCGTCGATATCCACGGGCTTGCCAGCCATATGGTCAATCTCGTACTCGTTCCAGAACTTACGACAGGCCAACAGGTTCTCGTAGTACGACAAAGAGGGGTCGATAGAGAGCTTAGACATATCAATCCACTTGTCGGGATAGCCCACCTTCACGTAGAACGTGTTAAGCTTCAGGAGAGCGTTCACCTTGGTAGAGTCTGACATCCAGTCCTGAGCAGCGATACGCTCGCCAAGGGCAATCTGCAGGTTCTTGATGAGCTTGGTCATACGCTCCTTGGCAGCTGCAGGGAAATACTTCTCTACATAGATTTTACCAAGGGCCTGACCCATATAGTTCTCTACCTGACTGGTGGCACGACGCCAAGCGGGATGGTCCTGCTTACGACCAGACATCACCTTACCAAAGAACTCGAAGTTGGCCTCGCGAACGGCATCGTTCAGGCAACCAGTAGAGCTCAGGATAACGCTCCACTCCATCACGTCGCGAAGGGTAGCGGGCTTCATCGTGGCCAGGATCTTGTTGGCACCCTCCATGAAGGCTGGCTGACCAACAACCATCTCCTGCATGAACTCACTCTTCAGTCCCTGAGCGTTCATCAACTGCTCCAACTTCAGGTTGGGATACTTCTGATTAAACTCCTTCAGGGTCATCTTATTATAGTTGGCCTGAGGGTCGCGCAACTCGGTGCGACTCTTTGAAATCTTAGCCAGTTCAAGTTCCAGCGCGAAGATATTCTTCATCTTCTTAGTAGCCGCAGACTTACTAAAGCCATAAGCCTGGAACATTCTGACAATATGCTTCTTATACTCGTTACGAATCTTGGTTGTAGCCTCATCATTCTCCAGATAATAGTCCTTCATACCGAGGGTCAGTCCGCCCTGGTTCACACTGAGAATATTCTGCGAAGCATTCTTCTCGTCGGCACCCAGTCCGGCTCGATAGAACTCCATGTTACCATACTTAGCCATCTCCATCTGGATAGCGAAGAGCTGCTTCATGGTCTTGGCAGACTCGAGCGCCTTGAGCTTGCTCATCACAGGCTGCAGCCCTTCCTTCTCACGACGTACAGAGTCCATAGCCAGTTTGTAGAGGTCAGAGAGTTTCTGCTCGGTTGTACCCTTGGCATAGGTATTGTTGAGCAACTCGGTGAGGATGCCATTGATACGCTTGTTGTTGTCCTCGCCAAGACGGTCGAACGAACCAAAGCGCGAGAAGGCAGCAGGCAGCGGATTCTTCTTCATCCACCCACCACAGGCATACTCATAGAAATCGTCTGCAGGACGCACCGATGTGTCGAGGTCGCCCAGTTTGATGCCCGACTGCAGTTCAGCCTGTGCCGATGCAGCGAGCGACATTGACGTTAAAGCCATTGTCATAAAAAGTTTTGTTAGTTTCATTGTTTATGTGTATTGAAAAAAATTATTATTTCAAGCATCCAGAAGTTCCTGAAGCTCTTCTGAGAGTTTTTCCCAGCGTTCTACCTCTTCATCCATCTGGCGCTTAGTGTCGGTATACTCCGTGACGAGCGTCATATCTGAGGCATTCTTTGGATCGCATAGCAGCTCATCAAGTTCCTTGAGACGCTGTTCCATCTTGGAGATTTTCTTCTCGCACTCCTCCACGGCCTTCTCAGCACGCTTCTGACGACGCTGCTGCTCCTTGCGCTCGGCATACGACTCTCCCCCTTGCCCCTCTCTGGTAGAGAGGGGAGTAGATAGATTCTCCTTGGCAGGAGCTGATTTATCCTTAGTAAAAGCTACCTTTTCCAGTTCGCTCATATCTGCGATTTTACGCGCATGCAGGAAATCGTAGATACCACCGATATGCTCGCGCACCTTGCCACCACCAAACTCATAGACCTTGGTGACCAAGCCATCGAGGAACTCACGGTCGTGGGACACGATGATAGCGGTGCCGTCGAAAGCACGGATAGCCTCCTTGAGCACATCCTTTGAAGGCATGTCGAGGTGGTTGGTGGGCTCGTCGAGAATCAGGAGGTTGACAGGCTCTAAGAGCAGGCGAATCATGGCCAAGCGACTACGCTCGCCGCCACTGAGCACCTTGACTTTCTTGTCGGAGGCCTCGCCACCAAACATGAAAGCTCCGAGGATATCATTGATACGCAGGCGGATGTCTCCCTTTGCCACATTATCGATGGTCTGGAACACGGTGAGATTCTCATCGAGCAACTGTGCCTGATTCTGAGCGAAATAGCCAATCTGCACGTTATGCCCCACATTCAGCGAACCCTCGAAGGGAATCTCGCCCATGATACATTTCACCAGGGTAGATTTACCCTCACCGTTCTTACCTACGAAAGCCACCTTCTCACCGCGCTTGATGGTGAGGTTGACATGGTCGAAGATAACGCGGTTGTAGGCTTTCTTCACTTCATCGCAGATAACGGGGTAATCGCCAGAGCGGAGGCAGGGCGGAAACTTCAGGTGCATGGCGGAATTATCCACCTCGTCCACCTCGATAATCTCCATTTTCTCCAACTGGCGCAGGCGCTGCTGTACCTGCACGGCCTTGGTAGGCTTATAACGGAAACGCTCTACGAAGTCGCGTATATCAGCCATCTCCTTCTGCTGATTCTCATAGGCACGGAGCTGCTGTTCGCGGCGCTCTTTTCTGAGCACCACATACTCATCGTACTTCACACGGTAGTCGACCACGTGCCCACAGGAAATCTCCAGCGTACGGTTGGACACATTATTGATAAAGGCACGGTCGTGACTGACCAGCACCACTGCCCCACTCCACGTGGCCAACAACTGTTCGAGCCATTGGATAGACTCGATATCAAGGTGGTTGGTGGGCTCGTCGAGCAACAGCACATCAGGACGGCGTAACAGAATCTTGGCCAACTCGATACGCATACGCCAACCGCCCGAGAACTCGGAGGTAGGACGGTCAAAGTCGGAACGCTCGAAGCCCAAGCCCATCAGCGTGCGCTCTATCTCGGCCTCATAGCCCTCGGCACCTAACATCTGATAGCGTTCGTGCTCAGTAGAGAATTTCTCTACCAGCGCCATATAATCCTCACTCTCATAGTCGGTACGCTCGTTGAGCTGCTGCTCCATACGTGCAATACGGTCGGCCATCTTCTGGATATCGGCAAAGGCCTTCTGAGCCTCCTGACGCACGGTGGTGTCGTCCTGCAGAATCATGACCTGAGGCAGATAGCCAATGGTGCTCTCGCTGGCCACGCTCACCGTACCAGCCGTGGGTTTCTCCATGCCACAAAGAATCTTGAGCATGGTAGACTTGCCTGCACCGTTCTTACCAACAAGGGCGATACGATCCTTGTCGTTGATGACAAAGGTGGCATCTGTAAACAGGGGTTTTACCCCGAATTCAACTTTTAATCCTTCTACGGAAATCACTTTCTAATATATTAAAAGAGGTGTATCATTAATAAAATCAGCTTGCAAAGGTACAACCTTTTCGCGGAATGTCCAACTTTTTTACATGTTTTAGCATGCTATCGTCAGAACTGGAAATAGATAAAGGGCTGTATCTCACTGCTTTTTACCTGGATGACCAGATAGATGACAGCAGTGATGAGGAGGGCACACAGCACTACACCGCCCCACTCCAACACACGCACGCAACGCGCCTGGAAGGTATCGGGCACGAAATGGGTGACATAGCCAAACAGCATCATGGCGAAGACAATCCAATAGCCGGTGACAACCTGCTCGAAGAGCTCAGGATGGAAATTGGTGGCAATCTGCGTGATCATCACCCACGAAGCCTCGAAGGTGTGATTGCGGAAGAATATCCAGCAGAAAGCCACGAAATGGAATGTCAGGAGCACAGACAGCAACCAGCGCAGACCCGTGCTGTGATAGTGCTTATCGTGATGGAACACATGTTCGCGCAGCCACTTATGAAGGGCCAGCGCCACACCATGCATACCTCCCCACGCTACGAAATTGAGACTGGCACCATGCCACAAGCCTCCCAGCAGCATCGTGATAATGAGGTTGACATACTGGCGCACCCTACCCTTACGGTTGCCACCCAGTGAGATATAGATATAGTCACGAATCCACGACGACAGCGAGATATGCCAGCGACGCCAGAAATCGGTGATACTCTCAGAACGGTAAGGGGCGTTGAAGTTCATGGGAAAGCGGAAGCCCAGCAGCAGGGCAATACCGATAGCCATATCACTATAACCGGAGAAGTCGCAATAGATCTGAAGGGTATAGCCATAGACACCCAAGAGATTCTCCACACCACTATAGAGCGAGGGATTATCGAAGATGCGGTCCACGAAATTCAGGGAGATATAATCGCTGATAACGGCCTTTTTGAACAGACCGATAGCGATGAAATAGCAGCCCTGGGCAAACATCTGCGAGGTAATCTCAAGAGGCTTGCGAATCTGTGGGGCGAAGTCGCGCGCACGGACTATAGGTCCTGCCACCAACTGGGGAAAGAACGACACATAGAAGGCGTAGTCGAGCAACGAAGGCAAGGGTTTCAGATCACCACGATACACGTCGATGACATACGACATAGACTGGAACGTGAAGAACGAAATTCCCACTGGCAGGAAGATGTCCCAAGGCTGGAAATTGCTGCCCACCATCTGCGCCCACATGCCGGCGAAGAAATTGGTGTATTTGAAATAGCCAAGAAGACCCAGGTCGATAAATAACGACAAAGCCACAAGCCATTTAGACCGATGAACAGACAGGACGCGTGCTATGATATAATCGCTCAGCGTGACCACAGCCAACAGACCGAAATAGAGGCCGCTGGACTTATAATAGAAATAATAGGAGAAGGCGGTCACAAACAGCAGACGCAGGGTGAGCGTACGCTGAAGGAGCATATATATAAAGGTAAAACACAGGAACACCATCAGAAACAAGCCCGAGGAGAATATCATGGGTTCGTCTGAATGGTAGGTCAGAAGATGCAAAAGACGTTCACTCATGGCTGTTGCTGTTTATAAATATCGAATCCTGCTAAAAGACTCTTTACCAGATGGGTGGCCAGTCGGCGCCCACCGGCATGGGAGATATGGGTATAGTCCTTGTTGGCATAGCCCTTGTCCACCAGCGTCTTCATACTCTCGCGTCCGCCCATGGCCTGGAAGAGGTTGAAGAAAGCTACCTGCTCATTGGCTGCCATGATCTGCTGATAACCAACGAACGACTCAACGCCCGCCATGGTGTGGATACCCTCCATAGAACGCTGGTCGCGGTCGGTCATACTGACAACGAGGATGCTGGTATGGGGATAGGCTGCCTTGAAATGGCGGATAACGCTTCCCATCTGATGGATATATGAAGAATAGTTGCGTACATTCTCATTGGCCACATTCAATCCGAAGTGGAAGATGATGAGGTCGTAAGGACGTTGGGCGGCAAACTCGCGCAGTACGGCAGAGGGAATAGAACCCAAGGTGACACCCGACGAGCCACGCATACTAAAATTGTCCACAATGATGCCCTGATTACTCTCCAAAGCAACGCCATAAAGGTAAGTCTTGGGCGAGGCAGCAGAGACGGAATAGATGATTTTATGCATGGAGGGATGATGCTTGGTGAAGGTCTGGAGCTGTCCATCGCCACCAATAACGTCACTGACAAGTGTGTCGCTATTCATCTTTGTTGCCACGGTGATAGTATCTTCCGTCCTAAAGAAGAAGGTGGCTTTCTGCCAGTTGTTCAGGTGCTTGCGCGACTTAGAGCCTTGATAGACAAACGTGGCTCTGTTGCCGTCGATGGTGAAATAGCGCTGGGCGATGCTCTGCACCTGCGCATTGAACGGGCGCTTCACCACTTCGTATTCTCGCAAGCCCTCGAAGGAATGACGGACGGTCTGACGGAAGCCATAGATCTGACTGGCACAATCGACCCACCCCACGCCATTGCCGCCAAACTGCGTCTGTAGCTGTTCACGGAGGTCGCACGACAGGATATCGCCCTCAACGAAAGAGTCGCCGAAATAGGCGATACGCACAGGGCGGTTCAACTCCTTGACACGTGCCAACTGCTGATAGAAATGGTGCATGCCGCCAGATTGCCCCTGACCATAATCGGCAATCATCGTAACACCTTCCGGCGTGGTCTGGGGCTGTATCATTCGGGGGATGACGGTATCAACACCGTCAATGGAATCGTACACCACGACGGTATCGGGAACCGACGCCACAACAGATGGGGGCTCGGGAATGTCAAGCACCTCTGTGCTGTCTGTCCCTGAAAGTGTTTCGGGCAACAGGTCGCTGAGTATATTCACTTGGCGCAACTCATTATCTCCCAGATAGATTGTCGGGAGAAAACGCATCGCAAAAAGAATCACCACAACCAGCCCTACTAATATGAAGGTACGTGCTGCTTGGTTCATTAAGCCTGGGCTTTCAGGAATTTATCGAGCACCTCGATACCTTTTATCGTACAGATGCCTCGAAGAGAGATAAACATGATATTATTCAGGACACTCTCAATAGAGAAATGTGCATACAGACGCTTCTGAAGGAAGAGCTGACCAATAGAGTCAAACAGAATGGTCACCAGGTCATGGTGGATGTCTTCACGGAAATAGCCCTCCTTGACACCCTTATCCAAAAAAGCAGCCAACTCCTTTCTGTTTTCCTCACGGCTCTTCTCCAAGTATGCCATCACCTTGGGATATTTCTCTATGTCATCATAGAACGAGGGACTGGTGAAACGAAACTCTTCCACCTTTACCTTGTAGACATTCAAGATAATATCCATCACATTCGTGTTACCCTTTACAAACTCGGACATTTCTTTCTCGCGTCGCTGATTGTAGCTCTTGATACCTTCAAAGAGCAAAACCTCCTTATTGTCGTACAACTCGTACATCGTACGCTTGGATATATTCAGCGTGCGGGCAATGTCGTCCATCTTAACGGCCTTAATGCCTTTTTTAGCAAATAATGTCATCGCAGTATCCAGGATTTTTCCTTTCAACCCCTGCCGATATGCCGATAAACTCTTTAATTCTTGCATAAGTATTAGTTTTACGCTGCAAAGTTACTAAAAAGATTAAAAAACACTTGTATTTTTCGTCGATTTTTTGTACTTTTGCATACCATTTTTAATTTGACTCAATTATCTATTACACGTATGGTAAAAATTTCTAAAGAGGCAGCTTTGGAATATCACCAAAGCGGTCGCCCAGGAAAAATTGAAGTAAAGCCCACGAAGGCTTACAGAACACAAACAGATCTAAGCTTGGCATATTCTCCTGGAGTAGCTTATCCATGTCTGGAAATTCAGGATAACCCAGATGATGCTTACAAGTACACCGACAAAGGTAATCTGGTAGCAGTTATCTCGAATGGTACCGCCGTCCTCGGACTAGGCGATATCGGTGCCCTGAGCGGAAAACCCGTGATGGAAGGTAAGGGACTGCTCTTCAAGATTTACGGCGGTATTGACGTGTTTGATATCGAAGTCAACGAAAAAGACCCTGAGAAATTCTGTGAGGCTGTGGAGCGTATCGCCCCCACTTTTGGTGGTATCAACCTGGAAGACATCAAGGCTCCTGAGTGCTTCTACATCGAGGAGCGTCTGAAGAAGACCCTCGACATCCCCGTGATGCACGACGACCAGCATGGTACTGCTATCATCAGTGCTGCCGGTTTGAAGAATGCGCTGGAGGTTGCCAAGAAGGACATCAAGCAGGTGCGCATCGTGGTGAATGGCGCTGGTGCAGCTGCCATCTCTTGCACAAAGCTCTACATGGCACTGGGTGCACAGAAAGAGAATATCGTGATGCTCGACTCAAAGGGTGTGATCAGCACCAGTCGTACAGACCTAAACGAGCAGAAGAAATTCTTTGCTACTACCCGCACGGATATCCACACACTGGCCGAGGCCGTGAAGGATGCCGACGTATTCGTAGGCCTGTCAAAAGGAAATGTTCTCTCACAGGATATGGTTCGCTCAATGGCGAAGGACCCCGTGATCTTCGCACTGGCTAACCCTGTGCCCGAGATTTCATACGAGGATGCAATGGCCGCTCGTCCCGACGTACTGATGTCAACAGGTCGTACGGACTATCCCAACCAGATTAACAACGTTATCGGTTTCCCCTATATCTTCCGTGGTGCGCTCGACGTACACGCTACGGCTATCAACGAGGAGATGAAGATGGCTGCCGTTCACGCTATCGCCGACCTGGCCAAGAAGCCCGTGCCCGACGTGGTGAACGATGTGTACAAGGTGAACAACCTGAAGTTCGGACGTGACTACTTCATTCCAAAACCTGTTGACCCACGACTCATCTCTGAGGTGAGTGCCGCTGTGGCAAAGGCTGCTATCAAGAGTGGCGTGGCCCGTAAGAAGATTGAGAACTGGGGACAGTACAAGGCTTCATTGTCAGTACTCCTCGGACAGGAGACCAAACTGACCCAGAAGCTCTATGCTACCGCTGCTGCTCATCCCCAGCGCGTAGTCTTCGCTGAGGCTGTACATCCCACCATGCTGAAAGCTGCTGTTCAGGCTAAGAGCGAGGGTATCTGTCAGCCCATCCTGCTGGGTAACGACGAGGTGATTGAGAAGATGGCCAAGGAACTGGATCTGAATCTGGATGGCATCGAGATTGTGAACCTGCGTCATCCCAATGAGCAGGAGCGCCGCGAACGTTATGCCCGCGTACTGGCAGAGAAGCGTCAGCGCGACGGCTATACTTTCCAGGAGGCTAACGATAAGATGTTTGAGCGCAACTACTTCGGTATGATGATGGTAGAGACGGGCGATGCTGATGCTTTCATCACAGGTCTGTACACCAAATACTCTAATACAATCAAGGTAGTAAACGAGGTGATTGGAATCCGTCCTGAGTACAAGCACTTCGGCACGATGCATATCATCAACTCTCCCAAGGGTACGCTGTATGTAGGCGACACACTGGTGAACGAGAACCCTGATACAGAGACACTGGTTGATATTGCAAAACTATCGGCAACGGCTGTACGCTTCTTTAACGAGAAGCCTGTCATCTCCATGATTTCCCACTCAAACTTCGGTTCTTCCCAGAGCGACGGTGCCGGCAAGGTGCGTGCTGCTGTAGAGCAGATGCAGAAGGACTACCCCGACCTGGCAATAGATGGTGAGATGCAGATCAGTTTCGCACTCAACAAGGAGTTACGCGACGAGCAGTATCCATTCACTCGTCTGAAGGGTAAGGATGTGAACACACTGGTATTCCCCAACCTCACCTCAGCACGTTCAAGCTACAAGATGCTGCAGATGCTGGATGCCGACGTGGAAATCATCGGCCCGATTCAGATGGGACTGAACAAGCCCATCCACTTCATCGACTTCGGTGCTTCAGTTCGCGACGTGGTCAACATCGTGGCTGTGGCTGTGATCGATGCCTATGTGGATAAGATCAAGACAAGAATCAATAAACGATAAGAACTTATGGTGATGCATCAAGTAATTCTTTCACTCGGTGCCAACTATCAAGCGGGAAAGAATCTGCCCGAAGCACAAAAAAGCCTCGGGCAGATACTCTTTTCACCACATTATACGGATGCTATCTGGACAGAACCGATAGCCAGTAAACGAACGGATCTTTATCTGAATCAACTGGTCAAAGCACAGACAGAACTTGATTTCGAGGCTTTGATAAAGGCTATCAAGGAGATAGAGATTCGGCACGGACGCACGCCGGAAGAGCGCGAACAGGGTATTGTACGTATAGATATTGACGTCTTAGAGTTTGACGGCGTACATCATCACCAACGCGACTGGGAACGTCCTTACGTAAAAGACCTCTTACCTCAGCTTTAACGCATCCCCTACCCTGATCTGGTAATCGGGACTCAGGTGATTCATCTTATACAGCGACTCCAGACGGATGCCGTATTTCTGGGCAATAGTATACATGGACTCACCTTCACGGATATAGTGCAGTCTGTCCTTGTATTCCTTGGGCGCACGCTTCTGTTTTTTCTTCAGCCAGATAACTTCACCTTCCTGCAAGCGGTCGTCGCGGTCGCGCTCATTATAGCGGGCAATCTTCTTGTATGAGATACCTATCTCTTCGCCAATAGAACGGAACGTGTCTCCCCTGCGCGCATAGATAAAGTAGTTCTTGTTATACTTACCCATGGGATGAAGGGGCTGACCATTCTGCATGTGGTCCTTCGTATGGGCTTCCAAAGTCTTATCGTACGAGCGCGCCTTGTCGTAC
The DNA here is from genome assembly GCF_022024175.1 of Prevotella communis. Lineage (GTDB taxonomy): Bacteria > Bacteroidota > Bacteroidia > Bacteroidales > Bacteroidaceae > Prevotella > Prevotella communis. The sequence continues at coordinate 1,545,345 of NZ_CP091794.1, read as the reverse complement.
TCATAAAGATGGTACAACTGGATGATGTCTATCAGGCGATCGGCATACTTGGGGTTGGTAGCATAACCGGCAGCTTTCAAGCCACGGGCCCAACCTTTATAGTCGGTAATCTTCAAACCGAAGAGTCCACGATAGCGCTGACCGGAAGCCAGGAAACGAGAGTGGTCTTCATACGACTCGTAAGCAGAATTATAGGAACGGAAACACTCGTTGCGCGCATCATCATCCTTATAGATAGTACGACCCGTCCACCCGTGGCACTTAATACCAAAGTGGTTGTTGGCCTTACGGGCCAAGTCGCTGTCACCAGCCCCACTCTCCAGCAAACCCTGAGCCAAGGTGATGCTGGCAGGAATCTTCCATTTCAGCATCTGCTCAATAGCACAATCCTTATACTGGTTGATATAGTTCTGGTAACGGGCATTCCAGACAGACTGGGCACTCGCTACAGAGGAAAGACAAAATGTATAAAACGCAACGAGATATGTTTTCTTGATCATTTCTGCAAAGAGAAGAAGGGCTCTCGAATTACTTCGGGAGCCCATAAGAATATTAGAGTTTCAAATCTTTCTTCAGGAGTTCAATCTTAGCTTCAGCAGCCTTTGAGCAACGCTCATAATCTGCTGCACCAGAGAAGCTTGCATCCTTAACCTCAGTGTAGAACTTTATCTTTGGTTCGGTACCGGAAGGACGAACAGAAACCTTTGTGCCATCCTCGCAGAACCACTGCAGAACATTAGAGGTGTCAGGCATATCCAACTTGGTAACATTGCCCTGAGCATCCTTAGCCTCAAGGGTCTTGTAGTCTTTCACCAAGACAACCTTTGAGCCACCCAATGTCTGAGGAGGATTATTACGGAAGTCGGTCATCATCTGCTTAATCTCATCGGCACCAGTCTTACCTGGACGAACCACGTTGATGGTGTACTCCTTAGAGAAGCCATACTCCTTATAGATATTCATAAGCAGGTCATAGAGCGTCATACCATTATCGCGAGCCCATGAAGCAATCTCACAGATCAGGCAGATAGAAGCGGGAGAATCCTTATCGCGCACCTTATCAAATGGCAGGAAGCCAAAGCTTTCCTCACCGCCACCGATATACTTCTTCTTGCCTTCGTTGACACGTATCTCGTTAGCAATCCATTTGAAGCCAGTGTAGCAGTCCATCAGTTCTACGCCATTCTTCTTGGCAATCTCGGCAATAACCTCGGTAGTCACGATAGTCTTCACGAGGAACTCATTACCCTTCAACTGACCAAGTTTCTTCTTGTTGGCAATGATGTACCAGCAGAACATCATACAGGTCTGGTTACCATTCAGGATTTCCCACTCCCCCTTGGCATTGCGGCAAACAATAGCCAAACGGTCGGCATCGGGGTCAGAGGCAATCACCAGGTCAGCATTGAGCTTCGTACCCAGTTTCATACCCAGTGTCATAGCCTCGGCATTCTCGGGGTTAGGAGAAACGACTGTGGGGAAGTTTCCATCGATAACCATCTGCTCGGGCACTACGTGAATATTCTGGAAGCCCCAAGAACGCAGAGCCATAGGAACAATCACACGACCAGTACCGTGCATAGGTGAGTATACGATATTGAGGTCTTTCTGACGCAGGATAACATCCTGATCGACCATAGCCTCCTTCACTGCTGCGATATAGTCCCAGTCCATCTCACCACCAATAGGAATGATCAGGTCTTTGTTGCCCTGGAACTTCACATCCTCAATCTTAACCTTATTCACCTCGTCAATGATACCCTTGTCATGGGGAGCCAATACCTGAGCACCATCGTCCCAGTAAGCCTTGTAACCATTATACTCGCGGGGGTTGTGAGAAGCGGTGACATTGACACCAGCCTGACACTTCAACTGACGGATAGCGAAAGAAATCTCCGGTGTAGGACGGAGGCTCTCAAAGAGATAAACCTTGATGCCGTTGGCTGAGAAGATATCAGCTACGGTCTCGGCAAACATACGGCCATTGTTACGACAGTCGTGTCCTACAACCACTGCAGGCTGCATGTTGGGGAATGCCTTGTTGATGTAGTTGGCAAAACCCTGAGTAGCCATACCTACGATATACTTATTCATGCGGTTGGTGCCAGCACCCATAATGCCACGCAAACCACCCGTACCGAATTCCAGATTCTGATAGAAAGCGTCGATAAGTGCACTTTTATCCTCTGCGTCAAGCATAGCCTGAACTTCCTTGCGGGTCTCCTCGTCGAAAGCAGGAGAGAGCCACACCTTTGCCCGTGCCTCGCACTGGGCAATGAGTTGAGCGTTGTTTTCCATTTTATGTCTTTTAAGTTAATAATTCATCTGAGGGGCAAAGTTAATAAACTTTTCCCAAATAACAAAGAAAAAGAGAGGTTTTATTTTTCCAAAGGCTTTACGTAGCGCATGTTGGCACGTATCTGCCTCTGACGTTTTTTCATATAGCGACTAGGTTCCTTACTGCTAAACCGACGTGGATTGGGTAGCGTGGCAGCAATAAGGGCACACTGATTGGGCGTCAGGTCCTTGGCATCACATCCAAAATGCTCTTCGGCTACAGCCTGCACGCCATAGATACCAGGTCCCATCTCGATGGAATTGAGATAGACTTCCATGATACGTTCCTTTGACCAGAACACCTCTATCAAGACAGTAAAGTAGGCTTCCAATCCCTTACGTACCCAGGAACGACCGGGCCACAAAAATACATTCTTGGCTGTCTGCTGACTGATTGTCGAAGCGCCCAATCTGTTTTTCTCAGGATGCTCTTTATTACGCTTGGCTGCATACTGGATAGCTTCGAAGTCGAAGCCCCAGTGATCAGGGAATTTTGCATCCTCACTGGCCATCACAGCAAGTGGCATGGATGGCGACATCTCGTCTAGTGTCACCCACGTATGACTCAGCTTCATCTCGTCCAACTGGAAGAGACGGATAAACATCAGCGGTGTGTAATAGACTGGTAAAAACTTCAGCACTACCACAGAAAGAATGGTAGTGCCGAAGAATAATGCCAAGCCCCATTGGGCTATTTTTCTAATGCGTTGAAGAATTGCTTTCAATTGTTAATTGTCAATTATCAATTCTCAATTGCCGTTTACTTCAATGTGCCAGCCTCAGCAGCCTTGACCATAGCCTCAGAAGCATACATATATACTTCTACGCGACGGTTCTGCTTCTTGCCCTCTGCTGTAGAGTTATCAGCAACAGGATTCTTTGAGCCCTGACCCTCTACACGCTTGATGTTAGAAACACCAAGTTTCTTCAGCTGGCTCTCAACAGCCTTTGCACGCTTCTCTGAAAGAGGATTGTTGATAGCATCGGTACCTGTGCTGTCTGTGTGACCAAAGATAGCTACGTCTACATCGCTGTTGTTCTTCAGCACATCAGCAATCTGCTTGATGGTGTTCTGAGAAGAAGCGTTCAATGTAGATGAGTTGGTAGCAAAGAGGATACCGCTATCAAAAGTAACCTTCACACCCTGCAGGCCATTGGCATCAGTAACGGTCTCAACCTGAGCGTTCTTCACAGCCTCAGCCTCAGCCTTCACCTTATCCATGTGCTTACCAATCAGAGCACCAGTACCAGCACCAACAGCAGTACCGATAGCAGCACCTACTGCTGTATTACCAGCTACCTTACCAACGATAGCGCCAAGCACTGCACCGCCGGCTGCACCGATTGTTGTTCCCTTGGCCAGATTGCTACAACCTGCCATGACGATTCCTGCACAGAGTGTCAGGATGATTGTCTTCATTTTCTTCATAACGTTTTAGTTTTTATTTATAAAAATGTTAAACATGCTCTTTTCAACGTGCAAAGATAGAAAAAAAACTCAATTCGCAATCTACAATTCTCAATTATTTTGTACCTTTGCACAAAATTTTTAAAGATATTGAACAAAACATGGCAAAAGAATTAAAAGATTTAACAAAAAGAGCCGATAATTACAGCCAGTGGTTCAACGACCTTGTTGTCAAGGCCGACCTCGCTGAACAGTCGGCTGTACGTGGCTGTATGGTTATCAAGCCCTATGGATATGCCATCTGGGAGAAGATGCAGCACGAGCTTGACCGTATGTTCAAGGAGACTGGCGCTCAGAACGCTTATTTCCCCCTGCTGATACCAAAGTCATTCCTCAGCCGTGAGGCCGAGCACGTAGAGGGCTTCGCCAAGGAGTGCGCCGTGGTGACTCACTATCGTCTGCGCGCCAAGGAAGACAAGAGTGGTGTTGAGGTTGACCCCTCTGCCAAACTCGAAGAGGAACTCATTGTCCGTCCTACTTCAGAAACAATTATCTGGAACACCTATAAGAACTGGATTCACTCTTGGCGCGATCTGCCCCTGATGTGCAACCAGTGGTGTAACGTGATGCGCTGGGAGATGCGCACCCGTCCTTTCCTTCGCACCAGCGAGTTCCTGTGGCAGGAAGGTCACACCGCTCATGCCACTCGCGAAGAGGCTGAGCAGGAGGCACAGAAGATGCTGAAGGTCTATGCCAAGTTCGCTGAGGAGTGGATGGCCGTACCCGTTGTCCAGGGTGTTAAGAGTGAGACCGAGCGTTTCGCCGGTGCACTGGATACCTACACCATCGAGGCTATGATGCAGGACGGTAAGGCCCTACAGAGCGGAACCTCTCACTTCCTGGGTCAGAACTTCGCCAAGGCTTTCGAGGTTACATATCTCAATAAGGAGAATAAGCCTGAATATGTATGGGCTACATCATGGGGCGTTTCTACCCGTCTGATTGGTGCACTCATCATGACACACTCTGACGATAACGGTCTGGTATTGCCTCCACGTCTGGCTCCTATCCAGGTAGTGATTATTCCTATCGCCACCAAGCCCGAGCAGATGGAACTGGTCAACAAGGAGGTTCAGCCTATCATCGAGAAGCTTCGCAAAGCTGGCATCACAGTGAAGTTCGACGACTCAGACAATAAGCGTCCTGGATTCAAGTTTGCCGACTACGAATTGAAGGGTGTTCCCGTACGTCTGGTACTGGGTGCCCGCGATCTTGAGAATGGCACCATCGAGGTGATGCGTCGTGACACTCTGGAGAAAGAGACTCGCTCTATCGAGGGTATCGCAGAATATGTTGAGCAATTGCTCGAGGATATCCAGAAGAACATCTTCGAGAAGGCCAAGACTTATCGTGATGCACATATCTACGAGTGCGACAACTACGAGGAGTTCAAGGAGCGCATCAAGGACGGTGGTTTCTTCCTCTGCCACTGGGACGGTACAGCCGAGACCGAGGCAAAGATCAAGGAAGAGACTCAGGCAACTATCCGCTGCGTGCCATTCGGCGTAGAGCAGACACCTGGTGTCGATATGGTAAGCGGCAAGCCTTCCAAGGCTCGTGTTATCATTGCCCGCAGCTACTAAGTTCCGGAACCAAATTACAACAGAATAGAAAAAAGACCGATATCCTTCGCGGGTATCGGTCTTTTATTGTATCAATAATCCTAGCAGAGCAAAGAGCCTATCTGATAGACCACAGCAGAGACCACCCAGGCAAGACAAGTGGTGTAAACGGCAGACACGCAAGCCCAACGCCAGGAGCCGGTCTCGTTCTTAATAGCAACGACAGTAGCTATACAGGGGAAATAAATCAGCACAAAGAGCAGGTAGCAATAGGCCTGCAGAGGCGTGAGCGACTCCAGTCCGCCCAGCACACCAATAGATGATGCAACAATCTCCTTAGCGCCAACACCGGTGATAAGCGATACATCCAACTGCCAGTTGAAGCCCTGAGGGGCAAAGACTGGTGCAACGGCCTGTCCCATGCGGCCAATGATACTGGTCTCCATCGACTCTGCCACTCCCGTAAAACTGAAATAGCCCATAGCCCACACCAGGATACTGGCAACCAGGATGATACCTCCCATCTTCTTCAGATACTCCTTACCTTTCTCCCATGTATGGCGCACCACAGCCTTCAGTGTGGGGAAACGATAAGGCGGCAGTTCCATCACAAACGGAGTATCGTCACCCTTGATGATAAAGGAAGAGAATACCTTACTTACCACCACCGAAAGCAGGATACCAATGGCATAGAGGGATATCATAATCCACGACTGATACTCTACGGCGAAGAAGGTACCGATAATCATGATATAAATAGGTAGGCGTGCAGAGCACGACATCAAGGGGAGTATCATCATCGTGATGAGACGTGAGCGACGGCTCTCAATGGTACGGGTAGCCATCACGGCTGGCACATTACAGCCAAAGCCCATGACAAGAGGGATGAATGACTTGCCGTGAAGTCCCATCTTATGCATCAATTTGTCCATGATGAAAGCAGCACGGGCCATATAGCCAGAGTCCTCCATGATGGAGATAAAGCAATAGAGGATAAGAATCTGGGGAAGGAACACAATAACGCTGCCAACACCGCCAATGACACCGTCGACAAGCATCGAACGAAGCGGACCGTCCTCCATCGTAGTACCTATCCACTCGCCCAACCACTCTACACCGGCATCTATCCAGTCCATAGGATACTGGCCCAGCATGAAGGTGGTCTGGAACATGATGAAGAGAATGGCGAAAAAAACGGGGAAGCCCCATACCTTATGCGACAGTATATGGTCTATGCGGTGGGTCGTGCGATAGGTATCCTCCTTGGTTCCCGTCACATAACCGGCTTCCTTCAGCGCACCATTGATAAAGCCATACTTGGCATCCATGATGGCGGTCTCGGAATCAGAACCTGTTTCCTCCTGCACACGTGCAGCAGCCACATCTCGTGCCTGAAGGAGCTGCTTACGATCCTCAGGACGATGTTCCTCGGCAAGATGCTGTCCAATATACTGCAGCACATCACTATCGTGCTCCAGGAGCTTGATAGCCAGATAACGGGTAGAATAACGCTGACGGATATGTTCATCAGCCTTCAGGTACTGCTGGATATGACTGATACCCTGTTCTATCTCGTGACCATAGTTGATATGCAGATGTCGCGAGGTACCCTGTTTGCCCTCATAGACCTGAATCACGGCACGGAAAAGTTCCTTGAGTCCCCTACCCGTCTTAAACGACGTAGGAATCATGGGCATGCCAAAAAGAGACGAGAGCGTAAGGATATCCAGTTTGTCGCCACGACGTTCAAACTCGTCATACATATTCAGGGCGCACACCATACGCACATTCATATCCACCAACTGGGTGGTGAGATACAGGTTGCGCTCCAGATTAGAGGCATCCACCACATTAATCACCACGTCGGGCATCTGTTCCGAGAGATGTTTTCTGACATAAAGTTCCTCAGGACTATAGCACGAGAGGGAATAAGTACCGGGCAGGTCGGTAAGCAGAAACTCATAACCGAACATCTGTGCGTGGGCCTCGGCGGCATCCACGGTGACACCACTATAGTTGCCCACATGAGCATGGGCACCAGAAGCGAAATTAAATAGCGAGGTCTTACCACAGTTGGGATTGCCCACCAGTGCCACATGTATCGTACGGCGCTGCTGCAAGGCCCGGTGCTGTAGGTAGTCCTCCTCGTGCCCTTGCAGCACTACCTGCGATTCCATCTCGTGTGCTTCAGAGACAGAAACCACCACCACCTGCTCGGCCTCCTGACGACGAAGTGACACCTCATAGCCCATTATACGGTATTTCACGGGATCCTGAAGGGGCGCATTCTGCAGCACCTCTACGGTCTGTCCCTTGATAAATCCCATCTCTATGATACGCTTGCGGAAGCCACCGTGACCCAACACCTTCACGATAACACCCTGCTCTCCATTTTTCAATTCAGAAAGTTTCATGTTTTAATAACGCTTCTTTGACATGCAAAGTTACAAACTTTTTGCGGAAAAGCCAGCAATACAGTTTGTTTTTATAAAATAATACCTATAAATAAGGAGTATATCACAGTATTTTACCTGAACTACTCCTCAATATTTGTGAGCGACCTGGCAAACGACGAAAAGAGGTTTGCGATGCTCTCTGCTGGATTATATCGGAAAAAGCGGGCGGAGCGACGTGCGTTCCACACCATGGCCGACTTATTACTTGTATGAACAAAGATATCTTTTCCCTGAGAGAAGCGCATCTGCTCCTGACTATGCGGGATGGCCGATGCAAAGCGGTCGATATCAAAGTTGGAAGGAAGGACCTCAAAAGGCAACTCTTCCTGTTGCAGGCCCAGCAGTTCTACGAGGAGGGCACCTTCCAACTGTATCATCTTATGAAGATGCAGCTTCTTAAACCACGTTTTCATCTGCTCCCTGTCCACCTGAGTGCCACGCTCGCGAATCAGCTCGCCGGTAACCAACATCTGTCTCACCCACTGGTCATCACGCAGCAGAGCATAAGCCAAATGAACAAAGGCATCCAGCAACTGATAGTCGGCAGAGGCAGTATCGGTCTTCTCAGCAATAGCCGCAAGCCCTTTCTTCAAACGGGGAGACAGTAAGGAGAGGTCATACTCAGGACGAGCGCGGCGGGAGGAAAATAGTGAAGCCCACTCTTTGACCACGTCAGGGGAGATAATCTGAATGAAATACTGTTCATTGAGCACCTCCAGTCCGGCATAGGTCTCGGCCTCGACACCATGAGCCTGGGCAAACAACATCGTCTTCCGCCATTTGCATGCCGACATCGGTTCGACCTTTTCCTGTTGACCGAACACGCCTGCACGCAAAAGGCGAAAGAAATTTCGTGTTGTTACATCCATTCTATTTTAATGCTCAAATCCTCAAATTTCAAACCTTAAATCTCAAACCTCAAACCTATAGCGTTACGCCGTTCTTGAATATTGAAATCTCGCGGTAGTCGTTTTCCTCATTACGGGCTTTCTCGCCAGAGGCAACAGCCAGCACCTTATCGATAAACTCGGGCACGAGTTCCTCCATCGTACGACCCTGAATGAGTTGTCCGGCAGAGAAATCCACCCAGTTGGGCTTACGCTCGGCCAATGTAGGATTGGTGGCAATCTTCATCGTAGGAACAAAGGTGCCGAAGGGCGTACCACGGCCAGTGGTAAACAATACCAGGTGACAACCGCAAGAAGCCAGAGCGGTAGAAGCCACGAGATCATTACCAGGAGCAGAGAGGAGATTCAGGCCTGTAGCCGACAGGCGGTCTCCGTATTCCATCACACCGCTCACAGGGGCACGACCACATTTCTGCGTACAACCAAGGGCCTTATCCTCGAGGGTAGAGATACCACCTGCCTTGTTACCAGGACTGGGGTTCTCGCCTACGGGTTCGCCGTGGCTCAGGAAATACTCCTTGAAATTATTAATCATCGAAACAGTCTTCTCAAAGAGCTGAGGCGTCTCGCAACGGTTCATCAGAATCGTTTCAGCACCAAACATCTCAGGCACCTCGGTCAATACGCTCGTACCACCCTGTGCCACGAGCCAGTCGCTGAACTCACCAACAAGGGGATTGGCGGTGATACCGCTGAATCCGTCAGAGCCACCACACTTCAAGCCTACACGCAGTTTACTGACAGGCACATCCTCACGGCGGTCTTTGCTGGCAATAGCGTAGAGCTCACGCAAAATCTGCATGCCAGCCTCAACCTCGTCGCCATCAACCTTCTGAGTAACGAGCAAGCGGATGCGGTCTTTGTCGTAATCGCCCAAGAGCTTCATGAAGTCATCAGGCTGGTTGTTCTCACATCCCAGGCCCAGTACCAATACTGCTCCGGCATTAGGATGAAGCACAATGTCGCGAAGCACCTTGCGGGTATTCTCGTGGTCACCGCTCAGCTGCGAACAACCGTAGTTGTGATGCCAGGTATAGATAGAATCGATATCCTTGCAACCGGTCTCCTCACGCAACTGTTTTGCGAGGCGCTCGGCAATACCGTTGACACAGCCCACAGTAGGCACAATCCATATCTCATTACGTACGCCCACATCGCCATTCTTACGAACATAACCCTTAAAGGTCCTGTTCTCCTTCTTGATATTAAGTACCTCGTTAACAGGAGAATATGTATATTCAAGCGTACCAGACAGATTCGTCTTCAGATTATTCTCATTCACCCATTCGCCAGCTTTCAAATCCTTAAGAGCATGACCAATAGGATAGCCGTATTTGATGATGTTCTCACCCTGCTTCACATCGCGCAACAGCACCTTATGACCAGCAGGTACATCCTCGGCCAGCACCACACGTTCGCCACCAGCTTCGATGACGTCGCCTTTTTTCTTTTCTACCAAACAGACAACGACAGAGTCTGCAGGATTGATTTTGAGATAAGTTTTAAGTTCCATAAATAATAGTTTGTTTTTTATCCGACATTCGTTCGGCGATAGAATTCAATGTTTTCCTTGACCAGCAGTTCAATAGGCATGTAGTTCACGGGATTCACCTCCTTCTTCAGTACGATAGCCTGGAAAAGGGTCTCCACGCAGGCATAGCCCTGCATATAGGCATGCTGGGCAATCAGGAACGAGATACTGCCCTGGCGCACACATTCGGCATTCTTTGGCACCATATCGTAACCCATAATCTGCACGTTACGACGATTGGTACGCAACAGGAACTCGCCAACGAGGTGGGCCTTGGAATTGAAGGTGATACAATGGTGCACATGAGGATGCTCCTTGAAGAAGTCCTCCAGGATCTTATCGTATTGTGCCTTCGTACCACCAAGAGGGAGATCAACGTCAATAATTGAAATTTCAGGGAAGTGGTCACGCATATAATGACGGAAGCCAGTCTCACGGTTGGACTGCTGCTTAGAACCGACATGTCCGTTGTTGAGCTGCTTCATCATCATAATCTCCTGTTCCTTAGATGCAATCAGCATCATCATACGGGCTGCAAAATAGCCACTCTGGAAAGAGTCCTGACCATAGAAAGCCAATGGCTTCAAATCCGGCAGATAGGAATCAAGCAAGATGAAAGGAATATTACGGTCGGACAACTGTTCCGTGAAATCGCGAGTGATATCCAGTCGGGCTGGCACTACGATGACACCATCAGGATTAGCATCTAGACATTCCTTGGCAATATTCTCAAAAGAAGCCGAGTTGAAGCGCTCGTAATACAAAATCTTCAGGGAGATATGGAAATCACGCCTGAGGGCGGTACATGCCTTCACGCCTTCTTCAATCTCGTCCCAATAGGCTTCACTTTCGTGCATCGGAATGACGCAACAAAACAAATAATCCTTATTATAAGCCAATGCTGAAGCATATACATTAGGCTGATAATCCATTTCTGCCAAGGCCTTCTCTACCTTCTCCCGTGCTGCAGGAGACACGTTAGGCCTTTCATGCAAAACGCGGTCGACAGTGCCCACTGACACTCCCGCCCGCTCTGCGATATCCTTAATTCTAATCTTTTCAGTTGCCATAACTTTCTGATATTTCGTGCAAAGGTATGAAATCTTTGCCGAATAACAAAAAGTTATGGCAGATTTTATTCATATTTGATAACGACGTTGCGTTTCTGAACGGTGTTCGTCGTGGGCGCACCCAGGATGGTGACACGCTGTTTGGGGTCTTCTGTATCAACACCATTGTCGAGCGCCCAGCTCTTCACACATTTAGCCGTGAACGAGCCGCCACTGACAACAATACCCTTATCGCCCTTCACAGCCTTGGGCTTTCCTTCGTCATTACCACCTTTTGTCTCGGCATACAGCGTTCCGCCACAGAACTTCACGCTATCGGCGCAGTTGATACCCTTGCCGCCATCACCCTTACTGGTGATAGTCAGGGTTCCGGCTGTCATCAGGAACAGGCTGTCACACTTGATACCCGCTGCAGAAGAGGCATCCTCTACCCCTTCGACAGTTTCAGTCTCACAGTCGCCAGATGTCGTGATGGTCGTAGTACCACCAGCTATCGTGGTACGGGCCTCACAACGGATACCGCGAGCCGCATCAGCTTTCACGTCAATGGTCAGCACACCATCGTTAATCGTGAAGCCATCGTTTACTTTGATGCCGTTAGAACCCGTATCTTCCACATCAATCTTGATGGTGCCGCCATTCATAACGATATAGTCATCGCAGGCAATGCCATTCTTTCCGTTGCCATTGATTGTGAGTGAACCAGTTCCGCCAAAGTAAATCTGTCCCTCGCTGAACAAAGTACCCTTCTGGTCGAATGTCCGTTCGGCATAATTTTCACCATCCGTCAAGGTATTCACCGTACCATCCGCCAAGGTCAGGAACAGACTTTTGCCACACTGGTTATTGATTGCGGCTCCATCCGGATTGGTAATACTGACACCATTCAGGATGATGCCATACTTCTTCAGACTGTAGACCAGGAGAGAACCATCAGAGGTTGAACCACTAAGGGTCAGTTCCAGGAATCTGTCGATATTGGAGGTAATCACCACATCGCCACCCGTTTGCGTATAGGAGACAGAGTCAACATCACCTGTCAGTTGGACGGTGGTACCATCCCATACGATATTCACGGCAAGGGTGTCACGTACAACGACCGTAGTATCGCTGTCATTCTCCTTTTCATCATCCGTCACGGTCTTATATCCATCATATTCGCTGGTATCGTCATCGCCACACGATGTCATCATGCCACCAGTTAGCGCCATCAGGAAGACGGCAAGAAAATACTTTTTCATCATCTTTACTTGTTTTAGAGTTTTAGTTTATAGCCTACGCCGAAATAATGCATATCAGGATCGGCATCCTCGGCATCCGAGTTTCGCATATCCTGGAAGCGATAGTAGAGGCCGAAAGAATGCTGTTTGGTGATTTTGATATCCGTGCCAACGGTATAGCGGATTTTCTCGATAGCCATACTGTTATAGAACTCCACATTAGCGTAGGGAGTGAACATAGCACGCTTCTGGTCCCATTCCACCTGCAGTCGGGTGCGGAGCTGATGCTTGCCTTTTGACTCACGGATATAATCACTATCCAGCGATTTCGTCTTCAGGGTTTCATCAATCTTCCAGCGTTCTACACTCTTCTCGGGGCGATAGGTATACTGCCAACGCTCACGAAGTGACACGCGAAGATTGCTCCACACTTTGTAGTCAGCCCCCAAAGAGGCATGAAAGCGATGACGCGGTCCCCAGTAGCTGGGACGCCATTTCGTCTTCGATGCCCCCTTCGTGATCTTCTCTCCGAAATGAGTATTCAGATAAGTATAGCCAGCGTCGGCCTTCAGCCACTTGGCCAACTTATAGTCGGCATTCAGCCCCACGCTCCAGCGGTCGGAGGTCTTGAAGTCATTACGACTACGGTAGTCGGCCTCCAAGCTGACACCCAACTGCTTATTGATTTTCTTCTCTACCTCCAGTCCTAGAATCATACCTGACTCACTCTGGGCATACAGCCGGGGCAGCGCTGCGACTACGGCCAGCAACAAAATAATCAGACGTTTCTCCATTGTGATTTTCTTACCGTGAATTGATTATCTACTTCATTAGGCTTACTGTCGTAGGTGACGCGCAGCACCACAGAATCCTTGAGGAAATCGATACCGCCGACCTCTACCTTGATAATCTTAAGACCGGTACGTTCCTCCAGGTCAGCAATCAGCTTCTCCTTGTTTTCCGGCTTACAGAGTTCCGGGCGGTCATACTGAATGAGCTTATTACTCAATATCTTCAGACGGCGCTCACACATGCTGATAGCAACGAGTACGATGACATCGATGACACCCAACTTCAGGAAGTCTGCCAGGACATCAGGGGTCGACTCTACATCCACCATCGCATGAACCACAGAGAGACATATGATAATAAAGAGGTAAGTCATCTCGCGCACAGGCATCGTGTCGGTACGATAACGCATGATACTGAAGATACCAAACAAGCCGAGACCTACGCCCATTGTGGCCTTACCGCGATCCATACCCATCATGAAGTAAACCAGGAAGAAAATGGCCACGGAGATAAGCATGAACGTGAAATAGAAATCGCGACGACGTGACTTTTTGTAATACAGGCGGTCAATAATCACCCAGTTTACAAACATGCACACTACAAAACGCAGAAGTGCCAATCCGAAGTCACCTGAAAAGAAATTCAAAATGTAATCCATCGTTTTTTACCTTATTTTTACCTTATTTATTTTTATTCCTTATTTAATATAAGTTCCACATCCCTCAGTTTCTGCTTAAAGCGGTTGATGGGTAAATGGCTATTGGTCATAGCTGCTCCCATACAGTATTTGCTGAATCCATGTGGGTGTATGTGGAGCGTGCGCAACATCTCCAGCACAGGCGAGAAAGCCATTCCGTCACGCTTCAGTTCTATAATGACCAGCGGTCCCATATCCTTGTTCGTATGGGTCTGCACATTATTAAACTGTAACGCAGTATCTATGGTAAGCCTTTCCGTCTTGGCTTTATTGACCAACGTAATCCTGCGGAAATAATTATGCATATGAGGTATCAGGGTATCTGCATCAAACCTGAGCGTCTTTGCCAGGAACTCACGCTTCTGCTGGTCGTCAAGGTTCATATCCTCCACCTCGATACGTTTCTTCTTCGTCCTACCGTGATTATTCTTGGTCTTCACCTCCATGAACTGCAGATGACTGCTCACATAGGTACGGAAACGGATCTTCTGTCTGTTGGCATGACCATGCTGATGTTCCTTATACATATCATAGTCGCGCGTATCAAAATAGGTGGTATCATAAAGCATGTTGCGTTCACCATCTATTTCTTGCGCGTAATAGTCTCCCTGAGCCATCTCCAGCAACCGGATGAGCATAGGCATACTGGTCACGAATTTTGTATCCGTGCGATTCATCAGTTTCACACCGCTCATCTCATCAAGTGTGATGGGAGCAAAGGAAAATAATAATTCTTCCATTAAAACGGCTTTAGTTATCGATTTGTTGGCAAAATTACACATTTCCCATAAACTGAGCAAATTTTTTCCACAAAAACAACAATTCAATCAGCAAAATGGCCCTAAAATTGTTAAAGGATGTTATCTCTAAAAAAATTCCTTCGAAATGTTTTTTTTATTCAAGAAAAAGTCATACCTTTGCACCCGCAAAACAGCAAAGAGACCTACAATGGTGCGTTAGTTCAGTAGGTTAGAATGCCTGCCTGTCACGCAGGAGGTCACGAGTTCGAATCTCGTACGCACCGCTTCTCTAAAACTGGTGAGCAAAGCAAACATTACGGATTGGTGCGTTAGTTCAGTAGGTTAGAATGCCTGCCTGTCACGCAGGAGGTCACGAGTTCGAATCTCGTACGCACCGCAAAAAGAATAAGGCTCATTGATTTTCAGGAATCGATGGGCTTTTAAATTATCAACCAAAAAGTAACAAGCAAGACTATGATTAAGAAAACAATTCTTTTGACAATGTTTGTAATGGCTGCACTCGTTTGTACAGCCCAACAGCGCACAACTCAGGCCACACTTTACAAACAATTCAAGCCATCGGTTATTACCTTAAAAACCGGTCGCACCATTAACCAGTCACATACCAACGTCTTCCTGAAGAATGGCTCACTCGTTTACCTGAATGGTGAATATACGATGGAAGCCAACATGGAGACCATTGCCGCTGTGGAGTTTGATGACAGGAAGTTTATCAATATCAAAAACCAGTTGGCTTATATGGTGGACTCTGTAGGTTCAAACATCCTCTATCGTATAGATTTGCTGGACCTGAATGCGTATAATCAGAATCTCCGCAACAACATCAACATCTCGAACATGGGATTTGAGAGTGGAGCTATCACCACTACATCCATGGACCTGAACAGCGAGGACGACTATAAGCTCCCTATCTTCTCACACTACTACTTCTTTTATAACGGAGAGTTTGTGAAGGTGCACGAGCGCGATATCTCACGTGTCCTGCCAAAAGACAAGGACTTGAAACGCAAATACCGTACCATCATCGGTATGGACGACTTCAGCTGGAATAGCGACAACAGTCTTATGAAACTGTTGAAAGCCATTACCGTGAAGGAAGGAGAACAATAAAGGGGATGCTTATGGGTAAGACAAATATCAAGGAGTATTATACCACAGCCGTTAAAGTAGCTGACCAGGTTTTGAAGGACCCTCAGAACAGCGTGAATGAGGTTCTGAAGAACCAGTTGGGCTACCATAACGGTATTAAGGGGTTTCTGACAGACCCTTGGAATATCATCTGTCTTGCCAATCCTGTTTCATTGGGCGCGCGTGTACTCTATAGATACACGCAGACCAAGAAACGTCAGGCTCAGGAAGCTGAGATGATGAAACGTACAATCATTGCCAAGCAGCAGGCTATCATCAAGAAGATGGAGGAGGAAAACCTCCAGAATGAGGAGCAGCGCAAGAATCTTCAGGAGACCATCGAGTTCCTCGAGGAGGCATTGAAACGTATTGAAGAGGGAAAGAAGGATAAGTAAGGAACTGACGAATGGCTGACAGGGAATATACAGATGACGAGAAGCGTACCCTTCGCGTGCTGAAGATGCAGGAGGGCGATTTGTCACGTCTGCAGGAACAGACGGACAGTCACACACAGCAACTCTCGCAGATGGACGACAGATTATCAGAACTGAAGCGTCGTGCATCAGCCATCGCACAGGAAGAAGGCATAGAACTGCCGGAAGAGCGTCATCTCACCACTACCCCAACCCATCAGAAAGAGAAGATGGCCGTTGACGCCATCCCTTCATGGCAGTCGATTGAGGAGCGTGCCGACGAGACAGGCATCCCCCACGATATCGTCATCGAGGATCTGCTCACAGGCAAGGAGATAACCTATGCCCTGAGTGAAGTGAATCGCATCAACGAAGAGTTTGCCAGTCGTACTGGTCTCACGCGCAGCGACCTGACTTTCCTCGTCATTGCCACCAGCATCCAGTCCGCCCGTTGGGCTATGACACCCAAGATTGCCGGACAACTGGGAAAATCAGGCCGGATCATTGCAGCCCTGTCTCCCTCGGCCATGGCGATGCTGGAGCAAAAGCCAGATACCAAGGAACTGACCCTCATAGACGAGACCAATCAGGAATTCATAGAGGAAGCCGGGGAGATCCACGAAGGACCTAAGTCCTGGGAGGAGATTCTGGAGCAACGCGACGAGATGCCCGACAAAGCTTTCGACAACGACTCCATGAACTGGCTCTTCGGCATTGTCAATAAGATAACGGGCACACGTACTGGCAGCAATTTCACCTCTACAGATGCCGTTACGGGCGAGGATGTGAGCACGCCTGGCATGCTGGCAGAAGCATTACGCAATATCAAGGAAGATCCCAGACGACTCACCGCTGCCGTCTATTCGCAATATGCACAGGAGAAAGCAGCAGAAGGCGACCCTGTTGATGTGCTGAAACCCGTGACGGAAGCCCTTCAGCCCGGCATGGAGAGCGAACTGTTCCAGATGCAGGCCCAACAGCTGGCATCGATGACAGACCTGACGCTGATAGGCAGACAAGCTGCCTTCCCCCTGATGGTCAATATGGCTGTCAGTCTGCTTCACGGACTGCTGTATAACCCGGAGAAAGACGGGCCACGCGAGTTCTATGACGCCCGCACCCGCAAGATCCTGTTGCTGTCAAACCTCTTTGCGTCAGGCAGCAACCTCACGTTTACCATTGCCGCAGAACAATGGCAGAAACTGGATATCGGCGGACTCCTCGTCACAGGTGCACGAGCCGTTCAGGACCTTGCCTATCTGACAAATCTGGAGGACCACTTCATGAAACAGCAGATGGATAAAGTATACGAGAAGGAACTTCAGGATATCGACAGTCACTTTAAAAACGAAATTATTAAAACACAATAATATTAAGAAATGACACAAACAATTCAAAAAACTCTGCGTGACAGCGCCGCCATGCGCTGGACCGCCTTGCTGCTCCTGGCTCTCGCCATGTTCTGCAGCTACATCTTCATGGACATTCTCTCACCTATCAAGGACCTGATGCTCTCTGAGCGCGGATGGGACTCAAGCGCATTCGGAACCATGCAGGGCTCTGAGGTATTCCTCAATGTCTTTGCCTTCTTCCTGATTTTCGCAGGTATCATCCTCGACAAGATGGGCGTGCGTTTCACCGCCGTTCTCTCTGCCGTAGTCATGCTGGTAGGTGCTGTCATCAAATGGTATGCCGTTACAGACGCATTCATTGGCACAGGTCTGGAAACATGGTTCACCAATAACCTGAATTATATTCCCGTATTCGACGAACTGGGTGTTTCACCTTTCTACGAGGGTATGCCCGCTTCTGCTAAGTTCGCAGCCTGCGGTTTCATGATTTTCGGTTGTGGCTGTGAGATGGCAGGTATCACCGTCAGCCGTGGTATCGTGAAGTGGTTCAAGGGTCGCGAGATGGCGCTGGCCATGGGTTCTGAGATGGCCTTGGCCCGTCTGGGTGTTGCCACCTGTATGATTTTCTCACCCTTCTTCGCCCGTCTGGGTGGAAGCATCAGCGTGAGCCGTTCTGTGGCTTTCGGTGTTGTTCTGCTGTGTATCGCCCTCATCATGACCATCGTCTATTTCGTGATGGACAAGAAACTGGATGCCCAGACTGGTGAGGCTGAGGAGAAGGATGATCCCTTCAAGGTTTCAGACCTCGGCCAGATCCTCACCTCAAGCGGTTTCTGGCTCGTTGCCCTGCTCTGCGTGCTCTACTACAGCGCTATCTTCCCATTCCAGAAGTACGCCGTCAACATGCTGCAATGCAACCTCACCCTTGAAGCTCCTGCAGCAGATACCTTCTGGGCACAGCCAGATGTGACCATCGTACAGTATATCATCATGCTGCTCGTAGCAGGTTTCGGTTTTGCCAGCAACTTCCAGAAGCAGGCCAACCGCAAGTACATCCTCCTGGGACTCTCTATCCTGTCGCTCATCACCTATTGCTATATGGGTTACATGCGCCAGTCGGCCGAGTCAATCTTCGCCGTGTTCCCCCTGCTGGCTGTGCTTATCACTCCTATCCTGGGCAGCTATGTTGACCATAAGGGTAAGGCAGCCTCAATGCTCGTTCTGGGCTCATTGCTGCTGATTGCCTGCCACCTCACCTTCGCCTTCATCCTGCCTATGTTCAATGGCAGCACCGTTGGCGGTGTCATCGTGGCCTATGCCACCATCCTCGTCCTGGGTTCATCATTCTCTCTGGTGCCCGCATCATTGTGGCCCAGCGTTCCCAAGCTTGTTGACGCAAAGATTATCGGTTCTGCCTACGCGCTGATTTTCTGGATTCAGAACATCGGTCTGTGGCTGTTCCCTCTGTTGATTGGTAAGGTGCTCGACAAGACCAATCCTGGTGTTACAGACCCCACACAGTACGACTACACCTGGCCTCTCATCATGCTGGCCTCACTCGGTGTAGCAGCCTTGATTCTTGGTCTGCTGCTGAAAGTGGTTGACAAGAAGAAGGGCCTTGGACTCGAAGAACCAAACATCAAAGAATAGTCTGTTCAGAATGGGGCTGTAACTTACAGCCCCATTCTTTTTATCATAAAGACCTTAAACAGGATGATGACAGTACAGGAAATCTTTTCACTCCGAATGACGGGACATATAGAGGAGGCTTACGAAGAAGCACGTAAGCTCTATGCCGTCGACAAGGGAAGGCACGCCCTTTCGGCCATGTTCTGGACGGCTACCGATATCCTGAAGCTTCGCATCCAGGCAGGACGAACCGACGAAGCGCGGAAAATCCTTCTGGCCCTAGAGCGTCTTTTGACACACGTCGAGATACCAGAGCAACTGATGGAGAGGCAGTTTGTGAGCTGCAAGAAACTCCTTGAGAAGGCTTCCTCCCGCAAGCAGCTCTACGAGAAAGCTCCCAAACATATCCAGTTGGGTATCCGCGGAGAAGAAATAGCAGTAGCCTACCTGCGTGAGAAAGGCTATGTGATCCTGGAGCGCGACTGGCATTCCAGCCATCGTGACATAGACATCATCGCACAAGATAACGACTGTACGGTATTTGTAGAAGTAAAGGCCCGGCAAAACCGTCTGTTTGCCGAGCCTGAATCTGCTGTCAACTATCAGAAACTGAAGAATCTGCGCCTTGCCATCAACCACTACATCAAATACCGTCAGATAGACAACCCCTGGCGTTTTGATGTCATCACCGTCGTAGGCGATTTAGGTTGCCAGGCACCCGAGATTCAACATATCCAGGATTTCCAACTGTTCTAATCCACGTTGATGATTAGAATTCCACGAGGATTCTGAACACCTTGCCAGGGTTCTCACTCCACCAACGCATCGTCTCAAGTGCCTCCTCGGGCTTGATGACCTTGGTGATAAGGGCATCGACCGGACAGGTGCCACGCTCCAGATAACGGATAACGGCACGGAAGTCGGAAGGCTGCGCATTACGGGAGCCACGGATATCCAACTCCTTCTGTACGAAGTATTTCGTCTGGAACGACACCTCAGACTTGGCATAGCCGATACAAGCCACACGACCCGTGAAAGCCACCTCATTGATAGCCATCTGATAGGTAGGCACACTACCCACGGCCTCAATCACCACGTCAGGGCCAAACCCGTTTGTCATCTCCGACAGACGCTGGTGCGCATCCTCGGTCTTGGTATTCAGCGTATAGGTTGCACCCATCTTCTTGGCCAGGGCCAACTTCTCATCATCGATATCGGCAGCGATAACGGTTGCACCACGCATCACACTGCGAACGATGGCACCCATACCTACCATACCACAGCCAATCACCATCACCACGTCGATATCAGTAACCTGCGCACGACTCACGGCATGGAAGCCAACACTCATCGGCTCTACCAGGGCTGTCACCTTCGGCGTGAGCGAACCAGCAGGGATAATCTTCTCCCAGGGCAGGACGATAAACTCCTTCATAGCACCATTGCGCTGCACGCCCAGCGTCTCGTTGTGCTGACATGCGTTGACGCGCTGGTTGCGACATGAGGCACACTTGCCACAGTTGGTATAAGGATTACACGTAACCACCATGCCCGGTTTCAGCGTCTCGGGTACGCCAGCACCAACGGCCTCAATAACGGCACCTACCTCGTGACCGGGAATCACGGGATTGAGCGCCATCGTGTTGCGCCCCATGAAGGTATTGATATCTGAGCCACAGAAGCCTACATAACTGAGGCGAAGCAGCACTTCACCCTCGCCAGGCTGCGCTGGTTGTGGCAGCTCTACGATGTTTAATTCTTGCGAATGCGTAATTTGAATTGCTTTCATTATACTACTGATTACTTATTAGCTTAACTCATTTAACTATTAATGATTCTCTTTCACCTTTCACCTCACTCAGACATATTCTTGATATAAGGCAGTTCCGGCAGGTTCTCAAAGCCATAGAACGACTTCGCGTTACCACCCAGGAACATCGCCTTCTCGCTATCCGTCAGTTCCGACGATTTCTCCACGAAATCATACGACATACGATACGTGATAGCCGTAATGGTGCGAGGATAGTCGGAGCCCCACATCAAACGCTCCATGCCTACCAGGTCGGCCGCCTCGCGAATACGGCGGATGGCCGTGGGGAACGGATAGAACTCAGAGTTATAGAGCCACGTGATACCACCCGACTCCACCATCACGTTCTGTCCCTGACGAGCCAGCAGCACCTGACTGCGGAACGATGCCGTGCTGGGCATTCCGAAATGACCGATGGCTACCTTGAGGTCAGGACATTCCTGGATTACCTCCGCCATCTGCCCTATCTGCTCTTCATCATCAGCCAGACACATGGACAGCACCATCTCCTTGCTCTCCATGAGTTTGAAGACAGGCATCAACGTGAGCAACGACTCGTGGATACGATGACCAGGGAAGGCGATACCCTTCAGTCCGGCGTCGATGACAGCCTGTGCCTCGTCCGTATTCCAGGCCATGCCCATACAGAAAAAGCGGTCGGGATATTGCTGTTGCACCTTCGTCAGGTAGGCGTTCTGACAACCATCTATCACCTCCTGTACCACGACAGCGGCTCCCACCTGCGCATAGTTCATGTTCGACAGGAACACCTCAGCCGTGTTCTGTCCGTCAATCATAAACGGCGGCAACATCTGCACCTCCTCGTCCATGAAAATACTCCGGCCGTTCTTCAACGACAAGATACGCTTCCCGTCGACGGTGGTATCCTGTTTCAGCCACAGATGACTGTGGGCATCGATTATGAGTTTGCCCATGTGACGCGCTGCTGGTTACCGATAATCTCCTTCACCTCACGAACCAAGTCCCAGTCGGGCTCTTCGTTGGCCCACTCGATATTACGGCGCACATTCTCAGGATTAGCCGAAGAGAACAGCGTCGAAGCGATGCGAGGATTACTTACAGAGAACTGTACAGCCAGTTTCTCGATAGGATAATTCTTCTCGTTACAATACTGGGCAGCCTTCTGACAAACCTCTACCAAAGCCTTGGGAGCCGGATGCCAGACAGGAACGCCACGCTGTGACAGCAGTCCCATGGAGAGGGGCGACGCATTCACGATACCGATGCCATGCTGCTCAAAGAAATCCAGATAATCCACGATGGCATCGTCGTTAAGGGTGTGGTGACAGAAGTTCAGGATACTCTCTACCGTACCAGCCTCACTATGTTCGATAACCCACTTCAGGTTCTCCAGCTGCAGGTCGGTAATACCCACATGACCTACCACGCCCTTCTTCTTGAGTTCTACCAGGGCGGGCAATGTCTCGTCAACAACCTTCTGCAAGCCGCCGGGCAATGCAGCCTGGAACTCGATATCATGCACGTTGATCAGGTCGATGAAGTCGATACCCAGACGTTCCATGCTCTCATAGACACTATCCGTCACGCGCTTGGCAGAATAGTCCCAGGTATTCACGCCGTCCTTACCATAGCGGCCTACCTTCGTACTCAGGAAATATTTATCACGGGGTATATTTCGCAGGGCCTTACCCAATACCGTTTCAGCCTTATAATGTCCGTAATAAGGACTCACGTCGATGAAATTGATTCCCCCTTCAATGGCAGTTTCTACGGCTTTAAAACTCTCGCTTTCGTTCGTCTCACGAAACACGCTACCTAAAGAAGAAGCGCCGAAACTCAGGTGGGAAATCTTCATCCCTGTACGTCCTAACTCTGTGTACCTCATTTTGCTTTTAATTACTGGTTATTTTTTTGTTAATTAATCTTCCGACATATCGGCCACCATCTTGCGGTACTGCGTATAAATACGTTCGCGCGATAGGTAACCCTTCAGGTGTCCGTCCTTGTCAAGCACGGGCAACCAGTTGGCATGCGTCTGGTCGAAGGTCTTCATCACCACACTCATGGATGCCTGGTCGCTCAGCGTGGCCGACGGCTTCTGCATCAGTTGGCTGGCCGTGAAATGATGGTATAGCTCCGTACGGAACACCACATTCCTGTTCTTGGCAATATCTATCTCGCCCAACAAAGACCCTGCGGCATCGAGTACAGGAATCACGCTGTTGCGCGAACGACTGATTTTCCTGACGATATCAGACAGTTCGGTATCAGGACCCACGGCCAGCACGTCGCGCTCTATATAGCTGTCCATCTGCATCAGCGTCAGCACAGCATGGTCTGTATGGTGCGTAATCAGTTTGCCCTGCTTGGCCAGTCGCGAACTGTAGATGCTGTGCGGCTCAAACAGGATTATCGTCAGGTACGAACTGATAGACACGATCATCAGCGGCAGGAACAGGTTATAGCCACCCGTCAGTTCGGCAATCAGGAAGATACCCGTCAGCGGTGCATGCATCACACCCGACATCACGCCCGCCATACCCATCAGGGCAAAGTTCTTCTCAGGCACATAGACGCCAATCTGGTTGATGTTCCAAAGGCGTGAGAACAGGAAGCCGCTAAAACAGCCGATAAACAGGGAGGGGGCAAACGTACCGCCGCATCCGCCGCCACCATTCGTGGCCGAGGTGGCAAACACCTTCGTCAGCAGTACCAGGGCGATATATGGTATCAGCATCTCTATCTGTCCGGAGAACAGCGAGTTATCCATGATACGGCGCCAGTCGTCATCCGATGTGCCATTCAGAAGGAGGTTGATAGGCCCATATCCCTCTCCATAGAGCGAAGGGAACAGGTAGATCAACAGGCTCAGCATCACGCCGCCGATGGCCAGTTTGACGTAGGGCTTGTCCTTGAAACGTGCGAAGATATCCTCACAGAAGCCCATCGTCCTGATGAAATACAGGCTCACCAGGCCACAGAACACGCCCAGGCCGATACAGGCAGGAACACGCTCCACGGACCAGGGGTTGTCCAGATGGAATGAGAACAGCGCCGCGTCGCCACTGAAGATATAGGTAAAACAGGTCGCCGTGACACAGCTCACCAGGATAGGCATCAGCGACGCCATCGTCAGGTCAATCATCAATACCTCAATCGTAAACACCAGTCCTGCTATCGGCGCCTTGAAGATACCGGCAATAGCGCCTGCGGCACCACAGCCTATCAGCAGCATCAGCGTTTTACTGTCCATCTTGAACAGTTTTCCCAGGTTACTGCCGATAGCCGAACCCGTCAGCACGATAGGCGCCTCGGCACCCACACTACCACCAAAACCGATGGTGATGGCCGACGAGATGACGCTCGACCACGTGTTGTGCGGCTTCAGTCGTGAACGGTTCTGACTGATGGCATAGAGGATACGCGTGATACCGTGCGAGATATTATCCTTCACCACGTAGCGCACAAACAGCGACGTGATATAGATACCCACAACAGGATAGACCAGGTACAGCCAGTTTGATGAAGAAGCATCAAACGAACTGGTCAGCAATTGTACAATCTGATTAATGAGCCAGTGCAGCACCGCGGCTGCCACAGCAGAGAAAAAGCCCACGAAGAAAGCCAATACCAGCACGAACATACGGTCGCTGATATGCTCCTCGCGCCACTCATGCAGACGCGTCAACCAACTTGCCGAGGAAGAATCTATGGTTGTATCCGCCATCCTTCTCCTAGGATTTCAGAAGATTCTCCAAAAAGTCGTCCAAGTCTTTGTCCAGGCCCTCCATGAGGTCAGGATCCACGATTACCGTATCGCCATCCACGACATAGAGTTCCGCAACGGCTTCACGGTCGTCGTCCTCCAGCACGAAAGCATAGGGTTTCAGGATAGACAGGTTGTCGGCCAACTGAGAATGAGTTGACAGGCAGTGACGGATCACGGGTGTTATCGACTCGTAGAACTCGTCATCCTTATTGTCTATCCACTCCTCTACCACGCAGCGCGTCAGTTCACGGTCGTCATCATCAAGGATCGTTACCTCGCCAGTATCCTGACTCACTCGGAAATGAATATCCGAAAGCATTGTAGCTTCCTGTTCTGCAGGAAACTTTTCTGCCAATTTGCGCAATGCGCGCTCAAGTTGCTGCTGTGTCTGCTCTTTAAAATTCATATGCACTTTCTCAAATTATACTGCAAAAGTATCAAAAAAGATTGGTATTTGCAAGCGAATGTGATTTTTTTTGAAAAATAAATAGATATTCTTAATTTGGATTTCGCAAAATATTCGTATCTTTGCACGCAAATGGAGAACTCAATACGTCATGAAGGCACAGTAGAATCAGTCGATGGCGAGCATATTCGCGTCAGAATCCTACAGCATTCTGCATGCAGCGCTTGCAAGGTAGCATCTCACTGTAGCGCCTCGGAATCGAAGGAGAAGATTGTTGATGTATTTCATTACAGGCAACATCATCTCAAGGTCGGTGACGCTGTGATAGTAGGCACTTCAAGCCATTCGGTAGGAAAAGCACTTTTACTCGGATTCGGCTTACCGCTATTACTGCTTCTGCTGGTGACAGGAGTCCTGTTTGCAGCCGGTGTCAACGAAGGCATCACGGCATTGGCAGCCCTTGGGGCACTCATACCTTATTATATAGGACTATGGATCTTCCGACAACGTATCGCCGACAACATTGCGTTCTTCATCGAGGATGTCTGAGACAGATATTCCCCTACTACAATAGACAAACTAACAAAACAAAATAAAACAAATAACTATTATGGATTTTATCTTGATTGCAGTCATTGTACTTGGAAGCATCGGACTCATCGCAGCCATCGTGCTGTTCGTCTGTTCCAAGAAGTTTGCTGTCTTCGATGATCCCCGCATTGCGCAGGTCAACGAGGTGTTGCCTGGTGCCAACTGCGGCGGATGTGGTTTCGCCGGTTGTGGCGGAATGGCCGACGCCTTGGTAAAAGGTGCCGACAGCGGGAGCATCGACGGACTGAACTGTCCTGTTGGTGGTGCCGACGTGATGGGTCAGGTGGCCGACCTTCTTGGTATGGCCATTGCGAATGGCGAGCCAAAGGTAGCCGTTGTCAGATGTAACGGCACCTGCGAGAATCGTCCCAAAATAGCCGAATATGCCGGTCTGCGCACCTGTGCGGCCATGAATGCCTGCGGTGCCGGCGAGACGGCCTGCGGCTTTGGTTGTCTGGGATGTGGCGACTGTGTCGCTGCTTGTCAGTTTGACGCCATCCACCTGAATCCCGAGACGGGTCTGCCCGAGGTTGACGAGGATAAGTGTACCGCCTGCGGTGCCTGTACGAAGGCTTGTCCGCGCGGCATCATCGAGCTCCGCAAGAAGGGCATCAAGGGCCGTCGCGTGTTTGTGTCGTGTGTCAACAAGGACAAGGGTGCCGTGGCCATGAAGGCTTGTAAGGCCGCTTGTATCGGTTGCGGCAAGTGTGAGAAGGAGTGTCCGTTTGGCGCTATCACCGTGGCCAACAACCTGGCCTATATC
This sequence comes from Prevotella communis, assembly GCF_022024175.1. Classification (GTDB taxonomy): domain Bacteria; phylum Bacteroidota; class Bacteroidia; order Bacteroidales; family Bacteroidaceae; genus Prevotella; species Prevotella communis. The sequence continues at coordinate 1,518,700 of NZ_CP091794.1, read as the reverse complement.
GACTTCAGCAAATGTCGTCTTTGCAGGAAGTGCGTCGCCGTTTGTCCGAAGCAGGCCATCCACGCTGTCAACTTCCCCGCTCCTAAACCCGTAGAAAATGTTAAAGAAGAAAAGGAGGCTCAAGCATGAAGATTAAGACATTTAGCATAGGTGGTATTCACCCCGAGGAAAACAAGTTGACCCACGAGGTGGCCACACAGGTGGCTCCGCTGCCCAAACAGGCCATTTTCCCACTCTCACAGCATATCGGTGCACCTGCTACGCCTGTGGTCCAGAAGGGCGACAAGGTCAAGGTGGGCACCCTGCTGGCCGAGGCCGGCGGCTTTGTATCAGCACCCATCCACTCGTCCGTGAGTGGTACAGTGGCCAAGATTGATACCGCTATCGACGCTACCGGCTATCGCAAACCCGTGATTATCATTGATGTGGAAGGCGACGAATGGGAAGAGAGCATCGACCGCAGCGAGACGCTGGAACTGGTGAAGGATCATCCCGAACTGACGCCCGAGGAGATTGTGACACGCATCAAGACGGCTGGTGTCGTCGGTATGGGCGGTGCCTGTTTCCCCACGTTCATCAAACTGACCCCTCCCCCTACGGCCAAGGCTGAGTGCGTGATTATCAACGCCGTAGAGTGCGAGCCCTATATCACAGCCGACTACCGTCTGATGATGGAACATGCCGACGAGATTCTCGTGGGTCTGGAACTGCTGATGAAGGGTGCGAAGGTGACAAAGGGCTATATCGGCATCGAGACCAATAAGCCTGCCGCCATCGACCTCCTCACCAAAAAGTGTGCCGAAGCGTTCGCCACCTCGGAATACCAGGTTGAGGTGGTTCCCCTGGCCCAGCGCTACCCTCAGGGCGGTGAGAAGCAACTGGTCGATGCCGTTATCAACCGTCAGGTTCCGGCTCCTCCAGCCATCCCTGTCAACGTTGGAGCAATAGTTCAGAATGTAGGTACTGCCTTCGCTGTTTATCAGGCAGTTATGAAACATAAGCCTCTCTTCGAACGCTATACCACCGTTACCGGTAAGCGCCTCCAGAATCCAGGCAACTACCTCGTTCGTATGGGTACCCCCATGCAGACGCTGATAGACCTCTGTGGCGGCATGCCCGAGGGCGACAACAAGCTCCTCGCCGGCGGTCCTATGATGGGCAAGGCCCTCACCTCTACCGAAGTACCCATCTGCAAGGGTACCAACTCCGTGACAATTCTCTCTGGCGATGATGCCCGTCGCAAGGAGCCTCAGCCCTGTATCCGCTGTGCCAAGTGCGTGGGCGCCTGTCCTATGGGCCTGGAGCCTTATCTGCTGGCCAAGCTCTCAGCCTTCAAGAACTGGGAGCGCGCCGAGAGCGAGGACATCACCAGTTGTATCGAGTGTGGCTCGTGTCAGTTCACCTGTCCTGCCCACCGTCCGCTGCTCGACAATATCCGTCAGGGCAAGCAGACCGTGATGGGCATCATCCGCAGTCGTGCTGCAAAGAAATAAAAATGTTTAATCTTTAATGTTTAACGTTTAATGTCAAAGTTAATTGTATCACTTTCGCCACATGCCCACGGAACGGACTCTGTAGAGCGCAACATGTACGGGGTTATCATTGCCCTGATTCCTGCGCTGCTCGTCTCGTTCTTCTATTTCGGCATCGGCTCAGCCATCGTGTGCCTCACAAGCGTATTGGCCTGTGTGCTCTTCGAGTGGGCTATCAATAAGTTTATCCTCGGCCGCCAGGAGAATACCATCCTCGACGGCTCGGCTGCCCTCACGGGTCTTCTTCTGGGCATGAATCTGCCCTCAAACCTCCCCATCTGGATCATCGTCATCGGTGCCCTCTTCGCTATCGGCGTGGGCAAGATGACCTTTGGCGGACTGGGCAACAATATCTTCAATCCCGCATTGGTGGGGCGCTGCGTGCTGCTGGTGGCCTTCCCTGCCCAGATGACCAGTTGGCCCAAGCCCGGCCATCTGCTGGAATATACCGACGCCGCTACAGGTGCCACGCCGCTGGCTGTGATGAAGCAGGCTATCCAGAATGGTGATGCCAACGTGCTCAACCAGCTGCCTGATGCGTTCAGCCTGCTGCTGGGCGACTATTCCATTGGTGGTGGTGCAGGTACTATTGGTGAGATCTGCGGTCTGGCCCTGATTGCCGGACTCCTCTTCATGCTCTGGCGTAAGATTATCACCTGGCATATCCCCGTGAGCATCATCGGCACCGTGTTTGTGTTCAGCGCCATCATGCACCTCATCAACCCCATCTATGCCGATCCTACCACGGTGATTCTGAGCGGCGGTCTGCTGTTGGGTGCCATCTTCATGGCTACCGACTATGTCACCTCGCCCATGACACCCAAAGGTCAGATTATCTACGGTGTATGCATTGGTCTGCTCACCATCATCATCCGCAACTGGGGTGCTTATCCTGAGGGTATGTCGTTCGCTATCCTGATTATGAACGCGTTCACACCGCTCATCAATAATTATGTGAAACCCAAGCGCTTCGGTGAAGAGCCGGCCAAAAAGTAAAAAGGTAAAGATTATGAAGAAGCTTGAATCATCATTACTGAATATGGTGCTGGTACTCACCGGCGTGGCCGTCATCATGGGTGCCATCCTCGCATGGGTCAATAGCGCGACCAGCGGTCCTATTGCCGACCAGAAGGAGAAAGCGCTGGCCGACGGTATCAAGGCCGTGATGCAATGTGATGAGTTAACCGTCACCAGCACCGACACCGTGAAGCAACCAGATAATAAAGGCAAGGAACTGACTTTCGTCGTCTATCACACCCAGAATGCCGACAAGCAGAACCTCGGTGCTGCCGTTGAGAGCACTACCGACGGCTTCGGCGGCAAGTTGCGCGTCCTCGTAGGATTCAATCCCGACGGCATGATTCTGGGTTATACCCTCTTGGAGCATGCTGAGACGCCAGGACTGGGTGCCAAGGCCGACAAATGGTTTCAGGCCGACGGCAAGGGCAGCATCATAGGTCTGACACCTGCCGAGCCCCTCGTGGTATCCAAGGATGGCGGACAGGTAGATGCCATTACCGCCTCTACCATTACCAGTCGTGCCTTTCTGAAGGCTGTCAACAATGCCTATAATGCCTATATGAAGCCACAGGCCGACGGCGAAACAGGAGCTACGGAGCAAATTGAGAATTGATAATTGACAATTGACAATTGAGAATTATGAACTATATAAATATCATCAAAAACGGCATCATCAAGGACAACCCCACGTTTGTCCTGATGCTTGGTATGTGTCCTACGCTGGCCACCACCACATCGGCCTCCAACGGACTGGCAATGGGACTGGCCACGATGGCAGTGCTCATCTGCACCAATGTAGTGATTTCATGCATCAAGAGTATCACGCCAGACAAGGTGCGCATCCCCGTGTTCATCGTGGTTATCGCAGCCTTCGTCACCCTGCTCCAGATGCTCATCAAGGCCTATCTGCCTGATATCGACAAGTCGCTGGGACTCTTCATCCCGCTGATTGTGGTCAACTGTATCATCCTGGGACGTGCAGAGGCTTTTGCTGCCAAGAACTCGCCCCTTGCCTCTCTCTTCGACGGCATCGGCATCGGACTTGGCTTCACCCTCGGTCTCACCCTGCTGGGTATCGTCCGCGAGATTCTGGGTTCTGGCGCCATCTTCGGCTTCGCCTTCATCCCCGAGAACTACAACATCCTGCTCTTCGTACTGGCTCCCGGAGCCTTTATCACGCTGGGTTATCTCATTGCGATTGTGAACAAATTCAGGAGTTAAGAAGTTAAGACATTAGATTATGGAATATATATTGATTTTCATCAGCGCCATCTTCGTCAACAATATCGTGTTGGCGCAGTTCCTGGGTATCTGTCCCTTCCTCGGCGTATCAAAAAAGATTGACACCTCGCTGGGCATGTCGGCTGCCGTAGCCTTCGTCATGGTGCTGGCCACGCTCGTCACCTGGCTCGTCCAGACCTACGTCCTCGTACCTGCCGGACTGGAGTATCTGCAGACCATAGCCTTCATCCTGGTTATCGCCTCACTCGTCCAGATGGTCGAGATTATCCTCAAAAAGGTATCACCCGCCCTCTATCAGGCGCTGGGCATCTTCCTCCCGCTCATCACCACCAACTGTGCCGTGCTGGGTGTGGCTATCCTCGTCATCCAGAAAGAGATGAACCTGGGGCAATCGGTCGTCTATGCCCTCTCTACGGCTATCGGCTTCGGACTTGCCCTCACCGTCTTTGCTGGCATGCGCGAACAGCTGGAGCTCACCAATGTGCCCAAGGGCATGCGCGGCATGGCTATCGTGCTGGTTTCTGCCGGTCTGCTGAGCCTCGCCTTCATGGGATTCTCGGGCGTTGACAACGGTCTGCGTGCCCTCTTTGGACTGAATTGATTGTACTGAAGCGTGAAAAGTCGGAAAAAATTTCGCTGCAGTAGCAAATTTTTCCCCTTTTCACTCTTCACTTTTCATATTTTATTCTTACCTTTGCAACTCAAAATCGCAAAACTATTGTTATGAAACAGACGATCCTAGTGACTGGTGGTACAGGTTTTATTGGAAGCCACACAACCGTAGAACTGCAGCAGGCAGGCTACGAAGTAGTAATTATCGACAATTTGTCCAACTCTAACGCCAATGTTATCGACGGTATCGAGAAGATCACCGGCATCCGCCCCGCTTTCGAGAAGGTGGACTGCTGTGATTTCGAAGCCCTCGAGAACGTATTCAAGAAATATCCTAAGATTGAGGGTATCATCCATTTCGCCGCCTCTAAGGCCGTTGGCGAGAGCGTAGAGAAACCCCTGCTCTATTATCGTAACAACCTCACCTCGCTCATCAACCTCCTGGAACTCATGCCCAAGTACGACGTGAAGGGTATCATCTTCTCTTCAAGCTGCACCGTCTATGGTCAGCCCTCACAGGAGAATCTGCCCGTCACGGAGAATGCACCTATCCAGAAGGCTATGTCGCCTTATGGCAACACCAAGCAGATCAACGAGGAGATTATCCAGGACTATATCCACAGTGGTGCCAAGATCAAGAGCATCATCCTGCGCTATTTCAACCCCATTGGCGCACACCCCTCTGCCCTCATCGGCGAACTGCCTAACGGTGTGCCCATGAACCTCATCCCCTTCGTCACTCAGACAGCCATGGGCATCCGCCAGCAGCTGAAGATCTTCGGTAACGACTACAACACACCCGACAAGACCTGTATCCGCGACTATATCTATGTCGTAGACCTGGCTAAGGCCCACGTCAAGGCTATGGAGCGCGTGCTCGACATTCCCGAGTGCGAGGCTGTTGAGATCTTCAACATCGGTACTGGTAAGGGTCTGTCAACCCTCGAGGTTGTAGAGGGCTTCGAGAAAGCCACTGGCGTCAAGGTCAACTGGACCTACGCTCCCCGTCGCGAAGGCGATATTGAGCAGGTTTGGGGCAATGTAGACAAGGCCAACAAGGTGCTGGGCTGGAAGGCCGAGACTCCTACAGAGGAAGTGCTCAAGACCGCATGGCGCTGGCAACAGAAGTTGCGCGAGGACGGTATCCAGTAATGCCTGTCAAGCAACTGGCATAAAAATAAATGGACGAAGCAACCGTTGTTTCGTCCATTTTTCTTTCTCCATTCTCCATACCCCTACTCCAGCGGTATCTCCGGATGCTGCACAGCCAGCGGCAGGTCTTTCTGCGACAAGTAGAACATATAGAGGATACAGTCCTTCGTGCCGCGGTTCTCGCCGTGGTGAATCGTGCCCACCATCTCTACTACCGGCTCACCCTCGTGCACCACCTTCGTCTTGCCGTCCTGACCGATAATCGTCAGTTCGCCCTGCACCAGCACACCATAGTTCATAGCCACGTGGTGGTGCCATCCCAGCTTCTTGCCGGCAGGGAATACATACTTCACCGCCACCAGTTCCGGACGTCCCTCAAAATAATCGGGCAGCTCCACGCCGTCCCAGCTCTGACTGGTACGTATCAGTTCCGTACTCACCACCTGCTTCACGCTGTCCTCAGCCTCAGCCTGTTCCGTCTGTTCCGTAGCCTGCTGACAGCAGTCCGGCGTACTACTTTTCTTGCAGGCGTTCATCAGCGCTGCCGAACCACAAATCAAGGTGACAATCATCACCCAGTTCATCATTTTTTTCATAGTTCCCTTATTTATAGTTTTATATGGTAAATATTATTCGGCGGCTAAATTACGAATAAATTCCGACATCTGCAAGGATTTCCGGGGAAAAAGCAGTAATTTTGCAGTCGTGAAACGAGAAGTCTTTGAAAGACAGAAAGCATTTGCCGGCGAGAAGAAGCCATCGATGTTAAGGCGCTGTGTAGATCACGACTATACAGACCGCATGATGTATATGATCACGATGACCACCGAGGGGCGACGCCCGCTCTTTGGAAGGATTGTAGGGCGCTGCGACGCGCCTGCCGGTAGCAAGGATGCACCAAGGATAGAGCTCAGCCCCCTGGGCCAGAGGGTGAGCGATGAATGGTGGGGCATCCCCAGGTACTACCCCCAGGTAGAAATCATTGCCCTGCAGATGATGCCCGACCATATGCATGGCATCATCTTCATCAAGGAGAAGATGGAGAAAGACCTCAGCAGGATTATCCGTGGCTTTAAGACCGGCTGCGGCCGCAGTTACCGCGAGCTATTTCCAGATGCCGCTGTTCCTGCCGTCCCCGCTGTTCCCGCTGTCCCTGCCGTCCCTGCCGTCCCTGCCGTCCCGTATGTTGCGACTCAGTCGCGACAAACCCAACAGGGGCAGCGCCCGAAAGAGGACCGCACCCATGGCCTGCTCTTTGCCCGCGGCTTCAATGATAAACTGCTGCTGCGCCGAGGACAGCTGGACAACTGGCGTCATTATCTCAGCGATAATCCCCGCCGCCTGCTGATGCGCCGCGAATATCCGGGGCTGTTTCAGCGTGCCCTCTGCATCAAGATCGACGGCGTGCGCTACAGCGCCTTCGGCAATATGCTCCTGCTACGCCAGCCCGACAAGAAGCAAGTGCACTTCCATCGCCGCACTAACGGCATACCAACAGAAAATACCCCCGTCTGGGAAGAGGGCCGCCGGCAACTGACGGCTGATGCCAAGGGCGGCTGCGTGCTGGTGACACCCGGCATCTCTGAATGCGAGAAGCGCATGAAGCATATCGCCTTAGACGAACATCTGCGCCTGATACACGTTCAGACAGACCCCATCACCGACTACTGGAAGCCGGAGCGCAGCCGTTTCGAGGCCTGTGCTGCCGGCACCCTGCTCATCCTGGCACCATGGGCCGAGGATATGCCCGTTTTCAAGAGCGACTACGAGCGCTTTCACTACCTGAACCACCTGGCCGAAGCCATCTGCAACATCAGTCATGAGACCCCTATCTCAATTCAGAATCCGCATGCCTAAGATTATGGGAACAGGTGTTTGATTTCTAGTCAAATGAGAGGAATCGAACACCTGTCCCCATGATACTGTTGGTCTTTAGTGTTTATGTGATGCACAGATAACCATAAAATCTAACATAACCAAATATTTGCTTCGCATTTTATTAAGAATGGACATATGGACGTGGACGAATGGACGTTTTCCCAATATTTTATTTGTAAGAAGGGAAGAATAGATAAAATCGATAATTGTATAATATGTTTATTGTCCTTTCATTTTTGAAAACGCCAAAACGTCCATTCGTCCACGTCCATTCGTCCATTTCGTAGTGTTTTCAAAATGCTATTTAGATTCCCTATTATTTTTCTGCATTTTTAGCCCGAAAAATACCCCTCAAAAATGGCTGTTTTTGGGATATTTTCTTGACAGTCTCAGATATTTTTCGTACCTTTGCATTGTCAATACGAAGGAGAAAAATAACGCTCTAACTAGCGAGTAAATTTTTCCTAGTGCACGAGGAAGTTTGGAAGCACGAAGGCGATTTTGAACCGGAAATTGACGAAAGTAAAAACATTAAACATTTGATAACCATTTAAAACACATTTAGATTATGTCAATGAGAGTAAAAGCAAAAGAACAGTTGCAGAAGGTAGGCACCTACGCTGGTAAGTATCGCTACGTGATGATGCCTGAGTTGTACACCGCCCTCACACAGGACAAGGTAATTAAGGAGGCTGCCCTTCGCAGTGGTGTGAGCCGAGGCGTGATGCAGGCATGCTGGGATGCAGCCGGCGAGGTGATCAAGGCATGGGCAACGGAAGGTCACTCGGTGGCACTGCCTGGACTGGGTACCATGCGCTTCGGTCTGCGTGCCAAGAGCGTAGAGACGGTGAACGAGGTAAAGGCAGAGCTGATCACCAGTCGCCGCATCATCTTCACGCCCGACACTGACCTGAAGGAGGAGCTGGCAAAGACCGCCATCCAGATCACCTGCTTCGACCGAGACGGTAAGGAGGTGAAGCGAGTTACCTCAACATCGGGTGAGGTGGAAGACCCGGAGAGCGGAAACACGGAGTCAGGGAACAACGGAGAAAGCGGACCCGTAAATCCTTAAAGATTAAACATTAAACATTAAAATTCTGAACCATGAAGAACAAGACATTTTGGAAATTCGCGATTCAAACAGCCATTAGTGTGCTGTCGGCCATCGCAACTGCACTGGGCGTGACCAGCTGCATGGCGTGAATAGAAGTATTCGCATGACAGGGAAAATGTGATGCATGAAACAACAAAAACGGCTCCTGAGGCGGAATGCTTCGGGGGCCATTATCTTTTATATCCCCCTCTTGACACAGAAAAAAACTCGGGATTGTTTGAAAGTTCCGTTTTTTTGTTATATATTTGCCGAGAATATACTTAACTAAAGTTTCGCAAGTGATGGCGCACCTGTATAATTTAACATAAAATAGGAATAAAAATGGCTTCGAAGTTTGCTCAACTCACTGAAAATGAGTAACTTTATAGTCGCCAAACAATAAAGTTCAAACTTAGAAGCCGTGAGCAAAGGTACAACAATTATTTCAGATTTGAGAAGCTTTTTCTCAGAAAATGAGAATAACCGTGCAATTAATGCGATTATGAGAGTGATGGAGTGCATAAACATACGTCCGGAGCAGATAGGGACAGAGAAGAAAGAGAACTGCAAGTTCACGAACGTGCAGGTCCTTAATCTTTTGATGCTGTTCCCTTTCTTCGTCGTCAGGAATGCATACCGGTACTCTGGCTCTTCATTAAGCCGCTTGTTCTGTTGTGAGAAGGACATGTTCTATCGTTTTATGAATGATGGTGATATCAAGTGGCGCAAACTGCTGTATGCGATGAACCTCCAGCTGCTGTGTAAGATCAGCCGTAGCACCGAGGCTGAGCATGACAAGCCTGTCTGCCTGATTATCGATGACACAGACGCTCCAAAGAGTGGTCGCAAGAGTGAACTTATCGGCAAGGTTTTCTCTCATATCCAACATAAGAGCATCCTCGGCTACAAATGTCTGACGCTGCTTCTGTGCGATGGCATGAGCCAATTGTTTCTCGATTTCTCGCTTCATGGTGAAGAAGGCAGTAATCCTGACAAGAAGCAAGGGTTGACGGACAAGCAACGCAGTGAGCGTTTCTCTGCCGACTATACGGGGCAATGTGTTGAGGAGCGCATAAAAGAATACACCATGAAGAAGACTGACAAGGCAATCGAGATGGTGAAGTACGCTATCAAGCGTGGAATACGTTTCGACTATCTGCTGGTTGACAGTTGGTTTACCAGTGCAGACTTCGTTCGCCTGATTACCAGCCGCCACATCAAGTGTCATTTGATTGGTATGATAAAGATTGGAAAAACCAAATACCACACCCAGTGGGGTGATTTGACTGCTAAGCAGATTATCAAGAAGCTCCAGAAGCAGGGCCTCACCAAACATAACAGGACACTCAGATGTACCTACTGCACCATCGATGTGAAGTTTGCAGGTACCACCGTGCGTTTGTTCTTCTCGAAACGAGGCAGGAATGGGCTTTGGAATGGATTGCTCACTACGGACCTCTCGCTTAGTTTTCTCAAAGCATACAGGACGTACGCTATCCGCTGGACTACCGAGGTGGCTTATCACGACCAGAAGCAACTGCTCGACTTCGGCAGATGTCAGAGCGTACACTTCTCTGCACAGATTGCCAGCTTTACGCTGATCATGATGCAGTACAACATACTTTGCACGGTAAAGCGGTTTGAGGCCTACGAAACCGTCGGGGCGCTCTTCCGTGATACCACTGGCAACACTCTCGAGCTGTCCGCTTCGGACAGGATATGGGAACTTATATTGGACACCATCCTGGAAATCGCAGAGATGATCTCTGCCGATGTCAGTGAACTGCTTTCTGCGGTTATTGATGCCAATCCTAAGTTCCATAAGCTATATCAAATGTATAAATTAGTCGCTTGATGAATGAATATTCACTTGCGAAAGTTCAGTACTTAACTAAAAAACCTATAAAATTTATTACGACTATGAAGAAGAACCTATTAATCCTTCAGCTGTTAGTCATAATGGCTATACCGATGATTTTTGCCAGCTGTTCAAGTAGTGGAGACGACAAGGATAATCCACCGCCCCCTGACAATCCCAGTAATCCTGCTGTCACAGAAGTCATACCCACCGCAGGCGGCAGCATCTCGTGTGAAGACGCGTCTGTCACCTTTCCCAGCGGTACTTTCAGCGGAGCACCAGAAGTGGGTATCAAAGAGGAAAAGAGTGGAGATATTCTAGGTGAGGCAGAAGAATCCGCATTCTACACACTGACGGTGCCTGCCGACTTTAAAGAAGGGTTCACCGTCAGCATCAAGAGCGACAAGAAGGACGAGGACACTTACCTGGTATTCCACGAGCCCGTAGTGGCCACACATGCCACGAATAATACGGTGACCTATGCTGATGTCTATATACCTGCCACCTACAACAATGGAGCATATACTGCGACAATTGACGCAGCCGACAATGCCGGTGTCAGGGAGAATCTTAGCCTCTCGTTTGGCTTGGCAAAATCGTATATCAGCAAGGCCCAGGCAGACAACAGAGCAGGAAGCACTCGTTCGGCAGACGACGGCACCATCAGCTGGGACATCAGCTGGGGACTGTGGGGCCTGAATCCCTATAACTGGGCAACCGTCGTCAGGTTGGAGACTGATATCAATGCCGCAATGGAAGAGGCAGTAAAAGCTATTAAGGACCTGGGATTCAAAGTAAAGGGTGATCGCAAAATCCCCATAAACGTAACCACCCCAGGCAAGATCTCTGGACTAGCAGTGGGAGAGTTCGGCCAACACAAGCAGAGCTGTATAAGTGACGAAAGAAGTGTCATACTTCTGAACCGAGACATGTTGGCGGGAAGTGATTATCAACTAATCAAATTAAGACGCACCATCATACACGAGCTGTTCCATTATTTCCAGTCGGCTTACGACCCTTCAGGAACAGCATGGGATAAGTGCAGTGCCAAAGACGACGATCAGCGCAAACGCATCATGGAAGCCGGTGGCGTATGGATAGAGAAGCTGGTTGATGAAGATGGCATGTACGACGGTGTGTGGGGAGACTATTTCGTCTTAGGCCTAAGAGGCTATCTTGACGAAGGTCTTGGATATCCTAGTGCAGAAGGAGCATTTTCTGATTGGGGATATGCTTCCGCATTTGTGCTCGACTGGTTTGAACTGAAAAAAGGGGAAAAACAAATTGTCAAGATGTACGAAACCTGGCGCGACAAGAAGACCAATCCCTTCGAAGCTTGGCTTAAGGAGTGTGAGAAAGCCTGCAACGTAGAATTCTTCAGTAAGTTCAGCGACTATATCACCACGTTGGCCGAAGGTAATCTGAATGCCGGTATTGACTGGACTTCTCATGCAGGATCTATGAGAGCAAAAAGAGCAAAGTTTACCGTCAATGATTTCGAGAAAGACGGCGCCCTGGAGTTTAGTCTCACGAAAAACAGCCAGGAGTATCGAAGGAGTATTGTGTATCGTTATGGTACTAAAACACTCCTGATTCACCTTGACAGAGAACAGCAAAACTACGACTTAAATAATCTGATTCTGAAAATATCTCATAATGAGAGTAATATTCAGGCAAAGGTATGGCTGACGGAAAGCAGTTCCGGCCAATCAACATTCATGGGCACAGTGTTTGCCGGCAAACCCATGCAGATTGCAGATGAGACCATACTGAAGGCATTGCGCAGAAAAGATGTGCGAACAAATTTGACCGTTGTCGTAGAGCAAATCTCTAACGCCCGCCAGCAAGAGGCCTTTGACATTAACGCATCGCTGGAGGAGCCAGATATTTCCACAGATCCAAAAACCTTGAGTTTCGAAGCGAAGGGTGGTACTAAGGAGGTGACGGTAGTGACTAATCAGCCAAACTTCAAGGTTAAGGCCAACAACGACTGGCTGGAAGTGAAGAAGGAGGGCAACCTCACGTTCAAGGTTACTGCCAGCGCGAATAGTGGCGATGCCCGTACCGGATCTGTGAGCGTGACGGTTTTGGACGACGAGAACAAGGAAGTGGGCACATACGAGATGAAGGTGACGCAGGAAGAGCGAGGAAAAGGCGCCTACGACTTCACAGATTTAAAGTACGTAACCATCGAGGTGAATAGCAAGGTGCACTATACGGGTGTATGGGATGGTAGCCAGAACGACGTGTTTGTTGTCACTAAATTCCCTGACAATTTCAACATCACAGAAGGTTATCTTGAAGAGTTCTCAAACAAGCCTGATGTCTCAGCTGTAGGGAACGGTGTAAAAATTATGTGCGTATGCAAGACTGATGAAAATGGTGAAAGCTGGATGAACACATGGACCCTTTCAAGAGACTATCTGGTTACTATCGACATCGACGATGTGGTGTCTGGCAAGATTACTAACATCACAGTCAAGTGTGATTGGGATTATTATAGTCGCGCAGCTGAAAGTCTCGGTGGTAATGTAGAGAAATCTCACAATTTTGAGAGTTTGACGGCTTCCAATATTCCACTGCCCGACAAAGATGGCAAGGCAATGGGCGATCAATGGACAGGTACCGTGATTAACAGTCTGACACGAGACGAAAAGAGAGGATGGACGGACTACAAATACACAGCGATATCCAGCGACGATTACTCGATAGTAGTCAAATTCCACAAATAACGCAAAACACAAACAATATCTTTCAATCCGGACCACTCATGGTGGTTCGGATTCTTTTCGATTATCAAACTTTATACCGTGAATTTGGAGATATCAGTTTTATTTCGTACCTTTGCACACAGTATGAAACTATCTATTAAAATGAACAGAAAACAATTAATCATCACGCTGCTCTGCCTGCTGATGCCCGCTATGTGTATGGCCATCGGATGGGACGAGCAGAAGTACCGGGAGATTGAGAAGAGCATCCAGCAGCCACAGATTGGCAAGGCCACGGTGCTGATTACCAAGAATGGCGCCAAGCCTGGCAACAGCGCTGCCGACAACCAGAAGGCTATCCAGAAGGCCATTGACAAATGCTCGAAGAAAGGTGGCGGACGCGTCGTCGTTCCCGCAGGCATGACGTTCCAGACGGGTGCCATACACCTGAAGAGTCACGTGAACCTGGTTATCGAGGAAGGTGCCGTGCTGAAGTTCGTCTTCCAGCCCGAACTCTACCCCATCGTGGAGACCTCGTGGGAGGGACTGGACTGCTACAACCTGTCGCCCTGTATCTATGCCTTCCAGCAGACCGACATTGCCATCACGGGCAAGGGTACCATTGACGGTGGCGGTTCGAAGCAGACCTGGTGGCCCTGGTGCGGTGCTGAGCGCTTCGGATGGAAGCCCGGCATGATTGCGCAGAAGAACGAGGCCCGTCCACGACTGCTGAAGAATGGTGAGGATGGCGTGCCGATGACCGACGAGAAGGGTAAGCGCACGAAGGAGCGCACCTTCGGACCGAAGGACGGTCTGCGCCCACAGCTGGTCAACTTCACCCAGTGTCAGCGCATCCTCATCGAGGACGTCACCCTGCTCGACTCGCCTTTCTGGGTGATTCACCCTTTGAAATCGCAGGATATCACCGTGCGTGGCGTACATATCAACAACGACGGTCCTAACGGCGACGGATGCGACCCTGAGTCATGCGACCGCGTGATGATAGAGAACTGCTTCTTCAACACGGGCGATGACTGTATAGCCATCAAGAGCGGACGCAACCGCGACGGACGTGAGCGCGCCATGCCTTCACAGAATATCATCATCCGCAACTGTGAGATGAAGAACGGACACGGCGGCGTGGTTGTCGGTTCGGAGATCAGCGGCGGCGCGAAGAATATCTTTGCCCACGACTGCGTGATGGACTCGCCCAACCTGGACCGCGTGCTGCGAATCAAGACCAACTCGTGCAGAGGCGGCATCATCGAGGATATCTTCGTGAAAGACGTGAAGGTGGGCCAATGTGGCGAGAGTGTGCTGAAAATCAATCTGGACTACGAGCACAACGAGATTTGCTGCCGCGGCAACTATCCCACGGTGCGCAATGTGTTGATGGAGAATGTCACCTGCGAGAAGTCGCGCTACGGTGTACAGATTATCGGACTGAATGAGGACACGTTTGTCAACGATATCACCGTCAGAAACTGTCAGTTCAACGGCGTGCAACAGGGAAATACTATCACCGGCAAGACGCGCAACATCACCTTCGACAAGCTCTACGTGAACGGCAGTCTGGCGCTCAACAAGATGCCCTACGAGCACTACTCGGAATGGATGACGCGCTCGGAGATGAAGCGCTATCCGAAGTCGTACCTGCTAGATTTCTCCACCCGCCCGAAATGGAGCTACGTGATGGGCATCGAGCTGGAGAGTATGCTCGACACCTACCTGCGCTACGGCGGTCAGGACATCTTTGACTACTGCAAGCTCTACACCGACACGATGATCAACGAAAAGGGCGAGATTCGCGGATACAACATCAAGGACTATAACCTGGACAACATCCGCACAGGTCACTTCGTGACGCGCATGTACCAGCAACAGCCCGAGAAGAAAAACCTTCTGGCCATGCAGACGCTGATGAAGCAGTTGCAGGAGCAGCCCCGTACGGTGGTCGACAAGGTGTACTGGCACAAGGCTATCTACGCCTATCAGGTGTGGCTCGACGGTATCTTCATGGGACTGCCCTACCGCTGTCTCACGGCTCCCATCACGGAAAAAAATGCCAAGACTGTGACGAGCATCTATGACGATGCTGTGGACCAGCTTATCATCACATATAACCGCACACTCGACCCCAAGACCGGTCTGAACCGTCATGCCTATGATGAGAACAGAAACATGTTCTGGGCCGACAAGGAAACGGGGCTGAGTCAGCATTGCTGGGGACGCGCGCAGGGATGGTACACGATGGCACTCATCGAGGTGCTGGATGCCGTGCCGGCCAACTATCAGCGCCGCGGCGAGATCATTGAACTGCTGCAGAAGGATTTTGATGCCATCCTGAAATGGCAGGACAAGAAATCGGGCGTGTGGTATCAGGTAATGGATGCGCCTGCCCGTGAGGGTAACTATCTGGAGAGCACCTGCTCGGCTATGTTTACCTACGCCCTCCTGAAGGCTTATCGCAAGGGCTACGTAGGCACCAAATATCGCGATGCGGGCATCAAGGCCTATCGCGGCATCATCAATAACTTTATCAAGGTCAACGACGACGAGACAATCTCGCTGACCAACTGCTGTTCGGTGGCAGGACTGGGTCCTGGCATCAGCGCAGAGGTGGAGGCTGCCTTGAAGCGCATCAACCCCAAGGCAAGTGCTAAGGAAAACAAACGTCGCGACGGGTCGTACAACTACTATCTCTCTGAGCAGATTCGCGACAACGACGCCAAAGGACTGGGGCCGTTTATCTGGGCCAGTCTGGAAATGGAGCAGATGGGATTCACGACCGATAACGTGATGAAACCTATCAATCGTCAGGCCGTGACGGGACGTAACAACCCCGTGATTACCAAGGCCGACCCCCTGGCATCGCTCACCGTGGGCAACGGACATTTTGCCACAACGGTGGACGTGACGGGTCTGCAGAGTTTCCCTTTTGATTATGAGGCTGGTGTGCCCCTGACGGCCATGTCCGACTGGGGATGGCACTCTTTTCCTAACACCAGCCTCCTGAAGCCCTCAGATAGCGAGAAAGAATTCGATTTGGGGCATAGTCACAAGGAGGTCTATGCCGTAGAATACAAGAAGGCAGAGGATGGTCGCCACAAGCAGGCCACCGAGTATTTCCGCGTGAACCCTCATCGTCTGAACCTGGGCATCATCGGCCTCGACATGAAGGACGGCAACGGCAAGGAGATTTCGCTAAACGATCTGTCGGACATCCGCCAGGAGCTGAAGCTCTACGATGGTGTCATAGAGTCGGCTTTCCGCGCCGGCAATGAGCCCGTGGAGGTGACCACAGCTGCCCTGCAGGACAAGGATGCCGTGATTTACCGCATCAAGTCGGCCATGCTGAAAGACGGGCGTGCCAGGATCCGTATCCGTCTGCCCTATCCCACCGGCAAGCATGCCGATGCTGCTGCCGACCTCACAAAACCAGAGCGTCACCAGTCGCGCATCATCCTCAGCGACGCTCATGCAGCCATCATTGAGCACACGCTCGACTCTGTGCGCTATTACCTGAAGCTCAACTGGGCTGGCAAGGGTGAACTCGTACGTATGGCCGAACACGACTATGCGCTGACCACAACTGATGATGTGCTTACAATCAAAGCGGAATATCTGGCCAACATCACAGCCAAGAAAGACAAATCGGAGAATTACATCCCAGAGCCCGTCATCGTCTATGACCAAGAACTCAAGAGTGTGATCAAGGCATGGAACCGCTGGTGGAACGAGGGGGCTATCGTGGATTTCTCGGAATGCAGCGACCCTCGTGCTAAGGAGCTGGAGCGTCGTGTGGTGCTCTCGCAATATCTCACGCAGGTGAACTGTGCCAACAATATGCCACCTCAGGAGACGGGGCTGACCTACAACTCGTGGTTCGGACGTCCGCATCTGGAGATGACGTGGTGGCACATGGTGGACTTCTCGCTATGGAGTCGGCCTGAGGTGGTGGAAAACGTACTGAAATGGTACAACACTACGGCCTATCCCGTAGCCAAGAAGATTGCCGAGCGTCAGGGATTCAAGGGTATCCGATGGATGAAGATGACCGACCCCTGGGCTGGTGAGGCACCGTCTAACACGGGGTCGTTCCTGATCTGGCAACAGCCACATTATATATATATGGCTGAGGAGATGTATCGCGCCAATCCCAGTCAGGAGACGCTGATAAAATATAGCAAGCAGGTGGAGGAAACAGCTGCATTCATGGCCGATTTCGTCAGTCGTGATGCCAAGACCAGGAAGTACTTTCTGCAAGGGGCTACGGCCATGCAGGAGAGCATGTCGAAGGATTTCTCCTATAACCATCCCTTCGAACTGGCTTATTGGCAGTACGGCCTCAGCGTGGCCAACCTGTGGCGTGAGCGTCAGGGCATAGAGCGCAACAAGCAATGGGATGATATCATCAGGCGCCTGACAGCCCTGCCCGTTCAGAAAGGTATCTACACGGCTGGCCTGCCCAAGGGCAAGACGGATAACCTGACAAGTTTCGACCCCTTCGATGCGGTGGCCAGTGGTGCCAAGCCAACCGTTGCCACAGAGACCTTCACAGAGAAATGCCGCAACGACCATCCGGCCGTGCTGGGTGCCTGCGGCATGTTGCCCGTATCCGACGTTAATCCTCTCTATTCAGAGAAGGTGATGAAAGCCACACTCGATGACGTGATGCAGAACTGGAACTGGGCTACGACCTGGGGATGGGACTACGGTATGGTGGCCATGACTGCTGCCCGCCTAGGTCAGCCCGAGACGGCCCTGAAGGCGCTGCTCATCGATACACAGAAGAATACATACCTGAAGAACGGGCACAACTTCCAGACGGCAGACCGTCTACGTCTCTACCTGCCTGGCAACGGTGCCCTGCTCTCGGCTGTCGCCATGATGTGTGCCGGATGGGACGGATGCGAGAACCCGTTCAATCCAGGTTTCCCGCAAGACGGCACATGGAATGTACGCTGGGAGAACCTGCAGCGCATGCAGTAAGATACCAGGAATGGGATAAAAAAACAGACAAGAAAAAGCGACGGGGAAACTTAATCCCCGTCGCTTTTTTCTTCGCCCTGCAGTATGGGTAGCGATATATGGTAGCGCACGGCAAGAAAACGTATCAGGCACGTCACCACGAAACTCACCACAGCCGTGATTCCCACAGGCACGCCTAGTTCGATACCGCCCCAATAGGCCAGGCCACCGACGACGCAGGCCATCGCATAGATTTCCTTGTGGAAGATGACGGGTTCATTGTTCAGTAGCACATCACGAATCACACCTCCGGCAGCACCCGTGATACAACCCATGATGATAGCCACCCAGAAGGCCTGTCCGGCATCAAGACTACGCTGGATACCGGCTATCGTGAAGAGGGCCAGTCCAAAGGTATCAAACACGAACCACGCATTCTTCAACGGTTCCATCCACTTGCTCAAAAAAGCCACGGTGAGCAATGCCACCGCCGTACATATCATATAAATAGGTGTGGTCATCCAGAAGATGGGTACGTCGAGTATCACATCACGTATCGTACCGCCACCAATAGCAACGGCAATACCACACACATAACCACCGAACCAGTCGAAGTGCTTGGCTGCGGCATGACGAATTCCTGAGATAGCAAAGGCAAATGTACCCAGTAACTCAATGACTTTTATAATGATATCCTGGTTCATCATATTGAAATTTGACTACAAAGGTACAATTTTTCTCTATTTTTTTTCTTCATTTTTATTTTTTTATTATATTTGCACCGAAAATCAGAACAAAAACCTGACCTTTATTCTATGAAGCAAGGTTTAAAACTAAAAAACTACTGGCTGCTAGCCCTTATTACATGTACACTCCTCATGGCGTGCAGTAGCGATGATGACGAGATGATGCAACCGTCACCATTGGCTACCCATTTGGGCTATGACAGGCAGAATCCGCTTATCTTCAGTATCGATGCCGACTATGCCCCACTGGAATTTGTGGACGAGAACGGCACGCCACAAGGTTTTGACGTAGAGTTCACGGGCTTGCTGATGAAGCGTCTGGGCATTCCCTTTACATACCATCCCAATTCGTGGAAGAACGTAGCACCAGATATCATTCATGGTAATGTAGACCTCGGCATGATGATCTACTCGCCCTATCGCAAGGACAGCACCAACTACTCACGTGCCGTGTTCCGTCTCTATTATCAGGTGGTGTACCCGAAGAAAAGTGACGATGAGCGTTTTGACTTCCGCAACCTGGAGGGAAAGCGTATTGCCTACATGAACTCACGTCCCGTAGGTGAACTGCTGACCAGCGAGGGTGCGGTGAAGTTTAGCGTGACCAATCTGGACCAGGCTATGTGCGACCTGGTAAAGGGTAAGTATGACGCGGTTATCTGCTACCGCTATCAGGCACGTTATCTCATAGACCTTCATCATTTTGACAACCTGCTTACTGACGACATCTCATTGCCTCCACGCGAATATTGCTACGTGAGCCATAGCAAGCAACTGATCCACTTCATAGACCGCGAACTGCTGAAGATGGAGATGGAAGGTGTGACGGATGAGGTATATACCATCAAGTCTACCTTTGGCGGTATCCGTATCCCTTCGTGGGTATGGTATCTGTTGGGCGGCATTGCCATTCTGGCTCTGATCATCATCAACGTCATCTACAGCATGTCGCGCAAACAGTTGGAAAAGGCCAACATCGTGCTCGAGAAGGGTAACCAGGAATTGAAGCAACGCAACGAGGAACTGGTCATCGCACGTGAGAAAGCTCTAGAGTCAGACCGTATGAAGTCGGCATTCATCCAGAATATGACACACCAGATACGTACACCACTCAATATCGTGACGGGATTTGCACAGGTTATCAACAATGACTATGAGACGCTGCCAAAGGACGAGATAAAGATGATGGTAGGACAGATGATGAAGAATACTGACGTCATCACGGCTATCATCACCAAACTCATTGACCTCTCTATCCAGGAGAGCCGACACAGTATTGAGAAGCAAGACTTTGTATCGTGCAACAACCTCTGCCGTGAAGCGATTCGCAGGATCAGCTTCACACACCAGGATACGGTAAAGGTAGACGTGGAGACAACTGTGCCCGACTCGCTGCTCATCCTCACCGATAAGATAGTTATACTGAAGGTGCTGCATGAGTTGCTCTCTAACGCCGATCAGTTCACTCCAAGCGGCAGCATCACATTGGGTTGCTATCAGCCGGATGAGGCAACGGTTTGTTTCAGCGTCACGGACACGGGACAAGGTATCCCTGAAGAGTACAGGCCAAAAGTATTCACGAAATTCTTCAAGCCCAATGAATTCTCAGAAGGTCTGGGCCTTGGTCTGACGCTCTGCCAGACGGCTGTAGAACAGATGGGTGGCAACATACGGTTAGACGAAACATACACCACGGGTGCACGTTTCATCATCACGCTGCCTTTGAAATAAGAAAAAGCTATGGGTTATTCCTCAAAGCGTTTACCCCAATAGTTCACCATGCGCTGGTAGAGCTTTTCCTCGGCAGGATTATGCTGTCCGTGCCACAGACGCTTATCAACCAGTTCGTCAGGCATATACTGCTGGGGGGTAAAATGTCCGGGATAATCATGCGGATACTTATACCCATCGTGATAGCCCAGTTCTTTCATCAACTGCGTAGGCGCATTGCGGATAGGCAGGGGAACAGGTTGGTTGCCCGTCTCACGCACCAATGCCAGGGCAGCATCAATACCCAGATAGGCCGAGTTGCTCTTGGGCGACGTAGCCAGATAGACAGCACACTCAGCCAGGGCAATCCGGGCCTCGGGCCATCCAATCTTCATCACCGTATCGAAAGCGGCATTAGCCAACAGCAGGGCATTAGGGTTAGCCAGACCAATATCCTCGGAAGCCGAAATCACCATTCGCCGTGCAATAAACTGCGGATCCTCACCACCTTCTATCATACGGGCCATCCAATAGAGGGCTGCATCGGGGTCGCTACCCCGGATACTCTTGATAAAAGCAGAGATGATATCGTAGTGCATCTCACCATCCTTGTCGTATGCCAGCGGATTCTGTTGAAGGCGGGACACTACGAGTTCGTCAGTAACAACGACATCACCACTCTCCGACTCTACCACCAGCTCCAGGATGTTCAGCAGTTTACGCGCATCACCACCACTATAGCGCAGCAATGCATCGGTCTCCTTCAGTTCTATATGGCGCTCCTTCAGGATGAGGTCCTTCGTGATGGCACGTTCCAGCAATTTAAGCAGGTCATCCTTTTCCAGCGACTTCAGTACATACAGCTGGCAACGTGACAGCAACGGACGTATCACCTCAAACGAGGGGTTCTCCGTTGTAGCGCCTATCAGCGTCACGATGCCCCGCTCCACAGCGCCCAACAGGGAATCCTGCTGCGACTTTGAGAAACGATGAATCTCGTCTATAAATAAAATAGGTGACGCCTCGTTGAAGAAACGTCCCTTTTGCGCCTTCTCTATCACGTCGCGCACATCCTTCACACCACTGGTCACGGCCGAGAGCGTATAAAAGGGCGTCTCTAACTTATTTGCAATAATCTGGGCCAGCGTCGTCTTTCCTACCCCCGGAGGTCCCCAAAGGATAAATGACGAGATGCGCCCCGAGTCTATCATTCGTCGGAGCACAGCCCCCTCGCCTACCAGGTGTTGCTGACCAATATAGTCATCCAGCGAGCGCGGCCTGAGTCTTTCTGCTAAAGGTTCTGACATAATCTGTTTGCAAAATTACGAAAAAAGGAGCGAACCGCAAAGGATTATCACGCTTTTATTTTTTACTTTTTTTTCGACAAATTCCTTGTATATCGATTTTTTATTGTATCTTTGCGGTGTGAAACTAGAAAAACAAGAAAATAAAGAAGTATGGAACAGCAAGCAGAGAAGAAAGCGCTGACACTGAAGACGCTAACGAAAAGCACAGTGTGGGACATCCAGGAGAATGATATCTTCCGTATGTGGGAAGGTGCCGACAAGGATGTAGAGGTTAAGGAAAACTATCGTCATTTCGTAGATATTATCCGCTCGGCCTTCATGATTGAGGAAGTGCCTGGCGACTCAAAACTCATACAGGCAAAATATGAGAAGCTGGGATACAAGGTAGCACAGGTAAAACTGGATGGTGACCAGAAAATCACATGGGCCATCAAGAAGCGCCCCATCATGCGCGTCACAGACCTGACCTACGAGAATATCCGTCATATCACGGCTGCTAAGCTTATTGAGGTGCTGGACCGTAACTTCGGTGGCGGATGGGATTCTCTGTCACAGAGCATCAAGGACATCATTGAGAGTGGCTTTGACATCTCTACAACCACGCTGCCCAAAGACCGTCTGCACAAGAAGGGCGGATTGTACGAGAAAAAGGTAGCCGATGGTTTTGAGGTGCTGGAAGTAGCAAAGGGTTCCTGGATAGAGGCCATCTTTGCGAAGGTGAAGCCCGAGAGCGAGAAGCCACGCATGAAGTTCAACTCATTCAGCAGCGATGAGGATGAGGACGACGATGCAGATGTAATCATTGAGGACAACTACAACAAGCCCGATGAGGACGATGTGGAGATTGAGGGTCCCAACGATGATGATATCACAGAGGACAACTACTCAACGATGATGGACTTAGGAAGCGGTGATCCTGATGAGGAAGCCGAGAACTTGTCTGACTACGGAGACGAGTAATCCCTGACAGAATAAGCAGAAAAATAAATTAGCCATCTTCAAATGAAGGTGGCTAATTCATTATAGATACGTTGTACGGGAAGTCCCATCACATTGAAATAACTGCCGTGGATACTGGTAACACCCACATAGCCTATCCACTCCTGAATACCATAGGCACCGGCTTTATCATAGGGCTTATACACCTCAATATAATGGTTGATTTCCTCGTCAGTAAGCGTTTTAAAGGTCACATCGGTAGTCACAGAGAAATGATGCTGACGAGTCTTGGTGGTCAGACAGACGCCCGTTGTCACCTGATGCGTGACGCCACTGAGTTTCTTCAGCATCCTGCGGGCATCATCGGCATCCACAGGTTTTCCCATCACTTCATCACATGCGATGACCACGGTATCGGCAGTAATAATCAAATCGTGATCAGCCATCAGCTCACGATAAGCGGCGGCCTTCTCCGTGGAGATATACTCTGCTATCTGACTAACAGGCAGGTCGTCAGGATAAGACTCTTCGATATCAGGCAGCACCTTTACTTCGAAAGGAATCCCCAACCCTCCCAGTAACTCCCGTCTACGTGGCGAATTACTGGCCAGAATGATATGATAATTCTTCAGATTCTCAAACATTACCATCCAAACGCTTTTTCGTCCTTCAACCATTTTCCCTGGGCACGCAGCACCTGCTCTACCACATCACGGCCACAACCGTAGCCTCCATCACGCTGACTCACATAGAGGCTCACATCCTTGACCTCCGTACAGGCATCCTTAGGACAAACCGGGCAGCCTACACGGCGCATGACTTCCAGATCGGGGATATCATCACCCATATACATCACCTCTTCCTCCTTCAGATGGTATTTCTCAAGGAAAGCCTCGTAGGTCTTGATCTTTACAGAGCATCCCACATAGATATCCTGCACGCCAAGTGCCTCATAGCGCACTCGCACAGACTCCACATTGGCACCAGTCATAATGGCGATATGAAGTCCCATCTTCGCAGCCAACTGAATGGCATAGCCATCCTTGATGTTCACCGTACGGAGCGGCCATCCATCGGCGCCCAACGTGATTGTCTCTGCCGATAACACACCGTCAATATCAAATATCACGGCACGTATCTTTTTTAAATCGTAATTAATCATTAGAATTCAATGTTTCAATAATGCTTTTACTCATGATATCATATATCTGCTGCATCTGAGGATTGTCGGCAAGAAGGGCTTTCTGGGCGTCCATCACATTTTCATCACGACGCGCAGCTGGTCCAGTCTGAGCCTCACGCGGGTGAACAGTCTCCACCTTCTCTGCAGTCTCTCTTATCAACGGAAGCATAGACTCGAAAGGAAGTCCGTGGGCCTCCAGGATCTGAGCGGAAAGGGCATAGCAATGATTGGCAAAATTGCAGGCGAAAACTGCAGCCAGATGCAGATAGCGGCGCTCAGAACTTGAAAGTTCGTGCACATTGGCACTCAGCGTCTCGGCAACTTTCCGGGCCAAATCCAATGTACCGGCATCACGACCTTCAATAAATATATGTACGCGCGAAAAATCGACAGCCTTTTCCTTTGAGAATGTCTGCATAGGATAAAACACGCCACAATGCTGGTGTTCACCAAAGACACTCATGGGAATAGAACCGGCTGTATGAAGAAAAACCTGCTGTTCCCTACCCTTCCTGAGTTCAGAGATGACATCCTTTAAGACGGAATCCTTCACAGACAGGATAAAGACATCGGCCTTTTCAGGCAAGGCATCAATACGATTCGACGGTGTCGCATGAACCTCGCCTGCCAATGCTTCTGCAGAGGTAATTGTGCGACTGTAAACAGCCGTAATACGGTGTCCACCGGCATACAACGCCTTGGCAAGATGTGTTGCCACACGACCAGCCCCTACAAATACGATTTCCATCAGAACTTGTCAATATGTACGTTTTCCCACTTCAGTTTATCCTCATTCTGGGGCTGACGCTCATCGGCCTTATGACCAAAGGCTATGACGCACAATACGTTATAATTCTCGGGAATATCAAGGATACCACGAATCACGGTATCTGCACTTGTGCCGTCACTCAGTCCACGACCACGCATCTGCACCCAACAAGAACCAAGTCCCAGTTCCTCTGCCTGATACTGCATAGAGATGGCTGCAATAGAACCATCCTCTACCCAACAATCGTTCTGCATAGGGTCACCCAGCACAACGATAGCCAGCGAGGCTCCTTTTATAAGTTGTCCACCCATATCCTTAGCGTCAGACAGCTTTTCAAGGTCAGTCTTATTGTCAACTACCACAAATTGCCAGGCACGCTGTCCTTTTGAAGTGGGCGACATCAAGGCGGCACGGAGAATCAATTTCACGTCATCGCCATCAATTTCCTGTTCGGTAAACTTGCGATGCGAACGGCGCATCTGCGCCAGAGTCTTAAAGTCAGTCATAGTCTATTTCTATATATTTTTCATGCAAAGGTAATAATTTCCCACAAAAACGCACGCTTTTTAAGAAAGATTTTGTATTTTTGCGCCCGATGAGCGAGCTAACCATTAACATCTACACAAACCCAAGTCATCTGCCAAAGGGACTGCATGAAGAAAACATCTTTCATAGCAGACAGTATTTCCTGTTGGCAAAGAACACACCCCGGCTGAAGCCTTACATGGTAACTGTCGAGACTGGGGATCATGTGATTATTGCCCAGATGTTAGCATTGATTCGCTATCGTGCCTCATGGATTCCTCCTTATTTATATCGCCACTGCATGATACTTGGTGAAGGGGTATACGATTCTGACTATGCCGAACAGCGAGCAGAACTCTTTGGTATGATGCTGGAACAACTCACGGCTAAGATTGGCAGATGGACGCTGTATATTGAGGTGAGCCACCTGAGCAGTAAGATGTTTGCCTATAAACAGTTACGCGAACGCCATTTCTTCCCGGTACGCTGGAACAGCATACACAACTCCCTGCATTCACGAACGCCAGAGGAACGTATCAACGACCGCTTACTGCGTCATATCAAGTCTTCCTATGAACGAGGTGTCATCACCGACGAGGTAAAATCTGAGGAGGATTTCATCTCATTCATGAAACTCATGAGACGACATAACAGACTGAAGCCCAAGCGATATATCCCTGCCGATGAGTTTTTCCGGGGATTACACGAAAGCGAAAACGGATGTTTGTATGTCACCCGTTATCACGGACACATTATCGGTTGTTCTGCTTTAGTCTATAGTGAGAACCAGGCTTATCTATGGTATGCGGCTTACAGACGTAAGACTTTTGCATTCCTTCACCCTGCCGACATCACCATCTGGCATGCCATCAAGGATTCCTACTCCAAAGGCTATGAGCATATCTATTTCATGGATGTAGGACTGCCTTTCCGCAAGAATGCCTTTCGCGAATTCCTGCTCCGTTTCGGAGGAAAGCCCGCCAGCAGCTACCGATGGTTCCATTGCACTATTGGGTGGATTAACAGTCTGCTTTCATGGTTTTATCGCGACTAAAAATAATAAAAGCATAATTCCTGCGTTATTATTTTTGATGAAACAATTCACCAAACGATTCATGCTTTTGTCTGTCATCATCATGACAGGCTTATGTGCTATGGCCCAGTCGTTCACCTTAAAGGGAAAAGTAACCGACGAGGATGGAAACGCCCTGGAGCTGGCAACTGTGTCATGTGTAGAACAAGCTACGATGACGATGACGAACCTGAAAGGTGAATTCCAGGTAAAATTACAATCGGCCGATTCTGTTGTGGTGAAATTCTCAATGATTGGCTATAAACCTCGCATCCGCGTCCTGCGTAACCCCAAAACCACGCAGACACTCCTCATACAACTGCACGGACTGGATGAACTCAACGAGGTGGTGATTACACAAAAACGCCGACAGACAGAGCAGATGGAACAACTGGACATCAAGGATATCCAGGCAATGCCATCAACCACAGGCAATGCTGTAGAGGAACTAATACAACAACAGGCAGGCGTATCTACTCATAACGAATTATCTAGCCAATACAACGTGCGCGGTGGCTCATTTGATGAGAACTCTGTTTATATCAATAATGTAGAAGTATACCGTCCACTACTCATCCGGAGCGGGCAGCAGGAAGGTCTTTCTGTCATCAATCCCGATATGGTTGAGAAGATTGGATTCTCAAGTGGTGGCTTTTCTGCAAAATACGGCGACAAGATGTCCAGCGCACTCGATATCACTTATAAACGCCCTAAAGCTTTCGAGGCCTCGACAACGGCATCACTACTTGGTGGAAGCGGCTATGTGGGTATGAGCAACAAGAAATTTTCCATGAGCCACGGTCTGCGCTACAAAACCAACCGATACCTGTTGGGCTCTTTGGAAACCACTGGAGAATATCGTCCGAACCAACTTGATTATCAGACGTATATCACCTATACCCCCAATCGCAGTTGGACATTGGAGTTATTAGGAAATATCTCCGAAAACCATTACGACTTCAAGCCTAAAGACCGCGAGACGTCTTTCGGAACAATGGAAGATGTAAAATCATTCAAAGTATATTTCGATGGTCAGGAGAAAGATATCTTCCGCACGATTTTCGGTACGGCAGGTATCACTCGCCACCTGGGTGATTCTACACATATCAAGTTACTTTGGTCTGCATTTCACACCAAAGAACAGGAATGCTATGATATCCAAGGACAATACTGGCTGAACGATGCACAGAGCAGCGATCAGCTTGGCGTTGGCACTTATGCTGAACATGCACGTAACTACCTCACAGCCAACGTGCAGAGCTTAAAGTTGATATATAACCGCCGTTTCCGTCAGCATGACGTGGAAGCTGGTCTGACATACAAATGGGAACATATCAAGGAGCAGAGTCGTGAATACGAAATGCGCGACTCCAGCGGGTATTCCATTCCTCACACCGCCAATCGTCTGGATATGATTTACACGCTCTCATCAAAAAACGATATCAAGTCCACCCGTACAGAGGGATATATTCAGGACATCCTTCGTTGGCATCGTAATGACACGCATTACACGCTGAACTATGGTGTCAGATTCACCCATTGGTCCTACAATAAAGAGACGCTGTTATCCCCCCGAGTCTCACTGGCTATCGTGCCGGCTTTCAATCAGGACCTGACTTATCGTTTTGCTGCAGGCCTCTACTATCAGGCTCCATTCTATAAAGAGATGCGCGACACGACAACCACAGCAGGCATTACAGTTGTCAAGCTCAACAAAAATATCAAGAGCCAACGCTCCCTACAGTTTTTTGCAGCCATGGACTACCGTTTCCACATGAACGAGCGTCCATTCAAGTTCACAGCAGAGGCCTATTACAAGGCATTGTCAAACCTGATTCCCTACAACGTACAAAACGTAAAAATCACCTATTACGGTGAGAATCTCTGTTCTGGCTATGCTGCAGGTCTCGACTTCAAGCTCTACGGTGAATTTGTACCAGGTACAGACTCTTGGATATCACTCTCATTGATGCGCACCCAACAGAAGATGAATGGGCATTGGATATCGATGCCTACTGATCAACGCTATGCACTAAACCTGCATTTCACAGATTATTTCCCTGGCACGGAGCGATGGAAAATGACGCTCAAGCTAGCCTATGCTGATGGCCTACCCTTTGGTGCACCCCACAGAGGACTGGAGGGTCAGAACTTCCGTGCGCCAGCCTACAAGCGTGCAGATATTGGTATGAGCTATCTGGCTTATGATTCCAAAAACACGACAAACAAATCCTTCTTAAAAAATATTTGGTTAGGCATTGATTGCCTTAATCTCTTCGGCATTTCCAACGTTAACAGCTACTATTGGGTAACTGATGTCACCAATAGGCAATGGGCTGTGCCTAACTATTTAACAGGTAGACAAATAAACGGAAAAATCATCGTCAACTTCTAATACTGTTAATTTTTTATAAATTAAGCACAAAAACACACCGTTTGTCGAACAATTTACTACCTTTGCAGCATATAATCATTAAAAATATAGATTTATTCGGCAAATAATTTTACACCAATATGAAAAAGCTACATTTAGTCCTAATGACAGCCGCATCTTTGCTGTTTGTCAATTGTATGAATCATGATGACGACATGAACGTCAACATTCCTCTTGACAAGAATGCCGTCTCTGAGAATGCGAAAGAGTTATTTGGTGAAATTGACCCCAGCCAGGACTGGAGTTCAATTACCCAGGGTTCTATCATCGTTACAGCCGATGCTGATCTGAAAGACATTGAGAAGGTGCAGATCCTGACTGAGTCACCTTTCAGCAACAGCAATGCTTTTGTATTAAACGAGGCAAACGTCAGCAAGGGACAGAAAGTTAAACTTGTTTACGACGCACCAAACGTTTATGACACATTGTTTGCCGCATGCATTAGCAAAGACAAAACCTATTATGTCAAGGTATTCTCTGTTAACGATAGTGAGGTTAGTTTTACTGAACCTGCTAACGCACGCATGAACAGAGCAAGTGAAGCTACAAACGGATTCCCCGCTGCCAGTGCTATTATATTGGGACAGCCCAAAAAATCATTCAATGCCCTTCGCGCAGAAGCATCAAAAGAAAACAACGGCTACTTCACAGCATATGAGAAGGATAATTATAGCGGCAACAATTGGAAATACACAGAGTGGAACAACGACTCATGGTTGAACGATTATCTTTGGGCACCTGTTGATGCAGCCACAAGCAACGGTTGGACCATTAAGGATGGTAATATCTACAGAAATAATACCAACCCAGAAGATCTGACCACCATCCAGTGGCTGGTTAGATATTACCTCCCCAAAAAAGACACAAACAATAATAAGCTCAACAACTGGAAGAGTATTATTGAAGGAACCAACTATTTCAAAGAGTATAAAAACCACTTCGTCAGCGATGGTAATCCTCTGACAATTGTTCCCCTCCAGATGAACACCACAGAAGGTCACTACAATGCCATCTATTATTACTATTTCAAGCCAGAAGAACTGGTTGGAAAGACTGACGAGCAGTTGGCTGAGTTTATCAAAAAATTGCCAA
This sequence comes from Prevotella communis, assembly GCF_022024175.1. GTDB lineage: Bacteria > Bacteroidota > Bacteroidia > Bacteroidales > Bacteroidaceae > Prevotella > Prevotella communis. The sequence goes on along the minus strand of NZ_CP091794.1, from coordinate 1,488,854 downwards.
AGTTCAAAGCTATTAATGGTTACAAAGGTGACAACGGAGCCTATCATAATGACAAGGAGTACCTCCTTCCCTATTATGGAGACGGTGCCATTGAAGGTGGCAATAAAGCTATCGAGAGTCTTAGTATCCCTAAGGGCCATCTGATTGGTTTCATGAATCAAAAGGCAAAAGACGAGTCCATCAACCTGGCAATCAATGGTTGCACCTACGGTTTCGGTCCTCTGAACAAGGAAAACAACCACCTCATTGGTCACTATTTCTCAGCTATCGATAAAACTGTAAGTCAGCAGGCAACTAAGGTATGGACTAACAATGGCCAAGAGCAGACATCAACCTCGGCTTATTATGGTCTTGCAACCGATGGTATGACCTGGGAAAGCCCCCGCATTGGTATTTTCAGTGCCAACAAGAAAACCTTCCTGTGCTTCGAAGATGGTTCTGACTGTAATTTCAGCGACATGATTCTTGAGATTAATAGTGGTGTTGAACTCAATTATGATCCTATCGAACCACAAGCTGCCTCATATGTCATGTGCTTCGAGGATGAGCCTGAGACAGCTGACTACGACATGAATGACGTTGTTCTCCGCGGTATCCGTCTCAACGATGAGCAGATAGAAATCACCCTGATTGCTTGCGGTGCAAATGACGAATTGGATATCAAAGGTCTGCAGAACACACAGCGTTTAGGCAAGAAAGAAGTGCACAAGTTCTTCGGTGTAACCCCAGGTGAAGCATTCATTAATACCGTGAAGGGCGAAAAATATTTCACCCCAGTTTCTGAGGTATTTAATATCGACAAGAACATCAGCGTCGAGGATTTCCTGAAGACAGTTTCTATCTATAACAGAAAAACAGGAAAGACCATCTCTATGCCTAAGGACGGTGAGCCTCCATATGCAATCATTGTTCCTCTGAACTTCCGCTATCCCGTAGAGAGATGTAGCATCATCAGCGCATATCCAGATTTTGTAAAATGGGCGCAGAACCGCAACGAGGCTACAGACTGGTATCTGAATGGTGTTGAGAACCGTCTCTATCCTGATATGTTCAGCACAGCAGAATAATTATTATAGAAATATACCTCTTTAAGAGATTATTGCCGGGTTTCTGGCAATAATCTCTTTTTTCTTATAAAAAAGCCAAAAAAGGTAAGGCAATCTCACATATCTTTTGTACCTTTGCACCACATTTAAGTTTAAACTTTATAAAGTATGAAGATTTCACACATTGAGCATCTGGGCATTGCTGTCCAGAGCATCGAAGAAAGCCTGCCATTCTTTACGGATGTGCTGGGCTTGGAGTGTTACGCTACAGAAGTTGTAGAAGACCAGAAAGTGAAAACTGCCTTCTTAAAGTGTGGCGAGGTGAAACTTGAACTATTGGAGCCCACAAGCCCCGAAAGCACTATTCAAAAGTGGCTTGACAAAGGCAACAAAGGTGTCCATCATGTGGCTTTCTGCATTGAGGATGGCGTAGCAAACTCATTGGCTGAAGTCAGCGAAAAGGGCGTTCGTCTTATTGACGAGAAGCCCCGTAAAGGTGCTGAAGGTTTGAATATCGCATTCCTTCACCCAAAGAGCACCTGCGGTATATTGACAGAACTCTGTGAACATCCGGAATAAATATTGTAACATCGTAATAACGAAATAACGTAACAACGAAATGTCAAAACAATTAGAAAAAATCAAGCAACTCATCGAGAAGCGCGAACAGGCCCGTCTCGGTGGTGGTGAAAAAGCGATTCAGAAACAGCACGAGCGTGGTAAATACACAGCCCGCGAGCGCATAGAGATGCTCCTCGATGAAGGTTCTTTCGAGGAATACGACATGTTCAAGGAGCACCGTTGCCACAATTTCGGCATGGAGAAGAAACAGTTCCTTGGCGATGGTGTAGTAGCAGGTAGTGGTACAATTGATGGCCGTCTGGTCTTCGTATTTGCCCAGGATTTCACCGTTCATGCAGGTTCTCTTAGTGAGACCATGAGCCAGAAGATCTGTAAGGTAATGGATATGGCCATGAAGATGGGTGCCCCTGTTATCGGCATCAACGACTCAGGTGGTGCACGTATTCAGGAAGGTATAAACTCTTTGGCTGGTTTCGCAGAGATTTTCGAGCGTAACATTCTGGCCTCTGGTGTTATTCCCCAGATTAGCGGTATCTTTGGTCCTTGCGCAGGTGGTTCTGTTTACAGCCCTGCCCTGACAGACTTCACCCTGATGATGGAAGGCACCTCATACATGTTCCTCACTGGTCCTAAGGTTGTAAAGACCGTTACCGGTGAAGATATTGACCAGGAGCATCTGGGTGGTGCCAGCGTTCACGCTACCAAGTCTGGTGTAACCCACTTCACAGCCAAGACTGAGGAAGAGGGTATGCAGATGATCAAGACCCTGCTTTCATACATTCCTTCTAACAACATGGAGGTGGCTCCTCGCAAGAAGTGCGACGACCCCATCAATCGTATGGAGGACTCTCTGAACGAGATTATCCCTGAGAATCCCAACGAGGCTTACGACATGTATAAGGTGATCGGTGCCGTTGTCGACAATGGCGAGTTCTTCGAGGTTCAGCCTAAATTTGCCAAGAACATCATCGTTGGTTTCGCTCGTTTCAACGGTCAGAGCGTTGGTATCGTAGCCAACCAGCCTTCATGCTACGCAGGTGTTCTCGATGTAAACGCCAGCCGTAAGGGTGCCCGTTTCGTACGTTTCTGCGACGCTTTCAATATTCCTATTGTTAGTTTCGTTGACGTTCCCGGATTCTTGCCCGGTACTGGTCAGGAGTATAACGCAGTTATCCTCCACGGAGCACAGTTGCTCTATGCCTATGGCGAAGCCACAGTACCCAAGATTACTGTCACCCTGCGTAAGTCATACGGTGGTTCACACATCGTGATGGGCTCTAAGCAACTCCACACCGACCTGAACTATGCATGGCCTTCTGCAGAGATTGCCGTTATGGGTGCCAGTGGTGCTGCAGCAGTTCTCTATGCTAAGGAAGCTAAAGCCAAGAAGGAAGCTGGTGAGGATGTTAAGGCATTCATCGCTGAGAAGGAAGAAGAGTACAACGAACTCTTTGCAAATCCCTATCAGGCTGCTAAGTTCGGATACATCGATGATGTTATCGAGCCTCGCAACACCCGTTTCCGCATCTGCCGTGGCTTAGCCCAGCTCGCTACCAAGCGTGATGCCCTGCCTGCCAAGAAGCACGGAAATATTCCTATGTAAACGAGGAGTTAAGAAGTAAAAGAAATTTTAGTTATGAAGAAAAATGAAGTCTATGCTGCCATAGCAATGGCTCTTCATGAGCATCTGGGAAATAACGTCCATGATGTGGAGACCGGCATCATCACGATTGCGGAGCGCTCTACACAATGGAACGGCTATGCCCAGACAATGACAGCACGTCCCTAAATCATTAATGAAATGAAAGAATACAAGTATACTATCAACGGAACGAAATACGAGGTTGCCGTAGGCGATATTGAGGAAAACATCGTTACCGTCACCGTCAATGGCGAAGAGTATAAGGTTGAAATGGAGAAAGAAGCTGAGCCCGAGAAGAAAAAGCCCGTGCTTGGTAAGCCTGCAGCAGCTGCTGCAAGCACTTCTGACGAACCTGCAACCAATAAAGCAGCTGTAAACAAGAACAATGCCGTCAAGGCTCCCCTGCCTGGTGTTATCACAGACATCAAGGTTGCCGTAGGCGACGAAGTTCAGGTTGGCGATACTATTGTCGTACTTGAAGCCATGAAGATGGCAAATAACCTGCAGGCCGAGAAGGCTGGTAAGGTCACTGCCGTATGCGTGAAGATTGGTGAAAGTGTGATGGAAGATGACGCCTTGGTTGTTATCGAGTAAGACCCATCATTGAAATATCTAAAAAGTAAGAGGAATGGATTCGCTTCCATTCCTCTTCTTTTATAGTCCATTATTTCAATTTCGATAATAGTAATAATACCAATACGACTTTTGATAATTATCAAAGATGCGGTATCTTCGCTCAGGCTCTTTGGAATATTTTACTTTCAGCTGTTGTAGATTATTCCAGTCTTCTGCCAAGACTGCATCATGATAGACTATCAGAGGATGAGCCGTTAAATGCTGATAAAGCACCAAAGCCTCTTTGTAATGACGTGGCAGAACCACAGAATCAGACACCTCATAGTATTTAGGCAAAACACGCACAAAAGAATTCAGATCACGATTCATGAGATAGCCACACAGCCTATAGTCTGCCATTGCGGAAGTGCCTAATGTGTCACGCTCCATTCTCTCATAATAGAACTCTGAATTCACGGTCTTTGCACAACGCGCCCCCAGATGTTTCCATATAGAGTCTTCCGGCATCAACTGTGGTTTCAATTGCATGGGCAATAGCGTCTCGCTAGTTCCCTTCACAGGATAACCAAATAATCCGTCTGCCAATTTTCCTTTTTTTGACAAGGCATAGGCACGTAACATGGTGAGACGTTCATTTGTTTCCAACGAACGATTCCCTACCCTCAAGGCTTCATCCACATCATCATTCATCAGAGCTACTTCCATATGAGTGCTATAATGAAAGACGGCGTTAGTATTACCTACCAGTACAACACCCAGCATCATAACTGTCATCTGAAGTAAATTCAGCCAAAACTTCCTGGCAGAGAATACTGTACCATACTGTCCCTCATCAAGACTATACGACATTGCCTGACGTGCGAACCATACGCAAACACCCCAAATCAACAACAGGAATGGGAATACCCAAACCCAGGCACCAAAAGAAAAATGCTGGTCAATGTCCTGATTTACATCCGAGACCACGGCCAATATCAGCATTGAAGGAAAATATGTCAAGGCATACGATCTGCGTGACAGTTTCGTAAAGTTAGCAATACATCTCTGCAAGATATATAGCACTATCGTTATCAGAATAGCACCGACAGTCCTATTATAATGCGTCACACCTTGACTCAACACATGCTGGGCTATAGTTAATATATCAGTCTGAAACTCATATAGCCACAAGAATGAGAATATAAGAAAACAAACAGCACACATCACCTTGTGGGTGATGGTGCCTTGTTCTTTGTAATTATATCTGTTTCTCATTAGTTCTTCTTAAGAACTACTGCCGAACGGGCAGGTATATAAAGTTTAAGCCACTCCTTGCGGTCGTTGACATACAGAGGATCATAGTTCGTGAAATGCGTCACAGTATCGTCAGCAAAACCAAAGCCACCGAAATCTTTCGAATCAGTATTCAGCACAACGTCGTAGCTGCCGGTTGGCACAAGGAATCCGTAGTCTGTAAAAGACTGTGTGGGTGAGAAGTTAAACACGAACAGCAAGTCACCACGCATAAAGGCAAGAATCTGATCACCGTCATTGTGCCATATCTCTACCACGGGTTTATCCTGGAAGTTGCGTACACTCTTCACCACTTTTATCATCTCACGGTCAAAATCACCCAACCAGTGATAACACAAGTCCTTATTATCCACAAGACTCCACTGGCGACGCGCGTATTTGTACGACCAGCCATTTCCCTCACGTGGGAAGTCAATCCATTCCGGGTGACCAAACTCATTACCCATAAAGTTCAGGTAACCACCATTGATTGTACCCAACGTCACCAAACGGATCATTTTATGCAGAGCAATACCTCTCTCAGCCACACCATTAACATCCTTCTTGGCGAAGTGCCAATACATGTCAGCATCTATGAGACGGAAGATGATCGTCTTATCACCAACCAATGCCTGATCATGACTCTCACAATAAGATATCGTTTTCTCATCAGGACGACGGTTCTTTACTTCCCAGAAAATGCTGCTTGGTTTCCAGTTCTCATCCGGCTGTTCCTTAATGGTCTTAATCCAATAATCAGGAATATTCATAGCCATACGATAATCAAAACCATAGCCTCCATCTTCAAACCTTGCAGCCAGGCCAGGCATACCACTCACCTCTTCTGCTATCGTGATAGCATTCGGATTTACCTCATGAATCAATTTATTTGCCAATGTCAGGTAACAGATGGCATTATCATCCTCATGACCATTGAAATAATCAGGATAGCCACAGAAGGTTTCTCCCAGTCCATGGCTATAGTACAGCATAGAGGTAACTCCATCAAAACGGAAGCCATCAAACTGGTATTCCTCTAACCAGTAACGACAGTTGGAGAGCAGGAAATGCATCACCTCATCCTTACCATAATCGAAACAAAGTGAATCCCATGCTGGATGCTCATGACGATCACCGGGATAGAAGAACTGATTAGGATCTCCAGCCAGATTTCCCAGACCTTCCACCTCGTTCTTCACCGCATGAGAATGAACGATATCCATGATGACAGCAACACCATTCTTATGTGCCTCATCAATGAGTTGTTTCAACTCTTCTGGCGTACCAAAACGACTACTGGGTGCGAAGAATGAAGAAACATGATAACCGAATGACCCATAATATGGATGCTCTTGAATAGCCATCACCTGGATGCAGTTATAGCCATCCTTGATAACACGCGGTAGCACGTTCTCGCGGAACTCATTATACGATCCAACCTTCTCAGCATCCTGTCCCATACCTACATGACATTCGTAGATAAGTAACGGACTCTTCTTAGGCTTGAAGTTTTTCTTCTTGAAATCATACTTTTTGGCTGGGTTCCATACTTGGGCAGAGAAAATATTCGTTGTCTCATCCTGAACCACGCGGGTGCACCAAGCAGGAATACGCTCACCTTCACCTCCGTCCCACTTCACCTTCATTTTGTAAAGTTGTCCGTGTTTCAGGTCACGTTCACGCAATTTCAGTTCCCAGTTTCCAGTTCCGGCTATACGCTTGCACTTATATTTTTCATCTTCCTTCCAGTCATTAAAATCACCTATCAGATAGATTTCCGTGGCATTAGGGGCCCACTCACGGAACACCCACCCACGCAACTGCTTATGTAATCCAAAATAAAGATGACCAGATGCGAAGTCTTTCAACGACGTTTTACCATTGCGTGTCAACTGATTCAGTTTCCACACAGCATGCTCATGGCGTCCACGGATTGCATCTTCAAAAGGCTCTAACCATGAATCGTTCTGTACGAGGCCAATATGCTTAGGCTGCACCTCCTCTTTTTTCTTTGCTGCCATAGGAATTAAGCTTTAACCTTGAATATCGCTTTTTTAATCTCTGGTGCCATTGAGATACACGGTGCATGACCGTCTTGAGGGAAAAAAACCGCAAACATACCTGGTTGACAGTCAATAAAACTTTCTGCCATGAGGTCAGGGTATTTTGTGATATCCTTTTCTGCATTATATTCCTGTTCTGGCAGTCTGCACAATGGTGTATAGCCATAGGTCTCAGGTCCATCAATAGGAATCTGAATGTCTATCATCTTGACATGAGTCTCCAACACGGCCTCATCGGGTGCTTTGCCCTTAGCCGTAGTGATATTGACAAAGAGGTCCTTATCCTTAATAGGATATTTACCAGCCTCCATCGTGTTTAGGTCGTTCTTCTTCAGGAACTCTACCACATCAGCAAACAAAGGATTTAATCCTACGTATTTGCCCAAATTGTCAAGCGTGTCAATAATCATAACATATAGTTTTAAAGTGGTTTATTGATAGTCTATTTTTCTATTTTACGATAACCGTTGCTATAAGTGCCCTGGGCAACAATTGCGCCGTTACGGTCTTTCTCGACAAACGCTCCTTCACGTTTACCATTCTCATAGTGGCACTCAATACGCTTACCGTCCTTATCTTCTTCGATGGCAGCACCATGACGCTGTCCATTCTTATACTGGGCCTTAAATTTAGAGCCATCGGCCAGATGACCGATACACTCTCCTTCAGGCTGTCCGTTTTTAAATTGTCCTTCCACAACGTCACCAGCCTTTGTCGTCAGTTTACCACGACCATTCGGCTGGTCATTTTTCCACTGTCCAGAATACGAATTACCATTTGCCCACAGGAAGGTGCCTTGTCCATTTTTATCACCTTTCAGGAACTGTCCGTTATAACGGTCGCCATTAGCAAATTTCACGATACCATTACCTGTACGCTGACCATTCACATAGTCACCCTCAAAGATGTCACCATTCTGGAAACGATAGACACCCTTGCCATGCTGCAAATCGTTCTGCCATTGGCCTACATAGACGTCACCGCTGGCATATTTAAACACACCCTTACCGGAACGCATATTATTCTTCCATTCACCATCATAGGTTGAGCCATCAGCCCAATCATGGAAGCCACGGCCTTCTTTTTTGTCATCTTTCCAGTCTCCGTTATAATATGCTCCACTGGCATAGACATATTTTCCTTTGCCATTACGCTTATCTTCATGCCAGTTACCCTTATAGGTGTCGCCATTGAAATAGTACATTTCACCATAGCCCTGCTGGTAGTCCTTAAACCAGAGACCTACATATTTATTATTATTCTGGAAATAATATGTACCCTGACCATGCTGATGGTCCTGCATCCATTGCCCTTCATAGCGTTCCCCGTCTGTGAAAGTATAAATGCCATGACCTTCGCGTTTTCCTTTTACATATTCACCTTCATAAAGATTTCCGTTCTTCCACACCGTTTTTCCTTTGCCGTGTGGTTTTCCTGCAGCCATCTCTCCGTTATATTCACCTCCGTCTTTTGTTGTACACGTACCCAAAGAGATTTTCTGGGCAGACAGAGAGAGAGGCATAGTAAGTAATGTAAGCGATAAAATATATGATGTCAATTTCATTGTTTTCAATTTTTCACTCCAAAAGTACAAAAAAAAGTGTAAACAGGCAAGAATTTCCCTTTTTTGAAACTAAGAATTAAGAATTATTTGTAACTTTGCGTCAAAAATTAGTAAAGCAGATGAAATTCATTGGTATTATTCCTGCGCGTTATGCATCTACGCGTTTTCCAGGCAAGCCGCTGGCGATGCTAGGCGGTAAGCCCGTCATTCAAAGAGTTTACGAACAAGTAACAAGTGTATTGGGCGAAGCTTATGTTGCCACCGACGACGATAGGATTTTCAAGGCTGTAGAGTCATTTGGAGGCCATGCCGTCATGACACGCACCGACCATAAAAGCGGTACTGACCGTATTGAGGAAGCTGCCATAAAATTGCAGACCAACGCCGATGTCATTATCAACGTACAAGGCGACGAGCCCTTCATCCAGAAATCTCAGTTGGAAACAGTAAAACACCTATTCGATGATCCAAACACACAGATAGCTACCCTCGGAAAACCTTTCGAAAGCATGGAGGCTGTTCAAAACCCCAATTCTCCAAAGATTGTATGTGATGTTAACGGCTATGCCATGTATTTCAGTCGCAGCGTCATTCCATATATCAGAGGAAAAGAAAGTAGCGACTGGCTGTTACACTTTCCTTTCTTGAAGCACATTGGCCTTTATGCCTATCGTCGTGAAGTATTGTCACAAATCACGAAATTGCCCCAAAGCCCTCTGGAACTGGCAGAGAGTCTGGAGCAATTACGCTGGCTTCAAAACGGCTATCGCATCAAGGTGGGCCTTACCGATGTAGAAACCGTCGGAATTGATACACCTGAAGACCTTGAGCGAGCAGAACAGTTTCTGAAGGAATTCAAGGATTAACCTTGTTGCATCTGCCTTAGTAACTCCTGTTGACGAGCACTCAGACTCGTAGGCAATGTAACCTGATAGGTAATTATCAAATCCGCACCGTTCTGACCTTTGCCACGCAGTCTGGCCTTAGTGCCAGGCTGCGTGCCAGGTTTTAGTTTCAGACGTATCTTTTTCCCATCTGGCACGGTGACGATGACATCACCACCCAGCAAAGCCGTGTACATATCTATATTGACACTAGCCTGCGTCTCACGTGGTTGTTGTGGTTGCTGATGGGCAAAACCACCAGCGCCACGTCCTCGCATGGCACCACCAAACAAATCCTCAAAGAATGAGCTAAAGCCACCGCCACCCCTTCCATTAGTAAAGTTTGAGAAATCAAAGCCTTCGAATGGAGAGCCACCACCAGCACCTGAAGAAAAACCACCGAAGCCACCAGTACCACCAAAGGCATCAGCTTGCTTCCACTGTTCACCATACTGATTGTATTTCTTTCGCTTTTCAGGATCACCAATCACATCGTATGCTTCATTCAAAGCCTGAAACTTTGCCTTGGCCTTCGGGTCGTCAGGATGCAAATCCGGATGAAACTGCTTGGCACGTTTCAAATAGGCTTTCTTCACATCCTTCTGTGGAATGGTCTTATCAACCCCTAGAATCTTATAATAATCTATGAATGCCATAATCTCAATCTCCTTTCTTTTTTAATTATTTACAGCAAATTCCATGCCGAAAATTTGGCGTTTCATATGACATTTCGTAATTTTGCGCCATCAAAACAGATAAATATGAAAAAAGCACTCATATTAGGAGCACTCTTATTTGGCACTTTGCCTCATACTATGGCACAAACAAAGACGGTGAACTTACGAATCGTTGAGACAAGTGATGTCCATGGCTATTTCTTTCCATACGATTTCGTAAACCGCAAGCCCTTGGAAGGAACATTAATGCGTATCAACTCTTACGTAAACAACCTACGCAATCAATATGGCGAGAACCTGCTGCTGATTGACAATGGTGACATCCTGCAGGGACAGCCCACTTGTTACTGGTCCAACTATGTGATGACCACAGATCAGAACATTGCAGCAAGAATGGTAAACTATATGAGGTATGATGCCGAGACAATAGGCAACCACGATGTAGAACCTGGTCATGCAGTCTATGACAAATGGATTCGTGAAGTACGCTGTCCTATCCTGGGTGCCAATGTGGTAGAGAAAGAAAATGGGCAGCCATACCTCAAGCCTTACGCCCTTTTCGTACGTGATGGCGTAAAGATTGCCGTCATCGGACTTCTCACTCCTACCATCCCCTGTTGGCTTAACGAATCTGTATATGAAGGATTGGAATTCCACGAGATGGTCAGTTGTGCCAAGAAATGGGTGAAGCAGGTACGGGAGGTAGAACATGCCGATTTGGTAATAGGTCTTTTCCATAGTGGAAAAGAAGGCGGACTGGTATTAAATGGTGCCGAGGAGGATGCCACAGCTCGTGTAGCACGTGAAGTACCAGGTTTTGACATCATCTTTTTTGGTCATGACCACCAGGTACACAATGAATGGATTGAGAACACAGATGGGAAACAGGTTCTGACACTCGACCCCTCCTGTTTTGCAGTGAACGTTGCCGATGCACAAGTCAGCCTGACTTATGAAAAAGGAAAACTCAAGAAAAAGGACATTAAGGGCGATATCGTCAGTGTACGCAAAGAGCAGATTGATGAGCAAATGAGTCAGTATTTCCAACCAGACTTCAATCGCATTAAATTGTATGTTGACCGCAAGATTGGGCATTTTGAGACAACGGTAAGCACACGCGACTGTTTCTTTGGCAATTCAGCCTTTTCGGATTTCATTCACAGTCTGCAGTTAAGCATCTCTGGAGCAGATATCTCATTTAATGCCCCCTTGGCATTTGACAGCAAGATTGAAGCCGGAGATGTCACGATGGCAGACATGTTCAAACTCTATCGTTTTGAGAACAAGATGTACGTACTCAATATGACAGGAAAGGAGGTACTTGGACATCTGGAAGAAAGCTATGACCGATGGGTAAACACCATGAAACGTCCAGAAGACCACCTGTTGTTACTCAACGATGCCTCAAAAGAAGACCAGCAACGTACAGGTTTCCTGAACTATACATTCAATTTCGACTCTGCATCCGGTATCGACTATGAAGTTGACGTCACAAAACCTAACGGACAGAAAGTCAGGATTCTCAGAATGTCAAACGGCGAACCATTTCAAATGAACAAAACCTATAAGGTTGTCATGAACAGCTATCGCGGCAATGGTGGTGGCGACTTGCTTACAAAAGGTGCGGGCATTCCCAAAGAAGAAATAAACAGCAGAATCATCTACCAGTCACCACTGGACTTACGCCACTACCTGACACAAGAAATTGAACGCTTAGGTAACGTAAATCCTCAGGCAGCCCACAACTGGAAATTCACACCAGAGGAATGGACCATCCCTGCAGCAAAACGTGATTACAAGCAATTATTTGGAGAAGAAAAGCAATGAAACAATACTATTTTGTATTCTGCAAAGACGACCTGATGCTAGAACGTCAGGCTGACGGTACGTACACGATTCCCTGCCAGGAAGAACCACCTACAGAGATAAAGCCCTGGACCACGATTCTAAACATCACGCCCCTGGATGGTATTGAAGTGAAAGCCTACAGCATTGACACGCCCCCAACAAACAGCCCCAACTTTCAACTTTCAACTTTAAACTATCAACTCTATGAGATGTGCCCCCTGCGTCAGAGTTACTACAAACTCCCCTACCCACTCTATCTGAAGGCAGGCAAATGCGCAGAGTTGCTCTATTGGGACCGCAACACCAAGTTCTGTGGTGTCTGTGGTGGTCAGATGCATTTTCACACAGATATCAGCAAGCGTTGTGAGATGTGCGGAAAAGAAGTTTGGCCCCAATTAGCCACGGCAGTTATCGTACTGATCCGCCGAGGCGACGAAGTATTATTAGCTCGCGGTCGCAACTTCCGTAGTGAATTCTATGGACTTATTGCAGGTTTTGTTGAGACAGGTGAGACTTTGGAGGAAGCCGTCAAGCGAGAGGTGATGGAAGAGACCGGCCTCACCATTAAGAACATCCAGTATTTTGATTCCCAGCCCTGGCCCTACCCCAGTGGATTAATGGTAGGTTTCACTGCCGATTATGAGAGCGGAGAGATTCATGTGCAGCGCGAGGAACTAACAAAAGCAGGTTGGTTCAATCGCACCAACCTGCCTAAACTTCCAGAAAAACTCTCTATTGCCCGCCGGCTGATTGACAACTGGCTCGGAGAGGATTAATATTCCAATAGTTTCTTGGTCATCTGACCATCAAAACCGATAAGTGTCTCTACCAGATAACAACTGGCAACATCCGGAATACAGAGGTTGGCATTGAAGTGGACGCCACGTGAATCGACGTGATCGTACTTAATATTACCCAGAACAGCCTGATCAAGGAACTGTTGTGGAACATCGTCAGCAAACATCTGTTTCTTGATATCACGCGAAAAAAGACATACAGACCCACGATATAGGCTAATGTGAATGATGTTGTCGTAATAGACATTGTCTACACTGACGCCATCACTATTATAGGTTTCCTTGGTCACCTTATACCTTGTTGGGTTTACAGCAATATACCAGTGATATCGCTCACCCCCAAACAACACCACGGAGTCAATTTTCAGGACTTCGTTCAGTGACAATATCTCTGGTTGATTATCCAAGAATGCCAAAGAATCCTCTTTGTTCTCACTCTTCTCCAAACGAACCTCTTCACCAGCCTGATTCTGGAAGCAGAACAAATGCTCCGTCTGTTTGGTTATTGCATAACGGTTTTCACCCAGGCAGAACGAGTCACTGACAATACGGAAATAAGAAGGCTGACTCGTAGAATCCGGAAAGAATATCGTATCGCCCTTCGCCAGGAACGAGACCTCTTCCGTCTCACTTTCAATCCAGATACCTTGCAGCATGGCTTTCGCCTCCAAGTCTTCTGGCGTTTCATTTTCAGAGACGTCATTACGCTGTTGCTTGCAAGCTACAAACGACAGGATTAAAAGAGATGCTATGATACAATACCTTATCATTTACCTATGCAATGATATTCAAATCCATTCTCGTCAAGTTCCTCTACATCAAAGATGTTACGTCCATCAATAACTAAAGGTCTGTGCATTGCCTTCTTGATAACGCCCCATGTAGGCAAACGGAATTCCTTCCACTCTGTCAGCAACAAAAGAGCATCCGCATCAAGAACCGCATCATACATATCCCTGCAATATGTTACTTTATCACCAATTCTACGACGGCATTCATCCATGGCAATTGGATCATAGACACGGATACGACAACCTGCTGCCAGCAGTTTATCAATCATCACCAATGCAGTTGACTCACGCATATCATCAGTCTCAGGCTTAAACGACAAGCCCCACATCGCAATGGTTTTACCTTTAAGGTCTTCCCCCTGGTAAGCTTTCTGCAATTTATCAAAGAGTACAGACTTCTGCTTTTCGTTTACGCGTTCCACAGCCTTCAGGACTTCCATTGAATAGCCATTCTGATCTGCAGTCTTAATAAGGGCTTTCACATCTTTGGGGAAGCAAGAGCCACCATAGCCGCATCCTGCATAAAGGAACTTTCTTCCGATACGCGTATCACTGCCAATACCAGCACGGACCATATTCACATCAGCTCCTACCCGTTCACAAAGATTGGCAATATCATTCATGAAAGAGATACGTGTAGCCAACATGGAATTTGCAGCATATTTTGTCATTTCGGCAGAAGGGATATCCATGAAGATAACACGGAAGTTATTGATAAGGAATGGCTTATAGAGTTTGGTTAAAGCCTTCTTTGCCTTTTCACTTTCAACACCAACCACCACGCGGTCAGGACTCATGAAGTCCTTGATAGCATTACCCTCTTTAAGGAACTCCGGGTTCGAAGCCACATCAAAGGGAATATCAACTCCACGCTTCTTCAGTTCTGCCTCAATCGTCTGACGTACCTTTTTAGCCGTGCCAACAGGAACAGTTGACTTGGTCACCACCACAAGATAGCGGTTCAGGTTCTCGCCAATAGTCTTAGCCACCTGCAGCACATATTTCAAATCTGCAGAGCCATCCTCATCGGGAGGTGTACCAACTGCAGAGAATACGATTTCCTGTTCATTAAGGATGGAAGCCAAGTCTGTTGTGAACTTCAATCGACCAGCCTTAACATTCTTCAGCACCAACTGATCCAGACCTGGTTCATAGATGGGGATTTCTCCATTTTTCAAACGTTCAATCTTCTGGGCATCAACATCCACACACGTAACATTCACGCCTGTTTCTGCAAAACAAGTACCAGAAACCAGTCCCACATAACCTGTTCCTACAATTGCGATATTCATATACCTTATTATATATTAATCAAACACGACTGCATCTTTCAGCAATGGCTGTTGTAAGTCTTTCTCACTTGTCAGCACCTCTTGGGGATCAATAGGCCATTTGATATCAAGCACTGGATCGTTCCAACAGACACCAGCCTCAGCCTGAGGTGCATAGACATTGTCAACCTTATAGGTAAAGATAGCCTCTTCACTTAACACCAGGAAACCATGGGCGAACCCACGAGGAATGAAGAACTGGCGCTTATTATCCTCACTCAATTCAACCATGACGTGCTTTCCAAATGTAGGGGAACTCTTACGGACATCAACAGCCACATCAAGCACACGACCTTTGATGACACGTACCAATTTTGCTTGTGCGAATTCACCTTTTTGATAATGCAGTCCACGGAGCACACCATAGGATGACTTAGACTCATTATCTTGGATAAAATCCACATGACCGATATTGGCTTCAAACTCTGCCTGTTTCCATGCTTCGAAGAAATAGCCACGCGCATCATTAAACACTTTTGGTTCAATAATAAAGACACCCTTTATTTCTGTTTCGATAAAATTCATCACTTTTTCCGTATTCTTGTTTCAATGGTGCAAAGGTACGACTTTATATTCAGATAAGATAAGATTTTTGCATTTTTTATTTGCCCGATTCAGAAAAAAGCCGTACCTTTGCAACGTGAATGTACTTGAAAGACATATAGAGATATTATTATTGAGCAATGATTGTGTCATTGTTCCCGGTCTTGGTGGCTTTATGGCACACCATGTTGATGCCCGATATGACGAGACGGACGGCACCTTCTTGCCTCCCCTTCGTACGCTGGGTTTCAATCCCCGTCTTACGATGAACGACTCTCTGCTCGTTCAATCATATATTGAAGCTTACGACATCAGCTACCCCGAAGCACTCAGACGCATCGAGGCTGAGGTTGCTGAGATACGTCAGCATTTGGAATCAAAGCGTGAATACGAGCTTAACGACATTGGTATCCTTCGCCTCAACCAAGAGGGAAATTTGGAATTTGAGCCATGCGAGGCAGGCATTCTGACACCATATCTTTATGGTCTCAGTTCTTTTGAGATGTCCCCACTCGTCGTAGAGACAAAGGTTCCTGTAGAAACACCTCAGAATGAAGACACCGCAAAGGTACCTGAAGAAAGTGCTATTACCATCAAGATGTCATGGTTGCGCAATGCTGTTGCAGCAGCAGCAGCTATTATAGCATTCTTCATGATTGGCACACCTATTTCAAACGGTGACAGCGCCATGGAGATGCAGCAAAGTGCTTTCATCGCCATCCCTCAGCACACCATTATCTCACAGCAGCAGGCTGCAGACGACATACAGAAGACACAAGCCGTTTCCAAAGAAGATGCCAAAGACAGCATCTCTGCTGATGCTGATGTAACCACGGAAGAAACCTCTTCAAAATCCACATACTGTATTGTATTGGCAAGTCAGGTAACCCAGAAGAATGCAGAGATCTTTATTGAGAAACTCAGCAAAGAAGGTTACTCTGAAGTCAGACTAGTGACCAGCAAGAGCAACATGCTTCGAATTGTATATGGCAATTATGCCAGCGAAACAGAAGCAGCCAACTCGTTGCGCAGTCTTCGCAATAAGAGCGATTACTTCGAGCAGTCATGGGTATTGGAGATTAAAGACTAAGCAAAACCCCTTTTAAACTTTTGTAGATGAAGCGCGTACGCTGTCCAAAATGCGAGAATTATATCACATTTGACGAGACCAAATACACAGAAGGTCAGTCGTTGGTATTCCAATGTCCAGAGTGCAATAAGCAGTTTGGCATCCGCATTGGCGTTTCCAAACTTAAGAACACACAAAAGGAGGAAAACAGACAGATGGCAGACAGCAACGCTTCAACAGAAGAAACACCCTGCGGCAGTATTGTTGTTATCGAGAACGTGTTCCACTACAAGCAAATCATTCCCCTGCAGATGGGCGACAATGTTATCGGACGCCACCAGAAAGGAAACCCTATTAACACAGCTTTCGAGACAGTAGACCCCAGCGTAGACTTAAACCACTGTACCATCAATGTAAGCCGAGACAAGCAAGGCAGATTAAAGTATACCCTGCGCGACAACAACAGCAATACTGGTACTTTCGTTGAAAATGTTGAGATTCCACCTCGCGAGCGGCGTGTCATCGAAAGCGGTACCCTCTTCACGATTGGTGCTACCAGTATTATCCTTAAGGGCCCCGACGAAGAAGATTAAAGACAACCAAACATAAAAAATAAAAAAAATGGAGACATTCAATTGAACGTCTCCATTTTTAATATCCGTATCCTTTACAGGTTCTTATTCAATGTCTCTTTCCAGGCGGCATAAGCAGCTGCATATTCTGCACGATGCTTCTCGTCTGGTTCAATAACCTGCAACTTCTCCAAGGAAGCGAAAGCCTCATTAGCATCCTTATAGATACCAGCACCCATACCAGCGCCCTTGGCAGCACCAACAGAGCCATCAGTATCGTAGAGTTCAATCGTTGCACCACTTACACCAGCCAATGTATCACGGAACAGCGGGCTTAAGAACATATTGGCCTTGCCTGCATGAATCTTCTTGATATCCATACCCATCTGCTGCATGATTTCCATGCCATAGCAGAATGAGAAGACAATACCCTCCTGGGCAGCACGTACCAGATGAGCCTGTGAGTGCTTATTGAAGTTCAATCCATTGACAGAGCAACCAATTTCACGATTCTCAAGCACACGCTCTGCACCATTTCCAAAAGGAACGATTGTCACGCCATCACTACCAATAGGAGCCTGAGCAGCCAAATCGTTCATCTCTGCATAACCAATACCTGGGGTAATATTACGGTGAACCCATGCATTCAGAATACCAGTACCATTGATACACAAGAGCACGCCAAGACGTGTCTGGTCTGCCTGATGATTGACGTGAGCGAATGTATTAACGCGTGATTTAGGATCGTAGTTAACGTCACCCAACACACCATATACTACACCTGAAGTTCCTGCTGTTGCAGCAATCTCGCCAGGATTCAACACATTCAAAGAGAGTGCATTATTGGGCTGGTCACCACCACGATAAGTAATTGGAGTTCCAGCCTTCAACCCCATTTCTGCTGCAGCAGCCTCAGATACGACACACTGCTCAGAGAAAGTTGGTACGATATCAGCTATCAATGACTGATCAAATCCATAATAGTCAAGCAAGAATTTGGCGACCTTATTTTCCTTGAAATCCCAGAACATGCCTTCAGACAAGCCACTCACCGTTGTGTTAGCAACTCCTGACAGACGCAATGCCAGATAATCACCAGGCAACATCACCTTATATATTTTATTATACAGGTCAGGTTCATTCTCCTTAACCCATGCCAACTTAGCTGCAGTAAAGTTACCTGGAGAATTCAGCAAGTGCGACAGGCACTGCTCACTACCCAGATCACGGAAAGCAGCCTCGCCATAAGGCACAGCACGTGAATCACACCAGATAATAGCAGGACGCAAAGGCTGGTAGTTCTTGTCTACGCAAACCAATCCATGCATCTGATATGAAATACCAATGGCCTTAATTTCTTCGGCCTTAGCGCCACTTTCAGCCATAATCTTCTTCAATGAGAGTTTTGCATACTCCCACCAAGAGTTAGGATCCTGCTCGGCCCAACCTGTTTTAACAGCCATAATAGGTGCTTCCTTTTCTGGGAAGAAAGCAGAAGCCACACACTTGCCGCTATCGGCGTTGACTAATGATGCCTTGACAGAAGAACTGCCAACATCAAATCCTAATAAATACCTCATTGCCATTTATTTAAAAATTATTTCTATACCTTAATTTATACGTCAAAAACGTCTTTTTCCCTAAAATATTTTCCAATAAAGACAAAAAACACTTTTATTGTTATTTTTTTTCTACATTTTGTGCTCATTTCATTTTTTTTATATACCTTTGCACGTGATATATCAACAAAATAAGGTTAAAACGATTAAAATCATATTCATATATGAAAAAGAAAATTCTAATACTTGACGACAAAGAGACCATTGCAAAGGTCCTCTCGATTTACCTGATGAGCGACTACGATGTACAGTGGTTACCTGATGGATTGCAAGGTGTTAAATGGCTTCAGGCTGGCAACACACCAGACCTCATTATCTCTGATATCCGCATGCCGGGTATGCGAGGTGATGATTTCTTGGAGTGGATTAAGCAGAATGAGTTATTCAGCCACATTCCCGTCATCATGCTCTCAAGTGAGGACTCAACCAGCGAGCGTATCCGTCTGTTGGAAATTGGTGCTGAGGACTACATTGTGAAGCCCTTCAACCCCATGGAATTAAAGATCCGCGTCAAGAAGATTTTGCCGAACTAAGATAGATTATGGTTGGTGTCGTATATATAGGTAATAATCCCCAGTCAGAAGAGCGTTTGAAGTATCTGCCTGGAAAGCATGTCATTTTCAAGAAAGACTATTCAGAGGCCGCTAGCGAGTGTAACACACGCAAACTTTACGACCACTATATTATCTTCCTAGAGAAGACATCTCCTGGATATGATACGGCAGCCATCACCTATCTGAAGCAGAACTGCCCAGGCATTTACATCATCCTGCTCACATCTGGTTTGTCAAGTGAAGAGCGAAAGCAATACCAGCAATGCGGCATTAACGACACGCTTGACATCAACGCTTCTGTAACGGTTATCAGCAAGAAGCTACAGTTTGTATGCGACAGGGAAGACATGCTGTTTGACACAGTAGTCACCAAGAGGAACCTGCTCCAGTTTAAGATTCCTGTATGGAAACGTCTCTTTGACATTTTCGTTTCATCTTTGGCAATCCTTGTTACGTCGCCAATCATGATTATTACAGCGATTGCCATCAAGTTGGAGAGTCCTGGTCCTGCCCTATTCAAATCAAAGCGTGTTGGTACCAGTTACCAGATATTTGACTTCCTCAAGTTCCGTTCTATGTATATGGACGCAGAAAAGCGTCTGCAAGAACTGAGCAAGACAGGAAATCAGTATGCCAAGAAGACAGACAACGACAATACCACCACAGAAGCATCATCGTTCAGCAATTCCGCTGCAGAAGACGAGATGATGGCCAAGTTAGGGCTTGAATCAAACATGATGATCAGCGATGACGAGGTCATGCTGATTGGTGATGATTTTGTCGTAGCAGAAACAGATTTCAGCAAACAGAAAGAAGAAGACATCAACAATGCCTTTGTAAAAATCGAGAACGATCCACGCGTTACAAAAGTGGGACGTTTCATCCGTAAATACAGCATTGACGAACTGCCTCAACTCTTCAACATTCTGAAAGGCGACATGTCTATTGTTGGCAATCGTCCTCTCCCACTCTATGAAGCAGAGAAGCTCACTGCCGATTCAAGCATCGACCGTTTCATGGCCCCTGCAGGACTTACAGGCCTGTGGCAGGTAGAGGAGCGCGGTAAGGGCGGCAAAATGTCTGCTGAGGAGCGCAAGCAACTTGACATTATCTATGGCGAGACCTATTCTTTGGCACTCGACCTGAAGATTATATTCCGTACCCTCTTTGCATTTGTGCAGAAAGAGGACGTATAATATCTATTGCGAAAAGCCTACATCTATGATAAAGTACCTATTTACTATAGCCATATCGTCTCTGTGTCTCACAGCTTCCGCCCAATCTGCCGATGATAGCGGAATCAGTGCGGGTTTCTTTGACTCAAGTCAGGAGAAGGATATCAGCTTCTCTGAGTTCAAGCTACCACCTCTGTCTGTATTGTTTGAGAATGCCAAGTCTAATCCCAACATTTTACAGATAGCAAAACAACAGGAAATTGCTCAGGCAGAAGTGGCAAAGCAGAAAAGACACATATTCTCATACGTCAGCGGGTCAGCAAGTGCCAGTTATGGTCTTTCTGATATTTGGAGCGGTTCTCAGGGGACGGGCTATGGCACAGGCATGGTTTGGCAGCCTCATTCTAGCGAACAAAGTTATTGGAATGTAGGTGTAAGTGTTAGTTTACCTCTTGAAGACATCCTGGATTTAGGACCATCTGTCAAACGTAAACGTCTTGAAGTTGAAAATATTCAAATTCAGAAAGATCTTGCTTACGACAACCTTAAATTACAAATTGTTTCACTCTACATAAAAATCACCAACAATTTAGTGGCCCTGAAAACTGCTGGCGAAAGTGCAGCAGCTTACCAAGGTGCAAGTTCACTCAACGAAGTAGAATTTCATCATGGTAATATGGAAATTGAAACTTATGCTAATACTGGTCAAAATAGTATGGGTTCCGTTAATGCATATCAATCATTATTGACACAAATAACAACCGACATTGTAACACTAGAAATTCTAACTCACACCCCCATTATTACCAATACGACGACCGATATTACACTTGACTCAACCATCGAGAAATCTCGGAGACAGATTGCAAAAGAGAATCGTGCTGTAGAAAAGCGTATTAGAAAAGCTGCAGAGGAAGAACTTAAGCGCGAAAAAGAAATCCTGAAGCAGGAAGAAAAAGAAGCTAAACAAGCGGAAAAAGAGGCGGCAAAAGCAGCAAAAGAAAAGAAATAAATAATATCATCATTTTTACTTTTTAAGCAAATGGATATATTCAGATATATTGTCAGATTTCTATATAAAATTCGTTGGTATCTTGTAATTTTACCAACACTTGCATTGGTGGTGGCATGGTTTATGACTCGTAACACGGAACGAGTCTATGATGCAAGAACAACCATCTATACGGGTATGATTACAGGTTATAACCTAGAAGGCGGTACAGGTACGGCTGGAGGTCATTCAGAAACCAACATTGCCAACTTAATGTTGATTATCCAGACTGATAATACCATCCATGAAGTTGCCCTAAAACTTTTTGCGCGCTGCATGATGTATGGTAACCTCAACAAAGACAATAACTATATTACAGCAGAACATTTCCGTCAACTAAATGCGAGTGTTCCTCCCGAAGTAAAAGCACTTATCAACCCTCAGAATGAGTTAGAGACATATCGTAACCTGAAAGCTTACGAGCGTCCTTCACAGGACAATTACTTGTTTGGTTTACTGAACTATCATCCATATTTTAGTGTCAATAGCATTACAAGTCGTTTGAAAGTACTTCAATTAGAAAAAAGCGACATCATAGATATCGCATATTCCGCTAATGACCCCGGTATTTGCTACAATACCCTTGACATACTTAATGAGGTTTTCGCTAATCAGTACCAACAGCTACGTTATGGCGAAACCATGAACGTGATAAAATTCTTTGAAAAAGAGGTTAAACGCCTATATCGCAATTTGACAACAGCAGAAAACGATCTTATCAAGTATAATGTTAAAAACCGCATTATAAATTATGAAGAACAAACTAAGCAAATTTCCGGACTTGAAGCGCAACAACAAGTAAAAAATAATGAATTGCGCATGAATATTGCTACTACAGAGGCACTAATTGCTTATCTGAAGCAGCAATTAGGCGATCGTTCTAAAATTATTGAGTCCAATCAAGAATTCTCATCTTTGGTACGCGACATCACCCGATTGCAGTCACGTATTGCCAACCTCAAACTGATGAGCAGTGAAAATGGGGGCAACAACAATGAAGCCCAACTGGAATTATCCAAAGCAGAAAGACAATTAGAAGCAACGACAAAGAAAGTAAAAGAGTTAACACAAACTTTAGAAGCATCCAATTATAACACAGACACAGGTGTAAAGGCATCTAATCTCATTGAAAAATGGTTAGATCAGGTCATTTTGCTTGAAAAAACAAAGGCTGAGTTAGGCGCAATGGATATTATGCAGCAAAATATTGACCAACAATTTATTTTCTTCTCTCCTATTGGTGCAACCCTTGATCGTAAGGATCGCCATATCGGCTTTATTGAAGGTAACTATATGGAGATGTTGAAAGCACTTAATGCAGCCCGTTTGCGTCAACGTAACCTCCAGATGTCTACAGCTGTATTGAGAGTTCTGAATCCCCCCATGTTCCCTTTGAATGCACAGCCCACTAACCGTATGATGACATTGTTGGGTGCATTTATGCTCACCTTTGTTTTCACAGCCACCTATTTCTTCATCATTGAAATGCTTGACCGCACACTACGTGACCGCATGCGTTCAGAGCGCATCACGCAAGTACCAGTTCTGGGATGCTATCCCAAGGAGAGTACCCTTCGCTATCGCCGTTTCAACAAGACCATCAACGACATGGCTCTCCGTCAGTTGAGCAAGGCACTCCTACCAAACTTTAAGGAAGGGCAGCAGAATGTACTGAACTTGCTTTCTACAGATGCAGGCAATGGCAAGAGCTATATTTCCCAAGAGTTAGAGAACTATTGGTTAAGCCTTGGTTTGCAAGTACGACGTCTTACCTACGACGAAGATTTCTTGGCCGAAGATAGTCGCTATCTGATGGCAACGGATATCAAATCAATTTGTCCCGATATAATGCCTAACGAGATTGCCATTATCGAGTACCCCAATTTGGATGACAACACTATTCCATCTGGTCTATTAAATATGGGAACCATCAATCTTATGGTAACCCGTGCAAACCGTACATGGAAAGATGTTGACCAAAAGGCGCTTAACGAGTTGCAGGCACGACTTGAGAATAAAAACTCATTGTTTATGTATCTCACTGAAGCCAGTCGCTATGCTGTAGAGGAATTTGTTGGTCAACTGCCACCATACACAAAGTTCAACAATTTCATCTATCGATTGTCACAACTTGGTCTTACAGCTACAGAAAACGATCATGCAAAATAAATGAAATGACAA
Organism: Prevotella communis; assembly: GCF_022024175.1. Classification (GTDB taxonomy): domain Bacteria; phylum Bacteroidota; class Bacteroidia; order Bacteroidales; family Bacteroidaceae; genus Prevotella; species Prevotella communis. Next base: position 1,465,017 of record NZ_CP091794.1, on the reverse strand, counting down.
AGTCGTATACAACATCAAGTAATCATTTAGAAGGAAGAGTCATAGTACTCTTTCTTCTATTTCTATTTGCTTTGTATACACTAACCACATCAGGTATTGTAGCATATTCTGCAATCTGCATCATTCCAGCCATTGCCATCTTTATTTTTTTAGCCTTAAAACATCAGAATGCCCTTTTTTGGTACATTTTTTCCATCAACTATTTTGTAATGGGACTTGTCAGATATGGCTATATCCCAGTACAAGTGACCATTGTAACCGTCTTACCACAAGTATTACTTATTATAGCTCTCATCATTCATCCTAGAAAAGGAAAGAATTCATTAGGCACCCCTATGCTATTAGCCATTCTGATATGGACTCTATATTTGATTATTCAAGTATTCAATGAAACATGTGGTTTGCCCATAAGTATCGGTGATTGGCTAACCAATCTTAATTTCTTTGCATTCTATTTCATCTTAGCGTACATATTAATTAGCAAGGTTATTAATACCCCGGAAAACATCATGCGTTTTCTACGCCTTTGGGCCATTTTCTCGCTTATTGCGACATATTGGGCTTGGCGCCAAAAAACATTTGGATGGGATCAAACTGAATGGCGATGGTTGATGAGTGGTGGAATGCGTACACACATGATTGGTGGCTCTATTCGTTACTTCTCTTTTTTTTCAGATGCAGCCAATTTTGGATGTAACATGGGAGCATCTGCCGCATTGTTTTATATTTTAGGATTAACCAGTAAGTTAAAGAAAGACAGAATTCTATTTATAATAACAGGAGTTTGTTGTACATACAGTTTCTTTGCATCTGGAACTCGTTCTGGACTTGTATGTTTTATGGTTGGCATCTTTCTTTATTTATTCCTGGCTAAATCAGCAAAACTCACTGCGATAGTTCTCATATTAGGAGGTGCGTTTGTCTTTATCATGGCCTTTACAGAAATAGGTCAAGGCAATATGCAAATACGACGTATGCGTTCTGCATTCAACACTGATGATGCTTCGTTGAATGTTCGAGACCTCAACAAGCAGGCGCTAAAAAAATATCTACAAGATGCGCCTTTTGGTATGGGAATAAATATTGATGAAGGAAGGATACCAAAATTCAACAAATTCAAGATTGTTTATGAAACATCTAACGACTCAACCTATGTATTTTTCTGGCAACGCACAGGCATTGTTGGTGTCTATGTCTTTGCAACCATGAATATTATCATTTTATTAGGAGGCTGCTTGATTGCATTTTTCAGGCTCAAGAATAAAGCTTCTAAAGGTATTGCAGCAGGACTTTGTTGTGGATTCCTTGGTATTCAAGCTGGAGGATATGCCAATCACATTCTCATGCAATATCCAAACCTCATTCTATTTTATGGAGGAATGGCTATCGTCTATCTACTGCCCGCTATTGAGAACGATTATATTGCATACGAAGAACGGAAAGTAGCAGAAATAGAAGAAAAGAAACGTCTCAAACAAGAAAAACGAGAGAAATCGAGAATAAAAACTTGGCTAACTTGGAAATAACGACATCTGTCATCACCATCAATTATAACGGGCTAAAAGACACCTGTGAGTTAATTGAGTCTTTACCTTTAGAGGATAAGTCCATAGAGGTAATCGTGGTAGATAATGCCTCAAAAGAAGATGAGGCATCTATCATAGCCAGCCGTTATCCACAAGTCAAAGTGATTCGCAGTGAGCAAAACCTAGGCTTTGCAGGTGGTAACAACCTAGGCATTAAAGCAGCTCGCGGCTGCTACCTCTTCTTCATCAACAACGATACGATACTTCGATGTAAGAAGGAAGATGTTAGATGTAAGATGTTTTTCCAACCATTGACAGACCGATTGGAAAGCTCACCTGAAATTGGAATGGTTTGTCCAAAGATACGTTTTGCATGGGAGAATCATCCTATTCAGTTCGCAGGCTATACCCCATTATCTCGCTATACGATGCGTAACCACTCAATAGGCTTCGGAGAAACAGACAGAGGACAGTATGACACAGCCCATCCAACACCTTATGCCCATGGTGCAGCCATGATGGTAAAACGTGAAGCTCTGGAAAAGGTAGGTCTTATGCCCGAGTGCTATTTCCTATATTATGAAGAACTTGACTGGTCCATGATGTTCACACGAGCAGGCTATTCCATCTGGTATGAACCAGCCTGTACAATCTATCACAAAGAGAGTCAGGCCACAGGTCAAAACAGTCCGCTGAAGACCTATTATCTCACACGTAATCGCTTATTGTTCGTTAAACGTAACATAAAAGGACTACAAAGATATATTACATATACATATCTATTACTTGTTGTCGCTACGCGAGACATCTGCAAATACATAATGTGTCAGCAGTTTAATTTGGTATCAGCTACAATAAAAGGAATTAAAAACTTTATATTAGAGAGATGAACTTCTGGTGGATACTATATATTGTTGATTGGGTACTGTTTTTGCCTGTAGCAATAACAGTAGCATATATTCTATTCTTTGCTATTGCAGCAACATTCAGAACGCCTACGACACCTCCTAAGGCGAAAGGACAGAACCGTTATATCATCCTGATACCCGCTTACAAAAGCGATGTTAGGATTCTTGAGACCGTTAACTCCATTTTGGGGCAAACCTATACCCAAAGGAATTTTGACATTGTAGTTATTTCTTGCCATCAGAGTGAGATGATTAATATGAGGCTTGCACAATTGCCCATCACTCTGTTGACACCTAACTTTGCAAGAAGTACCAAGGTAAAAGCACTTCAATATGCGATTCTGAATTTGCCGCAGTTCAAGATATATGATGCAGTCATCCTTCTTGACGCAGGCAATATCGTTGAACCTGAATTTGTAGAACAGATTAATGATGCATTTGAAGCAGCAGGTACCAAGGCATTCCAGACTCATCGTATGGCACGTAATCGCGACACATCTATAGCCCGTTTGGACACCATTTTTGAAGAGATTAACAACACCATATTCCGCCGTGGTCATCAAGCTGTGGGCTTATCTGCCTCGCTTAACAGTTCCGGATCTGTCTTCGACTTTGCTTGGTTCAAGCGCAACATCATGAAGATTCGTTCTACAGTAGGTGAAGACAAGGAATTGGAAGCATTGTTAGTGCGCGACAGCATCTATATTGACTATTTTGAGGATATTCTTGTGTACGACGAGAAAACACGTAAGGTACATGATTTCAATATCCAGCGTGGTCGATGGACCTATATCCAACTCCACAACTTCCTGAGCAATTTCCGCTTCATGCCCCTTGCCTTCATGAATAGCCAATATGACCTCGTGGACAAAATCATCCAATGGGCACTCATTCCTCGTACTATTATGATGGGCATAGTCTCTATTATGTGCTTTGCACTTCCTTTTATCTATTTCACATTAGCATTGAAATGGTGGGCTATCACAGCCATTGCCATTTTTGCTTATGCATTAGCCACCCCCGACTATCTCGTTGACAAGAATTGGGATCGTGACTTCCTTCGTGCGCCACTTATCACCATAGGTTCCCTCTTCAATATCTTCAGAGCAGGCCGAGACGAAACTGGCGCCCGTTTGGATGCCTTCAGTCACATCATTCATAAATTAAGAGCAAGAAAACAATGAACATACAGGTCATCATCACCATCATAGACTTCCTGCTATGGCTTATCATAGCAGCCAACGTGATGTATGTCCTATTCTTCGCCCTTGCATCTCATCTTCCCAAGAAAACACATCTCCCATCAGCCATCTTGCGTCCCTTTGGTAGCAAGCGAGCAGAGCCCGAGCGCAGACATCAGACATCAGACATCAGACATCAAACATCTTTCCTCGTCCTCATCCCAGCCTATCACGAAGATGCGGTTATCATCAATACGGTAAAGTCATTCCTCCAACAGGACTACCCCAAGGACCTCTATCAACTCTGCGTCATTTCCGACCACATGGATGCCACTACCAATGAACAATTGGCAGCCCTTCCCATCACCCTCCTCCAACCCACCTTCGAGAACAGCAGCAAAGCTAAAGCCCTCCAATACGCCATCTCGCAGACATCTAATGTCAGCCATCACCCATACGACTACGTCGTAATCCTTGATGCCGATAACGTTGTAGCCACAGATTTTCTGTCACGTCTCAGTCAAATTGTACGTCCAGATATCGCTATACAGTGTCATCGTACCGCAAAAAATGCGGATAATGATATTGCAGCTTTGGATGGCCTAAGCGAAGAGATCAATAACAGTATCTTCCGTCGTGGGCACAATCGTATTGGATTGTCATCAGCCCTGATTGGCTCTGGAATGTGTTTCAATTATGAATGGTTCAAAAACAATGTCAATAAACTTGACTCTACTGTTGAGGACCGTGAATTAGAAGCCCTCTTGATGAAGCAAGGCATCTTCATCCACTACTCCGAAGACATTCAAGTCTTAGATGAGAAAGTAAGCAATGGCGACAATTTCCAACGTCAGCGTCTCCGCTGGATGACTGGTCAGGTACAAGCCCTAAGTCAAATGCTCCCCTATGCTCCAAAAGCTATTTTCACTGGAAATATAAACTATATTGACAAGACGATTCAGCAGGCCTTGATTCCCCGCTCCATCCTTCTTATCCTAACTCCATTGTTCGCATTTATTTCATTTATCATTGCATTTTTCATTCCTCATTTATCATTTATATTTTATCTCTGGTTACTTCTTCTCATCTTGCTTATTATAGCTATTTTCTTGTCTATTCCTGCTTCACTCCAAACAAGCGCCTTCTTTAGTAGAATATGGGCACTTCCCCAACTCGTATGGCGTATGCTTATGAATATACTACATATTCGTACCGACAATAACGAATTCATTCATACCACTCATCAACAATGAAGATAGCTATACTGACATCCGGAATATTACCTGTACCTGCCGTTCAGGGAGGAGCCGCTGAGAATCTCATCGACTTCTATCTGGCATATAATGAGCAGCATCAGTTGCACGATATCACTGTATTTAGTGTTTATCACCCAAATGTCAGAAAATCGTATGCTATGAAGTCTACGTCAAACCACTACGTCTATATAAAAACACATAGCGTTCTGGCACGACTGAAAGCCAAGTTCTATGGAAAATTGCATCCCAATGAATATTATCACTATCAATTAGAATACTTCTTTGAACAGGCCTATAAAAAACTGAAGAAACAGTATTATGACCTCGTTATCCTGGAAAACCGCCCAGGCTTTTCGATAAAACTAAAAGAACGATTAAATATCCCCATTATTTCACATATTCATACAGACATTGTAAACGCCGAATTACCTCGTTCCCCAGAAGTCATAAAAAACAACGATGGTTTTATTTGCGTATCGCAATATATCAAGAGCCGCATTTTGGAAATAGGTTTTCCGACAAAAGCGGTTGTTGTCTATAATGGTTTAGACGAAAAAAAATTTAGCATAGAATGTTCGCCCATCAGCCGCAAGCACATAGGTTTCAATGACGATGATTTCGTAATAATCTATACTGGCCGCATTGTTCCTGCAAAAGGGGTGAAGGAACTTATCCAAGCGACAGGATTATTGCAAGATAAATCTGATATAAAACTTTTAATTGTCGGTGGTGATAACTATGCAGATAGCGTGAGCAGCAATCCCTATTTAGATGAACTGCATAAAATGGCACAACAGTTGCAAGGAAAAGTCTTCTTTACAGGCTTTGTACCATACGAAAACCTACCAGCCTATTTAAAATTAGCAAATGTTGCTGTTATGCCATCACAAATAAATGAAGCCCTAGGAATGTCATCCATAGAAGCAACCGCTATGGGCTTACCTGTCATTGCCACTAACGACGGCGGGTTACCAGAAACTTTAACAGGCCAAAAGCATATTATCATTAACAAAACAGGAAATATCCCTCTACAAATAGCCGAAGCAATATTACAAATAAGAGAGCATTACGACGACTATACAGGCAACCATATTAATTTACAATTCACAAAAGAGGAATATGCAAAATCTTTTTTCAAAGCAATAGAAGGATATGGCATCTGATAGAGTACATAAAACCCTCATGAATGCAAAAGTAGGATTCATTTTCTACTTTGTATCAATTTTCCTTGCTTTCTTCTCCAGAAGAATTTTCTTGGAATCTCTTGGAGATGATTTCATGGGATTGGCAGGTACACTCAATAGCATTCTCAACTTTCTTAATATCAGCGAAATTGGAATCGGAACCTGTATTGCATATTTTCTATATAAACCCATTGCAGACCATGATTACAACAAGATTTGCGAGATAGTATCTCTTTTTGGTTACCTATATCGCATAATAGGCTCTATTATTCTGACTGGTGCTATTATTATCAGTGCATTCTTCCCCATTATCTTCAGTAATGAGGGTGTTCCTTTGGGGATTGTTTACTTTACTTTCTATGCGTTCCTAGGAACCTACCTCTTTGGCTATTTTATTAACTACCGACAAATACTGCTTGATAGTGACCAAAAAACCTATAAAATCACAATGTGGACGCAATCAGGCGTTACCATCGCAACCATTCTCCAAATAATCATTGCTTATCACACACGCAACCCTTATCTATGGGCCTCCATTCAAATTTTTCTAAGTCTCTTTACATGTTGGGTACTAAATTGGGCTATTAGCCGTGAATATCCTTGGTTGAAAACAGACAAAAGTCGCGGTCGCGAAATTTTAAAGAGATATCCTGAAATTCTTGTAAAGGCAAAACAGATTTTCATCCATCGAATGAAGAATGCATTTCTTTCAAAAACGGATGAGATACTGGTTTTCGCTTTTGAGTCGTTGCAAATGGTAGCCCATTATGGTAACTATGTCATGATTGTTGGAAAACTAACATCCTTATTTAATAGCGTACTGACAGGCATGAATGCCAGTATTGGCAACCTTGTGGCAGAAGGAAACAAAAAGAACATACATAAAGTCTTTTGGGAATATCTTGCTTTCCGCTACTGGACAACAGGTCTATTTATCATAGCCCTAGCCTTTCTCATCAATCCTATCATTGGTTGGTGGGTAGGTTCGCAATATATTATGCAGGATCATATAGTATTCCTCATCCTGCTGAATATGTACATCATGCTTACGCGTCCTTCTGTCGATTTATTTATCAATGCATATGGCCTATATGATGATGTCTGGGCAGCCTTTGCTGAGGGAATTACAAATCTCGTTATTACCCTTATCTTTGGCTATTTCTACGGACTTATTGGTATTCTATTAGGAAAAATAGTCAGTATGCTATTCCTTGTTGTCATTTGGAAGCCATATTATCTCTATAAGTGTGGATTTAAAGAATCTATAGGCAATTATTGGCTACATGTTTTCAAGCATTATGTAATCCTGATAATCTGCCTTGCCCTATGTTATGCTATAAGCCACATGGTTCACTGGGAAACATCACCTACAATTCTCAGTATCTTCCAGTCTGCTCTCTGTATCATTTTGCCCGCAATTATGGTTTACTCGTTATTACTTTACCTCTTTGTACCAGGGACTAAAGACCTTATCCAAAGGATACCTTTTCTCAAGAAACGATAACACATGAATGAATACCCAAACCAACTCTCTGCCGCAATCACATGGCTGCGTTTCCCACTTATCTTCATGGTAATCACGCTTCATGGTTATTCTGTAGTACAGCTGCCAGGCAATCATAGCACTTTCTTCCATTCTGTTTATCCCTTTGCATTGTGGTTTGGTGAGACTGGCGTGCCAGTTTTTTTCTTTATCTCCGGTTTTTTGTTTTTTCTAAGTCATAAGACGTATTTAGAGAAAATAAAGGCTCGCTGTCATTCACTACTTATTCCATACATATTGTGGAATGCGTTGCTATTGTTTGCCTATATCGTAGCCTTCGTAGTAGGAAATCCACAGGATATCAACGGAAAGAACATGTCAGATTTCATGTGGACGGACTATCTTCGGTTATTCTGGGATCGAGGCTCATACGATAATGGAAACTTTGTTCCCTTACTATGTCCATTTTGGTATATCCGAAATCTACTTATTCTCTCACTTATCTCTCCAATGATATATATCATGAATCGCTACCTTCGGGAATGTTACCTTTTAGCGGTAATTATCTGGTGGATACTGACTCCCCATAATGCATTTATCCCACAGAGCATTCTTTTCTTCTCTTTAGGAGCCTTTTTCTCTATTCAAGATAAGAATCCACTTTCTTTGTTCATTCAGCACAAGACTTTATTCATCAGCCTATGCCTTCTACTAGCTGGTGCTGACATCATCACACATACGGCTTTTCCAACGGCCATCAACCTTCAAATTCATCGTTTTGCACTCATTGCCAACATCCCTGCATTATTTCTTTTGGCATATCATTTCACAGCAAAGAGTACCCTATCTTCTGTTGCATCATACCTATCAAACTCAGCATTTATCGTTTTTAGTATCCACTATCCTATCGTTGTTGTGTTACGTAAAGGTTGTATTCAACTATTTTCAAGCTCAAGTGATTTCATCCAGATAATACTATACTTTGTATGCATTATTATAACCACACTTATAAGCCTTCTCTTCTATCAGGTATTACCAACAAAAATTAAAAATATATTATCAGGTAACCGCGCATGAGAAAGAATAAAGTCATATTGTTAATTATGACTCTTGTGCTTATCTGCATAGGGTTGGCGATTCCTGCATACAACTATTATGCTCCTACCTCAGAACGTTCAGCTTATACCTGTCAACAACATCAGGATGACACATTACGTCTGGCAATGATTGGTGATAGCTGGATATTCTACCACTATCCATACAATGATACGCTAGCTTCCATGATCAAACAAAAGACCAAGAAGCCTGCTATAGTATCTGCTTATGGGCTTTGCGGAAAGACGAGTAATGAGGTGTATCAAAGTATCTTTGAAGACCAAACAATGAAAAACATACTGGAACAAGGAGCTGACTATTGTTTCGTGTCTGTCGGCATCAATGACACTTATAAAAAAATGGGGGCTAAGTACTACGCACAGAGTTCAATCAACATCCTCCGATTTCTTTTAAAAAATAACATCAAGCCCATTCTACTCGAGATACCTAACTACGACATTAACTATGCCTATGAGCACCAAACAGCAAACAGAAAACTTGTGCGTCAACTATCCATGCTTCTCACTCGTTCTGAACTAGATTGTCGACAAGAGTATCGTCAAGTACTTACCCAGGAATTAGTAAAAACAGGTATAGGAGAGCAAATACAAATTATCCTTTTTCATGATACACAAGAATACTATAAATCAGATAGAATGCATCTGAATGAAAAAGGTTATCACATACTCGATTCATGCATAGTTAACGATATTCATCCGTAATTCAAATTTCGCAACAAATTCGAAACTAGTATGTCTCGAGTGTCACGAGATTTTAACCTTTTCCTATAGAAATACATTTGGCTCGAGGTGAATAGTTTCCTTATAGAAAGGTAGTATTTCTCGATACACTCGAATCACAAATATAATATATACTTTAGTATATATTATATTTGAAGTTTCATGCAAAGAAAGATAAAAATTAGCCCATTTTGACATTCAACTTACTTTTGATGAGTAATCAACTTAGAAAATTAATTTTTCAACCTGTTTTTGAGTCAAAATCAAGTTATTTTTTGAGAAACTCACAAATGTGACTACATGTCGCAAAAATCAGGACAAAAACTTATAATCGATACATATGACAGAACTTCTCTCCCTCACGGAAGCCTTCCTCGTAGAGACGTTCCAACTTTGCGACATCGCCACAAGTTCTACCAACTTCCATCCTACGCTGCGGACGGATGACGAGTATTTCCCCCCAACGCTCCATACGCTCCACCATCTCCAACTGCTCATTGTAAGCCTCAACACGATGACTCAGGGCTTCACGCAGATGCGGATACTCCTTATATATAAAAGAAGGTATGTTGACATCGCGCTCAGTGGAACGATAACCCTTGTTGCGCGTCATGATAACGACATTAAACGGATGGCCCTGGCTGGTGGCACGAAGCACAGGAATAGAGTCGATGATACCACCGTCAAGCATGGGAATGCCATCGACCATCGTAATCTGGGCGACGTAAGGCAGTGAACTGCTGGCTTTGGCTATAGCCGTGATACGACGAGCGTCATGTTTCTCACTAAGATACTCAGCCTGTCCTGTAAGACAGTTGGTGGTGACCATCTCAAAAGGGGCAGGATTGGCAGCGTAAGCCTTATAGTCGAAAGGAACGATTTCAGCAGGAAAACGCTCATAGAGGATATTGGGATCGAAGATGCAGCCCTGGACTAGCAGATTCTTTAGCGAGATATAGCCATATTTGCGCAACATGTCAATATTGGAATAACGCGCACGGCGAGGTTGGCGACTCATATACGAGAGGCCGTTGCAAGCACCTGCCGAGACCGCCACCACATAAGGGAAATAGAGCTCATATTTCATGAAGGCATCAAGCACCCCACTGGTAAACACGCCACGCATGCCACCACCCTCAAGAACCAGTCCTGTATGTCTGTCAAGACGCTGAATCATCACTATTAAAGTTTTTTATGCTGCAAAATTAATATTTTTCCATAAAAAATGCGTAATTTTGCAACGTTTTTAAACTTTGGACTTAATTTTCTTATCAAAATGTTTGAAAAAGAGACTTATATCAGACGCCGTGCACAGCTAAAGAAGCTGGTAGGAAACGGTGTGGTGGTACTCTTCGGTAATAACGAGTCGCCCGCCAATTATCCTGCCAACGGCTATGCACCTTTCCGTCAGGACTCTTCGTTCCTGTACTATTTCGGTCAGCACAGAGACGGACTGGTAGGTGTTATCGACATAGACAACGACGAGGAATGGCTCCTTGGCGACGATATCGATGTAGAAGATATCGTATGGATGGGTTACACGCCCAGTGTGGCAGATTTGGCCGCAGAGGTTGGTGTCAGCAAGACAGCCCCCATGGCACAGTTAAAGGTTCTTTGCGACAAGGCAAACGGACGTGCTATCCATTTTCTGCCGCCATACCGTTTCGATACCAAGATACAGATTATGGACTTGTTGGGCATTCACCCATCACTGCAGAAAGAAAAGGCCTCACTTGCTCTGATAAAGGCTGTGGTGAAGATGCGTGCTACGAAGGAGCCACAGGAGATAGAGGCTATTGAGAAAGCTTGTGACGTAGGCTATGCCATGCATACCACTGCACAACTGCTGATCAAGCCAGGTGTGACCGAGCGCTTCATCGGCGGACAAGTAGATGGCATTGCCCGCAGTCTGGCACAAGGCGTCAGCTTCGCCACCATCTTCAGTCAGCATGGTGAGATTATGCACGGCAACCCATCTGACGCTCCCCTGGAGGACGGACGATTAGTGCTGTGCGATGCCGGTTGTGAACTGAATGACTACTGCTCTGACAATACACGTACGATGCCTGTCAATGGCAAGTTCACACAGCGCCAGCTGGAAATCTATTCTATCGTAGAGGCTTGTCACGACTACGTACTGGAGGTGGCTAAGCCTGGCGTGAAATACGCAGACGTACACTTCGCCGTATGCCGTCTGATGACCGACCGGTTGAAGGAACTGGGACTGATGAAGGGTGACACGGAAGAAGCCGTACGTGCTGGTGCCCACGCCATGTTCCTGCCTCACGGACTGGGACATATGATGGGTATGGACGTACACGATATGGAAGGACTGGGCCAGATATACGTAGGTTTCGACGAGGAGACACGCCCCAATCTGGAGCAGTTTGGTACCAACTGCCTGCGCATGGGACGCAAACTGGAACCAGGCTTCGTTGTAACTGATGAACCTGGAATCTACTTCATCCCCCACCTCATCGATCTTTGGAAGAAAGAAGGACACTGCAAGGAGTTCCTCAACTTCGACCTGCTGGAGACCTACAAGGACTTTGGCGGTATCCGCATTGAGGATGACCTGCTGATTACAGAGGACGGTTGCCGCTTCATGGGCAGCAAGCGCATCCCCTATCACCCACAAGAACTGGAAGACTTTATGAAAAACAATTAATTATTAAACACCAAAAAATGAAGAAAGTTTTATCACTCGCACTGATCAGCCTCATGGCTGCTGGTGCACAGGCTCAGGAGGCCGAGAAGAAGGCCAGCAACAAGCCTGTATTCACAACCATTAAGGAGAATCCAATTACAAGCATCAAGGACCAGAACCGCAGCGGTACCTGCTGGGACTACAGCACCATCTCATTCTTCGAGGCTGAGATTCTGAAGGCTACAGGCAAGACATACGACCTCTGCGAGTCATTCGTTGCCAACAAGACCTATATGGAACGTGCTACACAGGTGGTTCGCTTCCATGGCGACTGTCAGTTCTCTCAGGGCGGTAGCGCCGAAGACGTGCTGGCTACGATGAAGAAACACGGTATCGTACCCGAGGGCACCATGCCTTTCCCCGGTTCGCTGTATGGCGACTCACTGAACAACTTCAATGAGTTCTTCTCTCTGATGGAGCCTTATGTGGCTGCTATCGCCAAGAGCTCAGCCAAGAAGATCAGTGGTCAGTGGAAGGTTGGTCTGCAGGGTATCCTCGACGCCTACCTGGGTAAGTGTCCCGAGGAGTTCACCTACGAGGGCAAGAAATACACCCCACAGACTTTCGTGAAGAGCCTGGGCATCAATCTGGACGACTACGTCAGCATCACCAGTTATACCCACCACCCCTTCTATAGCGCATTCGCAGTAGAGGTGCAGGACAACTGGCGCTTCCCCCTGTCATACAACCTGCCTATGGACGAGATGATGAAGGTTATCGACAATGCCATTGAGAAGGGTTACACCGTAGCATGGGGCGGCGACGTGAGCGAGGATGGTTTCACACGTCAGGGTCTGGCCTACGCCATCGACACCAAGAAGACCGAGAGTCTGCAGGGTAGCGATATGGCAAAATGGCTGAAGATGACAGCTGCCAAGAAAAAGAACCTCATCGACTCTCTGGGCTGCAACGTGCCTGAGATTACACCTACACAGGAGCTGCGCCAGGAGCGTTTCGACAACTGGGAGCTGACCGACGACCACGGCATGCTGATCTACGGTGTGGCTAAGGACCAGAACGGCAAGGAGTACTACATGGTGAAGAACTCATGGGGTGAGACTGGCGAATACAAGGGTATCTGGTATATGACCAAGACCTTCATCGCAGCCAACACAATGGACTTCCTCGTCAACAAGAACGCTATCCCCAAGGATATCCGCAAGAAACTGGGAATCTAAGGAACCCCATCATATAACTACAAATGAAAAGGCCCTGCTTCACAGCAGAGCCTTTTCTTATATTAACCTTAATTAAAATTACTATAAACAGATTTCTTATGAATTCAATAATACCGCTGTACGCACGCGACTCAATGTCTCTGGCGTCATCTGCAGATAGCTGGCAATATATACCAAGGGAGCACGCAACACCAGCTGCGGACTGCTCTTCACCAGTTTCTGATAACGGTCCTGAGCACTCTCGAAGCGCAACATATCTGCATGCTGCTGACTGATAATCAGCGACTCCTCCAGAATCTTACGATACAGAATCTGAATGTTCACGCTACGCATAGCCACAGCCTCAAGTTCTTTCTTTGGCATCGCATATACGATGGTTGGCTCGAGCGCATGGATGATCTGCGAAGAGGGCTTTTCCTTAAACAGACTCTCGATACTCATCACGATGGTGTTCTCGGTAGCCATATACTCCGTCAGTTCCTTACCGTTCTTGAAGTAATACTGTCGCACCAAACCCTTGACTACCCAGTAAATATATTCACATGTTTCACCTTCGCCCAGAATCTTTTCGTTCTTGGCAAACTTCATGGGCACGAGCACGCTCTCAAGGATATCGAGCTCCTCGTGTGTCATTGTACTATATCTGCGGGCCAGTTCGCGGGCCACATCGCGCGGGGTTAAACTTAGGTTTGGCATAATTTATACGTATTTATAACGTTAGTAGAAAAATAAATTCTTAATCAAGTTTCAACACAGCAAGGAAGGCTTTCTGTGGCACCTCCACATTACCAATCTGCTTCATGCGCTTCTTGCCTCGCTTCTGTTTCTCCAGCAGTTTACGCTTACGACTCACGTCACCACCATAACACTTGGCCAGCACGTCCTTACGCACCTGCTTCACCGTTTCGCGAGCAATAATCTTTGCGCCGATAGCAGCCTGGATAGCAATATCAAACTGCTGACGCGGAATCAGTTCCTTCAACTTCTCACACATCCTGCGGCCAAAGGTCACGGCATTGTCCTGATGGGTCAGCGTAGACAAAGCATCCACAGGTTCGCCATTGAGCAGAATATCCAGTTTGACAAGCTTTGAGGGACGGAACGAATCGATATGATAGTCGAACGAAGCATAGCCCTTAGAGATACTCTTCAGCTTATCATAGAAGTCAATCACGATTTCACCCAGCGGCAACATGAAATGCAGTTCCACACGGTTTCCGCTGACATACTGCTGGTCTAGGAGTTCGCCACGCTTATCCAGGCAGAGCGTCATGATAGGTCCGATAAAGTCGGCTGCCGTAATGATTGATGCACGGATATAAGGTTCCTCGATATGGTCTATCATCGTCTGATCAGGCAGACCAGAGGGGTTGTGCACCTCTTTCACCTCCCCCTGCTTCGTATAACACATATACGATACGTTGGGCACGGTGGTAATCACATCCATATCGAACTCACGATCCAGACGCTCCTGCACAATTTCCATGTGGAGCAATCCGAGGAAACCGCAACGGAAACCGAAGCCCAGAGCCACAGAAGACTCGGGCTGGAAGGTGAGTGAGGCATCGTTGAGCTGCAGTTTCTCTAATGACGCACGCAGGTTCTCATAGTCGGCCGGATCAATAGGATAGACACCAGCGAAGACCATAGGCTTCACTTCCTGGAATCCCTCAATCGCCTTTTCGCACGGACGGTCTATATGGGTAATGGTATCACCCACCTTTACCTCCTTTGAGTTCTTGATACCGCTGATAATATAACCTACGTCGCCAGTACGCAGTTCCTTACGGGGAATCATGTCCATCTTCAGGACACCCACCTCGTCGGCCTCATATTCCATACCGGTATTAAAGAACTTCACCTTGTCGCCCTTACGGATGACACCATTATTTACCTTGAAGTAAGCAATAATACCACGGAAGGAATTGAATACAGAGTCGAAAATCAATGCCTGAAGCGGAGCCTCCTCATCGCCCACGGGATGAGGGATACGATCCACCACGGCATTCAGTATGTCGTCAACACCCTCGCCCGTCTTTCCTGATGCACGGATGATATCCTCAGGGTCGCACCCAATCAGATCTACGATTTCATCCTCCACCTCGTCGGGCATAGCGCTGGGCATGTCAATCTTGTTGATAACAGGAATAATCTCCAGATTGTTATCAATAGCCATATATAGATTTGAGATGGTCTGAGCCTGTACACCCTGTGTAGCATCGACCACCAGCAGAGCACCCTCACAGGCAGCGATACTTCTTGATACCTCGTACGAGAAGTCCACATGGCCCGGAGTGTCAATCAAATTCAGGATATATTTCTCGCCATCCTTCTCATACTCCATCTGGATAGCGTGACTTTTAATTGTAATACCTCTCTCGCGTTCCAAATCCATATCATCAAGCATCTGACCCTCAGTCACTTGAATGGTTTTGGTACGTTCCAACAATCTATCAGCAAGCGTTGACTTGCCGTGATCAATATGTGCTATTATACAGAAATTTCTGATATTCTTCATTAACGTATACGTGTCTTTTCGATGCAAAGTTAATAAAAAGAACGGAAATAAAACACCTATTATAGTTTTTTTTCGTATCTTTGCCACAAAAATAACAATTTGACACCATTTATGAAGAAAATTTTACTCTTTACAACAGTATTTCTCCTGCTGACCGCTTGTCAGGAATCATTGGAGGAAAAGGCTGCTCGTGAGGCACGTGAAGTAACGGAATCAAAATGCCCCATGCCGATAGGTGATAACATGTATCTTGACAGTATCGTGTTTGACATCCCCACCCTCACCCAGACACAGTATTTCCGTTTCACAGGCAATAGCGACAACGACAGTACGGTAGAGAATATCGTCAGCAACAACGACTTAAAAGGCACTCTGGTTAAGGAACTTAAGAACACGCCGTCCTACAAAGCCCTGATGAACAAAGGCATCAGCTTCCGCTATATTTACGGCTCTACAGCCGAACCGGAGAAGACCTACATAGACATCACAGTCAAAAAAGAGGACTATCAATAACGACACGAAAAAAGGGAACCGACTTGGTTCCCTTTCATTTTGCGGAGAGTGAGGGATTCAAACCCCCGATACCCATAAGGGTATACCGGATTTCGAGTCCAGCGCGATCGATCACTCTGCCAACTCTCCGAATTTTCACTTCATACGAGTTCTGTTTTCCTCTCGCTTTTTGCGGATGCAAAGGTACGAAGTTTCAACGAAACCTCCAAATTTATTCAAAGGAAAGTTTCGCCAATCTGCTTTTTAGCTGTTCGGCTTCACTTTTACGGATGCTCAGGCAAATCTGACAGGTATTATCGTATGTCTGACTGACGATACGAGGATTCATATCCTTGACGATTCGCATCACGTCGTTCATCAGCGGATAGGCAAAGGAATAAGTAACCAGTTCCTCCACCTGACGCGTCACTACCTCTGCATGGGCTATCGCATCGGCAGTCGCCTCACGGTAGGCAATAATCAGTCCGCTGGTACCCAGGTTCACGCCACCATAGTAGCGTACCACAACAACCAGGATGTCTGTCAGTTCGTTGGAGTTTATCTGACCCAGAATGGGTTTTCCGGCAGTTGACGACGGTTCCCCATCATCATTCGCACGGAACTCCTCACGCTCAGGCCCCAACATATAGGCATAGCACACATGGCGCGCATCATAGTATTTCTTACGATACTGCGCAATAATCTCCTTTACCTCCTCGACCGTCTCAACATGATGTGCAAAAGCGAGGAATTTACTCCGTTTCTCAGAGTAAAATCCCTCGCTTGTTGTTGCTATCGTCTTGAATTCGTCTGTCATTCTTTCCTGTTATAACGTAATAACGTTATTAGGACAATTTATGAATCACCAGTCCAGAGCGCAGTTTTGGCTCAAACCAGGTTGCCTTTGGAGGCATAATCTTACCGCTGTCGGCAATATCCATGATTTGCTGCATAGAGACAGGATAGAGCGCCAGGGCAGCACGCATCTCACCATTATCCACACGACGCTTCAGTTCACCCAGTCCGCGCAGCCCCCCGACGAAGTCGATACGCTTTGAAGAGCGCAGGTCGCCGATGTTCAGGATCTCATCAAGAATCAGACGACTAGAGATGTCCACGTCGAGCACACCGATAGGGTCATTATTATCATAGGTACCCTCCTTAGCCTTCAAACTGTACCAGTGCTCATCCAGATAGAGTGAGAACTCATGGAGCTGGGCGGGCTTATAGATTTCCGTACCCTTATCCTCAACGATGAAATTCTTGTCCAACGCCTTCAGGAACTCCTCCGAACTGAGACCGTTCAGGTCTTTCACCACGCGGTTATAATCCAGGATGGTGAGCTGTGAAGCCTGGAAACATACAGCCATGAAGTAGTTGTACTCCTCCTTACCCGTGTGATTGGGGTTCTGCTTCTGTTTCTCGGCACCAACCAAGGCAGCAGCTGCTGAACGGTGGTGACCATCTGCGATATAGAGAGAAGGCATCTTGGCAAACTCGTCGGTGATGGTCTGCATATCAGCCTTATCGCTAATCACCCAGAACTGATGACGGAAACCGTCGATAGGAGCAATGAAGTCATAGATGGGCTCTGTCTTCGCATAGCGCATAATCAGCGCATCGAGCGTGCTGTTATCAGGATATGCAAAGAATACGGGCTCAATATTGGCATTGTTCACACGGACATGCTTCATGCGGTCTTCCTCCTTGTCGCGACGTGTCAGCTCGTGCTTCTTGATACGTCCCTGCATATAGTCGTCAACCAAAGCACCTACCACCAGACCATACTGCGTCTTACCGTTCATGGTCTGTGCGTAGATATAATAGTGGTCGTCCTCATCCTGTACCAGCCAGCCTTTGTCCTGGAACATCTGGAAGTTCTCAGCAGCCTTCTCATAGACGCGAGGATCATATTCCGATGTACCCACAGGGAAATCAATCTCAGGCTTAATGATATGATACAGACTTTTCTCGTTGTCGCCAGCCTCAGCACGGGCTTCCTCAGAATCCAGTACGTCATAAGGACGGCTCTCTACTTGTTCTACAAGTTCTTTTGGTGGACGAATGCCACGAAATGGTTTTACTGTTGCCATAGGTTTATTACTGATGTTTTATTAACAGAGCGCAAAGGTAATCAAAAATTTCGAGAACACGAAAAGAAAATGCCTATTTCTTTCCTTTATTGATAATGTATATTCCAGCTGTGGTCAATGTGGCCGCAACGGCATACTTCCACTGGAATTCCTCGGCCAGACACAGACAGGAGGTCACAGCCCCCACCACAGGGATGAGCGAGTTCCAGATGGCAATCTTTCCCACAGGATTACACGTCAGCAACTTGTTGTAGAGCGTAAAACCTATCGTAGAGATAGCTATCAGCATCAGCAGATAGAAGAGTCCCAGCAGGGTGACATGCGGAAGGGTACCACCAAGTATCAGACCAGGTACCACCAGCAAGGCGCCTCCGACACCCAGACTATAGCCCGTACCTACAAACACATCCACGCGCTTGTTGACACCCCTTGTCATCAGTCCTGCGAAGGCGCCGCAGAGCGCATTCAGGATAATCATACCGTCGCCAAGGAAAGTAAACGATCCACTCCCCTCGCCTCCCAAGTTCAGCGAAAGGATACCGCCAAAACCGATGGCACAACCCACCATCTTGCGAAACGTCAGTTTATCACTTTTAAAAAAGGCGCAGGCCAGGAGCACCAGCACAAACACACTCAAGGAGTTCAGAATAGCCGCACGACTGCCCTGACTATGGGACAGACCGATGTAGAAAGCTGCATAATGCAATGTGGTGTTCAGAAGCGTGAAGGCCAACAGAAACAAACTGCTGGTCAGCACGCTGTCCCTTGCCTCCTCCTTATAACTAAAGGAGCGATGAGTCAGTTTGGCAATAGAGAGGATGATAACACCTGAGATAAAGAAGCGGATGCCAGCAAACAGCATCTTGCTGCCCGTCATATCAGCCGTAATCTCAAACTCATCGAAACCCAGTTTGATAAACGGATAGGCCCATCCCCACAGAAACGCTGCAGTGAAGGCAAAGAGTGCAGCCCACAGAGGACGCTGAAAAATTGTCTGTTTCGACATGTTTTATCTATCTGAAGCGTCGTGTTTAGGCGTCAGCAAAAGTCTTTCCGTCGCTCAGCGTAATCTGAAGTTTGGTATACTCTGAATGAAAATCATTCTTCAGACGATCCAGATAGCGGGCACACTCCCATTTGCACATAGGCAGGTCGTGCAACAGGTAGTTGCCACAAGCCTCAGGGCGGGTTGCCGGTACTTCATCCTGAGTCAGAATCCACTCCAGACACTCCATGGTCAACTGACGCATATCCTGCACACCATAATGACCTGTCATAATGATGTACATACCAGTTAAGCAGCCCATAGGACCAACATATACCACATCTTCCTTAACATGAGAATTACGAAACCATGTTGCCATCAGATGCTCAATACTATGTATGGCAGCAGGAGCTACTGCCGGCTCCTTATTGGGTTCTGTGATACGTAGGTCGTAGGTTGTAAACCCCTTATCCACACGCGACACATAGATACCCGGCTTCAGATGGGTATGATCAATTGTAAAACTCTGAATTACTTCCATTGTTGTTTAGTTTTATCTATAAATAAGTATCGGCGGCAAAGTTACAAAGAAAAATTGGAAAAGTGTTCAATGGAATCAGCCAAATCAGCTGTATTTCCAAGATTTAATAACTTTGTAATATAAATCCTATTCTTTTTTCGGAAATAATCAGTATCTTTGCCCATGGAAATTCAGAAGAATCATGAAGATACTTGTTGTGGACGATGAGCAGGATATCTGCGAGATACTGCAATATAACCTCGAGAACGAAGGGTTTGAGGTAGCTACTGCCTGTTCTGCAGAGGAGGCACTAACACTACCTCTACAGGATTTTTCGCTTATTCTGCTGGATGTTATGATGGGAGAAATGTCCGGGTTTCAGATGACGCGCCTGCTCAAAGCCAATCCTGCTACGGCACAGATTCCCATTATCTTCATTACGGCTCTGGATAGTGAGGATCAGTTGGAAAAGGGACTGAATATCGGTGCCGACGACTATATTGTTAAGCCGCTGGGAATGAAGGAGGTGAAGGCCAGGGTTAAGGCTGTGCTCAGACGTACTCAGTTGCAGCAAACGGTTCCGGCTGCTGCAGAAAATACTGTTGCTTACGAAGGAATCATGGTTGATTTGAATGCCAAGACGGTGATATGCGACGGGAAGGAACTGGAATTCACAAAACTGGAATTTGAACTGTTGTCTTTCTTTCTACAACATCCCAACACGGTGTTCTCTCGAGAAGACTTACTGAAGTATTGCTGGCCGCAGGATGTGCTGGTGCTCGACCGTACGGTAGATGTGAACATCACCAGATTACGTAAGAAGATAGGTCATTACGGTAAACAGATAAAAACACGTGTGGGCTATGGCTACTGCTTTGAAAAGTAAATCCTTTCAGCGTAATTTGCTGTTGAGCATCGGCGGTGTGTTCTTGCTCTTTGCTATTTGTTTTAGCGTATATCAGTATAAGCGCGAGAAGGAGTATAAGATTGATATTCTTCATTCTCGATTGCAGATGTACAACTACGAAATGGTGCAGACGGTTGGCAAGGATAGTATGAGCTGTAGCCGACGGTTTCGCGACTATGTCGTGCATCATCAGATGGAGGGACTGCGAGTGTCGGTGATCGACAAGGAAGGACGGGTCATCTTTGACAGTTATGATACGGATGTGGAAGCATTGGGGAACCATCTGCAGCGTACGGAGATTCAGCAGGCTTTGCGAGAAGGTAGTGGCTATGATATCAAACGCATGTCGCAATCTACCCATGAGACCTACTTCTATTCTGCCACACGCTTTGGCGACGTGATTGTACGTGCTGCCGTGCCGTATTCTGCAGAACTTACGCGCTCACTGCAGGCAGACAACACTTACATTTACTACTCTGGTGTTCTCACCTTGCTACTTGGCATTGTGCTCTACTATATCACTCACCGCATCAGTCGCCATATAGGTTACTTACGCGAATTTGCCGTAAAGGCCGAGGAAGGCCAGGAACTCGATCATGAATTAGAACGCAGACTGCCTGATGACGAATTGGGAGATATTAGTCACACTATCATTATGTTATACTGGAAACTACGGCATTCTGAAGAAGACAAGGTCCGTATCAAGCGACAACTTACACAGAATGCTGCTCATGAACTAAAGACACCTGCTGCCAGCATTCATGGTTATTTAGAGAGCATCATCGATAATCCCGACATGCCTGATGATAAGAAAAAACATTTCCTGGAACGTTGCTATGCTCAAAGCGAACGCATGAACAAGCTTCTGTTGGATATGAGTGTCCTCACCAAACTCGACGAGATTGACGATGGCTCATCTAATATTCGGCACGAATACCGTCAGGTTGACGTGTTGCAGATTATCAACAATGTGACAGACGACACTGACTTGCAATTACAGAATAAAGGCATCAAACTTGAACTCCACCTACTAGAACATATAGAGGTGCTGGGTGATTCAAGCTTACTCTATAGCATTTTCAGAAATCTGATAGACAATACTATTTCCTATGCCAGCGGGGCTACCCGACTGATCATCGCCTGCCGGGAAATTGAAACGGAAGGACGGCACTTCTTTGAGTTTCAGGTAAGCGACAACGGTCTTGGTGTTGAGGCAAAGCACCGTGAACATCTGTTTGAACGTTTCTACCGTGTGGACAAGGGACGTTCACGCAAGTTGGGGGGCACAGGCCTGGGGCTTGCCATCGTCAAGAATGCAGTATTGGCTCACGGCGGACAAGTTGAGGCACTTGCGACTCCTGGTGGTGGACTCACCATCAGGTTCACCCTGGCACGTTTTCTTGTCGTAGACGCCAAATAGCCAACGCCCCATCAAGCCATCCCATTGACAGGACCGTCGCCAAAGTCATTACTCAGTCCCTTTCCAGCCTGAACAACGTTCATCACGTAGTCACCAAGCTTCTCGCACTCTGAGATGAAATCAACGTAGAACACGCCGAGCTGATAATCGTAAAGTCCAGCATTCACATCATGCAGATTCTGGTTTTTCAGCTGTGTGCGGTAGTTGTTGATTTCGTGCTCGATGTTGAGCGACACTTTGACACCATTTTTGGTGGTGGGTAGGTCTATGCGTTTAAGCATCTCGGTCAGGGCAGCATCTACCAGTTGCAGCATCGTCATCATGTGCTGCATCTGATCGGCAGTAAAGCTCTCCTGACAATGCATACGATGGCGATTCAGCGTACGACCGAGGTTATAAACCGAGTCACCGATAGACTCCAGTTCCGAGATCTGGCGAAGCATCTTCTGTATCTGCGTTTTCGACGCATCCGACAGGCGTCCTTCGCTCACCTTGTTCAGATAGCTGGCAATCTCCATCTCCATCGAGTCGGTGATGTTCTCGTATTTCTCGATACGAGCAAAGAGCTTATTAAACTCCATTTCGTCTTTCGTTTCAAGAAGCGTGGGCACAAAACCGGCCATGCGCTGGCAGCGCTCAGCGAAACTGTGAATCTCCTTCTGGGCCTCCATGATGCTGAGCTCAGCTGTAGAGAGCAGGCCACCACTGATGAAGCGCAGGCGATAGTCTTCGTCCTGGGCCTTCATAGGCAGCACACGACACACGAGCATCTCTATCTGCTTCACAAAACCGATGAGCAACAGGGTGTTGATGATATTGAAAGCGGTGTGGAAGGCGGAGAGTTTAAAGAGGTCGTTGCCGCCTCCCAAACAGTTCTCTACTACCCAACTAACGGCATCGCAGGCGGGATAGAACACAATGAGGAACACCACCACACCAAACACGTTGAAGAACATGTGTGCCAGGGCAGCACGACGGGCTTGTGTGTTGGCTGTCAGCGAAGCCATAAACGCCGTGATGGTGGTACCGATGTTTTGTCCCATAGCCAGTGCGGCTGCTTGTTCGAATCCGAAACCAGGGATGTTCATACCAAAAAGCATCAGGGTGATAGCCATCGTGGCGGCAGAAGCCTGTACAATCATCGTCACCAGAGCTCCTACGATAACGAAGAGGATAATGGTAAAGAACGAGTCTTGCGGCACGTGGGCCAGCATACCTGCCACCATATCGCCAATGTTCATCTCTGTGGCTGCATCTTGCAGAAATGAAAGTCCCATAAAGAGGAACGAGAAACCAAAGATGAACTCACCAATGCTCTTGCGGTTACCCTTGCCGCTGAATATCAATGGCATACCGATAGCCAACAAGGGGATAGCAAAGGCAGCGATGTTCACCTTAAAGCCAACAGCTGATATAATCCATGCTGTAACTGTTGTTCCGATGTTTGCACCCATGATGACGCCAATAGACTGCGCAAGCGTCATCAACCCTGCATTCACAAAACTTACAACCATCACGGTTGTGGCACTCGACGACTGGATGAGTGCCGTAATCAGGATACCTGTCAGCACGCCCATCACACGATTCTTCGTCATAGCAGCCAATATGCTGCGCAGACGATCGCCAGCAAACTTTTCAAGGCCCTCCGACATTGTCTTCATTCCGAAGAGGAACAATGCTAGCGAGCCCACAAGCGAGAAAATGTTGATAATCAATTCCATTTTTTTTATAATTTTGCTGCAAAGATATTACAATCTTATTACGCTGTTGTTACGCTCATGTTACAATCCTGTTACAAACGTCGATGTAACCTATCTATCACACGAATGAAATGTTTTTGTAACATGCCCAGTTTACTTTTGCAATGTCAATCACTAACGGTTGGCTAAATCATTTATGAATAAAGAAAAAGCAAAAAGAATTCAGAGAATCTTTAATTGGGTGAGATTTGTCATCCTAGTGTTGTTTCTCACATTTATTTTCATCGGATTATCATAACGACCTTTTAATTAAAGATGAATACATTATTTCTTGGAATAGTTATATTCCTTATTGTGCTGGCAGTTTTTGACCTAGTAGTCGGAGTCAGCAATGATGCAGTAAACTTCCTTAATTCGGCTATTGGAGCGAAGGTGGCACGCTACAGGACCATCGTGACAATAGCATCCATCGGTGTGTTTGCAGGGGCGGCACTAAGCAACGGCATGATGGACGTGGCGCGACACGGCATCATGACGCCACAGTATTTCTCGTTCTACGACGTGATGTGTGTATTCCTGGCTGTAATGGTTACCGACGTGGTACTGCTCGACGTGTTCAATACGCTCGGTATGCCGACATCCACCACCGTCTCAATGGTGTTCGAACTGCTGGGCGGAGCCTTTGCTATCGCCTTGTTACAGATATTCCACGGAGCAACGGCAACAGACGGCACGTTACTCTCATTAGGAGACCTGCTGAATACGGAGAAAGCCATTTCTGTCATACTTAGCATTTTCCTTAGTGTTGCCATTGCGTTTGTCCTCGGCATGCTGGTACAGTGGGTGGCACGCATCGTTTTCAGTTTTACCTATCGCGTGAACGGCCGAACAACGGACCAGAAGGGCAAGATGGGGAGTCTGCTTACTTCGTCGTTAAAGATTGGTATCTTCGGCGGACTGTCGGTGACTGTCATCGTCTGGTTTCTGCTCATCAACGGACTGAAGAATAGCAGTCTGATGACGCCAGAGATGAAGGCACTCATCAGCGAGAACACATGGCTGATTATCGGTGGTGGCATTGCTGTATTCTCGGTGCTGATGACATTGCTTAGTGCCATGAAACTGCCTGTGCTGAAGTGCGTCGTGCTATTTGGCACGTTTGCTTTGGCAATGGCGTTTGCGGGCAACGATCTCGTGAACTTCGTGGGTGTGCCGTTGACGGGGCTTGAGGCTTATCAGGACTATATAGCTCACGGAAGCGCTGATGCTCAGGGATTCATGATGAAGAGCCTGATGGAAGGAGCCCGCACACCGGCTATCTATCTCATCGCGGCTGGTGTGGTGATGGTGCTCGCACTGGTCTTCTCGAAAAAAGCACAGAATGTGGTGAAGACGTCGGTCGACCTCTCGCGTCAGGACGAGGGCGATGAGATGTTCGGTTCGAGTGGCGTGGCACGTACGTTGGTTCGCACGTCGAGAAGTATAGCTAGCGGCCTGACTGCATTAGTGCCGAGTGGTGTGTCACGCTGGATTGACTCTCGTTTTAATGCTGATGTCGCGATATTGAAGCAAGGAGCTGCTTTCGATGAGATTCGAGCAGCTGTCAATCTGGTGCTTGCAGGAGCATTGGTGGCATTGGGTACATCGCTTAAACTGCCGCTATCTACTACATACGTCACCTTTATGGTGGCTATGGGAACTTCACTTGCCGACCGTGCATGGGGGCGCGAAAGTGCTGTATTCCGTATTACCGGCGTGCTATCGGTCATCGGTGGATGGTTCATCACGGCTGGTGTGGCGTTCATGTTGTGCTTCCTTGTCTGCATCACCCTATTCTTTGGATCGTTTGTGGCAATGGCCGTTGCCATAGCTATGGCCATTTTCTTGCTTATTCGAAGCCACCTGCGCTACGGGAAAAGTAACAAGACCAGTGAGGCCGACGAACTGTTTGATCGGATTGTTCATAGTAGTGATAAAGCTGAATGTTGGATACTGCTTCGACAACATGTGACACTAACCATTATGAACCAACTACAGTTGATCGCAGAGACTTACAAATCGTTGACCGATGCATTCTTTTATGAGGATTACCGCACGCTAAAGCGTAACACAGTGATAATCGAAAAACAACGCAAGGATATAAAACGCCAGCGTCGCAAACAGATTATAGCCCAACGGCGAATAGACCCTGTGTTGAGTATAGAGAAGGGCACATGGTACTTTCTAACCATCAACTCTTTAGCGCAAATGGTATATGGTTTGAAGCGTATGGGCGAGCCATGTTTAGAGCATGTAGGCAATAACTTTAGTCCTGTGCCAAGCAAATATTTCCAAGAGTTCATACAGATGCGCAATGAGATAATACAACTCATCAATCGGGCCTGCCAAGCCGAAACAATGGCGTTGATACGTGGTGATGCAGATAAACTACAATCACAGCTTTCCGATTATCGACGAACTATCATTCACGACATTCAAGCCAAGCAACTCAATATTGAAAGCATGACGGTATTTCTGAATCTAGTCCAGGAGTCGCAACAGATTCTCAGTGCCCTGCGCCATACCATGAGAGGATTAAACAAGTTTGAGGAATAGTTTGTCTTTGTAGCGGCTTTATGCTCTAGTCTCATGTTTGTTGTTAATCTGATAAATACTTTACTCGAATAGCCTTCGGAAGTTTCGATGCTATGAGTTGATAGGATTCTTTAATCAACCCCTCTACTATTGCTTCGTCCATCTCTTCGTAATAAACGTCGCTCCAGTGCGTCTTGTTCCAATGATAGGCTGGTCTAACGGCAGAGAATTGTTCTCTAAGTTCGATATTCCTGTCTGGAGATAACTTCAAGGCGATTCTTGATTCTCCGTCCTTCATATCATATCTGCCACCGCCTAACCATAGGCAGACAAATATCTTTCCTTCCAAGCGAAAGTTAAGGATGTCTTCACCAAACGCCTGGTCTTCGGTCACTCCTGGAAGTGACAACGTGTACTCTCTGACCAATTCAATATTCATACCCAATCAAAGTTGACTTCTCCGGCACCAATCTGCTCTTCCAGTATCTTGACTGCATCATCAGCCAAAGGTTCGTTTTTGTATGCCCTTACACTATGCCGGGCTTCAATAGCTTCTTGTAGTGTCATTGTTATATTCTTTAAAAATCAGATTCTTCCTTTCATTTCTTGATTGAGCCACAAAGTTAAAGAAAAATCTGCAAAGTTACACATTTTTCGCAAAAAAATGTGCTGAATGTACAATCTTTTTAAATCTTAATCTTACATATCTACCATAACACATGTTTTGTCTCTTTGGGGGTGAAAATGACTTTTCATAAGTCAATTTGGTGAGTTTTTTCCTGTTTTTTACTTTCAAAATTTGTTAAAACACAATTATTCTTGCCTGTCTGCTCATATTTTTAGCAAAACTTGTTTTTTTCTGCTAAAAAAACGTTATCTTTGTATCCTATAATATAATAATGTGTCACATGGAAGGTAAAGACTTAAACCGACTAAAAGTAGTGCTTGCAGAGAAGGGAGGAACCGCTAGACTACCGAGTGTCTCGTGGAGGGTACCAGCGCACCAATAAGTGGTTAGCAGAGCAGATAGGTGTTGCCCAAGCCACGGTTTCCAAATGGTGTACCAACAGCGCACAGCCCAACTTGGAAAATCTGATGGAGGTAGCCAAATGTTTCGAAGTTAACGTCAATGAACTTCCGCGCATGTAACATAGAACGAACACAGGTCGATGCAAGCTGATGCCTTCGAAGATGGCTCGGAGTAGGTTCGTAGATGAAACCATACTCTAGGCTGCGTAGCCTTACCCTTGAGTGTGCTTACAGTATGGCAAGGGCAAAGAAGGAGAGACGGATGATGTGATACAGAACGGAATAAATGCGTTATACGAAATATGGACAAAGAGAACAAACTGATACTGTACAAGGATGATGAAGGCAGGGTGAGTGTGAATACTCGTTTTGCTGATGAGGATGTGTGGCTGACACAGGAGCAGCTTGCTACGATTTACCAGACTACTCAGGAGAATGTTTCCATGCATATCACCAACATCTATACAGATAAAGAACTCGACAAAGAGGGAACTTATAAGAAATTCTTATTAGTTCGCCAAGAGGGTAAAAGGCATGTGCGTCGAAACATCGACCATTACAATCTTGATGTAATCATAGCTTTGGGCTATCGTGTTCAGTCGCCCATTGCCGTACGCTTCCGCCGCTGGGCTACACAGCGGTTGCATGAATATATCCAGAAGGGGTTCACGATGGACGATGAGCGACTGAAGCAAGGGGGCAACCGATACTTCAAAGAGCTTTTGCAGCGCATCCGCGACATTCGCAGCAGCGAACGCAACTTCTATCAGCAGGTGACGGACATCTATGCCACATCGACTGACTACGACCCTCGTGCAAAAATGACGAAGCAGTTTTTTGCTACGGTTCAGAATAAGATGCACTATGCCGTACATGAGCATACGGCAGCAGAGCTGATTTATGAGCGTGTGGATAATGAGAAACCTTTTGTTGGCATGACCAACTTCAAGGGCAACTATGTGACGCGAGATGATGTAAAAATAGCCAAAAACTACCTGTCGGAATTGGAGTTGCAGCGATTGAACCTACTTACCTCTCAGTTCCTCGACTATGCCGAGTTTCAGGCATTGGAACAGAATCCTATGACGATGGCCGACTGGATTGCTGCCCTTGATGACCAGATATTGCGATTAAGAAAAAATATCTTAGAGGGGAATGGCACCG
This sequence comes from Prevotella communis, assembly GCF_022024175.1. Classification (GTDB taxonomy): domain Bacteria; phylum Bacteroidota; class Bacteroidia; order Bacteroidales; family Bacteroidaceae; genus Prevotella; species Prevotella communis. Next base: position 1,436,357 of record NZ_CP091794.1, on the reverse strand, counting down.
TGTCGCATCAAGAAGCCATTGAGAAGGCAGAACGTGAGTTTGAGATATATCGTGAGCGCGAGATGCGTATGTTGGAGAGTGATTTCGATAAGGCCGTGAAGCGGTTGAAAAATCTTAATGAAGATTCGGATGGAGATGATCCTGTTAAGTGTTAAAATAAATTTGGCATATGATAGATAAGAACGAAATTACCTGTCGGTTGCAGGAATGGATCGATCAGATGGAGGGAAACGGTAAGCACGTGAACCTGGATGACATAAACCGCCATCTGGGTGAAATCATGCATGCACAGAATGCTGCTCCAAAGCCGGATTTCAATGGATTCTCATCAGAGCAGATGCACCAGATGCTTAACAGACCGTTAGAAGTGGGGTGTCCAGTACAACTGCGTCGATTAACCGATGAACAGATGGAGCGGATTCCCGTCATGAGACAGGCGCTGCACCTGATGAATGAGTTGAGCGAAAAGGAATTGAAACTCACGGCACATGGGTATATACCTCCAAAGACGGTTGCCGAGCTCTACGAATTAGGAAGTCATAGTTGGAGCACTGACTGGTATAAACAGAAGAGTGAACCTAAGACAGAAGAAGTGCAGGTACTCAGGGTCGTGTTGAAGGAGTGCGGACTCATCAAGACTCGTATTGGGAAGTTGTCACTAACGGCCAAGGGTAAGCAATTACTTGCTGACCATAATGAGTTGATGCGGACGATGATCCAGTTCCTTTTTAGGAATTACAACACTGGCTGGCTTGATTTGTATGAAGACAACGAAGTGGGTAATTTAGGACGACTGTATTCTTTATGGCTTCTGCATCACTATGGCGTGGATTGGCGCGACACAAGATTCTATGCTGATGAGTATAGCAGAGCTTTCCCAATGCTAAATGCTGGTCATGGGTATGAATATAGAGTATTCAACCGCCTGTTCCGTTTTATTGGCCTCTGTGAGATAAACGAAAGCGATGAATTCAAGGGGAAGAACTGGGGTAAAGAAGTCCGTAAGACGGAATTACTTGACATGATGTTTGCCTTTGAAAAAAAATAATTGTTATTTTTGTGGCATAAAATAATCAGCAGACTTTTAGATGATATGAAGAATTTGCTTATTTCCCTGCTGCTCTGTATCCTGGCAATGGGAGCACAGGCACAACGGCAGCCTCGCCTGGAGCATCGTGATAATAGTACGGCTAGGATTGTTGTCAACGATAGGCCTATGCTGATGATTGGTGGTGAGTTGGGTAACTCGTCAGCCTCGACGCCAGAGGACGTGAAGCGTACGTTTTCGCATCTCCACAAGATGGGACTCAACACTGTGCTCGTTCCCGTGTCGTGGGAGTTGATTGAGCCCCAAGAAGGTGAGTTCGACATGGGGACGCTCGACGTGATTCTGAGCGAAGCAAGGCATAACGAACTGAAAGTGGTGCTGTTGTGGTTTGGGGCTTGGAAAAACTCGATGAGTTGCTATGCGCCAGAGTGGTTTAAGCGAGACGTGAAGCGCTTCCCTCGTGCACATACGTCTGAAGGGGTGCCCGTTGAGGAGGCTTCTTCGCTGAGTAAGAATGTGCTGGAGGCCGACAAGCGCGCCTTCTGTCATGTGATGGCGTATCTACGTGATCATGATGCTCTGGAGCAGACGGTGATCATGGTGCAGGTGGAGAATGAGATCGGTATGATTGAGGTGCCGCGCGACTATTCGGCGAATGCGACGCGGTTGTACCAGAGCGCTGTGCCCAAGCAGCTGACCGACTATCTGAAGAGGCATCAGGAGTCGCTGCACCCTTATCTGAAAGAGAAACTGCAGCCGCAGGCTAAAGCGGGTGCCAACTGGGCGCAGTTGTTTGGGGATGACATCTATACGGAGGAGATCTTCCAGACGTGGACCTACGCCACCTATGTGGAGCAGATAGCCAAGGCGGGACGTGAAATCTACAATCTGCCAATGTACGTTAATGTGGCTCTCAACAGCCGCGACCGGAAGCCTGGGCAATATCCGTCGGGCGGTCCGTTGGCTCATCTCATCGACCTGTGGCATTGTGGGGCTCCATCTATCGATGTGCTGGGGGTGGATATCTACGACAAGGGCATCAAGTCGTGGCTGGCAAAATACCACCAGCCCAACAATCCGCTCTTCGTGCCAGAGATACGACTGGAGGATAAAGACGCGATGTATGCTCTCTACGCCTTCGGGCATCATGGGGCGATGGGGTTCTGTCCGTTCAGCATCGAGAACTATCCGCTCACAACGGTTTCTAATGCCAACGACTGGAAGCAGATGGATATCTCGCAAGATGACCAGCTCAATACCTTCTCTGCCGTAGGCACATCGCGGTCGCCGCTTGTGGCTGCCTACCAGCTGTTGCGACAGGCAGAACCGTTGATTCTTGAGCGACAGGGCACGAAAGATATGGATGCTGTGCTGCTCGACAACGAACAGCGAGAGGCTGAGATCGTCACTGCTGATGGTTTCCGCTTCACCATCAGACATAGTTATTCGCTGGGTTGGGAACCAGGTGCGAAGGATGCGGAATGGCCAGAGACGGCTTGCATCATCTTAAGACTGGGTAAAGAGGATTATTTGGTGATAGGCAGTGGGGTGGTGGTTACCTTTCAGCAGCGCATCGGGTTGGCGAAATGCGAGGAGGTGGAGATCGTTGATGGCAAACAGCGCATCATCCGTCATCTGAATGGCGACCAGACGCATCAAGGTCGTCATGTGCGCATACCCGTAGGAGCATTCCAGATTCAACACTTCAAATTATACAGATACTGATGAGAAAGAACTTGCTTATTTTCCTGCTACTCTGCCTTCTGACAATGGGAGCGCAGGCACAACTGAAACCTCGTGTGGTGATCTTGACTGACATCGGACAACCGGATCTTGAACCTGATGATACGGAGTCGCTGGTGCATCTGCTTTGCTATGCCGACCAACTGGAGATTGAGGGTATCATCACCTCGACGGGCTGGAACTGCGACCCTTATCCCACGAAGAGCGCTGCCTATCGTGATTCGGTGGTAGAGGCTTACGGGGCGGATGTGCATAACCTGATGAAACGATCTGACCAAATGGCTTTTCTCAGCTTAGAGAAAGAGAACGGTTGTCAGGAGATGGGCTACTGGCCAAGTGTGGAGTACATTCGTAGCCGGAGTGTGATGGGTAGTCAACGGGCTGGCATCAAGGTGATTGGCAGCGACAACGACAGCGAGGGTAGCGAACTGATTATCCGTCTGGCTGACGAGAAGGATGAGCGCCCCATCTGGGTTTGTGCGTGGGGTGGTGCCAACACATTGGCTCAGGCGATCTGGAAGGTGAAGCAGACGCGCACGCCCGAACAGCTGAAGGCGTTTCTGCATAAGTTCCGTCTATACACCATCACTGATCAGGATATGGTGTATGCAATGCGCATGAATCTGGCATACAGCTCTCATCAGTGGATGCGCAGGGAGTTTGCCAGAGATCTTCTGTTTGTGTGGGATGAAGGCACATGGCAGTTGCAATGCAGTCTCGGACAGGATTACTGGCAGCTGATCAGAACGCAGATTCAGGGACATGCCACTTTGGGCAGACAGTATCCTGATTATAAATATGGTGTGGAGGGTGATACACCTTCGTTTCTGAACGTAATTCCCAATGGTCTGCACAATCCTGAAGAACCGATGCAGGTGGGTTGGGGCGGTTATCATATTTGGACAATGACCAAGGACCCGACAACCTGTGCGTGGACCAGTTGGCAGGAGCCTGTGAAGAGCATCTCGGAAACGTATTACAGACAGTTCTATCCTTCACAACTTAACGACTTCATCGCCCGCATCGAATGGGCTGAGAAGGGACAGGGTAACCGCAATCCGGTAGCTGTCGTCAATGGTGAGAACGGAACTGATGCTATCGTCATCATGGCAAAGGCTGGGCAGACCATCAGTCTCGACGCTTCTGCGTCATTCGACCCCGATGGTGATGAACTCACCTTCAAATGGTGGCAACAGGATGGTATCAGTCAGGCAAAGGCAACTGTCAGCAATGCCACTTCTTCGACAGTTAAAGTGGACATGCCAACAACTTTTGCAAACGATGAGATTCACATCATCTGCGAGGTACACGACCAAAGCAAGTACGCCTTGCCCGCTTATCGCAGAGTCATCATCAAACCGACAGAATGACGAATTTGAAATAGGTGCAGGTAATGACAAATTGATATAACGTAGTCTCATATCACTTTGAAGTGAACCCAGAAAGTTGGACACAACTGAAAGGATATGTTATTTTTTGTCCATTTTTTCAAAGAAAAATATTATCTTTGCATTTGTATTTAAAAGCAGTTCTCGAAGAGAAAGGAAAAATCCTGCAAATGGTTATCTAGGCGACATGGAGCAAAAGATTAAACCAAATACATCGATATAATCCCAAAACAACAAAAAAATGACTTACAAGAAATCTATTCTATTAACCGGTTGTGCTCTCTTTGCATTGGCAATTCAGGCACAGGTAACTATCGACATCGATACCCAGCAGCGCGGACCGAAGGTTAGTCCGATGCTCTATGGAATCTTCTATGAAGATATCAACCACGCAGCCGACGGCGGTATCTATGCCGAGTTGATACGCAACCGCTCGTTTGAAGACGGACCACGCTATGGCGCCCCTGCCGATATGCAGGGATGGACGACCGATGCTACCGTTCCTTCTCTGTTGTCGGCAAAACTCATACAACCCTCTAAAAAGACACCGTTGCTCAACAGCGTGCAGCATAATGCCTTGGAACTGACAGTCAGGGCCTCAAAGGAATCTCCCATACGCTTGGTGAATGAGGGTTTCTGGGGAATTAATGCCGTGCAAGGGCGCAGCTATCATCTCACATTCTGGGCAAAAGCCTTGAAATATCAAGGTAACGTGAAGGCTATGCTCTACTCGCATGACGGCTCACAGATATATGCCGAGACTATGGTAAGCAGTCTTTCTTCCTCTAATTCAAAGGGCTGGAAGAAGTATGAGGCTACGCTCACAGCTGATGGCAATGATCCTAAGGCACGGTTTGCGCTGGTCTTCGATGGCGTGGGACAGGTACAGCTTGACATGGTAAGCCTTTTCCCTCCAACCTTCAAGAATCGCGAAAACGGCATGCGTCCCGATCTTGCCAATATGCTGTGGCAGATGCATCCTAAATTCATGCGCTTCCCCGGCGGATGCTTTGTAGAGGGACAGGAGAGTCCTGATAACGCCTTCCGATGGGAGCGCACCATAGGACCGATAGAAGAACGTGAAGGGCATTGGAACGTGAACTGGGGATACCGCACAACCGACGGACTCGGTTATCACGAATATCTACAACTGGCAGAGGACCTGAACGCCAAGCCGCTCTATGTAGTAAACGTAGGACTATGGCACGGTGGTATGACTCCATACGACAACATACAGCCGTGGATTGACGAATGTATGAATGCCTTGGAGTATGCCAATGGTCCCGTCACTTCGAAATATGGTGCCTTACGCGCCAAGAACGGGCACCCTGAACCATTCGGAATAGAATATATAGAGGTGGGAAACGAGAACAACCAGCCTGATCCCAATCAACAGAGTGACCACTACTATGAGCGTTATGAGCAGTTCTATAAAGCCATACGTGAAAAGTACCCTGAGATGAAAATCATAGGAAACGTGGTCGCATGGGGCGATGACAACCCGAAGTGGAACAGCAAGCTGCCTGTGGATCTGCTTGACGAGCATTACTATCGCTCACCTGACTGGTTTGCTGCCGCTTTCCACAAATACGACAGCTATGACCGTCAAGGGCCAAAGGTATATGTGGGCGAATATGCTGTAACAAACGGCTACGGCAATCTGGGCAATATGAATGCAGCCCTTGGCGAGGCTGTATATATGATGGGAATGGAGAATAACTCTGACGTAGTCGAATTAGCTTCCTATGCGCCAATCTTCGTCAATGAGAACGATGCCCGCTGGCGTCCTGACATGATACGTTTCAATAGCAGTCGTGTAATGGGCACCCCAAGCTACTACGTTCAGCAGCTCATGCCTCAGCATCTGGGCACCCAGGTAGTGAAGGTGGTACAGAACAATCCCTACAAGGATGTGGCACGAAAACCTCTTACTCCCAAGCAGAGCCGTGTAGGATTCGGCACATGGAGCACACATGCTTCTTTCGAAACCGTCAAGGAATACGATTATGTCAAGGGCGACTGGAACAAAGAAGGTAATATCGTTCGACAGACAGGGCTGAAGGATGCCACCCTATGTATAGAGAAGAATGTTATCGACAGCGACCACTACACATGTAAGTTCCGCGCACGCAAAGACGAGGGAGTAGAAGGATTCATCATCATCTTCAACTATGTGGACGACAAGAACTACTGTTGGGTGAACTTCGGAGGATGGACAAACTCACAGCATGCCATAGAGCAAATCAGCAATGGCGGAAAGCTGCTGACCGCAAGTAAGCGAGGACATATCGAGTCTGGACGCTGGTATGATGTAACCCTTCAGGTGGCAGGAGATAGCGTCAAGGCATGGCTCGACAACGAACTTGTCTTCGACACGGTCTTGAAGCATGATGAAACGAAAGGAATCTTCTCGTCTGCCACTATCGACGATGCCACAGGTGAACTTATCGTAAAGGTCGCAAATACCAGCGATGTCGCAACAACCGCCAACGTCAACCTCAAGAATTTCACACCGGCATCAGCCCGAGTAGTACGCTTGGCAGCCAACGATGGTATGGAAGAGAACACGCTCGATGCCCCTACCACCATTCACCCTGTGGAGCAGTTACTCTCCCCAGAGAACAATAGCGTTCAGTTTGATGTACCTCCATACTCGCTGAACATCATTCGGCTTACAGCTCCAGCCAAGCCCTAACAAGCGTTAGAGAAATAAATAACGTCAGTTGAAATAGATCAATTTACACTCGCGGTAGAAATACTGTGCCAAAATAGCTTGAAAAACTGGTACAAACAAATATACAACTTGAAGTGTTAAAATACAAAAAGTCCCTCATTTAGAGGGACTTAGTTCAAATTACTCCAAGTTGCTCAGAGTTGTTTATAAGGGGTCACTTGCCCACGCAAAAGTTTTTAAAGATATTTCCTAAGACTTCATTGGGAGTTATCTGACCACCGGTTATCTCTGAGAGGGTATCGAGCGCCTGACGAAGATCCTCGCTAAGGAGGTCACCGCTGAGTTGCATCTGAAGACCATCGATGACACGCTGGATGCAGTCACGAGAACGGGTCAGCGCATCATAATGACGGGCATTGGTGACGATGATATCGTTGTCGGTAAGGGCTGGAATATCAGCTGCTTCATAGATGGCCTTCTCCAAATCCTCAATGCCCGTGCCATACTTGGCGCTAATAGCCACTAATGGTGAATTTAACAAATTGTAACTATTGTCATTTATCTTATCTGACTTATTACGAACTACGATAAGTTTTTTATTTTCAGTACGTTTCAATAATTCATTAACCTCTTCATCTGAAGGTTCTTCGTCGATAATCCAAAGAACGATACGCGCCTTATCGATGGCAGCATACGTACGACTGATACCTATCTGTTCTACCGTATCTTGTGTTTGACGGATACCTGCCGTATCGATAAAACGGAAGGTTACGCCCTGAATATCGATGGTATCTTCAATCGTATCGCGAGTGGTACCGTGGATATCCGAAACGATGGCTCGATCATCTTTCAAGAGTGCATTCAGCAGAGTAGATTTTCCAACGTTCGTCTTGCCTACAATAGCCACAGGGATACCCTGCTTTAGTGCCTGGCCCATTTCGAAAGAACGCGCCAACTTGGTGATATGCGTGTCAATTTCTTTGCTAAGCGCCAAAAGCTCGCTACGGTCAGCAAATTCCAGGTCCTCGTGGTCAGAGAAGTCAAGCTCCAACTCCAGCAACGACGTGAGTTTGAGCAGCTGTTCGCGCAATTGCGAAAGCTTAGAAGAAAAATGCCCCCTAAGCTGACTCAGTGCCACCTGGTGGGTAGCCTGATTGGTAGACGCAATCAAATCAGCCACAGCCTCAGCCTGCGTCAGATCCATCTTACCGTTAAGATAGGCACGCTGCGTAAATTCGCCGGGAAGAGCCATACGACATCCATGCTGAATCAGCAAATCCAACACCCTATTTAATATGTAGCGCGAGCCATGACAGGAGATCTCCGCACTCTCCTCGCCAGTATATGAGTGAGGAGCCCTAAACACGCTCACCAAGACCTCATCAACAAGGTTGGAGGTTGGAGATTGGAGGTTGGAGGTTTTGTCGACGATGTGTCCGTAGTGGACGGTATTTGGCTGGGCCGTTGTCAAGTCTTTAGTGAATATACGAGAAAGAATCTCAAGCGACTGAGCACCTGAGATTCTTATGATTCCTAATGCGCCACCCGGGGCGGTGGCCAACGCACATATTGTATCGACAGACATTAAATATCAAACATTAAAGATTAAATGCGGTCGAGTACTTTCTGAATCAGCGTATCAATAGAGTTCTTATACTCGGTATTCATCTCCTTGGCGTAACGGTTGGCAATCACCATACAGCAAGTCATGGCACGATGGCCAAGCAAAGCAGCCAAACCAGCAAGGGCAGAAGATTCCATCTCAAAGTTGCAAATCTTCATACCTTCATATTCGAACGCCTCAATCTTCTCATTCTGCTGTGGGTCAGCAATATCAGCACGCAACTGACGTCCCTGAGGACCATAGAAACCACCACAAGCCACCGTGTAGCCCTTAACCATATCGTCGCCAGCTACCTGTTCTATCAGGTCGGCATCAGCTACAGCCACATAAGGTGCGCCCTTGATGGGATCCCACTTCATATGCTCACAGAAAGCCTTCTCCATCGGTACATCACACACCACGTTACGTCCTGCATAGTAGTTCAGCAGGCCATCAAAGCCGATGCTCTTCACAGAGGCCACGAAACAGCCCGTTGGCGTGAAAGGCTGCAAACCGCCACAGGTACCGATGCGAACCATCGTGAGCGTGCGATGCTCATCCTTCTCCATACGCGTGGTATAGTCGATATTAGCCAGCGTATCAAGCTCGTTGACCACGATATCAATATTATCACAACCTATGCCGTGACTCTGAACGGTGATGCGCTTGCCCTTATAGGTACCGGTAATAGTATGGAACTCACGACTGCTTACCTCGTGCTCTATCGTATCGAAATGAGCAGCAACAGTATTTACTCGGGCTGGATCGCCCACAAGCACTACACGATCGGCCAGGAACTCTGGCTTCAGATGCAGATGGAAACAAGAGCCGTCCTCATTGATAATCAGTTCTGAGGGGGCAAAAATTTTCTTTTCGTTTGTCATAGTCTTATAAGGATTTGTTAGTTACTTTTATACTGTTTATTATGTACTTCCTTTTCTACGCGACGTATCTCCAGTTGCAGCGCCTCCAGTTCCTTCTCGCTGGTCAGTATCTCCTGAGTCAGCGTCTGGCGGTCGTTCTTTGAAGCACGCGCATAATAGTTGCGTGCCAGCAGGAGCGCCTTTTCCAGTACAGCTGCCTGATGACGCAAGTTGTCCAGTTCAGAAGAACCACCCTTCTTTGCCTGCAACTGCGTTGTCTTTGCCTTCACCTCATTCAGACGAGCCAAAGCCTGCTGACGGGTAGCCTTATCCGTCCATGTATCAGCAATACGACTGATATCTGCCAAGGCACGCATCTGGGCATCAGAATAAGCCTCCGACTGATAACTCTTTCGCGTCTCGTTAGGGATGAAGACGTAAATACACACCTTCCCCGCAGGCTGACGGCGATCCGTCACAAAATAACCCAGATTATTCACCTCGTCGATGGCATAGAGGTAGTCATTTGCCGTAGAAGAGAACGGCATGCCAATATTCTCGGCCTTGAGAAAAGAGCCAGTCTCCGGGTCATAGCGTGTGACAAAGATATCATACCCGCCAATACTCTGCTCACCCTTCTGGGCAAAATAGAACGTCACGCCATCCGGCATCAGGAACGGGTAATTGGCTGACGAGTCAGAAATACCCCCGACCCTTACAGGTGCTGTCCATTGATTAGCTATATAGTCGCTCTGTGCAATATGTATGCACGAATCCTTCTTGTCGAAATAAGCCGTCAGACGATGATCCTTCAGTTCATTGGTAAACTGTCCCAGGGAGTCCGTCTGTTCCAACAGTCCTGCATCCGCCGAAAGGGGGATACGACTGATGAAATGACGCTTGTCAACCACCATACTGTCGATAAACATCACCTTCTGTGTAGCTGCAAGCATCTGCTGGATGCGAGGGTCTTCAACCTTCACTTCCTTCTTGGCAGTTTTCTTCTTGACGACCTTACGTGGACGACCTGCCTGAGTAGCTGTAGTCAGCAGGAAGAGTCCCATAAGAAGCATTACGTATCTTTTCATTTGCGTCTTTGTTTCACTTTAAAAAGCAAAGATACAAATAATAATTGACAAACACCAAAATTATTAACTGAATTTAAGATATGTCCACCAGTTTACCTGCGCGCACGATTGCATTCCACAGACTATGACGGGCCTCAGGATTCATCTGCTGAATCTGTTCGAAGAGCTGTCGCATATCATCACGATGCGACACCGTCTCGTAGGGACAGAGTTTTACCTGCTTCTCATAGCCCCTCAACTCCGCATAGCGACGGATATCATTCTCCTCAACCATACAGAGCGGACGGATGATGCTCAGGGGCATCTTTCGCATCTTGAGCAAAGCAGGCATCGTATCAAAACGTCCCTGATAGAACTGGTTCATCAAGCAGGTATGCAACAAGTCATCCTGATGATGTCCCAAGGCAATCTTGTTGCCCCCCAGCTCCTGCGCCAGATTAAAAAGCTGCTTACGGCGGTTCCACGAACAGAGGAAACATGGCGGCTTTTGCTTGAGTTGAGAATTGGGAGTTGAGAACGGAGAGGTATGATTAGCAGGCGTGGCAGAGAAGCTGGTTGTGACGATATGCAATGGCACATCCAACTCCTTGCAGAACTGCTCCAGATAATCCGTCGAGGTTTCGTACGAGATATTCTCCATACGTACATGGATAGCCTCAACACGGAATCTGGGCTGGTCTATCTTAGCCCGTTTGCCCAACATCTCAAGCAGACATAGCGAATCTTTTCCGCCCGACAACCCCACAAGGACATGATCACCATCCTCAAGAAGATGGTAAGTGACAAAAGCCTTAACGAAGCGTTCGCGAATGCGTTTTTCTAGCAGGTCAACCTCTGTGCGCATCTTCGTTCTATTTCATGAACACCAGATAGACGGCACAGATAATCAGCAGGAAAGCCAGGATATGGTTCCAATGGAGACTTTGCCCCTGAAACATGATATTAGCAATGACTGCGAAGACAGCCAGCGAGATACACTCCTGTACAACCTTCAACTGCACCAATGAGAAAGGACCGCCATTTCCCAAGAAGCCAATACGATTGGCTGGCACCTGACAGCAGTATTCCAGGAAAGCGATACCCCATGAGAAGAGTATCACACCAATAAGCGGCCAGTTGCTTGAAGTTCCTGACTCCTGAAGTTTCAAATGCCCATACCAAGCAAGCGTCATAAAGACATTGCTTAGTATGAGCAAAAGAATAGTATAAAAACCGTTCATTTCTTCTGTAAATAATCATCCATATTCTGAGCAGCACGACGTCCGTCACCCATAGCCAGGATAACAGTAGCACCACCACGCACGATGTCACCACCTGCGAAGATCTCTGCACGATTAGACTGCATACCCTCGTTAACCACGATGGTATTCTTGCGACCCAGTTCCAGTCCCTCGATACTCTTTGGAACCAATGGGTTAGGACTAACGCCTACAGCAACGACCACCTGATCGACATCGAGCGTCACCGTCTTGCCCTCCACAGGAACAGGACTGCGACGTCCACTGGCATCGGGCTCACCCAACTCCATAACCTGCAGCACGGCAGCCTTCACAGCACCAGCCTCATCAGTCAGATACTCTATAGGATTATGCAGACAGAGGAAGTTGATACCCTCTTCCTTGGCATGCTTCACCTCCTCCAGACGGGCAGGCATCTCCTGTTCGCTGCGACGATAAACCAATGTTACCTCAGCGCCCAGACGCTTAGCCGTACGACAAGAGTCCATAGCCGTGTTACCACCACCTACAACGAGTACTTTCTTACCCAGGTTGATAGGCGTATCGGTAGCAGGATTAGCAGCATCCATCAGGTTCACACGCGTCAGGTATTCGTTTGACGACATGATATTGATAGCATTCTCACCAGGGATATTCATGAAGTTGGGCAGACCGGCACCAGAACCTACGAAGATGCCCTTAAAGCCCTGCTGCTCAAGTGTCTCTACGCTGATTGTCTTACCAACAATCACGTCGGTCTGGAAGTGAACGCCCATTTTAGACAGGTTCTCAATCTCCACATCCACAATCTTATTGGGCAGACGGAACTCTGGGATACCATATTTCAGCACACCGCCAATCTCATGCAGCGCCTCGAAGACATACACATCATAGCCCTTCTTCACCATATCGCCAGCAAAGCTCAGTCCGGCAGGACCAGAACCCACAACAGCAATCTTGATGCCGTTAGAAGGAGCTATCTCAGGCAGGGAGATATTGCCGCTCTCACGCTCATAGTCGGCAGCAAAGCGCTCCAGATAACCGATAGCCACAGCGGGCTCGTTCATCTTCAGGTGAATACACTTGCTCTCACACTGCTTCTCCTGCGGACAAACACGTCCACAGACAGCAGGCAGGGCAGATGTATTCTTCAGCACCTTGGCTGCAGCCAGGAATTCACCACGCTCGATATTCTTCACAAACGAAGGGATATTGATATTCACAGGACAGCCTTCAACACATGAGGGTTTAGCGCAGTCAAGACAACGCTTAGCCTCCGTCATCGCCATCTCCTTGGTCAGACCAATGTTAACCTCCTCAGTACGTGTGGTAGCACGATAAACAGGATCGAGCTCAGGCATCTTCACACGCTCTATCTGCGTACGCTCCTTGGGCTTCATTGAAGCACGCAGTTCCTTACGCCACTCGGCATCACGGTCAGTGAGGACCTCGATGGGGTCAACAGAGGCTTTGGCCTGAGCGGTAGCAAATTCTTCACTCTTCACTTTTACCTCTTCCTTTCCATCCAAGTGCTCCTGGAAATGCTCCATCTCCTCCTGTTCAGCCTTCTTGAAGGTACCCATGCGCTTGAACATCTCGTCCCAGTCAACCAGGGCGCCGTCAAACTCAGGACCATCGATACATACGAACTTTGTCTTACCACCAATCGTCAGACGACAGGCACCACACATACCCGTACCATCAACCATAATGGTATTCAGCGAAACCTCACAGGGGATATTATGCTTCTGGGCGGTAAGATTAGAGAATTTCATCATGATTGGAGGACCGATAGCAAACACCTTGTCCACATGCTCCTGTTCAATGAATTTCTCAATACCTACGGTAACGACACCTTTCTCACCATAAGAACCGTCATCGGTCATGATGATTACCTCGTCAGAACTCTCGCGAACCTTGTCTTCCAGGATAATCAAGTCCTTGGAACGACCAGCCATCACAGACAGCACACGGTTGCCAGCAGCTTTCAGTGCCTGAATGATTGGCAGCATCGGAGCAACGCCCAGACCACCACCAGCGCAAACTACCGTACCGAATTTCTCTATATGCGTGGGATTTCCCAGAGGACCTACGATATCCGTGACGTAATCGCCCTCGTTCAACATACACAGTTTCTTTGAAGAGAGACCCACCTGCTGTACTACCAGCGTGATAGTGCCTTTGTCTTTGTCGGCACCAGCAATGGTGAGGGGCATACGCTCACCTTTCTGTCCGACACGTACAATCACAAAGTTGCCTGCCTTGCGGCTGTTAGCAATAAGCGGAGCTTCAATCTCGAAAAGGAACACCTTTTCAGAGAACTGCTCTTTTCTGACGATTTTATTCATAATTCAGGTTTATTGTAACCAAATTGTTTAATAATTGGCTGCAAAGGTAACAAATTGTTTTGAATTAACCATACTTTTTACGAAAAAAGATGCAAACATATACTTATGCTTGCATCTTTATTCATAACCTATATGTATTAGTCAATCATTTCGAAACCTGTGTAGGGCACGAGTGCTGCAGGAATCTTGATGCCACTCTCTGTCTGGTTGTTCTCCAGCAGGGCAGCCACGATACGGGGCAGAGCCAGAGCCGAGCCATTCAGCGTGTGACAGAGTTCCGTCTTCTTGGTCTCGCTGTTACGATAGCGGCACTTCAGACGGTTGGCCTGATAGGTGTCGAAGTTTGATACAGACGAAACCTCGAGCCAGCGGCCCTGAGCCTCAGAGTAAACCTCGAAGTCGTAGCAGATAGAAGAGGTGAACGACTGGTCACCACCGCAGAGCAGCAGGATACGATAAGGCAACTCCAGTTTCTTCAGCAGTCCCTCAACGTGTGCCAGCATCTCCTTGTGGCTCTCCTTAGAATGCTCAGGCTTGTCGATACGCACAATCTCGATCTTAGAGAACTCATGCAGACGGTTCAGACCACGAACATCCTTACCATATGAACCAGCCTCACGACGGAAACACTCAGTATAAGCACAGTTCTTGATAGGCAGGTCCTTCTCGTCAAGGATCACGTCACGATAGATATTCGTCACAGGCACCTCGGCCGTAGGAATGAGATAGAAATCATCTACCTCGCAGTGGTACATCTGACCCTCCTTATCGGGCAACTGACCTGTGCCGTAGCCAGAGGCAGCGTTCACCACTGTAGGAGGCATAATCTCCGTATAGCCACTCTTGCGAGCCTCATCCAGGAAGAAGTTGATCAAAGCACGCTGCAAACGGGCACCCTTGCCGATATATACAGGGAATCCGGCACCAGTAATCTTCACACCCAGGTCAAAGTCGATAAGGTTGTATTTCTTGGCCAGTTCCCAGTGAGGCAGAGGATTAGCGATACCCAGTGAGGGGTTCACGTCCCAGTTGCCTACGGTATCCTTCTCCGTGCACTCCTTCAGGTTTGACTTCACCACGTGGTTATCCTCTGCGGCAGCACCCTCGGGCACCTCATCGTAGGGGATATTAGGAATCTGACAGAGCAGACGGGTCATCTCCTCCTGTGCCTGGTTCATGGTGTCCTCCAACTGCTTGTTGGTCTCCTTCATCTCGGACACCTTGGCCTTGATAGCATCAGCCTCAGCCTTCTTGCCTTCCTTCATCAAACCACCAATCTGGGCAGCCATCTTCTTGGCCTCGCTCAAGTTCTTGTCGAGTTCCTGCTGAGCCTCACGACGACGCTTGTCAACAGCCAGCACCTCGTCGATAGCCTCTTTAGCACCCTTGAAATGTTTCTTCTCCAAGCCGCGAATCACGCGCTCGGTTTCCTCAGTAATGAGTTTAAGTGTAAGCATAATCTATATTTGTTTTTTATCTTTTTATTTCAGTTCATTCAGTCGGGCGATATACTTGCCCAGGATATCAAACTCCAGGTTGACCACCGTACCTACACGGATATCCTGGAAATTCGTGTGCTCCATGGTGTAAGGGATGATAGCCACCTGGAATGAGTTTGCCGTGGGATTACATACCGTGAGCGACACGCCATTAACGGTCACCGACCCTTTATCCACCGTGAAGTAGCCACGACGTGCCATCTCGCGGTTCTCCGGATACTCGAAAGTGAAGTAAGTAGAACCGTTGGCATCCTCCATCTTGACGCACTTAGCCGTCTGGTCCACATGACCCTGAACGATATGTCCGTCCAATCGGCCATTCATCACCATCGAACGCTCCACATTCACCTTGTCGCCCACTTTCAGCAGACCCAGATTCGTGCGGTCGAGCGTCTCTTTCATGGCAGTCACCACATACTCGTTACCCTCAATCTTCACCACCGTCAGGCAGACGCCATTATGAGCCACACTCTGATCGATGCTCAGTTCACTGGTGAACGAACAAGTCAGTGTGAAGTCAATATTCTCTCTATCGTGCTTAATCGCTACTACCGTAGCAAACTCTTCAATAATTCCAGAAAACATTTAAAAAACTCCTAACTCTTAATTCTTAACTCTTAACTAAAAGAAAAAGGGACCGCCAGGGTGATGTGATGAAAACTCCTTTATCACAGGTTATGGGTGCTCTCCGTCTTTGTAATCCATCGGCATTTGGAAAACGCTTGGGTAATGGCCCGCCATCGACAAGAGAAGACTGCCCGGTTTTCATTGTTATTTGATGAGTATCCCAATCTAACCGAGACGGTCCCAGTTTTTTCTTTATTCTATTATTTCATAATCCGTAGAAGCGCCAGTGGTGTCAGTCTGCCTTTGGGCATCACGATACTGTGATGGAGTCATCTCCGTAGCCTCCTGGAACAGACGGTTAAACTGCGCCGCATTAGCAAATCCCAGTTCAAACGAGATGTCCGCAATGCTTGCATCTGTATGCGCCAGCATCTGCTTAGCTTTATCTATCCTATATTCGCTGATATATTCCTTTGGTGTCTTATTCGTGATACGCTTCAGCTTACTTTCGAAATCTGCCAGGCTCATGGACATGAACACGATCAACTGCTCTACGTCAACCGTAGGATTCTTATAGTTCTTTTCCATCCACAGCTCTACACGCTTCATGAACTCATAGTCCTCCTTGGCCCTGATGACAGCCTTCTCGCGCGTCTTACTATCCTTCATCGAGCGTCCCTGTCTTCTGCGGTGCATTTTCTGCAACCAGAACATCAGCATCACGCAGAGCACGACACCTATTGCCAAATAAATCCACATGGCATTGCGCGACATCAGGAACGATGGAGGCACAATTACCTCAATCTCTTTCAGGTCGTATTTCTCCGGCGAGTCAATCAGGAAGGCCTTCACCTTAAACTTATAGGTACCTGAAGGCAGGTTATTATACCATGCCGTCCTTGACACCGGGGCATTATGCCAATCCTCGTCATAGCCCTCAAGCATATACTGATAATGTACGCGGTGCTGCAACTGATAGTTCAGTGAGGCAAAACGGAAACCGATCTCATCATCATGATTCTGCAGTCGCACCGTCTTGGCATCGGGCACGTAATAGCCATACAGGGTGGTCTGACGCGGTGTCTGCAACACGTTGTTCAACCAGAAATCCGTGATGCGCAACTTCAGCATAGAACCTGTCGATGTCATCAACTTTGTTTGATCTACATCGTAATAGCCATTCACCGTACCGAAAAGCACATGTCCGTTTTGCAGCGTGACAGCAGAAGCCTCTGAGCAGATCGTCTCATCCACGCCTTCCAGGTTAGAATAGGTGGCAAAGATGCGCTTTCCCTGATCAAAGGAACAGATGTGGTGGTCTGTAGCAAACCACACGTTGCCACGACTGTCAAACGTCAGACATTTTATCTCCTCAGACGGCAGACCGTCTTTTGCGCCGAAATGCTCAAAATACCAGTGTCCCTCCGAGTCCTGTCCGATGGTATGTGCCAGACCACCGCCATTGGTGCCTACCCACATCATGCCATGCGCATCACGCGCCAGACAAACCACATCGTTTGACATCAGGATATTGTCAGGATACTCTTTGGATTCCAACAGTCGCTGCACCTCTACCTTACCTTTCTTATACGACATGATAAGCACACCGTCAGTTGTTCCTGCCCACACCTTTCCGTCCTTGTCGAGTTCCAGCGTGCGCACCTTCTGGTAGGCATTGATGGGATAATTGTTCATGCCCCTCTTGGGATAGAGGAATCCGTTCTTACCCTTAGGCAACAGATTCACGCCACCGCCATAGGTTGCCACCCACAGGTTGCCATCCTTATCCTCCAGACAGCAATAGGCACGATCATCATTCAGCGAGTTGGGATCACCAGCCTTATGACGCAGGTTCACGATAGAGTAACCGTTGCCCGTTGGCGTCATCCTAAACAATCCATTATCCTTCGAAGCAATCCAGTAGCGGCCACTGGCATCCTTTGAGATGCCGTATATACGTCCAATAGGACTGCCGTCATCGGTCCTTGACCAGGTAGTGTGTATGCTGTCGCCCTTGATGATATGCAGCACACCAGCCTTGGTACCCATCAGCAACTGTTTCCTGGACTTGTCATACAACAGTCCGCGAATTTCGTTATCCAATGGATTGGTGCTGCCAGGCGCAACCATCCTGCGAGCTATCGTCTGTTTGATAATCTCCAGTTTCTCCAGTCCGCGACGTGTTGTTGACTCAAACACCACGCCCTCGTTGGTTACCAGCATGGCATTCACCGCATTCGACAGGTTCCAGGGGTTAGAGGGGTCGTTATGGAAATACTCCACCTCATCGGTCTCACGGTTGTAATAGCCGAAGCCGCCACGGTTCATGGCTATCCAAACCACACCGTTACTCTCGGCAATAATACCGCCATAGCCGTCATAGTCGGGCGTTTTCACGTTCTGCGAGTAGAACCGCTCCACATGGGTCTCAGGATCTATCTTGCTGACACCCATACGCGCATCCGTAAACCATATCAGGCCGTGACTGTCCACAAAGAGCTTGGCAACCTGGTCGCCACCGGCACGAATCACCTGTGATTCCTGGCCATATGAGAACGACATGATCTTGCCACTCTTTGTACCCACATAGATATTATAGCCATTTGAATACAGACAAGTGATACTTTCGTCCAGGAACAGTCCCTTGCGCTCTACAGTCAGGTTACTGGCATCCATGCGATGTACGCCCTGATTCGTACCAAGCCATATATCGTCCTGATAACCCTCGGTTATCGAGGTGATAACCATGTCTCCCACGGTGATGAGCTGTGCCTTGACGCCGGAAGACATCATACGCAACTTATACAGGCCCACGCCGTCTACAGTAACCAGCACGTCACCGCTACTTGTCACGACGATAGGATGTGTCGTACGGTATTCCTCACTGCCACTGACATTCTCAAAGGGATTGACGATGCAGTCGGTTGAGCGTTTCAGCACAAAGACCCTGGAGTCATACATGCGCATCCACACGTTCTGCTGATTGTCCACAGCCAACTGTGCTATACGGTTATGCAGATTCCTGATATGACTGGCAGCGCCCGTCTTATAATTAAAGAAGTTGTATCCGTCAAATCTGGAAAGGCCATTCCAGGTGGCAAGCCATATATAGCCATAGTCATCCTGCACCATATGCGCAATGGCATTGCTCGCTAATCCGTCATCCGTTGAGAAATGACGACGCGTAGCCTGAATCTGCTGAGCATTGGCATCCGTTCCGCCCAGTTGGAAGATACAAACAATCGTAAGAACTATTTGTGTGACCTTTCTCATTGTATTTCCTTTTGTATAGATTTACGGCTACGAAATTACAAATATTTTTTCTGAGTTGATACGTTTTTATCTTTTTTAACGATTCTTATGCTCTAAAAACCACCTATGGGTCCAGAACACGTACATCAGAAGAGCCGCAACAACAAGGAGGAATGCCACCATGAGCATCTCCATCGTACGTCCGCTGAAGAAGTAATAGCCCACGCCGACACCGATAGCCAAGCCACTCTCCCACCCCAGCATGAAGGTGCTCTGCGAGGTACCTCGCTGGCAGTGACGGCTCAACTTGATGAAGAACAGCAGGAACCTACCGCCCACCAGTCCTACTCCCAAGCCCAGAAGGGGCGTTGTCAGGGGTGAATAGCGGGACGTCAGAAGTATAATCAACGAGGCGCCTATCAGCAACAGGCCGGTAATCACCTCACTCTTCAGTTCTGCATCACAAAACACGAAGCGCTGGGCCAGCAGGGCCAACAGGAAACCCAGCATCACCATGCCGTAAGCATGTACAGGCACTGGGAGCGACATCAGCATACCGATAGCCGTCGTCACCAACAAGAGGTTCAGGAAGAGTGTCCATCCTGACGTCAGGAAAAACCTGTCAAGACTCAGCACATGCAGGTTGTCCTCCGGAATACGGAACGGAAAGCGGATAAACGATACCAGTAAGATAGCCGCCACGCAACATACCAGCGCCAGGAAGAAGACGTTCAGCGTCGACATAGGCGAGGCCGGTATAGATGAAGGGACTATCAGACTAGACAACTGCATCATCAGCAGTCCGGCCATCGGGCCCAGCGACAGGGCAAACCGTCCGAACCACGTTGCTGAGTGGTTGGCCTCCGTGCGCTGATGCGATTCACAGGTATCGATAATCAATGTCGACGAGAGTACCATCTGCGCCAAGCCAAAGGCCGCACCCTGAAGTCCACGCCATACAAGTATTATCGGATACAGGTGCAAGGCGGGGAGCTTGAAAAACGGCAACGTCATTGATGCGGCCAATACCAGCACACATATCATGAACACCACGTTGCGCCTGTATTGCTGCACCAGGTAGGAGCAGAAGGCACCCGGCAAGAACAAGCCCAAGGCAAAAGACCCCATTACCAGACCCACCTGCCGGTTGTCCAGACCAGCAGCTTCCTTCAGCCATATAGGCAAGGTAGGAATCAGCATTGTAACGGCCATCGACAGCAAAAGGTTTGCTAGCACCATCAGCCAGAACTCCTTATGCCACAGTCCGATATGTAACCTTGTGCCTTGTGTGTTCACGCTTATAGTCTTTAATTAATACGATTCACTCTCGTTGGGGAAGTCACCGCTCTTCACGTCAGTAACATACTGTCCGATAGCATCCGTCATCACCGTATTCAGGTCGGCATAGCGACGCAGGAAACGGGGAGAGAAGCCCTGGTTCATACCCAACATATCCGCTACTACCAGGATCTGGCCGTCGCACTTACCGCCAGCACCGATACCGATAGTAGGCACACTGATTTCCCTGGTCACCTGTTCGGCCAGTGCTGCGGGCACTTTCTCCAGTGTCACGGCAAAACAGCCGGCCTCACTCAGAGCCTTGGCATCCGACAGCAGTTTGGCGGCCTCCTTCTCCTCCTTGGCACGTACAGCGTATGTACCAAACTTATTGATACTCTGAGGTGTCAGTCCCAGGTGGGCCATCACGGGGATACCGGCATCCAGGATAGCCTTGACGGTGTCCAGTATCTCTACGCCGCCCTCCATCTTCAGGGCGTCACATCCGCTCTCCTTCATGATGCGGATAGCATTCACCACACCATCATGCACACCAGTCTGATAAGAGCCGAAGGGCATGTCACACACTACCAGTGCACGTTTCACGGCACGAACCACCGAACGTGCGTGATAGATCATCTGATCTACAGTCATAGGCAACGTGGTAGAGTTACCAGCCATCACATTTGATGCTGAGTCACCCACCAGGATGCCGTCAATACCGGCACGGTCTACGATGCCTGCCGTGGTGTAATCGTAAGAGGTGAGCATTGAGATCTTCTCACCTTTCTGTTTCATTTCAATAAAGCGATGTGTCGTCACTTTACGATTGTCGCTTACTAAATATCCTGCCATAATGTGTTTAACTTTTGGTAATTTATATCCTGATAATCTTTAATCTGTATATTCGATAATGCCTCGATATTCTCCTTGGTATTCGTGGTGGTCAGTCCCACGACGTACATGCCTGCAGCACGTCCGCTCTTCAGGCCGTTGATACTGTCTTCCAGCACCACGCACTCCGCCGGACTCACGCCAAAACGCTCAGCACCCTTCAGATAGCAGTCGGGCGAGGGCTTGCTCTCAGCAAAGTCCTCACTGGTCAGAATCGCGTCAAAGAGGGATTTGAACTCAGGACGTACACGGAACACGCTTTCCATCTTAGGCATATTGCTGCTTGTCACCACGGCCGTCTTCACGCCATGCTGACGCAAGTCGCGCACAAAAGCCTCGAAGCCAGCGATATAGCTATAGTCCATCTGTGCCTCAAATTCGTTCAGGCGCCGGGTCACTATATCGCGCTCTTTCTCCAGTTCGCCGCTCCACCACTTGTCATAAATCTGCTGCAGCGTAGAACCCTTTATCTCATGTTCCAGCCCTGGGCGTTCCGGATGATATAACCGGCACTGACTTCCCCAGAAAACGGTGTACTGTGGCTCTGTGTCAAACACCACACCATCCAGGTCAAAAAGCGCCGCTTTAAGTTGTTTCATTACTTCTTCTATTTAAAAATCGGGTGCAAAGGTACAAAATAATTGAGAATTAAGAATTCTTTTTTAAGAAAAAGCGGTCAAGCCGAGCGAAGAATTAAGAATTATTTGTATCTTTGCACCATGAAATTGATTGAAAAGTATTTCCCAAAGCTCACCAACGAGCAATATGCGCAGTTTGAATCCCTGAATGCGCTGTATCATGAATGGAATCAGAAGATTAACGTTATCTCGCGCAAAGATATCGACAATCTGTATGAGCACCATGTGCTTCACTCCATGGCTATCGGCCGCTTCATAGGATTCAAGCCTGGCACGCATATTCTTGACTTTGGCACTGGTGGCGGTTTCCCCGGTGTACCCTTAGCCATCCTGTTCCCTGAGTGCGAGTTCAAGCTCATCGACGGCACGGGCAAGAAGATTCGCGTGGCGCAGGAGGTATGCGATGCTATCGGACTGAAGAACTGTCACCCTGAGCATCTGCGTGGCGAGGACGAGAAAGGCAAGTACGACTTCGTGGTGAGTCGTGCCGTGATGCCCCTGCCCGACCTTGTGAAGATTGTGCGCAAGAATATCAGCAAGGAGCAGCGCAATGCCATCCCCAACGGTGTCATCTGCCTGAAGGGAGGCAACCTGCAGGGCGAGACGCAGCCTTTCAAGAAGATTGTCCAGTCCACGGAACTCTCCAGCTATTTCAGTGAGGAGTGGTTCAAGGAGAAATACTGTATCTACTTACCATTGTAACCATGCTGACTATCAAGGCTTTTGAGGTAAACCCTCTGCAGGAGAACTGCTACGTAGTGAGCGACGACACCAAAGAGTGTGTCATCATTGACTGTGGTGCCCTTTATGACAACGAACAGCATGCTATCCAGAACTATATCCGGGAGCAGCAGTTGAAACCCGTGCACCATCTCTGCACGCATGGCCACTTTGACCATGTGTTTGGCGCTGCCTTTGTTTACAAGGCCTTTGGACTGAAGCCTGAGGCTCATGCCAATGACCAGACGATGATAGAGGACCTTGACCAGCAGTGCCGCATGATGGGTTTCGACCTTGGCACCAGTTTTACCAACATCCCCTTGGGCAGGATTCTCAGTCATCACGACGTCATCACCTTTGGCCATCACAGTCTGAAGGTGCTCCACACCCCAGGCCATTCTTCCGGCAGCATCATCTTCTATTGCGAAGAAGAGCATGTAGCCTTCTCGGGCGACACGCTCTTCCGTATGAGTGTAGGCCGTTCCGACCTCCCAGGCGGCTCTTGGGAACAGTTAATCAACAGCCTTTCTACTGTCATTGCCCATCTTCCCGCCGAGACCACCGTCTATCCAGGCCATGGTCCCAAGACCAATATCCGCGATGAGGTAAGGATGAATCCATATTTCCATTAACCATAGATAACCATAGAATATAAGAATGAAAAGATTGTTTTTATGCTACCTGTTTTTAATGGTAGCAATTGATATTGTGGCTCAACATGTGGATACGCCAAAGAAACTGGTGAGCGGCTACGTGATAACCAACGATAATGACACGATACACGGCACGATAGACTATATCTCGAAAAAAGAGAATAATGCCGTCTGCCGGTTCCTGCCAGAAGGCGAAACAACCTACCGAATGTATCAGCCCTACGACATCCGAGGCTACCGTTTCATGGATGACGGCTCTTTTTACGTAAGCAGTACGCTGCCTATCAACGGCAAGGACAGTAACCTTTTTGCTGAATGTCTGCTACTTGGCGGAGTGAGTCTCTACAGTTATCAGGACGGTGACCAGACCTACTATTACATGGTTGATGCCAACGGCAAGACTGCAACCATCAAAGAGGAGTCATACGACGACTACCGAACGGAGGATGCCATGAAGCGAAAGCGAGAGAACCTGCGCGGTGCTGCAGAAATCATGTTTATCAGTTCTGAGGCTACACAGGCCCTGTGGAAAAATGATATCACTGCAGCCAATCTGAAGAAGACGACACGCCGGTACAACCAGATGTATTGTAAGGAAGCTGGCGACTGTGTGGAGTTTGAATACGACAACAGCAAATCCAAGTATGCCACCCGTTTCTTTATGGAGGGCGGTATGAGATGGGGCCAGATCAATGACAAGAACCTGTCCTATCATGCCATGATGCCACATGTGGCGCTGGGCTTTGAGTTCGGTGCTTCACGCAACCATCCCAACCTTGCATACCAGTTCATGGTACTGGCTGGACTATACAAGAACAAGGTGAAGGATCTGGACGAGTATTCTCATCTTCGCGTCATGGAGAACGACAAGTTATGGATTGAAATCGATTGCGGACTTATCTATCGCTTTGACACAAAAAAGAAGCACCGCCCCTATATATGCGGCGGTACTACTTTATCCATGACTCAGGGACTTTACGGCGGACTTGGCTACGAGTTCTGCATGGGGCGCAGACTGCTGCGTGTAGGGGCTAAAGGCAACTGCCGTTTCATCAATCTGGCCAATATCCTCGACAGCAATATCTTCGAGTTCAAGAAGATGCCATCAAAATCACTCGACCTATCCGTTGCCTGGGTTTTCTAGGACCTATTCTGCGGCCACGACCTCAATCTCCACCAGCGCGCCCTTTGGCAAGGTCTTCACTGCCACTGCCGAACGGGCGGGATAAGGCTCTGCAAAGAACTCGGCATAGACGGCGTTCATATCCGCAAAGTCGTTCATGTCTGCCATGAATACCGTTGTCTTGATTACATTGGCCATAGTCAGGCCAGCCTCTTCCAGGATGGCCTTCACGTTGGCCAGCGACTGACGGGTCTGTTCCTTGATGCCACCCTCAGCAAAACTGCCTGTGGCGGGGTCAATGGGAATCTGACCGGAGGTATAAACGAGGTTTCCCACTCTGATGGCCTGACTGTATGGGCCGATGGCTGCCGGAGCAGCCTTTGTACTGATTACATCTTTCATATTCGTCGTTGTTTGAATTAGTCGTTAATAAAGGATTTCGTCGTCATGTCGTAATACAGAGCCTCCAGTTCCGCCAGTGTCAGTTTCTCGACACTGTGTTCGATGATGCGGATCAGCTCGTCACGCCGACGTTCATCTGTCTGATTGAATCTGTTCATGTAAGCCATATTGCTTTTTCTTTCAAATATCCTATTCGTAATGTCTGATTCTAACGTCAATGCCGTCATTCCGGAGCAGTGACGGAATGCTGTTCAGGTCTGTCTGTCCGTAGTGATAGGGAAACAGCACCTTGGGCTTGATGATTCCTGCAGCCCTGACCAGTTGCCCTGGTGTCATGGTGTAGGGCTGGTTACACGGCAGGAAGGCAATGTCAATGTCCTTCACAGCCGACAATTCCGGGATATCCTCCGTATCACCGGCGATATAGATTCTCAGGCCGTCGACAGTCAGGATATAGCCGTTATCACGTCCCTTGGGATGGAACTGCGTGCGCCCCTCACTGTAGTTATATGCAGGGACAGCCTCAACAGTGAAGTCATCAGCCAACTGCAACTTATCACCATTCTTCATCACCTCACCAGAGCCATACATTTCGGCACATCGCTGGTTGGTAATGAAACGTGTCTTTCCGTCTGTCAGAATCTTTATGGCATCCTGACTGAAGTGGTCGCCATGCTCATGGGTTACAAAGAGATAGTCAGCCTTGGGCATAGCAGCATAGTCTATCGTCTTGTTACCCAACTTCGTCACAGGATCAATCTCTATCTCCTTGCCATCATACTGGATACGGATGCTGGCATGTGTCAAGGCATGAAACGTCACCGTCTTACCGCTTCTGGTCTTAAGCATATCCACCTCGTAGGTGTCGGCCTTTCTTACGTCAAGGATTACCACGTCAGGGTCTGCTGTCAGTTCGGCAAACGCCTTCACATCATAATTGTCAAAATTCTGGCTGCAAGCTGTGTTCAGCCCCAGTACAGCCAACAAGAATGTCAGGACCTTTTTCATATTTCCGTGTGTCGTAGCTTCAAAAATTCAACTTTTGTTAATTGTGATGGCAAATATACGAATAATATCCTAAAAAGGACTATCTTTGCCCTCACTTTTAATATGTTTTGTGATATAAGATTGTTGAGAGATCATTACTTAATGGTAATCCACACCGCCTCACCACGGTCTTTCGCCTCTACTATTTTCTTCTTCAGGCGATAGAGCCAGATGCGCGAATCGACCACCTGACCTACAAGCTTGTTCTTGCCCACGAGGATGCAGCCCTCAGTGTCGGCGGCAGTGTTACCCGCGTGGATGCGGATGCCACTGAAGTTGGGCACCCCCAGCAGGATGGGCAACCATGCCTTGAACTTCGGACTCCATGAGATAACTACGGCGTAGCGCCCTTCGGGAATGGCCGAGCGACCTTTTACCTTGCGGCCGCCGTGGGCGTAGTCGCGCCATGTGGGTTCCAGTGTGTCGCAAAAGTACAGGTTCTCCCCTGCCCCTTCAATTTCAAGCCTGCCTATCGTGTAGGTCTTGCGCTTTGCTATTCTTGTCAATACTAATTCCATAATTCTGAAATTTAATGTTTAATGCTTAATCTTTAATGTCCTTAATGTCACGATGTCACTTTGTCATTGTCACTTTTCGCCTTAGACCATCTTTTCGAGTCTGCCTTCACCACCCAGCCGTCGCGGTTCCAGCGCGAGATAATCTTGATGATGGAGTTTCGCGGCACGTTGGCGGGCTTCAGCGCAGCCAAGTCATCTGCCGTAAACGTGGGCGGCAGTTGGTCGAAGATGCTGTTGTTGGCACCATAGCGCTGACATTCCTGCTGGGCATCCACATACTGATTCTGCAGGGCCGCGCCAAACACCTTGATTTGCTGGTTCAGACAGTAGGAAGCCATCATCGTGGCAAACTCCACGCAAGCGTTGCTCTCCTTCACGCGTCCCGTCAGCAGATGGAAGATGACCCCACAGCGGAAACCGATGACGGCAGCACGACGACGATAGGTGTCCTTCACGTGGTCTATATCCTTCAAGGCCACTACGCGCTGCTCTTCCACCCATTGGTCTATGGCCTTCCGCAGGCGTGGCGTGTCCACATAGCCGCTATACGAGCGCAACCGGGTGACGGCCTCCTGAATCTTCGACTCGTCCTCCTGGGTGCGACGCCCATAATGAGGCATCTTGGCAAACGAGGTGTCTGGCATCTCGGCCAGCAGGATACGGCTCGACAGACCGTTCTCTACGTTGTCTGCCTTGAAGCACTTCCTGACGGCCCCACTGGTGCCCAGCATTGACCAGTTGTACGCCACTTTCACCACGCCCGACTCAGCCTGGTCGCTGTTGTAGTCCTGACCCCATTCCGAGTCTATCGGGTCGAACGCCAGACGATAGATGTCGTACTTCGACGACCACGAGCCGGCACCGTTGGTCTTGCGCAACGTGTCCAGTTCCTCGCCAAACGAGAAGAGCGTATGACCGTCTGCATTCTTCAGTCGCTTCAGCAGCGTAGAACAGCTCACCGTGACGGGCACCACGCGAATCAGCACCTTCGGGTCGTCCGGAGCCTTCTCGTTGGCCTTGCGGTTCTTCTTGCGCTCCTTCCACTCATCTTCACGCTTACGAGCCAAGGCATCCTCGTCGTCCAACTGGCGTTTCCAGATGTTCACAGCATGTTTGCAGACCGACTTACCTGAGGCCTGCTCACCGTAGATAATCGACATCATGCCCAACTTCTGCATCTCGCCGTCGCAATAGCGCACCTCCACCTGGTCGGCATAGGCAGCCGCCAACGGCATCAGCGAACAGAGCACTGGCATATGCATCGAAACGGGCACACCTGTCAACGATTCCTTCAGGCCGATGGGCAACGCTTTCACATTGACCTTGACACCAGTCTCTTCCTGAACAGCCTCAGCATCGTCCACCTCGTCAGGACTGATGCCCGTTTCCAGAGCCTTGACAATCTTATCTATCAGCCGCGACCCTTTCGTAGGCTCCTTGCAGGCCGAGTGGATAATGCCGCGCATCTCCTGTGCCGACAGTCCGTATCGAGGCATCACCTCCAGCAACCACTCCTCGTTATCATCGCAGATAGCTCGCAGATTGGCAGCCAACTGATGCAGACGCTTATTACGCTCACCCTCACTGGGTTCGCCGCCAGTTCTGCGCCAGAACTCACCTATAATAGAGGTATAGGAGATGCCTTTGAAGTCGCTAGGGAAAGAAAGAAGACCCTCCCCCTTCCCCTCCAGACTCTCCCCCATCCCCTCTCTGTGAGAGAGGGGCGTAGATAGCTTCTGTCCTTGAGTCTGACCACTCCCCTCTCTGAGCAGAGAGGGGCTGGGGGTGAGTCTGGTGAGTCTGAATATCTCATCATCCAGAAATAGGAGATCCTCGGCGCTCCCCGTTGTCGTGAAAAACACTCTCGTGATGTCCTTGGCACCATCGTCATATTTGACCTCCAGCAGCTCACTCGCCCACTTCAGGTTCTCCTCCTGCGAGAGCTCCGGCCTGCGCCTGAACACCAGGTGATAGCCACCGCCACGGGCACTCTCCTCCAGCATCAGCAGCCCCAGTTCTTCCTTCTTCTGCAAGATGCGCTCACGCACCGTGGGCATCTCCTCCTTCGACAGGTGGTCGATATCCATGCCTACCGTAGTGCTCATCGTCTTCGAGCCCTTCAGCGAACCGTCCTCATTGGGCAGGCACGAGTAGTTCATCTGCACCAGCTTCGATTTCAGACCCTCCTCGCCAGCCCGGATACGCTCCACCAACCGCCGCTGCTCGCCGCCATTCCTCAGACTCAGATACTCCTCTCTCGTGAGGACAGGGCGCATCCTCTTCGCCCCATCCTTATAATAAATATAATGTACACTCATATAAAAAAGACCCCCTCCCTGCCTCCCCCTGAATGGGGAGGAGTAGTTAGTTGGGGTAATATTAGTTATTAATTGGAAAATCTATTCACTCCCCTCTCTGAGCAGAGAGGGGCTGGGGGTGAGTCTTAGAAGTTCGGGTATCCCAGTATAGAATTAAGGTAGTGCAGTCCCTGCATCGTCCACGTCATATAGGTGCGTATTTTCTTCTCGCCCTTCAATGAATAGGAGACGTGGGTGCGCAGGCGCACGAAGTCGCGGTCGGCAAGGTCGTCAGAGATGTTCCAACGCCCGCCGCGTCGGTACTGGATGCCCATGTCGCGCAGCACGGCGTTGAAATCGAGCGTGGTCATGTTGAATGTCTTTGCCACCTGCGTCGCCGTCAGCGTGTCCTCAGCGGGCTCGTTCAGCATACGGAGCCCCTCCCCGATGATGCCGTCGGCCAGGGCAAGGATTTTCTGTGGACTGGGCAGACATCTCGCATCAGCCATCTGACGTCTTGCGTCAGCCTTCTCCAGTTCCTCCCAGCGCAGCACCAGCTTGGCGCGTGCCTCGTCGTTGAACTTCGTGGCGATGTAGAGGCACTCGGTCTTAGTGAGCACATAACAGGGAACTTCCTTCGTTCCACCATTCGGCAATTGGTAGGTTCTGGACGAGAGTCCAAATTTGGACCCTTGTACTTTTTCCCATGCAATCTCCATCTTTCTAATGTCACGCATGAGATGATTGTGTTGTTTACCTGTCAGCTCTGCAATTTCGAGCGACGTGATTGTTTGAACTGTATGATTAATAATGTTTGTTTTCATTGTTGAGTTGTTATTAAGCGAGAAGAAGTGCTTGGAAATCCGATGGCCATCTTCACGTGAAGACTTCCTCTGCTTCAACTCAAATTCTCGTTTTCTTGAGGAATAAATTCCTTTTTTCTTGGAAACAAATTTTCGTAATTATCGTAATTTTCTCGTAATTTTTATTATGGATAAATTATGCGTATTACGGCAATTTGTTTCCATTTCAATTG
The DNA here is from genome assembly GCF_022024175.1 of Prevotella communis. GTDB lineage: Bacteria > Bacteroidota > Bacteroidia > Bacteroidales > Bacteroidaceae > Prevotella > Prevotella communis. Next base: position 1,406,461 of record NZ_CP091794.1, on the reverse strand, counting down.
TACGGCAATTTGTTTCCTGATCAATTGATTTTCACGATATCAGTGGCAAGTATTTCCTGGAACGTCTGTCCCTGATATTCGTGTGTAGAGAAACGGAGGGTGGCGATGACGATGTCACCCTCGTAGAACCTGCACGCCGCCAGATTACCCAGCATCGTGCACACATATTCATTTTCAAACTTTGAGCCCAGCTCCTTCAGCACAATGTTGCACTTCTGGATAACGCCCGACTCCTGTTTACTTGACTGTACGCTGAAGGCCTCGCCCTGGCGTACCACTTTCAAAATCTTTGTTTCCATTTGTTGTTGTATATAAAAACCTTGCTTGTAGCCGCCCCTTCCCAAGGGGCTCAAAATGTGTATCAGCATGTCAAAGAGCACCGTCGATCAATTCGACAGTGCAAAGGTACGGCAAGTAAAAAGAGTAAAAAAAAATAAAAGCCAGCCGATAAATAATAATAATTTATCAACTGACTTTCAATAAGTTACATTTCCGGAAATAACAAAAAATAAAATCAGGTATGCTTTTTTATTACCTCCTTGATGGCTTTTACTTCTTCGCGGGTCATTTCTGAGTCGGAAGAGTCGTAGTTCGCATAGTTATTAATATACGTATAATGCGTCTTACCTGTGTAGATAAGGGCATCGGCCTGTTTGGGATTTACATCGTACACACCTTCTCCACACAACAGTCCCACTAGATTACACGTCAACTTCTGATTATAGCCACCTTTGAAGGTGTTTGGCGATACCTGCTTTAGTTTCTTCTGCAAATCGCCTACCATCAGAATTGCATCCAACAACTCATCATAGTTTCCAGAGAAATCAGATACCACATGTTCACGTAGCGGCTGCATGTCTGTCAGCATACCAGTCATACACTCCTCCAACTTACGGTCGCGATTAGCTTTCTTCAACTGGTCAAGGTCTTGATAAATAAGGCCAAGAGTAGTCTCAAAACGGAAGTAGTGACCATAACGAGCTGGGCTGTAGGTGTCGCGATTTTCGTACATGTAGTTACCGATAGCCTCCTTATTGTCAAACTCAAAACGCCCCATTCGTAAATCAACCATATCACGCAGCAATGCATAACGCAGAATTTGCACTTCGCTCATACAGTCTACTTCCAATCCCAGCTGCTCCAACTCCTCTTTGGCTTTTGTGCGTTTCGATCTTGGAATCTCGTAGTAGTCATCACGCAGAAACTTGGTGTCAAGCAGACTCTTTAGCATCAGTCCGACACGTTCAGTCAAATCCTCTTCTGTCACACCGCCGCCGTGACGCTTAGTCCAGACGGCATGATCCTGTCGCGCTTGTTGGATGGTATCTTGCTGCTGGGCGAGAATGGTGTCGTAGTACTCGCCACCTGGCACAGCCGTCAACTTCACTTCCACCTGACGTGTAATCATGTCGAGTTTGATGTAGTCAATATGGCGACCACCCGTCTCAAAGGCAGCCACACGACTGAATATTTCTTCTAACAAATCGCTCATGATGCACTGCCAGTATATTCAAAGTAAATGTAAAGCGAACGATAGTTCTCATCAGGCTCAGTTTCTGTGTTCACTTCGAAATGTGAGAATTCAAAAATCACAAAAGCAGTCTCAACATTCGGACCAGGACGCTTATAATCCATCAAATAAGTGGTTGCAATCTCTCCATTTTCGGCGTCATCCATCACTTGTTTTTCCAACTCTGCTAATATCTCGTAAGGACGTAGATACCATTCGTCATTGCCGAGCGTAAACATTTCCAGAAAATACTTCAGGTTACTTAGCATCAGTATCGTGGCACCACTTTTACCTGGTAGGCCCTTAGGCAGCACAACATACTCACGAGTTTCATCACCCCATTCATGATGAGTGGTCTCTTCTCTGTATTCAGGATTCTCTATTATCATTTATCTGTCTATTTTGATTTCTTATTCAATCCATAGCCTCTCGTTGAAGGCTCCACTAACTTAAAGTTTCCCTCTTGCGGAGCAAACGGGTCAAGATTGGCTTTGTACCTATAGCTGAGCTGATGTTTCAGGCTTTCCCTTTGAGCCTCCACCTGATTATCCTTCAACATCTCGTTCGAAACAAACGTGGTAAAGTTGAAGTATCGGCGGTCTGCACCCGAAAGGCCCAACGAGATGCCATTACGCGAATAGGTTATCAGATTCTTGAAACCCGCCTGACGATTATATTCTTCGTTTTCCTCGAAAAACATACGGTCTTCATCGTCAAGTTTTATTTTTAATTCAATTAACGTCTCATCAATCGCATCATAATGTTCTCTCATCACCATCTTCACAAGATTAGGGAAGTCTGGTTGCGACAACCCCCTGGCCTCAACAAAACGCTTGCGAAACTGATTGAAATAATGTGGCGGGAACTCATTGCACATGATTGTATCTTCGCTATTTGCGTTTAACAAATAGATGCCCATACCATTGTTGCTTTCAAGTTTTGCGTGGCAGACAACGTAAGTCTGATAGCCCCGCACGTTGACAATGCCCTTTTTCAATATAGCCTTGCTTTCTGCCATTACGATGACCGTCCACTTCCCCATACCATCAAACGTCCGTTCGAAAGTATAGAAAGTTGGGAACACCTTCGTCTTGAACACAATTTTATAATTGTGTTTCAACCAGCCCATGGCAGCCTCATACAGCAACGGCTTCATCTTTTCCATCTGTCTCACCTTCTCTTCAGGTGTCATTGTAGGGAGTATCATACAATCTTCTTACCTTTATTATCTATATGAATAATATATCGTGTTTTCGAATTGCAAAGGTACAAAAAATCCCGCTCTATTTGTGGTAGAACGGGAAAAATATTTATAAAAATTATATTATGCCGAATCATTGAGCAAAGCAGAGTGACTCGTCATGGGAACAAGGGCTGTAACCATTTTTTACTTCTTACAAATCTTGTTCTTTTAATGACTTCCGAAATTCCTCGTAGCTGATTTTGTCTTGCCCTGAAAAACGTTGAATAAAAAACAACGTTTAAAAAGAAAAAAATATGATTTTCTTTTTTTTTTCGTGGGAAATTCGTATCTTTGCGGCGTCTATACCTGCTGACTAACCTAACAATTCATCAAGATGAAACAAAAGATTCTTTATTCCTATATCCTGCTGCTATCCTTCGCCACATTTTTTACAGCCTGTTCAAAGGACGAACTGCAGGCCGAATCCCCGTCCGGAAAAGACCTGACGGTTCTCTTTGCGTGGGAATCCGGTTTCTCTGGTGCAGGCTACGACGATGCTATTCTCAAGTCCGTGTCGGAAAGTCAGGCAGCACATCTGGATATGAAGGTTCATCTCATAAGACCCAAGAGCCAAGCCGAGGCCCTTGCCCTTATGAATAATTTCACAACCAATGGAACTGCAGAGAAAGCCCTTATCCTCTGTGGTCCTCAGTACGAGTCTCTGGCACAAGAGCTTCACCCTGGAGCCGGGCGCATCCTTTTGGTAGATAGCCAAGAGGAAATGCCCAACGGTCTCTCCACCTTGCAACTGAAACGCTACGGCGGGGCATGGCTGGCCGGAGCCCTCAGCAAGCGTCATGAGTTGCATATCTTCAAGGCTTTTGACGGCGACAGCATGATGGACGCGGTGGCCGACGGCATTGAGGATGGTTATCGGGATGCAGGCGGACAGGAATGTCACCGCATTGTGCTGGCAGACAGCTACCGCGGCACCAACATGCCCGACGAGTTGTTCCACCTGCTGTATACGAATCCGGATGAATACTGGGAGGCTGTCAATGTTTGTCTGGCGCCGGTGTGTGGCGCTTCCCGGATGGGAGCCTACGCCTACTCCAACAATTTTTGTGTGTATTCCATGGGCATCGGGGAAGACTGTAGTATATTCTCTGACTGGCTGCCATATTCTCTCATTTACGATATGGGAGAAATCATCAAGACCTATATCAACCAGTGGCTTGCTGGCCAATCGTGGCCTGTACATAAGGACTTTGGTCTGTCCACCGGCCATGTGCGTATTCTATACAACGACCGCTTCTTTGGATTACTCAATCGCATCCATTACTACAGAGAAAACTTCCCTCAAAGGGACGAATACGAGGCGCTGGAAGCGCAATACATAGAAACCGCAAAAGAAAAGGAGATGACCCATGCGTACTAAACTGATATTCCTATTCACGATTCTGTTTCTCTGGAGTTGCAAGGACGAAAGTCCGACGCCCAGTTCCAGTCAAAACGTGGAAACGACCTCCTACAAAGTGGCCGTGATTATGCCTCAGGAAATCTGGGGCAGTATAAAACCCGTAGCAGAGCAGGCTCTCCAAAACGTGGTGAAAGCCCAAGAGGGATTAGCGAAAAGCGTGACAATGAACCTGGAATGGGTTGACGAGTCTGCCGAGAACCTGAAGGATGAAGTGTATCGCATCACCCACGACAACACCTATGCTGCCATCATCGGACCCAAATACAGTCGTCACGCCCGTATGGTGGCCAAGGAGAGCCTTTCGTACCGCATCCCCGTACTGATGCCCAGCGTCACTTCTGCAGAGATTCAGCGCATCTATGCGGGCAGCAACCGTACGGCCCCCAACATCTTCTGCATGTCGGAAAGCGACCTTGCCCAATGTCAGGCCATCTTGAGCATCATCTCCCACCAGATGTATTCGTCCTTCGTCATGCTGTTGTGCCGTCAGGACGACGCCGACGACTACGTCACTTCCTTCAAATCCTATCTGCCCTTCCTGGCCAGAGAACTCGGCTTCCGCAATGTATTGACCTACCCCTTCAAAGACAAGGAAAGTATGCGCGCGCAAATAAAATCCATTGCCGGTGATAATGTCCTCGCCAAATTCTTAAGCAGCATCTTCTTCGTTCCAGCGACCACCCAAGAAATGCTCTGGCTCGACGAAATACTGACGGAGGAAGGCATCAAGCAAGACTACGTCAATTTCCCCCGCATTTATTGCACAGATATTGCCAGCAACGAAGTCCTGGAAAAACAACTGAAACACGAATACGAAGGCATAGCTCTCTGCGGCAGTCCAGAAAGCGGTTTCCCCGCCATGCGAAAAGCCTTTACCGGCAAGGAAATCCAAAACGGCTATGCCCAGTTCTATGATTGTTTCACCCTTTTGGGAATGGCGTTGGCACACAAGGAGACCGCAGGACTGGAAACCGTGCGCGAGGCCATTGTTGCCGTAATGGATGCCTGTGACGGGCATGGAGACAAACTGGGATGGACAACCGAGAGTCTTTCCGCAGGGTTCCGCGCCATCCGTGGCGGCCAGTTGCCCAACATGGCGGGAGCGTCTGGTAGCTGGGTATTTGACCGCGAGACCCACATCAGTCAGCTGGGTACTTGGTACGGTCACTGGCGGTTCTACGATGGGGCCTATCATTTTGTGGAGTACCTTACCCGCAGTGACAATGCCAACAAGGCCTCCATGGATCAACTCTGGAATATGGAGATGGGTTATAGATTATTTCCTTCCAGCAGAGACTATGATTTTGAGTACGAGCCCCTCCAAGACCGCTATGCCGTGGTGATGGCCACCTCTACGGGTTGGAACAACTACCGCCACCAGGCAGATGCCCTCGACATCTACCGTATGCTTAGAAACGCCGGTTACGATGATGACCACATCGTGCTCATCACCGAGGACGACCTGGCCAACGATCCTGAAAATCCCCACCCTGGTGTGGTGCACGTAACCCCTGACGGGGAAAACCTCCACTTGAACATCAAGAACGATTACAAAATCAGTCAGCTCACCCCTGCCGACCTGGAAAACATCCTCAAAGGCAATGTCACAGAACGCACACCGCAGGTCGTACATGGCAGCAAGAACACCAATGTGCTCTTCTTCTGGAGTGGCCACGGGAAATACGATGGCATGCTCAACTGGGCGGGTGGCGAGATCACTGCAGAAGAGATCCGTACTGCCATCCATGGGGCACAAGACAACTTCCGCAAAATGTTGCTGGTCATGGAGACCTGCTACAGCGGCTCGGTTGGCGAGAATCTGACCGGTATTCCCGGACTGATGGTGCTCACAGCTGCGGCTCCAGACGAGAAATCCCATGCCGACGTCATAGAGGGCAACATCTATCTCTCGAATGCCTTTACCCGAGTGTTCCGCGAAGAGGTGGAGAAGAATCCGGACATCACCATTTACGACCTTTACACCCAACTGGCCCGCCACACTACGGCCTCCCACGCCATGATGTACAACTACGACTGCTATGGCAGCGTCTACAACAATACCTTAGGAGAATATTTCAAATAAAGAATAATAATTATTAATTCAAAATCTATAGTACAATGAAAAAGATTTTCAACATTCTAATGCTTTTCACCGCAAGTCTGCTGGTGCTGAGTTGTTCGGAAGATGAAACAGAAGCCATCAGAGAGGCGAAGACCTATGCCCATGCGCTGTCTGTCATCAACGAGGATTATTACGAGTTGCTGGTTTTGAACGAGCTTTCGGAACCTGTTACCGTTGCGTCAACTAACAACCTTCCCTATTGGCTTTCCGTGGAGGCTCAGGAGGGAGTGAATAAGAATGGCCATCCGGTGCTCAAGCTAAATGTGAAAAAAGAGGACGGCATGCAGGAAGAACGCCAGATTGAAGGTACCGTAACCCTCTCTACTGGCGACATCATCAGCCTCGCCGTGAAGCAGGGGAGCGATCTCCCTACCGGCTTTAATGACGGAGGAGTCCTCACTTCCAGTAATACGGAGTTCGAAGCCGACTGGGCCAGCTGTAAGAGCATTTCGCTGGTAACCAGCTATGTGGATGTCAATGGCCGCACGCAGGTAACCACCACAGAAGTTGCCCTGCCGTGGGCTCAGGACGCCCTTCCTCAAGAATGGCTGCCGGAGGACGAAGCTCAGTGCATGGTCATCAACAAAGACCAATGGGAGTTGGTTTTCAACCTCACCGGCATTGAGTCGCGTCCCAACTACAACTACTTTGGCATGTACAATAAGTACAGCGGCCTGTTGCGCATCTTCTACTACATGGACGAGGCCCATATGCCTGCCAGCGCTGCCAACGACCACATGTGGTCTCTTAACTTCTCCGACGACCTGGCCGAATATCCCGTTTTCCAATATGGTGTGCCTTACAACGAAAGTATTTCCATGTCTTACAAGCAGGCTGTGGGCTATCCCAACATCCAGTACATGACCAGTGCCACCACAAGTCAAATGAGCCGTCAGGGAAAAGTGATTCCACGCATTGGCTGGTGGGCATACGACGTAGACATGTCCCAGTTGCGTCCCAAGGCCTTGGCTTCGCGAGGTGGCTATATCACTCCCGGCATGTTGCTGTTTGCCCAGGACAATGTGTTCTTGAACTCCATCATGCACGGAGACATCGCAGGGAGCATCTCGGGTAAAATCGACCTATATGGACTGCTGCCTGCTAAAGTCAACAAAGCGGGCCTCGCCTTTACCGATATCTTTGGAATTGCAAGTTCTTTCGTTGGCGCAGGTGGTATGAGTGCTTTATTTGCGGGTAATTCTAAGAACGAGCCAGGCTCATATGCTCAGGGTGGTATTATGGCTGCCTTGAGCATGTTTGGAATGATGGCTTCCCAGATTAACCCGGGCTCAATCAGCAAAGATGACAAGAAAAACCTGGGTAATATTCAATTGCAGGCCCAACTGAACTTGAATGCCGAGATGGAAACCCAGGGAACCATTGGTGGAGAGCGCTCCACCAACATTGCCTCCCCTAAGATTTCTTCTAAGTATTTCAAAGCCGGCACCCACTTTGGTGAAGGCGTTTGGAACATTCAGAATACCCCCGTCATCTATGTGTTGGGAGATGCCTTCTGGAGTGATGCCACGCACTTCCTCGCCTACGACAAGGGAGAGGAGTTGGATGCCTCCGGCAAGGTAATCCGTACTTACTACAAGACTTTAAAGGACCCAGGACTCGTCAATATGCGAATGGTTTCGTTCATGGACCCGACTTCTATCGGAAATATCCTGCTGAACAACAATGTCTATGATGCCAATGCTCCGATGGAGGTTAACCAGTCATTTGGCGTTTATCCGGGATCAAAGGCCGGCTACACCAAAGGATTTCGTGAGGGTCTGGGCGTTAATCAACAGACAGATGCCATATCCGACGGCGCATTCAATGCGGCTAAAAATAATAAATTTGTAGCGGTACAGCGCCCCGTTGACGACGATTTGTTTAAGTATGACATTCCTGAGGAATACTCCAGTATCATGGCTCCGCGCTTGAGTCAGCAGTTAGACCCCACGAACGCGAACCTTGCCCGCCAGTTCTTTGGCCCGTCCACGTACTTCTACAAGGTGAACGCCGGCGTGAAAGAAGTGGATCAGGTACATTATGTAGCCGACCCCCAAGTTAAATTGCCCTATGCTATAAAGGATCAACCCGATAAGACAAATATGGAGAAGAAGCCAGAAGACAGGGCAAAAGACTACTTCCTCTACGACCCTGACTATGTGGACTGGGTAACGACTGTGAACCTGAGAATAGTGCAGGGCGAGCGCATCTATATCATGAACCGTCAGTTCATGCCTGAGGTGAAAGTCATCTCTTACAAGGATATGCCTGCCCTCATTAACCAGATGAAGGCGCGCAAGGGGCGGATTCCCAGTAACATGACATATCTCAACTGTGATGAGATGATTGACCGCATCCAGCGGTACTACGACGCGATAAAGGAAGCTGTAAAATAATAAATTAATAATGAATAGTCAAATTATGAAAAAGTATTTTTATTTGCTATTATGTGCAATATTTGCATTGAGTTCGTGCAGTAATGATGACTCTGAAGATAATTCTCAGACAGAATCAGAAGAATATACTGGCAAGTTGAGTGACCTCGAGCTTCTGGAGGAGCGTTTGGTGGAAACCGACTCCGTGGGCAACATCCTGGGGTATTTGGTGGGTGCAAACCTGAACGAGGCAGATCCCACGGAGATTTCCGTGCCTGTTAACACCTACGAAGAGGCTGTAGAGCTGTTCAAGAAGTGGTTGCCGGAAGGTGCCCAACTCATCGAAGAGAACAAAAAGATTACATGGAAAATGACAGACGAGGAAAACCAGGAAGAGGGTGAGACCATACTCAAGGAAAGCACCACCCCTGGCGAGATTGCCAACGTAAGCATTAGGAAAGCCTCCCAAACGGAGAATGCCCCCATCATTACAAGCGTGAAGTTCATTCCTTTTTCTGCCTGGCCGGAAAACTCAACGGCAATAGAAGAATACCTGGAAGAACATTATTATCTGGGGGCTGAGGTTAAGGTTACGGAGAACAAGGGGGCCAGCACAGGAACCTATGTAGTGATTCGCGAATGGAGCCCGCAGGAAGCCGGCATCATGATCCGCTTCTCAGGGGATACATGGAATACTTTTTGGGATGGTTATAAAAGAGATAATTGTTCCAGTGTCGGAACCACCCAGACGGTTAGCCGGGTTCTACATCAAGGGAGTAACTATGATTACTTTGTCAATTATTACGGACCAGAGCACAATTGGCCTGACCTGAATAAAAGATTCATAACAAAGACAATAACGGGTACAAAAATTTGGCAAACAAAAAAATATTGGTTTGTAAGACTTGATACTGGCGAGGCAGCTACCTTCCCTAATCATGCGGGGGCGAAATCCAGTTATACGAAGGTGTATATCTATTGGTTCATTCCCAAAGGCAACTCTGTTAAGATTTGGTAACAATATGAAAAAGAAAACATACGAGAAACCGCTGACAAGAGCAATTCAGTTGAATTTGCAACGCGTTTTGCTCATTGCCAGTCCCGATCCCAATGCAGAGACGGAGGATATCAACGAACAGCGGGACTGGGAGCATCAGGAAGGAGGCTGGTCATGAAGAAGATGTTTGTTTTGTGGGGTGCCTTGGCACTCCTGACAGCCGCCTGCAGTAATGAGGAGAGTCAGGAAGTATCGTTCAGTCCGCTGGTGCTGACGGCCCAGCAAGAGGGTGGTGAGGCAACAAGAACCTCACTCAGCGGTACGGAGGTTCACTGGTCGGCTGGCGACAACGTAGCTGCCTTTGTGAGCAACGTGGCACACACCTCTACGGCAACAGAAATACTATCTGCCAAGAGTGCCCGCTTCACCTTTTCCGACCTTGCGGCTGATGCTGTCGTGCAATATGCCGTTTATCCCGCTGCCGCAGCTGCAGGCCTGGCGGGCGACGTCATCACCGTCACCGTGCCCACCGAGCAGACTGCCGTAGCAGGCAGTTTTGCCGAGGGCAGTGCGGTGGCAATTGCCCAGGGCGGCAGTTCTACACTTGGTTTTAAGAACGTCTGCGGTTTCCTGGCTTTCACCATCAATGCTGATGATGTGCAGAGTGTACACATCTATGCCAACGAGAAGATGACGGGTACGGCTGACATCAACTGGAACAGCGGCGACCCAACGGTCAGCGCTTTTGGGACCTTTGCCTACACGGGTGTCAAACTCACGGGGCCATTCATCAAGGGCGCGACTTACTATGCCGCCGTATTCCCCGGTACCTATACGGGCCTTACGCTGAAGCTGACGCATAGCGACGGTTACGTGTCGACATACACCAACAGTAACACGCTCACTGTCAGTCGCAAGGACAATGTGGTTATCGCCAGAAACCTGGTGCTGCGCACTCCTGTCAGCGGCACATGGTTCGAGAAGACCCCTGCCACAATTGGATCTGGCGTGCCAGTCATCATTGTAGGTAAGGTGGGTGGCAGCTATCGCCTGATTTCTAACGCAGATACAGGTGCCTCGTCGTCTCCCAGCGCTGCCACTACGGCAACGGTTTCGGGTTCAACGGTTACGGATGTGGATGATAGCTTCGATGGCTACAAGTGGAATCTCTCGACAACCGACGGCAAGTTCACGCTCTATCCCGCAGGCGTTAACACACGCTGGCTCAATTGTCAGGCCACCAGTGGGTCGGCTAGTCAGACTTGTATGGCTGTTGACAACGAAAGTTATTTTAAACGTCGCTTCTTCATATGGGATGCTGCAGGGCACTTGGTCACCAGCGATAGTTACGATGCCCGCTATCTGAGCTATAATAATGGCTTATGGTGTGGCGAGACCTTCCCCGCATCGACCGTTTACCCTGCTGCCGTCTTCTCCTTCTATGTTAAAGTTCCGTAGAAACGGGCTTTGGTGATCACGGGGAATGCAGTTCCACTGACCATTCCGGACGGACTCTCGGTCCGAGCCGTTCGGAATGGCAAATCCCCAAAAGATGACATCGTGACATCGTGACATCGTGACATTAAGGATATTCTACATGCTGAGAGGGGAAAGAGTAATAAATTGTAAGAAATTAATTTTATAATAATATTATAATATATTATAATATTATTATAACTTATAGCATGCGCATATCGAGAGGTGCTTAATGTCACTTTGTCACGATGTCATTGTCACGATTTGGAGCTGGGTGCATGAAAGCAAGCGCGAGCGTTAACAGATTTTTACAGGTTACGCTATGCCGAAATTCGGCAGTTCAAGATTTTCTTTGTACCTTTGCATTGTCAAAAATGAGCAACACGCCGTATCGCTGACAGCAAAACGCCGGCTCGCTGAAAGAGAAAAGCCGTTTCGCTCATTAAGGGAATAGTGAATAGTGAAAAGTGAAAAATTTGCTACCGCTAGAACCTCAATTCTAAACATTAACCATTAAAAATTAAACATTAAAAATCACTATGGGAACAATTGAAATTAAGAAGGTAGAACGCAAGGTGACTGTGGGCAAGAAGGGCGAGCAGCGCCAGCAGGTGAAGAAGACCTACGGTAAGATTATCTATCGCGGCACAATGCGACTCACCGACATGGCCGAGCACATCATGAAGCACGGCAGTATCTATACCGAGGACGTGGTCATCGGTGTTATCACCAAGTTGAAGAGCTGCATGCAGGAGATGCTGGCCGACGGCTACAAGGTGAAGCTCGACGGCATCGGAACCCTCTACCCTGTCCTCACCTCCAAGGGCGTTGCTGACGCGAAGGACTTCAGCGCATCCGAGAACGTCACCCGCCTGGGCATCGCCTTCCTGGCCGACCAGAGCAAGAAGTCTGCCTACAAGGCTTCCGCCATGCGACAGGGCGCTACGCTGAGCACCCAGCTGTACAGCGAGCTGACGGGCGAAGAGACGGAGAACGGAAACACGGAGTCAGGGAACTCGGAGAGTGGAAACACGGAATCAGGGAATAACGGAGAAAGCGGACCCGTAAATCCTTAAACCTCGCACAGAGGTGATAATCTCACACAGAAATCACGGAAATCACAGAAATGAGAATCGCCAGCGATTCTTTATCCGCTGAATCCGATTAATCCGTGGTCGAAAGATTTCTGTGATATCTATTTGCTTTGCAAATACTGGAGGCGCAGCCAATTTCTGTGATATCTGTGGTTTCTGTGTGAACTTAAATAATCTATCGGTGTGAAATTAAAACATTATTACCATGAAGAACAAGACATTTTGGAAATTCGCAATCCAGACAGCCATTAGTGTGCTGTCGGCCATCGCAACGGCACTGGGAGTGACCTCGTGCATGGCATGAAAGTAGAAAGGTAAAAAGGTAAAAAGGTAAAAAACAGGAGTTGGCAAATCTGCCAGCCCCTGTATTTTTTTATAAGAGTAATTCCTTCATGCTATTCCTATCAGTTCAATTTCAAAGATAAGCGTTGAACCACCGGGGATGCCAGGCTGTGAGAACTTGCCGTAGCCCATCTCTGCAGGGATATAGAGTTCCCACTTGTCGCCGATGTGCATCTGCTGCATGGCGATGATCCACCCCTCAATGAGGTCGCACAGGCGACAAGCCAGAGGTACACCGCCACGACTGCTGTCAAACTGCTTACCGTCGATTGTCCAGCCGGTATAGTGGGCAGTGATGATGCTGCGGACCGTCGGTTTCTGACTATCCTGATTTCCCTCACCCAGCACCTTGTAATAGATGCCCTTAGGCAGGGCTTTTACGCCCTCCTCCCTGGCTTTCGCCTCCAGCCAATCCTTGTTGGCCTGTATGTATTCCCGTTTTGCCATATGTTATAAAGTTCTTTAATTTGTCATGAGTATGATGATGCCGCTGACGCAGATATAGGCATAGACAATATAGCGGAAGATGCGGTTGGGAATACGCTTGAAGACGTATGCGCCGAGCATCGTGCCGATGACGACACCACTAAGGCCATAGAGATAGCTGGTGGCGACTGTCGCGGTGAAGAAGCCATTGCAGGCTCTCACGCCCGTCATCATCAGATTGCCAATCAGGAAATAGGTCTGTGCCATCGCCATATAGTGCTCCTTGGTAGGCTCACTCTGGATGAAGTAAAGCACGGCGGGCGGGCCTTGCATACCAAAGAAGCCACCCATCAGTCCGCTGAGCGTTCCCGCGCCGACCTGCACCCTCTTTGTAGTCGGCAGTTTGATGCGCTGGCTAAAAAGCATGAAGTAGATGCTGATGAGGATGAGCACCACACCAAGGATGCGCTGCAGGATATGGTCTTCGATACGCGTCAGGGCAAAGATGGCGATGGTAGAGACGACGACAAACGTCAGCAGGATAGGCCAAAGCCGCTGCCACGTGACATAGCTGCGCAAACGCCACACGATAGCCGCAGATGTGGTGATAGCCAGCAGTCCTGAGAGCGTCGTAGCCTCGCCATAGCTGGGCATAAGAAACGGCAGCATCGTCATGATGAAGATGCCGAAGCCGAAGCCCGTGGTGCGCTGGATGAAACTGGCACCGATGCTCAGCAGGAATATGGAGAGGGCAATGCTACTCATTTCCTAATATTTATCAAAACTTGCAATTTTTCATGGCAAAGGTAACTATTTTTCATTGATTTTTCGTATCTTAGCGGCCAGATTTAATATGTTTTGTGATTATGGACAGAAGTTCTCAAATTATCCGTACCAGTTGGATAGGCATTATAGCCAACGTATTGTTGGCAGGCTTCAAGGCCGCAGTAGGTATCCTGGCCAGCAGTGTGGCCATCGTGATGGATGCCGTCAACAACCTGAGTGATGCGCTGTCGAGCGTCATCACCATCGTGGGTACCAAACTCTCCCAGCGTCCTGCCGACAGGAAGCATCCCTTCGGTTTCGGTCGCATCGAGTATTTCAGTGCCATCATCATCGCCGTCATCGTGCTGTCAGCCGGTATCACCTCGCTCATCGAGTCGGTGAAGAAAATCTTCGACCCCACGGAACCGGAATACACCACGACGACACTGGTGGTTATCGTGGTGGCTATTGTGGTGAAGCTTATCCTGGGCCAGTATGTGAAGAAGAAGGGCGAACAACTGAAGAGCGACGCGCTGATAGCCTCTGGCTCGGATGCGCTGTTTGATGCCGTCATCACGCTGGCCACGCTCGTATCGGCGGGAGTCATGCTGCTGTGGGGGGTGTCGCTCGACGGTATCCTTGGCGCCCTGATATCGGTTGTGATTATCAAGGCCGGTTTCGAGATGCTGGCCTCGCCTGTCAACGAACTGCTGGGTACGAGTATCTCGGCCGAGTACGCCCAACAGATCCAGAAGGAGGTATCCGACTTCGAGGGCGTGCATGGTGTCTTCGACCTGATACTGCACAACTACGGTCCGGACGTGAAGATTGGTTCGCTGCATATCAACGTGTATGATACAATGTCGGCCCACGACATTCACGGACTGACGCGCCGCATCTCTACGCAGATGTACGAGCGTCACGGCATCATCATGACCGTCGGCGTCTATGCCGTGGCTACAGGCGAGAACCGCCGTGCGGAACTGCAGTCGCAGGTGATGCAGGCCCTCGCTGCCCACAAGGAGATTGTTCAGGTGCACGGCTTCTACTATTCAGAGAAGAACAAATACCTCTCCGTCGACATCGTGCCTGATATCTCCGTCCACGACGAGGCCGCTTTTGTCAGTCAGCTGACCACAGAGCTACAGCCGCTAGTGCCCGATACAAAGGTGGTTGTGGTGGTGGATCACAATTACGCAGAAATACTATGTACCGCTGATCAGGAAACAAAAACAAAATCATAAACTGGCAATGATCGGAACAATAGTCAACGCAACCACCATCATCGCAGGCACCATCATCGGCAGTCTGCTGCATCGTGGTGTGAAGGAGAAATACAAAGAGGTCTTATACACCGGCTTGGGACTGGCATCGCTGGCCATCGGTCTGAATGCCACCATCAGCCACTTCTCTCAGTCGCAGTATCCGGTGCTGTTCATCATCTCGCTGGCCATAGGCGGCGTCATCGGCACGGCACTCGACATAGACGGGAGGTTCAAACGGCTCGTTGACAAGTTGCAGCGCGGAAAGAAACAAGACGGCAACCGGCTCGCCGAGGGACTCTCGACAGCTATCCTACTCTACTGCATCGGACCACTGTCGATGCTCGGCCCTGTCATCTCGGCCCTGAAGGGCGACCACACCTTCCTTTTCACCAACGCCACGCTCGACTTCGTATCGTCGATGGTGTTTGCCTCTACCTACGGCATCGGCATGGTCCTGGCAGCACCCGTACTGTTCTGCTGGCAGGGCATGTTCTGGCTCGTGGCCCATATCAGCAGTACCGCCATCAGCGATGCGCTCATGGCAGAGTTACTGATTGTGGGCGGACTGCTTATCACGGGCAGTGGTCTCTCGCTGTTGAACCTGAAGGACTGCAAGACGCTGAATCTCCTGCCCGCCCTCCTGGTGCCCGTCATCTGGTTTCTGATACGTGCCATGGTATGAGAGCAGCCTCCAGGAAACGAAGCTCTGCCTCCAGCATCTCCAGCTTTGGCATCGGACAGCCGGCCTCACGGGCAATTTCCAGGGGACGGGTGTATAGATAGTATATCTCCATGGGACGGTGGAAGTCGTAATCCAGTCGCATGGACGGCGAATAGGGTGTCATCGCATCGGTGGTCTCAATCATCTTATCCACAAACGATTCGTCCAGATTCTTTACACCCAGATGCTGGGCTGCACTGACTACTTCCATCATCTGCTCGCGAATCAGCTGACGGGTAGATTGGTTCTTCAGCAGTTGGTCGGTCTGCGTGTGCAGCGCTACGGTCATACCATTGAACGGCATGTTCCACACGGCCTTTTTCCATCGTGCCTCATGATACTCCACCAGTCCTGTCTCTATGCCGGCCTGACGGAACTCATCGACCACGGTCTGCATCAACGCTTCGTCCTTGCATGAATAGTTGGCCAGGTTGATGCTGCCATAACACTGGTGACTGACAAGTCCTGGCTCTGTCTTGGCAGAACAGATAAAGGCTAGTCCGGCAGCCAGTTGCACATCGGGAAACATCTGCTGCACATCTTCCTCTACGCCAATGCCATTCTGGATGAGCACCACCAGCGTATGGGCATGGAGCAGTGGTGGGAGCAACGACTGCAGTTTGTCGTTGTTGACTGACTTCAGGCCCACGAGCACCACGTCGCATTGCGGCATATCTTCCGCACGTTGATAAACATTGACATTATCCAAATGAAACGAACCGTCGCAGGAGTCAACCTGCAGGCCGTGCTGTCTGACATACTCATAGTCGCGGTGCAGCAAGAAATGAACTTCCTGTCCTGCATGAGCCAGTTTGGCTCCATAATATCCACCAATGGCACCTGTGCCGATGATTCCGTATTTCATGTCAATAACTATATTTTACAATGCGACCGCAAAGTTACGCTATTTTTAGGAATTCCATCCCATTTTATGCGATTTTCATTGTATCAAGCTGCATTTTTCCATTCTTTTTCGTACCTTTGCAATGATTGATGACATCGACGTGAACCAAAATCGGACATATATTGCCATCGACCTGAAGTCGTTCTACGCTTCAGTGGAGTGTGTGGACAGGGGACTTGACCCACTGACCACCAACCTCGTCGTGGCTGATGTGTCGAGGACGGAGAAAACCATCTGTCTGGCTGTTTCCCCTTCACTGAAAGCATACGGCATAGGTGGACGTGCGCGCCTGTTTGAGGTGGTTCAGAAAGTGCGCGAGGTCAACAACGAGCGCAGGAGGGCTGCCGGATGGAGAATGACCGGCAAGTCATTCAACGACCTGGAGCTTCAGGCTCATCCTGACCTCGAACTCGACTATATCGCTGCCCCACCCCGCATGGCACACTACATAGAGGTGAGTACCAAGGTCTATCAGACTTACCTGAAATATATTGCTCCTGAAGATATACATGTCTATAGTATCGATGAGGTGTTCATGGATGTGACGGCCTATCTGGGTACTTATAAGATGACTGCTCACGAGTTGGCGATGAAGATTATCCGCGACGTACTGGCTACAACAGGTATCACGGCAACAGCTGGCATCGGCACAAACATGTATCTGGCTAAGGTGGCTATGGACATTGTTGCCAAGAAGATGCCAGCCGACAAAGACGGTGTGCGTATTGCTGAATTGGACGAAATGGCGTATCGGCATGAACTATGGGATTATCGCCCTCTGACCAAGTTCTGGCGTGTGGGACGTGGGACTGTCGAGAAACTGGCTGTCTACGGTATTGACACGATGGGGAAGTTGGCGCGAATGTCAATTCAGAACGAAGGACTGCTATACCGTCTCTTTGGCGTGAATGCAGAGCTACTGATAGATCATGCATGGGGCTGGGAACCATGTACCATAGATGCTGTGAAAGCCTACAGGCCAGAGACAAACTCATTCAGCAGCGGACAGGTTTTGCAGGAGCCTTATACTTTCAAGAAAGCCCGTGTGGTGATACGTGAAATGGCTGAGGGAATGGCACTCGACCTTGTATCGAAACGTCTGGTGACTGACCAGTTGGTGCTGACCGTAGGGTATGATGCCGAATGTCTGACACGTCCTGAGATCCGCGAAAAATATCATGGTGAGATTACCACCAACTATTATGGAAAGGCTGTTCCCAAGCATGCTCACGGCACGTTCAACTTCGAGAGCCCTACGTCATCATCACGGCTCATCATGGATGGGGCAACTGAATTGTTTGACCGCTTCGTGAATCCTGATTTACTAATCCGCAGACTGAACCTGACAACAAACCATGTGGTATCAGAGGAAGCTGCATCGGCACAGGATAAAACGCCCCAGCAACTTGATCTCTTCACCGATTACGAAGCGTTAGAGAAACAGCACCAGGAAGAGCAGGCTAAACTGGAAAAGGAACGGAGGATGCAAGAGGCACAGTTGAAAATCAAGAAGCGTTTCGGTAAAAACGCTATTCTCAGGGGCTTGAACTTTGAGGAGGGCGCCACGGCCAAGGATCGCAACAAGCAAATAGGAGGACATAAGGCTTAGTTAAGAATTAAGAGTTAAGAGTTATGGATAATTACGACGATATCATCAATCTGCCGCATTACGAGCCGAAGCATCACCCGAGGATGTCGATGTGGAACCGTGCAGCCCAGTTTGCACCTTTTGCCGCACTGACCGGCTATGATGATGCCATTAAGGAATCTGGCCGTTTAGTAGAAAACCAGACAAATATGGCCGATGACTATAACATGTACGAGGAGTCTCATTTCTGAAACTCCTCGCATTTTTCTGATGTAGCCTGCTAATTGCATTTAGAAGGCAACATGACTTCTAAAATTTCTCGGCAATCTTTGCTGCCTGATAAATTCGGTTGCCCATACCTATGCCATCACGCATGTTACCTGCAAGAATCAGGCCAGGATAATCCTGCTCAATACAGCGGATTGCTTCAAAACGGGCACCACTATCCGCTCCATACTGAGGAATAGCATGCTCATGACGGAAGATACGGATCATATCGGGCTTTATATCTGCAGGATATTTCAACATGGAATGGAATGCCTCGATAACAATCTGCCGTATCTCGTCATCACTCTTCTGAAGATACTCCGGATGACGGGCACCACCTATGAAATAGGAATACAACGCTCCACCATCGGGGGCACGCTGCACGAAGCACTCCGAGGGGAAGAGGATACCCAGCAGCTGCTGCTTTTCCTTACTGGGCACCAAACCGCCAAAGGCGGGCTTATTGAGCCCACGGGCATCACGGATACCGACGCTCACCTGGATAACGGGAGCGTAGTACAGATTACTGATATGCTCCATCATACTGCTTGGCACAAAGGGCAGCATATCGGGCAATGCATAGGCTCCTACGGTGGTGATAACATGGTTGCAGCGTATCTCCTCTGCCCCGTCATTGTAAGACACGCGCCAGACATGCGCTCCATCGGGACGTACCCTGATATCCTGGGCATTGGTCACAATGTTGACGTTCTGTGCCAACGCCTCTACAATCTGTTGCAGACCGCCACGGGCTGAGAAAACTTTTCGCGTGGCCAGTCGGTCGCGATCGGTCTTTGGTTCCTTACGCTTGGCAACAGCACCACGCACAAAACTGCCATAGTTGGTCTCTAGGTTATAGAGCTTTGGCAGGGCATAACGGGTGGTGAGCTTCATAGGGTCGCCGGCATAGACACCGGATACGAAGGGATCGACGGCATATTCAAAGAACGAGCGTCCCAGGCGGCGCTGGGCCAACGAGCCCACCGACTCATTGGGATCGTTTCCTTTTTTACGCCAGGGTTCGCCGAGGATACGGAACTTATCCTTTAGGGTGAACAAGGGGGTGGTGATGGCAGCCACAGGACCGGCTGGCAGGGCATGAAACTTGTTGCCTTTCCATATCAGACGACGTTTGGACGACTCGCGGGCTATCTCTAATTGGCAGCTACCGTCGAGGTTCTGAAACAGTTCGGCCACTTCAGGGAAAGAGACGACACCGGTATTAGGACCGCTCTCGAAGGTAAATCCGTCTTCTGTATAGGTACGTATCTGTCCGCCTATACGGTTCTGCTTTTCCAGCACCAGGACATCACGTCCTTTCTTCTTCAGATTAAAAGCTGTTGAAAGACCGGTGAGTCCAGCTCCAATCACAACGATATCACATTTTTGAATCATCGGGAAAAAAAGGGAATTATATGGGAGTTGAGAATTGTTTATCTGTATGTCGCATCAAGGGGTCGAGGACAGCTGCCACACAGCGCACCAACGAACAGGCATCGGCATGCACGACAATGTGGTCGTCGTCGAAATCCAGAATACCGTCGGCTGCCATGTCCTGCAACTGATGCTCATCATAGTGGCAGGCTGCCCGGAGGGTGTCAACCGTAACGCCCATGCGCTCTGCCACCTGATGCCAGTTGAGCTGATAGTTGCACATCAGTGTCTCCACCACCTCGCGCACCAGTTTCTGCTCGTGCGACAATGTATAGCCTCGCTGTATGTAGAACCGTTTCTGGTTGATGGTCTCGATATAGGTTTTGATATCACGACCGTTCTGCACATAGGCATCGTCAAGCTGACTGATAGCCGTCACGCCGAAGGCATAGACCTGGGCTGTGGTGCGACGTGTGCAGTAGCCTTGGAAATTGCGATGGAGCATGCCCGACTGCAGGGCGGTATACAGTTCGTCCTCGGGCAGCACAAAGTGATCCAGTCCTACACGCTGATAGCCTGCTTGTGTCATCACCTCTGAGGCGGCTTCATACATCGCGCTCTTCTCCTCCATCGAGGGTAGTCCTATACGGTCCAGTATCCGCTGGCGTGGGAAGAGCTTGGGTAAGTGGGCATAGGCAAAGGTCACCAGACGGTCTGGACGCAGTTCTGCTGCCTGTTCTATGGTATGCCGGAAGGAGTCGACAGTCTGCAGGGGCAGACCATAGATGAAATCAAAGTTGACCGTGGCGCCCGATGCTCTCAGTATCTGCAGCACATCACTCATAGGGAGCAACGAGGGACGGCGGTTCACTGCCTGCAGCACGTCGGTCTTCAAATCCTGCATACCGATGCTATATCGGGTGAACCCGCACTCGGTAAGCTGCTGCCAGTCTTGCTCGGTCAGATAGCCGGGATGGCACTCGATGGCTATCTCCGGACGGTCTATCGCAGGTGCAATGCTCAGCAGGTGCTCGTTCAGCTCCTTTATCATTGATACGGGAAGCGACGTCGGACTGCCTCCGCCATAGTGTATCTGCGAGATTTGTCGGCTGCGGTCTATCTGACTGGCTACAAGGTCTATCTCCTGAT
This sequence comes from Prevotella communis, assembly GCF_022024175.1. Lineage (GTDB taxonomy): Bacteria > Bacteroidota > Bacteroidia > Bacteroidales > Bacteroidaceae > Prevotella > Prevotella communis. Next base: position 1,385,423 of record NZ_CP091794.1, on the reverse strand, counting down.
GCAAGGCATCGACATAGTCTTTCACGGTGTCGGCCGATGCTGCGGGATAGGAATTACAACCGCAATAGTGGCACAGATGACGACAGAAGGGGATATGCAGATAGAAGGATATCTGGTTCTGACGGGCTGTGTTTGATGCTGCAACGACACGCTGATAGTCGCTCTCACTGAATGCTGTGAAATAGTTGGCTGGCGGATAACTGGTGTATCGCGGCACAGGACGGTTGTATTTCTGTATTAATTCTGGCTGCATGCTTTATTCCTGAAAAAAACGAGTATATAGCACAGCGACAGGGCTGCAATGAAACTTTCTGTAAGAAACAGGCCATGATAGCCAAAGTGCTGGGCCACAGAACCGCTCAGGGTGGCAATGATTATACCACTGAGATGGGTGAGCACGGTCTGAATAGTGAAATCGGTGCCTTCACGTCCGGGGCGCACACACTCCATCGCTGAGGTATAGACCACAATAGTGGCTATGCCGTAACTGCTCCACATCAGGATGATACCCAGATAGAGCAAAAGGGTGGAAGGCTGCGAGAGGTACGACAGACCCAGGAAATAGATTGTGGTGAACAGGATGAAGCAGGCAAAGAGAATACGGGTGAAGCGGATGCCGACTCGACGCAACAGCAGACCTGCTCCAAAGGAGGCGCAGAAGGCGGCTGAGGTTCCCACGATGCCACTCATCACGCCTATCTCTTTCATGTCGTATCCAAGGTCCACTAACCAGGGGCGCATCATGGAGAGAATGCCTATCATGCTGGCATAATAGAGCATCAGAAAACCTATCTGACGCCAGATGCCACGCTGGGTGAAGAACGAGGCAAAATCGGTGAGGCGGGCACGCTCTTGTGTGCTCTTTGCCGCTATCACTGGTTCACGACGCATAATCAACGGTATGAGCATCAGCAGCACGAAGAGTCCTAAGCAGAGGGTGACCGTCTGCCAGCCAAAGGTATGTAGCACTACCAGCAACAGACCGCTACCAACGAGGGCGCCTCCGAAACTGCCCATAGACTGCATACTGTTCACCATACTCTTATCCCTACCCCCATGCATCAGGATGGCTAATGCATCAGTAGCGATATCTTGTGTGGCTGACGCCACCAGCGACAGACAGACAAGGGCGATGATGAGATACAGGTTGTCACTCACATCAAACAGGCCTGCCAGAATGATAAACAGGGCATAGACACACTCGCTGCCAATGATGCAACGACGGAAATCACGACCTGTCAGACAGTGACGGTCGACAACTGGCGACCAGAGGAATTTGAGTACCCAGGGCAACTTCACCAACTGAAGAAGTCCGATAGTCGCTAAAGAATAATGAGCTTCTCGCATCATCACCTGAAGGGCGGTAGCAAAGAAGCTGGAGGGAATACTCTGAGCTATGTAAAGGCAGAAGAACATCGGTAGCCCGATGCCTCCTCTGCCTATTAAAGATATTTTATTGAGTTGTCCTTGCTTTTCTTGTTGCATCTTTTTCATTAGAGATCAAAAATCAGCGATGTTCCAAAAGAGACGGGGCGTCCCTGCTGACCATAACCTACATTGGTCTTGAAATAGTAGGTCAGATAATCGGTATTGGTCAGGTTCTTTCCCCATACCTCCCACGTCAGCAGACCGAAGGTGGCACTCACCTTGGCATCGAGCAGGGCATAGAATGACTGACTGACGGCGTTGTCCTCGTTCCAATAAATCTTACCCATACCATTGACACCGGCACTCAGCACAATACGGTCAACGGTCTTACAACTGGGCAGAATGGTGTAAGCGCCTCTGAACGAGAGGGTCTGACGGGGAACAAGGGGCAGCATCTTGCCGGTATAGTCCACTGTGGCACTCTTCTTATAATTCAGGAAGCGGGCATAGGTGTAACCGTAGCTCATACGCAGTGTGAGGGGCTGCACAGGACGAACGGTAAGACCAAGTTCTACACCCTTGCTGTCGGAATGACCGGCATTGCGGGTGATATTACCTACGCCTGGCACAGTCTGCGTAATCTGCTGATGACGCCAGTCCACATAGAACAGGGTCAGGTCGGCCTGCAAGGCGTGGTCAAACAGTGAGGTCTTTGCTCCAATCTCGTAGTTCCAGTTGTACTCGGGCTCAAACGTACGCTCATCGTCCTGGGTAAAGGTAGAGTTAAAACCGCCTGTCTTGTAACCTCTTGTCACCGATGCATAGACCATATTGTCGTTACTGAAGAGATACTCAAGGGCAAACTTCGGTGTGAACTGGGTGAAATTCAGTGTGCTGTTATAGGTATCGGTCGGTGCGCCCAGCGTTCTGTCCCATGCTGTTGCGGTCTTATATGACTCATAATCTTCCTTAGCATGCTCATAGTCGAAACGCAGACCCAACTTTGCATTCAGACCGCCAACAATACGCAGTGATGACTGGTGATAGACGGAAAGACCGGTTGTTGGACTGTCATAGAATTTTGGGGTGCAATAGTTCTGCGAAATATAGGTGGTATAGAGGGCCTTCTTATAACTGTCGTTGAAGAAGAAAGCACCAAACATCCACTGATAACGACTGGCTGTTGTTGACTTAATCGTGAGCTCCTCACTGAAAATATTCTGACGCACACGCTGATTTACCCAATAAAGGTCGGCACGGGTGAAATCCTGGTCAATACCCTGATTATCATCAATATACTGATAGGCTGTCTGACTGTTGAAACTAAAGCCGCTGCCTTCGTAACGGGCATTCAGACCAGCAGTGGTCAACTGGCGCAGGTAAGAGCTGTAGCGGTTGTAGTTAATCTCGCCTACAGTACCATCTGCCTCGTTATACAGGCCATAGGGGTATCCTCCCTGGTCACTGTTACGATAGCTCAGGTCGGCTGAGATGGTCCAACGTTCGGTGGGCTTCCAGAACACGCGACCGCGCATAAAGCCTTCGTTAAACTTATCTATCTTACTGTCATCGAATGCGTTACGGAAATATCCGTCGTTGTGATGATAACTACCATTCACGGCAAAAGCCAGCTTATCGCTCAACTTGCTGTAATGACTGGCATTAACTGATACGTCATTATAACGTCCATACCCTACTTTCACGCGTGTGCCCTGATAGTCGAATGGTGAACGGGTATAGGCATTGATAATACCACCGATGCAATTACGACCATAGAGTGTACCCTGCGGACCGCGAAGCACTTCCAGTGAACTTACATCAAACAGATCATCATCAAATGCTGAGCGCTCCATGTGGGGCACGCCATCAATATAGAATCCTACTGTAGGACCATTTGTCTTGGCACCCACACCACGTACGAAAACGGGGGAGTTCTGACGCGTGCCATACTCTGGAATAAAGAAGTTGGGCACTACATAACCCAGATCCTTAATACTGGTCATCTCTGCCTGACGGATATTGGCAGCAGAAATGGAAGTAATAGAAAGAGCTTCCTTGATAGGCGCATCCTGTTTAAAACCTACTACAGTAACCTCTTCTACATTGTACTGTCGTGAAATTGTTGTGTCAGCTGTTTCTCCTACTCCATCCGCATACATAAAAATGGGACACAGTAATCCTAGAAATAATAAATGTTTTTTCATTATTATATTGAAGTTTTTGTGTTGTTAAGCGATTGCAAAGGTACAAACATAAAACTATCAACACAATCCCCATTTATATTGATTTTTGAAAACCATAGGTCAAGGCATCCTAAATCATAGACTTTGAGGTCCAAACCATAGACTTAGGCATCGTAAACCTATGGTTTCCGACCTCAAAGTCCCTATTTTCCGATCTCAAAATCAGTGAGTTTGAAACTACCAAAAACAGGCTTCACCGGAACACTCTGGAAATGAGCAGTTTACAGTAAAGGTGAAACCTAAAAAAATAGTGCATACAAACACGAAAAAGACCCTGACTCATTGCTGAATCAGGGTCTTTACTAGTAAAAATGGCAGCCTCCTACTCTCCCGCATTGCATTGCAGTACCATCGGCGCAAGCGGGCTTAACTTCTCTGTTCGGAATGGGAAGAGGTGGGACCCCGCCGCAATAGCCACCTGAATATCTTCGCTAAATTGATAATTGACAATTGATAATTGACAATTATACAACCGCGTATAAGGTTGACATATCACACTAAGACTGAAGACAAAACTTCAGCGTCAATACTGTCACAGTTGAAAGCATGCGCTTTATTAGCGAAAGCCTTCGGGCAATTAGTAGTGCTCGGCTTTGACATCACTGTCTTTACACCTGCACCCTATCAACGTCGTAGTCTACGACGACCCTCAATGGAGCCCTCATCTTGTGGCCGGCTTCGCACTTAGATGCTTTCAGCGCTTATCCGATCCCGACGCGGATACCCGGCGGTGCACCTGGCGGTACAACCGGTAAACCGGAGGTCAGTCAAACACGGTCCTCTCGTACTAGTGTCCGATCCACTCAAGACTCCCACGCCCACGATAGATAGAGACCGAACTGTCTCACGACGTTCTGAACCCAGCTCGCGTGCCACTTTAATGGGCGAACAGCCCAACCCTTGGGACCTTCTCCAGCCCCAGGATGTGACGAGCCGACATCGAGGTGCCAAACCACCCCGTCGATATGAGCTCTTGGGGGGGATCAGCCTGTTATCCCCGGAGTACCTTTTATCCTTTGAGCGATGCAGTTTCCATACACTTGCACCGGATCACTAAGCCCCAGTTTCCTGCCTGCTCGGCATGTCTGCCTCCCAGTCAAGCGCCCTTTTGCCTTTACACTCTATAAGGCCGGTTACCAATCGGCCCGAGGGCACCTTTGGAAGCCTCCGTTACGCTTTTGGAGGCGACCACCCCAGTCAAACTACCCACCAAACAGTGTCCACGCAACTGCGTGTTAGACCTCAGGCAGCAGAAGGGCCGTATTTCAACGGCGGCTCCATGAACGCTGGCGCGCCCACTTCATAGCCTCCGGCCTATCCTACACATCCGATGACCAAGGTCAGTGCTAAGCTGTAGTAAAGGTTCACGGGGTCTTTTCGTCCCATCGCGGGTAATCGGCATCTTCACCGATACTACAATTTCACTGAGATCGTGGCCGAGACAGCGTCCGGATCATTACACCATTCGTGCAGGTCGGAACTTACCCGACAAGGAATTTCGCTACCTTAGGACCGTTATAGTTACGGCCGCCGTTTACTGGGGCTTCAATTCAATGCTTCATCCGAAGACTGACATCTCCTCTTAACCTTCCAGCACCGGGCAGGTGTCAGGCTGTATACCTCATCTTTCGAGTTTGCACAGCCCTGTGTTTTTGTTAAACAGTTGCCTGGACCTATTCTCTGCGCCTCACTTAAAGTGAGGACCCTTTATCCCGAAGTTACAGGGTCAGTTTGCCTAGTTCCTTAGCCACGAATCTCTCAACGCCTTAGTATGTTCTACCCGACTACGTGTGTCCGTTTGCGGTACGGGTACCACACGGGTTAAGCTTAGCGGTTTTTCTCGGGAGTATGTTTACCTGCGCTATCAAGTTCTTCCGAAGAAGACCCTGTACTGTCACGTTCGGCTCGGAGTGTGGATTTGCCTGCACTCCTCAGCACCTACACGCTTCAACGTGCTATTCCGTCAGCACGCGGCAGTGTCACTGCTCCGTCACCACGTCGCCCCGTATGGTAGTCACGGAATATTAACCGTGTCAGCCATCGCTCTCGCCGTTCGGCTTAAACTTAGGACCCGACTCACCCCGGGGTGATTGACATCGCCCGGGAAACCTTAGTCTTATGGCGGACGGGAATCTCACCCGTCTTATCGTTACTTATACCTACATTTGCTTTTCCAGAAACTCCAGCAGAAGTCATCTCCTGCCTTCGACGTCGCTGGAATGCTCCCCTACCGATACTTTTTAATGCTATCCCGCGCCTTCGGTACCTGTCTTATACCCGATTATTATCCATGCACGGCCTCTCGACTAGTGAGCTGTTACGCACTCTTTGAATGAATGGCTGCTTCCAAGCCAACATCCTAGCTGTCATCGAGGCCACACTTCGTTAGACTAACTCAGACAGGATTCCGGGACCTTAGACGGCGGTCTGGATTCTTCTCCTCTCGGGGACGGACCTTAGCACCCGCCCCCTTACTGCCGGACTGCAGACCGTGAGCATTCGGAGTTCGTCAGGTCTCGATAGGCGGTGAAGCCCTCTTGACCTATCGGTCGCTCTACCTCTCACGGTGACCATCCGACGCGGCACCTAAATGCCTTTCGGGGAGTACGAGCTATCTCCGAGTTTGATTGGCCTTTCACTCCTACACACACCTCATCCGGAAGCTTTTCAACGCTTATCGGTGCGGACCTCCATCCCGTGTTACCGGGACTTCATCCTGGACATGTGTAGATCACTCGGTTTCGCGTCTACCCCATCCGACTTGGGCGGCCTCTTCAGCCTCGCTTTCACTGCGGTTGCGCCCCAGAAGGGCTTAACCTCGCCGGACATGGTAACTCGTAGGTTCATTATGCAAAAGGCACGCCGTCACTAAATAAATTAGCTCCGACCGCTTGTAGGCGACTGGTTTCAGGTACTATTTCACTCCCCTAATAGGGGTGCTTTTCACCTTTCCCTCACGGTACTGGTTCGCTATCGGTCTCTCGGGAGTATTTAGCCTTACCGGATGGTCCCGGCAGATTCGCGCAGAATTCCTCGTGCTCCGCGTTACTCAGGATACCACTAGGCCTCATTTCACTTCGCGTACAGAACTTTCATCTTCTATGGTTGAACTTTCCAGAACATTCTGCTCATGATCAGAGTACCACGGCGTGGTCCTACAACCCCCATTATGCATTGCTACATAACAGGTTTGGGCTCTTCCCCGTTCGCTCGCCACTACTAGGGGAATCATTGTTTATTTTCTCTTCCTGGGGGTACTAAGATGTTTCAGTTCCCCCCGTTTGCCTTCCTACCTTTGTAGGAATAACAGTCCTTCAGACTGCTGGGTTGTCCCATTCGGAAATCCCTGGATCAAAGATTATTTGCATCTACCCAGAGCTTATCGCAGCTTATCACGTCCTTCATCGCCTCCGAGAGCCAAGGCATCCACCAGACGCCCTAACTTGCTTTCGCCTATATACATTAAACATTTATGATTAAACATTAAAGATTAAACATTAGACATTCAATGCATAGCTCATACTTTCAGCTGTAATTTTGAGATTTCTTAATCTACTCAGTTTGACTTCTTAAAGTCTTTACTTACAGTCTTGTGTGTCAATATGTCAAAGATCTCTGTACTTGAAACATTAAACATGAAACATTAAATTTCAGAGGTCGTCCGTACTTGGTGGAGAATAACGGATTCGAACCGTTGACCCCCTGCTTGCAAAGCAGGTGCTCTAGCCAACTGAGCTAATCCCCCAACTTTTCGTTTTCGAGTCGGATGTAGTCCCAGGCAGACTTGAACTGCCGACCTCCACATTATCAGTGTGGCGCTCTAACCAACTGAGCTATAGGACTGGCTTCAAGCTTCGCCGTTACTACGCTCAGCTTCATCTTTCTCTATTCTTATATATAAACATCAGCAGTAAAGAAGCACTGGGTTAAAAACTAACCTTCTTAACTAAAAGCGGTAGCAAATTCTTCACTTTTCACTATTCACTTTTACCTTTTATAGTCATTCTCTCCAGAAAGGAGGTGTTCCAGCCGCACCTTCCGGTACGGCTACCTTGTTACGACTTAGCCCCAATTACCAGTTTCGCTCTAGGCCGATCCTTGCGGTCACGGACTTCAAGCGCCCCCGGCTTTCATGGCTTGACGGGCGGTGTGTACAAGGCCCGGGAACGTATTCACCGCGCCATGGCTGATGCGCGATTACTAGCGAATCCAGCTTCATGGGGTCGGGTTGCAGACCCCAATCCGAACTGAGGATGGCTTTTAGGATTAGATGCGCCTTACGGAACACCATCTCTCTGTACCACCCATTGTAACACGTGTGTAGCCCCGGACGTAAGGGCCGTGCTGATTTGACGTCATCCCCACCTTCCTCACACCTTACGGTGGCAGTCCAACCAGAGTGCCCAGCATAACCTGATGGCAACTAGTCGCAGGGGTTGCGCTCGTTATGGCACTTAAGCCGACACCTCACGGCACGAGCTGACGACAACCATGCAGCACCTCCACAGGAGCCCCGAAGGGCCTCATCATCTCTGAATCGTTCTCCTGCAGTTCAAGCCCGGGTAAGGTTCCTCGCGTATCATCGAATTAAACCACATGTTCCTCCGCTTGTGCGGGCCCCCGTCAATTCCTTTGAGTTTCACCGTTGCCGGCGTACTCCCCAGGTGGGATGCTTAACGCTTTCGCTTGGCCGCATACACTATATCGCATACAGCGGGCATCCATCGTTTACCGTGCGGACTACCAGGGTATCTAATCCTGTTCGATACCCGCACCTTCGAGCTTTAGCGTCAGTTATAGCCTCGCCAGCTGCCTTCGCAATCGGAGTTCTTCGTGATATCTAAGCATTTCACCGCTACACCACGAATTCCGCTGACGTCGAATACACTCAAGGAAACCAGTTCGCGACGCACTTCCACGGTTGAGCCGCGGCATTTCACGTCACGCTTAATCTCCAGCCTGCGCTCCCTTTAAACCCAATAAATCCGGATAACGCCCGGACCTTCCGTATTACCGCGGCTGCTGGCACGGAATTAGCCGGTCCTTATTCTTACGGTACATACAAAACGGGACACGTCCCGAACTTTATTCCCGTACAAAAGCAGTTTACAACCCATAGGGCCGTCATCCTGCACGCTACTTGGCTGGTTCAGACTTCCGTCCATTGACCAATATTCCTCACTGCTGCCTCCCGTAGGAGTTTGGACCGTGTCTCAGTTCCAATGTGGGGGACCTTCCTCTCAGAACCCCTACTGATCGCGGGCTTGGTGGGCCGTTACCCCGCCAACAACCTAATCAGACGCATCCCCATCCCTTAGCGGTAAACCTTTGGTTCATCTTGAATGCTCGCAACGAACAACATAGAGTATTAATTCGACTTTCGCCGGGCTATCCTCTACTAAGGGGAAGGTTGGATACGCGTTACTCACCCGTGCGCCGGTCGCCGACAAAGAAAGCAAGCTTTCTTCTCGCTGCCCCTCGACTTGCATGTGTTAAGCCTGTAGCTAGCGTTCATCCTGAGCCAGGATCAAACTCTTCATTGTAAAATTTGTATCTTTAAAGTTTTGCTAAAGCAGGAAATGCTGCTTTCACAATCTTTTATATCTGTCTCAGAACGACTATCCAGTATCAAGTTAAGAATTAAACGGTTTGTTTCTTCTACCCAAGAGCATTTCTACTCTCGCTTCTTGTACTACTTCTGTCTATGTAAATCTTTCAAAGAACTCTTTCTTTAGTGCCTTGCCCGTTGTTAGGCGAAAGCGGATGCAAAGGTACGACTTTTTTCTGAACCACCAAACATTTTACTACTTTTTTTCATAAAAAAATTGCAGGTTTTCGAGTTATTTGACAAACCTGCAATTATACACCTTATTATATATAAGGGGATCATTTCCTGTTTCCAAAAAATCTCAGCAGATAAAGGAAGAGGTTGATGAAGTCCAAATATAAGGTCAATGCAGCAAGAACTGCATATTTTTGAGTATGGGCACTTGCATCAGGTGCCATCTGGAACATCTTTTTAATCTTCTGTGTGTCGTAAGCCGTAAGACCTACAAAGATAAGAACACCAAGATAAGTGATGATAACATCCAGTCCGGTGCTAGCCAAGAAGATATTTACGACAGTAGCAATGATGATACCAATAAGGGCCATGATAAGAATACGTCCTATAGCAGAGAGGTCTTTCTTGATAAATAAGCCTACTGCCGACATAGCCCCAAAAGTACCTGCCGTAACAAAAAAAGTCGTCGCCAGGCTTGGAAGTGAATAAACCAGGAACAATGTTGAGAATGTTACGCCATTAAGGAGGGCATAGACAATAAACATCAGTGTGGCTGTTGTAAGCGACAGCTTTTCAATGGCTGCGCTAAGAGATATAACCAAGCCAATCTCTGCAATAAACAGAATCCATATAGCGGCGCGAAAATTAAGCAAGATATTGAGAATCATCTCATTACCTGCCACGATATAGGCAGTGAGGCCTGTGATAGCCAAGGCCATTGTCATCCACAAATATGTCTTCTGCATCAATACAGAAAAAGCTGCCGATGACTCTAATTCACGTTCACGTGAAAAAGAACGATAGTTGATTTCTTCGTAATCCATATTTTATAATATCTAATGTTAAACGTCGCAAAGATACGTAGTTTTTACGTGTTTAAAGAAAAATAGAGACAATTTTTAAGATAAAAAACACTAAAGTCCCAAGTCGTGAGCCAGAATAGCAGAGAATTTGCACGCTCCCTGATCAGACAGATGGTCTGAATCGAAAAAATCATTATCACTCAAACGAGCATCACGAGAGTAATCACATTTCACAGAACCATACTTTGCACAGCAGCTATCGGTCATTGCATTAATCCATTGCAATTGCCATGCCGGAGCTTTTCGAGTATAATCTTTACATACTGGAGTCTGAAGCAGAATCAATTTCACCTGATGCTGCTGACACCAAGAGGCAATGGAATCAACGTAATCCCGATTGCGATACGTGTACTCCCAATTCACAAAAAGATGTTCCCTTACATTCTTATATAAGAAATCGTCAGGGTTGCGATCGGCTACCACATAATTATTGCCCCACCCCAGACTGTCGCACATAACACTCTGTCCCTGATAATGATATCGTAGTTTCTGATGAAAATATCCTGCATTTGATAATTCAAAACCATACTGAGAAAGCATTGAATGAGCCCGATACCCCATATACAACTGATAATAAGTCACGCGTGCAGGCTCGTCACATTCCATTGGGACATCAAAGAGATTAGAATTATCAGCAACCAGGATTACCTGTTTTAGCGCATCATACCTATCAGCATAATGACAAAGCAAGAAATAATCCTGTTCCAAACGTTGCGATACATTACACAGATTAAAGATGCTATCGCCCATAGCAGAAGGTTTCAAAGCAAAATAGCCATGAGAATTGCCAAGTATGAGTGTCTTTACACCATGCGCATTTCGCAGCATCCACTCGTTCTTCATCCGATAAGTATTAGGAATAGTACGCATATACCATTCTATCACCGCCAACATACAGAAGACAGGAATCAGGAAAAAGACAACACGGAAAAGAAACTTTCTCATAGGCATCTCAGAACTGGAAATAGATAAACGTCTGTTCCTCTCCACGGCCAAAGAACATCAACATGAACACAATATAATATACCAGCCAGCGCGTCCAGCGGTAGCGGCCCAACCAACATCCGTCCAAATGGAGAGGACATAAACGATCACGCTGTATCCACTCTATGACAACCAACAAAAGACAATAAATGATTGCCACCTTACCATAGACCGGCATTCCGAGATTCATGGATGTCATGGTGATAGTCAAACGCTGCAGATATCCAGATGCTTCGGACAAGCTCTCTGCCCGGAACACCACCCAGCCCAATACGACTAAGGCGAAAGTAAAACAGACAGGAACCAGATCTCTTACCCCTACCCGTTCATCGGTATTAGCCCCTGACTTCCACAACCAGCGTGCCATCGCCAGTAGCACGGCATTATAGCCGCCCCACACGACAAAGGTCCAGTTAGCGCCATGCCACAGGCCACTCAACAAAAAGACGATGAAGATATTCCGGAAGGTATGATACGTCCCTAGCCTACTGCCACCAAGCGGTATATAGAGATAATCACGGAACCACGTCATCAGCGAGATATGCCAGCGACGCCAAAACTCTCCAATAGAGCGCGAGAAATAAGGCAAACGGAAATTCTCCATCAAACGAATACCGAATAGTTTCGCCGTACCAATAGCAATATCAGAATAACCGGAAAAATCACCATATATCTGGAAAGTGAACAGCACCATGCCACACAGAAGCGTCATAGCATTCGCATCTGTATAGTCATCCCATATCTGATTCACAGCCAGAGCACAGTTGTCGGCAACAACTAATTTCTTAAAGAATCCCCAAAGTATTCGGCGCAAGCCATCAACAGCTTCAGCATAGTCAAAGCGACGAGTGCTTAACATCTGCGGCAATAGATTCGTAGCACGCTCAATAGGACCTGCCACCAACTGCGGGAAGAAGGCAATATAAGTACAGAAAGCCACGACATCCCTGGTGGCAGGGAGTTTACCACGATAAACATCAATGGAATAGCTCAGCGACTGGAAAGTATAGAAGCTAATACCCACTGGCAGTATAATACGCCATGTAGGCATATCAAGCGAGAAACCAAACTGCGACAGGAGCAGATTCAGATTGTCGGCAAAGAAACCATAATACTTGAATACTGCAAGAATACCCAGATTCAAGCATATATTTGAAATAAGGTAAAACCGTCTATTACGTGCTTTCTCAATATAGAGTCCACTGAAGAAACTCGACAGCGATGTAATCAATATCAAGATGAGGAAGCGCCAATCCCACCAACCATAAAACACATAACTGGCAATGAGCAGACAGATATTCTGCAACTTCAGCTGTCTCTGCATAGTCCAATAAAACAAGAAAACTATGGGCAAGAAAAGCAAGAAAGATACAGAAACAAATGACATAAACAGTTAACTAAAGGTCGTATTCATAGATATCATAGCACAAACCACGTCCGCCAAATCCCTCTTTTTGGAATGCCAGAGATACATTAAGACCGCTACCATCCGGATTCTCCGTAGAGCGTCCGAAGTCAAAATAGGGATAATTGACATAGTCGTGAAGCATGATTTGTTCATAGATTAGGTCGATAGCTCCCAGACTCTTTCCCTCGGGCGTTGCCGAGCTATACTGTGCATGAACAACCTGAGACGAGAGATAAAGCACGACGCCAGCTATGACCTGCCCATCCTTCACGGCTTCATAAAGAATGATATTCTCAGGAAAACGACTTCTCAGCAGCTCAATCTCCTGAAGTGAATGCACTGGCTTGATACCATATTTATTACCCAGATTATCAGAAAGAACTTTCCAGAAATCTGCGTAATGGTCAGAACGTCTTACGGTAAGACCAGCCTTCTGAGCCCTCACCACCCCACGGCGACGTACACGTTCCCAGCGCAGTCCGGCTCTCAGGAAGATATTCGTAGAATAATCCCTTGCCACCATTCTAGCCTTACAAACATGATACAAGGCATAAAGATCTTCCTCTGCAGGAAAACGGTGATAAATCCATGGGATACATTTATAATAGACACGTTTGATACCGATACTGCGAAGATAGTCGTTCAACTGCTTAAAGAGTTCCATAGTTTGGACTACTGACAGTTGGAGACTCATCAGAAGTCCACCATAAGTCAACCCTTTATGAGTGAAATAACCATCACCGCTGATATGTCCAGGAAGAACTGCCAGCAATCTGTTTTTCTCATAGAACATCAGAGAATGGTCATTGAAGCGGTCACTATGGTAATCCATATAGTTACGGTCGAAAAGGAACGTTCCGTTCTTAGCTTCTGCTACGAAACGGTTCCATATATCGGCCTTATCAGGAGTGTATCGGATAATATCAAACATTTACTTGCTATTTCGTCATAACATGATGATGGACATACGCCAGGAATTCATCATAATCATAGATATAGTCCTCTTCCTCATAATGCTCGGAAGCAAGAACCATACAAACTGCTCCCGACGAAAAATCATCGAGCGTACGCCACACATTCGTATCAATCAGCAAACCTTGCCAAGGATGGTTCAAAAGGACTGTCTTTCGTTCAAAACCATTATCGAGGGTGACATGAAAAGAACCGCTTAATGCCACGATCAACTGTTTGAGTCGCTTATGAGCATGACCACCACGACTTTCGCCAGCGGGGACATCATAGACCCAATAGGCCCGTTTGATATCAAACGGCACCTTGTCGTTCCCCTCGGCAACGGTGAGGTTGCCCCGGGGATCAACAATCTTGGGTAAGTCAATCAGTCTAATCTCTAAGTTTTGCATAAGGATCAGTACCTAATACAGTCTTTGCCAGGCGCTTGGCTTTTTCACGCAAAGCATCAATATCGTCACCCACCTCACCATAGCACAGGACAACACCCATGCGACGGCCTTTGTGAGCCTCGGGTTTACCGAAGATACGGATACGCGTACGATCTTCCTTCAAAGCATCCTCAAGATTATAGTCGAGCAAAGAACGGTCAACAGGTGTAGAAGCCTCCTTTGGAGAAAGGATAACAGCCGAAGCACCGGCATGCTCTAAATGGATGCCGGCAATAGGCAGCCCCATCACGGCACGGAAATGCAGTTCAAACTCAGAGAGATTGGTAGTATGACCCAATGTCACCATACCGGTATCATGTGGACGGGGTGACAGTTCGCTGAAGATAACCTCTCTCTGTTTGGTAAGGAAGAACTCTACGCCCCAGATTCCGGCTCCCGTCAGGGCTTTCGTTACCTTATCAGCCATCATCTGAGCCTGTTTCAAAGCCTCATCAGAAATCTTATATGGCTGCCATGATTCACGGTAGTCGCCCGATTTCTGAACATGTCCGATAGGAGGACAGAACAATGTAGGCCATCCATTCTTCTGAGTAACGGTGAGCAAGGTGAACTCTGAATCGAAGTCGATAAACTCTTCGATAATCACTTCCTTTACATCACCACGACTGCCTTCCATTGCCTCGCGGAAAGCCTGTTCCAGTTCATCATCGTTATGAACATAACTCTGTCCATGACCACTTGACGACATCAATGGTTTCACTACACAGGGGAAGCCAATCTCATCGGCAGCAGCCTTGAACTCATCAAATGTCTTAGCATAAAAATATTTTGCCGTACGCAAGCCCAATTCCTTTGATGCCAAATCGCGAATTGCACGACGGTTCATCGTGAAATTCACAGCACGGGCAGAAGGAACAACCTGAATGCCCTGTTCCTCGAACTGGAAAAGACGTTCGGTACGGATAGCCTCAATCTCAGGTACGATGATGTCAGGCTGATGTTTTTTCACCACAGCCTCCAGCGCATCGCCATCAAGCATATTAAACACTTCACGCTCGTCGGCTACCTGCATAGCAGGTGCATTGTCATAGCGATCACAAGCAATGACATACTGACCAGCACGCATAGCGGCAATTACGAACTCCTTGCCCAGTTCTCCTGAGCCTAACAATAATATCTTCTTCATAATTGAATGGTTTTTCCTAAACTATACTTCATTGCTTGGATATACGAAAGTTCCAAACGTCCCAATAACTGTATCCGCGTTGCATTTCTCAGCGCCTCAAAATTCCTATATTCCCGTTCTCCTATCTCGAGGACTACCTTCTCATTTTTGACGAGCCAACGTAGTTCTTCATCTTTAGATCCCATTTGCCCGTCGCTCTTGATGATTACATCATAACAACCATCAAAATCATCCAACAGATAGTACTTCACCCGAAATGGCCATAACAAACGACGCACTTCCACTTGTCCTCGCCATACCGTGATATTCTGATAAGAGAAAAGATAAGTCAGCATCAGACCACCAAAGAACAATGTCCCGAAGGTGGAAAAGAGGAACATACCTAAAGAAACAACTTTGCCATCGCAGTATGGCCCCACAGACATGAGTGCCATAACAGCTACGGAAAACGAGCCAAAGCCTAGTCCCCCATACAGGTGAACCTTGTTATACTCTGAAACGACCTCTGCATTGTCACGGCCACAGAAACGTTCCTTAGTCTGCACGTCAATAGCTTGACATAGTTGCATGTAGTTCTTGTAAATAGCAGATGAAATACTTATCACCCGCCTACCGTCCTTTACAAGCCTCAGCACTTCTCCTGTACTGGTATGAGACTTTTCTGAATAGTCGAACTCTGCAAAGCGATAGAATCGTTTCCTAAATGGCAGCAAAACACTTTGGGCTTCTAAACCGTCACATAATACTGTAATGCGCTTTAAGGATACCAGAAAGAACGCGAACAAAAGGAATGTAAATATCCCCAAAACAAGTAACATTGGCACAAACATCTCCTCCTTAAACAAGGAAACGCCTATCGATGACAGCACACCAAATGCTATCAATACGAACGTCGTGTAAATATACTTTGTATTAAATTGGGAATATACCATTTCCTTTTATCTATCCTTATACATATTATCGTAATACTTCTGATAGTCACCGCTAGTTACATTATCCAGCCACTCCTGGTTGTCAAGATACCAACGAACGGTTTTCTCGATACCTTCCTCAAACTGGAGAGAGGGTTCCCAACCAAGCTCACGCTGCAACTTGGACGAATCGATAGCATAACGCAGGTCGTGACCGGCACGGTCGGTAACGTATGTGATTAGATCCATATCCTCACCCTCCTTACGTCCGAGGAGACGGTCTACGGTATTGATAAGCACCTTGATGATATCTATGTTCTTCCACTCATTAAATCCACCGATATTATAGGTGTCGGCAATCTTTCCTTTATGGAAAATCAAATCGATAGCACGGGCATGGTCTACCACATAGAGCCAGTCGCGCACGTTCTCGCCCTTACCATAAACAGGCAGAGGCTTACGATGACGGATGTTATTAATAAAAAGAGGTATCAGTTTCTCTGGAAACTGATAAGGACCATAGTTATTCGAGCAGTTGGTCACCACCACCGGCATTCCGTAAGTATCGTGGAAAGCACGTACGAAATGGTCACTGGAAGCCTTTGATGCTGAATATGGTGAGTGAGGATTATACTTCGTAGTCTCCAGGAAGAACTTATCGCCATAAGCCAAATGATGCTCAGCAGAAGAAGCCGTCGTAGTAAATGGAGGCTCAATACCCTCTGGATGTGTCAGCTCAAGAGCGCCATACACCTCATCGGTAGAGATATGATAGAAACGCTTGCCTTCATACTTCTCTGGCAGGCTCTCCCAATAGAGTTTTGCAGTCTGAAGAAGTGAGAGAGTACCCATCACGTTAGTACGCGCAAAAGTGAAAGGATCCTTGATAGAACGGTCCACATGACTCTCGGCAGCCAGATGGATGATACCATCAACCTTTTTATCCTGCATCAATTTATAGAATGCATCAAAGTCGCAGATATCCATCTTCACGAACTCATAGTTTGGTGCATTCTCAATATCCTTGAGATTAGCCAGATTACCTGCATAGGTCAGTTTATCCAGATTGATGATATGATATTCTGGATACTTGTTCACGAAAAGGCGCACCACATGACTTCCAATGAAGCCTGCACCACCGGTAATGACAATGTTCTTCATACTCATTATATTATTTGTTTTTATTCTTTAGTTTGCTAAATAAAGTCAGGGCGATATAGACCACGAAACAGATACCATAGGTCTGGGCTGCATCATCCCATGTCTTATCAAACCCAACGATATATGATATTAACGTGAGAACTGCGGCAACTATTGTGCCAGTGATAAAATCAATTACATATTCTTTCATCTTCTACGTGGATCTTCAAGGGTTATCACCTCCATATCCTTAAACGTGGAGCCGTCGATAGTAAGTCGGACCAACGTTCGTTCCTTATGCCAGCCTTGCAAACCAGCAGCACCCGGATTGATATGAAGCATTTTTAATGTAGGGTCGTATTTTACCTTCAGAATATGCGAGTGACCAGCAATAAACAACTGTGGAGGATTTGTATAGAGCGTACGCATCACCGAAGGATCGTATTTGCCAGGATAACCACCGATATGTTTGATGAGCACATCTACATCCTCACACTTAAAGCGATTCAACTCACGATACATCAGACGCAAGTCACCACCATCACAATTACCGCAGACAGCCCTAAACGGACGGAACTCCGCCAAACGGTCGGCCACCTCCACACTGCCGATATCCCCCGCATGCCAAATCTCGTCGCAAGGTTCGAAATAGTACAGGTACTTATCGTCCCAGTAGCTGTGTGTATCGCTGATGATGCCGATTCTTTTCATTTGGATGTTAGGTGATAAGTGATTGATTATAGTTTAAGTTTCTTTCTGACAAATTCTGCTATTAGGCGAGCGGTCTCTGCTGAGCCTATGGCACTGGAATCTATGCAGAGATCATAACTGGATGCATGTCCCCACTGCTTTCCCGTATAGTAATTATAATAAGATGCACGACGGCTCTCTACATGCTGAATGCGTTTGACAGCCTCATCATACGTCACGTTCTTTTCCTTCATAAAAAGATTCGCCCTTGATTCGATAGAAGCCGTAATAAATACGTTGACCACATTATCAAAATCACGCAACACATAATCGGCACAACGTCCCACGAAAATACACGAACTTTCCTGAGCCGCCTTGATAATGGCATCACTTTGGAACTTAAACAAACTCTCCTGCGAGAAATTGCTCTGATAAAAGTTACTGCCGCCACCCCAGCTATTTCCATAGGACAAGTGGAAGAACGAACGCAAGAAGCCCTTTCGCTCATCGCTCTGTTTAAAGAACTCCTCTGAAAATCCGCTTTCCTTAGCAGCCAGATTCAGCAGTTCGCGGTCATAGTATTTGGCTTGGAACTCATCAGCCAGTAGCTTTCCGATTTCCAATCCGCCAGCACACACCTGACGACCAATGTTAATGATTATCTTTTTGTCCATAAGACTTGAATTTACGAATATGCCATATCAATATGGGGATAGTAAAGGAAAATGCGATAAAGTCACTGGCAGGCATTGCATACCACACGCCATCAAGATCCCAGAACAGCGGAAAGATATAGGCCATGGGTAATAGGAAGATGAGTTGGCGCGCCAGCGATAGGAATATACTGATTTTCACCTTACCAATACACTGGAAGAAATTAGTGATGACAGCCTGCGAGCCCACCACGAAGAACACCAACATGTCAAGCACGATACCATGAGCAGCCATTTCAAGCAACACAGGATCGGTGGTAAAGATGCGAGCCATCTCTCTGGGGAATAACATTGACAGTGCCCATCCACACAGCAGTATAGAGGTAGCCACAGCGATAGACAGCCACAAGCAGCGCATCATGCGGTCATACTTCTGTGCTCCATAGTTATACCCCACAATGGGCTGCATTCCCTGCGTAACGCCCATCACGAACATAAAGAACACCATGACCATTGAGTTAGCTATAGAATATGCACCCACAGCCATATCGCCGCCATAACGCACGAACTGGTTGTTCATGAAAATCACGATGACACACGAGGTGCTTTGCATCAGGAATGGAGATACGCCAATAGCTATAATATTTCGTACCAGGTCAGCCTTCAAGCGATAAATACCCCGTTTTAGATGAAGCAGTTCACGCTTATCGCTAAGTATCCACATCTGCCAACAAAGAGCAAGAGACTGCGACAATACCGTGGCAAATGCAGCCCCTCGGATGCCCCAACGGAACCACCACACGAAAGCCATAACCAGCACTATGTTACATCCTACGGTGAACAACGTTGCATACATGGCATGGCGCGGTTTTCCCGCTGCACGCAACACGGCATTCATACCAAAATACATGTGGGTCACCATATTTCCCAAGAGGATGACCTGCATGAACTCACGGGCATAAGGCAATGTAACATCAGACGCACCAAAGAAACGAAGAATCGGATCAAGGAATATCAGGCTGACTGCCATGAACAGGAAGCCCACAATGGTATTCAGCGTTACCGTATTACCAAGCAGATGCTGAGCTGTAGCATAATCACGCTGTCCTAATTTCACACTGATACACGTTGATGCGCCCACACCTACGGCTGCGCCAAAAGCAGCACTCAGGTTCATAAAGGGGAAAGTGATACCCAGACCAGCGATAGCCTCAGGGCCTACCACTTGTCCGATAACCGAACGGTCGATGATATTATACAGCGAACTGGCCACCATTGCCACCATTGCAGGCAAGGCATACTGCCACAACAATTGCCCAACAGGCTTCTGACCTAGTTCTAATGCTTTCTGTTTATTATCCATAATTCAAGTTGCAAAGGTAATGTTTTTTTCTGACACAACCAAAACTTACAACAAAGATTTGGCTGTTTCAAAAATTTTATGTAAGTTTGCAACCGATAAGATGACACATCATGAAACAAACGACATGCTTTCTAATCGTACTCCTATGGAGCTTTACGATGTTTGCAGCAAAAATAAAATATCCAGGAAAAAAGACCTTCATCTACCGCTATGCGCTCATTGACAAAGCGTCAACGGAATTTACGTTGGACCAACCCTTACAATTCCTGTCCCAGAAAAGTCTGGAGAGACGTCAACGCCAAGGCCTGAGCGTTGATTCCACTGACCTGCCCGTATGCAAACAGTATATCAGGCAATTCCACAGAAAAGGAATTCACATTATTGGTACTAGCAGATGGCAGAACACAATACTCGCAAGTTCTTCCGACTCACTGTTGTTGGCTAGCCTCGACACACTGTCTATCGTCAGGAAGAGCACATGCGTATTTGTCTCACCCGACTCAATCGAACACCCAGGAGACATCCGTTGGAATGTGCACGAGGACTTCAATCGCTGGGACTCCGTGAAAAACGACCCATACGGCATGGCCCGTCAGCAAATTGAAACGTTGGAAGGTATCTTTCTGCATGAGATGGGATACAGAGGTAAAGGCATTACCATTGCCGTACTAGACGGTGGTTTTCAGAACTATAAACGCATCCCTGCCTTTAAAAGAACCAATATCCTTGGCACGCACGATTTCATTAAGCCACGAGAAGACAAAAAATATGGCGCATTTGAGAGTATTGACCACGGAACAAAGGTTCTTTCCGCAATGGCAGCCTATGCGCCAGAGGTCACTATTGGCACAGCACCAGAAGCCTCCTACTGGCTATTGCGGTGTGAGGACCCACTCACCGAACAGCCTGTAGAAGAGGACTATTGGACGATGGCTGTAGAAATGGCAGACTCATTAGGAGCCGATATCATCAATTCATCCTTGGGCTACTATGCCTTTGAGAACGGGCAAGGCAATTATCGTCTTCAGGATTTAGACGGACAAACGGCATTCATCTCACGCTCCGCCTCCCTGTTGGCTCAGAAAGGCATGATTCTCTGCAATTCCGCTGGCAACTCTGGTATGGGACAGTGGAAGAAGATCAGTGTACCTGCAGATGCTCACAACATCCTGACTGTTGGAGCTATTGACAGGAACCGCCTTTTGGCTGCATTCTCAAGCATTGGCCCGTCTCAAGACGGACGTATCAAGCCCGATGTAGTAGCACAAGGCGCCCCCACCGTATTACTATCAGGAAGAGGCACATTGGTACACGACATGGGAACATCGTTTTCGACTCCGCTGATCTGCGGATTGGTGGCATGTTTATGGCAAGCACTACCAGAGAAAACCGCATCAGAAATCATGGAGATTGTACGACGCAGTGCCAATCAATATCATGAGCCAACCAACATTCTGGGCTATGGTATTCCTAATTTCCGTCAGGCTTATAACAACAACCGAACCCATTAATTCCACGATATATCATGGACGCTTATTCACTCTTAGAGCTCAACAGCATGGTGCGCCAGTCCATTGAGCACACCATGAACCAAGAATACTGGGTCGAAGCAGAACTATCTGAATGCAGAGAGAACAGAGGCCATTGTTTTATGGAACTCATTCAGAAAGAAGAACATAGCAACACGCCCATAGCGCGAGCCTCAGCCAAATGCTGGCAAAGCACATGGGGTATGATAGGTCCTTATTTCGAACGAACCACAGGTCAGCCACTTCATGCCGGACTGAAAGTGAGGCTACAAGTTTATCCCCAGTTTCATGAAGCATACGGTTTTTCTTGGATTATCACCGATATCGACCCCACCTTCACATTGGGCGATATGGCACGACGCAGACAGGAAATCATCCGTCAACTCAAAGAAGAGGGCATCTTTGACCTGCAGAAAGATCTGACACTACCGCTTTTTTGCCTCAATATCGCTGTCATCTCCAGTCAGTCTGCTGCTGGCTATGGTGACTTTGTCAACCAACTGGCCGACTCGCCTTATGATTTCCATACCCAGCTCTTTCCCGCTATCATGCAAGGTGAACAGGTAGAAGAGAGCATTATCCAGGCACTCAATGCCATTTACAATTCATGCGCGAACCAACAGGCATCTGCCTTTGATTGCGTCGTGATTATACGAGGAGGTGGTGCTACAGCAGACCTGTCGGGCTTCGATGCCCTGCAATTAGCAGAAAACGTAGCCCAATACCCCCTACCCATCATCACAGGCATTGGACACGACCGCGATGAATCCATCCTTGATATGGTGAGCAACACGCGAGTGAAGACACCTACTGCAGCTGCGCAACTGCTCATTTCTCATCTAGACAGCACCGCTCTGCGCATTGACACTTGTGGTGAGCGTATCAACACATTCTTCTCACTGTTAAAGACACGCGAAGAAGCACGTATCGACAAACTGTCCTCTTATCTCTCACCACTCATTTTCCACCTTTTAGAGCGCGAGCAACATAAGTTGGAAATGCTGGAGCAGAGAGCAAAAGCACTTGACCCAGCCCTACTGTTGAAACGCGGCTACAGCATCACCCTACACAACGGGCATCTACTACGGAATGCCGCAGAAGTGAAACCTGGAACAGAATTAGAAACCCGCCTGGAACAAGGCACAATCATATCTATAGTAAAATGACCTACGAAGAAGCACTGAAACAACTGGAGGATATCGTCCGACAGATGGAAGCCGGCAGCTATAGCATCGACCAACTGGCCGATAAACTGACGTTGGCACAACAACTCATTACACAATGTAAAGAGAAATTATACAAAACAGATTCAGAAATCAAGAAAATTTTAGAAAAAAGATAGAAAAACTTGCATGTTATAAGAAATATGCCTATCTTTGCACTAAAATCATAAACTAAATAGGAGAAAATGAAAGACCTAGACTGGAAAAACCTTTCCTTCGGCTACAGGCCGACCGATTACAATGTCCGTTGCTATTATCGCGACGGCAAGTGGGGAGAAATTGAAGTATGTTCTGACGAGTATCTGAAGCTGCATATGGCAGCAACCTGTCTGCACTACGGACAGGAGGCTTTCGAAGGTTTGAAGGCATACCGCTGTAAAGATGGTAAGGTACGCACATTCCGCGTAAAGGACAACGCTGAGCGCCTGCAGTCAACCTGTCGTGGTATCATGATGCCCGAGGTTCCCACAGAACTGTTCACCGAGATGGTTAACAAAGTAGTTCGTCTGAATCAGGAGTGGATTCCCACCTATGAGAGTGGTGCGACACTGTATATCCGTCCTCTGCTGATTGGTACTAGCGCACAGGTAGGCGTACATCCCGCCAAGGAGTATTGCTTCCTGATTTTCGTAACACCCGTAGGCCCATACTTCAAGGGTGGTTTCTCAAGCAATCCATACGTCATCGTTCGTGATTATGACCGCAGTGCTCCTTTGGGTACTGGTAAATATAAGGTAGGTGGAAACTATGCAGCCAGTCTCTTTGCCAACAATCTGGCTCATGAGAAGGGTTATGCTTGCGAGTTCTATCTGGATGCCAAGGAAAAGAAATACATCGACGAGTGCGGCGCTGCCAACTTCTTTGGTATTAAGAATAACACATACGTGACACCAAAGTCAACCTCTATCCTACCCTCTATCACCAACCGTTCACTGATGCAGGTGGCTGAAGACTTAGGCCTGAAGGTTGAGCGTCGCCAGATTCCTGAAGAGGAACTGGAAACTTTCGAGGAGGCTGGTGCATGCGGAACAGCAGCTGTTATCTCACCTATTTCATATATAGATGACCTTGACTCGGGCAAGCGCTATTCATTCGGCGATCAGCCTGGTCCAATCTCCAAGAAGCTGTATGACACTCTGCGTGGCATCCAGTATGGCGAGATCGAAGACAAGCACGGTTGGACGAATGTAGTCATTGAGTAATAACCATTAAAATAGAATTTATGGAATACAATAATCAAGAAAATACGTTTGTACCACAGCCAAAAGACTACAAGGTTTGGTCTATAGTAAACTTGGTGATATCTATCCTCTTTTGCTGTCAATGCTTGTCTATTGCCAGCCTCGTGCTGTCAATTATCGCCCTCATGAAATCAAATGATGTCAACAAATATAATATGATGGGTGAATCATCTGCCATATTAGCACAGGATGCCTCAAAGACAGCTAAGACCCTCAACATCATCAGTTCTATCCTTTTGGCAGTAAACTTCGCCATAGACATTGTTTATATGCTTATTTGGGGCATAGCAGGCATTGCCGAGGCCATGCAGCATTAAGGCTATTAGCGAAAATAGCACATACATTATCATAATAAGTTCATTATTTATGGAATACGAGCATCAAGGAACAAAAAATATTATACGACCTGATGATTATAAGGTTTGGTCTATTATTAATCTTGTATTCTCAATCATTTTTTGCTGTTGTACGTGCACAAGTATTATCAGTTTATTTCTGTCTATTATTGCACTTTCAAAAGCTAGTGATTTAAACAGAAGTCTTACTATGGGAGAATTAGGCATTATTCCCGCACAAGAGACTTCCAATACAATCAAGACCCTAAACATTGTCAGTTCAATATTATTAGCCATAGGTATTATTGTGACCTTGATTTACTATTCATTATATGGACTTGCCATGCTCTCATAAATGAATGCAAAAAAGAAAAAAATAATTGCATATGCCATTGCAAGCGCAACAGTAGTTGTGCTTGCAATGCTATATTTTTTCAACCCAGTTGAAACATCATTTGCTCCAAAATGCATTATCCATAGATTTACAGGCTGGAACTGCGCGGGATGTGGCATGCAAAGATTTCTTCACGCATTTATGCATGGTAGATTCTTGGAAGCATTCAGTTACAACTACATGCTTATAATACTAATTCCATATTTAGCACTTTTCTATCTAGAAAGACTGGTTTTAAGAGGAAATATGCAAAAAAAGATCCGAAAAGTTATCGAAAGCAAATTCGTAATTTATACATTAGCAATCCTCGCTCCCTGCTGGATGATAGTCAGAAACATTCTACATATTTAGAACACAATTATTATTAACTCCTAAAACATTAGATTATGACACAAGAACAAATTGAAAAAATATTAACCGCAAATAAAGAAAAAATAGCAACTGATTCTTTTGATAAAATTCGCGAACGCCTAGCAAACGTTGACGAAGGTGCTGGAGAATCTGCGTTTTCCAATTTAAAAAGTCCAACGACAGCATTTCTCTTATCAATTATATCAATATCCTTTGGATGGGATAGACTTTATCTCGGAGATATCGGTTTAGCAATTCTCAAATTCTGCACTTGCGGAGGTTGCTTAATATGGGGAGTTACTGACTGGTTTACAGTTAAGGACAGGACTAAAAAAATAAACGCAAAAAAAATCCTCAACTCTTTTATGTGATTTTATAATGCAAAAAAGATTCACCTTATTGACAAACACTATTTTTTTATTCAAAAATTTGGAAGAAATAAAAAAAAAACTTATCTTTGCAAAGTAATAAACTATTCGTATAACTAACAACTTAAAATTATGGAAAAAGAAAAAATTGATGAGTTAATTTCAAAGTACAACTCAAAATTAACAGGAGATGGTATCATTTACGCTGCCGAAAAACTATCTCATGACAATATTGACCCAACGATGGCTAATGTAATATTCAATAAGGTAAAAGATCCATTTACTGTCTTTCTTATTTCTCTATTTATTGGTGCTTTAGGAATTGACCGCTTCTTCATTGGCAACATCGTGTTAGGAATATGCAAATTTTTATATTTCATCATTACCGCAGTTATAACATGTGGAATACTAAGTTGGGTATGGTGGATTGTAGACCTGTTCCTTATTATGGGTGCAACAAAAAAGAGAAACACCAGAGTTGTTACAGAATCATTAGAAATGATGGCTCAATAGCATATGCATACTTATTAGACGACAATTACTTCTCCAAAAACGATAATAATATATAATCAATACCCGGCAGTCACTGTTTATTCATACTGCCAGGTATTTTTTATGGCATACCGACTAATACAATCTTGCGATACAAAATGCCAAAGACAAATAAAGAAAAACTTCCAAACATTCCCTACGCCATTTCAACACATTAGAATAGAAATGCCGTATTGCTATAAGAGAAAGGCCGTATTGCTTCGAGCAATACGGCCTTTCTCGATTCACAATTATCCACATTATTATGATGACACAACATTCTGAGGGTTGCCATTCAAGAAACAACGCACATTATCAGTAGCTACCTGTATCAAACGTATCCGCGCCTCTTTCGTTGCCCATGCTATATGAGGGGTGATATACGCATTTGGCTGCATCAAAAGTGGATTTGACATACTCGGCGGTTCATTCGTAAGCACATCAGCGCAAAAAGCATAAAGACGTCCACTTTCAAGAGCATTAGCCACAGCCCCATCATCAACCAACGGTCCACGACCGGTGTTGATAATAACAGCAGAAGGTTTCATTTTGCTAAGTGTCTCTTTATTTACGAGATGACGAGTACTGTCAGTCAGAGGGCAGTGTAAGGACAATACATCAGAAGTAGCCAACAACGTATCGAGATCTACTTTCGAGACACCATCAGGCAGCTCTGTTTCCGACTTACTCGTCAGCGCCTGTACCTTCATTCCAAAGGCAATAGCAATCTGAGCTACACGACGGCCAATATTACCCAGTCCCACAATACCAAAGGTCTTACCAGCCAACTCTGTCAACTCCGTATCCCAATAACAGAAATCAGGATTAGCACTCCAGCGACCATGACGATTCTGAAGAGCATAATGTTCTGTGCGATTCATCACAGTAAGCAAATGAGCAAATACCATCTGGGCAACGCTCTCCGTACTATAAGCGGGTACATTCGTCACCACGATGCCACGTTCACGGGCCGCTTCAATATCTACCACATTATAACCTGTAGCCAATACTCCGACATATTTCAAAAGCGGTAACTGGGCTATCACCTCCTTACTGATAACAACTTTATTAGTAAGCACTATCTCTGCGTCTTTAGCCCGCTCTACAGTCTGTTCAGGCGCAGTACGGTCATAGACCATCAATGTGCCTAAATTCTCAAGACCCAGCCAAGATAAATCTCCTGGCTGGGCCGAGTAACCATCTAAAATGACTATCTTCATTGCCATTTATTCCTCTGGACTAAAGTCTTCTTTACTTACACCGCAAACAGGACAAGCCCAATCATCAGGAAGATCTTCAAATGCAGTACCAGCGGGAATTCCGCTATCAGGATCACCTACAGCTGGGTCATACACGTAACCGCACACATTACACACATACTTTTTCATAGTTGTTTTGTTTTTAGTTAGACATCTAATTTACTTTATCTCGGCTACAAATATAGTAAAAAAACAGCAATATATAGCATATCAACAAATTATTTTAATAAAAAAATCAAAAAACGAGGTCATAATTAGTAGAAAATAGGTAACTTTGCGCAAAAATAAACATATGAGTAAAGGAAAATTGGCTAAGTTTGCCGACATGGAAACATACGAGAACGTCTTTCAATACCCTTATTCGGTAGTGAGCGATGTACCGTTTGCCATGCGCGGACACTGGCGCGAGCAATATTTTAAGAACAACAACCCTATCGTACTCGAACTGGGATGCGGAAAGGGAGAATACACCGTAGGATTGGCAAAGCGCTATCCGCAAATAAACTTCATTGGCGTTGACATCAAAGGAGCACGCATGTGGACAGGTGCGACACAGGCTACTCAAGAAGGCCTGAAAAACGTGGCATTTCTACGCACTAACATTGAGATTATCGACCGTTTCTTTGCTCCAGATGAGGTGCAGGAGATTTGGCTCACTTTCAGCGACCCGCAGATGAAGAACCCACGTAAACGTCTGAGCAGCACATACTTCATGGAGCGTTACCGTCGTTTCCTCACAGACAACGGAATCATTCATCTTAAGACAGACTCCAATTTCCTGGCTACCTACACCAACTATATGGTGGACCATAATCATCTGCCAGTTGATTTAAGGACTGACGATCTCTACAAGCAAGAGAATCAGGCTTTTGCTGAAGCTGCCTCTATCCAGACCTATTATGAGTCCATGTGGTTAGCACGCGGACTGAACATCAAATATCTGAAATTCCATCTTCCGCATGAAGGCGCCCTAGAAGAGCCAAATGTAGAGATAGAATTGGATGACTATCGTAGTTATCACCGTTCGAAACGCAGTTCATTGGAAACGGCAAAATAAAAAGTATCACATGAAACGATTTCTGTTAAGCATACTATTGGTGACCTGCCAATTGTCATATTGCGCAGCACAACAGCTTACCGTAAAAGTTGATTCCGTAGGACAACTGGCAGGTAAACTGACGGACGATATTCGTTTTTCTATGTCAGAACTGAAGGTTTGCGGTCCACTAAATACCAGTGACCTCAGGCTATTGCAGACTATTGCCGGACGAGGTGTAAAACCAAAGCGTGCTAGTAATCATCATCTCTTGGCGCTCGACCTCTCAGAGGCCAGTATCCCTGAGTCTAAAGGTGCTATCCGTATGCGCGCAGGAGCACTCCCCGCGGCAATGTTTTTGAACTGCAAAGATCTGGAGCGTGTTGTCCTGCCTGCCTCGTTGACAGAGATAGGCCGAAGCTGTTTCAGTGGATGTATCAATCTGAAAGTCGTAGAGTTGCCAGAAACGCTAAAATTAATCGGAGAGTATGCTTTCAGTGGTTGTCAGAACTTGACTGATATCACGATTCCAGCGAGTTTGGAGTCTCTTCAAGGACACGCATTCGATGGTTGTGCCTCACTCACCTGCGTAGATATACCTGAACTTGTAACGAATATCGACGCATTTGCCTTTAATAATTGTAAGTCACTGGAGACTGTCAATATAGAAGGACAGATAAAACGTGTCAACAATAACCTGTTCTCAGGTTGCGAACATCTGAAAAGTATCACGCTGCCACAATCTGTAACCTATATAGGAAGTGAAGCTTTCAAAGGTTGTACAGCCATGGAGACTGCTGAACTCCCAGAGGTGCTCACAGAAATTAATGTCAACGCATTCGAAGATTGCCAAAGCTTGCGCGAAATTCAACTCAACGTGGTTACAGCCATCAGCAGTGAGGCATTCAAGGGCTGCAGCAGTCTTGAGAATTTCAAAGTTGACAATCTTAAACGTATGGGACCAGGCGCTTTTCAGAACTGTCTTAATCTAAAAGAAATTAGCATAGACGGCAACCTGCCTACCATCAGCGCGGAATCATTCTCCGGCTGTACCAGTCTGTCATCCGTGACTCTCCCAGATGGTATCCGAACCATTGGCAAGCGAGCTTTTGCTGATTGCAAATCTATAGAAATCATCAAGTTACCTGCTTCTTTGGCAAGGATTGACGATGAAGCTTTCAACCAATGCTCCAGTCTGAAGAACATCTATCTTCCCAAACTCACAAAAAAAATGGGACGCGGTGTCTTTGAGAATTGTATCTCACTTGACAGCGTCAATATTGAGGGCTTTGTAGATAAATTGGATGACAGAGTATTCCGCAACTGCCACTCATTACGTGTAATACTGCTCCCAGTCTCTATCAAAGGCGTAGGTGACAATGCCTTCGAGCAGTGCAGTTCGCTCTATGCTATCGACCTGCCTATATCCTGTTCAGAGGTCGGAGACAATGCTTTTGAGAAGTGTTCTTCACTAACTACAATGATTATCCCTGCCGCTTGCACAGAGATAGGTAGCGCGGCCTTCCGCGAGTGTAGCGGATTGGCACGTATAGAATTCCCTGCAGCATTAAAGAAAATTGGCGGTAATGCTTTTGCAAAATGCGCCTCATTACGCGAGATTGCATTCAGTTCACCCATACCTCCTTCCATCAGTAGCAGTTCATTCAAAAATGTTGTAACGGCTACCTGTATCGTCTCTGTACCCAGAGGGGCAAAAAGGAATTATGCAGAGGATAAAACATGGAAAAAGATGGCAAAAATCGTTGAACAGTAAACAGTAAACAAAATAATGACTTTATATCCCAAACTGATTATGGATGCCCTTGCTACGGTGACGTATGCGGGCACAAAAAAGAACTTAGTAGAAAGTGAGATGGTGGCCGACACCCCATCTATCAACGGCCAGGCAGTAAAGGTCATCCTTGTATTCCCACGTGATACAGACCCATTCCTAAAATCCACCGTAAAAGCAGCAGAAGCCGCCATCAAATACCATTGTGGTCAGGATGTAGAGGTAACTATCAAAACAGAATTCAAGTCGAAACCTCGTCCTGAAGTGGAAAAACTACTCCCTCAAGTTAAGAATATCATTGCCGTCAGCAGTGGTAAGGGTGGTGTAGGCAAAAGCACTGTATCTGCCAATCTTGCAATAGCTTTGGCTCGTCTGGGCTATAAGGTAGGATTGCTGGATACTGATATCTTCGGCCCATCTATGCCAAAGATGTTTCATGTAGAAGATGCACGTCCATACGCTGTCAACAAAGACGGTCGTGACCTCATCGAACCTATCGAGCAATATGGTGTCAAGCTGCTTAGTATCGGATTTTTTGTAAATCCCGACACGGCAACGCTTTGGCGCGGTGGTATGGCTACAAGCGCACTGAAACAACTCATTGCAGATGCCGACTGGGGCGAACTGGACTACTTTATCCTGGATACACCTCCAGGCACTAGCGATATTCATCTGACGTTGCTACAGACACTCAGTATCACAGGTGCCGTCATCGTCTCTACGCCACAGCAGGTTGCATTGGCTGACGCACGCAAAGGTATTGATATGTATCGTAACGAGAAAGTCAACGTGCCCATTCTGGGTCTCATTGAGAATATGGCTTGGTTTACACCAGCCGAACTGCCAGAGAACAAATACTATATCTTCGGCAAGGAAGGTTGTAAGCAACTGGCACAAGAGATGGATGTACCCCTATTGGCACAGATACCACTCGTGCAAAGCATCTGTGAGAGTGGTGACGAGGGAGCTCCTGCTGCCACAAAGGTAGACACCATAACAGGTCAGGCTTTCCTCAATTTAGCTCAGGCTGTTGTCACGGTAGTGAACCGTCGAAACAAAGACTTGCCCAAGACAAAGATTGTAAAAGTATAAAAAAGAAAAAGGTCATTTCCCTATTGAGAAATGACCTTTTTCATTTTATGTCGTTCTGATTATCTCAGTTCTTTCAGATTCCATTTCGAGTTATCTGAGTTGAAGTCCCACTCGGCCAATGTAGGTGTTGAGTCCGCGATGCTATAAAGGCAGAGTTTCTTGTTCACGTCAGTCTCACCAGGAATACGCTTAGGCATAATACGGAAAGTACCATCAACAGCCTGTTCGATACGCCAGAGCTGCTCATCAGCACCTGTAAAGGTTGGCACGGTGCTTACTTCTTTATTAGCTGTAGCACAGAGTGCACGGTCTGTACCTGAAATAGTAATCTTGAAATAAGAATTACTCAGATAGCCACCAGCCTCGTTAACTGGAGTTATCGTCCAAAGCTGATGAGGACGGAACATATAGTCACCGCAACGTACGGCGATATCGCCCTCGGGCCAAGTTCCCTTTACCTGATCCAGAGTCTGGTTCTCAATAGGCTTTGGAGGAGCTGCGTCAGCCTGTGGGCGACCGAATCCGCCACGACGTGCAACGTTCATGCGAACGAAGTCAACAGCAAGTTCCAAAGAATAGCCACGACGCTCTGACTCAATCTCGAAGGTGCCTCCCTTGAAATGGTCACCAGCATAGGGCCAATCGTTCTTCCACAACAAAGGACGGATAGCCAGCACACTACTACCACCTTGATCAAAGTCGGCCTCCCAGTGGAATGATGTCACCTCGATACCCTCGTCAATGATGGTACGTCCGAAGTGTCCGGCACCTGTCTTACGATCACCGGCAGCGACCACCATCTTACCACCACCATGATACATGTCGCGACCTACATTATCAAGGTAAGGACCTTCCACACTACGTGAGCGTCCCACCACTATATTATAGGTAGAGTTCACACCATCACAGCAAGTACCGTGTGTACCCAACAAATAGTACCAGCCATTACGATAGATAAGATCGGTAGCCTCACAGTCGATAGCAATATCTTTTTCCTTGTTACCCTTCATGCGGAAGCCCGTCTTAGGATCAAGTTCGATAAGACGGATAGTTCCGAAATAAGTACCATAGCTTACCCACAGACGACCAGTCGTAGGATCAAGCAATACGCCTGGGTCGATAGCATCCTGATCTTCCATTCCGTCGGAAGCACAAACCTCCACAGCGGTACTCCACTTGAAATCTGGTGACTTAGGGTCAAGCGTCTTATTCCACATCGTGAGGATACGACCACTATGTCCACCGCCAAGTCCACCACCTGTAGCACCATAGATACACAGGTAGCGATCACCTATCTTTATCATATCGGGAGCAGCACCGCCACCAGGACGGTCAGCACCACTGTGCCAAGACCAACCATCATCAGAGATGATACCGCCACCACCTGTACCAAAGGTATAGTATTTTCCATCACACTCTGCAAGTGTTGAAGGGTCGTGAATATATGGTTGTCCAATTTGAGCATTGGCTGCTGATGCAATAGCCAGTGCAGCCAGGATTGTATGTAAACGTTGCATAATTATTTGCTATTAATGATTGAATAGTTTGTTACAGGGGTACCTTTCTCGTTAATGAAGCGCACGCAGAAGTCGCTCATACCAGGGCCATTAATAATGGCACCACGCAGGACGTTGCGTCCTTTCTTTAAGGTCAAGCGGTGAGACACGGCATCGTCCTTCACCATACGACGGTCGCCAGAGAGCAGAAGCACCTCGTCACCATTGAGCCACCACATTGAAGCAGAGTTAGAACCAACAGCCAAGCGTACATTCTCAATATCCTCAGGACAGTCGATAATAGTCACACCCCAGAAAAGCACACCATAGACCTTCTCGCCCCATTTCTCTGCGAAGCGGAACAATTTCACATTGAAGTTCTCGCTATCAAGCGCATGCCAAGTCAGCGTCTGCTTCACGGTCTTCACTTTCGGTCCCTCCGGCATCTGCTGTGCACCACGACCGAATCCTGCAGGAGCCTGTTCCTGCTGGAACACAGCCTTCACCTTCTGACCATCCTTAGGCAGGATCGTCTGCTGCCCCTTAAAATACTCACGATTGAAATGCTCACGCAGATAGGTATCAGTAAATACAGTGTTACCACTATTCGGCTTATCAATAGGCTCTAAGAGTGTCCATCGACGTATGAATCCCTCGCTATCAGGCTTAGCAGGCGTTGCAGTAGCAGGTGAGAAATACTTCGGACGGTTCTTGAACAAAATCCAGTCAACAGAGAGTTCGCCCCCACCCTCATTAGTGATTACGAGGTCGGTAACTCCCTTTGGTGTGTACTCCAACGTTGTAGTCTGAGTGAGCCACTGATTTCTCTGATCACGACGGAAACGAGCCATCATTGGATTGGCAGCAGCTCCAGGAGTAGGTTCTGGTGGGCGAACGGCCAACTTGATGCGAGCGATGACCTTACCTGTAGCACTCTTTTCACGGATACAGAACTCAGTATCATCACTTGCTTTCACACTAATCTGAAGATAACCGTCTGTCAGACAATCGAAGTCCACATCAGCATATCTCATCCAACCCTTAGAAGGAATAGTTGCATAATCACCACTGAAAGCAATTGTTGTATCCACATGAGCAGTGGTCACGCCCTGAGAAGCGTTACTGTAACGATCAATCTCAATCTTCTCTGTAGCCTTATTAATACCAACACCTCGCATTGTAGGTTTCACTTCCTGTATGGTACCATCAGCATTGAAATACAGTTTCTCAATCTGTACTGAGCGACGCTTATCATCGCTGGGCGAGAAGAAATTATGATGATAGAACAGATACCACTGCCCTTTGTAGTTCACGATACTATGATGGTTAGTCCAACAACCATTGGCATGCTCTGCCATAATCAGTCCCTTATACTCGTAAGGTCCCATGGGATTCTTACTCATGGCATAGCCTAGAACCTCGGTATTCTCTCTTACATAAGGATAGGTCAGATAATAATTGCCATTATACTCAAAGGCGAAGGGTCCCTCAGCCTGCCGATTAGGCAGATCTTTCAAGCAACTAACACCAATCATTTCCATCTCACGGTTACCCCACTTCACTGTCTCCTTGGGATTATCGTCAGCCAGTTCTTTCATATTGGGCTTCAGTTTGGCACAACGCCCATTACCCCAGAAGATATATGCATTACCGTCTGAAGCCTGAAGCACACACGGGTCAATGCCATTGATACCCTTGATGGGCTCTGGTTCAGGAATAAACGGACCCTCTGGACTATCGGCAACAGCTACACCAACAGCAAATCCGCCACGTCCGGCAGCAGGAGCAGATGGGAAATAAAAATAATACTTTCCGTTTTTCTCTACGCAATCAGGAGCCCACATAGAATAAGAGTCTTTTCTTACCCAGGGAACCTTATTCTGAGTCACAATCACACCGTGGTCGGTCCAGTCAGTCAGATTCTCTGACGAGAAAACGTGATAGTCCTCCATACAGAACCAATCCTGACGTTGTCCCGCTGGTGGCAGAATGTCGTGAGACGGATAGAGATAAACTTTACCGTTAAAAACTCGCGCAGTTGGGTCAGCCGTAAACTGGTCACGGATCACGGGATTTTGAGCTGCTGTAATTAATGGCACAGCTAGCGTCAAAATAGTTAAGGTTTTCTTCATATTGTTTAATTAAAGGTAGATGTTTATAATATCGAATGCAAATGTAACAAAAAAAAATAATATGTCCAACGCGCGTATACAGAGATTTCTCAATTGTAACATACTAAAAAGTCTATGCAACAAAAACATAAGGAAAAATCGGGATTGTATAGTAATTTTGTAGCAAATTTCTAAAACTATAAGAAAAAGATGAAACGAAAGACTCTCATTGTGACGCTGCTCACAGTCAGCCTAGGTATGCAGGCTCAGGTGCTACCATATCAAAATCCGTCCCTCAGCGCCAAGGAACGAGCCAAGGATCTCTGTTCACGACTGACACTTGAAGAGAAGGCAAAACTGATGCTAGACGAAAGTCCCGCAATTCCCCGATTGGGTATTAAGAAGTTTTTCTGGTGGAGTGAAGCCTTGCATGGTGCTGCAAACATGGGCAACGTAACAGTATTCCCAGAACCAATCGCTATGGCTGCATCCTGGAACCCAGGCCTGGTGTATAAAGTATTTGATGCAGCCAGTACCGAGTTCCGTGCACAGTACAACCATCGTATGCACGACCTGAAAGGCGAGGACGAGAAATTCCATAGTCTCTCTGTCTGGACACCCAATGTCAACATCTTCCGTGACCCACGTTGGGGACGCGGACAGGAAACCTATGGTGAAGATCCTTACCTGACATCAGTCATGGGTGTACAGGTGGTTAAGGGCCTACAAGGACCTGAGGATGCCAAATATCGTAAGCTCTGGGCTTGCGCAAAGCATTATGCCGTACATAGTGGTCCGGAATATACCCGTCACACAGCCAATCTGACAGATGTATCACCACGCGATATGTGGGAGACCTACATGCCTGCTTTCAAGACATTGGTACAGGATGCTAAAGTCCGTGAGGTGATGTGTGCTTATCAGCGTTTAGATGATGACCCCTGTTGTGGAAGCCAGCGCCTGCTGCAACAGATTCTTCGCGACGAATGGGGTTTTGAGTATCTGGTAGTGAGCGACTGTGGAGCTGTTAGCGATTTCTACGAGTCACATAAGTCAT
Source organism: Prevotella communis (assembly GCF_022024175.1). Lineage (GTDB taxonomy): Bacteria > Bacteroidota > Bacteroidia > Bacteroidales > Bacteroidaceae > Prevotella > Prevotella communis. Next base: position 1,349,656 of record NZ_CP091794.1, on the reverse strand, counting down.
CAAGCGATGCCACACATGCTTCCGCAAAGGCCACAATCGCCGGTACCGATGTAGAGTGTGGCTACGGCTACGCTTACAGAAGTATCCCCGAGGCTGTGAAACGTGGGTTCATGACAGAGGCCGAGGTTGACAAGCACGTTATTCGTCTGCTAGAGGGACGTTTCGACTTAGGCGAAATGGACGATCCTTCACTGGTAGAGTGGTCAAAGATTCCCTATTCTGCCATGTCTACTAAGGAATCTGCTAATTTATCACTGGATATGGCAAGACAAAGCATTGTATTGCTAAAAAATAGCGATTCCGTCCTGCCCTTGAAAAAGAATTCTGAGAAGATTGCAGTTATTGGTCCCAATGCCGACAACACGCCAATGATGTGGGGCAACTATAATGGCCAGCCCAACCACACTATTACGATTCTGGATGGCATCAAGGCAAAACAAAAGAAACTGTTCTATGCACCTGGTTGCGACCTGACCTACGACAAAGTATTAGAGAGTCTGTTGGGATCACAGTGTTCTTTCGAGGGAAAGAAAGGTATAAAGGGAACATTCTGGAACAATCGTAAGATGGAAGGAAAACCAGTTACCACGCAATACTACACCCAGCCCTTGGCTGTAACCACCTTTGGTATGCACAACTTCGCCCCAGGTGTACAACTCGAGGATTTCTCCGCGAAGTACGAGACGGTCTTCACCCCTAATGAAGCTGGCGAATATGTGGTAAACGTGGATGGATGTGGTCAATTTGAGCTCTATCTCAACGGCGAACGCCAGTTCCACCATCGTATCTGGCGCACCACGCCCAATCATATTGTTATTAATGCCGAGAAAGGTAAGAGTTACAATATCGAGGTACGTTTCTCACACGTTCCTACTTACAACGCCAACCTAGCCATTAATATCGCTAAGGAATATCCCATTGACTATCAAACCATCATCAATCAACTGAAGGGAATTAATAAAGTTATCTTCGTGGGAGGTATCTCACCAGCTTTGGAAGGCGAAGAGATGCCTGTGGATATTGATGGATTCAAGGGAGGCGACCGTACCCATATTGAGTTACCAAAGGTACAGCGCGATTTCCTGAAGGCACTGAAGGATGCAGGCAAGACCATTATCTTTGTCAACTGCTCTGGCTCATGTATTGCCTTGGAACCCGAGATAAAGACCTGCGACGCGATCGTACAGGCATGGTATCCAGGCCAGGAAGGTGGTACGGCTGTGGCTGATGTTCTTTTTGGCGACTATAACCCAAGTGGAAAACTGCCCGTCACCTTTTATAAGAATAGCAACCAATTGCCCGACTACGAGGACTACTCGATGAAAGGACGCACTTATCGCTACTTCACAGACGCCCTCTTCCCCTTCGGTTATGGACTGAGCTACACAAACTTTGAAATTACAAAGGCTGGAGTTGAGAAGAATGGTACGAACCCAACAGACTGGACATTAACTGCAGAAGTAGCCAATACCGGCAAACGCGACGGTGCTGAGGTCGTACAGGTTTATATCCGCAATCTACAGGATGCCGATGGACCATTGAAAACACTCCGTGGCTTTGAGCGTATCAATGTGAAGGCGGGAGGAACTGCTACTGCTACAATCCAACTCAACAAACAGTCGTTTGAGTTCTGGGATGCAGAGTCAAACACCATGCGTGTAAAACCTGGTAAGTACGAGATTCTTGTTGGCACCAGTTCTGATGAGAAGAACGCGAGAGAATTAATGATAACAATACAATAACAAAGGAGATGATGATTAAGAAATTATTAGTACTGTGCGTGGCAATGGCCACTTTTACGGTAACACAGGCCACTGAGCGATTCGTGAAGTTCACCCCCGTAGAGGGTGCCCTACCTCTCAGTAACGCCTCTATCAGCTATAGCGCTGACGAATACGAAGGCGTAAAGATTGCCATCAACAACCTGAAGATAGATATCGAAAAGGTGCTGGGTAAGACTCCCAACCTTTTAGAGGGGGCAGGAAAGGGCAACATTCTGATTGGTACACTTGGAAAGAACAAGGATATCGACAAGTTGAAACTTGCCAATCTGAAAGGCAAACGCGAAAAATATATTATCACCACCGTGGGCAACCAACTGGTCATTGCCGGTAGTGATCGTCGCGGTACCATCTATGGTATCTATGAGTTGAGCCAGCAGTTAGGTGTATCACCTTGGTACTATTGGGCAGATGTACCCATCACCAAACGTGACGAGGCCTATATAATAAAAGGTACGTATACCGATGGTGAACCTGCAGTAGAGTTTCGAGGCATCTTCCTCAATGACGAGGCTCCCTGTCTGACCTCATGGGTGAAAAACACCTTCGGCACAGACTATGGCGACCACCATTTCTACGAGAAGGTCTTTGAACTCATCCTGCGCCTGAAGGGCAACATGATGTGGCCTGCTATGTGGGGATGGGCATTCTATGCCGACGATCCTGAGAATGGCAAACTGGCCGACCGTATGGGTGTGATGATGGGCACCTCTCACCATGAGCCTATGGCACGCAACCATCAGGAATATGCACGTAATCGTGGAAAATGGGGAGCATGGAACTATCAGACCAATCAAGAGAAACTTGATCAGTTCTTCCGTGAGGGTATTGAGCGCATGAAAGGTACTGAGGATATCGTGACCATCGGTATGCGTGGCGACGGTGATGAAGCCATGAGCGACAAGGCAGATACAAAACTGATGGAGCGTATCATCAATAACCAGCGTCAGATTATCAAGGATGTGACAGGTAAACCTGCAGAGAAGACCACACAAGTATGGGCATTATATAAAGAGGTGCAAGACTATTATGATGCAGGGCTGCGCGTACCCGATGACGTTATGATTCTCATCAGTGATGACAACTGGGGCGATATCCGTCGTGTACCAGTAAACGACAAAGAGCGCAGCCGCAAAGGCGGATGGGGTATCTACTACCACGTAGACTATGTAGGAGCACCTCGTAATTCGAAATGGATTAACGTGACCCAGACCCAACAGATGTTTGAACAACTCTCACTGGCCTACGACCACGGTATACAACGTATGTGGATTCTGAATGTGGGCGACTTAAAGCCTATGGAATATCCCATCCAGTTGTTTATGGATATGGCTTGGAATCCCAAAGAGTACAACTTACAAAACGTGACCGACCATACAACAAAGTTCTTCCGTAGAACACTCGGATGCGAGGTTGCCAAGGAAGCTGCAGATATCTACAACCAGAACTGTCAGTATATGGCACGCGTCACCCCCGAGATGTTGGATGCTCGTACCTATAATGTGGAGACTGGCGAATGGAAAAAGGTGGCCGACGAGTATCTGCGTCTGGAGACACGTGCCCTCCGCCTCTTTGCAGAAATACCACAGGAGAAGCATGATGCCTATCGCCAGTTGATACTCTTCCCCGTTCAAGCAATGGCCAACCTCTATGACATGTACTATGCTCAAGCCATGAACCTATACCTGGCAGAACGTAATAGTCCAGATGCCAACAAATGGGCGAAGCATGTTGCCGACTGCTTCAAGCGCGACTCATTGCTCTGTGCCTATTATAATAAGGAGATGAGTCAAGGTAAATGGGATGGTATGATGACCCAGAAACATATTGGTTATCGCTTCTGGAACGACAATTTCCGTCGTGACATGTTGCCCACTACCAAGAAGGTTGAAGACAAGGGACTGGGTGGCTATGTCTTCACTCCTAGCAATGGCTATATATCTATGGAGGCCGAGCACTTTTTTGCCAGCAAAGCCGATGGCGATACTCAGTGGAGCGTCTATCCCTATTACGGTCGCACACGTAGTGCCGTAGCTTTAACACCCTATACAAGCCCCGTAGGTGACGCCTCGCTGACCTATCGTTTCACCTTACCCAAGGATGCACCGAAGACAGTAAAGGTACGCGTTATAGTAAAGTCAACCCTCGATTTCCTCAACATCGGTGGTCATGAGTGCACTATCAGCATAGACAACACAAAGCCAGAGACCATCAATTTCAACAAGACCCTTGTAGATCGCCAGCCCTATATGTATTCCGAGTTCTATCCCACCATTGCCCGCCGTGTTGTGGAGAAAGTGATAGAACTGCCTGTGGGTGATAGCGATGTTCATGAGCTGAAACTACAGCCCAAGCATCCTGGCATCGTCTTTGAAAAAATTGTTGTCGACTTCGGAGGTTATCGTCCATCCTATCTGTTCATGACAGAGTCAGACTACAAGAAAGAATAGCAGAAACGTAAAAAAAGAATAATTTGCTACCGTCTAATATGAATACATATTTAAAAAATATTAGGCAGTAGCATTTTTTTTCCCATTCACTTTTAGTTTTTACCTTTTTTTAGTACCTTTGCGGCCAAATTGTAACAAGAAAGAATGAAAAAACTTACAATTGCCCTTTTTGCAGCCGGATTGCTGCTCATGGGGCAAACTGTTTATGCACAGGATTCAACCAAACAGACGACAGAGGCCGTTGTGGTTGACAGTAGTGATGCCGACATGTCCATAGAAGAGATGATTGGCAACGAGGATATGGCAGAACTGGCCGAGATGGCAGCAGAAGACATTGGGATGCATCAGGAATTGAAGAATAAATTCATTGAGGGTGATCCACGTTATATGTCGCTTGTTGCTATTGTCCTGATTATCGGTTTGGCTCTTTGCATTGAGCGAATCATCTATCTGACACGTTCCGAGGTAAACACCAAGAAGTTGCTCTCTGATATCGAGAAGAAAGTAGAGAGCGGCGATGTGGAAGGTGCTAAGACCATCTGTCGCAACACCCGTGGTCCAGTGGCCAGCGTCTGCTATCAGGGACTAATGCATATCAACGAATCTGCTGAGGACATCGAGCGTAGCATCATCAGTTATGGCACAGTGCTCACCTCACGTCTGGAGCGTGGTTGTTCATGGATCAAGCTCTGTATTGCTATTGCTCCCTCACTGGGATTCCTAGGTACAGTGATTGGTATGGTGATGGCTTTTGACCAGATTCAGGCCGAGGGCGACATTAGTCCTACCATCGTGGCAGAAGGTATGAAAGTAGCCCTGATTACCACTATCTTTGGTATCATCGTGGCACTTATTCTGCAGGTGTTCTACAACTTTGTCAACTCTCGCATTGACCGTCTGACTACTCAGATGGAAGAGGGAGCCATCAACCTGATGGATATCTTTGCAAAAGTAAAAGCGAAGAGTGAAAAGTGAATAATTTGCTAGCGCATTAAGAAAAAAAAATGGTTGACGTTCTACTCTATACGATTTATATTTTGATGGGCCTCCTAGCAGGTCTTGTTATATGGTCTATTGTTCATCAATATACCACCCACAACGACTAATAGTTTAGATTCATGTTTACGAGGAAAAAAAAGGAGATGCCAGGTTTGAACACCACATCGACAGCGGATATATCATTCATGCTGTTGATCTTCTTCCTCGTGACCTCATCCATGGACACTGACTGGGGACTGCCTCGCCAACTGCCTCCGCCAGATGATCTGACGAAAGAAGAGGAACTGGTAGTTAAACAACGTAATGCCCTCTGCCTCAAACTCAACGCCAACAATCAGCTCACCTGCAACGATGAGCCTATGGCAATCGATGATTTGTCTAAGCGTGTAGAAGATTTCGTAGCTAATACTGCCGATGACCCCACCCTGCCCGAACTGAGTGTACGCGAAGTGCACCTTTTGGGACGCTGTAAGGTCAGCGATCGTCATGTGATTATCGTTGAGGTCAGCCCAAAGGCTACCTACGACTCCTATTTCCAGATGCAGAATGCTGTGGTAGCAGGCTACAACCACCTACGCAACGAATTGGCCCTCAAACAATTCCAGCACCCCTACGCTCAGTGTAATGCAGAGCAGCGAGATGCCATTGCCCTGGTCTATCCCCAGCGCATCAGCGAGCAGGCTCTTGAAGAGAAAGGAGGTGAGTCATCATGAAACGTGGAGTTTTTCGCAGAAAGAAACATGAGATGCCAGGTCTGAATACAGCAGCCCTACCCGACCTGATATTCACCGTGCTCTTCTTCTTCATGATTGTCACCCACATGAGGGATGTCGACTTACAGGTGCGTTACGATGTGCCCAAGGGAACAGAAGTACGAAAGCTGACTCACAAGTCATCAGTCAGCACCATCTACGTAGGTCGTGTACCAGGTCAACCGGCCGATAGTTTCTATATCCAACTAAACAACAAACTGGCCACCATGTCGGACATCAAAGCCTTCGTGGAAACCGAGAAAGCCCAGATGAATTCAGAAGACCAACCCAGAATGACAGTCTCCATCAAGGCCGACCGCGACGTACCATTCGGCATGATAGCTCAAATTAAAGAAGCCTTGCAACAATCGTTTGCACTAAAAATCAATTATTCAGCAGTAGAGAAAACAAACAAGAATTAAGATTTAAAATTAAGAATATGGCAAAAGAAAAACTTGACAGACTGGACAAGCAGATTCTGAAGCTTGTCGCCGCCGACGCACGTATTCCTTTTCTAGAAGTAGCACGTGTATGTGACGTGAGTGGAGCAGCCATTCACCAGCGCATCCAGAAATTGACCAATATCGGTATCCTGAAAGGCTCACAGTTCCTTATCGACCCTGAGAAGGTGGGTTATGAGACCTGTGCCTTCATTGGTTTGAACCTGAAAAATCCTGAGGATTTTGACCAAGTATTAGAGGAACTAAAGAAAATTCCCGAGGTAACGGAATGCCATTACACCACGGGAAATTTCGATATGTTTATTAAGATTTATGCTCAGAACAATCACCATCTGCTCACCATCATCCATGACAAACTGCAGCCTTTAGGACTTAGCAGTTCGCAGACGCTGATTTCATTTCACTCAGCCTTCGAGAGACAGTTGCCCGTAATGGACATGGTAGACCTTGATGACTAATGTAAGATGGGCTGATGTGAGATAGTCTTAACGTCTTACATAGTCAACAAACGCATAAGGATAGGCGTGACGATCATCCGCGGGGTGATCTTCGCGCCATTTTTCTTGCCAGTCTTCCTCATATTCAGGGAAAAACGTATCGGCTTGCGCAGGTGTATCGTCAATCTCCGTCAGACAGAGACGGTCGGCCTTGTCCAACAGGTTTGTATAAAGGCTGGCGCCCCCAATGATATAGATATCCTCATCAGGCTTGCAACTCTTGAAAAAGTCGTCCCAACTATCAAAGCAGTCACAACCTGGAAGTTCTTTAGAACTCTTTGTCAGCACGCAGTTCCTGCGATTAGGAAGAGCCCCTTTTGGCAGACTCTCAAACGTCTTACGTCCCATCACAATGGTGTGTCCCGTTGTCAAAGCCTTAAAACGCTTTAGGTCATTGGGCAACCAGTAAATCAGTTTATTCTCAAAGCCAATAGCGCGATTCTTCGCTACGGCGGCAATCATTGATATCATACGCTTACCTCTGCTTTAATATGTGGCCAGGGATCATAATTCTCTAATTGGAAGTCCTCATACTTGAAGTCGAAAATACTCTTCACGTCGGGATTAATCTTCATTGTGGGCAGAGGTCGAGGCTCACGCGTGAGCTGCAAGCGGGCCTGTTCCAAATGGTTCAGATACAGATGAGTATCGCCTGTAGTATGAATGAACTCACCAGGTTTCAGTCCACACACCTGTGCCATCATCATACACAACAGGGCATACGATGCGATGTTAAACGGTACACCCAGGAAGGTATCTGCACTACGCTGATATAGCTGCAATGACAACTTGCCGTCGGCCACGTAGAACTGGAAAATCGTGTGACAAGGAGGCAACGCCATCTTGTTCACCTCAGCCACGTTCCACGCCGATACAATCATACGTCGCGAATTAGGATTATTCTTAATCTGATCCACCACATACTTTATTTGGTCTATCGTACCTCCGTCGTAGTCTGGCCAAGAGCGCCATTGGTGCCCATAGACGGGTCCAAGTTCGCCGTTCTCATCAGCCCATTCATTCCATATCCTTACACCGTTATCCTGCAAGTATTTCACATTTGTGTCGCCATTAAGAAACCACAGCAATTCGTAGATAATCGACTTGAGGTGCAACTTCTTTGTAGTGAGAAGAGGAAATCCCTTACTTAGGTCATAACGACTCTGCGTACCAAAGATGCTCAGTGTGCCCGTACCCGTACGGTCACCTTTCTGCGTCCCCTCTTTTAGGATGCGATCCAGTATGTCAAGGTATTGTTTCATTTAAGTTTTGATGTTTTTATGGCACAAAGGTAGTGCAAACCAATTGAAACGCAAAACAAAAAAGCATTTATTTCATTTTACTTACCCAAATTGTAGTTCTTTTTTGCATGATAGGAACAATGTTTGGTGGTACAGAGATAAATGAGTTCCTTTGCAAAAACTTTATTAAAACAGAAAAAAAATGGCAAACGAAAAGATTGTTTTGGTGACAGGTGCCAACAAAGGCATCGGCTTTGGCATTGCAAAGCATCTGGGCCTAAGCGGATGGAACGTGATAATCAGTGCACGCGACGAGCAGCGTGCTGAGAAAGCCATCTGCGAACTGAAAGCTGCTGGCGTCAACGTACTGGGCTATGTGAATATCGAACTGAAGGACCTGAATGGTATCAATCAGGCTACAAAAGAAATCAGCGAGAATTACCCCAACCTTTCACTCCTTGTCAACAATGCTGGCATTCCTGGCGACATGAGTGTAGATAGCGCTCACACGGAATTGAACGATATCCGCGAAACACTGGATGTGAACTTCATCGGCACATGGGCGCTAACAAAAGCCTTGCTCCCAGTATTAGCGAACAATAATGGTCGCATTGTGAATATCACCGTGCCTTCAGAAATCAGTCCCTACTGGCATCCTTTGGCTTATGTTGCCAGCAAGGCCGCCCTGAATGCCATGATGGGCGTGATGGCAATAGAATTCCAACAGAGCAATACGCCCGTAGAGATTTTCTCAGTACACCCAGGTCCCACTACCACCGACCTGAATGGCAACATGTCTCTGCCTGGTTTCCACGATATCGAGACTGTAGGTCAGAAAACAGCCGAACTGATTAATGACGGACAAAATCATCAGGGTGAGTTCATCGAACTCTATCCTATCGTAGAAGAGTAAAATCTTATTGAGCCCACCTCTTAACGTGGGCTCAATCTTTTCTCCTGCTCTATCAATGCCTTACGATAAACAGGGCCATTGATAAATTCCATACCTATTACATTTGCTCCTTCTATGTTTTCAGGAATCCAATAGAGACGGAAGTATAGATTTTTCTTTCTCCAATGATGAGTAGAAAAAGATAATATATCAGCTGTATCCGCCTCCGTATACATATATTTATTTGAATCTGAACCATATACGCTCTTGAAATAAGTTGCAAGCGAATCAAAATCCGCTTTAGTCAGGTCTGCCAAATCCTCCAAACCATGATAACGCCATGTTATGTAGACGTTAAATGCATACAACTTATCTTCATAAAACAGGCTCTTACCTGTAGTTGCACAGTAAGAAATGCTATCCAAGTCCAGTCGGAACTGGTCACACTCTAGTCTTGGCAAATGATAGGCATGGTCAACATTTTGTTTCACACTTCTTCCAAACCTGAAACCTGCAATAAGTTCTTTGACTGATTCCGGCTGTGTTTCTGTGAATGAGGCGAAAGCATTTAATTGTTTTAATGTATCTTCTTGTACGTGGAAGGTATTGTTCTCTGTACTATCTGCAGAGTCAACTAATGATGTCCGAATACTATCTACATCTTGCACAGAAACGTTATCTTTCTGTGTTTTACTTCCGCCACAAGCCACAAAGGCAAAGGTTGCTAAGATTACAAAAAATTCCTTCATGTTTTAAGTTAAAGTTTAAATCTGTATGCAAAGGTAAAAAAATATCATTATTAGGCAAAGGAAACAAAATAAAAAATATTACCTTTGCACACATAAACAAAATAATAATGAGGAAAACTATTTTGATGACTACGCTCATCCTGTCACTATGGGCAGGAAAGGCAGAGGCACGTGATTATAATATTGTGGCATATGGCGCAAAAACGGATACCACAATGCTCAGTACAAAAGCCGTGCAGCAGGCAATTGACGACTGTGCGAAGGCGGGAGGCGGCAGAGTGGTAGTACCCACCGGCCAATATAAAATTGGCTCTATCGTACTGAAATCAGGTGTAAACCTCTATCTGGAACAAGGGGCTACGCTCTTTGGTAGCACGGACCTGAAGGAGTATCTGCCTATGAAGTCTGATTACGTATCATTGCGCACGCAGACCTCAACCATCCAGTTGATTTATGCCGACAACGTGAAAAACGTAGTGATTGATGGCTTTGGCACCATCGACGGACAAGGTCGCGCCTTCAAGAAACTCACCTGGAACGACGAGGGCATCACTCGTCCCCACCTCATCCGTTTCATCCAAAGTCAGGATATCACCATCAAGGACATCACCCTTAAGAACTCCGGTTGCTGGATGCAACACTATCTGGCCTGCGACCGCGTAAGAATAGAAGGCATCAAGGTGTTCAATCGCAACAACTACAACAATGACGCGCTTGATATCGATGGCTGTCATGAAGTCATTGTCAGAGACATTATAGCCGATAGCGACGACGATGGTATCACACTGAAGAGCACTTCACCTCGTCTCTGCGAAAATATCCGAATCTGTGACTGCGTGATATCCAGCCATTGCAACGCCGTAAAACTGGGAACAGAGACCAATGGAGGCTTCCGCAATATCAATATTTCAGGTATCGTGGTTAAACCCAGCAGCGACCAGTCAAGTCAGTTCTTTGGTGCTCCTTCTAAAATTGGAACGTCGGCCCTCTCATTGGAGATTGTGGATGGTGGAATGCTCGAGAATGTCAGCGCATCAGACTTCACTGTTGAAGGCACCGAGTCGCCCATCTTTATCCGTTTAGGCAATCGCGGACGAGGTTATAAATTGAAAGAAGCAGGGAAAGCGCTCAGTGGCACGGGCAATGATGACACCATCACCGAACTGATTCCCATAAACCACGTAGGTCGTATTGACGGTATCCGTTTGGAAAACTTCCATATTCGGAATGCTGGTCCTGTGGGCTGTTCTATCACAGGTCTGCCAGGCTATCCAGTGCGCAACATATGGCTATCGAATATCACCATCCAACATCAGGGAGGCGTGAACGAAATCGACCTCAAGGCCATCAACGACTCCATAGCTAACGAAAAGGAAAAAGCCTACCCCGAGGCCACTATGTGGGGCAACCTGCCTGCTAAGGGTTTTTATCTGCGACACACCCGTAATGTACATTTCAATAACATCGACATTAGGACTGATGCCCCCGATGTACGTCCCGACTTTGTGCGCAGCGATACAGAGGGCTGGGGCGACCAAGGTAACGGCACCTACAAGAATCCCGTGCTCAATGCCGACTTCTCCGATCCTGACGTCATTCGTGTTGGCAAGAAATACTATATGGTAGCATCCGATTTTCATTTCCTCGGCATGCAGGTATTGGAATCAGACGATATGATTAATTGGCAGTATACCAGTCAGATATACAGTCGCTTCAACGAGCCTGGATGGGACGAGAACAAGCATTACGCCGGTGGTTCGTGGGCACCTGCCATCCGCTATCACGATGGTCTCTTCTACGTCTATTTCTGTACCCCAGAAGAGGGACTTTATATGACTACCGCAAAAGACCCGCACGGCCCTTGGGCACCCCTTCACCTGGTCAGACGCGTGGTCAAATGGGAAGATCCCTGCCCATTCTGGGATGAGGACGGACAAGCCTATTTAGGTCGCAGCAAACATGGTGCAGGTCCTATCATCGTACATCGGATGTCGGCCGATGGCAAACAACTGCTCGACGAGGGTACCACCGTCTATGAAGGTCCTATCGCCGAAGGCACTAAGTTCATGAAGCGTAATGGCTATTACTACCTCATCATCCCCGAGGGCGGTGTAGGAACTGGTTGGCAGACAGTACTGAGAGCCAAGAATATCTATGGACCCTACGAGCGAAAAATCGTGCTCGAACAGGGTTCTACCTCCATCAACGGCCCTCATCAGGGTGCCTTGGTCGATACCCCCGATGACACCTGGTGGTTTTACCATTTCCAGGAAACGCCCGTCTTAGGGCGCGTGGTTCACCTGCAACCCGTTCGCTGGCAGGACGATTGGCCCCTCATGGGAGTCGATTATGATGGCAATGGTATTGGTGAACCCGTTTCTGAATGGCAGAAGCCGATAACTTCATCCTTGCAATTTCTCCCACAAACAGACGATGAATTTTCATCATCCACACTAGGTCTGCAATGGCAGTGGAACCACAATCCCGTTGACACCCACTGGAGCTTGAAGGAGAAAAAAGGCTGGCTTACGCTAAAAGCCCAGCCCGCTGATAGTCTGAAACTCTGTAGGAATATGCTCACGCAGAAGGTCATTGGATATCAGAGCGAGAGCACCACCCTATTCACCGCGTCGGGCAACTGCTATGCCGGTCTCTTCTGCAGTGGCAAGACATTTCATGGCATCGGCCTCTGTAAAGACGGCATTTTCATTGAGTCTCAAGGCAAGCGTGAAGTCATTCAGAAGGGTAAGTTCCAGAAGCTCTGGGTGCGCATTAACAACGACTGTCAGGCTAATCGTCACCAGTTCTCCTACAGCACCGATGGCACCCGTTTCATCCAAGCGGGCGACGCATTCCCCATGCGTGCCGGCTATTGGAAAGGCATCCGCGTAGGCCTCTTCTGCTATGGAAACAGTGGAAAAGCAGCCTTCGACAGTTTTGCCCAGCAGAACACCAGTTTTGCTTGGCATGCTTTTTGCATGGATAAAGAAAAACATTAGAATTATGGAAGAAAAAGATATAAAGAAAGAAGAGCAGGAGGTAAATACTGACGATATGGCAGTAGAAACCCCTACTGACGAAGTGACAGAAGAACAGACTGACGCAAAAGTTGAGGAAGCTGAGGAAGAGACAGATCCTCTGAAAGCTGCAGAAGCTCAGATTGCCGACCTGAAGGACAAATTACTCCGTCAGATGGCAGAATTTGACAACTATCGCAAGCGTACGCTGAAAGAGCGTTCAGAACTGATTCTGAATGGTGGAGAGAAGACCATCACAGCCCTACTCCCCGTTATCGACGATATGGAGCGCGCCATTGCCAATGGCGAGAAGACAGACGACCCACAGGTTCTGCGTGAAGGTATGCAACTGATTTACCAGAAGTTGATGAAGGCGCTGGAGGCTCAGGGCGTGAGCAAGATTGAAACAGAGGATGCCGACTTCGACACCAGCCTGCACGAGGCAGTAGCCCTGGTTCCTGGCATGGGCGACGACAAGAAAGGAAAAGTCATCGACTGCATGGCTCCTGGCTATAAACTGAACGACAAAGTGATTCGCTACGCTAAAGTAGCCGTAGGACAATAAGATCTGACAATTAATGGCACAAAAAAGAGACTACTACGAGGTACTTGGTGTAGAGAAGACGGCCTCGGAAGAAGAGATTAAGAAGGCATACAGAAAAATTGCCATCAAGTATCACCCCGACCGTAACCCTGGCGACAAACAGGCAGAGGAGAAGTTCAAGGAGGCCGCAGAAGCCTACAACATCCTGCACGACCCACAGAAGCGTCAGCAGTACGACCAGTTTGGTTTCAACGGACCTATGGGTGGCGGATCAGGAGGCTTTGGAGGCTTCGGCGGTGCGTCTATGAATATGGACGACATCTTCTCTATGTTTGGTGATATCTTTGGCGGACACGGATTCGGAGGCTTCGGCGGACGCGGTGGACGCCCTCAGCAGCACAGAGGCAGCGACCTGCGACTAAAGGTACGCCTCACGCTGGAAGAGATCAATCAGGGTGTTACCAAGAAATTCAAGGTTAGAAAAGATACCACCTGCTCACACTGTCACGGCACAGGTGCTGCCGACGGTAGTGGCAGAGAGACCTGTCCTACCTGTCATGGTTCAGGCGTTATCACCCACACCACACAGAGCATCTTTGGTATGATGCAGACACAAGGTGTATGTCCTACCTGTCAGGGTGAGGGGCAGATTATCAAGAACAAGTGTCCGCATTGTAGTGGCACTGGTGTGACCAAGGGTGAGGAAGTAGTAGAAATCAATATCCCCGCTGGTGTAGCCGAAGGCATGGTAGTCAACGTACCAGGAAAGGGTAATGCCGGCCATCGCGGAGGCGTTGCCGGTGACATCCAGGTATATATTGAAGAGGAAGACCACAAGCTTTTTGTCAGAGACGGTAACGATTTGATATACAACCTCTTGCTCGACTTCCCAACAGCAGCACTTGGAGGTGAGGTAGATATCCCCACCATCGAGGGCAATAATCTGAAGATTAAAATTGAGAACGGCACACAGCCTGGTAAGACCATGCGCCTGAGAAGCAAGGGACTGCCTGCTGTTCAGGGATACGGAAGCGGACGCGGCGACTTGGTGGTCAATATCAGTGTGTACGTACCAAAGACACTCTCGCGCGAAGAGAAGAAAGCCATCGAGAGCTTTGTTGGCAGTGACAACTTCAAAGGCGACAACCAAACGAAAGAGAGCATCTTCCAACGTTTCAAGAACTACTTCAATTAAATTTCAACTCTCATGACCTACCAAGAAGCAACAGAATATTTGTTCTGCAAGACATCGAATTTTGAACATCAAGGTGTTGGCGGCTACAAAGAGGGGCTGGAAAACACCCTGAAACTGAACGAGCACTTCGGTCATCCGCACGAGCACTTCCGTAGTATCCATATTGCAGGAACAAACGGCAAGGGCTCCGTGTCAAACATGTTGGCTGCCCAGTTGCAGACATGCGGCTACAAAGTAGGACTCTACACTTCGCCCCACATCATTGACTTCAAGGAGCGTATCCGCGTGAACGGTACACCTATCAGCGAGGACTATGTCACGAAGTTTGTGGAAACAGAGAAATCATTCTTCGAATCATTCAACCCCACCTTCTTTGAGATAGCCACAGCAATGGCTTTCAAGTATTTCAAGGAGATGGACGTAGATATCGCCGTTGTAGAGGTAGGCCTGGGCGGACGCTTGGACTGCACGAACATCATCACCCCTATCCTATCCGTAATCACCAACATCTCACTGGACCACACCCAATTACTCGGTAACAGTCTGGAACAGATTGCGATAGAGAAAGGCGGTATCATCAAACGCGGCATTCCCGTGGTCATAGGCGAGTCGACAGCTGAGACAAAAGCCGTGTTCGACACACTGGCAGCAGAGGCCCACTCACCGATTACCTACGCTGAAGAACAGGATGAAGTAATCTCGTGGGAAGAAGAGCCCAACGGTTCAGGCATCAAATATCATACAAAGCACTACGGCGACTTCCTTTGCGAACTGTCAGGATCGTTCCAGCCAAAGAACATGAAAACGGTTCTGGAAACCATGCATCAGTTGGAGAAACTGGGATACATGTCGGCCTACCCGGAAAGCGGGCACAACGAGAATACCATCTCTGAGATAGAAAATGCCTTCAAGAATGTGACAAACATCACGGGACTGATGGCACGCTGGCAGATTATCCGACAGAATCCCACCGTGGTATGTGACACAGGTCATAATCCCGGCGCTTGGGAATACCTGGGCAAGCAACTTGAGAACACGAAATGCCGCGAACTGCGCATCGTTTTCGGACTGGTGGAGGACAAGGACATCTATACCGTGATGTCACTGCTCCCCAAAAACGCCACCTATTATTATACTAAAGGAAGTACGAAGCGTGCTTTCCCTGAGACCTCTCTGAAGATATTCGGCGACCAATTCGGTCTGAAAGGCGAATGTTACCCCACAGTAGAGGAAGCATACCAGGCAGCCATGCAAGGTGCTACCAATGAGGACTTTATCTTTGTAGGCGGCAGTACGTATGTGGTATCAGACTTTATGAAATCGCGCATTTAGTTGTTTTTAACACCAAATTTTTACCGATTTGTTTGCACAAGTCGGTATTTTTTTGTTACTTTGCAAAAGGAATAATTAATTCGTAACTAAAAACAAACATTATGGCGAACACAACAGAAAATGCGAATCTGTGTGGTCTGAAGCGCGAAGACTTCCAGACCACAATTAATGGTAAGAAAACCGACCTTTACATTTTACGCAACCGCAAGGGTTACGAAGTAGCTATCTCAAACTATGGCGGTGCTATCTGTGCCATCATGGTTCCCGACAAAGACGGCAACGTTGGCAACGTCATTCAGGGACACGCCAATATCCAGCAGCTTATGAGTGGAAACGAACCATACCTTTCAACACTGATTGGTCGTTGGGGTAACCGTATCTGCAAAGGTACGTTCATCCTGAACGGCAAAGAGTATCAGGTAGCACTCAACGATGGTCCTAACCACCTGCACGGCGGTCTGAAGGGATTCAACGCAAAGGTATGGGATGCCCGTCAGATGGGTCCACGTTCACTGGCTTTGCACCGTGTTTCTTCATACGGTGAAGAGGGCTACACAGGCGAGCTCGACGTCACAGTAGAATTCACCTTCACAGATAACAATGAACTCGTATTGGAGTATCTGGCTACCACCAACAAGAAGACCGTTGTCAACCTGACACACCACGCTTTCTTCTCATTGGCAGGTACAGCCGATCCTACTCCTACAGTAGACGATCTGGTTTGCGAGATTAACGCAGACTTCTATCTGCCCACCGACGCAACAGCCATTCCTACAGGTGAGATCCTGAAGGTAGAAGGCACACCATTCGATTTCCGTCAGCCCAAGGCTATCGGCAAGGAGATTGATGCAGACAATGAGCAAATTAAGTTTGGTAAGGGCTATGACCACAACTACGTACTGAACAAGCAGGAAGAGGGTGAGTTGAGTTTCGCCGTACGTCTGATAGAACCCAAGAGCGGACGTACGCTGGAGTGCTACACCACAGAGCCTGGTATGCAGCTCTACACAGGTAACTACCTGAATGGTTACAAGGGAGCTAACGGTGCGACCTTCCCCCGCCGTTCAGCAGTATGTCTGGAGGCACAGCACTTCCCCGACTCTCCCAACCGTCCCTACTTCCCCAGCGTTATCCTGAATCCAGGTGAGCGTTACAAGCAGAAGACAATTTACAAGTTTGGCGTTGTCAAATAAAACAGAACTAAAATACATCTATGGATATTGAATTTGTAAGAAGTCGCTTCATCAAGCACTTTGACGGAAAGACAGGAAATGTCTATGCATCTCCTGGCCGTATCAACCTGATTGGTGAACATACTGACTATAACGGCGGATTTGTCTTCCCTGGCGCGGTAGACAAAGGAGTAATCGCTGAAATGCGCGCCAACGACACAGAAGACACCGTGATGGCCTATGCTATCGACCTGAAGGACCGTGTGGACTTCAAGTTGAGCGACCCTGCAGGTCCCAAGGCTTCCTGGGCCCGCTACATCTACGGCATCGCATTGGAAATGAAGAAGTTGGGTGTTCCCGTGAAGGGTTTCAACATTGCCTTTGCTGGTGATGTACCCCTCGGTGCCGGTATGTCTTCAAGTGCTGCCATGGAAAGCTGCTTTGCCTGTGGCCTCAACGACATCTTCGGCGACAACAAGGTCTCTCAATGGGACATGGTGCTGGCTGGTCAGGCAACAGAGCACAACTACTGCGGCGTGAACTGCGGTATCATGGACCAGTTTGCCTCTGTATTCGGCAAGGCAGGCTGTCTGATGCGCCTTGACTGTCGCAGTCGTGAGTTCGAGTATTTCCCATTCAAGCCCGATGGCTATCGTCTGGTATTGCTCGACTCTGTAGTGAAGCACCAGTTGGCTGGCTCACCCTACAACGATCGTCGCAACTCATGCGAGAACGTGGTGAAGCACATCCAGGCTAAGCACCCCGAGGGCAAGTTTGAGACCCTGCGCGACTGCACATGGGAGCAGCTCGAAGAGGTGAAGGCCGAGGTTGGTGAAGAGGACTACAAGCGCGCTAAGTTCGTGCTTGGCGAGAAGGACCGCGTACTGGCAGTCTGCGATGCCCTGAACGAAGGCGACTACGAGAAGGTGGGCGAGTTGATGTACAAGACACATGAAGGTCTGTCAAAAGACTACGAGGTTTCTTGTGAGGAACTCGACTTCCTGAACGATATCGCCAAGGAATGCGGCGTTACCGGTTCCCGTATCATGGGCGGCGGCTTCGGTGGCTGCACCATCAACCTGGTACGCAATGACCTGTATAAGCAGTTCGTCGAGACTGCCAAACAGAAGTTCAACACCAAGTATGGCCATGAGCCCAAGGTTTATGACGTAGTCATTGGCGATGGCTCTCGCAGACTTTGCTAAACAATAAAAGCCCCCTGAGCCATCAGGGGGCTTAAATTTTAATATTATGTTTCAGATAGACCGTTCATATATAGACCACATATCCTTAGAATCTATCCAGGGACACATCTGGGATATCCGTACAGACCACAAGGACGACCCCACCCTGCCCAGAATAGAAAACTACCACATCACGGAGAAAGCCTTCGAGGATTATCTGGAGAAGAAACAGAAATTCGAGGACTTCAAGGACTCCTGGCGTACCCGTCGCTACATCATCCTGGGATTGGCATTTATCATCCCTGTGGCATTGTTCAGTCTTTTAGTAAGAGGTTCAAACACAGCACTCTACGCCTATTCGTCAGGTTTCCTGCTCTGCACGCTCATCTATTTAATCTACACATTAATAGAAGCGACAAAAGCCAAGAAATTCCGCAACAACCCATACGAAACATTTATTAAAGCATTATTATCCTGGGAGGCGAATCAACGCGCCTGATTATGCACTACTTATTATCCATCATATTAGCTATCAGTTCGTTTAGTACAAAACACCAACAGATACAAAACGAGCTCACTTATTACCTACAACGCCACTCCGTCCAGGACGAAGGTTTTGATATGGTTGCCCGTTATGCTGAAAAGGGTGACTCCACCTTAGCTGCCTATATGCCAAAAGGCAAACTGACGATGACCAGTTTCCTGCATCTGAAAGACTATCCCCGCGAAGGGAAATGCCTGACAAAAGATATGTATGGTCGCATTATCATAGGTCAGTTTCATGCCGACACACTGATGTACGGCATCCGCATTGACGCCCACGGCACCTATGCAGGCCAGTTCGACAGACACATGATGGCCAGTGGACACGGTTCCTACCAGTCGGCCGACTATCAATACTACGAAGGTCACTGGGAGATGGACAGACGTCATGGCTTCGGTTTCTGCGTATCACCCGATTTCCTGAAAGCCGGCATCTGGAAGAAAGACCGCTATATGGGCGAAAGAATGGTATATACCACAGAGCGCATCTATGGTATCGACATCTCGCGCTACCAGCATGAACAAGGGCGTAAGCGCTTCAATATCAACTGGAAGCAGCTACGCATCAAGGGACTGGGACGCCGTATCAGCACCAATCGCGTCAATGGCGAGGTGGACTATCCCGTTTCGTTTGTCTATATCAAATCAACGGAAGGCATCTCAATCCTGAATCGCTATTACGCGAACGACTATAGGAGTTGTCATCTCAACAAGATTCCCGTTGGAGCCTATCATTTCTTCTCCACCCGCCAGGATCCCACAGCTCAGGCCAATCATTTCCTGAGACATACCAGTTTTAAGCGTGGCGACCTGCCCCCAATGCTCGACATAGAACCCAGTGATGCCATGATCAAGCAGATGGGCGGTCCTGAGATACTATTCAAGAATATCCGTACCTTCCTGAAGGTTGTAGAGAGACGACTGGGCGTCCGTCCACTGCTGTATATCAACCAGCGCTTTGTCAACACTTGGCTGGACTATGCCCCAGACCTGAAGAAAGACTATCATTTCTGGATTGCGCGCTATGGCGAGTACAAACCCGACATCCATCTGTCATTGTGGCAACTCAGCGCCGACGGCTATGTGAAAGGCATCCAGGGACATGTGGACCTGAACGTATTCAACGGCTATCAGGGACAGTGGGAAGAATTCGTTAGCGAGCATTGCATACGCTGAGCAAAACGACACTTTATAATTCAATATTTTTAATTACACAAATAATTTATTGTTAAATACTCAAAATATTAACAAAATCAATTAACCAAAAATACCGTTGTATTTAAAAACTTCCTATCTTTGCGACATCGAATCAAGAAAATAAGAAGATGAAGAAATCAACGATATGGGTCATAGCAATCATCATGGGTCTTTCCTTCCTGGGATTACTCTACATGCAGATCTCTTACATCGAAGAGATTGCCAAGATGAAGAAAGAACAATTTGATGAGAGCGTCAACAGAAGTCTTTATCAAGCCTCCAGGAATCTGGAGCTTAACGAGACGCTGCGCTACCTTGAGAAAGACGTCAACGACGTTGAGCGCAGAGCCTATTCACAGGATTCCGTCATTGTCAACGGACTTGATGGCAGCATCCAGCACGCCCATCAGTTCTCCGTATCAGCAGAGGACGGCACCTTCTATTCAGAGTTTGAGCTGAAGACCTTCGCCACCAAGCCAGCCAATGTGCCCAAGGCCATGATGATGCGTACAGACAAGGACCAGTTGTCGGAAGCTACGAAATCGCTTCAGGAGATTGTGCGCAATCGCTATGTCTATCAGAAAGCCCTGCTCGACGAGGTCGTATATAATATATTGTATACAGCCAGTGAGAAGCCCCTGAAGGAGCGCATCAATTTCAAGCTCCTGGACCAGGATATCCGCAACGAACTGCAGAACAACGGTATCGACATCCCCTACCACCTGACAGTATCTACTGCCGACGGACGTGAGATTTACCGTTGTCCCGAATATAACGAGAAAGGTGAACAGTGGAGCTATTCACAAACCCTGTTCCACAACGATGCCATCAACAAGCGAGGCGTTGTCAGGATTCACTTCCCAGACATGGACTCATACATCTATTCCAGTGTACGGTTCATGATTCCTGCCGTGATTTTCACCATCGTCCTGCTGCTCACATTCATCTTCACCATCGTGGTCATCTTCCGTCAGAAGCGTTACACAGAGATCAAGAACGACTTCATCAACAACATGACCCATGAGTTGAAGACCCCTATCAGCAGTATCTCACTGGCCGCTCAGATGCTTGGTGATGAGTCAGTTACGAAGAGTCCTACAATGATGAAGCACCTCAGCACCGTGATTGGCGACGAGTCGCGCCGTCTGCGTTTCCTCGTAGAAAAAGTGCTGCAGATGTCCATGTTCGACAGAAAGTCGACCTCCTTCAAGAAGAAAGAGCTCGACCTCAACGAACTCCTGGAGCAGACTGCTGCAACCTTTAATCTCCGCGTAGAACATACAGGCGGCAAGATCAACACCGAGATAGAAGCCGTTGACTCTGCCATCTTCGTGGACGAGGTGCACTTCCAGAATGCCATCACCAACCTGTTGGACAATGCCGTGAAATATCGTAAGGCAGACCAGCCCGTCAATATCCATATCCGCACATGGAACGAGGGCGATCACCTCTGCTTCTCCATCAGCGACGACGGCCAAGGCATCAAGAAAGAGAACGTAAAGAAAGTCTTCGACAAATTCTACCGCGTCCATACAGGTAATGTACACGATGTGAAAGGCTTTGGACTAGGTCTAGCCTACGTGAAGGAGATTATCAACCTGCACGACGGAGAGATCAAGTGCGAGAGTGAGTTGGGCAAAGGCACCAAGTTCACTGTCAAGCTCCCTATTTTGCAAGAGAATTAAACAATTAGAATATTAATCATTTAAACATTTAGAATTATGGAAGACAGACTAAAAATCTTGCTTTGCGAGGACGACGAGAACCTCGGCATGTTGTTGCGTGAATATCTGGCAGCCAAAGGCTATGAGGCCGAGCTCTGCCCTGATGGAGAAGCCGGTTTCAAGGCTTTCACAAAGACCAAGTTCGATATCTGTGTGCTCGACGTGATGATGCCCAAGAAAGACGGTTTCACACTGGCTCAGGAGATCCGCACCGCCAACGCC
The DNA here is from genome assembly GCF_022024175.1 of Prevotella communis. Lineage (GTDB taxonomy): Bacteria > Bacteroidota > Bacteroidia > Bacteroidales > Bacteroidaceae > Prevotella > Prevotella communis. Next base: position 1,327,704 of record NZ_CP091794.1, on the reverse strand, counting down.
GAAATCCCCATCATCTTCCTCACCGCCAAGACCCTGAAGGAAGATATCCTGGAAGGTTTCAAACTGGGTGCCGACGACTATATCACCAAGCCCTTCTCTATGGAGGAGCTCGTATTCCGTATTGAGGCCATCCTGCGCCGCGTTCGTGGTAAGAAGAACAAGGAGTCTACCATTTACCGCATCGGCAACTTCGTGTTCGACACCCAGAAGCAGTTGCTCACCATCGGCGACCAGCAGACCAAGTTGACCACCAAGGAGAATGAGCTCCTGGCTCTGCTCTGCTCACACGCCAACGAGATCCTGCAGCGCGACTTCGCCCTGAAGACCATCTGGATTGACGACAACTACTTCAATGCCCGTTCTATGGATGTGTATATCACCAAGTTGCGCAAGCATCTGAAAGATGACCCACAGATTGAAATCATCAATATCCACGGTAAAGGTTATAAACTCATCACACCAGAAGAGGAATAAACAGCACCATTGCATATGAGAAAATGGTTTATCGGATTCCTATGGACACTGCTCGCCGTTGTTGTCATCGGCGCAGCAGTGTGTTTCTGGGCTATATCCGAAGGAAAGATAGGCTACATGCCTCCTATCGAGGACCTGCAGAACCCCATCAACCGTTATGCCACACAGGTATATTCCTCAGATGGAAAACTGCTTGGTACATGGAGCATTAGCCGTGAAAACCGTGTCATGGTAAACTACTCAGAGATAGCGCCGTCGCTCATCCAAGCCCTTGTGGCCACTGAGGACGCCCGTTTCTATGAGCATTCCGGCATCGACTTCTACGCCCTGGGGCGTGCCATCATCAAACGTGGCGTCATGGGTCAGAAAGCAGCCGGTGGTGGTTCTACCATTACACAGCAGTTGGCCAAACAGCTCTTCTCAGAGACAGCCCATTCTACGATGGAGCGTGCCCTGCAGAAGCCCATTGAGTGGGTTATCGCCGTGAAGCTGGAGAAAAACTACACGAAGGACGAGATTATCACCATGTATCTCAACTACTTCGACTTCCTCCATAATGCGGTGGGTATCAAGACTGCAGCCAACACCTATTTTTCAAAAGAGCCATCAGAACTGACGATTACTGAGAGTGCCACACTGGTAGGCCTCTGTAAGAACCCCTCGTATTTCAATCCTGTGCGATACCCCGAGCGTTCACTGGAGCGCCGTAACGTCGTCTTAGGCCAGATGCTGAAAGCCGACTATCTCACACAGGAAGAGTATGACAGTTGCTGCCAGGTGCCTTTGAACCTGAACTTCCATGTTGCTGACCATAATGACGGAGAAGCCACCTATTTCCGCGATTTCCTGGCCCATTACATGATGGCAAAGAAACCCGTAAGGTCCGACTATCCAGACGGTTACTACGTGAAGTACTACATGGACTCCCTCTATTGGGAACAGGATCCGCTGTATGGCTGGTGCAACAAGAACGTGAATCGCAATGGCGAGCACTACAACATCTACACAGATGGTCTGAAGGTGTATACCACCATCGACTCACGCATGCAGCAGTATGCCGAACAGGCTTGCTACGACCATATTGTGAAGTACCTGCAGCCAGAGTTCAACAAGGCCATGCGCAACAAGCCCAACGCGCCCTATTCTCGTAATCTGACGCAGGCCGAGATACAGAGAATCCTGCAGCGCAACGTCCGTCAGTCTGAGCGCTATCGCGTGATGAAGAACAGTGGCAGTAGTGACGAGGAAATCAGGCGTGCCTTCGCAACGCCCGTGCCCATGACCATCTTCACCTACCATGGCGAGGTGGACACCACGATGACACCGATGGACTCTATCCGCTATTACAAGTCGTTCCTGCGTACAGGCTTCTTCAGCATGGAGCCCCAGACAGGTGCCGTGAAGGCCTATGTGGGTGGACTCAATTTCCGTCATTTCGCCTACGACATGGCTACACAGGGACGCCGTCAGGTAGGTTCTACCATCAAGCCCTTCCTCTATTCACTGGCTATGGAGAACGGTATGACGCCCTGCGACGAGGTGCCCAATGTGCAGGAGACCTATATGGTCAACGGCAAGCCATGGACCCCACGTAACGGCAGTCGTGCACGCTATGGTGAGATGGTAAGCCTGAAATGGGGTCTTCAGCAGTCAAACAACTGGATATCAGCTTATTTGATGATGCACCGTCTGACACCGGAAGGTTTTGTAACCCTGCTCCACAACTACGGCATCCGCAATCCTGAGATTCACCCGGCACCATCACTGTGCCTTGGTCCCTGCGAGATTTCCGTTGCCGAGATGGCCAGTGCCTACACCGCCTTCATCAACCACGGTATCCGTTCGGCACCATTGTATGTCACCAAGATTGTGGACAACGAAGGCAACACGCTGGCCGAGTTCAAGCCACGCATAAACGAGGTTATCAGTGGCGATGCAGCCGACAAGATGTTGTACATGCTTCGTGCCGTTGTTGATGGCGGTACAGCCGGACGCCTGCGCTTCCGCTATAACATCACGGCACCGCTGGGCGGTAAGACAGGTACGACCACCAACAACAGCGACGGATGGTTTATGGGCGTAGCCCCAAGACTTGTCTCTGCCTGCTGGGTAGGAGGTGATGACCGCGATATCCACTTCGACTCCATGACCTATGGTCAGGGTGCCTCCATGGCGCTGCCTATCTTCGGTCTCTACATGAAAAGTATCTATGCCGACTCCACCCTGCCCTATTCACAGGATGACCAGTTCGACCTACCCCCTGGATTTGACCCGTGTAGCACTGAGGACGATATGCGCATCGTTGACGGCGCACCTGGTGAAGCTGACGAAATCATTGAACAGATTTTCGAATAATCTTTGATTTTAATTATAATTTGGTAGTTTTCCGCAAATTTACTAACGAAAGTGTTGGTGATTTGCGGAAAATGCTTTATTTTTGCAGTTCTTTAAGAAAATCAAGATACGATTATGAAACATCAACTGAGAAGTAGCATCTGCACAGAAGGCAGACGTATGGCAGGAGCGCGCGCCCTTTGGGTGGCAACAGGTATGAAACGTGAGCAATTCGGCAAACCTATCATTGCCATTGTCAACTCCTTCACCCAGTTCGTCCCTGGTCATACCCATCTGCACGAGATTGGTCAGATTGTCAAACAGGAAATCGAGGCCATGGGATGCTATGCAGCAGAATTCAATACAATAGCCATTGATGATGGTATCGCCATGGGACATGATGGCATGCTCTATTCACTGCCCTCACGCGATATCATTGCCGACTCTGTGGAGTATATGGTCAACGCCCATAAGGCAGATGCCATGATTTGCATCTCCAACTGCGACAAGGTGACACCAGGCATGCTGATGGCCTCTATGCGCCTGAACATCCCCACCGTGTTCTGTTCTGGCGGACCTATGGAGGCAGGCAAATGGCGTGGCGAAAATGCCGACCTGATCACAGCGATGATCAAGGGTGCCGACCCCTCTGTATCCGACGAGGAGATGGCTCAGATTGAAGGCTGTGCCTGTCCTGGATGCGGCTCATGCTCAGGTATGTTTACTGCCAACAGCATGAACTCACTCACAGAGGCTATCGGCCTCTCTCTGCCAGGCAATGGTACTATCCTGGCTACCCACGCCAATCGTATCGAACTCTTCAAGGCTGCTGCCCGTCAGGTGGTAAAGAATGCCCTGGCTTACTATGAGGATGGCGACGAGAGCGTACTGCCTCGCAATATCGCTACGCGCGATGCTTTCCTCAATGCCATGACCCTCGACATCGCCATGGGTGGCTCTACCAATACGGTGCTCCATCTGCTGGCTGTGGCTCAGGAGGCTGGTGCCGACTTCACCATCAAGGATATCGATGAACTGAGTCGTAAGACGCCCTGCCTCTGCAAACTGGCTCCCAACACGCAGAAATACTCTGTTCAGGAGTGCAACCGTGCCGGTGGCATCCTGGGCATCATGAACGAGCTCAACAAGGGCGGACTTATCCGCACCAATGCGCCTCGCGTGGATGGCATGACGCTGGGCGAGGCCATGAAGGCTTATGATATTACTAGTGAGACTAGTAAGACTAGCATCTACTTCTCTGCCCCAGGCAACCGATTCTCTACCAAGATGGGCTCACAGAGCGAGGTATATCCATCACTCGACACAGACCGTGCCAATGGCTGTATCCGTGATATCGCACATGCCTACACCAAGGATGGCGGACTGGCTGTGCTTTTCGGAAATATCGCACAGGACGGTTGTGTGGTAAAAACAGCCGGTGTTGACGAGAGTCTGTGGCATTTCGAAGGTCCTGCCGTGGTCTTCGACTCTCAGGAAGATGCCTGCGAGGGCATCCTTGGCGGTAAGGTGAAGAAAGGCGACTGCGTCGTCATCACCCACGAAGGTCCCAAGGGTGGTCCTGGCATGCAGGAGATGCTCTACCCCACCTCATACATCAAGTCTATGCATATGGGTAAGGAGTGTGCCCTGATTACCGACGGACGCTTCTCTGGTGGCACCAGCGGCCTCTCTATCGGCCATATCTCACCCGAGGCAGCCTCTGGCGGCAACATCGGCAAGATTAAGGATGGCGACATCATCGAGATTGACATCCCCAGCCGTTCTATCAACGTAAGACTCTCAGACGAGGAACTTGCAGCCCGTCCTCAGCAGCCCCTGAAGCGCAATCGCGTGGTCAGCAAGGCGCTGCGTGCCTATGCACAGAGCGTATCGTCAGCAGACAAGGGCGGCGTTAGAATCATTGATTAAGACTCTCCCCCGCCCCCTCCCTGGAGGGAGGGGAGAAATTACATATTTATCAGAGAAATGTTGAAAGATAGAATTACAGGCGCAAAAGCGCTGATGCGCGCACTACAGGCCGAGGGCGTGAAGACCATCTTCGGCTATCCTGGTGGCAGTATCATGCCCACCTACGACGCGCTCTACGACTATACACGAGGCGAGAAAAAATGTTTCGACCATATCCTGGTGCGCCACGAACAGGGAGCCACCCACGCAGCAGAGGGCTATGCCCGCGTCAGTGGCGAGGTTGGTGTGGTACTGGTGACCAGTGGTCCTGGTGTGACCAACACGCTGACAGGTATCGCTGATGCCATGATGGACTCTACGCCTATCGTAGTCATTGCCGGTCAGGTGCCTACAGGTGCGCTGGGTACTGATTTCTTCCAGGAGGTCGACCTCGTAGGCGTGGCACAGCCTATCTCCAAGTGGAGCTATCAGATACGTCATGCATCCGATGTGGCATGGGCTGTGAGCCGTGCCTTCTATATCGCGCGCACAGGACGTCCTGGTCCTGTGGTGCTCGACTTCACCAAGAACGCACAGACTGAGGAGATTGACTGGGAGCCCAAGAAATGCGACTTTATCCGTTCTTACGTGCCCTATCCTAAGCTCGACAACGAGGCTGTTCGCCAGGCTGCCGAACTCATCAACAACGCGAAGCGTCCTTTGGCACTCGTGGGTCAGGGCGTAGAACTGGGTAACGCGCAGGAGGAACTGAAGGCATTCCTCGAGAAGGCCGACATCCCTGCCGGACGCACCATGCTGGGACTCTCTGCCCTGCCCTCTAATCATCCGCTCAACGTAGGTATGCTGGGTATGCATGGCAATTATGCCGTGAACCTGAAGGAACAACAGTGCGACGTACTCATCGCTATCGGCATGCGCTTCAGCGATCGTGTGACAGGAAACCTGAAGACCTACGCCAAACAGGCCAAGGTGATTCATCTGGATATTGACCGTTCTGAGATTGACAAGAACGTGAAGGCCCATGTGGCTGTGGTGGCCGACTGTAAGGAGTCGCTCCCTGCCCTCACGGTGCTGGTCAACAAGAACAGTCATCAGGAGTGGCGCGACTCTTTCCATGAGCTCGACAAGAAAGAGCGTACCAAAGTCATCGAGCCGGCCATCCATCCCAAGGAGGGTCCACTGCTCATGGGCGAGGTGGTCAATGCTGTTGCCGAGCAGGCAAAAGAAGACGCCATACTCGTAACGGATGTTGGTCAAAACCAGTTATTTGCAACCCGTTACTTCAAGTATCACAATAAGCGCAGCATCTGCACCAGTGGTGGTCTTGGCACCATGGGTTATGGTATGCCTGCAGCCATCGGTGCCACCTTCGGTGCCCCTGATCGTCAGGTATGCTGCTTCATGGGCGATGGTGGTTTCCAGATGTGTATCGAGGAACTGGGCACCATCATGGAACAGAAGGCGCCAGTGAAGATGATTCTCATGAACAACCACTACCTGGGCAACGTACGCCAGTGGCAGGACATGTTCTGGATGCGCCGCAAGTCGTTCACCAAGATGATGAATCCCTGCTACGAGCTCATCGCTCAGGGCTACGGCATCCCCTATCAGGCCGTGACAGACCGTAAGGACCTGGCGTCAGCCATCGAGAAGATGTTTGCCACCGATGGTCCATTTATCCTGGAGTGTGCTATCAAGGAAGACGATGACGTGCTGCCTATGACGCCTCCAGGTATGGATGTTGATAAGATGAAATTGGAGATTTAAAATATGGAAGACAAGAAAAAATTATACACCCTGCTCGTCTATTCTGAGAACGTGGCAGGTATCCTGAACCAGATCACCGCCGTGTTCACCCGTCGTCAGGTTAATATCGAGAGTCTGAACGTATCGGCCTCCAGCATCCCTGGCGTACACAAATACACCATCACCGCCTGGAGCGATGAAGACCAGATTAAAATCATCACCCGTCAGATTGAGAAGAAAATCGACGTGGTGAAAGCCAACTATTTCACTGACGACCAACTCTTTATCCGCGAGGCTGGCCTCTATAAACTGTCTACGGAGAAGGTGCTGGCCAACCCTGAGATTTCGCGCACCGTGCGTCGCTATGACGCCACCATCACGGAGGTGAACCCCACCTATACCATTGTGATGAAGAGCGGCAAGACCGACGATATCATCGAACTCTTCCGCGCGCTCGACGCCTACGAGTGCGTGCTGCAGTACACCCGCTCAGGTCGTATTGCCGTGACGCGCGGCATGCAGGAGCAGGTCAGCGCCTTCCTCGAAGAACGCGAGGAGACAAGGGAAGCGTGAATCTTATCAATATGAAATAAAAATATGAAAAACATGGATAAAATAGGAAAATACGAATTCTTGGCCGAGCCGTTCCACTGCGACTTCTCCGGCCGTCTGTTTATGGGTCATCTAGGCAATCACATGCTCAATGCAGCCGACTTCCATTCATCAGCCCGTGGCTTTGGTATGAAATACCTCATGACCATCAACCGCTCGTGGGTGCTCTCGCGCCTGGCTATCGAGATGGAGGAGATGCCCCAGCAATACACCAAGTTCAATGTGGAGACATGGGTAGAGAGTGCCATGCGCTATTTTACCAGCCGTAACTTCGCCGTCACAGGTGTTGATGGCAAGGTCTATGGCTACGGACGCTCTATCTGGGCCATGATCGACACCGAGACGCGCCAGCCAACGGATATCTTCTCGATAGACAACGGCGCCATCAACGACTGGATTGTCAGCGATAAGGACTGTCCTATCGACAAGGGCGGACGCGTGAAGATGAGCGACGGCGCCGAACTCATCCGCACCATCGACACTTTTTACAATGATGTAGATATCAACGGGCATATCAACTCCGTGAAATACATTGAGCACGTGCTCGACCTCTGGGACCTCGACTGGTATCGCACACATGCCATCAAGCGCTTCGAAATAGCCTATGTGGCCGAGGCTCACGCTGGCGACAAACTCTCTTTCTATCAGGAACATACGGCCGACGACGAGTACTGCGTCCGCATTGTTCGCACGGATGGCACCGAATGCTGTCGCAGCAAAGTGACATTTACAAAAATATCTTAATTTTTCTGATAAACCTTTGGCGTTTTCAATGAAAATGCCTAATTTCGAACCCACAATTTATTATACCTATAACCTAAAGACTATAAAGTATGAAAGTTTATCAGACAAACGAGATTAAGAACATTGCATTGCTTGGCAGTGCGGGTAGCGGCAAGACTACTCTTGCCGAAGCAATGGTTTACGAGGCCGGCATCATCAAGCGTCGCGGCACCGTAGAAGGTAAGAACACCATGAGCGATTATTTCCCCGTTGAACAGGAATATGGCTACTCGGTGTTCTCTACTGTTTTTCATGTGGAGTGGAATAACAAAAAACTCAATATCATTGACTGTCCAGGTTCAGACGACTTCGTAGGTGGTGCCATCACCGCCCTCAACGTCACCGACCAGGCTGTTATTCTGCTGAATGGCCAGTATGGCCCAGAGGTAGGCACCCAGAATGCCTTCCGCTACACAGAAAAGCTGCAGAAGCCCGTCATCTTCCTGGTAAACCAGTTGGATAAGGAGCACTGCGACTTTGACACTATCCTTACTAATATGAAGGAGATCTACGGTGAGAAGTGCGTACCCGTGCAGTATCCTATTGCCACAGGTCCTGATTTCAACGCCGTGATCGACGTGCTTCTGATGAAGAAATACTCATGGAAGCCCGAAGGCGGTGCTCCTATCATTGAGGAGATTCCTGCCGACCAGATGGAGAAAGCAAAGGAGTTGCACGCTACCCTCGTAGAGGCTGCTGCAGCCAACGATGATACACTGATGGAGAAATTCTTCGAGAGCGAGAGCCTCACTGAGGACGAGATGCGCGAAGGTATCCGCAAGGGTCTGGTAACCCGTTCTATCTTCCCCGTGTTCTGCGTCTGCGCAGGCAAGGATATGGGTGTGCGCCGTCTGATGGAGTTCCTGGGCAATGTGGTGCCCTTTGTGAGCGAGATGCCCAAGGTGCGCAACACCCGTGGCGAGGAGGTCACCCCCGATGCCGCAGGCCCCACATCGCTCTATTTCTTCAAGACGGGCGTAGAGCCCCACATCGGCGAGGTGCAGTATTTCAAGGTGATGAGTGGCGCTGTGAAGAGTGGCGACGACCTGACCAACTCCGACCGTGGTTCTAAGGAGCGCATCGGCACCATCTATGCATGTGCAGGAGCCAACCGCATCCCAGTTGACGAACTGAAGGCCGGCGACATCGGCTGTACCGTGAAACTGAAGGACGTGAAGACCGGCAATGCCCTCAACGGCAAGGACTGCGAGTGGCGCTACGACTTCATCAAGTATCCTAATTCTAAGTATTCTCGCGCCATCAAGGCCGTCAACGAGGCCGAGACCGAGAAGATGATGGTGGCCCTGACCAAGATGCGTCAGGAAGACCCCACATGGGTTGTAGAGCAGTCTAAAGAGCTTCGCCAGATCATCGTTCATGGTCAGGGAGAGTTCCACCTGCGCACCCTGAAATGGCGTATGGAGAACAACGAGAAGATCAAGATTGAGTATATCGAGCCCAAGATTCCTTATCGTGAGACCATCACGAAGATGGCGCGTGCCGACTATCGTCACAAGAAGCAGTCAGGCGGTGCTGGTCAGTTTGGTGAGGTCCACCTGATTGTAGAGCCCTATGCTGACGGTATGCCCGATCCTACATCATTCAAGATCAACGGTCAGGAGTTCAAGATGAACATCAAGGGCAAGGAAGAGATCGACCTGGAATGGGGCGGCAAACTCGTCTTCATCAACTCCGTGGTGGGTGGTGCCATCGATATGCGCTTCATGCCCGCTATCCTCAAGGGTATCATGGAACGCATGGAACAGGGTCCTCTGACAGGTTCTTACGCTCGCGACGTGCGCGTTATCGTCTACGACGGTAAGATGCACCCCGTTGACTCAAACGAGCTCTCATTCATGCTGGCTGCACGTAATGCATTCAGCGCTGCCTTCCGCGAGGCTGGACCTAAGGTGCTGGAGCCTATCTACGACCTCGAGGTCTATGTACCTGCCGACTATATGGGCGACGTGATGAGCGACCTGCAGGGACGCCGTGCCATCATCATGGGTATGGACTCTGAGGCTGGCTATCAGAAGCTCTCTGCCAAGATTCCTTTGAAGGAGCTCTCCAACTATTCTATCGCACTGAGCTCTATCACTGGCGGTCGTGCATCGTTCACCACCAAGTTTGCCTCTTACGAACTGGTGCCAAACGATATCCAGCAGACCCTTATCAAGGAGCACGAGGCCGAACTCAAGGACGAGGACTAACCCCTCGCCTATCGATAAACGAAAAAAAGATGCGTCTCAAAAGAGGCGCATCACTTTTTTGTTTTCAAAAAGCTTTTAGTGAAGTGGGTGCTGATGGATTCGAACCACCGAAGTCGAAAGACAGCAGATTTACAGTCTGCCCCATTTGGCCACTCTGGAAAACACCCGTTTTTCAAAAGCGAGTGCAAAGGTACTGATTTTTTTCAAGACTGCCAAATATTTTTCGCAGAAAAAAATCTTTTCAAAGAAAAAGTACGTCTTGTTTAAACCTCAGGATAGTGCCCCCGTCTAATTACGTAGTAAATTTAATCAATCATTAATTGCTTAAAACAATGAAAAAAATTTATTTCGCAGCATTGCTTTGCCTCTCTGTGATCACAGCCAATGCCCAGGAGCCCCAGATTCCCATGTTCGGTGGCCCACAAATTGATGTAAAGTTTAATGAGTACAAGGCAGCCCCTCAGGGTTTCGACCAGGAGCGCGAAGGCATCGCCAAAGGCACCGTGCAACTCATTGAGTATCAGTCCGAATCTGTTGGTACCACCCGCAAGGCCAACGTCTACCTGCCTCCCAAGTACGACGCCAAAAAAAAGTACAGTGTGCTCTACCTGCTCCATGGCATCGGTGGCGACGAGAACGAGTGGTACAGAGACGGTGGTGTGCCCCACATTATCATGGACAACCTCTATGCCGACGGAAAAATAGCCGACATGATTGTGGTCATGCCCAACGGACGTGCCCAGAAGGACGACTCACGTGCAGGAGGCATGGGTTCTTTCAGAGCTTTCGGTGATTTCGACAAAGACCTCATCGGCAGTCTGATTCCCTATATCGAGAAGAATTTCAGCGTTTATACCGACAAGAACCACCGTGCCATCGCCGGTCTGTCAATGGGTGGCGGACAGTCGCTCAACTTCGGACTGGCCCATATGGACGTCTTTGCCTACGTAGGCGGTTTCTCTTCTGCACCCAACACCATGCGTGCCGCACAGCTCATCCCTGATGTGAACAAGGTGAAGAAGGAAAACAAGCTCCTGTGGATGGTATGTGGCGGTGCCGACGGACTGATGAACAACAGTGCTCAGCTCAAGGCCTTCTGCGACGAGAAGGGCATCCCCTGCACCCTTATCAACTATCCAGAGCAGGGCCACAACTTTGTAGTGTGGAAGTACGGACTCTACAACTTCGCCCAGCTGATTTTCAAATAAAACACGCTTCTACAGAGCAAAAAAAAGAGGATGAGCCATGTGCCCCATCCTCTTTTTTTTATTTCTCATACCTATTTCGGATTAACCAAACCTTACAATCTTACATTCTTACAATCTTACATTTGGTATAAAAAAAATGCGGAGAGAAGTATAAGTAATATAATAATATTATAATATTATTATATTACTTAACTCCAACCTCAAAAAAAAACATATGAAATGTAAGAATGTAAGATTGTAAGATTGTAAGATATTCATGTTTTCATATTTCTTGACAAATAATAATTGTAGATATCATTTTTTATGAGTACCTTTGCATCGTCAATAAGGGATAAATATTGCGCCCTAACTAGCGAGAATAATTTTCCTAGTGCACGAGGAAAATTGGAAGCACGAAGACACTATAGAAGCCCGAAATTGACACCAATAAAAATAATTAACAATACCATTTAAAACACATTTAGATTATGCCATTCTTTGAACTCATTAACCAGACCATCAGTATCCTAGGTTTTCACCTACCAACACAACGACATGTCGGCCCTGAGGGGAGTTCCTGAGGAAATGGACATAGTTACAGATAGACTGCGACGAGTTGCAGTTATGACACACACCGTCGGTCTTGCAAGGCGTCTTGACATCGAAGCGCGCCGCGTTGGTAGGCGCCGCCGTGCTGCGCGCCCTAGCCAGAGCAGCCTCCACACTTTGAGCCACCTTATTTATACCGACGATAAAGATCACCTTCTTCGGTCCCCAGGTGATGGCAGCCACCCGGTTTCCGTTGCCATCAATGTTCACAATGACGCCATCCTCAGAGATAGCATTGGCGCTGGACAGATAGACGTCTGAAGAGAACGCCCTGAGATATATCGCTTGTGCTTCCTCTGGCGTTGCAGCGAGGTCACGGTCGAGCACCTCGAGTGTACCACGGTCTTTAAGATACTGGGGGATACCCATGTCGCGGACAGTCATTGTACCGCCCCACGTCACACTGCTTCCGTCCTCAATGAGTTCAGAAACTTTCTTCACGGCCTCTTCTGCCGTCGCACAATAGAAGCCCTCCATATGCCGGCGCTTCAGGTTCTTGATAACGGTCTGAGCCAACTGCTCATTTCTTTGTTCCAGTGGTGTCATAGCAAAAAACTAGTTTATTCTCTTCTATAGTATATATATTTTGCCTGCAAATATAAGAAAAAAGAGCCATATTCGGCCATAATTTAAAGAAAATCGAAAATTATTGAAAAAAAATTTGTGAGAGTCAGAAATATTTCGTACCTTTGCACCCGCATTTGAGCGAGAATGCTTTTCGGACACCTTTAAGGGAACCGAGGAAGTTTGGGTGAGTGGCTGAAACCAGCAGTTTGCTAAACTGCCGTACGGGTTCCCGTACCGGGGGTTCGAATCCCCCAGCTTCCGCGCTTATAAACTTACTGAAGAACCAATGGTCGATTCATCTAATGGTTAGGATACAAGATTCTCAATCTTGGCATAGGGGTTCGATTCCCCTATCGACTACGAAAGGGTTCTTTCAAGGTAAAAAGATTTATAAATGAATGGTCGATTCATCTAATGGTTAGGATACAAGATTCTCAATCTTGGCATAGGGGTTCGATTCCCCTATCGACTACAAAAAAGGCTTCTCATTTTGAGAAGCTTTTTTGTTTTTCAATTCTTAATTCCCACTCGCCTTAGGCGGCACTTCTTACTTAAATCCTAACTCCTTTCCACCAAGTCCTCCAGCTTCACATCCTTTGCCTGCTTGAGGTAGCCCATGCGCATCACCACAGCACGCCCCCACTCCGCATTCATCAGGTTGCTCAGCGGAAGGTCGAGCTTCCAACTGCCCTGCGCCTCCAGACGATCAATCATCACACCCACACTGAGATTATCAAGACTCTCGGCAGGCACAAAGACAGAGGTAGCACCCTTCTCATCAGACGATACCTCGATGACCATTTTAGCCTCGGCCAACTTAAACAGCAGGTCGTTGACAATACGGATGGGGATGCCCGTCTCCTTACGCAGATCATCGGCCGAGGGAGCAGCCTTGCCATCAGCAAAACGACGACAGATGCGCGACATGAGCAGAGCGGAAATCATCAGCTGGTAGCGATGCGAGATATCATCGGTATGCGCGTCGTAGTCGTAGAAATCCAGGTTCTGCGACGTATAGGTCAGTTCGGCACCAAACAGGCAGATAGTCCACGATATCTGCACCCAGAGCATAAACAGAGGCAGGGCAGCAAAAGAACCGTAGATGGCGTTATAGCCAGTGACCCACATCTGAGAATGGATATACACAAACTGCACCATCTGCATGGCGATACCCGAGAGGATGCCTGGCACAATGGCGTTCTTCACCTTGACATGCGTATTGGGCATCAAGACGTAGAGGGCGATGAAGAGCAGACACATCAGGAAATATGGCGTGGCATCAATAAAAAACTTCAGCGTAGAGCCCAACAGCAGGAAATCGTCCATGGAGTTGGCCATCGTGGCCAGAAACAGGCTGAGACCCGACGACACCACGATGAGGATGGGGAAAAGAAAGAACATAGACAGATAGTCCGTGATGGTACGGAAGATGCTACGTTTCTTCTTCACCTGCCATATCTCATTGAAAGTCAGCTCGATATTGTTGACCAGCATCATCACCGTGTAGAGCATAAAGATAAGACCCACACCCAGGAAGATGCCACTCTTGGTATGCACCAGATAACTGTTGACGAAGCCAACGATGACCTCGGCCACCTGAGGCTGCGACGAAAACGAGTCGAGGAACCATACCTCTATATACTTATTATAGCCGAAGCCGCGCGCTATGGCAAAGACCACAGCCAGGATGGGCACGATAGCCAGCAGCGTGGAATAGGTAAGCGCCGAGGCCTGATTGACCACACGCTTGGTGGTAAAGAAACGGATAGCCAGTGAGGCCACCTTGATAATCTCGTAGCACACACGGCGCACAGGCGACAGTTCCTCATCAGGAATACGCCAGATATCCACCTGCAAGAATCGTATCAGTTTTTTTAGTCCCATAAGCCTCTATAAAGCGGAAGCCGCTCGACCTTTGGTCGCTTGCACGGCAAGAAATTTTTCACTTTTCACTATTCACTTTTCACTAAAAAAAAGAAAGCATTGCCCCTATAAGCCGGGTTCTGTGCCAGCATTGCTGCCGGTGCCTGTCATTTATCTACTACGCACGTCACCATGCGTCTCTAGCGTTCTACCCTCCATCGCATCCGCAAAGGGAACTCGGGCGGGCAACCCTTACATGGCGATGGTATACATGAACTTGCGGCCTCCAGTGGGAACAGCACAGCGATCGCCCGCTGCCTGGTGGTCTCTTACACCACCTTCTCACCCTTACCTCGCAAGCGAGGCGGTCATTCTCTTCTCCCCTGACCAACTGTCACCAGCTGCTTCTACTTTCAGAAGTGGAGCGCCCTGTGCCGCCCGGACTTTCCTCTCGTCTCTCCTTTCAGAAAGGCCAGCGACAAGCCGGAGCAGTGCTTTCTGTGTGCAAAGGTAGTGCAAATCGAGCGAAAAACCAAATTTATTTGAGTTTTTCCGAGATGCAGCCTACCTTCGACTGTGGTCAAAGTTACTAAAAGAATAGTGTAAAGCGTACGAATTAACATTTTTTTAAATCATACGTATGGTTTTTTCATAACAAATACTTAATTTTGCTCACGATATATGCTTTAACTATGCTACATGCACCTAGAATAATCAAAAAAGCCTTGTCCGTAAGGATCAGCCTAATGATCGTGTTGGCCATGTCTATTCTGCTCCTGGCCTCCATGATTTGCATGTTGCATTTTTCCAGAAAAGCCGTCAAGGAAGAAACCCTGCTGAGCACCAAGCAGACGCTCGACGGCACCATTGCCCGCATAGACAACGTGTTGCTGAGTGCCGAACAGGCCGCTGGCAATCACTATTTCATGATGAAGCCCTACCTGCGTGATCCTGAGAAGATGTACAGGTTCAGCAAGGAACTGGTAGAGTCGAATCCCTATATCATTGGATGCGCTATAGCCCTGGAACCCGGCTTCTACGAAGAAGGGCAGGAATTTATGGCCTATTATCACAGGGTAAACAAATACGACTCCACGGTGGTGCGGGCAGACGCGTTCGGCAACTCGCGCTACACCCAGCAGGGATGGTACACAAAGCCCCTGCAGACAGCCAAGACGTGCTGGATAAATCCCATGACCGACGTGGAGGGCGTGACGGAACCAATCGTCACCTTTGCCATACCCATCAGGCCCGGCGACGAAGCTCAAAAGCCTGTTGGCGTGATGGGCATCGACGTGTCGCTCAAACTGCTGTCAGACATCATGCTGGAGTCGAAGACGTCGCGCAACTCCTATTGCGTGCTGTTTGACGAAGAGGGCACCTACATTGTGCATCCCGACAGCAACAAACTGTTTCGCCAAACCATCTTCACGCAAAAGGAATTCAAGACTGAGCCGGGTTTGAAGGAAGCTGCCGAAGCTATGCTCAGGGGCGAGACGGGGTACAATCCGTTTACGATGAACGGCACCGAATATATCATCTTCTACATGCCGTTTACACGCATGGCCGTGAAGGGACGCTCTATGGAGACACTCAACTGGCACGTGGGCATCGTCTATCCCAAAGAGGATGTCTATGGCGAGTACAACCACATGGTGTGCTATATCTTCATCATTGCCCTCGTAAGTCTGCTCCTGATGTTTGTGCTCTGCCACATCATCATACGCTACATGCTGCAACCGCTGAAACTGCTCACCACGTCGGCTCAGCGCATAGCGGAAGGCAAATTTGACGAGCAGATACCCGACAGTCACCACACAAACGAGATAGGGCATCTGCAGGACAACTTCAAGGCAATGCAGCAGTCGCTGGCTGTGAACATCGGCGAGATGGAACAGCAGAAAGTCACGCTGCAGAAACGTGCCGACGAACTGAAAAAGGCTTACAACGATATCAAGAAGGCCGACCGCATGAAGACGGCATTCCTGCACAACATGACCAACCAGATGATTACGCCGGCAGCGCAGATAGACAAGGATGTAAGCACGATGTTTGCCGGCACCACGTCAACAGACGGCATTCTCACCCTGACGGAGGATGTACAGAAGAACGGTGAGGCCATCACCAAACTGCTCAACGACCTGATAAACATGTCGGAAGAGGAAATGAGAAAGGAGGACAGCTATGAAAATGAAGATTAAACTGCACCACCTTTCCACCAGGCTCGCCTTCGTGATACTGCTGCTGGCAGCGCCCGTCTTCATCACGACGATAGGTGTGCTCTTCTTTGAGGCACGACAGGTAATCAGGCACAAGGCCGTGGGGCGCACCAAGAGTGCCCTGAACGCCAGCATGCAGCGACTGAACAGGAGTATGATAGCCGTGAAGACAGCCACAGAGGCCTATAGCTGGATGCTCGAAGAGAAGATGGACCCCGACTCGTTTCTGACCATCTCGCACAAGCTAGTGGCACTGAACCCGCATATAGACGGCTGTTCGGTGAGCGGCGAACCTTTCCTGTTTCCCGACAAGGGGCGCTACTACTCGGCCTATACCGTGAGAGAGGACGACAGCGTGAAGACCGTGGTGGAAGATATATATGAATATTTCCAGAAGTCATGGTACAAACTGCCACACGACCAGGATGCTGCCTGCTGGGAGATATTTTTCGACGAGACTGACTCGCTGACGCTGACCATCGACGGCATGCTGGCATCGTACGGCCGACCGCTGCACAACCAGGACAACGAGGTGGTGGGCATCATCTCTACAGACCTGTCGCTGCTGAAAATCACAAAGATCATCAATCAGGAGCGCCCCTACCCCAACAGCTATTTCATGATGCTCGACCACGACGGACGCTACGTGGTGCATCCCGACACTACGCGTCTGTTCAAAAAGACCATCTTCGACGATGCCGACCCTCGCACGCAGCAGGACCTCATCGCACTGGGTTACCAGATGACGGCCGGCAAGGAGGGAGGCATGCCGATATATGTTGACGGCAAGGGTTACTTAGTGTGCTACAAGCCTGTGCCGGGCACTGACTGGAGCCTGGCCATCGTGTGTCCTGACAATGATATCCTGAAGAATTACTACATGCTGACCAACATCCTGGTACCCTTGCTGGTTGTCGGATTGCTGATTATCGTGCTGCTGTGCTACAGGGCCGTGTCGCATAGTTTCAGCAGCATCAGAGAACTGCTGGCGAAAACACGTATGATTGCTGAGGGCAACCTGGAGGTGTATATACGGCGCAGTAAGCGGATTGACGACATAGGACGACTGCAAAACAGCTTTGTCGCCATGCTACAGGCATTGCAGTTCCACATGGGCCTCGTGCGCTTTATCACAGACAAGCTGCAACTGCGCAACAAGGAATTGGAAGAGGCCACGAAACTGGCTCAGGAGGCCAACAGGCAGAAAACGGCCTTCATTCAGAATGTGTCGCACCAGATACGCACCCCACTGAATATCGTCATGGGATTCTCGCAGGTGCTCCACGATACGACAGGAAAGAAGGAGGCGCTGCCCGAAGAGGAGATGAAGAGCATCGTCAGCACAATGGATCATCAGGCAAAACTGCTCCACCGTCTGATCAGCATGCTGTTTGACAGTTCCGACTCGGGCTTCTCTGAGGAACTGAGAACGGCGCAGTTCGACATGGTGAAATGCAACAGTATGGCTCGCGAGTGTCTGGAATACCTGAAGAGCCACTACCCCAATATTCACATAGAACTCCAAACGGAGGTCGACGATGATGTCTGTGTAGAGTCCAACCGGGTTTACCTGATACGCTGTCTGAGTGAGCTGCTGTACAACTCTGCCAAATACTCTGACAGACAGCATATCGTCCTGAGAATCGTACCCACGGGCAGCGCCATACGCTTCATCGTAGAGGATACGGGTAAAGGTATCTCTGAGCCTTATCGCGACCTGATGTTCAAATTCTTCACAAAGATAGATGACCTGTCTGAGGGTTTGGGATTAGGACTGCCGCTGGCTAAGCGCCACGCGCTCAACCTGGGTGGCGACCTATGGCTCGACGACAGCTACCAAGAGGGGTGCCGCTTTGTGCTTGAGATTCCGTTAAAGCAGATTGAAAACGATTAATGAGAAGAGAAGAGAGATACAAACTGGTATTAGACTATTTTAGGAAGGAGATGCCCGAGGTGGACACAGAACTGACGTATGGCAGTGTGTTTCAACTACTGGTGGCTGTGGTGCTGAGTGCACAGTGCACGGACAAACGCGTGAATCAGGTGACGCCCGAACTGTTTCAGCGCTATCCTGACGCGCAGCACATGGCACAGGCCGAACCCGACGAGATACTGGATTACATCAGTAGCGTGAGCTACCCTAACGCGAAGGCGAAACATTTGTCGGAGATGGCTCGACTGCTGATGGAGCGGCATCAAGGTCAGGTGCCTCAGGATATGAACGCGCTACTGGATTTGCCTGGCGTGGGACGGAAGACGGCCAACGTGATGCAAGCTGTAGCCTTTGGGCAGTCGGCTATGCCTGTAGATACGCATGTGTATAGGGTGAGCCACAGGTTAGGACTGGTCACGAAAAAGGAAAACACGCCCTACAAGGTGGAGATGATGTTAAGAAAACACATTCCTGAGCAGGAGATGGCGCAGGCCCACCACTGGCTGCTGCTCCACGGACGCTATGTATGCACATCGCGCAAGCCGCATTGCGAGAAATGCGCGCTGGAGCCATTATGTCCAAAGTATTTAGAGGATTCAAGATTAGAACACTGAGATAAAAAGAAAAAATGATTGTATTTCCTATTGCAAAGATTAATTTAGGACTGAATGTCGTAGAACGCCGGCCAGACGGCTATCACAATCTGGAGACCGTATTTTTCCCTGTAGAACTGAAGGATGCACTGGAGGTGCAAGAGATGAACGAGGCGTTCCCCTCGCCCTTCGACTGTGACCTGAAGGTAACGAATATCCATATTGAGGGCGACGAGCAGCGCAACCTGGTGGTGAGGGCCTATAACCTGCTGAAACAGGACTTTCCACAGATACCACGCGTACATGCACACCTCTATAAGGCTATTCCCACGCAGGCCGGCATGGGAGGCGGGTCGAGCGACTGTGCCGCAATGTTGCTGGCGCTGAATGAGATGTGCCACTTAGGACTGACAGAACAGCAGTTGATTGACTATGCCGCACGCCTGGGTGCCGACTGTCCGATATTCATCCTGAACAAACCGGCTTATGCCGAGGGTATCGGAGAGCGTCTGCAGACGATAGATGTGAACCTGAAGGGCTACTACCTGGCTATCGTCAGACCTGACATCCCAGTGCCTACGAAAGAGGCGTTTTCACGTATTGTACCCCAGAAGCCCGCGAAGAACTGTCGTACCATCGTCAGTCAGCCTATTGAGACATGGCGCGACGAACTGGTGAATGATTTCGAGACGAGCGTCTTTGCCCTGCACCCCGAGATAGGACAAATAAAAGAACGGCTCTACCAGATGGGAGCCGTCTATGCCGCTATGAGTGGTAGTGGCAGTGCGCTGTTTGGCATCTTCCGCGAAGAGCCCTGCCTCAGTGCCGACTTTGGCACGATGTATAACAAGGTGCTTAGGCTATGATGCCTGCCTCCTGCCACTTGGCAATGAGTTGGGTGGCATCCTGACGGGCAGTAGCCTCATCAATATCATATTCCTCAAGGAGCAGTTTCGTCAGCGTGTCAGCGTCAAAATCTGCTCCTTGAATGTGTTGCCACAGGTAGGCAGCCGACTCGTTCATGCTGATGATACGACTGAAATCAATATTCTCAATACCTTCTGCCACGATGATATTCTCACCGCAGATGGTACGCAATTTAAAACCTTTCTTTGTCTTCATTTGAATCGTTGGGGTATATGGGGATAAATAATAAATAGCAGGTAACGACGGAGGGGATAGAGGCGCGTCCACCACCAGGAATAGAGGCGCCACTTACGTCCGTCAGTACGGTCGAGCGTCTGTCTGCCCTTCCGATAAAAGCCCACGGCCTTTGCCCTGATGTCACTCAGCATACAGTGTTCGTCGCTGAGGTTGCCATCGCCACGAAGGGTCACCTGTCTGCCCTCGATACGGATGATGCGATGGAGCACGAAGAGACCCTTTGAAATCTCGGCCAGCACGGCATCGCCCACCTGCGGATGGTCGCAAAGCTGCAGCAGGGCCTTGTCGCGCCCGTCTTCCAGGAAGGGGCGCATACTGCGTCCACGCAAGGGAAGAGTGGCTGTATGCCCTTCGTTCAACTGCTCTATGACAAAGGGCAGGAACACATCATTGGGCATCTGGACGGTCTTTATCTGGTGATGGTCTTGTGGCATAGCACGGCTGCTTCTTGATCAGGTAAACAATACAGGGTATAGACAGGGGTGGTCTCGATGATACGTGACACGGCATCGCACAGGTGGTTGTAGATTACCGCGTCCCACTTCATGCTGCTACAGGCTGGAAGCACGGAGGCGAAAGCCTGAACGGGGCCCAGTTGCTCAATACGGTTCTGGGGGGCACGCTCTATACGGGTGACAGCACCCAGGCGGGCACGCACAGGACGATAGCAGGGCGTCTTACCACTCCAGGGAGAGCCAAAGATATAGGGCAGTCCGTCGTCCATGATTCGAACGATAGGATTATCATCGTTCATCAGCTGGCAGTCCTCGATATGTTTCAGCCAGAGCGAGGAATGTGTGCTCTTGCCGGTACCACTCTGGGCAATAAACGGATAGCCATAGCCATGATGCATGATGGTAGAGGCATGAATCAGCATGGTGTGCCGATAGGCCCCAGCAAAGGCATAGGCCAGCATCAGGGCATCATTAAGTCCGAAGGAGCGCATCAGCCAGTCGCCATTCAGCGCACAACGACAATCGGAGAAATCGCTATTGGCAATCAACAGACAGCAGTCGCGATCGTGGATATCACGGATGATAAACTGATAGCCTCCGTCAGGCAACTGATAGACCAGGGTGTCGCCATTGCCAGTATCAAACTTCCTGACGAGTTTCTTGTTGCCCGCAGGACGGATGGTGTCATCGACAGTCAGCGTGAAAAGAAAATCATCCGACTCCTGACAGCACTGAAACGCTCCAAAGGAAGGGAGCAGCGTCATTGAGTTGACAGTGGTGTCAGCGAACCGGATGCAGACTTGATGCCCTGCAATGAGAAAGACATTACTGTTCGGCATTCACGTCGTCGAAATAGTCACGAAGATTGATGGTCTTGAAATGAAACTCCTTATCCTCCAGATAGCGCAGGTCGTACTGCTGGTGCTGGTTCTTGGACTGCTGGGTATAGAGTTTCTTGAACTTCAGGAATTGCTTCTCCACCTTCTTCTTGTTCTTATTGGCATATACCACACAGGTGCGACGGGGCATCTGCTTCTGATTGGCCAGGAAGTCGCGCAACTGATAGGAATACAGTTCGCGCGTCTGCAGGAAATTATTCTTCTTCTCAATCCATGCGCTGTCAATCTCCTGCACATTGGTGAAGTGCACAATAGTATCATTAAACGAAGCTGCAAAACCAAAGATGTACATCTTGGGCACCTGCACCTTCTTGGCACTTGTCTGCACGCTCATGCCGAGTGCCATCACAGCAATGAGCATCATTACGACTCGTTTCAAAATATCACTAGTTTTATTATATTCTCTACTAAAATTAACCCAGATAGCTTTTCAGCATCTTGTTCTGGGTGTTGTTGCGGAGGCGGCGGATAGCCTTCTCCTTGATTTGGCGCACACGCTCACGGGTGAGACCATATCTGGTGCCAATCTCCTCAAGCGTCATCTCAGGCTGCTCTATTCCATAGTAGGCCTCGATAATCATGCGCTCACGCTCATTGAGACACGAGAGGGCCTTCTGTATCTCCTGACGAAGCGACTCCAGCACGAGCTGCTTGTCGGCAGAAGGCGAGTTATCGTTGACCAGCACATCCAGCAAGGAGTTGTCCTCGCCATCGGCAAAGGGTGCATCCACGGATACATGTTTGCCATTGATGCTCAGGGCCTCGTCAATCTTCTCCAGGGGCAGGTCCACCTGCTCAGAGATTTCATCAACCGACGGACGGCGCTCGTTTTCCTGTTCAAAGCGACTCAGCACCTGACTGATCTTATTGACGGAACTGACCTGATTAAGGGGCAGACGCACGATACGACTCTGCTCGGCTATGGCCTGGAGGATGCTCTGACGAATCCACCACACGGCATAGGAGATGAACTTGAAGCCACGTGTCTCGTCAAAGCGCTCTGCAGCCTTGATAAGCCCCAGATTGCCCTCGTTGATGAGGTCTGGCAACGACAGGCCCTGATTCTGATATTGCTTCGCGACACTGACAACAAATCTAAGATTGGCTCTTGTGAGAGTTTCCAATGCTTTCTGGTCACCTTTCTTAACACGTGCTGCAAGTTCTACTTCTTCCTCCACAGTAAGGAGCTCCTCCTTGCTGATTTCCTGAAGGTATTTGTCAAGCGACTCGCCATCACGGTTAGTGATTGATTTAGTTATCTTCAATTGTCTCATAGCTCTATCAGTTTCTAGTCAATGTGCAAAGGTAAACCAAAAAAATGATATGGCCAAAAAAAAAGTGCAGATTCTTGGATAATCCTCAAAACTGCAACCTTTTATGAAAATAAATCAATCGTTCTGCAGCTGTACGATGAAGTAGCCGCGCTTACCAGTGGGGAAGATACCCTTGATAACGAGGACGGGCTCCTTAGAGGTAGAAGCATCCTTGACAATATCCTGCAGATCCTCAACAGTATTCATCGCCTCGTCGTTGACGCGCTGGATGATGAAGCCCTTAGGCACACCAGCCTCCTTCATCTTGCCGGCATTGACCTTGATAACCTCCAAACCGTAAGAAATCTCCAACTGCTCCTTCTGTGCCTTCGTCACCTCACGGAAGTCGGCTCCCAGCACGTCGAGGTCGGCATTCTTCACCACCTTGGTGTTGCCCTGCTCGTTGCGCAGCGTCACCGTCTTCGTCTGCTTCTTCTTGTTGTGCAGGTAGGTCAAGCTAATCTTATCGCCAGGACGCTTCTGGGCAATCAAACCAGAGAGGTCGCCAAACTTCGTCACCTTGTGGCCATCCACCTCAGTGATGATGTCGCCCTTCTCAATGCCAGCCTCGGCAGCAGCGCTATTCTCCACAACCTCAGCCACATAGATACCCTCCATAGTGCCATAGTCAGCATCCTTGCCATCCTCCTTCTCAATGTCAACCTGTGTCTTCACGTCGCGTCCGCTGATACCAATCATAGCACGCTGCACGGTGCCATACTGCTTCAGGTCGGCCACCACCTTGTTCATCATCGCCGTAGGAATAGCGAAGCCATAGCCGCTATATGAACCTGTCTGGGAATAAAGCATGGCATTGATACCAACCAGTTCGCCATTGGTATTGACAAGGGCACCACCTGAGTTACCTGCATTAATGGCAGCGTCGGTCTGGATGAAGCTCTCCACGCCATTGGCACCCAGTGTACGGGCCTTGGCTGAGATGATACCAGCAGTAACGGTATTGGTCAGACCGAGGGGGTTACCAATAGCCAGCACCCACTCACCTACCTTCACATTGTCACTGTTAGCAATACGGATAGCAGGCAGGTTCTTGGCATCAATCTTGATGAGTGCCAAATCTGTCGTTTTGTCAGCACCGATGATACGGGCAGAGTATTCCTTGTTGTCATTCAGCGTGACTGTCAGTTCGTCAGCACCGTCAACCACGTGGTTATTGGTGACGATATAGCCGTCTGCAGAGATGATGACACCAGAACCGGTGGCAGTCTTCTTAGGCGTCTGCACCTGCTGTTTGCGTGTGCCGCCCTGACCACGCTGTCCGCGTCCAAAAAAACCTCCAAACGGATCACTGAAGAAATCGTCAAAGGGGTCGCTCTGCACTTCTACAGTCTGGATTTTTGAATTCTGCACGTATTTAATATGTACAACACAAGGGAGTGCTTTTTCTGCTGCATAGGTCAGGTCAACAGGTTGTACGGCTGTTGCCGTAGATACTTCCATGACATCAGGTTCTTGGGTAGCAGCTTGTGTTTCATTGAATGCTGCTACTGAGAAAACAATGGCCGCCAAACTCAAGGAGGGAACCACATAATTTAAAATCTTTTTCATATCTTCTCGTATTATGTTAATGATTATTTCTTGCTAGAAAGCGTTGATGCAAATATATAGGCAAAAATCATGAAACTGACAATCTGTCTCGATTTTTTCTTGCATTTTAACATTTCACGCAAAACCTTTAAAATCCGTTTGCTCGCTGACGAAAGAAATTTGCATTCGTTTAATAATTTAATTTAAGTAAATTTTTGCTTTTCACGCCATTTTTTCGTACCTTTGCAGTCAGAAGAATTATGGACGACGCAAAAATCATCAACGACCCGGTATTCGGGTTTATCAAAATACCACGCGGCCTGCTTTATGACATCGTGAAGCACCCGCTGTTTCAACGACTCAATCGCATCAATCAACTGGGTCTGGCATCTGTGGTCTATCCAGGTGCCCGCCATACGCGTTTTCAGCACTCGCTAGGCGCTTTCTACCTGATGAGTGAAGCCATCCAGTCACTTCAGCAGAAAGGACAGTTTATTTTTGACTCTGAAGCCGAGGCAGTAGAGGCGGCCATCCTGATGCACGACATCGGGCACGGCCCGTTCTCGCACGTACTGGAGAATACCCTCATCAGGGGCATCTCCCATGAGGACATCTCGCTGATGATGATGGAGCAGATCAACAAGGATTTGGGAGGACAGTTGAACCTGGCCATCTCTATCTTCAAGGACCACTATCCGAAACGTTTTCTGCACCAGTTGATATCCAGTCAGCTGGACATGGACCGACTGGACTATCTGCGTCGTGATTCGTTCTTCACCGGTGTCACGGAGGGCAATATCGGCTCTGCCAGAATCATCAAGATGCTGAACGTGGTAGACGACCGTTTAGTGGTTGAACAAAAAGGTATCTATTCACTCGAGAACTATCTGACTACCAGGCGGTTAATGTACTGGCAGGTATATCTCCACAAGACGGCTGTTGCCTACGAAAAGGTGCTGGTCAACATGCTGACCAGGGCAAAGGATCTGGCCAAACGGGGACATCAGGTATTTGCGTCGCCTGCCCTCTCCTACTTCATCGAAAACGATGTCAACGCACAATGGTTTGCCGACCACGAAGAGGCGCTTCACATGTACGAGGAACTGGACGACAGCGACATCTGGAGTGCCATGAAAGCATGGAAGCATTCCGATGACAAGATACTGTCGACCCTGGCTACGGATATGCTGGACCGCCGCATCTTCAAGGTGGAGGTACACGACAGTCCCATCACCGACGAACGTATTGACGAGCTGCAGACCATGATAGCGCGGAACATGGGCATCGACAAGAGCGACGCCCACTACATGATGAGCATCAACAGAATTCAGAAAGATATGTACGCCGTTGACGACGATTCTATCGACATTCTCTACAAAGACGGCACCATCAGGGACATCTCGGAAGCCTCGGAGATACTGAATGTGGCGCTTCTTTCTAAAAAAATACGAAAATATTACCTTTGTTATCAACGTTTTCAATAAAAATGCTTATCTTTGCATCCTAAAAAGAACACTGAATCATTATTATGGAGTTTACAGCCAAACAAATTGCCGAGTTTATCGGTGGCCGAGTGGAAGGCAACGAAAATGCAGCCGTCCATACATTTGCAAAAATTGAAGAGGGTCAGCCTGGAGCTATCTCGTTCCTCTCGAACCCCAAATATACCCACTATCTTTATGAAACAGCTTCCAGCATTGTCCTGGTGAACGACGACCTGGAATTAGAGCAGGAAGTGAAGGCTACGCTGATTCGCGTAAAGAATGCCTACGAGGCTGTGGCCAAACTGCTGCAGCTCTACGAATCAATGAAGCCTAAAAAGACGGGCATCGATCCACTAGCTTTCGTATCACCTAAGGCCACACTGGGAAAAGACGTATATGTCGGTCCCTTTGCATGCATCGGCGACGGTGCTGTGATTGGCGACGGCACGCAGATCTATCCCCACGTCGTGATTGGCGAGGGTGTGAAGATGGGTGAGAAATGCCTTATCTACCCCAACGTCACCATCTATCAGGGATGTAAGATTGGTCAGAACGTAACGATTCACGCCGGCAGCGTCATTGGTGCCGACGGCTTCGGTTTCGCTCCCAACGTAGAGGGTTACGATAAGATTCCACAGATTGGTATCGTCATCATTGAGGATAATGTGGAGATTGGTGCCAATACCTGCGTAGACCGTTCTACGATGGGTGCTACCGTCATCCACAAGGGTGTCAAGCTGGACAACCTGATTCAGGTGGCTCACAACTGTGAGATTGGCGAGAACACGGTGATGTCTGCCCAGGTAGGCATGGCTGGCAGCACAAAGATCGGTTCGTGGTGTATGGTGGGCGGACAGGCTGGTTTCGCTGGTCATATCCACGTAGCCGACAAAACATTCGTGGGTGCTCAGTGTGGCGTCATCGGCGACACCAAGGGCAATGGCGAACAGCTGATTGGTTCACCTGCCATGGATCCAAAGGTGTACTTCAAGGGCATGGCCATCCTGCGCCGTCTGCCTGATATGTACAAGGAGATGAGCGCTCTGAGAAAAGAATTGGAAGAATTAAAAGCAAACAAATAAGCATATGAAACAGAAGACTCTGAAAGGCAGTTTCTCGCTCTGCGGAAAAGGCCTGCACACTGGACTGAGCCTCACGGTGACGTTCAATCCCGCTCCAGAGAACCACGGTTATAAGATTCAGCGCATCGATCTTGACGGCATGCCTGTCATCGACGCTATAGCCGAAAACGTAGTAGACACACAACGCGGCACAGTGCTTGGTAAGGGCGACATCCGCGTTTCAACAGTAGAACACGGTCTGTCAGCACTCTATGCACTTGGTATTGACAATTGTCTGATTCAGGTAAACGGTCCTGAGTTCCCTATCCTTGACGGCTCTGCCATCCAGTATGTCAACAAGATTGAGGAGATTGGTACTGAGGAACAGAATGCGCCAAAAGACTGGTATGTCATCCGCAAGAAGATTGAGGTAAGAGACGATGAGACCGGCTCTTGCATCACCATCCTGCCTGATGAGCAGTTCTCACTCACCACCATGTGCTCATTCGAGTCAAAATTCATCAACAGCCAGTTTGCAACGCTCGACGATATCACCAAGTATACCTCTGAGATTGCAGCTGCACGTACATTCGTATTCGTACGCGATATCGAGCCACTGGTTCAGGCTAACCTGATCAAGGGTGGTGACATGGACAACGCTATCGTCATCTACGAGCGTCAGACCACTCAGGAGCGTCTCGACATGCTGGCTGACCTGCTGCATGTAGAACATCGTGATGCTACCGAGCTGGGCTATATCCAGCACAAGCCCCTGCAGTGGGAGAACGAGTGCACCCGCCACAAGTTGCTCGACGTGATTGGCGATATGGCACTGATTGGTAAGCCCATCAAGGGACGTATCATTGCAACACGTCCCGGCCATACTATTAATAATAAGTTCGCGCGCGAGATACGCAAGGAGATCCGTAAGCACGAGATTCAGGCCCCTGCCTACGATCCAAACGATGAGCCTGTGATGGACGTGAACCGCATTCGCGAGTTGCTCCCCCACCGCTATCCTATGCAGTTGGTAGATAAGGTCATCGAGATTGGTCCTACAAGCATCGTTGGTGTGAAGAATATCACCAGCAACGAGCCATTCTTCACCGGTCACTTCCCTCAAGAGCCCGTCATGCCTGGCGTACTTCAGATTGAGGCTATGGCACAATGTGGCGGTCTGTTGGTACTCAACGCCGTTGAAGAACCTGAGCGCTGGTCAACCTATTTCATGAAGATTGACGGTGTCAAATTCCGTCAGAAGGTAGTTCCTGGCGACACACTGTTATTCAAGGTAGAGCTGTTGGCACCACTCCGTCACGGAATCTCCACTATGCACGGCTATGCTTTCGTAGGCGACCACGTTGTTTCTGAGGCCACCTTCACCGCCCAAATTGTAAAGAACAAGTAAAAAGACAATATGAATCAAATACATCCCCTAGCAGTAGTTGACCCTGAAGCTAAACTGGGTGACAATAATATCATCGGTCCATTCTGCGTTATCGACAAGAATGTGGTGATGGGTGATAACAACCACCTGCTAAATAATGTGACCATCCATACAGGTGCCCGTATAGGTAGCGGCAACGAGTTTTTCCCTGGTGCCTCTATCTCAACAAAGCCTCAGGACCTGAAGTTCAAAGGTGAGGAGACAACCTGTGAGCTTGGCGACAACAACTCTATTCGTGAGAACGTTACCATCAGCCGTGGTACTGCCAGTCGTGGCAAGACCGTTGTCGGCTCAGGAAACCTGCTGATGGAGAATATGCATATTGCCCACGACTGTATCATCGGCAATGGTTGTATCATCGGCAACTCAACCAAGTTTGCCGGAGAAGTGGAAGTTGACGACTTCGCCATCATCTCTGCCGAGGTGCTATTCCACCAGTTTATCCGCGTAGGCAGCTATGTGATGATTCAGGGTGGCAGTCGCACCAGTCAGGATATTCCTCCCTATATCATCGCTGGAAAGGAACCCATCCGTTTCGCTGGCGTCAATCTGATTGGCTTGCGTCGTCGCGGTTTCTCTAATGAGACCATCGAGATGATTCACGATACCTATCGCACCATCTATGCCAAGGGCATTATCAAGGATGGTGTTGCAGAGGCACGTTTAAAATATCCCGATAGTAAAGAGGTTGAATATATCTGCTCGTTCTTTGAGAACTCAAAGCGCGGAGTCATTCGTTGAAAAAGACGCTGATAGTCATTACCGGACCTACTGCCGTTGGAAAAACGGATTTATGTCTGGACATTGCCAAATATTTTGGCATTCCTATCATCAATGCCGACTCTAGGCAGATTTATCGTGAAATAAAAATCGGTACAGCCGCACCTACTGAAGAACAACTTCGGCAGGTGCGGCATTATTTTGTGGGAACACAGGCGCTCACAGACTATTACAGCGCCTCTATCTACGAGCAAGAGGTGATGCATCTGCTCGACACATTGTTCCAGACCTCCGACTACGCCCTACTCTCTGGTGGCAGCATGATGTATATCGACGCTGTGTGCAACGGCATCGATGATATCCCGACGGTAGATGACGAGACGCGTAACACGCTGAAGAGGCGCTTGGCTGAGGAGGGACTTGATAGTCTGTGCGAGCAACTCCGCATCCTGGATCCAGAGCACTATGAGATAGTGGACAAGAAGAACCCCCGCCGCGTGGTTCATGCCCTGGAGATATGTCTGATGACCGGGCGCACCTATACCTCCTTCCGCACCAACGCGCACAAGGAGCGTCCCTTCAACATTATCAAGATTGGTCTCACACGCAAGCGCGAGATAATCTACGAACGTATCAACAGACGCGTGGACATCATGATGGAACAGGGATTTCTTGACGAGGCACGAAGTGTCTATGCCCTGCGCCATCTCAATGCACTGAATACGGTTGGCTACAAAGAACTGTTCACCTATCTGGATGGCACATGGTCACTCGACGAAGCCATAGAACGCATCAAGGGCAACACCCGCCGCTATGCCCGCAAACAATTGACTTGGTACAAGAAAGACCCTCTTGTCACCTGGTTTTCACCCGATGATAAACAACTGATTCTCAATCATATCATTAAACAATGAATTATATCAGGAAAATCACTGCAGCCACATGGCTCTACTGTAAGAAAGCATTCAAATGGTATATGGGTATATTCAAGGGACGTCCTTGGTATATCAAACTCTTATCGGCAACGGCCTCTGTCATTGTCGCCTTCATACTATATCTGGGAGCTGTTGACATCAACTTCTTGGGATTGTTTGGTAAATCGCCCAGCATGGGCACCATTATCAACACACGTCCGGCTCAGGCTTCAGAGATCTATAGTGCCGACAGTGTGATGATTGGCAAATACTTCAGTGAAAACCGCACACCTGTGACGTATGACGATGTGAACCCCATTTTCTGGACCGCCCTGATTGACACCGAAGACGAGCGTTTCTATCACCATTTCGGCATCGATTTCCAAGCTTTTGGTGCCGCACTAAAGGACTACGTCATCCATCATGATGCACGTGGTGCATCAACCATTACCCAACAGTTGGCAAAGAACCTTTTCCGCGTGCGTACAGAATATTCTACCGGTCTCCTGGGCAGCATCCCTGGTGTCAAAATGCTCATCATGAAGACCAAAGAGTGGATCACTGCCGTAAAGCTGGAAGCCAACTTCAGTAAGGAGGAGATTCTGACAATGTATGCCAACACCGTTGACTTCGGCTCTAATGCCTTCGGCATCAAGACGGCCTGCAAGACTTATTTCAACACAACCCCCCAGAAGCTCACTCCCGAGCAGGCTGCAGTGCTGGTGGGGATGCTCAAGGCTACCACCTACTATAACCCCCGTCTGCATCCAGAGAACAGTATGAACCGACGTAATGTGGTGCTGGGAAATATGCTGCAGAGAGACCATCTTACACAAGCGCAATATGACTCACTGACCATAAAACCCATTGAACTGGACTACAGCGTTGAGAATGCCTATGATGGAAAAGCACTCTACTTCCGCGAAGCCGTGAAGGAATACCTGAACGACTGGTGCAGAGAGAATGGCTACGACCTCTACACAGATGGACTGAAGATCTACACCACCATCGATACCGCCATGCAGCGCTATGCCGAACAGGCAGCATGGGAAAACATGAAACAGTTGCAACAGCGCTTTAACAACCACTGGGGCAGAGTCAATCCCTGGCAAGACGAGTATCATCGCGAGATACCTAATTTCATTGAGAACATCGCCAAGCGTCTGCCCTGCTATAAATATCTCGACAAGCGTTTCGACCATAATCAGGATTCTATCGACTTCTATCTGAACCAGCCACACCCCGTGAAACTGTTCAGCTATGACGGTCCCTACGAAACAGAGATGAGCACGCTCGATTCCATCCGCTATATGGAGCATTTCATGCACTGTGGCTTTACGGCCATCGAACCAAAGACAGGATATGTGAAAGCCTGGGTAGGCGACCTTGACTTTGGTACATGGAAATACGACAAGGTGACAGCGATGCGCCAGCCCGGTTCTACTTTCAAGCTCTTTGTCTATACAGAAGCCATGAATCAGGGACTGACACCCAACGACCGCCGTGAGGACTCATATTTCAGTATGAACGTATGGGACAACGAACAGAAGAAGGAAGTGCTATGGGCACCTACCAATGCAAACGGATTCTTCACAGGCTATAACATGACCTTGAAGTCAGCCTTTGCCCAAAGCGTCAACTCAATCGCTGTTAAGATAGGACAAGAGATGGGTATAGACCGCATTGCAAAGACGGCACACAAGATGGGTATCAAGAGTCCGCTTCACGAGACGCCCTCACTCGCCTTGGGTGCCAGCGATGTGAACCTCTTGGAACTGGTCAACGCCTACTCTACAATCGTCAATGACGGAATGGCACACGAGCCTGTACTCGTGACACGTATCCTCGACCGCGACGGCAATGTCGTATACGAGGCATCCACCGAGCAAACCGAGGCTGTAAGCTATAGGTCTGCATTCTTTATGCAACAGATGCTGATGGCTGGCATGCGTGAACCAGGCGGCACCAGCATGAACATGTGGCGATATGTCAGGAATTTCAGTGATACCGACTTTGGTGGTAAGACAGGAACATCCAACAACCACTCTGATGCCTGGTTCGTAGGCATCAGTCCCAATCTGGTGTGTGGCGCATGGGTAGGCGGCGAATATCGCGCCATCCACTTCCGTACTGGTGAACTGGGACAAGGCAGCCGCACAGCACTCCCCATCTGTGGGCAATTCTTCGAGTCGGTTCTTAGCGACAAGCGATTTAAGCACTATCATGGAAAATTTGGTGCCCCTCGAGATGCCAGCATCTTGGACAGCATGTATCAGGGTATCAGCACCTACGAACCACTCGACAGTCTTGAAGAAGACAGTCTTGACGCCGAGCAGGAGCAAAATATCGAAGAAATACAGGATAGTATTGGCGCTTAGTATAAAAAGCCAAAAACAAGTTGTCGATAAAAATTCGGATAAAATAGACGAATATAGGCATTTTAAGGACTAACAAATGTTAAATAAGCGAATTGTGCACCCACACAACATTTTTTCATAAAAAAAGTTTAAGAAAAACTTGCGCAGTTCAATAATTTTCCATACCTTTGCCAACGTTATCCTGAAAACAATCTTTTTACCTTAAAAGAACTAATACCTATTGAAGATAAGGCGATTGGCTGTGAAGCCCGTCGCTTTTGTTTTTTTATATACGTCCGTATCTGATATTTACAGAAAAATCACTATCTTTGCAGCTGAATACAAGCAGATATGAAAACAGAACTAATCTTAGTTGGCAAAACCGTCAACAAACATTTCATTGCAGGCATCAACGACTATGCCGAACGTATCAGCCATTATATGCCCTTCAACATCATAACGATTCCTGAACTGAAAAACACCAAGAATCTCACGGAAGAGCAACAAAAGACGGCCGAAGGTGAGCTTATCCTTAAACAGATCCAGCCACAAGACACTGTGGTGCTTCTGGATGAACGCGGACGCGAACCACGCAGCGTTGAACTGGCTTCATGGCTTGAGCAGAAACGCAATACGGCCCGCCGACTCGTATTCGTCATTGGCGGACCGTATGGATTCTCTCCTGCTGTCTATCAGCGTGCTAATGAGCAGTTATCACTCTCACGCCTCACGTTCTCACATCAGATGGTGCGCCTGGTGTTTACAGAGCAGCTCTATCGCGCTTGCACCATCATCAAGGGTGAGCCTTATCATCACGAATAAAAAAAACACGCCACGCCCCCTCTCCTCGTCGTTCAGGAAAGGGGCGCGGACGTTATAGCGTGTGCAGTTTTGTCTTTACAGGTTTCATTCCAGGGGCACTAGCGGTGAGTACCACCTGCCCCTTTGCGCCAGCCTTTGAGCGCAGAATCACCGTGCACGTGCCGTTATAAAGACTGCGCCTGCAGCCCACGAGCATCTCGTTAGAGTTGATGTCGCCATTCACCACACCCACGATATCAGCAGGTCCCTCAACAGCGAAAGTCACCTCGCCAGCAGCCGTCTGCACCCTTCTGCCTTTCCTGTCCACAGCCACCACCTGCACATGCTGCAAGTCCGTGCCGTCGGCCCTCCACGCAGCGTTGTCAGTCTCTGCTTTCAGACGCACCGCCTCCGACGTTGTCTCTATCTGATGACGCGCCACCTCGCGCCCGTTGTTGCGCGCGATAGCCACCAGTTTGCCCTGCTCGTATTTCACGTTGTTCCAGCGAATCTGGTTGCGCATCTTCGCATCCTTCACGTCGTTCAGTTTCTTGCCCAGCGACCGGCCGTTGAGCACCAGTTCCACCTCCTCAGCATTCGTATACGTGACCAGCGACAGCACCTGTCCCTGCCTGCGGTTCCAGTGGTCAGTCATGCCGTCGTTGCCCGTCTGCACACCATTCCACATCATGTCGCCCTTCTTCTCGATCACCCCAATGTGCACCACCGGCTCATCAGCCTTGAAGAAACTCTTCATGTAGTACGCCTTCGGCTTCGCGTTCAGTTCCAGGTCGAACACTCCCTGACTCCAGCCCTTTGCAGGCCATCCCTGACTCTCGCCCAGGTAGTCTATAGCCCCCCAGTAAGCCAATCCCATGACCCGCTGCAAGTCCATCTCGAAAAAGTTCTGTCCCATAGCAGCCACCGACGCCTCACTCTGGTAGAACCTCATCCAGGGGAATCGACGCCCGTCGCCCGGGAAGTACATATATCTGTAGTTGTAAGCCTGCACATCCGTCACCATAGCCAGGTCGCACGGCAGCGAGTCCGTCTGCCAGTTGCGGTAGCGCGGATGCATGGCCACCGTGACCAGTCGTGTGGAGTCGTAGCGCTGAATCAGTGTGCGCATCAGTTTAAACATCGTCACGCCAAAATCGTTAAACGGCTGGTTAGCATCCTGTTGCAGTTCGTTGCCCAGGCTCCACATCACCACGCTGGGCGAGTTTCTGTCGCGTTTGATCCACTCCGGCACATCCGTTTGCCACAGCGCCTCAAACGGCACCCGTCCGCCCGTATGCTGACGCGTCCACTTGTCGTAGAGCTCGTCGACCACCAGGATACCATTCTCGTCGCACAGTTCGATGAACTCCCTGCTGTAGGGATTATGACTCGTGCGGATATGATTGATGCCAAACTGCTTCATCAGTTGTATGCGTTTCTCGATGGCCCTGGGATAGGCAGCCGCGCCCAGTGCGCCCAGCGAGTGGTGGTTGGCATACCCCTTCAGCAGCACCTTTTTGCCGTTGAGCAGCAAGCCCTCGTTGGGCGTTACCTCGACGGTGCGAATGCCGAAGCGCTCCTTCACACAATCCACCGCCACCCCCTTCTCGTTGTAGAGCGTAGCCACGACGGTGTAGAGGTTAGGATGGTCCGTGTCCCACAGTTGCGCATTGGGTATCTCCACCTCGGCCAACTGCTGTTCCACGATGCGTGTAGGCGTAGAGCGACGCATCTCTGTCCTCCCCTCATAGACCGTCTGTCCCTGCGGGTCGAGGATGCGCAGCGCTACCGGCATTTTCTTGTCGCGCCCGCGCGAAGCCACCTCGGCAGCGATGGTCACAAAGCGGTTGTCGCGCGTGGTGATGCGCAGCGGGTGACGCTCAAAATACAAGTCGCGGTTGGTGCTCACCAGTTTCACGTCGCGAAACAGTCCGCCACCCGTGTACCAGCGAGAGTTGCCAGGCTCGCGCGTGTCGGCACACACAGCCACCACGTTGTCCTGTCCCACCTTCAGTTCCTGAGTCACATCTATCTGGAACCCCACGTAGCCATAGTCCGTACCTCCCACCTTTTTGCCGTTCACATAGACATCGCCCACATACATGATGCCACCGAAATCCAGCAGCAGTCGGCGCCCCCTGAGCGAGTCGGCCGGCACCAGGTGCAACCTGTACCATCCCTGCCCCATCTCCTTGAAGCCACGACTGCTCAGTCGACTCTTGATATTGGCCGCAGGGTCGTCATTATCAGCCTTCTCGCCAGCTGCAGGAGCCACCCACGGCTGTTCTATCTGGAAATCATGAGGAACGATAACCTCACGCCAACCGCTATCATTCAGTCCAGTCTTTTCACCATTATCTACATCGCCAGCCAGAAAACGCCAGCCATCATTCAGAGTCTGCACATGACGTTGTGCCATAGCAGTAGTCATTCCGAAGGCAACTACTGCCAATAAAGTCCCCAATCCAGTTCTTGTCATTATGATTATTTGTAAAGACTAATATTTACATTCTTTTTCGTGATATTCTTGCTGTACTGGAAAGTTGCATCATGACGGGCCGAGATAGAAATATTCTCGAGGTTGATACCATCGATAGGCATCTCAGGCAACCCGTTGAACTCCATGGCATAACCTGCATGATAGCAATTCACATTACGGATATCGATGTGACGGAAAATGGGTGTCTCCTCTGTTACAGGCATCGTCGTAACCTCCGAACTGGTTCCGCCTTCAGCCAACACCTCGGCAACCGACTTTCCACCATAATACATATTAAATGTCACGGCATAGGTGGCGATATTGGTCATAGAGATGCCGTCGATGAAGATATTCTCCACGATGCCGCCGCGACCGCGGGTGGACTTGAAGCGCAGGCCCACATCGGTGCCCACAAACTGGCAGTTGCGCACGGAGATATTCCTGACGCCACCACTCATCTCTGAGCCCACCACAAAGCCGCCGTGACCGGCAAAGACGGTGCAGCCGTCGACCACCACATTCTGGCAGGGCATACCGCGTCGGCGGCCGTCGGCATCCTTGCCGCTCTTGATGCAGATACCATCGTCGCCGGCATCGAAGCGCGAGTTGACGATGAGGGCGTTCTTGCACGACTCTAAGTCGAGCGCGTCGCCATTCTGCGCATAGGCAGGATTTCGAGCCAATATACGGTCGATGATGATATTCTCGCACATCAGGGGGTGGATGTTCCATGCGGGCGAGTTTTGGAAGATGACGCCCTGCAGCAGCACGTTTCTGCAATCCACCAAACTTACCATCACGGGGCGCAGAAAGCGCTTCACGGCCTGCCAGTCGGCCTCTGTCTGAACGTCGGGCACATTCATGTTGGCGCCCTTTTCGCCCTTGGCATAGCCCTCTGAAGGCACCCAGTAGTCTTTTCTTATGGCCACGCTGCCGGGGACGGCCAGCAGGCGCTTCCAGTGGCTGTCGGTGACCTTGGCCCGCTTCACGGGGCGCCAGTACTGTCCGTTGCCGTCGATGACGCCATCTCCCGTGATGCTGATATTCTCGGCACCGCTGGCACTGAGGGGCGACTGGCAGCGGCGGGTGTCGAGCCCCTCGAACGAGGTGCTGACGAGGGGATAGAGCGACTCGTCGGGGGCGAAGAGCACCACGGCCCCTTTCTCCAGGTGGAAATCAATGTTTGACCGGAGCACGATAGGTCCGGTGAGCCACACGCCGCGGGGCACGATGAGGTGTCCGCCACCCTGCAGGCTCAGTGTCTTGATGGCCTTTGCAAAGGCGTCGGTGCAGAGCTTGGTGCCTGTGGGGTCGGCACCGAAATCGGTCAGCACCACCCGTCGCCCGGGTATCTTGGGAGCCTTGAATTCCGGCAGGGCAAAGGGCAGGTTGGCTGTGTACTGTTTGTAAGGATTCTTGGCCGCGGCACACACAGCCACAGCAACGAGCATAGCAGAA
Organism: Prevotella communis; assembly: GCF_022024175.1. Lineage (GTDB taxonomy): Bacteria > Bacteroidota > Bacteroidia > Bacteroidales > Bacteroidaceae > Prevotella > Prevotella communis. Next base: position 1,290,545 of record NZ_CP091794.1, on the reverse strand, counting down.
ATTAGTTTTCTAAGCATAGTTAGTATTTTGTTTTGAGTATTTTAGTTTGGCGCCAAAGGTACGAAAAAAAAGCGATACAAGCAAAAGAAAAAGCGAGAAACCTAAAGATTCTCGCTTTTTTTTATACGAAACGCGGCAAGGCCTTACGCCTCCTCGGGCTTCATGTTGGTATAGACGGTCTGCACGTCGTCGAAGTCCTCGAGCTTCTCCACCATCTTGTCGATGGTCTCGCGCTGCTCGGCCGTCACGTCCTTCAGGTCGTTAGGAATACGAGTGAACTCGGCACCGGTCACCTCGAAACCGTTCTCCTCCAGATGCTTCTGCACTGCGCTGAAGCTTGAAGGGTCGGCATAGATAGTGATGCTGTTCTCCTCCTCGTCCTCGTCGTACTCGTCCTCCACGCCGTAGTCAATCAGGTCGAGAATCATCTCGTCCATATCCAGTCCGTCCTTCTTCTTGAAGGTGAACACTGCCTTGTGGTCGAAGAGGAACGACAGTGAGCCCTGTGTGCCCAGGTTGCCATTAAACTTGTTGAACACGGAGCGCACGTCGCCCACGGTGCGGGTGGTGTTGTCGGTCAGCGTCTCCACGAAGATAGCGATGCCGTGAGGACCGTATCCCTCGTAGTTCACCTCCTTATAGTCGCTCTGGTCCTTACCCATAGCGTTCTTGATAGCACGCTCAATGTTGTCCTTTGGCATGTTCTCGCGCTTGGCGTTGGCAATGATAGCACGCAGCGCAGGGTTGTTCTCGGGCTCAGGACCACCAGCCTTCACGGCGATGGCAATCTGCTTGCCGATTTTTGTAAATGTCTTGGCCATGTGGCCCCATCTCTTCAGCTTTGTAGCTTTACGATATTCAAATGCTCTTCCCATTGTATTTAATTCTTAATTCTAAATTCTTAATTCTAAATTAACGAAGTTCAGCATTTAGCTGCTTCTTCAGGTTGGCAATCAGCTTCTGCATGATGGCATCAATCTGCTTGTCGTTCATGGTCTTCTCTGTGTCCTGCAGGATGAAGTTCACTGCATACGACTTCTTGCCCTCAGGCAGGTTCTTACCCTCATAGACGTCGAAGAGCTCTACCTTCTTCAGCAGTTTCTTCTCCGTCTGACGGGCAATCTGCTCTATCTGGGCAAACTCCACGGCATTGTCAACAAGCAGAGCCAGGTCGCGACTCACGGCAGGATGCTTGGAAATCTCGGTGAAGGTCACCTCGTTCTTCTTCGTGGCCTTCATCAGTTGCGTCCAGTTGAGTTCGGCGAAATAGACGGGTTGCTGCAGGTCGAACTGCTTCAGCAGCTTCTTTGACAGGATACCCATCTCGATGAGTTTCTTGCCGCCGCGGTTCTCGATGACGATGCCGGCAGAGAAATCAGGATTCTCGCTCTTCTTCTGCACCATCAGGCCCTGCTTCATGCCTATGCGACTCAGGATATTCTGCACATAAGCGGCCAGTTCGTAGTAGGTAGAGTCCTCGTTGGGATGAGCCCAAGAGCCCTCTACACGCTTACCGGTGACCCAGATGCCCATGAAGTTCTCTTCCTTGTAGGCCTGAATAGGATTCTCCTCGTTCAGCTTCTCGGGGTCGAAGAAATAGCAGTTGCCAAACTCGAAGAAACGCAGGTTGGCCTGCTTGCGCTTCACATTGTGCTCCACGCTCTCAAGACCGCCGTAGAGCAGCGTCTGACGCATCACGCCAAGGTCGCTCGACAGGGGGTTCATAATCTTCACCACGGTGTCGCTCTCACCATAGTAGGCAGTCTTGGTGAGCGAGTTGTTCAGTATCTCGTTGAAGCCAGCACCCACCAGCTGCTCAGACACCAGGTTCTGCAACTTGTGCTTGCGGTCTTCCTCGCCCTTGATGACGAGGCTCGACTTCAGCTGTGTGGGTATCTCCACATTATTATAGCCATAGATACGCAGGATATCCTCTACCACGTCGCAGGGGCGAGTGACGTCCACGCGATAGGCGGGAATCTCCAGTTTCAAGCCCTCGGCCGTCTCCTGGAGCACCTTCATCTCCAGCGTCTGACAGATATTCTTGATGGTTTCTACGGGGATATCCTTGCCCACGAGGTTGTGCACGTAGCTGTACTGCAAATCGACGACGGCATTCTCCATCTTCTCTGGATAGACGTCGCAAATCTCCATAGACACCTTTCCGCCAGCCAACTCCTTGCAGAGCAGGGCGGCCTGCTTCAGGGCGTAGATCACGCCATTGGGGTCGATGCCACGCTCAAAGCGGAACGAGGCGTCGGTGCTCAAGCCGTGACGGCGGGCCGACTTGCGAATCCACGTGGGATGGAAGTAGGCGCTCTCGAGCACCACGTTTGTCGTGGTCTCGTAGGTGCCGCTACCCTTGCCACCGAATACGCCGGCTATACACATGGGCTCCTCTGCATTGCAGATAGCCAGGTCGCGCTCAGAGAGCTTGTGCTCCTCGCCGTCGAGGGTCACGAAGGGTGTGCCCTCGGGCATCGTCTTCACCACAATCTTGCGACCCTTCACCATATCGGCATCAAAGGTGTGCAGGGGTTGGCCGTAGGCCATCATCACATAGTTGGTGATGTCCACGATATTATTGATAGGACGCAAACCGATGGTGGTCAGCTTGTTCTTCAGCCAGTCGGGCGACTCCTTCACCTGGCAACCACTGACGCTCACGCAGGCATAGCGCTTGCAGGCCTCTGTGTTCTGAATCTCCACCTCGATGGGGAGGTCGTGATTGTCGACAGCGAAAGCGTCGTCGGAGGGGCGGTGCAGACTTGTCTCGTAGCCGTTTTGCTTGAGCCAGGCGTAGAGGTCGCGCGCCACGCCCCAATGAGACAGGGCATCGGCACGGTTGGCAGTGATGTCCACCTCGATGAGCCAGTCGCTCTCCAGATTGTAATACTCGGCAGCGGGCGTACCTACCACGGCGTCGTCGGGCAGCACGATGATACCATCATGACTGGTGCCCACGCCTATCTCGTCCTCGGCACAGATCATACCGTTAGACTCGACGCCACGCAGTTTGGATTTCTTGATAACAAATTCCTGGTCGCCGTCGTAGAGCACGCAACCCAGGTCGGCCACGATAACTTTCTGACCAGCAGCCACATTGGGTGCACCACACACAATCTGTGAGGGTTCGCCCTTGCCCAGGTCAACTGTGGTCACGTGCAGGTGATCAGAGTTGGGATGCACTTCGCAAGTGAGCACCTTGCCCACGTAGAGTCCTTTCAGCCCACCACGAATGGACTGCACTTCTTCCAGAGCGTCAACTTCAAGTCCCGTAGAGGTCAGCGCATCACATACCTGCTGCGGCGAAAGGTCGAAATCAACGTATTCTTTCAGCCATTTATAAGAAATATTCATTCCTAAAACAATTGTTTAAATTCGAATTCGGCTGCAAAGGTACAAAATAAATTGCAATTAACGCCAAAAAAAATCTGATTATCCATTGCGAATAACCAGATTTTCTCGTTTTTCTATCGCTTTATTTCAATGTCGCGGCGCACATTGTCGCGAATCTTGGTGAGATAGCGCTTCATGGCGGCAGCATCTTTTGTGTCGATAATCTCGAGCAGCTCCTTTAATTCTGTACGGATTTGCGACACCTGATCGTGGGTGTAGGGGTTGAACAGGATTTCCTGCAACAGGTAGTCGTCCTCATTGAGCACGCCCTTGGCAATGCGCATGTGGCGCTTGAAGGTGGTGCCGGGCGCATCCTGATGTTTCATCACGGCCGCAAAGACAAAGGTGGAGACGAAGGGGATACTCAGCGAGTAGGCCACCGTCTTATCGTGCTCCTCGAAGGTGTACTCGTAGATGTTGAGCCCCAGCTTCTGGTAGAGGTCCTTGAAGAAGCAGCGCCCCATGCAGTCGCCCTCCTGGATGATGATGGCGTTCTCCTCTGACAGTTGCTGCAGGTTGGCAAACGTGGGTCCAAACATGGGGTGCGTGGACACGTAGCGCATGCCCGTCTGCTCGTAGAAGTCCTTCAGGTCGGTCTTCACGGAGGCTATGTCGCTGATGATGCACTCCTTGGGCAGATAGGGTATCACCTCCTGGAACACGGGGATGGTGTATTTCAGCGTCACGGCATTAATCAGCAGCTCGGGCTTGAAGGCCTGAATCTCTTCGTAAGTAGTAAACCGCTGGCAGTTGTAGGTGAAACGCATGCGCTTGGCATCGCGCTCGAACACAGCCACCTCGTGGTCAAAACTCAGCAGGTCGATGAAGAAACTTCCCATCTTGCCTGCTCCCATCACTAATATTCGCATTTCTTATTTGTTGATAATTTCAATCTGTTGTCTTACACTCTCTTCGTGGATGCCCTCGAAGACTTTTGCCACAAACTCGGAACCCATGCCCAGAAGCGAACCCTGCGCGCCTCGCTTGGCCAGAATCTCGTTGTAGCGCGAGGTCTGCAGCACGGTCATATTATGCTCTTTCTTATACTGACCAATCTCACGGCACACACGCATACGCTTAGCCAGGAGGTCCATCAACTGGTTGTCCAGTTCGTCAATCTGCTTGCGCAACTGCTGGATGCCTTCTGTGGTGGCGTGCTCGTCGCGGATAACGAGCAGCGAGAGGATATAGTCGAGCACATCGGGCGTCACCTGCTGGGCGGCATCGCTCCATGCCTTGTCCGGGTCACAGTGGCTCTCCACAATCAGGCCGTCGAAGCCCAGGTCCATAGCCTGCTGGCACAGCGGAGCAATCAGTTCACGACGTCCACCGATATGACTGGGGTCGCTGATGATTGGCAACTCAGGAATACGACGATGCAACTCGATAGGAATCTGCCACATAGGCATGTTACGATAGATTTTCTTGTCGTAGGAAGAGAAACCACGGTGAATGGCACCCAGACGCTTCACGCCAGCCTGATTGAGGCGCTCCAACGCACCAATCCACAGTTCCAGGTCGGGGTTCACTGGGTTCTTCACAAACACAGGGATGTCAACACCCTTCAGCGAGTCGGCTAGGGCCTGCATAGCAAAGGGGTTGGCCGATGTGCGGGCACCTATCCACAGGATATCAATGCCATACTTCAGGGCCAGTTCTACGTGCTCGGGGGTTGCCACCTCGGTAGAAACCAACATCTTCGTTTCCTCTTTCACCTGCTTCAGCCATTGCAGGGCTGGTTCGCCGTGACCCTCAAAGCCGCCTGGCTTCGTACGAGGCTTCCACACACCAGCACGGAAGTTGTGGCATCCTTTCATTGCCAACTGCTTGGCAGTGGTCATCACTTGTTCCTCGGTCTCTGCAGAACAAGGGCCTGCAATCACAAAGGGACGTTCATTGTCACTCGGAAGGTTCAGTTTTTCTAGTTCCAGTTCCATATCTTATAATGCTTTTTTGATTCTTTCTAATGCTTCTTGTATCTTTTCCTCCTTGGCACACAGCGAGATACGGATATAACGCTCACCATTTGAACCAAAGATAAAGCCTGGGGTGATGAAGACGCGAGCCTCATGGAGCACACGCTCCGTCAGGTCTTCCACGTTCTGAATTTCAGCAGGTATCTTGCCCCAGAGGAACATGCCCACCTGATTCTTGTCGTACGTACAGCCCAGCACATCCATAATCTTCTCGGCCCACTGGCGACGACGGGCATAGGTCTCGATGTTATATTCGCGATGCCAAGCCTCATCATTCTTATAGGCCTCGGCAGCTGCCAGTTGGATGCCACGGAATGTACCACTCTCAATATTGGACTGTACCTTCAGTATCCACTGGATGAACTGTGGATTTGAGGCACAGAGGCCCACACGCCAGCCTGGCATATTATGGCTCTTCGACATCGAGTTGAACTCAATACAGCAGTCCTTAGCGCCTGGTACCTGCAGGATGCTCAGGTGCTCCTCGCTCAGGATGAAGCTGTAGGGATTGTCGTTGACCACTACAATGTCGTGGTCCCTGGCAAATTTCACCAGGCGCTCATAGGTCTTCATCTGGGCACGACCACCCGTTGGCATATTGGGATAGTTGGTCCACATCAGCTTAACCTTCGAGAGATCCATCTTCTCCAGCTCATCGAAGTCAGGCTGCCAGCCATTATCCTCACGCAGGTTGTAGTTCACAATCCTTGCGCCCAGAATCTTTGAGAGCGAGGTGTATGTGGGATAGCCAGGATTAGGCACCAGTACCTCATCGCCAGGATTCACGAAGGCCAGCGTCACGTGCAGGATACCCTCTTTGGAACCTATCAGGGGCAGCACCTCGGTCTTGGCGTCGATATCTACGTTATACCAGCGCTTATAGAACTGTGCCATAGCCTCGCGCAACTCAGGTGTACCCTGTGTAGGCTGATAGCCGTGTGCATTGGGCTGGTTGGCCACCTCACACAGTTTGTCGATGGTCTGCTTTGAAGGAGGCATATCCGGACTGCCGATGGCCAGTGAGATAATATCCTTACCTTCGGCATTGAGTTGTGCCACCTCCTTCAGTTTCCTGCTGAAGTAGTACTCCTGTACTAAACTTAATCTGTCTGCTGGTTGTATCATAATTATCAAATCAAAATCTTAAACCTCAAATCTCAAATCGCCCTATACTCTCCCAGGATTTTCAAATCACGTGTCAGGGGGATAATGGCATCCACCGCCTGACGGTAACGGGTCAGGTCGTTATAGGTCACATCCACATAGAACAGGTACTCCCACTCCTTGCCGATGATGGGCAATGACTGAATCTTTGTCAGGTTAATCTTATAGAACGACAGGATAGCAAGTACTGCTGAGAGCGAACCCTCTTCGTGAGGCAGGGAGAAGACGATGCTAGCCTTGTTTGACTCCACGAGCGGACGCAGCATGTCGGCCTTCTGAGGTGCCGAACACACCAGGAAACGTGTATAGTTGTGCTTGTTGTCCTCGATACCGTTCTCCAGTACCTTCAGTCCATAGAGCTTTGCAGCCTCGGCATGACAGATAGCAGCCCATCCCTTATGGTGACCCTCGGCTATCATCTTGGCCGAACCTGCCGTATCGTCACCTTCCACAATACGCAGATTGGGATGATGCTCCAGGTAGTGACGCGTCTGCATCAGGGCCACAGGATGGGAGTGTACCTCAGAGATGGTGTCCCAGTCGTCCTCTGGCAGACAACAGATGCAGTGGGTGATGTGCAACTTATGCTCACCTACCACCGTTGTACCACTGTCGCGCAGCAGTTCGTAGTTGTGCAACAGACTTCCTGCTATCGTATTCTCGATGGCGGCCATACCTATCACCGTGGGGTCCTGACGCATACTCTCATACACCTGTTCAAAGGTGTTGCAGCAAATCAACTGCAACTGTTCTCCCTCGAAATACTGATGGGCGGCGATGTCGTGGAACGACCCGATCTCTCCTTGTATTGCTATTCTCTTCATACGCTAAAAAGAAACCCCACTGTCACTCTTCGTGAAGCGGGGCCTTATTTAATTTTTTCAATGTTACAACTCATCATTTTTACATACGACTACCCGCTTCACAATTGCTTGTAAAGTAATAATAAAAATAGAAGTATGCATTAAATTTTATCATTTTTGTTACTATTTGTTATTTTCGAGTGCAAAAGTATAACAATTCTTTCAAATCACCAAACTTTTTCTTGTTTTTTTTACAATCCAAATGGATTAATGGCAGAATAGACGCGTTTCATAGCCTGTTCCACGCCTTCGGCCGAGTAATCACCACTCACATCGGCCAGTTCGTTGGGGTTCATCTCCAGCAGTTTCTGCATATCTTCCTCCGCACCTTTCTTGTCGCCCTGCTCGTAGCGTATCTGGCCGCGCTCCCTGTAGGCATCCATCTGGAAGGGATTCAGGTCTATCACCTTATTATAAATATTAAGGGCATCATCATTCTGTCCCTTGACATGAGCCACGCGTGCAGCCATCAGCAGCACCTCCTCTTCATCTTCGGTATGCGCCATCAACCAGTTGACATCCTCTTCCGCACCATTCACGTCGCCCAGTTTCAGAAGTGTCTTGGCACGAAGCAGACGGGCATCGCCCAGTTGTTCATTCAATACGATAGCTTTGGTCAAACGGGCAATACCGTTAATCAGATCACCCTGACCCAAAGCGGCCTGCGCCACCATATAGTTAGCCATGCCGTTTTCAGCATCCACACCCAGTGCCTGTTCACAGAAATTTTTCATCTGTTCATAATCCTCCTGCATATAAGCCACATGGGCTGCATGCAACATGATAGCAATATTATCCGGTTCGGCCTTGATGATGATGTTCAACTCCTCCAGGGCCTCATCCAGACGATTCAGGCGAATCAGTGTCTGAGAGAGATAATCATGCACTTCCAAGTCTTCCTGGATTTTCAGCGCCTCACGAAAACATTTCTCCGCATAATCAAACTGTCCCATGCGCATGGCTTTCACGCCATCATATTTAAACACGTCAAAGTTTTTAGCCTCGGCATTCTTTTTCTCTTCTTCAGGGTTACTCTCCTCCCCTCCGAAAAACGATTTCCAAAATCCCATAATTACAAATTATTTAAATTTTGGCGCAAAGTTACGAAAAAGTCGAGAGAAATGCAAAAGGAAAACTTGTTTTTCTTTATGATTTAAACAGATCTCCTTCCACCATTCTGCTTTCTATACGGGCACGCTCACGTCTCTGGTCAAGAGAGGGCACGTCGCACTTCTCTTGCGAGGGTGCAGGCTTATCCTCTGCCATCTCTTTAAAATCACCCATCAGGGCTACTGCTACTACTGAAATGATGTAAATCCAAAATAATGCATCCATAATCTTAATTGTTTTTTGAGTTATACATATTAATTTCTGGTTGCAAATTAAAGCGGAGGTCGTCCCAAAACGCAGGACACCCTACCCTGAATTAACTTCATTTAAGAAAATAATTCGATTCTGGCGTCCAATTTCACAGTTTTTTAGGTATCTTTGCCGCATGAAGAAGAAAATAATACTGGCCTTGCTCATGCTGGCACCGTTGTCGCTGAGCGCATGGCATAGCATAAAGGCACCAAATATCAAGAGTCTGCAGGTCATCAAGAACGATGACTTTGAGGCGCTCCCTGTATTGCAACTACATGGGCGAGACGTGCTGAGCATCAGCTTTGATGAACTGTCGCACAACTACCACCGCTTTATTTACCGCGTGGAACCCTGCAATCCCGACTGGACACCTGCAGAGGGACTCTTTGAGAGCGACTGGCTGGAAGGGCTTAACGACCAGCCTATAGAGCAGTATGATAACTCTATCAACACCACAGTCCTCTACACCCACTACGAGCTGCAGTTTCCCAACGAGCACACCAACCTGCGCATGAGTGGTAACTACAGGCTGCACATCATTGATGATGACAGCGAAGAGGAAGTCCTTGTGGTGGAATTGCGCGTTGCAGAACCCATCATGCTGGTAGGATTGGGCATCACCACAAACACAGACCTGGACCTGAACGGCCGATACCAGCAGGTAGGGATGACGGTGAAACTCAACGGACTCAGGGTGACAAGACCCAACGAGGAGATACAGACGTTTGTGATGCAAAACGGACGGGAGGACAACATGAAGGTGAACGTCACGCCAAATTATATCACCAACCAGAGTCTGCAATGGGAACACAACAAGCATCTGATATTCGATGCGGGTAATGAATACCATAAGTTCGAGATACTGGATCCGCGTCACACCACCATGGGACTGGCAGGCGTCAGATGGGACGAAACGACGAAGACCTGGCATGCAATGCCCATGCCCTGCGAACCCAGAAGGAGCTACCTCTATGATGAGGACACCAATGGTGCTTTCCTGCTGCGCAACAGCGACAACTATGACGCAGAACGAACATCAGACTATGTCTATGTACACTACGTTCTTCAGCCCTATCGTCCATACACAGATGCAAACATCATTGTAAACGGCAGATGGACCACAGACGCCTCGGACAACTACGTTATGACTTACAACGAGGAAAGCAAGACATATGACCTCACCGTGATGCAGAAACTAGGCTACTACAACTACCAACTGCTCCTGACGGATTATGACGGCACCACACATACGCTACCAGAGGAAGGCAGTTTCTTCCAGACAGAGAACACCTACCAGGCATTCGTGTATTATAAAGCCACAGGGGCACGAGCCTGGCGACTGGTGGGATATCAGGAGGTGACGTACAAATAATCAAAACAGTCAAAATCGCAGAAGCCCATTGTCTGCAGCACTTCCATACTCTTTTGTCTATCCTCCTCGGTGTTGTAATCAGGAATATGGGGCAATCGGATGGTTACTTTCTGACAATAGTCGTGACTAGCCAACCACGACAGATTCTCCTGTACAAGCCGGTTATCCCTTGAGGTATATCGCCGATAGATATCGGGATTCATGTCCTTCACATCAATATAATAATGGTCAATAAAGGGAGCCACGGCTTCAACAGCCTGCAGGGGTACATTCAGGGATGTCTCTATATAGATATGCCATTCCGCAGGACACAGTTGACAGAACGCAACTATCTCACGACTTCTGAGCAACGGTTCACCACCGCCAAAAGTGATGCCGCCGCCAGTAGCCTGGAAATACAGATTATCAACCATCACCTCATCTAGGATCTCCTGCACACTCATCTTTTTCCAAATGCCGTCAGCCTGCAAGCATTGCATATTCAGACAATATTTGCAGCGGAGCGGACAGTCGTGAAAAGCCACGAGCGTTGTCACGCCCTGTCCATCGGTAACCAGTCGGTGACGACAAAGACCGATAAGAGGGATGCTATTCATTCAGGCGAAATCTTACTGGAAGGGTAAAACCTACTCTTCTCGAAATCCCATTCTCCTTGCCTGGAAACCATTTAGGCATTGACTCCACCACCCTCAATGCTTCTTTATCCAGCAACGGATGAACGCTTTTAATAACCTTCGCATTAGTGATGGTGCCGTCTCTCTCCACAATAAAAGTAACTACTACCCGTCCCTCGATGCCTTTCAACATACATTCTGACGGATAACGTATATTCTCATCAAGAAAAGCCATTAATGCGGCATCACCTCCACGGAACATTGGCATCTGCTCTACAATGCCAAACACTTTGTTTAGATCTGGCTGTGGGGGACATTCGTCAACGACTACTTCCCCTACTCTCAGCACATGTTCCTCTTCCACTATGGCTGAATCCTTCATTTCCGTCGTGGTTTGGGATGCTGGGGCTTCAAACGGCGCAGTACGCTTCTTGATTGTTGCAGGGTCTTTCTTTATAATGACAGAATCAACAGGCGAGCGATATGCCACGTCGCCATCAACATGCTCCATCGTATCAATAACAGATTTGCAATGGCTGAGCGAATCCTGTCCCTCATCTATTTTATTCTCCGGCTTTACCTTATTATTACAGCCCGTCAATGCCGCAAGTCCTGCCGATATGCCAATGATAGCAACAGCCTTACCCAACTGCCGTCGTATGTCCAGCTGTTGCTCCAGATATCTGACCTCAGCCTCGCAAGCAGGACATGTACCAAGACACTCACCCTGATAATGACACACGCGTGGTTCATACTTGATGCCATTAGCATCAGCCACCTGCTTGCGGATGGTCTTCAGTACGCTGCAAATTGATTTTCCTTTTGACATAGATACTTTCAGGTTTTTATTGTTGATGCTGCAAAAGTAGTAATTAAACTTATTTCTGCAAAAGAAATGGCAGAAAAAGAATAAACAAGTAGTAAACAACCAGTAAACAAGGTTGTAAATAGCCGTAAAATTGGGACAAAAAAAAGAGGAATGTGTCGTCATAAACACATTCCCCTTTGTATTTTATACGTCCTTTCTCTTTAGAAGAAGATGTAACGATTATCCTTGATGTCAAGGTTGTTGTAGAGCTCCTGCATAGCCATGCGAACAGTCTGCTGCATGCCCTGCTGGCTCAGCATCTGCTGCTGTTGAGCAGCGTTGAACTGCACACCAGGACGAGTAGCACGATCAAGAACCTGGAAGAAGTATGCGCCAGAACGACCCTTAACAGGAGCCTTAGATACTGCACCCTTCTCTACACCTGCCACAGCACCACTCAGGGCAACCTCAGGTGACATTGCACCAGGAACATAAGCGGGAGAAGCGAAAGTGATGTGAGAAACGGTGTCAACACGAGCACCCTGAGCCTTAGCCTCAGCGATAGTCTTCACATTAGCCAGCTTCTCGGCCAACTTAGCATATTTCTTGTCGATGAGAACCTCCTGCTTCAGAGTCTCCTCAACAGAAGCCATTGACTCGTAGCCCTTAGGATTAACCTTGCTCAAACCTACAACCAACAGGCGGTCGTTATCGCCACAACGGTCATATACCTGTGAAATCTGGTTCTCCTCTGCCTCACTGAACACCCACTTCAAAGCATCGTGAGTAGAACGGATGTTGGCAATGGTGTGGTCAGTATTTCTGATGGTACGATCCAGAACGGTATAGCCATACTCAGCAGCCTTCTCCTGAAGACCTGCCAAATCCTGACTCTCGCTCACAAACTGACTGAACTTGTTGTAAGCCTCGTTATAAGTCTCGTTAGAGAAATCGATAGTACGCTTAACGATAGCTACGTCATACTTTTCTACAGAACCACGACGCTGAGTAACCTGCAACACAACGTTACCCTGAGCAAAGGTGAGATTCTTCACCTCGTTAACAGGTGCATTCAGAAGTGTTGTGAAATACTGCTTATCATCAGCGCTCAGTGTAGAAGCCTGCTCATAATCCGTAGAACGCATCCATGTCTTCTCAGCACGCTGACCATAGTTCTTTGCAATTGAATCGAAAGGAGCACCAGCGTTGACAGCTTTCACAATGCTATCAGCAGAAACTGCAGCACCATTCATACCCACCAAGGAGATGAAACGGTACTCGATAGAGTCGGCTACGCTGGTCTTACCCAGGAACTTCACTACATTGAAGGTGTTATCACGGCTCTCGAAAGGAGCTGTTACCTGACCTACGCTCATCTTCGTGATGCTATCAGCCAAATCTGTGGGCAGGGCAGCACGTGAAACGGGGAGACCCAGATAAGAAACATTACTCTGAGAAGTACGGATAACCTCTGTCACAGCAAGGCTGTCACCCTTGAGTTCAGCATAAGCCTTGTTCATCACCTTCATCAGTTCATCACGGTCTTTCTGAGAAGCAGCAACCTGAACGCTTACAAACTTGATGTCACGAGAATCCTGATAGTTCTTGAAACCTTCCTTCAGTTCCTCGTACTTAGCCTTCAGATCAGCCTCAGACACCTCAACGTCGTTATCGTTGATCTGGCTGTAAGACATTGAAGCAACGAGAGCCTGACTCTCAATGTTCTGATTGTCGAAAGCTGCCTTAGCAGAAACAGGGTTTGACAGAACGCAACCAGCGAGCAGCATCTGATACTTGTTGGTCAGCAGGTTCTGAGCCAGCATCTTCTCTGCAAGAGCCCAGCTATGAGTGAAAGCCTCATACTCCTCAGCTGCCTGAGCGTTGGTCTGAGCCTGAGCCTTCATATTCTCACGATACATATTCACCTTGTTAATGTCCAGCGTACGAGTCTGAGGATCAACAAGTCTTGAAAGCAGAGGATTCTGCATAATAGCAGGGTGTGTACCTTCCTGGAGCACCTTCACAACCTCGTCATCGGTAACGGTGAGGCCCAGTTCCTTTGCTTCTTTCTCAACCATCTTGTTCAGCACGCAGGTATTCCAAACCTCGTCACGCAAGCTGTTAAGCTGCTCTTCGTCAAAATTACCCTGACCCAAGAACTTCAACAGTTCCTGATACTCTCCGACGAGGGTCTGATACTCCTGAATGTCGATCTTATCGCCATCGATAGAACCAGCGATGCTGCTGTCCATCTGAGCGCGACCTCTACAAGTGCTAAAACCATCTTGTGCAATGAAGCCTACGAGACCCAAGGCCAAAATACCGACCAAGGCAGGTCCCCAGCTTCTGATTTTTCCAATTGCTGCCATTTTTTCGTTTTTAGTTTTTATTTATTTTTTATTTATAATTTTCTTGATTTACAGCCCGCAAAGTTACTAAGTTTTCTTGAATTATCGGCATTTTTTTACAAAAAATTGGTGTCTTCAACCACTTTTAGCCTGACAAGTTCTATTTTTGTAGCTGTATTTTTAATGATTTTGAATTCAAAACGACCAATTTTCACGACTTCATTCAGTTTGGGGAAGCTCTGATACTCATGGAGAATCAGTCCGCCAACAGTCATGTAATCATCATTTTCCGGCAAATCCAGGTCAAACATCTCATTGACCTTCTCAATCTCCAGACGGGCGGAAAGCAGATATTCGCCATGCTCCAACTGCTTTGCCACGTAGTGGGTAGAGTCGTGCTCATCCTCAATGTCGCCAAAGATTTCCTCCACGATATCCTCCAGTGCTACGAGACCACTCGTACCACCAAACTCATCAACCACCACGCCCAGCGATTTCTTCTGAGCCAGGAGCGTCTGCATCATCTTACTGGCTGCCATTGTCTCGGGCACGAATATCATTGTGCGCAGGCTCTTGGTCCAGTCCTGCGGGTTACGGAACATCTCCGACGAGTGGATATAGCCGATGATATGGTCGATATCCTCATGATAGACCACAATCTTGGAATGTCCGCTCTCTATGAATTTCTGTTTCAGTTGTTCGATATCACACGTATCCTCAATCGCATCTATCTCCGTACGCGGCACCATACAGTCGCGCACCTTTGTCTCCGAGAAATCCAGGGCATTCTGGAAGATACGCACCTCCTCCTCGATATCCTCCTCGTTCTTGGCATTATCGATACTGCTCTGCACCAGATAGTCCAGATCCACCTTAGTAAACTCCTTGTCTTCCGTCGTAGAGTGCCATTTGATGCCAAACATGCCCAGCAACTCCTTCGAGAGCATCGTGGCAAAACGGGAAATGGGATAGAGCACCACATAGCACAGCCACGCAGGAAGCGCGAAAAAGGTCAGCATCATGTTGGCATTGCTCTTGAAGATAGTCTTAGGCAGGAACTCTCCCGTAAAAAGCACTATCAGCGTAGAGAGGAGCGTATCTGCCGTCACACGGGGAGCACCCTCCGGCAGTGGTGCAAAAAGGGTCTTGTCAAAGATATCAGCAAAGAGGATACCATAGACCACCAGGGCAATATTATTTCCAACGAGCATCGTGGACACAAAAGTATTGGGATGCTTATAGAACAGCGCGATGGCCTTCTGTGTCAGCCCGTTTTTCTCGCGTCCCATCTCCACCAGCATCCTATTGCTCGATACGAACGCTATCTCCATCCCTGAGAAGAAGGCGGAGAATATCATTGCAATTAGTAGTCCTATAATCAGTGGTGTCATTATTTCTTGTTTTCTGTGGAATCAGCCTTTTCCTCCTCCAGGTCATTGGGCAGGAATGAGCCTTTCGAATTAGTCACCATGTAATGCGTCATCTGCTCATCACTACGGAAATAGGTGCCCTCTATCGTACGTTCCGGCGTAACCAGGCGCGAGAAGACGGTGCTATAGAACTCATGTCTCAAACCGTCCCAATACAACTCCTCGCTCGTATAGATGAGTCCGTTGGTATTGCGCACATTCACGCGCCCACGCAATTTCCATAGACGCTGCTGGTCGAAATACCAGGCCGTATCAGCCTGGATATAGCCCTGGACACGGAATTTCTCGTCAAATTGTTCGAAGAAGATACCCTTCATAAACTCCCATCGCGAGGGCTGTCGCACCGTATTCACGTCCCACTGTTCCGTCACAATACGATATTTGATAACACCAGAGTCACTAATCAGCGTATTGACGCCATATGTCGTCATCATAGACACAGAGTCCTCCGGATTCACAGCAGGAGCCGTATGCTCGTGCGCCTCACTACAGGCCATCAACAGCGTAAGGGCAAGGACACTCCCCACCCCACACAGTCGTTTTATATAATTTTCAATTACCAATTGTCAATCAGTTTAGTCCACCTTCCACTTAGCAAACCAACGCTCATTAAACGTCAGACCGAGGTTGATGCGGAAAGTATTCTCAGTAATCAGGTCTTTGGCTGAAGTATGTGCCCACTGTGCGCTGATATTCAGGATAGACCTGTTGTTGTAGCTATTCTGCAAGGGTATGCCAAAACCGGCGCTGACACTCATCTCCTTGGGCCCCTCTTTGCCATTTATATAATAATAAGGTGTAGCATAGCCTGCTCCAATACGATAATGAACGCGGGACAGCAGGTTACGACTTGTGCTGTTAGGCACATAGTCAGCACCTACATTCACCTTGTATGAATCCTTCAGCAAACCGCTACGCAAGGCATAAACCGTATTGGCACCGCTCTGTACAGAACCAGGAAAATCAACACTGCCCCACTTCTGCATCATCACATCGGCACCAACAAACCATTTCGTACCATGTGTCCATCCCAGGCCAACGCCATAGGTCATAGGCACGCTCAACACATTCGTTGCGTCGTAAACGGTAGAGTCACCATTCTCAATGGTATAGCTGGAACGCAACTTATGTCCCAGGCCTACTGTCACACCCAGCGTCAGGTTATCCTTTCTTGACAAGGGCTGTTCCCACTGGGCACCCAACGTCACCAGATAGCTGTTCACATTACCAGAATACTTCCTTGAGAAGTCATTCACATACGTGGTACTGCTGGAAGAGATAGAACGTTCGAAAGTGCCCCAGAAATATGCCACATTAGCACCTATTGACAAAGGTTTCACCACATTCCATCCGATACCGACAAAAGCCTGATGCAGGCCACCAGAACCCTTTGTGGTCACAGGAACAGAACCAAAGGTCTCGTTGAGCGTGGCAGTAGAGGAATACTCGTAACCAATATTTGAATAAGGCAGGATACCGAAACTGGCACCAACCTTCGGCAGCAGCCTGAACGACCCTACCACATATTCAAAATCAGCATTATTGGCGTTTTTCTTACCATTACCTTCCTTGAAATTGGTAACCTGACCCGACAAGCCAATATCAAAGATCATGGTCAGCGAATCAACTGCAGAATAAGAAGCAGGGTTCAGGGAGTTGACCACATTACCCTTTCTAAGGGCCAGTCCGACTCCGTTCATGCCTCTGCTGGTACCCTGTGACTGATCTGTAAGAACACCCAAACCATACTGGCTATAGGGGGAATTCGTACCACTTTGGGCATTGGCAGACAAAGCGCCAACGCCAAAGGCAATAGCTAAGATTATATTTCTTTTCATATACGTTTTCAATATCAGGGTGCAAAATTATTAAAAAAAATCGAACTAAAAGCACTGAAAGTAAAAAATATAGATTAATTTTGCATCGTGAAACAATTCGAAAACATTTTTAGGACTCTTTTAATAGCCATTTTTGGTTTTATAGTACCCACGACAGCCTCGGCACAAGACGAGGTAAGACATCCCATGGACAGTGTGGAGATAGGACTTCTCACCTGTTCGCCTCATGAAGAGATCTACAGCCTCTATGGCCATACAGCCCTTCGCGTTCATGACTTAAGGAATAATGCCGACTGGGTATTCAATTACGGTGTCTTCAATTTCAAGACCCCAAATTTTGCGTTAAGGTTTGTTTTTGGACTGACAGACTACGAACTGGGCATCGCGCCCACCAGACCTTTCCTAGATTATTATGAAGAATGGGGCAGTCAGGTAACGGAGCAGGTGCTCAACCTCACGCCTGAGGACAAGCAGCGCATTATGGATGCGCTCGCCATCAACTACAAGCCCGAGAACCGCATCTATCGCTACAACTTCCTTTACGACAACTGTTCTACACGTCCCAGGGATATCATCGAGCACAACATCGAAGGGAAAATCGCCTACAACCCCAGAAAAGACTATGCACCGTCGTTCAGGGAGATGATCCGTGACCATACCGCGCGCCATCCATGGGCCACCTTCGGCAACGACCTCTTGCTGGGTGTGAAGGCCGATCACAAGACGGATATCCGCGAGCAGGAGTTCCTGCCTGAGAACCTGAGATACGACTTCGACCACGCCACCATTGAGCGGAATGGCGAGATCGTACCGTTAGTAAAGGAACGCAGGGAACTGGTTCGGCCTGGTGTACAGGTTATCGAGGAAGACTTCCCGCTCTCTCCCACCCTGTGCTGCATCCTGCTTCTTGTACTATCCATAGTCATCTTTGCCTATGAGTATATCAAGAAAAAGACGTTACGCTGGTTTGACATCCTCCTCATGACGTTGTCAGGACTGGCTGGTCTGGCGCTCTTCATCATGATATTCTCAGAGCATCCCACTACCAGTATCAACTTACAAATACTTATACTCAACCCACTCTCACTGTTCTTTATCTGGCCTGTACTGAAAGGCAGACGGACAGCGTGGTTCACCCTAAGCATGCTATGCACAATGGCCTTCCTCCTTGGCAGTTTCTGGCAAGACTACGCAGAAGGCATGGAAATTGTGGCATTATGTTTGCTGCTAAGATATTGGAGACATTTTCATGACAAATAGATATCTGTACATCACGCTGCTGGCCGTACTCGGCTTCAACGCAGAGACCATGACAGCCCAGGTACAAGGGCAAGTCAAGGATGCACCACGTATCGTGGTGAGCATCACTATTGACCAGTTGCGTAGTGACTATCTGGAAGCTTTCATGCCACTTTATTCCGACAAGGGTTTCCAGAAGTTGCTTAATGATGGCAGAATCTATACCAATGCTACCTATCCCTTCACGCCTATCGACAGGGCATCGGCAACGGCAGCAATCTATTCAGGTACCACACCTTATTATAATAATATTATAGGGCAGCGCTGGCTGAACAGAAAGACACTGAGACCTGTGGGATGTGTGGACGACGCCAAATACACGGGTGTTAGTACCACGGAGAAAACATCGCCCAACCAGCTGCTCACGTCGACGCTGGGTGACGAACTGAAGATTGCCTCTGGTGGCAAGGCACTGGTCTATGCCATAGCACCCTTCCGTGATGCAGCAGTACTGTCTGCAGGCCATGCTGCCAATAGCGCTATCTGGATTGACGACCAACAAGGCACCTGGTGCTCTACCTCCTACTATTCACAAGCACTTCCGCTCTGGGTGCAGGCCTACAACAGGCTCAGCGCTCCCCGCAACAAGATAGAGTCAACGGAATGGGAGCCTTATTCCTTGTTGGGCAGCAACTACTCATACCTGACTCAGGGTGGCGAGGTGAAGCCCTTCAAGCATAAGTTCAACGGCACGCATCAGTTCCAGCTCTACAAGACCAGCGCGCTGGTCAATTCCGACATCACGGACATGGCCATGCAATGCGTCACCAGCAGTGGCATGGGAAATGACAAAGTTACAGACTTGCTTTGCCTGACCTACTACGCTGGCACTTACGACCAGAAGACCGTGACAGATTGTCAGTTGGAGTTGCAGGACACCTATATCCGCCTGGACAACGAGTTGGGTCGCCTCATGGCATTCCTTGAGGAGAAGATGGGACGTGACAATGTACTCTATATCATCACCAGCACAGGACATTTCGATGAAGAGATACCTGACTACAGCGCCTATAAGATTCCTTCAGGAACGTTCTACATGGCTCGCACGGCGAACCTGATGAACATGTACCTGGGTGCAGTCTGGGGACAGGGCAACTATATCGAGACCACCTATCGCAACCATATCTTCCTGAACCGCCAATTGCTGGAAACCAAGAAGATAAGCATGGGTGACGCCCTCAGTCGTTCGCAGGAATTCCTGGCCATGATGTCAGGTGTGCGTAATGTCTATACATCCCTGCAACTGCTGACCAGCCAGAACGAGCAGACCTTAAAGGTACGCAATGGCTATACACCAGACAACTGTGGCGATATCGTTATCGAGACGGCTCCTGGTTGGACGATTACCAACGAGGAGACAAAAGAAAACGAGATTTCAAGAGCTTCGTTTACACAATTCCCTATTATATTCTTTGGCTCTGGCATTCATGCTGAGCGCATTCAGACACCCGTTACCGTAGACCAGATTGCGCCTACAGTAGCCCGCAGTATCCGTATCAGGGCCCCGAATGCGTGTTTCTCAAAGCCCTTATTCTGAGGTGTAAGAAACAAATAATAAGCGATTTATGCTAATAATTAGTAAAAAATCGCTAACTTTGCACGCAATTTTTTAATAAACGAAACAATATTACAATACAACATATGAATTTAAATAGTATTCTGAAGGCTCTGTTCGGCGACAAATCATCGCGCGACATGAAGAAGATTCAGCCTTTCGTAGAATTAGTAAAAGCAGCATCTCCAAAGATTGAAGCATTGGATAACGACGCACTTCGTGCCCGTACGCAGGAGATTCGTCAACAGGTGCAGGCTGCAGCAAAAGCACAGAAAGAAGAAATTGAGAAGTTGAAGGCCACTATCGAGGAGACTCCCCTGGATGAGCGTGCCGATATCTTCGCCAAGATTGATAAGAAGGAGAAAGAGGCCCTCGAGGAATACGAGAAAGCCCTCAACGAGGTGATGCCCGAGGTCTATGCCATCGTGAAAGAGACGGCCCGCCGCTTCGCACAGAACGAGGAGACCATCGTGACAGCCAACGACTTTGACCGTGAACTGGCTGGCGACCCACGCAAGGACTTCGTCACCATCGATGGCGACAAGGCTATCTATCATAACCACTGGACAGCTGGTGGCAATGACCTGAAATGGGAGATGATACACTATGACGTACAGCTCTTCGGCGGTGTTGTCCTGCACCAAGGAAAAATTGCAGAGATGGCCACTGGTGAAGGTAAGACCCTCGTTGCTACCCTCCCTGTATTCCTGAACGCCCTGACAGGTAACGGCGTACACGTTGTAACCGTGAACGACTACCTGGCCAAACGTGACTCAGAATGGATGGGCCCGCTCTACATGTTCCATGGATTGAGCGTTGACTGTATCGATAAGCATCAGCCCAACTCTCCCGAGCGTCGCAAGGCCTATCAGGCAGATATCACCTTTGGTACCAACAACGAGTTTGGTTTCGACTATCTGCGTGACAATATGGCCATCTCACCTGCCGACCTCGTACAGCGCGCCCACAACTACGCCATCGTCGACGAGGTTGACTCCGTGCTGATTGACGATGCCCGTACGCCTCTGATCATCAGCGGTCCCGTGCCCAAGGGCGAGGTACAGATGTTCGAGGAATACCAGCCTCTGGTAGAAAAGCTCTTTGGTGTACAGAAGCAGTTGGCCACACAGTTCCTTGCTGATGCCAAGCAGAAGATTACCGAGGGTCAGAAGACCAATAATAAGGAAATGATTGAAGAGGGCTTCCTCTCACTCTACCGTTCTCATAAGTCACTCCCCAAGAACAAGCCCCTTATCAAATACCTCTCAGAAGAGGGTATCAAGGCCGGCATGCTGAAGACTGAGGAGAAGTATATGGAGAACAACAACCGCAAGATGCCCGAGGCCGTAGAGCCCCTGTATTTCGTGGTTGACGAGAAGTTGAACTCTTGCGACCTCACAGACAAGGGTACTGCCTGGCTGGCTAAGCAGGTCAACGATGCAGAACTCTTCGTATTGCCCGATATCGCCGGACAGCTGTCTGCCCTGGAAGCAGAAAAGGGTCTCTCTGACGAGGAGCGCCTGAACAAGAAGGACGAGCTGATGAACCACTACGCCATCCAGAGTGAGCGCGTGCACACCCTGCAGCAGTTGCTCAAGGCTTACACCATGTTCAACAAGGATGATGAATACGTGGTCATCGATGGTGAGGTGAAGATTGTGGACGAGCAGACAGGCCGTATCATGGAAGGCCGCCGCTGGAGCGATGGTCTGCACCAGGCCGTAGAGGCTAAGGAGCACGTGAAGGTAGAGGCTGCCACACAGACCTTTGCCACCATCACCCTGCAGAACTACTTCCGTATGTACCACAAGCTGGCTGGTATGACAGGTACGGCATCTACTGAGGCTGGTGAGTTCTGGGATATCTACAAACTGGATGTTGTGGAGATTCCTACCAACAAGCCCATTGCCCGTAATGATATGGATGATCGCGTGTATAAGACAGCACGCGAGAAGTACAAGGCTGTGATTGAAGAAGTTGTCAAGATGCGTAAGGCTGGTCGTCCTACACTGATTGGTACTACGAGCGTCGAGATTTCAGAGTTGCTGAGCCGTATGCTCGATATGTATGTTGATCCTGTGACAGGCAAGCGCGAGGGTATCCCCCACCAGGTGCTCAACGCCAAGTTGCACCAGAAGGAGGCCGATATCGTGGCTCTGGCAGGTCAGCAGGACAGCAACGGTATGGGTGCCGTTACCATTGCCACCAACATGGCCGGTCGTGGTACCGATATCAAGCTTTCACCAGAAGTAAAGGCTGCCGGTGGTCTGGCCATCATCGGTACCGAGCGTCACGAGAGCCGTCGTGTAGACCGTCAGTTGCGTGGTCGTGCCGGACGTCAGGGTGACCCGGGTTCTTCTGTATTCTACGTATCATTGGAAGACAAGCTGATGCGTCTGTTTGCCTCTGAGCGTATCGCCTCTGTGATGGACCGTCTGGGCTTCAAGGAGGGCGAGATGATTGAGAGTCCTATGATTTCACGCAGTATCGAACGTGCACAGAAGAAGGTTGAGGAGAACAACTTCGGTATCCGTAAGCGCCTGCTGGAATATGATGACGTGATGAACAAGCAGCGTACGGTTATCTACGAGAAGCGTCGTCACGCCCTGATGGGTGAGCGTATCGGCATGGATATCGCCAACACCATCTGGGACCGTGTGTCTACGATTATTGAGCGCAACGACTACGAAGGCTGCAAGGAGGAATTCCTGCATCTCTTCGCTATGGAGGTGCCCTTCACCGAACAGCAGTTCATCAACGAGAAGCCCGAGAAACTGGCCGAGGATGCCTTCCAGGCTGCATTGGCCAACTTCAACCGCAAGACCGAGCATATCCGTGAGGTAGCATGGCCCGTTATCCAGCGTGTTTACGAGGAGCAGGGTCATATGTACGAGCGTATCATGGTGCCCATCACCGATGGCCGTCGTGTCTACAACATCGCCTGCAACCTGAAGGAAGCCTACGAGACTGAGTGTAAGGTTGTGGTCAAGGAGTTCGAGAAGCAGATGCTGCTGCATATCATTGACGAATCATGGAAGGAGAATCTGCGTGAGCTCGACGAACTGCGTCACTCTGTACAGAACGCCAGCTACGAGCAGAAAGACCCATTGCTTATCTTCAAGCTGGAGAGTGCAAAGGTATGGGACAACATGATTAACGAGATGAACAACCGCACGATGGCTGTGCTGAACCGCGGACAGATTCCTGAGATGCAACAGCAGGAGGTTCGCGAGGCTGCCCCCGAGGAACACACCAATCGTCAGCAATACACAGAGAACAAGCAGAGCGTTCAGGAAGAAGAGCTCGTTGACAGAGGTCAGCAGGCTGCAGCACAGAACGATACCCGTGCCCAGCAGCCCCGCACACCTATTGTCAGGGACAAGATGCCAGGACGTAACGATCCCTGTCCCTGTGGAAGCGGTAAGAAATTCAAGAATTGTCACGGAAAAGGTCTCGTATGATAACGATCTCGAATCTTAAGAAACAATTTGGAGAAACAAGAGCATGTGATATCCCCGCGTTTACTATTAACGACGGGGATATCCTTGGCTTAGTTGGTAACAACGGAGCGGGAAAGACAACCCTTTTCCGCATGATACTCGACCTGCTGAAGCCCGATGAGGGAGAGGTGGGTATCAATGGCATCAATCCGGCCTTATCGGAAGAGTGGAAACAACAGGTCAGCGCCTATATCGACGAAGGTTTCCTGATTGACTACCTGACGCCTGAGGAGTATTTCTCTTTCCTTGGGAAAATATGCGGAACGCCACAGGAGATTATCAATGAGCGCCTGAAGAAGTTCGAGCATTTCGCCGGTGGCGAGATCTTCGGTCAGAAGAAACTGATCCGCAACCTCTCTGCAGGTAACAAGCAGAAGGTTGGCATCATCTCTGCCCTTATCAGGGAGACACCTATCGTCATCCTGGACGAGCCCTTCAATTTCCTGGACCCCACCAGTCAGAATATCCTGAAGCGTGCATTGAAGGAGTATGCCGCAGAGACACATGCCACCATCCTTGTCAGCAGTCATAACCTGCAGCATACCGTAGAGATCTCCACACGCATAGCCCTATTGGAAAAAGGAACCATCATTCGCGACCTATCTAACAATGATTCAGAGGCTAAGCAGGAATTAGAGGACTATTTCAAGGACTCAGAATAAGTCTTTTTGCGAGTTTTTTTCAAAAAAAAGCAAAAAAGTTTTCATATCTGACTGAAAATGAGTATCTTTGCAGTCCGAAATTAGAAACATCATAAAAATCTTAAAGAAAATACAAAGATGACCAAAGCAGAAATTGTCAAAACAATTGCTATGCAAACAGGTGTCAATGCCAAGGAGGTATCTACTGTGGTAGAAGCTTTTATGGAAGAAATTCGCACCAGTTTGGCCAATAATAAAGAGAATGTATACTTGCGCGGATTTGGCAGCTTTATCGTAAAGCATCGTGCTCAGAAGACTGCCCGCAATATTTCCAAGAACACAACACTCGTCATTGAAGCTCACGACCTGCCCGCTTTCAAGCCCTGCAAGAGCTTTATCGAGCGCATGGATAACAAATAAGAATTGGATTGACAAGCGATTTTAATTTAAATAACAAATAATATTTTTACAACTATGCCAAACGGAAAGAAAAAGAAGGGCCACAAGATGGCAACTCACAAGCGTAAGAAGAGACTGCGCAAGAATCGTCATAAGAGCAAATAAATCAGCTTAGACGTAAAAGAAAGATGAAAGGAGTGTACCAACCATTATTAAATGTTTGGTGCGCCCTTTTCAGTTTTTATGAGTAACAAATCAAGTTAAGACAAACACATGACAAGCGAAGTTATCATTGATGCGCGCCCAAAAGAAATCTCCATCGCATTGTTGGAAGACAAATGCCTGGTGGAGTATCAGAACGAGCCCCGCGAGGCCTCGTATGCTGTGGGCAACATTTATGTTGGCAAGGTTCGGAAACTGATGCCAGGACTCAACGCTTGCTTCGTTGATGTTGGTTCTGAGAAAGATGCTTTCCTGCATTATCTTGATTTAGGACTTCAATTCAGCTCTTACGAGAAATACCTGAAACAGGTAGCAAGTGACAGGAAGAAACTCTATCCCATCCAAAAAGCCACTATCCAGCCTACCCTTCCCAAGGAAGGAAGCATTCAGAATATTCTGAAGGTTGGACAGGAAATCATGGTTCAAGTAGTCAAGGAGCCCATCAATACCAAGGGTCCCCGACTCACCTGCGAACTAAGTTTTGCCGGGCGCTACATGGTATTGATACCTTTTGGAGATAAGGTTTCTGTATCTAGTAAAATTAAACGTGGAGAAGAGCGTAGCCGACTGAAGCAGCTGGTACAAAGCATGAAGCCCAAGAATTTTGGCGTCATCGTAAGAACCGTTGCAGAAGGAAAGAAAGCTGCAGAACTCGACCAGGAACTGAAAGTACTCTTGAAACGATGGGAAGACGCCATTACCAAGGTACAGAAGACGACAGAACGTCCACAGCTGGTCTTTGAAGAGCAGACAAGAGCCGTTGCATTGCTGCGCGATTTGTTCAACCCCACCTATGACGGCATCCATGTTAACGATCCTGAGATCTACAACCAGATCCATGATTACGTCTCTTTGATTGCCCCAGAAAAAGCAAGCATTGTCAAGTTGTACAAAGGCAATGTGCCCATTTTCGACAATTTCGACGTAACCAAGCAGATTAAGTCTGGTTTTGGACGTACCGTTAACTACAAGCGCGGCGCATACCTCATTATTGAACACACAGAGGCTATGCACGTGGTCGACGTCAACAGTGGTACACGTATCAAGAAAGAAAACGGACAGGAAGCCAACGCCCTGGAGACCAACCTCGGTGCAGCCGACGAGCTGGCACGCCAGTTGCGACTCCGCGATATGGGTGGTATCATTGTCGTAGACTTTATCGACATGAACCTGGCAGAGGACCGTCAGCTGCTCTACGAACGTATGTGCGAGAACATGAAGAAAGACCGTGCTCGCCATAACATCCTGCCATTGTCAAAGTTCGGACTGATGCAGATTACGCGTCAGCGCGTGCGTCCGGCCATGGATGTTGCCGTAGAGGAGAGTTGTCCCACCTGTCATGGCACTGGAAAGATTAAATCCAGCATTCTGTTCACAGACCAGTTAGAGAGCAAAATTGACCGTCTTGTCAACAAGATAGGCATCAAGCGTTTCACACTCCATGTCCATCCTTATGTTGCCGCATTCATCAATCAGGGCGTATTCTCATTGAAACGTCGCTGGCAACTGAAATACGGATTGGGCGTTCGCATCATTCCTAACCAGAAGATGGCTTTCCTGCAGTACGAGTTCTACGATGCAAACCGGCAGTTCATCGATATGCAGGAGGAAAACGAAGTGAGCAAGTAAGAAAAAGGTGCAACTTTCATAAAAAAGAGAGTTGCATCTTTTTTTTATGGATTGATAATTTTGCCATTTCAAAAAAAATTCATACTTTTGCAGAGTATTACTCACTGAAACTACAAATATCATGGAACTAAAGAAGTTATTCTCCACAATACTACTACTCACAGCTATACCTTGTACGTTATTTGCACAGCCGTCTGTGACAGGCGACACACGATTTGCCCGTGGTGCCACCATGGCTTTTGGCCGTATCAAGTCCGTTGCCACCAATGGCGGTCCAACCATCACGAAGCGTGGATTCTGTATAGCCGAGAACCCTAATCCTACTATTGACGATAGTGTCAGCACAAAGACAATATCAAGTAATGGCACCATCTATTATTTCGTGAATCTGAAGCCATCCACAAAATACTATATGCGTGCCTATGTCACCAACCAGAGTGGCGTTACAGGCTATGGCGAGGTTATCAAGTTCTATACCCTGCCCAAGGGAAATGTGACCTACTGGTATAACAACGGAGGTGACGATGCTGCCAACACCCGCATCAACAATGCACTTACCGATGCCTGCAACATTTTCAGTAACCTCACCAGTATCCAGAAGAAGTTCAATATTGGCTATAGCGCAGGCACTCCCACAGCCGACTGCTATTACGACGATGAGCCCTGGATGAACATGGGTGCCAACTCATCCTATCAGCGCACAGGTACCATCATGCACGAGATGCAGCACGGACTGGGCGTTATCCCCTACACCACCCAATGGAACAAGAACATCCTGCGTTCAGGTCTTAACGGAGACGGCAACGGCACAGGCTACTGGCTGGGCGACCGTGTTTCGGCCTTCCTCGATTTCTGGGACAACACCACCGGTTCCCGTCTGAACGGCGACTATCAGCATATGTGGCCCTATGGCATCAATGGTGCCCACGAGGACGACGGTACGCTGAAGACCTATTACGCCAACGCCATGATTGGTCAGGCCCTTGGCGAGGATGGTCTGGAGCACCGTTCCAACACCTTTGCCGAGCCCTGCTACCTCTTCGATCAGGAAGACAACGTGAAATACTACCTGAAGAACGAGTCAGACGAACGTGGTCTCTATACCTCTTACCTCACCCTGACTAATACGGGTGCACTGAAATGGAAGAAGATGTCGAGTGCCGAGGTACAGCAAAACGACAGTGCAGCCTGGTATATCACCTTTACGCCTGATAACCAGTACTATCAGTTCCGCAACGTAGCCACTGGCAAGTACCTCACCTATAGCAGCGCCTTCATGCTCATGAACCGTGAGACCATCACCAATGCGGATAATTTCCATCTGATGAAAGGACGCGTTGACGTAGGTTCCGGTAGCCAGGCAAAGCGCGGCTACTGGCTGATTCACCCCACGGGCAACCTCACGCCCAACTGTCTGCAGGCTAATGCCAACGGTGCTATTGGCAGCGCTACCTTCAATATTGCCAACACGGCTACTGCCCAGCGCTGGCTCATCCTTACTGCCAGCGAGGCCGAGCAGATTGAGGCTAATCTGGTGGAAGGCATCAAACAGAAGACTACTGATGTTCTCTCACATATCAAGCCATTGGCAGAAGTGCCTCATACCGAACGCGTTGAGGGTGCCAACCAGGCCTTTGCCGATGCCATCAGCAGCATCGAGAGCCGTATTGCGAGCAGCAATAATATCACAGAGTTAGGCACACTCACAGACGAGGCAACTGCTGCAGCGCTGAACTTCCTCAGCGGCGTGTCACCCACAGACCTGTCGAAACCCTTCGACCTGTCATACCTGCTGACCAATGCCACCCTCGACTCCAACAGCGACGGATGGTCTGTTGCAGCTACCATCAGTTACGCTTGCGCAGAGTTCTACCAGAAGACCTTCGACTTCAACCAGATTGTCAAGAACCTGCCTGCCGGCAACTATCAGGTCGGCGTACAGGCCTTCCAGCGTCCTGGTTCTGCAGCCGATGCCTATACCGCCTACAACAGTGACAACGACAACGTGACCGTCTTCTTGTACGGCGCTACCAAGGCTAAGAAGATCAAGCAGATATGTGCAGAGATGCAGACCAGGAAACTGGGCGGCAACGAATCCACTGTTGGCGGCAACAAATACGTGCCCAACAATATGGAGGCTGCCAGCATCTACTTCAAGAAAGGTCTCTACCAGAACCGTGTCACCACCAGCGTGGCAACCAAGGGAGGCCAGTTGAAGATGGGTCTCCGCACCACCAAGATGGATAATAGCTACTGGGCTATCTTCGATAACTTCCAGCTGTACTACTTCGGAGATGTTGATCCCGACAACCCCACAGGCATTGTGGAACACCAGGTAAAACAGCAGACTGCCGACACCTGGTTCGACATGCAGGGACGACGGATACAGCAGTTGCCCACCCGTAGCGGCCTTTACATCATTGGCGGACGGAAAGTCATCATCAAATAACAACTAACCTGTCAGACCACTAACCGCGCTCTAGTATATATCTAATATATAATATGGTGATAACGTTGAAAATCATATTCTGGCTCTGCCTGGCCCTCGTAGTCTACACCTATGTAGGCTACGGAGCCGTGCTATATATCATCCTGAAAATCAAAAACATCTTTTTCCGGAGGGAAACAACCCCCATCCTACCCCTTGACCCTCAGCTGCTGCCCGATGTCACGCTGATGATCTGCGCCTACAACGAGGCCGACGTCATCGAGGAGAAGATGCAGAATATCCGGGCACTCAACTATCCCCAGGATAAGCTATGCGTGATGTGGGTTACCGATGGCAGCAACGACAACTCCAACGAGCTGCTGCAGGCCTATCCCGAGGTCAAGCTCGTTTATTCACCCGAACGCAAGGGAAAGGCAGCTGCCATGCAACACGGTCTGCAGGAGAACAAAGCCGAATACGTGATCTTCACCGATGCCAACACCATGCTGAATGCCGATGCCATCCGCGAGATAGTACGCCAGTTCATGAAAAAGAACGTCAGTTGCGTATCTGGCGAGAAGCGCGTGGCAGCCCGTCATGCCGGTCAGGCTACTGCCGAGGGCGAAGGTGTCTACTGGAAATATGAGAGCATGCTGAAGCGTTGGGACAGCGAACTCTATTCTGCCATGGGCGCTGCCGGCGAACTCTTTGCCGTGCGCATGAGTCATTATCTCCCTGCTCCCAGCAATGCCCTGCTCGACGACTTCATGATATCCATGCTCATCTTGAAGGACGGCCATCGCATAGCCTATACCAACGAGGCCTATGCTACTGAATACGGTTCTGCCAGCACTGCCGAGGAGTCCAAGCGCAAGCGCCGCATTGCAGCAGGAGGCCTGCAGAGCATCTGGTGGCTGCGCAGCATGATGAATCCCTTTGCCTACCCCAAGGTAGCCTTCCAGTACGTATCCCATCGCGTGCTGCGCTGGAGCATCACCCCCCTGGCCCTGTTTGCCCTGTTCCCCCTGAACCTCCTGTTGCTTTTCGCAAGCGGTTCACTCATCTACCAGTTATTGTTCCTCCTCCAGCTCTTCTTCTACCTGTCAGCTCTCACGGGGCATATCCTGAAAGTCTCAGGTCGCAGAAACAAGTTGCTCTACATACCCTGCTACTTCCTTTTCATGAATCTGAACGTCTTCCTTGGAATAGGCTATCTGATGTCACATAAGGACAGTGGAACATGGGAAAAAGCACGAAGAGGGTAAAAAAACGCAAAAATAAGTAACAATTTCGTGTTTTTCTTTCGTATTTAGAAAAAAATGATTACTTTTGCACATTGAATGTGAATGTTCATGCGATGAATTCAGAAGAAATAACAGCACTTCAGCAAAAAAATTCCGAACTAGCCGAACAACTAGAGTTAGTAAAAATGCAGTTGGACAAAGCCAACCGCAAGCTCAAGGAATATGAAGAAAAGGCCGAAAAGGCCGAAAAAGCGAGCAAGATGAAATCCTTGTTCCTTGCCAACATGTCGCATGAAATTCGCACACCCCTCAACGCTATCGAAGGTTTCTCCCGTGTCATGGTAGAGACAGACTCTCAAGAAGACCGCATGAACTATATGGAGATTATTGAGAGCAATAACAACCGTCTTCTTAGTCTTGTCAACGAGATCCTTGATCTCTCACGCGTTGAGAATGGTGAGATAACCATCAAGAAAGAACCTACGGATTTGAACTATCTGATGAAGAGTATCAAGCAGTTATTCAAATTCCGTTGTCCCGAGACAGTCAGCCTGACGTGGAACAAGCCCGCAAGTCCAGTAAGCATGGAGACCGATGCCAACCGTATCACGCAGGTATTCTCAAACCTTATCTCCAACGCCCTCAAGCACACACCTAAAGGTGTTATCTCCTTTGGCTATGAGTTGCTGAGCGACACGCAGGAGATCCGTTTCTTCGTCAAGGACACAGGTACCGGTATCGACCCCAAGTTTATCGAACATATCTTTGATGCCTACGCTTCTCAGGATGCCGAGCAGCAGCGCGGTTTCGGCCTTGGTTTGGCCCTCTGCCGTATCATTGTAGAGAAGATGGGAGGCACCATTGAAGTAGACTCAACCTTGGGCAAAGGCTCCATCTTCACATTCACCCTGCCTTTCTCAGGTTCTATCAGTGGCGTCGCCGTTACCACCCGTTCAAACAACATGCGCACTCTGCGCGTAAACAACCCCGTCAACCAGGAAGCCCTGAAGACCGTGTTGGTTGTTGAGGACGAGGAGAGCAACTACGAGCTGATACGTATTGTGCTGCAGAAGCGCTATAACCTGATACATGCCCGCAATGGTATTGAAGCCGTGACGATGAACGAGGAAGAGCATCCCGACATCATTCTGATGGACGTCAGAATGCCCGAGATGGACGGTCTCGATGCCACCCGTATCATCAAGGAGGTCAACAACAAGGTGCCCATTATCATCCTCAGTGCCTATGCTTTCCCAGAGAATATCCGTGAGGCAAAAGCAGCCGGTTGCGATGAGTTTATGGCAAAGCCGTTCAATGTAGAAGACCTCATTGAGAAGATTAATCACTTCATTGGATCATAAATTCACCCCCACCAATACATATTATGGGTAAACTGGGCGTTTACAAATACATCTCTTTCATGTTGCTGCTCATCAGCACGCTGATGGCCGTTTTCACACTCTTTGGACTTTTCGGAGGCTCTTCCGACCCTGCCTCAGGTACTGCAATCGCCATGCTGGTCTATGCCCTTCCATATCTGTTGGGGGGTAATGTCATCATGCTGATATACTGGCTCATACGCCGTCACTGGCAGTGGCTGGCCATTCCCGCCGTTCCCCTGCTGTGCGGCATCCCCTATATTGGCACCGTCTATCAGCCAGGCCTGTTCAATGATGGCGAGACAAGTCGTTCCGGAGTCAAGATAGCCACATACAACGTGGCCATGTTTGGCCGAGAGACATCAGGCTTCAAGGCGCTGGATATCCTGGCCGAGATGAAGCGTCAGAATGTAGATATCCTCTGTATCCAGGAATATGAGAATGTGAGTGGCGACAAGCTCAACTCCGACAGCTACAAAGGCTACTTCCCCTATTCCGCCACAGGTCGCGGCGATATGATCATCTATAGCCGCTATCCCGTAGAGCGTCACGAGACCATCGATTTCGGTCCTACCAACAATAGTGCCATGTGGGCCGACATCAATATCAACAGTCGTATTGTGCGTGTGTTCAACGCCCACCTGGAGACCACCGGTTTCAACAGCGCCCTCCATAACATGGCCAAGAACGAGCTCCAGGGCCGCTCTATCGAGGACAATGCCTTCATCCGCCTTGTCTATGGCAACTATACACGCGGCATGGCCGTACGCGCTCGTCAGGCTGATTTGGTAGCCGACCTCGTCCAAACGTCCGACTATCCCTGTATTGTCTGTGGCGACTTCAACGACGTGCCCTACTCCTATGTTTATAAGACGATGCTTGGCGACCTGGTGGATGGTTTCAAGGAGTGTGGCGAAGGCATTATGTACACCTATAATGGCGGCAGGAAAAAAGTGCGCATCGACTATATTTTCCACGACCCCAGCTTAGAGGGTGAATCGTACTACACAAAGGAAATCAATTATTCCGACCACTTCCCCGTATTCATGAAGATAGCCTTTTAAAGGAATCAAGGAGTTAAGACCTCTAGACTATCGTCTTAACTCCTTAACTCCTTAACTACTTAACTACTTAACTCCTTATACTATTTTGAACCTCACCCTGAACGAGCGTTCCTGTTCGTCCCAGTTAGTGCCCAGCATCTCAAACCGTCCTATCTGACTCGTTGAGCGTACGTGTTTACCAATGCACGGACACACATCATAATCGCCTATACGCACCAGTCGGATAGTCTCGCTGGCATCCTCTGGCAATCGGTCCAGCACCACCCCCTCAGGAATATTATCACGCGTGACAAACTCAAACCTCACAGGCAAATCCTCTGCTATCAGCTCGTTCATCCTGCGCTCTATCTCCTTCTCCTCTTGTCGCGAAGGCTTATGATCCAGGTGAAAACTCATCTTACTTTTCTTTCTCTCCACGTGCGCATTATAGCTGCGCCCGCATCCAAAGAGCCTTATCATCGTCTGGTTCAACAGATGCTCCGCCGTATGCGCAGGCGGAAACTCCTCCTTGTTATGCTCGTTCAGAATATAATCTTCCATCGTTATCAAGCCGTTTTAATCACGTTAAGCAAGTCCTGCTGTATCACCCCGTTAGTAGCCACCACATTATTGCCCTGCGTAAAATCCTCAGAGCCTTCATAGTTGGTCACCATGCCGCCAGCCTCCTTCACTATCAGCGCACCCGCCATGAAGTCCCACTGGCCAATATATTTCTCCGCATAGCCATCATATCGCCCGGAAGCCACATAGCAGAGCGCCATTGCGGCAGAGCCACACATACGGATACTGCCCACGTTGCCATAGAGCTTATCTATCAGATGCTTTATCACAGGCTTATAGGCATCACTGTTGTAAGGCAACTGCAAGCACATCAGCGCATCCTGAATCTTCTGGTTGCTGACTTTCAACTTTAAACTTTCACCTTTCAACTCTACATACGCTCCTCCCCCTTTCCACGCGCAATAGCACTCATCGTGACACACCTCATAGACCACGCCAATCAGTATCTCCTTGCCTTGCAATAAGGCGATGCTCACGGCGTATGGCGCATACTGATGGATAAAGTTCGTGGTGCCGTCCAGCGGATCTACCACCCAGGTGAGGGATGAAGGCTGAGGACTGAGAGCAGACTCCTCTCCCATCTTACCTCTTCCTTCTTCCGTCTCCGTCGTTCCCTCCTCAGTAATAAATCCTGCCTCGGGCAGCAGCTGGCGCAAAGCACTCACAATCTGCTTTTCCGACCCTTTATCCACATACGACACATAGTCGTGCGCATGCTTACGCTCCACGCTTTCCAAGGAGAATTTTCTTCTCTCCTCCCTGATATAAGCACCCGCCTGCTTCGCTATCTCGCAGACGCCGCGCGTCAATTCTTCTAACATAAAATCTTTATCTTCATCCATTAATCTTCCGATTTTCATGCAAAGGTACAAAAAATCCCACATCTTCCCTCGCTTCTTTCAAAAAAAATGCAAGTTTAAAAGAACATCAGGAACAAGACGCTCGTCTGTTCCTGATGTCCTATCAAATTATCTACTCTCTCGCCAAGGCCCAGCCATCGAGCAAGGCTATCCAATCCAGTCCTTCCGACCCACATTCTTGGACGCACATCGCAGCACCTAGCTTCATCCAGCGGGATGGCTTATCCGAGGGGATGCCCAGGGGCTCATCGGGACCGATGCCCGTGAACCTGCATACATTCTCGATGTATCGCTTCGTGTTGTTCTCATTTGGCGGCGCCCAGCGATTGATAATTGCCCTGATGGTGTAAAGGCGGTACGTGTGGTAGTACGTGCGCGTCAGCATCACGAACGCTGCACGCCATCCATACGCCATGGTTTCAAACTGTACGAAACTTGCATCTGTCTGCAAGGCCTTCATGCCCTGCCACTTATCCTTTGAACGACGAATGTTCAATGGGTTGTTATTACGAATTCCTCTTGCAATCATAATTATGTATTTTATTGTTTATGAATTTTCCAAATGGCACGCCGAAACGCCGAAACGCCGACGCGCCTAGAATTATTAAAGGAGGATGGTTCCCGTCTTATGATATAGGGCAGGTTCTGTGCCTCGCTCCTCGCGAATTTTCTCTACTAGATGGTCGCGAATCAGACGACGAACCTTCCCTCTGGCAGACGATGTGTTTGCGAGGTTGAAACAACGCATCACGTCCTCATTGGTAAACTCCTCTGGCAGTCGGGCGAAACCCTCATACGTCTTCTGCTTGCGCTGCACATTGACTGAAGCATCCTTCAACTTGTTGTCAAAGTAGGCCTCGGCCATGGCTCCAAAGTAGTGGCGCTGACAGGCGTACTGGATGTTGACGATGAGTTCTGCGAGTTTCCAGTCTACCTCATCCGTCTCGAACTCACCGCACCAATAGTTGCCGTCCTGATGCATCTTGTCCCAGTGGCGCATCACGATGAATGGTGCAGAGAAGTTCAGGCCATGATAGGCGCAGCGCTTCAAGAGCATCTCGTCGGCTTTAGAGTCGTTCTCTGCCGCATCAGCCATGCGACGAGCTGTCCAGTCGTAGAGTTCATCGACGATCTTCTGAACGGTCAACTCGCCCTTCATCTTGTCCAGTTTCGCAGCCCACTCCTTCAGACGGTTGTCGCTATCGTAATCAACAGTAGATTCACGACTCATCATCTCGAAGTTGGTGGCAGGCAGAGGGATGCAGGTGAGGCGGGTTGCGAGACCAGAGCCGAAGTTCTGCTCGTTCACCTTCTTCTTCAGCGCGATAGGTGTGCCCGTGTAGATGAAGTTCCACGTCACGATGAAGTCCTGCAGGATGGAGTCGTTGTTCGAATACGCCTGACCGTCTTCCTCATTATGGAAGGCCTTGAGTTCCATTGAGAACTTGTCAATCCAGGAGCCGCCCTTCTGTACGCTCACCGTGTTGTCCAACTCCGTGTCGAAGGTCAGCATGTGAAGCTGCATATCCTCGCCGTCCACATTCTCCACCGAGTTCACCATATCCTGAATAAACTGGGCGTTACTGGTTCGCGCCGGATGCACCCTGACCACCACTTTCGGCTTCTTCGGCTTCTCCTTGTTGGCACCCTTGGTACGCATCTGCTCACGATAGGCGTTGATAGCTTCCTTGCCCACCTTATCGGCCGCCACGATGGGCGAAGCCAATAGCTTAAACAAACGTGTAGCAAAGCTCTTACCACTTGCAGGGTCGCCAATAATCAGCGTCGAGTTATTCAGACGACGAAGTTCCTCAGGGCGATGATAAAATCTGTAAGTACACCTTGTCATCAAGGTCATCAACAGACCGCCAGCCACGAACATCGCCGCAGGATACTGGTTGCGCTTCAAGCCTTTGCAGATGTCACGCAGCAATGGGTATTCAGGCATCAGGGCTTCAATCTGCTCTCCCCAGTCCCAAAGCCAACGGCTCATGTCATCATCCTTCAGCGTCACTGCCTTCTGTGTCTGTGCTTTCGTGATTTCCTGATACGTCTTGCCTGTGACCTCCTGAATCGCGGCGAGCATGGCCTTTGAGGGCAGACAATTTGTGTATTTCTTTTCCTTTTCAGCAATACAACTGGCTGCACTCTCCACCGTCTGCGCCACGTTCTCGTTTCGCTCATCGATGATTTCCTGCACCCACGTCTGCGCCTCCACGATACGTTGCACCAGAGCC
Organism: Prevotella communis; assembly: GCF_022024175.1. Taxonomy (GTDB): domain Bacteria; phylum Bacteroidota; class Bacteroidia; order Bacteroidales; family Bacteroidaceae; genus Prevotella; species Prevotella communis. The sequence continues at coordinate 1,254,353 of NZ_CP091794.1, read as the reverse complement.
TTATCGCCATCAAGCATAAGCAGCAGGTCGGTTGCCAGCTTTAGTGATTCTTTATGGCGATTGCTGTCTGTTGCGCATGGTAGTTTCTCTGCAAAGCGGGCATCAATGATAGGCTGTATTTCATAGCCGCGCCAAAGACTCTCCCCCATCCTCATTCCCGCTGTCGCGCCTACCCGTAGCCTTTCTCTGCGAGAGAGGGGCGTAGATAGTCCTTGCTCTTGAGCCTGACCACTTTCCTCGCTCAATGGTTGGTCGGCAGAAGTTGTAAATTCATGATGCAGCGGCTGCGTTTTCTTGTCACGATACATGGGCGTGTACTCCTTGTCAAATTCTTCATCATAATAGGTAAAAAGTCGTTCTTCGTCAATAAACAGTATCTCGTCTTCCTTGGGAGCAAACGAGTTGCGAGTGGCATCTATGCAGCTCTGATCTGGCGAATAGCCCAGCACGGCAGCAAACGATATCTGATTATCTGCCAGGTTACCAATCTGCCTGTCGGCTATGAAGATAATACGTATGCCATGCCCGCTGCTGGTGATATGTACCAATACCACGCGCGCCATCAGCGCCTCGCATTTCTGCAGTTTTTCCCACACCTCCATGGGGTCGTCTACATGGTCGATATCCAGCATCACCAGTCCGTTCAGATGGCAGCCTTTCAGCACGCGCCTAGGGCCTTTCTTGGTCTTACCGTCCCTGGTCTTCACCGTAGCCTCATCAAACTGATAGCAGCAGAACTGGAATGCCGTCAGCGATTTCTTAAGGTCTTCAGCCCATGCCAGCAGTTTCTTGTCGAGCGGCTTCTTCTGCCACTTCTCCTTGCCTGTCTTGGTCTTCAAATCACGAATCGTCTTGAGCATAAATTTCTGGAAGTCAGTATGCTCGGCCCATTTCTGCATAGCCTCTTCATCGTTGGTCTCGACAGCATGCAGAATCGCCCTGCGCGTATCGATATTAAAGGCTGTAGACGACTTGCGAATCTCCCTCCAGAAGTCCTTTTTGCCGCACTCGGCGACAAAAAGGCTCTTAGTATCTTTCTGATATGTAAACATTCGTTCTAAAGTGTTTGAAGGTCAGTGAATCAGGTTCAACAAAATTCTATCATATCCAACTCCCTGTCAATCAAGGCGTTCTTTGCCTCCTTGGTATGCTCCTCTAAGAGTCCCATTACCTGAGCCGTACTGTACTCCTTGGGGAAACTGCCAAAAACCTTGACGCGTTGCATTGACTCCTTCACCCATCCCCAGGGCAACTTCTTCACCAGACGGTCCTTCTCACGCACCCGCGCCTGACGGTTGTACGCCTTAAAGGTCAGTTTACCTGTGTTCTGATCCATATACAGAACACCTTCCACTCTCTTGCCATTCATCAGCTGAGCCAACAGCTCAATGGCGTTCAATACAAAAATATACTTCTTCATTTGTTGTCGAATTATGAGTTTTGGAAAGCGGGTTTTAGTTTGAGCTCAATTCGTACGTACACATTTCCACGCTCATCCTCCGACTCGGTTAATGTTTCGCTCGGCTTTGCCGCTTGGCTCCGCCAAGAATGTTTAATCTTTAATGTTTAATCTTCTTAGGTCCATACGTGCGCATCATGTACTTCATATGGTTTGCAAACATCAGCTGCGGCATATCCTCCCTCAGCATCTTGCAGATGGTCCTATAGTGCTGGTTAGCCGCTCCGTTCTTCAGCATCATCTTCGTGCCAGTCATCACATAGACCACCAAGGCATACGCCATTGCCGCACGATCCAGAGGGTGATAGTATTCGAGCATCTGTTCTATGCGCTCGCGGCTATCCTCTGTCAACCAGAGTTCCAACAGCTTCAGCATCATCCTCGTGGCCATTGTAGTTTCCCACGAACCGATAGATTCCTCATCATTGGTTTTCTCTTTCCATGGAGCAAGACACTCCATCATTTTGATAAACTCATAATGCTGCTCTTCTGTGCTACTGATTTCTGTTGTTGTAGCTTCCAACATGACTGTCTTTGTCATAAATCCAAAACTTTATTAAGTAATACAAAAAAAATTGCCAACGGTCGTCATTTCTGATTTCCGTTGGCAAAGATTCTAAATCCAGTTCCAGATTTACAAGTCTTCCCTAAAATAATTAATATTCAGCTAATCCATTGGTTTATAATTATTTAGCTAAATCCGCCAATATTTCTAAAAGTGGATTCAGGTGGATTCAAGTGGATTCAGTCTTAGAATACTTCTTTAGCATCCCCTGAAGCAGTCCAAAAAGCATATTTGCCTCAGCCGAATCCAACTTATTGCTCATACGCTTCACAGCGCTGGCAGGTTTATTATAATAAGGTGCGAAAGCAAACTCCATGTCAGTAAACTGCAGGGCGCGCGCCCTCAGCTCTTCTATCTGTAGCAGTTTTCCGACAAAGGGAGCCACAATCATCACACCATCATATTTTGAGGCAGTGCTGAGAAATTCATTGATTTTTGTCTCATAGTTCTTCCTCAAATCATCCATCATCTTCGCAATGCGCTGGCCGTCCACAAAGAAAACATACTCACCCTGCCATGCTCTGGTATTGGTTTTGATGGTCTCGCCATTCTTCTTAGCAGCCTCCATCACAATGTCCTTCACCCTGTTCACAAACACATCGGCAGGAGGCAACTCTAGCCTTACCTTTACCTTAGGAGCATCGACCTCAGCCGTTTCGTCCACCACCTCCTCAAAGTCGGCAAACTCCTTCTCCAGTTCCTCTGCTTCCTTTTCCTCCTGCTGTTTCCAGTCGCCCTTCTGCTCAGGTACATTATATTGTACGAACTTAAACATGATGCTCCCAGCCTGGTGCACATGCTTATCGCCCTTGATATATTCCTTCGTATCACTCATTGTTATTAAAGATTAGTCTTCCAGTATCCAGTCTTGTTGCTACCAACACGCACTATAATACCTAATGACTTCAATATAGATATATGCTTGTACACCTGTCTCTCCTTCAGACCAAGTTGTTCACAAATAGTGGTCACCGTAGCCTTGGGATTCTTGTGGATAATATCATAGACATCCCATGTCGGCTTAGATACCTCGGGGAATTTATCCTGCACTTTATCCTGCACTTTATCCTGCACTTCCTCATCTACATCCTCATACTTTTCCATTGCATCCAGCAAACAGCGAAGCATAAACTCCACGAACTGGCTGCTCTCTCCTGCTGCGTCGCATCGGGCTATCACATTGTAGTATTCTTGCTGATGTTCCTTTACGATGGTCTCTACAGGAAGCCATGCAAAGATGCCTTTCCAACGAGAGAGCAACATCGTTTGCCAGAAACGCCCCATACGTCCGTTACCGTCAATAAACGGATGAATAAACTCAAATTCATAGTGAAACACACACGAGTAAATAAGAGGATGAGCATCCGTTGTTTTAACCCAGTCGAACAGGTCACTCATCAACTGTGGCACTCTGTCGGCTGGTGGAGCCATGTGAAAGCAGTTTCCATTCCCATCAAACACACCCACACCTTCCTGACGGTAGTGTCCTGCTTGTTTCACCAAGTCTTTCATCATCAGCCCATGAGCCTTCAGCATATCCTTCTCATTGAAAGCATCCAACTTATGCATCAGGTGATAGGTCTCAATAGCGTTCTTTACCTCCTGTATCTCATCAGGTGCACCGAGCACGTGCTTACCATCTACTATATCAGTCACCTGTTTCAGTGAAAGGCTGTTATGCTCAATGGCCAGCGACGAATGAATGGTCTTTATCTGGTTTTTCTTACGCAATTGAGGTGATGGTGTTTGATCTCCCAAGCGAGTGATAATCATACCTATCTGCTCTGATATCTGTGATACCAAATGCAGCATCTCCGTCGTTATAGAAAATGGTGGTTTATACATATTTCTTCGTTTTTTTATTCTCCTTTTGCTCCAGCAGAGCCTGCTGCTGTTCAGCTATACATGCAGCTATCTTAGCTGGGTCTGTGCCCTGAGGTATGACCATCTTCAGCATCTGCCCTCCATCTTGAAACTCGTTCTTATCGCCATAGAAATTCTGGGTTCTAGGCTCTTCCAAACTTTTCTTCACAGCCTCATCCATCTTATGTTGCCTGTCCTTCTGCTCTTTCACTTTGGCAAACATTTTTTCGAGTAACTCGGCGGCTTTCTCGTCCCAAGCCGTGCCTGTTAGCAGGGCCGTTATCTGTTGGTATGCTTCATATTGCAGCTCCACCGTGGGCAACTGAAGAATGCGTTCGACTAGGATTTCATATTCGTCGTTTTGTACAAGTTCACGCGTCTTTACTGCCTCGTAGAAGGCAATACCAGACACCAGTTGCCACAACACCCTGCGAGGTATGTGCATATAGAGCAGCCTTGCCATAAAATGTTCCTTGTTCTCCAGCCACCGCTCGAACATCGACTCAGGAAAAGCCTCCAACTCCCTTCGTACCTTTTCCACATCATATTCATGGCGGCAAGCCAACAATGGTTTGATGGTCTTCGGCTCTGAGATGATGTGCATCCAGTAGTACAGCACCTCGCCGCCATGCACCTCTCGCCCTGTTCGCCCGAAAGCCATCTTCAAATTTTCCACGAGGCCGTCGAATCGGCTGCCAGCGATACCTATTAGTTTCAAGCACAAACGGCGACGGAAATCACTCATTTCGCCACTCAGGTCGTAGCGCGACATCAGACAGAACCTTTCCGTCAGCGTCTCAAAGTCCTCCCTGTCCTCATCGCTCCAATCCTCATACTCATCTAGTCGCTCGTTGATCTCGTCCATCATATAGTCCAGCGACGCCATCTCCGCTGTAAGTTTCAGCATGGGGCCAGTGTACTTCCATGCCTGATACGAGGCCGTAGGGTACAACTCACCCACCTCGCCCAACGTCTCTACATGGCACTCAAACACCACACACTTATGCTCGCTGTTCACCTCTACAACATGTCCACGCAACGACTTCCTGCCGCTACCGCGCAGTGTCTGCCAAGTTTCCTTCAGGTCGTGCGAGGCCACATAGCCTACATGCCTCCCCTGCCAGTCGTAGGCACAAACGGCATTCACATCATAGTCGTTAGCCGGGTCAGGGCGCAACGTCATAACTCGCCCCTGTGCCTCTGCCAAAAACTCGACCAAACACTCACCTACGTCATAATATGGCAATGCAACAATGTGTATTCTGACTATCTGCATATCCGAGCTGCGAAATTACAAAAATTTCCTTACGCGCCAAAATTTATCATATATAAATCTACGATTCACATCGCACTTTTCTGAATATAGAATAATATAGTTCGCAAATGGAGGAAAAAGTCAGGCAACATGCCCATTACAAATTTAACAAGGGCGCGATAAACATCATATAACGTATGCCATAACCTATAACTCATTTTCCGCTGCCATTGGCATCTTCACGTCCTCTTCCTTCAATTGAGGGTAAGATATACTCTTGGCACCATGATCCTGTAACCAAATATGATTTAACGTATATGCTATTGAATCCAATGTCAGTTCTCTCTGTTTAGGTTTCAACTCACATTCCCAAACACTGATGCAATGCCAGCCCATTTCTGCCAGTTTCCGCTGTTCATCCTTATCGCGCTCCTTATTCCTGCGAATCTTTGCCACCCAGAAATCATGATTTGTTGTTGGTATCTTGCAACAAACTGAGCTCTCCATAGTCTTTGAATCCACAAGATGACCATGCCAGAAACAACCGTTAATGAAGATGCAAGTCCTGTATTTTCTCAGCACCAAATCAGGATGCCCAGGCAATCGTTTGTGATTTAAGCGATACCTAAACCCACGTTTCCACAAGCCACGTCGCACAATCATTTCTGGCTTCGTATTCTTACTTCGGATTGCCGCCATATTTTTGCTGCGCTGCTGTGGTGAGAGATAATCCATATCGCTACACAATACCTTTTGAAATGAAATTATACAGATTGTCCCCTAGTACAGTGCGCTTATAGAAAAGCATTATACGAGGAGCTCTCGTTCTCATTTTTATATTTCCACGACTTCTAAAAAATCCGTCAATTTCCTCTTGGCTACATTGTTCAATAATTCGATACGATGTAAGATAGTCTAACTGAACCTTGATATCGTTCTTGCTCAACTTCTCTTCAAATATATGAGAGAAGTGTTCGACTGCTTCTCTCCCATTGAAATGAGTTGTCAAGTCCTTCAAAATTCGCACACCAGTAAAATCAATTTTCTCGACTAAATCAAGAAGTATGCGTTTATTTCCTTGCTCAACGTTATCAGGATGACAACATGCCGTTAAGTATGATGCATATAATCGTCGTTTTTCTTCATTAGCTTCATCTTTAGCCTTTTGCAAAACCATTTTCAAATCTTCCAAATACCTTTCTCTGTTGACATATAGTTCACCAATTACTATTTCTTTCAACATGTCAAGTTGTTCTTGATGCTTTTGCAGGGTGTCTTCTATATTCCTTGTTTGCTCCTCATTCATATAACTCACAATCGCAGCACCCAAAGTTGTTGCAGACGCAGCTGCTTTCAAAAAGCTTCTGACAGAAATAGTGTTATTTCTAGTTGATGAAGGAACATTATCCATAAGATATAAATATTATCTGAACCTTACTTGAAAATTTATCGCAATATAGAAATCTTCGCCTTTCTGATAGACGTAACCGAAATCACCTTTCTTGTGATTCTTAGTGCCACTTACTCCATTCTTGAAAATCAATTTGTTCTTTTCATCATCCGTCAATTCTCTGCTTTCGTCAAGAGCAGCCTTAGCTTCAGCGACTGCAAGATCTTTGCTGGCACCTCTATCAGGGCGGTCTACAAAAGTATGCTTGAAAAGATAGTTTTCAAATATATCATCAGAGATTGCACGGTAATAAAGCAACTCACCTTCACGGTCTACATCTATATATCCACCAGTAAGTTTCTTTCTTCCGTTCCACTCTGTAGATGCTGTCATGCCTGCAAAAGAGGCAAAGAGAAATGCCTTCAGTTTTGCCTCATAAAAAACATCAGGATTTCTAACGCCAATAGGATTCTGTTTAGCTAGCGCTTTGCTGATTTCTGGGATACCCGACGAATCCAGACCGTCAATATAACCAATCTGCATCAGCATCGCATTTTGTAGAATTTCATCCATACGAGAATCTACCACACGTAAATTCTGTTCAAAAATCTCATTTCTACATCCAACATATTCTAAAGAATAGCTTTCTTTAATTGCAGAGACAATATCAAGAAAAGATTCATTATAATTTAGAAGATGCATGCCATCAACATCGCACCCAACAACCTTATACACAAAACCAGAGGATTGTGAACTATTGAAAAGCGTAGGTGAACTGCCAATATGTGACTTGATGGAGAATCCTCCTATAGTCCTGACATGATCGAATGAATCTTCTGTTGTTACAATGATATCAGTTTTAGCACCGTATTTCTCTTTAGCATCTTCAGACAAATTTGCCTTGGGTGAGTCAATACTAAGCCCCTCCATGTATTTTTGTATTTCAGGAACTTGTATCTTTCTATCGCCAGCAGTAACATTCCTAATCTTTTCATACAAGAGAGTGGCTTTTTCTGTCAGCTCTGGTGCAGTTATAATCTTCAACTTCTCATCACCCTTGAAAGACTGGACGTATGCAACTTCATCGTTGACAAATCTTTCAAAGATAAGGCATTTATCAGGTTCATCACGTATAATATTTATGATGTCGATATACGTCAGTTCATCTTTGACCAAATCAGCTGATGCACCATATATTCTACCATCACCAAGCAAGCGGAGGAAAACATAAGCCTCAGTCCACTCACCTCTATTAAATTCCCATACTGCCATATCAAATCACTCCTAATAATTCAAGTTCTTTTTCTGCTGTTGCTTTAATCGCTGGTATTGCTACGGAGTTGCCAAACTGCTTATAGGCAGAGGCATCTGCAACGACGATTTTAAAATTGTCAGGGAATCCTTGCAATCTAGCCCATTCTCTTGGGGTCATCTTACGAACTCCTTCACGATTCACTTCACCATGAATGTTGGTCACTGGACGGAAATCTGTCAAACGATCGTCTGTTACAAGATTTCTTTCTCTTCCCATTCCGCCAACGACAATAGCATTTGCAACACCATTCTTGTCAATAATCTCATAGCCAAAACCATGTCCTGCAGCTTCGTGACGAGCACGGTGGCGGCGAAGGGTTTCCAGATACACATCAGAAAGATAATACTTAACCGATACTTCTTTCTTCTCCATGACAGCCTTAAACGGCACTCTATGTCCTTCGGGGGTAGTTGGCTCAGGATAATGGAACTGAGCGACATCAACATGTAAGTCCTTTCTGAAACCGATAATATATAAACGCTCTCTATGCTGAGGTACACCAAAGTCCATTGCGTTTACAATCTGAGGCGGTACCACATCATATCCAACCTGATCCAAATGCTCAAGAATAGTCCTAATAGTCCTTCCCTTGTCATGAATCATCAGACCCTTTACATTCTCTAAGAAGAATGCCTTAGGCTGCTTGCGACGTAGGATTTCTTCAATTTCAAAGAACAATGTACCACGAGTTTCATCTTGAAAGCCCAGACGTTTGCCTGCTAAAGAGAAAGCCTGACAGGGGAAGCCACCACAAAGTACATCAAAGCCATCTGGAATATAACTCTTGGTAACTTCCTTGGTAATGTCACCAAAAGGCATCTCACCATAGTTTGCAAGATATGTACGCTGTGCCTGTGCGTCGAATTCGGACGAATAGACGCATTTGCCTCCGAGTTCTTGCATGGCAATACGGAAACCGCCTATGCCAGCAAAAAGATCAATAAAGGTAAACTTCGGATTCTCAGGAGCAGGAAAGGGAACCTTGAAGAAGTCTGCAAAGAGATCATTCTCTAACGGGCTATCTGCTGCTATGCATACATCCTCATCGCTAACATCCTTCCACATAGGATTCTTCTTGTCCTGCTGGCGCTTGTACTCAACGAAATCTCGTATTGCTCCAAGAATCTCATCGCGTTTTTCACCTGATAATTTGTCGTGTTTACCGTCAAGGGTGTGCAGATACTGACTCAATATAGCAACCTGCGTCTCATAAGACGTAGGGCCATATATCTTCAGACCGTCTGCAGTCACCTCTTCAGGTAACTTAGATATATTAACTTCTGCTATTGCCATTGTTCGTATCTATAATTTAAGGTGCAAAGATACAAATAATCTTTGATATTATTCGCTACAAGTCACATTTTTATACATTAATCGATAAAAATGCCGTAAAGCATCCTCCAAGATACCAGGGAGGCATGCACTTGTCATTTTTGAAATGATGAAAGATACAAAAGTATCTTAAGGAATACATCGAAAATAAAAATAGAGTGCCCTTCTCTCGAAGAAAACTTCCACCAAAGTATTTCTGGATTTTTGTCTTGAATAGCCGTTTCGCCGTTTAGGCGTTTCGCCGTTACATTTGGATTTGCACATAGTAGCATCATAGGGTATATAGTCTATTTTAAATTATTATATATTATAATATATAATAATTATATATAATAGATTTATGGCACGACACGCCTATCGATTTTGCAAATGGCACGCCGAAACGGCGAAACGGCGACACGCCTAGAAATTTTCTTGAAAAATAATTGAAAATAATCGGGGGAAACTATTGTTTCGCGTTGATATTCTTTGTACCTTTGCATTGTCAAAAATGAGCAACACGCCGTATCGCTGACAGCAAAACGCCGGCTCGCTGCAAGAGAAAAGCCGTTTCGCTCAAAACGACACAAAAACAACATTAAACAACAAACATTTAAAAACTAAACTACACAAAAAACTATGGGAACAATTGAAATTAAGAAAGTAGAACGCAAGGTGACTGTGGGCAAGAAGGGCGAGCAGCGCCAGCAGGTGAAGAAGACCTACGGTAAGATTATCTATCGCGGCACAATGCGACTCACCGACATGGCCGAGCACATCATGAAGCACGGCAGTATCTATACCGAGGACGTGGTCATCGGTGTGATCACCAAGCTGAAGAGCTGCATGCAGGAGATGCTGGCCGACGGCTACAAGGTGAAGCTCGACGGCATCGGAACGCTCTACCCTGTGCTCACCTCCAAGGGCGTTGCTGACGCGAAGGACTTCAGCGCCTCTGAGAACGTCACCCGCCTGGGCATCGCCTTCTTGGCCGACCAGAGCAAGAAGTCTGCCTACAAGGCTTCCGCCATGCGACAGGGCGCTACGCTGAGCACTCAGCTCTACAGCGAGCTGACGGGCGAAGACGGAGCTACGGAGTCAGGGAACAACGGAAACACGGAGAACGGCGGCGGCAGTTCTAGCTCCGAATCTGGCAACGGCGGCGGTCCCGTCAATCCTTAAACCTCGCACAGAGGTGATAATCTCACACAGAAATCACGGAAATCACAGAAATGAGAATCGCCAGCGATTCTTTATCCGCTGAATCCGATTAATCCGTGGTCGAAAGATTTCCGTGATTTCTATTTGCTTTGCAAATACTGGAGGCGCAGCCAATTTCTGTGATATCTGTGGTTTCTGTGTGAACTTAAATAATCTATCGGTGTGAAATTAAAACATTATTACCATGAAGAACAAGACATTTTGGAAATTCGCAATTCAAACAGCCATTAGTGTGCTGTCGGCCATAGCAACGGCACTGGGAGTGACCTCGTGCATGGCGTAAAAGTAAAAAAGTAAAAAAAGTGAGCTCGGCAATTTGCCGGGCTCACTTCTTTTATGACGTTTTTCCTAAAACTTATACACCACGGCACCTCGTGGAGACAGTGCAATGGATACCTGCTGGTCGCGTATCAGGACCAGTGAGACCTGAGTGCCTGTGAGGAGATCCACAGCCTTGTATGCCTTCTCCAAGAGGTCCAGATAATCGAAGGCGTGGCTGGGGATGGTGATGTCTGTCGTGACAGGCACGTCGGCAAAGTTGGCCACCACAAAGAGCGTCTCCTTGTCAGCCTTGCGCAGGAAGGCATACTGCTGGCGATACTGCTGATTGGCATACATCACATCAAACATCAGACCCTCGGAAACAGCTTTCTCAGAACGGGCGATATTCAACACCTTATTATATATCTGCGTCAGCGCGTTATAGCGGGGCTGCAAAGACCAGTAGTCGAAGATGGTGGTGCGCCCGTCGCATCCGCTGAAGCCCTCGGCATCCATGCCACGCTCGCCCCACTCCTGTCCGAAATAGAGCATGAAGGGATTCTGCTGCATCAAGGCATTGACCACCAGAGCTGGTATGGCTTTCTCGCCAGAGCCTGCAAAGAAATCGCTGGCCACGCGCTGCTCATCATGATTCTCAAGGAAATAGAGCATGTGGTCACGGATATCGTCGGTCTGCTGCCAAGCCCAGGTGATGGCATCCGTATCACGACGATGACAGATCACATCACGCATGGCATCATACATGCCCACCTTGTCGTAGAGATAATCAAAACCAGATGCAATGTAATGGCGATACTCATTGGGATTATACACCTCGCCAATGAAACGGATATCGGGATACTGCTCGCGCACCTGCGCCGTAGCCCATGCCCAGAAATCGGCAGGCACCATCTCTGCCATATCGCAACGGAAGGCGTCAACACCCTTGCCAGCCCAGAAGAGCAGGATATCGAGCATCTTCTGCCACGTATTGGGTATGGGCTCGAAATGTCCCACGCCACCAGCATAATAATCTACGCCATAGTTGAGCTTCACCGTCTCGTACCAGTCGTTTCTGCCCGGCGCATTGTGGAAACAATCGTTACCCGTAGCACGGGCAGGCATCTCCTGATAAGGCTCTTTCTCACCATGATAGAGGTCGAAATAAGGCATGAATGCCTGGCCTGGACAATAATAGAAATTATTGCGGGCAGGGTTGAACCCCTCGTTGGGATTATCATCCTCGCCCAGGTCGCGCACGCCAGCAGGCTTACAGATACTCTTATACTGACGTGCCACGTGGTTGGGCACGAAATCGATAATCATCTTCAGTCCGGCACGATGGGTGCGGGTGACAAGCCGTTCGAACTCCTCCATACGACGCTCCACATCCACAGCCAGGTCGGGGTCGATGTCGTAGTAGTCGGTGATGGCATAAGGCGAACCTGCCCTACCCTTCACCACAGCAGGATGCTGGCGAGGGATACCATAGCGAGAGTAGTCGGTCATCGTGGCATGACGGATGACACCAGTGTACCAAATATGAGTCACGCCCAACTCCCTGATTTTCTTCAGGGCGCTGGGCGTGAAATCGTTCAGTTTTCCACATCCGTTCTCTTCTATCGTACCATTAACCACTGGGGTATTGCTACGATGACCGAAAAGACGGGTGAAAACCTGATAGATGATAATCTTATGCAATGCCATGAGCACTTACTTCCTTGTTAATCTTGGCAATCATGCCCTGCAGAGCCTTACCAGGACCGCACTCGGTGAAGTCGTCGGCACCGTCGGCAATCATATTCTGCACACACTGTGTCCAGCGTACAGAAGAGGTGAGCTGAGCGATGAGGTTCTGCTTGATCTCAGCAGGCTCTGTATGGGGCTTACCGTCCACATTCTGATAAACAGGACACTTAGGAGTCTTGAACTCTGTTTTCTCGATAGCAGCCTGGAGCTCGTCCTTAGCGGGTTGCATCAGGGGGCTGTGGAAAGCACCACCCACCTTCAGGGGCAGGGCACGCTTAGCACCGGCAGCCTTCAACTGCTCGCAAGCCTCGTTGATGGCGTCCACATTACCAGAGATAACCAGCTGGCCAGGGTTGTTGTAGTTAGCACAAACCACGATATTGCCTTCGCGATTGATACCAGCACAAACCTCCTCAACTTTCTCGTCGGGCAAGCCGATGATAGCAGCCATCGTAGAGGGAGCTGCCTCACAAGCCTTCTGCATAGCCATAGCACGAGCGTAAACCAGACGCAAGCCGTCTTCGAAACTCAGGGCACCAGCAGCAACGAGTGCTGAGAACTCACCCAGAGAGTGACCAGCAGTCATAGCGGGCTGGAAGGCGTCGCCCATGCAGATAGCAGAGATAACTGAATGAAGGAATACGGCAGGCTGAGTGACCTTAGTCTGCTTCAGGTCGTCGTCCGTACCCTCGAACATAATATCTGTGATTCTGTAGCCCAGAATCTCGTTAGCCTTTTCAAAAAGTTCCTTTGCTGTTGCGTTGTTGTCGTAGAGGTCCTTACCCATTCCTACGAACTGTGCTCCCTGTCCAGGGAAAACAAATGCTTTCATTTTTTTCTACTTAATTTATTGATGAATAAATGTTTGCGGCTGCAAAGGTAGTGCAAATCGAGCGAAAAACCAAATTTATTTGAATTTTTCCGAGATGCAGCCTGCCTTCGTCGGTATTTTCCGACAGAATTAATAATAAAATATTGAAAATCATTAAGCGGCAGCAAATTTTTCACTTTTCACTATTCACTTTTCACTTAAATTTCGTAACTTTGCAGCCTGAATAAAACAATTCAGCCATCTATGGATAAACATAATTTCGTCACCATTGCCGATCTCACTCGTGAGAAAATCCTCTACATGATTGAGATGGCACAGGAGTTTGAAAAGCATCCCAACAGAGAATTGCTCAAAGGCAAAGTCGTTGCCACCTTGTTTTTTGAGCCCAGTACCAGAACCCGCCTTTCTTTCGAAACAGCAGCCAACCGACTTGGCGCACGTGTCATAGGCTTTGCCGACCCAAAGGTGACCAGTGGCACCAAGGGCGAGACACTGAAAGACACTATTCTGATGGTCTCCAACTATGCCGATGTCATCGTGATGCGCCACTATATCGAGGGGGCTGCACAATATGCCTCTGAGGTTGCTCCGGTACCCATTGTCAACGCTGGTGACGGTGCCCATCAGCATCCCTCACAGTGCATGCTCGACCTCTACTCTATCTACAAGACGCAGGGCACACTGGAGAACCTTAATATATATATGGTGGGCGACTTGAAATACGGACGTACCGTTCACTCACTGCTCATGGCTATGCGCCACTTCAACCCCACATTCCATTTCGTGGCTCCCAAGGAATTGGCTATGCCCAAGGAGTACAAGCTCTACTGCGACGAGCACGGCATTAAGTACCAGGAGCACACGGCATTCAACGAGAAGGTGATTGCCGATGCCGACATCCTTTATATGACGCGTGTACAGAAGGAGCGTTTCTCGGACCTCATGGAGTATGAGCGCGTGAAGAATGTGTATGTGCTGAACAACGAGTTGCTGAAGAATGCTAAGCCCAACATGAAGATCCTGCATCCGCTGCCACGCGTGAACGAGATTGCCTACGAGGTGGACGACAACCCACATGCTTACTATATCCAGCAGGCTGGTAACGGACTCTTTGCACGTGAGGCTATCTTCTGCGATGTGCTGGGCATCACACTCGATGATGTGAAAAACGATAAGACGATTATCAAGTAATTGAAAATTGACTATTATGAATAAGAAGGAAAGATTAGTGGCTGCCATCCAACATGGTACCGTTATCGACCACATACCCACAGACAAGACTTATCAGGTAGCCTCCATTCTGGGCCTGTTCAGTCTGCAGACCCCTGTTACCATCGGTTTCAACTACCCTTCAAAGAAAGTGGGATGCAAGGGTATCATCAAGGTGTCGGACAAATTCTTTACCGACGACGAGATATCACGCCTGTCGGTGGTGGCCCCAAACGTGATACTGAGCATCATCCGCGACTATGAGGTGGTGGAGAAGAAAGCTGTGGTGACACCAGCTGAGATCAAGGGTATCGTGAAGTGCAACAACCCCAAGTGCATCACCAACAACGAACCCATGCAAACGCATTTCCACGTGCAGGACGGTATCCTGACTTGCCACTACTGCGAGAAGGAACAGGATATCAACAAGGTGGAACTGGTTTAATTTAGAGTTAAGAATTAAGATAAGATGAAAGAAACTCCCGTATTGCTGCTGACAGGTTATCTGGGTAGCGGCAAGACAACATTACTGAATCGTATCCTTTCCAACGAGAAAGGTATTAAGTTTGCCGTTATCGTGAATGATATCGGTGAGGTAAATATCGACGCCACACTGATTCAACAAGGTGGCGTGGTGAACCAGCAGGACGACTCGCTGGTGGCACTGCAAAACGGATGCATCTGCTGCACACTGAAAATGGACCTCGTGAAGCAGTTGCAGGACATTATCCAGATGCAGCGCTTCGACTATATCGTCATCGAGGCCAGCGGTATCTGCGAACCTGGCCCCATTGCCCAGACCATCTGTTCTATCCCCTCGATGGATCCGGAACTGACAAAGGACGGCTGTCCCCGCCTGGATTGTATCGTCACCGTGGTAGATGCCCTGCGTATGCGCGACGAGTTTGAGGGTGGTGCGCTGCTCACCCGTCCTGACATCGACGAAGAGGATATCGAAAACCTGGTGATTCAGCAGATTGAGTTCTGTAACATCGTGCTGCTCAACAAGGCCGCTGAGGTGACACCCGAGGAACTGGGACGCATTCGCAGTATTGTGCGTACACTGCAACCCAAGGCCGAAATTATTGAGTGTAACTATGGTGACGTGGACTTTGATAAGATTCTGAATACCAATATGTTCGACTTTGATAAGGTGGCTACGTCTGCAGCCTGGATTCAAGAGGTTGAGCGTCATCATGAGGAGGACGAGGACGACGATGACGACCATGACGACGATGAGCATCACCACGATGACCACGATGAGCACGAGCACCACCATCATCACCATCATCACGATGAGGGCGAGGCAGAGGAATATGGTATAGGAACCTTCGTATATTATCGTCGCGGTCCCTTCAAACTGGGACTCTTTGATGATTTCGTGGCTCGCAAATGGCCAAAGGGCGTGATACGTGCCAAGGGTATCTGCTATTTCAACGACGAGTTGGATATGTGCTACCTCTTTGAACAGGCAGGTAAACAGGTAAGCATCCGTCAGGCAGGACAGTGGTTTGCCACAATGCCTAAAGACGAACTGGCACAGATGATGGAACGCGACGCGGCCCTGCGTGCCGACTGGGACGAGCAGTATGGCGACCGCATGCAGAAGATTGTCTTCATAGGACAACATCTGGATAAAGAAGCTATCACCAAGGCACTCGATGATTGCTTGGCATAAGGTAAGGTAAAAGCGAAGAGTGAAAAGTGAAAAATTTGCTACCGCAAGAAATAGTGAAAAATTTGCTACCGCACATCATAAAAAAGCAAAAAAACAACAGCGGCAGCAAATTTTTCACTTTTCACTATTCACTTTTCACTTTAATTTCGTAACTTTGCAGCCGCTAAAGTGTACAAAATACGGCAATTTTAAACCAACCCAACAAATAAAACAAAAATGAAAAGAGACAACACCATTTTTGAGTTGATCGAGAAAGAGCATCAGCGCCAGTTGAAAGGCATTGAGCTGATTGCCAGTGAGAACTTTGTAAGCGACCAGGTAATGGAGGCTATGGGCTCGTACCTGACCAACAAGTATGCTGAGGGTTATCCTGGTAAGCGCTACTACGGCGGATGTCAGGTAGTAGACGAGGTAGAGCAGCTGGCTATCGACCGCGTTTGCAAGCTCTTTGGTGCAGAATACGCTAACGTACAGCCCCACTCTGGCGCACAGGCAAATGCTGCCGTTCTGCTGGCAGTACTCAAGCCCGGCGACACCTTTATGGGTCTGAACCTGGCACATGGTGGTCACCTGAGCCATGGCTCATTGGTCAACACAAGTGGTATCCTCTATAAGCCCGTAGGCTACAACCTCAACGAGAAGACGGGTCGAGTGGACTACGACGAGATGGAGGCACTGGCACTGGAGCACAAACCTAAGTTGATTATTGGTGGCGGTTCTGCTTACAGCCGTGAGTGGGACTACAAGCGCATGCGTGAGATTGCCGACAAAGTAGGCGCTCTGCTGATGATTGACATGGCTCATCCCGCTGGTCTGATTGCTGCCGGTTTGCTGGAGAACCCCGTGAAGTACGCTCACATCGTTACCTCTACAACCCACAAGACCCTGCGCGGTCCTCGTGGTGGTATCATCCTGATGGGTAAGGATTTCGACAATCCTTGGGGTCTGAAGACACCTAAGGGCGAGATTAAGAAGATGTCTGCTCTGCTGAACAGCGCCGTATTCCCCGGACAGCAGGGTGGTCCTCTGGAGCACGTGATTGCTGCCAAGGCAGTAGCCTTCGGCGAGGCTCTGCAGCCCGAGTTCAAGGAGTGGGCTAAGCAAGTACAGAAAAATGCCAAGGTTTTGGCTGAAGAGCTCATCAAGCGCGGCTTCACTATCGTTTCTGGTGGTACAGACAACCACTCTATGCTGGTTGACCTGCGCTCTAAGTATCCTGAGCTGACGGGTAAGGTGGCCGAGAACGCCCTGGTTGCTGCCGATATCACCGTGAACAAGAATATGGTGCCTTTCGATAGCCGTAGCGCTTTCCAGACTTCTGGTATTCGTCTGGGTACTCCCGCTATCACCACACGTGGTGCTAAGGAAGACCTGATGATTCAGATTGCTGCTTGGATTGAGGAAGTGCTCAATGATCCTACCAACGAAGAAGTTATCGCAAGCGTTCGCGCTCGCGTCAATGAGAAGATGAAGGAATATCCTCTCTTCGCATATTAATTTTTCTACCCTATCACTGCGCTCACTTACCCATGAAAATAGGGAGAGTGGGCGCAGTTTCCTAACTAAAAGCCAACGAACAATAAAATGAACCTAAAGCGAATTTCAATCTTAGCTATTAGTCTGCTGCTTTTCAGTACAAACATTGTTTCTGCCAACAATGACAACTGGACCGACGTCTCTAAACGATTCCTGACAAACACTGATTTCAATCAGGGTAATAGTGACGGATGGACTATAGAGAGTAATGCTGGTCAGAAAGCTGTCAGCGCAAACTTGATGCGTTTCTGGAATGGCACCTTCGATTTCTATCAGGAGCTGCCCCGTCTGCCGAAAGGTCATTATCGTCTGACGGTACAGGGATTCTATCGTTCACAGGGTGACTCCTACTCGCTCTACAAGAACGGTACGGAACAGCTGAAGGCCTTCCTCTATGCAGGTGAAGTCAGCACGCCGCTGATGAGTGTCTATTCACAGGCAATGACAAGTACGGCAGGCACTCGCCAGCAACATGACGGAAAATACTATCCCGACAACAGCACCAGTGCGGCTGCTGCCTTTGACGAGGGGCTATATACAGGCAACAGCGTAGAGTTTGATGCCGAGGGCAGCATCACAATTGGCGTGAGATGTCAGGAGGCTGGCACGAACAATTACTGCGCTTTCGACAATTTCAAGCTGGAATATGCCACTCCTATCAGTCCTGACGGGAAGGCCTGGATTGATATGACCTACCTGTTGCTAAAAAATCCGGACTTTACCAACAACGACAAGAGCGGATGGGAATGGCAGAGCAATGCTAACTCGCAGAATGCCTCTTATGACTGCATGGAGTTTTGGAACGGCACTTTCAATATCTCACAACTTGTCAAGAATGGTCCTCAAGGAAAATATCGCCTCAGCGTACAGGCTTTCTACCGCTGCCAGGACAACCAGACCAACTGGGGAGGCGACTATTCCGACCACAGGAATGGCACGCAGAACATCACGGCTTATCTGTATGGTGCCGATGATGCCAAGCAGATGATGAGCATCTACGACCAGCAGATGAGGAACTACGTGGACGGTTGCTGGTATGTGGAGGGAGTCAACGGCTATGAATTCTATCCCAACAACATGGCAACGGCACGTGCTGCCTTTGATGATGAGATGTACTGGAACACGCTGGAGTTTGAGGCCGGAGGCGATTTCCGCATAGGCTTGAAATGCGAGAGTAATCTGAACAGCAACTGGTGCACGTTCGATAACTTCCGACTGGAGTATTACGGCGATATGGTGAAGGTGGAAAGCATTATCGTTGATGCCAATAAAAAGGAACTGATTATTGGTGAGACAGCTACAGCCACGACTGTAGTCTCACCTACTAACGCTACTTTCACGTGGGTAGAATGGTCATCTGACAATGAACAAGTGGCAACAATCAATCAGGAGGGACTCATCACAGCACATGCTGTTGGTACGGCTCATATCACCGCTACTGCCCTCGACGGATCGGGCACAAAAGGGAGGATGACAATCACCGTCACAAGAAATCCTGCCACGGCCAGTTCTCTGTTTATCAACGAGATAATGGCGGCAAATATAGACGAATACATCAGTCCTGCATTCAACTTTGACGGTTGGATAGAGGTATTCAATCCTACTGACAGGCCTGTGGAACTAAATGGACTGAAAATCAGTGACCCCATGAACGGAGAGGGACCCTGGACAATGCCACAGATGATGGGCGTTGTCCCTGCTAATGGCTATCGCCTCATCTGGTTTGACTCAGCCACCCTTCGTCCGGACCAGGTTCCTTTCAAGCTGAATACTGATGGTGGTACCATCTGCATTACCGACGAAAACGACAATGTCATTGTTTCGCAAGACTATCCTGCTGCATTGGAACGTATCAGTTATGCACGTGCCACAGACCAAACGGGCGCATGGGGCTACACTGGAGTCTCTACGCCTGGCGCATCGAACAACGGCATCACGCTGCTGACACAACAACTGGCGGCTCCTGTGGTTGACCAACCCTCCCAGCTGTTTGATGGCAGCCTGACAATCAACGTCACCATTCCTGGCGGTTGCACGCTGCGCTACACTACAGACGGCACGCTGCCTACACTGCAGAACGGACAGATTAGCACATCGGGACAGTTTACTATCGATAACACCTGCAATTTCCGCTTCCGCTTGTTTAGCAGCGACCTGTTGCCTTCGCGCGTCACCACACGTTCCTATATCCTGCGCGACAGGAACTATTACTTGCCCGTGGTGGCTGTTGTGACTGATCCCGATTTCCTTTACAGCTCAGAGATTGGTGTCTTCGAGAAAGGACCTAACGGACGTCCTGGCAACGGACAGGATGATAAATGCAACTGGAACATGGACTGGGAGCGCCCTGTGAACTTCTCTTTCCTCGATGGTAATGGCAACATGGTACTCAATCAGGATGTTAATCTTGAGATGTGTGGCGGATGGAGCCGTGCCTACACGCCTCATTCCTTCAAGCTGAAAGGCAATAAGGAGATGGGGGGCGAGAAGAACCTGCCCTACCCCTTCTTCAAACAGAAGCCTTATATCCGCAACCGCACCTTACAGATTCGTAATGGTGGTAACGACACCTATGCGCGTTTCAAGGATCCTGCCATCCAAGTGATACTGGAAAGCTCTGGCATCGACATTGACTGTCAGGGGTATCAGCCCGTGCACGAGTTTATCAATGGTAACTATATAGGTGTGCTCAACATGCGCGAGCCCAACAACAAGCACTATGTCTATGCCAACTACGGATGGGATGAGGACGAGATAGACCAGTTTGAAATGTCGCCTGACTCTGGCTACGTGCAGAAATGCGGCACTCCTGATGCCTATAACGAACTGGTTGACGTGCTTTCGCCAGACGCAGCAAATAATGACACCTACGAGGAAATCTGCAAGGTACTGGATATTGATGAGTTCATCAACTATATGGCAGCACAGATGTATCTGGGCGGCACCGACTATCCTCAGAACAACGTGAAAGCTTATCGCTATCGCGACGGCGGCCGTTTCCGCTTCGTCATCTTCGACCTCGATTTCGCTTTCAATACGTCTGATCAGTTTAACGTGTTCTTCAACAAGGAGGACTATTGGTTTGACCAGTTGCGCCCGGCATCATTAGGACGTATCCACGACCGCATCCGACTGGTAACGCTCTTCAGGAACCTGTTGCAGAACGAGAATTTCCGTCGCCGCTTCATCGACACCTATTGTATTATGGGGGGTAGCGTGTTTGAGTCGTCACGCTGCGACAGCATCATCGATGAACTGCTGGACCGCGTGCAGCCTGCCATGCGTCTGAATGGAGGGTCGGCAAGTAGTAAGGCCAGCGAGATAAAGAATAATTTCCGCAATCGTCTCAGCTACGCTATCAATGCGTTGAAAAACTATTACGCCTTCAACCTCTCATCAACAACGGCCAGACAGGTGACACTGAACAGCGACGTGGAAGGTGCAAAACTCTATATCAACGGCATCGAAGTGCCTATGAGCACATTCAACGGTAAACTCTTCGCCCCTGCCAAACTGAAAGCGGTGGCACCAGCCGGCTATGAATTCCACTCATGGAGAAAGGATGGCGCACTCTATAGTAATAAGGAGGAGATAGACCTGCCTGAAAGCAATATCAACCTGACGGCTCACTTCACAGCTCTCACGGATGCTAAGAAGAAACAGGCTGGCATCAATCCTGTACGTATTAACGAGGTGAGTGGTTCTAATGACAGTTTCGTGGATGAATACTACAAGAAAGGCGACTGGGTGGAACTCTACAACACAACCGAACAGCCTATCGATGTAGAAGGTATGTACCTCTCTGATAACGCTTCAAAACCCACAAAATATCAGATTACCAAAGGCAGCACAAAGGCTCAGACCATTATCCCCGCCAAGGGCCATCTGCTGATATGGTGCGACAAGCGCGAGACTACTGATAATGGACTGCATGCCTCCTTCAAGATTGACGGTGACGGCGGGCAACTCGTGTTGACTGCTGCTGACAAGAGCTGGACGGATACTTTCATCTATGGCGCGCACGATGCCAACACCACCATCGGGCGCTATCCCGACGGCTCATCCAATGTGTATGCCATGAACGTTGCTACGATAGCAAAGGCCAACAGACAGTCATCCTACATGATTCCTGTTGAACAGACTGTAACCAACAGTATCGAGACACCTCTCATCGCCTCGGCCAATGGGCTGCGCGTGATCTACGCCAACCAGCAGGTACTGGTGAAGAGCGACGAAGACGGCATCGCCACAGTTAACATCTTCAATGCCAACGGCATGCTGATGGAACAGGCAACAGTCAGCATCAAGGGCGGACGTGCCCGTCTGGACATGAGTCATCTGACACCAGGCCTCTACATTGCCCGTGCTATCGATGCAGGTGGCACCAGCGTCAGTTGCAAGTTCAGGAAATAAGGCATCACCCTCATGACCTCATAAAGAAGAGCAACCTGCGCGGGTTGCTCTTCCTCTTTTTTTGTGTGTTATATTTCCATAATATTAGAGAAATCCCGCCAGCCGGGAGCCGACGCATAGGCGTCGAGCGTGCCCCGTGGTACATAGAGTGTGGCATTGGTATTAAAGAATGCCACATAGCCGCATTGCGGTGGGGTGATACTTTCCACCCGGACCTCCGCCAGGTTCCCGCAATGCAGGAACGCGCCATCGCCAATGGAACGTACACTTTGCGGAATAACGACAGACACTAGGTCGTGACACTCCGAGAATGCCAGGTTACTGATCTGCTGCAGTCCGGCAGAAAGCACTACCGACGTCAGTCCGCTGCACTCATAGAAAGCACCATCGCCCAGCGCTTCCACATTGTCGGGAAGCACCAGCTGACCGAGTCCTTCACAGCCACAGAAGGCATAGTCAGCGAGAGCACGGACAGTCTGCGGTATCACGGTTGTCCGGCACCCATAGACCAGCAGGTCCTCGCCGGTGCGGATAATCGCGTTACAGTTGTTGCGTGAGTCAAATACGGGGTTACGTCCATCCACCTGCAACGATGTGAGGTTAGGACAGAAATTGAAGGCACTGACGCCAATAAACGTTACCTCAGAAGGGATAACCACAGACGTGACGCTGGAACCAAAGAAGGCATAATCGCCTATCGCAACAAGGTCGAAGGGCAAATCCACGGCATCCAGGGAATCACACTGGTAATAGCAACGGTCCACTATTTCACGCGCCTCATCATTGGTGAGCGTCATTTCCTCATAGCCATCATCATAAGCGCAGGCCGTGAATAATGCCGTCAGCATCATTAGTGTTGGGTATAGTAGTCTCTTTGTTTTCATAAGCGGTATATTTAGATTACAGGTCAGGTTAGGTCAATCATTAGATTCTCATTTGCAAATATATGAAAAACCGAACTGTTTTGCAAATAAATCGAACAAAAAAAACAGCTTTATTGCACATTCGAATAATACTGTGCAATAAAGCCATTGAAAAAGACGGGAAGCGGGCGATAAACCCCTACCGCTTATCTGTATTCTATTTCATCTTCACCACGAGCGGCTGCCTGATGCCACGCATGGTCCAGTCGATGCGCTGCTGCCATTCATCCTGCGTGCGGACATCAAATTTCGACCATGCCGAACCGAAGTAGTAAGTATAGGGCTCGCCAGAGTAGTTGTCCACGATGCCGATGGCATGTCCCTCGTTGCCTCCACGCTTATCCTTCATGGGCAAGAACCTCGTCTCGCCTACCCCGTTAGGGAAGAGCGTAGCCACGAAGAGCTGACAGTTGTTGACAGGCACATTATCCGTAGGATCGGCATAATGCAGATAGTCCTTGCCCAGCACGATGCCCCGTTTGGCATCAGAATGGATGACCACACCCGTGGCAAACTCCACAGGCATCGTGATGCCATCATACCAGACGGTCATCTTACAGAAGTTAGAACCCTTGTCGAGGGTGATGATGCGATGCTCTGTCACCGTGTCGCCATTCAGTACCGTAGGCTTATAATTTAATTGTACGCGCATGCGCAGGGGACCCATGTCCAGCATCTGATAGTCGTTGAAGCAGTAAGGATAGACCAGCTCATCATCTACCATCAGGGCCGGCGCACCGCAACCCAGCGTAGCTCCCACCTGATAGACATCCGAACCACGTCCGTGGTCATGATGATAGGAGTTCAGGCGATAGAGCGAGTCGCCACGCTGACGATTAGCCTGACGCAGACGTTCCACCTCGGGCATCATCACCACATCCTCTATCCAGTAACGCTTGTCGAGCACCAGTTCGGGCGTGTTCTTTGTCCACACATCCGTGCCATAGCTCTTCTCGCCAGTTTTCTGGAGGGCAGGTCCATAGACACGGTAGGCACCACGGTCGTTCTCCCATGCGAAGTCATCCTTGCGCTCAGGGAAGATACGTCCGAAGCAAACCGTTCTATAGACCTTTGGCGTGCCACGGCGAATGGTGAATGTCTGCTTGCCCTTAGGACGTACACCTGCCTCGATGAGCACCTTGCCGTCGGCTGTCAACTGATAAGGCACTTCCAGTCCGGCCACGTCGCAGACAATAAACTGGCGTCCGCCATGGATACGCATTTTCCTGTATACCGAGTCGGCACTCACCTCAATGACCTGCTCACGATACTCGTCAGACGGATTCTCGATGGTCACCGTCAGCGACACACGACTCTTCTTTGCATCCTCGTAACGCAGACGTTCACAGGCAGCCAGAAGGAAGGCACCCACACCGAAGTTGGCCTGCGAACGGGCATTGACCGTCTTCGTGGGATCGGGCTTCTCACCAATAGGCTGCACATAGCCCACGCTGCCATCAGGCTGCAGAGCCGTGAGCGCCAGGTAATTCCAGGCCTTGCCGATAACCGGCTCATACGTATCCTCATCCAGCAAACCATTGTTCACACCCCACAACAAGCCATAGGTAAAGAAGGCGGTGCCCGATGTCTCAGGACCCGGTGCATCCTCTTCGCAGAGCATCGAACGGCTCCAGTAGCCTTCAGGACGCTGCACGCGTGCCACACCCTGAGCCAGTTCGCGGAAACGCTTCAGGAAGAAAGCACGGTTCTTGTAGTCGGCAGGCATATCGCTGAGCACCTTTGCCAGTCCGGCCAGCACCCATCCGTCGCCACGCGCCCAGAAACTCTTGCCGCCTGTTGACGTCTTCACCTTGGGGTAGATATATTTCGCATCACGATAATAGAGCTGCTCCTGCTTGTCGTACATCAGTTCATCAGCCCACTTGAAGTTATCATAGAGCTTATCCAGGTACTTCACGTCGCCCGTCGCCTTATACAACTTCGTGAACACAGGCATGGCCATATAGAGTGCATCAGCCCACCACCAGAAGTCGGCCTGCGGCTGACGAACCTCATAGTCCATCACCTCCAGCGCACGTGCAATCTTGTAGTCATCGGGCTGCATCTCGTAGATATCCAGGTATGTCTGGAAACAAATCTGCCAGTCACCGAAGAGCACATAGTCCTGTCCCTCACCATAGTTGGCATACTTCCATTTCTTCGGGTCCGTCTCGCGTGCACCCTGCCAGAAATTATAACGGGCCCACGCATCACTATAGGCCAGCCAACGGGCATTGCCCAACAGCTTGTATGCCTCCATATTACCCGTGTGATAAGCCGCCTCATCCCAGAAGGAGCGCGTTTTCGGGTTATGGTGCGATTGCCAGTAATCGTTCACCTTCGTGATAATCTCAATCGTTGGCAATGGCCTGACGGGCTTGCGCCTGACCTTTGCATCGGCCGTGAAGCATACGGCCAGACCGATCAATAGTAAGGTTAGTCTTTTCATATCTTCTTTTTTTATTTCAGGTTCTCGTTCATGAAGTTGATGCACTGGCGGAACAAGTGGTTACGCGTGTTGCCGCCATAGATGCTGTGGTTCTTGTTCGTATAGACCAACTGACGGAAATCCTTGTCGGCCTGGACAAGGGCATCCATATAGACTGCCGAGTTCTGATAATGCACGTTGTCGTCGGCCAGTCCGTGAACCAGCAGCAGGGCACCATGCAGTTTCTCTGCACGGGCAATCGGACAAACCTCGTCATAGCCAGATGCATTCTCCTTGGGCGTGCGCATGAAACGCTCCGTATAGACCGTGTCGTAGAAACGCCAGCAGGTAGGCGGTGCAATAGCCACGCCACAACGGAAGACAGGACGGCCCTCCGACATAGACATCAGCGTGTTCCATCCGCCGTACGACCAGCCCCAGATACCGATGCGGTCCTTATCCACATACGACTGTTTTCCCAGCCACAAGGCAGCTTCCACCTGGTCGCGAGCCTCCAGTTCACCCAGACGCAGGTAGGTACATTTCTCAAACTCAGCCCCACGTCCGCCTGTGCCCCGGTTATCCACGCACACGCAGATATAGCCCTGCTGACAGAGGTACTGCTCCAGGATGGCACCCTGTCGGCCCATACCGATGTTCCAGGCATTCAGCACCTGCTGTGAACCAGGACCGCCATACTGATACATCACCACGGGGTACTTCTTATTCGGATCAAAATCTTTTGGTTTCACCATGTAGCCCATGAGCTGGACGCCCTCGCCGGTCTGGAAACTAAAGAGTTCCTTCGTTCCCATATCGTAAGAGGCGTATTTTTCAGCCAGTTCCTTGTTGTCCACCAGCGTGGTCTGCGTCTTTCCCTGGTTATTACAGAGCGTATAGACCGTGGGATGATTCATGTCGCTCCATACGCTGAGGAAATTCCTGAAGTCAGACGAGAAGATGGCCGAACTGCAACCCTCCCTATTGGTCAGGCAGTCCACCTTGCCGTCCTTATGCGACACGAAGACCTTCTGGTCGGTAGGACCACCGTTATAGCCTGCGAAATACAGGTCGCCCGTCATGTCATTATATCCATATACCTCCGTAACAACGAGGTTTGAGGGTTGTGCGACGCTGCGCATCAGCTGACCGTTCAGGTTGTACAGATAGATATGATTATAGCCGTCGCGCTCGCTGGTCAGCACCAGGTGCTTGTCGGTCACCACAAGATTGGCAAACACATTCTCGTTGATATATTTGTCCACCTTGTCCTCTACAATCAACTTGCACGTGGTGCTCAGCGGATTCACGGCATACACACGCAGACAGTCCTGATGACGGT
Organism: Prevotella communis; assembly: GCF_022024175.1. Taxonomy (GTDB): domain Bacteria; phylum Bacteroidota; class Bacteroidia; order Bacteroidales; family Bacteroidaceae; genus Prevotella; species Prevotella communis. The sequence goes on along the minus strand of NZ_CP091794.1, from coordinate 1,227,603 downwards.
TCAGCGTGAAAGCCAGCACCTTTGCGGGATCGCTGGTGGTGACGATACGGGGGATATAGCCGTCGGCATCGAGGGGCAACTGCATCTGGCGCGTCTGATGGCTCTTGATATCATAGCTCATCAAACTGACCTTCGAGTTGTCATCGCCAGCCTTCGGATACTTGTAGGTATAGGCGTAGGCACCCTTGTCCTCGGCATCCAGATGGAACATCGGCATAGAGAACTCCTTCACCTGACTCTCATCATAGCGAATCCATACGATTTGCCTGGAGTCGGCCGTGAACACCATCGACGAGTTGAACGAGAACTCCTCCTCGTTGACCCAGTCGGGAATACCGTTGATCACCTCATTGAACTTACCATCCTTGGTCACCTGACTCTCGGCATTATTGTAGAGCAACTTCACCAGATGGATATTGTTGTCACGCACGAAAGCCACCTGTTCGCCGTCAGGACTCCACACAGGCGTCTGCTGCGGACCGCCATCGCTCAGCGGTTCCAGTTTATTATTGGCCACATGATAGATATAGTAAACGGCCGTGAACGAACGGCGATAGATGCTTTTCGTCTCTGTCTGGATCAGCAGTCGCTTACCCGTAGGACTCATCACATAGTCGTCAATCTTCTTGAGCTTGGCTCCACGGGCCTTTTCCACATCAAAGAGTACAGCCACCTGCTTGCCAGTCTTGAAGGAATACTGCACAATCTGCTTGCCATCAGCCGATATCTGGGCATACGTCTCACCATCAGACATCGGGGTGACAGCAGCTATCGTTGCTTCACGAAAAGTTCCTTTTGTAATCTCCTTTAAATCCAGTTTTCCTGCAGCCGACATCTGCGCAACAGCAGCTAACATCATTGCACCTATAATTAGTTTTTTCATATCTTTGCTAAATTTTGAAGCAAAAATACGAAAAATCTGCGAAAAACATAAGAATTACGATTAAATAATAGCGACTATTGATGATTTTTAGCACTCAACAACTCATCATAGCCCACCTCTTTATGCTGCAGCATGTATTTCTCCACCTCCCGGATACGCTCGTTGCTGAAGATGCGCTGCTGCATCACCTGGTTCACCACATACTGAATCCTTGCCATATGCTCATGGCGCAGCTCTGCGGAATCGGCTGCCTCTTCAGGCGTCGGATAATGGCGCAGGAGATAGAACGCAAGACAGTCGGGCACAATGTATTTTCGCGTCATCATGGCACGCTGCTGCTCCGTATAGCCGTATTTCTGATAGATAGGATAATTGGCACCCAGGTACTTGTCGAGCGAGATGCCCACCATCGAGTCGCCTACGATGACACTCTGGTCCAGCGAACCTATCTGGGTATAGATGCGTGGCACCTCCAATCCCGGAATATTCTTCGTCAGCCGGGTGAAACTCTTCGTCAGATCCTTATTCAGGTCGTCAATGTCGGCATACTGCTCATTGACACCCTGCATCAGGGCCTGCAAGGTGCTGTCCTGGAAGAAAATCAGGAAACGCGTGTTGATATCGGGGTCATCTACCCTACCCAACTTCAGCACATCCTCAATCAGCGTGCCCGTCTCCGTGGGATAGAGCGTCTTCATCTGCTGCAGGGCGGCGAAATCGCCTGATGTGAGGTAGAGGTATTCCATACGGTCGAAGCGCTCCACGACAATATCGCCAGTCTTCTCTGTATCTTCAGGAGACTGGAATTTCCATTGGCAACCTATGCATGCCATCATGGTCAACAGGAGCAGAAAAAAGAGCTTCTTCAACGTATGGAGATTTTAGATTTTGTTAAATTCGAGTGCAAAATTACTAAAATTTCTTGAATAATCCAAATTTTAACCTAATTTTTTTTAATTAGAATTCACATTCCATGCTTTTCTGTTACTTTTGTACAAAAACTAAGACATCATGAAGTATCTTTTTCTCGCATTTGCGCTCTGTATGCCCATGGCCATGAGCGCCCAACAGACGTTGAACATCAGTGTAAAAAACCCCTTGTCCACAGACAGGACCGACCAGCCCGTAGTCCTCTCGCTTCAGGATTATGGCGAGGTGCGCTCCGCCCTGGTGACCTGTGGCGGTCAGGAGATTCCCTGTCAGTTGGATGATATCAATCTGGACGAGCAGTTTGACGAACTCTGTTTTCTCTCCGACCTCAAGGGCAAGGAACAGAAGACCTATACCGTGACCCTTTTCAAGGAGGGCGAGCCACGCACCTACCCTGCCCGCGTATATGCCGAGATGCTGATGCGTAATGACAAGGTGAAGGAGAAAAACAAGCACAACAATTTCGTGTCGAGTCTCACCGTGCGTGGCGACTGTGCCAATTCCTACAACCTGCTGCATCATCACGGTGTGGACTTCGAGAGCGAGCTCAACGGTATCCGCATCTATTTCGACAAGCGTCAGACGCTCGACCTCTACGGCAAGTTCCAGAAACGCCTGGAGCTAGAGGCTACACAGTTCTATACATCGGCCGATCAGAAGAAAGCCGGTTATGGCGATGATGTGCTATGGGTAGGCAACACCTTCGGACTGGGTGCTTTCCGCGGATGGAACGGTAAGGAACCCACGATGATTGACCCCGTGAAGAACCGTACCCAGCGCGTCGTCTCCTATGGTCCGCTGCGCACCATCGTGGAAATCATCGACCAAGGCTGGCAATATCCATCAGCCATCAGCCATCAGCCATCAACCATCAACATGACCATCCGCTATACGCAGTATGCAGGTCATCGTGATACCGATGTGGATGTGTTCTTCAACCGCGACATGAAAGGTGCAGAGTTTTCTACCGGCATCATCAATGTGAAGGGGTCTGAGGAGTTCTCCGACAAGAAGGGACTGCGTGCCTGCTGGGGTACCGACTACCCCTCTACTGACACCGTAAAGTGGAGCCGTGAGACCGTAGGACTGGGCATCCTGATACCCCGTCAACATATTGTCAGCGAGGAGCCAGCCAATAAAGACAACTATGCCTACGTGGTGAAAACAGACAATCGTCACCTGGCATATAAAGTAGTATATTGCTCTGCTAATGAGACCTTCGGTTTTCATTCTGCCAAGGAGTGGTTCCAGTGGCTGAAGACATGGCGAAAAGAAGTAGAGGCAGCGATTAAGGTAAAAGTGAATAGTGAAAAGTGAAAAATCAGGCTTTCATCAGTTCTGCCATAATCATGTCGCTGACAAAGAGTCCGTTACGGGTGAGACGCAGATGCTGTTGCTCATGGACTAACAGACCGTCAAGGATAAATCGCTGCGCCAGTCGCAGACAGTAGTCGGCATCGGCAGACGACAGTTTCGCAAGGTTGAGTCCTTCTGATGTGCGCAAGGCCGTCATCACTATCTCATTATAATGATTATCAGGGGTGAGTTCTTCGTGTTCCACACAAGGCTCACCCTTTTCCATGCCCTCCATATACTGACGGATATCGGCCACGTTCCATTGGCGGTTCCGTCCGTCGAAGGAATGAGCGGCAGCCCCCAAACCGATATAGGGTGTCTGATTCCAGTAACTGCTATTATGGCGTGAGTGATGCCCAGGCTTCCCCCAGTTGCTGATTTCGTAATGTTCAAAACCAGCCTCAGCCAATGCGTCCATCAGCAGGAAATACATCTGTCGTTCCAGTTCCTCGTCAATCTCGCTTACCTCACCCCGTTCCAACATTTTATATAGGGGTGTACCCTCCTCATATTGCAGCGCATAGGCCGAGAGATGTTCTACGTCCAGCGCTATGGCCTGCTGGATATCACGCTCCCACTCCGCCATCGTCTCGTTGGGAAACCCGTACATCAGGTCCACGCTGATATTCCGGATACCAGCCTGACGCAAACGTCCTACAGCCTCCTTCACCTGTTCGGCCGTATGGCGACGATGCAGGAAACGCAGGCGCTCTGGCTGGAAGGTCTGAGCCCCCATTGACACACGGTTTACAGGCAGCGTCTTTAGCATTTCGGCAAACGCCTCCGTCACGTCATCTGGGTTACACTCTATCGTCACCTCGGCATCTGGCGAAATGTCAAACGTCTGATACAGATGGTCGAACAACCGATGCAGCAGCGTGCCGGTCAGCTGTGAGGGCGTGCCGCCACCCAGATATACCGTCTCAACCATCTCACCTCTTCCATCTTCCATCTTACATCTATCCTCCATTTCCCGACATAATGCATCCACATATCGTTGACCCAATGCCAGCGACGTGGTGGAATAGAAGTCGCAATACACGCAGCGACTCTTACAAAACGGGATATGAATATAGATACCTGCCATTTATGAATATCTCTCGAGTGTATCAACCAACATTTTCTTCATTTTCTCACGCAGTTCCACGGGTTCAAGCACCTCAATGCCAACACTATGACGCATGAGTTCGCCCAGGAAATCGGAAGTGGGACGGATATCATACGAGAAATCGGTATAGTCGGGCGTCGACTGCAGTTCGCGCTGCGAGTGATGCAGGGGCAACGTGCGCAAATAGTCGGGCATCCACTTATGGGCACGCAGCACCACATGGGCCAGAGGCGTGTCATTGGTCAGCACACCAAAATATTCCGAGAAATACTTCTGCGCAGAGAAATCTGCAGGCATTTCAAACGTCTCCTCAGTAAGACAGAGCGATGTGATGCGGTCCAGCGCATAGATACGCATCTGGTCTTCGTCGTTTCGGGCCAGCAGGTACCATCGCTGACGAAACAGTTTCAGGGCATAGGGACATACGGTTTTCTCGTAACCCTCGGCCTGAAATTTCTGATAGCCTATGCGCAGGCGGTGATTACAGCGGATGGCATGAATCATCAGATCAAGATAGCGCTCGCCAGCGGGTGCATTCTCTAGCACCAGGCGCTCTTTCACGGAAGCACCCTCAGACAATGCGCCATGCACGGTAAGCGTTGAATAAATCCAACGTTCCAGGCTGTCGTCCTCCAGTGCCTCCTGATTGCCTATATAATACTTATAGGTACGGAGGTCGCAGTCAATGATAATGCCAAACATCTCAAGAATGGCATCGCGATGACGATTGAACGACGAGCGTTGCAGGGGTTTACCGCGGCTCACGTCTTCGGCCTTCCATTTCTGATTCAATTCATCGAACGTAAGTCCACCGCAGCCCCTAAGTGTATTGATAATCCAGATGTACTGGCGAAATATCTGAGAATGTTTCATGACTGCAAAAATAATAAGATTTTCCGAAATCTCCAAATAACCGCGTTTTTTTCATCCTCCCCTACTGACCTTTGGCTCGCTCCTTGGACATTTTTGCTCGTGAATGGTGACATATTTGCTTGTAAATGGTGACATTTTCTCATCAACGATGACATTTTTGTGCTGATACAAAAAGATCCCGCTCTATTGAAGTAGAACGGGAAAAATATTTATAAAAAAATCATCATATCGAATCATTGGGCAGAACTGATTGATTCGTCAAGAGAATATAAGGATTAACTCTAGGACATAATCGACAGGGGGAAGAAGACACTCACCTCTCTTACCTTTGCATCCGATTATAGAGATTGTCCATTTTCATGAAATATTTCTTGCAGATGGATGCAATACGGTTTAAGTTTTGTAGCTTTGCTAGAGATTTATGCCGTTGAGGGTGAGAAGACACTCACCTAGATAAGTAGAGACTATGTCGTGGGACAGATCAAACTTCCACCCTCGTTTTTCAGATCTTTGGAGCCAGGACGAAGTATCAGAGGACATCGATCAGGTATGGCAGGGGATGATTCAGAGTATATACAAGAGGAAAGGCGGTGAGGATTTGAGGCTATAATCATCAACATTATTAACTCAAAATTCAAACCGTATGAAACCGAATTTCGAACCTGGCAAGTGGTTTATGCAGTGCGTGGGAATCGACATTGCAAAGGGTACGTTCACTGCCTGCCTGTGTATGTATGAGTTCGATCAGGGATGCTCTACCGCCCCTGTAGTGTTTAACAACGACAAGACTGGTTTCAACCAGTTCGTCAAATGGAGCCGTAAAGAGGCTCTGAAGGGCTATCCCTTGCGCTATGTGATGGAACCCACCGGTGTCTATTACGAGCAGCTGGCATCCCATCTGAACAAACTCAGTCTGAACGTCTGCGTTGTGTTGCCTAACAAGGCCCGTGAGTTTGCTAAGTACGAGGGTATCCTCACAAAGACCGATGACATGGATGCCTATACTCTTGGGATGTTGGGCTGTTTGGACAAGCGCCTCAAACCTTGGACGCCGCCATCGCCTATCTACAGAGAACTGCGACAGATGACGCGCTTCGCGGCCGACATCAATAAGGTCAAGACAGAGCTAAAGAATCATCTGGAGGCACTCGCACACAGCGAGACAGCGGAGAAGAGCATCGTCAAGCACTATAACAAACTCATCGACGAGATAGACAAGCAACTGGTCAGCAACCAGAAGGCCATCCGCGAGAAGATCAAGCAGGAGCCAGGACTGTCTGAGCGTATTGACCGCATCACCACCATCAACGGCGTAGGTTTTATGACTGTAGTCACAGTGGTTGCAGAGACCAATGGCTTTGCGCTGATAACTAACCGCAAGCAGCTGACAAGATATGCAGGGCTTGATGTTCCTGCACATCAGTCGGGACCTGTAGACCCTAAGCGTCACATCTCAAAGCAGGGAAACGTACACATCAGGACGGCACTCTATTTTCCTGCCATTGTCAGCACTCAGTATAATCCTCAGATGAAAGATTTCTATGGGCGTCTGTGTGCCAGAAATACACAGTCGAAAATGATTGGAGTGACAGCCACCATGCGCAAGCTACTACTGCTCATATACAGCCTTTGGAAAAGCGGAGAGAAGTATGACCCGACACGTGACAAGACTACATGTAATAGGCAAAAGAAAGAGGCTGAAACCACTGAAGGCCAGCCTCACGGGATAGATGTTGGAACATTGGCTGAAGAATAGCCGCAGAACGCACTCTTCCCTTGATGGCTGCAAAGTTAATCAAATCCTTTTAAATAACAAAGAAATAATCATAAAACATAGCACACTGCTGAGGAGAGCCAGTGCGGCTGCACCCGTAAACATCAGAAAAACATCGCCGCAGACGATAAACGCCATACACTGATTGTTGTTATGGAACTCGCTAAGCATTGAATCTTACATCACAGCAGAGCCCTGTCGCAATTTACATTGAAAACAGGGCATGAATGCTGCGTGTAAATGCAATCAATAGACAAGGATTGTTAAAATGTCTCACTTTTAATCCAAAAAGTTTGGTTTTTAAAACAGTATCTGTCCCGTGGCACGACTCTATTTAACCTAAGAGGCCAAAGCGCTAAATAAATAAAGATTTCTGTAGAAAGTTTTTGAGTTTTCGGCTTTTTTGTTTACTTTTGCAGCAAAATACTATATTTATATGGGAAAGGATGAATGTATCAAACTGCTGAAGAAGTATATGGTTATACTCAAAGATAAGTATGGTATAACTTCTTTGTCTCTGTTTGGCTCTACTGCAAGAGGAGAGCAGACAGAGAAGAGCGACATTGATCTGTTTGTTGATACACAAACGCCTAATCCTTTCTTGCTGCAGGATGCTAAAGAGTTCTTAGAAAAGGAGACTGGAGCATCTGTCGACATCATCCGCAATCATCAAAACCTTAATCCACGCTTAAGAAAACGTATCTTAAAAGATGGAATCTTTATCTTCTGAAAGCAAGAACATCGCATTAGATATTCTTGAAGACATTCTTTCGGCCATCGGTAGGCTTGAAGATAGAACAAAGGATATTCAGACAGTTGACGATTTCCTATGTTCGTCTTCTGGTATGGTATTGCTTGATGCTACGTGTATGTTGCTCATAGCAATTGGCGAGAGTCTTAAGAATCTCGATAAAACCACAGATGGAAAGCTTTTGCCTACATATCCATCCATACCTTGGAAAAACGTAAAAGGTATGAGAGATATTATTGCTCATCATTATTTTGATGTTGATGCATCCCAGATTCTGTGGATAATCAAGAATGAGGTTGCTCCATTAAAAACTGCAATTCAATATTTTATCAGAGAATTGAATAAATAACAGTCTCAAACATCATACCCCGCCCGTAGAAAACTGGGATACCGGGATTTGGGATAATAAAAAAGGTGCCGAGCGATTGTAACTCGACACCTAATATTTACATATCTGAATTCCAGCATTATAAGCATTCTATTCATAATATGTTATTATACGTTTCTCTATTTTTATTTGTTCCTGGACTTTTTGCTCTCTAACCTGCTGACTTTCATTAAGAGCTACGCTGTCTGCAACTACCTCTCCACCAGCATCGGACTGAACTATAGTTCTTTCAGTCCAGTTTCCGATGGTGTCAAAATGTTGGTATACATAATTCTGGCTCGAAGAAAACGAGCCACTGCCCATATTTGTTCCAGTTCTACTTACAGATTCTGGATAAATATTACCGCCTTTATAAAATCTCTTTTCTGTCCATTCTACAGTCCAACCTTTCAGATTGACTGATGATAGCCTTCCGTTTTTATCGTATTTAAATACATATGTATTATAGACTTCACTTTTTCCAGTGGGGTCAACATCGGCATATTTTGACAACCGTCCATCTTTGTCACGCTGAATTTTGGTATATAAATGAGTTCCACGATAAAAATTACCTTCAGCATCATAACCATACTCATTCAACCACTCATCAACAAGGATGTGCCCATACTTATCAAAGGTAATGTCACCACGTTCATACAAACTACCCTGATTAATTTTTCCATCCTCCTCATAAGTAGAGTATATTTGATATTCTACATTCTTCACCATACCATTCAGGCCGAAGCTCTGAGCATCAGTAGCATCGTATTTGGTAGCCTGATCTTGTAGCACTTCAACCGTTGCAGAATCTGACGATTCATCGTTATCATCTGCTGACACTGACGGCTTGCCATTAACGCAAGCCGCCAATATTATTATCGAAAATAGAAATAATAATATTTTTTTCATATTCTAAGTCTATCTACGGAGAACAATTACCAGTTCAATGTTGTACCCTTCCAATTCTAGAGAAGTCTGACACTCTAATGTCTGTCTTGAAGTCTTTACAATCTTGGAGAATTTTGTGTCCGAAAGTTTCTTGCGTCCATCTGAAAGCTTTGCAAGTAGTGCCTTGTATAAATCGGAAATATTGATCCCCGCGGCATCTGTTAAAGAGATCGTTCCTGATATTCTTTCTGGAACAGCATTGGTCCAATGAACACCATCACTTACGTTTCTATCATAAGTAAACCATCCATCATTTACCTTTTCTGTATGGAATTTCTCTTCTGCAAGATTATTATCATATGTTATCTCTAAAATAACATTAACTTTATCGTCAAGTGTTGTACGATGCGTTATACCACATGAAGAACCTGCCTGATTAATATCCAATTCTTTAAAAATAGTCTTTACTGATTGGGAAATAGGTGTAGCTTGTTCAAACTCCTCAATACTTTTAAGAATAGAAGCACTTATAGATTCCAAATCCACATAATCAACATATCCAATTACCTCATTACTGATATTGTCGAAAGCAATAATTTCTTTACCCTCTTTATTAATTAATGAATATGATTCGCCATCTTGCATTAAAAAGTTGTCTCCCATTCCCAAGATTCCATCATCATAATCAAAGTCGATTATCGTATTGTCTTCTGCATCAATTACACCACATTTATCTCCTTTTTTGGCGAAAAACAATCCACCACCCAAAACATTTCTTATTTTATCGTATTTGGGTCTAATTACTATTTCGCCTTTATCATTTGCAACACCACATTTAAAATCACCGTTTTCAAAATCCATGTAGCCACTATTATAACTAAAGTAACCATATAACGCCCTTGACTTTTTTATTTCGAACAGTTTCTTACCAGTTTTATCAAGGATTACTACCTGCCCGTTTTCATCTCCTGCATTTCTAACAGCAAGCTTCCCTTCACTATAATCCCCAAATAATTTTTCATATTTCCTAGTATCGATTTCTCCTTGTTTTTCTCCTTTCATATCCAAAATAAGTAGTGTGTTATCATCCTCACTCTTTTGGGCCAATATGATTCCCTCATAACAACAATAAATTGATGAGTATGCTGGAGGTATTATTACTTGACCCTTGCTGTTAATTATGCCATATTTTTTATCTTGGTTATAGAATATACCATAACCTTCTTTCGATATACTGAAACAACGTTTAATATCTTTTCCTAGTGTAGCTACCATTTTTCCATCTTTCCCAATTATTTGTATTGGCTGATTTGGGTTCGAGACAACAGCAACTCCAGAATAGAAAGGTGTTACATCAGCAAACTCTTCATCAACCACAGGCTTTTTGGGATTTTCAATATTGAAGAGTTGATATTTACTATCAGATTGCACCCAATATACACCATTGTGAATCTCTGATATTTTTGAATCTGAAGGATATTCCTCCTTAACAACTTCATTTCCATCTCTGTCGATAATGCTCCATGAATCACCCTTCGACATCTGAACAGCCAAATATTCAAGATTGTAACCACTCTTTTCCTTTCCACAGCTACTAAATAGCAATGTTGCTACAATAACGCTGGCTGTTAACAACATATTGGTTTTAATCTTTCTCATTGTTGTATGGTTTTTGTTTATTTATAGAATCAAGTATGTTTTATGTCTATTTCCAAGTCTGGCTGGAACATCTTGTGGCAAGTAGAATTTTATGAAATTTCCCTTGCTATCAAATTCGCATAACCCATTGATAATCCAATAACCTCCTGAAACATCCTCGCCACTCTTTGCTAATTCTGCTACTAGATATTTCATATGCAATTCATTATTTGCCAAGTAAACACCAGCATCTCTTGTCCACTGTTGCGCTTCTGAATAAGTTAGCATTTTACAATCTCTACTAGCTGCAAGATAATCTCTTGCACCACCATCACCAACATAAAATACCGTATAAACATTTCCTTTATGAGTTATTGACAGGCCTATGTGGTATTTTTCTGTTATATCAGCTAAATATTTTGCTTTCTGGACACCTGCTCTAAAGGCTTTACTTGAATAGCTAGTAGCAAATGTTATACATGCATTACCTTTTCCAAATTTGTCTATCTGCTTATTATAATAATCATAAAACTTTTCAGCACAAATATATAATGCGTATTTATTACCATCTCTTGCTAATGGATACCAAGGGTTATACTTGTCGCTTAATGGTGAACCAGGTGATTCTTTTAAATCACTAACAATTACATCAAGAAGAAAATCTGACACATTATTATTCTGACTAATATATTGAGTCATAGAAGAATAACCGCTCTTTTCTAGAACATAATTTAAATAGGCTTTAGGTTTGAGCCCGAGTTCTTCTAAAACATTTTTAATCTTTGTTTTTTCTAATATACTCCAACCAAGATCTTCGTCCGTAGTAAAATTCCACTCTGGAGCTCGGGAACCTACGATTGAGTAATATGCATATAATACCCACGTTTTACTATTATCCCTAGTTGAAGGATAACGCTTCACATAATCCTTTATTAACTGTGAAATAGCAGTTCTTAAAGTATTCGACTGAGTTTCTCGCCAAACTTGCATCATATACCCTGCAACATCATCATTGCCTTGTGACGCTGCCAGTTTAGCATACTTAATACCTTGCACTTCACTCTTGTTCACACCTTTTCCTTCAAAAAACAAGAAAGCTGCCCAAAATTGTGCTGTAGAGTTTCCTCTATCTGCTAAAGGACGTAGCTGTTTAGCTGCTTCTGTATACCTTCCCTGCTTAAGTAAAGACTCTATACTACTCAAAGACTGAGCGTAAATTGTAGTACAGTACGCCAATAATAGCAAAGTAATTATTTTCTTCATTGCAAACCAGTTGTTAATAGGTTATATTATAAAATTTCCAAGAGCCATTCTCTATTAGGTTAAAGCCATCGGAACCATTAGATGGTATTTGTGGAAATGATATTGTGAACTCGTATGAACCATTTCCATTTACCATTATTCCAGAGGGGGGCACACTATTTCCCGTCATCCTATAAGTTCTACCATTATATTCAACATGAGTATTGGGATTTATTGTCAGACGACGTGCGCCATTTGTATTATTACGATATTTCAACGTAATAGTAGTATATGACTTACCAACATCAATTTTAGTCAATATAACATCTGTAGCACTAGTTCGATATTTATTAACTTTGTAAAAGCCTGTCTTGGCCGACGAATTAATGCCAGAGCTATAAGCCCTGCTAGAATTATTATTTGTTGAGCTACTCTGAGTCATTCTATTTATACTTTTTTCAGCACGCTCAAATATTTCTTTGGCTAAACAAGAACCTTGCCCCATAGCTAATTGTGCCAATGCATAAGCTCTTTGAGGATTGTTTTCATTCAGATAAATTTCGGCCAACTTAGCTTTTGCCCAAACATGACCATTATCAGCTTCTTCAGCCCAATCTGTTTTAGTTTTGCATTTCTTTTCACTAATAAACTTTTCTAGTTCGTAGTATTTTGTTTTATAGTAATTACAATAAAGATAATCTGCATAATCAAACATATCGGAGACTCCATCTTGTTCTGCTTTGTAGTTCCAATACCTTTCGCCAAATCCGGCCATATACTTCATATTCCACTCATAATCATTATTCTTCTCAAACAATTCCCATCCTAGCTCTTCGTTCTTCGTAGTCCCCTTTCCCTCTAGGTAACAATTAAACAAACGGAAGCCAGTAAAATTAGCCACTTTCAAATCAGGAAATCGGTCAGTATAGCTCTTTAATACAGAAAAAGCTTTAATATTATTATTGGCAGAACTGTAATAATCATATAAAGCACATACTCCCATCTCATATCCCTGATTTGCAGATAACGTAGCATATTTTATACCTTGGTTCACATTCTTGGTAACACCCTTCCCCTCAAAAAATAGCTTTGCAGCCAGGTATTGTGCCTCAGCATTGCCTCCATCAGCAAGTGGCCTTAACTGTTTAGCAGCCTCAAGGTATTTACCCTCTTTTATGAGGGATTTCGCATAATTTACAGACTGGGCGCTGCCCATAAGGGGCAGTGCTGTCAACATGAATACTGTGAAGGACTTAATTAATGCTTTCATAAGAATCTTGGTTTTTAATTCTTACATATTCTGATATTCGCCTGTTTCAACAGGGATGTTCACAAAATCTATACGATCGTATACCAGAGTGATTCCCTTTGTTGTGCCCAAAGAGACTTTGCAAGTATACGAGAACTGAGCAGCATTTATATCAAAGTTCTTAATGGTGAAGCTGCCTTTAATTGCCTGATTAGGCATGAACTTAACTCGCTTGGCGTATCCATAACTTGAGAAAGATTCTCCGTTGATGGTCGAAACGACATCAGCATTATTGCCGAATTTACCACTATACGAATTTCCTAAATCATCGTGAGCAGCAATATCTGGCATCTCAAACAGCAATTCAACTTCCTGATTAAATCCAGTGTTGGTCAAAACATAATCTACCTGTAGGGCAGAACCATTACGCTGGATGTTAAGCAGACGGAATGTCATACGATAATCAAAGAACTTGATGTATGACTGAGGATACTCCTGCCAAGGACGTACATACAATTGCTCTTCACTGTATTTTGGGCCTTCGTCTTTTTCCTCTTTTGAACAAGAGGACATTAAAGTTACACAAACTAATCCTACAAAACAAATTAAAATCATCGAACGACTAATTACTCTTTTCATCTCATTATAGTTTTTGTATCCTGCTATTGCCCTATCACAAGACGTTTTTTAATAGCTATTGGTAACCCATAGAGACGAAAAAAGCGGGGCAACTACCTGTTACTCGTCCCGCTCAACGTGGCTCTAGCATGCCCTTCACTGTAGAACGAGCAACTCCAGAAGCCCACGCCGATGTATATAGCTTACCCTTACCCAAAACGGGGCGGGTTGCTTATAAACACCCAAATAGGCATCCATCGTTGCTTTGTTCTTTGACAGTGATTTGAATTTGCTAGATTCGTTGAGCCAAAGACAAAGCGTCAGATAAACGCTTTTTCATCAATATGTCTCTCCATATAATTGGAGTTCGGGTACAAAAATAAGATTATTTTACGAAATCACCAAATGTTTTGGAAAAAAAATGAGATACAATAATTACAATCTTATAATTTGTGCATTACTCAGCCCGTTGTAATGATTAGGGACTGGTACCTCCTACTGGTGGTGGTGCTCTGCTCGAGGCCATCGAGGGTAAGGTGCTCCCCGGTGTAGCAGCTATCAAAGGAAACGATTAAGCGAGTACAGTAAGAGCTTGCTCTTATTGACGAGCGTGAGTTTTCTAGAGGCGAAGCCTCAAGGGTGAGTAATCATCATCGATATATCAACAAAATGCGGGCGTGAATTGATTCACGCCCGTTTTTTTTACCAATCTATTATCACACATCAATATGTCAGTTACCTGTCCCGTGGCACGATTGGTTCCCTTCTCATAATCGTTGAATTGTTAGATTCATAGCAAAAAATTAGCCAAAAACGTTCGTGGTATCAAAAATAATTCCTATCTTTGCGAAAGAAAGAATAAAGAGGACAAGCCTATGAAGATTAAGGAGATTTGGTTCGATGCCGAACACATTTACGGCCGTGACGAGGAAGGACATGAGTACAGCCAGTCGCTTCTCTGGTATCCTAAGTTACGAACGGCTACCGACGAAGAAAGGGCAGCCTACACTTTTTGTTTCGACGGCGCAGACAGAAGGGGACTGGTACGTGTTATACGATAAGACGCTCTTCAGAAGAGAAAATGGTCGATATATAAAAGAACAAAGCGAACAGCTGATGAACAGCTTGTTCGCTTTGTTTTTTAAGGATGTCGATAATTGCCTGTCATTCACCATCCTTACAATATTTTTTCAATAAAAAAGTTTGATTATTAATCATAAATCAGTGGATATTTAGTTTTTTGCGTACTTTTTTTGCTATTACCCCCACCTCTCACTCCAAACGTCGGAAACTCCCTGTAGCAAAGGCTTAGAGGCCAGTGAGAGGTCTTTTTACCCTCTCACTGCCCTCTCACTACCCCTCTCACTCGGAATCTTCTGATTTCAGTAACTTTGAAATCGTATCTCTGTAACTATGGCATCGTATCTTAGCGAGTTTGATATCGTATTTTAGTAAATTTGACATCGCAACTCATTATTTTCCTGTTGCCAGGATGATTAAAGCAAATAGCCCGTACGCAGGGCACGGACTCCGAGTCCGCAGGCGTCGGACTCGGAGTTCGCTAACTACGTATTATTCCCTGTCATATGTAGAAACGACATATTACCAAAATTCCCTTTGAGTGAGAGGCCAGTGAGAGGTGGGTGAGAGGGTAAAAAGACCTCTCACTGCCCTCAAAGCCTTTGCCACAGGGCATTTCCCGCGTTTGGAGTGAGAGGTGGGGGGAAAACGTCAAAAAAGCCTATTGGAAACTGAATTCCGTCTTCACTACCCCATCGCCGTAGATAGTTTTGAAGTCGTTCTTCATAGAGATGACGGTATAGCCGTTCTTGCGCCATTTCTCCTCACGCTTGGCAGCCTCGGCGAGGTTGGCATGGTCGCGCTCGGCATCGTCGGCCACAAGCATGAAGGTGGCAGTGCGGTACTTTGGATTGCTCAGACAATAGTTGTGCATCGCCTCGTCGCCACTGCTGTTGCCAAACGACAGTACGGGTATCTTGCCTATCTCCTGACTGATCTGGCGCACCTTGTTGGTCTTCAGGTTCTTGATAATCAGACTGTCCGTGCGTACCAGATACTCATCCTTCTTCATGGTGTAGTCAACACCGATATTCCCGCCCTGCGCATTGGTAGCGAGACAAACGTCCATGCCAATGACCCTGTTGGGCTCGATGCCCAGCGACTCCACCAGGGAACGACAGATAAAGCGGTCGGAACCGGAGACAACGTAATAGGTAAAGTCATGATCCTTCAGGTAGTCGAACACCTCCAGCATGGGCTTGTAGAAGCTCTGGGCGTAGGTCATCCCCGTGAACCCATTGGCTGGCGTGGCGGCATACTTCTTCACATAGGCATCAAACTCGGCAATGGTCATGCCGGCATAGGCCTTGGCAGCAGCACGGGCATGAATCATATCGAAATGGTCGGGCAGCGCCATGCCCTCACGCACGAAATGGCGGATATTCAATGCAGCCTCGCGCACATCCTCTGGCGCCTTATCCTTATAGTCGGGATCGTCGAGGGCGCGATACTCCAGCAGATTATACTCGAAATAGGTGGGATAGAGTTCGCCAACAAACGTGCCATCCATGTCGAACGTGGCAATGCGGTCCTCCTTACTGATAAAATGGGCCGACTTCGGATTGGTCACATCCTCCACGTATGCTTTTAGCGTATCCAGCGCGTCGCACCGGTTCCACGAGGCAAAATACGTCTTTGGAAGCGGTTTCTCCGTCTGGTTATCATCCTTGCTGCACGACGTGAATAGCGGCCCCTGCGCAACCATGCACAGCAGGGCAAGCATCAATAAAAGATTTTTCTTCATATTCGTTAATAGTTTTATGTTTATCCGATTTTCTGAATTCTGGCTGCAAAATTAATACTTTTACATCAATAATGTATGCGGAAAACGATTTTTTTCATGGTTTTCTTTTTGCGATTTGATCTCTAATTTGTATCTTTGCACCATGCAAAACTAAAAGAAGTATAATGTAATAGTACGCTATGAATAAGATTAAAACAATAGGTATTTTAACTTCAGGAGGCGACTCGCCAGGCATGAACGCAGCCATCCGCGCCGTGACACGTGCCGGCATTTACAATGGTTTCACAATCAAGGGTATCTACCGCGGCTATGACGGACTGATAAAAGGTGAGGTGAAGACACTGACCACCGAGGACGTATCAGGCATCATCAACCGTGGCGGTACGATTCTGAAAACAGCACGTTCAAAGGAATTTATGACACTCGAGGGTATGCAGAAAGCCTACGAGACCTGTCAGAAGGAAGTGATCGACGCATTGGTGGTCATCGGCGGCAACGGTTCGCTGACGGGCGCAAGGAACTTCGGCATGGAGTTTGACTTCCCCGTGATTGGACTGCCTGGCACCATCGACAACGACCTTTATGGTACAGATGCGACAATTGGCTATGACACCACGATGAACACCATCATGGAGTGCGTGGACCGTATCCGCGACACCGCCAACTCGCACGAGCGTATCTTCTTCGTGGAGGTGATGGGACGCGACGCCGGCTTCCTGGCCCAGTACTGCGCTATTGCCAGTGGTGCCGAGGCTGCCATCGTGCCAGAGGAGGTTACCGACGAAGACCAGTTGGCCGAATTCATGAAGCGAGGCATCCGCAAGTCAAAGAAGTCGTGCATCGTCATTGTGAGCGAGAGTCCCAAGTGCGGCGCCCTCTACTACGCCGACCGTGTGAAGAAGGAGTTCCCTGAGTTCGATGTACGTGTGTCAATCCTTGGTCATCTGCAACGTGGCGGCACCCCATCGGCCCGCGACCGTGTGCTGGCATCAACCACCGGTGTAGGTGCTATTGAGGCTATCATGCAGGGACAGCGCAACGTGATGGTAGGCGTAAGAAACAACGACGTGGTCTATGTGCCCTTCTCAGAATGTATCCGCACCGACAAGCGCTTTGACAAGCGTCTGATTACCGTGCTGAACGAGTTGAGTATCTAAGCACAAGTCTTTCAAAATAAAAAAACGCCCAAGAAAAAGTAGAAAGATTTTCTTTTTCTTGGGTGTTTTATTAATTCTTCTTATATTTGTAAGCGCTAATACTATACAGTTAGCCTATAGACAAAATAGTACACTTATGAAAAAAGGGCTTTTGGTAGCAATCGCCATCATGACGACGATAGGCGTAGAGGCTCAGATATTCCCCGTTGGTATTGTCAGTGCACAGGACACGGTGAAGGGCTTTCAGTTTGGACTTATCTCATCGGTAACGACTGAAGGTGGTCACGGTTTCCAATTTGGCGGCGTATCGAACACATCTGGACACACATTCAACGGTCTGCAGATGGGTGGTGTCAGCAGCATTACCCAAGGCATGGATAAGGGGCTGCAGATGTCGAGCATTCTGAATATCTCATCCAAGCGAATGAACGGATGGCAGATGGGTACTGTCAACTATGCCGATTCGCTCAATGGTGCACAGATTGGTATTTTGAATGTGACACGCAAACATCCTCAAGGCTGGCAGGTGGGACTCGTCAACCTATCGTACGACTCGATAGGCCATAAGATAGGATTAGTGAACATCAACCCGGCGACTCATATCGACGTGATGACATATGCAGGTTCTTCGACCAAGATGAACCTGGCTGCGCGATTTCGCAATCGCAGCACATACAACGTGATTGGTGTGGGTACACACTTCATGGGACTCGACTCTAAATTCTCGGGAGCCATATTCTATCGTATAGGACAGTATACACAGTTATCCCCAAGATGGAGTCTGAGTGGCGACATGGGCTATTACCATGTAGAAACATTCTCAAGGAACAACAACGACAAACCAGAGCGTCTGTACTCTCTACAAGCCCGCATCAATGCCGACTATCGCATAAGCAAGAAACTCGGTGCGTTTGCTTCTGTAGGTTGGGGCGTAACACGCTACTATGATTGCAACAAGACATACAGGAACCGTCCGCTATTGGAATTTGGCCTGACATACCGTCAGCAACGTAACCAGCACGACTCCTGGAAACGTGCATGGGACGAGAAGCGTTCAAAGATTGTGTTCACCGACTCCACGATGGCACTGCCCGAACCAAAGCGCTATTGGCAGGCTGCTGCCGAGGCAACGGGTATCAACGTAGGCGTACAGTTGTTTGACCGCTATGCCCTCAACTCGGACTTTGCCCAGACCACGCTGAACTCACTGAAGCGCAACTTCACCGACGGCATGGTATGGGATAACGACTTCTTTATCACCAACCTGTTTGCACACCCCTATCACGGCAACCTCTATTTCAACGCTGCACGCAGCAACGGACTCAATTTCTGGGAATCGGCCCCCTATGCGCTGGGCGGTTCACTGATGTGGGAGTTTCTGGGAGAGACGGAACCGCCTGCCATCAACGACGTCATCGCCACAACCTGTGGCGGTATTGCCATCGGTGAGATGACCCACAGGCTGAGCCGCACGGTGCTGGATGACCGTGACCGCGGCTGCAGTCGCTTCCTGCGCGAGGCTGCAGCCACCATCATCAACCCCATACAAGGACTGCATCGTATCTTCAGCGGTGATGCCTGGCGCGTGCGCAGCGACCACTATCGCTATCATGAATTCAGCAAGATTCCCGTGGACATGTCGTTCTCTGTAGGTTGGCGTTATCTGGCCGACAACGGTGCCCTGTTCCGCGGCATCCATGCGCCTTACGTGAACATCACGCTGATGTACGGCACACCGGTAGACGGTGAGCGCCATACAACACCATACGACTTCTTCGACCTGGAGATGAATGCCGCCTTCGGTGGCGGACAGCCCTTCGTCAACACGCTGAACATCGTAGGACGCCTGTGGAGTACGCCTATTCTGGACAAGAAGGACATGGCGGGCGAATTTGGTATCTACCAGCACTTCAACTACTACGACGCCAAGCCCATTAAGGATGGTTCTGAGCTGACCCCCTACCGCATCAGTGAGGCAGCGGGCTTCGGTCCTGGCTTCATCCTGTCATTGCCACAGACTGGTGCCATGACGAAATTGGAACAGCGAATTTTTATGAGCGGCATCCTGCTGGGCGGTACAAAGAGTGACTATTATAATGTGATTGAGCGCGATTACAACATGGGCAGCGGATTCAGCGTGAAGTCAAAGACGCAAATAGAATTTGGCAACTTCGGACGTTTCATGCTCAATGCCAAATATTTCCGTATCTACACATGGAAGGGCTATGAGGACAAGGATCTGCAGGCCTTTGCCGACGGCACCAAGGACCTTCATTATCTCAATGTACAGGGAGATCATAGTAATGCGCTGCTGCTGGTAATCAATCCTGCTATGGAGGTACAGTTGAACAAGCAGTGGTCTATCACGCTCTCGGGCGCCTATTATTCACGCCGCACCTTCTACAAATATCACGACATGGTGAAAGCCAACACGTTTGAAACAAAGTTAGGACTGACCTGTCGTTTATAGACACTATTTACAGATTTTTCAGAAAAGTATTTCCATTTTTCCTTGGGCATTTCGCTCAGATTTCTTAATTTTGTAGGCCGAAAATAAAAAATCAAAAACAAGCAAAGTTATGCTATCAGAAAAAGACCTCAAACAGATTGCTCAGCGTGGTATCACGAAAGAGCAGATCGAGACACAGTTGAAGGAGTTTGAAACAGGCTTCCCCTTCCTGAAATTGGAAGCAGCAGCTGCAGTAGGTAACGGCATCGTAGCCCCCAACGAGAGCGAGCGTCAACAGTACGTGAAAGCCTGGGAGGACTATAAGGCTGCAGGTAAGCGTATCGTGAAGTTCGTACCTGCCAGTGGCGCCGCCAGTCGTATGTTCAAGAATATGTTTGCATTCGTGGATGCCGACTATGACGTGCCTACCACCGATTTCGAGAAGAAATATTTCAACGACATTGAGAAGTTTGCCTTCTACGAGGCGCTGGATGCTGTCTGCGTGAAAAACGAGGGCAAAGGTATCAAGGCTCTGATGGCAGAAGGCAACTATAAGGCTGTGGCTGCCAACATGCTGAAGGCTGAGGGACTGAACTACGGTCAGCTGCCAAAGGGTATGTTGCTGTTCCACAAATACGCAGAGGGTGCCCGTACGCCCATGGAGGAGCACCTCGTGGAGGGCGCACTCTATGCCGCTTCAAAGGGTGAGGCTCACGTACACTTCACCGTGAGTCACGACCACCTGGAGTTCTTCAAGGCAAAGGTGGCAGAGAAGGCCGATGGCTTCGCACAGAAATACGGCATCAAGTATGATATCACATTCTCTGAACAGAAGCCCTCAACAGATACAGTTGCCGCTAATCCCGACAACACGCCATTCCGCGAGGTCGACGGTTCATTGCTGTTCCGTCCGGGCGGTCACGGTGCGCTCATCGAGAACCTGAACGAGATTGAGGCTGACGTTATCTTCATTAAGAATATCGACAACGTGGTGCCCGACCGTCTGAAGCCTGAGACCGTGGAATGGAAGCAGGTCATCGCCGGTGTACTGGTGAGTCTGCAGAAGCAGGCCTTCGAATACCTGCGTCAGTTGGACAACAACCCATCAGATGCCCAAATCGACCAGATTGCCCAGTTTGTAGAAAAGAACCTCTGCACCAACCCCAAGAATAATAAGGTGGATGCCGACTACCTGCGCCGCAAGCTGAACCGCCCCATGCGTGTGTGTGGCGTGGTGAAGAATGTGGGCGAGCCCGGTGGTGGTCCGTTCCTCACCTATAATCAGGACGGCACTGTTTCACTACAGATTTTGGAAAGCAGTCAGATAGATACCAACAATGCTGAATACATGAAGATGTTCACACAGGGCACACACTTCAACCCCGTTGACCTGGTTTGCGCCGTGAAGGACTACAAGGGACAGCCTTTCAACCTACCTGATTTCGTGGATAAGACCACAGGATTCATCTCTTCTAAGTCGAAAGGTGGAAAGGAACTGAAAGCTCTGGAGCTGCCCGGATTGTGGAACGGTGCCATGAGCGACTGGTCAACCATCTTCGTAGAGGTGCCTCTGGGCACGTTCAACCCCGTTAAGACGGTTAACGACCTGCTGCGCGATCAGCACCAATAAATGTTTGGAAAAAAGAAAAGAATGAAAAAATACACAGCCAAATACTACCTGATTCCTGCCACTATCTGCTTGGCAGGAATCGTGGCTATAGGCTACAACTATTTCTTCTCTGCTTTTGCCTCACAGGACAATAAGCAGTATATCTACATCGATGAGGACGATACGGCAGACTCGGTATATGCAAAACTGGAGCCACTGGCATCACACAGCGCCCTCACAGGATTTCGCACGCTGGCACGTCATTACGACTACGACGGGCATATCCGTTCGGGACGCTATGCCATAGAACCTGGCATGAATACCGTCAGCGTGTTTCGTATGATGAGAAACGGCCGACAGGAGCCCGTGATGCTGACCATCCCGGAATGTCGCACCATGGAACAGATGGCTGCACGCCTATCAAAGAAATTGATGCTCGACAGCACCAGCATAGCGCAGGCACTGACCGATGAGGATTTCTGTGAACAGTTGGGCTACGACACCTGCACCATCGCCAGTATCTTCGTACCCAACACGTATGAGGTCTATTGGAACACCAGCATGGATAAGCTGATGCAGCGCATGATGAGCGAGCACGATAAGTTCTGGACGGAAGAGCGCAAGCAGAAAGCCAGGGAACTGGGATTATCAACAGACGAGGTGTGCACACTGGCCAGCATCATCGACGAGGAGACGGCCAACAATGCCGAGAAGCCCATGATTGCAGGGATGTATCTGAACCGACTGAAAATTGGCATGCCGCTTCAGGCCGACCCAACGGTGAAATTCGCCCTGAAGGACTTCGCCCTGAAACGCATCTATCATAACCACCTGGAGGTGAACAGTCCCTATAACACCTACAAGAACACAGGACTGCCTCCCGGCCCTATCAAGGTGGCTTCCATTCAAGGAATCGACGCTGTACTCAACCGCGTGGCTCACACCTATATATATATGTGTGCCAAGGAGGACTTCTCGGGCACGCATAATTTCGCCACCAGCTATCAGGAGCATCTCAATAATGCGGCACGCTATGCGAAAGCACTTAACGAGCGAGGGATAAAATAATTATGAATTAAGATTTAAGATTTAAGAATTATTTTGTACCTTTGCAGTCTCAAAAATAAAAAACACAAGAAAAAGATTATATGGCAGAAATGATACAGAACGAAGGCGAGGAGAAGAAAAGCCTCAGTTTCGTAGAACAGATGGTAAAAGATGACTTGGCAGAAGGAAAGAACGGTGGACGCATGCAGACGCGTTTTCCACCAGAGCCTAACGGCTATCTGCACATTGGTCATGCTAAGGCCATTGCCATCGACTTCGGACTGGCTAAAAAATACGGTGGCGAGTGCAACCTGCGCTTCGACGATACCAACCCCGTAAAAGAGGATACAGAATTTATCGAGAATATCGAGCAGGATATCAAGTGGCTGGGCTATGACTGGGCTCACGTCTATTACGCCAGCGACTATTTCCAGGAGCTGTGGGACTTTGCCGTATGGCTCATCAAGCAGGATCGTGCCTATGTGGATGAGCAGAGTGCTGAGGTGATTGCCCAGCAGAAGGGTACCACGACCAGCCCTGGTACAAACTCACCCTATCGCGACCGTCCTGTAGAGGAGAGTCTGAAGCTGTTTGAATTCATGAACAGCGGCAAGTGCGAGCCAGGAAAGATGGTGCTGCGCGCCAAGATTGACATGGCTCACCCCAATATGCTGTTCCGCGACCCATTGATTTATCGCGTACTGAATATTCCCCACGTGAAGACTGGTGACAAGTGGAACGCCTACCCCATGTATGACTTCACCCACGGACAGTGTGACTTCCTTGAGGGTGTCACACACTCATGGTGTACACTGGAATTTGTGGAGCATCGTCCCTTGTACGACCTCTTCGTAGGTTGGATGAAGGAATGGCTGGGCACGCTGGAGAATCCCCAGAAACTGGGTTATCTGGAGAATATGGGTGACAAGTTTGCTGACTTCGAAGGTCCCCGTCAGACAGAGTTCAACAAGTTGAACCTGAACTATATCCTGCTGTCAAAGCGCAACCTGCGCACACTGGTCAGCGAAGGACTGGTCAACGGATGGGATGATCCCCGAATGCCGACAATCTGCGGTTTCCGTCGTCGCGGCTACTCTCCTGAAGGCATCAAGAACTTCATGGAGAAGATTGGCTATACAAAGATTGACGCACTCAATGACATGGCGCTCTTCGAGAGTGCCCTGCGTGATGACCTGAACACACGTGCCCTGCGTGTCAGTGCCGTGCTCGACCCCGTGAAGGTGGTTATCACCAACTATCCTGAAGGTCAGCAGGAGATGCTCACCGCCATCAACAACCCTGAGAATGAGGCAGATGGCACACACGAGGTAGAGTTCAGTCGCGAGATTTGGATTGAGCGTGACGACTTCATGGAGGTAGCCGAGAAGAAGTTTATGCGCCTGGCTCCCGGCAAGGAGGTACGTCTAAAGAACGCTTATATCATTAAATGCGACGAGGAGCACCCCTGCGACAAGGATGCTGATGGAAAGGTGACCACCATCTACTGCACCTACGATCCCGAGACACGTAGCGGTCTGCCCGGCGCAAACCGCAAGATTAAGGGTAAGACACTGCACTGGGTTAGTTGTCACAACGCCGTGAAGGCAGAAGTACGCCTCTACGAGCGTCTGTGGAAAATGGAGAACCCACGCGACGAGTTGAAGCGACTGGAGGAAGAGGAAGGTATCAAGGGTGCTGATGCATTGCGTCAGATGATGAACCCCGACAACCTGCATATCCTCACCGACTGCTATATCGAACCATTCGCAGCAAAACTGCCTGCTCTGAGCTATCTGCAGTTCCAGCGTATAGGTTATTTCAACGTAGATCCTGACTCTACACCTGAAAAGCCTGTATTCAACAAGACTGTAGGCCTCAAGGACACCTGGAAAAAATAATGACGAATACTGGCGATAAATATTTCGACAGCGAGGCGTTTCATAAACTCCTCGATTCTTACGAGACATCCATAAACGCAGGAGAACCTGTGTTTATGGATGCTGACGATTTGGTGGATATCGCTGACTACTACCAATACACAGGCGAGAAGGACAAGGCGGAAGAGGCCATCAGTCTTGCCCTGAGTCTTTCACCAGGTTCCTCGTCTCCCCTCACCTATCGCATTCATGAGGCGCTGTTTCAACAGAACGACCCACAGAAGGCGTGGGAGCTGCTGGAACAGATGATTGACAAGGAATCGCCTGACTATATTTTCGACCGCGCAGAGATCCTTATCAGTGAAGGAAATATAGAAGAGGCGGAAGAATATCTTGAGGAGAATTTCCGTGACCTGCCGTCTGACGAGCAACAGGATTTCATAGTCGATGCGGCAAATATCTTCATGGACTGGAGGTTGCCAGAAAAGGTGATACAGTGGGTAACAAGAGGCAATCCCAACGACCCCAATGTAAAGAACTCTACTGAATTCAAGGAAATCCTGGCCAAGGCCTTTGTAGAAATGGGCAAATACGAGGACGGCAAACGTATCTTCAATGAGCTCATCGACAAAGATCCGTTCTCCAAGAAATACTGGAACGCACTGGCATCGGCACAATTCATGAACGAAGACTATAGCGGAGCTATTCAAAGCAGTGAATATGCCATCGCCCTGGAACCTGAAGATCCGGAAGGATTCATCACCAAAGCCAACGGACTGCTGCGTCTGAACAACTTCGAGGAAGCGCTGAAATACTATCAACGTTATTTGGAACTGGAGCCCGATGATGAGTTTGCCCTACTCCACGAAGGAACATGCCTCATCAACATGCTGAAACTGCAAGAGGCTATAGAAGTCTTGAAGAAAGCACAGGCTATCACAACAAAAGACTCGTCTTATTTCTGGGATATCTACCAGGAACTGGCTTTTGCCTATGCGGAGAACAAAGAGCCCGACAAAGCGTTGGAGGTTTTAGATCAAGCAGAGGCTATGGAGTACGACCTTGTACAGATTCTACTCATCAGAGGACATATTTTTCTGACTGCAGAAAAACTGGATGAGGCAAAAGAAGCTTTCGGCAAAGCAATAAGAATGAGTGACTCACGTAAACAGACAATGTTACGCGTTATCGTGTCATTCCATGATAATCGCTATGTGGAAGGCGCATATGCATTCCTACAAAGATTCCTGACCCATTACGACGAGGAAGAAGAAGGCAAAAACACCGAGGGCTATGCCTACATGGCCTTGTGTTGCTACGAACTGAAAAAAAACGAAGAATTTCTCAGCTACCTGAAGAAAGCATGTGAAGTGAATCCTATGGAATGCAGAATAGCTGTAGGAAACTTATTCCCTGAAGATATCAAGCCAGAGAACTATTATCATTATATCAAAGACAAGTTAGACAGGGAATAATGAACGTTGCCACAAAATATTGAATATTGAATATTAAGAATTAAGAATAAAAGATATGAATTGGATAAGCACCCTACTCGGAAATCTGAACTACGGTACCATACTGCTACTCATGCTACTGGAAAGTACGGTTATTCCTGTACCATCAGAACTCGTCGTTGCTCCTGCTGCCTATCATTCGGCCAGTGGAGAACTGAATATCTTCCTTGTTGTGCTCTTCGCAACTATCGGAGCTGACCTGGGTGCTTCCATCAATTATTTCGTGGCACTCTACGTAGGACGCCCCGTCATCTATAAGTTTGCCAACAGCAAATGGGGCAAACTATGTCTCCTGAACCAGGAGAAGGTGGAGAAGAGCGAACGCTACTTTGACAACCACGGTGTTGCAGCAACACTGACAGGCCGACTGGTGCCAGGCATCCGTCATCTGATTAGCATTCCTGCAGGATTGGCACGCATGACTTACTGGAAATTCCTGCTCTATACCACAATAGGTGCCGGTGCCTGGCACGCCATCCTCGCCGGATTGGGTTGGTATCTGCATGCCATCGTACCTGAAAATGAGCTTGAAGACACCATCAAACAGTATAATCACTATATCATTGCAGTCATTTTAGGCATCGTTGCCCTTGCTATTATATATATAGTGGTAAAAAATATCATCAAGGCAAAAAGCAGCAAATAATCCCTCATCTTTTTGATTTGTATCAAAAATAAGGGCTGTTATCGCACACAACAGGCAAAAATCCATTGTCAGTTTAAAAAATCGTCGTACCTTTGCATCGTCAAAAGGAACAAAATCCTGATGACGTTAGGATAACAACACATTAATTAGTAAGGTAGGGACCGAAAGAAATTAAACATTAACATTAAAAATTTAAAAGGATAACAAAAAAAACTCAAGGTCCCGAGTAAAGAAAAGAAAGGAAAAAGAGTATGAAGAAGATTGTTTTGATGGTAGTAGCCATGTTCACAATGACAATGTCATTCGCTGAGAACGAGAACAACAGCACACTGAACAGTGCAGAGGCCTACGATATGACAGTCAATATGCGTAAGCTGGCTGTTACTTTGGATTTGACTACAGACCAGATGGAAGCTGTGCAGGATATTCACACTGCATTCTGCAACGAGATGATGCTGGCTGCTAATGCACACAGCACAGAACGTAAGGCTCTGGTTGATCAGGCAGTTAAGAAGGATGTTCGCTACATGGGATTCATCCTGGACGAGAAGCAGTACAAGAAATATCTGACACTGCTGAACACCACACTGACCAATCGCGGTCTGAAATAAGAAGAACTAAATCGAAATTCACTTTATGATGAGGATGTCATGCAATTTGGCATCCTTTTTTCATGTTTTTTGGACGCTTTTCCACAAATTATTTGTACCTTTGCGCAGAAAATAATAAATAGACTAAAATGGACAACAAACAAAACAATTACATCTCCGTAAGTTATCAGCTCTACTCTATAGACAAAGACGGTTCAAAGAACCTGGTAGAACAGACAGAGCAGGGACGCCCATTCACTTTCATCAGTGGGTTTGGTTTCTCTCTCGACAGTTTTGAACAGCGCATTGTCAACATGCAAAAAGGCGAGAAATTCGACTTTACCCTGGCTCCCGCTGAAGCTTTTGGCGAGTATTTTGCTGAGGGTGTTCACAAACTTCCCCGTGAGGAATTTGTTATCGACGGTAAGTTTGACAGCGCCAACATCTTCCCCGGTGCAGTCATCACGATGAAGAACGAGGAAGGCCAGCACTTCATGGTGCGCGTCACCAAGGTAGAGGAAGACGGTGTGACACTGGATGCCAACCACCCTTTGGCAGGCGAAACCCTGCAGTTTACCGGTGCTATTCTTGAGAATCGCGAGGCTACTGCCGAAGAGATCCAGAAACTGATTGCACAGATGAGTCATGAATGTGGTGGTTGCGGCAGTTGCGGTGGTGACTGTGGCGGTGACTGTGGTGACGACCACGAATGCGGCGGCGGTGGCTGCGGACATTGCCACCACTAAGAGACGAAATGTCGTGATAACGAGATAATAACAATAACTATGGGCAATACGTTTGGGAAACTATTTACACTGACCACCTTCGGCGAGAGCCATGGTGCCGCCGTAGGAGGAGTGATTGATGGCATGCCGGCAGGCATCGACATTGATATGGATTTTATTCAGAGTGAGTTGAACAGACGTCGCCCTGGACAAAGCAAGCTGACAACATCACGAAAGGAGGCAGATAAAGTTGAGCTGCTCAGTGGTGTGTTTGAAGGCAAGAGCACAGGATGTCCAATAGGCTTCATCGTACGCAATGAGAATCAGCACTCGCAGGATTACGAGAACCTGCGTACGCTGTTCCGTCCTTCGCATGCCGATTTCACCTATTATAACAAATATGGTGTGCGCGACCATCGTGGTGGAGGCCGTTCTTCTGCCCGCATCACCATTAGTCGTGTCGTTGGTGGAGCACTGGCCAAACTGGCCCTTCGTCAGTTGGGCATCAGTATTCAGGCCTATACCTCTCAAGTAGGTTCAATCACCTTGGAGCGTGACTACCGCCAATACGACCTCTCACAGACTGAGACCAATGCCGTGCGCTGTCCTGACGCCAAGAAAGCAGAAGAGATGGCAGCATTAATAGAACAGGTGAAGGCTGAGGGCGATACCATCGGCGGAGTCATAACCTGTGTTATCAAAGGCTGTCCGGTAGGTCTTGGCGAGCCCGAATTCGATAAGCTTCACGCTCAGTTGGGCAGTGCCATGCTGGGTATCAATGCCGTTAAGGGCTTTGAATACGGTGAAGGCTTTGCCGGCGTCACTCAGCGTGGGTCAGAACAAAACGACCGCTTCACTGTGGGGCACGGTTCGCCCGTGACCACGCTCACCAACCACAGTGGGGGCATTCAGGGGGGCATCAGCAACGGACAGGATATTTATTTCCGCGTGGCATTTAAACCCGTGGCTACCCTACTCCGCCCTCAAGACACTGTTGACTTAGAAGGAAATCCCACCACATTTACAGCTCAAGGACGTCATGATCCATGCGTTTTGCCAAGAGCAGTCCCTGTTGTAGAGGCAATGGCAGCAATGGTTATTTTAGACAATTATTTATGCTTATCGGCATATAAAAATTAGGAAATATTCTCTCAAAATGCAAAATAAACAGAAAAATCCATTGTCGAATGGATTTTTTTGTTTATCTTTGCAATCGCTATAAGGGTTTGTGAAAATCCGAATATGCTTTAGTTAAGTCTAGTTTAGTTTTTGTGTTGGTTAAGGGCTGGCGATTGCCAGCCCTTATTTCTTATTTCTTAATCCTTATCTTTCCATCCTGAATAAACAAGCCATTTGTCTGTCCCTTGACGGGCTGTCCATTCAGGTTATACCTCGGAGAATCGTTGTTGCTCTTCACCTCGCTAATACCTGTCGTACCACTGGATTTAACGACCTTCAGGATACCTGTAGAAAGGCTGGTGGTATCCCATTCCAGTCCTTCACCAGGCGTAGCAGGGATAATCTCCTTGAACGTGCCTGTTGCCGTACCGGTGAAGACTCTTACCTGATCACCCTCGGTATAGGTCGCCTCTGCCTTGGCATCATTCAGCTGCAGGATGGCATTGCTACCCAATTTCAGAGCACCCTTGAAGGTCAGGCCCTTATCGGTAACCAGGGTATCACCCACCATCAGCGTACCATTCATAGTGACAGCACCTGTCAGTGTTCCCTTACCAGCCAGTGTAGCACCACTATTCACGGTAATGGCACCACTACCGCTATGCGTTCCATTGACAATCAGTGTACCTGCCTCCACCTTCGTCGTACCGCTATAGGTGTTGGCCCCTGTCAGTCGCCAGTCTCCAGAACCATCCTTAACTATACTTGTCTTACCAGGGTGAGATCCTGCCTGATCTTTATCGTCAATAACACCACGGAATGTTTCGTCGGTATTAGCGCCACCGACAATCCAGGTACCCTCACCCTTGGCTTTCACATTAAAGCCTGATAGTGATGACCCTGCATCCCCCGACAATCCACCAAGGTAATAGGTAGACTGATTCTTGGCACCATTGATGGCTGTCCCAGATTTCAGATAAACAGTAGCATTCTTAATACCGACCCCATTGCGAATAGCAAACTGTCGGTTATTACCATAGTTGCCTTGACTCGTAATAATCAGTTTTCCTGCATAGTTATCCCAGTTGCCTTCAATATATTCACGCAAATAGCATACCCCCCACTGCAGGGTTCCAGTTCCACTCACATTACATTTTATAACATTCCATCTGTCAAAATTGATTGTCGATGTAGTTCCAGCCTCTGCCACAATGGGGAAATTGAAAGTCACGGCAGCCTCGTTTTTACCGACATTGCTGAACGCACCGCCTGCCATGATGAGCTTGGATGCAGAGCCGATACCTGCATCTGAAACGTCCTTGCTATTAAGTTTAAGCATACCGCCCTTCATCATCACATTACCATCGAATTTGAAGAAATCTTTGGTATTCACGGCAATGGTTCCCTCACCGTTAACTATCAGGTCACCTTGTCCCTCTATACTACCATTCATCGTTACTACAGCAGATTTATTGGCAATATTCAGTTCGGTATCACTGTAGAGCTTAGCTGAGCGATTGGTTGATGTAGTTGCCCCCGTGTAGTTATAGACGCCACCATCCATCACCCAGTTCTGAGCGAACTCCTGACTCATACCTAAACCACTAGCAACGCCACCATTCTTCAATGAAGAAAATTCATAAACACCGTCGTGCAGTACTGTAGCTCCCTCATACTGCTGGTCTGTAGCAACAGTCAGCGTTCCCTTACCTGTTTTGTTAAGCGAAGCGATACCACTGAGATAGCCTGTACCGTTCAGCGTCACGTTAGCATCACTCTTCACTACGACAGCGGTCTTTGGTGTAGCCTCATCAAGGGTATAGGTTTCATCATTTGCCGGATTAATCAACCATTCACCATCGCCCGTGCCTGTAAAGGTCTCCACGTCGACTATGTCCACCTGCTCAGGTTTGGTCTTTACGATTAATTCTGCAGTATAATTCGACTTATCTTGACCCTTGTAGGCACAAACACGTACGATATAAGGCTTTCCGGCTTCCAAACCAACATTCTGAATGATAAACTGTGAATTAGTCGTACGGCCCACTTCTACGAAAGCGCCATATTTCTGAAGCTCCACGATAAAGCCATCTTCATTATCGCTATAATCGGCCCACGAGAGCGTCAGGCTGTTTGTTGTAGCAGAGGAAAGTTCCAACAATAGCGGTGCACGCAGGAAGAACTGACGATTGTCTTTAGTAATGCTGTTGATGTAGTTCTCGATATTGGCATAACCATTATCTGCAATCGTCATAGCATCGTTTTTGGCCTTATCTGTTCCGTTAGCCTCTTCCCATGCATCAGGCATGCCATCAC
Source organism: Prevotella communis (assembly GCF_022024175.1). Taxonomy (GTDB): domain Bacteria; phylum Bacteroidota; class Bacteroidia; order Bacteroidales; family Bacteroidaceae; genus Prevotella; species Prevotella communis. The sequence continues at coordinate 1,196,053 of NZ_CP091794.1, read as the reverse complement.
CATCAGTATCAGTAGGCTTCGATCCCTTAAACCAAGACCATGTTGTAGGCACGCCAATAGGCAGCTCATTTTCATTCGTGATAAGCTTACCTTTCTTACCAAAACTCAGAACCTCGTCAACCATATAGCAGTCAGCCAAGTCGCGGTAAGGTAATGAAGCGCCTACCTCCGGCAGCAGCTTTTCTATAAGTTCATTGCCAGCCCATTTCTCCAATTCCGGATAAGCATATGGAGTACTCACCTTGTCACCGCCACCTGTACCTGTAAACAACGTGGGATTCAACACACCATCTCGATTTTTATCCTGCCAGTTATCGTTTCCATAGAAATGGAAATCGCTATTTCCTCCGGTCAGAGCATCTCCGCCCACAGCAGGTCCATTAATAAAAAGATTGTTTTCAATGTTTACATAGCTGGTTCCCTGAGAGTCACCGCCCATATTATAGGCATAGTTTTTCCAGTTATAGACTAAGTTATTGACATACTGATTCGTACCCTTCACCTTGAAGTTACGTGTAGAGTTGTCTACAAGCAAGTCACGATAAAGCGTGATATTATCAGCCTGCATCAGACCACCAGCAGAGTGAGTCATCAAGCCCTGACCAACAATAGAGTTCATCAGCGTGATGTTCTGCGGAGCCGTTCCCTTGTTGTCCCAGTTTATAGAGAAATTCTCATCTTGTCCCCACGAGAACGAGCAATGATCAAAAATCATGTTCTGACCATTGGCAATACCACCTGCATCCTTATCCTTTGTGCCTACAGCACCCATACGGAAGCGCATATAACGTACGATGATATTATCGGCTGCCGAGAAACTTGTACCATCACCATAAACGGTAATGCCTTCACCCGGAGCCGTCTGACCTGCAACATAAAGGTTTTTGGAGAATACCAGACGTGAATTAATACGTATCACACCGGATACATCAAATACGACAATTCTATTTGGTTTACTCACTGCATCACGCAGAGAACCAGTACCAGAATCGTTAAGGTTTGTCACATGATACACACTTCCCATTCGTCCACCAGTAGCAAAACGGCCAAATCCTTGAGCACCAGGGAAAGCGAGTTGCTGGGCACTTACAGTCAGGCACATGGTCGACAATGCAAGGCTCACAAATAACTTGTTAGGTTTCATTTTTTTAATTGATATTTTTTAGTTTTAGTTGAATATTTGCGGCAAAATTACGATATTTTCTCCATATACCTCTTTTATATTAGAGAAAACGTCTATAATCTTTGGCTAAAAAAATAGGAGCTACTGAATAGCTCCTACAATATCGTTCACATCGGCAACACCGTGTTTATCAAGCCAATCGTTGATACCATCACGTACCTTTATTGTCACTGCAGGATCAAGAAAATTAGCAGTTCCAATCTCTATAGCACGAGCACCACACATCAGGAATTCTATGGCATCCTCTGCCGTACTGATACCACCAAGACCAATAACAGGTATTTTCACTGCCTTAGCCACCTGATAAACCATGCGCAGAGCCACAGGCTTTACGCAAGGACCACTCAGTCCACCTGTACCGATAGAAAGTGTCTTACAACGTTTCTCAATGTTAACAGCCATTCCCATCAGCGTATTGATAAGGCTCACGCTGTCGGCTCCCTCTGCCTCTACTGCACGGGCAATCTCTGTAATATCCGTCACATTGGGTGATAGTTTGACAATCAGCGTCTTATGGTAAGCCTTACGAACAGCCTTTACCACGCTGGCAGCTCCAGCACAAGTCACACCAAAGGCCATACCACCATCCTTCACGTTAGGACACGAGATATTCAACTCGATAGCAGGAATATGCTCCAGCGCATCCACACGAGCAGCACACTCTGCATAATCCTCTGGCGAGGAACCACTGACATTCACAATATAATTGCCCTCCGTAGGCAACAGTTGGGGATAAATATGCTCACAGAAATAATCCACGCCCTTATTCTGCAGGCCTACGCAGTTCAACATACCCTGTGGCGTCTCTGCCATTCGCGGATAGTCATTGCCCTCACGAGATTTCAGTGTAGTACCCTTCACAATGATACCACCAATACCTTTAAGATCTACAAAATCCTGGAACTCCAAACCATAGCCAAACGTACCAGAGGCAGTCATCACAGGGTTCTTCATTTTCAGAGCCCCAATATTTACTTCTAATCTTGCCATAACAATCTCTTTATATTAAATACGGGACCATCCTTACATACACACACATTCGTTGCCTCCGTGGTAGACGCATCTCCGTCGACTCTAACTTTCTCCACACAGCACAGGCAGGCGCCTAATCCGCAGGCCATCAGGTTCTCCAGGGATACCTCGCACTCAATGTCCTTTTCACGTGCATAACGAGCCACGGCCTTCATCATAGGTGTAGGACCACATACCTGAATCATATCAAATGATTCCTTCTGTAGCACGCTATGATTGGTAACAAAACCCTTCTCACCCATAGAACCGTCTTCTGTCGTTACTAATACGCGACCATATTTCTCAAACTCAGAGAGCATCAGCAAATCCTTTACAGAGCGGGCTCCAAGCAGGAACGTAATATCAACACCCTGTTCCTTGAGCAACTTACCAAGATAAAGAAGAGGAGCCACGCCAACGCCGCCACCAGCCAATAACATCCTGTGTCCCACGATTCGGTCGCAGGGAATCGTAAACCCATTACCCAGTGGCAGCACGCAATTCAGCTTGTCACCAGGCTTCATCTTTGCCAGCGTTTTTGTGCCTTCACCAACAGTAGCGACAAGCAGCCACAACTCGTTTTTCTCTTTATCTACAAAATTAATGGAAATAGGACGGCGCAGGAAAGTAGAAGCGGAACCGTCTACACGCACCTCAACAAACTGACCAGGGTTCATGGGAGGAAAAGCGTCCTGCTGAGTTAACTTTATCAACACATAGCGCTCGTGGACACGCTCCACAGACCGTACTGTCAAGTCTAGGATATACTTTTTCATTTACACCTTATTATATAATTCTGGGTGCAAAGGTAATACAAAAAAAAGAAAAAAGGAAACGAATGATACGATAATCTCATTCGCTTCCTTCATATTTCTACTTCTTCGCCGGTACAAAACTCTCCCACGTTTGATCATCATAATAAACGCGTATCTCTGTGACATGGCGTAAAGGCTTGTCAACTATTTTTATCTCTTCATGTACAATTTCTGACCGTGTATTTCGTACACCATTATTATAAGAGGGTGTAGAATGACCCATTTGAGGCCTAAAATTGGCAGATTGAGGGATAACGGAACTGTTTGTGTCAAAATCCAAGACTTGCTCTTGACCAATTTGAGGGGATGAAACCCCATCATCTGTGGAAGCAACTTGATCTCCTGAGGGGGTAGGAGACTGTTGATACATATCTCCAATACCAAACATTAACCATTCAAGGCTAATGTCAGGAAATTTCTTTTTGATACTCTCAATGATGTTAATAGTAGGGCGAGTACGATCATTGAAGATACCACTTAGGGTTGCTGGAGTTGTTCCGATGGCACTAGCAAACACTTGTTGAGTCATGTGCTGCGCCTCCATGATCTGTCTGATTCTATCCTTCATATACTAATCAAGTCATTTTGGAGCCTAAAAAGGCGGTTTTCTTTTCAGTTTACAAAGGTAAAGCAAAAAATTGGATTATGCAACTTTTTAAAGAAGAATTTATAATATTAAAGTTTAAATATTTACTTTCATATTTGTAAATTCAAAGCAATAACTGAAAGTTTTCTTGATTAAGATTCATAAACTTAAAGTATAAGGATGTAAAGAGCATAAACAAAAATATTACAATTTCTTTATAATTTATTGGTATTTACAATATTATGCATGTATATAGCCATAACAACAAGTCCTGTATTCATAGATTTAAAGGTCTAAATCCTATAAATATGGCCTAAGAACAAAGGGATTACTAAAAATTCACGAATTGTACCCATTGCTTTAAATTTGCATACTACACTTTAATAATTAAATCATATCTATTTGATTTATAATATGTTATATCTAAACGTATAAAGCATTATAAATATACATTTATAATATCGAATACCGAGATTAAAATTTTAAAACCTAAAGTTTTAGTATTTTAAAATCCATAAGTTTACATTTTAAAATATAAATATCATCTTTACATATTTACACTTTGAAAATTTTAATCTTGTAAAGTACGCGTTTTTAAACCAAAATAAACGTTAACGGTAAATCTGAGAGAGGCAAAAATTCGCAAGAATCAAATGCTTAAAAAATTCTGGACGAGCGTTCAAGAAGCTGAAAATTTTAAAAATATGAGGGTAGTTATTTCAGTGTAAATCCCCTATTTTAAGGCATTTAGAGCCCAAAAAAGCACCCTACCCGGATGCTTGTTCTAGATATTCTAGCGGCTAAAAAATAGCGTTTTTAGTGCAGAATGTAAAAAATAAGTTCTTTCATCAGTTCTTCTGGAGGGGTATTTGGGTTATCCAGGCCCTTACTTTTGGCATCAATCTCGCGTAGTTTAGAAATTATCTGCATCGTTTTCATTGCAGTGAAATTTCTCATGCCAGTCATATAGTCCTTCGCCGCCCACGAAGATCGCAATTCTAACCAGGCTGCAACCTCCTCCTGACTGCCCTTATTTGGCGAATAAAATGCAATCATTAGATTCTGGAAGTAATTAAAAAGCATTGGGAGAAATGAGTAGATACTACCAGCCTTTGGATTCTTGTCAAAATAATTGATTATCTGATTTGCTTTGTACACATTTCGGTTCACGATAGCATCGCGCAATTCAAAACCATTAAAATCCTTGCTCACCCCTATCCTATCTTCCACAACCTGGGGAGTAATCCTTCTGCTCTCCTCTGGCAAACCGAGAAGCACCTTTTCCAGTTCACTCACCAAGCGGCTTAAATCTGACCCAATAGCATCAGCGATAAGTTGCGTAGATTTGGGATCTATGCTGGCATTTTTCTGTTTGACGAATTCTTCGATAAAAGCAGGCAGGTCACGATCCTTCACTTTCTGACTCTCAAACAAGATACCAGCCTGCTGGATAGCCTTCACATATTCACGTTTGCGACCATCTATCTTACCATTTTTATGACAGATAACCAAGACTGTGGTTACTGAAGGCTGTTTCAGGTATTTCTCAAGCGCATCAGTATTCTTCAGATTCTGCGCCTCTTTTACGATAACAACCTGTCGCTCGGCCATCATCGGATAGCGACGTGCTGCATCAACAATCTGCGACGCATTCACATCCGAACCAAACATGATGGTCTGATTAAAATCACGCTCTTCAGGCTGTAGGACATGCTCAGCAATATAATCGCATATTTTATCAATATAATACGATTCCTCGCCCATAAGGTAGTAAACAGGGCGATATTGTCCGCTCCGTAACTCCTTCATAATGCTACTATAGCTCACATTTTTAGTTTCTGCCATTGTTCATTGCCAGATATTTTGTATCTTTGCAGTGCAAAGGTACAAAATAAATGGAAATAAACCTACCTCCATACGAAATAAAATTGCGTGAGCAGAACGGACGTCGTCAGATTTTCGACTTCCTGCGTCGCCGCTACGTGTCTCTGACGCCCGAGGAATGGGTACGCCAGCATTTCGTGCATTTTCTGATAGAACAGAAAGGATATCCCAAGGGGCTGCTGGCTAACGAAGTAGAACAAAAGATTGGTGACAAGAAACTGCGTTGCGACACCTTATTATATAATAAAGAGCTGCGTCCAAGGATGATTATTGAGTACAAAGCCCCTGAGATTGCCATCACGCAACGTGTTTTTAATCAGATTACGGTCTATAATTTCCTGCTCCATGTAGATTACCTCATCGTTTCCAACGGCCGACAGCATTACTGTTGCCGCATGGACTACGAAAAAGGGGAATATACCTTTTTACAGGATATTCCCCATTATACAGAACTATAAACAAATTCCGCTTAAATCATATCGTTGGCATCGGTAGCCTTCTTTGAATTAGAAGTCTTACGAACACTTGCGCCTGTAGCGCGACGACGTGTAGTCTTCTTCTCCTCGGTAGCAGGCTTTTCAGTCTTAACGCCAGCCAGCTCCGGATCAATCAGAATACGTCCACAATATTCGCAAACGATAACCTTCTTATGCATCTTGATATCCAACTGACGCTGGGGCGGAATCTTGTTGAAGCAACCACCACAAGCATCACGCTGCACGTATACGATACCCAGACCATTGCGGGCATTCTTGCGGATACGCTTGAAAGAGGTAAGCAGACGTGGCTCAATCTTTGCCTCCAGTTCGTGAGCTTTCTCCTTCAGTTTCTCCTCCTCTGCGCGCGTCTCGTCCATAATCTCGTCAAGCTCGCTCTTCTTCAGATCCAGGTCGCCCTGCTTTTCCTGCAGCATGTTCTGGTTGCTCTGCAACTCTTCCTGCTTCTCAGCGATACGGTGCTGAGCCTCATTGATTTTCTTGTTACAAAGTTCGATTTCCAAACTCTGATACTCAATTTCCTTTGACAAGGTATCGTACTCACGGTTGTTACGTACCTCGTTAAGCTGCTGCTTGTAACGCTCAACACTGTTCTGAGCGTCAACAATCTCACCTTTTTTCTGAGAAATAGCACGGTCGAACTCTCCAATCTCACTCTCAATACGCTCAATACGCGTATTCAAACCTTCGATTTCTGCCTCCAAGTCCTCAACCTCGAGGGGAAGTTCACCACGCAAAGCCTTTTTCTCGTCGATAGCCGACAGGGCCTGCTGCAACTGGAAGAGGGTTTTCAGACGCTCTTCTACTGACAAATCTGTAGGATCTTTCTTTGCCATAATTTTCTTATTAATTTATATTGTTATCTCGTTATTTCGTTGTTCCGTAATCTCGTTATTACGTTATCACGTCAAAAATAAAAAATCGGATTCGTGATTGTCTCTGCTATCTCGCAGCGCACACCAGGACATTCCCTTTGAATAATCTCTTTAAAAATTTCCGAGGTAAACTGCTCACTCTCATAGTGACCGATGACGCAGATTTGAATCTCCTGCTCATGACCAAAGAATACATGGTAATGCATCTCGCCTGTGATAAAGGCATCAGCACCCTTGGCAATAGCCTCATCCAACATAAAATCGCCTGCGCCACCACAGATAGCCACTTTCTTCACAGGACGTGTCAGTAACTCATTGCAATGTGCACACTTCACGTCAAATCTCTCCTTCACCAGCGCGATAAAAGCCCTTGCCTCCATCGCTTCCGGCAGTTCTGCTATCACCATCGGTTGCTTGCTTTCTGCGCTCTCCGTGGTTTCTGTATGAACCCGCGCATCCAGTTTCTCAGCGATTTTAAAGTTCACGCCTCCCATTGCATTATCCATATTGGTATGCATGGAGATAACACAGACATCGTGCCTGATAGCCTTTCGTACTGTGCGCTGGACATCGTTCGCATCGCTCACCTGCTTCAATCCACGGAAGAGCAACGGGTGATGGCTCACCACCAAATTACATCCTTTGGCGATGGCCTCATCGACGATTTTTTCAGTCACGTCCAGACACAATAATGCCCCTGAAACCTCCGCCTCTGTTAATCCAATCTGCAGGCCAGCATTGTCCCAACTTTCCTGCAGCGGCAGGGGCGCGAACTGTTCAAGGGCGCTCAGCACTTGTTCTATTTTCACGCTTTTAGTCGCTTTTCGGTTGCAAAGTTACAACTTTTTTCGTAAGAAAAACGCTTCGCAACTTCATTTTTACCCTTCTTTAACAATTTAAGCGCTTTTCATTTGTCCATTTTCCAAATAAATCGTATCTTTGCAACGATGAAAAAACTGATTCTTATCACCGGTGGGCAGCGCTCCGGGAAGAGCATGCAGGCCGAGAAAATGGCGCTCGAAATGAGTCCCAATCCCATCTATATGGCTACGGCTCATATATGGGACGACGAGTTTCGCGAACGCGTGCGCCGTCATCAGGAACGACGCGGCCCCGAATGGACTAATATTGAAGAAGAAATATTCCTCTGTCGTCATGATGTATCAGGTCACGTAGTCTTGATTGATTGCGTCACTCTGTGGCTCACCAATCTATTCTTCGCAAAAGAAAATGAGCCCAGCAATTCTGTTGATGAAATCCTCGAATCTGCAAAAATCGAGTTTGACCGTTTCACCAGTCAAGAAGCCACCTTCATCTTCGTCACCAACGAAATAGGACTTGGCGGTGTGAGCGAGAATGCCTTGCAGCGCAAGTTTACTGACCTGCAAGGTTGGATGAACCAATATATTGCCCAAAAAGCCGACGAGGTGATACTCATGGTATCAGGAATAGCGGTAAAAATCAAATAAGTAATGATAACTAAAGACGAGATACAACACAAGATAGACAATCTGAACAAGCCGAAAGGTTCTTTGGGGCGTCTTGAAGAACTGGCTTTGCAGATTTGCCTGATTCAACAAACACTAGAGCCACGCCTTAACCATCCTTGTCACCTTCTTTTAGGCGGGGACCACGGCATTGAACGCGAGGGGGTCAGTGTATCACCTCGCGAGGTCACTTGGCAACAGATGATCAACTTCACACATGGAGGTGGTGGCGTCAACATGTTCTCTCGGCAACACGGTTTCGACCTTAGCATCGTCGACGTAGGCGTGGACTATGATCTTTCGCAGGTGCCTGGCATCCTCAATCGTAAGATAGCTCGAGGCACTAAGAATTTCCTCTATGAGCCCGCTATGAGCGAAGCCGAATATCAGCAAGCCATCAAAGTGGGTGCCGATTTAGTTGACGCCTGCAAAGGAAAAGGCTGTAACATCCTGAGTATCGGCGAGATGGGCATCGGCAATACATCACCTTCCAGTATCTGGATGCACCTCTTCTGCAACATCCCGTTGGAGGAATGCATTGGGGCTGGTTCTGGTCTCAACAACGACGGTATCCGCCATAAATACGAGGTTCTCTCAAAGGCGATAGCTGGGTTTTATGGGTCTAATGGGTCTAATAGGTCTAATGGGCAGCCCATAAAACCCATTCAGCCCATTAGCCCCATCCCCACGATTCTAGCCTACTTCGGTGGCTTTGAGATGGTGGCTGCTATCGGTGCTATGTTGCGTGCAGCAGAGCTTCGCATGATCATCCTTGTTGATGGCTTTATCATGACGGCCTGTGCACTAGCTGCCATCCAACTACGCCCCGAAGTAAAGGATTTCATGATTTTCGCCCACTGTGGCGACGAGAGCGGCCATAAGCGCATGCTTGACGCCATGGGAGCCAATTCCCTATTAAGCCTCGGTCTTCGGCTGGGCGAGGGCACAGGCGCACTCTGCGCCTACCCCATCGTGGATTCCGCAGTACGTATGATTAACGAAATGAACAATTTTCAAAATGCAAACATCACAAAATACTTTTAACAGCCACGGTTCTCCAAGGTCCTCCCTGGGGGCAAGATGGTATGACCGTCCCTGGGCAGCCTTCATTTTCTTCACACGTCTGCCCTTCTGGCGTCTCCACGAGCCTCCTCGTCAGTGCTACAACTCTGTGGTGGAATGGTGGCCACTCACAGGTTGGCTCACAAGTGGTGTAATGGCAGCCATCCTCTATTTCGGCCCCCAACTATCAATTTTCAGTTACCCATTATCAATTCTATTCGCCATCATCGCCCGCATCCTCATAACTGGTGCTCTCCATGAGGACGGACTGGCCGATTTCTTTGATGGCTTTGGTGGCGGTGGCAGCAATCGTGAGCGTATCCTCACCATCATGAAGGACTCCCACATAGGTACCTATGGTGTATTGAGTCTCATCCTCTATCTCGCCCTACTCTATCTCTGCCTCTATAGTATGACGCCACTCATAGCTGCCCTTACCGTACTGGCTGCTGACCCCTACGCAAAAATGTTGGGCGCCCAACTCACGCAGATGATGCCATATGCGCGTACAGAAGAAACCTCAAAAGCTCACACCATCTATCGTCGCATGAGTATCGTTTCCGGTCTGCTTCTTGCCCTGCAGGGACTGCTTCCCCTAGGCATCTATGTCTGGCTCAACTCTCAACTCTCAACTCTCAACTCTCAACTCTCTTGGGAGTGGCTGCTCTTCATACCATGCATCACCATGTATTTCCTCTATCGCTTTGTATGGCATCGCCTACGTGGCTATACAGGAGACTGCTGCGGTGCTTTTTTCCTGCTCATCGAATTGAGTTTCTACCTTGTTGTTGCAGTCAACCAATAAAAAAAAGAAAGAAATCTTTTGCAATCCAACCGACTTTTTGTATCTTTGCAAACACTTTTACGTGCAACTAAAAACTAAACACCCATATTATTTATGACTAAGAAAGAACAAATGGACATGAATCGCAGGCAATTTCTGAAGCGACTGGGCTTTGGAGCTGGTTCTGCTATGGCCTTGATGGCCATGGAGCCCCTGAATGTTCTAGCTAAAGAGAAAGATAAGACAACGGTGGAGAACCGTATGACCTATCGCGTGCAACACGGCTCAGGCGAACAAATCTCATTACTGGGCTTTGGTATGATGCGCCTGCCTAATAATCAGGACGAGGTAAACCGCTTGGTTGACTATGCCATAGAGCATGGCGTGAACTATTTCGACACAGCACCAATGTATATGGGCGGACAGTCGGAGGTACTCACCGGTAACGCTCTGGCCCGTCATCCCAGGGAGAAGTTCTACGTGGCCACAAAGATGTCAAACCAGAACCGACGCACATGGTCATTTGAGGAGTCTAAAGCCATGTACGAGCAGTCAATGGAACGCCTGAAGGTTGACCATATCGACTACTACCTGCTGCATGCTATTGGTGGCGGTATGGAATCACTAAAAGGACGCTTTCTTGACAATGGCATACTCGACTTCCTACTGAAGGAACGTGAGGCAGGCCGTATCAAGCATCTTGGTTTCTCTTATCATGGCGATGTACGCGACTTTGACTGGCTGCTGGATCATCAGGATGAGTATCATTGGGACTTCGTGCAGATTCAGATGAACTTCCTCGACTGGCGTCACGCCTCTATGCGTGGTGGGCGTCGTGCTGATGCAGATGCAGAGTATCTCTATGGAAAATGCGAGAAATTAGGGGTACAAAATGTGGTGATGGAGCCCCTTCGTGGTGGTGCCTTCGGACGCATGGCACAGGAGTTGACAGATCAGTTGAAAGCCGTTCATCCAGACGACAGCACAGCACGCTGGGCATTCCGCTGGGTGGGCAGCCACAACAACATACTGACCACACTAAGTGGCATGAATCGCATGGACCATTTGGAGGATAATATTAAGACTTTTTCACCATTGGATCCCTGCACCGAACAGGAAAACATACTCCTAGCCGAGATTGCCGACCAGATGTCAGGCATCCCCACCATCCCTTGTACAGCCTGCGAATATTGCATGCCTTGCCCGTATGGCGTAGATATCCCAGGCAACTTTGCAGCTTATAATGAGGCAGTAAACACTCACCTGCTGCCTTTACCACACAAGGAAGCAGCCGACTATGCCAAGCGTCAGCAAGCCTTTATTGACGAATACAAGAAAGCACTGCCTGATGACAAGAAATGGGCATCACGCTGTCAAGACTGCGAAGTCTGCCTGTCAAAATGTCCACAACAGATTCGCATTCCCAATCAGATGGCTCGCATCGTTGAGACGCTGCGAAAACGCTAATCGATTATTTTGAGAACAACCCTTTAAAGAAGCCGCCGACAGCACTACCTACCCTGCCGGTGGCTTTTGCTATACTGTCGCCAGTTGCCTCGAGGCCCTCGCCCAAACGGTCACCACGATAAGACAGAAGTTTCTTTGTAAAGCGACCTTTTAGCTTGTTATACTCCTCAACCTGCTTACCTGTGAGCTGTGGCTTAATCTGGCGATACTGTTTCATCAGCGTGTCCTGGCGCGCAATGAGCGAGTCGGCCATCGTTTTGGTAAACGTGGGCTGTTTCTCCACAAAAGCCGCAAACTGGCGATATGCTGTCATAAATTGCAGGGTATCATTCTTCTGGGTAGTCTGAGCGCTAACTGTGGTCAGCATCATCAGAGCTATGATAGTCAGTGATATTTTTTTCATAATCTTTTCACCTTTTCAATTTTTCCATTTTGTGTGCAAATATACAACTTTATACACTAATTACTTTGACCTTTGACATTTTTTTAGTAATTTTGCGACCATAAAACTTAAAACATCAAAACGTATGAAAAAAATATTAACCATCCTTTTGTTGGGCTCTACCTTGACCATTACAGCCCAGACAGCCCGTGAAGAAATCAAAGTCAACCCCTGGTTGGCAGGTTCTAATTATTTGGACTACGACCGCCAGTTGCCCGACTTTAACTATACGAAGGCACCTAAGGGCTATGTGCCTTTCTATTTCACCCACTACGGACGTCACGGCTCCCGTTGGCTTATCGGTAAGGACGATTACGAACGCGTACTGCGCCCGCTGCGCAAGGCCAACGAGCAAGGGAAACTGACTGTCGAAGGCAAGAAAGCGCTGCAACTGCTGGAGACATTTAATAAGACCACTAACAAGCGTTTGGGCGACCTGACTACCGTTGGTGAGCGTCAGCATCACGGCATCGGCAAACGCATAGCACAGCATTTCCCTGAGATTTTCCTGACGAAGAATCTGGCTATTGATGCCCGCAGCACGGTGGTGACGCGCTGTATCCTGTCAATGGTGGCCGAGTGCGAGGAACTGATGGCTGCCAACCCCACGGCCCGCATCCACAACGACGTGAGCGAGAGCCTGCAGTACTATCTTAATCAGGGACATGAAGGTAAGGTGAAAGAGGCCAACAGACATATAGACTGGAGTAAGCTCAATGAATTCAGCGACAGCAAGACGCACCCAGAGCGACTGATGAAGGTGCTGTTTAACGACGAGAAATGGGCAGCCGACAGCATACGCCAAGGCTCACTGATGCGCAACCTCTACGAGATGGTCATCAACATGCAGAGCCATGAGGATGGCCCAGACATGCTCTATCTCTTCACCGAAGAGGAGCGTTATGATCAGTGGTGCATCGCAAATGCCAGTTGGTATGTGCGCTATGCCAACTCGCCCATGACGGACAATAAGATGCCCTTCAGTCAGTACAACCTGCTAAGAAACATCATCGAGACAGCCGACACCTGCGTGGCACTTGGAAAGCCGCAAGCCACCATGCGCTTTGGTCATGAGGTATGCGTATTACCTTTGGCTTGTCTGATGGAACTAGGCAATAGCAACGCCAGCATCGATGACCTCAACGAACTGGACAAGAAATGGCAGAACTATAAGATTTTCCCCATGGCTTGCAATATCCAGCTCATTTTCTACAAGCCCAAGAAGGGCAATGGCGATATCCTGGTGAAGGCACTGCTCAATGAGCGTGAAGTAACACTGCCTGTTGCTGCCACTGAAACGCCGTTCTACTACAAGTGGAACGACCTGCGACAATACTGGACAAACAAACTTGATAAATTTAAAGAGGAGAAATAAAGATTTTAAGAACACATAATTGATATGAAGAGATTATTCTTTCTAATTTGTTTTCTGTTGACCATTACCTTCTCGGTGCACGCACAGAAGCAGTTTGGAGAACGCCCCAAACTTGTGGTAGGTGTCGTTGTTGACCAGATGCGTTGGGACTACCTGAGTCGTTATTTCAACCAGATGCCGCCAGGTGGACTGAAACGCCTTATCAATGAGGGTTACTCGTGCAACAACTGTTTGATAAATTACATTCCTACAGTTACGGCTATCGGACACACGTCCATCTATACTGGCACGACACCGGCCTTTCATGGCATCTGCGGCAACTCGTTCTATGTTGACGGCGAAAGTGTAGGATGCGTCAGCGACAAGCGTGTGCAAAGCGTTGGTTCCGACACGAAGAAAGGACAGTCGTCGCCCCATCTGCTTCTTGCATCGACCATTGGCGACCAACTACGTTTACACACAGACTTCCAGTCCAAGGTCATTGGTGTCAGCTACAAGGATCGTGCAGCCATCCTGCCAGCCGGTCGTAGTGCCAACGCCGCTTTCTGGTTCGACAATACCTCTGGCTGCTTTGTCAGCAGCACTTACTACATGCAGGAATTGCCTGATTATGCTAAGAAGATAAACGCCCAGTTAGCCAAGAACGAAGAACTGAAGAAGGTGGGACAGGATGTGTCGCTCTCACCTCTCTGCGGTCATCTCATCACCGATATGGCTATCGCAGCCCTAAAGGGCGAGAACCTGGGGCGCAACGGCACTACGGACATGCTCTGTGTCAGTTATTCTCAGACGGATGCTATCGGACATAAATGGGCTACACGTGGCGAACACACAGACGAGGCCTACAGGGAACTGGATAAGGACATCAAGCGCTTGCTCATGGCACTCGATGCACAGGTGGGTCACGAGAACTACCTGCTTTTCCTCACTGCCGACCATGGTGGTGCTCACAACTGGAAATTCATGCAGGATCACAAGCTCAATGGTGGCAAGTGGCTCTATCAGGACTACCAAAAGCAGGCCGAGGCCTACATTGCCAAGAAGTTAGGTGCCACGAAGAATGTCATTAAGGATATCACCGTTCTTCGCATTTATCTGGACCACCAGTCCATTGCCGACCAGAATTTGAAACTCGACGACGTGAAACAATGCCTCACCGAGTTCTTCCGCACAGCCCCCAATGTAGTCCAAGTGGTTGACTACGAGAAAGTACGCACCAGCAGTCTGCCTGAGCGACTGATGAACATGGCGCTCATGGGATACCATCCCCGCCGTTCTGGTGATATGCTCATCATTGTTGAACCCGGATACTATGAATATGGCGACTGGTCATCACCCGTAGGCACCACCCACGGTTCATGGAATCCTTACGATGCCCACATCCCCCTACTCTTCTATGGCTGGCATATCAAGCATGGTGCCACTCGTCGTGAGGTGCACATCAATGACATTGCCCCCACAGTGTGCCAGATGCTGAGCATCCAGCAGCCCAACGCCTGCTCTGGCGAAGCCATCCTGGAAGTGATTGAGAATTGACAATTGATAATTGATAATTATGAAGAGACTGATTTATCTTTGTATACTGTTGATGTGTAGCATCAGCATAAGCGCACAGAGTGCCGACAAACTCTACGACGAGGGCAAGAAACTCTACGATCAGGAACAGTATAAAGAGGCTGTACCCAAATTGCAGGCTGCAGCCGATAAAGGTCACAAGAAGGCACAGTACCGTTTAGGTCGCTGCTACGACAAAGGCCATGGCGTGAAGGAGAACGACCAGAAAGCCTTTGAGCTCTATCAGAAATCAGCCAAACAAGACTACGCCAAGGCCATGTTTCAACTGGGCAAATGCTATATGAAGGGCAAAGGCGTGGCTGCTAACCAGGAGGAGGCACGCAAATGGATAAAGCGCGCTATCAGCGACGAGAAGCACGGCGACGAGATTCTTAAAGACCTGCGTAAAGCTAAAGCCGATGGTGAGGAAGCCACCCGCATCCTGACACTCATAGGCAAGAACAAATAAAACAATAAAAGGGAACCATCGCGGTTCCCTTTTATCTTAATTATTATTCACTGATTACCTTTCTTACTTCACTTCCTCAATAATCTTAGCTCCTTCTTTCAGGGCCTCCATATTCAGAGGAATCAGTCCGTGATGACGCTCAGGCAGGGTCTTGTAGAGAGCTTTCTCCACGCCCTTGTCACTAACCACCGGAGCCACTTTCAGAAGTCCGCCAAGGATAATCATATTAAACACCTTGCTATTCTTCATCTCCGCAGCCTTATCCATAGCGTTAATCTCATAGACAGTGATGTCCTTACGCGTGGGCTTGTTGATAATACCAAAGCCGTCGTAGATGAGAATACCACCAGGTTTGATCTTTGGCTCGAACTTCTCCAGTGAGGGCTGGTTGAGCACCACGGCAATGTCGTACTTACTGAGGATGGGTGAAGAGATGCGCTCATCACTCACAATCACCGTCACGTTGGCTGTACCACCACGCTGCTCAGGACCGTAAGCAGGCATCCATGTTACCTCCTTATCCTCCATCAGTCCACTATAGGCCAGAATCTTACCCATTGAAAGTACACCCTGACCTCCGAAACCTGAAATAATTATCTCTTTCTTCATCTTTTCTTAATTCTTAATTCTTAACTCTTAATTAAAGATTCGTAGTATCTTTCAGGTCACCTTTGGGATAGAAGGGGAACATATTCTCCTTCATCCATTCGTTAGCCTTAGCGGGGGTCAGCTTCCAACCACTGTTACAGGTAGAGACAAACTCCACGAGAGAAGAACCCTTACCAGCCATAGAAGCCTCGAAAGCCTTACGCAGCGCCTTCTTCGCCTTGTTGATAGAAGCCACGCTCTCTACGCTCTGACGAGTCACATAGCAGGTTCCCTCCAACTGAGCAGCGATATCAGCCATTTTCAGTGGATAACCGTGAATCTCAGGATCACGTCCATAAGGACAGGTAGAGGTCTTCTGGCCAATCAGCGTTGTAGGAGCCATCTGACCACCCGTCATACCATAGATAGCATTGTTGACGAAGATAATCACGATATTCTCACCACGGTTCAAGGCATGGATGGTCTCACAGGTACCGATACATGCCAGGTCACCATCACCCTGATAGGTGAAGACCAGACGATCAGGCCAGGTACGCTTGATACCCGTGGCCAGTGCGGGAGCACGTCCATGGGCAGCCTCCTGCCAGTCGATATCAATATAATTGTAGGCGAATACGGCACAGCCTACGGGCGATACACCTACGGCCTTGTCTGCCATTCCCATCTCTTCGATGACTTCGGCCACAAGTTTATGTACTACACCATGGCTACAGCCAGGGCAGTAGTGCATATTATTGTCGTTCATCAGCGTCGGCTTCTTGCAGACGATATTCTCTGGTTGAACTATTTGATTTCTATCCATAACCTTACATTACCTTCTTAAGTGCATTAACAATTTCCTCTGGATCGGGAACGATACCTCCCAGACGTCCGAACTGCTCCACGGGCACAGCACCGTTCACAGCGAGACGTACGTCCTGTACCATCTGACCAGCGTTAATCTCAGCTACAAGAATACCCTTCACCTTCTTAGAGAGCTCAGCAATCTGCTTCTCAGGGAAGGGGAACAGCGTGATAGGACGGAACAAACCGACCTTAATACCTTGCTCACGGGCAATCTCTACGCTCTTCTCTGCAATACGGGCGGCACTACCGAAAGCTACGATAGCATACTCGGCATCGTCCATCTGCTGCTGCTCAAAACGCACCTCGTTCTCCTGAATCTTGCGATATTTCTCCTGCAGAGCCAGGTTACGCTTCTCCATGGCCTCAGGCTTCAGCTCCAACGAGGTAATCACCACGCGCTCACGGTTCTTGGGCTTACCAGTAGAAGCCCAGGGGCACTCCTTGATGACCTCCTCGTCAGTACGACGGGGCTTGAAAGGAGGCAGCACCACCTTCTCCATCATCTGACCAATGACACCATCACTCAGAATCATGGCAGGGTTGCGATACTTGAATGCCAACTCAAAGGCGAGGTCCACGAAATCAGCCATCTCCTGTACAGAAGAGGGAGCCAGGACAATCACCTTGTAGTCACCATTACCACCACCACGGGTAGCCTGATTATAGTCACCCTGTGAAGGCTGGATAGTACCCAGACCAGGACCACCACGCTGCACATTGACAAACACACCAGGCACTTCGGCACCAGCCATATAGGTGATACCTTCCTGCATCAAGGCGATACCAGGAGATGATGATGAGGTCATAGCACGCTTACCGGCACCGGCAGCACCATAAACCATATAAATAGAGGCCAGCTCGCTCTCTGCCTGAACCACCTGCATACCAGTGGTCTCCCAAGGCTTCAACTCAGCCAGCGTCTCAATCACCTCACTCTGCGGAGTAATAGGATAGCCGAAATAGCCGTCGCATCCGCATCGAATAGCAGCGTGGGCAATAGCCTCGTTGCCTTTCATCAACACAACTTCTCTTTCTTCTGCCATAGTTTATTCCTCCACTTTTTTACGATACACGGTGATACAGCCATCTGGGCAGACAATGCCACACGAAGCACAGCCCACACAGGCTTCCTCGTTGACAGCCTCCACATAGGGATAACCGTGCAGATTAACTTTGTTGGCCAGGGCGATAACCTTCTGAGGGCAGGCGATGACGCAGAGACTGCATCCCTTACACCTCTCGGTATTCACCTCAATAGCGCCTTTCATTTTTGCCATATTGTATTTGTTTAACGCATTAACCTCTTACGAAATTGGCTGCAAAGGTACTAATTTGTAAGCAAAATGCAAAAGAAAATAGCCTTTTTCTTTCCATTTTTCCATTTTATATGACAATAAGCAAAAAAAGACATCGGGGGAACATTGCTGCTCCCCCGACATCTCCTTTCATTAGGTTTCTAAAGACCTTTGTTTCTTAGTGTGGTGCCCAGTAGTGTCATGTAGGTTTCAAACTGCTCATCATTGAGCACCCTGCGCATCTGCTGTGCATCCTTGCGCACGGCCTGATGGATCAGGTGGCGGCGCTGAAGGCCTCTTGACGTTGCGGCTTCCTGTACCTCGTTATTAAAGCAGTTCTGAATCACTTCTACGGTCTCCATCTGTTCAAATGTCAAACCCAGTTTCACTGCCAAACGGTGCATGTCGAAACTCATGTCGTAGCTCACAGGCTGTCTGTCAAACATCATTCTGTGACTTGGTGTCGTCTCGGCGAAACCCATTGCAAACGTCATCACTGTTACCACTGTTAAAACAACCTTCTTCATAATTTGTTTCCTTTCCCTTTTTATAAGTTATTAATATCGAAATGTTATCCTGTTTTCTGTATATATGACGCAGAAGTCTGGAAAAGGTTTAAACCCAGAACTAAAAAAAAGTTTTCAACTCACTGGAAACACCCGTAAATACAGGTAAAAAAAATCCTCAGGGGCTTTCCCTAAGGATTATACATATCTTTACAATAGAATGCCATAATATCGTCAAGCATACGCTTGGCCTCGACAGCCGGGCTGTCGGGGTCAAGCTCTATGGCTCGTATATAGCAGTTGATGGCCTCATGCCATTTGGATTCTTTACGAAAGGCATTGCCCTTTTCGTACCACTCTTGAGCGGAAGCAAATTTTTCACTTTTCACTTTTCCTTTTTCACTTATAATACTCTTTCTTGCCAGCAGCAAGTGTATTCTTCATCAGCGAACAGATAGTCATCGGACCAACGCCACCAGGAACAGGCGTGATGAATGAGCACTTAGGTGCCACCTCATCAAACTTCACATCGCCTGTCAGGCGGAAGCCACTCTTACGGGTTGCATCGGGCACACGGGTTGTACCTACGTCAACAATCACAGCACCATCCTTCACCATATCAGCTGTCACAAACTCAGGACTACCAATAGCAGCGATGATGATATCAGCAGCGCGACACTCCTCTTTCAGGGTCTTTGAGCGTGAGTGACATACGGTCACGGTAGAGTCACCATACTGTTTCTGCATCATCAGCTGAGCCATGGGTTTACCAACGATATTACTACGGCCAAGAATAACGCACTTCTTTCCAGAGGTCTCTATGCCATAGCGCTTCAGCAGGGTAATGATGCCCAGAGGTGTAGCCGAGATAAAGCAGGGCAGTCCGATAGCCATACGCCCCACATTGATAGGATGAAAGCCATCTACATCCTTACGATAGTCGATAGCCTCGATAACTTTCTGCTCGTCGATGTGCTTGGGCAAAGGAAGCTGTACGATGAAGCCATCTACATCGTCATCCTTATTCAACTTGTCCACACAGGCCAGGAGTTCCTCCTCCGTGATGTCGTCCTCATAGCGGATGAGGGTCGATTTGAAACCGCAGGCCTCACAAGCCAGCACCTTGTTCTTCACGTAGGTCTCAGAACCACCGTCATGGCCCACCAACACTGCAGCCAGATGAGGCTGTTTGCCACCCTTGGCCATAATGGCCTTCACTTCCTCGGCAATCTCGGCCTTAATAGCAGTTGCCGTTGCTTTTCCGTCAATTAATTGCATATTACTCGTTTAGTTCTTTAATGTCATAAAAAGCCATGAAGCGGCCCCGTTTAGGGTCGCTTCATGTTTTTCATAGCCGCAGCCATCTGCGCCATTTTTCCTTTATCCATACCGCTTACCATCTTCATCATCTTCTTGGTCTGGTCAAACTGCTTCAGCAGGCGGTTCACCTCTTCAAGCTTGGTGCCAGAACCCTTGGCAATGCGGATCTTTCTGCTCTGATTGATGATATCCGGATTTGAGCGCTCCTTGGGAGTCATCGAGTTGATGATAGCCTCAATGCCCTTGAAAGCATTATCATCGATGTCCACATCCTTCAGAGCCTTGCCCACACCAGGAATCATGCCGGCCAGTTCCTTGATATTACCCATCTTCTTAATCTGCTGAATTTGGGCCATGAAGTCGTTGAAGTCGAACTTGTTCTTACGGATTTTCTTCTCCAACTCACGTGCCTGCTTCTCGTCAAACTGCTGTTGGGCGCGCTCTACCAGTGAGACCACGTCACCCATACCCAGGATACGGTCGGCCATACGCTCGGGGTGGAACACGTCAATAGCCTCCATCTTCTCACCCGTACCAACGAACTTGATAGGTTTCGTTACCACGGTGCGGATACTCAGGGCAGCACCACCACGGGTATCACCATCGAGCTTGGTCAGCACCACGCCATCAAAATCCAGACGGTCGTTGAACTCCTTGGCGGTGTTCACAGCATCCTGACCAGTCATCGAGTCAACCACAAACAGGGTCTCGTCAGGATTAATGGCCTGCTTCAGGTTAGAGATCTCGTTCATCATCTCCTCGTCAACAGCCAGACGACCGGCGGTATCGACGATGACCACGGTGTAGCTCTCCTGCTTAGCCTTACGGATAGCATTCTGGGCAATCTCTACCACATCCTTATTACCTTCCTCGGTATAGACATCCACGCCTACGGTCTCAGCCACAACCTTCAACTGCTCAATAGCTGCAGGACGATACACGTCACAAGCTACCAACAGGGGCTTCTTGTGCTGACGGTCCTTCAACATCTTAGCCAGTTTACCTGTAAAGGTGGTCTTACCAGAACCCTGCAGACCAGACATCAGGATGATAGCGGGACGATTCTCAAGGTTGAGCTCTACAGCCTTGCCACCCATGAGTTCTGTCAACTCATCATGCACAATCTTCACCATCAACTGACTTGGTTTGATAGCTGTGAGCACATTCATACCCATAGCTTTCTGCTTCACCGTATCAGTGAACTGCTTGGCTACCTTATAGTTTACGTCGGCATCCAACAGGGCGCGACGCACGTCCTTCAAAGTCTCGGCAACATTAATTTCGGTGATCTTTCCTTCACCTTTCAGTATCTTGAACGACCGTTCCAGTCGCTCACTCAAATTCTCAAACATATTTTATAATTGCAATTATTGGGGTGCAAAATTACAACAAAAAAACGAGAATCACAAATTATGAGTCTCGTTTTTTATGATATCACTTCATCCATCACGACATCATGCGCCTCGGAAGGCACTTCCGCCACACGCTGGAAGGGGAAGCACACACCTATTTTATATATATCAGGATGAGTGCTGAGGAAGCGGTCGTAATAGCCCTTGCCTCGTCCCAGACGGTGACCGGCAGCATCAAATGCCATACCTGGCACCAATGCGAAGTCTATCTGGTCAAAAGCGACGAAAGGCTCCCCTACTGGCTCCATGATATGAAAGGCACCCTCCTCAAGATCCTCACGCGAAGCATAGTGGCGCAGTTCCATCGTCTCATCACCTGTCACCTTGGGTAGCACTACCGACACGCCCTGGGCAGCCAACTGGTCTACCAAAGGACGGATATCCACCTCGTCGGACAATGGCCAGTAAGCCATCACGGTCCGTACATTCCGTGATTCCGTCATTCCCTGCAACTTCCTGACGATATCTTCCGACATCCTGGCCAACTGCGCCTGATGCTGTTTCTTCGCCTCACGCATCTGGGCTCTCAGCAGGGGTTTCGTGTTCGCACCGTTTCTGGCAGAAAACTCACACCCACAGTATTGTTGGTTATAGAACTGATTCTCCTTGAGCAACTGGTTCCTACGTTCCTGCAGTCCGCCCTTGCGCCAGTTCTGTGCCCAGAACACGGTTCCAGGCACCTCAGCCATGGCTTTCTGTCCTGCCCGTTCTATCTGTTCCAAACTCTTCCAACGACTGGAGGCCAGTGTGGTAGCAAAATAGCGGAAGCCAAGTTCCTGAGCCTTACGGGCCGTTTCCGTCAATCGCAACGTAAAGCACTGCTCACAGCGCAGTCCCCGCTCAGGCTGGTTTTCCAACCCGCAAACGCCCGTACGCCATCCTTCGTGGTCATAGTCACCGTCTATCCATTCCAATCCCAGACGCCCGGCATGGCGCTTACTCTCGTTCTTGCGGATCTCATATTCCTCACGAGGCCAGATATTGGGGTTGAAATAGAAGATGGTGGGACGCACGCCATTCGCCATCAGCCATTCTACAATAGCTGATGAACATGGTGCGCAACAAGCGTGCAACAGTACCTTGTCGCAACCCTCAGGAATCAAAATAGCCGGCTGTTTCAACTCTTATATCTTACTTCTTACATCTTACTTCTTACATCTTACTTCTTACATCAGACATCTTACATCTCAAAGCCCCCTGGCTTTCCAGATGCGATCCTTGGCAGCATTAATCTCCTGGAACTTCTTTTCTGCGGCCTTACGTACGTCATCACCCAGTTTTGCCACACGGTCGGGATGATGTTCCAGAGCCAGACGACGATAGGCTTTCTTCAACTCATCATCGGTAGCATCCGCACTCACGCCAAGCACCTTGTAGGCATCCTCCAGTGAGTCACCCTCCAGGTGCAGCATCGCATCCACTTCCTGGGGCGACATCTGCATCCACTGGGCAACCTCCTTCAGTGCAGCAACCTCCACCTGATCCACACGCCCATCGGCCTGTGCTATCATCACAAGGAAGTTGAGCAACTGCAATCGTCCAGAATAATCTACATGATAGGCAATCTGATTACAGGCCTGCTGGATATTCTGCCTATAGGCGGCATTTCCCTGACGGTCCTGCTCAGCAAACAACTGGTGCATCAACTGATCGCCCTGCTGAGCTGCAGCCTCGCCAAAATTCTGACGGAGCATACCTCGTACCAGTTCCATCTCCGAATGCATCACCTTGCCATCGGCCTTTACGATATAGGCCGCCAGCACCAGCATCGAGATAAAGAAACTATTACGGTCACCTTGTTGCGACTGCTCATCGGTGAGGCGCAAAGTCTCGCCCTCACTACTATTGACAGCCGTATCAAACAGTGCGCCTATTACAAATCCTAAAATACCCCCCAAGGGTCCAAAGGCGCTCCATCCCAGATAGCCGCCAATCCATTTTCCAAAAGCCATATTTTTTTATTATCCTATGACATTCATCAGGAAGTCAACGGCACCGTTCACGCCAAACTGCTTAACGTTCAACGAGACGTCATAGTTGCGGGCATCTTGCCATTCACTGCCTGTAAACGTCTTTGTATAGAGCTCACGACTGTAGTCATTGTCAACGATCATGGCAGCCGCGTCGCTCTCTGAAATATCATACTTCCGCCCTATGCGTTTCTTCCTGCAGTCTACATCTGCATGGATGAATATCTTCAGGGCATTCGGATGATTGCGGAAAATATGGAAGCCGCAACGGCCCACGATGACGCACGACTCCTGTGCTGCAATTTTCCTGATCACTTCAGCCTGCGCCTCGAACAACTGGCGTGAGGTCTGGTCGTGCTCCTGTCCATTATACTCGGTTCCGGCCATATACGAACGGTAGAACTGTGTGAAATCATCACGCCACAACGGATTGCGGGATTCTATTTTCTCTACGGCCTCTTCCACAATATTATATTTACGAGCCATTTCGTTCAGTATCTGCTTATCCAGCAACTTCACATTAAGCCTACGGGCTAATTCGGCTCCAATCTCGTGTCCACCAGTGCCAAACTGTCGGCTGATGGTGATTACAAATTTCTCCTCCTTATTCATAAGCGTATAGATTTATTAGGTTTCACGTAAAGCATTATGTACATCGGCAAAATTACGAATAAAAATGGAATCCGCCAAATTTTCATCCAACTTTTTCCATATACGATGCACACATTTCTGCACAACGCTCACCATCCACGCCAGCCGATACGATACCACCTGCATAACCGGCGCCTTCACCACAAGGGAACAGGCCCTCTACTTGCACATGCATCAGGGTCTCGTTGTCACGGACAATACGCACCGGACTCGATGTTCTGGTCTCCATGGCAATCATCACAGCCTCGTTTGTCAGGAATCCATGTGCCTGCTTACCAAAGGTCTTGAAGCCCTGTTGCAAGCGCGAGGCGATAGGCTTTGGCATCCAGAAGTGCAACGGAGACGACACCAGTCCCGGGGCATATGAACTTCTCGGCAAATCATAGCTCAGTCTGCCATTCACAAAGTCTGCCATACGCTGGGCAGGAGCCGTCTGCTTCATATTACCTTGCTGCCAGCACATCCGCTCCAGTTCCTCCTGAAAATACATCATCGAAAGTGCGGGAGCAAATTTTTCACTCTTCACTCCATACTTTCCACTTTCCAGGTCTTCCGGTCTCACCTCGACCACCATGCCCGAGTTACTCCATTGTGTACCTCGGTTGGCAGGACTCATGCCGTTGACCACAATCTGTTCAGGACCCGTAGCGGCTGGAATCACGAAACCGCCCGGACACATACAGAACGAGTACACGCCTCGTCCGTCAGCCTGTGTCACAAAGGCATATTCTGCAGCAGGCAGCCATTGTCCCCTGCCCTCCTTACGATGATACTGTATCTGGTCTATCAATTGCGAGGGATGCTCCAGACGCACGCCCACAGCAATTCCCTTTGCCTCCAGATGAATCTTGGCATCATTCAGATAGCGATACACATCACGGGCCGAATGACCTGTCGCCAGGATCACCGGCCCAAGGAATTCCCGATCATTAGCCACACAGCCAACAACCTTGCCTCCTTTCATTACCAGCTCCGTCATCTTAGTCTGGAAATGCACCTCACCGCCACAGCGGATGATGGTATTGCGCATAGCCTCGATGACCTGCGGCAATCTGTCCGTACCAATATGGGGATGAGCATCGGCCAGAATATTCGTAGAAGCGCCGTGCTGACAGAACACACGCAGTATTTTCTCCGTGTTACCACGCTTCTTCGAACGGGTATATAGCTTACCGTCAGAATAGGCACCAGCACCACCCTCACCAAAACAGTAGTTGCTCTCGCCATCCACCTGTTGGGTACGGGAGATATTCGCCAGGTCCTTCTTGCGTTCGTGCACATCCTTGCCTCGCTCCAGCACAATAGGACGGAGGCCCAATTCGATGAGTCTCAGGGCAGCAAAGAGTCCGCCAGGACCAGCACCCACCACAATCACCTGTGGCTTGTTGCTCACATCCTGATAGTCCACATGCTCAAACTCATCCTCCGTAGGCAGCTCGTTCACGTAGACACGTACCTTCAGGTTCACGAAGATGGTGCGCTGGCGGGCATCTATCGAGCGCTTCAGAATACGCACAGCCTTCAGTGCGCCCAGGGCAAGACCCTGTTCCTCAGCTATATATTTCCTTAGTTTATCTGCGCTGGCCGCCACCTGCGGCAAAACGCGTAGTTGATATTCGTTTGTCATTGGATGCAAAATTACAAATAAAATATGGAAAATCAACATGCGCCAGCAAATTTTTCACTTTCCGCGCATCACTTTTCACTTCAAAATGATTACCTTTGCACCCCGTATCATAAAACCTATAAAAATATGAAATGTCCTAAATGCTCACACGAAAACGACGAGAATGCCCTTTACTGCAATAAATGCGGTATTAAGTTTGACAAAAGACAAGATTGGAACAGCATCCTGATTATGGCCTACTGCTTCTCCATCATCTTCATGTCTATCACTAACGCCAGTATTGGCTATCTTTTTGACTGGATAGGATGCACGTGGCAGACCAAGCATTTTGTCTATCTATTCCTGAACATCGTCGCTGCCCTACTCACATTCGTCCTGCCTTTCGGCATCCGCAACACTTGGATGAAGATCGTATCATTCATCCTGATTGCCATAGCAGCCATCATCAACATATCAAGGAATATTTATGCAATTATAGAGACATATAACACAGGATTTTAAGACAATACCGAAAAAATATTGACCAAAAAGGTGGTCGAATAAAAATTTTGCATTACCTTTGCAGCGCCAATGGAGTAGTCCCCGCTTGTTGAGGGGTACCATTCGGAAAGATAAATTGCATAGGAATATGAAAGTAATGAAATTCGGCGGAACGTCCGTAGGTTCCGTAAAAAGCATTTTGAGCTTAAAAGAAATTGTGGAGGCAGAGGCTCGGACGCAACCTGTCATTGTAGTAGTAAGCGCACTCAGCGGCATCACCGACAAATTGATTATGATGTCGCAGATGGCAAAACAGGGAGACGAGCGCTATCGCGAGGAATTCGACGCGATGGTCAGACGCCACCACTCGATGATAGACACTATCATCCAGGACATCAACAAGCGCGTAGACTTAATTAATAATGTAGACCAGCTCTTCGATCAGTTGAAGAGTATCTACTATGGTGTTTACCTGATTCACGATCTGTCGAAGAAGACCGAGGACACCATCGTATCCTATGGAGAGCGCCTCAGTTCCCATATCGTTGCTGCGATGGTGAAGAATGGTGTTCGTATGAACAGCCGCGACTTCATCCGCACACAGAAGAAGCAGGGCAAGCATGTTGTCGACACCGAAGAGACCACCAAGCTCGTCAAGGAGGCCTTCAGCAGTGTGTGTTGCGATTCTGTCGCAACAAATAAAATCTACGTCGTTCCCGGCTTCATTGCCCGCGACAGTGACACTCACGAGACAACCAACCTGGGACGTGGCGGTTCCGACTATACCGCTTCTATCCTTGCTGCCGTACTGAATGCTGAGGTGCTGGAGATCTGGACCGATGTCGATGGTTTCATGACAGCCGACCCCAAAGTCATCAAGAGCGCTTATACCATTAACGAACTTTCTTACGTAGAGGCGATGGAGCTGTGCAACTTCGGTGCAAAGGTTATCTACCCGCCAACCATCTATCCCGTCTGCGTAAAAAATATCCCCATCAAGGTTAAGAACACCTTCAATCCTGAACATCCGGGCACGCTTATCAAGGCTAACATTGAGAACGACCAGAAGCCTATCAAGGGTATCTCTTCTATCAAGGGTACTTCCCTGATTACCGTCACTGGTCTGTCAATGGTGGGTGTCATCGGTGTCAACCGCCGTATCTTCACCACCCTGGCCAACAAGGGCATTTCTGTCTTCATGGTGTCACAGGCATCATCTGAGAACTCCACCTCTATTGGTGTGCGCGACGAAGATGCCGAGGCTGCTGTAGAAGTACTAAATGCCGAGTTCGCCAAGGAAATTGAGACGGGCGCCATGTTCCCCATGCAGGTAGAGAGCGGACTCGCTACTATCGCCATCGTGGGTGAGAACATGAAGCAGACACCTGGTATCGCCGGAAAACTGTTTGGCACTCTCGGACGCTCAGGTATCTCTGTGATTGCTTGTGCCCAGGGTGCTTCTGAGACGAATATCTCATTCGTGGTCGATGGCAAGTTCCTGCGTAAGTCGCTGAACGTGCTCCACGACTCGTTCTTCCTGTCAGAATACAAGGTGCTCAACATCTTCATCTGCGGTATCGGTACTGTGGGTGGCATGTTACTCGAGCAGATTCGCACCCAACAGCAGTTCCTGATGCAGTCACGCCGCCTGAAGCTGAATGTGGTTGGTATTTCTGATGTAGCCAACTTCGTTCTCGACCGTGACGGTATCGACCTCGATAACTACGAGCAGATTCTGCGTGCAGGCTTCCCCGCTAATACGGAGCATATGCGCGACGAGATTGTCAAGATGAATATCTTCAACAGCGTCTTTGTCGACTGTACCGCCAGCAAGCAGATTGCCACGCTCTACCAGACTTTCCTGGAGCACAACATCTCTGTTGTTGCTGCTAATAAGATTGCCGCATCAAGCGATTACGACAGCTACCTGAAGCTGAAGCAGACGGCCCGCGACCGCGGTGTATGGTTCCGCTATGAGACCAACGTAGGTGCTGGTCTGCCTATCATCGGTACCATCAACGACCTGTGCAACTCTGGTGATAAGATTCTGAAGATCGAGGCTATCCTCTCTGGTACGCTGAACTTCATCTTCAACGAGATTGCTGCCGATGTGCCCTTCTCTGAGACTGTTCGTCGCGCCAAGGAGCAGCGCTACTCTGAGCCCGACCCACGTATCGACCTCAGTGGTACGGACGTGATTCGCAAACTGGTTATCCTGACGCGTGAGGCTGGCTATAAGGTAGAGCAGGATGATGTAGAGAAGCATCTCTTCGTGCCCGACAGCTATTTCGAGGGTTCTATCGATGATTTCTGGGCTAAGCTGCCTGAACTCGATGCCGACTTCGAAGCCCGTCGCAAGGTACTGGAGAGCGAGAACAAGCGCTGGCGCTTCGTGGCTACGATGGAAGCCGACGAGAAAGATCCTTCTAACTTCAAGACCAGCGTTGCCCTGAAGGAGGTACCTTACGGACATCCTTTCTATGGTCTGGAGGGTTCCAACAATATCGTGCTCCTCACCACTGAGCGTTATAAGGAGTATCCGATGCTCATCCAGGGCTATGGTGCCGGTGCAGCCGTTACCGCAGCCGGTGTCTTCGCCAATATCATGTCTATCGCTAACATCTAAAATAGTGTGCTGGACGGTTCTGCCGTCCAGCCTTTTTCCTTATGAAGCATATCATTATTTTAGGCGACGGCATGGCCGACCATAAGGTTGACCGCCTTGGCGGGAAGACCCTTCTGCAATATGCACGTCCTGAATACATGAACCGCCTGGCAAAGGCAGGCCGTACAGGCCGTTTGGTTACCGTTCCCGAGGGTTTCCCCCCGGGCTCCGAGGTAGCCAACACCGCCATCCTGGGCTATGACCTCAACAAGGTCTATGAAGGACGCGGTCCTCTGGAAGCAGCTTCTATTGGTTACGAGATGCAGCCCGATGATTTCGCCATCCGCTGTAATATCATCACACTCGAGGATGGCAAGATTATCACCCATAATGGAGGTAACCTCCAGACAGACGATGCCCGCATCCTCATCGATTATCTTAACGAGCGCCTCGCCAAGCCCATCAACGAGAAAGAAGGCTGCGAGCGCGTCAAGTTCATCTGCGGCATCCAGTATCGCCATCTGCTCATCATCAAGGGTGGCAACAAGCACATCGTCTGTGCTCCGCCCCACGATCATCCCAACGAGCCCTGGCGTCCCCTCCTGGTAACCCCAGAGTCCGGTTTAGCAGACAGCGATACCGTGGTCAGCGATTCGGTCGCTGACACCTCTCATCTCTCCCCCGCAGAAACGGCCTCTCTCATCAATAATCTCATCCTGCGTTCGCAGGAGCTCCTTGCCCAGCACCCTTTCAACCAGGCACGTGCTGCCCGTGGTGAGCGTCAGGCCAACAGCATCTGGCCTTGGAGCGGTGGCTATCGTCCCTCCATGCAGACCCTGATGCAGCAGTACCCCCAGGTAAAGACGGGTGCAGTCATCTCGGCTGTCGACCTGATCCAGGGCATTGGCAAATATGCCGGCCTGCGCATCATCAAGGTGCCCGGTGCCACCGGACTGGCAGATACTAACTACGAGGGGAAGGCGCAGGCTGCCATCGACGCCCTGCAGACTGATGACTTCGTATTTGTGCATGTAGAGGCTACTGACGAGGCTGGCCATGATGGCGACCTCGACCTGAAGCTCAAGGCTATCGACTACCTGGACCAGCGTCTCATCAAACCTATCTTCGAGGCCACCGAACAGATGAGCGAACCTGTATGCATCGCCATCCTGCCCGATCACCCCACACCCGTGGAGCAGCGCATCCATGTCAACGAGCCAGTGCCTTTCCTTATATATTATAAAGGTATAGAGCCCGACGCTGTGGAATACTACGACGAGGAGTCGTGCGTCACTGGCAGTTACGGACTATTGCGTCTCCAGCAGTTCATGCAAGAGTTTATGAGAATCAATTAGAATTATCAATTATCCATTGTCCATTATCAATTCATATGAAATACTATAGCACCAATGGAAAAGCCCCTGTGGCAGATCTTCGCAAAGCCGTGGTAAAAGGCTTGGCAGAAGACCGCGGACTCTATATGCCTGAGGTTATCAACAAACTGCCTCAGCAGTTCTTCACCGACATGCCGAAGATGAAGTTCCAGGACATCGCCTTCAATGTGGCCAGTGCCTTCTTTGGCGACGATGTAGACCTCGACAGTCTGCAGGACCTGGTATACGACACCCTGCAGTTCCCCTGTCCCGTGGTCAAAGTCAAGGAAAGCATCTACTCCCTCGAACTCTTCCACGGTCCCACCCTGGCCTTCAAGGATGTAGGTGCCCGCTTCATGGCTCGCCTCCTGCAGTATTTCCTGCGTCGTGGCGGTTCCGTATGTGGCGACGGTTCCGTATGTGGCTGTGGTACAGCCACCAAATCCGTCAACGTCCTCGTTGCCACCTCTGGCGACACCGGTTCTGCCGTGGCCAATGGTTTCCTGGGCGTTGATGGTATCCATGTTTATGTGCTCTATCCCAAGGGCAAGGTATCACCTATCCAGGAGTGCCAGTTCACCACGCTGGGCAAGAACATCACAGCCATTGAGGTCGATGGTGTCTTCGACGACTGTCAGGCTCTGGTCAAGAGCGCCTTCATGGACAAGGAACTCAACGAGCACATGATGCTCACCTCGGCCAACTCCATCAACGTGGCGCGTTTCCTGCCCCAGGCATTCTATTACTTCAATGCCGTGGCACAACTCATGGCCCTTGGCCACAACCCCGAAGACATCGTTATCTGCGTGCCCTCAGGCAACTTCGGCAACATCTGTGCCGCCCTGTTCGGCCATCAGATGGGCATGCCCGTGAAGCGTTTCATTGCTGCCAATAATGCCAACGATATCTTCTTCAACTATCTGCAGACGGGCCAGTACAATCCCAAGCCCTCTAAGCAGACATTGGCTAACGCTATGGATGTGGGCGATCCCTCAAACTTTGCCCGTATCATCAACCTCTATTCTGAGAACGGCAAACTGTCGCCCGAGGAGACCCACAAGCGCATCACCAGCCTCATCAGCGGTGCTACCTATAGCGACGAACAGATTCGTGAGACCATGCGCCAGTGCTACAAGGAGACGGGCTATATCCTCGATCCTCACGGAGCATGCGGCTATCGCGCCCTCGAGGAACAGCTCAAGCCCGGCGAGATTGGCGTCTTCTGCGAGACAGCCCATCCCGCGAAGTTCAAGGAGAAGGTGGACGATATCCTGGGCATCGACGTAGAAATCCCCGAACGCCTTGCTGCCTTTATGAAGGGCCAGAAGCAGAGCGTCCCCATGACAAAGGATTTCGCCGACTTTAAGGCTTATCTCTTAAAGCAGTAAAGGGCTACGATAGCTGCTACCACCGTCGACACGAAGGCAGCCATCATCAGTAAAATCATCACGACAACTGCCGTGGCAGGCGATACGCCGCCCAGCAACATACCTACAAAGAGCAATGGCATGGTCACCAACAGGGGCTGTGCCATTGTTCGTAACTGGGGCTGTACGGTGGCTCTCAGGGCTCTGCGCACGCTGGGCATCAGCGACTCCAGCAACGTGGCACCGTTGGCCTGCATATACAGGCGGTGTGCTTCCGTATGCGTCAGACTGCGCTGATAGGTCTGTAGCGTCTCCTTCACAGCCACCACCAGATGAGTCACCATCACTGCCGTTATGGGGATAAAGAACCGGCCTGGCATGCAGAGCATCATCACGCCGCTACCAATCAGCGTGCCTGCCGTCAAGGCAGCCACCACAGACGTCAGCATCTGCTTCCATGTCTTCCGCATCTTGTACAGACACCAGCCTGTGGCCAGGGCTATCAGCACCACCAGCCACAGCATATCTGCCCACCAGGCGTTCGCTTTACAGGCCGTCCAGGCAATGATGCCTATCACTGCCATCTGACCTGCCATCAGGCCAAACACCCGCAGCACGCGCGCCATCTCCTTACGGTCTATCAACCAATAGACGGCTACCGATGCCAATAGCAACACCACCAACAGGCTCACGCCCCAAAACGATATATCTGAGCTCATCATTTCTTTTCTGTCTTTTTTATAGTTCTATCACGTTATCACTCACACGCAGTATATCCTCATCATCACTGCTCACAATGACGATATGTCCGTCGCGCGCCTGCTGACGCAGATAATCGGCCGAGAGCACATGCGGCTGGTCCACCAGCAGGATGGGTCGCTTTCTCAGCACCGCCACGGCCAGTAGCTGCGCTTTCGTCCTTGGAGCCATCGTGCGTCTTATTTCCTCCTCCAGCAGTCCGTTGGAGATAGCCGCATCCCTGTTCTCCTTCCATTCAAACACCTCCTGCACCGTAGGTGGTTCATACACCGTCACCTCACCGTCGGCCACCAGTTCCTCAGGCACATAGGCCATCATCCTCCTCAGCGTCTTCACGGTCTGCCTGTTCAGCGGTTCCCCGTCAATACTGATGAAACCGTTTCTCACGGGCGACAGTCCCAGCATGGCCAGGAGCAGATGCGAGCGCACCTCCCGACTATCTCCCGTCAGGCATGTCACCTCGCCTTCCTTAGCCATCATCGACACCGTCTTTGAGGCTCCTTCTACCACCACATCATTCAGTTCCAGCATACCATTCATTAGTTTATGGCCACAAAAGTACTAAATAATTATCAATTATCAATTGTGAATTATCAATTATTTCGTAACTTTGCACCATGAATACGAAAAAAAGACGCATGCAGGCCGAGTGGGAACCCCAGAGCATGGTACAGCTCACCTGGCCTCACAAGGACACCGACTGGGCTCCTATCCTGCCCGAGATTACCGCTGTCTACGAGGAGATGGCGCGCGAGATCTGTAAGCGTGAAAAGTTGCTCATCGCAGCCCCCGAAGGCACCCCGTTGCCCAAGATCACCAATTGTCAATTATCCATTGTCAATTCCAACGACACCTGGGCTCGCGACCACGGCTTCATCACCGTAGAGGAAACCACCGCCCTCGGCCCTCAGACATCAGACATCAGCCCTCAGCCCTCTGACATCGTCCTTCTCGACTTCAAGTTCAACGGCTGGGGTGAGAAGTTCGAGGCCAATCTGGATAATCAGATCAACAAGCACCTCTACGACCAAGGCATCGTTAAGGGCAAGTACGAGTCCCACCTCGACTTCGTCCTCGAGGGCGGCTCTATCGAGAGCGATGGCAAAGGTACCATCTTCACCACTACCTGTTGCCTCATGGCACCTCATCGCAACCAGCCCCTCACGCAGGCCCAGATTGAAGCCCGCCTCAAGGAATATCTCGGTGCCGAGCGCGTTGTATGGCTCAACCACGGCAGCCTCATTGGCGATGATACCGATGGCCATATCGATACCCTGGTACGCATCTGCCCTGACGACACCATCGTCTATACCGGTGGCGATGCCGACCATCCCGACCTGGCCCTGATGGAAGAAGAGCTCCGTGCACTCCGCACCCTCGAAGGCCGTCCCTACCGCCTTCTGAAGCTCCCCCTCCCCCGTCCTATCTATGATCCTCCCGTGGACGAAGGTTGTGTGGTCAGCGATTCCGTCGCTGACAGTGACCGTCTCCCCGCCACCTACGCCAACTACCTGGTCATCAATGGCGCCGTCCTGGTGCCCACCTATGCCCAGCCCGACCTCGACGCCGAGGCCCTCCGTATCATTGGCGAGGCCTATCCCGACCGCGAGATTATCGGCATCGACTGTCGTGCCGTCATCAAGCAGCACGGCTCCCTCCATTGCTGCACCATGCAGTACTATCAGTAGTTCAGTATGCTGCTGTGCCACGGCAGCCCTCAAAAGCAGTTCAGTATGCTGCTGTGTCACAGCAGCCTCAAATAAAAAAAGTATGAAAATAGGATTTCTTCAGCAACACAACACATCCAATGTTGTTAATAATATCGAGCGCCTCTGCGATGGCATTCGTGACCTCGCCAAGCGCGGTGCAGAACTCGTTGTTCTGCAGGAGCTCCACAACTCCCTCTATTTCTGTCAGGTAGAGGATGTCAACCTCTTCGACCTGGCCGAGCCCATCCCAGGTCCCTCCACCGATATCTATGGCCGTGTAGCCAAGGAATGTGGCATCGTGCTCGTCACCTCCCTTTTCGAGCGCCGTGCCCCCGGTCTCTACCATAACACCGCCGTTGTCTTCGAGAAAGACGGCACCATTGCCGGCAAATACCGCAAGATGCATATCCCCGACGACCCCGGCTATTATGAGAAGTTCTATTTCACCCCCGGCGACCTTGGTTTCCAGCCTATCCAGACCTCTGTAGGCCGTCTTGGCGTCCTCGTCTGCTGGGACCAGTGGTATCCCGAGGCAGCCCGTCTCATGGCCCTTGCCGGTGCCGAGATGCTCATCTACCCCACCGCCATTGGCTTCGATCCCAACGACACGCCCGACGAGCAGGAGCGCCAGCGTATGGCGTGGCAGACCGTGATGCGTGGCCATGCCGTGGCCAACGGACTCCCGGTCGTTGCCGTCAATCGTGTAGGCGATGAAGACGGCGTTCCCTTCTGGGGCACCAGCTTCGTCTGCGGTCCTCAGGGCGAACTCTATTACGAGGCCTCAACCACCGACGAGGAAAGCATCATCGTAGATATTGACATGAAGCGATCCGAACAGGTACGCCGCTGGTGGCCCTTCCTCCGCGACCGTCGCATCGAGGCCTATGGCGACCTCACCAAGCGATTCCGCGACTGAATAAATTATCTTGGTAACCTTTTTATCTAAGGAATTAAACAGATACAGTAATTCCATGTTTAAGACAATAATATATCATGAAGAAAAAGTTAGTCTCACTTTTCGCCCTGATGTTCATGACAACGCTGGGTGCACATGCCGATATTGACATCAACGAAACAAACTTTCCCGACAGGAAGTTCCGCAAATTCCTGTTAGCCCAGACGTATGGCGCTGACGGCAAACTGACGCCAGAGGAAATTGACGGTGTGACGAGTATGAAAGTGCAGTTTATGGAAATCCAGAGCCTGAAGGGCATAGAGCACTTCACGGCGCTGACAAGCCTGAAATGCAGCTTCAACCTGCTGAAGACGCTCGACCTGACGCAGAACACGGCGCTGGAAGAACTCCTCTGCGACAACAACCTGCTGACGGCTCTCGACCTGACGAAGAACACGGCGCTGACAAGACTCTTCTGCTACGAAAACAACATCCTATCGATCGACCTGTCGCAGAATACGGAACTGGAAACCCTGTCGTGCAGCGAAAACCAGCTGAGGACGCTCGACCTGTCGAAGAACACGGTGCTGTCATGGGTGAATTGCTCCAACAATCTGCTGACGGCTCTCGACCTGTCGCAGAACGCGGCGCTTGAGGAGCTGAACATTTCTCTGAACCAGATAAAGGGCGAGACGATGGACGCATTGGTAGCGAGCCTGCCTGCCGTATCTAAAGGCAAACTGTATGCTATCTATAACAATCAGGAGCAGAACGAGATAACCACCACGCAGGTGACGGCCGCTAATGCCAATGGCTGGACGATATACACCTACGACGGTAACGACTGGAAGGTGTATGCAGATCCTACCGCCGTGCAGAATGTTAAGGCTGCTGCTAACGACACTTCCGCTAACAAGAAGAAATACTTCAAGGACGGAAAAATTGTCATCGAGGCTAACGGCAAGGAGTTTGACGCTGCCGGAGCGCAAGTGAAGTAGCGACAGGGAGTAGTCAAAGAACCGTCTCGTGATTATCCAAAATTTGCTCAGCGTGTTCCTTGGTCTTCACCTGCTTCCCTGCAAATATCTTCTCGATGATGCCTTCCTCGTTGATGATAAAAGTAGTGCGTATGGTACCCATCGTCTTCTTGCCATACATATTCTTCTCACCCCAAGCACCCATCGCCTCCAGCAATTCATGATTGATGTCAGCAATCAAGGGGAACGGCAACTGGAACTTCTCCTTAAACTTCACATGCGAAGCAGCCGAGTCTTTGCTCACACCAACCACCTCATAGCCCCTACCCTGCAGTTCGCTGTAGTGGTCGCGCAAGCTGCAAGCCTCTGCGGTACATCCACTCGTATTGTCCTTCGGGTAGAAGTATAGCACCAGCTTCCTACCCTTGTAATCACTCAGACGGATGTCCCGTCCCTGTTCGTCCTTGCCCAGAATCTCGGGCGCTTTGTCTCCAATAGTCATAATCATTTCCGTTTTGTTCAATGATGCAAAAATACCACAAAAAATTTAGAACACCAAACTTCTCACATCATTTCTGACTGAGCATCATTGCTGTGAATCAAAGAACCGCCCCGTGATTCTGCAACATGTCAGTCACCTGTCCCTGTGGCACTTCATCTTCCTTCCAACATCAGCCATCTTACATTTTCTGTCTTGCAGAAATATGTGGTTCAGCGTAAACGCTAATGCCTCCAGCGTTTCTTCACGCTTCGACGGCTTCAGCTCACACTCCCACACCGTGATACAGTGCCATCCCATCTCTGCCAACTTCTGCTGTTCCTCCTTGTCTCGTTCTTTGTTCCTGCGGATCTTCGCCACCCAAAACTCACGGTTCGTCTTCGGTATCTTACAGCACTCCGAACTCTCAATGACATCATCCTTCTTACATCTTACATCAGACATCACATTGTGTCC
This sequence comes from Prevotella communis, assembly GCF_022024175.1. Taxonomy (GTDB): domain Bacteria; phylum Bacteroidota; class Bacteroidia; order Bacteroidales; family Bacteroidaceae; genus Prevotella; species Prevotella communis. The sequence continues at coordinate 1,159,206 of NZ_CP091794.1, read as the reverse complement.
ATGCCAGAAGCACCCATTCACAAAGATACACGTCCTATATTTCCTCAGTACCAAGTCCGGATGCCCTGGCAGTCGCTTATGGTTCAATCTATAGCGGAATCCCCTACTCCACAACCCACGCCGCACAATCAGCTCTGGCTTCGTGTCCTTCGATCGGATTGCCGCCATGTTCGTGTGCCGTTGTTGTGGTGAGAGTTTATCCATAGACATTTTGCCGCAAAAATAAGAATAACTTTCGATTCTGCAAAAGATATCCAGAAAAAACATTGTATTCTCTTTCAGAATCCATCTCTGTATTCAAGAACTTCTTCGGCAGTAGCGAACAAGGGCTCATCATTTACATAGCTATTAAATTTTTTGAGATGTTCTTGTTTCAGGTGTTCTATCAGTTCACTTATCCTAAGTTTGCCGATGTTTACCTCTTCATCAAACCGGTAGAAGAAATACGGACCTTTCACTTCTGAAGGGTACCACGTATCGCGCATACGTTTTTCTGTTACCTTACTTGCCGTATCCTTAACATGGAATACGCGATACTCGCCCGTTTTTTCAACGCCATCAGTATATAATATAACAAACTGCACTTTCTGTTTACCGTAGAATCCTGCAGTATGTGCACCTTCACGTTCCTCTTCGCCTTTTAGTTTTAAACGGACATTATACACCAATGAACCCTTATCATTATAGCCCATAATCCACTTCAAGTGTTCGTTATTTTTATAGTAGCCAACCATAACTCCTCTACTAGGATCACGCTCCAAATAGTGCATTGTCAACCATTTGGGTGTTTCAACAGGCTTCAGCATCTCTTTTTCGAAAGTCGGCATAAGCACCACTTGTGGATCTTTACCCATACCACACTCCTTAATAATAAACGCCTTTTCCAACTCATCATACTGGTTTTGAGTCTGTTCCCATTTGTTGATAGACCTTGCATACGCGAAATACATCTCCCGTCCTTCACCATATGGTTGAAAAACACGTCCGTTCAATTCGTAGAAATGTTGCCTCAGATAAAGAGAGCCATCCACACCAAGCCTTGCTCGCATGGCATATATTTTATAATCCCTTTGGATGACTTCACGTATTTCTTCACGAAAGACATCCCTTACATGCCGTCTCCACTGTGCTTTCTCATTGGCCTTATCACGGGCATAGAGATATAAAACATACAAGAAGTTTACGTCATATTGAGAAAGAAACAAAGTATCGCGGTCGAACAATCGGTCAGGAAACTGATAAGATACCTTAGTACAATGTTCCCCTTTCCCGTCAGTATGTTTCTTTATGTTGTTATGTGAATCATTATATCGATGGTCATCATAGACGAAGGCACTAATAAAGAAGTTTGGTATCACATCATAGCCTTCCGTCTCAGATGCATCCTGTAGATGTATATCTTTGAATCGCTCCCTATCCTCATCACGTTTCTTTCTATCCTCCTCATCATAAGCGTTATCCAAAAACAAATTGATGTTCCATTGGACAACATTTCTTGCATACGTGTATTGCTTATAGATAGATTCTGAGGTCAATGAATGACCGCTCTTATAGTACTTGCTGTCACCAATATAATAAACCTCCCTTGTACTCTGGCTATCGGTAGAAGTCAAGGCCAAGTCTGTGTACAAATGGTCCACCTGTTTGCCATCGCGCTGATCAGCCAATCCTTTAGGTATCATATTATGAGGTGTGCCGATCAGTTCATCAATCATTGCCTCGAAGATGACATTGAAGCTCTTTGCCAGGATATATTCCTGCGCATGGGTATTGGTGGCAATTCGATAGGCATTATCAAAGAAAGCATAGCACAAGTCCCACAACTGCAATGCTTTGTCAGAGAAATACTTGTACTTAATCTGCATCAGCCTCGTCTTGCCCATGCCATGCAAATACTGTTTGAACTGTTTACCTTGAATCAGTTCATACTGAATATTGATAGGCGTATTGAATCCGTATTCTTGGTTCAGGTAGTTCAATATGCTAAAGAAGATTACAAATAACTCCTCCTCATAGTTAACCACCCGTTTCTTGTTGACAGGATTCAGATAGACCACATCCTTGCCTTGCACAAAGCCCTGCGAATGACTGATAGTGCGCGTCCAGTTAATCTTATTGTTTCCCCTGTGCAGGTTCTTGATAGCAAAAAGTACAAAGTCGCGGTTCTCCTGATTAAAAGCAATCAGTGATAGCACTATATCAAGATAGGTATTGGCACGATGTCGTCTTCCTCTGCCAGTTTGTGGTAAATGCTTGTAAAGAATGGCCTTGCTCGTCGGATTAGCATTGTAAAACACATTTAAAGCGCGATAAACCCAGACGGAGAACTCGTAGATAAACTTCCTGTATTCGTTGCTCAAATATTTCTCCTGGTCCTTTGGTGTCAGCACATCTTCGGGCTTTACTTTCTCACCCGTCTCAGTCTGCACACCTGCTAACACCTCTGTCTTCATAACCTTGTCATCCTTCAACAGCACTTTGGGCAGAATGAACACACAATCGTGCAAATGCGGATTATAAAAATACCCCACATACTGCACGCTCACCCGTTTATCAACATCCTGAAGCACATAAATGTCCTTCAGCACATTTTCTACGAGACGGCTATCATACTGGTGTTCTTCAAACAGGATGTACATTTACTTCAGCTCTTCTTTAGTCTGTCGCCAGTTCAATACTTTCTCAACGAAATCAGTCAAACGTACTGTGTTCACCTCTTCGCCCGCTTCATCGTAGAAATCAGGGAAGGTCAGGTCTTTCTCTTCTTCCTTGTTGGTCGCAGGATTCACTTCCTTATAACGGAATAATGAAGCATCTTCAAAGCCGTAATCCTTGAACACATCGTTCCAGAGGTAGAATATCACCTTGCTAACGAAAGTATCTTTTGTGATGATAGTAGGCTCGGTTTTTCCATCCTCTATTTCTGTTGCCTTGCAGAAGAAGTAGCCTAACTGTTTGTCTGCACTCGAAGTCATTGATGCGATGATCTTATTGATCTTTTCAACGAATTCCCACCAATCCACTTTCTTGGTTGCTTCGTTTCCATTATCGTCTTTTGACTTCAACTCTACATCAACCTTCCAATCCTTGTGTTCATCCTTAATCTTGATATACTTCCAATCCCAACGACGTTTGAAAGCGGAGTCAATGGGGAACAGGCTTTGGTCACTAGTATTCATCGTTGCCCAGATGTAGAAGTTAGGAGGAAGCAACAAAACTCTTCCGCTCTGAATATCTTCTGAAAGCGTGGCACCGTAGTTACTCGTATACTCTATTACGCCCTCGATATCAATATCAGTTGATAATTTATAATCTCCATCCTCAGTAAATGCTTCTTTAATAGCATCACGCAAATCAGAATCAGCCTCAATAGGATAAACCGAAAAGCCATTGTCGCTACGATCCAAGAGTTGGAAAATATCGCCAAAAATCTGAGCACAGTTACCACGGTTTATTTCTTCAATAACCAAGAATTGTGAATCAATCTGTCCATTAGATTCATCTTTTACTTCAGGAGTTACGCCTTCATTTACATTCTGTTTCAAAAGTTCCCACGCATCTTCAAAATCGCTACTATATCCCTTTAGTATATCTACGAGTGTCTTTTCTAATTTTGAGGGTTTTATCTCATCTAACTCATAAAACTTGCGCTTCAGCGTTGCTTTCTTCTTGCCTCGAGCCTCAACATTAATTGTTAGTGTTTCATTATCTTCTGCAACGTCACTTATAATATATGTCTGCGTCTTCTGAACATCAACATGCCCCTTATCTCTAAACGTATTAATAAGTTTCTGCCACCCTTCGTCAAATTTTTCTTCAGTGCAGTTATCTATATTATCGAAGATCCAGTTAGCTATTGCATGTTGAACAGACTTACCCGTTTGCGGTCCTTTAGGTAACTCAAAGACTCCATTATTCCAGAGATTTGGCCATTCTTTCAAAACTAAGCTTTTAGGGAATTGGAACTCTCGTGATAATGTCAAGTCATAAATACCTACGGAGTTGATAACATAGCGTCCATTTCCCGTTTCAAATTCTTGGACAGCAGGTACACAGCAAATAGAGCATCTATCTGCATATTTTTTCCAAGCACCAAGATAAGCTTTAAGGAAAGCCTGCTTCACAAATTGATAAGTAATACGTTTCTCTTTATATGTTCCACCAGGCTCAAGACCTATTCCACTATTCACAACAACAGGAACGACTGGCACATCCACATCTTTCATAACAGGTTTATATGCTCCCACGAATGTGGAGTAGTCGCTATCCGGATGAAAAGTAGTTCTCACCACAGCTTCGCCATCTGTCTGCTTGCTAATTTCATGAGACTTACCAGTACCTGGAGCACCATAGAATATCTGCTGTAAAGGGTTTGTTATTGCTGTATCCATAATCTCAAGCCCTTTTTCTCTGCCATCATTATATGGCTCAAATGTATTTGTTACCCATATGTCAAATATTCCGTTGCTCGCTTTTTTGATATGCAAATCAGAATATCCTCCAGCAATATAATTCCTTATAGTAAACTTGGCTGATTTTCTTTCACCTTTATAATTAGTATATTCTATATCTTCTAACAAGCCATTAAAGTAAAATCGTTTATCAATTTCACCATTAGCTTTTAGAACGTCTTTACGGGCATTCCATATTTGTGTTCTGGATTCCACTTTAACGCCATCCACTGTGAAAAATCCGTCAAGAAAAGCAAGTTGATCAAATACAAACGCTGTGGAAAAATTGATATTCTTATGAATCGAAGAATTGTCGTATTTACGAGGCAAAATAGATGCAATAAAAAGAATTGCTTTAGTAAGATTCTCTCTATTGAATCTTACTGTAATCTGCTCACCTGCGTCTTTAAATAATTCGTAATGCTCATTGTCCAAGAACAAATCTGTATTCTTAGCATCGCCTGCACCCACAGTTCTATAACTGGCATTGGTGTCGTTGATATGTTTTACGATCTCTTCCATATTATTCTCGTATAATTCGGTTAGTAATCAAGTAATAAAGAACTGCATAAATAGTGTTTACACTAACGGCGTTACCTGCCTGCTTATACATTGCCCCATTAGCAACTTTTGCACGACCTGCATTATTAGCGAAATTATTTGGGAAACCCTGAAGCATGAAAGCTTCTTTGGGCGTCAACTTGCGTATTGGTATTCTTGCAAGTTCCTCTTTGGTCATCCTTTCTGATGGTCTTTCTACACCATGGGACAGTATGAACAAATCGCTATAGTAGTTATCTTGGCAAGCACGATGCATTTTGTGCATTGAAGCTGTCAAGGGTCTTGCCACAGCTTGATCTATTTCTGATTTTGATTTAAAGCCTGCACTTCCATTACTAAGAATGGTTGGCTTAATCTTCTCTGATAAATAATATTTTCCTTCAACTTCTCTGTCAAGTACATCTATTGTTGAATCGTAAAAGTTTAATGAACAATGATCCTTGTTTATCTGAGCAAATGCATCTCTAACAAGGTCTGCATTAAACTCAAAGTTCCCCAAATTTCTTCTTCTGGCAAAGATAATTGCTCTGTTGCGCTTCTGAGGCAAACCAAAGTTATTGGAGTTGAAAACGTCCATTTTGACGATATATCCAGCATCTTCCAACTCTTTTCTTATAACAGCAATTGTATTACCTCCATCATGACGCATTAAGTTCTTGACGTTTTCCAAAAGCACATAACGTGGATGCCTGGCATTAATCATATCCATAATACGGAAAAACATCTGACCACGTTCTTCTTCAAATCCTTCTTGACTTCCCATCATACTGAAAGTCTGACAAGGGAATCCACCAGAAAGCAAGTCATAAGGAGGAAGAGCTCTCATGGCTCTTGCATCTTTGACAAATTCAACGATATTCCCCATTGCCACTTCACCATTCGTATTGTAATTAGCATTGTATGAGGTAATAGCATTCTTGTCTATTTCAGAGTAGGCAACAGTCTGGATAAGAAAACCAAGGTCATGGGAAATTAAATCCATCGCCCTACGAAAACCGCCAATACCAGCAAATAGCTCTACGTGGTTCATACAAACTTCATAATGCCGTCTCCTATAGCTTTAGCAAGTTTTACCGGTACAGCGTTGCCCACCTGTGCATACCACATATTCTGAGCTCCAGTTATTACATAATCATCTGGAAAAGTCTGTATTCGCGCTGCTTCTCTTGGACTCAACCCTCTCGCTTCCCAAGGGTGAATGTACATATTGCAGTCAAATTTCATATGTGAAGTAATCGTCTTGCAAATCTGACTTTCATCCAGTTTAAAATATTTGTCCTTAAATATGTCGTTTCGCCTTTTGTAGGGCATAATATCAGCAATAGACTCATGCAATGAGTTCGCACCTTGTGGGAGCCTTCTGTATATCTCAATATCCCTCTCGTTATTGTAACGATTCTTGTGATTGTAGAGCTTGGTGATTATCTTGTCGCCGTTGATGAATCGATAGAAATCAGTCTGCGGATAATCGAAATCACGTTCTGTTAAACCAGAACGGATATCTTCGATACCACTTTGACCCTTTTCTGTCTTCGATTCAAGATGAGGTAGACCATACAGCGCATCACGTAAGACAAACGCATCACGCTTATTCTTGTCGATCTCAGCAAAGATGGCTTTAGGCGAAACCCCCATACGATTACCAATCATAATGAAACGCTCCCTGTTCTGAGGAACGCCAAAGTCTTGAGCTTTTAAAACTGCGTAGTCATACTGATAATCATCGCCAAGATACTCCTTGAAATTCTGAATGATTTCCCCAATCTTATTCATCATACCTTTAACATTCTCCATAATGAAGAATTGGGGGCGAACATTCCGTAAAAATATAAGATACTGTTTATATAGTCCATTTCTTGGGTCATCAAGTATTCTTTGCCTATTTGCCATTGAGAATCCTTGACAAGGAGGTCCACCACATACAAGCGTTATACCCTCAAACATTTCTTTGTATTCCTCGATATGCTCATTGAGTTTTGCGATGTCGCCTATGTAGTAATGATCATCAGAAAGATTGTGGTTGAACTTGTATGTATTAGCAAACTGCTCAACAATTTCATTGACAAACCAAGGTGTAAAACCCGCTTGTTCTAAGCCGAGGCTAAGTCCGCCACAACCTGCGAACAAGTCAACCATTTTATATTGTTTCTTCTTTGACATGAAAAAGCCCTCTCTTCGTTTCGAAAAGGGGGCGTGGAAGAAAGATGCGTTTAAGCAAGGCCTACCACAGCCCACATCAGACAACAATCCAACTGTCCACGCCCTTATGAGCGTAAACATCCAATTGCTTGTCCGACTGATGTGTCTGTAGTGTGGTAATTCTGCTTAATCAGTCAACCAAGGATGTCAAAGACTCTATATTATTCCTTTACTATTGTTTTTATTCTTTTTGTTCGTTGTCCGTAAACACCCAATACGAACTTGTAATATTTATTGGCTGACTACAAAAAGAAAAAACGTGGGTGCTTGCATCTGCCTGTTCGACTTCGTGGCCTACCACAGCCAAGCTGGAAAACAAACAGAGAAACATCCACGCTGGAGTATAAAGACACCCGTAAAGTGTGCGTTGAGGATACCCGACCCTCTCAGCACACTACGGAGAGTATATACTACACCCCGTGGCAGTCACCCTTGCATTGCTCTTGTCCAGCATTCGATTGTGGTAGTTTCGAAAGTCCAAAAACAAAGCGTCAGTAACGCCTTTCAATATGTAGTGCTCCACCTTACAGCTTCGCGCATCTCAATACGCATCCCAGCCACCATAGGCAGATAGCACCTGCAAAGGTAGTAAAAAAATTGCAATCTGGTTTCTTTTCGAAGAAAAAAAATGGAATGAACATAATATTCGCTCACATAAGGAAAACATAAATCCGGTGCAGCGACAACTCCTACCGTCCTAACTCCCGACCTATATACATAGGATCAATCTTCAGCGTAACCATCTCCATTTTGCCAAGGAAAAAGCAGAAAAGTCACCCTATAATACCCCCAAAATCGTCACTCGAGTGAAATCATCGATTGACCTAGCTCAACTCATGAAATCACTCGAGTCAATTCACGATTTCAGCTATATATAGTAAGACTACCTGCTTTTTGTGCTACCACTCTGACCACACGTACCTTTCAGTATCTACATAATTTACGTCGCCTCCGGGATATCGCTCCACCGGGTGGTATAGCAGGGACTGCGGAAGTCATGCTTGATGCTGTCCTTGAACACGCCTGCTTTTCCTTTACCCTGGGGCTTCGTGTATTGCTGCGACCCCAGCACCAGCGTTTCCGACCCGTATTCGCGATTGATCTTGTCAAGCGCCTCGTCGAGCCGCTTCATCTTCTCATGTCGCTCAGAATCATAGTCGATGAAGTTGGTCTGCACGCCATTGTCTGGACTGATACCCATCACGATGACACCCGCACGCTTATAGTGGTAACCCTGTCGGAAGACGCGCTCCATGCAGCGGGTGGCTGTCTGCACAATCTGCTGGGTGGAGTTCGACGGCGTGAGCAGTCGCTCTTCAGCCATGTTCCAATACTGAGGTAAGTCCTCACGGAAGTGGTTGGTATCAATAAATACAGAAACAGACTGCGCCACCGACTGCTGTTTCCTGAGTTTCTCGGCACAGCGGGCAGCAAAGTTGGACACGCTGGTTCGCAAGGTGTCCATATCCGTCACCATGCCAGGAAACGAGCGCGACGTGCAGATGCTCTTTTTCTTGCTCATATCTTCCATGGGGACGCAGTCGATACCGTTCAACTCCTTCCAGGTGCGGATGACCACCACATTATTGAGCATGGCCCGGACCCACGTCTCAGGATGCTTGGAAAAGTCTAGCGCTGTTCTGACGCCCAGTGCCTGCAAGCGGGCCGCATAGCGATGTCCAATGCCCCACACCTCGCCAATCTCGTACATCTCCAGCGCTTTCTTGCGCCGCTCGTCAGTATCGATGAAGCAGCAGTGCTTATACCCCTTGTATTTCTTGGCGAAGTGGCTGGCCATCTTTGCCAGTGTCTTCGTGGGCGCAATGCCAATGCTGACGGGCATTCTCGTGGCTTTCCAGATATAGGCCGACAGGTCTTCGCCCCAGCGTTTCAAGTCGAGATGCTCCATGCCCTTCAGGTCGCAGAAGCCCTCGTCAATAGAATAGCGGTAGAACGTGGGTGATGCCTTGCGGACGAGTGACATCACGCGGTCTGTGATATCACCGTAGAGTTCGTAGTTGGAAGAGAATACGGTCACTTCACCATGCGGGAAACGCTCTTTCAACTGGTAGTAAGGCAGTCCCGCCTTGATGCCCAGTGCTTTTGCCTCATTACTCCGGGCCACTACACATCCGTCATTGTTGGACAGCACAACAACAGGTTTCCCGTTCAAGTCTGGACGGAAAACACGCTCGCACGATACGTAGCAGTTGTCGCAGTCAACAATGGCGTACATAATCAGTGTCTCCTGATATCTCGGTGAATGGAGGTTACCCTCCCCTGAATGATAAACTGGTCATTAGCATCAATGATGATGGGCTTGAAGTCGGGATTGGCGGGCAGCAAACGCAGATAACCTTTATCCCTTGTGGATGTGTCGAGGGTCTTCACCGTCAGGCCTCCATTCACAAAGGCCACGACGATATGTCCGTCGGCCACTTCCTCCTGCCTGTCGGCCAGGCAGATGTCGCCGTCGAGGATGCCCAGGCCTATCATTGACTCGCCCTTGACGCGCACGAAGTACGACGCCTCAGGGTGATGCACAAACTTCTCATTCAAGTCCAGACTCTCATGCTGATAGTCGGCCGCGGGCGAAGGGAAACCTGCTGCTGCCCCCTCAAAATAGGGCAACTTCAGTCGTTTGGCTTCCTCCAGCGAGATATATTCCGCACCGTCTATAGGTTTCTTTTCTTCCATAGCCTTCATTAATTTGCCTGCAAATATAAGAAAAATGTCAGACATAGCCAAACAGTGTACGATTCTTTAATTTTGTTTAATGTTTAGCAAGTATGATTATAATCCAGAGGAAAAATCGTATCTTTGTCGCTGAGAATCATGCGTGCAAAAGACAGAATAACAATTCGGATGATTCAGTAACAGATAAAAACTAAAGGACAATGAATTTATTAGAAGCAATTGAGGCACGCCATAGCGTGCGCAAATGCATATTATTCCTGCACGGATTCTTTGCTAGCGGTCAGTGTGTGCCAGCTGTGGCTCTAAGGGAGGCATTCGAAGGACGTGCCGAGGTGCTTACGCCCGACCTGCCTATACATCCGAACATGGCGCTGGAGCTAATCAGGAACATCTGTGACAGGGAGCATCCCGACCTGCTGGTGGGCAACAGTTGCGGCTCTTTCTATGCCCAGATGCTGGCGCCCATAGTTGGCATTCCGGCCCTGCTTGGCAACCCACATTTTCAGATGACCGCATTCCTGGGAGAGCGCATAGGAACACATGAATACAAGTCACCACGCAAAGACGGCAACCAGCACTTTGTCATTGATGAGCCTCTGATACAGGAATTTGCAGAACTGGAAGCCACTCAGTTCCACTATTGTAATCCCCTTTTTAAGGACAAAGTATGGGGATTATTCGGGGAACAGGACACTCTGGCTCACTTCGAGCCGCTGTTTCTGGAGCATTACAACCTTTCATTCCATTTTCCCGGTGCTCACACCCCAACAGCCGAGGAAGTACGCACATGGTATGTTCCACTGATTGAGAAGATGTTATTAAGAGAACACTAAATGACCACAACCTTATATACCACAATGCACTTGCTGGCAGCAATATATTTCTGGATATAAGTTTCACCTGCAGACAGCCCTACAAGTGTGTTGTCTTGTATGGCGGCTCTCACGCCATCAGCAAAGACGAAAGAGTCGCCATCCTCACAGGTGAGTATGCCATTCACCTGGAGCGTTAGCGTTTCCGGCTGTACCTTGTAATAGGTGAATGGTCCCGTATTCGTCATCACCCCGAGTGCATTTCCAGTCAGTTCCGTGATATACCAGTTGTATCGCCGCTGATAGCCATATCCATTCGACTGCAGGGTAAGCATGGCACCTATCTGTGACCACCAGCCATACGTCATCGTATTGAAGCCATACTCAAAGAAATAGTCATATCCCGTATAGGTGTGGTCCTCATTGATGGTCAACAGCTCATAATACCCCATCACCAGATTTCCCCAGAACCAACTGCCGATGAGTGTCACCTCCTCCGCAGGCGTATCCTTCTGCACAAACGTGATACTATCCATCTGCTCAATAGGAATATCACTCACCGCCCCACCCTTATAATGGATGCGCATATGGTGCTGGGCCATACAAGTAATGCTCAGGCCCAACAGACAATATATGATGACTACCGTTCTCTTCATACCTTTCTCAAATACTAACGTACCTTCCTCGCCCCATTGGCATCAACAATAATATAGAAGCCATGAGATGGCGCTTTTGAGAGGCGACGGCCAAGCATGTCATAGAGACCGTAAGCCTGCCCACCCGCAACATGCTGAACGTCGACAGACGAGGGGATGGTGGTTGACTGGGGGTGAATATCTATCAACACCGCCTGTCCCCGATAATAGCCACCCATAGCCTCAGGCGACTCGTCAGCAGGATAATAGCCATCACCATCGCCACCCCATCCAAAGTTGAAGTGAAAGAGATTGTTCTCACTGTCATACCCGTCAAGCACGAAGGCATGTCCCGAAGGACCGGAGCCCGAACCAGAACAGATAACGGGATAGCCCTTGGCCACCTGTGCATAGAGCATTCCCTCCCAATCCGGCAGACTGTCGCCACGACTGATATATTCCGACAGTATCCTGTATTGCGAATACAAGGCATTACCCACATCACGGATAGAGCCACCCGTAGATGAGGCATAGTTCAGATAGGCCGTGGTACCAAGGACATAGCACAACTGTGCCACTGCGGCCCGCGATTCTGCAGGACTGTTGCTATCATACTCATCAAGCATCAGTTCCCAGTTATTAGGACTCCCCTTGGGCACAATCTCCGTAACAGGAGCACCGCCATATTCATACGTAGGCGTGTCTCTCAGGGTATATTCCAGGTTGTCGTTGCGCCAGTAATAAGCCACCTGAGCCGCGGCCAGGGCCACACAACCGGCCACGGTCTTAACCTGACCATCCTGGATGACCGGTGCCAGGTCGTTGTATGGCGAGCGCTGATGCCAGTGGCAAGTGAGCAACGGGGCCACATCGACCCTGGAGAGACTGTCAGCAGCACGCCTCACGACACACCCCGGCTGAAGCGTCTCCAGCCCCTCAAGCCATTCCAGCACAGCCGGTGGCATGACAGCCTCATCCCAACGACTCTCACGCGAGAAAGCCAGCAGACGCGGATTCCCCTCTCCCTGAACCGACACAATAGCATATCCACCCTGCTCCTTGCCACTGAAGATACAATATGTCGCAGTACGCTTGGCAAGAATCACATGACTGGTGCCCAACTGCCGCTCAGCGATAGTCATGGCACGTTGGAAACGATCATTGGCAAATGCTGTCACAGCCAACAACAAAGATAAAACAGATATAACTATTGTTCTCATCAGACTGGGGATTTTTGAAAAAGACAGGAGGCTGTGCCCCGCTAACCTGCAGACACAGTCTCCCATTAAAACTATCTATTTACTTAAACATAGAGAAGCGGTAAGCCCTTGGCGTCGATTCATCAATCACGCTATAGTGCTGTCCGGGTTCTGCTGCTCTTGCCTGAGAATACGTGTGCCACTGGTTGTTGTTGGCCACTCCGAAATAAGGATTGCCCACCTCGAAATAATCCCAGTAAGCCAGATAGGTGTTACCGCTACTGATGGTTACGTTCTTCTGGCCATAACCTGTAAAGGAGCTTGATCCCTTAGGTACGTAGCCAAAGAAGATCTCCGGATTGGGCGACAAGATATAGAAGTAGTCATACAGGTTAGACTTGAAATAAGTCCAGCTGCTATCGAAATCAGATGGTTCCATCCTATCTGACAGGAAATACCAAGAGCTGCTACCAGCATCATCCAGATAGATATAGTGGTTGGATGTACTGGGATCCAGACGGTAAGAAACAGCTACATTTCTAGCATATAGGCAGAGCGCACGAATACCATTGTCGGCTACAGTACCATAGGTTGACTCGCTTTTATACTGGAAGTTCTGGAGGAAGATATAACCCAATGCGCCAACGGGACGAGGGTTCAGACGGATAGTTGTCTTCTGACCAGAGACGATATTGACCACAGAGGCATCATAAGACATGATACACCATTTTGAGAAACGGTTTCTGACATTCATCTTCGCCGTTGACAGTTTCTGCTTATCAGCCAGCCACCACCATGACGCATCGTCGCCCGATGTCTTATCGGCAAACGTCAGCGTAGTTACAACGGTATATCTACCCTCTGGCAGTCCCTTAGAGATGTTCAGTTCATTGAGATTGGTGGAATACTTTATCAGCGAGTCAACCAGTACGCCATTTGAATTATAGAACAGCACACGTGTCTGAATATATAAATCGTGCTCTGAATGGAACGTACGATAATCGTCGGTCACATTGATATCGTGACGCGTGTCGTTATAGTTATAACTCGAATAGAAATCATTCAGCGACACCGTGATATCCGTATCGTAGAGCGTGCCGCTATCTTCATCACCATCATCGCCACATGCTGCAAAGAGCATCATTGCCAAGGCAATAGCTCCGAAATAATATTTCTTCATCATATAAGTAGTTTTTTAAAGGTTAGTACTAGGAAAATCAGAATCTTGAGGCATTAAACAGCCAAGCCAGTGACACCTCGAAGGAGTTCATCTTGCTCTTAAAGGAACTAGACAGGTCGCTGGTGCCGATATAATAGCGAGCGTTGATGTCGAGTCCCGTGTTAGGAATGGTGTAGCCCAGACCAACGAGCGGACGAACATCCATGCCCTTCACCTTACTGCCATTATTATCGATATTGAAGGTGGTGACAGCAAGCGTGTTCTTGTCTGTAATCTCAAGGGTGTTAGGCTTGCGGTCCATGGTACCGGCAATCGACGCACCAGCCTCGAAATAGAGGGTGTTCATAGACATCGAAGTGGCAAAAGGATAAACCTGAGCAAAGACAGGCACCTCGAAATAGCTGATGGTGAGGTCGGCATTCTTCTTGCCAGCCTGATCCGTACCCAATGTCTTCACCTTGTTCTGCTTATACTTCAGTTCGGCACCTATGGCAAAATAGCCAGTACCACCAACAGAAGCCTCGGAAGCCTGACCGAAACGGATCTTCATGGCCAGACCGCCTGAGAATCCGAAACCGGCAGCATCATAGAGCTTACCCTGTTTGGGCTGAGTCATGGTGGTCAGCACACCACCTACCTTCGGACCAATGAAGAAGGCATTCTTCTTGACTTTTGCACCAGAAGAATAAACATCTTCTTCATCATCACTTTGTGCGAATGTGGGCATTGCAGTTACAAGCGCCACAAAAAGGAAAAGAAACTTTTTCATGTTAATACTTTTTTTATAGTTAATAAAATAGGTTATTTTTTTATGATTAGTGTACGCCCTGGTACGGACATTCGCTGATTTTCTTGCCACAGGTAGGACAGATTTTCTCTACCTTTTTATTTTTTTCGCCCTCGTCGTTCTTACCATTTTCACCTTTCTTAGTAGTCTCTACCTTCGGACGTTCCTTCATCGTAAACGAGTAGGCAACCGGCCCCTCGAAGAGCTTCAGTCCCTCGGCAAAGACAGCCACTTCAAACTGTTTCTTACAGCTGCCCTGAAGATTCAGGGTAAACGAATAATTATTATCCGACTTCTTCACCAGTGCCACGATATTGCCTTTTTCGTCGCGCATCTTCACGTCGACAACCTTGTCGCGCCATACACTGGGCGACAGCAGGGTGAAAGCGCAGTCCACCTTATTGCCCTCCATGAAGGTAAGCTGTCCGTTCTGAGGGGTAGCTACAAAGCCGTTGCCTGGGATATACTTCAAGATACCTATCTGACCATTCAGGGTGACGATAGCCAGATTATCCTCAAAGGGAGTGGCTGCAGAGAGCTGTGCAGGCAAAACGGTCTTGCCACTCTCCTCATAGCCATACAGTCCGCTGTTGGTGACAGGCGACAGTCCCACCTGACCGGCCTTCACCACCATCTTCTTGAACGGCACTTCCTTGGTACGTCCTGTGACCGACTGATAGCAGTACAGATAGTCGGTAGCGGTATTCTTGATACGTCCCGTCTTCTCCAGCCTGCTCTTTGCCTTGGCATCATAGAGGTAGTAAGAACGGTCGGCACCGCCAAACTCGTCATAGACATAGGCCTTGCCCTGATAGACGTTGGTACATCCACCGATAGCCGGACCGATGCCATTGCCGCCATACATGAACTTCGCCTCGTTGCCATCCTTGTCGATCAGCACATATTTCTTATTCTTCATCACAGCAGCAAAACCTTCTGTGAAGGGTTTTATCCTACTGTATTTACCCTCGAAGCCCACCACGGCCTTGCCGTAGTCGTCGATATAGCCCAGGTTGCCTCGTTCGTCGGCTACCGACAGCAGACCGTCGGAATAGAACTTCTGTCCGTTCAGCGTATAGTAGCTGGTGGCAAAACCATGATACACGCCATCGTCGGTCAGGATGCCAGCCACACGCTCGCCATGTCCGTCGGTACGTGTCACCAGGGCCTTATGTTCATAGAGGTCGCCTATCTGGTCATTGTCTATCGGAGCCACGATGGTACCGTCTGAGTTTATCAGGCCTACCTTACCGTTATGCTTCACGACATACAGGTTTCTGCCCAACCGGGAGATATCGTTATAGGTTGTGGGCTTCAACTCCCATACCACGGTCTGTGCGTTAGCCGACAGACAGAGAGTTGTCATCAGAGTTGTTAGAAGTGCTTTTGCTTTCATCTTCTGTGATATGTTTCGGGTTTATAAATTCTTTTTCAGTTCCTCCACCTTGGGCAGTATCTTCTCGTCGATAACCTTCCTTGTCTTGGGTGAGGTGACAAACATCTTCTTGCTTGGCCAGATATTCTTCGTGCAGTCGAAGGCCTCGCCACTGACATGCGACTCGATATCCGCTACCTTCTGCTTGTTGGGCGCAGGTACCTTTTCTTTCAGCGTCGTCAGCAGTTGTTTCACCGTCTTGGTGAATACCTCACTCTTCTTGGAGGCATCTTTCTTGTCCTTCTCATTGATAGCCTTCAGCCCATTCAGCTGCGCTACCACCTGCTCCAGCATCTCCTTCACGGTCTGTCCCGCCTTGTCTTGCTGCTCGGCCTGCGTTTCTTTCAACTTTTTTATCTGTCGTCCCAGGGAGTCATTCTCCTCCGTGATAGTCGTCACCTTGCCTTCAGCCTTCTCTGTCACCGATGCGGTCTCAATCGTAGCTATCGGTTCTTCAGGCGAAGCCAAACTGCCACTTTCTGCCACCGGCACGCCACCGGCACCTGAATCATTGACAGCCACCGCATGATTGCTCATCTTGACCAACAACAGGATATTCAGGATGATGCTGACCAGCAGCATGCACGACAGTGCTGCCAGGAGTATTTTTACTTGTTTACTCATTTTTTCCTTTAAAATTGAGTCTGTTTTCGTTTCTATGATAGCCAGCGTGTGGTTGTCGTGATGGCCACCGGCAGCAAAGCCTATACGGTCCACCTCTGCCGAGAGATTGCCTACCTTCGAGGCGATATCCTGCACAGACGTGAGGCGCTGCAACAGGTCCTCATGGCGCATAGAGCCCCAGACACCATCCGTACAAAGTACGAAACAGTCGCCCTTCCGATAGGGCACCTCCACCACATCTGCCACATGGTTGGAGGTATTCCCCAGTCCACGGGTAATCACATTCGACTGAGGCGACACGCGTGCCTGTTCCTCCGTCAGCACCTTGCCTCGCACCAGATCGCCCACCAGCGAGTGATCGTCCGTGCGATACCTCACCCGCCTGCCACGCAACTGATAGCAGCGGCTGTCGCCCAGATGAGCGATGAAGGCCGACTGTCTGCTGATCAGTACTGCCACCAGCGTAGAACCCATGCCTCGCAGTTCGGGCACCTGGTTCATCTTCTCTTCCATGGCATCATTGGCACGGCTCACAGCCATCCTCAATGCGGTGGCCGGCGGTGTCTGGGCATTGCATTGCATCAACGTGGAAAGAAACTCGTTTTTGGCAATATAGGATGCCGTCTTTCCGCCAGGACCGCCACCCATGCCATCGCATACCACCAGGGCAAAGCCGAGGGGAGTCTCCGCAAAACCGAAATCATCCTGGTTTTCCGGACGACCACCTTGCATGGAGTTTGCAAAGCCGAACAGCTGATATGTGGGTGACGCAATCTGTATCATAGCATGCATTTATAATAAGGCAGAGAAAAGGGCTGCATAGAAGACTATCAGACCTAGGAAGAACAGCATGTTGATAACAAAGATGATGATACCCGCAATGTCCCATCCGTGCTGTGTCGCCACGAAGTCGGCAGCACTGCGCCATGACCTGTTCTGCCATGCCCACCGGGTGCCATAAACACCAAAGATGATATTGGGGATGGGGAACAGCCACCCTACGAAGAAGCCAATGAGGAAAGCCCACCAGCAACCGTTGAAGAAACCCCAGAGCGGATAGAGGCTGAAGGCGCCCCAGTTCCACTTCGAGAGATTCAGCGAGTCGCCCTCGTCAACAGGTGCCTGCATAGCGGGCTGTTGATAAGACTGTTGGAAGGGCTGCTGGTACGACTGCTGTGGTGCCATCTGTTGCTGTGGGCGGCCGGGGAAATAGACATCAATCTGATTCCAGCTTATCTGATACTTGCCAGCCACCATGATGGTATCTCCGCGACGGATGGGCACAGCACGATGCTTCACACTGACATTGTTGATCATCGTTCCGTTACTACTACAGTCTCTGTACATCAACTGGTTGCCATCATAGTAGATGGTGGCATGATGACTACTGGCATAGATACATCTTTCGTCCAGATAGATGTCACAATCCTTAGAGCGTCCTATGGTTACTTCCCTCAGCATCATAACGTATTCTTTTTTATTTGCTTACTTAATAATAAAAGGTATAGCCTTCTTGTTCTTGGCGTCATACAAGGCAAAGGTGCCCTGACCGCCTACGATATACTCAGCCTTTGTGGTGTGGTTCACACTCGTCTCAATAGAGACAGGACGGATGGTAGAGTTGACCAGGTCGCGATAGCTCACGCCGTACATAGTCTTCTTCTCCTTCTTATTCTCTATCTTATTGACCTTAACCACCTGATAGGCCTCGATATTGGCACCGTTGGCATTGCGGTATTCCACCGTGACACGGGTGTTGTTCTGGGGGTCTTTCTTGATGACCACCTTCTCGCTCAGGCTGTCGAGTACGCTGTTCTCACCTTTCTCGGTGATGCCCGTCATCACTACCTCCTGACGGTTAATCAGCACCTCGCCCTCCTTCAGCAGGACGTCGAACTTAGGATCGAACTTGGGGTTCTCTTCCTTACGGGTCTCCAGGATATCAGACACCTTGATGCTCTGGATTGCGCCTGAAGGCTGCTGCACCAGGAAATAGTTCTCAGAATCCTTCGCGCTGGTATAGTTCTGCTCAATGATGATACCCTTTGTCTCGTTGCCGTTCTTGGTCTTTACAATATTCAGCAATTCACTTTGGGCGAAGATGTCCTGATTGGGATTGATGGGACGGAACGTATATTTGATGACGTCGTTAATCTTGAACGACTGGCGGATACCATTGTTCAGATAGAGCGTCAACAGCGAGTCGGTCTCCTCGGCATACTGTCCCTCGAACTCCATGCCCGACTTCAACTGGAAGATACGGTTAATGCCCGACAGGGCCGTCTTGCAACGCTTCTCGCCCTTGATGGCCAGCACATCCTTCCAGGGGATGGTATAGATATCAGGACTCATCTCCAGATACCTCACCAGTTCACCTCGCTCAATGATTTTCACCTTTGCCACCGTCTTTGACTTCGAGGTGACATCAGCCAGATACAGGGTGCGCTGGTTGCCAGTACCTTCGAAGGCCTCGTTTTTCTCGGCCCATTCCACCCAGTTCTTGTCCAGCTCGCCAACGGTGTAGTTTTTCTCGTTGCTGATGGTGGCCTGACTGCTCTTCAGGCATATCTCAGCCACATCAGAATGGATGGTCAGGTTACCGTTATCATCCTGCTTCTGGATATAGCCACTCAACACAGAACCATCCTTCAGATAGATTTTCTGTACGATGACTGCCTCAGCGCTGCCGGCAATAGCCAGGGCAGCAACCATGATTGAAAGTATCTTTTTCATAAGCCTGCGTTATTTTTTATAAGGTGCGTCCAACAATTCCTTGATATACTTCGCCTTGATACCCTTGTTAAAGCCCTGCGACTTGTCAAGACCTGAGTTCAGGATACCTACCAGCATACCCTTGCTATTGAAAATGGCAGAGCCACTGGCGCCATGATAAGAGGCGGCATCAAATGAGAAGGTATATTCCGAAGGCTGAGAGGTGATGCTACCACCTGTAGAGTAAGCCTTGATGCCTTCACTATCCTTGCTCTGTACGAATGGGTCCATGCCGTGAGGGAAGCCGATGGTGAAGATATGCTCACCCACCTTCAGCGCCTCGTCAGTAACATCGATGGAGTCGGCCACGTTGACATAGGTACAGTTCTTGTTGGGCAACTGCTTATTGATGGTCTGAATCAGGGCCACATCCCTATCCTTGTCCTCGCCAGCAGAGAGCACATGACACTTGATGACATTGTCGGCATCAAAAATCTCACCCTCAGGCACCAGGGCGATATAGTCTAGCACACCCTTCACCTGCACCTGCGAGATATAGGCAGAGAGGTCGGTGGCACCGGTGCCCTCACCGGTTATCGAGCGAACCAGGACACGTGAGGCATCGGTATTGGCCACAGTCTGTGCCAGTAGTCTGGAATAATAACTCTTCAGTATCTCTGCGACATTATTATACAACCATGGCTTCACAATATGGAGATTGGTCAGCAGCTTGCCATCCTCGGAAACAAAGAATGCTGTTCCCAGATATAATCCTTTTTCTGTTTCCTCATACTTGTTAAACAGCTCTATGAGTTCTTTCTGACTAATAGCACTGATATCAAGAGGTTTATCATTTCTATCACGAATAATCTCTGGCGGAAGCACTTTCTCAGGAATCAGACCTGCCACATATTTCATATCCAGGTCACCAATAGATACCTCGTAATGGTAGATACCCTTCACGATTACCGTAGAGTGACTAAAGCGTGCAAACAGTTCGGTATCGGTATAAGTCTTCGAACGTCCGTTGATAAATGCCCAGATGCCTACGCCGACACCTGCCAGGATGATGCAGACGGCTGCAATGCCCACAACAGCCTTCCATGCCTCACTGGGCCACTGGATAGGCGCTGCCTTCAGGTTGACAGGCACACCACCACAGACCACCGCACTGCTCTTCTTGATACGCGTGGGTACATTGGCGGCAATCTTCCTGCCATCGACCGTGGTACCGTTCTTACTATGGTCTACGATATACACCTTGTTGTCACGCCCCACCTTGATAGTGGCATGATAGCGGCTGACGGTATTGCCCGAAATCTGAATATCGTTATTGAAATGCGAACCGATGCCGTAGATAGCCTTGTAGGCCGAGTTATCCTCGGGCTGGGGCACCTGGCTCCACTGCAGTTCCACATCGGCAAAGCGCACGGCATCACCACGACGGATGTTAACGGGCTTGCCAGGCTTGATAGGCTGGTTCATCACGAAGGTACCATTACGGCTACCCTTGTCTTCCAACTGTATGTCACCGCTATTGAGCAGGGTGAGTTCTGCATGCAGTGAACTGACATTCTCACTATATAGTACAATATCACAGGCTGCGTCGCGGCCAATCTTTAGTAGTCTCATATTTCCTACTGTTTTAAGTTGTTATTAGTAATCTGTTTTTTCTTATCCACGTACACGTGTGGGCTTCGGCTCTTCCTTCTTGGGTTCTGCCTTTTCCTTGGCATTGTCTTTCTTAGGCTCTGCCTTCTTCACGTTCTTTTTGGTTGCAGCCTTTTCTGCTGCCTCCTTCTGTGCCTTCTCTATAGAGTCCTGCACGTGTTTCGCAATGGAATCATTGATACGCTCCTGCTCAGCAATCCGCTTCTGTTCGTTGATAGTTTCTGTTGAGTCAACAGCAACAGGCGCAGGCTCTTCAGGTGCTTCACTGCCAAACCAGGTAAAGAATCCCCAGGCACCACCAGCCACCAGCAATACTGCTATGACGCCGATGATACTCCAACGCACGATAGCCCCACTGGTATTAGGAATCTGGTTCCAGTCCAGACGAGCCACATGGGCAAACGAGATATTGTCCTTGCGAGTTACGGGCACCGGCACATTCGATGAGATACGGATACCGTTAACATAGGTACCATTGTGGCTCTGGTCCACAATCGTCATTTTCCCCGACGGCGCTACGTTCAGGATAGCGTGCCGTCTGCTGATGACGTCGGAATTATCGTCAATGACGATATTACAGGCGGCATCTCTTCCAATAGAATAGACTTTCATAGTTTTATTATTTGTTTTTGTTATTAGGTTCATTTGGTTTGTTCACGATAGCCTTTATCTGATTCAGACTGGCATTCACCTCGGCTATACTGTCATTCAGCCGATTGATACTATCAGCACTGATACTATCCTTCTGTTGCAATTCTGCCACCTGTTTATCCAGTTCTGCCGTATCGGGCCTTGTGGCATATTGGGCTATATTGCATACGATGCTGATGGCGCAAACTGCTGCCAGACACAACATCAAAATCTTGGTTTGCTTCGACATGGTTGTTTTAAGTTTTGAGTTAATACGTGTTTCTACTAGGGCTATCGTCAGGTTGTCATGCCCGCCGCCTTCCCTGCGTCCCAGTTCATCTACGACGGTAGCAATATTATCTGTGATGGGACCTAATGCTCTACCCTTCTCCGTGGCCAGTTTGATAAGCTCCTCCTCAGGCATCGAACCGTGGATGCCGTCTGAGCAGAGCAGAAAACGGTCGCCCTTCAGGTAAGGCACCTCCTGCACCTCCACCTCCACATCAGGTTTGGCACCCAGGGCACGTGTAATCACGTTCGACTGTGCCGACAGGCGTGCCTGTTCTTCCGTGATCACCTTCTGTTTCACCAGGTCAAACACCATGGAGTGGTCAAAGGTACGGAATACCTTCTTCCGGCCTCGGAATTGATAGATGCGACTATCGCCCACATGGGCCACGAAGGCCGACTGGTCGGTGAGCAGCAGGACGGTAGCCGTAGAGCCCATGCCCTTCAGGGCAGGCGTCTCGTTGCCAGCCTCTATGATGGCCATATTGGCACGTCTGATAGCCTTGATAATCACATTGGCAGTTGCCTCGTCCTTATTGGCCTCGTCGATACCCGCTATAATCTCGTTGACAGCAATGGTAGATGCCGTCTTGCCACCAGGACCGCCTCCCATACCGTCGCACACGGTAACGACAAATCCGCGCTCCGTCTGTTTCGAGAGATAGGAGTCCTGATTCTCTGCCCTACCACCAATGCGGGATTCCGCAAAGCCGATAAAGATATCCTCTTCGCTATAATGCAACTTTTTCAGTTCCATAACATGATTAAAATTATGATGATTATACTAATGATGACAAACAGCCCCACGGCGATTCCTGCCGCCAGGACCCAGTATTGCCCGAGCCACAGGCCTATTCTCTCCGACATGGGCGGGTCTGGCAGAAGGGATGCCTCTATGGCCTCCCTGAACGCCCTCGCCGTCTGGTAGCGCTTGGCCTGCTCCTTCTCCGTGGCCTTCCACAGCACGTCCATCAGCTTATGCGGAATCAGGTCGCTACTGGGAAGTGGGTTCTTCATCTGACGTGTCAGGGTCTCAGCCTCCACATTACTGGCCATCGGGTTACTGCCCGTCAGCAGTTCATAGAAGGTGATACCCAGTGCATAAATGTCCGTCGTCGCGTTGATCTGTACGCTGGTACCGTTCTGTTCGCGTGTAATCTGCTCTGGAGCGGAATACTCCGGTGTGCCGATGAAGCCAAAGGCCGAGAACTTGTTACCGCCGTTCATACGGGCGATACCCAGGTCCATGAGTCGGATATTGGAGTCGTTCTCTACCATGATATTCGAGGGTTTGATATCACGATGAATCACCCCGCGGGAGTGTACATAGTCCAGGGCGTCGAGCACGGAATACATGGCGTTACAGATCTTCTCCACCCTGTTAGGACTGTTGGCCAGCTTCTTCACAAACACATCGATATTCTCGCCTTGCACGAAATTACTGATCATGAAGATAGGACCGCTGTCGGGGGCATACTCGCAATAACCCACCATCTCCACCAGGTTAGGATGACGGAATGCCAGCGATGCCTCCTGTCTGGCGCGTTCTCGTATCATCTTGCTGTTGGCATAGGCATCCTTCACGCGCTTGATGGCCACAGGTGCGCCATTCTTGCATCTGAACCCACGGTACACGTCGCCCATGGCACCACTGCCCACAGGTGGTTCCTGCGGATTGTAGCAATACCACTCGTTCATGACCCATAAGTAGATATACGGGTCACCCTTTCTTGTGACTACTGTTTGTCTGACTGTATTAGGCATCGTTAAAACAGTTTCTTTTATTTCATTTTCTCTACCTGACGTTTCCACTTAGGCAACTGGGAACGGTATTCAGATATATCCTTCACGTTATCAAGCCACTTCACGATATCTGCACGATAGCCAGCTATCATACGGATGTACAGCCTGTCGTTTGCCCGCCTTGCATGGTCCATAGCCTTGCAGAAACAGTCTATCGCCTTGTCGGCATCGCGCTTCTGCACAGCCTCCGTACGCTGGGCACCTTTCCAGTAGTCGCAGGCCAGTTCATACAGAGCCTGGTAGTTCCTGGGATTCTGTTCAATGCTAATCTCCAGCAGACGGTGAGCCTTACGGTTGTCAACACCTATCTTCAGCATCTTCTGCATCCTTGTAATGGAGTCAGGACAGTAGTCATCCTTCAGCTTGCTCTTGAAATAGAGGCGACTCACCAGGTAGGTGGCATCGGCATTGCCGTCTTTCGACAGGCTTTCCAACTGTACAAAACCCTCTGAGGCTGTCGCCGCCCGGTGCAGGGCTGCAATGGCAGAGCCAAAGGTCACAGGTGCCGGTTCGGGAACGGGTGCTGGGGCTACTTCAGGCGCAACGGTGTCGGCCTGCGCCGTAAGGTTTTCATCCTCCATAGCCTTTACCTCGTCTGGAACAAAGACATACGGCTTTTCTTCGATATTCTGTTCCTTTTCGCCCGACAGGGATGTGATAGCAAGAACTGCACCACCGACGATGATGCCACAAGCAGCTACGCCACCTATTATATATGTATAGAGGGGTTTCCACTCGAAGCCACCGCCTGTTCCGTTCAGTGCTATCTGGTCCAGGGCCACGCGGAATTCCGCTGCACTCCTGAAACGCTTGGCACGCGTCTTGTCGGTTGCCGTCTCGATAATCTTGCGTATCTGCTTGTTCTTGATAAGTCCCAGCGGCATCTTCTGGTGCAACTGCTTGTTCATCACCTCATGCCTGTCGCCTTCAAAGGGCGGATGGCCAATGATACACTGGAACAGCAGGATACCAACGGCATAGATATCCGTGGTCTTGTCCTGACTCTTGATATCACCCAGAATCAGCTCCGGTGCCGCGTATTCCGGCTTACCCATAAACACGCCTGCCACCGTCAGCGACTTGTCGTTCGTGGTGAGCGACTGCATCTGCTTGGCTATACCAAAGTCAATCAACTTGATATGGCCGTTGGATGTGATCATGATGTTAGTAGGGTCAATATCACGGTGGATATAGCCGGCATCATGCAGCGCCATCAGACCCGACAACACATTCCTGATAATATACGTAGCGAAGTGATAGGGATCGCGCTGATAGTCGTTGTACAACTTCTGGGCAAACGGCATCGGCTCGCCGCGCTTATTGGTCAGCTTTCCTGCCAGCAGGTCGTCCAGCATAATGCCGTCCAGCAGTTCACTCACCACGTGGTAGTGATGCTGGATATCTCCCAGCGGACCTTTCTCCTCTATATCAATGAAGCCCAGCATCTCCACCAGGTTGTCATGGCGTATCTGGATGGAGGCTTCTCTTCGAGCTCGCTCGATGGCATGAGCAGGCAGGTCGCTAAACATGAACTTGATAGCCACGTCAAAGGCAGTGCCTGTCACCTCGTTGACACAGCGCCCCTTATACACCTTGCCCATGCCGCCCTCGCCTAGTGGTTCCTCTGAGGGGTCAAACTCATAATAGATGCCACTGCGCTTCTCGGCTTTGCCCTGTAATCTGTATATTGCCATGCTCTATCGTTAAAGACCTACAGTACCACCCTTGTCAAAGGGGTTTGAACCATCCAATCCCACGGTGCCGCCGCCAGGATTATAATCATACGGGTTGAAATCGTCGCCTGTTCTGGTGGGGCGCTGACTGCCGGGGAAGAATGGCTCCGGACCGTCGTTCATCTCTTCCTCTGCTGCCTCGGTAGCGATAAAGCCCTCCACCGGTTTCAGACCCAGTGAAGCGGCATCAATCAGAATCAGGTAAAGCTCGTAGTTGTCGCCAATGGTAATGATGTCACCATTCTTGCATTCCTCGGCCGAGAAGCCAAGGCTCTGTCCGTTCAGCATGGTGCCATTCGTAGAGCGGGCATCACTGATAGAGGCAATCACCTTCTCAGGGTTCTTCATCTTCCTGACCACCAGCACGGCATGATCTGACGATACGGTGCCTTCCTGCAGACAGATATCACACGAAGGAGCCTTGCCGATGGTGTTCTGACCGATATGCAGGGGCCAGTACTCGCCTGCAGGCGTACGCGATACAGAATAGAGGAAACCTATCACGGGTTTGCCCGTAGGATTTGCCTGGCGCTGCTGTGGACGGTTGTCGGCAGAGACATCGGGGGTGTTTGCACCCATGCCCGGGATAACAGTACCACGAGAGGCAGCCTGTGAATTACGAGAATAGAAATTAGAAGATGCATTACCTTGACCATAGTTTGCATCTGCCGGCTCTAAGCCTGGGATAACGGTTTTGTTCTGTGACATAATATTTATATTTTAAATTAATAGTTCTGGTTATTTCAAGTCGCAATACACTTCACAGTGTTTATTTAATATTTGCAAATTTAAACATTTCCGAGCCATCATCCAAATTTCCGTCATGCTTTTTCAAGCCCCAAAAAGCGCCTAAAAGAGCATAAAATACCTTTTACATTGCAAAATTTACCTCTTATCGACTGATATGTCATTTTAACCAAAAAGTAACCACTCACTCAGAATAAAAAGATTGTATTATTGTCAATTTCTTAAAAAAAAACTATCTTTGCACCACGATTTTGAAAACATGGTTAACCCTACAAAAACAAAGATAAGAACTGGTATCATGCTTGTCGCCCTGACAAGTATTGCCTCCTTGCTGTCCTGCGACGACACGCCCACCACCGCCATACCCATGCAGCAGACCATGGATTCGCTGAAGATGTGGTACACACAGATGGAGGGCGACTCCATGTATGCTGCCAGCACACGCATTGCGCAATTCCTTGAGCAGCACCAAGACGACATGAGTGAACCTGTGCGCAGACTAAGAGCTGAATGGCTGAAGGCAAAAGGTGTCTATTATACTGCCATCAAGGGTCAGCCAGACAGCGGGCTGGTGTACACCGAACAGGCCTTGGCCGAGATGCAGGGACTGAAGGGCATGGACGAAATCCGCGTGTTGGCAATGGCCAACAGGGCCGACTTCTACCGCCAGCTGGGTCAGCTCGACCGCAGTGCCGACGGCTACCTGCAGGCCATGCAGACGGCCGACTCTACCGGCATGGGCGACGAGATGAAGATTCCCCTGATGCTGGGTATCAGCACGGCCTATACCTTCATGGGCGACTATGCCAACAGTCAGCGCTGGTGGCAGCGCCTGGGCACTATGCTGCCCACCATGCAACGGGGCGATCAGTTTATATATTACAACAACCTGGGTAATGACCATTATTTTCAGGCACATTACCAAGAGGCACGCGACTGTTTCCTGAAGGCTGCTGCACTGGTTAAGGACGACGAGGCCAAGCTGTGGGACTACTACACCTCTCTTGGAAACCTGGGCGAGATCTACATCTGCCTGGAACAGGCCGACTCTGCCCGTCAGATTATCAGCGAGGCCGACTCCTTCTTCCGCCGCGTCAATTTCCCACCTCTTATTTACTATATGGCCACATCCAGCATGAAACTGAAGATGCTGGAGGGCGATATTCCCGCTGCACAGGCCATCGCCGCTGCAAGTCCCAAGGACGACATCAGCATCCCTGCCGCCAAGGTGTTAAGACTGCAGGCCCTGGAACAGCTGATGAAGAAGACCGGACGCTGGCAGGAGGCCACGGAGATTCACGACGAACTGCACCAGCTGACCGACTCCATCCAGAAGAAACAGTCGGCCATGAGGATGAGTACCCAACTGCTGCAATACAAGCACGACAAGCAGCTGATGGCGCAACAGCAGGAGATAAACCAGCAGCAGATGAGTTTCCACCTGGCCCTGGCATTACTGGCCATTGCCCTGCTGATCATCGTCGTCACCGTTGTGCTCTACCAGCTGCACCGTCGCCGCCATCGCCTGCAGGAGATAACCTCCCAGCAGCAGATCATCGTGCTGCGCATGGAGAATATCCGCAACCGCATCACGCCGCATTTCATCTATAACGCCCTGTCTCACGAGATGCTCGCACAGATGGATGGCAAAGCGGTCGACCTGAGTGCCCTCACGCAATTGCTGCGCCGTGGCGTCGACCAGGCCGATATGCTGGAGACCACGCTCAGCGAGGAACTGCGCTTCGTGGACTACTATGTGGAGATAGAGGGCCGGCAGATGGGCAACAAGCTGCATTACGAGAAAATCATCGCGCCAGACGTTGCGCCCGAAGAGGTACACCTGCCTGCCATGACCATACAGATCTTTGTTGAGAATGCCATCAAGCATGGACTGCAGCGCCAGGGTGGCGAACTCTCTATCCACGTGAAACGACAAGAAGACAACACCCTGATTGAAGTCATTGACAACGGCAAGGGACTGGGCAACAAGAGTCCAATGGAACATACCGGCATGAGGGTGGTACGTCAAACTATCCAGATGCTCAACGAGCACAACCACCAGCAAATCACATTTGGCATTGCCAACAGGCAACCCTCAGGCTGCAGGGCCTGGTTGCTGGTACCCAGCGAATATAACTATTCCATCATCTCACAATCTTAACTGAAAAAACAATTTTAGGAAATATGCAGAAACTGACCAAGGTATTTATAGTAGACGACAATCAGGAAGCAATAGAGGTGTTACAACGCCTCTTGGAGAAGAATTATTCCGTAGACATCGTAGGCACGGCCTGTGATGCCAAGTCGGCGGCTGAGACTATCATCCAGACCGAACCCGACATCATCTTCATTGATATCGAACTGCCCACCATGTCTGGTCTGGAATTCTGCTCGCTCATCCGTCAGGACATCAAGCCAGAGACGAAGGTCGTATTCTATACCGGTCACGAGAAATACATGCTGGATGCCATCCGTCACCAGGCTTTCGACTACCTGATGAAACCACCCACTGAGCAGGACCTCAGTCAGATTATGACACGCTACTAAGAAAACAAACTGGCTGGCATTCCATCTGTAGGGTCAAACGCCGAACAGCTTCCTATCATTCTGGTTGTCAACGCCATGAATGAGCATACCACCCTGCGTATCAGCGACATAGCTTATTTTCGTTATAACCAGGAACGCAAAATATGGGAGACTATCTGCATGGATGGAGCCATCTACCTGTTGCGTCATCGCACCACGGCCGACGTGATTCTGAACTACTCCACCGATTTTGTTCAGATCCACAAGCGTTACATCGTCAACATCAATCAGATTAAGAAGATACAGGAGTCTGCCTGCATACTGATGGAACCCATGGAGTCGGTCACCGAACTACGCATCAGCAAGAACTACCGCACCCAGCTGATGTCAGCATTCTATTCGCTATAGACGCGGAGGACTCTTGTCACAGGAGTAAAGAGTCGCCTTCCTCGCTAATGAGCCCCCCATCAACCTGATTTAAGCCTTCATACGTCATTGCTCAAAAAATTCAAAAAAATTTGGTTTTTTAATTGCTTCGTCGTATCTTTGTGGTCTTTTACCAAAAAACCTTATAAAGACAAAGATTTACGACACGACAAATGATACGTATTGTTATACTTTCCTTATTGATTATTCTGTCTGTCCCAACTAACATAAAGGCAGACGTATCCAAACTGCTGTTTTCGCGCCTGACGGCAGAGGACGGACTGTGTGACAATCAGGTGATGCACGTTATGCAGCTGCCCGATGAACGGATGCTGTTTACGACGTTAGGGAATATCAATATCTATGATGGAGTGAATTTCAGTCATATACATCATGCCGACATCGAGCCATTCCACCTGAAAGATTATCACGGGTTTTACCATGTGTATGTGGATAAGAGGCAGATGGTGTGGATCAAGAACACTCAGTCACTCATGTGTTTCGACCTACAGCAGAACCGATACATTACTAATATTCCGGAATTCATAAAGGAGATATGGCCTGAAAAGAATACCATTACAGATGTTTTTGTTGACACGGACTACCACCTTTGGCTATTGTCGGGCAGGGCATTATGGAACGACTATTCATGCAAGTCTGTCAATCTGAGTCCAGCATGGGGAGAGGTACAGGACGTGGATGTGTATGGACAATACGGTTATGTGTTCTTCAGTACTGGCCATATTGTCTGCCTTGACCTGAAAACCTCATCTGTAGTCTATGCCAAGGCAGCCTACTCATCGCAGGAGGCCAAGAAATACGATATGACATCCATGGTAGTGAGAACTGCAGATGGTCATTTCTATCAGATACGCAATGGTATCGAGGGGCTGTTTCTCTGCTTCGACACAAAGAGCAGGACATGGAGCAAGTTGTTCACGGCACACTTCACGCTCCACACGCTGGCAGTAAAGGATGATGCAGATATCTACTTTACCAGTTCCAGAGGGCTGTGGCGATATCATGTAAAGAATAAAACAAGAGAAGAAATAGATAACTACACGCTTTCTGATGGCAACAAGATGAGTGCCTCAGCCAATACTATCTGTTTCGACCGCCAGGGAGGTGTCTGGGTAGGCACATATCGCGACGGACTGCTATATGCACATCCCGACAGGTACCCCTTCCGCAACATAGATTCCACATCCCTCAGTTTTGATACACAAGCCACTAGTGTGGTGGACAGCCGTGGATATCTGTGGGAGTGTACCACTGATGGTCTCAGACTGACAAGGAATGGGAAGGTTAGTATGGTGTATTCTGAGGATGGTCTGTCGAACGACTGCGTCTGCGCTATCGTAGAGGACAAAGAGCACTGTATGTGGGTTTCAACGGCAAACGGGATTTCGTGTATCGAAGTGAAGAAGGACGGAGGTCTGAAGATCAACAGTTATCGCCATGCAGATGGGGTGCAACGAGGCGACTACATCATAGGCAGGGCGAAGTTGCTCGACGATGGAAGCATCGCTATGGAAGGAAAGAACGGCTGCACAGTATTCCATCCCAACGAGTTGATGAGGATGCGAAACATCCAATTAAATCCGATACTCAGAAGAATGACGAAGAATGATCATGAGATATCTCTTGACTTCTCGGCACTTAACTATGCTTTTCCTCAGCATACATATTATAAATATACGCTCACGCTAGACAGGGACTCTACCGTTACGATACTGAGACCTGGCGTTGACAGAAGCTATATTGATGACAATGGTGCGCTACATCTGACGCTACTGAAGCTGAAACCTGGCAAATATCAACTGAAGGTGGAGGCATCACTCGATGCTGACCGGTGGACGGGGAAGGCGAAAGTAGTATCTTTTGAGATTCTGCCTCCATGGTGGCAATCCACATGGGCATATGTGATATATACACTCCTGACTATCTGCATTGTGGTGGGTGGTATGGCCCTCTATTCGTACAACCAGCGCAAGCGGATGATGCGACAGATGAAGGAGGAAAGACTGATGGCCCGTATAGAGGGCTTGATGGAGCAATGTGCCCGCTATGAAGATGAGCATCAAAGCGTGAAGCCAACACAGGAAATAGCAGAGAACGATATGGATGCCCAGGACTCTGAATTTCTGAAAAAAGCTATCGCTCTTGTTGAGAAGAATCTTGGCAAACAATATACGGTAGAACAGTTGAGTAGCGATTTGTGCATGGAGAGAACCGGTCTGTATAAGAAACTCTCAGCCATTGTGGATAAGTCGCCAAGTCTTTTCATGCGAAGCATACGCCTGAGCCATGCTGCTCGTCTGATACGTGAAGGCAACCATTCGCTGGCCGAGATTGCCACAAAGACAGGATTCTCATCGGCCAGTTACTTAAGCCGTTGTTTCCAAGAGGAATATGGGTGCAAGCCCTCTGAATATGCGCGCCAATAGCCTATTTTCAACATGGTTACCATTTGTTTCAACATGGTTGTTACGGCTATTTTGCAGAATAACAGTACTTTTGCAGCCGAAAACAATCTTTTAGTAAAGTGTTATGAAACGAATGTTCCTTGTGGCTTTGTTAGCCACCACCCTGACGCAAACAAAAGCTCAGGACTACACGGTAACCACAGGTGGTATCGTGACAGAAGTTAAGTTCTACTCGCCCAACATCGTGCGAGTAACAAAGTATCAAAAGGCAGATGCTCTAAGCAAGACCGACCCGAAGGTGGTGGTGACGATGAAACCACAGAAGGTGAACCCAACTAAGAGAGAGGGCGCCAAGGAAGACACGCTGCTGACAGGCAAGGTGATGGTGACCTGCAACAAGCAGACGGGCGTACTTGGTTTCTTCCGTCCAGACGGCACCGTACTTATCAAGGAGCGCACAAAGCCCACTTTCACCAAGCGCACGACGCATACCATAGACCCCTACAACGTATCGCAATCGTTCCGCCTCTCAACAGGCGAGGCCATCTACGGACTGGGACAGGTTCAGGACGGCACACTGAACCATCGTAACAAGAACTACAACCACATGGTGCAGAACAACATGTCGGTATGGATTCCATTCATCCACTCCACCCGCGGCTACGGTCTGTATTGGGATCTCTACGGTCCCTGCGATTTCAGCGACGACGCGACCAATGGTGCCACCTTCAAAACCGAAGCAGCACATGCCGTAGATTATTATGTACTGGTGGGTGCTGCGGAGCGTGGCGACGAGGTACAGCAACTGGTACGCCAGTTGTCGGGACAGGCCACAATGGTGCCGCTCTGGACCTTCGGCTACTTCCAAAGCAAGGAGCGCTATAAGAGCGCTACAGAGACACTGGGCGTGCTGCAAAAGTATCGCTCACAGAAGGTACCCATCGACTGCGTGGTGCAGGACTGGCAGTATTGGGGAGGTAACAACCAATGGAACGCAATGGAATTCCTTAATCCAGAATTCAAGACCACATATCCTCAGATGATCAACGGAATGCACGCTGATGGTGCTCATCTGCTGATTTCCATTTGGGCGAATTTCGGACGCGATACTAAGCAGTTTGCACACTTTAAGGAGAAAAACCAACTGATGAAGATGGGCAACGACATCATGTCGTCAACATGGCCCAACAATGAGGGGGTTGGCATCTACTGCCCTTATCAGCAATCGGCTCGCAAATACTACTGGCAATGTCTATATGAAGGACTGGTCAACAAAGGTGTGGATGCATATTGGGTGGATTCTTCCGAACCCGATCA
The DNA here is from genome assembly GCF_022024175.1 of Prevotella communis. Lineage (GTDB taxonomy): Bacteria > Bacteroidota > Bacteroidia > Bacteroidales > Bacteroidaceae > Prevotella > Prevotella communis. The sequence continues at coordinate 1,126,347 of NZ_CP091794.1, read as the reverse complement.
CTACCAAGGTGGTGAGGATTGGGAGAAGACCAATGACTTCATCGTGTTGAACAAAGATGATGAAGACAATGCCACATTAAATCCTCATTCGCTCGAAACGTCCCATACGTGGCGTGCGATGCGTAATGTGTTCCCGCTGATGCATGCCAGCGGCGTATATGAAGGACATCGTGGACAGAAAGCTCCTGAGACCGAGGCCCGCCGTGTGATGATTATGACCCGTTCTGGCTTTATCGGCATGCAACGATATGGCGCTGGAACATGGAGCGGCGACATCACTGCTTCGTGGGAGACATTAGGAAATCAGATTCCAGCAGCCCTAAACTATTCTGCCTGCGGTATTCCAAGTTGGAACAGTGACATCGGCGGTTTCTTCAACGGGTCATTCAAGGGCGCCGGACAGGATATCTACAACGAGCTCTACTGCCGATGGATTCAGTTCGGCACATTCTGCACCATCATGCGCAGTCATGGTTCAAGCACCGATCGTGCCATCTACCAGTTTGGCAAGGAAGGCGAGAGTTATTATGACATCATCAACAGATATATCAACCTGCGCTATGCCCTACTGCCTTATATCTATAGCATGGACCGACGGGTTTACAACGAAGGTTATTCCTTCATGAGGGCGATGGGTATTGCTTATCCAACTGATGCAGTCACCCACAATCTGAAAGACCAGTTCATGTTTGGAAGCAATCTGCTTGTAGCTCCCGTGGTGAAGTCGCAGGCTACGCAGCGAAGTGTTTATCTGCCAAAGGGCGATGGCTGGACGGACGTATGGAACGGACAGCAATACGATGGTGGACAGACCGTGAAACGTGATGTCAATCTGGCACTGATGCCCCTTTATGTACGACAGGGTACCATCATGCCATGGGGCCCCAAGGTGCAGTACAGCGAACAGAGCAACTGGGACAACCTTGAGATACGTATCTACCCCGGTGCTGACGGCACGTTCACCCTCTATGAGGACGAGCGCGACAACTATAACTACGAGCAAGGACACTTCACTGAGATTCCTTTTTCATGGAACGACAAGACCAAAACACTCACCATCGGTGCTCGCAGCGGTGCTTTTGACGGTATGCTAAAGAATCGCACCTTCCGCATTGTACTGGTCGATGCCGAGAAGCACATGGGTCTTGGCATACAACAGTCACAACGTTTCAGTAAGGAGGTGAAATACACGGGCAGCGAAGTCAACGTAAAAATTGATAATGATCATACAACAAGCGAGGATGTTACCGCCATTCGGAGTATCCAGGCCACACCCTCAAATGTCAATCTCTATTTGGGCCAGAGCCAGACCTTTGCCGTCAAGGCAAAGCTGGCCGACGGCTCGTCAAAATTTATCACTCTCGATGCTGTATACGAGAGTAGCGACACGCTGGTGACTACTGTGCGAGACGGCATTATCCATGCTGGCCGGAAAGAAGGCCACGCCGACATCAACGTCACCTATACCGACGGACTGGGTACTACTCATCAGACCACTATCGGTGTAGATGCCTCCGTTCCTACGAACCTCTACAACTGGAAAGCCTACGACTGGTATAAAAACCGTGTGGCCGACCGCCTCGGAGCTTCCGACATTGCCTACAGCAGCAAGGACAACACCATCACAATCACCAAGACTGGAGCGCAGAATATCGCGCTAAAATATTCGGATAAGAAATACCTGGAGCCGGGCACAAAATACCTCGTGGCAGTGGCAACAGACGTTTCAAAAAACAAAGATGACTCGCAACTATGGTACATCAACGGTAACTGGGTGAATATCGTCAATCCTACTGATGTGCGCACCCTGAAAGACGGACGTATCATGATTGCATGGGCCATTGATGAATGCACAGGATACCAACTGACAGGAGAGACCATCTTTGGTATGACATCCACCAATGCGCAGGGACGTTCCGTCATCAGTTTCATAGGCTTTACATCCGACCTGAAGAAGCTCCAGCAGGAGTTGAACGTTGCCGTGGGGATTGCACCCATTACCAACAACCTGCACACGATGCACTCTATCTACGCCATCAACGGTACTCCACGCACCCATTTATCTACCGATATCAACATCATAGCCAACGGCAGCAAAACAGTGAAGCTGCTCAAGAGATAGTCCTATTTTTACGAGATACTTCCAAAATACAAAGGCACCATTTCCCCCTCACGGTCAGAAATGGTGCCATTTTTTTCACATTTTCTTGGTTGTTCTAAGAATAATCTTTATCTTTGCAGCATGAACGAGTTGAAAACTATATATCACGGTAGTAATATATGATTGCATGAAAAACGTTTTTTTTCCAGATGAGCAAGTCACGGCAGATGATTTGTATTTTGTCTGCTACATGATAGAACGAGTTGCCAGACAACTTAAGCAACCCAACAAATATGTTGCCAACAAAATGGGACATGACGCATTAGCCAAAAAGCTATCGCTAGCCGATGTTCTCCACTCTGAGAACCCCTTGGCTGTGGCCGCAGACTGGATAGACGAATTTCAACTAGAGTCCGGACATTACGACGTATCGCAAGTAGACAAGAATCTCTGTGAAAAGATTCCTACAGAGACGCAGATGGGAAAAGTATACAAGCGCCTTATTCTTGACACCTTACAGAGCGACGAGGACTATGCTGACGGTATTCTTCGTGTTTACAACAACCCCATTTGTGAAACTATCGATAATTACAACTGCAGCGCCTATTACGAGCCATCGCCCTACATTGCCCGCAGTTATTATGCCGGCAGTTTTTGAAGGCTTATACTCCCACTATCATCGTATCACCATCACCCACATAATATACCATTGGCAGCATATCCTCAGGAACCGATGGTGACAGGCGCTGTGCATTTATTCCTGATGGCAGTTTTCTCAATCGTTCCATATCCTCAAATGTAATAGGACGTTCCCTCAGAATGTAATTCTGATACGTTCTATTCTCATACAGGTAATCCGACGAATCAAAACAGGGATAGCTCATCCAGAGCTCACCTACATGCACCCTACCCGTCTTCTTTGGTTCCCTTACACTCGGCTTGCAACTGCTGCCTACGGCCTGCGACATCTCCACATGCGCACTGATATCCTGGAGCCCATGAAACACCTGCCCCAGGATCTCCACATCATCGTGGATGGAACACGAAAATATTTTGTGCTCCACCTGTCGTTTCTCTCTTTTAAATATATCCAAGATCTTCATAAGCATTCATTGATTCGAAGGTTCAAAAATTATAGGGTCACTTCTATCTCCAGTCTTCTATGCCTGCAGTTGCTTCTTATGCGTTCAACATCATCAACAGAGTTATTAGAAGTGCTTTTGCTTTCATCTTCTGTGATATGTTTCGGGTTTATAAATTCTTTTTCAGTTCCTCCACCTTGGGCAGTATCTTCTCGTCGATAACCTTCCTTGTCTTGGGTGAGGTGACAAACATCTTCTTGCTTGGCCAGATATTCTTCGTAAAGTCGAAAGCCTCGCCACTAACGAGCGACTCGATATCCGCTACCTTCTGCTTGTTGGGCGCAGGTACCTTTTCTTTCAGCGTCGTCAGCAACTGTTTCACCGTCTTGGTGAATACCTCACTCTTCCTGAAGGCATCTTTCTTGTCCTTCTCATTGATAGTCTTCAGCCCATTCAGCTGCGCTACCACCTGCTCCAGCATCTCCTTCACGGTCTGTCCCGCCTTGTCTAGCTGCTCGGCCTGCACTTCCATGACTCTTTTCTGTTCTGCTGTTATTCTCGCTTTTATGATTATAGAATCCGTTCTCATTTTTTTCGGTTTTAAAGTGTCGGTTTGATTTTGAGAGGAGGATGGTTCAAGTCTCTCAAATGGTTCGTGTACTAAGCGAACAGAAAAGTTAGAATAGATGTCGCAATTATATGTGTTGCATTCTAACTTGTTTAAAGAGTCGTGCCCCAATGCAAGTCCCCATGCCTGTTTCGAAATATATGAACTATTTTCTACCTTGAGCTCAAGATGAGTGGATGACCAATAAATGCCAAAATCGCCAACATCTAACAATGCATTGGAACGGTAACCTGCTGCAGGGAGAAATATTGAATTGCCATTGCGGCCTTCTATATGATATCCTTCTCCAGTCCACGTGCAAGTACAATTATTTATCAATTCATCGAACTGTTCTTTTGTGGGCATGTTGTTTCCAAAATGTCCCATGGCCTTATCAAAATTGTAGAAGAGGCCATCCGCGTTTTTACCATACCATAGAGTACCACTTGGGAGAGCTAAATCAACCCATTCATCAACTCCCTGTGCAGAGAGAGTCTTAGCGCGAGCAAGAGGATTCTGTTCTTCGATGTATTCGGACAGAATTACTCCCCCCCAACCTAGTCCTACCATAGCGATAACAACACTCAAAACAATCAATGCTATTTTAATTGTTTTCCTTTTTTTGTTATTTCCGACTTTTGTTCCGCAGTACTCGCAGAAGTTACTATCATTGGCAATTTCCTTGCCACATTTCGGACATTTCATAAGAATATGTTTTTTAGTTACAAGGAGTTTAATCATTACAAACAAATCATTTTCTTTTGACGAGACGGACGGATTGTCTTGTACATTCGTAATCGGGAATAAGTTCTAGCCTTTTCTTGCCATTAAAGATGAGGTTCCAGGCTTCATCTCCATAGGACGAAGCCCCATTAGACGAGCATGACCAATAACCGCCGTCATACCCCACGTTCCCTCTACCTCCTGCACAATCTAAAAAGCCTTCTGCAGGCAAGACTATTGAATTGCCATTCATTCCAGTGATTCTATAACCTTTACCTATCCAAGTCCAAGTACAACATCTCTTAAGTTCTTCCCATTGTCCCTTGGTAGGCATTTTGCTACCAAACTTGTTCATGGCCTGTTCATAATCGTAGAATCCGCTCTCGTTTTTGCTATTCAATAAAGTGCCACTGGGCAAGCCTAAGTCCACATAACTATTTTGGGGCATCAACGTTATTCCTTTTAAATTCATTACAACTGCTGTCGCATTTCGCCAACCAGCTCCAGGAACATACAAAGTACCTTTAGCACAGACACGTCGGTTGGCATATTTTGCAGCAAATTCCTTTGATGAATAATTAATATGGGGAACTATCATAATAGAGGATTGAGGCAAATTACCTAGAAGCTCCCTGTCTCCCTCATCAAGGTAAGGCAAGACATTCATCTTTTTGTCGAAATGCATCACAAAAGCCAAATATGCATTCACCCCATCCGTATTACGATATTGAGATATGACATTGCAGTCACCCTCACTATTTAGGTAATGCATTTTAAGCACACCTTCAATAACCACTTCTTTCGGTTGTGCATAGATGGATGAGCAGACTCCGACCATACAAAACATGGTACCTATAAATATGGATAATAGTTTTATTCTCACAGTGGTGTAGTATTTCGTAATATTCATATTTCTATTCAGTTATTGTTTGAATCATACTCATATATAAATGTAGTATGTACTTTTCTATTATTAGAGTATTTTTAGGTTAGACACAATACACAAAAAGCGTAGGATTGTTCTTTTATCCATTTCATGTATCGCAGAAAAGCGACACAAGCACCTTTCTATGTCTTGACCCTCTATTACCCACAATCAGACTACCTCAACAAGTTTTTTCTTTTCATGAAACTCCTTTTCCCAGCTAAACGTGGGTTGTCATTTCCACTGTGTACGATAACGGATGCATCCGTCAGTTGTCAGAGTGTGCATAACAACGAGAATCGGTGGTAAAATTAAGAAAAAAAATTAAAACAAAGAAGAAAATCACAAAAAAATCAAAAAAAAGCGATCCCTATCGCCAGAAATCGCTTAATTTCTATTAATTGATGGTTTTTACTCTCTCGCCATCATCCAGCCTCGGAGCATGGCAAACATTAAGTAGGAAACGACGATGAAAGCATCATAGTAAACGTAAATCAGTCGTACCGCGGACGGCTGTCAACTGAAAATAGTTCTTAATTATCCGTCAACAGATTCTAGTCGTAAGATTTAAACTACCAATCTAAATCAGCGAACTACATACTTTACTGTTAAGAAATGCTTTAGCCTGCTTTTAGGCTGCTATCACTCTGCTCCTAGCCTGCTCCTAGGTTGCTCCTAAGCTGCTCCTAAGCTGCTCCATGGAGCAGGCTAGAAGCAGGCTAAAGCGAAGGTAAGGCGATGCTAATTGCCTTTTCCTAAACTCACTTGACAGTTTTCACCGGGTTAAACTGAATTGCTTGTCAACATCGTTTACATCGTACTGAAAACCTTGTCACTCTCTGCTCCGATCACTGCAAATGCAAACTATAAAATGGGGCTGACAAACTTTGAGTTGTCAGCCCTTTTTATTATTTATTCAACTTTCGCGAACCATGTATGTTACACACCTTTCAGCACTTCCAATCCCTTTGCAGTCAGCAGGTACTTCTGACGAGGATGGCGAGGGGATTGAGGATAAAGCAGACGGACATAGCCCTCGCTGATGGCTGGATTGAGATAAAGATTCAAGAAGTTTTCTCTATCCTTAAGACTAATTGATGTCATTAAATCTTTCACCGTCATCTCTTGCTCACCAATTATCTGTACCAATTTGATAATATTGGGGTTGACAGCATCAAGCTTGTCGGGTACTTGTCGGGTACTTGTCGGGTACTTGTCGCTTTGACAAGTGTCTCCATTTGTCACCGCGCGATTCAGTTGCACCTTCCACTCTTCTGTAGGATGGATGTGAAGGTATCGATTACGAAGGTCCCACCCATCACCCAGCAGCAAGTTGCGGAAGAAACGCTCCAAATAGATAGGTGAATAGTCGATGCCTAAAACAGCGCTCTTATAGTTGGCACGCACTAAAGCATTACGGAAATACCATGAATGCTGTGCAAACATGTCATTAGTCACCTTAAAACCGATATGACGGAGATAGAGGATGGTAAACACTGCCGTGGTGCGCGTGTTACCTTCGCCAAAAGCGTGAATCTGCCATAGACCCGACACAAAACGGGTAAGATGACTGATTAACTGGTCCTGAGACAGACCTTTGTAACTGAAACTGCGCTCCTCAGCAATATCATAGTCTAATGCCCGGCGCAAGTCCTCCCAGTTCAGATAATGCACGGTATCGCCCTCTAACACCCATTCCTTCTTGGTGATGTCGTATTGGCGTAGCTCACCTGCATGTTTGAAGACGCCTTCAAAAATTCTGCGATGAAGGGCTATATAACCATTTGCGCTAAAGTCCAAAGTGTCAGAAGAAAGAATCTTTGTGATGTTGGAGGATACTTTATCCGCCTCCTGTTTCTCATCATCATCAGGCTCACGACGTGTCTTCGATTGATAATAAGTCTTGATGAGTTCACGTACCTCGTCAATACCTATCTCGCCCTCAATATGTTTCTGGGCCGTCTCCTTCAGATAGTCAGAAACCTTCAGGCCATCAACAGCCTGAAGACCAATAGCCGTCTGCCAGATAGAAGCTTTCTCCTTTTGCGAAGGTTCACCCTGGCGTATATACTCGTCAAAATCCAGATATAATTCTTTCTTCTTTTCAGACATGTTGCAAAGATAATTATTATACTTCAATTATCATACTATAATAATTGTAATATAATAATCTTTAACGGACAGAGCGAGTATTATCGCCTTCAGACATTCTCTATGCCCACATTATTTCGTACCTTTGCAGCGAGAATGACAACACATAAGGATTTACAATATGATAGTTGCCAGAGGGATGCACCACCGTTGGTGGCCATATCGAGTCATCCCATCTCAGACCCACGAAAGTGGGCGACAAGGAGAGGTTCATGTCGAAATTGTAGGTCCCTACCCCAGCAGCTTCTCCAGATAGCTGCCGATGTCGCAGCTCTGAGCAGGTACGCCGCTGGTGGCCTTTCCTCAGCGATCGCCGCATCGAGGCCTATGGCGACCTCACCAAGCGTTTCCGCGATTAAGAAGTTTTTCCCAACAACCATTTCATCAGTGGATTCACTACATCTGCAAATGCTGCAGGCGTGATATACACTGATTTCTTATTGGCTACAACACAGATGGTGTAACAAGGGGCTTCTATTGGAGATACACCATCTGCCCTTCTGCGTCAAGAATGGCTGCACCTTCTTATAGGGAATCGTGAAGTGGAAAGTACCAGCCGCAAAGCAACAGACTCTCTACAAACGAAGGAATCACAGGAGGCACATAATGATGCGTGTCTTCATACTCTATGATGCTGTCCACAGATTCCTCCCCCTGCATCTCCTCACCATAGTCAGGCACATCACATACCAGTTCCTCCTCCGATTCCCCACCCCATTCACAGCTCTTGATATTCCCTGCAACGATGCATACAAATATCAAGGCCATCATGGCTATCGCCCCTATCCTCATCCTCTCCACAGCACATTCTCTATCTTATCAATTCACCTTTGCCGTTAACAATCACCTTGTCGTAATATGTCACTGAACAAAGATATAAATCATACCCTATAGCCTCTATCTCCTTATAGAGCGGCTTCGTCACCACATGTCCATCGGCAGTTATCAGTCCCTCATGCCCATTTCCCGCAATATACGCACGCAGTCTGGCCGTCCCCGTAGGATGAAAAGGTCCTTCCACCACCTCATCATACTCCTCGCCATACTCCTCGTTTTTCTTATGATGATAATACACCTCATCCTTCTCATACTCCAGGGTATGCAGTTCTGCGATATAGAAATCATTTATAAGGTTCCCCTGCAGGTCGTATTTACAAATCGTATGATCAGCCATCGTCACATCAATAGTTTCCCATGTTACCTCCAGGTCACACGCCATCATTGGAAGCACCGTCTTCAACTCTTTATCCAGTACCCCCATCTCATCACCTTTCCTCAGACAAAGATACTCGAAGTCATGCGCCCATTCTATCCTATCAAACTCCATTGGCAACACCATACTACCGTTTTTGTTCATCAGTCCCATCTTCTCACCATCATTTGTCGAAGTGATGAAATACCCCTGATGAAACACATAAGAATCATGTTCAGGCACGTATGCCATCTTAGTGTCGATTGTCACCTTGCCCATGCCATCAATGAATTTCAACCGACCTCCGTCATCCACGCAGGCCAATCCTTCAGAGAAGATCCACGCATGAGCATATCGCGGTTCTATAGCCACACGTCCCGTATTCATATTGAAGTATCCCCATTTCTCGCCCTGCTTAAAGCACACCAGCGAATCCCCCTCATTCGGTCTCGCAATCCATTTAATGTCCTTGATGGTTTTCTCACGAGTCAGGCTATTAAACACATACCCCTTTCCATCATCCAGACTGTGAAAATACACATTCTCGCTGAGGAACTTCGCATTCACACAGTCCGGATCAAAACACAGCACCTCCCGATGATATTCGTCATAGGCAGCCTTTCCTATACACCATACCAACAGAGCCACAATCGTGGCTACGACAATCGCCGCTCCTATTGCGACAAATTTCCACACTTTCTTTGTTACCTGTTCCATACTCTTTCAATTTATATTGTCATTTCAAACAGCCACAATCATCGTATCACCATCCCCCACATAATACACCATGGGCAGCATATCCTCAGGCACAGAAGCATCTATACGCAGGGCATCTATATGTGAAGGCAACTGCTCCAGCCGTCTCATATCCGAAGAAGCAATAGGTCTGTCACGCAGAATAAAGTTATGATACGACCTGTTCTCATACAAATAATCCGAGGAGTCGAAACACGGATACCTCATCAGCATCTCTCCCACATGAACCTTACCATGCTTCTCTGGTTTATAATCCCACGGTTCACGACTAGAGCCTTCATATTTCACCATCTCCACATGCGCATCAATATCCTGGAGTCCATGAAACACCTGCCCCAGGATCTCTACATCATCATGGATGGAGCACGAAAAAATCCTGTGCTCCACCTGACGCTTCTCTCTTTTAAATAAGTTCCAAATCTTCATAAGCATTTTCTCTTAAAGTGTACAAAAAGAAAGAGCCACCGAAGTGACTCTTTCTATCAATCTACATCTTTTTTACTTAATAATTTTGAATCCCAGTTTCATTATTAGTTTCAAAGTCCCAATCGAGGTATTGCGGTCATACTCCTTTTCTTCTTCGGGCAATTCCTCATATGGCACAAGGCACGGATGTGTTTTTAATTCATCATTACGCTGACGACCATACTTCCATCCCTGTTTCATTCGACTCTCAGCCCATACCTCATGTACATTCTTCGACATTTTCTCTACCAGCTGTTCCAAATCCTCAGGCAGCTTAACATCTGAGACGTCCAATGGCTGCGGTGTGTACTTTTCTATTTTCATCTCTTTTTCCATTAATTAGTAACTACTGATAGAGAGGCAACCTTAGCAGCAAACCTATCACTTGCGATTGAGATTTATTGTTCATCCCTTTTCTATTTTATACCCCAATGCTATCAGTAGCTTCAACGTATCTTCCGCCATAAGCCGATCATATTGTTTCTCAGACTCTGGTAGTTGAGCATATGGTACCATATCTGGCGTCTCCAATTTAGAATCATCTCGTTTAAGTCCAAATGTCCATCCTTCACTCTGACGCTCTATGGCCCACATATCATGTGCATTTTCCGCAATAGCCTCACGTAGTTCATCGAAGCCTTCAGGCAATTGTACATGCCCCAGATCTATGAGTTTTGGATTATAAGTCTTAACATCTACAGGGAATGCTGTTGTGCAGAGTCCTCCCATAGCTTCCCATGCTTCAACAAAAGCAGAAATAGGGAATGTTTGAATATCATTAGACTTAGGAACATACAAGTCCACCATATCTGTTATCTGATTGGCGCGGATAACAACGGTGGCAGTTTCCCCTACTTTGTATTCTCCCAGTAAGGATGCGTTGACCACAGGAATCACGATACCACCTTTTCGTAAAGCCGTAAACACGGTTCCAGGATTTGCAGTTCGACGTTCAAACACACGTAAGTCCGTATCCTTAAACGTATCTCCCTTATATCCTTTCATCTCTAATGCGTATTTTACGCATTCTTCATAATTTGGAATGGCAGTAGTTTTATTCATATCTTTAATTGTTTTGTATTATTCAAATGTTTTGTTACCAATATGCCGACCAGTTATCTCTTCCAAGAAATCCTCCCGCATCACCATCAAAAGATCACGGGTATATTCTTGAAGCAATCCTTTATAATATGTCACATCCTTATGGTTCGATTTGGTTATACGTTCCCACAGAGTCTGTTCAATTGCATCCTTATAAGCCTCATCTATTAGCTCTCGGTCATCATCTGTCATCAACTTACGCAATGTTTGCTCTTCCAATACGAGCGGGGTACCTTTTAGTTCTTCAGGAGCATTTTCCTCCCATAACTTTTCAAGAAACGCCTTATACTCCGCTTCTATTTTCAACGGCAAATCTTTAGAATACTCTTCTATAGTCTCAGGACGAATTAAGGCCGCCTCTTGAACAAGGTTTCCAAAATACGTCTCAATCAACTCCTGTTCCTTCTTTTTGCAAAGCAGTATAATCTGTTCATTTGTCATAAGCATACAATATTTAAGTAAAACTTAATTCATCATCACATTTATCAACCTCTTTCAAAGCAAGCAGCTTCTTTCTGGCTACTTTATGCATCTTAACACAGAAATAAATAAGAACTAAAACACTGATTCCACCAATACTCGGGTCTACAATGCTACTCATAGCCAGAGAATCATATATTCCATGTGCTAAGACAGGAACCAGTAAAATACAGGCGGCGATTTTGGGGGATTTATCTACGAAACGATAAATCGAAAAATAGAATCCCATCAAAATAGCAAAGGCGTAATGTCCGGGGACCGCCAACAGAGCCCTACCGATAGCAACTGTCACCCATTCTTCATCGTTAAATACATAGAGAACATTTTCCATAGCAGCAAACCCCAGACCTATGCATACTGCATATACGATGCCATCGAAATGTTCATCAAAAAATGGATTCTTCCGTAATATCAGCCATAACGCAAGTAATTTAAAGGACTCTTCAGGAATGGCAGCCACGAAAAAAGCCATTATCGTTGTATCAGCAAGATTAGTTGGTCCCCCATCAACGCCAAACAAGACTGTTTCGATTCCCATTTCCAATATTGCAACAGGAATACATAATGCCACACCCAACAAAGTTGCTTTCACCAACCATGAGGTGGGCTCTTTTTGAGGGTCTTTCTTCCAGACATACAACCATAACAATACGGCCGGAAGAAGTGCTGCTACAAGCATAATGATTATCGTCATCTTTTATTCCTTACAATATCAAATCCTAGTTTCTTTACCAATCTAATTGTTTCAAGCGCCATAAGCCTATCATACTCTTTTTCGCTGTCAGGTAGCGCAGAGTAAGGGATAAGGTCGGGATGTGTCTTCTTTATATCATCCCTTTCCCTACCATATGTCCACCCCTCTTTGATTCTTGCTTCTGCCCATACCTCATGTGCATTTTCTGCAATAGCTTCCTGCAATTCTTCTAAATCTTCATCTATGATGATGTTTTCCAGTTTTACAGGATGAGGTTCATATTCATCTGCTGATTGAAGCACCTGGATCATGTAATGATGAGACTCCTTCCATGCATTCATGAAATCCGTAACAGGTATCCTCGAGATATAAGGTTCCTGATAAGGATCGAATATGGTGACTGCGTCATCTTCTATGTGAGTCACCACTACCGCATGGTTTGTCAAGTCCTCCATATCAATCTCTTCTGCATACAATTTCTCCCTATCGACACCCACCACCACATCATTGTCTCTTTTTAGAGCCTGACGAATATCAGAGAGTGTAGAGTCGTACCTCCTACAAACCATTAGCCCAGAATATGCCAACAGATTACCTATACAGAAGAGAGGGGTTCCTTTAGCTTTAAGCCATCCTCTAAGTCTGGCCGACGAGAGCAGTTCTTCTTGATTATATGGTATACCCCGGCGATGCAAGATAAAAATCTCACAGAAAACAGCACAGATATTCTCCCCACCCTTTGCCGCCATCTGCAACATTGGAAGAATATCTTTCTTAATTTGAGCATTATCATCTTCTACCTGCAGAGCGATGTCAAGTACTTCTCTTAGTTCTGGATCCGCTTTCATCGCATCCAGTACACTCTGAGTTTCCTTCTCGTTGGTATTTCCGTCAAGATATGCAGCCAACAATTCGTCTGATATATATTCTTTATTTGCCATATTCTTTAATATCGTTAAGAGCAACACGCGTCAGTTGAGTCATTGCACGTCGCTTAATATTGTATAGGTTTGCTGTAGTAATACCCATGTCCTCTGCTAATTGTTCTGGTTCCCAATCCTCAAGAATCAGCCGTTGAATCACAAGCACATATCGCTTATTATTCATCCAGGTGAACAGCCGTTCCACATCTCCTTTCTCTGAAGCTTTCTCTGTTGTCAAACAATGCATACTTCTCATATCGTAAGGAGTTTCCTTACTTTTATCATCTATCATTCGTCCCTTTTTCTTTATAAAGAAACGAATAGAGAGAATCTTCAGCCATTGGTATACAGTACTTCGATACTGGAAGTTTCGTAACTTCACAGCATCATCCTCCATGAGGTAGATATACAACTCATTCACCATTTCGTCATAATCTACCTCATAGTTGAATACCAACTTCATCACACTAAGGAACAACGGACGACAACTGCCGAAGAAAAACTCTTCCGTCACCCGATTGTCCCGTGCAATCAGCCCTTGTATAATCTCTTGATCAGTCATTCTCTCATTTTTCTGTCATTTTCATAATCCATGGAATGTAACGCGAAAACTCGTAGTCCAATTCCTTGATGGTATTCAACTGACCAAATGGCCTAATATCGTGGTGAATAAAGAGTTCCTTATTTTTTTTCAGCTTACCAACAAAATCAGGATACTCATATTTATCCTCCTCTTTCCTTGGCTTCCTATAGCCCATTAGCAGTTTTTCTACGTTCCAGCGATTATGCTCAACTATAGCCAGCAATTCCACCTCATAATCTGATAGGGTATCATAATCACGACTTTCGTCATCAATTTCTAGTCCACGCATTACTCGAAGTGTTCTCTGCTTTGTACGCATTGTGTATGAATTATAGAGATTTGACCATTTCAGAGCTACTGACAACTTCTGCCAATACGTATTTGCATCATCCCATATCTTACTCTCAGGAATTGCGTCAAGAACTAGAATTCCTTGGAACTTATACGTTTCATAGTCAGCAGTCTCATAGAGATAGTTAATGAGTTTTGCACGTTTTAACGAGTGATCATCAGCACTAAAGGCCGTCTCATTCATTCCAAAGGGATAGATGTGTGCATAGCGGGCATCACAATCATTAGACACAACTTCTCCATTCTCATTTACAAACGAATACGTTAGCTTCTTGTCTTTTTTCTTTGTGTCTGCATTACGGAGATTCGTCACAAAGTTATCGGAACGATTCTGCCGGATAAACACCGGCACCTCAAAAGAATAAACCTCATCAGGCATATTCATACCCAGGACGAAGTTCTGACGCTGGTCAGCCAAAGCAAGAAAGATTGAGAGACATTGTTTGTCCTTTTTATGTTCTTCAGCCCAACAACTAATCTCATCCTGTACTTTCCTTGAGAAGACATCGCCCTTGATGAACTCAAACTCCACATCAAGAAAGTTTGCGTCTTTGCCTGAAAATTTCAAATATTCTCTTCCTATATATCTTGGCACAACCTTAGGTTCAGTTGAAAGGTCTCTATACATATATTCCTGTACCTCAAAAAAATGGCGATTGCGAGTGATAAACTCATCTTTTTCCTTGTCGGCATTCATGTCAATGAAGGTAATGCGTGTCTTTACCTTTGGACCATTGGGAAAATGAAGCACACTAGCCGCCTCCATGGCAAAGGCAACGGCAAAGTTGGTAGTGCCAACGAACACCAAATGAACATACTTTTCATCGTCAGCCTTAATGCCTTTGCCATAGACAAGGGGATACCTGTATTCTTTACCAGGATTATCAAAGTCTCTGTACAGCCGTTTGACAAATACTTGTTTAGCCCATCCAGAATAGAAGTTGTAAGGAACAAATTCCACACCAAGATTCTTGACGTCACCAAATATTTCGGTAGTCTTAAAGGCTGCATATGTATCCAAGTCCTTAAACACACAGGTTATCCGAGCTGGTCTCTGATTTTGTCCCTTCAGATAGCTACAAATACTATCAACGCACTCTACATTGATGGCATCGTGAGCTGCATTAGAATGATTACCCACGACAAAAACTTCTTCTGCTGCCTCCAAATAGATATCTTTGAATGCCTCTGTTGAAATCCTATGCCCATAGTTAATAATGACATGCCCCATCTGCTGTTCTCCGAATGACTTCAAAAGCTGCTCCTTGATACTCGTAGTCTCTTTGGCGGTAAGAATCAGTATATATGCCTCTTTGTCCTTATCAAGGATATACGAAATGAATGAGGGGACCATCTCATCATAGCCCATAATAATGTAATGGCCCGACTTCAAATAATGAATACGGCCCTCTTTATGATTGTTCACCCGTCGTTCTATGGAATTAGTGATGATACCGATAATGATACCATTGAAGACAAACGCACCAAACAAGAAAATAAGACTACTGGCTATCAACATCCACCCATGCACATGAGTGTTATCACTACCCATATATAGATTGTTCAGCGCATTTGAGTCCGTCAGAAGATAGAGAGGCAGTAGATACTGATTAAGATGCTCAGCCTCACAAAATTCTTTCCACTGAGTGCCTGACCATGAAAGCATCAGGTATGAAAGGCCCAGCGCAAAAATAAGAACAACACCAAGAATGCCAAACTGCCTGAGCAAGCTTTTTGACAGTAGCCTATCGAACTTAAGCCACAGCCGTCTACTATTCTTTGTTTTCATTGAATACCTGTTTTTTATTCTGTTCGTGGACTTCACTAATTTCGTACCCTAAAGCTTTAAGATACTCTTTTACTTCTTTACTTGATATAGATTTCAAAACCTTTTTATCTGGTTTCACGTCTTGAGGTACTTCATAACAGAATTCATTCAGCATCTCTATTCTTTTATTCAACAAATCTGCTTTTTGCTTTCTATCACATTCTTCCTTTTCTTTTTTTTCTATAGCTTTTTGTTCAGCATCAGCAGCCTTTAGTTCTGCATTCTTCCACGACCATATTGCCCATTTGGCAATTAAAGCAACTATAATAATTGCCAAGCATATAATACCAACGATAGCAACATCTAGGCAATTTGTCTCTACCTCACAAGAGTTACTGGCATTAACTATCTTGGCTAGTTCCACTACAGCCGAATCATTCATTGCTATAGTATCGTTTAGATTAATAATAAATGTACTCATAATTCCTATATTTGTTCTTAGTTGTTACTTTTTTCTTTTTGATAAGGACCAAATAATGCCACCAGGGCCTCCCAAATCACTTATAACTCATCTTATTCTGCCATAACAATGATAATGTCCGCGAATTATCTGTTTATTATTTGCGATGTCATAGTTTTCTACTTCATAGATTTTTATTCCATATCCTTAATATCTTCCATCGCAACTCGCAGACCAAGACTGCAATAGCGGAGGTCTGGCTGGTCATCACCACGATAGGAAACTCTGGCCCGATCTATTTCGCGGTTCCATCCGCCACCACGACATACTCGTTCTATGCCAGTATCTGGACCGGTTGGGTTCACTTGATCTTCTGGTAAATACTCACCTTTCCAATCTTGTACCCACTCCCATATATTACCGCTCATGTCATAAAGTCCCAACTCGTTTGGTGATTTTTTTCCAACTTCATGTGAAGTTCCCCCACTATTTTCATTAAACCAGCCCACTTGATTTAAGATATTACCACCACTGTATTTGTATCTTTTTCCTTTCTTACCACCACGTGCTGCGTATTCCCATTCGGCTTCAGTAGGCAGACGGAAGCGTTTACCTGTCATTTCACTAAGTTTCTTAACGAATTCCTGACAATCAAACCAGCTAACACATTCAACTGGTAGTTTATCTCCCTTGAAATGAGAAGGATTATTACCCATCACAGCCTCCCACTGATCTTGCTTAATAGGATATTTACCGATATAATAATGGGAAACAGTCACTTTATGAGCAGGATTCTCATCATCAAAAGCATCTTCACCTTGTTCACGAGTTCCTCCCATTGTAAATGTACCACCTTCAACACAGACCATATCGTGAATCAGTTCCATAATGGGCTGTGGGAAAGAATCAAAAGAGACGGCATTGGTAGCTATTTCAGCCATATTACGACTCTCCCATAACTTTTTTGCAATCTTCAGTCTCTTTTCGTCTACCTTTGCAGACTGAAAAGGAACAAACGTCCAAGCACAAGTAGGACAATACAAGACGCTAACATCATTAATAGTGCCACATACAGGACAAGGCAAATGACCTTCACCAATCAGTCTTTTCTTGAGAACTATATCATCGTAGAGTCTTCTCTCTTGCACATACAAATCAAGCCCCTTCTTCTCAATGGCCAATATCTCTTCTTTTATTTTCTTTACATCTACTTCAGCCTTAAGCTTACCCTCTTTCTCCCTGAGACTCTCGGTCCATACAATCAAATTATGCAACAATTTCTTACGCTGTATTGGGATATTCCAGGTTATGATATCCTTATCGCCATAAAGAAAGGAAAAATCATCATTCATCTCAGAATCGTCAATACGAACCAAAACGATTCTTTTCTTTTTTCTCTCAGCAAAACGTAATTCTTTCAACGCCCATCCACTCTCCATCGAAGATTTACTCAGCATGAATAACAAAACCTCGTGGCGGTTAATCGCTTTGATAATAACATCCACGAACTGTTTGTCACTCTCAATTCCGTCAAGATCCATCCAACAGTTGATACCAACTTCCTGATCTATCTCGGTCTTTATTCTGTGCACGTTATCAAAGTCCCTACGACTATAAGATATAAATACCTCGTTTGCCATTATACTAAAATTAGTTGTTCTTGTTTTAGGTTATTACGTCCCAAAAGTACAAAAAAAAATGGAAAACTCGACCATTTTAATAAAAAAAAATCACTTAAAGAACTATATTTACTGTTTCCAGAGCATATCCACCTAGTTATAGTCCGAGATTCCGTAGACAATCCATACATAGTCTGTCCTCATTTCTTATAGTTCTGATCAACGATTTATGGTATCTATTTCTCCAAAATGATAATTCTCTTTCATATCGCTTGGCAATTCAGCACGCGGTTCAATACTCATGGGGTAAATTGAGAGTTGGGCTTCTTGAGGTTTCACTTGAGGAAAGGCTCGTTCTAGCGCCTGTTTGCGTTCCTTTTCAACATACTCGCTCTTTGAGGCATTCTCCGACCAGAAAAGCACGAACAAATCTGCTGTGTTGATGTAGTTCTTTATGACCTGCGGGAATATATCGCCAGCCTGCAGATAGGCACGATCAAAGAAATGCTCAATACCAGCCAATTTCAGGCCTTCATGGAAAGACTTGACTTTCGCTTCATCCTTGTGAGCGTATGAGATAAACACCTTATTATATTTGTGTGCTACAATCTCTGGATTCAGTTTCTTTGGCGCTTCAACAATCTTCGTAATGAACCTCATTTCGCCCACAGGTATGCCATTGACTGAAAGTAATGCCATACAACTCAACTCATCCACATCTATGTCCTTTGGAACAAAATAGTCAAAACTACACTTGGTGAAAGAACCTTGCCAAACAACACTCTTCTTTTCTGACATCAACAGCATCTCACCATATATATTCAATAGCACATCTACCTTATCCGCATTTTTTAGCTTGCATTGCAGTGGTAAATAGTCTCGACGTTCTGCATCTTTGTCTGATTCCAGTGCCAACGCCTTTACCATTTCTGTTTCTTCATAGAGATGGAGATATGCCTGCACCTGTATATGCGATTTGGGTTTCACCTCTGCTGGAGCGAAAATCGAAGAGAACACATTATCGTACACTGCATCCTTTTCATTATCATTACTATCAATAGAACGAATACAGTCCTTTACCAGAGAAGAAATATTTGAAGTTAGGAGACGCGTTAAGCTAAAAGGCATTTTCAGCAAACCCAATAGACAATTTGGAAGTCCTCGTTCCCCCATTGGCTGTTCCTGTTCAACTTTATTAAGTACCCCTCCGCACCTTGGGCAAAATATGTTATCTTCATCATTTATATTAATAATATGATGACATTCAACACACAACCTGATATTACTATCGTTTATATGGGATATATCTGTTTTTTTTCTTTTTTCTGAATCATGACAAGTTACTTTCTGAATATAAGTCACAGGTTTAGAGTGCTGCATTTTTTTTATCTTGGTATGTTGCATAGCAAGAAGTCCCCGTGCTTCTTTAATGACTGGAGAATTTACATGCTCTTGTATAAACTTGTACAGCTCGTGTTCATTAACGTGTGGCTTATTAGAAATGTTCTCCCATGCACGCTGCTCTCTTGCATGCTGCAACAACTCTAACCTGGATCTGAGATCGAGGAGCATAGAGGAGGCTTCATTGACATGTGATAGTCCTGAACTCCTATAACAAGATATATAGGACTCTGTTTCTCTTATAAGTTCATACAATTCGTCCTCACTTCCTTTTGGTCTCTGCAATAGTTGTTTCCATGCATCTTCCTCTTGATAGTCTGTAAACAGTTCTTTTAATTGTTCGTATATCTCAAGTGGCAAAATAGGGGGCGCAAAATCCTTAACCTCCAAGTTTTCATACTTCTTTATTAAATATGCGACTTCGTCAACTTTTATTGAATGACCTTGTCGTTGTACTTGCCAAAGTAGCTGTTCCTTTTGTATAGAAGTCAATTCTGTCATAATCGTAAAAGCTTCTTGATCTCAAATATAGTCTTTATTCTGAGGAATAGCCCTGTTGTTTTTCTATGATATGATGTCAGTAACTATCTCCATGCCATCTATTAACAATAAGTTCAACATGACTATCAAGTATATTACCAAAGACCATCCTGGCTATCGAATTATTAATATGCAACTCTTTTGTGATCATTTATATTCAAATTTCACAAAAACATATTGACACATATTATAATAATAGTTACAAACAATAAAACTTGAGATAGCAGAATCCAGTTAGAAAATCTCTTGCAACGCTTCTCTATATCTGGCGTTATTTGCCCCTTTACTTCAAATTCGTCTATACTTTTTTGAAGAACTTCATAATCAAAATTATCATTTCTGTCATTTGGAATCAACGAGATGACCTTATTAAAGAAATCCTGCCCCACAAGCCCTCGGTAAATATCTTTTACATCCCATCTTTCATCAAAACTTATCAAACAACCACTACCAGGTTGCTCTGTCGGTAATACAATTCCAACTTTAGAAAGCCTTTCCGAAAATCGTTTCCATATATAATTATATGCGTATTTTATACTCCTTTTAGTAAAATGTTGAGCCCACCATACTTGAAACTTCAAAGATGCTGACGCGTACGAGTTTCCTGTCACCCAAGCTACCGTGCGGTAATCATCAGGAGGAGTCGCTATAAAGAACCTATCATATGGAATATACTTTTTAATATTATCAATTTCCCAGTTCAATCCATCTGATTTTCCTTCAAACATAATGACAGCTTTACTCCTTTCAAAAAGTTTGATGATAGCATCTTTCCAGGAAGAATCTTCTGCTTGAATTTTGATTGTACCCTCAGCAAAAGCAACATCGGGGTCTGCAAGAGAAATTACTGGTTGGTCTTTAATTGGGAAGCCATTACAAAGGTGTTCGTCAAATGAACGATTTGACAAAGTACTTTTGTTTAATTCAAAAGAACGAAGAAAGAGGATGGGAGATGTAGAAGTCGTTATCTTTGAAAGAGTAATACCATTATTCCTTTTATTTTGTTGTCTAAATATGGAAATTACAGCCAAAAGAACAATAACAATATAGATAATTAACAAAAAAAACAAACCCATACCAAACTGTTCTATTTCTATTGCAGTCTTACAATCTAATTGTTCCTGTAAATATGGTATTCTCTCATAAAAATCACATATTCCGTTAAAACCACAAGCCATCAGGTATAATTCTGTTGTAATAAAAGGATTGAGAATCAGTAGTAATAAGCATAGAAAACGGCTTAATGTCATTTTTCGACCAACTGATAACTTCTTTATTTTTCTAGCATCTACCTTGGGTCCAATTAATTTGTTTAGAACAAATATTATCAAGCACGTTACTATTGGAACATACATCACGAACAGGCCAAACCCATCATCATCAATAATGTCTTCGCTAAGCATAACTGCAGCTATAAATTTTGTCATATAGTCTAGCAACAATATCCCGATGAAAGTTCTACTAACATACTTGTCCATCTGAGGAAGAGCAAGCACTTTGTAATAGTATATAAGCAAACCGTATGGAAAAAAAACACAAATGCTATAAAAGAGTAAAATCATGACGCAAGAATTTTAGGAATATTACGAATTATAAAACATATAAGGTATCCTAGCAAAAAGAAGAAACAGGTAACATTATATGAATGTTGGTATTTAAATAATCTTAACACACAGAACAAAACTACACAAAACATCACATATATAAGAAACTGATTTTGCATTAGGCACTCATTCCATTGCCCATGCAAAAGATAGAACAAAGCACGTTGAGTACCACATGTAGGGCATTCTAGTCCCATCAACAATTTGAATGCACAAACAGGAGACCATTCTGACCAAGCATTATAATGATAATATGCGTAAGTACTAATGGTCAATACAAACAATGTACAAATGCCCAATCCAACTTTCTTCATAATATTATTGTATGGACGTATAAGACAATGCCCTATACGCCCACTATATTACAATGTGATTAATCAAATGCTCCGGTAGCCGCCAATATTATCAACAGAACATAAAAAGCAATAACCACTCCCCAACTGATTTTTATGCGAGATACGCATTTCTCGACCTCTTCATAATCACCAATTTTCAAACGACGTTGTAACTTCATCCCTTGTAAGCAGGTGTAAATACCAAGCGGCATGCAGAATAAAATCATTGAGCCACCTAAGCCTGCCCACATTTGATACTTGAAATTTTTAGACATAATAATAACCCTGTTTTGTGTCGGGCGCAACTTTTATAGAATTACCATTAACTACCATAACTTAATGCTAACCTTAATCCAAGGTTTGAACTCCTTGTTGAAGGCAATGCTTTATTCCGGACATATACTCTGCATTTCGCCTCATTTTCGTACCAACTCCCTCCTCGCGCGACACGCATAATTCCTGTTGTAGGTCCTTTGGGATCTATCAATTTTCGATTGGGATAGCTGGCATAGAAGTCTTGACACCATTCATTGACATTTCCACTCATATCGTAAATCCCTAGTTCGTTTTTCATTTTCTGCTTCACAGGGCTTGTTCCATTATTGTTATTTTCACTATACCAAGCGACATTCCAAACTTCAGAACTACCAGCGTACATTTCTTCTGGGTTTGAAGCTCTTCCCCTGGCGGCGAACTCCCATTCTGCTTCTGTTGGAAAGCGGAAATGATGATGCGTTATCTCTCCTAGTTTTTTTAGGAAATTATGACATTCGTCCCAACTAACAGTTTCAATCGGGAGTAATGCACCTTTGTAATGTGAAGGATTATTACCCATTACTATTTCCCAAAGAGATTGAGTAACCTCAGTTTCACCAATATAATAATCTTTCAATAATTGGACCTCATGAGCAGGAAAACCATTGCCTCGATTTGTGGTACCCATTACAAATTTCCCTGCCTTTACTGGCATCATGTTAAACTTGATTCCATTAACAACAAATTCTAAAGGTTTCCCTTTAATAAATGGAAAATGAGACGGTTCTAGAACTGTCACACCTTGTACCTTTGGAGGTTTTGGAAAGAGGGGCTTAGGATCTAGATTAGATGGTACAGCTGGATAACCTATTAATCCTTTCAACTCATCTACAAGTTGCTCTACTGGATAATCACTCATAGAGCGCTGATTTATATTACCCAACAAGAAACTTAATCTAGGAGGTAATTGAGTGTTGTCTATCATATATGGAACTATCTGTCTTTGATTGTTATCCGCAAAAAGCACCTCACGCTTTGTCCACTTAGAACGATATGCATTAGAACTTCCTAACAACAAGAAAACCTTGCTGTCCATAATTCTATCTGACAACACATCAATCCAATCTTCGCTAATATGAATATCACTTGTATCTCTGAAGCAGCGCAGTCCAAATTTTTCCAGAGTCCGTTGAATTTCTTCTGCGAGCCTTATATCAGTCCGCGAATAACTTATGAAAATGTCGTACTGTTCCATATTGATAAGAAGATAGTAGTGAGTAGCTAAACTACTCACTACGATTTGATTAACTTGATAATCCTGCAATAAAACCAATTACAAATGCAATGCCCAGAATCCACCATATAGCAACAGCCCACTTATGCTGCGTATCTTTAAATGAATCCCAACTATCCCAATCCTTGGCTTCCCATGCCCATTTTGTTCCATTGGCACCTAGAACTATACATATAATCAGAGATACTATCCACCCTATATAAGGAATAAAATTGCAGATGATAAGCACTAAAGGCCAATATACGCCATTGCCGAGTCCCCATATCCAATTGAGGAAGAATGCGCCCCAATTCCATTTCCCCAATTCGCTTTCCGTAGGATGTAACGGTGTTGGGGTTGGCCTTGGTGCCGGCTTCGGCTTTGGAGTAGGCTGGGGCTTGGGGGCCGGTTGCGGTTTTGGAACAGGCCGAGGTTGGGGGATGGGTCTAGGCTTGGGTACTGGTATTGGTCCTGCATTTTTTACTAATGCATGAATACACTTTCCCCATTCTTCTGCACCGGGACGATTAGAAGGGCTGTCCGAAAAAGCACGAAGGAATAAATCTTGAAGTTGCTTTGGAAGCACTTTGAATTTGTCATGTAACTCCGGATAGGACTTTATCTTATGGCTATTGACGCCAAAGGGGAACAGATTCTGAGATATACTTTGATATATTTCATTACTATCAGCATCTTGCTGAACCCATGGGGTCACAACAAACGGATGTAACCCAAATAAAATTTGATAAAATACGACACCTATTGCAAAATAATCCCAAGATTTATGTAGCAAAGCATTCTTTGCTTTTCCAACACCTTGATTATAGTATTCTGGAGGCATATAATTGGGAGTCGCGGCCATACCCGCATGCAACAACCTGTTACCCTCAGAAATTTGGACGCTATCCATGTCTACAATTGTAACACGTCCATCATGTGTTATCAATACATTCTCAGGTTTGAAGTCTTTTAAAACATATTTGCCAGTAGAATGAAGAATATGAATAGGAATAGCTATATTGCATATAAGCTTCATTCTTGCTACCAACGCACTTTTACCATTTGCACGGTCGTATCTGTCATGCCACCCGGAATCCAATTTCTTGCTTAGCTTCGTAGCTGTTAATGTAATTAATTGCTTACTATTTGGAAATGCAAGAGGCATTACAAACCCCAAAAACTTTCCGCCTGCATCAGTTACATAGTCCAAAGGCCAACCTATCAAAAAACCTATTCCATCTACTTTTGCAGGTGGGTTGGAAATCATATACTTTATTTTTTTTTCTTGTTCTGGCGTACGTTTCTTTTGGTAGTATATTTTTACACAAATATTCTTAAATCTTGATGGTCCGGAAACAATATTACGAACTTCTCCCTCTCCACCAGAAGAAAAAGCATCATTTTTGAGGACTATCTTTTCATGTTTTGACGTGTATACTTCCATATGCTACTACATATATAGGGCTCCCAAAATCATAGTTTTATCATCTGTCTCTTTCTTAAAAGACTTATTGCCTTCTTTGATAAAATTGTACCATTTTTCTTTTCGCTCTTCAAAAGGTGTATTTTCTTTCCTAAAAAGTTGTAATGTCTCTAGCAGAGAATCGAAGAATGTTCTATGGGGCATATTGGGATCATAGTACTTTCCTATCGACTCATTATATTGATTACATAGCCAAGATGTACCTTCACATCCGTCACTCATCAATGTGAATGCCGAAACCTGTTCTCTTACTATTCTTGACTCAGGAACTGTTACACCAGACATCTCGTAGAACTGAATATTCCAAAAATCAGATGGTATAAAAATCGTTTGATTAGCTTCTTCACCTTTATGGGGTGTAATCAAAGAATGCCACTCTCCATTCATGTCTTTGTATCCGGCTCTTCCATCTCCAATATGCACAGACAACAAACCAATCGGAGAATGAATTATGACTATTATTGTTGCACTTAAGTCTTTTATGTCACATTTGTTATTTTTTGCCAATAGTTCAAGTTCATTTCTTACCGTCTTCAATACTTGATATGACATTTTCATCCATTCAATATCCGATGGAAGAGTTTCATTTTCAATCCATCTTTCTTTTTCAATAAGATCTTTAAAATGAACCATTGCGCGTGCGACTGAAGCAGCAGAGCCTATATGAGACAATTGGGCAGAACCAGCCCCATCAGAGGTAATCGCAATACCCCATCCATCTCTAATGTATTCATATGCATGGCTATCTTGACAAGGCAAATCCATACTTACGTGCCCATTACCTTGAACAGAGGCTCCAATAATAATCCATTCATCTGCATCTACAGCAGTGCTCTTTCCTTTCGGATCAATTGGTTGTGATTTTTTTTTCGGTTGGGGCTTGGGGGGAGGAGGTGTTTCTTGGTCTGCTCCTTGTAAGCCGTTTTCCTCGCTTTGAATACTTTCTTTCCTATTCTCTTCCGCAACAACTTCAATTGAGGGTTTGCCAGCTTCCAATGGAGAATCAGCATCTATCTTTTCTTCATCCTGCAAATCCTCTGCATCAATAATAACATTATTATGCATTAACATTGAATACAATTTATTTATATATGAAACTATTATCTTCCATTTCCTAATGACGATTACAATTAATAAAATTGTGAGAATCAAGCCGATACACCATTTAAATAGTGTTATTAGGAAAGCTTTGATTGTATATAATAATCCTTGACCCATATTTTGATTCTTATTATCTTCTATTGATTTGTTTTCCTTTGTTTTGCCATCCTGCTTTTTTACGTTATTAGATGAGACTTTCTTTCTTGTGGATGAAACAATTTCTGAAAAACGGCCAGAAGGATATGCTTTTGCATATAGCTCTAGTGTTGAAGTCGTATCTTCATTGAACGTATTGCACTCTTTTGTGAGATCATCTATTTGCAGAATGTACTTACGAAAAGTATCTTCTATCTGAATTTCTTTTTGGGGAAAGAATATTGATAACCGATACTGAAAATCTCGACGCATTTCACGCATTTTTTTCCAATATGTTAATACGTCTTTACCGTCCAGCGGTTTTGCAACCGCCATCAGGGTAATTAACGTGTCTTGTTCGGCAATAGCATCTTTAAAAGCTTTTAGGCTAGAATTTGAAATACTGTTTAGGACAGAATCATTTTTTAAGCCAACAAATTGGCAAACAGTTCTAACCATGTCTGTTCTAATTGCTCCATAGCAATCTATGAGTACAGAATCGTTTAGCTGTGCCCATATATTATTTGCGCATAACAACAAACTAAAAATAACTAGAAAATGCTTCCTCATATGACCTTATTATATTGTAAATGAATCCATCCAATCCGATGCTCCATTACTTAAATCCACTTTCTGACCTTCATCAGCAGTTACAACAGTTCCCATGCTTGCACTTAGCCACTTAAAAAACGAACTAAACTTTGCTCCCTTTAATTTCATCGCAGGAATATTGCCTTGGATGCTTTGAAGTATAGACATATTAGCATTATCTACACCAATAGGTAGAAATTCATAACGTTTATCTGCTGTATCTTGTTTAATCCGCTGCGCTAAATTCTGGATGTCCTGCCCCTCATTAGGTTCACCATCTGTCATCAGAATTATCCATGGGCGGTAGTAAGGCTGATTTGTTGTTTTATACCATTTTTTTCTTGCAGCTACCATATCAATCGCTTCATAAACAGCATCAACAAGGGCTGTATCTCCATCAGCCATCAGTTCTGGCACATGACAATTAGATACAAGAGCGGGCTCTTGAATTGTTGTCACAAAGTCGTTAAATGTAACAACTGACAATTCCAATCGCTGACTAGTTGTGTCATCTTTTTCTATCTCATCATAAAAGGCTCTTAAACCTTCATTGAGATTATCCAATTTGGAGATTCCACCTTCTACAACATTATATGTTTTACCATCAACAAAAATAGTTTTTCCTGTATCTACAGTTCCAGTATTATCAACTATTTCGTTCATAGAGCCAGAAATGTCTAACACAAGAACACATAAGCATTTTTGCTCATAGTTTTCAGCAACCTCTGCTGAGAAATCGTTTTTCGCCATGACTAATTCACTAAAGTTTCGCAAGTGATGGCGCACCTGCATAATTTAACATAAAATAGGAATAAAAAAGGCTTCGAAGTTTGTGTAACTCACAGGAAATGAGTACCTTTATAATCGCCAAAAAATAAAGTTCAAACTTAGAAGCCGTGAGCAAAGGTACAACAATTATTTCAGATTTGAGAAGCTTTTTCTCAGAAAATGAGAATAACCGTGCAATTAATGCGATTATGAGAGTGATGGAGTGCATAAACATACGTCCGGAGCAGATAGGGACAGAGAAGAAAGAGAACTGCAAGTTCACGAACGTGCAGGTCCTTAATCTTTTGATGCTGTTCCCTTTCTTCGTCGTCAGGAATGCATACCGGTACTCTGGCTCTTCATTAAGCCGCTTGTTCTGTTGTGAGAAGGACATGTTCTATCGTTTTATGAATGATGGTGATATCAAGTGGCGCAAACTGCTGTATGCGATGAACCTCCAGCTGCTGCGTAAGATCAGCCGTAGCACCGAGGCTGAGCATGACAAGCCTGTCTGCCTGATTATCGATGACACAGACGCTCCAAAGAGTGGTCGCAAGAGTGAACTTATCGGCAAGGTTTTCTCTCATATCCAACATAAGAGCATCCTCGGCTACAAATGTCTGACGCTGCTTCTGTGCGATGGCATGAGCCAATTGTTTCTCGATTTCTCGCTTCATGGTGAAGAAGGCTGTAATCCTGACAAGAAGCAAGGGTTGACGGACAAGCAACGCAGTGAGCGTTTCTCTGCCGACTATACGGGGCAATGTGTTGAGGAGCGCATAAAAGAATACACCATGAAGAAGACTGACAAGGCAATCGAGATGGTGAAGTACGCTATCAAGCGTGGAATACGTTTCGACTATCTGCTGGTTGACAGTTGGTTTACCAGTGCAGACTTCGTTCGCCTGATTACCAGCCGCCACATCAAGTGTCATTTGATTGGTATGATAAAGATTGGAAAAACCAAATACCACACCCAGTGGGGTGATTTGACTGCTAAGCAGATTATCAAGAAGCTCCAGAAGCAGGGCCTCACCAAACATAACAGGACACTCAGATGTACCTACTGCACCATCGATGTGAAGTTTGCAGGTACCACCGTGCGTTTGTTCTTCTCGAAACGAGGCAGGAATGGGCTTTGGAATGGATTGCTCACTACGGACCTCTCGCTTAGTTTTCTCAAAGCATACAGGACGTACGCTATCCGCTGGACTACCGAGGTGGCTTATCACGACCAGAAGCAACTGCTCGACTTCGGCAGATGTCAGAGCGTACACTTCTCTGCACAGATTGCCAGCTTTACGCTGATCATGATGCAGTACAACATACTTTGCACGGTGAAGCGGTTTGAAGCCTACGAAACCGTCGGGGCGCTCTTCCGTGATACCACTGGCAACACTCTCGAGCTGTCCGCTTCGGACAGGATATGGGAACTTATATTGGACACCATCCTGGAAATCGCAGAGATGATCTCTGCCGATGCCAGTGAACTGCTTTCTGCGGTTATTGATGCCAATCCTAAGTTCCATAAGCTATATCAAATGTATAAATTAGTCGCTTGATGAATGAATATTCACTTGCGAAAGTTCAGTAATTCATTTTAGAGTTAAATTGTAAATGCCGCCATCCAATCGTCTGCTCCCGCTGACAAATCAACTTGTTGGCCTTCTTCTGCTGTAACGACTGTACCCATACTTGCACTTAACCATTTAAAAAATGAGCTAAATTTTGTTCCTTGCAGTTTCATGGGAGGTATATTACCCTTGATTTTATCTAATATTTCCATTTTTGCACCTTCAACACCAATAGGAAGGAATGCATAACGTTTATTCGCTGTATCCTGCTTGATTCGTTGAGCTAGCATGTCGACATCTTGGTCTGAATCAGGTTCTCCATCTGTCATCAGAATTATCCATGGGCGGTAATATGCCTGACCAGTGGATTTGTACCACTGTTTGCGAGCAGCAACTTTATCAATTGCTTCATTTACAGCATTGACCATGGCAGTCGATCCGTTTGCCTCTAATTGAGGCATTGTGAAGTTCTCAACCAAGGCAGGTTCTTGTACCGTTCTTACTATTTGGTTAAATGTAATCAGTGAAACTTCTAAACGTTGACTAGTTGTGTCATCCGTAGAAATCTCGTTGTAAAATTCTTGAAGACCTTTGTTCAACTCTTCTATAGGCTTTCCATACATGGAGCCAGACACATCTAACACTAAAACACACAAACATTTCTGTTCGTAATTCTCCGCAGCTTCCGCTGTAAAATCGTTTTTTGCCATAATTGTATATTTTTTTAATATTTCTAATAATTCAATAATAATTCCTCAACCTTAATTGTTGTCTTCCGATCTTGTGTTAAAGCAAGAATTAATAGTATGATTACTAGTGAGACATCATTATATTCTTTACATCACCCGAGTCAACCCAGTCAATTAACTGACCTGCCCTCATAACAGTCCAAGGGTGATCAGCTTGTGCTATAAGGATCAATTTTATGATTTTGTTCAGGTTCTCATAGTCAAGTTGTTGAAAATTCTTTGCTTGTTCCACAAATGATTTGGGGTCAATATTGCTGTATTCTTGAATCGGTAATCCAGACATCTTAATAAATGCGCTGACTGCGGCTTTCATATTCTGACAACATAACAAACCGGCTCTATCCGCTGTAAATTCTGACATTCTGCTCCAATAGTACAACGCAAATTTCAGTGGAAAAGCAACAAAATTTCCACCAGGAACCTCATCAATAATACTATTAATTATTTGAGCCATCATGTGGTAAAGCATATGATTTGACTTGATATGCCCGCATTCATGGCCTATGACAAACAAAATTTCATCTTCGCTACACAAATCAAGCAAGCCAGAATTCAACACCATAACAGGATTCTCAGAGCCTGTAGTAAATGCATTGATGTCATACCCCCATTGTACATATAATTCCGGCCTTCGATCTACATCTAATACGTCACAAGCATAATTTAGATAGTCATAAAGGCGAGGATAATTGCTTGCCGTAACTTTCAAATTACTACCCGTATATTGAATCGTGAAAATTTTCTCGACAGTATTCTTGGTTATAAACTTTCCCACGGTTTCCAATCCTGGAGTAGACTCAAGGGCATCAAGAGCTCTTTTGTCAAACGGGTGCTCATACTCATCATTTATAAGACCATGGAGAATTTTCTTATTTTTATTCATTTTTGTAATAATTTGATAGTTAAAACGCAGAAAATCCTACAACGTCAGCCTTATGACTGATCGTTGAGGATTTTTTTATACCCATTCAAACCTTGACGGATTCTTATGTAGTTGAGCGCAAGTGGTACATCCATATTTATTAAAATGGCATTCACCAAAATGCTCTTGTGATCTCCAACAAGAAGATTAAATTGTTATTGTATTTAGGTTAGTAGCTACAAGAAATAAAAAGAGCGTGAGATCCATACTCGATAAACGAAGTAAACGCCTTTCTACAAAATGTAGTGACTCTCGTTTTCCCTAGCCTATGCTCACTATTCCTAGCAGCATTGCCACTCTCGGCTCGGCGTGGTCTGTCAATCATCCTGTGGGCGATATCGGACTCTCCATCTATATCCCAGAGACTCTTGACGTTGAGAATCGGGGGTAAAATTAAGAAAAAAAATTAAAACAAAGAAGAAAATCACAAAAAAAAATAAAAAAAGAACAAAAAAAAGCGATTCCTGTCGCCAGAAATCACTTTATACATATTAAATATTAGTTATTTCACTCCCTTGTCATTGTCCTACCTCCTAGCATGGCAAACATTAAGCGAAAAACGACGATGGAAGCATCATAGTAAACGTAAATCAGTCGTACCGCGGACGGCTGTCAACTGAAAACAGTTTTTTATTATTAACCCGTCAACAGATTCTATTCGTAAGATAGAAAACTGACAACCTAAATCAGCGAACTACAGTTTATTAATATAGGTCTGCAAGGGCTCGCCATTAACTTTGAATAGTTCTTTGCCAATAATTGGAACAACCTCACTATTCATAATTGCTGAAACTAATATTTTCCAGCCACGTTCATCTAACTTGTTCATAATTAAAGATTACATTTTTGCGTTCAGTGGCATCCCATTAAAACGAGACGCTAGTATTATTACTTTTTCATTTTATAATTCGCAGCCTTTATAATTTGATTCGAGTATGCATTATGGAGAGAATATATACTGTCGCATAAAACGCTATCTCTTATTTGAAGTTCTATTTGAAGTTCGTCTACTAGCTCTTGATAATAATTCACTTCTTCAGATTTTGAATGCAGACTAATTGCAAAATAGAAGGCAAGCCCAAGGATACAAAGAACTAAAAAAGATATCGTTATATTATATCCATTAAAAATGCGAGCTATACCTGTATTCTTGTGAGAATTATCTGTATTATATGAATCCTTCTTCAAGCAATTCCGCTCATTAGTTAGTTGTTCAATCGTACCTGTAAGTTTCTGAACCTCGTCTTTGTGCTTCTTATATAGTGAGCCACTGTTTTCAATCATGTTCAATAATCGTTCTCTCTCACCCTCATCCTCAACATTCTGCACGCTATTTATTAATCGACGACGCTTTAATTCTGCATCACGTTCATCGTTATCGAGTTCTGCAGCAGAGAGTTCGATTTCTGAAATGAGTTTCTTCTGCTCCTGAAGCTTTTTCTTTCTTTCATTCTCTTTTTCCTTTTCCTGCTTTTCTTTTTCAAAATTCTGTATTTTAAGATATTCCAGAACAGAACCAACCATACGACTTATCGCCATATCAGGATTTACATTATAGTCGATATAATCCAACTTAGCAATAAACATAATAATTGAATCATTATAGGTAGATTCATCTATCCGGAATGGAATAATTTTCTTTTTATACATATAGGCAGCAGCAATCTCATTGCTTGTCCAGTCGGAAGCGTTGGATGCTGCAGACGATATAAAAAGAAAAACATCACAGGCTTTGATTGCTTTAGAAATCAGAGGGACGAATTCATCACCAGAATAAATACCCCTCTCATCTATCCAATATGTAATGCCGGCATTATTGAAGGCATCCATTACTTTAGATATTGCATTACCAGGGATGACCTGCTTATTGCTGTCCAAATAATCAAATCTGGAATAGCTAATGAATACTTGCTTTTCGTTTCTATCAGCCATATCTCGTTCATTGTTTTATAGAACAATAGGAGTATATTCCACTCCAAGCATTCTTAAGGGATTCGTTGTTTTAGGTTATTTCGGCTTCAAAAATACAAAAAAAATGTGAAAGACCATATAAATTGTAGAAAAAATTATCAAAAAAGATGACTTTTTCACTAAAACCATAAATTTGTGTAGTGACATAAAACACAAAATGGCACAAAAAAAGCGATTCCTGTCGCCAGGAATCGCTTTATACATATTAAATAATAGTTATTTCACTCCCTTGTCATTGTCCTACCTCTTAGCATGGCAAACATTAAGTGGAAAACGACGATGGGAACATCATAGTAAACTTAAATCAGTCGTACCGCGGACGGCCGTCAACTGAAAACAGTTTTTAATTATTAACCCGTCAATAGATTCTAGTCGTAAGATTTAAAACTGACAACCGAAATCAGCGAACTACATACTTTACTGTTAAGAAATGCTTTAGCCTGCTTTTAGGCTGCTATCACTCTGCTTCTAAGCTGCTTCCAAGCTGCATCTAGCCTTACTCACGAGTATGGCTAGAGTAAGGCTAGAGTAAGGCTGCAGTATGGCTAGACTATGGCAGTAGTATGTCTACAGTAAGGCTAAAGCGAGAGAAGAGCGAGAGTCACTGCCAGAAAAGCAGTACAGCAGATAATGAGAAAAAACGCCTATTTTTTACACTAAAAAGTTTGTTAGCAATAAAATTTTCCACCAAAAAGTGACACAATCACATTTTTTTTGTATCTTTGCACCAAAATATAACAACTAATGATAAAAACGAAGCAAGAAGTAGAGCAGTTTCTAAATCAATTCAACATCAAGTTTGATATATGGGGAATCTTCTACTTAGACAGAGATAAGAACGCAGAAGCACTAAAAGCACTTGGTATTACACCTAAGGCAAGAGACGAGATAGTACGCCAACTGAGCAGTGACGATTACGTGGAAACGCTGCCAGCCGACTTCTTCAATGAGATGTGGGTATTTGGACGAGATATGGACGGTACGGAGTTATATATCAAGATAGCTCTTGGACAGACAAACAGCAAAACGATATGTATCTCGTTTCATGTGGCCGAGCATCCTATCAAGTATGCAAATAAATAATAAGGAGGAAAAAAAATGGAAAAGTATGTTGAACTAAAAAGTCCATTCACTGGAGGAAAGGTAAAGGAAGTTAGTACAATCGAAGAACATGAGTTCCGGAAGGAGAAGTTCTCGGTTCATGTACGCTATTACGTTTGCGAGGATACCGGCGAGAAGTTTACCACGACCGAACAGGATGAGCTTCTGTTCAACGAGCTCTATTCCCAGTATCGTGTCAATCATGGGATACCATTCCCTGAGGAAATAAAGGGTATCCGACTGAGATACAGCCTTAACTACCAGCAAATCACCAAGATTCTCGGTTTTGGCGTTAATCAGTATGCACAATATGAAAAGGGACAGATGCCCTCTGAATCAAACGGGAAACTGCTTTCTGCAGCCATGAACAGAGCCTTCATGCTGCATCTGCTGGAAGACAGTCGGGCAGAGTTTGACGAAGCAGAATACGAAAAAGTATATCATGCTGTATACGCATCAGAAACGAGACCTGAGAGTGAAGTCCAGAAGCGCCTGATCTATCGGGGCATCCGCCGTTCCATCTATAATGGTTTCGGTGCCTTGAATGTCAGCAAAGTTTCGGAAATGGTAAAATTCCTTATATCCCAGGAAGGGGGCATCTTCCCTACAAAACTCAACAAAGCAATGTTCTATGCCGATTTCCTGAACTACAAGCAAAGAGGCATTTCCATCAGCGGACTAGAATACCAGGCTATTCAATATGGTCCTGTTCCTGTTCACTACGACACCATCTATGACAACATCGACGGTATCGACAAAGAAATCGTTATATCCCATAATATGGAGAGCACACGATTGAGTTGCCAGTCATACGATGCCAGCGTCTTCACATCAGAAGAGCTGGAGATACTAAAGTTGGTATCAGACAAGCTTCGTCCGATGACTACGCAGGAAGTCATAGAAATGAGTCACGTAGAAGAAGCGTGGAAAGACAACCGCGAAGGAAATCAGCTGATTCCTTATTCAGAGGCCTTTGACCTAAGATTCCCTCTGCTATAATAATTGCATTGAAAAGGTCATCAAAAGTCCACATTATTTCGTACCTTTGCAGCGAGAATGACAACACATAAGGATTTACAATATGATAGAGACAGGATTGAAATATACAAGTGAGTTGACGGTGACTGATGATGTCACAGCAGTAAAGATGGGTTCCGGCGATATGCCTGTGTTGGCCACTCCCGCCATGATGGCTTTGATGGAGAATGCGGCCATGAAGGCCGTTGCCAAGGAGTTGCCAGAGGGGAGCACCACCGTTGGCGGTCATATCGAGTCATCCCATCTCAGACCCACGAAAGTGGGCGACAAGGTGACTGCCACTGCAGAGGTGACCAAGGTTGACGGCAAGAAGATTACGTTCAAGGTGGCCGCCTACTGTGGCGACACCCTGCTTGGTGAGGGCACCCACCTCAGGTTCATTGTCGACAAGGAGCGGTTCATGTCGAAATTGTAGACATCCCCTACCCTAACCTCATCAAATGTTAAAATTAGACCGATTTCCGAAAAAATATTTGGAGGATATGGGGGAAATATATACTTTTGCCATCGTAAAACTATCACAACAATCAAAACAATTGTAACAATGAAAGGAACGATCAAGGAAATGATTTACTGCCGAGCGCGCTTTGGGGCTATGCTTCGAAGACGGGAGGTGCAGCAAAGCCTGGATGCAGGTTTTGGCCTTGCGTTTCTGCGTCCCGTTGCCAGCAAGCGACCTGAGGTCGGGCACGGTATCTGTGTTCTTTGACATATTGCTACAATTGAAGAAAGTATGTGATAGAGAACTCTGAGAAGAAAACTCTATGATAGTAAGGACGGATGCCCGCTGGGCATTTGTCTGAAGACTCTTGCGCCCTTTTTGCTAAGGGCATTCTGATGTGATTTTTGGTTGTTATTAAAGATGTTTATAGGATGAATAATTTTTTGATTGGAATAAGGAGACTTATCTACGGTTTTCAGAAACAGACAAGAGAGACCATTTGGCAATACATGGATGAACTGGCCACAAATTCGGATATATACTCTAAGGAACTGAAGGACTTCTGTCCGGAGGTTGCCAACGACAGACTATTTGTCTATGCCTCAAACCACAACCTGGTGGTGGTGCTGCTGGATACCAGTGGCAGGGAGGAGAAGACGGGGCCTGAGGCGCGTGTGAAGGCGGTGCTGAACATCATAGAGACGCGTCTGGAGAATAGCCGCCACTATGTGAGCCTGTTTGGCGTGGTACTCACGGGAAAGACGATAAAAGAGCCTGCTTTGTCGCCCCTCGACGAGGAGTTTGCCGAGATCAAGGTGTTTGACAAGATGACGAACCTGAAGCGCCGCAGGGTGAAGCTCTACGAGGACCGTATGCCGTACGGCAAGGTGCTGGTGGAGGATGCCACGAGTCCCTTCAACGACCTGTATGTGCCTATGGGCAATGAGGAGGACGAGGTGGACGAGGAGGATGACGACTACGACATGAACGACGCTGTAACAGGGGATAAGGAGGATGAGGATAAGGATGACGACGAGGACATCACATTCCCCTCGGGCGAGATAGAGCAGAACCTGAACCTGAGCGTGAAGGTGAAGATACTGCGTCCGATTCCCAATCCGCGAAAGGAACTGGAGAAACTGGTAGGTTGCGAGGACATCAAGCGGAGGATGGACGAGCTGGTGGCGCTGACGCAATACAACAAGATGATGCAGAAGTCGTTCCCCACGAGTAAGCAGCACGAGGTGTCGCTCCACAGCGTGTTCCTGGGCAGGCCGGGCACAGGCAAGACCACCGTCTGCAAGATATTCGGTTCACTGCTCCATCAGGCGGGGGCACTGTCGAAGGGCCATGTGGTGATGTGCGACCGCGGCACGTTTATCGGTACGCTATGGGGCGACGAGGAGCGCTCCATGAACCAGGTGCTGGAGATGGCAAAGGGCGGCGTGCTGATGATTGACGAGGCCTACCTGCTGAACGGCAAGCACGAGACGGACCCGGGCAAACTGGTGATACAGTTGCTGATGAACATCCTGGCCGACGAGACCCAGCGCGACATAGCCGTGGTGCTCTGTGGGTATAAGGAACCGATGCAGAAACTTCTGGACAGCAACCCCGGACTGCAGTCGCGCTTCCCCAATAAGTTTGAGTTCACGGATTTCTCCATCGAGGAACTGCTGGAGATTACCCGCAGGCGCGTGAGGGAGTACGAATATGAGTTTACCCCCGAGGCGTGGGACAAATACCGCGACGTGCTGGCAGAGGCCTATCAGCAGCGCGACCCGCAGACATGGGGTAATGCCCGTTTTATAGGCAACCTGCTGGACCGTATCTATATCCAGCATGCCAAGCGCTGCGTCAGGGAGCGTCCCACGGAGAAAGGTATGCTCCGCCTGCTCACCCCTGATGATATCTGTCAGATAGAAGTGCCCAAACCACGTCCCTCCATCGGCTTTGCCATCAGCCGGTGAGGGGCGTAGGCCTACTAAAAGCACTACCTCTGACCTACGGTCGAAGGTAGGCTGCACCTCGGAAATCAAAGAAAAATGACTTTTTCCTTTGTATTTCGCTCGGTTTGCACTACCTTTGCACCTAAATTTTAGAGAAGGCAATGGCAAACAACTTAAGATTTCAGGTAGTAGAAGAGGCGTTTAAGAAGCACGCCCTCGATGTGAAGGCGCCCTCAGAGCGCCCTTCTGAGTATTTTGGCAAGTATGTTTTCAATCGTCAGAAGATGTACAAATACCTGCCAAAGGACATCTACGACAAGATGATTGACGTGATGGATAACGGTGCCCGACTGGACCGCTCAATAGCCGACGCTGTGGCTGCAGGCATGAAACAATGGGCTCTTGAGATGGGTGTGACGCACTACACACACTGGTTCCAGCCCCTGACAGAGGGTACAGCCGAAAAGCACGATGCCTTCGTAGAGCACGACGGCAAGGGTGGCATGATTGAGAAATTCAGTGGCAAGCTGCTGGTTCAGCAGGAGCCCGACGCCAGTTCATTCCCCAACGGCGGTATCCGCAATACCTTCGAGGCACGCGGCTACTCAGCCTGGGACCCCACATCGCCCGTGTTTATCATCGACGACACACTGTGTATCCCCACCATCTTTATCGCCTATACGGGTGAGGCCCTGGACTACAAGGCTCCCCTGCTCCGTGCTATCCACGCCGTGAACAAGGCCGCTAAGGATGTTTGCCAGTATTTCTATGACGACGTGACCAAGGTGCAGGTGAACCTGGGCTGGGAACAGGAGTACTTCCTCGTGGACGAGGGTCTCTACTCTGCCCGTCCTGACCTGCTGATGACGGGTCGTACGCTGATGGGCCACGAGAGTGCGAAGAACCAGCAGATGGATGACCACTACTTTGGTACCATCCCCGACCGTGTGCAGGCCTTCATGAAGGACCTCGAGATACAGTCGCTGGAACTGGCTATCCCCGTGAAGACACGTCACAACGAGGTGGCACCCAACCAGTTTGAGCTGGCTCCTATCTTTGAGGAGTGCAACCTGGCCGTAGACCATAACATGCTGTTGATGAGTCTGATGAAGAAGGTGGCCCGCAAGCACGGTTTCCGCGTGTTGCTCCACGAGAAACCCTTCGACGGCATCAACGGTAGCGGTAAGCACTGCAACTGGAGTCTCAGTGCCGACAATGGCGTGCTGCTCCACGCACCTGGTACCACACCGGAAGAGAACCTGCGTTTCATCACGTTTATCGTGGAGACGCTGATGGCCGTATATCATCACAACGGTCTGCTGAAGGCCAGCATCATGAGTGCCACGAATGCGCACCGTCTGGGTGGCAACGAGGCTCCTCCCGCCATTATCAGTTCGTTCCTGGGCACACAGCTCACCGAGGTGCTGAACCATATTGAGACATCAGAGACCAACGAGCTCTTCAACCTGAAGGGCAAGCAGGGCATGGAGATTGACATTCCACAGATTCCTGACCTCGTGGTGGATAATACAGACCGTAACCGCACGTCACCCTTCGCCTTCACCGGCAACCGCTTCGAGTTCCGTGCTCCCGGTTCGAGCGTGAACTGCGCCAGTGCCATGATAGCACTGAACGCAGCGATGGCAGAGGCACTGAATTCTTTCAAGGAAAGAGTGGACGCCAAGATTGCCAAGGGAGAGGACAAGATACAGGCGCTGCTTGAGGTACTGAAGGACGATGTGAAGACCTGTAAGCCTATCCGCTTCGACGGCAACGGTTACTCTGAGGAATGGGTTAAGGAGGCCGCTAAGCGCGGACTGGATGTAGAGAAGTCGTGCCCCGTGATTTTTGAGCACTACCTCGACGAGTCAAGCATCAAGATGTTTGAGAGCACGAAGGTGATGAACAAGAAGGAGCTGGAGGCCCGCAACGAGGTGAAATGGGAGATGTATGTGAAGACGGTGCAGATCGAGGCACGTGTGCTGGGCGACCTGGCCATGAACCACATCATCCCTGTGGCTACACACTACCAGAGTAAACTCATCAAGAACGTGCAGGGCATGAAGGAGGTATTCCCCGCAGAGCGTGCCGAACGCCTGTCAACACGTAACATGAAGCTGATTGAGGAGATTGCAGAGCGTACGGAGAGAATAGAACAGTTGGTTGAGGAACTGACGGATGCCCGTCGTGTGGCCAACCGCATCGAGGATATCCACGAGCGCGCCATCCAGTATCACGACACCGTTTGTCCCCACATGGAAGCTATCCGCAAGGAGATCGACAAACTGGAACTGATCGTGGAGGACGGCCTGTGGACACTGCCCAAATATCGCGAACTGCTGTTTATCAGATAAGACAACCCAAACAGACTGACACAGATGGAACAGGACAAGCTGAACGAGGTGCTACAGAGAAACGTAGCCAAACTGTCAAAGCTATCGGAACGCGAGCGTGACATGATGCCCGCAGGTACAGCTCCGATGCCTAGTGTAGAAGAGGTAAGACGTATTGTGAGTCTGTGTAAGGACATCATCTTCACCGACTATTTCCACAAGCGTCAGAGTGACGAGAAGATGCGTTCTTACCATATTGGCGTGAGCATGGACGAGCTCTACAACCTGCTGAAGCGCCAGATAGCACGCGGCATGCAGTTTTGTGAGGACTGTGACTGTTCCGAGGAGCAGATACTCCGTTCGGCAGAAGACCTGGCCCTGCAGTTCATAGACCAACTACCCGAAGTGAAGCGCCTGCTCTATACGGATGTGGAGGCTATGTTCCAGAGTGACCCAGCTGCCACCAACTATGGTGAGGTGATTTACTGCTATCCCGTGATGAACACGATGACGCACTACCGCATTGCTCATGTGCTGCACCTGATGGAGGTGCCCGTCATTCCCCGTATCATCACAGAGCAGGCCCATTCAAGGACTGGTATCGATATCCACCCTGGTGCAAAGATTGGCGAATATTTCGCTATTGACCATGGCACGGGTGTGGTGATTGGAGAGACTGCCATCATCGGCAACCACGTGACATTGTATCAGGGTGTGACTTTGGGTGCCAAGAGTTTCCGCTACGACGAGAACGGCAATATGCTGAACATACCTCGTCACCCAATTATCGAGGACCATGTCACCGTCTATTCAAACGCTTCTATTCTGGGACGCATCACCATTGGTCACCACTCTATTATCGGTGGTAACATCTGGGTGACAAATGATGTGCCCCCCTACTCTCGCATCCAGCAGAGCAAGGCCGTGGACCTGTCGTTCCAGGGAGGACTGGGGATTTGAGATTTGAGATTTGAGATTTGAGAATTGAGATTTGAGAATTGAGAATTGAGAATTGAGAATTAAGAGTTAAGAGTTATATGCTTTCTTAACATCAAGGATGAGAGTATCGTTAGGAACGAGACCGCTAGCGACAAAACAAAGAAAGCGTTATAGCCCAACGCATACACCAAAGGACCTGGAACCAAGCATCCTAACAGCAGTGAGAGAGCCATGAGCGACTTGCCGCACTCGCGGTAGTGGGTGAGTTTCAGGTAGGACAGGTAGGCGGCGAAGCCCAGTCCGTAGGCCAACTGGTCTACCAGTACGCCGGCGCCCACCAGCAGCAGGTCCTC
Source organism: Prevotella communis (assembly GCF_022024175.1). GTDB lineage: Bacteria > Bacteroidota > Bacteroidia > Bacteroidales > Bacteroidaceae > Prevotella > Prevotella communis. The sequence goes on along the minus strand of NZ_CP091794.1, from coordinate 1,085,509 downwards.
GGGTTGCCAGTAGCTGAGGGCCACATAGACCACGCAGGGTATCAGCATGCAGAGCGTCATGGGCATCAGGCAATGGTAGAGTCCGAAACGACGGACAGCCTTCCTGCCCAGGAAACCGCCAAAGGTCAGGGCCACGATACCCACGATACCCATCACGAAGCCAAACTCCTGGGGCGACAGGCCCACACCGCCATTGCGGAAGGTGTCTATCAGGAACAGGATGCTCACCTTGCCCACCATAGCCTGCGCAAAGGCGTAGAAAAGCAGGAAAAACACGCCGCGGTACCAGCCGCGCTGTTTCTGTGGCAGGGAGGGGGCGTCATCAGCCTCATCCGCACAACGTGTGCGGGGCAGTGTCCAGATGTGCCAGAAGAAGAGCAGCATGAAGAAGCCCGACAGGAAATAGAACAGCACGCGCCAGGCATAGAGCATGTCGTGGCGGTAGAATATCTGCAGGTTGCCTGCCAGCACCAGCAGCACACCCTGGCCCACGACCAGGGCGAATTTACGGAACAGTTCCTGGACAATGGAGTGATGAGGGGCTAAGGGGTGAGAACGCGAGAACTCGTCGGCCGCCACATTATGCAGGGCGGTGAGCCAGGATATCAGGACCAGCAGGCCCCACATGGCACCTTCCGCCGACAGCAGACAGGCCAGGAAGCCGAAGGCCGTGGCCAGGAGGAACTGCGTCAGCAGGATCCACAGACGGTAGTTCAGCACCCGGCCTACCCATGGTTTCCACCACACTTTCAGCACCCAGGGCAGGTACATCACGGACACGCCACACAGACAGGCACTCATGGTCAGGCCCATCTGGCGGAGCATCAGCAGTACAATGACAAAGATAACAACGCGTGGCATCCCCTTTGCGAAATACAAAGAGGAGAGCCATGGTGTCATTCTGCCCTGATTGCCCATCACGCCTTATTTCTTTTTACCGAACTCGGGGTCGATCTTCACGAACCAGGCCACCAGGAAGGTGACGCCACACAGCGCCATGACAATCAGGAAGAAGGTCTGATAGCCCACCGCATCCTTCAGGAAACCGGAGAACATGGCCGGTACCTGCAGGCCCAGGTACGAGAGACCCGTGCAGATAGCGTAGAACGAGGTCTTGAACGGACCCATGCTGAAATAGAGCATATAGAGGGTGAGCGCCGTGAAGCCAAGGCCATAGCCAAACTGTTCGATGAAGATGCACGAGCTGACCAGCACCATGTTATCGGGCATGGCATAACTCATATAGACATAGACCACATCGGGCAGGGTGATGGCACATACCATAGGCCACAGCCAGCGCTTCAGTCCGTCGCGACTGGCCAGCCAGCCACCGACGATACCGCCCAGCAACAGGCCGATGAGTCCCACGGTGCCATAGCTGATACCATACTCGGCCAGCGACAGTCCCAGTCCGCCATCCTCCTGCGAACGTGTCAGGAAGGTCTTGCTCATGGCATTGAGCAACGCCTCGGGGAAACGGTAGAACATGATGAACACCACCGCGCAAAGCAGTTCGCGCCAGGGCATACGGGTGAAGAACACCTTGAACATATCCAGCAGGCCACTGGCCACTTCCTTGGCCGTAACGTGGTTGCGCACATCGGCATCCGACTTGGGCATCAGGTAGCAATGCCACAGCCAGAAGGCGATAAACAGGGCTGCCACGCCATAGAACACCAGGCTCCAGGTAAAGGCGTTCCGGTCTGGATAGAGGGTCTGCAGGTAGCCCGCCAGGGGTACCAGCGCGCCATTGCCGAAGATGACGGCCAGACGGTAGAACGTGTTACGGATACCTACGAACCACGCCTGCTGGTGTTCATCGAGCTCCAGCATGTAATAGCCATCAGCGGCGATATCGTGCGTGGCACTCGAGAAAGCCATCAGGAAGAAGCAGAACATGGTGCCCTGGAACCAGAAGTCCGTGTTGAGCGTGAAGGCGATACCTGCCAGGGACGAGCCCAACAGCAACTGCATGGCCAGTACCCACCAGCGCTTCGTCTTACACAAGTCGACAAACGGGCTCCAGAAGGGCTTGATAATCCACGGCAGGCCCAGCCAACCCGTATACAGACCTATCTCGGCATCGGTCAGTCCCATCTGCATGTAAAGCACCACAGCGACAGATGTCACAATCACATTTGGCAGTCCTTCTGCCATATAGAGCGTAGGTATCCACGCCCAGGGATTACGTTTATTCATCATATTAGTATTTATTGTTTTTAGTATTCCTGCTTTATTTCTGCACCTCTATAATAATATAAGAGGATATCATCGTAATCATAACCTTTCTCACCCATCACGGCGGCACCAATCTGACAGAGACCTACACCGTGTCCCCATCCACGACCTTTGAGGATGAATTTAAGGTTTGAGGTTTGAGAATTGGGGTTTGAGGTTTGTACTTTCTTCACTTTGAAGGCACTGCTGTAAAGATGCGTCTCACTGAGTGCACGGCGGATCTCGAGTTCCTTACCGATGATGAAGGAACGCTTGCTGCCCACAATCTGCAGGCGCCAGATACGTCCGCTCTCACCACGGTCCAGCGGCACCAGGTCCAGGATATCACCCAGGTCGAGCTTCGTCTTGCGGTTCACCAGTTCGGTGAGTTCCTCCTGCGTATATTCCACACGCCACTCATAGAAGTCGGGCGTCTCCTGGTCATAGTCGTTGAGCACCTGCGAGAGGATACGCTTGTCGGAGGTATGACAGAAGGGGTCGCTCACCGACACCAGGTAAGGTTTCTTGATATTCTCCCAGCAATACTGGAACTCCTCCGTCTGACCACCGCAGCATTTCGAGAAGCGGGCATCACAGAGTTCGTTGTCATAGACCAGCACCTGTCCGCGGGTAGCCTTGATAGCCTCGGCCACAGCAGGCGACGAGGCACGGGTGATACCCTGATAGCGCTGACAGTGGTCGTCGGCACAGACATCAAACAGGGTATGGTCCTCACGGTCGTACCAGCGAAGCAGTTCGTCCTCCTTCTTCACAAACGAGAAGAAATTATTATCCTTGCGCTCGCCACTCTCGGCACGTTTCTTGATCTGATAAAGCAACCACGAACGGGAGATGACGGCATGCGCCTTCAACAGTTCGGGCGAAGAGGTGGCACTCATCTCACTGGAAATCACACTCTCCAGGTACTGCTCCACAGGCAGTTCATTGATAGCCAGCACCTTATCAGCCTCGACCACCAGGCGGAGCGTGCCACGGAACGTCTGTTTCTCCTGTCGTTCCCAGTGGAACCCTACACCGATGGTGACATCATGGAGCGTGAACGACACCTCGTCGCCCTGAGGCTGGAAGCGCAGCTCACGATAGTTCTGGCCACGCCAGAGCAGACCGCCCTCAGCCAGTTCCACGGTCTGGAGCCCCGTGATGGTCTCACCCTTTGCGGCATAGTCGCCATTCAGGCAGAACACAATCTTCTGTCCGCTGACGATACCCACGGAGACCTGTGGCTCCTCACCCATCTTCGACAGACGCTTCACATTGACCACATCCTTCTTCAGGCGCTCCTTCAGTGCCTCCATCTCCTCCTCAGAGAGGGCGCACTCCTTCAGGATAGCCTCAGCCATATCGGGCGTGATACGGTCGAAGTCCTCACGGCGCGGCGTGATGAGGTAGCCCGACATATCCAGGGCACCGGGACTCACCAGCAACTGTTCGTCGCCAGTCTTATAATAACAGTCGGGACGGTGTTTCTTTCTGGGGAACACCACCGAGATAAACTCATCATCCACATGCCATGCCACAACATTCATCATGGGCTCCGTCTGTTCGGGCAACTTAGGCAGGGCGTGATAGAGCGTGGCAAACATACGTTCACTGCTGCGGCGGCTGCGTGCACGAATCACCAGTGCGGCACAGGGATAATCCTCGACCACACTGAGCGTGGCGTCATCACCGCGGCGGGCCACTTCCGTGAGGTTGCGCGACAGGCGCTGCCACTCTTTCTGCAAGGGAAGGATACCCGAGGTACCTGCCTGCAGATGGGCATGGTCGGGTGCCGAGGCACCACAGAGCGGTCCGTTATAGAAGACCATCAGTTCGGGATAATGACCCAGCAACTGTATCATCTCGCCATACATGCCACGGATCTGCTGGGGCTGATGCCTGCGGGCAGGAATGGTGAAATGCATGGGGAGGATGGGATATGGGTTGACCAGCAGTTCATAGTCCACATCCTGTATTTTCGTCAACTGCTGTGCGGGACGGTTCTTCCTGCACAGGAAACAAGGACGGGCTGCAACGGCCTCCTTGGTGATGGTGGCACCTGTAGAACAGATACGTGCGGGGTTGAACTGCACCTCAAACGTAGAGGTACCCACGTTCAACTCGCGTGTCTCCACATGACTCAGTTCCCGATAGCGGTTGCGCGTCTCAGGCCACAGCGTCAGCTGACGGTCGAAATAGCGATCCAAAGGTGAGAGCTGGGAGTTGAGAGATGAGAGTTGAGAGTTCTTAGTCTGGCGTGCCTTGATCTCAAGGGTGCGCAGACGGTCCTTGTACAGGTTGTTGGCATTGACCTTGTCCACAGAGAGGGCGGCATCACTATTGCCTCCCCAACGGCGACAGAGGTAGAGCTCGTCGTAGATACGTCCGATGCGGTAGTTGCGCGAGAACCAGAGGCCCATGGCGTAGTCCTCACCATAACTGGTATTGGGCAACTGCACCTGGCGCAACAGGGGCGTGAAGAAAGCACGCGGTGCTCCCAGACCATTGATACGCAGGGCGTTATTGGGTCCGTTCTCATCCGTCCACTCCTTATGGGCGATGAGTCCCGGCGGCAGGGTGTTCAGGTCGAAGTCGCACATCCTGTAAGAGCCCACAATCATCGCCGCCTTCTGCTTATAGAAAGCATCCACGATGGTCTGCAGCGTCTTGGGCGAAGAATAGAGGTCGTCACTGTCCAACTGCACCGCAAAGCGTCCGCAATGGGTATCATTGACCGCCATGTTCCAACAGCCGCCAATGCCCAGGTCCGTGCGCTCAGGAGTGATTACGTGGAGTTTGTCGCTGTGGCACAGCGACATACCCGACAGAATCTCTCCCGTGCCGTCCGTGGAGTGATTATCCACCACGATGACATTATACTTGAACTTCGTCTCCTGTTCCAGCGCACTCTTCACTGCATCGGCGATGGTCTTGGCGCGGTTAAAGACAGGGATGATGACTGATGCCTCCACCTCGAAGGGCTGCTCGTCGAAATCCACGGTCTGCAGACTGGTGGTATCTACCAAGGCATCAATCGCCTCCAGATGACGGGTAGCCACCTGTTCCATCTCTATCTGCACCTCACGGTTGGCAGGATTCACGTAGTCAAACTGCTTTTCGCCGGAAGCACGTGTATCGCGCTCCACCTCGGTATAGAGCAACTCGTTCAGGTGCAGTATCTGTCCCTGACGACTCAGGTAGAGACGCAGGTCGTAGAGTCCGCCATACTGATATTTCGCCGTGGCCTCATGAGCCCACTGGCGCAGCATGTCGCCACGTACCAGCCACAGTGAACCGAAATCGAAGTCATCGCGTACAGAGCCCAACTGGTAGTCGATGGCAGGGTGTTTCTCCGTCTTCCACTCACCATCCGCCTCCTTCTTCTCGTAATGGTCGGCATAGACCATCATGGCACCACTGTCAGAGGCCACCTGCGCCATACGTTCCAAGGCGCCCTGACCCAGTTGCAGCGAAGCATCCTTCACCACCAGGGCCACATAGGGTGATGCCGACTGGGAGGCTATCTCACTAAGTGATTCGCTGGAGCGCATGCCGTCAACAAACCACACATTCTGTACCAACGTGCTTGTTAGTAGTTCTGTCTTTAGTTGTTCTGCCTGTCGCTCATCCGTACAAGGCAGGAATATATCTATGTGTTCTTTCATTCCGTAAATAGAAAAATTTCTGCAAAGATAATAAAAACCCTGCATTTCGCAAAAACTTGTGCTTATTATTTTATGAATCGCGCCTATACAATAATAAAAAAGATTAAACACTTTGCTAATTCAACATTTTTTCGTACTTTTGCACCTTACATGGAAAAATCGGCCAACGATAGTAATACAAGCAAAAAGAGACTGCTGGGTCTGACGACTGCGGAACTGAAACAGGTGGCGCAGCAGTTGGGCATGCCTGCCTTCACCGGCGGACAGATAGCCAAGTGGCTCTACGAGAAAGGTGTGATGAGCATCGACGAGATGACGAATCTCTCGAAGCAGAACCGTGAACGTCTGAGCAACGAGTATTGCGTAGGCGCTATGCCGCCTATCGACTGCCAGCGCAGCGTGGATGGTACCATCAAATACCTGTTCCCGGTCGTGACGACCGGAAACTCCGGAGATTCCGGAATTTCCGGACATTCCGGCTTATTCGTCGAGACGGTTTTCATTCCCGACGGCGACCGTGCCACGCTCTGCGTGTCCAGTCAGGTGGGCTGTAAGATGAACTGCCTGTTCTGCCAGACGGGTAAGCAGGGCTTTGAGGGCAACCTCTCTACAGCGGATATCCTGAACCAGATCTATACCCTACCCGAGCGCGGCCAGCTGACCAATGTGGTATTCATGGGTCAGGGTGAGCCGATGGACAACCTGGACAACGTGCTGAAGACGACGGAGATCCTGACAGCGGCCGACGGGTATGCCTGGAGTCCCAAGCGTATCACGGTGAGCAGCGTGGGCGTGAAGAACAAACTGAAGCGCTTCCTCGACGAGAGCCAGTGTCACGTGGCCATCTCCATGCACTCGCCCCTGCACGAGCAGCGCCTGTCGCTGATGCCAGCAGAGAAAGCCATGAACATCAGTGAGGTGGTGGAACTGCTGAAGCAGTATGACTTCACCCACCAGCGCCGCTGTTCGTTTGAGTATATCTGTTTCAGTGGTCTCAACGACACCCTGGAACATGGTCGCGAGATTGTCCGTCTGGTCAAGGGACTGGAATGCCGTGTCAACCTGATCCGCTTCCACCAGATTCCCAATGTTGACCTGCCTGGTGCCGACCTCAGCAGGATGGAGCAGTTGCGCGACTACCTCACCGCCAACGGTGTATTCACCACCATTCGTGCCAGTCGCGGACAGGACATCTTTGCAGCCTGCGGTCTACTGAGCACAGAGAAGAAGAAAAATCAAAAACAATAAATATTATGGAAGAGAGAAAAATTCGCGTAGCCATTACGCACGGCGATATCAACGGCGTGGGCTATGAAGTCATATTGAAGACCTTTGCCGACCCCACAATGCTGGAGCTCTGCACGCCCATCGTCTATGGCTCGCCCAAGATTGCGGCTTTTCATGGCAAGACACTGAGCATCGACACGCCCTTTACCGTGATCAGGAATGCCAGGGATGCACAGGACGGCAAACTGAATATGCTCGCTGTTGTTGACGACGAGACGAAGATTGAGATGGGTACTTCTACGCCTGAGTCGGGTGAGGCTGCCAAGGTGGCTATCGACAAGGCGTTGGAAGACTACAAGGCCGGCTTGTTTGACGTGCTGGTCACTGCACCTGTCAGCAAGAACAGCATCAAGGGCTTCAATGGTCACACCAACTATATTGAGCATGCCCTCAATGATGGCAAGAGGGGTCTCACCATCCTGACCAATGACGACCTGCGCGTGGCGCTGGTAACCAACAACGTGGCTATCAAAGACATCGCGGAGTCTATCACCAAACAGAAGATCGTGGAGAAAGCCACCATCTTCTATCAGGCACTGCGTCGCGACCTGCGTGTCAGCAGTCCCCGTATCGCTGTCCTGGCGCTGAATCCCCGTTGCGGTGAGGATGGCGTGCTGGGCGATGAGGAGCAGACCGTGATCACCCCTGCCATCAACGAACTGGCTGAGAAGGGTATCCAGGTATTCGGTCCCTATGCTGCCGACGACTTCTTTGGCCGTAGCGCCTACTATCGTTTCGACGGTGTGCTGGCCATGTATCACGACCAGGGTCAGACGCCCTTCAAGGCTGTGGCCTATGAGAACGGCGTACGCTTCACCACTGGTCTGGACCTGATCCGTACGGCTCCTGCCCATGGTGTCAACTATGCCGCAGCAGGCAAGAACATCACCGACGAGCAGTCACTTCGCAACGCCATCTACGTGGCTATCGACGTATGGCGCAACCGTCAGAACTACGACAAGCCCTACGAGAATCCACTGCCCAAGCTCTACCACGAGCGTCGCGACGAGAGCGAGAAGGTACGCTTCCACAAGAAGCCCGAGGAATAATTTTTTCTGCCATTTTTGCAGCCGTTTCAAAAAAAATATGTAATTTTGTCAGCCAATTATGAACAACGCCGAGTTACAACGCATCAAACAGAGGTACAACATCGTGGGCAACTGCGAGGCTTTGAACCATATTCTGGACGTCGCCCTTCAGGTAGCGCCCACCGACCTGAGCGTGCTCATCGTTGGCGAAAGCGGTGTTGGTAAGGAGATTATCCCACGCGTGATTCACGACAACTCACCACGTAAGCGTGAGAAATATTTCGCCATCAACTGCGGTTCTATCCCCGAGGGCACCATCGACTCCGAACTCTTTGGTCATGTAAAGGGTTCCTATACGGGTGCCATCAACGACTCACCAGGTTATTTCGGTGTGGCCAACAAGGGCACGCTGTTTCTTGATGAGGTGGGCGAACTGCCGCTGGCTACGCAGGCCCGTCTGCTTCGTGTGCTCGAGACAGGCGAGTATATCCCCGTGGGTGGTACGGAGATCCGTAAGACCGACGTACGCATCGTGGCGGCAACGAATGTCAACATCCGACAGGCCATCAGCGAAGGCCGTTTCCGTGAGGACCTCTATTACCGCCTGAACAGTATCCCCATCCAGATGCCTGCCCTGCGCGAGCGCGGTGAGGATATCGTACTGCTGTTCCGTCTCTTCGCCATGCAGATGGCAGAGAAATACCATATGGAGCGCGTCACCCTGACCGACGAGGCCAAACAGATGTTGATGCGCTATAAATGGCCGGGCAACGTACGTCAGCTGAAGAATATCACCGAACAGATTTCCGTGCTCAGTCAGGAGCGTATCATCACGCCCCAGATTCTCTCCCGTTTCATCCCACAGGACCAGGAGACGACGCAGCTGGCTGTTATCAAGAACAACAGCGACCACTCGTTTGAGAATGAGCGCGAGATTCTCTATAAGATCCTTTTCGAACTGCGCGGCAATGTGAACGACATGCGTCGCGAGATGAGTCAGTTGAAGAAGCAGATGGAAGACGTGAAGACGTCTCCCTCGCCTGCTATAACCCCCATTCAGCCCATTCAGCCCATTAACCCCATCTCCCCCATCCTCGAAGACGCCGAGGCCGAGGAATACATCGAGCCTACGCCTGAGCAGGAGAACCTGAACCTCAATGACCTGAGTCGTCAGATGCTGGAGAAGGCATTGGAGCGCAACAACGGCAACCGAAAGAAGGCGGCACAGGAACTTGGTATCAGCGACCGTACGCTCTATCGCCGACTGAAGCAATACGGACTGATGCTGGTGTTCTTCATCTCAACACTCTTCATGTCGTCATGCTACACCTTCAACGGTGCCAGCATCGACTACAACAAGACGAAGACCATCCAGATTGCCGACTTCCCCCTGCGTACCAGTTATGTGTGGGGACCTATGGCCAGCATTTTCAACAACCAGTTGAAGGATCAGTATGCCAACCACACCAAGCTCATTCAGGTGAAGCGTAATGGCGACCTGCAGATATCGGGCGAGATTGTACGCTACGAACAGCGCAACAAGTCGGTATCTTCAGAAGGCTATTCAGCACAGACGGAGCTGTCGATGACTGTCAACGTGCGTTTCACCAACAACGCCAAGCACGACGAGGACTTTGAGCGCCAGTTTACGGCCACCTCTACCTACGAGACCACACAGTCGCTCAATGCCGTGCAGGAAGAGCTGGTCACACAGATGGTCAAGGAAATCACCGACCAGATATTCAATGCCACAGTGGCCAACTGGTGATTTTAAGGGTAAAGTGAAGAGTGAAAAATTTGCTACCGCAAGAAATATGGATATAGTAGAACTCATAGAACACCCAGAGAGAATGGACCGCGACACGCTTTACGAGTTGCGCTCTATGCTGGCACTATACCCATACTTCCAGACGGCACGTCTGCTCATGCTGCAGAACCTGTACCTGCTCCACGATCCCTCGTTCGACCAGGAACTGCGCCGTGCAGCTATCTATATCACCGACCGAAAGGTACTCTTCCAGATGATTGAGGCAGCCCACTATATGGTGAAGGCCGTACCGTCATCTGAAGCCCAGCACCCCGCATCAGGCGCCCAGCGCCAGACACCTGAGGAGCGCGACAGTCGTACTATCTCCCTGATTGACGACTTCCTCGATTCCCTGCCTAAGGAGGAAGAGGAGGAGACCTCCCAGAAGAAAGGCAAGCGCAAGCCTACACCAGCCGATGCCGCAGTCGATTATGTGGCCTATCTCCTTGAGAGTGAAAGCGATGAGGATCGCGAGAAGGCTGCCGAGGTACCCCAACTGATAGGTCACAGCCTCATCGATTCCTTCATAAATAATGACAAGGGAAAGATAGTGCTCAAAGAGACCCCTACCCTCAAGCCAGAACTCGACGATACAACGCCAGATACGCAAAATGGTGTGCAACAGGGGTATTTTACGGAAACTTTTGCCAGAATTTACATCAAACAGGGCAATTATTCCAAAGCTTTAGAAATTATTCAGCAATTAAGTTTGGATAATCCGAAAAAAAATGTTTACTTTGCAGACCAAATACGCTTCTTGCAGAAATTAATAATAAATAATAACAAAAAATAATTAACAACAATGGGAATTTATTTTCTTTTAATCATCCTCATCGTGATTGCCGCCATCCTCATGGTAGGCATCGTGTTGATTCAGGAATCTAAGGGTGGTGGTTTGGCTTCAAACTTCGCCTCTTACAACCAGATTGGTGGTGTACGTAAGACCACCGACTTCATCGAGAAGGCTACTTGGACACTCGCAGGCTTCATGGTAGTTGTCAGCGTAGCATGTGCATACGTAGCTCCTAAGGCTCAGAGCACCAACCTGATTGATCAGGTAGAGGTAAACACTGCAACCAGCCCAGTTAATGCTAACGGCTTGGAAGCCAGCCCCGTTGAAGAGGCTCCTGCAGCAGCTCCAGAGGCAACAGAAGCACCTGCCGGTAAAGAAAATTAAAAAAAGTACGCAATTTATTTGGTCAATTCAAATAAATTGCGTACCTTTGCACTCGCTTTCAAGGAAGCAACCAACATGGTGCCCGTAGTTCAGTTGGTTAGAGCGTCAGATTGTGGTTCTGAATGTCGACGGTTCGAGTCCGTCCGGGCACCCCAAGAAAAAAGTCCTGTAATCCGAGAGATTGCAGGACTTTTACATTTCCAGTGCATGAGATTCTATGTCATAGGTCTTACCAATATACAAGTTACCATGTTCCTTGAAGCAGTACCTTCTCTAGAGTAAGCATATGCGCTTACGTTCTTTGCTAACAAGGATCAAAGTACAATAAGACAGCAGCTCAGGTAGCCCTCCGTTGGCTCACCCAGCGTGGCATCGTAGCTATTCCCAAGTCGAGTCATCAAGAGCGCATGGCACAGAATATCGACATTTTTGACTTCTCGCTGAGTGACGATGATATGGCACAGATTGCCAAGATGAATCAGCACGACGCAGGAACCAGAGATTTCGGAGACCCGCAGTTTGTAAAGTATTTGATTGAGAATTACGGGTAATATCCCAAATATTCACAAATCCCAAGGCAAAATCAATCTGCTTTGGGATTTTATTTGTATATTTGCGGGCAGAAAACTACGATTACACCGCTTGGTGGTTTTGGCTGTTAACAAACACTTTAATTTAATCAAAAAAATGAAACAACTAACACTAACTATCATTTCCGCGCTGCTCTCATTAGGCATGGCGCAGGCACAGAACACAGAAGAGATGGCAACCTTCCGCACCTGGGCTATGACACCGCCGATGGGCTGGAACTCGTGGGACTGCTACTACTCTTCGGTGACAGAGAAAGAGGTGCTGCAGAACGCGCAGTACTTAGTTGATAACGACCTGGTGAAATATGGCTGGGAATATGTGGTGGTGGACATCCGTTGGTATTGTAACCATCCGTCCTTGGGCGGCGGCAACTACAACCAGCGGGGCGATCAGAATTATGTGCTCGACGAGTACGGACGCTACCTGCCGTCGCCTTCGCGCTTCCCGTCGTGTATGGTGGATGGAAAGAACGAAGGCTTCAAGGCTCTGGCTCAGAAGATTCATGACATGGGTCTGAAGTTCGGCATCCATATCATGCGTGGTGTGCCTAAGAGTGTGATGGGCAGCACATACAAACTGAAAGGTAGCGAATCTACGCCTTGGAGTCAGGTGTATAACGGCACCACCTCGCCCTGTACATGGCTGAAGGACAACCTGCTGGTGAAGAACAATGAGGCCGGACAGACCTATTATAACAGTATCATGGACCTCTATGCCGAGTGGAGCGTGGATTTCCTGAAGATCGATGACCTCTCGCGTCCGTTCTATACCGATGAGATTCACATGATCCGCAAGGCCATCGACCAGACAAACCGTCCCATCGTGCTGTCGCTCTCGCCTGGCAAGACGCAGTACCAGTATGCAGGAGAGTGTCTGGAGAATGCCAATATGTGGCGCATGATGGATGACTTGTGGGACAACTGGAGTGACGTGGATGCCGTTTTCAACGAAGCCCATGCCTGGGAAACAGTAACCCGTCCGGGCAACTATGCCGACTGCGACATGCTGCCTCTGGGACAGATTGCTATGACCATCGGTGATGCAGGCTATACCGCAGCCGACAATGGCCGTTGGACCAATCTCTCGCAGAACGAGCAACTGACGATGATGACCCTTTGGGGCATCTGTCACTCACCCTTGTTCTTCGGTGGCGAAATGACCAAGAACGATGCCTTCACCCTCTCGCTCCTGAACAATGAGGAGTACCACCAGATGCACAAATACGGTGAAGATGCTCATCAGGTGATGAATGATGAGGATAACGGTCGCGTGGCTTGGACCTCGCACATCGGTGACACCCGCTATCTGGCCCTCTTTCAGCGCGATAACACTCGCTGGGTGATGGGCAACAAGGCTCTCTACAAGAGCGAGGTGGTGGCCTATACCACCGACGGCCATGCGGTGGATGTAGATATTGAATGGCCCGAGGGCGAGAAGACGCTCGTGCTGGTGGTTGACGACGGTGGAGACAACTACAACTACGACCATGGCGACTGGATCAACCCCACGCTCGTATTGCGCGATGGTACGGAGGTTCCCCTCACCGGCACCTACAAGACCCGCCAATACACCAAGTCCTACTTCAACCGCGTGTATGAGAACAAGAACGTGGACAACGGCGGCAAGATGAAAGTGATGGGCGTCACCTACGACTGCGGCTTCTCCACCGATGCCAATGCCGCTATCTTCTTCACGATACCTGAAGACATGGACGTGGTGCGCTTCAAGGCTATGGCCGCTGCCGATGACTCAGGTATTGGTCAGCAGGGAGCCACGACGAGCATCCGCTTCATGGTGTTCGCCCAGAACCCGCTCACCGACGAACAGGACGATGCCGCTGCCCGCTCAGGTCTCATCAGTCGCACAGGCACGAAGAGTAAGACCTTGGAAACCGACATCACAGGAGCTGAGCAACTGAAGATTGTGGTGAGCAACTGGGGCGACGGTTTTGCCTACGACCGTGCCGACCTCATCAACCCCGTGCTCATCGATGCTGAGGGTAACGAGACCTCGCTGACCACGCTGAGACAGACTTCTTACCAGTCGGAGTGGGGGAGTCTGCATGCAAACAAGAACGTGGAGGGCGGCACACTCAAAGTCGATGGTCAGTCATATGATACGGGCCTCGGCATGAACGCCCAGTGTACCCTCATTTACGACCTGCCATCAGGACACTCATGGAAGACCTTCCGCGCCCTCTGCGGTTACGATTCCAGCTGCGATACCGACAACAGCTCAGCATCCGGCACCACGATGGAGTTCATCTTCTATGTCACCAAGAAAGAGACTTACGACTTCGACCTCACGCAGCTTGGTTACGGTGCCACCGAGTCCGTTCCCGTCCACGACATCTGGGCAGACGAAGACCTAGACACCGCCACGGGTTCCTTCAGCACCACCGTGCCTAGCCACGGCGTAAAACTGTTCCGTCTGGGTAACAAGGCTACAACGGGCATCAACAACCCGACCACCCCAGCAGTTCAATCTTCAATCTTCAACCTTCAACCTTCAATCTACAACCTACAAGGACAAAGGGTTAGTGCTGACTGGAAGGGAATACAGATACAAAACGGAAAGAAACGGGTAAAATAATGAATACGATTATGAATAAGGTTTTATTGGAGCAAGCCCAGTGGCTAAGTTTGCTATAAGATGTATAGCGCTATGGCAGCACAAGCTTCAGCATCGGCCAAAGCGTGGTGATGATTTTTAAGGTCGTAGCCGCAAGCAGCAGCAACGGTGTGGAGCTGATGATTGGGCAACATATGACCGAACTGGCGGCGTGAGGCTGTGAGGGTATCGTAAAAGCGATAATCGGGATAGTCCATCTGATAGACCTTAAAAACCGCTTTCAGGCACCCTTCGTCAAAGCGAGCATTATGGGCTACAAAAGGAATTGACGCAATCTGGTAGCGAAGATTATTGATTGTCTGTTGGCCAGAAAAAAGTCCGACATCTGATTGTTTGCTGCCATCGGTGCACAAGAAAATATCTGCGATGCGTTCTTCCAATTCCTCCCATACTTTTGAGAATACTGGAGCATCGTCTGTATCACATTGGCTCAGCCCATGCACCTGCTGACACCAATAGCTGTAGTAGTTTGGCTCGGGCTGGATAAGACTATAGAAACTGTCAGCAACCTGCCCATTACGCACCATGACTACTCCTACAGAGCAGACACTCGACGGCTGCTGATTGGCCGTTTCAAAATCGATGGCAATAAAGTCGCGAATCATATCTTCATATATTTAACCTTCGGTCGATGATAGCCTTCTATATCCATTTTAACAGATAGCCAAATATTATAATATGGATCATGAGAATTGCAGGAATGCCATACTTAAACTTCTTATGCATCGTCTTATGGCGCCATACTCTCATACCCAGCCATGCGCCAATACTTCCTCCGATAACGGCAAGCAACAGTAAGGTAGCCTCAGAAATGCGCCACTTACCCTGTCTGGCCTGCCATTTATCTATGCCATAAACAAAGAAAGTCAGCACGTTTACACATACAAAATAATATAGCAATAATTCCATCATCCGTCATATGTTTGCAGAGCTACCTGTTTTTGCTGCAAAGTTACTTTTTTTTCCTGAAAAACTACCATTTTCGCCGTAAAATCACCATTTTTGTAGCAAATCAATGTCAGCGTAACATTCATTTTTATTCCTCCACAGTCGCTCAGGCAGCTGTGGAGGAATAGTTACACTGTTCTATTTTTTCCTAGCCAGATACTCTATCGCCAACACCGGCCATAGGGGCACTTTGCGTATGTTGGTTCTCACAGCGGGAATATCGCACAACAAGAAGATGGACGACAGGAGCAGGGCAAACCAGATGACGTAGCCATAGACCTGCTTGATGGCCACAAGCATCATGGTGTGCAGATAACTGTCGCCCATGAACGCCCCGAAATCAAATTGTGAGAGGTCGAGGTTTGTGAGCGTCAGTTGGCGACCGTAGTTCATCATGTCCTCATTCAGGAAATGCGAGAAGATGGTGGTATAGAAACCATAGCCCATAGCGCCACCAAGATACATGTGCAGGATGTTGAACACGAACAGTCCCATGAAAAACATCTCAAGACTGGGAACCGACTCGTCTAAAGCCCACATCAGGGTTGGTGCAAGAACGCCATAACCAAAGCCGCGGAGCATGATGGCCAGCCGGTATTGCTCGATGTTCACCGCCATACCTACCGTGGAATACATCAGCAAGGCGTAAGCGCTGATGGACAGGAAAGCGGTGCCTATCAGTTTCCATACCTTCCACTTCTGAACCTTCAGCCAGTAGAGGTCGAACGCTATACCCAGGAACATGCCTGGCAATGCCCACATGTATTGACTCTCCTTGGTGAGTTCTTCCAGTCCGACGACCTCAGTGTAGAGTATCTCCTCCAGTGTATGCTCGGCACCGAAAGCCAGTTCTGCCAATATGGTAACGATGAGTATGGGTACCACGTTGCGACATTTCAGCAGGCGAAGCTCTACGTATGGATAGCGATTATGAATCAGTCGGTAAAGGGTGAGTCCTGCAAAGATGAGCGTAAAAGCTCCCAGCACTCTGATGTGCTGACTGGCAAACCATCTGTAGTGATCACCATAGACAAAGATATACGAGAACAGAAGCATCGTGACGCAGATGAGTAAAGCTCCCTGCCAGTCGGTCCCCTTCAGCGAGAACCTGTTGGGCATAGGGCAGAACGGACGACACAGAACAATCTGTGTCAGCAGCACGAACGACATGGTGCCTACAGTAAAAGCGTGCATCATCTGCCAGGTAAAATGATGCCCCATCCAAGCAGCAAGCCATCCCCCACCCTCGATGGCGGTGAGAAGGATGATGTGGAGCACAGGGAAGAACACGGCAAAGTCACGCTTTGGCGTAATCCACAACTGGATGTTGCTCATACACTCGAATGTTCCTTGAATCTTGGCAATGCCTGCAATGAAACATGCCACAACGAGTACAGGCATCGACTGACTATACATCGTGATGATGTTACAGATGCCCATCACGATGGCCGAGGTGCACAGCAACTGCTGATTGGTGAAGCGAAACTTCATCCTGAACAGCATCGGGAACCACACGGCCATGCCTGCCAGCGTGGCATAGAGCAGAAACATCACATCCTCAATCATGAAGTTGGTGGTGCCACGAATCTCATCGAGAGCACCCAGATAGATACCTCCTGAGAATTGGAAGCACAGCGCCGTCAGGACGTAAATCCAAGGCTGCAACCTGCGTGGCACCCACCCTTTCATCATCGGCATAGCGAACCCCATGCCTGCTGGTGGCGGTGGTGCCTTCATCAGAAATTCAGTCAGTTTTCCCATTACTCTTCTACCTTACAAACCACGTTATAACCACCATGCAACTTCTTCATCTCATCGCATGCATCAATCCGCACACGTACCGTCACACGCTGCTCTACCTTGACGAAATTGCCTGTGGCATTGTCGATAGGAATCAACGAGAACGCACTACCTGTGGCGTCGCTGATGCGCTCTACCACACCTGAATATTCCACATCAGGAACGGCATCGGCAGTAAAGCGCACCTTATCACCCACCTTGATATTTGGCATCTGCGACTCCTGATAGTTGGCCTCCACCCATTTCTCATGCTTATCGACGATGCTCACCATTGTCTGACCGGGATTGACCAACTGTCCCACATGAATATCCTTGCTGCCCACCACACCATCACAAGTGGCTATGATGTAGCAATACGACAGGTTCAACCGAGCTATCTCCACCTGTGCACGTGCCAGTTCGATGGCAGCTTCTGATGCTGAAAGATGATGCCCTTGCTCAGCCACAACGGCCGTCTGCGTAGAGCGTGAACGGACTGCCTGCTCATAGCCGGCTTTGGCACTCAGATAACTCGTGTGGACATTGTCATACTGCTGCTGTGTAACGGCATCTTGCTCTAACAGTTTCTGAAAACGCGCATCCTCCTTCTTCGCATTCTCCATCTGCACACGGGCTGCGTCGATGCTGGCATCGGTCACGCTGATACTGGTCTTCGTGGTTTGGATACTGCTTGCCGTACCCTGAGAACCGCGCTCAGCACGGGTAAGGTCTGCTTCTGCCTGAGCCAGACGCAAACGGAACTCGGCATCCTCAATGACAACAAGTGTATCGCCCTTCTTCACCTCCTGAAATTCATTGAAGCGCACCTCACGGATAAAACCCTGCACACGACAGTTCTGGGGTACGATATTCTGGCATACACGTGCATTATCCGTCACTTCGCCACCACCGAAATGCATAAACTGACTAGCTGCATAAACGGCACCGCATACGATGCAGAGTATCACAATCGCATTATAAATATAGGTCGTTATCTTATTCTTTTCCATCTTATTATAGGGTATTTGTTATATATTTAAGTTTGAAATAATTGTAAAGCATGTTGATGCGCGCATTGACTAGCGCCATATCGGCAGAGAGCTTCATGTTCGAGGCATCAAGCATATCGGTGAGCAGAGCCAGGTCGTTGTCGTAACGGTTCTTCACCACCGCATAGTTCTGGTTGGCCAGTTCCACCTGTTTCTCCTGTGTGTTAACCTCTACCGAGCTGGTCAGCAGATTGGTATAGCAGGCCTGTACACCATTCTCTATGCCTTCGCGTGCCAACTGCACTCGCTCGCGTGCTTGGATGTTTTCATGCTTCGCCTTACGGATAGCATGCTTGTTCTTCCAGAGACTTGACAGATTGTATTTCACGCCAATGCCTACAAACCACACGTTGACGTTGGCATCCTTTGGAATCAGGTCGGAGGTATAAGGACCCGCGAGGTTGTTTTCAGCCACCACAGCCACAGATGGTCTCGAGGCCGCACGCGTGTTTCTGATCTTCTGTTCTGATATCTCTGTGGCAAGTGAAGCCTGACGAATGTCTATGCTGTTTTCAGCTGCAGTCTGTTGCCACAACTCTTCTGAGGTGAGGGCTTTGAGTGCTATGCCTTCCTCTTCGAGCGACTGCGTATCTACCTCAAAATCCTCACCTTCAGGCAGGTGGATGGCTGTGCTCATCTGATGACGGATAATCTTCTGCGCATCATCAAGCTGGGTCTTTGTAAGCAGAAGACTCTGCAGTTGCAGTTCGTATCGCGTCAGGTCGTTCTTCAACACCGTCCCCTGCGCTCTGCGCGCTTTCATCTGTTCGATTACCTTCTCAGTCAGTTCAATGTTCTTCGCTATCACCTGCTGCTGGTTCTGCAGTTTGTAGAGGTCGAGGTAGAAACCAGTCAGCAGGAAACGTACCTCCTGACGATTCTTCTCCACATCAAGCTCTGCCAATTGATGCCCCAACTTTGCCATTTCAATGCCTGAGCGGATGGCACCACCAGCATAGATGACCTGACTCGCCTGGGCTGTAAAGCTGTTGCCCCAATGTGGTGTGGGCTGCTTGCCATTCTGCACCTGTTGAGGACCCAATCCCGGAACAATATACTCCGTGGTGCCACTGGTAGAGAAACCTCTTGACATCAGGAAAGCATTGCCCGTGTAAGAGCCTTGCAAGTTGAATTCAACACTTGGCAGCATGGCTGATTTTGCCGATACGACCCCTTCTTCTGCAGCCTTCAATGCCACTTCACTCACCTTGATGCGCTGATTCTGACGGTCAGCCAGGTCAAAAAGCGACTGAAGACTCATCTTGTGCTGTGCATACGTAGGTACACAGCAACCTGCTCCGACTATCATCGAGACTGTCAGAGCACAAAAATACTTGTGACTACTCATTAAAAAGAATTTTTTCCTCTTATAATTCATTACTCGTACTAAAAATATTCCTTCCCTCGGAAATACGAATAATGAACCTTCATGGTTCGGACAAACCTCCCGTTTGCCACAATGCGCTACAAACCTCTCGGATTAGGGAACAAATCCAGAGAAGAATTTCGAGCACTATTAATTGCGAAATCCTAAAAACGGCTGCAAAGGTACAAAAAAAACGTTAAATACAATACGTTTTCCATCTTAAAAAATCGAAAAAGTGATGCTCTGTAGCGTTCGTAAAATCGACTTTTTTTAGGCATTCACCACCGTTCGAATCTCATCTTGCGTGCGCCATATGGAATCGTAGTCAGTCATCTTACTATCTTTACTACTTTGCAGGGGTTGCCTACTGCAATGGAGTTCGAAGGAATATCTTTCGTCACTACACTACCTGCACCTATGGTCACGTTGTCACCAATTGTCACACCAGGCAGGATGGTCACACTGCCACCAATCCATACATTATTGCCAATGGTGACTGGTTCTGCCCACTCTCTACGGCTGTTGCGCTCCACGGGGTCTGTACTATGGCAGGCCGTGTAGATGCTTACATTAGGGCCGATAAAACAGTCATCTCCAATGGTGACACGTGCTTCGTCGAGCACGGTGAAGTTGAAGTTGGCAAAGAACCGCTTGCCCACACTAATCTGCTTGCCATAGTCGCAATAGAAGGGCTGGTTAATCAGAATATTGTCATCAGCGATGTGTCCTAAGAGACCTTTCAGGATCTCCCTTGCCTCCTCCTTCTCCGACGGGCGCAACAGGTTATAGTCATGGATTATCTCCTTCACTTCCGTCAGTTCTTCTATCAGCTGCGGGTCAACAGCGGAATAAATTTCGCCCGCCAACATCTTCTCTTTTTCTGTCATATATTTCTTTGTCTTACCAATTCAATTGCCTCCTTGCCCGTCAAATGCTCGATGTCAAAGCGTATCATTAGCATACGGGCGAAGCCACTCTCTATTTCCTTTTGCAGGTTCTCCTCATCGTTTGGATTGTAGCGGTTGCCAAGCATTCGGGCTGTTTCCAACTTCTCCTGTTCATCCTCGATGATATGGATTCTGCCAAATGCTATCACGCTACGGAAGAAGGTAGTATACTTCTTCGGTTGCACATCATCCTGCTCAATAACACAGAAGGAAGCCTTTTCACACTTGCGGATGGCATCAACCTTATGGCCAGCCAAAGCACTATGGAAGTATAGTTTCCCATCATGATAGACATAGCTGATAGGAACAGCATACGGATAATCATTATCACCTAGCAAAGCCAGAGTTCCTGCCGTAGCTTTCTCCAAAATGGCAATGCTTTCTTCTTCTGCAAGCTGCTGGCGCTTGCGTCTCATTTCTCTAAATTCCATATACCACAATTTTATGGCTGCAAATTTACAAATTTTCTAGCAGAATAAGGATGCTGGAGGGGAAAATCCCCCGAATCTTTAGGACTTTACCCCTATCGTTTTAGAGTTTATCCTTTGCAAATCAGCAGGAAAATGCCGTACTTTGCACCGTGAACATTTGAAGACCCTTGATAAGGGGCTGGCGTAAGCCGGGGATTAATTACAATTTAAAGTATAGGAGATAAAGATATGAAGAAGACTTCAGGCCACTTCGGAGGACGCAGATAAAAGCACACGTTTTGCCTTTATATATGCCTTCAAAAAAGGACACGGGGAATTCTCAGAAATGGGAGTTCTTGCGTCCTTTTAGTAGCAAGCGACAAGTCGATTACCCTTTTTACATGTAAAACACGAACTTTGTTCCCTTCGAGCCTACACCGTCATAGTCTGCCGGAACTGGAAACTGATTGATAAGCGCATCGGCATCTTCCTCCTCCAGACACTTGGTAATCTCCAGCTCAATGGCCATCCGTCGTTCATTATAGATCAGATTCCAGATACATTCACCCAGAACGGCATTTACTACCGTTCTTATCTCGTCCTGAGTGCGCCAAATGGAATCGAAGTCAGTCATTGTTCTGAAAGCGTAAGAAATCGGTTAATGTTGTATTTCAATTCCTCCAAGTCAATGAACTGAGATCCACGATATACTTCCTTGCCATCCATCAGAAGCAATACCGTAGGGCCTGAATAGACTAGGAATCTACCTGCAATCAAAGGTTCTTCGGTGATATCTGTATAGAAAGAAAGAACAGGTTGATTATTATAACGCCAGCTTTCATTTGCTCTCTGATGATATGCCCTTCTTATAGATATACGTGGTATAGCCAGGAGCGTAGGAGTCATAGACCTCGCTGAGGAACTGACCTACCAGTGTGAAACCATGTTGTGGGTAGTATTCGTGGGTGCAACTGGTGTCGGTCCAAAGGTATAGATGCCTCAGGTCTCTGTGCAGGAACTCATCCATCATTTCCTGCAGCAACAGTTTCCCACAGCCTTTCTGATTGCTGATGAAGAGCGATAGTTTCACTTCGCCGTCACTCATGCACTGCACCGTTTTTCCGTCAACCTCCAGCATATAGTCGGCCAATAGACGGAAACGTTCAAGCTCATGGTCGGTCATCTGTGCCTCAATGTTCTCGCGCCATTGGCTGACATCTGCCTTGTCGTCATGGAAGTTGGCAAACAGCACCCCATGAATCACGCCATCATCGCCCACGGCCTTCAAGGCAAGCGAGGGATTGCTATAGTTATAGCGAAGGATATACTCTGCCACTGCATCGATAAACCACTGCCGTTCGTCGGCATAAAAATCGCCCCATGCACCAGCAGCCAGTGGTGCTGCTTTAGCAAAGTCATCATTCGTGAATTTCTCTATTTTCATTTCTATTATTGCCTCATGCTTTATTAAGTTATGTAATACTCTGAAAGTTACAATGTTAATCTGTTACCACTTCAGAGAAATGCTGCTTTCCCCAGGCTATCAGAGCCGTAAGTGCAGGCATCAGCGATTTGCCTGTGTCTGTCAGGGAATACTCCACTCGGGGTGGAACCTCCGGATAGACCTCACGATGAACAAGGTGACTCTGCTCCAGGTTCTTCAGTGTCTGCGAGAGCATCTTCTGAGAACAATCAGACATCAGCTTACGGATTTCATTAAAACGCAAAACGCCTGTCTCGCTTTTATAAAGCATATAGAGAACGAGCATCGACCACTTGTCGCCAAAGCGACTGACAACGTGCCTGATAGGACAGGCTAAATACTCAGCTTTAATATCTGCCATAATTCATGATTTTAATGCAAAAGTAAAAAATAGTTACTGAATTACCAAATTATACTTAGTTAATCTAAGTTAACGCCACTTTCGCAGAAGTCTGATAACATCCCAATTCCTACTTTTTGGTAACTATCCCACCCAAAAGTGCCTTCTTGTGGGAATGAAATAATCGCCGTACCTTTGCGCCCAGTTAAGAACTGGTCGCGATGATGCTCACGCTCGGCAGAGCTCAAACGAGTTTGGCTCTGCTCTCGCTTAATCGCATCATTGTCAGCGTCAAAACGAAAAAATAACATTTTAAACGAATAAGAATTATGAAACAGATTGAAACAATTAAGAGTGGTAAGAATTTCAGCGCAGTAAGCGTAGGTAAGATGAGTGAGATTATCGAGCATGTGCTTCCGATGGGACCGAACGTAACCATTCAAGGTAAGGTTTTCGCAGGTCAGGCCGTAGGTGCTACAGGAAGCGAGTTCTCGTTCCAGACACTCGTTCCAGGTCAGGACAGTGGTTTCTTGCATACCCACAAGACTCATGAGGAACTATACTTCATCTTGAAGGGCGAAGGCCAGTATCAGGTGGATGGTGAGATCTTCCCTGTCAGCGAGGGCACCATTATCCGCGTCGCTCCTGATGGCAAGCGTGCGCTGAAGAACACCGGCAGCGAGAACCTGACTATGCTCTGCATCCAGTACAAGGCCAATGCCTTCACCGAGGCTGACAGTCCCATGACTGATGGTGTCATCCTGCAGGAAGAACTGAAATGGTAAGCGAGATGTTCGACAAAGCAATTCAGTTTCTGAAAGACCACAAAGAGATTGCCCTTGCCACGTGCGAGGGCAATCTTCCTAAGTTGCGCATCTTCCAGATTATGAAGCAGGAAGGGCATGTGCTCTACTTTGCCACTTCTGACCAGAAGGCAGTCTATCGGGAGTTGCGTCAGAATCCCAATGTTGAGATACTGGCTTATGCTGATAACATCTCTGTTAGATGTTCAGGCATGGTAAACTTCAATGTAGAGGATGATGTAAAGCGATGGATATATGATAATAATGATGTTCTCTCGCGTCTCTACAATAGCTACGACCAGTTGGAATACTTCTGTCTCCCTATCGCTGACCTCGACTATTTCGACCTCAGTCCAACGCCCCCTGTCAACCTGCATTTCGACCTAATGGCAGGCGAAATTGCTAATGGTTTCGTGGGTGAGCGCTTTTGCAAATAATCAATTCGGGTGTTTTTCCTATTCAGGTTTAGGGAAAACACCCTTTCAGTTTAGGATGTATCCTTTCCAACCTGGGCAGAAGTTGATATGCCCGCTCGACCTATGGTCGCTTGCCAGAGCAAGAACGCCAGAACTTTCCCAAGAACGAATTGGGCTTCTGATCATATTTAGCCTTCAATTTGCACTTTTCACAATTATCTGCCATATTGATAAATCCTAAAGTATTGTAAAGTTGGATGCAAATGTACAAATAATCAATTAGAAATCAGTACCTTTGCAGTGAAAATTAGTATGTTTTGTGAACATTATGATGAAGAAAATAGCTATTCCTACACGTGAAGATATGGTTGATGACCATTTTGGTCATTGTGCTTATTATACAGTTATAACCCTCGATGATGAGAATCAGGTGCAGAATACAGAACGCCTGGATTCACCAGAGGGATGTGGATGCAAGTCAAATATCGCATCTGTCATGCAGGAAATGGGCATTACCCTGATGCTCGCCGGCAACATGGGTATGGGAGCCTATAACAAACTGTCAGCCCATGGCATCACAGTTATTAGAGGCTGCCATGGCAAGGTGGATGATGTGCTCAAGTCATACCAGAACGGCGAGCTGCGGGACTCACTGGAATCCTGCGACCATCATGACTGCAGCCACCATGAAGCCAAGCCTGTGTACATGATTTCCAAGTTTGGAAAGAAATAAGGAAGAATGAAGTGGACTGTACTATCAGATAATCGAAGCAGGGATGGCCGACTCTCTACAGAGCATGGCCTGTCAATCCTTTTGCAAGCCCAGCGGCACAAGATCCTGCTTGATACTGGAGCAAGTGACGTGTTTATCAAGAATGCAGAGCAGTTGGGCATAGATCTATGCGATGTTGACTATGTTTTCATTTCTCATGGTCACAGCGACCATGCTGGAGGCTTGCGATACTTCTTGGAGCATAATCAAAAGGCTAAAGTCATCGTCTCACCTAATGCAATGAGTGGTACATTTTACTCAAAGCGAGGGAATCTGCATAGCATTACTACGGAGTGGCCAGAGTTAGACACTGACAGGCTTATCTCGATAGACCAGACCTGTGAGATAGCAAAAGGTCTTCACGCCATTGCTCATATACCTCAGAATCATATAATACCCAAGGGCAATCAGAATCTCTACGTGCAGGATGTCAATGGAGACTTTGTCCTCGATGATTTTCGTCATGAGCTAGCCCTGTATATCGATGGTCTGCTATTTACAGGTTGTGCTCATAGTGGTCTGGAGAATATCCTGTCCGCATGTCCATGGCCCGTTCATACCGTTGTAGGTGGCTTCCATTTACTTGATGGTATGGAACCAGAGGAAGAAATACAGGCCTTGGCACACAGGCTGAAAGAAAAGTATCCTAAAACGCTGTTCTATACAAGCCATTGTACAGGTGACAATGTGCTTGAGGTAATGAAGGGCGTGATGGGAGAACAGCTACAGTCCTTCAGATGTGGAACATTGAACGAAATGGTATGAGCAGGATTGAGCGAGAGAAGCAGACTGTCCGCAAGATGATAGAACTGTATAGATTGCCAGGGGACTGGTATCTCTTACCTTTGCATCCGATTATAGAGATTGTTCCATTTTCATGAAATAATTCTTGCAGATGGATGCAATACGGTTTAAGTTTTGTAGCTTTGCTAGAGATTTATGCCGTTGAGGGTGAGAAGGCTGGTACCTAGATAAGCATCGGCTATATCGTATGGCAGGATAAGCTTCCACCCTCATTTTTCAGATCTTTGGAGCCAGGACAAAGTATCAGAGGACATCGCTCAGGTATGGCAGGGGATGATTCAGAGTATATACAAGAGGAAAGGCGGTGAGGATTTGAGGCTATAATCATCAACATTATTAACTTAAAATTCAAACCGTATGAAACCGAATTTCGAACCTGGCAAGTGGTTTATGCAGTGCGTGGGAATCGACATTGCAAAGGGTACGTTCACGGCCTGCCTGTGTATGTATGAGTTCGATCAGGGATGCTCTACCGCCCCTGTAGTGTTTAACAACGACAAGACTGGTTTCAACCAGTTCGTCAAATGGAGTCGTAAGGAGGCTCTGAAGGGCTATCCTTTGCGCTATGTGATGGAACCCACTGGTGTCTATTATGAGCAGCTGGCAGCTCATCTGAGTAAACTCGGCCTGGACGTCTGTGTTGTGTTGCCTAATAAGGCCCGTGAGTTTGCTAAGTACGAAGGCATCCTTACAAAGACCGATGACATGGATGCCTATACTCTTGGGATGCTTGGGTGTTTGGACAAGCGCCTCAAACCTTGGGCACCGCCATCTCCTATCTATAGGGAACTGCGACAGATGACGCGTTTCGTGGCCGACATCAACAAGGTCAAGACACAGTTGAGGAACCATCTGGAGGCACTCGCACACAGCGAGATAGCGGAGAAGAGCATCGTCAAGCACTATAACAAACTTATCAACGAGATAGACAAACAGCTGGACAGTAATCAGAAGGCCATCCGCGAGAAGATCAAGCAGGAGCCCGGACTGTCAGAGCGTATTGACCGTATCACAACCATCAACGGCATAGGGTTTATGACTGTAGTTGCCGTGGTTGCAGAGACTAATGGCTTTGCGTTGATAACAAATCGTAAGCAGTTAGCCAGATATGCAGGGCTTGACGTTCCTGCACATCAGTCAGGACCTGTTGACCCTAAGCGCCACATCTCAAAGCAGGGCAACGTACACATCAGAACGGCACTCTATTTCCCTGCCATTGTCAGCACTCAGTGTAATCCTCAGATGAAAGATTTCTATGGGCGCCTATGTGACAGGAATACACAGTCGAAAATGATTGGAGTAACAGCCACTATGCGCAAGCTACTACTGCTCATATACAGCCTTTGGAAAAGTGGAGAGAAGTATGACCCGACACGTGACAAGCCTGCATGTAATAGGCAAAAGAAAGAGGCTGAAACCACTGAAGGCCAGCCTCACGGGATAGATGTTGGAACATTGGCTGAAGAATAGCCGCAGAACGCAGTCTTCCCTTGATGGCTGCAAAGTTAATCAAATCCTTTTAAATAACAAAGAAATAATCATAAAACATAGCACACTGCTGAGGAGAGCCAGTGCGGCTGCACCCGTAAACATCAGAAAAACATCGCCGCAGACGATAAACGCCATACACTGATTGTTGTTATGGAACTCGCTAAGCATTGAATCTTACATCACAGCAGAGCCCTGTCGCAATTTACATTGAAAACAGGGCATGAATGCTGCGTGTAAATGCAATCAATAGACAAGGATTGTTAAAATGTCTCACTTTTAATCCAAAAAGTTTGGTATTTAAAACAGTATCTGCCATCTTTGAGAATCTGCATCGGATACATTTTCCTTATTTGTTGTTTTCCTTGATTACAGGCATTTCCGCTGCTTTCCAGGCGATGATACCTCCTATTAGGTTCACACACTTATATCCCACGCCAGCCAGTCGTCCGGCAGTTAAACCAAGTAAAGCCACAAAAAAAGCCATCAGTTTTCTCATATACTTCTTTATCATTATTTATCCATTTGTTAATAGTCCCATCACCACATCACCATGCCGTCTCTCGTCTTTCTTCACGCTCTCCATCTCAGGGAAGCGTTCCACATAGGGTCTGTATTTCGCTATGGCAGCATACTCACCTTTAGCTATCAACCTATAAAGTCTTTTACGTCCCAAAATGGTATAAAGCAGCGGCATGATACGAGCCATTGTCTTCTTTGGTTTCAACACCTGATTCGTTATACCTTTCAGCACTGCTGCATGACGTCCCTCATCGGCAGCCAGTTGAAGAAAGACTTGAGCCTCCTTCTCATCCTTCACTTTTTCAGCAAGGGCCTTGTACATCAATACAGCATCCAGTTCTCCCTGTTGTGACTTCAGGAGAAATTTCATTTCATTGTCTGTTAGTTTCATTAGTTGGATAATCTTTGCAATTAAAATATATTCAATTTGTTTGCAAAGGTAAGTACATTAATTTATATCGTAAGCGATTTATTGAAAACTTTAAGAGAGTTTAACGACAAGCGAGAAGCATTAACTTGATTTCGAAGACCTTTCCCTCGCAGTTCTTCCTTAACGGCGAAATACCAGATGCATCTCACCAATTAGTCGCACCAAGTCATCCCAGGGAATCTGTTCTTCCTTGGGGAATGCCGTCTCGTAGAGCTGTTTCAATTGCCCATCGTTAGCGTTCTCTGTAGATATCTGTTTCTGAATCAAATCCTAATAATTCTCAAGTCTTGGAGCAGCGAGCGCCAACATGCTTGCATGATTGGCCGAGTCGTGACGAGACTCAACTTTTGTTAAATCTTGGCACAAAGATAGCAATAATTCTTCATTTTTTCCTATCTTTACACCCAGATTTAATATGTTTTGTGAAATGACCCTAGAAGAAGCTATTGAAGCCCGTCACAGTGTAAGGGCATATAAGGAACAGCCGTTGGCAGAGAATGTAGTCAAGGTGCTAGAAAAGAAAATCGCTGTACTGAACCGTGAGGGTAAGTTGCATATACAGCTTATTCGGAACGAGCCGAAGGCATTCCAAGGAACGATGGCCAAATATGGGAAGTTCCGTAATGTAGGCAACTATATCGTCATGGCAGGACAGAAAGCTGTTTTGAGATTGGTGCCGGAAAAGAAAACTTTGAATGGGTATGATGAACAATAAAACAAGCATAAATATGAAGAGTTTCAAATCAACTGCGTGGCTGTTGCCACAACCCGTGCTGATTATCGGCACCTATGACAAAGAAGGTAAGCCCAACGCCATGAATGCTGCTTGGGGTGGCCAGTGGGATATGCACGAAATCATTATCTCGCTTGGTTCGCATCAGACAACGGACAACTTGGCTGTAACTACTGAGTTTACCGTTGCCTTTGCAACTGCTGAGACAATGGTTGCCTCTGATTATGTAGGCATCGTCAGCGGTAGGAACACTCCAGACAAGATGGAGAAGACAGGCTGGAGTATTGAGAAGGCTCCTAATGTGAATGCCCCAGTATTCAAGGAGTTCCCGATGACGCTGGAGTGTCGCGTGAAGCAGAAGATTGACGAGAGTGAGACAGGCTACTACCTTGTAGCTGAAATCGTGAACATCCTTTGTGACGAGAAGTATCTGGCCGAGGACGGCAAGCCCGATGTGGAGAAGATGGAACTGATTACCTTCGATCCCGTTCACCACACCTACATCCAACTTGGCAAGACCGTAGGCAAGGCATTCTCTGACGGAAAGCAATTGAAGTAGGATATGTACAGCTTAACATATAAGGTAACAACAAGCACCTGTGACAGCGAAGGAAAGCTGAAACTCTATTCAGCTCTCCAGATGATGCAGGACTGCTCAGAGATGTGGATTGACAGCGAGCCGGAAGTCAAGGACTACTTCGTGCAACAGAATATGGCTCAGCTCTTGGCAACACGCCAGGTTGAGATTATCCGTGTGCCTGACTACAAAGAGGAGTTGACGGTGACAACCTCCGTCTATGGCATGAAACCCATGTTTGGATTCCGCAATACGTTCATCTATGATGCCCAAGGAAACCCCTGCTACAAGACATGGAGCATGGGAGCATTCGTTGACAAGTTGGCTGGAAAACTGAAACGTGTGGACGATGCGACCATACAATCAATGAAGCTGGAGCCACAGCTGGAGATGAACTACAAAGACCGCCGTATCATCCTGCCTAAGACGGAAGGTGAAGTGCTGGAGCCTATCAAGGTGCTACGTGCCGACATCGACTACAACAAGCATCTGAACAATGCCAACTATGTCCGCATGGCAATGGAATTGTTACCTGAGGATTTTGTGGTAACCGGCTTACGGGTAGAATATCGGGTAGCTGCAAAGCTTGAAGATAGTCTGACTCCTACTATTTACAAAATAGCTGATGGCATCATCGTTTCTCTGTCTATAGGGAGTGAGGTGAGTGCCATCATTGAGTTTACATAAACGATGCCCAAGGAACGGAACAAGGCTGATGGCTTTACTGTTGACACATCAAAAGCTTGTGACCACGAGAAATAGAAATTCAAAGAATGAGCAGGATTGAGCGAGAGAAGCTGACTGTCCGCAAGATGATAGAACTGTATTGCCGTCCTCAACTTCCACGTAGAAGGAGCCATGTTATACTTCAGGGCCAAAAAGAAATATTAAATCTTTTAGGTATTATAATTCATTATTTTATTGTACCTTTGCAGCATGGTTATGGATTTACAGGGTTTCCTCACATCGCTTCTGAACGTGGTCTGCGAAATGGCTCCCTATCTGTTGTTGGGATTCTTCATCGCGGGAGTGTTGCACGTATTCGTACCGCAGAAGTTCTATGCCAACTATCTTTCGCGTAACAATAAGCTGTCCGTGCTATGGGCAGCGCTGTTGGGTGTACCCCTACCCCTCTGTTCATGCGGCGTGATCCCAACGGCTATCGGACTCAGAAACGAGAAAGCTTCAAAAGGCGCTATCGCTTCGTTTCTCATCGCCACGCCACAGACGGGCATCGACTCCATTCTGGCCACGTTCTCTCTGATGGGACTGGGATTTGCTATTATCCGACCTACAGCAGCACTAATCACAGGTGTCTGCGGAGGATTGTTGGTAAACCGTCTGGTTCGTGAGGATGATTTAAAGGATGATTCGTTCACTTCATGCCTAGTAGAAAGCGGAAACAGGATTTGGCGCGTACTGAAGTATGCCTACTATGATATGCTTCGCGACATCGGTCTGCGACTGCTTATTGGACTTGTTGTTGCGGCATTGATTCAGGTAGCTGTGCCAGATGAGTTTTTCCTCTCCTTCGGCAGTCAGCCGTTGCTACAGATGCTGGTGATACTGGTCATCGCCGTACCGATGTATATCTGCTCGACGGGTAGTATTCCCGTGGCAGCAGCCCTGATGATGAAAGGACTCTCGCCAGGAGCGGCACTAGTGATGCTGATGGCCGGGCCTGCGGTAAATCTCGCCTCTATCCTCGTGGTTCACAAGTCGATGGGGCGTCGCTTTACATCGATTTATCTGATGACCATTGTTGGTTTTGCGGTTCTATTCGGCCTGCTGCTCAATGCTACGGGAATCGACTTCTCCGTCGCTGCCCAAGATGCTTGCTGCATAAGCACATCCGCCTTGCCCAGTCCGTTTAAGATTATTTGCGCCACAGTATTAACATTATTAATTATATTTGCTCTTATGATGAAGTTTTTCAGCAAGTTTACCGCCCAAAAGCCCTTAGACCCCGACGTGACCGTCTATCGTGTCGAGGACATGCATTGCAGCCATTGCGAGGCAGCCGTAGTCCGTGCCGTCGAGGATCTGCCTGGCGTAGAGAAAGCCAAGGCCAGTGCCTCTGCCAACACCCTCACCATCAAAGGCCCTGCCACAGAAGAGTCTATCCGTAAAGCTGTTGAGGGTATCGGATATACGTTCAAAGGAAAGGCTTGAAACCTATGAAATATACTTTGAAACACCTTCTCTGCCTCGTGGCAATGATGGGCGTGCTGACCGTTTCAGCGCAGGAGCACTTACAGAAAAAGGCATTGGCATCGGATGCCAAGAAGACTTTTACCGTTATGGGACAACTGGCAGATGACCTACGACCACGTGATAGTAATCTACGGTAAGGCCACCGACGAACAGGGCAAGCCCTACTACATGGTGAAGAACTCATGGGGAAAGAGCGGACTGTACAAAGGCATCTGGTATATGTCGCGCGACTATATCATGCTCAACACCACCTACCTCTTCCTCAATCGTCATACCCTGCCTAAAGCGTTACGCAAGGCAATAAAATAAAGTCACGTAGTAATTCTCGAGAGAATTCATCCATAATTAAGTGATTTAGCATTTGCAACTTAGTTATACAGGAAAAAATTCTCTCGAGAATTTTCTTACTACCATGTAGAAGACGGATTGAAAGTCGGTAAGATTGTTTTTGTTTCTAGGTTAATCAGCCCTCAGACATCAGCCATCGGCCATCTTCCATCGGAGCGAGACACTCACCCGTCCCCTCTGTTCTTTTGCCTATACGCAAACTACCGTTCGTCTATACTCAAATTGAAACGCATTTCAAAACGAAGAGCAAAGATAATACTTGTGTGCAGAAGGACGATATGCAGACTATCTACGATAAGATCGTTCATGCCGATATGCTCGTAAAAGTTATAACATTTTTTCCAATTGCTCCACAGCATGTGAGATATCCTCAGCAAAGTGCTGATGGTCACGAAGGAACTCTACGCTGCCACCACTGATAGCATCGTAGAGTTCCTGACTCATACTATCTACATAGGCCGCAATAGCATACTCAATATCATCCTTCTGCCAATCCAGCGAAGAATGGATATAGACATTCCTTTTCTGATGCAGGAAACTATAGGCGGTCTCTATACTGTCACGTGTAATCATTTGTCATAACCTATTGGACGGAACTGCTTCTGTTGTTCACTCCACACAAACCCATAACCCAGCAGATAATCCTTAATCTCCTGCGGCTCTCTGCTGAAAGCATAACATAGCGACTCAAGACTGTCAAACTCTTCATCTCTCAGAAGCATGTTGACGCTCGAAACCAATATTGCAGGATCATTTGGTAAAAAATCCATTGTCAATCCGTTTCAGTCGGTCTTACATCTATTGTTTTTATCACCTTGGCCGGTACACCACCAACCACCACATTGTCTGGCACATCCTTCGTCACCACCGCTCCTGCAGCAACAACAGCATTACGGCCTATGGTCACCCCCGGACAGATGGTGGCACCAATGCATATCCATGCATTCTCCTTGATAGTCACCCTGCCGAAATGAAACAGGTTGTGCCTGTCGTACAAGTCGTGGTCAACCGTTGTAATCTTCACCTCTGGGCCAATCAGCACATTATCTTCTATCACCACTCTGCCTGGAGAGAGTATCGTTGCTCCTTTATTGATGGTCACATTCTTCCCTATTGTCATCCGACATCCGCAATCACAGTAGAACGGAGAAACGATAGCGACGCTGTTGTCAATCTCGCATTGAAACAATTCCTCGAGCAGACGCTTATAGTCAGGATCTGTAGGCTTCTTAGACGAGATTTTCAGGCATAGTTCATGACTCCTAATCATCTCAGCCTCAACATGACGCATACGAGGATCTCTTTTGTCGCCACTTCCTGTGGCATCAATTATGTCAAACATATGCATTAAGAAAACGGTTCATACTTTTTGTTGGACGGCTATCGGAAGCTTTTATTTCTGAGACATCGGTTTGATGGTCAGGCGACGCTCATAGCGAGTGGGCTTCACCTGATAACCGGGCAGCACATAGCAAGCCGTACAACCCACACCCGTGGTGTTGTAATCGAGGTTTAGCGTGACGCCATCCTGCTTCCTCAACTGGTAGGTATAGACCGCCTTGGTGAGGTTGTCTGTGCTATAGTGGGAAGCATTGAAGTTGAACGGCTCGTCCATCGCGAAGCGCAGGCCCAGTCCTGCCTGATTACTCATGGTCATCCAGCGGTTATCACAGCGCAGTCCACAGTCCTGTGGTATGAGATAAGGCTCATACATATCGTCCACCATGCGCTCATAAATGCCAATGGCGTAACCAGTCTTACGGTCAGGATAGTTCTCCTCAGGGCCACGTCCATACCATTTCACCTGTTGCATCTGGTCATTCAGCGTCATGGTGAGTCCGATGCGAGGCAGGAGTGCAGGCATCGCCCCCTCAGGTTCAAGGATGTGATGCAAAGCAATGGTGCCATCGCCGTTGATGCGGTATTCATAAACCTCAGAGAAGCCCGAATAGCGCAGACCGGTGATATAGGCATCGAGCGTTGTGTTGACGGGAGCGCCAAACTGCGAGAAGCAGCGCACGTTGACATACACCTGTCCGTCGGCCTCGAAAGCCTCGCATGAGATAGGTATGCGGGTGATGGCATCCAGGTTGTTGCTATAGAACTCGTTGGCTATCTGAGAGCCATTCCATGCCTTACGGTTGTTGTAGGTGATACCCCACTGGTCCCAGCTGTCCACCTCGAGTGCCAGCGGAGCACGCCACACATTCAGTTGGAGCGGCGACTTGAGCAGTTCCTGTCCACCCTGACAGATGCTGAAGAGCTGACCATCGGGCGTAAAGGTATAAGAGAAGCCCTCACCATGCACGTTGATAGTATCGTTGGTACGGTTCAGCACAGCCTTGCCGACGGTCCTATCCGAGGGAATCTCTGGCATACGCCAGGGCAGTTCCAACTGGTCCCAAGCCACGACATGTCCTTTCTTTGCCCAAATCTCATCGTTCTTCAGCGTGCTAGTTATCATCAGTCGGTATTCGCAACCAGGCTTAATAGCAGGTTGGAACTCAAACACCTTAACAACCTTCTTACTGAGCGGCTCCACATCAGGGTTTAGAGTGCCCTGCTGCAGACAAGTGCCATCCTCATAGAGTTCCCATTTCATATCATAGAAAGAGGTGTTGAGGAAGTGGTTTCTATTCCAAATCTCCACCGTACCATTATCAGCACTCAGCAAGCGGCATGAGATAGGCTGGGCCGACTTCTTCATCTGATAGATTTCCGGTTGTACGGTACGGTCGGGCCATATCGTGCCATAGGTACGCGCACCGATGCCGTAACTGAAGTAGTTTCCCTCGTTTTGTTCCTTCTCAAAGTCCAGATTGAGCAGCTGTCCCGACTTGTCGGCAATGACAACATTATCCATCAGCGCATCGCAGATATACACACGCGTGTCCTGGCCGTGGGTCTGTTCGTTACGACCAATGTTCACAGGGAACGGCGCGTTGATGATATGACCCTGAGCCTCCATCTGTGCCACCTGCTTATGGTCGATGCTCACCGTCATCTGCTTACCGTCGTAGCAGGCCTCCACATGGTGCCACTTATTCTCCCAGTCGGCAGGCAGCGGGGCCGTCAGTTCGTACTTATGGTTAGCAGCAGTCTGTCTTCTGCCAAACGAACGACCATTAGCATCGCTATTAGCGGCAGGTGCCTTGTCGGTGTTGATATAGAACACCAGTTGCTCCCTACCCTTCTGCTCTACGCCAAACTGCCATTCACCCTTGGTGACAAACGAGCCACAAGAACTGATAAGCTTGCGTGGACATACATCAAAGCCAATGGTCAGTGCGTCGCCCGTCAGTTCCAGACAGTCATCACGATACACCTCCACCCACTCGTCGTGGCCACTCAGGTCGATGACATGATTCTTGCGGTTACGACTGTCGTCCACCAGTTTGGCATTACCCATGATATGAGCCATCACATCATGGCCCGACTTATCTGCAAGTCGGCGAGCAGGTTGCGTCAGTCCTGGCGACACGAAGTCCCACACAGCACCACCAATAATGCGCTCGTGCGTATAGACGGCACGCCACATCTCGTCAAACATACCGCCACTATTGCCAGCTACAGATATATACTCGTCCATAAACGACGGGCGCACATCACCATCACCATGACGTCCCACCTTGAGGTCCATAGCCAGCGGTGTTGGATAGCGCGGTCCGATGATATCCTCTGCCGGATGACTATAGGCATTACCACCATACATCCACCAGCGAGTGTGGTCGTATTTGCGTCCTTCATCAATCACCTCACCAATATTCGGTCCCTCACCACTCTCATTGCCGGCACTCCAGAAGAGCACCGCAGGCTGGTTGCGGTCGCGCAGCACCATGCGGCGCACACGCTCACGATACATCGGAATAAAACGCTTGTCGTTTGAGACCCACTCGGTGGCATGCGCCTCTACGCCAGCCTCATCGATGATATACAGTCCGTAGCGGGCAGCATATTCCAGATAGCGTGGTACAGGCGGATAATGACTGGTGCGCACACCATTGAAGCCAAACTGCTTGAGGATGGTCATATCCTTCTTCACCAGTTCATCCGACACGGCATGACCATTGTCGGGGTCCTGCATATGCGAGCACTGCGCATTTACCTTCAGCGGTTTGCCGTTGAGGTAGAACACGTTATTGCGCATCTCTGTCTCCTTGAAGCCCACATCCTGACGGGCATCCTCGGATGTACTCTCCGACAGGCGCTTGCCTGTGGCAGCATTCACGAGGTACATCTTGAGATTATACAGATTAGGCGTCTCGGCCGTCCATTTCAGGGGATTGATGATATGCTTATTCAGGTTCAGCGTCAGCGTGCTGCTGTTGCTATTGAATGTAGCCGCCTGGCTCTCCAGTCGTGCCACCTCTTCCCCATTGACGCCAGTCAGCACAGCCTGCACCTTTAGCGGCGTCTTTATGGGTTGCGCATCATAACTTCTGACGGTCACCTCAATGTTCAAGTCGGCATCGCGGTAGTCCTTGTCCAGATCGGTGGTCACATACCAGTCGAACAGACGAGTCTTGGGCGTGGCATAGAGATAAACATCATCAAAGATACCAGCCAGTCGCCAGTAGTCCTGACCTTCCAGATAAAAGCCGTCGCTGTATTTGATGACCTTCATGGCCAACGTGTTACGACCTTTCTTCAGATATTTCGTAATATTATATTCGGCAGGCTCCTGAGCACCCTCGTTGTAGCCCACCTCATGGCCATTGACCCACAGGAACGAGGCCGATGCCACCTTCTCAAAACGCAAAAAGACCTCCTCACCGTTCCAGTCAGAAGGAATGGTGAAAGTGGTGCGGTAGGCACCCGTCGGATTATAGTCGCGAGGTGTCTTGGGCGGGTCGGCTTTGAATGGTGCTGCTACATTGCGAAACAGCGGGTCGCCATAGCCCCTCATCTCCCAGTTAGAAGGCACATCGATAGTGGCCCACTTGGCATCGGAAAATTTCTCCTCGAAGAAGTTGACGGGGATTTCCTGAGGCGTATCACCATAGAAGAACTTCCATCTGCCATTGAGCAGCACATGATGTCCAGGGATATAATAGGCACGCGCCTCTTCCTGACCTTGTTCAAACACTTCAAGATTCTCGATGAAGTGATACAGGTTGTCAAACTCTCTCGTTTTCTCAGTCTGTGCAGATGCCGACGTCATAGCCGGTATCATCAACAACG
Organism: Prevotella communis; assembly: GCF_022024175.1. Classification (GTDB taxonomy): domain Bacteria; phylum Bacteroidota; class Bacteroidia; order Bacteroidales; family Bacteroidaceae; genus Prevotella; species Prevotella communis. The sequence continues at coordinate 1,048,496 of NZ_CP091794.1, read as the reverse complement.
CAGCAAATAGCTTTTTCATCATGATAGGTTTTTAGGTCGTAATTTGGCCATATTACTTATTAACGTGGTGCAAAATTAATCATTTTGGATGAAAATAAAGAACATTTCATCCAAAAAACACAAAAAACCATTCAAAGACTTTGCGACAAGCCAGATTATTAGTCCTGCCAGACATCCTACCTCATTTGACAATACCCTTGAAGGTATAGCCTATTCCCTCTACAGCTGCACGGATGACATCTTCTGTAGCAGAACCTTTGACTGTGAGCGTGTTGGCAGAGGCACTTGCCTTAGCGTTCTCTACACCAGGCACATCCTCTACGGCACGAACCACGGCAGCCTCGCAATGACTGCAATGCATATCCTCGACCCTGTAAACTGTTACATCGGGGTCTAATGCCTTTTTAGAGGTGAACTTACTGAAAAATTTCATCATAATCGCATAAATTATTAATAGTGTTAATATTGTAGCACAAACAAGTTTAAACGGACTGGGCAGGACGGCATTGCTTACGCAACAGGCATCCTGAGCAGCAATTGAGAAATCCAAGCCTGTGGCATTGAGCAGCATGCCGAAGAGGACGGCAAAAAACACGATAGTCAGCAGGTAGATAAAGGTAAATCTGCGCCCCATCGCCTTATGCACCACGAGGATGGAAGCCAGATTGACAGCTGGTCCAGCCATCAGCATCACCAATGCTGCACCTGGCGACAGTCCCTTCATCATCAAAGCAGCTGCCACGGGGATGCTACCTGTAGAACAGATATACATTGGCACGGCGACAACCAGTATGACCAACATCTGAAGCAACGGCTCACTGCCGAAGCTTAGGAAGAACTCATCGGGCACTGCCACCTGAATCAATGCTGCCACCACCAGTCCGATGAGCAGTCGAAGGCCAATGTCGCGAAGCATGTCATAATAGGCATACTTCAACACACGCCATATACGGTTTCCACTTTCCACCTGACAAGAACAGTTGTCAGCATCTGTGACATCATCCTCGACAACAAAACGGCTAATCAACAGTCCGCCGCAAATGCCTGTGATGAGTGCTGCCACAGGACGGATAATGGCAAATCCCAGCCCCATCAGCGAAAAGGTGGCCAGGATAGAGTCTATACCTGTCTGCGGTGTGGCTATAAGAAACGAAGCGATGGCCCCCTTAGAGGCCTTCTCGTTCTTGAGACCGATAGCAGTGGGAATGACACCACACGAGCACAGCGGCAGGGGTACGCCCAGCAAGGCCGCCCATACCACAGAGAACTTGTTGCTGCGTGAAAGGTATCTGGCATAGAATTTCTGTGGCACGAAGACGTGGAGCACCCCTGCGATGAGAAATCCCAGCAACAGATAAGGGGCCATCTCGCAGACAACGTTCAGGAAGGCTGCGGGCAGGTGTGCCAGCGCAGATGCTGAAGTCATGAGAATCTGCATCATATACATTTTTCTTATTTGTTGTTTTCCTTGATTACAGGCATTTCCGCTGCTTTCCAGGCGATGATACCTCCTATTAGGTTCACACACTTATATCCCACGCCAGCCAGTCGTCCGGCAGTTAAACCAAGTAAAGCCACAAAAAAAGCCATCATTTTTCTCATATACTTCTTTATCATCATTTATCCATTTGTTAATAATTAGTTGGATAATCTTTGCAATCAAAACATATTTAATTATAGTGCAAAGATAAGAATATTAATTTATATCGCAAGCGATTTATTAAAAACTTTAAGAGAGTTTAACGACGTCTGAGAACCTCGCAACTATTTCTTATTAACTCGTAAAAGGCCATACTTCTATTTTTTTAGTTATATTTTCTTGTTATATTGTTTTTTTTGTTTATCTTTGCATCAAGAATTAATTAGATAGAAGTTATGGAAAGCGTACAACCAACTGTTTTCAATCCTGCACAACTCTATCTTCTGGATGTGTTTTCTCGCATCAAGAGTGATGAGGAGTTGAATGACATCAAGCAGCTCGTGAGCGATTATTATGCTAAGAAGCTTGATGCTCATCTTAATCAACTTTGGAACGAGGGTGTCCTTGACCAAAAGCGACTTGATGAGATTAACGATATGGATCTTCATCAGTGGCTTCGTGAACAGAAAGATAAGGACAATCTTGCTGTATAGACTATCATGCGTATTGTACTTGACACAAATAGTCTTATACAGAGTATTTCTTCCAAAAGCACATACCATGAAGTATGGCAGTCAGTGCTGACGGGCAGAAATACTCTTTGTATATCTAATGAAATTCTGGAAGAATATGCAGAGATACTCAATAGACTTGCAGGAAAAAAGACTGCAGATCTTGTTCTCACAACGATTATAGAGTGTAAAAACGTTGTATTCCTTACGCCCTACTACCATTTCAATCTAATCACGGCAGACCCAGACGACAATAAGTTTGTTGATTGTGCTATACAAGCCAACGCACGTTACATTGTAACTAACGACCATCATTATGATGGGCTGCGTCAGATTGAATTTCCAAAAGTGGGAATTATTAAATTGATGGATTTTCTACAGATGATCCACGAATAACATTTAAGTGGCGTGTGAGGGAAATACTGAATAACACCTTGTTTTCACAAGAATCAACGGGGAATCTGACTCCTCTTACTTGTCAAGGAATCAGACGCCTTACTCATGAGTATGGAACGGAGTTCCCTAGAAGCAGAGTGATAACAGCCTGAGAGCAGGCTAAGCATTTCTTAATAGTAAAGAAACGAAGAAATTCTCGAGAGAATTCATCCCTAATTAAGTGATTTAGCATTTGCAACTTAGTTATACAGGAAACAATTCTCTCGAGAATTTTCTTACTACCATGTAGAAGACGGATTGAAAGTCAGTAATATCGTTTTTGTTTCTAGGTTAAACAGCCCTCAGACATCACACTCCTGCTTTCAGACATCAGCCGAGACACTCACCCGTCCCCTATGGACTTCTATTTGTTTGCAAAGATACAAAATTTTTGTTCACTCAAAGAGAACAGAAGATTTTATTATTCTGGTTTCCTCTCTTCTATCATTTGTTTTAAATTAAATTCAATAGAAAGGGGTAAAAAAACACCTGGAACAAGACGCATGTCAGTCCCTGATGTCCTTATTATTCTTGAGACCTTCCTGCTATCTTGATAAGGTATATTACCAATTATAACCTTCATCAAAGAATTGTAGATAATTTGCGGGTATTGTTTTTCGTATGGCTTTTACATTTTGATAATCACCATAAGTAAAACCATGGTCAGTCACAATATTCTCCACAAAATCATTACAGTTAATTCTGTAGCACATAGAATCTCCTCGACCTTCTCGATATGCTATTTTTCCCCAATTACGAGGAACACGACTTGTATAAAAACAAATACGTCCAGCATTACCCCATGAACCAGTATCTTCATTGTACTCATATACAACTTTTATATTAGCATGAGCTAGATAGCCGAGAAAACGATAATAATCCTCAGGTTTAGGGAAACGAAGTTGTCCAAGTTTTCCAAAATAGCTATGATACATATAGATTTTATTTTTAGTTAGTTATTATTTATATTCTATCCAAAGGGGTGTCTTCTGCAGCCATCCACATAACGGGTTCATTATCTTGTATATCGTATCTCATAGTCTGTCGTGCCACATATTCACGGGTTACGACATACCATTGACGTGCACTCATTGAACCATATTCCTGACCAAAATCCTCTTGCAGTTTTCTTGAAAGTGTCATAATATCTATGCCTTTATTCTCTTTCATCAATTCATTGGCACGTAACACCAAGCGTGGTGAATCAAATAATGAGGCAACAGTATACTCAAAGAGGCTCGGACTATTTTCCAAAAATATAAGGAGATGCTCTATGTCATATGAACGTATTTTCTTTTCTCCTCTTGATTTAAATGTTATGTAATCTATCTGACTTATGCTATCTGCATAGATAGATGGTGCCACAAAGATGCATTGTGATTTCTGTTGCTTCTGAAAGTCTGTAAGATGTCGTTCAATCGGCCAAACCTCCATCATGGTTTGTGTTCTTCCTAATGCCATCGTAACCTCAACCAATACACCATTCTGCCGTTCATAACATTCAATATCGCCTTTGTTACCTCCCGCTGTTGATGTTGGTAGTCCTTCGTCATCACAACTATAATTTGGAACTACTCTTACCTCAGGCATTCTGCAACGAATTGCCAAAGCGGTCAGAAACTCCAATCGCGTAGGAGCTGCCAATAGTTTTAATACATTATCTGTACTATTCTTCTTGGTGGCAAGATTAGTGAGTTCCTTCTTAATAATGTTCCAATTGTAAATAGAAAGCCAATTATCCAATAGTTTCTCGCTTGCAATAGATGATGGCTGTCGAGATGTTATCTTGATAAGATTCGCATCCAGTTCTGCCATGTAGTTAAAGTAAGAACGTTCATCATCGAAGTGATGATAATGCGAATAATGAGAAAGAATATATTCAACCTTCTCTATTTCGTTTTTATTGATATCAATGAAACGTCCAGCACCTCTTAAGGACAGTAATCCTGTCATGCGCATTTTGCGAATGAATTCATCAGGATAATCATTCATTATAGATTTAGAATTGAACTCCTTGAAGCTACCCTCCATGATTTCATCAATACATATATCACATATTACCTCATCACTGGGGTCGTAACCGTGTTCTTGTCGAAGTTCCACTATGCGCTGATATAGAGCTTCTGAATTGTTGTCTTTCCAGAATATCAGTAATGGCAGTTCGCGTCTCGACATTCCGCAGCCATTAAATCGAGGATCTGCATTTATTTTTTGTATTGTTTCCAACAAAAGAATCAGAGGGATATTATCATTCAATACACGAACAAATGGGTTCCTACGCTGTGACTTAGCCATAGCTTGCAAAAACACTTGTTGTTCATATTCTGGATGGGATATTTCTGTTGTAACAAATCCTGATTCTGGTTCAATCTCTATATCAAACGATTTAAGCAAATGATGGGCCAACGATGAAATAACTATAGGTTCGCCTGGCCAATAATAAGCTAAACCAAGTTCTTTCGTTAAATCATAGATCGTGGCAAAGCGGGATGGCCACCCATACGAAAAGCCAGCCTCTCCATGATGCTGAGGATTATTGCGAAGCATCAGTTTTACTTCCTCGTCATTTAGCATGTATTCGCTAAACTCTCCATTAGAAGTAGATGCCCATTTTTCTTGAACAGAAAGCAACTTCTTCATGGGCCTGTATAACCCATAACGAATAGTCTCACCACAAATCTTCGTAGCAAGTTCATCATTGAGAATCTGCCCCTCAAACTTATTCAGAACATACAGCATAAACTTTAATCTACCAGGATTGCGCATCGTGGTTGTATAAAGCAGAGGCTTATATTCAGGATTCGCTCTTCGTGCCATAGGCTGTTAGTCTTTAGAAATTGGTAACCAGCACCTCGTTGAATTGCTTGATGCTGTTGTCATTGAAACTGATGTAATTGCTTTTAATTGAATGGCTGTGATACTGTGCAGACCATTCCAAAAAGAGAGTATTTGTGCGCCCACGATAGTGAGTGACGTTAGATATTGCAAAATGGATTCCACGAGCATTCATATCATCAAGCAATGCCAGCAACTCACGTTCCGTCTCGTCGTTCCACAACTTGTTATATTCGCTGAAAGTAATCAAATATGGCGGGTCAAGATAGACTAAATCGTCCTCTTGATAGTTGATGTTTCCCAAGAAAGTTCGGAAGTCATCATTATGCCATTCCGCCTGTTTTGCCGTCATCACACGAAAGTAATCTTCCAAAGCATCGTGGGTATTCTGATTATAATCAACATTGCCGACAGGAAGGTTGAACAGTCCTTTCTTATTGAATCTAAGCATACGATTGAAGCCATAAATCAACAACACGTATAATTGTATCCAATTCTGTTGTCCCCCCGCTATGAAATCAGCTTTCAGTTGGTTGTAAGCCTCCTTGTTATATTTCGCAAAGTAGGTCTTGGGATGGTTTTTCCTCAACTCCTGCGGAACAGGATTCTCACGATAGGAAAGTGAAAGTCCATACTGATCAACAATACGATAGAATTCTGTATAAAACTCCTGTTCTCTGCCCACATAGCCACAAAGCATTTGGTGCAGACCTATTACATAGCTGTCAATGTCATTCAATATAAACCCATCGGCATCAACATTCATCATCACCGACCCACCACCAACAAACGGCTCAATTAGCCTGTTGATGTGGTCGGGGAAGTGAGTACGAATTTCGCGTATCAACTTGTACTTATCACCCACGTAGAACATTGGGGAACGACTGATTCCGTTTCTCATCATCAACTTCTGTTATGAATAAATACTCGCGATGGTCGTCGAACTCGGTTTTACCAGAGTTGAACGCCTTGAACTCGTGATTAAAAATCTTTGTTTTACCGCATTTGTTCAGTACTTCTTCCAACTGCTCCAGCTTGATTTTGTTCTCTGAAGAAGAGCTCTTTGAGTGGTAGGTATTGTTATACGACACGACCAGATAACGGCTGTTGATATGACTCACCAAATCAGTAAAAGCAGTAAAGGCTGTAGTACGGCAATAGTCACTCATATTCTCTTCCTTAGGCTTTAAGGCAGTCCCGTATAGCTCAGGTTTTTTCCATTGTACCAAATTCTCGTAAACATGATAGAACCGACTATACTGACGAGAGTTGTAAGGAGGGTCGAGATACGTCAAATCAACATTGATATGACGAGCCAATTGGTTTGCATCTTCCCGATGAATCTCAACACCATTATACGATTCTGCATCTATCATTCGCATCTGGAATTGGTGGGCTACTGGTGCCTTATGATGATATGCATCAAAGTGCCCCATTGTGTTGGCGTGACGGTCTATGCTATATATTAGCGAAGCCATCAATACAGCATATTCCTTATCCGTTAAATCTTTCTGCAAAGTCTGTAACCTACCTCTGATATAGCCCACAATCTTTGCTGTGTCATGATAGAAATACTTGCCACCATAGTTCTTTGAAAAGTAGTTCTCACCAATTCTTGCAGGATTAATATCGTTAAACTCGTTGATGATGGTCTGTACCTTTTCTTCACTCCATTCGTCAGGAGCAAAGAAAGCGCGATACATTACATTGTTCGAGTGGAGGAAGTCATTTACCACCACTCGTTCGTAAGTCTGTAGAGCCCTATGAGCAACCACACCTGTACCTGAGAAAATGTCACAGAAGGAGTGAATATCATGGGCATTCTCGTTGATGAGGCTGAATATCCAGTCTACCAACTTGGTTTTACAACCTATATATCGACGACTCTCCAAAGAGAACCGTCGCTGTTCTTGTGATTTGTCCATAAACACCTATTGTCGTTTATGGCCGTCGCATGGCTTATCGACCTTGTTTTACGGGAGACATCCTACTAACCTACAGACATAGAAAAAGCGTGAACCATCGCGCTATATCTAGATCTGGAGGCCGTAGGAAAAGCCCGTATAATGGAGATATGCCCGAAGCCCACGCTATCGCGTGAGCAAGAAGCCGTATCGTTACCATTATACAAATATCATGAAAATTTCCTACGTTCCCAGATACTTTCGATAACCAGCTATTGCCGTTTATTATTTTACCCTCAAAAATCATACCGGCTCTCTGCTCTCAGAGACTGATGCTTTGCAGCATGCGCTGTTTTCTTGAGACCCATACGGGGACAAGCGACCAGAGGTCGAACAACGACAATTGCCGATACTTGCATGCAAAGGTAGTAAAAAAAAGTAATTTTGTCAAATAGTACAAGGAAAAAAATGAGATTTAGAAAGATTTCCTCTCAAAAATTTGGAATTAACGAAAATACTTTCTATCTTTGCAACGTGAAAGGAGAAGCCAAGTAGAGCCACGATGTGCGGAACGGTGGCATCTGCGTGATGATGAGCAATTCGACCTTGCCGCTTGGTTTCTTTCACTCAGATATAGAGCTGGTCACGTGTGGCCAGCTTTTATTGTACTTTGATATATCGCTTCCCGTTAAACTCCTTTTTATCAGTTCTGCGTGTGGCTGTGATAAAGTTGACCAGCTTCACAACCTCACGACTGACCTTCATCTGATAATTAGGATGAATGATGAACTTCGACTGTCCATCAGTATAGATAAAGCACTCACCATCGTAATAGAGGTCCATCTGGAAACGATTTTGCGGGAGACCTATCAGATCGGCATCGGTAACTACCAAACCTTTCGTAGCTTTTGATGCTCTCAGGCAATGTTGCAATTGCTTGGCACTCATGTAGAGTTCGTCGCTGGCTAGGGTTATTGCGTTAGCTTGGGCAAACTGCATCATTCGCTCCTCAACCTTACCGATGCTGAATGGTTGCATAGAAGAATACCCTTTCTGACGAATATCACTTAGAATGGTTGCTATCCTTGATTCTATCGATTTATCTGACGTTTCCATAATCGAGATGCAAAGGTACAAAAAAGTATGCAATCTGTTTCCATTTTTGAAGAAAAAACGTAGTGAAACACACTATATAGCTGAAATCATGAATTGACTCGAGTGATTTCATGACTTGAGCTAACCTTACCTTTGCAGAAAAATTATCATCGAAGGATGAATGATGAACAAAAGTTAATTCGTACCTTTGTTGTAGGAAGGACGGATTAACCTCCAGTGGGTAATCTAGTGAGCTAGCCAGACCATGAGTCTAATTTCAGTTATAGTCCCTCTGGGTTCTATCTGCGAAGGCTTAATAGGAAGATAGGCTCGGAGCCTGAGTAAGGTGATAGCCCTAGGCAGAAGATAGTTAATCACGTCCTGAGAATAATAATTCAGACACAAAGGTATGAAAAAAATCTTTATTGGCATCGATGTTTCGAAAAAAACTATAGATGCAAGCGTGATTATCCCGTCAATGACTGGTGACAAGCCCTCACTCCAAGTCTATGGCAAGTTCGACAACAGACCTTCAGGCTTCCGTAAAATGGTCGCTATGGTGCGTAAGGCAGCTGCAGGCATAGATACGTCCGAATGGACATTCTGCTGTGAGACAACAGGCGGATACGACATCGCATTGTGTGACTACATTACATCCAAACAGATGATTATCTGGCGTGAACATGCGGCGGAGATTGCAAAGATTCGCAGAGACCACGGCAAGGACGACCGCAGGGACTCGCTGCTCATTGCTGAGTATGCATGGCGCAACCAGGACAAAACACGCCCTTATACGCCAAAAAACGTTGAGATTCTGAATCTGCGACACCTGCTTCTCTATCGCAGGCAGCTGGTGGAGATGCGCAAGCAACTGGTCGTTAGATCAAACGAATTGAAACAGATTGCCGAGAACTGCGAACAACTCAAATTCATGTACAAGGACAGCCAGAAACTCATAAAAGAGATAACAGAGCGAATAGAGAACTGTGAGGTAAAAATGCGTGAACTGATGTCAACAAGTCCCACGATTGCTGCCAATTTCAGTCATATCATATCCATCACAGGCATAGGACTGGTCAGCACAGCGGCCATCCTCATCTATACGAATAACTTCATTGGCATAACATCATATAAGAAGTTTGCAAGTTACTGCGGTATAGCGCCATTCTACGAGGACTCCGGAACGACCGTGCACAAACGCGACTATATAGGACACAAGTCCAACAGTATAGTACGAACATATCTCACACAGGCTGCACAGGTCGCATCACGCTTCAACGTGGACATGGTTGAATACAAACAGCGCATGGCATTAGCTGGAAAACCTCAACAGGTGATTATCATCAATATTGCCAACAAACTGCTCAGAATCGTATTCTCTGTCATCAAGAACGACTGTGACTATGAGCCAAGACATGAGTACATGCGACAACAACGCATTGCACAAGAAAAAACTGTTGCATGAAACATATGAATTGAGAAAGGGCGTAGCCCCCTTAAACATCAAAAACATCGTCACAGGCGATAAACATATAAGAAATAATAGAAATTTAAATATTTTAATACTCAAAATTCGTGATTTACCATAGGAAGCTAAATCGATGAATTCACTCGAGTGAAGATTTTGGGGGTATGAATACATGAAACATTAAACATTAAACATTGAAATTATGACTCGAAATTTTGGGGTTAGAAAGAGAAACGTCGTTTCTCGATGAGCAACACGTCGTTTCTCTGTCAGAGATACGACGTTATGGTCATTCGTGTAGCGTCGCAGACAAAAATATCCATGGCCAATTCAAGCAAGACAAAAAAGTAAACAAAAAACGGGCATCAAAAATGGCTTGTTAACTCAATTAATCGTTTGAGTTATCTCAAATCACGAATCGAGTTAACTCAATCGATGAAATGAGTTAACTCATATTTTAAGGGGTATTTGGGGAAATAAAAAAAATATCTTACAAAGCAACCTGATTACGTGCATTTCGCTCGCTTATTCGTACCTTTGACTGGCGTCTAAGGTACTTGCGTTCGACATTGCAAAAACAAAAAATGGTTTTTGTTTTGCAATGTTCTCACTTATTCGTACCTTTGCAGCTCAAAATAAAAGGCATGGCTGAACAATCCCTGAAAAGACAACTGAAAGTACTCACCATACCAGTGTTTATCGAGATGGCACTGGTGATGCTGCTGGGTGCCGTGGACACCGTGATGCTGAGTCGCTATAGCGACAACAGCGTGGCGGCGGTGGGACTGGACAACCAGTTGATATCACTGGTATTCCTGGTGTATCAGTTCTTCTCGATGGGTGCCGCCATCCTCTGTGCACAGTATATCGGTGCCGGACTGAGGAAGCGACTGGTGCAGGTGGTGGGCATGGCGCTGGTGGTGAACCTGATGCTGGGAATGGGCGTGAGTGCCCTACTCTACTTCAAGGCGGAGGCCCTGCTGCAACTGATGGGACTGAGACCTGAACTGATGCACGACGGTGTGGTGTACCTGAAGATAACCGGTGCGCTGTCGTTCTTCCAGGCCCTGTCGCTCACTTTCTCGGCCTCACTGCGCAGTGCCGACAAGGTGGTGTATCCGATGGTGGTGACGGGTATCGTGAACGTGCTGAACATCATAGGCAACTATGCCCTGATATTCGGACGCCTGGGCTGTCCGCAACTGGGTGTAGAGGGTGCCGCCATTGCTACTGCCGCGAGCAGGGCCGTGGCTATGGTGCTGCTTGCCGCCATCCATTTCAAGGTACACATACCACGTTTTCCCCTGAGCTATTTCCGTCCGATGCCCTGGCAGGAACTGGGAAACCTGCTGAGGATTGGTGTGCCGGCCATGAGCGAGAACATATCCTACAGCCTGTCGCAGGTGGTGATCACCTATTTTATTAATCAGATCAGCAATGAGGCACTGGCTGCCCGCACCTACTGCTTCAACATGATTACCTTCGTATTCCTGTTTTGCATCAGCATCACACAGGGCGGCGGCATACTGGTGGGACACCTCGTGGGCCAACAGCGGCATCAGGCGGCCTACGTGCTGGGCAACTATTTCTTCCGCTGGTCCATGATTATCACGCTGACAGGCTCGGCCCTGCTGGCACTGTCGGGACGCGGCGTGCTCAGCGCCTTTACGGACAACGAGGAGATTATCGCCATGGGCGTATGGGTGTTTGTGGTGGATTTCTTCCTGGAGATAGGACGCACGTCAAACATCTTTGCCGTGGGCACCCTGCGCGCTACGGGTGATGCTATCTATCCCGTGGTGATAGGCATCATCTTCCAGTGGAGCATCGCCGTGGGTCTGAGTTACGTCATCGGCATCCCCCTGGGCTACGGACTGGTGGGTATGTGGATAGGCTTTGCCCTCGACGAGAATATACGCGGCATCATCCTGATGCGCCGCTGGCGCTCAGGAAAATGGCGCGACAAAGGATTTGTGAAGTAAAAAACAATAAAGATATGGAGCAATTTGAGCAACAACTGAACAACGACCTGCATCAGTATCTGCTGAGCCTGGACGAGGTGGACGACAGACAGCCGGAATGTCCTGATGTAGAGGAGAAATGGGAGACGATAGCCAAGGCTTATCTGCCCGACGGCATCCGTGAGTTCCAGGATTTCCCCTCGGCCTCACTGGGCTGGATGATGTATATCGGTATGGCCGTGGCCAAGATGTGGGACACGGAATGGGAGATCTACGGAAACATAGAGGACCTCTATGCCTATATGCGCGACAAGCGTGGCTATGACGCGATGGACGAATACATCCGAGAGGAGATACTGCTGCTGAAGGGCGATGACTACAAACAGCTGGAGAACCTGGTGGGCGAGTGTGCCTCACGCGTCCATAACGCCCTGGTGCACCAGCATCTGGAGCCAGGCACAAAGGCGGCTTTCAACGGTTTCGTGAGCTGTCTGCACCAACTGTACCTGATGGGTGCTGCCATCCAACTGAAACGGATGGGCTATCACATGACAAAAATGAATTAAGACATATCATGGATAATCTGGAAGAGAAATTCCCGCTGGTCGACGAGGAAGGACGCGTGATTGGCTCGGCCACGCGAGGCGAGTGTCATAACGGATCACGACTGTTGCACCCCGTGGTGCATCTGCATGTGTTTAACTCTGCTGGCGACATCTACCTGCAGAAGCGCCCTGAATGGAAAGACATACAGCCAGGGAAATGGGATACGGCCGTAGGCGGACACATGGACTACGGCGAGACACCGGAGCAGGCCCTGCGCCGCGAGGTGAGCGAGGAACTGGGCATCACGGATTTCGTGCCTGAGTTTGTAGACAAATACGTGTTCGACAGTAAGCGCGAACGGGAACTGGTCTACGTAAACCGCACCACCTACGACGGACCTGTGCGTCCCTCGGCAGAGGAACTGGACGGCGGACGCTTCTGGACCATGCAGGAGATAAAAGAGGCGATGGGAAAGGAGATTCTGACCCCGAATTTCGAGAGCGAGTTCAAACGCTGTTTCCCGGATATGGCCTGCCATTAAGCCCAAAACATGTGCCATTAGGCCCAGATTCATACCATTCATCACAAAAGGTTGCAGATTATCCCAGAAATTTGGAGGGGTCTGCAACCTTTTTTAATTTTGCACCGTCAAATTATTAAACGCATGAAGTTATGAAACTGAGAACGATTATCGGATTATTGCTGATTGTGGCCGGCGGATGGAAGCTGGCCAACATGTGGAACATCGTAGACAATGACTGGCTGTGGAGTCAGCCCTGGACCGTCTATGTAGCCCCGGTCCTGTTGCTATACGTGGGTGCGGGTACCATAGTAAACAGTTTCCGCAAGGACCCCGACCAGTGGTTGCGCCGCCCCCTGCCTATCAACGAAGACGGCAAGCGCATCAATTGCAGCGTGCACTATGGAGGCGATGAGTATATCTATCATGGCGAGAGTTTCCACGGTGCCCGTCTGGATGCTTTCTGTGGCGGCATCCGCATGGACCTGCGTGAGGCCACCATCACGGAAGATGAGGAGATAGAGATCTGCACTTTCTGCGGCGGCATCGAACTGTTTGTGCCAAAAACGGTGAACGTGGTGGTGAAGAGCCGTTCATTTATAGGTGCCGTAGGCAATCACGCCGCACGCATTGTGGACCCCAAGGCTCCCTGTCTGCATATCATTGCCGACAACTTCCTGGGAGGGGTGGATATAAAAAATTGAAAAAAAATTCTGTTTTTCTGTAATAAATTAGTTGTTCCTACGTCTAAAGTATAAAATCGGATTTAATGATGAAACAAGAAGAAGAGATTTTCGCCCGATTGGTGAGGGAGCATAAGAGCACCATCTACACCGTGTGCTACATGTTCTCGAAAGATGAGGATGAGGTTCAGGACCTCTTCCAGGAGACACTTATCAACATGTGGAAGGGCATGGGTGGCTTTCGTGAGGAGAGCAAGATAGACACATGGATATACCGTGTGGCCCTGAACACCTGTCTGACACAGGAGCGCAAGAAGAAGCGCGAGGTGAAGAAGGTGCCTCTGAACATGGACGTCAACTTCTTTGAAGACAATGACGCCAATGCCAAGCAGGCGCGCATACTGCATCAGCGCATCAGTCAGCTGGCCTATGTGGACAGGGCCCTGGTGATGCTATGGCTCGACGGTATGAGCTACGATGAGATTGGTGCCGTGGTGGGCATCAGTGCGCAGAACGTGGCTGTGAAGCTCTTCAGAATCAAGGAACAACTAAAAAAGATGTAATATATGGAAGAACAGTATTTCAACGAAATGCGCCAGCAAATGGCGGCACTCAAGGAACAGCTGGACAAGCAGGAGATTGTCAGCGACCGCCTGATTCGCGAAATCATGAAGGCCAAGAAGAAGGACATCAACAGCACGAAGAATGTGTGTTATGTCTGCGTTGTTATCGCCTTCATCTGCTTCCCGCTCAACTCCCTCACGGAGACATGGAGCTGGACCTTCACGGCAGTCACGGCACTGATGCTTATCTTCTGTCTGGCAGCAACGGAATATATCCACCGTCCTGTGGATAAGTTGAACCTGATGACAACAGACCTGGCTACGGTGGCTCGCGTGATGGCAAAATTCAAGAAGCAGTACGACAACTGGCTGCACTACGTCACACCAGCGCTGCTGATTCCCTGGATAACCTGGGCCTGCTATGAGTTTGCATGGAAGAGATGTCCGGAGGGCATGAACCCGCTATGGTTCACACTGCCCATCCTCATCGGTGGAGGCATAGGCGGAGCCATTGGCTACTACTACCACTGCAAGGCTGTGAATGCTGCCAAGGATATCCTGAAGCAGATAGAAGAGAAATAATTTTTTTACTGGACGCTTTTTATGGCTTCCTTGATCTGGGCCATATTACTGCGTGAAACGGGTATGTATTCGTGACTATGCTTGATAAGCAGTTGCATACTACCCGTTTTTGCTATGATCTGCTCTACTTGACAGAGGTTGACGAGGAAGGCACGATGACAACGCACAATCATGGGACAGGCCTGCAACTCGTCCTCCATCTGTTTGGAGGTGGCACGCAGCAAGTCATTCTTCACCACACCATCACAAAGATGGTACACCTTCACGTAATTACCCACGGTCTCGATATACAGCAGGTTGGCAACCTGCAGGGTCACGGACTCATTGGTATTACCTGTCAGGGTGATGTCACCACGCTCCACAACCGTCTCCTCACGTTCCACCCTTGACAGCTGCTCGTTGAGCTGACGCGTCTCTTCCAGTTCTGCAGCCAGATAGCGACTGCGGTACTTGAAGCGCCAGTACAAGCCGATGGTAAAGGAACAGAAGGCCATGATGAGCAGGGTCTCAAAGAAATTACCCATGCTCAGACGGTTACCCTCTATATGACTGCTCATCACGAAATGACGATACAGGCAGATGGCGATGGTGACGAGCACCGTATTGATAAGCTGGAACCACAGGTTGCGACGGATGATATAGCTGACGCCCCGTTTCAGCGAACGAGGCATCTTGACGATATACTTCAGGATGATGTCGGTCAGCATACAGACGCAGACGCCTACGCACCACAGCGCCAGCAGATGGGTATAGGTCTGCCACTGTCCATCGAGTCCAAAGGGCTTGAATATAGCTAAGGTCAGTATCACAAACGTGGTACTGATAACCCTGGTGGTTAAGGTTTCTTTCCGTTCTTGTTTCATACGAAAGGCAAAAGTACAAAAAAAAATTTATATACTGAAAATGGTGTGTATAAATTTTGCAGAAAAAATTATTTATTGTACCTTTGCATGCAATGAAAATAATGCAGACCATAGCCAAAGTCATCTTGCCGTTTATCTTAGGCGGTGCGATACTCTATTGGATGTATCGTGGCGAAGACTGGCAGCGCATCATGGATGTGATGCTGCATGAGATGAACTGGACATGGATGCTCCTGTCATTTCCCTTCGGTATTCTGGCTCAGGTTTTTCGTGGCTGGCGCTGGCAACAGACGCTGGAGCCCCTGGGCGAGAAGACGCGTTCGTCGGTAGCTGTCAACGCCATTTTCCTAAGCTATGCCGTTTCGCTGATTATCCCTCGCGTAGGTGAGTTCACACGTTGCGGCGTGCTGAACAAATGGGAGGGAACATCTTTCCCGAAGGCACTGGGAACGGTGGTAACGGAAAGAGCCGTGGACACGCTGATAGTGATGCTCTATTCTGGCATCATCCTGCTGTTTGGCATGAGTACCTTCGGCACGTTCTTCGAGAAGACAGGTACCTCGTTCGAGAATATCCTGAGCAGGTTCTCGCTGACGGGTTGGGTGGTAACAGCTATCTGTGCAGCAGCCGTGATGCTGTTGCTCCATCTGCTATTGAGACACCTGTCTATATATAATAAGGTAAAGATGACGCTTCACGGCATCTGGGAGGGTGTGCTCTCGCTAAAGGATGTAAAGAACCTGCCATTATACCTGTTTTTCTCTATTGGTATATGGGTGATGTATTTCCTGCATTACTACCTCACATTCTTCTGCTTTGACTTCACAGCTGACTTAGGACTTGGCTGTGCGCTGATATCGTTTGTGGTGGCCAACTTCGCCGTTATCGTGCCTACGCCAAATGGTGCCGGTCCCTGGCATTTCGCCATCAAGACCATGCTGATTCTCTATGGTGTGGCCGATCATCAGGCGCTGATCTTCGTACTCATCGTACACACCGTACAGACGATGCTCGTTATCCTGCTGGGTATGTATGCGTGGGCAAGACTTTCGTTTACGAAAAGACAGAAGAACGTTGTTTTAAAGACAGAGTAACTTTTTTAAAAGACACAGTAACAAAATAACAATATTTAAAGACAGAGTAACAAAATAACATATTAATAATAATAACCCGAACAACTATGAGTGACATCCAAAATCTGAAACCAGAATGCATCTGGAGAAATTTCTACAAGTTGACACAGATTCCACGTCCATCAGGACATCTGGAAAAAATACAGCAGTTCTTGCTCGACTTCGGCAAGGAATGCGGAATCTATGCAGTGAAGGATCCTGCAGGAAATATCCATTTCCGCAAGCCAGCTACCCCTGGCTATGAGAACAAGAAAGGCGTGATTCTGCAGGCTCACATGGATATGGTGCCTCAGAAGACACCTGAGTCAACACACAACTTTGAGACAGACCCCATCCAGCCTTGGATTGACGGCGAATGGGTGAAGGCTACTGGTACGACACTGGGGGCCGACAATGGTCTGGGTGTTGCCGCCATCATGGCTGTTATGGAGGACAAGACATTGAAGCATGGTCCTATCGACGCACTCATCACGCGCGACGAGGAGACAGGTATGTACGGTGCCAACGAACTGCCTGAGGGTGAGTTGCAGGGCGATATCCTGATGAACCTGGACTCAGAGCACTGGGGTAAGTTCGTCATCGGAAGTGCCGGTGGTATCGATGTTACCGCTACACTGGACTATAAAGAGGTGGAGACTGACGCTGACGATGCAGCCGTACGCCTGACTGTAAAGAACCTGCGCGGTGGACACTCCGGACTGGAGATTCACGAGGGTCGCGGCAATGCCAACAAGCTGATGGCACAGATGGTGCGCGAAGCCATTGAGGAACTGGATGCCCGTCTGGCAGTATGGCACGGTGGCAACATGCGTAACGCTATCCCCTTCAAGGCTGAGACAATCCTCACCCTGCCCAAGGAGAATGTGGCTGCGATGAAGGAACTGGCTGAGGACTGGAAAGAGACGTTCAATGATGAGTTCAAGCTCATTGAACCCCAGGGTATCGAGGTTATCGTGGAAGAGGTGGAGACACCCAAGACAGAGATTCCTGTAGAGATTCAGGATAACCTGGTTGACGCCATCTACGCCTGTCACGACGGCGTGATCCGTTATATCCCCGCCTACCCCAACGTGGTGGAGACCTCAAGCAACCTGGCTATCATCGACATCGAAGGTGGCAAGGCCGGTATCAAGATCCTGGCCCGCTCTAGTCGCGAGGATATGAAGGACTATATCGTGAAGACCCTGGAGAGCTGTTTCTCTATGGCAGGCATGAAAGTGGAGACAGCAGGAAGCTATGGCGGCTGGGATCCCAATCCCGACTCGGAGATTCTGCACCTGCTGCTGAAGGAATACAAGGAGCTGTTTGGCGAGGACGGTATCATCCAGGTAGATCATGCCGGACTGGAGTGCTCTGTGATTCTGGGTAAGTATCCCTGGCTCGATGTTGTCAGCCTCGGTCCTACAATGAAGTCACCTCACACCACAACTGAGCGTGCACTCATCAAGACAGTAGAACCTTTCTGGACACTGCTGAAGAAGACCTTGGAGGATGTACCTTCTAAGTAAAAAACGAACAGTAAATAATAGGAAATATGCTGCCGCTTAATCGATAAACAACAAAAAAGATTATGGCGGCAGCATTTTTTTCTCTTTTCACTTTTCACTTTTGCCTTTTTTTTCGTAACTTTGCACCCGTTAAACAAAAATACAAACAAAATTATGGACGATTACCCGGCGGATAGTAACAAACGTTAGGCCAGGGGATAGCGAGCAAGGCAGCTAATCCCTTTGCCGCTAAAATTGTGAATTGTCAATTATCAATTGTCAATTAAAAAAGGATTAGCACAATGAAGACTTACTGGAACACCCAAGGTGGGCTGAGCCAGCTCCAGGAGTGGCAGCCCAATTGTTGGATACAAGTGACGTGTCCCACCGAAGAAGACCAGCGTGAGCTGGAAGAGAAATTCGGCATACCCGACTATTTTATCAGCGACATCAGCGATACCGATGAGCGCGCCCGTTATGAATATGATGACGGATGGATGCTCATCATCCTGCGTATTCCCTATGTAAAGGAGGTGCGTTCAAGGACGCCCTACACCACCGTGCCTCTTGGTATCATCCACAAGCGCGACGTCACCATCACGGTGTGCTACTACGAGACGAACATGATGATAGACTTCGTGAGCTATCAGCAGAAACGCGGCGTAGGCTTTACGGACTATGTGGATATGATTTTCCGTCTGTTCTATAGCAGTGCCGTATGGTATCTGAAGCGTCTGAAGCAAATCAACTCGCTGATAGACAAGGCCAAGCGCAACCTGGACCAGAACGTGAACAACGAGAGTCTGATAGGTCTGAGCCGCCTGCAGGACTCGCTCACGTATTTCCAGACCTCTATCCGTGGTAACGAGACACTGCTGTCGAAGTTGAAGTTCAAACTGCAGATTGACGAAATCGACGCCGACCTGATTGAGGACGTCAACATTGAGATGACGCAGGCTCGCGAAACAACGAATATCTATTCGGACATCCTGGAGTCAACGATGGACACCTACTCAAGCATCATCAACAACAACATGAACACGGTGATGCGTACGCTGACCAGTGTGACCATTATCATGATGTTCCCCACCCTGATAGCCTCATTATTTGGCATGAACCTGATTAACGGCATGGAGAACAGTCCGATGGGATTCATTATCGCCCTCGTCATCTCCGTTGGTGTATCAGGTGCTGCATGGTGGTTCTTCCGTCACAAGCGACTAATTTAAACTAAAGATAGTAGTGAAAAGTGAAAAATTTGCTACCGCAACGAAGTAAAAATCGTTAATTTTTGTATAGCGGCAGCAAATTTTTCACTTTTCACTATTAACTTTTACATTTTTTTGGTACCTTTGAAGCCTAATTTTGTGTGAACCAACCGAATCAGTAACTAAAAAAGTTAAATGATGGACTCTCAAGAAAACATCCTCGAAAAGGGGAATCAAGAAGTTAAGGTCGAAGAGACCGCAGTAGAAACAACCGAAAACAACGCTTCACCTGCTGAAGAACGAAAAGTTTACACCACCAAGAAAGAAGTTCTTGATCGTGTAAAGGAGATTGCTCACGGCGAAGAAGCTCCGCAGAAAGAAGAGGTAGAATACCTGAAGACGGCATTCTACAAATTGCACATTGCAGAGCGCGAAGCACAGTTGAAGGAGTATATTGACGGTGGAGGCGATCCTGAAGCCTACCAAATCACCCCCGATGAAGACGAAGAAGTATTCAAGGCTGAGATGGGCGTTATCAAAGAGCGTCGTCAGCAGATCTTCCGCGAGCAGGAGGCTGAGAAGGAGGAGAACCTGAAGAAGAAGCAGGCCATCATTGAAAAGATTAAGGCTATGGTCACTTCTCCTGAGGAGGCCAGCAAGACCTACCAGGAGTTTAAGGCCCTGCAGCAGGAGTGGCGCGAGATTAAGGCTGTACCAGCTGAGAGTGCCAACGAGTTGTGGCGTAACTACCAGCTCTACGTGGAGCAATTCTACGACCTGCTGAAACTGAACAGCGAGGCTCGTGAGCTGGACTTCAAGAAGAACCTGGAGGCTAAGACACGTCTGTGCGAGGCTGCAGAGAAACTGGCTGACGAAACTGACGTGATCAGCGCTTTCCACCAGTTGCAGCAGCTCCATCAGGAGTATCGCGAGATTGGTCCTGTAAGCAAGGAACTGCGCGAAGAGATTTGGCAGCGTTTCAAGGCAGCCAGCACCGTTATCAACAAGCGTCACCAGCAGCACTTTGAGGATTTGCGCGCTCGCGAAGAGGATAATCTGGTCAAGAAGACTGCTCTCTGCGAGAAGGTGGAGGCAATCAATGGTGAAGAGAACAAGGGTAGCGGCGACTGGGAACGTCATACGCAGGAGATTATTGCTATTCAGGCTGAATGGAAGACCATCGGCTTTGCACCACAGAAGATGAACGTGAAGATCTTTGAGCGTTTCCGTGCTGCATGTGATGACTTCTTTGCCCGCAAGGCTGAATACTTCAAGACACTGAAAGACAGTTTCAAGGAGAATGCCGACAAGAAACGTGCACTGATTGAGAAAGCCAAGGCTTTGCAGGACAGCACAGAATGGCGTTCTACCAGCGATAAGCTTATTGCCCTCCAGAAGGAATGGAAGACCATCGGTGTGGTGCCCAAGAAACTGGGTGACCAGCTGTGGGAGGAGTTCCTTGGCGCTTGCAACAAATTCTTCGAGGCCCGTAATGCCGCAGGTGCCGGTCAGCGCAATGAGGAGCACGAGAACCTGGAGAAGAAGCGCGACGTCATTGAACGTCTGAAGGCTGTTGCCGAGGAAGCTGGCGAAGGACTGCAGGAGAAGGTACAGAAACTGGTTGAGGAATACAACGCCATTGGTCACGTGCCCTTCAAGGAGAAAGACAAGATTTATGAAGAGTACCATGCTGTACTCGACAAGCTCTATAAGGAATTGAATGTCAGCGTAGCCAAGAAGCGCCTCAACAAGTTCAAGGACAACCTGAAGCAGGTAGCAGAGCGTGGCGAGGGTGCACTGGACAACGAGCGCCAGCGTCTGATGCGTCAGTATGACAACCTGAAGCAGGAGATTCATACCTACGAGAACAACCTGGGCTTCCTGACTGCCAGCAGCAAGAAGGGTAACAGCCTCATCGAGGAGATGAACCGCAAAATTCAGAAGTTGAAGGATGATATGCAGTTGGTCAAGGAGAAGATCAAGGCTATCGATGCCGAGAACAACGCATAAGCAGACTTCCCACATATCACAAAATAAGAATCCCAGCCATTTCACAATGACTGGGATTTTTTCTATTTAAAATAGTATAATCAGTAGTTAAGTTACACGGGAAGAGCTATGATAAAACGGGCACCGGAAGTGTAGCTCTCGTCGAGCATCAGGTCACCACCCATCATCTTAGTAAACTGCTTAGAGACGAAAAGACCTAATCCAAGACCTTCTGAGAAGCTATTGGCCTTGATAAACTGATTGAATATCTGACTGCGGTGAGCAGCAGGAACACCAGGGCCATTATCCTCCACAATGAAATGTACGAATCCGTCAACCTTCTGAACACGCAGCACGATCAATGCCTCGTCCTCATGACCAGGAACAACGCTATACTTCTTGGCATTATAAAGCAGTTCGTTGAAGGCCTTCAGGAAATAATCCTTATGGACATTGACAAACAAGTCGTCAGGTACCTCTGTCTTTACCTGTAGGTTCACATCAGGCTTTGACACACGCTGATTGTAGATATTGACTGCCTCACAGACAATACCATTACATGAAACGTGGTCCTCGCAATCCACCACCTTACCAACATCCAGTGAAGACGCAGCAGTGAGCATATGTACCATACGCGAAATAGATGTCGCATTGTGCTTCATCGTCTCCGTGATAGTCACCATCTCCTCACGCGGTATCACGGTATAGTCATCACGCAGCACCTGTACAAATCCCATAATGATATTCAGCGGCGTACGTATCTGATGGAGGATATTCTGCAGGAAGGCAACCTGACGCTGGGCGGCCTCTTCGGCCTGCTGATTGGCATTTGCCAATTCCGTATTCCTGTGCTCTGTCTCTGCATTCACCCGCTCCAAATGACTGATATGCTTTGCCAACGACTTCTGCATGGCAGAGAAACTGTTCTGCAGGCGTCCGATTACATCCACGCGTCTGCTGTTTGGCAAGGGCACATCAAAATGACCATCAGCAATATGATGGGTCTGAGATGCCAGGCGATTCAACGGATTGATAAACGAATTCACGATGGCACGCAGGAAATACATCAAGAGGAACAGACCTATGACGAGCAAAGGCACAAGGATGTACAGCAGTTTGTTGTATCGGGAGAACATATCACTCTCTGAACAAATCAGGGCTATGCTCCAAGGGGTATGTGCCAGGGGCTTATAGAACACCAGACAATCATCGCCGTCAAAATTTACCTCCATGAAGCCCGAGTTTCTTGCCACCATCTCATGTCCTAAGGCAATAATATCGGGATGCTCTCGTGGGTCCAAGTCGTCGAAGATGGTTTTACGAACCAGTTTCGTTGTGTCTGTATGAACAAAGTAATGGCCTTCCTGTCCCAGCATCATACAATAGGAATGCTCGTAAGGCACCTCTTCAGAGATAGCCATCGACAAGCGCTTCAACGAAAGGTCGGTTGCCATGATACCGATGGTAGTACCCTGATTATCCTTAATAGGAACGCTATACGAGGAAATCCACTCAGATTTAGAAGAAGAACCGCCATCATTATCGTCGTAAGGATCTGTCCATACGGGTTCATCAGCCTCGTAGGCCTTCTTATACCACACCTTATTATAATAGTCGTAAGGTTTCTCGCGTACAGTAATCACGCTGTCACCCTTGCGATAGGAGAATGCAGAGAAATAGTGACCATCCTGAGAGAAGAAGTCGGGCTCCATTGTAATAGAACAACTACTGACACCAGGATTCAGCTGCACAACACGCTGCGTATAGGCCAACAAGGAATCAGGTGTCAGATTCTCGTCAATCTGCCACATCATATTATCGGTCACCGTCTGGACTTCATTCAGGAAGCCGCCAACACGCAAAGAAGTATTTGCCAGCATGCGATCTGCCCGCTCAACGGCTTCCTGACGGAGCATTTCCCTAGACCACTTAAACAGAAGCCCCAGGGACACGACGAAGACCACCACGACAAAGGGGATAATGCCGATACCTAATCTCGCAGCCAGGGAATTATGTACTTTACGTATTGGTATTGTCATCAGGATTCACAGTTTGATTATTCAAGGAAACTTCAATGGTCTTGTCAAGCAACTGAGTGACAGAATGTGTGTGTTCAGCCATTTCGTTGACCATCTCAGCCACTTCCTCATGCTTCAAGTGGTCATGTTCCTTGGAGATAGTATCTACCAATGTATTGATTCGGGTCACAGGTTGCACCATCTGACCAGTCATATTATGTACGAAAACAGATTTCAGCCTGTCGGCCTCACGTACTTTCTCGCGGGCCACACGCAAAGCATCATTCTGACGGTCAAGAACAGTCTTGCGCTGTTCGATGGTAGCCAGATAACGACCTAATGAACGCTGCATGGCACGGAAGCTCTTCTGCAAGGCACCGACCTCATCCTTTCGGTAGCTGTCTGCAATGGGCTTGTCAAAATGGCCTGCTGCCAGACGCTGAGCAGAGAGGTCGAGCATTCGTAGCGGGCGCAACTGGAAATGGATGTAATACGAACAGTACAACAGCAAGACCAGCATGCCGCCAGCCATAATAAGAATCATTCGTTTCAGCAAGCGGTCGTATGTATCAAAGACATCCGACTTCATGCTGACGATATTGGCTGTCCATCCCGTGTTTCTATAGGGCTTATAGAATACATAACTGGGAGCGCCATATAAGGTCAGGGACATATGGCCAGTATTACCCTTCAACATCACATCAGTCAACTGCTGCAGATTTTGATCAGGGTATTCTTCCAGCTGTTCATAGATGGTACGCGCCTGCAAATAGGACGAATCGGGATGGATGATAAACGCACCACTCTGATTCATCAAAGAACAAAATGTACGCGGGAAGGGGCGCGCAGCTTCAATCGTATGCGACAGCCACTCCAAGGAAATGGCCGACACAAAGACACCGATAACACGCTCATGCTGTCTGATGGGGATGCTATAACCCATAATCGGATATCCACCACGCAGGTTTTCTATCGTAGGGTCGCTCCACTGGGCCTCACCGGTAGAATATGGCAAGGAATACCATTCCTGTTCTGTATAGGGACGGTTTCCAAAATGATCAGACATAGAGATAGAGTCGGTGCCACGATAAGAACAGAATAAAGTCTGGCAGTCTTTATCCTCACAGAAAGAAGGGTCTAACGCAATAGCACATCCTACAATACTGGGATTGCTATCCAACATCTTACGGGTGAGGTATTGCAGAGTTGCAGGCTCATTAACATGATGCTCTACATTCCAGTGTATGTTTATGGAAGCCTTTTCTACAGTACGCAAACGATTATCAATTTGCTGTATCATACCGTCCAAGGCAGCCTCAGACTTTGCCAAAGCCTCTTTCTTCACGGCTGTACGGGCATAATAGAACATAACCAAGAGAGCCGCCATAAAAAATATGGCCACGAATCCCACAACACAAAGACTTAATCTTGCTGAAAGGGATTTGCGTATCGCTAAGATCAGGTTCTTCATAAACTGAGTGCAAAGTTAACCATTTTTTCAAAAAGAGCGTTGTTTCTACACACAAACTTTTCTGAAAAAAAGTTATCTTTGCACCCCTCGTCGATTAATCTTTATGCTTTATCGAATGACGACCTTCCGGCCGTTTCTGATATACATTCCTTTCACAGGATGTTCCACTACCTGTCCATTCAAGTTGTAATACTTATTATCATTGATATGGTCATATTTAGCCATATTAACAGTCGTGACTTCAGACTTCGGAACCAGATACATGCCTTTCACCGTGAGCTGGCCACCACTATTAACCTTGATGGTATTCAGATGTACAAAACCATCAACGCGTTTATTACCGTTGGAATCGTCCATAGCAGCAATCTGCTCCAATGGAATAGAAATCACACCATATTCTGAATCCCAGTAGGTGCTCCGTTCATTCACATCGGTAATGAACTGCTTATAGGGACCATGATCCACAAGGCGGTTGGCAATGATACGCAGTCCACTACCCGATCCCCGAACGATCAGACGGTCGTACTGACTGAGGTCGGCAAACTGATTGTAAGTCACAGAAGTGGAACCTACAACGACGTTACCGCCACTCAACGACTTATTCAGGTTCCAGTCTGCATTCCAGGCCTTTGTCTGGCTTGCATCAGCACCTGTGCCATTCCACTCGCAGAACATGTCCTTCGTCAGAGGTATCCACTCCTCAGGAGCCTCAAAGTCGTCAATGTTCACATAGCTCAGGATATCATTCAGGACCCTGGCGCTACGATTAGGAAAATACTCCGTCAACAGTCGGTTGCGTTCAGGGATATAGAACTCGTCAACAGTATACAGTTTGCCTGCAGAACTATAGCGATGGACATCCCGGCGGTAGTCGCCCCAACGGGCAGCCTCATCATAAAGAGCCTTGTCAATCGTGTAATAGAGACTGTCCCATACATCAACGACAGACTTCTCACCCAGCAATCCATCATTAGCCAGTACCTCTTTAGCACGACGTACATAGCGCTTTGCGAACTGAGGATTCTGCAACAGATTGCGGTAAATGGCCGTAACAGCACCTTCCTTGTCCCTGCTGACAGCACCAGAAGCCACGTTCTCATTGACATTCATCAGAATCAGTTCACTATCCCAGCAAAGGAACTTGAATCCCTCGCTTGCCGTAGAGTCATTGTTATGGCGACGGATAGCATACCAGTTATGATGATTCCAGTCTGTATTACCTGCATACTGATTGATGAGCATATAATCGATGAAGTTACCAATATCAAGCAGGGAATCGAGTTTCTGGTAATAGGTATCATCAGCAGCACGGGCCACGACATCATTCATTTTCTCCCACGCATCAAGTGTGCCTTCGCTGGCCTCAATATGATTTCCGCCATCCTCCTCAATCTTGACGACATCTATATCCTCCTTCTTGCCACCAAGATGGTCCTTGCCGAACTGGCCGTCCACACGTTCGGCAATATTGTAGAGTCCCCAATACATGCCATTGATAAACAAATGGACATAAAGGGCATTCACACTGGTGTGTCCCATTTTCCTCTGGATGCGACGTGCCCATACATCTCGTGTATACTGCGCACGCTGACGGTTATCCTCGCCCCAGTGTTGCCAGGCATTACCGAAATGGCAACGCAGCACAAGCTGGTCGAACTTCGCAGGTTCGTCCTCACCAAAGAGCGGGTACTTCAGCGTCTTAGGACCATATTTCTCCTTGAATACCAGACGGAAAGAGTGCTTGGGGTTTTTCTCTGCCAAGCGGCCATGTCCGCCATGCAGACGGATGCCACAACTCGTACTCAGGTCATGCTGCTGAGGACCGCCAAAGAGTTCCACGCTGGCAGGGCGCGTCCAGCCATGACCTGTAGCATCACCTACCGGAGGACCTGTGAAGATATAGATACCACCTCGTTCCTCATCATTCTCATGACTGAAGAAATTATCCTTATCGGAAACGATGCTCAGAACGGGCAGCTGTTTCAGGCCCTCAATAATCTTAGGCCGCAAGGTACTATTACCCGTCATCTCAGGATCCATCTCATAATCAGCCTTCGCAGTACCGCTGATCTGCGTATAGCTTCCCCACTCAGAGGGATAGCCCGCAGGGGTATTGGATTGACTAAGTACGGAATTAACAAAGATATAACTGGTTGTGGCAACGGGTGACAGAGAATCACCAATCTCTTCGACAGCACGAAGGATTGTTGTCTTGGTGAGTTGCAGCGGAGCCGTGTATTTAGGACTATTCTTCGTTGGTGTGCTGCCATCTGTGGTATAGTGAATGATAGCAGATGCATCGCCACTAATCGTGACGCTGATGCTCTTTGCACCATCAATCAACTGATGTGGGTGGTTGAATTTGGGCTGGGCCAAGGCTGTCGTAACAGCAGTCATAAATGTAAGAAATGTCAATTCTGTAAGTAGTAGATATTTTTTCATCATTATTGGTTTTTGGGTGCAAAGATAATAAAAAAATGCGGCAACGAGTGCCGCATTTTGTTTCGTTATATTTAAATTATGTTACAATCCTTATTTATTTGAAGAGCAGCGGAGCCATCTCACGCAAGCTGCGACGCCATGTCAGGAACTCATGAGCAGTACCCTCAGACACGAAGCCATGAGCATCGAAGCCGGCAGCCTTCAGAGCATCAACACTAGCCTTGATACCATCAGGATTCTCCTTGCTGCCACAGCTCTCGAAGATAACCTTCACCTGCTTAGGATCCTTGATATCCTCAGGCATATAGGTACCACCGCTCAGCAGTCCATAGTATGCGAACATCTCAGGACGACGCAGTGTGATGGTCTTTGTCTCCATACCACCCATTGACAGGCCAGCCATAGCACGGCTATCCTTCTTGGCGATAGTCTTGAAGTTTGCATCGATATAAGGTACGAGCTCATCGCAGAGCACGGTCTCAAACTCCTTGGCAGTGAAGCCGCCCATTCCACCAAACTTGATGTCATTGGTCATACCATAGGTCATCACGATGATGAATGGCTTTGTCTTACCCTCAGCAATCAGGTTATCCATGATAAGTCCGGCACAACCCTGAACAGGCCAGCTGGTCTCGTTCTCACCCCAGCCATGCTGCAGGTAAAGCACGGGGAAGCGCTTCTTGCCATCATAGGTAGGAGGCAGATATACATTGGCAACCTTCACCAGATTTGTGCTCTTTGAGGGGAACTGTACCTGTACCATCTTACCGTGCTTGACATCCATGCGGTTAGCATAGAAGTCCTGATCAGCAGCAGGAATCTCGATACCACTCTCCCAACGGCAAGAACCAAAAAAGTTGCCAGTACCAGGATCATTGACAGTAGCACCATCGATGGTGAGGTGATAATAGTGGAAACCAGGATCCATAGGACCATCAGTCGTACCAGTCCAAACACCATCCTTATCCTTCTTCAGTACAGTACCGCCACGACCACCAAGACCAAGGCTTACAATAACAGACTTAGCATCGGGAGCCTCAATGCGGAAACGGGCATAACCCTCGCTGTTCACCTTAGGCCATTCCTGACCAGGCTGGTTCCAGAAGTTGGGCACGAAATCTTCCTTCGGTACACGGTTATCAAGTGAAGCATCGAAATCACGGATAGCACGGAAGCAAGCCTTTGGACGGTAGTTCTCATCGAAAGGCAGGGGGTGGTTGTTCACACCAAGCCAAGAGTCCTTGTCACCAAGGTTCCAGAAAGTAACGTTGTCAATAACGTCTGCGTGCTTACGGAACACCTTGAACAGACGAGCATACTGGTCGGTCTGCAATGTAGCCATATAAGCAGGCTGAGGCTTAGCCTCTCCACGAGAGAACATCAACTGGCCACCGCTCTCGTTGTTCATACGCAGGTCGAGCTCTGTGATATGGATGTGCTTCACGATCTCCTTGAAACGTACGATAGCCTTCTCCAGCTGAGCCTCATCAGGGAAGTAGATATTGTAGTGGCCCTGCATGCCGATACCGTCGATAGGCACACCAGCGTCCTTCATCTTCTTTACCATATTATAAATACGCTCACGCTTTCCCTCATCTACGCAGCTATAGTCATTGTAGAACAGGAGCACGTTGGGGTCAGCCTCACGTGCGAACTGGAAAGCCTTGGCGATGAACTCGTCACCACAAAGTTGGAAGTGACGGCTCTGACGATAAGGGCTGGGCTCCTGACCACCACGACGGCCCCAACGGGGAGCGTTATTATCGTCGGCCATAGCCTCGTTCACTACGTCCCATGCGTACACCACATCCTTGTAGCGATTCACCACCGTGTGGATATGCTCACGCAGGCGCTCGTAAAACACCTCTTTAGAAACCTCCTTGCCGTTCTTGTCCGTAAACATCCAATCGGCAAACTGTGAGTGCCAGCACAGACAGTGGCCACGCATCTTGATGCCGTTCTGACGACAGAAGTTGGCAATCTTGTCAGCGCGCTCAAAGTTCCAGACACCCTCCTTAGGATGGATTTCACCTGGTTTCCAGTCGTTCTCTGCAGTAACGCTATTGAACTGTTTAATAGTGAGAGCCTTCTGGGCATCGTCACTAATGTTACGCTGATTCAGCGCTACACCGATGGTGAAATAATCCTTGTAAGCATCCTTCAGGCCGACATTCTCTCTGGGATCAACCTGACGAAACTGTGCCCATGAGGCAGTGCTCATTGCAATTAATGCAGTAAGAGCAAACAATCTTGTTTTTCTCATTGTGTTGATTTAAAAATGGTTTAAAGTTATCACTAACGATATTTGCGATGCAAAATTACACAAAAAAAGCGACACACCCTTAAGTCGGATGTGTCGCTTTCTTTTCTTTTCGTCTCATTTTACTGTTTTTCGAAGCGATATGTCTCGCCAGCAACCGTTTCTACGTCATATTCATAGATGCGCTGCAAAGGACGCAGGGTAAAGTCTTTCAGTTCTGCCGACTTTAGTGGGGTACGGATTTCCGCAGGTGCCAGCAGACTATTCGGGCATTCTCCGCTGGCCTCTTTCAGTCCCTTGCCTTTCAAAGGCACATACGAGCGCAGGCGCAACGTGCCACCAATGGTTGAGCGAACCACGACATCACGAAGTTCTCCTCCATTCCAGGTTTCGTCAACGACGAATCCGCCACGTGCACGCAGCCCCTTCACCTCACCAGTCTTCCAGTCTTTGGGCAAAGCAGGCAACAGCTGAACGGCACCGTCATGACTCTGCAGCAACATCTCACAGATACCAGCCGACACACCGAAGTTTCCATCAATCTGGAAGGGCGGATGCGCATCAAAAAGGTTGGGATAGGTACGTCCATTAGGATGCTGGCGCGCAGAACGGTCATCCGGCAACAGATGCAACATATTCTTGATGATGCGGAAAGCATGATCGCCATCGAGCATACGAGCCCAGAAATTCGTCTTCCAGCCCAAGCTCCAACCCGTAGCCATATCACCACGCTGGTTCAGTGTATTGGCTGCAGCCGTAAAGAGATCGGGATGAGAATAGGGAGATATCTGATTGGAGGGATACAGGCCATAGAGATGTGAGATATGACGATGTTCGTCCCTGGGGTCGTCGGCATCAATCAGCCACTCCTGCAACTGTCCGTAACGTCCTATCTGCATAGGAGGAAGATTGGACATCTGGAATTTGAGGTTTGAGATGTATTTTTCATCTTCACCCAGCACCTTGGCAGCTTGAAGCGTTTGCGAGAGCACATCAAAGGCAATCTGGTTATCCATGGTAGAACCAGCTGTCACATTGGTATTCTTACCACGAGGTCCATGCTCAGGCGATACCGTTGGAACGGTCATCAGCCATCCTGCAGCCTGTTTCACCTCGCCGCCTGCAGGATATACCTGCATATAGTCAAGCAGGAAGTCGGCCGCACCTTTCAGCACAGGATACCATTGCTTCAGGAAGTCCTTGTCGCCCGTATAGAGATAATGCTGCCAGATGTGGGTCGTCATCCAAGCGCCTCCAGTGGGGAACATACCCCAAGGTGTACCATCCACAGGACCTGCAATACGCCAAAGGTCCGTGTTGTGATGGGCCACCCAACCTTTACAGTTATACATATCCTTGGCAGTCTTTGCACCCGTCTCGCTCAGGTCCTTAATCATTGAGAAGAAAGGTTCCTGTGTCTCTGCGAGATTGCCCACCAAAGCAGGCCAGTAGTTCATCTCAGCATTGATATTAATGGTGTATTTCGAATCCCAGGGAGCATTCACGTTATCGTTCCACACGCCCTGCAGGTTAGCAGCCTGTCCGCCTGGCTGACTTGAAGAGATCAGCAGATAACGGCCATACTGCATCATCAGGGCCACCATATCCAGGTCGCTGGCATCCTTTTCAAAGGCAGCCACACGCTTGTCGGTCTCCAGACCAGAGTTTACAGATTTAGGCAGCGTCAATGATACGCGATTGTATTGTTCCTTGTATTTGGCGGTATGACGGGCCAGCAACTGCGGGAACCGCATCGTCTCTGCCTGGTTCAGACGGTTTTTGTTCTTCTTTGTGGCATTGCCGCTGATATCGTGATAGTTCACGAAATTGGTGGCGGCAGAAATATAGATGGTAGCCACGGTAGCATCCTGGACGATAATCGTGCCGTCGGCAAACGAGATACCGGCATCCTTACCCTCCACTCGCACGCTGGCGTGACACTCAGCAGTCAGACCAGCCTTAACGCCCTCTTGTTCAACGCCTTGAACCGTGGCGATGAGGCGTCCGCCATGATTCCCAGAACCTGCAGTCAGAGCATTCTGACAAGTATGTTCTGAAGTCACCTTGAAAGGCAGCTGACTCTGATAGGACATCGTAAAGCTCAGCGCACCCTTCTTTCCGGCTTTCAACTGGATAATAATCACGCTGTCGGCCTGAGAGGCGAACACCGTGCGCTCGTATTTCACACCATTATATATATAAGAGGTAGTGGCCGTAGCATCACCCAGGTTCAGGGCACGCTCATACTTGGTCACGTCATTATGGCCTAACGAGAGCTTCAGGCTGCCCATGGGAAGGAAACGCATGCCGTGAGGCCCCTTGACAAAATGCTGGTCTATCAGTTTGGCAGCCTCGCCCTCCTTGCCTTGGAAAATCAGGCTACGCACCTCTGACAAAGCCTCCAGCGACTCTGTGCTGTTATTATTGTGGGGCTGACCACTCCAGAAAGTCTCCTCATTGAGCTGGATCTCCTCCGTATCAGTACCGCCATAGATCATAGCACCCATGTGACTGTTACCGACAGGCAGTGCTTCCAACCAATGGCTGGCAGGCTTTGAATACCACAAACGATGATTCTGGGCTATCGCCGTTGAGGAAACGACAACCAACAGAAATAAAAATGCGAAACGGTTTCGTAACATATTGTTATTGATTTAAATAGTTTAGGCCGTGCAAAGGTAGGAAAAAAAATTGGTTTACAGATGATTTATGGTCTAAAAAAATGCCGAAAACAGGCAAAGAAACATTTTCACACACTTTATGATACATTTAATCATTGGTTTTTCCAATAAAAATGCGTACTTTTGCAGCAAATAACTAAAACGATGAAGAAATTCCTGTTTCTCATACTGATGATGCTGCCCATTATGGCGATGGGGGCTGACATCTTCCGTATTAAAAATGCGACCATCAAATACGACAAGCAGGAAACCCTTCAAGTGAAAAGAGCCATAGGCGATTTGCAGGCTGATGCCGAACGGGTGACGGGATGCCGCCCTACCCTCTCGACAAAAAATGTTCGTGGCCCGCAAATCATCGTAGGCACCTATGGCAAGAGTCCACTCATCCAGAAACTCATCAAACAGGGCGTTATCAAGGAAACCGACCTCAAAGGCAAGTGGGAAAGCTATGTCCTCACCGTGACCAATGAGAAAGAGCCACGCCTTGTCATTGCCGGAAGCGACACACGCGGAACTATCTACGGCATCTACGATATCTCTGAGCGTATGGGTGTATCGCCCTGGTACTGGTGGGCTGACGTGCCTGTCTGCAAGAATCCGGATGTAGCCATTCAAATATCCGGCGATTACTTTGCCTCCGGTGAACCGGCAGTCAAGTATCGCGGCATCTTCATCAATGATGAGGACTGGGGATTAAAACCCTGGGCATCCAATCATTTTGAGAAGGAACTGGGCGATATCGGTCCCAGGACTTATGCCAAAGTATGTGAACTGCTTCTCCGTCTCAGGGCCAACATGCTGGCACCTGCCATGCATTCCTGTACAGGAGCCTTCTACTCGCATCCTGAGAGTAAGGTGGTTTGCGACTCCTTTGGCATCATTATCACCACCTCGCATTGTGAACCCCTGCTGCTGAATAATGCGGCAAAGAGCGAATGGGACAGCAACAGAGACGGCGAATGGAACTACAAAACCAATCGCGAGACCATCTATAAGAAATGGGACGACCGCCTTGGCGAGGCCGCAAAATATGAAAACATCTACACGGTTGCCATGCGTGGTGTCCACGATGAGGGCATACGCGGCAATCTGCCCATGAGCGAGCGTGTGCCCCTTATTGAGCAGGTCATCAGGGACCAGCGCGAACTGCTGGAAAAACATAGTGTGTCCCGGTTTGCCCGCGATATCCCGCAAATCTTCGTCCCCTACAAGGAAACGATGGATATCTACGAGAACGGGCTGAAGGTACCCGATGACATCACCCTTGTATGGGTAGACGACAACTACGGCTACATGAAACGCGTGGCAAATCCAGAGGAGCAGAAACGCTCAGGTCGCTCAGGCGTCTATTACCACCTGTCATATCTAGGTGCCCCTCACGACTACCTGTGGCTCAACACCACCCCACCCGTTCTGATGTACGAGGAACTGCGCAAGGCCTACGACAACGGTGCCGACCGCTATTGGCTGCTCAACGTGGGTGATATCAAGCCGATGGAACTGGGCATGCAGACTTTCTTTGACATGGCTTGGGATATCAACGCCTTTGACTTTGAAAAGGTCTATCAGCATCAGGCAGAATTCCTGGCTTGCACCTTTGGTCATCACACCTCTCAACTCTCAGTTCTCAGTTCTCAATTACAAATCATCCTTGATGACTATTATCGCCTGGCATGGAGCCGCAAGCCAGAGTTTATGGGTTGGGAATATCAATGGGACGACAAGGCACATACGGGTCTGAAGCCTACCGAGTTCTCCTTTGAGCACTACGACGAGGCCCAGCGCCGATTGGCAGACTACCAGCGAATCAGCGACGAGGTGGAGCGGATAAGTTCAGAGTTGAGAGCAGAAAGTCTAGAGTTTGCCACCGCCTTCTTCGAGTTGCTGCAGTTCCCTGTTCAGGCTGCCTGTCAGATGAACCGTAAGTTTCTCATGGCGCAACTCAACCAGTTGCTGGCAGAGAAAGGCCGTTTCTCTGAAGCCAACTGGGCCGCTCGCCAAATGGAAGAAGCCTACGACAGTATCAATGCCCTGAACCGCCGCTATAACAAACAGCTCAATGGCAAATGGGATGGTATGATGGCACTCTCAACCAGTTTTACCAACACATGCCAGTTTTACCAGAAGCCAGAAGTGAAGCGTTTTGAAGGTGCTGGCGAGAAAGCCGTATTGCTGACGCCCCTCAGAGGCCGAAGCGCTATAGATTGTAAAGTCATTGACCTGCAAAATTGCCAACATGCATCGGAGGGTACCCGTATCGTTCACGGTCTGGGTTACGACGGAAAGGTGGTGCAGTTTGGTGATCCTTCGAAGGAGTCCGAAGACGGAGCCTTGGAAGATATATTCTATTGGTTCAAGAGTCCAAATTGTGACTCCGTAGATATTATTGTCTATACGGTACCCTTCTGGCCTCTGTATAAAGGCAAGCAGAATCGTGTGGGTGTAAGTGTGGATGACTCACCTGTGCAGGTCTTTGAAAACAAGTTCAAGGAGTACGACCGCACGTGGAAGGATCAGGTGATGCGCAACGGTGCTGTGTGCCGCCTGCGTTTCGCTGTCAACAAGAATCACCCTTACCACGAGTTGCGACTTGCAGGCGACCCAGGTCAGATGATTCAGCGTGTTATCATCGACTGGGGCGGACTACTCCCTTCATATATTGGACCAACGATTTAACCACATAAGCAAATGATTATGCGTCGTTTTACACTGACTATCATACTATTACAACTATTCTTCGGCCTGGCTTACAGTCAGACCGGGGTTTTCTTTTCCTCAGAACGTTTCTCCAGCGCGCTCATTAATGATTTGTGCCAGGATAAATACGGCTACATGTGGATAGCCACCGACTATGGACTAAACCGTTTCGACGGCTATCATTTTACAGAGTATCTGCATCAGCATAATGACTCTACGACTATCAGCAGCAGCACGGTATGCACCCTGTTCTGTGACAAGGATGGCGAACTATGGGTAGGCACCAATAAGGGACTTGACCGCTTCGACTATGCCACGGGAACATTTATCCACTATCCTTTCGCCAGAGGTCGCAAGCCACGTGTCACTAAGATGACGCATCTGAGCGATGGGAGAATGATTGTAGCTACCAGTGGCTATCATGGTCTTTACTGCATGGCCAACGAAATGGCAGACGACTATACCGAAGGCGACCTCGACATGCTGTTTGTGAATAGCGTGATGGAAGATGACATGGGACGTATCTGGCAATGCAGCTTTAGCGATCAGATATCCATGAAAGACGCCAACGGTATTCACAAGATGCGCACCACCCAGGGTTTCGTCGTTGACTTCGTCTATCACGACGGAGAATTCCTGATTGTCTGTATGCACGGACTTCATAGTTACCGTGACGGTCAGCTCACCATTCCCGATTACGACATGAGTGCACTGGAACCCAGTGCTATCATTCGCTGTGTGTTTACCGACAGTAAGGGCAACACCTATATTGGAACCCGAGGCGATGGGCTCTATTGCATCCCTGCCAACAGTAGGAAGTTAGAACGTGTACCCGCCATAGCCTCTGGCCTTAATTTACGTACAACGAAGATATGGGCCATTACAGAAGACCGTCAGCACAATATCTGGTTGGGTTGTCAGTCAAAGGGACTTGTGATGCTACCAGCCAAAAGTCCCCAATTCTCATCTTGGAGTTTTGCCACCCAAGGCATAGACCTTGCCTCTACCATCACGGCTGTATGTGAAGGTGACAATGGTTATATCTGGTGTTCTGTTCAGGGTAACGGCATCTATGGTTTTGATGCAGATGGACATTTGAAAGCCCATCCTACCGCTCCCGACAAGGCTGAGTGTATTTTCCGTGACCGCAGAGGCAACTACTGGGTGGGTACCGATGATGCTCTCTATGCCTACGACCCACTGACTGGCGTATCCACCAGGAAAGCGACCATCGACTGCGACAAATTTAATTCCATCACCGACGACGCACATGGGCGACTGTATATCTCCACGTTCTCTCGTGGACTATGTGTTTACGATACAAATACCGGTGACCTACGTCAGTATAGTCACAAGAGTAGTGGTCTGTGCAACGACTGGATCATGGGAGTAACCTCTGACAAGTCGGGAAATATCTGGTTGGCCACAGCATCGGGTGTGTCTTGTTATAATCCTAAGACAGAAAACTTTGATCGTCCTCATCTCTTTGATGTCATGTGTTTCAATGTGCTACAAACACGTAGCGGTGCTACTTATGTAGGAACAGAGCAAGGCATCTATCGACTGGAAGGCGAGAAACGGCCAGAGTTGGTAGCTTTGGGACAACTCTCTGTAGGCTATATGATTGAGGATGAACAAGGCTTCATATGGTGCTCCACCTCAAAGGGTATCTGGCAATATGACCCCGCCACAGGCAAAACCATCGGACATGTCTATGGCAATGGTCTTTCTGCTAAGGAATATATCACAAGCGTAGGACTACTTACCAGTGACAATAAGATTTGTTATGCCAACTATAATGGTCTAACCGTTTTTCGCTCTAAAGACGTCATTGGGTGTCACACAACGCTCAACGAACTCTATCTGACAGCCTTCCGTCTGCCAGACAGAATGATTTACACGCAGGATGATGATCATTACGAAGTGTCTTACCTCGACAATGCCATCACGCTGGAATTCTCACTACTCGACTATAACGCGCCAGAGAACATCATCTTTGAGTACCGTATCAACCAGTCGGCATGGCTGCAGAATCCGGAAGGCGAGAACACCATTCTGTTAAACCATCTCCAGCCAGGAACCTACAACATAGAAGTCAGGGCCATGTCTGGGACCACCTACTCACAGACCAAGACCATCACACTCACGGTGACTCCCCCATGGTATCGCTCCAAATGGGCCTACGCTATCTATCTCTTTGCATTCATCGGCATCATTACCGGCATAGGTTTCAGCTATCGCCGACGCGCCCATCGTATGTTGGCAGAAGAGAAGATGCGTTTTCTCATCAATGCCACCCATGATATTCGTTCACCACTTACAATTATCATGGGAGCCATCGGAAAACTGAAAGACTCAAAGATGGCAGAACTGAAGTCTGAGGATGATTTTCAGTCCTTTAATTCCTCGACCCTTCAACCATCCATTGAAACGATCGATCGCAATGCCCAACGTCTACTGCAGTTAGTCAATCAGATTCTTGACCAGCGACGTCTGGATAAAAAACAGATGCAGTTACATTGTCAGGAGACCAACATGGTTGATTTTATCAGCGGTGTGTGCAAACTATATCAGTTTAGTGCCGACCAGCGTAACATTTCATTCACCTTCGAGCACGAGCGAGACCATGTATTGGCATGGATTGACCGTATCAATTTTGACAAGGTCATCTCCAACCTGCTCTCAAATGCTTTCAAATATACCTACGATAATGGCGAAGTGAAGGTTGTGCTGCACGAAACAGAAAAGAGTATAGAACTGTCTGTCATCGACAACGGCATGGGCTTCAAGGATGAAGATCCCAACCGTTTCTTTGACCGCTTCTATCAAGGACAGAACTCTGCCAATCTGGGCATACAAGGCACGGGCATTGGTTTAAATCTCTGTCGTGCCATCACTGAGATGCATGGTGGCGAGATTAAGGCACAACGCCGTGAAGACAAGCAGGGAGCCTGTTTTGTGGTGACAATTCCCAAAGGCAACAAGCACCTGCGTCCTGAGCAGATTGTGACAGACAGTCCTGTGCGCGAAGTACTCTCATCAGGTATCAAGGGAAAGAAATCCTTCCGCCAGTTCCGCATCCTCATAGTAGATGATGAACCAGAAATAGCCCGTTATATCATCTCTGAATTAGGCGACCGCTATAAGTTTGACCATGCCATAAACGGCAAGGAAGCACTGAAGATGTTGCTTACTGATGAATACGACCTCGTCATCAGCGATATGATGATGCCCGAGATGGACGGACTCACCTTGCTCAAGCATATCAAGGATAATACGAATATCTCTCAGATACCCGTTATCATGCTCACGTCAAAGGCTGAGGTAGAGTATAAGCTGGAAGGTCTCAGAGGTGGTGCAGATGCCTATATTGCCAAGCCTTTCGACATGGAGGAACTGCATATCCAGATTGATAATCTCATTGACAACGTACGTCGCTTGAAAGGAAAGTTCAGTGGAGCCCTAAAACAGGAAGACCGTATTGAACAGGTAGAAGTAAAGGGTAACGATGATGCCCTCATGGAACGAATCATGCGTTCTGTCAATGCCAACTTCTCCGACCCCGACTACAACGTGGACACCATGGCCAACGATGTAGGAATCAGTCGTGCACAACTGCATCGTAAGATGAAGGAGATTACTGGTGTTTCCACAGGTAAGTTCTTGCGTAACCTGCGTATGGAACAAGCCGCCCGTCTGCTTCGCGAGGGTAAGATCAACGTATCCCAGATTGCCGATCACGTAGGTTATGCCGATCAGGCCCATTTCTCTACAGCCTTCAAGACCCACTTCGGACAGTCACCCTCGGAATACGCCGAGACACACAAAGAGTAATCAGAGTTTCACGTTTGAGATATCTATCAGATTATTCACAATAGCATAGATTGTAAGTCCTGCAGCGCTATGAATCTGCAACTTTCTGGCGATATTGCGACGATGCGTAATCACGGTGTTCACGGAGATACACAGATGGTCGGCTATCTCCTTGTTCTGCATACCCTGCACCAATGCGACGATGACATCCTTCTCACGGTCTGACAGCAGTTCCTGACTCTCGCCAACGCCAGCCTTCGTCACCATATCCGAGATATTGCGCGTCACGTCGTTCTGCTTCACGATTTTCTCCAGACGACGAATGGCAGGCACGAAGATACTGTCTTCCACCATGGCGTGCTGACGAAGCCATACCTCGTTCTCGTAGATATCATGGAGAGTGGCAGTCAGCTGGTTGTTATGCAGTCCATCCTGTGGCAGATACTTAATAATGAGGAGCTTCAACTCGCGCAACTTCTTATCCGTTGCCCCGTGATGTTTGGAAAAAGTATCCACATTATAGTCATTGATGGGTTGTTTGTCTATCAGCGACTGCACATAGGGGAAGAGCGTCTTCTGCTCATACTTCATGTGACGGCGTATCTCCTGTGCATATTCGTCATAGAAACGCAGGATCAGCATACCCAGCGAGTCTTTCTCATCGAGCGACTCCTGCAGCTCCCTGCGGATGTAGGGCAACTGGAAATCAAGGAAATAGGCATGAGAAGCTTCCAGATAATGCAACAGCGTAGGGACTGACAACTGCTCATCGTTCTCGAAGCTTTCATACCCATTGGCCGTAAAGTTCACTACAGCCAGGAACGTATAGGTATCCACTCCGTTGTCCTCGCATGTCTCCCTGACGGTCTTATCACCGAATCCAAGATTGATTCCAAAACTACCGAGCGACTGCAATAAATCATAGTTATCGCGAATCAGCGATATCATCTTGTCGTCAGCCTCATACATTTTCAGATTTCTCATCGTCCTTTTACCTATTTATGATTAATCGGTGCAAAGGTAAGCATAATTTTCGACTTACGCAATCATCAAAAATAGGTATTTTGCATAATTATAACAAATAAGTAAAGTGATTGAAATACAAGGATGAAACATATTCATGAAGTCTATGCAACAAAAATCGGGACTGTTTATGCAACATTTTTCTTACCTTTGCACCCAGAAACCATTAAAACTATAAGAATGAGAAGTTGTCTCTGTGGTATTTTTTTGTTGCTGGCTGTGCTTTCAGTATCAGCTAATGATAAGTTTTGTATTGCTAAAGACGGCAAGACTGCCACCATCATCGTTGACAAGAACGATTGGAAAGGCGTCATCCGTGCCGCCAACGACCTGGGTGATGACGTGCGCAAGGTCACGGGTGTTGCCGCCCCCGTCGAGTATGTCGATGTACCACAGCAACACGCCATCATCGCCGGCACCATCGGCAAAAGCCGCCTCATCGACCAGCTCATCAAGCAAAAGAAAATTGATATCAAGAGGATCAAGGGCCATTGGGAGGGCTACTATATCAATGTAGTAGATGACAATCTCGTCATTGCAGGCAACGACAAGCGTGGTACCATCTACGGTATTTATGAGATATCCAAGCGTATTGGCGTCTCACCCTGGTATTGGATGGCAGATGCTCCCGTAGTACATCAGGACGAACTGTACTACGACGAGGGACTTATCTACGAATGGCCTGCCGTGAAGTATCGCGGCATCTTCATCAACGACGAATGGCCTAGCTTTGGCACATGGTGTACCAAGCATTTCGGTGGCATCAACTCCAAGGCCTATGAGAAAGTATTTGAACTGTTGCTTCGCCTGAAAGCCAACTATTTCTGGCCGGCCATGTGGGGCACCAACTTCAACGAGGACGACCCGGAATCTCCCCGTCTGGCTGATGAGATGGGCATTGTGATGGGCACCAGTCACCACGAACCCATGATGCGCTCACATCGTGAGTACCTGCAGCGCAAGGAACAGGTAGGTCCATGGGACTACGCCACCAATAAGGAACGCGTGGATCAGTTCTTCCGCGAGGGTATGGAGCGCAATAAGAACTACGACAACCTCGTGACTATCGGTATGCGTGGCGACGGCGACGTAGCGATGGGTAAAGGTGATGATGCGGAAAACATGAAGACGCTCCACAAGGTCATCGACGGCCAGCGTAAGATTATCAAGGACATCTACGGACGTGCCGATGCCGTGCCCCAGCTCTGGGCTATCTTCACCGAGGTACAGCGCTATTATGATGCCGGCTTTACCGTACCCGATGACGTCACACTCCTTTTCTGCGACAATAATTGGGGCTACATCCGCCGTAAGGGCACGGAGAAGGAGCGCAAGCGCAAGGGCGGTCTGGGTCTCTATTATCATATCGACATGAACGGTGGCCCATGGAACGACCGTTGGGTGAACACCACCACCGTGCCCAAGCTCCGCGAACAGCTCAACCTCGCCTACCAGAGCGGCATCGACCGCATCTGGATTATCAACGTGGGCGACCTGAAGCCGAAGGAGATGCCCATCTCGTTTATCATGGACTATGCGTGGGATCCTGAGTGTGTTCAGCCTGGTCAGGAGCACGAGTGGCTCCGAAAGTGGACATGTTCCGTACTCGGTGGCATATCCCTTGAGGATGTAACTTTCTGTGCCGATGTCATCGAAAGGTACTCAAAACTGAACCTGATGCGCAAGCCTGAGGTGCAGGTACCCGGCCTCTTCAATTACAACGAAATCCTGTCTCTCAGCAGTAAGTGGCAATATATCACGCTCTGCTGCGAGCGTTTGAAGGAGCGCATCCCTGAAGAAGCACAGGACGCCTTCTATCAGCTCGTCTATTATCCCGCCGTAGCCAGTGCTAATCTTGCAGAGATTTACAACGCAGCAACACTGGGGCTTGACAACGGGGTTATCGAACTACAGATGGAGAAGGACGAACGGCTCGCCCATTATTATAATAAGGTGATGGCTGGCGGAAAATGGGACGGCATGATGCTCGATAACCATATAGGATATACCAAATGGTCCATCCCCGACAGAAACACGAACCCACTAGAGCTTGGTTTCAAAATTGACCACGACCTCAATGTCTCAAAAGAAACGAAAGAGTACACCATCCCCGCATATCAATACATCCATAAGAGTGATGTTTGGATTTTCCTTCCATACCTGGGACGCGGAGGGGGCTGCATGGGAGCCTCAGACGTGATGAAGGAATGGCCGGCCGACGGCAGCGGTCCAAAACTGGAGTACGACATAGACCTGTCTCCCACCGACGGCAAGGGAACCATAGCCATCGGCATTCTGCCCACACAAGACATCGTGCCTGCCCGCGGCCTGCGCCTTGGGGTACAGATTGACGAGGAACCTATGCAGGTCATCGATGCCCGTCAAGGACTGCACGACGAATATGGCGAATACACACCCAAGAACCTTGCACAGTCGAAAAAGCTGAAGCCCCTGCCGCCACACAACAACCTGTTGCTTAGTGGTTGGAAGAATGGACGCAAGATGCTGCGCCGCGACGAGGTGTTTGACAATATCCGCTGGCTGGAAGTAAACTTCGAGAAAATCGCTCCAGGCAAACATCAGCTGAGGCTCATCATGATAGACCCCGAAATCGTTATCGAGACCATCGTGGTAAACCCCGACAACAATCGCTACAGCTACTTCGGAGCACCAGAAAGACAATAACACCTAATATAAAAGACTAAATAACCATTATGAAACAAACCATTTTATTGCTATTCCTATTTATCATAGGACTAACGCCTGCCAAGGCCGACAACATCACCGTTGACGGCACCAGTCGTTCGTACAATGTCATAGTACCTAAGAACTTAGGCGAAGGTCGTCCGCTTCTTATCTTCTGTCATGGGTATAATCAGGATGCCGGTTGGATGCAGAACAGCGAGTTCAAAAATGACCAGGTGAGTATGGAGGCCGTATGCGACACAGCCAAGTTTGTCTGTGTATTCCCCAATGGCATCAACAAATCATGGGACACCAGTGGCAATCGCGACATTAACTTTATCAAAGCCATCATCGACAAGATGGTGACACAGCATAAGATTGACCGTAACCGCGTCTATCTGGGCGGATTCTCCATGGGCGGCATGCTGACCTATCACGCCATGAACAAGATTCCCGACCTCATCGCAGCCTTTGCCCCCTGTAGTGGCTATCCTATGGGTGGTGCTACCGCCAATGCTAACGTACGAGCCATTCCCATCCTGCATATCCACGGCACAAGCGACGAGACCTGCGCCTTTAGTGGTGCGCAACCGGCCCTCAACGTATGGATCAGACATAACGGTTGTCCCACTACGGCAAAGGTCACCGACAATTATAATGGCTTCGGCGGCTGCAAGATGCGCGTCTGGGGACCAGGTAATGACGGTTCCGAGGTGCGTCTGCTGGAATTACCCAACAAAGGACACTGGATTTGCAAAGAGAAGCAGGTATATACTGGTAAGGAAATATGGAA
Source organism: Prevotella communis (assembly GCF_022024175.1). GTDB lineage: Bacteria > Bacteroidota > Bacteroidia > Bacteroidales > Bacteroidaceae > Prevotella > Prevotella communis. The sequence goes on along the minus strand of NZ_CP091794.1, from coordinate 1,005,190 downwards.
CTTCTGCAAGCGTTTCTCGCTGAACAAGACCACGCCCAACGTCAAGATCACCTCACCTGCCACAGGTGGGAAATACGTCAGTTTTGGTCCGAAGAACGAAGTAACGTTCCCCGATATCACCATCACAGCTACCGCAGACGATCCCAACGGTACGGTAGAGAAAGTGGAGTTCTATGATGGAAACACACTATTGGCCACCTGCACGGAAAAGCCCTATAGTGCCACGTTGACAGGAGCAACTGCCACCAAGCACACGCTGAAAGCCGTTGCCACAGACAACGACGGAGAGACGAGTACAGCAACCGTTGAGGTTACATTCCAGGCTCCCACATCCTTGAGTCTGGCCTCTGGTTTCACGGAAGGAGGTGCTGTTCCCGCGGGATGGACCACCTACGACAGTAGCGAGAAACGTACGGGCTACAGCAGCGGATTCTCTTCCGGATGCCGCGTGTTGCAGTTCACCGGCACCACGAAAGGCTTCAGCTACGGTCTTTACTTCCGCAACATCAATGGCAATAAACATCAGGGCTACGCTAAGTACGGCCTAAAAGATGCCGGTACAACAGTCAGCATGGCCCCTGGCCACTACACCCTGAAATATAAGATGTGCAACTGGAACATGGCCGACTTTGGTCCTATAGAAATCCATATTGAGAAGCGCACGGGCAATGTCAGCATAGCCAGTCAGACCTATACGCCCAATATCAACATCGGCAATAAGACAGACAATAACTTCAGCAGTCCTGCCCAACAGACTTTTGAGTTTGACATCACAGAACAAGGAGACTATGTCATCGCCATCTACAGTGCTGCATCAGAATGGAGCGACGCCATCATCGGACAGATGTATATCATGAACAACAGTTATGTGGCAACGGGGATTCATACCACCCAAGCATCCCAAGAGGGAAATGAGAGAATCTACAACTTGCAGGGGCAGAACATCAGGAGTCTGTCCCAGCAAAAACCAGGCATATATATTAGTAACGGTAAAAAGATTATAAAAAGGTAACACGAGAGTCCGGGTCTTCAACAGCAAGACCCGGATTTTTATTTTATCCTATTATTATATTATTAAATCCTACATAAATTCTTTTTTATATCATATATTCTTTGTAATTTTGCACCCATTATTACAACCAATAAACAATATGCGTAAAACCCTATTATTTCTCGTTTTATACCTCATGGGAGTGTCGTGTTGGTCACAATCAAAACCATATGGTCCTATACCCAGTGAAAAACAATTGCACTGGCAGGAGATGGAAATGTATGCTTTTATCCATTACTCCATGAACACCTATACCGATCAGGAGTGGGGATTTGGCAACGAAGACTTGAAGTTGTTTAATCCCTCTGACCTTGACTGTCGCCAGTGGGCACGCGTCTGCAAACAAGCAGGCATGAAGGGTATCATTTTCACGGCTAAGCATCATTGTGGTTTCTGCATGTGGCCTTCGAAATATACAGAGTATAGCGTTAAGAACACACCATGGAAAGATGGCAAAGGTGATGTTGTGAAAGAGTTGGCCGATGCTTGTCGCGAGGAAGGACTGAAGTTCGCCGTCTATCTCTCACCGTGGGACAGAAATCATCCAGACTACGGTAAACCAGAATACATTACCTATTTTCGCAATCAGTTGCGCGAATTGCTCACCCAATATGGCGACATCTTTGAGGTGTGGTTCGATGGTGCCAACGGTGGTGACGGATGGTATGGCGGTGCCAACGAGGTACGTCGTATTGATGGACGCACCTACTACGAATGGGCCGAAACATTCAAGATGATTCGCGAGTTGCAGCCCAATGCTGTCATCTGGAACGATGGTGGCGACCGTGGTGACCTGCGCTGGGTGGGTACTGAGGCTGGCAATGTGGGCGAGACAAACTGGAGTCTGATGCCTTCGGAGGGCGACACCCCCTATCATATGCTGCATTTCGGAGTAGAAAACGGCGACGTATGGTGCCCTGGCGAAACGAATACCAGTATCCGTCCAGGCTGGTTCTACCACGAGACAGAAAACGAACACGTGAAGAGTCTGTCGAAACTCATGGATACGTATTATAAATCAGTAGGCCGCAACTCCACCCTACTACTTAATTTCCCCATCGCCCCCAACGGACGCATTCATTCCAACGACAGTCTGCGTGGTATTGCCTTCAAAAAGATGATAGACCATATATTCAAGAAGAATATCGTCAAGGAAGTAAAGGCGCCCAAGCTTACAAGCGGGTCTTACATCATCAACTTCAATAAGCCCACATCATTTAACCGTTTCCTAGCAGAGGAGAATATCGCTTTAGGACAACGTGTCAAGAAGTTCACTTTAGAAGCTCTCGTCGATGGACAATGGCGGTCTTTAAAGGACGCATTGGTAGATAATGGTGATGGTCTCACCACAGTAGGCCACCGCCGCATTATCTGCTTCCCAACAGTCAAAGCCACAAAGCTCCGTTTCTCAATTACTGATACGAAAGCTGAACCAATCATTAAGAAACTGGGCGTTTACCTCGCTCCTGAACTCACAGCCGACATTCAGGATTCTGGTGAGAAGAAGTCATCAGGCCTGCATATATTCTTCAGCAGTCCCACACAGATGATGATTGACTGGGACCAAGAACAGACATTTACGACCTTCCGCTACTTGCCACCACAAGGAACAAAGGATGGCCTTATCACTCACTACACCCTTTGGGCCTCTACAGACTGGGCACATTGGACCAAGCTTGCATCGGGAGAATTCTCTAACATTGTTAATAATCCCATATGGCAGACCATTAAGTTCCCTGCCACCAAAGCCCGCATCATCAAATTCGATGCAGACCGACTGGCCGAGGGTAGCCGCATGGGCTATGGAGATATTGATATACACCCAAAACGCAAATAGACTAATGAAACGAATCCTATTACTCATCATGCCACTGTGGGTTGGCATCATCCCCCTGCATATTGTGGCACAAGAGAGAGTTTATACCTTGCTTGATTGGAAATTCAAAGATGCTTCTCAAGAATTAAAGCTCAATATGAGTGAATACAAGCTAGACTTCAACCATCCTCTGCCTTATACTGATATGCAGAAAGAATGGAAGGTGGCAGCAGAACTGAAGTGCGGAACACTCGGAACGGAACAGGTGTTTGTTTGTAAGGAGGGAAAAGCGTCTCATCTTCTGAGCAAAAACTCGCTGTTTGGTGACATTTCTCTAGGTTATGACAACATGCACAGGCAGTTCTTTGTAGAAGTGATTGACAAAAACGAACAGCCGCATCGTCTGTGTGCCGGTCCTACTGTCACAACGGGACAATGGTATCGGGTGAGTGCCACAGCACATTATGACGCCAAAAAAGACGAGTCTGTGCTTGAACTGAACGTTGACGGTACAAGTGACATGTTGCGCTATCCAGGCAAAGCATTGCGCCATAATGCCTCTCTATGGGTGTTGGGACACGGATTCCCCAGTGGTTTTCCCAACTCTTTGCAAGTGCGTGAAGGAGCAATCCGCAACCTTGAAATCAGCGGTGCACCTCTGCCTCGTGTGGCAGGTCAGAATCCCCTCTTCACAGACCGATTCACAGCCGATCCCGCGTTCACTGTGATAGGAAACACCGTCTATGCTTATGTAGGAGAAGACTGTGCTGGACCTGGCGGATGGTTCAATATGCCTCGTTGGCTGTGTTATTCATCCACAGACATGAAACATTGGACCGCACATGGCCCTGTACTCAAGGCTGCCGATTTCCCCTATGCGTCTCCTGGTGGTTCATGGGCTGGTCAGGTAGTGGAGCGAGACGGCAAATTCTATTACTATGTCACCTTGGATTATAAAAACAAGCCTGAACATGCCATTGATGTGGCTGTGAGCGATTCACCTACGGGTCCCTTTACACCAGCAAGAATAGATGGCACACCGTTAATTACAGATGACATGACTCCCGATTCCCATCGTGGCAATGCCGACATCGACCCGACGGTGCTGATTGACGATGATGGAACTCCTTGGATGGCATGGGGCAATGGCGACTGCTATATGGTACGACTGAAGAAAAACATGATAGAGCTGGATGGAGAAGTCAAGAAAGTACCGATGCGCAATTATAGCGAGGGACCTTGGCTCTTTAAACGTGGCAACCTGTATTACAACGTATATGCTTCTGATGCTCCAGGCGTACAGTCAGAACAAATGGCCTATTCCACAGCGGAACAAATGGAGGGTCCTTGGACCTATCGGGGATTTGTCAGCACCTCGGCCAATCATGGCTTCACCATCCATCCTTCGGTCATTCAGTTCAAGGGCAAATGGTATTACATCTATCACGATGGTTCCTACCAGCTTGAAGGAGCCCCTGGAGGCGATTGTCGCCGCAGTGTGTGCGCCGAGAATCTGTATTTCAATACTGATGGCACCATGCAGTTTGTTCCTCTGACACAAGAGGGACTGAGCGAAAAGAATGATTTACTATCGACACTCCGCTCGGTCGAAGGACGCTTGCAAGACAAAAAATCTCGACAGCCAACACCGTTGAAGCAGTGGTGCACAACTCAAATCACGGGTGGCGACTGGCTATTGTTGGAACAGAAGGATATGGAGTTCGTGAGTTCCCTCAGTGCTGACCGTTTGCTCTATTTCTTTCGTCAACGTGTGGGACTTCCACAGCCCGAAGGGTGTTTTCCTTATGGAGGATGGGAATCGACAGATTTGAGGGGTCACACCTTAGGACACTATCTCACAACGCTGAGCCTTTTTTACTTTCAGAGTGGTGACACAGAGGCAAAGAAAACGGTGGATTACATAGTCGGTGTATTGAGGGAGGTACAGATGAAAGGTGGCAGTGGATATGTCAGTGCCTTTAGCGAAGAAATGCTCAACCGTGTGGAAACAGACGGCAGCGGATGGGCACCATACTACACACTTCACAAAATCTTGCAAGGTCTCCTTGATGCTCATCGATATACTGGCAATGAGATGGCTCTGACCATTGCCAGCGAGATGGGCGACTACATTTATCTGCGTACAACACGACTGCAGGACAAGGAACTTTGGCGTCACAATATGGACGTGCAGGAAGTGGGAGGCTTTGCAGAGGCAATGCTCAACCTCTATCAGGAGACGAAACACGAGCAGCATCTGAAAGCTGGACAGTTCTTCCAACAGACAGACAAACTCCTGCCATCGGCAGGTGGTCACGATATACTGGATGACAAGCGGACACCAAACTTCCATCACGCAAACAGCACAATACCACAGTTCATCGCAGCAGAACGTGAGTATGAGATCTCAGGCGACAAGACCTTGCTTTTAGCTGCTGTGAATTTTTGGAAACACGTCACGTTGCATCGCACCTACTGCAATGGTTCCACAGGCTATCATGAGCACTGGAACCTACCTCCTGACCATATCGGAGAGGAACTCGATGGACAGGCTGGCGAGACTTGCTGCACCAATAACCTTATCAAGCTCTCGAACGACCTTTTCCGCATCACCCGGCAGCCCCAATATGCCGAGTATGTGGAACGAGCCACCCTCAATCACATCATGGGCAGCATAAATCCTGAAAACGCTAACTTCATGTACTTCCATACACAATTACCTGGCTCCTTCAAAACCTACGGAAAGAATACTGACGTATTTTGGTGCTGTACGGGTACTGGAATGGAGAACCACGTGCGTTACGGACAATCGGTCTTTTTCTCCGATGCCGACACCCTCTACGTCAGTCAGTTCTTTCCTGCGCAACTCAACTGGACAGACAAGAAGATGATTGTAGAACAGACAGGCGACCTCACGCACGATACATTTATAAGAATCCGCATCACTAAAGGAAGCGGACGTGCAGTGCTGAAAATCCGCATTCCCTCATGGTGCAAGGGCTTCAAAGCAACATGCGCGAAACAGGACCTACACTATGAAACAAGAGACGGCTACTGCATAATCAGCGGAAGTTGGAAACAAGGCGATGTCATCAGTGTACATCTTCCGATGCATCTGCGCTTGGAGCATCTACCCAGCCAGCCTCATATCGTCGCTCTTTATTACGGTCCTTTCGCACTTGCTGCCGATATGGGAACAGAGGGCATAACAGAAGACCGTGTGAATGTGACTGACAATTATTTTGGCGGCTATCCCTCCTACATGCAACCTGCCGATCCCATACCCGCATTGACGGGCTCAAGGACCAATCTTGATTGGATTCGCAAAACAGAAGGGAAATTAGAATTCTCTACCACAGCCACAAGCGAAGGCAATCCTGTTCGGTTTGTTCCTCTCTACAAAACTTTTGGTATCCGCTTTACCGACTACATGAAATTGAATGATTAAACATCCAGAATGAACCTATGAATGATTTAGAAGCATTAGATACTGCGAAATCAATCGATTTTAGCCTTACTTATACGATTGTTTTTTACGCTTCCCTTGGCTTTCTCAGGATTATTACATAACTTTGTACCCCCAATATAACCCAAACCTAAAAAGAGAAAATGAAACGACTTTTTTTATTTGCAATGGTGCTGTGTGGTACCATGACAACAACAGCACAAGACAAGCAGTTGTTTGACGATAACTGGCAGTTCACTCGTAACGGCAAGACCACCAATGTAAACCTGCCTCACGACTGGGACATCTACGAAGGTCCAAACTCCGGCAAGGGAGCCACAGGCACCGGCGGTGGTTGGTTTGAAGGCGGTAAGGGCGAGTATCGCAAGACATTCAAGACCCCCAATGCCGATATTACCAAGCTCCATTTCGAAGGTGTCTATCAGAAAGCCGAAGTCTTCGTTAACGGACAGAAGGCCGGACAGCATGGCTATGGCTACACGCCGTTCACTATTGACGTAACGAATTATCTCAATAAGGATAAGAAACAACCAAACGAAGTCATCGTCAAGGTCAACAACAGCGAGCAGCCCAACTGTCGCTGGTACTCAGGCTCTGGCATCTACCGCCACGTGTGGCTGGAGACGATGCCTGCATTGCATATTGCTGAGAATGGCGTTGTTGTCAAGACACCCGTGGTAAGCGAGAAAGAAGCAGAGGTTTCAATTCCCGTCAATGTGAACAATGCATCCCAGGCAGACCGTCAACTTGACGCTATTGAGGTAACGTTCAACGAAGGAAGCTTCAAAATGGCCCCACAAACGAGCCACATTCTGAAACAGTATTTCGAACATGGATACACGATGCATAAGGCATCAAGCCTCACCGTAGATTTTCACTTTACGATTGCCAACCCTCATCTTTGGTCGCCCGAAGATCCTCATTTATATGAAGCCATCGTCAAATTAAAGTCTGAGGGACGTATCATTGGCGAGCAGCGTGTGAAGTTCGGCATCCGCTCCTTCTCCTTCGATGCCGAGAAAGGTTTCGTGCTCAACGGCAAGAAGGTGCTTATCAACGGTGCCTGCGTACACCATGACGACGGTGTGCTGGGTGCTATGGCGTTCGACGCTGCAGAAGTTCGCAAGGTGAAGCAGATGAAGGAAGCTGGTTTCAACCTGATTCGCACCTCACACAATCCTACGACCCGTGCTTTCCTTGATGCCTGCGACTCCATCGGAATGCTGGTTATCGACGAGGCTTTTGATGGCTGGCGCACGCAAAAGAATCCCTACGACTACTCTACACTTATCGACTCCTGCTATCAGGAGGATATCCATGCCATGGTGAAGCGCGACCTGAATCACCCTAGCGTCATCTCATGGAGCATCGGCAACGAGGTTATTGAACGTAAGGACATCCGCGTGGTCTATACCGCCAGACAGATGAAGAAAGCTATACAGGAAATAGACAACACGCGTCCTGTTACTGAGGCCCTCTGTGCCTGGGATCGCGATTGGGAAATCTACGACCCGCATGCGGAAGTGCTCGATGTGGTAGGCTATAACTACATGATTTTCAAACACGCCAGCGACCATAAGCGCGACCCAAAACGCGTTATCTGGCAGACTGAGAGCTATCCGCGCGATGCCTTCAGGAACTGGGAGGTTGCGAATGACTTCCCCTATGTTGTAGGCGATATCGTATGGACAGGTCTCGACTACCTTGGCGAAAGCGGCATCGGTCGCAACTATTATAAAGGCGAGCGCGAGGGCGAGTCGTGGATTAAGGGCGGACAGCCCGAATGGCACGGTGCCCCCTGTGGCGATGTCGACATCACCGGTTGGCGCAAGCCCATCAGCCATTACCGCGAGATGCTGTGGAACAAAGACACGCCACTCTATATGGCCGTCAAAGAACCCAATGGCTATCATGGCGAGATCAAAACGACGATGTGGAGCGTATGGCCGACATGGGAGTCATGGACATGGACTGATTGGGAAGGCAAACCCGTTGAAGTAGAGGTCTATACAAAGGATCCAGAGGTAAAACTCTATCTGAACGACCAGCTTGTCGGCACAAAGAAAGTGAGCCGCGAAACCGAGTTCAAGGCCGTCTTTACCGTCAACTATGAGCCTGGTGTATTGAAGGCAGTATCAACCAGTTCAACCAGTCTGCTTCAGACTGCCGGCGAACCCGCAAAACTAAGATTAACTCCCGACAAAAAGATCATGACTGCCGACGGCCAAGACCTCACCTTTGTCACCATCGAGGTAGTCGACAAGGACGGTCGTGTCTGTCCCGATGCTGTCATTCCCTGCGAAGCCTTTGTCAAGGGACAAGGTACATTATTGTCGTTTGCCTCTGCCGACCTCAAGGATACCGAGCCCTACACCACGCCTCGTGTAAAGACATGGAAGGGACGCGCCCTACTCGTGGTACGCAGCACACATAAGAAAGGTAATACACAGATCAGCATCAAGAGCAGTCTGCCTACGGCCAGTCTGACCATAAAAACGAAATAAACGATGAAAAGAGTCCTCGTGGTACTGGTAGCTTTGTTAGCCCTGCAGACACAGGCCCAAACACACGATTGGGAGAATCCCGCCGTGCTGGGCATCAACAAACTGCCTTATCATGCCACGCTTCAATTGCCATCCAAGCAGAAAGAATGCAAGGAGATTATCTCACTCGACGGACAATGGCTCTTCCACTGGAGCCGTAAGCCCGAGGAGCGTCCTGCAGATTTCTACAAAGAGGATTATGACGTGAGTCAATGGGGCAAGATTACCGTTCCCGGCAACTGGCAATTACAGGGCTATGGCACGCCTATCTATGTAAACATGAACTATCCCTTTGCCAAAGACCGTCCCAGCGTAACTAGTGAGCCACCCAAGGACTGGACCGCTTACGAGAATCGCAACCCTGTGGGATCGTATGTTACGTTTGTCGACGTGACGAAGGATATGCTCTCAAAAAACCTGATTCTCCATTTCGGAGGCGTACACTCAGCCATGTACCTATGGGTGAATGGCCAGAAGGTGGGGTATAGTCAGAATTCCATGTCGCCTGCCGAATTCGATGTCACAAAGTACATGCGGGCAGGCAAAAACAAGATTGCCGTTGAAGTCTATCGCTGGAGCGACGGTTCCTATTTGGAATGTCAGGACATGTGGCGTCTGAGTGGCATCTTCCGCAGCGTTCAACTGTGGGTACGTCCTTTGGTACACATTGCCGACTACAAGATAGAGGCTATTCCCAATGCCGACTACTCGCAGTTCACAGTTAATGCTAAGATTACTGTATGCAATACTGGCAAGAAAACAGCAAAGGATCTGCTGGTTCAGTTGCAGATGGCTTGTCCCGAACTGTATGGCGTCAACGTCGATCCTAACCATAGGAACATAGCCAACCATTGCATATCAAAATTGCATGCTGGCGATACCACTGTCGTAGAACTCACGTATCACTATGACACCCCGCCTCGTCTTTGGACTGCCGAGAAGCCTTGGCTCTATCCCTTCACCCTGCAACTGCTTGGCATGAAGGACAGTAAGAATAATGAAGAATTTGCCTATCATTTCGGTGTAAAGAAGATCGAAATCGTTGGCGAGGTCTTCAAGATTAATGGTAAAAACGTGAAGTTGCGTGGTGTGAACCGTCACGACCATCATCCAAAGACAGGTCGCTATGTCGATAATGCCACCTACGAGACAGATATCCGCTTGATGAAGCAGGCCAACGTCAACTTCTTGCGCACCTCTCACTACCCAGACCGTGAATACCTATATGAACTCTGCGACAAATGGGGTATCTACGTGATGGACGAGGCCAACCACGAGACCCACGGCTACGGCTATGCCAACAAAGTGATGGGCGAAGACCTTTCATTCCAGAAAGCCCATGTGGACAGAGCCGAGTCATTGGTGAAGCGCGACTTCAACCACCCCTGCGTCATTCTGTGGAGTCTTGGCAACGAGGGTGCTCAAGGGCCAAATATCGAAGCCATGTATCACAAGGTGAAGCAGCTCGACACAACCCGTCCGGCCTTCTACGACAGCGACCGTCGTTATTCTGATATCTGGGACGACAGTTATCTCTATCCCGACGAACTGAAGAAGAATGCCCAGACAGTAAACGACAAACCTTTCATGATGCGCGAATATGCTCATGCTATGGGTAACTCCTGTGGTAATCTGCAGGAGTACTGGGATGTGATATACAGCGACTCCTCCATTTGCGGCGCCGCCATCTGGGACTGGGTGGACCAGGGAATAGAAAAAGATGGAACATACCTATACGGTGGTGACTTTGGCGACAAGCCCAACGACGGGCAGTTCTGCCTCAATGGCCTGCTGGCCCCTGATCGTACGCCCCACCCCCACTACTATGAAGTACAGAAGGTGTATCAGCCCTTGCAGTTTCTCCGCGAACCAGATGGCACCATCCGCATCGTCAACCGAGACAGTTTTACCACTGTTGACGAGTATGATATCACCTACGACACCCTGCGCTATGATAGCGAAGTGGTACTCAATGTTTCCGCCCACCAGAAAGAGGATAAGCCCTGGGCCAAGAAAGGGTTTACAATTGCTCGAGAGCAGTTCGTTCTACAGACGTGGAACTGGAAAAACAAGGCGGAAGTCGCAACGCCCCTCCACCACAAGGAGAAGCAAGAGACTAAGTCATTCACAATCAGCGGAAACGCCCTCGCCTCTTGGATCGTCGATGGCCACGAGGTACTACAGGCTCCGCTGGAGCCCTATTTCTGGAAACCAGAAAATGACAACCAGAGCGCAGCCGGTTTTGCCCGTCGTACAGCCATCTGGAAGGAAGTAAAAGATGTCAAGGTGAACTACACCATCATCAACGAGCACAGCATTCTTGTTGAGGTGGACTATCAACCTGCAGCACAGGACCGCCCCGTGATGCCAAAATTCGGCATGAGGATGCGTCTGCCAGCCAACTACACCGCGATTACATATTATGGCCGCGGTCCCTGGGAGAACTATCCAGACCGTAAGCGTTCTGCCTTCCTCGGCAAGTACCAGATGCCCCTATCGGCATACGAGACTGATTATCTCCATCCACAGGACAACGGCAACCGATGCGACATCCGCTGGTTTGAGATTTCATCCGCTCCTGCGGCAGTTGGGTCTCCTGCGGCGAGAACCCTGCGTATCGAGGGCTGTCAGCCCCTCTGCATCCGAGCATGGGACTATGGTGAGGAAGATCTTGAAGGTGTTCATCATCCCAGTGATATCCAGCACGGTCGTTTCGTCAATCTCAATATCGATGCCAATATTCACGGCGTAGGTGGAACAGACACATGGGGCAAGCGCACCCTTCCCCAGTACACCATTGACGGCAACCAGCCCCATCATTACAGTTTTATCCTATCATTTCAATAAGAAAACAAGGACACCTTACGCATTTGACAAAATTCCGCATAACCATGAAACGTTTCCCTTGTTGGAAACGTTTCTTTATTTATACCTTTGCACCCAGATTAATTCGACTCAAGACTAAACCAACCATTAATATTTTTTAGTTGGTAAGTTAGTATAATAGTAATTTATGGTTTGAAAGTGTGGCACGTAGTGATTACGTGCCATATTTCGTTTATTTGAAAAGGATTTGAAACAAAAAAAAAGACAACATTGAGATTTTTATTGTAATTTTGCCACCAAAATAACTAAAAGCGTAAACAACATGACCAAATTCATCAACATGAAAGGGTTGCTACTCACAGGCATTACCACCCTTGCACCCCTGTCCATATGGGCTCAAAATCCCATTATCCACGACCGTTACACCCCCGACCCTGCGCCCTACGTGCATGGTGACACCCTCTATCTTTTCGTGGATCATGACGAGAAAGTGACGGAAAACAACTATTTCACAATGAAAGACTGGCTGCTCTACAGTACCGTGGATATGGTCAACTGGACCTATCGCGGCACGCCCATCACCTCGAAAACCTTTTCTTCATGGGCCAAGCAGGACAACGACTGTTGGGCCAGCCAATGCATAGAGCGCAACGGCAAGTGGTATTGGTACTGTACGGCCACCATCAAGGGCCAATCCTATCCAGGCATCGGCGTGGCCGTGGCCGATAATCCTGCCGGTCCATATAAAGACCCCATCAAGAAACCTATCGTAAAGGGTTGGTTCAAGATTGACCCGTCTGTCTTTATCGATGACAACGGGCAGGCTTACCTGTATTACGGCAACAACATGCTGTGGTATGTCAAGCTCAACAAGAACATGACGTCATTCACAGGCAATGAGGTCGAGGTCAAGACGAAGGACGAGACAGCTTTTGGCCCGTATAAGGGCTATAACGACGACGGCACGCCCAAGACCAACTTTGAGGAGGCTTCATGGATCTACAAGCGCAACGGCAAGTACTACCTGGAGTATGCCGCCGGTGGCGTTCCTGAGCATTGGGCCTACTCCACAGCCGACAAGGCTACGGGTCCCTGGACCTACCAGGGCAAGATACTGGGTCAGGCCGACAACAGTTTTACGATTCATGGCGGCAGCGTGGAGTTCAAGGGACATCACTATATGTTCTATCACAACGGCAAACTGAGCGGAGGCGGTGGCTTTAAGCGCTCTACCTGCGTGGAAGAATTCACCCCCAACGAGGACGGCACCATCCCCAGCATCAAGTTCACCACCACTGGCGTCCAACCTATCCAGACGTTGAACCCTTTTGAACTGCAGGAGGCCGAGACCATCAACAAGTGTTCTGGCTTATTGTGCCTGGGCGACCATAACGGTTGCTATGCCTCCAACATCACCAAGAGCAGCTATATCAAAGTGCGCAACGTGGACTTTGGCGAGGCTGGAGCCAAATCATTCAAGGCCGTGGTGCGTACCACAGGCGATGCTGTTATCCTGATACGTGTCAAGACAGCAAGCAGTACTGCGAAAGGAAAAGTCAACATCCCGTCAACCGACGGCGAGTGGCAGGAAGTGACAGTAGACCTCACCACCCCCATCACCGGCGTACAGGACCTGTTCTTCACCTTCGCAGGCACCACCGCAACGAGTTTTGATTTCGACAAGTGGCAGTTTTTTGAGCAGCCAACCAGCATCCAGCCTCAAACCACCAAACGCCCACCACAGGCCACCTACGACCTGCAAGGACGCAGAACAAGCAATCACATCAACCATGCCATCAAGATTATCGATGGTAAGAAAATCATCAAATAACCTGTCACAACAATGAAAAGAATCACCCTCACCCTTCTGACGTTTCTGGGTTTCTGCAGTCAGATAGCAGCCCAGGACACCGACAACACCAACCGTCTGTGGGACAACAAGCCCGCAAAGATATGGCTCGAGGCCCTGCCTATTGGTAATGGCCGTATAGGCGGTATGATATACGGCGGACCGCGCGTCGATGAGATCCAGCTCAACGAAGACTCTTTCTGGAGCGGAGGTCCCCATAATAATAACAGCAGTACAGCCGCATCCAACTTGGCCACGGTGCGCAACTATATCTTCAACGGACAGGAGAAGAAGGCTGAGGACCTGATTAACCAGCAGTTCATCAAAGGTCCGCACGGCCAGAAATACCTGCACCTGGGCAGTCTGAGGATGACCCACAACAATATCACTGACGCTGAGGTGACCAACTACCGTCGTGAGCTCGACCTGCAGAAGGCACTCTCTACCGTCTCTTTCGAGCATCATGGGCACCACTACCGTCGTACCGCCTTTGCCACGATGCCCGACAGCATCATCGTTGTCCGTCTGGAGGCCGACACACTTTCCAGTTTCACCCTGCGCCACATCATTTCCGACTTCACCAGAAGTGCGTCGAAAAGTGACGACGGATGGCTTTCCATCATCACGGGTGTAGACCACGAAGGCGTAGCCTATAAACTCAAGGGCTACCTGCGCTATCGTGTGGAGAGCGATGGCGAGGTGACCTATGGCACGTCAAGTGCCGTCACGGTGAAGGACTATACCTGGGCAACCATCTACATATCGGCTGCCACCAATTATCTCAAGTATAACAATACATCTGGCAAGGGGTCTGCCAAGGCGCTGTCGTATCTGAACTCAGCCCTGAAGCACAACTACGACGAACTGCTGAGCCGCCATGTGGAGGCTTACCAGAAGCAATACGACCGTGTGCGCCTCTGGCTGCCATCATCACAGGCCAACAGCCAGCTCACCACCGAGAAACGTCTGGACAAGTTTTACGGAAGTACCGACTGGGGCATGGTGGCCCTGCTCTTCAACTATGGCCGCTACCTGCTCATCTCGTCCAGTCAGCCTGGCAGTCAGCCTGCCAACCTGCAGGGCTTGTGGAATAACCTGAAGGATGCCCCCTGGGACTCAAAATACACCATCAATATCAACGCCGAGATGAACTACTGGCCCTCGGAGGTGTGCAACCTCACAGAGACCAACAAGCCGTTCTTCTCCATGATACGCGACCTGAGCGAAACGGGTGCGAAGACTGCAAAGAATATGTACCGGTGTGGCGGATGGGTAGCCCATCACAACACGGACATCTGGCGTATTGCCGGACCTGTCGACGGTGCTTTCTGGGGTATGTATCCCAATGGCGGCGCCTGGTTGGCCACCCACCTCTGGCAGCACTACCTCTATACAGGCGACGTAGAGTTCCTGCGCGAGTGGTACCCCGTCATCAAGGGCACGGCCGACTTCTACATGGACTACATGCAACCTATTCCTGAGAACTGTGTCTTTGCGAAGAATATCACGGCAGAGGATAAGTACAACTGGCTCGTTGTGGTGCCGTCGGTAAGTCCCGAACAGGGTCCTGCCGGCAAGTCCACACCCGTTACCGCCGGCTGCACCATGGACAACCAGATTGTGTTTGATGCCCTGACAAACACGTTGAAAGCTGCAGAGATACTGGGCGAGGACGAAGAATACATCGCAAAACTCAAGACCCAGATCTCAAAGATTCCTCCCATGCAGATTGGCAGCAGGAAACAGTTACAGGAGTGGCTCATCGATGCCGATGACAGCGAGATGCAGCACCGTCATATCTCCCACCTCTACGGCCTGTTCCCCTCCAACCAGATATCACCATTCAACCATAACGAACTCTATGCTGCTGCCAAACAGACCCTGACAGACCGTGGTGATGCTGCCACAGGCTGGAGTCTGGGATGGAAGATCTGTTTCTGGGCACGTATGCTCGACGGCACCCATGCCCTCACCATCCTGAAGAATATGCTCCGTCTGCTGCCATCCGATGATGTCACCAGCCAGTATCCCAACGGCCGTACCTACCCCAACCTCTTTGATGCGCACCCGCCCTTCCAGATCGACGGCAACTTCGGTGCCACGGCAGGTATCGCAGAGATGCTGTTGCAGAGTCATGATGGCGCCATCCACCTGTTGCCCGCCCTGCCAAGCGCATGGAAAGAAGGTAGCATCAGCGGACTGAAAGCCAGAGGTGCCTTCGAGGTAGACATGGAGTGGAAAGAAGGCAAGCTCACCGCTGCCGTACTGCGTTCTGCCATTGGCGGCACGGCCCGTCTGCGCTCCTACGTAGAGCTGGAGGGCGAAGGACTGACTCCTGCTGAGGGCGACTGTCCCAACCCGCTCTATGCCCCTGCTGACATCAAGGAGCCCCTGCTGGCCAAATCGCTAAGCGAAAAGCCCTCGCTGACAGTCAAGAAAGTTTACGAATACGATCTCCAGACCGTACCAGGCGGCAAATACCGCATCTACGAAAAAAATTATAAGTCAACCGGCATCCACAACGCCCACAACGCCCATCAGCCCCATAAGACCCATAACATATTAGGTCAGCGGCTCTCTGCTCCCCAGAAGGGCCTCAACATCATCAACGGCAAGAAAATTATCAAGCACTAAATAAAAACTATGAAGAAATTATTTATCATTTTCGCAACCGTATGCTGCACCGTGATGACACAAGCTGCCAAGGTTGACAAGAATGTCAACATCACCGTCAATGGTGAGACACGTAAGTACCAGCTCTACGTTCCCAACAACGCCACAGACAACTGTCCGCTGGTGGTGTCACTCCATGGCGCCAGCGGCCATAGCACCGACAGAAGTCCGTTTGGCACCGGCGTTGCCGACCAGGCAGGCTGCATCGTGGTCTATCCTCAGGGCAAGGACATCTATTTCCCTGTATTCGGAGGAACGGTTACGGGTTGGGATGCCTCTGGCGAGTTCAACGATGATGCCAAGTTCCTCATGGCTGTTATCGAGGATGTGGCCAAGACCTACACCATTGACCGCAAGCGCATCTACTGCTGTGGCTTCTCCAATGGCGGTATGATGACCTACGCCATGACCAATGCCTGCAGCGATGTCTTTGCAGCCTTTGCTTCTATCAGTGGATTCCAGCTCAACGAGTTCCACTTCCGTCATGCCGGATGGCGCCCCGTGCCTTTCCTGCATATCCACGGCAAGAACGATGACTTTGTGAAATACTCACTCATGCCTACGATTGTGGACGAGATGGTGGCTCGCCTTGGTGCCAACCCCGTACCTCAGAAGACCAACGTTTCCGGCAAATACGACAAGAGTGTCTACGAGGCTGGCGAAGGCAGTTTCCCTTATGTATACTACGAGGTTGACGGTATGGGACACAACGATTATACCGCAAACACAGAGGACGGCAATTCTGCAAAGACCATGTGGAACTTCTTCAAGCAGTACACCCTCGACACGCCTTGCGACACCACCCTGAAATGGCGCCCGCGTATCGAGACCGAGGGATTCGAGCCCAAGAAACATGGCATATCACTCTACAACAGTACCTACGTGCTGTACTTCGGCCAGACACCCGATACCAGCACCAAGCAGAACGTGTATCGCACCCTTCAGTTCAATAACGGCAACTACAAACTGCATTTCAAGGCCGAGGGTGATGCCGACAAGACCATCGCCGTAAAACTGCAGAAGCTGACAGGCGCAAAGAACACCATTATCGACGAGACTGTGGCCATCAACGGCGATATCAACCTCCTCTTCAAGGTAGAGGACGGATGGGGCGAATACCGTCTGACCATTACCCGCAAGGATGCTTCCGTCAACGTCACCCTTTCTGACCTGAGCATCCATACAGCCAGCGAAGAAGAGTTGTCGGCCATTCAGGCACCAGCCGTTTCAAGAAATGCCGGTGATGCTGTCTATGCCCTCTCAGGCATGAAGGTCACGGGCGACACCCATCCTGGAAATATCTATATCAGAAACAACAAGAAGTTCCTTGTTAAATAACTCTCATAACTAACAACTACATAAAAATGAAAAAGCTATTATCTTTAGCCGTTATGGCTATCGGCCTGGCAGAAGCCCAGGCGCAGGACGTGAAGATTGAATTCATCACGCCCAGTATCGTACACGTGGTAAAGGGTCAGCCCACCAAGACGCTGGTGGTGACAGCAAAGCCTCAGGACGTGGCTCTCACAAAAAAAGGCAACACCACCTCCAGTAAGGAACTCACCGTGAAGCAGGATGCCAAAGGCAACCTCACCTTCCTCACAGCCAAGGGAAAGGTGCTGCTCAAGGAGAAGGAGTGTGACGTGCTTGAGGCACGTCAGACCTTCACCCTCGACAAAGACGAGGCTATCTATGGACTGGGCACCATCCAGAACGGCAAGATGAACCGCCGCGGCGAGAAGAAACGCATGGAGCAGTCCAACCTTGAAGACTTCCAGAATGTGCTCCAAAGCATCAAGGGCTACGGCATCTACTGGGAGAACTACTCTCCCACCCTCTTTGAAGACAATGCCGAGGGTATGACCTTCGATGCCGAGGTAGGCAACGGCGTGGACTATTATTTCATGTATGGCAAGAATGCCGACGGCGTCATTGCCCAGATGCGCTATCTCAGCGGCGACGTACCGATGTTCCCTCTGTGGACCTACGGCTTCTGGCAGTCCAAAGAGCGCTATAAGAGTGCCGCCGAGACCGAAGGCATCGTTGACCAGTATCGCGCCTTGAACGTGCCTCTCGACGGCATCATACAAGACTGGCAGTACTGGGGCTCCAACTATCTGTGGAATGCAATGGATTTCCTTGCAGAAGATTTCTCCAACGGCAAACAGATGATACAGAACGTGCATCGCAAGCATGCACATTTCATGATTAGCATCTGGGCCAGCTTCGGTCCCATGACCCAGCAGTATCGCGAGCTCAACGAGAAAGGTCTGCTCATGCCTTTCGAGACCTGGCCCCAGAGCGGCATCTCTCACATCTGGCCTCCCGTCATGAAGTATCCCTCGGGCGTAAAGGTCTATGACGCCTTCCATCCCGAAGCCCGCGCCATCTACTGGAAATACCTGAAGACCCTCTACGACTATGGTACCGATGCCTGGTGGATGGACTCTACCGACCCCGACTTCTTCAATCCGCGTGAGAGCGACTATGCCCATAAGGTCTATGGTGGCACCTGGCGCTCACAGCGCAACGCCTTCCCCCTAGAGACCGTCCGCGGCATCTATCAGGCACAGCGCAAGGACTATGGCCAGAAGCGTGTCTTCATCATGACACGTTCCAGTTATGCCGGTCAGCAGCACTACGGCTCAAATATGTGGAGCGGCGATGTCAACTCCTCCTGGGACATGCTGCGCAAGCAGGTGCCTGCCGGACTGAGCTATTCTCTGACGGGCAATCCCAATTTCAATACTGACATCGGTGGATTCTTCTGTGGCTCCTACAACACAAAAGGCAGCGGTTCTGCACCACGCAACCCACAGTTCCAGGAACTCTACGTGCGCTGGATGCAGTACGGACTGTTCTGCCCCGTGTTCCGCAGTCACGGAGCCGATGCTCCTCGCGAAATATGGCAGTTCGGTAAGAAGGGCGAGCCCGTTTATGACGCCATCGAGAAGCAGATTCGCCTGCGCTATCGCCTGATACCTTATTTATATAGCACCGCTTGGCAGGTAACCAGCAATAACGACAGCTATATGCGTCCCCTGTTCAGCGATTTTGCTGCCGACAAGAAGGTATGGAACATCACCGACGAGTTCCTCTTTGGCCGTAGCATCCTGGCTGCCCCCATCGTGAAGGCACAGTATACGGAGGAGAAGATTATCCGCACCGATGCCATGACCGGCTGGAATCGCCAGAATGCGACCGATGGTTCTGCTGCCGGAGCCATCGACTTCACCGCCACCAAAACCACCACGAAGTACCTGCCAAAGGGTGCTGCCTGGTATGACTTCTGGACTAACAAGCAGTACAAGGGCGGTCAGGACGTGACCCTCGAGACCACACTCGACCGCGTGCCTATGTTCGTACGTGCCGGCAGCATCCTGCCCCTCGGTCCTGAGATGCAGTATGTTGGCGAGAAGGCATGGGACAACCTCGAGATGCGCGTCTATCCCGGCGCCAACGGCCGCTTCACACTCTATGAGGACGAGGGCGACAACTACAACTACGAGAAGGGGCAGTATGCCACCATCACCTTCCAGTGGAACGATAAGGCCCGCACCCTCACCATCGGCGCACGCAAGGGCAGTTATCCCGGCATGCTCACCAAGCGCCAGTTCACCATTGTCACCCCCGACGGCAAGCAGCAGTCAGTCAACTATGACGGACATCAGACGCAGGTCCGCATAGCCAAGTAATAAAACGCAAAACTCCGTATATAAAAGAGGGTGTGTCAAAAAAAGGCATATCCTCTTCTTTTTCCAACTTTCAGACATTAGGCATCCCATGCAATATTCATACATATCTTTCGTTTATACTAAACAGTTAAAAAACAAACTGCAATGTCTGAACAAGAGAAATGGAAATGGCAAGAGCCAGGCACAACATGGAAAGGGATAGGCCTATATCATATCACCTTGACGATTACCGACCGACAACCCTTATTGGGTACACTCGCCATCACAAATAATGATCCCACTACGGCTAAAGTGCTACGTACTGCTTTGGGGAATGCATTGATAGATTGCCTATTAAGCATTCCGCACCATCACCCAGAGGTACAAGTACTACATTTTTGTCTGATGCCTGATCATTTGCATGCCGTCCTGTATGTAAGGCACGCCATGCCTTCAGGTATTGCAGCTTTAGTACGAGGTTTCTGGCAAGCCTCTAAAAAACTTGGGCGCGCTTCTTCCATTACTGCTACTTCTTCCATTACTGCTGCTTCTTCCATTACTCCGAATGCCATTCGGAGAGAAGACCAAGAAGAGCTCAACGACAGCCAAACCCTTCGAGAAGCGACAAACCGCCTCGAAGCCTTTTCTAATTCTTTGCGAAAGCAGATGGGCGATGAAAACTATTACCAACTTCCGCCGGTATTTCAAGAGATGCCTTTTATCCACCCTATGGGACATAACACACAACTGCCCAACACCATCCGCTATATTGATATGAATCCACAGCGCCTGGCTACAAAGCGCCTAAAGCCTGGTTTATTCCGCGTACAAAAGAATATTACAATTGGTGAACGCAAATATGACGGAGTTGGAAATACAACGATACTGACAGGCGAACATTTTAAGCCTGTACATGTGCGCCAAACTATGGTAAAAGCTGCACAGCACGGGGATAACGCAACGCTACGCAATTACATGAATTCATGTGTGCTGAAAGCACGCAAAGGTATAGTAATGATATCGCCATTCATCTCTACACAGGAGAAGCAAGTCATGCAGGTCTTATTGCGAGAACAACTACCATTCATCCTTCTCGCGGACAATGGTTTCCGAGACTATTACAAGCCATCAGACATTCTTTTTGATGCCTGTGCTGCAGGGCTTGTGCTTATCCTCAGCCCTTGGCCGTATGACGCAAAAAAACGCCATATCACTCGTGAGGAATGTGTTGCACTCAATGCTATGGCGGAAGAAATATGCAATTACTTATCGATATAGCTTCTATTCTATTGTTCTGTGACAGTTACAGTTGTGACAATTAAAAAATTAGAGCACGTGCAGACTCCCGAAGCAACAATTTGCCAAAAATGCAAGCACCAGTACCCTAAATCGAGGTACCGGTGCTTGTAATGATAAGTAGTTGGCCACAAATCATGGTCCCGTCACTTAGTATCTAGTGGGATTGCCCTCCAGCGGGGCTCTTGCATGACGCCCTTGTTGCCGTCAATGCCTTTAAAGGAATCAATGTCAATGTTGTATTTTTTCGGCTGCATCACGATGCGATACTTCTTTTTGGTGATCTTGAGCTTTACTGTCTCCATGCCGATATAACGGACGCGAATCTTATGTTTTTTATTCGTGACGCCAAGCGTGAAGTACCCATTGACATCGGTAACTGTTCTTTCTATAGGACGATTATACTCGTCAACCTCCTCGATGCCAGCACCTATCAGCGGACCGTTAGCATCGCTCACCGTACCACGGATTGTCATGACGGGCTTTTCTCCCTTCACCACTTTCAGGGCTTGAGGCGCCGCCTTCGGCTTAACAGTAACAATCGGTTCCTGTTCCTCGACGCCTTGCTTTCCGTTAATTCTTGCATGAGGGAAAGATTTCCAAATAGCATCTTCCGTCACTTTTTTAATCTCGCCATATATGGTCAGATTGTCTATCTGCAGATTGTAGAACCAGTCGGGCAGTTCCACTTCATTAGTAAAATAGAGGGTCAGCTTCTTTATGTATGGCAACTGGGCAAGATGTTCAGGCACTTTGTTCACGCGCAACTCGATGCCAGAGAAAAGACCATCACCGCTGTCCATTTTCTGGAGTCGCTTCACAATACTGTCGCTGCCTTCCATCTGCCTCACCACCCAGCCCATCTTTGGTTTCATGGCACCCGTCTTAAGGTCCACATCAGCTCCTATGAAACCGGCCACGAGCTGCAGAGGAGTCTCTGAGAAGACAGTACCGTCGACAGGGCTGACAATCTGGTACTTAAAATCCACATACACCCGCTCCGATGGCATCTTATGCGTGCAAGGTACCTGGTCGAGCGTATGTCCATTCTCATCGGGAAAGAACTTGAGAATCCAGCCATCCAGTTCTGTGGGGTGTCCGGGAATGCATCCGCCGCCATCCAACTTATCAACACGCTGTTTCTTCACCATTCCTTGCCAGAAGACTTGATTGGCTTTGCCTTCAGAGGCTTTTACGAACTCCGTAAGGATGGGGATGAGGTTCTGTGTCCAGTCGCCCACGCCGTACTTCTCCAATTGCTGCGTTTTCTCCACAACTTTCTGCCAGTCCTGAGGCGTACCTGTAAGCGTGATAGTCGGAATGCCACAGGCTATGCGGACTACCACATAGTCGAAATAGCTCTTCACGGTCTCCATCAGCGTAATCTGCGAGGTGATACGCTCTGTGGTGCCCGTGGTAGAGAAGTCGGCGGTGATGGTCTGGGCAATGTCGCCCTTGGTATTGTCGCTGATCTGTGCCGTGAAGTCGCTCATCAGCTTCTCCCAGTCAGCATCCTCAGAGAGCAAGTCCTTCTCCGACTGCACCACGAGGTCCATCTTACCATCGTGGCTCACCAGCTGATGGCGCATCTGTTCAGAGTGGGCATTGACATAGCGGGCGAAGCCCTGACTGACGAGCACCCACATCATGTCGGGCGAGAGCACCAGCGGACGATGCTCGGCATAGGCCCTCACAATGGTTTGGAAGAACACATCCTTGCCTGTGATGGTGAAGAACTTCTCGTTGTCGGCAAAGCTTCTGGCTATCATGGCGTGGGTGTCACCAGGTACGCCCTCTTCGCTAAAGATACGACTGAGCGCCTTGTCTCCACTCTCCAGCAATTCTTCCATAGGAACCTTTTCTTTAACGGGCGCGAGGTTCTCATCGACCACAAAGGTGACGCCATTCTGGGCACCTGCCAGACTGACCATGAAAGTCAGCGCAATCATAGTTACATACTTTTTCATAAGATAAGGATTGGTTTTTATTTCGTTTCTAATGATCCGTCAAAGCTTATCGGGTCGCGGTTCAGCGAGCGCACACGAATAAACGCTTCACCAGAGTCGTAGATATCAACCACATAGTGGTAGGTGTCCTCCTTGGTCTTCACGTCGATGTCTATCTGCGTGTATTTCCCCTTGGGGTTGCTCTCCTGATACTGACGCACACGCTCCTCGAAGTTCAGCCCTATGGTAGGCGACAGCGAGGGAGCGCTCTGCACCTGTCCCAGATAGGGCAGATAACTGCGCAGCGTGTCGCCACGAAGTTCCAGAAAGAAATCGGTGGAAACCATTTTTGAACCATAGCGCATGGTGTTCATCGAGGTGATGTCGATATGCCAGTGCTTATCGGCAATGGCACCAAGCACCGCCATCTGTTTCCTTTCCTTCTTCGTGAGGTCTCGGCGTACAATTTGCTGATCGCTCCAGTTCTTCAAGTCCTTCCATCCCTCTGGCACCCCACTCTTGCCCTTCCCGTCAGCAAGATTCAAACCATCGTCCTCGCCATCACCAGAAGTGGTATGAGGGGTCCAACCGATATCATAACGCCTGCCCACAGCCATTTTCGATGTCGAAGCAAGGAGCAACTCGCCTCTGGGCGATGCGATATTGGGGATAGTCTGCGGGGAGGTGCGACGAGGGCGCTCCACTTTATCCGTTGACGCAGCGACAGTTTCTTGCAGCTCTGAAGTTGTATCCCCCCGTTGCGTCACCGACTGCTCCGCAGCAGGTTGCTCAAGGGTCTTCATCTCAGCCTTTGAGTCCTCTATCACGGGTTCCGACAGGGCCGGCAATGGCTTTTCCGGAGTCTGCTGCGCCAAGAGCGGAGCCTCGTCAGACGACGTTTGCGAGAAATTCACCAGCACCAGCAGGAGAATGCTGGCAGCAATAGCCACAGCACCATACATCCACTTGCGCTTTAGCCCCCTCTCCTTTTGAAAAGGAGGGGTTGCGAGGTTCCCCATCAACCTGTCGTTCAGGTCGGCAGACATCGGCTCCAGCCGCTGCTCGCGCCTGTTGACAGCCTCTTGCAGGTTCTTATCATCTCTGATGTTGTTCATACTTCAGCTTTTTTAATCATTCTGTAGAGTTTCTTGCGTATCCGACTCAGTTGCGAGCCTACGGTAGAGGTGTTTGAGCCAGTAACAAAAGCGATGTCGGCCAGACTCATATTGTCATAGTAAAACATGCTCACCACGGCCTGTTCATGGGGCGACAGCCTGTCAAGCGCCTTTTCCAACTGCCGGATGGTCTGTTCGTTCTGCAACGCATCCTCAGGCTCCCCCATCTCGTCAATGCCCCAACAGCCATCGTCCATCGATATGATGCCGGGCCTCTTGCCCCTGACAAAGTTGAGCGACTCGTGATAGGCAATGCTCTTAAGCCATGTGGCAAACGACGACTGACTTCTGTTGAAGCCCTCAATGCCTCGTAAGGCCCTGACAAACACGTCCTGATAGACCTCCTCAGCATCCTCGCGACACACCACAATACGCTGTATCATGCGATACACCGCAGGACCATAGGTCTTTAGCAGCCATTGGCAGGCAGCAGGCTGGTGATGTTGCAGGTCGCGAATCAGGTTTTCTGTTACTTGCTCCATTTCTTGACGTCTTCTACTAATATATACACACAAATCCAGAAATTATTGCAATGATTTTCATCTTTTGTGTAAAAAAAATATAGAAGGAGCAAAAAGTACAATACAGAGGCCCGATATATATATCAAAAAAAACACCCTTTTATGTTAATCTTCGAAAAAATTAATTGTTTTTCCAACAATTTTATTACCTTTGCGTCTCAAAAACTAGAAAATTGTAAGTTTATGTCTAATTGTAACACATTTGTCGGTTCCAAAATTAAGGGACTCCGAGAGAGCAAGAATCTCTCGCTTGAAGAGATTGCAGAACGTAGCGGCCTTACCGTAGAGCAGATAACATCTATAGAAAACGATCAAAACCTACCCTCACTAGGTCCGCTCATCAAGATTGCCCGTGCCCTTGGCGTACGTCTGGGCACCTTTATGGACGACAATGACGCATTAGGCCCCGTGGTATGCCGTGCTGCCGAACGCGAAGCCACGCGCAGCATCAGCTTCTCCAATGGAGCCACCGATGCCCGCAAGCATATGGAGTATCACCCCCTGGCTCAGCAGAAAGCCGGTCGCCACATGGAGCCCTTCGTGATTGACATCAATCCCGAGGACACCCCCTCTTTCCAACTCTCAGCCCACGAAGGCGAGGAGTTTATCTACGTGATGCAGGGCGAGGTAGAGATTGTCTATGGCAAGGAGACCTATCATCTGAACGAGGGCGACTCCATCTTCTACGACAGCATTGTGAACCACCACGTGCACGGTGCCCCAGGCAAAAGCGCCAAGATTCTGGCCGTAGTTTACATTCCATTTTAATGCATTAGACATTAAAGGTTAAACATTAAAAATTAAGGATTAAGATGAGTGATGTAAAGTACGATATGGCAGGCCGTCCGTTGCCTGATAGAACATACCCTGCAGAGACAGGAAGTGAAGGCTACCACTTATGGGAACGCACTCTGGGCGATTGGCTGGAATACTGGGCAGAGACAACCCCAGACAAAGAATATATTGTTTACTCAGACCGCGACCTGCGCTTCACCTGGTCGCAATTCAACGAGCGCGTGGATAATCTGGCAAAAGGTCTGATATCCATCGGCGTAAAGAAAGGCTCCAACGTAGGTATCTGGGCCACCAACGTGCCCGACTGGCTCACCTTCCTCTATGCCACAGCCAAGATTGGCGCCGTGCTTGTGACGGTAAACACCAACTATAAGCAAAACGAGCTGGAGTATCTCTGTAAGGACTCCGATATGGAGGTGCTCTGTATTACCGATGGCACATGGGATTGTAACTACGTCGATATGACCTACACCATGTTGCCCGAGTTGAAAAACTGCGAACGCGGTCATCTGAACAGCAAGCAGTTCCCCCACCTGAAGAATGTGGTCTATATCGGTATGGAGAAATACCGCGGCATGTACAACACCGCCGAACTGCTGCTTCTTGGTCAGAACATAGAAGACGGTGTGCTCAACGAGATGAAGAAGAACGTAAACTGCCACGACGTGTGCAACATGCAGTACACCTCTGGCACCACGGGCTTCCCCAAGGGCGTTATGCTGACCCACTACGGCATCTCCAACGACGGTTATTTCACGGGCGAGAACATGGGCTTCACACAAGACGACAAGCTCTGCGTCTGCGTGCCCCTGTTCCACTGCTTCGGCGTGGTGCTCGCCACGATGAACTGTCTGACCCACGGCTGCACGGAGGTGATGGTCGAGAAGTTCGACCCCCTCGTGGTGCTCGCCTCTATCCATAAGGAGCGCTGTACAGCCGTCTATGGCGTGCCCACCATGTTTATCGCTGAGCTCAACCACCCCATGTTCTCCATGTTTGACCTCAGTTGTCTGCGCACGGGTATCATGGCAGGCTCACTCTGTCCTGTAGAACTGATGAAGCAGGTCAGCGAGAAGATGTTCATGACCATCACCAGCGTCTATGGCCTCACCGAGTCGTCGCCAGGTATGACCCAGACCTGCCTGAACGACACCTTCGAACAGCGCTGCACCACCGTAGGCCGCGACTTCCCCTTTGTCGATGTCAAGGTGCTCGACCCCGAGACCGGCGAGGAGTGTCCCGTTGGCGTGCAGGGCGAGATGTGCTGCAAGGGCTTCAACGTGATGAAGGGCTACTACAAGAACCCCACCGCCACCGCTGAGGTTATCGACAAAAACGGCTATCTCCACTCAGGCGACCTGGGCGTAAAAGACGAGCAAGGCTTCTATAAGATCACAGGTCGTATCAAGGATATGATTATCCGTGGTGGTGAGAATATCTACCCCCGCGAGATCGAGGAGTTCCTCTACCACATGCCCGGCATCCGCGACGTGCAGGTAGCAGCCGTACCTTCCAAGAAATATGGCGAGGCCGTAGGTGCCTTCATCATCCTGGAAGAGGGTGCCAAGATGACTGCCGAGGATGTGCAGCTCTTCTGCCGCGGCAAAATAGCCCGCTACAAGATACCAAAGTACGTCTTCTTCATCGACCAGTTCCCCCTCACCGGCTCTGGCAAGATTCAGAAGTTCAAGTTGAAGGAAATGAGCCTGAAGCTCTGCGAGGAGCAAGGCATCGAAGTGGTATGAAGAAAATCCTCCTGTCCACACTTTTCCTCGTCCTGGCCGCACTTACAGCAGAGGCACAAGTTGACCTCATCGGCTCATGGACGGGCAAACTTGACCTAGGCGTTGGCAAACTGACGCTGGTGTTCCATCTGAAGCAGGCCGACGGCCGTGTGAAAGTGACGATGGACAGTCCTGACCAGAGCGCCAATGGCATACCGTGCAGCAACGATTTCCTGTCCGACGACTCGCTGGCAGTAAGTGTCAGAGGCATCAACGCTTCTTACAGCGGACGCCTGAAGGACGGCAAGATTGTGGGCACGTTCAAGCAGAACGGCATGTCGCTGCCGCTGGTGCTCACCAAGAGTACGGAGGAACCCAAACGTCCGCAGAATCCACAGCCGCCATTCCCGTATACTACCGAGGAGGTGACGTTCCGCAACGAGCGCGACGGCGCCACGCTGGCGGGAACGCTGACATGGCCCGTAGGCTATCATCCCAAGTCGAAAAAGAAGCCCCTCGTTGTCCTGTTTGTCACGGGCAGCGGTCAGGAGAACCGCGACGAGGAAATCTACGAGCACAAGCCTTTCCTGGTCATTGCCGACTATCTGGCACGCCAGGGCATCGCCTCATTGCGCTATGACGACCGTGCCACGGGAGCCTCCAAGGGCGGCGACGTAAGGAATGCCACCACCGAGGACTTCGCCCGCGATGCCGCCGCCGGACTGGCATATCTGCGCAGCCGCAAGGCCTTCGCCAAGGTCGGCATCATAGGTCACAGCGAAGGTGGTGCTATCGCCTTCATCCTTGGCGCACAGGGAAAGACCGACTTCCTGGTCTCTCTGGCAGGTCCTGGAGTGAAGGGAGACACGCTGGGTGCATCGCAGCAAAACAAAGTAATGGAGATGTCGGGACTGCCAGCCACCGTCACGGCAGAGCAAATCCGAAAAGATCCCAAAATCCAGGATATCCCCTGGTTCCAATGGTTTAACAACTATGACCCCTCTGCCGACATTGCCGCCACGCGCTGCCCTGTCTTTGCCCTCAATGGCGACCGCGACTGGCAGGTCATTTCCTCGCTCAATCTTACCGCTATTCAGCGCCTGCTGCCCAAGTCGAAGTATAACCAGACAAAGGAATACCCCGGCCTGAACCACCTCTTCCAGCACAGCGCCACGGGCCAGCCCTATGAGTACCGACAAATAGAGGAAACCATATCGCCCGAAGTACTCAGCGACATCGCAGAGTGGATAAACAAGTTGTAAGTATTTTCGCAATGCCAAAATAAAAGCTCTCTCACATGAAATATTCCTCCAAAAGGAGTGATTTTCTCAGATTTTATTTGTACCTTTGCCACGTCATTGATGATTTTGCTTGTCGTTAAACGCAGCACTAAGGTAAGTGAAAAATCTGGCATAGCAAAATCCTGAGCCGCTCGGCTTTGCCGCTTCGCGCGTCGAAGAACTTTTTGTTGCTCAGGAACTTGTAAATAATGTTAAACTAAAATGCTGCGGAATTTAGGTCAATGAAGAAAATTGCGTGTTTATTTTTGGTATGTGTGTCTGCTGTTATGGCAGTTGCACAGAGGTATCGGAATGATTTTATTTCTCCGACTGACGGGCAGCGTTCATTGATAATATGGCAATGGATGGATGGGCTTGTCAGTAAGGAGGCTATCACGAAAGATCTGGAGGCTTTCAAGGCTGCTGGACTATCTGGCGTACAAAATTTTCAGATTGGCGGTGACCAGCAAAGCAGGATTGGTGACCCCACCTGCGCTATCGGTTCAGAGAAATGGAAGTCTATGATGCGTTGGACGATGGATGAGTGCCAGCGTCTCGGACTCACCTTCGGTACCCACAACTGCCCCGGATGGTCATCAAGTGCCTACGGAACAGTGACACCGGAATATAGCATGCAGAAACTTGTGTTCTCAGAAACAAAGATGCCCGACACAGCTGTTGGCAAAGGCAAGAAAAAAACTATCTTTATTAGTGTCGCACTCCCTCGTCCAAAGGTTGACGAAAAATACAACTATTACGAAGACATCTGCCTCTTGGCACTTCCTGACGACAGCATTGTCATGAAGGAAAACATAATAGACCTGACACAGTATTTTGACAAGTCATCTCAGATAGCAAACATTCCTTCTGCC
Organism: Prevotella communis; assembly: GCF_022024175.1. Taxonomy (GTDB): domain Bacteria; phylum Bacteroidota; class Bacteroidia; order Bacteroidales; family Bacteroidaceae; genus Prevotella; species Prevotella communis. The sequence goes on along the minus strand of NZ_CP091794.1, from coordinate 975,683 downwards.
CTTGCCAAAGACATTTCCGGGTATAGCCTTCTGCGTTTCGGACACACGACAAACGGAAAGACCAACGAAGCACAAGCCCCTCTGTCGGGACAAGGGCTGGAGTGTGACAAGATGAACAGGGTGGCTGTTAAGGCCTTTTGGGATGCATATCCACAGATGCTCATAGACATTGCAGGACCTCATGCCGGCAAAACGTTTAATATAATAGAGATAGACAGCTATGAGGCTGGCGGTCAGGATTGGAGTGTGGTTTTGCCAGATGAGTTCTTGAAACGGAAGAAATATGACATACTGCCATACCTGCCTTACATCGTAGAGCGCAACATCATCGGCAGTAAGGAAGAGTCGGCACGATTCAAGAAAGACCTTGTAGATGTTGTCACCTCACTCTTTGCAGAAAACTATTATGGCTATATGAATCAGCTGGCACGCAAGACACCCGGTATGCAGCTGCTGATAGAGCCGTACGGTACAGGCGGGCAGAAGCCATTCCAAGTGCTCGATATCAACAAGATACTCAAGGAGGCAAACAGCGCAGTCATAGCGACAGAATTCTGGGTAAAGCCCGAGACATGGGGTTGGAAAGACATGAAGCGTCATGAGCAGGTGATGAGAAATCTGCAACGCCCGTTGCTTGCCGCAGAAGCCTTTACGTGCTGGCCTCTTCACGCATGGAAAGACGACCCGCAATCCTTAAAGCCGATATGCGACAAAGCCTACTGCAATGGTGTTAACAGGATGATGCTCCATGCAGGCGCCTGCAACCCTTGGACAAATGTAGAGCCGGGAATGTCATTCGGCATCTGGGGCACACATTTTGTACCCAATCAGACATGGTGGAAAGCTGGTGGAGCACGCGCACTATTCGACTACATGGCACGCTGTCAGTCGCTCCTGCAACGTGGTGTGCCGACGAAACAGCAATGGAAGGGAACGGATAAGTTCATGACCTATCAGCGCACTGACGAAGATAATGACATACTGTTCCTCTGTAATCCTACAAACGAAAGCGTATCAGACACAATCCGGCTTGCCTCCGTTGCCAAAGGCAGGAAACTGGAGATATGGGATGCATACAATCTTACTATGCAGAAGATAGACGACAGACCTATGATACTCTCCATAGAGCCGTACGGTTCAAGATTTATCATTATCTCAGATACAGAGACATCTTCTGAAACGCCACGTCCTGAAAACCAACTGCTAACCTCACTCCCGACCTGCGATGGCAGGACAGAGATAGACAAAGGGTGGAAGGTGGCTTTTCACTATAAAGACGCTGATGACATCATTGTTGATAATGACACTCTGTTCGACTGGACGACATCCTCTGACAGCAACGTAAGATATTTCTCAGGGACAGCGACATACAGCAATTCGTTTACCATTAAGAAACTGAAGAAAGACGCACGCTATATCATCAGCTTAGGTCAAGTAAAAAACCTTGCCTCTGTAACCGTCAATGGCAAGCCCTTCCCCACTCTATGGAAGGCACCATTCCTATTGGATATCACCTCTGCCATACATAAAGGCATCAACACCATAAGCATTGACGTTACCAACCTGTGGCCTAACCGCATGATAGGCGATGAGCAGGAGCCAGACGACATAGAATGGTCAGAACCCCTGACATACACCTATGCCCCAGGCAGTCCTACGGCAGGTCGTTATATGGCAAAGCTTCCCGAGTGGCTGAGCAATGGCACCCCACGCCCCTCCAAAGGAAGAAAGACCGTCGGGTGCTTCAAGTTCTTCACAAAAGAATCCCCCCTGCTTCCATCAGGATTGTTGGGTTCTATAGAACTATTGACTACGAAAACAAGATAAACTTCAAGACAGCCCTTGCTGCTTGCGATATTCCTGTGGTGTTGTCCCGGAATCACCAGAGACAGGAACTTTGATTCACGTTAAGGAGTTGTATCAGTTGACCTGTACCTGAGATTCCCCTACAAAAGGAGGGGAGGGTCTAAGATTTTTTGCTTACCTTTGCCCTGTAAAAAAAATGTTTATGAAGAAGCTGTTATTCACAATCTCTATCACTGTTGTAGCGTCGATAAACTGTATGGCGCAAGGCTATCGCAACCCTGTGCTTCCCGGCTTTCATGCCGACCCAAGTGTGTGTACTGACGGCAAGGATTTCTACCTTGTGAACAGTACGTTTCAGTATTTCCCAGGTGTACCAGTCTTCCACAGCAAAGACCTGATACATTGGGAGCAGGTAGGAAATTGCCTCTCACGCAAATCGCAGCTTGACCTCTCAGGACTATACTCGCAAAACCAGCCAGAACTGGGTTGGACCAATGCGGGCATCTATGCACCGACCATCCGCTATCACAAGGGCCGCTATTATATGGTGACCACCATTTTTCCTTCACGTCGTCATTTCTACGTATGGACAGACGACCCCTCCAAAGAATGGTCTGACCCCGTATTCATAGACTTTGCCATTGGCAGTTGCGACCCTACCCTATTCTGGGACGAAGGGAAGTGCTATTTCTTATGGAAAGCGGCTGGCGACGAGACACGACCGGGAATCAAGCCGGGCGACATCAACATCTGCGAGATTGACATTAATACCGGCCGGCGCACAGGCGATATTCATCACTTGGGAACAGGGCTCGGCGGACGTTATCCTGAAGGTCCGCACATATACAAAAAGGACGGCTACTACTACATGATGCTTGCCGAAGGGGGCACGGAACATGGGCACCATGTCAACATCTTGCGAAGCCGTTCGCTGTTCGGCCCCTACGAACCGAATCCTGCCAACCCCATTCTGACGCATTTCAGCATGAAGATGCAGAACAGCAATATTCAAGGACTGGGGCATGCAGACCTCATACAAGCGCCTGACTCATCGTGGTGGATGATATGTCTGGGTTATCGCACCAGCGGCTACCTCTTGCATGTGATGGGACGCGAGACCATGCTTGCACCGGTGCGTTGGGACAAGAATGCTTGGCCTGTGGTCAATGGTGACGGCACTTTGGCCACAGACATGAAGTGCAACACCTTGCCGCAAGTGCCAACGCCCCTTGACCCTGTTCGCGAAGAGTTCAATTTCGTCAAGCGCAATGTACCAGCCGACAGTTACAGCAGCATCGGTTTGCCTTGGGGATGGATGAGTATCGGTAATCCCGATTATTCCTGCTATTCGCTCACCGAGCGAAAAGGCTGGCTGCGCCTGCATCCCACTTCTACGACGCTCGATGCAGCCACCTCGCCCACCTTTGTGACAAGGCGGCAGACAGAGCTGCGTTTCAACGCCACCGCACTTATCGATGCATCGCATCTAGCAGAAGGCTCTCAGGCAGGAATCACGGCCTACGCAGCGCCCCTGAATCATTATGATGTGATGGTGGAACGAAAGAACGGAAAGCTATTGGCTAAGTCAAATATCCGTGTGGGAGCACTCAGCCATACCGGCCAACCCGTTGAACTGAAAGGCACTCAGGCCTTCATACGCATCGGTTCCGACAAGGACTATTACTACATGCAAGTATCTGCTGATGGCAAATCGTTCGCCACACTCGCCAAGATGGATTTCCGCTACCTTTCAACTGAGGTGATAGGCGGTTTCACGGGTGTTATGCTTGGTTTGTTTGCCCAAGGTGACAGCAGAGACGGATATGCAGATTTTGATTGGTTTGAATATGACAATGCTGTCACAACTTCGAAAACGTTTTGATTTCTGCCTGCATAATTAAAATGAAGAGAAAAAATATCTAGTGAAATCAGGAAAAGTCAGCGCACGGCATTAGGAATATCATGTTGTCACTGGGCGGGTGAGTAACTGAATAAACATTAAAATTTTTTGTTATCTCGGCCTTTTCCACTAACTTTGCACGCAATTATCGGAAAAGAAGGAAAAAAATGAGACCACTGATACTGATTTCCAACGATGATGGCTATCAGGCTAAGGGCATCCGCTCGCTGACGGCTATGCTGGAAGATATTGCCGACATCATAGTATGTGCACCTGATGATGCCCGCTCGGGCTTCTCGTGCGCTTTCTCGGCAACCATACCCCTCAAGCTGACCCTCAGGGAGAAGCGCGAGGGTGTGACGGTCTATTCGTGCAACGGTGCACCTGTGGACTGCGTAAAAATGGCGCTGCAGAATATCTGCGAGCGTCGTCCTGATATGATTATCGGAGGCATCAACCACGGCGACAATGCCTCGGTGAATGCCCACTATAGCGGCACGATGGGCGTGACGATAGAGGGTTGTCTGAAGTACATACCCAGCGTGGCCTATTCGCTGTGCGACCACCGCGAGGATGCCGATTTTGAGCCCCTGCGCCCCTATATCCGCAAGTTCACGGAGAAGGTGCTGAAAGAGGGACTGCCCAAGGGTATCTGTCTGAACGTGAATTTCCCCGCGGCCAAGGCGTTCAAGGGCGTGAAGGTATGCCGCATGGGCTTCGGCTCATGGCAGAACGAGACCACGAAGTGTCATCATCCACGTGGGTATGACTACTGGTGGATGGTGGGCCATTACCACAACGACGAGCCCGAGGCTACGGATACCGACCGCTGGGCACTGGATAACGGATACGTGGCCATCACCCCAACAGAGATAGACCTCACGGCCTATGCCTTCATGAGTCAGAAGGAGTCCTGGGAAGAATAACTCTTAACTCCCCCCATCTCTTAACTCTTAACTCTTAACTAAATGAAGTATTACCTCATAGCTGGCGAAGCCTCTGGCGACCTCCACGCATCACGTCTGATGCGGTCGCTGAAGGCATGCGACGCAGAAGCGGAGTTCCGTTTCTACGGCGGCGACCTGATGCAGGCCGAGGGTGGCACCTTGGTGAAACACTATAGCGAGATGGCCTACATGGGGTTTGTGCCCGTATTGCTGCATCTGCCCACCATCCTGAGGAACATGAGGCAATGCAAGGAGGACATACGCCGCTGGATGCCCGACGTGGTGATTCTGGTGGACTACCCGGGCTTCAACCTGAAGATTGCGGATTACGTGAAACGCCACAGCATCTGTCCTGTATACTACTATATCTCACCCAAGATATGGGCGTGGAAGGAGTATCGCATCAAGGATATCAAGCGCAATGTAGACGAGCTCTTCTCTATCCTGCCCTTCGAGGTGGATTTCTTTGAGAGGAAGCACCACTACCCTATCCACTATGTGGGGAATCCGACAGCAGATGAGGTTAAGGAGTGGCGGCTCACCCCTCCATCACAGGGAGGGGACGGGGGAGGGTCTCCCGTTATTGCGCTGCTGGCTGGCTCCAGAAAGCAGGAGATTAAGGATAACCTGCCGACGATGATCAGGGCGGCACAGAAGTTTGAGAAAAACTACCAGTTGGTGCTGGCTGGCGCACCTGGCATCGACGAGGCTTACTATCAGAGATTCCTGGAGGGTACCAACGTGAGACTGGTGAAGAACCAGACCTACGACCTGTTGTCGAAAGCGCATGCTGCCCTCGTCACCAGCGGCACGGCAACACTCGAGACGGCCCTGTTTGGTGTGCCTCAGGTAGTATGCTACGAGACACCCCTACCCTGGCTTATCGGTTGGCTGCGCAAGAAACTGCTGAAGGTAAAATATGTCTCGCTGGTCAACCTGATTGCCGACCGTGAGGTGGTGCGCGAACTGGTAGCCGACTCGTTCAGTCAGGCCAACATAGAGCATGAACTGGAGCTCGTCCTCGACGGCCCAGCCCGACAGCAGATGCTTGAAGGCTACGAAGAGGTGTGGCAACGGTTGGGCAAAGAGAAAGCGCCGGATAATGCCGCAAGACTCATCACGCAGATTCTAAGAGAGCGTCTTTAACCCCTTGTTCTTTTGTCTTTCCTGCCAGATTTCAAACGAATTAATGATATTCTGCCACAGGATATAGCAGCCGGGACCTACGGAGGATAGTGGGTTCAGGTAGGTGATTCCCAGCCAGATAGCGAAGGCGGTGTTCTTCTGCCCCAGTGCCTGACCAGCCTCCTGGGCACGTCCGAAGAAATGGCCGATGAAGCGACCCACGGCAAACTGGATGATGCAGAGCACCAGGCCCAACAGGGCTATCATGCCAAGGAACACCACGGAGGCCTCAGCATGGAGGATATTCTTCACGGTGGTGCCTGTGACAATCATCAGCGAACAGCCCCAGAGGTAGAACGACAGGTCCTTGACGCTGATAATCTTCTGGTGAAAACGATGCATGGTGTGCTTCACGATATAGGCCAGCAGCATGGGCACTACCAGCAGCACCACGACCTGATAGAGTATCTTCAGGAAGGCACTCATAAAGGAGATATCGGCTCCCTTCTCAATCATCGGGAAACAAATGGGTACCATCAGCACCGTGATGAAATTGGAAAGGAAAGTATAGGTGGTGGTCTGTTCCAGCGAGCCGCCCAACTTCTGGGTTACCACAGCGGCGGCGGTGGCACAAGGAGAAATAATGCACATCAGCAGAGCCTCCAACAGAATAAGGGTAGAGTGAAAAGTGAATAGTGAAGCGCTCGACCTCAGGTCGCTTGCTACCGAAGGGACGCAAGAATTTGCTACCGCACGAGGCAAGCTCAGTATCAATGCCATCACGATACCGATGAACAGCAGGTTGAAGATGCTCACCCACAGATGCCACCACACGGGGCGCATCTGATGGAAATCGACCTTGCAGAAGGTCACAAAGAGTATCAGGAACATAAACAGGGGCAGGATGGCCTCCATCACGGGGTCAAAAAACAGGGCTGCCCCGTCCAGCTGTGGCACGTAGGCAAACACCAGATACAACAGCGCTCCCATACCCATTGATACGGGCAGCGTCCAGTCTTTCAGGAATCTAATCACATTCATACAGTGTGCAAAGTTACGAATTAATTGATAATTGATAATGTATCGCGGGGAATTATTTGGTTATTGGCGTTTGTTTATTGACAATGAATAATTTTTAGTACCTTTGCACACGCAATGAAACAATACAATACTTATATATTCGACCTCGACGGCACGCTGCTGGACACGCTCGACGACCTGACAGCTGCCGTGAACTACGCCTTGCGACAGCACGGGATGCCCGAGCATACACGCGAGGAGGTACGCCACATGGTGGGCAACGGCGTGCGCCTGCTGATGGTGAGGGCCGTGCCCGATGGCGACAAGAACCCTCGTTTCGACGATGCCTTCCGCACCTTCCGCGAATACTATATGGAACATTCCCTGGACACCACGCGTCCCTACGACGGGATTCCCGAACTGCTGGCCGCACTGCGTCAGCAGGGCAAGCGCGTGGCCGTGGTCAGCAATAAGTTCTATGCTGCCACCCGCGAACTCTGCCGCCATTTCTTCGCAGACACCGTAGAGGTAGCCATTGGCGAACATGAGGCCGAGGGTATCCGTAAGAAGCCCGCCCCCGACACCGTGATTGAAGCCTTCCGCCAACTGGGTGTCAGCAAGGAGAATGCCGTGTATGTAGGCGATAGCGACGTGGACCTGCAGACAGCCGTCAACTCGGGTCTGCCCTGCATCAGCGTGCTATGGGGTTTCCGTGACCAGGCTTTCCTGGAGGCACACGGCGCCACCACCTTTGCCCGTAAGCCCGGGGAGATACTTCAGTAACTGTCGCTGGGATTTTCCACCTGCGTCTTTGGCCAATTGACCAAAAACACCTGTTCGGTGGCACGCGTCAGGGCGGTATAGAGCCAATGGAAATAGTCGGGCGTGAGCATATCATCCGTCATATACCCCTGGTCTATATACACATGCGCCCACTGGCCGCCCTGCGCCTTGTGGCAGGTGGCAGCATAGGCGAACTTGATTTGCAGGGCGTTGTAGTACTTGTCGTCCTTGAGTTTCTTCAGGCGTTCTGATTTATAGGGCACATCCATATAGTCCTCCATCACCTGGGTATACAACTGCTCCTGCTGTTCGCGCGTCAGGGCAGGCGCCTCGGTAGTGAGCGTGTCGAGCAGGGTGATAGCCGTGAGCTCGTAGTCGTCGTAGTCTGGGAAGGTCATGGTGACCTCAGCAAAGCGGAAGCCATAGAGCTCCTGGACGTTGCGCACGCGCTGAACGACCGCGATGTCGCCATTGGCAATGAAGCTGATATTCCCTTCAATGCCCTCGCTCTTCACCCAGTAATAGTTATTCTTCACGATCATGATACGGTCACCACGACAGAGTTCGTCCTCACGATCGAGGACCGTATTGCGGATGCCCTGGTTATAGATATTGGCCCGCTTGTTGGAACGCGTCACCACCAGCGTCTCGTCCATGCCCACATGACTGAAGCTCGAGGCCAGCGACTCAATGAGTTCATCACCGGGCACGCTCACGATATCAGGAAAACCGTCAAGGCGGATCTTTGGCAACTCACATCTGCCATCAGCCATCATACATCTTACCTCGGTGGCATTCCACAGAATCCCAGAGTCCTCAGCCTGGCGCAGCACCTCGGTGAGGTCGGCCTCATAGACATTCATGCCGTAGCCACGCAGCACATGGGCTATCAGCGCCGGACTCTCTTCCTCGCCCACAGGGGGCAACTGGGCACGGTCGCCGATAAGCAGCAGACGGCAGTTTTTATAGTTATAGACAAAACGGATCAGGTCATCGAGCAAGGGCGTATCGGCATTGGCTATCATCGAGGCCTCGTCAACGATGAAAAGCGTGTCCTGGGCGGCATTGAATCCAAGACTGAAGGCAGAGAGGTCGGCAGCCGTCTTCTGACGGTAGATACGACGGTGGATGGTATAAGCCGGTGTACCGGAATAGTTGGAGAAGACCTTGGCAGCACGGCCGGTTGGCGCCATCAGCACCAGTTTCTGTTTCATGGCAAGCATGCCACGCACAATGGCAGAGGCCAGCGTGGTCTTACCCGTACCGGCCGAACCACGAAGCACCATGACCACCTGCTCGTCGCGGTCGGTCATAAACGTGGCAAACGTCTGCAGGGCCGCATGCTGCTCTGGGGTAGGCAAATGTCCAAAATGCGTCTCTATCTGGTAAATCAGCTCGTCTTGAATCATACAATATGCAAAGGTAAGAAAAAAAATAAGAATTAAGAATTAAGAATTAAGAATTATTTTTGTAATTTTGCAGCAAAATTACAAAAACAGATGCCAGAAATCAGTAACACAAAGCAACGGCTCACCATCCGCATAGGACGGGGCACCTTGTCGTTTTCGCAACCTACGGACGACGGAACGGATGTGATGTTTGAACCATACGTGGTGAAAAGCGGCATATCTATGGCTGCCAACCTGCGCGAGGCTTTCAAGACCAGCGAACTGCTGATGAATCCGCCCAAGCGTGTCAGGGTGGTGCTTGACGCTGATGTGCTGATGGTTCCCGTGGAGAGCTTCCACGAAGAACAGGCAGAGACGCTCTATTTCCATGCTTTCCCCAGCAAGGAGCCCCTGGCTGTATACTATAACGTGCTGCCAGACCTGAACAGCGTGGCTGTCTATGCGATGAACAAGGACCTGAGACTGGTTATCGACGACCATTTCCAGGATGTCAACATGATCATTGCGCTCTCTACCGTATGGCGTCACCTGCATCAGCGCAGCTTTACCGGCACGCGCAGCAAACTCTATGGTTACTTCCACGAGAAGCGACTGGAGATATTCAGTTTCCAGCAGAACAGGTTCAAGTTCTGCAACTCGTTTGATGCATCACGCGCCCACGACTCACTCTACTTCCTGCTCTACGTATGGAAGCAGCTGCAACTGGAGCCTGAGCACGACGAACTGCATATTGTGGGCGATATTCCCGAACAGGAATGGCTGCTCAAGGAACTGAAGAAATTCCTGCAGAATGCCTACGTGATTAATCCTGCGGCCGACTTCAACCGTCATCCCGTGACAACAATCAAGTCGATGCCCTACGACCTCCAGACGCTGTTTATCAAGGGAAGATGAGGGATGAAGGCTGAGGGCTGAGGGATGAAGGCTGATGGAAGATGTAAGATGGAAGATGTAAGATAGCATGAGAATTATTACTGGAAAATATAAAGGAAGACATTTCGAGATTCCTCGCTCTTTCAAGGCGAGGCCTACAACGGATTTTGCCAAGGAGAATATCTTTAACGTGCTGACACAGTATATTGACTTCGAGGAAGCCACAGCACTGGACCTGTTCTCTGGCACAGGCAGCATCTCCCTGGAACTCATGTCGCGTGGTTGCCTGCAGGTGGTCAGCGTCGAGATGGACCGCGACCATCATCGCTTCATCTGCGAGTGCATCAAGAAACTGGGCGACAAGAGTTGTATACCCCTGCGTGCCGATGTCTTTAAATTCCTGAAAGCCTGTCACCAGCAATATGATTTTATCTTTGCCGACCCTCCCTATGCGCTGAAGGAGATTCCGCAGATACCCGACCTGGTTTTTGAAAAGGGACTGTTGAAAGAGAATGGCATGTTTGTACTGGAGCACGGCAAAGACCATGACTTCAGTCAGCATCCGCATTTCATAGAACACAGAAGTTATGGCAGCGTGAATTTCTCGTTGTTTAGAGCAGAGGCGACAGCAGACGCATAACCGACTCGCCTAAGCGCACCAGGAACTTTGGATGGAGGCGTTTAGGCAGGGCGGACAGTGGTGTGGACTGACGGGCATCACGCAGGAAAATATCCTTCATCTGTAATGCCACAGCCTCGTCGTACACAAACGTATTAGCTTCAAAATTATTCAGGAACGAACGGAAATCGATGTTCGTAGAGCCGCATGTCGTGGTATGGTCATCACATACCAGCGTCTTGGCATGCAGAAAACGCGGTTCGTAGAGAAGTATCTGGATACCAGCCTCTTGCGCCTCACGCAGATAGGACCTGCTACCCCACTCTACAAACCAGCCATCGGTCTTGCGCGGCACCATCACCCTGACATCAACACCCGATGCCACGGCCGTCTTCAGCGCAAAGAAGATGGTCTCCGTAGGCAGGAAATAGGGCGACTGGATATAGATATAGCGCTTGGCCGACAGGATGATGCGCAGATAGCCCTGCATAATCTCGGGATAAGGTGCCAGGGGCGCCGACGTGACGGTCTGGAGGAGCGCACCGTGAGCATCTTCCGCCGACTTGGGATAATAGCGCTTGTCACTCAACTGCGTGCGGTCCACGAAATACCAGTCGATGAGGAAGGCACGCTGCAGGGAGTAGACACCACTACCCTCGATGCGCATCATCGTGTCGCGCCATCCTCGCTGATGACGGCCCTTCACATAGCGCAAGGCGAAATTCATGCCACCGATATAGCCTACCCTGCCATCGACGATGAAAATCTTACGATGGTTGCGGTAGTTCATCTTACGTGCAAACGTGGGGAAACGTACGGGCATGAAGGCTTCCACCTCGACTCCCTCGATACGCATCCGCTCAAAGAAACGGTTGTCCACGCTCCAGCATCCCACGGCATCATAGAGCACACGCACCTCCACGCCCTCACGAGCCTTGGCTATCAGGGCATCAGAGATGAGTCGTCCCAGGGCATCGTCCTCAAAGATATAGACATCAATATGGATATGGTCCCGCGCAGAGGCGATGTCACGCAGCAGCGACGGGAAGAAATCATAGCCATCCGTCAGGATCTCCACCTTATTATTATTAAAGGGAAGGGAGAAACTCTGGTTGATGAACAGGTCGATAACCGGACGACTGAGTTCCGGCAACTGGAGATCGCCCTGTTCGATGAAGCCCGACATGGAACGGCGGGTGAGCTGATCCATGGAACGCTGGCTAACCATGCGTTCACGACGGGTGTTGACGCCCAGGAACAGATAGGCGATGATACCCACTACAGGCACGAAGAAAATCACCATACCCCATGCCATCGTCTTCGAAGGCTGACGATTATCCAGGACTACATGAATAATCGTTGCTACCACGATAATCTGATAGATGAGGAGTATGATGCTGTGCCAGGACATAGGGGTTGAGTTTTGAGGTTGGAGATTGGAGGTTGGAGATTTATTCTATGTCGATGAGCTTATGGGTCTGCAACGACAGGCGCCACTTGGGATGCTGCTTGATATATTCCACGCAGGCCTGCGTAATAACCTTATTGCGCTCAGGGTCGCCCGTGTCGCAGGGCTGCAGGTAATAATAATCCGCTTCGAGCTCAAAGTCCGACACATGTTCGGCATCCGTAAAGACCACCTTCACCTCGCTACAACGCTGGTGAACGGGTTTCTGCTTGGGTGATACCGTGAGCCAGTCGAGATTCTGGGGAGCAGGACGCGTGCCGTTGCTCTCCATCGCCACCTCATAGCCATGCTGATGCAGGAAGTCCACGAAGGCCTCATCGACCTGCAACGTGGGTTCGCCGCCAGTCAGGACAATCAGAGGTTTGATGGCTGATGGCTGAGGGCTGAGAGCCTCAACCTCTGCCATAATCTCCTCGTTGCTCATCTCGCGATAGGACTCAAACTCCGTATCGCAAAACGAGCAGCGCAGGTTGCAACCAGCAAAGCGGATGAAGACAGCAGCACGCCCCGTGTTGCGTCCCTCACCCTGCAAAGAATAGAAAATATTATTTACCCTCATGCGGTAGCAAATTTTTCACTATTCACTTTTCACTCATCCTTTTCATACGCCGCGAGGTTGCCCTCGCTCTCCTGTACCTCAGCACGGTAGCAGGTAGGGATCTGCTCTACACACCAACGGGCGATATTCTCTGCCGTGGGGTTGAAAGGCAGCACATCGTTCAGATTCTGATGGTCCAACGTTCCCTTGATCTTACGCTTGATCTCGGTAAAGTCGACCACCATACCATTCTGGTTTAACTCCTTGGCACGGCAGTAAAGGGTGATAATCCAGTTGTGACCGTGCAAGTTTGAACACTTACTCTCATAGTCCAGCACCAAGTGATGGCTGGCTGATACTTCTAATTTTTTCTGAATGTAATACATAATTCGTTTTAGACAACGAGATCGGTGCCCAGGCGCTTGGCCAGTTCATCACGAAGCTCTTTGGTTTCCTTATGTTCCTTTAATAATTTCATCATTTGTTCAACATCAGAGCCCACCTGTAGCAACTGACGCTGAATCTCTTTTAATCTATTCTCTACAATGTTGAGACGGAAGTCCATCACAAGATGGATGACGCGCTGACGCAAGGCCCCCTCACGAGGTTCCAATACGAAGCGTCCGCCCAACTGATGACGGTCGATGGCCAGGCGGGTGGCCAGTTGACTGACCTGCACATCGGCGTGATTACAAAAATATGACTCGGCCTTGAAACCAGGCTTCTCACTCTGCTCTACGGCCTCCTCCAGAATCTGGTTGTGGATGGGAAGAGCAAAAGAGAGTCCGTCCTGCGACAGGTCGAAGTGGACATACTGTGCCACATTGAGCGAGATGGTTCCACCTTCCTCTGTCTCCACATCCTCGAAGATGATTTCCTCACCATGACGCACGATCTCGCGAACAAGCATCTGCTCGACCTCAGAAGCCTGCTCTGTGGGCGAGTGAAGCGCCAGCAGGTCGTCCTCGTTCATCTGCGGCTGTGGTATTTCCTGCTCATTCTGAGGCTCGCGCCCTTGCTGTCGTGCGCTGTCTTTTCCTTTATCCTCCAGGTTCTTTTGGATGTATTTATTCATCTCTGCCACCAGCGTCTGCTCCTTCATATTGATGCGATGGGCAAAATCGCTGAGGTAGGTGGAGCGCAGAATCTGGTCTGGAATCACGGAGATACTCTTCACGATGCCACCGATAGCCTCGGAGCGTTTCACGGGGTCTGTGACGTTCTCTACCGTGAGTCGGCTCTTGAAGGTAATGAAGTCGGTCTGGTTCTCCTCGATATAGCGCTTCAGGTCCTCCGTAGAGTGCTTGCGGGCAAACGAGTCGGGGTCGTCGCCATCGGGCAACAGCAGCACCTTGATGTTCATCCCCTCCTCCAGGAGCATGTCCGTGCCTCGCATGGCAGCATGTATACCAGCCTCATCACCATCATACAGCAAGGTGATATTATTGGTGAAGCGGTGAAGCATGTGTATCTGGTAGGTTGACAACGCCGTACCACTATTGGCCACCACGTTCTCGATGCCGGCCTGATGCATGGCGATGACGTCGGTATAGCCCTCCACCATGAACACGCGGTCTTCCTTCACAATAGCCTTCTTGGCCTGATAGATGCCATAGAGCTCACGTTCCTTGTGATAGATATCCGAGTCGGGCGAGTTGACATATTTCTGTGCCACACCCTTCGTCCTGCTGTCCAGCACACGGCCACCAAAGGCCACCACCTTGCCGCTGACATTGAACCAGGGGAAAATGGCACGACCGGCATAGCGGTCATATACTCCCTTCTCGCCCTCAATGCACAGACCAGTCTTTACCAGGAACTCTGGCTTATAGCCCTTGGCTTTGGAAGCCAGCGCCAAAGCGTCACGTTTCTGAGGCGCATAGCCCAACTGGAATTTCTCTATGATATCATCGCGGATGCCACGACTGCGGAAATACTGTTTGCCGATGGCGATGCCGTCAGGGTCGTTCTTTAGAATATCGTGGAACCAATCCTTTGCCCACTCGTTGACGATGAACATCGACTCGCGCTCGCTCTGTGCCTCGCGCTCCTCGTCGGTCATCTCCTTTTCGACAATCTCGATGTTGTATTTCTTAGCCAACCAGCGCAGCGCCTCTGGATAGGTAATCTGCTCGTGCTCCATCAGGAAGTTGGCTGGGGTACCACCCTTTCCGCATACGAAACAGTGGCAGATATTCTTCGACGGCGACACCATGAACGACGGGTTACGGTCGTCGTGGAAAGGGCACAAGCCCTTATAGTTCACGCCACTCTTCTTAAGTGTCACAAACTCTCCCACCACATCTACGATGCGGGCAGCATCGATAATCTTGTCAACCGTCGCTCTATCAATCATCTTTTCTTATTTCTTTGGTAAGGTGAACACGAAACGTGCACCTGCTGTATAACTTGTATCGAGCACCACATCGCCACCCAGTCGGCGGGCGATACTGCGGGCCACGGTAAGACCGATGCCGGCGCCATCGTAGTATTCATTCAACTGTACAAACTCATCAAAGATATGTTCGGCTTCTTCTGCAGGGATACCGATACCCGTATCCTCCACAGCAAACTGCACGAAATGCTTGTCGGCCGACTGTGACACGAGGAGACGGATGGTGCCCTGACGCAGGTCCTCGCCCGACGGCTGCATGAACTTACGGGCATTACCTATCAGGAAGTAGATCGTGCGGACAGCCTGTTTCAGGTTGGTCTGCAGCATCAGGTCTGTCACGTCGTCATCGATATGGCATTCAAAGTCTGTCATCTCGAAACTGCGGACGCCCGACTGCTCAATAGCATCCTCGGCAATCTTCGCAGGTGTCACCTCGTCCTCGCGCTCTATAATCTTCTCGCTGTTAGCCTCACTCAGCTCCAGCATCTTATTCACCAGGTTGACGATACGGCCCGTGCTCTCGGCAATACGATGGTTGATGCTGCGACGCACATCGGGATCCAACGGGTCGTTCTTGGCAGTCAGAATCTGCGAGAAGCCCGACAGCACATTCAGCGGCGTGCGTATCTCGTGGGATATCTGATGGATAAAGTCGGTCTTCATCTTCAGAGAGACCTCAGCACGCTCGCGCGCCACCTTCAGTTCGTTATTACGCTGAGCCAGTTCGCAGTTCTTCTTCTTCAGGCGGCGTGCTGCATAGTAGATAATCAGCATGATAATCAGCAGCGTCACGGCAGCCAGCGTGGTGATGATGGTGATAAACTTACTGCGCTGAAGCACAGAATGGATTTCCATCTCCTCAAGACGTGTCTCGTGCTCGGCATTGGCCGTCTCCAGTTCATCCACCTTGAACATCGTACGGAGCTCGTTCAACTGCGTACGTGTGTTGGCCTGATTCAGCGAGTCGCTCAGGGCTAAGGTACGGGCATACATCATTGCGGCTTCCTTATAGCGGCCTGCACGCATCAAGATATCTGCGCGCTGCTTATGTACAGGAATCAGGGTGGGCTTATCGTCGATGACGCTACACATCCTGATACGCTCCGCATTCAGATCGAGGGCCTCATCATAGCGACCCTGCAACATACGCAACTTGGCACGATAGAACAGCAGGAACAAGTATTCGTAGCTTTTCTTGCCGGGCAGGTTCTTCTCTACCTCGTCCAGATATTTCTCTCCCTCTTCCAACTTACCCTTTCCCAGTTTAGCCTGAGCACAAGCAATGAAATAGTTGGCAAGAAGGATTTCCCTATCACGTTCATCCCCCTTTGCGAACCTGTTTTCTATCACCTGCCACCACTGGTGGGTCACGCTGTCCAGTTTCTCATAACGCTTCAGCGACTCCAGAGCATCACAATAGTAGGGATACATCTCCAGCAGCACCTCAGGGTCTATCTTCTGCATCAGGGGGATACTCTTCTCGAAAGCATCGGCCGACTCCTCAATATGGCTCATGCTGTAATAGACATTTCCCATATTGAAATAGGCCATCGACTCACCATATTCAGAACCCACGCGGTGGGCCTCCTCATACATCATCTTCACCTCACGGAGTGCCTGATTGTATTGGCCGGTGAAATGATAAGCCCCCACCAGCATGTGCCACGCTTGCATCTTCTTGCGCACCATACCGTGCTTCTCGCAGAATGTCATCATATCGCGCGAGAGGTGGAAGATGGAGTCATAGATTGCCACATTGAAATAATCGAGGATGCGATCCACACGCGCCTCGGCTTCGCTGGCAGCATTACCCTGACGACGGGCTTCTGCCTGCCATTCGTCAAGGCATCGCAACTGGAGCTTGAAGTCGCCAACCAAGAGGCTCTGGTTATAGATTTCCTCCATGGTATTCAACTTCTTCTCACCTTTCTGATGAGACATCACCTGACGCAGGGAGTCCATTGTATGTTGCGGAGTGACTGCTGCCGAAAGGCTGGCGCCCCACAGCATCGTCACAAGCACGAGAGCCGTTTTCCTATATTTATTCCGGCTTATGGATAAATTCATTGTTCCAACATTATTTCTTGAGATACTTAGCCAACTCAGACTTGTTGGCCTTTAAACCTTTTGCAAAAGACTGCGCATTCATCTGTGCGCCCAGTTTTGACGTGTGGGTGTGGTCCTTCTTGAAATAGACAGCGCCTGCCTTCTCTTTAATCTGGGCCACCTCGGCCTTCGCCTTCTCCTTGTCGTCTGAGAGGCGTTTCTTGGCAAACTTCTTATCAAGGAAGTCGGCACTGATATTGTGGAGGTCCACAAACTCCACATCTGTCTCCTTCACCACCTCACGGTACCACTTGCCATACGAACTGTCACGACGTTCTATTTTGCCGCCAGGCCACTCGTTGCGCGGTGTCAGACTCACGAGGATGGGCGTTGCACCCTTCTCACGCACGTCGTCAATCATCTTCTTCAGATACCAGCCAAAGCTATAGACCACCTCGTAGGTACCGTTGTCCAGACGATAGACGTGCAGCGTGTCCTTCGACTCGGCAATCACGCCACGTGCCTTTGCGTCGGTGATGGGACAGATATCGTTATGGCCAAACTGAATGGTCACGAAGTCGCCGGGCTGCAGGGCGTTATAGACGGCGTCCCACAGGCCTTCGCGGATGAATGAGCGCGTGGAACGGCCGGCACGGGCCGCATTCACCAACTGTATCTTGTTCTCGTCAAAGACGGTAGAAGCCTGCGAGGCCCAGCCCCACATGCCGTCGTCGTCCTTGTCGGCATTCTTCACAGTCGAGTCGCCCGTAAAGAAGACCACAGGCTTTCCGCTGAGGCGATCCACATTCCAGATGGTCTTCTGGGGAATCTGCATGAATTTCATGAGTGCCTTCAACTTCGGATCGCGACTATTCACAATACCCATATAGGCGCTATAGGCGTTGAGCTCAGCACCGAACTTTGACGTATGGATCTTGTCGCCCAGGAAGTGATAGTCCACCTTCCAGCGGCTGAACGAGTCGAGCTTCCTGCCACTAATCTCGTTGAGGTCGATGAAGGGCACGCCCTCCACGGCAGCGATATAGGCCGCCCACTCCGTCTGGGGCTTGCGCACAATCTTGCCCGTCTTCTCGTCGTAGGCATTGCGGGGCGTCAGCGACATCAGGATGGGGTTAGCCCCCTTCGCACGAATCTCACGGATATACTTGCGCAGGTAGGTGCCGTACGAATAGACGGTATCCTGCTTCTGCGTGCGCTGGTTGAAACCTATATAACAGGTATCAGGATCTACGCCGGGAATCACGGCACGGGCACGCTTCTGGTCAAAAAACTCACCATTGTCGTTATGACCTATCGACACGATGACCCAGTCGCCCGGCTTCAAGGCCTGACGTATAGCAGGCCACAGGTCTGTATAGAATGTGCGGGTACTCATGCCACCCAGGGCCTGATTTTCCACCGCAATCTTGTCTGCATTGAAATATTTTGGAAAGAAATAGCCCCAGCCCCACTGGCCGTTGTTGCCATTTCCCAGAGTGCCATTGCGCATCGTGGAGTTTCCAACAAGAAACAAAACGGGCTGCGAGCCCTTACGTGTAGAGCCCGGCTTTGGTCTCGACATCAATGCCTTGGCAATTGAGTCGGGCGTGTTATCCACAACCTTGTTCACATCCTCAATGGGATCTGGCAGGTTATCAAAGGCCTGTGCCCACGCTCCAAGCGACAAGCCAGACATCATCACAATAGTAAGTAGTCGATTCATCATATTGCTATTTTGACAATTTCTTCGTTTTTCAGGGTGCAAAGTTACGAAAAAAGACTGATTTCTCCATATTTTTTCGTACTTTTGCACCGAAGATTACAATTCTTTAAGAAGAATGACTGATATGGGTTTATTAAAATGGGTGGCCTGCTGGGGCAACGCCACCTCGATTACCGACCGTCGCGAGGCCGTGTATGCCAAGAATCTTACGTTGCGTTATCCCGTACGCATGCCGTTTACCGGTAGCGCCTTGCGTTTCCGCTTCTCCAATCTTACAGGCACCGAACCTGTAACCCTCACGAAGGTGTTTGTGGGTCATACACCCATAACCTTTGGTGGCGCTACCAGCGTTACGCTGCAGCCTGGAAAGGAGACCGAGAGCGATGCCATCAGCTATGCCGTAAACCGTGGCGATACCATCGATGTAAGCATGTATCTGGCCGATTACACCCAGATGAACAGCGGCACGCTCATTACCGGTCCGCTGTCAAAGGGCTTCTATGCCTATGGCGATTTTGCCGAGGCCGACGAGCTGCCCCTCGACCTTACCCGCCACACCAACTGGTTCTACTTCCTCAATACCATCGATGTGCTCACATCGCCCGATAACCACGCCATAGTGTGCTATGGCGATTCAATTACCGCCCAGTCGTGGCCCGATTACCTGGCCCAGCTGGCCTTTGGCACCAACGTGGCCATTATCCGTCGCGCCGTCAGTGGCACGCGCATACTGCGCCAGTACGATTGCATTACCTATCAGGCTTACGGTTTGAAGGGTGCCACCCGATTCCCCATTGAGATGCGTGTGGCCGGTGCTACCGATGTCATCATCCAGCACGGCATCAATGATATCATCCACCCCGTTGGCCAGGATGTTAACCCCTTCCGTCCCTGGAGCGACCTGCCCACCGTTGAAGAGATGCAGCGCGGCGTAGAGGATATCTACGTACGTCCCGCCAAGGCCATGGGGCTTAAGGTGTGGAGCGGTACGCTGCTGCCCATCTACGGCTGGCGTACCTATAACGACAAACGCGACGCTATGCGACAGGAGTTTAACGAGTGGTTGCGCACATCGCCCATCTTCGATGGCTGTATCGATTTTGATGCTGCCGTGTGCAGCACCACCAATCCCAAGGCTTTTGCCGATGGCTTCGACAGTGGCGACCACCTGCACCCCAGCGAGCGTGCCTACGAGGCTATGGCCCAGGCCGCAGCCCACAAGCTGATACGCCACATACCCTCGCATTCCGACCATGAGGAGCAGTATTAATTTGAATATTGCAAAGACATCAGGAACAAGACACTTGCCTGTCCCTGATGTCCTGTTGAGTTCAAACTCTACTGACACCCAATTAGCGAATTTGAAAGCGATATCACGCTGAGCATAGGTTCCTCCTCCTGCGCCATTCTTAGTAAGGATTCCTATTGCAGATGTTAGTTCTACCCATCTTGTAGGACTCATCGTAAACGAGTTACTGCCTGCCTCAGCCAAAAGGGGGTCGAATTCGACCCCTTTAAAATTGGGGTTATGAAGTTTCTCCCACAACCCAGGTATTCCAAGGTGTTCTTCTGACGCATCCAGTTCTTAACAACATCCTTTGGTTCTGCTACATTCTTCTGACGGGCTATGTCAGTAATGCAGATATAATCTATTCCGTCTTTAGCCACAGAGGACATCAGGGACAGATACTGTTTTAAAAACCAAACTTTTTGGATTAAAAGTGAGACAATTTAACAATCCTTGTCTATTGATTGCATTTACACGCAGCATTCATGCCCTGTTTTCAATGTAAATTGCGACAGGGCTCTGCTGTGATGTAAGATTCAATGCTTAGCGAGTTCCATAACAACAATCAGTGTATGGCGTTTATCGTCTGCGGCGATGTTTTTCTGATGTTTACGGGTGCAGCCGCACTGGCTCTCCTCAGCAGTGTGCTATGTTTTATGATTATTTCTTTGTTATTTAAAAGGATTTGATTAACTTTGCAGCCATCAAGGGAAGACTGCGTTCTGCGGCTATTCTTCAGCCAATGTTCCAACATCTATCCCGTGAGGCTGGCCTTCAGTGGTTTCAGCCTCTTTCTTTTGCCTATTACATGCAGGCTTGTCACGTGTCGGGTCATACTTCTCTCCACTTTTCCAAAGGCTGTATATGAGCAGTAGTAGCTTGCGCATAGTGGCTGTTACTCCAATCATTTTCGACTGTGTATTCCTGTCACATAGGCGCCCATAGAAATCTTTCATCTGAGGATTACACTGAGTGCTGACAATGGCAGGAAAATAGAGTGCCGTTCTGATGTGTACGTTGCCCTGCTTTGAGATGTGGCGCTTAGGGTCAACAGGTCCTGACTGATGTGCAGGAACGTCAAGCCCTGCATATCTGGCTAACTGCTTACGATTTGTTATCAACGCAAAGCCATTAGTCTCTGCAACCACGGCAACTACAGTCATAAACCCTATGCCGTTGATGGTTGTGATACGGTCAATACGCTCTGACAGTCCGGGCTCCTGCTTGATCTTCTCGCGGATGGCCTTCTGATTACTGTCCAGCTGTTTGTCTATCTCGTTGATAAGTTTGTTATAGTGCTTGACGATGCTCTTCTCCGCTATCTCGCTGTGTGCGAGTGCCTCCAGATGGTTCCTCAACTGTGTCTTGACCTTGTTGATGTCGGCCACGAAACGCGTCATCTGTCGCAGTTCCCTATAGATAGGAGATGGCGGTGCCCAAGGTTTGAGGCGCTTGTCCAAGCACCCAAGCATCCCAAGAGTATAGGCATCCATGTCATCGGTCTTTGTAAGGATGCCTTCGTACTTAGCAAACTCACGGGCCTTATTAGGCAACACAACACAGACGTCCAGGCCGAGTTTACTCAGATGAGCTGCCAGCTGCTCATAATAGACACCAGTGGGTTCCATCACATAGCGCAAAGGATAGCCCTTCAGAGCCTCCTTACGACTCCATTTGACGAACTGGTTGAAACCAGTCTTGTCGTTGTTAAACACTACAGGGTCGGTAGAGCATCCCTGATCGAACTCATACATACACAGGCAGGCCGTGAACGTACCCTTTGCAATGTCGATTCCCACGCACTGCATAAACCACTTGCCAGGTTCGAAATTCGGTTTCATACGGTTTGAATTTTAAGTTAATAATGTTGATGATTATAGCCTCAAATCCTCACCGCCTTTCCTCTTGTATATACTCTGAATCATCCCCTGCCATACCTGAGCGATGTCCTCTGATACTTCGTCCTGGCTCCAAAGATCTGAAAAATGAGGGTGGAAGCTTATTCTGTCCCACGATATAGTCTCTACTTATCTAGGCGAGTGTCTTCTCACCCTCAACGGCATAAATCTCTAGCAAAGCTACAAAACTTAAACCGTATTGCATCCATCTGCAAGAATTATTTCATGAAAATGGAACAATCTCTATAATCGGATGCAAAGGTAAGAGACGAGTGTCTTGCTCCTGAATCATTACCTTATGGGTAAGGAAGATTTGAGATGACAGTATCTGTCATTTCTACTTTGCTTGTGTCACACCTGTCCCTGCGTCATATTAATTCAGATGTTGCAAAGACATCAGGAATAAGACACTTGCCTCTGATGTCCTATTCTACCAAACAAAATTCTCAAAAGTTACTCACAAAATCCTCAAATTTACCAAAAAAAAGTAATATAACTAAAGTTTCGCAAGTGATGGCGCACCTGCATAATTTAACATAAAATAGGAATAAAAAAGGCTTCGAAGTTTGTGTAACTCACAGGAAATGAGTACCTTTATAATCGCCAAAAAATAAAGTTCAAACTTAGAAGCCGTGAGCAAAGGTACAACAATTATTTCAGATTTGAGAAGCTTTTTCTCAGAAAATGAGAATAACCGTGCAATTAATGCGATTATGAGAGTGATGGAGTGCATAAACATACGTCCGGAGCAGATAGGGACAGAGAAGAAAGAGAACTGCAAGTTCACGAACGTGCAGGTCCTTAATCTTTTGATGCTGTTCCCTTTCTTCGTCGTCAGGAATGCATACCGGTACTCTGGCTCTTCATTAAGCCGCTTGTTCTGTTGTGAGAAGGACATGTTCTATCGTTTTATGAATGATGGTGATATCAAGTGGCGCAAACTGCTGTATGCGATGAACCTCCAGCTGCTGCGTAAGATCAGCCGTAGCACCGAGGCTGAGCATGACAAGCCCGTCTGCCTGATTATCGATGACACAGACGCTCCAAAGAGTGGTCGCAAGAGTGAACTTATCGGCAAGGTTTTCTCTCATATCCAACATAAGAGCATCCTCGGCTACAAATGTCTGACGCTGCTTCTGTGCGATGGCATGAGCCAATTGTTTCTCGATTTCTCGCTTCATGGTGAAGAAGGCAGTAATCCTGACAAGAAGCAAGGGTTGACGGACAAGCAACGCAGTGAGCGTTTCTCTGCCGACTATACGGGACAATGTGTTGAGGAGCGCATAAAAGAATACACCATGAAGAAGACTGACAAGGCAATCGAGATGGTGAAGTACGCTATCAAGCGTGGAATACGTTTCGACTATCTGCTGGTTGACAGTTGGTTTACCAGTGCAGACTTCGTTCGCCTGATTACCAGCCGCCACATCAAGTGTCATTTGATTGGTATGATAAAGATTGGAAAAACCAAATACCACACCCAGTGGGGTGATTTGACTGCTAAGCAGATTATCAAGAAGCTCCAGAAGCAGGGCCTCACCAAACATAACAGGACACTCAGATGTACCTACTGCACCATCGATGTGAAGTTTGCAGGTACCACCGTGCGTTTGTTCTTCTCGAAACGAGGCAGGAATGGGCTTTGGAATGGATTGCTCACTACGGACCTCTCGCTTAGTTTTCTCAAAGCATACAGGACGTACGCTATCCGCTGGACTACCGAGGTGGCTTATCACGACCAGAAGCAACTGCTCGACTTCGGCAGATGTCAGAGCGTACACTTCTCTGCACAGATTGCCAGCTTTACGCTGATCATGATGCAGTACAACATACTTTGCACGGTGAAGCGGTTTGAAGCCTACGAAACCGTCGGGGCGCTCTTCCGTGATACCACTGGCAACACTCTCGAGCTGTCCGCTTCGGACAGGATATGGGAACTTATATTGGACACCATCCTGGAAATCGCAGAGATGATCTCTGCCGATGCCAGTGAACTGCTTTCTGCGGTTATTGATGCCAATCCTAAGTTCCATAAGCTATATCAAATGTATAAATTAGTCGCTTGATGAATGAATATTCACTTGCGAAAGTTCAGTAATATAAGAATCAAATAGAGCAAAAAAAAGACGAAGCTTATAGCCTCATCTTTTAGTTGCAATCTCTATTCTCTATCTATATACTATTTGATAACGACCACCTTGCCCATTACAAAAATGACACTTTCCTGTTCCCCGACAACTTATGCAGGGATCTCCCCTATAATTTGTTTTATTACCAACACATGTCTGACAAACACCAGGATTATGACCACAAACAGAGCAAGGAACCCAATCTTGTACAGGAACAGGATCACGTTTATGCTCTACGACCACCGTAGTTGTTCCACTATTCGAATTGCTGCTTGAACTGCTGCTGGATAATGAGGAGGAACTCGAAGAGGAAGAAGATGTGGAATTTGATGATGAGGAAGTTGAAGCATAATGGAAAGGATAGTACAAATCGTCGAAGGGCATATAGTTATATCGAGTGTTTCCGCTTATTTGGATTCTTATATAATTTCCATCGCTACCAAACTCTTTTAGATTAGAAGGACCTTCGTCATCAAAATCATACAAAAAGCAATCAGTACTATTTTCATACCTAGGGTTAACCACTTTATTCCCATTTAAATCGTATATTCCATATTTGCCACTTTGTTTAACTATAAAAAAGAATGCACCTCGTTCTTTATCATTTCCTCTACAAACAGATTCAAAACCAATTTCCTCATAAAATGGAGGAAGGACCTCATTCCCTTTTGCATCAAGTCCCCCTTTTCTTCCTCCATTAATTTCTATCTCCCAAGCGATTTTTCCTTCCCCTACTAACATCTCAATATTTGTGTAATGCCGATCGATAGGAATAAGAAGATTACCCAATCTGGTATAAACTCCATAATAATCACCTTTTTTTACTTTGTAGTAATGATCGCCTCTTCCATAAGCTACATATTCAATAAAATCGTATTGAGTAGGAACTATCACTCTTCCTTCAATATCCTGCGCTCCATACAGATTGCCTTTCTTTAGGAGATACCAGATATAGCCGTCGTTTCCAACTTTTCGTTCCTTCGCTGTGCTGGTCGTAGCAGGTTTAGCTATATTTGTTTTCTTGACTGGCGTCCGTTTCTTTGTCTGAGCACTCCCGTTGATACTGCATATTCCGAATGCTAGCACTAGCAATAATAATGTCTTTTTCATAATTGTATTAATTCAAGTTTCTAATTCTTATTGTTCTTCCTACTATTACAAGCCCTGCACAGCAGCTGGGCATTAGAGAGTTCCGTCCTGCCGCCGAGGCTCCAAGGACGTTTATGGTCTACCGTCAGTTCCTCAGCACGGAAGTGCTGGTGACAGTCTTCACACACATAGAGGCCGTTCTCGTCTGGAGTCTTTTCGGAGAGCAAACAAAGTTTGTCATCTTGTGTAAAGAGACGCTTGGGGTCCACACGGCAGTTGCCGACGATACCGAGAATCATTGCTTCAATGTCTGCGTCTCTAGTTTTGGATAGGCTATAGCCTTCAGTCTTCATAAAGTCATTGACCTCTTTCCAGATGGCATCCTTGTGCTGAAGCCAAATGGCGCGGTCTTTCAGGTACTTGACGGAGAGCTTGAACTTCAGGACGGGAGGAATCTTTGACTTCTCGTGGAAGACATCGCGGACAAAGCTGATGAAGGGCTTTATCTTCTTTACCTCGTCATTAAAACTCTCGTCCTTATGGTTCTTCACGTATTCATCCAACTCGTCCTTCTTGGGGAAACGGCTATCATGGCGCACATAGAAAATGTACTCCAAGAGATGGCACTTGTTATCTCCACGATCTATGCTGGCAGTTGGAAGAATCTTTTTGGCATTGGCGTCGTTGCGAATGTAGTAATCTAGCCCCTCCAAATATTCGCCATGATACAAGCCATTGAGCACCTCATAGCGAGACAAGGGAACACCTAGGGTGTTGATGCGCTTGAAAATCTCACGTTTCTTTTCTTCTGTGCCTTTGCATATAATAATGGTGAGCTTGGTATCGTCCACAATCTGCTGCAAGTCGCTATCATAGGCATACTCCTTCCAAGTCTTGTCGTTGTATTTGTAGTCGCCTTGTTTGAACTTCGTGATTGCTTCTATGCGTTGCTTACCATCGAGCACTTCAAGGATTCCATCTTCGCGTTCCCATAGATAGAAGGCGGGCAAAGGAATTCCGTGATAGATGCTATCAATAACTAAAGCCTGCTTGGCTGTATCATACACAATGGCTCGCTGCAACTCAATGTCGCTGATAATCTTGCCACTGGCCACTTTCTCGTATAGTTCTTTTACTGTCATTCTATTCTGCCTCCTTTCTGTGTTTGATGACTATTCTGTCCCAAAGACATTTATAATGTTTATTGCCTTCTGCCAAATAAAAACGCATACCGCCTTTTGAGTAAACTGCATCAGGTTCTACACAATCTTTCATGGGCTTTCCTAATTGACGGCTCGAACCCATGATTTCAAACTGCTTAGGGTTATATTTCTGCATGAAAGTAATGGGAACGCCCATCTCTCCATCGTAATCGTAGGGAATCTCTGCAACTGTAGGCACCTCAATAGCATCATAGTTCACATAACGAGGATAACGTTCCGGATTCTCTTCGTAGGAACAGCTCATGACTATCTGTTTCTCGTTCTCGTCTACTTGCAGGTTGGTGTACCACATAGAACTGCGAGGCGTGTTATGCTGCTTAGGAAGCACACTACCATCTGGACGACGGAAACCGCTCAGATGATAATGATAGCCTACACGTATATTGCCTGCCTGGAAATGGCGAATGATAGTTTTCTCCGTTGGGGCTGTCTGAGGGCCAATTACCAAGAATTGTTTCTTGTTCTTCACCAGTATGTCGATAAACTCATCAAACTGGCTGAAGGGCGGATTGGTGATGATAACGTCGTAGTGACTATAGTCTATATCCTGAAAGCGCACTCCTTCACCAGTCTTTGGATTGTAACCACTCACGCTGATAGAACGGAAGCCCCATTCTTCAGCCTGATTAAGCAGATACTCCACAAATTGGCATTTCACCATGTCGAGGCGTTTCTCAATCTTGGCATTTGTCTGAGCGACATCAATGTTCTTGATTGTACCTTCCTGAGAGAACAAATCACGTCCCAAAACATAGCCCTCTTCCTTAAAGACTATTTCTTCATTGTAGCTTTCATCCCAGTCGCATGGGCAAAGAATCCGCTTGCCACGTAATTGCGGCAAATAATGACGCACCTCAGCGGCAATGTCATCGTAGAGGGTGTAATACTCGTCATCACGTCTATTCTTACTACCTTGTAATCTTTCTGTTCGCTTTATCATTAGTAGCACGTTCCTTTAAGTTCAAACAAATGGGGAATATCAAGAAGAAACGTGCAATCAGGCCAATCACCCCATGTCGATAAAGACACAAAGAACGTGGACAATCTTCCTCGTCCACGTCCTTGGGTGTTTGGCCTAACCCGTAAAAGATAGACAAGTCAGACGTCCACGTATCAAGTGGACATCTGCTCTCTATTCTATCTTTTACGTCTATCTGCGGCCAAACTTCAAGGACGTTCTTTCGAATAAATAGCAAATGTTGCTAATTTCCCTCAAAAATCATTTCGGCAGATACCTATGTATCGCCTAGTATCATGTATCATAACATGATACCGTTGCAAAGATAGTAAATAATCGTCAAACAAGGGCAGTTTATATAAGAATTTTGCAGAAAATAATGCATAATTTTCAAAAAGCATTATATTTGCATCGGGAAACTAGAAGATTTTCGGACTAGTCTGTCAGAAACAAAAAACACTTCAGCATCCCTTAGATTTGCAATCTGGTCACTTTCTTTCAGAAGCGCCATGCACTTTTTTGAGATTTTTGAACCCTCACATTATACACCTTTTTGAGATTTTTGCCAATGGAGATTATATGCTTTTTCGAAAAGATCATGGGGACAGGTGTTTGACTTCTTGTCAAGTGAGAGGAATCAAATTCTGTCCCTTTAGGTACATTTATCTTTGCAGTTCTTTGTATATCTTTGTAATTTGACTAAAAATCGAAGTTTTTTTAAGCTCAAAATCGTGTTGTTAAAAAGTGTTGGTTCTCATTTGTCTTAGCCTATAATGTGTTATTCCTTTTCTTCTAATCTTTGATCTTGACCATTCGGCATGACATCAATAGTAGTTGGAAGATAAATGGTTTAGTTTAGGTTATGGATATTTAATATGGCGATAAACTAAACCAAGCCCAGAAATTGATTCGTACTATCGCCCTTTTTTATTTTGATGGCAATTGTATCTCTGCTTATAGTTTTTGCACGTTTTTTACTTCCAAATTCACTAAAAACGCGAATTTGAGAATAAATTTCTATAAAAATCGCCGTTATTTGAGGAAAATGTTTGGTTGAACAAAATAAAAAAGCTATATTTGCAATAAATTTATGCTGGTATTCACAAAATTAACGAAGATGGCAACAAAAATACAGCAAATATTAGAAGCAGCACCCAATGAGTCGGTCCTGTTTGGTTCGTGGCTTTCAAGTCAAGGCTTGGATGCTCGTGGTCAGTATGCTTATATGAAAAGCGGATGGCTTGACCGTATATCGAAGGGAGTTTATAAGATACATGGAACAGAACCAAGTCTATTTGCTGCTATATCGTCATACAACACGCAACTTAGCAAGAGTTGCAATGTAGGTGCATATACGGCATTGGAACTTCGAGGATACTCTCATTACCTGTCAATGGGGAAGCCTAAGGCTTATTTGTTTACAGACAAAAGCAATAAGTTACCTTTGTGGTTACTAAAAGAGGAGTGGGATATGACTATAAAATACATGACTACCTCTTTCTTGGGTGATGAACTGTTGGGTGTTGAAACTATGACTATCAATCAGCATGATTTGCTAGTGTCATCTCCAGAGCGTGCCATATTGGAGTGTCTGAACTTGCCGGATGCATCATCATCTTTGCTTGATATCTATTATATTATGGAGGGTTTGACAACTCTTCGACCAAAGATAGTTCAGGCATTGTTGGAGGTATGCACTTCCCAGAAAGTGAAACGACTGTTCCTCTATATGGCAGAAAAAGCTGGCCACTCCTGGTATAAGGCTTTGAAACTGGAAAATGTCAATCTTGGTACATCCAGGTTTATGATCACGCCAATAGGAAAGTACATCAATAAGTATAATATGACAATCTCAAAAGAACTTGCAGAATATGAATGATATAAGATCAAGTGTTTACGCTCAGAAGGTTGAGCTGCTGCTCCGTCTCATTCCGATTGTGATGGAAGAGAATGTGTTTGCAATACATGGTGGTACAGCCATCAATCTTTTCTTGAAAGATTTGCCACGTTATTCTGTAGATATTGATCTAACCTATATTCCATTGTCTGACCGTCAGACAAGTTTGGATGACATCAATTTGCATCTAAAAACCATTGCAGATAAGGCAAAGAAAGCATTCAAAGGAATGCACATCGTTCCAAACTTCAGTACCTGCAAACTGTTGTGCGAATATCGAGGTAAGCAGGTGAAGATAGAGGTTAACCAGACCAAGAGAGGTATTGTAGGAGGCGAGGTACAAACTATACCATTGAGCGAGAAGGCACAGGAAGAGTTTTCTCTCTTTTGTGAGGCAAATGTTGTTCCGACGACACAATTATATGGAGGCAAGATTGCAGCAGCACTCTCACGCCAACATCCTCGCGATTTGTTTGATGTTAAGTATATGGATATTCCACTGGGCGATTGCCGCGAGGGACTCATCTTCTGCTTACTTGGTAGCGACAGACCGATCCATGAGTCATTTGCTCCACGCCTGATTGACCAGCGAGAAGCAATGGAAAACCAGTTTGCAGGAATGACAGATATTCCATTTACATACGAAGAGTTTGAAGATACCCGTGCAAAACTCATAAATGATGTAAAGTCGTTGATGACTGAAGTGGATAAGGAGTTCCTTATCAGTTTCGAATCTGGCCAGCCAGAGTGGGATGGATACGAATTTGAGTATTTCAAGGATTATCCATCTGTACAATGGAAACTTCTTAATCTGAAGAAACTCGGCAAGCAGAATCCGCAGAAGTTGCAGGAAGAAGCGGAGAAACTAAGAAATCTCTTTAATTTCAATCTCAATAAATGACGCCTGGGGACTGGTATCTGTCATTTCTACTTTGCTTGTGTCATACACCTGTCCCTGCGTCATAAAAAATGCCGAAAATCTCAAAGGTTTTCTTCTAAAAAGTGCCGAAATCCTCAAAGAGACGCGCTTTATATATGCCAAAAATCTCAATGCGTACCATTCGTCAAGTTTACCACATCCACTTTTTCTCTATCATATGCTTTTTCGAGAAATTATTTTGAAGAAAACTTGTTTTTCACCATAAAAATGAGTACCTTTGTAGTCACAAAAAAAAGATTGTTTATGCCAAGGAAAAATAGTGGAATGTGGTATGAGGTTCACCCAACGCCAGTGAAGGGCGAGGACGGGAAGAACCTGGTATATGTGCGTCCGAAGAGCGGACAGAAACTGACGATGAAGGAGCTGGAAGAGAAGTGCGAGGAC
The DNA here is from genome assembly GCF_022024175.1 of Prevotella communis. Taxonomy (GTDB): domain Bacteria; phylum Bacteroidota; class Bacteroidia; order Bacteroidales; family Bacteroidaceae; genus Prevotella; species Prevotella communis. The sequence goes on along the minus strand of NZ_CP091794.1, from coordinate 945,225 downwards.
TACAATGCCTTGCGATACGGCGAGCTGAGCCGTGCCTTCGATGCTTTCATCCGAGTGGCAGGTCGCTTTCTGGCTGAGGGCTACCGCATTGAGACACCCATAGGCTCGTTTGCCCCAAAATTGTCGCTGACCAAACAGGTGACAGACGCCAGTGAGGTGAAAGACCGCGACGTCAGACTGGAAGGCGTGGAGTATAACCCCGGCAAGCTGTGGGACAGGGAAATACAGAAGTGGATGGACGGATTCCGTCGATGGCAAAATGCAGATACACAGGAGATTCTGGCCGACAAAGAGAAGTTGGAGCAGGTGATGCGAGACTGCATACAGCGACATCACGGCTACATTACCGCCGGCATCTTCTCACGTGCTTCAGGACTGACGCTCTATTCTGCCCGCAAGCAACTGAACGAGTGGACCAAGGGCGACAATCCTAAACTGCTGATGACACCTCGTGGCAAGGAGCACATCTATACTGAGATATGATGGCAGAGGGCTTTAGGAGCATCACACAAAAATTCTGCGATTCAAATCGGGTATAGGCGCACAGTCATTTGACTACAGGCGCACAGTCGTTTGGGTATAGGCAAATGATAGAAAGCAGACGTTTCTCTCCCTCCTACCCTACGGATTATCCCCTGCAAGAACTAATCCTGCCCCTTGTTACAACTAATACAAATCAGCGAAAGCGGTTACGGTTACAGCTGTAACCATGTAACCGCAGAGGACAAAAGCAATCTAAAAAACATTGTAACATACTATTATACAACATCTTACAAACAATCATCAACAACCAGAACAACAAAATGGTTACATGGTTACAGTTGTAACCGTAACCGATGAAGACAAGATATGACTACAGAAGAAATCAAGAAAATCGTTGACGACGAACAAGCAGAACAACTGACCACCCTCATATGCCGCCATTGGGAAGTGGCCACACAAAGACTCAGCACACTGGCCCAGGAAATAACAGACGGGATGGACACCTGCATAGAGGCAGAGATCTATGCAGCCCTGGTGCGCATGCAACGTGCGACGACAGCACTGCTGGAACTGAACGCGACACCCTCAGCGCTACTCGTTTCTGAGTATCTGGAGCGCATTGAGAAAACCGTATCGAACGCCAGCTTACGTCAGTCGGTGATAACGCTGGAGCAACAACTGTCGGGCGCAGAACCGGCTAAAGAACAAGAGTCACCGTTCTTCGACGTAGTGACCATGATGCTGACACAACCCATGACATTGCCCACAGAACAGCAGAAGGCCGCCCGACAGCAGTTTTCACCCACACAGCATATCGTCAGCGCACTTGCCCAGCACATGAAGCCAGATGAACTGCTGACGATGCTACAAGTTGTCCAGACCACCGACATAGACAGCGAGATACAGAAAATGGATAAAACCACCAATCTTGTTCAGGACATGCGTCAGGTCATGGAAACACTCGACAGCAGGATGAGCGAAAGTCTGCAGATGATGTTGCTGGAACTGTTTATACTGCAGATACTGCCAAGTATGACGGTCAGCATGATTCAGCAACGCCGTACCGACAGCAAGGCTATGGCCCATCTATTTAATAAGGTACTCATGCGGGTACGCGAAAGCAACACATGGTGGAACTATTGGAAAGAGCATCGCGAGACACTCCGCGTGGTCAGCGACAGCAGTTCATGGTGCGATATCATGACAGCCCAGCGCACCAAGGAGCGTGCAGCATTGGGACAGATACCCGGCGGACTGTTTGCCAAATGGACCACAGACCGCGAGGCCTTTGATGAAGCCTTTCTGGATACCCACCTCGACGACGACACCCTGCGCCACTTCATTTTCCATCTGGCCACCCTGTCGGAGATTGCCAGAGAGTTGGATCCCACCAGTAAGTTTGGCGACGAGCAACTGGTGATGGACGACCTGCAGCGCGTAGGCGACGCCGTGATGGAGGCAGCCCGTCAACTGGATAATCTGGTAGATAAAGCCTGGTATCCCCATTATGAAGCGATGTGGCAGGAACTGATTCAAGACGAAAACATCTTTGCCCACCTGAAAGTGACACGCAAAAGTCCCCACAACAACCTGTTTACTGCACGTTTCTTCTGTCACCTGGTGGGAGAAATGAAAAAAAGTGCAGTCTTCGGCACCCATTCCGATGGTGATTTGGCCGAAAAACTGACTGAGAAGCCCTCTGTGGGCACGTTCAGAAAGAATATTCAGGAAGGTATGGGCGGAGAAGCACAGGATATACAAAATATTTTCAACGCTATCTACCAGAAATACAACCGGTTAGCACATCCCATGAAACAATTGCACTCTTAGCGGAAACATCCCACTTTTAAGGTGCAAAACCCCTTGTGACCTTTGCCGCCGCTATGATACAAATGGCATCATCATTTAGCGGCAAGCCTCGCAAGGCGAGCATGGCTGCTTATCGTCAACTGCTGGCGAAGAATCACGTGGAGGAAATCCTTCAGGACGTGAAGCAGAACAACCGTTTGGATCGCAAGAAGGAACTGCCCGTATGGCTTCCCCTTGCACAGAGTTTTAACAATGGTACGCGCAAGGCTGAAGATGCAGTGCCCTCAGGACTCTTCTACCTCGACATCGACGAGAAGGGACTGACGGAGCAACTCTGGCAGAAGGTGCAGGACGAGAACCTCATTGAGGAATATCGTATCGTCTATTTCGCCGAGAGTGCAGGCGGCGGCACCCACATCTGGGCTTGGCGTACCCCAGGCGCCACCATCGAGGAGGATATCCAGAAGCTGGCCTCCCGACTGGGTGTCAGCTACGACTCGCACGTCACCGACCTGGCCCGCTGTTGCTTCATGGTCAGCGAGAAGTATGTAAAGTTGCTGGATCCAATAGTGTTTGAGGAACAGCCTTCGTCCCCTAAGTTAGGGGACAACAGGGGTCTGAACGAGGAATCACCTCTTACAGAAAAGAACGAAAACGGCTCTGAAACTTGTTCAGACCCCCAACCCCCTAACTTAGGGGGCTCGAACTACAAGGGCATCCCTTACGAGAACATTGTGCAGGCCCTACTCTGGAAACTGGGTTATGGCGATGCGCCTGCTGAGGGCGAGCGCAACATGGCGCTCTACACCATGAGTCGATACATGCGCTTCATCTGTGACTTCGACGAACAGAAGTTGTTCGCCATCCTCCCCCATTGGGGCTTGTCGGACCATGAGGTGCAGTCGACCATCAAAAGTGCCGTAGGCAGCACCCGTCCTGCGGGCATCCCATCAATGATGAACGAGGTGCTCTCGTCGCTTGGAGCAGCCAGCGAAGCAGGTTCGGCAGAGAGTGATGAATCAACTGTAGCTCCTGTCGATGCAGAATTACCAGGCATCCTTCAGGACCTCAGCGACCATGCCCCAGAGGAGTTCCGTGAGGCCACGCTGATGGCTGCAATGCCTATGTTGGGCACACTGGCCACAGGCATCCGCGCCAAGTATCGCGACGGGAAACTGAACTCTCCCAGCTTCATTGTGGATATCGAAGCCCCTCAGGCCACAGGTAAGTCGTTTGTTGACGCAGAGTTTGAGTTGCTGATGGACCCTATCATCAAGCAGGACGAGGTGGAATGGCAGAAGGAGATTGAGTACTCGTTGGCCAAGAAAAACGGCGAGGAGGTAGAGAACCCCTGTGCCCAGATTCGCATCATCGAGCCCAACATCGGTGTGTCGGCCTTTCTGGAACGAGCTCTCTATGCCAAGGGCAAACATCTGTTTACCTATGCCCCTGAGATTGAGACGGTGCTGAAGAACAACAAGGGCGGCGCGTGGACAGAGAAGAACGACCTGTTCCGTCTGGCCTACGACAACAAGCCCTGGGGTCAGCATCGCATATCGAAGGACTCATTCTCTGGCAAGGTCACCCTCTATTACAATATGGTGATGTGCGGTACGCCCAACAAATGCCGAGCTTTCTTTGCTGACGCCGAAAGTGGACTAGTGAGCCGAGTGACACCTGTGCTGCTGCCCGATATGGTAGGCGCACGTATGCCTCATTTCAAGCCGTGGAGTCAGGAGGATGAGGAGAAGGTGAAGCGCCAGTGCCTCTGCTTGAGGGACGAGGAAGGCGAGATAGAACTGCCTCTCATCAACAAAGCCATCGAGGCGTGGGATGAAGAGAAGCGACAGGAGTACCTGCAGACATTGCGCTATTCACTCGACGTCTTGCGTCGTCGTGCTGCCCTCAATGGTTTCCGTGCCGGCATCATCGCCTACCTGCTGGAAGGTCGCCAGGAAACGGAGCGCGCCATCAGGTTCGCCGTATGGTATGCCGAACGATGTCTGCACTACCAGTTGCAACTCTATGGCAACAAGATTGATGCCCTCCACGATAATGCGGTGAGCCCCCAGGCTTCAAAAGGAAATATCCGCTATCTGGATGTGCTGCCCAAAGAGTTTACGAAGGAAGACCTGATGAACCTCCGCCTAGCCAATAACGAGTCGCCTGTGGTGAAGACCATCATCTGTCGCTGGGTAAAAGAAGGTCTCGTGGTGAAGACCAATGCCAATCTCTGGCAGAAAATTCAGGTGTAAGTATTTCAGAAAAGGATACAATCCTTGCACAAAACGGCCAAATTGTGCACATACCGACGGTTTTTGTGCATAATATTTGGCTGTGTGCGTAAAAAATAGTACCTTTGCGGTCGATTTTGAAAAAAATCACCCGTTTTAAAACGAAAATACATTATTTATTTATATTATGGCTTTGAAAATTGTTGTACTGGCCAAGCAAGTGCCAGACACCCGTAACGTGGGTAAGGACGCAATGACTGCTGAAGGCACCGTAAACCGTGCAGCCCTGCCCGCCATCTTCAATCCAGAAGATTTGAATGCCCTGGAGCAGGCCCTTCGCCTGAAGGAGCAGAACCCAGGCTCAACAGTAGGAATCCTCACGATGGGTCCTCCACGTGCAGGTGAGATTATCCGTCAGGGACTTTATCGTGGCGCTGATACTGGTTGGTTACTGACCGACCGTCTCTTCGCTGGTGCTGATACCCTCGCTACATCTTATGCATTGGCTACAGCCATCAAGAAGATTGGCGACGTGGACATCGTGATTGGTGGTCGTCAGGCTATCGATGGTGATACCGCTCAGGTTGGTCCTCAGGTGGCTCAGAAGTTGGGCCTCAACCAGGTGACTTATGCAGAGGAGGTTCTTTCAGTGAAGGATGGTAAGGCAACTATCAAGCGTGTGATCGACGGTGGTGTGGAGACTGTAGAGGCTCCTCTGCCAGTTGTTATCACTGTTAACGGAAGTGCCGCTCCTTGTCGTCCCCAGAACGCTAAGCTGGTGATGAAGTACAAGCGTGCCACCTGTCCTATGGAGCGTCCTGCCGAGGGTACACCATACGACTATCTGTACGACGAGCGCCCTGAGCTCACACTGAACCAGTGGAGCGTAGCCGACGTGGACGGCGATGTAAACCAGTGCGGTTTGAATGGCTCACCCACCAAGGTGAAGGCCATCAAGAACATCGTGTTCCAGGCTAAGGAGTCGAAGACTTTGACGGCTTCTGATGCTGATATCGAGGGAATGATCAAAGAATTGTTGGATGAGAAGATTATTGGTTAATTGAGATATGAACAACGTATTTGTATATTGCGAAATTGAAGGTACTCAGGTACAGGAAGTATCTCAGGAGCTGCTGACCAAGGGTCGTAAGCTCGCCAATGAACTGAAGGTTGAGCTCCACGCCATTGTTGCCGGTACCGGCATTAAGGGTAAGGTTGAGGAGCAGATTCTGCCTTATGGTGTCGATAAGCTGTTTGTCTTCGATGCTAAGGACCTGTTCCCTTACACTTCAGCTCCTCACACGGACATCCTCGTCAACCTCTTCAAGGAGGAGCAGCCACAGATCTGCCTGATGGGTGCTACCGTGATCGGTCGTGACCTCGGTCCACGTGTATCATCATCCCTGACCTCTGGTCTGACTGCCGACTGCACAGAGCTGGAGATTGGTCCCTTCGAGGATAAGAAGAACAACAAGACATACGAGAACCTGCTTTATCAGATTCGTCCTGCCTTCGGTGGTAACATCGTTGCTACCATCGTGAACCCCGACCACCGTCCACAGATGGCTACTGTACGCTCAGGCGTGATGCAGAAGGCCCTGTACGATGGCGAGTGCAAGAAGGAGGTTGTATATCCTGAGGTAAGCAAGTACGTGAGCCCCGAGGCTTTCGTCGTAAAGGTTCTGGATCACCACGTAGAGGCTGCCAAGCACAACCTGAAGGGTGCGCCTATCGTTGTAGCCGGTGGTTACGGTATGGGCTGCAAGGAGAACTTCGACCAGCTGTTCGAGTTGGCCAAGGTGCTGCATGGTGAGGTTGGTGGTAGCCGTGCTGCTGTTGATGCTGGCTGGCTGGATCACGACCGTCAGATTGGTCAGACAGGTGTTACCGTACATCCAAAGGTATATATCGCCTGCGGTATCTCTGGTCAGATTCAGCACATCGCTGGTATGCAGGATTCTGGTATCATCATCAGCATCAACTCAGATCCCGATGCTCCCATCAACAAGATTGCCGACTACGTGATTGTTGGTACCGTGGAAGAGGTAGTTCCCAAACTCATTAAATACTATAAGCAAAATTCGAAGTAATTATGGCAAACTATTATAGCGATCATCCTGAGATCGGGTTCTACTTGAACCACCCCCTGATGGCTCGTATCGTTGAGCTGAAAGAAAAGGGTTTCGCTGATGCGAAAGAATATGACTATGCTCCCGTTGACCTGGGCGATGCCATCGAGAACTACAAGCAGATTCTCGACATCACCGGCGACGTGGCTGCCAATATTATCGAGCCAAACTCTGAGAGCGTTGACCTGGAAGGTCCACACCTCGAGAACGGTCGTATGATCTACGCCTCTAAGACCTATGAGAACATCGACGCCACCCGCAAGGCTGGTCTGTGGGGTGTTTCTATGCCTCGCCGTTACGGTGGTCTGAACCTGCCTAACACCGTGTTCTCTATGCTCTCTGAGATGATTTCGGCTGCTGATGCCGGTTTCCAGAACATCTGGAGCCTGCAGAGCTGTATCGATACTCTGTACGAGTTCGGTTCAGAGGAGCAGCGCCAGAAGTACATCCCACGCGTTTGCGCTGGTGAGGGTATGTCTATGGACCTGACCGAGCCTGATGCTGGTTCTGACCTGCAGCGCGTGATGCTGAAGGCCACCTTCGACGAGAAGGAGAACTGCTGGCGCCTGAACGGTGTGAAGCGTTTCATCACCAATGGTGACAGCGACATCCACCTCGTGCTGGCTCGTTCTGAGGAGGGCACCAAGGACGGACGTGGTCTGTCAATGTTCATCTACGACAAGCGCCAGGGCGGTGTTGATGTACGTCACATCGAACACAAGTTGGGTATCCACGGCTCACCTACCTGTGAGCTCACTTATAAGAACGCTAAGGCAGAGCTCTGCGGTAGCACCCGTCTGGGACTTATCAAGTACGTGATGGCTCTGATGAACGGCGCCCGTCTGGGTATCGCTGCACAGAGTGTAGGTGTTGAGCAGGAGGCTTACAACGAGGGTCTGGCTTACGCCAAGGAGCGTCAGCAGTTTGGTGATAAGATCATCAACTTCCCCGCTGTTTACGATATGCTCTCTCGCATGAAGGCCAAGCTCGATGCTGGTCGTTCACTGCTGTACGAGACAGCCGCTTATGTTGATATCTACAAGTGCTTGGAGGATATCGAGCGCGATCGTAAGCTCACACCCGAGGAGAAGCAGGAGCTGAAGAAGTACCAGCGTCTGGCTGATGCCTTCACCCCACTGGCTAAGGGTATGAACTCTGAGTATGCTAACCAGAACGCTTACGATGCTATCAGCATCCACGGTGGTTCAGGCTTCATCATGGAGTACAAGAGCCAGCGCCTGTTCCGCGACGCCCGTATCTTCTCTATCTACGAGGGTACCACTCAGTTGCAGGTTGTAGCTGCTATCCGCTACATCACCAACGGCACTATGCTCAACAATATCAAGGAGATGCTCGCTGGTCTCGAGGTGAGCGACAGCCTGAAGAACCTGAAGGCACGCGTTGAGAAGCTCGTTCCCGTTTACGAGGAGGCTCTGAACAACGTGAAGGCCCTCGACAATCAGGACGCTCACGACTTCCTGGCTCGCCGTCTGTACGACATGACTGCCGAGCTGGTGATGTCACTCCTGATCCTGCGCGACGCCACCAAGGCTCCTGAGCTCTTCGAGAAGAGTGCCAACGTATACGTTCGCATGGCCGAGGAGGATGTTCTCGGTAAGAGTGCTTACATCAAGGCATTCCAGGTAGAGGATCTGGCTAGCTTTAAGGCAAACGACGAAGAGACTGCTGAATAAGCAATCACGATATCAAAAAAAAATGAGCATCCTTTGCAGGGTGCTCATTTTTTATGCTTTGAGAAGTGAATCCGTCAACGCTTGGGATTCACGAAGATATCAAACTCCTCCTGATAGGCCGGCGACTGGATAGAGAGCAGATTGAGCACGGAGTGGAAGATATAGTGCTGTTCCAGCACCGCTGGCAGGTCCTGCTTATAGGTCCTGAAATTCTCTGAAGTCCAGACAAAGAACGGAATCTCGTACTGCTCCTTCGGCGCAAGTTTCATGGGCAGGCCATGCATAAACATCTTGTTCTCACCCAGTGACTCACCATGGTCAGAGATGAAAATCATGGCACGCTTCCAGTCTTTCATCGTCTGCAGGGTGTCGATAAGACCATTGAGGAGATAGTCTGTATAGCGGATGCTATTATCGTAGGCATTGACAAGACGGTCCACATGCTTCTCGCCCTCCTCCACATTCTGGGCTACGGGCTTGTAGGCCTCGAACTCCTTAGGATATTTCTTGGCATACTGAGGACCGTGGCTGGTGCTGGTGTGCAGGATAATCAGCACCTTGTTCTTGGGACTTGACTCAATACGCTGACGGAGGCCTGCAAAGAGGATTCCGTCATAGTTGCCATCCACATCGGGATACATATCAGCCAGTTCGGAGTCTGTCAGGTATTCATCGATATGGATAGGCGGTTCTCCCCAGTTAGAGGTACGCCACGATACATCCACACCCGTACGGAAAGCATAGTTGGGCAGCAGCTCGTAGAGGTCGCCACAATCCTTCGGCTCCAGGATAGCCTTGGTGCCAGCCGTGGTATAGGTAGCACACGACTGGGTCTGGAACACCTTCAGTTTCTGCTGTTTCGACAGCAGCGGATTGGTGTCACGCTTGTAGCCATAGAGCTGGAAATTGGCTTTTCTGGCCGACTCGCCGATGACGAGCACCACCACAGCCTTCTCGTTGTCCGTAATCTTGCCATCGGGCAGTTTGATTTCCTCGGCCTGCTCGTCCTGCATAAAGCTGATGACGCGGCAGGTATTGGCGATATACGACCAGGGCTGCAGCAAGCCACCCAGTTCGGTGTCGTGCTGACTGATAAAAAGCGTCTGGTTGATGTTGAGCAATGCCACGACAAGGATAATGGCCAGGGAACTGCCGCAATAGACGGCCAGTTTCTTCACCTTGCCAATGACGACGGGCTGGAACAGGCAGAACAAGGCCGGCAGGATGCCGAAGACAAAGATGAACAGCCACAGCGACCAGCTGAAGAAGCCGGAAGCCTCAGAATATCGGGTGTTGAACACATTCTCGATGGTGGTGGCATCGATATAGACGCTGTAGGTCAGGATGAAATAGACGGCCGTGGCATTGATAACAGCCATGATGGCCATCAGGATGCGGCCTACAATCCTCAGGCAGAACATAGCCAGACAGGCCATCATGAAGTTGAGCACCAGCATGATAATCACCAGTGACACCGTCAGCCAGGTAACACCCAACGGACTTTCGTTGCTGTTGTCGATGACAAACCGGAAGAATGGTATGTTGTAGAGCAGCAGTGTGCCTATACTGACGATACTCGAGAATGCAAAAAGCGAAAGGGGGCGTCGGAACACCTTTTTCACCTGTTCAAATAAAGCTATCATTTTGTCTCTTCTTTTTTAAGTTTCAATACTTTGTTCCTGCATAGCCAGAACATCAGGAAGGGGGTGGTAAAGCCGATGATGCTGCCTACACACACATCCGACAGGAAATGCTGGGAAAGATAGACGCGCGAATAGGCACCCATGGCTGCAAGAACCAGCAACGCCACCAGCGCCACGTCAAACAGAATCTGGTTCCTGAGTGTTTTCAATGCATCCTTCCGGCTAAAGAAATACGCCAGCACAATGACGCTGCAGGTACAGAACATGAAGAACGTAGAGGCGTGGCCTGAGGGAAAGGAATTACTGTGGTGCATATCCACGCCCTGAACCAAAGGCAATACCAGGTCGGGATAATCCTCGAATACGCTCACAGGACGGGGGTTGCTGATCGTGTGCTTCAGGATTTGCAGGATGGTACCTCCCGTCAGCTCACACATCGCAAAGAAAAGCGTCATCTTGTTGCGCTTCCACAACGAGGGCAGGAAAGCCAGGACATACAAGGGCCACTCCGCCATCAGGGTATAGAATTTAAAGAAAAAATCCAGGACGCCTGAATGAAAGGAGTTGAGCATCAGGTGTAGTTCCGGTTTCGGATATATATACATCATTACGAGTATAGCCGTCAGCAATAACAAGTATGGTATGACATAGAGGGATACCAGTCTAATTAAAACGCTCTTGTTAATCATTATTTTTTCTTTGCAAAAATGTTTTATTGTTTAACTTTAAATACCAACATTATTTCACCGATGTAGTAGCAGATTTTTGCATAAATTGTAGTTTTAGGATGCAAAATTAACATTTTTATTTCAAATGTCGGCACATTACGCTAAAAAAATGTCATGAGAGGACGAAATTCCACGCATATTCGTATCAATGTCGGTTTTTTTATTTATATTTGCACACTGAATAACATTATTTTCAACTACTATGGAACATGAGCTTTTATTTCAAATCTTTGGTTGGCTGGGTAGCCTCGGACTGATTTTCGGTTATCTGCCTCAGGCCATACAAACCATCAGGACACGAAATACTGACGGTATTTCCCTGCCAGGCTTCATCATGATGTCTATCGGCAGCATCTGTTTCATGAGCCAGGGATTAATGCTGGGCCGTTCTGGTATCTTCATCTTCACAACCAACGTCATCACAGCAACCTGTGCGGTGATTATCTTTGTTATCAAGATGAAGAATGACTATTTTAAGAAATAAGGAGTTAAGAAGTAGACGATAAAACAAGCTGTTAGAAAGTCTCGTTCAATGCGCGCAAGATGACCAACGGATAGTATTTCATCTCCAACGCGTGCTCTTTCTCAGAGATAACATCCGCAGAATCCTCTGGCGAGAGCGCCACACGATACTGGGCAATGATATCGCCTCCATCACAAACGGGTGTGACCCAATGAACAGTCATACCCGTCTCTGTCTCTCCTGCAGCCTTCACGGCCTCGTGTACATGATGTCCCCACATACCCTTGCCACCAAATTTGGGCAACAGCGAGGGGTGAATATTCACGATGCGACGCGGAAAGGCCTCGATTAAGAAATCAGGTACTAAAGGAAGAAAACCTGCCAATACAATGAAGTCGATAGCATATTGCTGCAGTAAGGGCATCATCACCGCCTCATCATTCAACTCTGCTTTTGTGACGATCTGAACAGGCACGCCCAACTTCAGAGCTTTTCCAAGCACAGGAGCCTCAGCCTTATTGCTGATAACTAAGGCTGTGCAAACCTCATCAGAATCCTTAAAATATCGGATGATATTCTCACAATTTGTACCACCTCCAGATGCGAAAATGGCTATGTTGACTTTCTTCATTTTATGGTCTTTTCAAAATTTAGGTGCAAAGATACGGAATTAATTTGATTTTCCAACATCTCTACACCGTTTTTCCCCTATCAATAAGGAAAGAAATTACAATAATGCATAACTATTGAAATCATTTTCAGATGGCACCAAATTGTCATGTCATCAACATTCGTTAAATTTAGACAATTATTACTCTTTTCCGGTAATATTTCGTATCTTTGCCACAAATTTAAATAAACACGGAATTTACTTTAAACTATAAAATGCTAAGACCACGATTAATACCTATACTTATATGGATTACTGTTGTCGCCATTGCAATGCCACTCATCAGCTGTGAAAACAGCGACAAACAGACAGCGTTTAACGACGCCATCAAGATGATTATGGATGCTTCCAAGCAGAAAGACTTCAGTCACATGCAGGTACTGGCCGACAGTCTGGGAAAGGAAAATATGCTGAGCGAGGCTGAAAGTTATTTCTGGCAGGGCTTTGCCTACTATCGCATGTCGCAGGTACATACAGCCGAATTTTACTGGAAAGAAGCTATGGCAGCTATTGAAAGCTCTGATGACCCTGCCGACCTAGACACTTATGCCCGCTCGGCCAGTTATCTGGCAGGACTACATATTCGCTATTACAACTTCCAAAGTGCCAGTCAGGTGGTGAGAAATGCTCTGGAGCATTTGAACTACCACCATTATATCGCGACGAGCGACTATACCAATTTGCTTATCTTCGCAGGATGCTGCAGGGGACATTTCAACATAGAGGACGAGGAGGTGCCCCAACTATTCGAACAAGCATTCCAGCGACATCTGGAACACATTGCCAAAGAACAGAACCGCGAAACGTATCACGATGCCGTAGTGGGAGTTATCAATATTACCTATGGTTGGCTCAGCGAGAAGAAATACGAAAAAGGACTGTTCTGGAACCAACGCTTTAGTAAACTGATTAGCGAGTACAAACAGTTATTTCCGGATGATTCGACATATATCGATAAGCAGCAAGCCCGCTGCTATATCTTTGAGGCCATCGGACTTGAAGGCATCGGTAAAATTCACGAAGCAGAAAATGCCTTTTCGGCTTTTCAGCAATCTAACTTTGCAAACACCGACGAAGGCCAGCTGGATGCCAGCGACTATTTGGCGATGTCGGGCAAATGGCATGCTGCTGCCAGAATACTGCGCAATCTCGACAACATCTTTATTCATGCCCAATCGGGTTACTCACTGGATGATATCCAGAAATATTTGCTGAAGAAGTATCGCGTTAACCTGATGACTGGACAGCTCGATTCTGCCAGTGTTGTAGCCAATCAGATTTGTCAGCGACTGGACTCCGCTATTATCAAGTCGCAATGGATTGACTCTGACGAGCAGGAGACAATACGACAGAAGGAGGAACAGATACTGCAACAACAGGAACATTTGTCAAAGGCACGTATTATGTCGCTCATAGCTGCGATTATCGTCATCACCGTTTTCTTCTCTGTCTATACTTACTTCCGTCACAGAGCCGAACGCCGTCTGGCAGCCGCCAATGCCCAGTTGGAACAGAAGAACGAGCAACTGGCCATTGCCAATGCACATGCTGAGGAATCAGCCAGGATGAAGACCTGTTTCATACAACAGATGTCGCACGAGATACGCACGCCACTGAATATTCTATCGGGCTTTACGCAGGTAATCACCACCCCCGGCATGGAATTGGATGATGCCACTCGACTGGATATCAACAGCAAGATAACCGAAAACACCGATCGTATCACCTCGTTGGTCAACAAGATGCTTGAACTGTCTGAGGTAAGCAGTAAAAGCATCATTGATCGCACAGACAACGTACCCATCGTTCAAATTGCCACCCAAGCCATTGACGAGTCGGGCATCTGCAACGCAGAGCATCTGACATTCGACCTTCAACTGTCACCTGAAACCGAGAATATGTATCTGCAGACAAACCTGCGAGCTGCCACCCGCGCGCTGACACTGCTGCTCGACAACGCGAAGAAGTTTACTCACGATGCCGAAGCACGACTCCAGCATAATACAAATGGGAACTTAGGGGAGAAGAAAAAAGTGGTCATGAAGGTTACGTCTGATCACGACAAAACGGTGTTTACCATTGAAGACACAGGCATAGGGGTGCCGCCAGAAGCCGCAGAGCGAATTTTCGAAGAATTCATACAACTCGATGAATACTATGACGGAACAGGCATAGGGCTCACGATAGCACGCTCACTGGCACGCCGCCTTGGGGGGGACATTCATCTTGACACCAGTTATACAAATGGTGCCCGTTTTGTGATGGAGATTTAGCAACAGCCATACTCCACAAATCACACGTTATATTCTTCAAGTACCTTTTTCATCATTCTATCTTGATGTGTACTATATCCCGGGATAAAAATATATCTGTTTTCCTTTTGTATTTAGCCCGACTTTTAGTACCTTTGCACAAGATTTTGAAATATCTAACTATATAAATATATGAAGAATATTACGCTTGACATTACGAAGGCCTCCTGTTTTTTGGCAGAAGGTGCAGTAGCTGCTTTTGAGCCAAAGGTAAAGGCAGCACAGGAAGCCCTTGAGAACGGCACCTGCCCTGGTAACGATTTTCTGGGATGGCTTCACCTCCCATCATCTATCACCCCTGCATTCCTGGCAGAGATTCAGGCTTGCGCCGACACGCTGCGCCAGAACTGTGAGGTTGTAGTTGTTGCTGGCATCGGTGGTTCATACTTGGGTGCTCGCGCCGTCATTGAAGCTCTGGGCAATAGTTTTGCGTGGCTCATTCAGGATAAGAAGAACCCTACCATTCTCTTTGCCGGTAACAACATCGGCGAGGATTATCTGTTTGAGATGACAGAATACTTGAAGGATAAGAAGTTTGGTGTTATCAATATCTCCAAGAGTGGTACGACTACCGAGACAGCCCTGACTTTCCGTTTGCTGAAGAAGCAGTGCGAGGCTCAGCGCGGTAAAGAAGAGGCCAAGAAGGTAATCGTGGCAGTGACCGACGCCAAGCGAGGTGCTGCCCGCACCTGTGCCGACAAAGAGGGTTACAAGAGTTTCATCATCCCCGATAACGTGGGTGGCCGTTTCTCTGTGCTCACTCCTGTAGGCCTGCTGCCTATCGCCTGCGCCGGTTTCGACGTGAAGGCTTTGGTAGAAGGTGCTCAGGATATGGAGAAAGCTTGCGGTAAGGACGTACCTTTCAGCGAGAACCTCGCAGCGCAGTATGCTGCCGTACGCAACGGTCTGTATCAGAGTGGCAAGAAGATTGAGATCATGGTGAACTATCAGCCCAAGCTCCACTTCTTCTCAGAGTGGTGGAAGCAGCTCTATGGCGAGAGCGAGGGTAAGGATGGCAAAGGTATCTTCCCTGCATCTGTTGACTTCACCACCGACCTGCACTCTATGGGTCAGTGGATTCAGGAGGGCGAGCGCACCATCTTCGAGACTGTTATCAGCATTGAAGAGCCCGAGAAGAAGTTGCTGTTCCCCAGCGACGAAGAGAACCTGGACGGTCTGAACTTCCTGGCTGGCAAGCGTGTGGACGAGGTGAACAAGATGGCTGAGCTGGGTACTCGTCTGGCTCACGTGGATGGTGGTGTGCCCAACATGCGCATCAGCGTGCCCAAGCTCAACGAATACTACATTGGCCAGTTGATTTACTTCTTCGAGATTGCTTGCGGCATCAGCGGTAACGTGCTCGGCGTGAACCCCTTCAACCAGCCTGGTGTGGAGGCTTACAAGAAGAACATGTTTGCCCTGCTCGACAAGCCTGGATACGAGGCTGAGTCGAAGGCTATCAAGGAAAGACTGGCTAAAGAGAAATAATGAAACAAGCTATTCAGCAATACTTAGAGAAACACGGTTTTGGGGCACTTCGCCCCAAAGCCGTGCTTTTCGATATGGACGGCGTGCTCTATGACTCGATGTCGCACCATGCCGTAGCCTGGCAGAAATCCATGGCTACGTTTGGTATCAGGATGACAGTAGACGATGCCTATGCCACAGAGGGAGCCCGCGGTGTGGACACCATCCGCATGATGGTAAAAAAACAGCAGGGACGCGACATTGATGAGATGGAGGCCCAACGTATGTACGATGAGAAGACGCGCCAGTTTCATGCGCTGCCCGAGACAAACGTGATGCAAGGCGTACTGGACCTGATGGCACAGATTCATGCTGACGGACTTACTATCGGCGTGGTGACAGGTAGCGGACAGCGTCCGCTTATCAACCGACTGCTGAAGGATTTTGGTACGTATCTGAGTGAAGACCATATCGTGACGGCATACGATGTGAAGCATGGTAAGCCAGCCCCCGATCCTTATCTGATGGGGTTACAGAAATGTGGCAACCTGAAACCCTGGGAGGCATTTGTTGTAGAAAATGCGCCACTTGGCGTAAAGGCAGGTGTGGCAGCACAGATTTTCACCCTAGCAGTCAACACTGGTCCTCTGCCAGATAAAGTATTAGCTGATGCTGGCGCCAACTTGATTTTCGCAAAAATGCCAGACCTTGCAGAGGCCTGGCATAGTCTGATATCGTCAAGTGTATAGCACGCTATACGCCCTCCTCGTCGAAATCACCTTCACGATCATCATAATCGAGCATATCCATATCATCATCACGACTGATACTGATAGCTCCCTGACGGTCAATGACCAGCTCTAAAGGAACAAACACATCGTCAAGAGCATCAGGCATGCCTACGACAACAGAGAACTCCAGCCCCCTGTCGCCTATCTCATCATACTGGATTCCCGCCAAGATACCATTGTTACGGAACGTATCGTCGATATAGGAACTGAATGAGGCCTTGGTAAATACTTTCTTGAAAAACACGCTACCATCCTGACGCTTGATGGTCACGCTGACACGGTTGTCGAAATAAGGCTGACCATTCTCGTCTTTCACCTGCTTCAGACTATCATCCGACACACGGTCAATCTGTATTGTGTAGGGTTTGTCCTGCCACGTGATATGCGTGGTCTTGGTATCTACGGGCATGGCGATAGGAGCCTGAGGCTTCTTAGGCACATATTTCGTCGTGATGATATCCTTGGACTCTTTCTTCTCCTTGCAGGCACCAAAAGCGAGGATACCCGCAACCATTATAAAAGGTATATAGCGTTTCATATTCATAATTTTCGGCAAAATTACAGAAAAAAAACGAGACGGCACAAAAAAACGCCCACTATTTTTGTAGCGGGCGCATTGTCATCACTGAAAAACTAATTTACCTAATCACTATGAAAAAATCATTTATTATCTTATTGCCTTTGTGTTGGTCTTTCTCTGCGGGGACCGTTGAACTGACGGCGGTTCTGCTGCTCATCTTTCTGGTAAGCTTCATACTGCTCGGGAGTCAGTATGCTTTTCAGCTCATTGTTATAGGCCTCCATATTCTTTTGCATTTCCTCGCGATTGAAACCACCGCCACGCTGTCCCTGTCCGCGACGCTGTCCCTGTGCTCTCAGGCTATCGGGGTTCATTCTCTGAGGTCTGTCACCCTGCATACGCTGTCCACCGCGACGCTGGCCTCCCATCGGGCCCATAGGGCGAATCTTACCTGCGAAACGGGTGTTCAGGTCTAACAGTTTCTTTGCCTGATCGTCGTTCAGTCCATATTTCTTTACCACTGCATCCGTACGCATTTTTGCCATCTGTTCAGGATTGAACTGTCGGCGTACCTGGGCTGTATCCTGTGCCATTGCGCTGAGGCTCATGGTCACCATTGCAATCATTGTTAAAACAAGTTTCTTCATTTCATCAATAGTTTATAATTTGACTTCTAGTTTTTTTCTTGAGTTGCAGCTCAGCCTCCGGATGCCTCGCTAGCAAGTAACTATCTTTATGACGCATCAAAAAAAGAAAAGTTTAATAAAGATACAAAAAAACTTATAATTTATCATTTTTATTCTCTTTTTTTTGTATTTTTGCAATTCAGAAAAAGTAATATAAGATATGAGAAAACTCATAGGATTAATCTTTATATGCCTATTACCACTTCTTTCTATGAGTTGCGGAAGGAGTGAGAAGTCTGATACAGAAGAGGCATACGCTTTTGATAGCATCCCTATGCTGGTCGCGCAGATTCAGCGCTGCTCGCGTCTATATACCACAGAATATCGCATTCACAAACTGGTGGCGTGTGAATCCAACCGTGAGATCAGCGGATTCGGCATCTCTTTCGGTCTCAATGTCTTTGGCGACCGGAAGATTATCATCCCCATCAATGCCACGATGAAGGGGTATATCGACATGAACCAGGTCAGGGAGCATCATATTAAGCGACAGGGTGAAAAAATAATCGTCACCCTACCCGACCCTGCCGTCATGCTGACCAGTACAGAGATAGACCACGATAACATCAAAGAGTATGTGACGGGCTTCCGCGATGACTTCACGGACCAGGAAATGGTGCGCTTTGAAGCGCAGGGACGCAAGGCTATTATCGCAGAGATACCAGAACTCGGTATTGAGCGGACTGCGCGCGAGGATGCCGTGCGTATACTGGTGCCTATCATCACCCAGATGGGATTCCGCGAGCAGGATATTACGATCCAGTTCCGTTCAGACTATAACCCTCATGACTTAATACGCAGATTGGAGTAGCACTATGGAGCAACATAACAAAAAATTACTATTCACCTGCGGAGGCATAGCTGCCATCGTACTGGTATTCGTCCTGACGCTTGGACTTATCGGACTGTTCTTCTTCGATAAGTTGTCCGACCGTCTGCCAGGATTACACTCTGAAGACACGTCGGAAATGATTATGACACCCTCAGAGATAGAAAGCATCCGACGTATCGGCCAATGGGAGTTTATGGCTATCAATGATGAGGAGTTGGTAGATACCGTGCGCAAGGGGTTCTTCTCTGATGACCACCTGGTACGTATCTATTATGGAACCATCCGCTTAGGACTAGACCTCAGCGACTTTGACGCCTCTCGAATTTCTATGCACGAAGATTCGTTAGCTGTACAACTGCCACAGATTACACTACTCGACAACCATTTCATTGACGAGGCACGTACGCAGTCGTTCCACGAATCAGGCTCATGGTCAAATCATGACCGCCAAGCCCTCTATGAGCGTGCCCGCCACAAGATGAAAACGCGCTGTATCACACCTGCTACCTGCGAAGGCACCCGCCAGCTGGCAGAGTCACAGGTACGTCGCCTGCTGATGGCTATGGGATATGAGAAAGTCAGTATCAGTTTCGATGAACCTCAACAACAGTAACCACACCATCGGCCACACGGAAGCGTACATCCCAGCCTGCAAACGGCATGCCGTATATACGCTCTGCATCATCGTGATAGCGTGGACGCGGATCCTGGCTGAGCACTTGCTTCAAACCAGCCAACTCATTTTCTGTGAAATGCTTTGATAGTGTTTGCGGAATCTCCACTAGCAAAGGTTTCCATACTTTCTTATCTACGAATCCACTTCTTGCCTCAGGGTGACTGTCGGCATAGGCCACATAGGGTTTGATGTCGTAGATTGGCGTACCATCCATCAAATCAGCCCCCCTCACATGAATCACGGGGCCGTTCTCCCCTATATCCACCTTATCTATACGTACGCACGAGAGACCCAGACGATTAGGACGGAACGGTGAACGGGAGGCAAAGACGCCAACCCGCTCGTTGCCACCCAGACGAGGAGGGCGCACGGTCAGTCCCTGCTGTTCATGCGGGTTAGCCGAGAATTCCCAGATAAGCCACAAGTAATCAAAGGCTTCCAGACCACGAACAGCCTCTTCGCGTCTGTATTCCGGTTCCAGGACAATCGTGCCGACAAGTTCTTCGGCCAGTCCGCTCTGGCGCGGTATGCCGAATTTCGACGTCAATGGGGAGTGAAAATATGCAACTGGATGAATGTTCATACTGATGATATAACGGCTTTATACCTGTTTTATTTGTTCATCTCAGTTTTTTTTTATAAGTTTGCAGCATGATTTTCTATTTCTCAGGTACAGGCAATACCCGATGGGCGGCAGAAAGACTGGCGCAGGAGACGGGCGAGAGACTGCTCTTCATCCCCGATGAGATGAAGAAAGGCAAGTGTGAGTATGAGTTTCAGGAAGGTGAACGACTGGGCTTCTGTTTCCCCGTTCATGGCTGGCAACCGCCCCGTATCGTCAGGAAGTTCATTGATAATTCTGAATTCAAAATTCTGAATTCTAATTTTATTTATGCCCTCGTGACTTGCGGCGACAGCATCGGACGAACGATGGAGATGCTGGATAAAGACCTCAGGAAGAAGGGATTGCGTCTGGACAGTGCCTTCTCACTCATCATGCCTGAGTCGTACGTATGCCTGCCGTTTATGTATACCGACACGCCTGAGCGCGAGCACGAGAAAATCAGTAAGGCCAGCGAAGACCTGGACCGGTACACCGGGATGATTAAGGAAAGGAAAACGGATGAGGTGCATACCCAACGAGGACTGACGCCCTGGACTTTCTCGCATGTGATTGGTGCCTATTTCAACAGCTACATGATAACGGACAAGAAATTCACGGTAGATACAGACCTGTGCATCCATTGCGGAAAATGCGCAAATGTTTGTCCTACAGGCGACCTTCTGATGAAAGACGGCACACCTACATGGCTGCACGACGACTCATGCACCAACTGTCTGGCCTGCTATCACCATTGTCCGAAACACGCCATCAACTACGGCAGTATTACCCGCAAACGCGGACAATACTATTTTGGACACGAAAAGTGACGGATATCAGATGTGGAGGAAACGGGTGACCTTTCCCACGAGACTCTTATCCATATTGTCGATAAAGGCATCGAGGAAACGGGTGCTCAGTTTCAGGGGTATCACATCATAGTCAGCCAGGACAGCAGGTATCAGCACGCTATTGCCCTCACGCAACAGGAGTTCCTCGCCCGTAGCACGCAGACGGATATGACAGTCGCCCTCAATACACATCGTGATGACAAAACTGTCATATTTCAGCAGATTACGATGGAAGCTCTCAGGTGTCTCCGTGACGCGCACGCTGAAATAAGGTGAGTCGACTATCAGATTAGCACGGTTGATATTCTCGTCGTAGATAGTGCGGTATTCGCTCTCCACATGATAGTCAAGTGCCTGCGCAGCCAGTTCGGTATGCAGCTCACGCGGCTTACCATCCATACCAGGCCGGTTATAGTCAAAGATACGATAGGTCACATCCGACGACTGCTGGACCTCAGCCAACAGGATACCGGCACCGATAGCATGCACTCTGCCAGCCGGCAAATAGAACACGTCACCCGTCTTTACCTCATGACGGGCAAGCACATCCGTTATCGTGCCATCGGCAACATGCTGTTTATAAGCCTCGGGGGTTATCTCCTGCTTGAATCCGGCATAGAGATAACTCCCAGGCTTAGCATCGATAATATACCACATCTCACTCTTTCCCATCTTGCCATGCTCACGCTGGGCCATCTCATCATTGGGGTGCACCTGAATACTCAGGTCACGACGTGCGTCGATGAACTTCACCAACAGGGGCAGCTGACCGTGATAGTGCTCGTTGACAGCCTGTCCGAGGATATCCTCCGGGGCTTCATTGATAACAGATATCAGGTCACGTCCAGCATACTCGCCATTGGCTATAATGCTGGGACTAGATGGTACGGCACTAACCTCCCAACTCTCACCAATAGGCGTATCAGAGCCAGGCAGTTTCTTATAATGACAGAGACGGTCGCCTCCCCACACTACCTCGTGCAGGTTAGGCTGAAAGAGAAGTGGATATAGTTTCAATTCTTAACTCTTAATTCTTAACTCTTAAATCTTAACTCTTACAGCAGGTTGTTACGCTCAATATCTTTGAAGTAACGATAGGTACCAACTTTCAGTTCATCACAAGCGGCATCATCGGCCACGATAATACCATGCTGGTGCATCTGCAGGGCAGAGATAGTCCACATGTGGTTGACGCTACCCTCTACAGCAGCCTGCAAAGCACGACACTTGGCATGACCATTCACCAGGATCATCACCTCCTTAGCAGCCATGACAGTACCCACACCTACGGTGAGAGCCGTCTTTGGCACCTGGTTCACGTCATTGTCGAAGAAACGGCAGTTGGCGATAATCGTATCCGTAGTCAGGGTCTTCTGACGTGTACGGCTGGTCAGGCTAGAACCTGGCTCATTGAAAGCGATATGGCCATCGGGACCGATACCACCAAGGAAGAGGTCGATACCACCGAATTTCTCTATTTCCTTCTCGTAGTTGGCACACTCTGCAGCCAGATCATGCGCATTGCCATTGAGGATATGAATATTTTCCTTAGGACAGTCGATATGGTTGAACAGGTTTGTAAACATGAAAGAGTGATAGCTCTCAGGATGCTCTACGGGCAGACCTACATACTCGTCCATATTAAAGGTTACGACATTCTTGAATGAAACCTTACCCTCCTGGTAAGCCTTCACCAAGCCACGATACATACCGATAGGAGATGAGCCTGTGGGGAGTCCAAGTACAAAAGGCTTTTCAGCTGTAGGTTTAGCAGCATTGATTTTAGCCACTACATAATTGGCAGCCCACTGCGACATTAAATCATAGTTCGGTTCAATAATTAATCTCATAAATTTAGTTTGTTTTTAAGTTAATAAATATAAAGTTTATTACTGCATTTTCTTATAGTACTTTCTTACTGTGCCATCAGCACGCCGCTGAATAATTAGTCCCTTGCCATGCGTATCCGAGAGCCGGCGTCCCAACAGGTCGTAGGTTTGAGGTTTGATATTGGAGGCTTGAGGTTTAAATTGCTCAATACCGGTCTTATCACCTCCCATGAAATCAAACGAGATCAACCCGTCTTCCGTCATCTGGATATTCGTGATAGACTTGTTCAGCTGGTAATCACCATCCCCGTTGGGATAGTTCATCTTAGGCGCAGGCACAGACGTTTCAGTCAGTTCGTTATTGATAAAAGAAGTAGAATCAGTAGTCCAGGGATAAGGTGATGTACTAAGATGGCGGTTTTGCATTCGTGGACTTACCGCATAGGTACCCAGTCTATTCTTATCCATATAATCGGTCCAGGCATCGTAGTCCATATTATCAGCATGCACCAACTCAAAACGACGCGCATTAGCGTTATTGTTCACCGTGTTACCTCTCCATACAGATCCGTCATAGTTGACATGATAGATAACCAGTCCCTTGCCTGGTGCCCCTGCATCCCAACCCTGATGCTGACGGTTCTCAAGCAGGAGCCATTCCGAGTCAGAATGCTTGATGCGATAGACCTTTCCCCCATCGGAAGCAGGTTTCAAGCCAGTAATGGTAGCCGGACTATCCAGGTCGGTAAAGGAAAGCCATCCCAGTATCCATTTCTCTACAGGCGTGAAGTTGGGCGGACACCATCCATAATTAGTAAAATTGCCACCATCCATCAAGTCCCACTCATCGCAAACGGAGTAAGCATTACCATTTACGGGATAGATATCCGGCAATCCCAAAGAATGCGTGAACTCGTGGCATACAGTTCCAATGCCGCAGGATCTGGGGTTACTCGTAGGCCACACCTCACCACTACAGGTATAGCTCTCAATTTTATAGCCATCCGGTGTTGTTATCGTGCCAAACGAAGACGTATTGGGCCATATATGTCCATATGCTACATCAGCCGACAAATTGCCAGGATATCCTGCATAGACATAGATCACCTGATCGACGTAGCGGTCGCCATCCCAGTCGAATACAGAGAAATCCATCCCAGGATTATCCGCTATCACCTTATTCGTAGCCTCCACTAAGACATCCTTGCCATAGTTTATTGTCTTGGACGTAGGATTATCATACGGCTGGGACTTTGTACTGACCTTCACAGGCCCATAGACATCAAACTGCAGGTTCAGGATACCATTCGACTGGTCTCGGAAATAATCAGCCACACAGCCAGGTCCATTGCCATCATTGAAGCCAGACTCATTGAACATCTTATGATAAAAGGTGTTCGGAGTGCTGGAATAGCTGAATGTCGTATCAGAAAATTCAACAAGAATCACCAATTGCCTGTACGTCTTCTCAGGATCCCAATTCGTCTTCGCTGCAGGAAGTTTCTTCACCCCGGCCCGATGACTCACCATTGCGTCATCAGTATTATCAGGCAAACAATCGCCATGCACAGGCGCGAATTCGCGCTGTGCATGGCCATAGATTGGCATCATGAGAAGAGCCAACAGGCAAATGATGTTTATTTTGCGCATGGAGTCCAGGGCTTCAAGGTCTTGAAGAAATCGTTGCCCTTATCATCTACGAGAATAAATGCGGGGAAGTCCTCCACGTCGATCTTCCACACAGCCTCCATACCCAGTTCAGGATATTCAACGCACTCAATGCTCTTGATAGAACTCTTAGAGAGAACGGCAGCCACGCCACCGATAGTACCCAGATAGAATCCACCATGCTTCTTACAAGCCTCAGTAACCACATCAGAACGGTTACCCTTAGCAATCATCACAAGCGATGCACCATTAGCCTGGAACTCATCCACGTAGGGGTCCATACGGTTAGCTGTTGTCGGACCCATAGAACCACAAGGATAGCCCTCTGGAGTCTTGGCAGGTCCGGCATACAGCACAGGATATTTCTTGAAGTACTCAGGCATACCCTCACCAGCATCCAGACGTGCCTTCAGCTTAGCGTGAGCGATATCACGGGCTACGATGATGGTACCCTTCAGGTTGACACGGGTAGAAACAGGATACTTGCTCAGCTCCTTACGAACGGCATCGATACCCTCGTTCAGGTCAATCTCAATACCCTTGCCGCCTTCACCGGGCTTGCGCAGCTCCTCAGGAATCAACTCTGTTGGATTCTCGTCCATCTTCTCCAACCAGATACCGTCGGCATTAATCTTTGCCTTGATATTGCGGTCAGCAGAGCAAGACACGCCCATACCGATAGGACAGCTGGCACCATGACGGGGCAGACGGATCACGCGGATGTCGTGAGCCAGGTACTTACCACCGAACTGGGCACCAAGACCAATCTTGTGAGCCTCCTTCAGCAGTTTCTCCTCCAAGTCTATGTCACGGAAGGCACGACCCGTCTCATCACCCGTAGTAGGCAGGTTGTCATAGAACTTGATTGAAGCGAGCTTCACGGTGAGCAAGTTCTTCTCAGCTGAGGTACCACCAATCACGAAAGCAATGTGATAAGGAGGACAAGCAGCTGTACCCAGAGTCTTCATCTTCTCTACGAGGAAAGGAATCAGCGTACCCTCGTTCTGGATAGTAGCCTTCGTCATGGGGTAGAAATAGGTCTTGTTGGCAGAACCGCCACCCTTAGCCACCATCACGAACTTATACTCGGCACCCTCGGTAGCCTCGATATCAATCTGTGCAGGCAGGTTGCAACGGGTATTCACCTCATCGTACATGTTCAGAGGAGCGTTCTGTGAATAGCGCAGGTTGTCCTGTGTAAAGGTGTTATACACACCACGGCTCAGCGCTTCCTCATCCTCAAAACCAGTCCAGATCTGCTGTCCCTTCTCACCATGAATGATGGCTGTACCCGTGTCCTGGCAGAAAGGCAGGATACCCTTGCAAGCCACGTCGGCATTGCGCAGGAACTGCAGGGCTACATACTTGTCATTCTCAGAGGCCTCAGGGTCAGAAAGAATCTTTGCCACCTGAAGGTTGTGCTCACGACGCAACATGAACTCTACGTCGTGGAAAGCCTGCTGAGCCAAAAGCGTCAGAGCTTCCTTTGATACCTTCACAATCTGCTTGCCTTCAAATTCAGCAGTAGTAATGCCTTCCTTAGAAAGCAGTCTATACTCGGTTTTGTCTTCGCCCACCTGAAACATAGGGGCATACTTGAATTCAACTGGTGTTGCCATAGTCTTGTTTTTTATTTAGTATTATGGGTACAAAAGTACAATAAAAAAACGAGACTCACAAACATGAGTCCCGTTTTTTTATGATATAGCCAGATTTAATATCCGAAGATTTCCTCAGTAGTCAGTCGTTTCACAGGACCATACTTCTCTAATGTTGCCATATCGAGGGCCTGCTCATTACCTAAGATGACGTAGCGATAAGGCTTACGCGCAATACGCTCATCAGCAAATTTCATGATGTCAGCCAGTGTCAGGTTGGGCATTGCCTCGTAGATACGCTGGTTGATATCGTAGTCAAGACCATTCTCCTGAGCTGTCAGCCAGGCATTAATCAGACCAAACTTCGTTGTACGCATACTGGCAAGACGCTTGATGATAGACTCTTTGGCAATCTTCAGGGCACCCTCACTCTGAGGTACTGAGTCAAGGATATGATGGAACTCCGCAATACAGTCGGCCATTTTGTCGTTCTGTGTGATGATATGCGTAAAGAACATATCCTTGTAATCCTGATGACTGGGCTGCATATAGTAAGCATAAGCATTGTAAGCCAGTCCGCGAGCCTCACGCAGTTCCTGGAAGACAATGCTGTTCATACCACCTCCGAAGAACTCGTTGAAGAGCGCCTGGACGGGAGCCTCCTCCGGATTCCATGCATTACCCTCATTGTGGTACATACGCATGTAGATATTCTGGGCATCATAAGGAGCCAGCAGCACCTCGTTGCTGTCGGTAGGCTGCATCACATAGTGCTTATTCTCAGGTACATCCTTCGTTGCCACGTTCGCCTGAGAAGCGTAAGAGGCCAAGGCGTCTGCCAGTTCATCCTCGCTCATCGGACCATAGTACAACACGGTGTGCTTGTACTGGGCAAGGTCTTTCAGCAAGCCAAGCAATTCCTCAGGATTGGTATTTGCCAGCGTATCGATAGAGATATCATGACGACGGGGATTGTAAGGACCGTATATGCCGTAGCTGGCCAGCATATCAAAGTTCGTGCGCTGGTCGGTCTTTGCATCCATACGCGACTTAGCCTCCATGCCCACAAACATCGCATAAGCCTCCTTATCCACCTTGGCATGCTGCATCAGGTGTTCCAGAAGAGCTACAGCCTGCGGCATATTCTCGCTGAGTCCGTTCAGGCTGACAGACAGGCTACGGTCGCCCACCTGGATATTGTAATTACAAGCCAGCTTATAGAACTGCTGTTTGATCTGCTCTGATGTCAATGAGTCGGTACCCAGATAGTCCAGATACTGGGCAGCATATCCATAACGCAAATCAGCCTCGTTGCCAAACTCATAGCGGAAAGCCAACTGAAAACGGCCGTTCTCCTTGTTCTGTACATAGATTGTAGGCAACTGGTCGTTGATATGTCCGAATGTCAGGTCCTTCTGGAAATCCACGAAACGAGGCTGGATAGGCTTCACCTCCAAGTTCTGGATATCCTTCACAAACTGACTCACATAGTCGCGGTTGGTGGGGATAGGCGTGATGGCCGGCTTGTCAATCTTCTTGATAGTCGGGTCTACGCCCTGCTTCTTGAATACCGTGACATAGTTGTTCACGAAATAGCGATTGGCAAACGCCACAATCTGTTCCTTCGTGATACCAGCCACACGGTCGAGAGCCTTCACCTCCTGTTCCCAGGGCGTACCGTTGATAAAGGCGTTGACAAACATTCTGGCACGTGCCTGGTTACTCTCCAAGGCGTTGTAATACTCCAACTTCAGGTTGTTGACAACAGAGGGCAACAGGTCGTCAGAGAAATCTCCGGCTTTCAGTTTCTCAATTTCCTCGAGCAACAGCGAGCGTACCTCCTCCAGGCTCTGTCCTTCCTTCGGTGTACCTCCCAGAATCAGCATTGAGTAATCCTGCATGGGAATAGCAGCACCCCATGCGCCCAACATTCTCATCTGCTGGTTGATATCCAGGTCCAGAAGTCCGGCGGTACCGTTGCTCAGCATCTGCTGGATAACCTGCAAAGTATCAGCCTGCAAAGAACTGGCCCTGTCGAATTTCCATCCCAGCCACAGATTCTCAGCCTCCAGGCCAATAACCGTTGTATCTACGGGGGCCGTCAGTTCAGGCTGCTTGTCGTAAACAGGCTGTTCTACATCCTCACCTGGCTGCCACTCACCGAAATACTTCTCGATGGTAGCCACCACCTCATCAGGATCAAAGTCACCACTCATACAGATGGCCACGTTATTGGGCACATACCATTTCTTGAAATAGTTCTTGATATTGGTGATGGAAGGATTCTTCAGGTGTTCCTGCGTACCGATGGTGGTCTGTGTGCCGTAGGGGTGCGTGGGGAACAACTTCGCCATCATGGCAGTATAGAGCTTGTCGCCATCATCCGTCAGACTGATGTTATACTCCTCATAGACAGCCTCCAGCTCCGTATGGAAACCACGAATGGTCATATTCATGAAGCGGTCGGCCTGAATCTTTGCCCAGTTATCAATCTCGTTAGAGGGGATATCCTCCACGTAGCAGGTCACATCGTTTGATGTGTAGGCATTTGAGCCCTCACTACCGATGGTAGCCATCAGCTTGTCGTACTCGTTGGGGATATTGTACTTGGCAGCCAACTGACTCACAGAGTCAATCTCATGATAAGCCTTCTTGCGAGCCTCAGGGTCGGTCAACTGGCGATAAGCCTCGTAGCGTTTCTCAATCTCCTCCAGATAAGGAGCCTCAGCCTCAGGGTCGGTCACACCGAAGTGATTCGTACCCTTGAACATCAGATGCTCCAGGTAGTGAGCCAGACCTGTGGTCTCTGCAGGGTCGTTCTTGGAACCCGTACGCACGGCGATATACGTCTGGATACGCGGTTCTTCCTTGTTGACGCTGAGATAAATCTTCAGTCCGTTCTTCAACGTGTAGATACGGGTCTGGGCCATATCGCCCTTCACCTCTTCATAGTCATACTTTGAGCAGCTGCTCAATGCAAGGCCCAACAAGGCCATTCCAAATAAAGCTTTCAGTTTCATGTCTATATAATTTAGTTTTCATAGTCAATCTCGTGGTCGAGTTTAGAGAGGAAGTCATCCAGTACCTCCTGTTCCACATCACCCATCAGGAACTCCTTCTCCGCATCCTTACGGATTTCAGCAATCCATGCACGGCGCGCCTTCACGTAGTCCTCACGGATACGCTCGCAGGCAGCCTCGTCAATCTCCGTCAGGTGATAGTAATCCAGAATCAGCTGATAGCTCCAAGCCCAACGGTAGTCGCTGTAGCTGTTATTGATGTCCTCAAAGCGCGTCAGCACCTGCTGGATATTATCAATGGTACCCTCCTTGATATCGTCTATCAGTCGCTGTTCCTCACTCTCAGGCAACAGCAGTCCGCTGAGGTCAGACCAGGCCCCTTTGCCTACCTCTGACTTCGGATAGCCAAAGAAGCCCTCTTTCTGAGCACGCTTCAGTACGGCACCCATGTAGATACGCAGAGCAATATCATAGTACTTCAAGCCCTTCATAAGTGAAGAAGCGTTGATGACATACTCGTGGAAATTATACGTCGTGACATTGTCGCCAGAAGCATTACGCAACGCCTTCAGAATCTCGATACCCTGGATAATCTCACCTACCGTGAAAGGAGATAGCCAGTCAAAATTGATGATACTCTTCTTCGACTGCTTAGAACGCTTGTCGCGTTTTGGCCATTTCTTGATATCACGATACAAACCTACAGTAGTGATATTTCTGCCAGGCACCAGATACATCGTATCCCCATAAGCGATAAGATAAGAGAACGGCAGGTTGCGCGTGTCAGGATGGTGCATCAGTTTGCCGAAGCATACAGAGAAAGCACCAATCGTGGCAGGCATCAGCACATACGAGCCAGAGGCCGTCTTCGTACCGCGCTCCAGCGTACCATAGTGCAAGGGTCCCATCTTGTAGGCGTGGTTCGAGAAGTTGGTGTTTGAACCAGCGTTGTAGAACGAGAACTGTCCGCCAATCAGCAGGCTTGACTTATGATGCGAAGCCGAGAACGGACCGCAGAAGGCGGCACAGGCCTCACCATTAGCCATGAATGAGTTGGCAAAGAACAGACTGGCCTCGGCCGTGAAGCCATTGGTAATCTGACAAGCCTCACCCACGAAGCAGTCCTGCATCTTCACGGAGTTATTAATCGAGCAACCGTCACAGATAATCGAGTTCTCGCAGATGACACCCGTACCGATAAATACAGGCGCATCCTCACTACTCAGGATTGTACACTCGTTCAGACGGGCTGCACCACTAATCTCGCAGTCGCCCTTAATCACGGTGTTGATGACATCCTTGGTATTGATAATCTTCACGCTGTTGCCAATGGTACCACGTTCCGGCGTTGAGATACGTACCTCATCGTCAATCAACTGGCGCAGACGGTTTACCAGGGCCTTGTCGCGATTATGCTTCACCATGAAAGCAGCCAACTGAGAGTTCAGTTCACGGAACAGCACGATATTGCCATCACCCATCTCGTTGAGTACGCTGATGGTAGAGCCCGCGCCATAGCTGGCTCCCTCGCGAGTCTCAAGTGTTGAGATATTCGAGATATAGCAGTCGTCACCAATGGTATAGTTATTGATGAAGTTGCCCACCTTCTCTATCAGACAGTCATCGCCCACGGTGACATTTCTCAACGTGGCATCGTTGATACCCGAGTGCTTATAGAAGCCCTGAGCCACCTCAATCTTTTTCTCGAACTTACCCAGGCGGATATCGCCATAGAATATCACACGGTGGAAGTTGTAGGGACGAAAATCCTCGTCAACCATTACCCTGTTCCAGTCCTCAGCCCAACATACGTTGTTCTCAAGCACCTGAATCTCTTCCTGTGTCAGTTGTCTGTACTCTCTCATAATTTATTTAATGTGTTAGGTTCAATTCTCTTCTATAGTATAGAGGAAGTCGTTATATGGATACTTCTGCACGTGCAGTTCGCGAACCTTATTATATAGCGTGGTGCGCAGTTCCTCGATATTCTCCTTGTTTTTAGCGCTAATGAACAAGGGAGCGGCAGCATATTCTTCACTCTTCACTTTGCCCTTTTCACTTATCTTGGCCATCCATGTCTTCTTCAACTCCTCCAATGACACGTTTTCCTTCGTAGGCTCCGTCAGGTCGTCTTCCTCCTGCGGCGTCCATGTGTAGGCATCAATCTTGTTGAATACCACCATCGAAGGCGTCTCCGAACAACCCAGTTCGCTGAGTGTCTGTTCTACCACCCGGATCTGGTCCTCGAAATCGGGATGCGAGATATCCACCACGTGTACCAGCAAATCAGCCTCGCGCACCTCGTCGAGCGTACTCTTGAAGCTCTCTACCAGGTCTGAGGGCAACTTACGGATGAATCCTACGGTATCGGCCAGCAGGAACGGCAGGTTCTCGATGGTCACCTTACGCACGGTTGTGTCGAGCGTGGCAAAGAGCTTGTTCTCAGCAAACACGTCGCTCTTCGACAAGAGGTTCATCAACGTCGACTTACCCACGTTGGTATAACCCACCAGCGCCACGCGAATCAGGCGTCCGCGGTTCTTGCGCTGGGTCGTCTTCTGCTTGTCAATCTCTGCCAGGCGCTGTTTCAGCAGGGTGATACGGTGCAGGATGATACGACGGTCCATCTCCAACTGCGTCTCACCAGGTCCACGCAGTCCCACGCTTCCCTTGCCGCCACCGCCGCCAGAGCCACCGCCCTGACGCTCCAGGTGCGTCCAGAGTCGCTGCAGTCGGGGCAGCATATAGCGATGCTGCGCCAGTTCCACCTGCGCCTTGGCTTCGGCTGTCTGCGCACGCATGGCGAAGATATCCAGAATCAGCGATGTGCGATCCAGAATCTTCACTTGCAGTTCCTTCTCAATGTTTCTGATTTGTTTAGCACTCAGTTCATCATCAAAAATCACCATACCCACAGGCTGTGGCATGTCTGCATCGCTCTCATAATCCTCGCGATGCTCCATGGCCTCGTCATAGGCATCCTCACACATCTTGATATACTGTCGTATTTCTTCCAGTTTTCCACTACCTACATAGGTCACACTGCTGGGACCGCCCACCTTTTGCGTAAAACGCTTCACGGTGCGAGCCCCTGCTGTCGTTGCCAGGAATTCCAGTTCGTCCAGATATTCGTTTGTCTTAGCTTCGTCCTGTTGTCCTGTAATCAGTCCTACTAATATGGCCGTCTCGGCCTTTGCTTCGGAGATGACAAATTCTTTCATTCAGTAAAATTATTATCGATAATCGCCGACAAAAGTAATAAATCTGTATGAAATATGCAAGGATTGAAATATTTTTCTTACCTTTGCAACCACAAAAACAACTACGATATGAAACGAATCCTACTATCTATCGCATCTGCAGCGCTATGTTTAGGCCTTACGGCACAACCCAAATATGATTATTCCAAGCTCAGTACGGAGCGTCTGGACCGCGGCGTGGTGGCCGTGCGTCAGGCGGACGGAAGTGCCTTCGTGTCGTGGCGCATCCTGCGTGACGACCGGAAAGGTGAGTCTTTCGATATTTATCGAAATGGCGTGAAGCTCAACCAAGCGCCTCTCACCAATGGCGGCTCTTTCTTCATTGACGAGAATCCCCTGGACGAGGATGCCACCTACGAGATTAAGGGAGGCACAGCCAAGGGACAGTTCACGCTTTGCCAGGATGCTCCCGTGGGCTATATCCCCATCAAGCTCAACAAGCCCGAGGGTGGCAAGGTGCCTACCATCCAACCTCAGCAGCGCCCAGGCAATAATGGCTGGCGATGGCGCGACACGGGCGAGTATGCCTATACCGCCAACGATGCCACCGTGGCCGATGTTGATGGCGACGGACAGTATGAGATTATCCTGAAATGGGACCCTACGAATGCACACGACAACAGTCACGACGGTTACACGGGGCCTACCCTCCTCGACTGCTACCGGCTGAACGGTGAACAGCTCTGGCGTATTGACTTAGGCCGTAATATCCGCTCTGGTGCCCACTATACGCCCTTCATCGTCTACGACTTTGATGGCGACGGGCGTGCCGAACTGATGGTAAAGACTGCCGACGGCACCCGCGATAGCGAGGGCCGCGTGATCGGCGATTCCGTCGTCGATCATAGAAACAAGGCAGGCCGCATCCTCTCTGGTCCTGAGTATATCAGCGTCTTCGACGGTCTCACGGGTCGCCTCCTCGACACCAAGCCCTATATCCCTGAGCGCGGCGAACTGAAAGCCTGGGGCGATGAAAAAGGCAACCGCTCCGAGCGCTATTTAGCAGGTCTCGCCTACCTTGGAGCGGTAGCCGCTCGGCCTTTGGACGCTTGCACGGCAAGAAATTCTTCACTTTTCACTATTCACTCTTCCCTTCCCTCCGCTGTTTTTTGTCGCGGCTACTACACCCGTTCCGTCATCGTGGCATGGGACTGGGACGGCAAGTCCCTGAAGGAGCGCTGGGTGTTTGACACCAATAATCCTGAGTGGCGCTCGTATGCCGGACAGGGTAATCACAACCTGCGCATTGCCGATGTCGACGGCGACGGCTACGACGAGATAACCTATGGCTCTATGGCCGTAGATCATGATGGCAAGGGACTCTACAATACCCGCATGGGCCACGGCGACGCCATCCATCTCATTGCCGACCCGAAGGACGACCGTCTCTACATCTGGGACTGCCACGAGAACAAGCGCGATGGTTCCGACCTGCGCGATGCCGCCACGGGCAAGGTCCTTTTCCAGATTAAGAGTACTGCTGACGTAGGCCGTTGTATGGCTGCCGACATCGACCCAACGAATCCCGGGGTGGAGATGTGGAGTGCAGATAGTCATGGTATCAGGAATATGAAGGGCGAGGTGGTCAACGCCGCCAAAGATTCCGACGACCCTCAACATAATAATTATCTGGTGATGGGAGGCCGCTGGCTCTCCATGAACTTCGGCATCTGGTGGGACGGCGACCTGCTGCGCGAGTTGCTCGACCGCGAGACGGTGTCGAAATACGACTGGCAGAACCGCAGGATTGTGGACCTGCAACGCTTTGACGGCCAGTTCAATAACGGCACGAAGTCCAACCCCTGTCTGGCCGCCGACATCCTGGGCGACTGGCGCGAAGAGGTACTGATTCGCAATCGTGAGAGCACAGAGCTGCGCCTCTACGTCTCCACGATTCCCACGTCCTACCGCATCAACTGTCTGATGCAGGACATCCCCTACCGTCTCTCCGTAGCCTATCAGAACGTGGGCTACAACCAGCCCTCAGAACCCGGCTACTACATTGGTCCTGATAAAACGGATTATCTGAAATAAAAGGAACAGGAATAAAAGAGTAAGAACCCCTACTCTACCACCTCGATATAGAAGGAAAAAGGACGGAACCCGTCGTTGCAACTGATCATCGCGCTCATCGGGTTCTTCATCCATCCGTCGTAAAAGTTGCCCTCACCACGAGCCAGCGACTCCACGAACTCACGCATAGAGTACCATGCCGACGGACACATGCCCTCAGGCTGCTGCCCATCGACGGAAATCCATTGCTGTCCCTCCCTGACATCGCAGGTATGCTCTATCGGGTTCTCGTATTTCGCCATCAGGTCCTCATAGACGGTTTGGCGCAGGGCTGTGATTCTTACCTTTTTCATCATTGTTGTCGTATCTGCTTGAAATGCAACTTCTGGGCTGCAAAGATAGCACTATTTTTCCATTTTATAGTCCATAATTCAGCTTTTATTTGTATATTTGCAACCAAAAGGTTAAATATTGAACTGCTATGACTTTTTTAGATTTAGTAAAACAGAGGTATAGCTGCAGAAGCTATCAGGAGAAGAGTGTGGAACAGGAAAAGCTGGACTACGTGATGGAGTGCGTCCGCCTGGCACCATCGGCCGTCAACAAGCAGCCGTGGATGTTCCGCGTAGTGAAGGACGAGGCCGAGAAGGCAAAACTGCGCGAGTGCTATAACCGCGACTGGTTCAATTCGGCACCGATGTATATCATCTGCAGCATCCTGCACGATCAGGAATGGGTGCGCAAGGACGGCAAGCATCATGGCGACATCGACATAGCCATTGCCGTGGAGCATCTGTGTCTGGCTGCTACGGAACAGGGCCTTGCCACCTGCTGGGTGTGCAACTTCAACGCAGAGAAATGCAAGGAGTTTTTCACCTTTGCCGACAACGAGGAGCCTGCCGTCTTAATCCCCATCGGCTATGCCGCCGACGAGCGTAAAGAGAAGATTCGCAAGGCAATAGAGGAAATTTACAAATAGAAAAAAGAATGAGACAAATCAATAAGCAAAGAAAGTTTTTGAAAAAAAATGATAAAATCCTTGGAGATATCAACAAGATTATGTATCTTTGCAATTGATTTTTAATGGTTAAGGTTTATGGTTGATTAACTTAGTATTCGAGGCCAGCAGTGATGCTCGCCTCGTTTTTTGTTTTTGAGTTTTCTAAAATCAGCATAGAAATGGTGACCGGTCATCACGATCAGTCACCATTTTTTCATACTAAACAAATACTATTTATGAATAAAAAATACCAGTTATTTAAAGTTCTGGACTGATGGCTGCTATCCAGGCGTCGATACGCACATCGGTCTTATCGTCCTCGTTGACATTATCGAGAGGCAGACCAATAAACTTACCGTCAATCACGGCCTCTGAGTCGTCGAAGGTATAGCCGTCGGTCTCTACGCTACCAATAAACTTGGCGCCGCTGCCCTTGATACCGTTGTAGAGTTCACCGATACCACCCACGAAGGTATCGCTATAGCATGAGCAGTCGCCACAGCCGAAAAGGGCGATAGTCTTGCCGCTCAGGTCACATGCCTTAAGCGTGTTCAGACCGTCGTACCAGTCGTCCTGCAGTTCGCCGGCACCCCACGTAGAAGTACCAAGAATCAGGTTCTGGTTGGCATTGACGATATCGGCCGTCAGGTCCTGTACATTCAGAGCCTCGCAGCCCAGTTTCGAGGCAATCTTCTCGGCGATAGCCTCGCATGTTCCTGTGGAGGAACCATAGATTACAATAGTTGCATTCATTTTTTTCATTCAATTTATATGGCTAATTATTCTTGATACACTTGCCGTCGCAATCTCCCTTGCATCCGTTCTTGCGTTTGCAGTAGCGCTCGCATTGGGCGCAAAGGTCGTAGCCCAACATCGTGCCAAGGATGAAATCCTCCTCAGGTGTCAGTTGGTTAAGCGGACGGGTGACGATGAGACGGATAGCCTCCAGACACTCGCGACGTCCGAAGTACACGTTGAGGTTTTTCTGACCGGCAGGCTGAAGCACGTAAGGGATACCCTGACTCTCCAGTCGCTCTATGGTCTGATCACCATATCTTTTATCGCAGGTGAACAGCACCATCTGGCGCACGCCCTTCTGCAGTTCGTAGATGTGGTTCATCAGTACTTTAATTTCCGTAGGAATAGTTGCCGTTCTCATCGTCATATTGCTTGTTATTTTCTGGGTGCAAAGTTACGGCGAAATATGAAAGTACGCAATACCTAAAAACGAGTGTTTTAAGCATTGCGCACTTATAAAGACCTGCAAAAGCAGATTAATCAAAAGTAGGTATTACAGCGTGATAGGTATCACCACCTTGAATGTGATATTGCGCCCCATGTTATATACGCCACGACGACCTGTAACCGCGTTCTCATCGGCATACTTCAAGCGACTCAGGTGGTTCTGATAGGCTTTGTCCAACAGGTTATCGGCTGTAAAATAGAATTCAGCCACCTTCTTTCCATGCAACTGAAGGTCTGTACCTGCCGAGAGCGAGAGCAAGGCATAGCCTGGCGTCTCCGTCTCAGTATCATCGGCACCATAGATGTGCGACTGCTTCAGGAAACAGTCTAGTCCGGCTGCTACATAAAGATTGTTGAGGAGCGAACGATGAGCCGCATCCGTTGTATGATGATGGGCAATCGTTGGGTGTGAATGGTGCGACAGTTCCCACTTCAACTCCGACGACCATTTTGGAGCAGGCGTAAAAGGCAGATACTTGGCACCTGGCGCCGCATGCATCTGTTGTGCATCAACATACGAGAATGCGTTTGAGAAATGCACGGAGTGGATGGGGTGAAAGTCCACACCAGCCTCGAAGCCCAGCAGTCGGGCATCGCCCTGGGTGTAGGCATAGGTGAGATAGCCCTCTTCCTTCTCTTCTGCCACACGATGCGTGAAGATATAATTGTTGATGCGATTGGCAAAGAGGGCCAACTGTGCCGATACATAGCGCGAGGTGAAGTCGAGACCCAGGTCGGCCTGCAGGCTGTATTCCGACTTCAGCTGCTGGTTACCCAGTTCGTAGCGCACAGAACCCTCGTGCACACCATTCGAAGCCAATTCACTCATGTTGGGCGTACGGAATCCACGGGCAATATTCATCTTCAGGTTCAGGTTGTCGCTCACATTAAGCACAGCCCCAATGCTGCCCGTCAGTCCATTGAAGTGGCGCGAGAAATCCGTGAAGCGCAGTTCATCATCCTCCATCAGTTCATAGCCATGCAGGTGGCGATGGTCATAACGCACGCCACCGTTCAGCGTCCAGCGGTCACCCAACTGCTTCGTGGCTGTGGCATAGAGGCCGAAGTCAAACAGGCGGTAGTCTGGAATCAGGTATTCCTCACCCTCGTTGCCCGATTTCTGATACATACCACCAATACCCGTAGAGAGTTTCCAGCCGTCAAACTCGTTGGTCACGTAGCGCAGGTCGTAGGTCAACGTGTGCAACTTGAAGTATAACTCATAGTCATCCATCGACTCCTCGAACTCCTGACGGCGGTTCTGCTGATAGCCGATGAGCGCCTTGAGATAACCCGACGAGAGGTTCAGCGAGTTGTCCCACACCAGTTTATAATGCTTCACCTGCTGAAAGGGCAGCGACTTCGAGTACTGATGCCCCGTCCATCCATTTTCATGTTCCAGTTCACCAGTTTGGGCGTCGCGCTCACCCTCCACGATACCAGGCGTCAGGTGATAGATTGCCCACGTCAGTCGTGAGTGTCCCCATCCTTTGTTCACCCCCAGCATCAGACGTCCTGCCCTTTCACAAAACTGCGAACCAGGCACGTAGCCATCATATTTATTCTTATAGGCATGAGCCATTTTGTCGCTGAAGCTGGCGTCCCATACAAAGCCTTTCTGATTGCCTGCCATCTGCAAATGATAGGCAAACAGTCCGTTATTGGTCTGATATTCTGAAGTTACGTTAGCCTTCATCTCGCCCTCGGCCAGCGTAGGCTGCTGGTGCAGAATCACCACACCCGCCATCGCGTCCGAGCCGTACATCAGCGAGGCCGGACCCTTCAGTATCTCCACACTGTTCACGCTGTTGCCGTCCACCTCTACGCCATGCTCGTCGCCCCATTGCTGACCCTCCTGGCGCACGCCATCACTCATCACCACCACGCGGTTGTATCCCAATCCGCGGATGATGGGTTTTGAGATGCTGCCGCCCGTGGTCAACTGACTCACGCCTGGCTGACGACTGATAGCATCGATCACGTTGGTCGAGGCCGTGGCCCTGAGAACCTGTGGCGAAACGATGCTCACGGGTGCCGTCACGTGTTTCAGTTTCGTATCGCCCGTCACGCCCGTCACCGTCAGCTCGTTTAGTTGCAAATGGCGATAGAACACGTCCGTCGAGTCCTCTGCATGTTGATGTTTATTGTTATGATTCTGTGCTGCCATTGCCATACTTACACACAGCAATGGCAGAATGATGTATTTCGATTTCATTCTGTCTTTATGATAATAATGTATATAAAAAAATGTGTAAAACGGTCCTCCTTACTGCATCAGAAAGCAGGCGGCCCACGTGTCACGATGGCGCCACAGCAGGCAGCATCATGGCCGCACAAAAGCTGGGCGTAACATTTCTTATATACATGAATCAACAGCGTGACAGCCACCGCCGCAGCTGTCAGCATCGTCAGCGTGAGGAACTGGCACAGCACACAGTCGTCCATGTGTACCGTGGTCTGTGTCAGGTGACCGCCGCAATGGTTGTGCAGACAGTCCACGCAGGTCACCTCGGCACTCTCGGCCGACTCGTGCACGTGAATCGACGACAACAGCAGTATTGGCAGGAATACCGCCAACATCACAAAGGCTGCTATCTGTCTCTTCATCACTTTCACGACTGCAAAAGTACAAAGATTTCCGCAAACGCACCTATGCCGCCGCGGAAATCTCGTTCAATTTAACATTCTGTAAGAGAGTTGACAATACCTTAACAAGCTCATACAAAGCCTGTTTATTTAAAGAATTGCGTAAACGCCTTTACCGTATAAAGGTGTATTCTTAGCTGCCAGGAAGTCACCTTTAGCTTTGCATGTCTATTGCTAAAAACTATTAAATTTCCTACAGAAAAGGGAAAATTATTTCTTTATCTGTACGGTAATTTGTATATTTGCGCCCAGAAAGTGTTTATTATGATTAACACATTACGGCAGTATATGTTTGTTATGGTTAACATATCTACGTAAAAAGTGTTTATTAAAATCAACAAGGAAACTGTAAAATTGAAATAAAAATGGAGAGTCTGTTTAAACGTCATGATGCTTATCTATCAAAAGTACCGATGGAGTACGTCCGTGATTTCATGCAACACATCAACTGGAATTCGCGGCTTTTGGTAATCCGTGGGCCCAAAGGCGTGGGGAAGTCAACACTGATGCAACAATACATCAAGCAGCATTTTCCTGCAGGCGACCGTCATGTACTCTATTGTTCTGCTGATACAAACTATTTTTCTACCCATACCTTGCTCGATCTGGCAGAAAACTTCGTCATGATGGGTGGACAATGGCTTTTCATTGACGAGGTACACAAATACCCAGGATGGAGTCGGGAGATTAAAGAAATCTATGATCTCTATCATGAGTTACACATCGTATTGAGTGGCTCGTCCCTCATCCAGATAAACGACGGACAGGCCGATCTCTCACGCCGTCTCATGCCATATGACATGCCTGGATTGTCGCTACGCGAATTCATACATCTTGACACGGGACTCGACATTAAGCCCGTTTCACTGGATCAATTGTTAGACAACCCTTCAAAGGTCTGTATGGATATCATATCCAAGTGCCATCCTCTGGAACATTTTGCGCGCTACCGCCAGTTTGGGTATTATCCTTTCTATTTCGAAGAGAAGCAGGATTATTACGACAAATTGGAAAACACGGTCAACTACATCGTTGATGTGGAACTGACAAAATATCGCAGTCTGGATGTAGGGTACACCCGTCAAGTCAAGGCACTGCTTCATGTGATATCTCAAATGACACCATACGAGGTGGACATCTCAAAACTTTCAAAGGCGTCAGGTATCAGCAGACAATCTACTCTCAAATACCTCACAAATATGGAGGAGGCCAATCTTATTCGTAGAGTCTTTACCAACTTGATGACTGTCACAGACTTACAGAAGCCAGACAAGATATACCTTGACAATCCTAATCTGCTTTACACACTCAGTCTGGAGAAGCCAGAGATAGGAACTGTGCGCGAGACATTCTTTGCCAACCAGTTGGCATCTGCTGGTCACAAAGTGGAATATGCAGGCTATAAGAAGGGCGACTTCCGTATTGATGGTGACATCGTCATTGAGGTTGGCGGACAAGATAAAGGCTTCAGCCAAGTAGCCGATCAAGAGAATGCCTATGTCGCAGCCGATGATATAGAATCTGCCTACATGAGGAAGATTCCTCTCTGGGCCTTTGGTTTTCTTTATTAACGCAAAGATATCACTTTCGGCAAGGATTATTCTTTTGCCACCAGCAATCATTTTACCAGTGCAATAGATGCCAGGGGACAGGCACCTGCCATCCATTATCAAGAATTTGTCTTATTCTGCAAAAATCTCTGCGAGTTTCTGCTCAATATCTTCGCCTCTTAAATCACGGGCAAGGATAGTTCCGTCTGGTGAGAAAAGCATAATTTGAGGAATACCACTAATACCATAAACATCGGTATCGGTCTTTTTGAAGTTTATAATCGAAGGGTATGGAATATTTTCCTCCTTGATGGCCTTCATTGTTTTTATGGGGTCATCCCATGTAGCAATACCAAGAACAACCAGTCCCTTGTCTTTGTACTTGTTATAGATGGCGATGAGGTTGGGAATCTCACGGCGACAGGGTAAACACCAGGAAGCCCAGAAATCTGCAAGTACATATTTACCACGACCTACATAATCGGAAAGGCGTTGCTGCTTGCCGTTGTACTCAGTAACGATATCGATAAACTTCATACCCTCGCCAGTACTTACCTTTGCTTGCAAATCTCTTCGCAACATTTGCAGCCTCGGCTCCTTTTCCACCCAAGAGGGGACAAGCATGTTGATGAGTTCCAAACCTCGACGGGGAGAAAGAGCACTGACATCGGATGCGTAATCATTGGCAACAAGGCTACCAATGGGGTCGCTGGGGTGCGCCGATATTACACTTACAACAAAGCTGTCCTCAAGGGCAATCAACCCCATCGTGTCTATAGGCTCACCGCTACTGAAAGCACGTCGGAATTCATTCATTAGCAACTGATGCTCTTCCTCCATCTGGTTCATAGCATCAACGAGCGGAGTGCCCGACTGGCGGACTATAGAGCCATCGATGGTACCATCAATTTTCGTTGTACCATTATCCAAGATAATGTGCAGTAGCAATATCTGTTTACCTTTTGCTCTTGCCATCATAGGCTCAGACAGACGGCCTTCTATCGGCAGGATTTCGCCTTTCACGATGTATAGAGTATCGAGGACTCCTGTAGCGATGAAGCCATCCACGATTTCTCCTCGCTCTTCTTTCAAAATGAGCGTGTCGGTTATTTCCGGTCTGCCAATGTTTCCTTCCAACCGATAATTGATTTGTCCCTGAATGGTTACTGTTAAGAAGACAAATAATAGTAGGGTTGTGATTATTTTCTTCATATTTGGTTTATCTAAGTTGTAGTACCTTTATTTGTATATACGCTCAAATTGGGTAAAAGATTGCACCTATGGTTGTTAATTGTTGCAAAAACAAAAATAAAGGCACAAAGAATTGACCAATCAGAGGGCACCTGTCATCTCGACTCTTCCATACCCATAAGGAAATGATTCAGAAGCAAGACACTCGTCTGTCCCTGTTGTCCTCCAAGGTTAGACCCTATTGTGTTAGACAATTTAGGTTATGGTACCCAAGGACTCCAGTTCCAGTCATATAAAAACGCTAAAAAAAGGGTGATTTCTTGTAGATGTAGAGAAATTTATATATCTTTGCCACACATTACCATAAACCCCACGCTTATGACGCACGGAATATGAAAAAACAATTACTTTTACTCGCAATGATTTTGCTACCATTGGTAGCTAGTGCCCACGACATTGAAGTTCAGAATGCCGATGGTGTTACCATTTATTACAACTACATTAATGATGGCACGGAACTGGAGGTTACTTTCTGTAGTGGCTATTACGGATATCAAGGCAATGTTGTTATCCCTGAGGAAGTAACCTACATGAACAGGACACGCAAGGTGACGAGCATTGAAAGTAGTGCGTTCGAGGGTTGCTCTGGCCTTACCTCCGTCACCATCCCCAATAGTGTGACGAGCATTGGAACTGAAGCGTTCTCTTGTTGCTTTGGCCTTACCTCCGTCACCATAGGCAGTGGTGTGACGAGCATTGGAGAGAGTGCGTTCGAGGATTGCTATAAACTTACCTCCGTCATCATCCCCAACAGCGTGACGAGCATTGGAGATAAAGCGTTCCAGTATTGCTATGGCCTCACCTCCGTCACCATCCCCAACAGTGTGACGAGCATTGGAAATGATGCGTTCTATCGTTGCTTTGGCCTTACCTCTATCACCATTCCCAATAGTGTGACGAGTATTGGAAATTATGCGTTCGACGGAGTGGATTTGACAACAGTTGTTTCGCTTATTGAGAATCCTTTTGTGATAGAAGGCAAATCATCGTCCTATAGTGCCTTTAACGTAAACACATTCAATAATGCAACGCTGTATGTGCCAGTAGGAACTATTGATAAATACAAAGCTACAAATGGGTGGAAGGATTTTGCTTACATAGTTGAAGGTACACCTACAGGAATTAAAGTTATTGAGAACACTCAAAAAAAGAATGCCACTGTTTACGACCTGAATGGTGTTCGCTTGTCAGAGCCCAAGAAAGGTATTAATATCATAAACGGCCAAAAGGTCGTGATGAAATAGTTTTTATTATCTATCAGGAGCATCCCTGCCCGTTTCTATTTCGAGCAGGGATGCTTTGTTATCAAGATGCCTAGGGGACAAGATGCCAGATGCCTAGGGGACAGGCACCTGCCATCTCGACTCTTCCATACCCATAAGGAAATGATTCAGAAGCAAGACACTCGTCTATCCCTGATGTCCTCAGACACTCGTCTGTCCCTGATGTCCTCTGATTACCATTACTTGCGCAGCCACAATCATTTGCATTGGTATGCTAGTAGCATCTGTATGCGCTTAAAAATGGCAAAGGACATCAGGAACAAGACGCTTGTCTGATCCTGATGTCCTTTTAAGTTCCCTACTCTCTCGCCAAGGCCCAGCCATCGAGCAAGGCTATCCAATCCAGTCCTTCTGCGCCGCATTCCTGGACGCACATTGCGGCACCCAACTTCATCCAGCGGGATGGCTTATCCGAGGGGATGCCCAAGGGCTCGTCAGGTCCGATGCCCGTGAACCTGCAGACATTCTCAATGTACCGCTTCGTGTTGTTCTCATTTGGCGGCGCCCAACGATTGATTATCGCCCTGATGGTATAGAGCCTGTAATCATGATAGTATGTACGCGTCAACATCTTAAACGCTGCACGCCAGCCATACGGCATTGTTTCAAACTGACAGAACTGAGGGTCTGTCTGCAAGGCCTTCATGCCCTGCCACTTATCCTTTGAACGTCTTATATTCAGCGGATTATTATTACGAATTCCTCTTGCAATCATTTCTCAAAATTTTAATGTTTAATCTTTAATGAGTCTACACCATTATTTCTTTTAATAGTTTCCGGTACTTACCTTTTTTTATCCTCTCTACAAAACCGTGAATCATCCATCTTTGGCATTGCTTCGCAGCAGGATTCTCTTCAATATCAAGTACATCCATCACCTCTCGAGTCGTGAATGTCTCCGGCAAATCCCTGTAGGCATCGGCATTCTTCGAGTTCTTTCGGCGGGGCACATACTCGCGGGCGGCATTGTCCCAAGAGTCCTGCAGCATCTGACCGAAGAAGTGGTCCTGGAAATAGATCACGGCATCATAGATCAGCGTGGAGAACTTCAAGTCGTCATCATTGATTTCCAGCTGACCCGTTTTCTTAAACTGCTCATACTGGCGCCCGATGATGCGGGGCACGGTGAGCCAGGTGGCATAGAACACGGCACGCTTTCGCAGGTAGTCCAGCACATGGTCATCAGCGGCCTCGGCCTCCTGAGCCGACAGTTCACAGAGCTCATACACATGGTCTGTGAGGCGTTCCAGGGGCAGTTCACCGTGCAGTTGTTCAAAGCGGAAGCCCCACTGCTTCAGGGCTTCATTGGCCTGCCAGTCCACCATCTTCTTCTTCACCATCTGATAGCGGGCTACCTCCATCTGGAAGATGGCTACACGACTGCAGAGACCGTCGTTGATATTGCGCATGGTGAACTTCTTATAGAGCGAAATCTGCGTACCCGTGGTGACGCTGTTCCAATACACGGGCAGGATGTCGTTGATGGAGTCACCATTGGCATAGTCCACACCCGACAGCTCGTTATGGAAGGCTTTCAACTCCAGGTCGTGCTTACCTATCCATGCTCCCCCACTCTGCGCA
The DNA here is from genome assembly GCF_022024175.1 of Prevotella communis. Classification (GTDB taxonomy): domain Bacteria; phylum Bacteroidota; class Bacteroidia; order Bacteroidales; family Bacteroidaceae; genus Prevotella; species Prevotella communis. The sequence goes on along the minus strand of NZ_CP091794.1, from coordinate 900,692 downwards.
GAAATCGATGAATCGAGCTCTGAGTCAAACATATACAGGTGCAAGGGCAGCACCTCACCATCTACCATTTCCTTAGCACGTTTCAGGCGTCGGAAGAAGATGTTGTTTGAGGTCTTCGTGGGCAGATAGCGAATCATGCCCTCGGGCTCTACCAGTGCGTCCTGTTTCTGTGCCTTCGAACTGGTCCCTCGCTTCTTCTGCTCCTGCTTGTAGCGGGTTTCCTGCGCACGCACCTCCTCGTCCTGCGCCCTCATGGCACACATGATCTGGTCGTCCAGGTCCTTGGCAAAACTCTTACCGCTGGCAGGGTCACCGATAATCAGCACCTGCGGGTTCATACGCTGGCGGGCACCGTTGAAATGCTTGTACCAGCAGCGTGTCATCAGCGTGCAGTACATGGCTCCTGAGGCCATCACAGCGCCCAGCCAGTTGTGCCGGCTCACTCCCTTGCAGGCTTCTGCATAAGGGGCGCAAAGGAGAGGCTCCAGCCTTTCAGCGAACTGCTCATAAGGCACTTCAACTGCTCCCACAGACTTTGCAGCTCCGTCGGGCTTGCTGGCGTGAATACCCACACTTTCAAGCACCCCTTGCATCCTCTTGGGGATGTCCTTGTAAAGCTTTCGCTCACAAGCCGTATGAGCAATGTCCGTGACTTCCTTGTCGCCTCGTTCCCGGATGACGTCCTGCACAAATCCACACATTCTAAGCACCCTATCGACCATCTCGGGTTGGTTGTCGCAGATATATCTAAGGTCGAGAGCCAGCTGCAGCATTGTGCGGTGGCGGTCTCCAGTGGCAGGTGCGCCGCCTTGTGCGGTCTGCCACGCTTCGCAAATTTCTTTGTATTCAATTCCATGATAACGCAAATTTTCTTCATTATTTTCTTCTGAACACGGATTACTCTGATTTGACGGATTATCCGTACCATCCGCTAGATCCGTGGTCGTTTTAGTTTCTTGGGAGTGTCCGTCGCGATACTCAACATCATATCGCTCACCATACTCTTTATTCTCGTACGTAAACAACTCCTTGTCAATAAATAAAATATCGCTCTCCTTGCAGATGAAGCTCATGCGGCTGGCATCCTTGCAACTCTCGTCAACCTCCACGCCAAGTACTTTCGCCATAGCATGCTGGTTGTCTATGAGATTACCCCAGTCCAGGCGAGCCTTAAACACGATTTTCAAGCCCTGACCGGATGGCGTAATATAGATTAGTTCGATACCCAGCGCCTTCCAGTCCAGACCCTTCTCGACCCAACCTTGATAGAGCGTCAGTGGGTTTTCGATATGGTCAACGTCCATTACCACGAGTCCCGTCAGACGAGTTGCAGACTGCTTTCGCCACTGCCCCAGTTTCCCAGCCTTCGACGTGGTCTCATCAAACGTGGCCTGGAAGATGAACGCAGGCAATTTTCGTTTGAGTGCCGCATCGTGCGTCTCACGATACTTGTCGATATTCTCGTTCCATTTGCTTGCCCTGACAAGCGCCCAAAACTGGGCCTCGTCCACAGGTAGCGTCGGATTACTAAAATTCTTCTGATAGCAAAACATATTAGCAGAATTCAATTAAGTCCAACTCCCTGTCTATCAGCGCATCTTTCGCCTGTTTGTTGCCTGCGTCCATCTGCATCATGATACGTGGCACACCCAGCCGTTTCTGGAAAGCCTCGCGCCGTACCACCAGCGTCTTTGTCTCATAAAGCTTTCCGTTGTCAAGCTCAGCAATGGTCCTGCTTGTGGACACACTGCTTGTCTCTTTGGATTTCTGCACATAGGCTGTGAATGATTTTACACCAGTCTTTTTCACTAAGCGCAGCGAACCCTTCACACACTCGCCCTTTCGCATCCGGGCGATTACTTTCTTATCAACTTTAATCTTGATTATTACTTCCATTTCTTTTGAGTTTTTGCGAGCAGAAGTTTCAGAAATCCGATGGCCATCTTCACGTGAAGACTTCTTTCGCCTCAACTCAAGTTTTACTTTTTTACCTTTTTACTTTTTTACCTTTTTACCTTTATCAGGTCCGTTGCCAGAATCTCTTGGAATGTCTGTCCCTGATATTCATGCGTAGAGAATCGAAGGGTTGCTACTACCACATCACCTTCGCAGAACCTGCACGTCGCCAGATTACCCAGCATGGCGCACACATATTCATTTTCAAACTTGCCGCCCAGCTCCTTCAGCACAATGTTGCACTTCTGAATGCTGCCCGACTCCTGTTTTGCACTCTGTACGCTGAAGGCCTCGCCCTGGCGTACCACTTTCAAAATCTTTGCTTCCATTTGTTTTGTTATTAAAAAATCTGTTATAAAAAATATGTTATTATGTTAATGTGTCTCTAAAAAGATATTGTGTCTCTAAAAGTTACTCTGCCATGCACTTATTCATGAACCACGCCTCCAGGTACATCCCGTTCAAATCCAGCGCCCCTTCGTACGTCAGGTGAATTCCATATTTCTCTGCCATCGGGATGACGATACCCATGAATTCCCGCACCAGATTCTCACGTTCAACTTTTGACATTTTCTTCTTTTTCTTCGAAAGAATCTCGCCAGCCGTTATCTTCACCATACGCGAGCACTCTGCCAACTTCTTATCCACCTTAAAGCCGATATGTCCCACCAGCATCTTCGCTATCAGCCGAGGCTCAACCTCAAAGGTCTTAAAATGCTTCTCGAATGCCTCTTCTTGTGCAACAGCATCATTGATTGCCAGGCGCGCTTTACTGAGGAATTCCAGGCAATCCGTGACATTATTTCGATTTCTCATGACCGAAAAGAGTGCTTCTGCCCAGTGATCCTGCATCACATCATCATTGCCCCTTACCTTTTCCAACTCCATTCTTATGCAGCAATCCAAATACATTGCAAGATTGCATACAGAGCTGTCATAGAGCTTTTTCAATTCTATTATATCCATTTTTTTTATTTTTTACGTCGCATCCTTTATACGACCATTAATTGTTTAATATGTTATTATTTATATGTTATATGTGTTCTTGCGTCCTTTCAGTAGCAAGCGAGCAAAGCTCGAGCGACTGTGTCTTTAAACCCAGTTACTCTGTATCATCATGTCAAAGAGCACCGTCAAATCAGGTATTTTATCCTGTTGACGATGCAAAGGTAGAAACAAAAAAATCACAGCGCAACCACGAAAGTCGCACTGTGAATAAGTGTGGGAATAATGGAATAAATGTGGGAATACTAGTGGGAATTATTCCCACTTCTCACCAGATTCAGGAAGCGTTTTCCTACATTATTGCGTCTTTTAGCCTCATCGCCATCAGCATCATCAAACGTCCAATTAGGAAATTCCCCTCGTGCCTTATCATAGTATTTTGTGATATTTGAACGGGAAGACATAATCTCCACTCCACATTGTCCCATATAGTCGACAAATGATGTCGGCGTGTCAAAACTGGGCAACCATTTTGTCTCATTCATCAGCATCATCACCCACGTATAATCATATAGATGTTTCAGCGTACCCTCTGCCCTCATTGTTCGCGCCGCCTGGACTATCTTCATTTCCATTTCCCCCTCTGTATCCATCTGCGCCTCATCATCCTCAATCGCAGGCATCACCTTCGCCATATCCTTATTAATCAGCTCCAACATGATATCCAGTTCGAAGAATGCCCGGCGCTCCTCTTCCGTCATTTTGTGATAGTTAAACAGCAGATATTTGCCATAGCGGTTGTAGTCCAGCTTCAGGATGTCACCCTCCCACCAGTTAAATCTACGAAAGCAGGCACACATCTCCTTGAAGTCCTCGCAATACGCAAAAACATTAGACAGGCGATTCTGCACCAGGTCCAGTTGCACTTCTGCGATTTCCCGTAACGTTGGTCTGCGCGAGAATCGCAGAGGACGCTTCGTCAGGAACTCAGCAACAACCATTGTCTGCAGGTCTTTCAGGCTTTCAAAGGTCTCATCCCACTCCTGCGTCTTCCATCTTTCATACTTCATAGTGACACGGCTCGCATCGTACTTAGCCCTCTCTTGCAGATAGTACTGCCCATACAGGTGCTTCGGGATCCTTTTCATTTGTTCATAAATCTCGTTCATGGTCTCTGCCATCTCCCTGATGGCATCGAGCGTAAATGACGCTTCATTGACGTCTTTAAAATTTGTGTTCATAATTGTTTTTGGTTATGATTAAAAAAAAGAGCGTGCTGCATCAATGATACAACACGCTATGATTAGGGAATGCGAAGGTAATGATTAAAAAGCACTAAAAAGGAGCGTTTTTAGGGAAAACTACAAAAAACTTGGCGTTTCTTTTGGAACTTTCAGAAATAATACTTATCTTTGCAGCGTCAGAATTTATGTTCTGGCTATCCGGTAAACATGTGAGGCCCTAGGGGCTGAGAATGCCGAGAGGAGTAAGCCTTCATCGACCCTGCTCCATTTAAAAAGTCACCTTTGGGTGACTTTTTATTTTTCATACAATTTCTTGAAATCAGCATAGAATCGTGATGATAGGGCAAATCTTCTGAGGAGTCTTTACGCCATGAGGATTAGGCAAAATATAAACACGATAACCATGTTCTACAGCTTTGCGTGCCGCCATGAGGAGCGAAGGATAATCATCATCCTGCTCGCCTCCAACCGTATAGATGAATGGATTATCAAGCAAAGCGTGAAATTCTTTCCTGCCAGCAATCTCTTTCAACTTAGCACCGAAGGCTGCACCTTCCAGTGTTTTTAATAACATTAGTTCTGCGGTTATATCGCCTTTACTGCTTGTTTTCATACGAAATGCAAAGGTACAAAGAACTCTTCACATAAAAGAATATTCTGTCAAAAAAATATAAAAAAACAGTCCCGTACAACCTACGCGAGTGAGCTACGTACCACGTAACCGTTCAGTTGCAAAGGACTATCTTCTGGGTGCAAATTTTCCTTACGCACCAAAATTTATTTCAAATGAATTAGCGATTCACATCGCACTTTTCTAAATATTGACTAATATTGTTCGTAAATGGATGAATAGAGAGGATGAAATTGATGGAGACAAGGATGGCATAAGTGACTCTATCACCTGCCATCCTATTCTTCATCTCTTTTCTACATCAAACCACAACATGATGGACGCGCTACTGACAAGAACCTTTATTGTTTTTTATCTCTTTTCTACATCAAACCACAACCTTGGTTGATCATGCGCATCACCACGTCGGATTGTCTTTTATCTCTTTTCTACATCAAACCACAACTTGTAACGCTTGCGCAATTCGTCAGCCGTGATTGTCTTTTATCTCTTTTCTACATCAAACCACAACTGAAGGCCGACGGCAGCATCGTGAATCCTATTGTCTTTTATCTCTTTTCTACATCAAACCACAACCACTTGAAGCACTTGAAACAGTTGCCCTTGATTGTCTTTTATCTCTTTTCTACATCAAACCACAACAGGTGATCGCCCAGCTCTCTTATCTCCATATTGTCTTTTATCTCTTTTCTACATCAAACCACAACGGAGAAGGCCGACAGACACGATATGTCGTATTGTCTTTTATCTCTTTTCTACATCAAACCACAACCTATTAATGGCTGTGATACAATACAGTGCTATTGTCTTTTATCTCTTTTCTACATCAAACCACAACTAATGCAAAGATGTTAATTCCAATCAATCATTGTCTTTTATCTCTTTTCTACATCAAACCACAACCCTTAATTGGTACTGGTGTAAACCTGGTTTATTGTCTTTTATCTCTTTTCTACATCAAACCACAACTGCTTTTTCGTTTCGGTGGGTCTTATTGTATTGTCTTTTATCTCTTTTCTACATCAAACCACAACTATTATACAAGATATAACCTGTGCGCACATATTGTCTTTTATCTCTTTTCTACATCAAACCACAACTCGGCCGTGATATGAGGCACGGTCAGCACATTGTCTTTTATCTCTTTTCTACATCAAACCACAACGTGTACTTTATAACTTGCTTATTTATAAGCATTTGCTATACGTATGTCATTCACGAAGTGGCCAATTTTGATGCCTTTTCTTTGCAAAATTACTAAAAAAATTCTATCTGTAATGGGGTTGGCCTGGATTTTTTCTCCACGGATCCCCATATATGAATGATGTTAGAGTATTGTTTATCAGTAATTGAAAGAACGCTCACATGTCCCTTTTCCGGGGTAAAACTCTTGACTCTCTTAATGTGCACTTGGCATTCTCTTGCTATTACATATCACAACCTGCACCTCGTTTTCTGCTAAAGCATTTAGCAAGGGCAAGGTGACGGACGTCTGCTGATGTTCTAACAAGACAACGCCAACATCTTCGATGGGGACAGTCTGCTTTTCATCAGGAGAATCCTTATATGCAAGCACAAGTTGCTGATTCTTCAGAGAAAGAATCATTGGGCTAGAAAAAACAAGTGTACGCTTCAGCATCGCTCTGTATTATAGCAACTCTATTTCACCAAGGACATTGATTTTGAAGTCAACGCCCTCAATCAGTGCATTAAACTGATTGTGATTCATAACAATTTTTTCTCTGTATTCCTCTCCGTTCTTAAATGTACCTTTCTTTTCCTTACACTCAGAACTGGGTTTTGCTTCCTGAGTATGTTTCAATGATACCATACCATATTTATAAGTTTTGCCTCCAGTCGTAGTACTGGATGTCGACAAGCCCGTTATAATATACAGTCGTGGCACTATATCTTTTGCATTTCGAAAATTAATCTCCTCTGGCGAATTCTCATACAATATAACATGCAAACCTTTAAATAACCTATACTTTATAGGTAATACAAGATTATCTTTCACATATTTAACTGGCAATAGTGAATCTTCTGTTTTGTCATTATAGTATGTAGAAGCATCGAGCAAATTTGCGAGATCGTATTCGCGGCATAACTTCTTTCCTTTTAGGCCTTCATATATAGCCATGGCGTAATTATCTCCGTTTTCCACATAATATCGCCTTTTGTATTTTTGGTTCGATTTGTCGCGCTGGTCTCTGACATCAATTATCTTTCCAGCAATAGAACCAGACACATAGCATCGAACCTTGTTTATACGAATTCCTTTTCCTTCATTCATATATATCGGCTCAGACACTGCTTGTTTGAGTCCTTTTTTCTCAACAGCCTTCTTGACAATCTCTTTCACAGCATCATCTACGATACCCTCAATATCAGATACCTTCTCAAATGAACTGATAGGTCTGCGAACCACATATCTGATTTCCCCATCGCGCTCTATGGCTCCATAATAGGTGTCGTTATGCAACGAGCCACGGGCTGAGTCGCCTAGGGCGAGTTTCTTGCCATTGGAAGTCTGAACATATTTACGGGCACGCTTGGGCATATTATCAGGCGTACTATGAACAACCAACATTTCTTGAGCGATGGCCTTAATATCCTCTGTGAAGGTTGGCCACGGTTTGGGGAACGAAGGTTTGTTTGCATTCGTTCTTTCGTACTCCTCCAGTTGCTGATAATACCTTGCTGTGGCATTATATTCTCCTGGCTCTATGCAGGCAATAGTGATGGCATCGATGCAATGGTGTACATGATTGTCGCGAGACTTCTTCTCGTATTCATCCTGTATACCCCACATCTTTCTATATTCTGCCGTGGTGGTTCCTTTAACCACACGCACATTACTCTTACTTCTATCGTCGGCCTTATGGAACAAGGATTTCAGATACAATCCAGCATATTTACCAACAAGACCAATGCCAGCACCTTGTCTGCGAGCGAAGCCCTCAGGTACTTCCTCCATTTGGAAACGCTTGTATTTGCCAACCCAATAGTCGAGCTCCAGTTTTAGCAGATGGCGTTTTTGAATCAGGCGGTCTTTAACAGCCTTGTCCATGCCAGAATGAGTCTTCACGCGGTCTACATTCTTACGAAGGTTATCAATCTTAGTGCGCCATTCAGCAAGTCTCGCCATGATATCATCATAGTTTGACAATTGAGTGGGTAGCTTAGCTTTTTTCACCTCGCGATTGAACTTGCTGGAACACAATGTCATGTTCTCAAGTGTGCTGTCGCCGCCAACACTACGTGGGATGGTATGTTCTATGTCGAAACTGGGGTTAGGTCCTATAAAATCACAGATTCCTATTGATTCACCAGTATAGAGACAAATATGGTTTTGCTCTTCCCAGAGTTGGAACTTTATGATATCGTCGTCCGTTGGGGTGATATCCTTTTTGCATTCTTGCTTGTACAGCGTACGGATATCCTCAGCATACTTCTTTCGCAGATTTTCCCTGTCTTTATTCCATTGGGCTATCGCCTTACGTTTGTTGGCATCGTTCAACTCGCGAGCGTATTCAATATGCACTTCCGTCTGACTATCGATAGTGCCATCGCGAAGCAATGCGTTTACCACCTTTCTTAATTGATGGAGTGAACGCATGGCCATAGGATTGCGCACAGCATTTGTTCTTGGTGAGCCTAATTGGTATATACCTTGCGCATTCTTCTTGGCATCAGGGTACGTTTCTATCATAGAGGGATGATATAGCTTTTCGGCTGCACCCGGCTCCAATTCGCACATATCCTTCAGGATATCCTTAATGCAGAGATCTAATGTTCCCTGCATTGAAATATCATGGGGATTAAAATTAGATATCAGAGAAAGCAGTTCTTTCGTTATTGATTCTCCTCTACTCTTCCACACTCCCTCACCTACAATATCGGGAACCTTAGCCATCAACACGGCATGTGAATAGATAAGACCTTGTTCTAGCCAAGGGAGAATCTTATTGACAGCTGACAAACTAAGTGAAGCAAAGCTATGTGTAAGTCTAATCTTTGAGAATTTCTCAGCCTCTTCGTCATCTAATTGGAGTTTATCCTTACCCCATTGCATAACCTTATCCTTATCGCTGAAACTATAGAGGACATTCCAGACATCATTAACCATCTGGCTTGGTGTTTTACCATCTGATAATGTATATCGCTCTGCAATGGCCGAGACATAATCATCGCCAAAGACAGACATAAGGTTAGCGATGGTAGGGCAACCTGTCACGCTCTGCGTCATTCGATAGTTGAACTTATACGCCCTGTCGCCCTCCTCTTTGATATACTGATAGTTTCCCCTGCCTGCAATGGCCTTAGCTATGTCTTCGAAGTCAAACTGAGGCTTACTCTTTCTGAAGAACATTGGTTTTGCTTTCTCGAATTCTTCAATTGAAAGAGGACGCAATTCTACATCATGAGGGCCTTTTATCTTGATGTTGTTCACAAACGACAGCATCCTGAACATCTCAAAAGCGGGATGTGAATCAGCTACACGAGGTTTCTTTGGCTCGAAGGTACATTTGCCCACACCTTGTCGCTGACTCTTCAATGGTCGTTGGAAGTACAATGCTTTCTCTAAGGTTTCAATCTGCTTATCGGAAAGGTTCTGCTGTTGGCAGATTGCATAGAATTCTTTCTTATAATGCTCCTCACGGTCGGTGTAGTGCGTGCGTATTCTTTCCGTATTGCCCTTTTCCTTATATATCTTATAGAAGTAATCGCCCAGGAACTCACATCCGGCATCCGCCATACTCTTTGACAATGAGGATATGGCTTCCTTCACCTTTCCCGTCTCGTCTTCGTTTCCCTGATCCAAACGATTACTGAGAAATCCCCTTCGCTGGGCCAGGTGATACATAACTCTTCCAAGGATATATCTGTCTGACTCTTTGTTCAGGTCTAACTGTTCATGGAGACAGATATGTCTGTAATAATATGGATTCTCCTCTAGATTATCATTGGTTCGTTGCCAAGAGATGAAGGCATCATCCATTGGATATACCTTCTTTACATGCCACTGGTGCAGAGCCTCAGGAGACAGATATGGACACCATCCGAAATCAACAAGAACCTTGAGAACCTCTATTTTCCTAAGTCTTCTACGGAAATATTGCTTTCTGAGCGCACGATGGGATGTCCTATCGGCAGCTTTTGATGATTCTATTCCCTTTTCTATCTTAACTCCTTCTTGAAAGATTAAGCTACCTTTGCGGACTAAAGAATATAATCTATCATTATTCTTATCCACAACAGCCCAACCAAGGCTATTTGTACCAGTATCAATACCAAGAATCCTTTTCATATCTATAGTTTTTTTGTTTTCAAGCACAAAAATACAAAAAAGTGATGAAAACAATTATTATCGCCAAAAAATTTTGTTATTTCGCAATTATTACCTACCTTTGCCACGTAAGATTTTCTACATCTTATCACAATAAGGCTATATGCCGAAGGATTTTATCCTATATGCCCTCTTCGGAGGGCATTTTTGTTTTCTTCAAAATCCCTGTCGAACTTCACATCCCAGCAGGGGGACCTTACAATTATTTTGAGTTCTAGTAACTATATCTCTAAGGCCTTTCAGCCCTTCAAGTCTTTGCCAGGACATCAGGTCTATATATCTTTCATCTCACTTAAAATTCAAAACCAATTCTGATAGTATCACCCCAGTCCTCAGCATCGAGATCCACAATAAGGGTTCCGTAGGTAGCTGAAATAATATTTTCCAATATTTTGGGATAGAGGGGGTCTTCATTAGCCTGGGGATGAGTCCACACAAAACTATGAAACTTTCTTGTGAAGCGATTTACGCTATCTTTATCTTCTTGCCAGCAAAGCTTCTGTGACTCTTTATAATATCCTTTCATCTCCTCGTAGCGGACTACAACATCTTTCTCGCAACTGGCAGTCGTGCATAGTAGCATGCCAGCGCAAAAAGCCGCGCCACAGAGGGTAAAGGCTTTGTGCTTCAATACAATATATATGCTACCTTTGCTCCTCATTCTTGGTCTTTAGTGTTTATGTGATGCAAAGATAACCATAAAATCTAACATAACCAAATAATTCTTTAGCAAAAAGTCAAAAACATGACGTTATGACTTATGACTTATGACTTTTTGCTAAAAAATAACTGGTAAAGAGGAAGTCTAGATAAAATCAATATTTATATAATATATTATTCATATTATTATATATATTATAATATATATAATAATATGTTTTTAGTACTTTCATTTTTAGAAACACCAAAAAGTCATAAGTCATAAAGCATAACGGCATAATCGAACCATCATTACACGCTCTCCTACCTTTTTTATTTTTTGCATTTTTAGCCCGAAAAATACCCCTCAAAAATGGCTGTTTTTTGGATATTTTTTTGACAGTCTCAGATATTTTTCGTACCTTTGCATTGTCAATACGAAGGGGAAAAATAACGCTCTAGTTAGCGAGAAAAATTTTCCTAGTGCACGAGGAAGTTTGGAAGCACGAAGGCGTATTTGAACCGGAAATTGACGCAAAAGAAAATATTTAACAATTTACAATCCATTTAAAACACATTTAGATTATGTCAATGAAAGTAAAAGCAAAAGAACAGTTGCAGAAGGTAGGCACCTACGCTGGTAAGTATCGCTACGTGATGATGCCTGAGTTGTACACCGCCCTCACACAGGACAAGGTAATTAAGGAGGCTGCCCTTCGCAGTGGTGTGAGCCGAGGCGTGATGCAGGCTTGCTGGGATGCAGCCGGCGATGTCATCAAGGCATGGGCAACGGAAGGTCACTCGGTGGCACTGCCTGGACTGGGTACCATGCGCTTCGGTCTGCGTGCCAAGAGCGTAGAGACCGTGAACGAGGTAAAGGCAGAGCTGATCACCAGTCGCCGCATCATCTTCACGCCCGACACAGACCTGAAGGAGGAGCTGGCAAAGACCGCCATCCAGATCACCTGTTTCGACCGAGACGGTAACGAGGTGAAGCGCGTCACCTCAACATCGGGCGAAGTGGAAGACCCGGATAGCGGAAACACGGAGTCAGGGAACAACGGAAACACGGAGAACGGCGGCGGCAGTTCTAGCTCCGAATCAGGCAACGGCGGCGGCCCCGTCAATCCTTAAGCCTCGCGCAGAGTTTAGGTCGCACAGATTTCGCAGATTGCACAGATTTTAATTCGCTGAAGCGAATTGTTTATACCAGTGTCATTCTTGTAATCATAGCCTAAAGTTTTTCTTTAGAAAAAATATCCGTGTCATCTGTGTTATCTGTGCGACAATAAATAATCAGCGTGAAATTAATAATCTATCAGAGTAAATCAAAACATTAATACCATGAAGAACAAGACATTTTGGAAATTCGCAATCCAGACAGCCATTAGTGTGCTGTCGGCCATCGCAACGGCACTGGGCGTGACCAGCTGCATGTGATACATTAAACATTAAACATTAAACATGAAACATTAAGAAGAAAAGGTAAAAAAGTAAAAGCAAAGAGGACTGACATTTTACGTCAGCCCTCTTTTTGGTTTCATTTTCAACTTTCAACTTTCACCTCCCTACTCCGGCACATAAATAATCTCACCGTTGTCCAGTTCGTAGGCCACGCCCACGCGCTTGCCCTTGGTGCCGTCGGCATTCGACTGGTCGTCGCTGGGCGTGTAGCGGTTGATTTTCTGTCCCTCCTTGGTGATAATCTCCATGTTGTCCTTGCCTGGGTTCTTCACCATGGTAAAGTCCTCCTGCGAGAACATCTCGGTCATGTTGTAACGGCTGACGAGGGCCACCATCAGGGCGAGGGCAAAGACCATCGCCACATCAAACAGGTTGCTGACCACCGACATGGGGTCGTCGTCCTCGGCCTCCGCAAGCATCGATTTATTTCTTCTTTTCAGCATAATGTTTAATGTTTAATCTTTAATGTTTAATCTTTAATGTTTAATGTACCAAAAGATCCGCCAGGAACTGCAGATTCACGCTATCATGACGATACCAGCGCGTCTTGACCTGACCCGTGATGAAGCCGATGGCGGCAGAGAAGAGGCCCACGACGGTGGTAGCGAAGGCCACCTGCATGTTGTAGGCCATCGAGGCAATGTCGCCTGTAGAGAGTCCCACGAGGGCAGGACCCATAGGAATGAGCGTGCCCATGAGGCCAAGCATAGGGCCCATCTTGGCCAGGGTCTTACTGGTGGCCAGGTCGGCAGCGGCGGCGAGGTCGAAATCAGAGAGCAACTTCTGCAGATGCGCCTCGCTGTCACGATGGTCCATCATCAGGCGGATATAGCGCACCACCAGCGACTTGTCACTCTTGGGCAGACGGTCGGCCAGGGTGGCAAGGTTGTCCTGACTGAGCGCGTCGAACTCGCTCTTGAGCAGGGCCTCGGTCTTACGCACGGCCACATACTGGCCAAAGAAGGTGCCGATGAGCAGCAGGGCACGACAGAACAGCAGGATGAGCAACACGATGACAGGCACCAGCAGGCCTGTGGAAATCCAATAAAGAATGTCGGTAATGTAATTCATATCGTTTTGTTTGTATTTGTTTATCTTCCGTTGACGGTGGCAATGATGCCAAGGATGGCGATGAGCGCATTAGAGAGGAAAAAGACCTCGAGGCGCAACTCTTTCTCGGGGACGAGCCATCGGACGCCCCAGGTGAGCACAGGAACAAGGATGAAGACGCAGGCGGCCAGCCCGTAGGCTACCACCTGGAAATCGGCACCCGTGAAGAGGAACATGCCTTGTGTCTCGATGTAGAACAGCACGGGAAAGATGAGCAAGCCAGGAAACCAGCGCAGCAGGCGATAGAGCCAGACGGTGCGGCGGCGCACCCTACCCGTATAGGCCAGGTGGACAGCCAGGATGCAGTATGCCATCTGGATAATCACCTCAATGCTGAGGACGACGGCCGTATCGAGCATCAGCTTGGGATTGTTGAGCCAGTCGTGCAACTGACTCTTGCTCTGCTCGATGGCCCACGGCCACGCCACGACCACGAACAGGGCGCACACCACGGCGCTGGCCAGCACATACCACGGTTTGCGGTAGGTCTGCTTCAGCACGAAGTTGAAGCAGACCAGGAATATCATGATGAGAAGTACTGCCTCCATGCCTATTCACTCATGTTTTGACGACGGCGACGCACCAGCAGCGCTATCAGGATGATAAAGACTACGGCGATGGCAACCACAGCCACGCTGTTGACAATCGTAGTAGTGGTGCTGGCAGAGGACATTTCCTCCTTCTTCAGCACCTGACTGTTCTGATTGCTCACCTGCTCGTGGCGCACCTCGCTGATCTGTTGCTGATAGGCTTTTGCTGTTGTGGCATCCACCTTATGGGCGATGAAGTCCTGCAACTTCTGATTGTCGCTCACCATCTGCGAACCGCTGGCGCCATATTTCTTCACCAACTCGGTATGCAGTTGGGCTATATCCTTGAGTTGGGCGTCGCTGGCCTTCCAGTAGCCCTTGCGGGCCGACTCCATCATCACGGCCGTCATCTCCTGCAGGGCGGCAGGGTTCTTCTGTTCGAAGAAGGCGCGCGTGTCCAGGTTGTACTGGTCCTTGACGTAAGTATCATAGATGCCGTCCCACATCTCGTTGTCGATAGCCTCGGGCTTCATCACGTTCCATCCGTAGGTATTCTGAACCAACTCGACAAAGGTGTTGGCATCGCTGGCGCCACCCTGCATCTTCTCTTTGATATAGGTGGGGTTGAAGAGTGTGGTGCGACTCTCGACGCCGATGGCCTCCTTCACCTCCTGCATCCTGGCATGATTGCGGTTGCGATAGTCGGAGAGGTAGGCATCAGGCTCCTTACCCGTAACGTTGCGTACGGCCATGTTCATGCCGCCCATAAACTCATAGACGTGGTCGAGCGACAGGGCGCCCCAGGTGTTAGACTGGCGCGGCTGGATGACGGCATCGGTATTGGCCAGGGCAGCCTCGAAGGCATACTGGCGCATGTCCTCCCACTGGTCTTCCTTACCATAGTAGGCACCCATATTGTTGAGATAGACCTCGGCCAGTTCCGACTCGTTTTCCCAACGGTCGCTGGCCATCGTCATGCCCTGGATGCCAGTGCCGTAGTTGCCGTTGACACCACCAAACACACGATGGGTACTCACCTCACGGGCTTCCTTGGGCGACAAACCTTTTTCCACCAGCACACGCTCGGCTTCCTTCACGCCCTGTGCCACCATATTTTGATAGTCTTTGTCCTCAGCCTGTGCAGCCATCTCGACGGCACGGGTGATGAGGAACAGGCGCGAGGCAGCCAGGTCGCGCAACTGTCCTGAGGTCTGCACCACCACATCGATACGTGGGCGACCCAGTTCCTTCGAGGGAATCAGGCGGATGTCCGTGACACGACCAAAGGCGTCGCGGATGGGTTCTACGCCAAGCAGATAGAGACACTGGGCGATGGTGGCGCCACCCGTCTCGATGAACTCGCTGGACCACAGCGTGTAGCTCACCTTGCGGGGGATGCTGTCGTGATGGCGCTCACGATACAGGCGGATGGTGTTCTCGGCCAGTTCCTTACCCTTCTCCCAGGCCTGTTCCGTAGGACAGGTCTCGGCATTGATGCCGTAGAGGTTGCGCCCCGTAGGCACGGCATTGGGGTTACTGATCACGTCGCCACCAGGTGAGGGCGCCGTATAGCCGCCACGCAGGGCGTTGAGCATACTCGTTATCTCGATAGCAGGCGACGTAAGCAGAGCTGTGCGGTAGTTGCCCACATTGCGAATGGTGCGCTCCACCTCGAGTACGGCACGGGAAAAGTCCTTATCCTGCTTGGAGAGCATACCAGCCTCAGCCACCTTGTCGACGATGGCCTGCATGGCGGGCGACATATGCTGCATCTTGCTGTCGGTATGCTTGTCCGTTGTGCCTTTCTTGCCCATCATGGCCTCCTTCATCTTCTTCAACTGTTCAGGGGTGGCACCCATCATCTTGGCCATGGCCAGGGCTTTCTTGGGACTCATAGAAGACCCTCCCCCTGCCCTCCCTGCAGGGAGGGAGTGGTTACCTGGCATCTTGTTTTTCTTCATAGCAGGACTATTTTTCCCTCCCTTCAGGGAGGGTGAAGGGTGGGTCTTTGTTCCCATCGTCATCATCATCGACATCATCTGCTGGGGAGCCGCAAGAATAGAGTCGATATGGTGGGCGCGATGCAGGTCGGATGTGGTGATATGGGCTATCTGACAGACCTCGGTCTCCGTCACCTCACCCTGACGACTGAGCAGTCTGGCTACCAGCGCCTTGGCGGGATTCAGATAGCGGGCGGTGAAGAGCGAGGGATGCTTCTCGGTATCGGCCGCGGCACGATGCTGCATCTTGTCGAGTGCCAGGAGACTATAGGCGATGGGCTCTGTGGCCATGGCGAAGACGGACGACTGGATGCGGTCCTGCTCGTAGGGCACGCCCAGGGTATAGAACTTACTCGTGATCTTCTCGTTCATCAACTCCTCAGCAAAGGCCTCGATGCGGGCCACCTCAGCCTCGGTATAGGGCTTGGTCTTCACGGAGTCGAGGTGCAATTCGCGATGGATACCCATCTGGATGGTGAGGGCTTTCACGGCCAGCGATGCCTTGTCGCTGGGAGCCTTGTCGTAGGCCTCGATGGCAGCACTCAACTGACTGTACAGTCCGCGCAGGTTGCTCTCCATGAAGGGCGGCGTGAGATACGACACCAGCGAGGCATAGGTGCGACGCTTGGCTATCATGGCCTCGCCCACATTACTGATAGTATAGAGATAGAAATGCGGCAAGGTGCCCACGAGGCGGTCGCTCCAGCAGTTCTGCGACAGCGCCACCTGTTTGCCAGGGGTATATTCCAATGAGCCGTGGGTACCGAAATGGATGAGGGCATCGGCCTTGAAACCCTCCTGCAGCCACAGGTACTGGGCGATATAGGGATATGGCGGAACCGTCTCCGTGCCGTGCACCATCTTGAACGAGTCGCTACCCGTTCCGGCAGGCATCTGCGGCATCAGTACGATATTTCCCAGACGAATAACGGGCAGGCCCAGCGTCTCGGCATCCTTCGCCAGGTAATGACCAGGATACTGTCCGTTGACACGCAGCATCTCGTCGTGCATCTCCTTGGTGAAGAGCGCCTTGGTCCACGTGTTGAAGTCGTGCTTGGTGATGAGCTGCGGCTGTCCCTCGTTGAGGAACTTGGCCTGAGCACCCTCGGCATAGGTGCCAAACACGCTGCCAGAGTGCTGGATAAGGGCGTCGAGTGCCTCGGCCGATGAGGGCAGGTCTTTTACAGTATAGCCCTCCTCTCGCATCCTGACCAAGAGGTTATAGAGCGAGGGAACCACCTCGAGTCCTGAAGCCGTGAGAGCGTTAGAACCAGGACCCTTGAAATAGACGATGGCCACCTTCTTGTCCTTGTTACTGATGGTCTTCAGCGCCAGGTGCTTGTTGACAGCTTTCACAAACGTCGTGAGTCGTTCAGGGATGGTATAGGCCTCAGGCAGTCCGTCCTTGCCCTCGCGGATGGCGAAAAGTACGAAGGGACGAATCATGCCGTCTATCTCAGGGGTGATGATGCTCTGCGACAGGAAGCCGCCCTGCATGCCTTGCTTGTCATTCTCCCACTCCTCCGTCATGCGGTTCACGTTGACGGTAGAGAACAGGGGGATATTCTGCGCTTTCAGATAGTCGACCGCCGCATCACCCAATCGTCCGTGCGCCATGTTGATGATGGCCGATGGCTGGATGCTGTCGATGGCGTGGGTTTTGATGAGCGTGTTCAGGTCGCGGGTGGCATACACCACATCGCCTGATGCCTCGAGGGCCGCAATCAGGTCGGTAGCATCGCCCATCAACCCTGTAATAAGGATACGTGGGGCATTGCCCTGGTGGGGCGCACCCAGGTGATAGAAGAGTTCAGCCTCCTGTTCCTCCACAGGCTCCACCTCGTCGAGGAAGAAGAGTTTGCCGTCCACCTCGTTGCGCAGGTAGTTCAGAAAACTGCGGTAGTTCTTCGCTCCACCCGCCGAGAGGTACTGCTTCAGCGAGTCAGCATCCCACTCGTCCATGCTCACGATATTATTCGCAGGGTTCGTCACGGCGGTGGTCAGGATGGGTAATCCCTTATCGGCCAGCGTCTGGATCTGCTGGCGCTGTTCCTCCGTGATGCGCAGTCCCATACCGTTGATCACAACGGCATCGTAGTCACTCCACGAGTCGATATCATCGAGGGGTGCCACATGCAGGCGGATAAAACTATTGTCGTTGGCCTTCGAAATCTCGCCCAGCGTGATGACCTGGTAGTTGACAAAGGCCACATCCGTCCTACTGCACATGGTGCGCCAGCAGGCCGTCAGGATGAAGACGAGGACAGCGGCGAGGAGGCCTAAAAAGATGTATTTCTTCTTGATTTTGATTCTGTTCATAGCATTTTATTGATATCAATAGAAAGGCCAAGCGTCAGCGTTGTGCCCAACGTGACAGGCGAGTTGGCGGCATAGGTCTTGGGCTGATAGTTAAACAGGTTGTCGACGGCACAGTTGAGCGTGATGCCTTTCATGAAGCGCTGTGAGAGCGATAACTTCCAGATGGCATAGCCGTCGTAGTGGGTCTTGGTCATCTCGTCGAGCGTACTGGAAGTATACTCCGTCACGTTGACAGCCGAGAGGAACCGGCCTGAGAGCGACACGTAGAGTCCGTAGTTCTTAGTAAACTGATGGTCGTAGTCGGCACGCCAAGTGAGCGAGTGTGGACGGGCAGCAGTAAGGTCGGGCTGTCCCTTCTTCACGATATTCCTGGTGAAGGCATACGACACCCTGGCGCCAAAGCCGTTGTGATGATGAAGCTGTGCGTTGACGTCGGCCCCAGCTATCTGCTGGTTGGCAATGTTGGTATACATCTGTCCACTCTTCCCGTCGCGCACCACCGTTGCCGTGGTGATATAGTTGCTGAAGAAGTTGTAATAGCCGGTGGCCGTCAGGCAGTATTTCAGGTTGCTGGTAATCGAACCGTAGTTGGTCCACGAGAGCGACAGGTTATGGTTGGTCTCGCATTTCAGGTCAGGATTACCATAGATCATGAAGATGCCTCCCATGAAGAAGTCCATATAGAGTTCCTTGAGCGAGGGGGCACGGAAGCCTGAGGCGTAGGAGGCCCGCAGACTGTTGTGTCCGCTCTTCCACATGCCCGCCAGTTTCCACGTGGGCATACCCTTCGCGGCAGCCGAGAAGTAGTCGTAACGCAGTCCGCCGATAACCTCCCATTGCTCCGTGGGGGCATAGTCCCATTGCAGGAAGGCGTCGTAGCTGTTTTGCGACCGATGGTTATTATCGGCGGCAAACTGATAGGTCATCAGGTAGTCGTTCATGAAGTCGGCACCCAGAGTTAATTGAGAATTCATAATTGACAATTGACAATTATAGACGGCGCGTGCCACGTTTTGACGATTGGAGTAGTCGCGCAGGTCCTTATGCGTCAGAAGGTTCAGGTCCGACTTGTCATACTGGTCGAAGCTGTAGCCCACCTCGAGGTGCTGCTGGGGCGTGATGCTCCAGTTCATCTTCAACCCGTCGCTGAGGTCGCGATAGCGCTCATGACTCACCTCGCCCGACTCCCTCTCGCGGAAGAAATAACCCAGTCGGCCCGTCAGCGACAGGTCGTGGCGCAGTTGCCAGACAAGGCGTTCCTTCACGTTGTACGAGCGTCCGCCATAGGTGGGCAGCGACGACTCCTCGCCCAGATCCAGCGCCTTTGAACGGGTCATCTGGAAGGTAGTGAGCGAGTTCAGTTTACCCATGTTGAAATCGGCACTTCCGCCGTGGCGCCACTCCTTGGTAGCACCCTCGTAACGGGTGTTGAGGTTGGCGCTCCACGTGTCCGACGGACCCTTGGTGATGATATTGATGACGCCACCCATCGCCGACGAGCCGTAGAGCGTAGAGGCGGCACCCTTGACAATCTCAATGCGCTCGATACTGTTGAGGTTGAGACGCGAGAAATCGATGTTATCCATCGACTCGCCCGCCATGCGTTCGCCATCCACCAGGAACAGGATGTTATTGCCGTCGTAGCCACCCATGTTCAGCACCTGCTGACCCATAGAATAGGTAAACTCCAAGCCTGGCAACTCCTGTTGCAGCATGTCCTTGATATTGGTGGCATCGGCCTTACGGATGTCCTCGCCCGTGATGACGCGCGTCACCACAGGGATGTCCTTCAGCGACTTGGGTGTACGGGTGGCGGTGACCACAACGGTCTGCAACTTCAACGGGTCATCGTTCCACAGCACGCTGTCAGCAGGATCGGTTGCGGCCTGCATCGTGCTACATAGGCACAAGGCCATCATCATGATTTCACTTTTCATTATTTTTGAGTGCGGTAGTATTTTTCACTTTTACCTTTTTAAAGCGGAAGCAAATTTTTCACTTTTCACTATTCCCTTTACCCTCAATTACGGGGTATTTATAGTTCACCGTCATCCAGCCTTTCACCTGATAGCTGTCGGTACTCATAAAGTTGGCCAACTGTATGGCGGCATAGGTGCCGTCGGCAAAGCGCAGCAACATCACGTTGTCGTGCATGGTGTAGTTGGGCGGCATGTTACTCGTGTCCACCTCCACCCATTGTCCTATCACCGTGTTCTTATGACCAGGGGCATACACCAGGTAGCCCTCCATCATGTGCGACATATCCACGGTGATGCATTGCTCACTCTCCTCATCGGCAGTCCACTCACCCTCGCTGGGCAGTCCGGCCTGCTCCAGGGCTTCAATCGAGTGATAGGGCGTCATCATCACGCTGGCACCGTTGGTCTTCACGTCGTAGCGGTGGTGGGCGATGTCCCACTCCTCAGGCGCACCCGTCTCCGTGAGGTCGTCCAGACTGATGGTCGAGGTGGTGATGGTGGGCACAGGCGTGTGGAGGTTGATGTACACCCACTGGGCATAGTCGGTGGCGTCCACATAGTACTGTCCCTCCTGCTTCTCCACCGCGGGGTCGTCATACACGTTCTCCAACAAATCGCAAGCTGAGAATAGTCCCACGATAGAGGCTATTCCCAGCAAGCGTAATGATGTTTTGATACTCATTATTTATCTTTGTTCTGAGCAGCTTCAAATACTTCCTTGAAATCGGCAGGGTTGAACAGTACGGTAGTGCCACCCATCACGGCAGGTACGTCGAACGTAGCCACCAGTTTGCCGTCATTGACGGTACCCTCGAAGGTAGCGGCATACTCCTTAGGCTCACCCTTCATGCTGGGCATCAGGGTCTTACCCTCACCAGCGAGCGTGAACGAACCATCGTTCTGCTTGGTCACCTTGACAGCCTCAAAGGTAAACTCGCCCCAGGTTGCTGAGGTGTAGCTCAGCGTAGCAACATCAGCTGTCTGAGTAGCCTTCACAAATACAGTATCGTTCTCTGTGGGCTGATAGTTCTGGAAGTACTTGCAGTTGGCATAGGTGCCACCTACATAGTTTGCTTCTACACTCTGAGCGGCGGTCTTCTCAGGTTTGTTGTCGTCATCGTTAGAACACGAGGTGAACACGGGGAGCAGCGCCAAAGCTGCTACCATAGAAATCAGAATCTTTTTCATTTTTTGTTATTATTTAATTGGTTTGTTATTCCAAAAACATCTGCTTTGTTTACAGGGTGCAAAGGTACGGCAAAACAGAAAGGTGCGCAATACCTAAAACTAAGGGTTTTAAGCATCGCGCACTAGCACGTACCTATAATTATTTAATAGTATTAATCAAAAGTAGGTATTGATGAACATTTCGTGTTCATTTCTTCCCCATCCTCGACGCAAGACTGATGGCTAGGGAGCCGGCGGCGAGGACGAGGATGATGACAAGGAAGAGGGCCCAGGGCGATGAGAGCGTTTTGAGGCCCTCGGCATAGTCGGCGCCAATCTCTTCGGCAGCGCCCTGATAGTACCACTCGGAGGCAGTCCAGAGCTTCATGAGCCACACGAGGATACCCAAGGGCAGGATGGGATAGGCCAACAGGATACTGCGCTTGTAGGTAGTGCCGATTGATTGGCGTACTATATCTGAAAAGATACCCACAACCACCATCAGGAGGGTCTGCGTGAAGTCAATCTCGCCCATCACGAGCAAGACGACGGCGAGGACCAGCGCAAAGAGGGTGGCCACACCTAAACGCTGCCAGCGGCGAGTTGCCCAGAAATACGAGGGTGCACCCAGCATGGCGGCCAGAACGGGGAATACGACGATCCAGCACCAAGGACTCAGGAAGCCTAGGAAGGCGCAGGCGAAAGATGTTACGGCATAGAGGACGGCACATCCGAGGATGCCAAGAAAGTTGTTGTTTGATTTTTCCATTTTAAAAACTGTATTTTAGTTTGACGAATAATTCTGAGTTCTTTTTGTAGACGGTAAACATGCCGCTGTCGGCATGGAAATAGTCGTAGCCCACGATGGCGTGCAACTGGTCGTTGAGGGCGTAGTCGGCACTCAGGCGATTGAACACGCCACCATTGGTCACGTCGATATAGGCGAAGGTCTGCAGCGAGAGCGTGTTGTGCAGCAGATCCTTCGAGATGCGGAGGGTCGAGAGACCCGTGTTTCTGTGCTCGCCCAGCGCCACGTACTTATGCGAATACTGCGCCGAGAGCGTCCAGTCGTTGCCGGCATACCAGTCGAGGCCAAGCAAGGCGTTCGTCGAGGCTGCACGCGCTCCCCCACTCTGCAGTTCGTCGAGATACTCAGCCACCTCGCCTCTTATCACGAATTTCCCCACAGGCACGGACACATCGCCGCCCAACATCGTCATGCGACGATATTCGCCCACGCCGTTGCAGACGACAGGCTGCTTGTTCCACGTATGCAGGGCCGAGAACGAGAAGTCGATGCCGCTGAGGAAGAACGACAGTCGGCCGCCATACTCCATATTACACAAACGACGCTTGGGCTCTTCGCCGATAGGAACGGGTCCCACCGACCACGGGTTCTCCACATCCGTAGGCAGGTCAAAGAACGAGCTCACGGGTATCACCACCGCCTCAGTGCTCCATTTCTCACGCGAGTAGCGCAGTCGCAAACCACCCACAGGGATGCGGATGTCGTCGTAGTCCTGCGCCAAAAACTCCGTATAGTCCATCGGCGAGATGATGTCCGTCAGTCTTAAAGCATCCGCCACGCCCCAGGTGATGATCTGCCGTCCTGCCCGCACGTCCCAATGGTCATCCGAATAGTAGGCATAGGCCTCGCGCAACTGGAAGCCCGAGCGGTCCTTCAGGATGGCGTTGTGAATCAGGTTGGCCGACACGAACGCACCCGCATTTCCCTTTTCCAGCGTCACCTCGCCACGCACACGGCTACGTGACGACATCCAGTCGTTGGGCGCCTCCGTGCGTACCGCATGATACGTATCCACGAAGCCCTTCACGCCCACGCGGAGAGAATCCTCATCCTGCGCGCCGACGGCAACGGGTACCACCCACAACAAAGCATTCAAAAACAGCCGTCTCATAAGCCTTTCTCCAATTTAGCCACCGTAAACAGCGCCTTGTCCACCTTCACGTCATACTGTGTGTTCTTCACCACGATGGTGGTACTGTGCTCCGTCTGCACGTTCTTCATCTCCATCTTCAGTACGGTCCAGAAGCCCTGAATCTTCTTCACCTCCTGGATGGTGAGCACACGGTGCAGTTTGTTGAGCTTGTCGTAGTACTCCACATGGTCGGCTATCAGACAATCCTGACGAATCCACGACACCTTACGACTGTAGATCTCGTGCTTGTCGACAGGTACCGACTCCACCACCCAGCACTTATGACCGTTTCTTGTCTCCTCGCGCAGCAACTTATGTGTGTCCTCATCCACGTGGCGCTGCCCCATGTCGTCGTACGTAAAGTCCGTACCCATAAAATAGTCCGTCTTCGACGATGAGCCACTGATGCGGCGCGTTTTCTTCATCGCTGGCAAGTAGAGCCATTTCGCATCCTCCTTACCAATCTCGTCGTAGTCCCAGGTGAGGAATCCCGTGCCCTTCACGTCGCCCGGATAGGTAAAGAACATCATCTTCTTCGTGTCCTTACCCTCGTCCATCGCCCACGACGTCACCTTCCTCTGGCGCGTGCTGCCGTTCTTCTTTTTGAGCGTCAGTTCCATCTCGCCGTAGCGTGTGTCGCCGTCGGCACGGTCCTTCACTTTCTGAATCACATCGCGGCCCGAAAGCTGCTGCGCAGCGCAAATTGAGAATTGAAGATTGATAATTGAAATCAATACTGCAATAATAAATATCTTTTTCATAATTTCTGAAATTTAATCTTTCGCTCGGCTTTGCCGCTTGGCTCCGCCAAGAATGTTTAATGTTTAATCTTTAATCTTTAATGTTTAATGTTTAATCTTTAATCTTCCCAAACACCTTGCACTTACTCACCAGTATCGGCGTGACGAGCAGGTCAGCAGCCAATGCCGAGAGGATGCCGATGATAGCCATCAGACCGAAGTTGATACACATGGTGCAGGCCGAGGTGCAGAAGCCGGCGAAGACGGCAGAGGTGATGATAGAGGTGATGACAATGGCGACGCCCACCACGCGGAACGTGCGACGGATAGCCTCACGATAGTGGTGCGAGCGGTCGAACTCGAGCTTCGAGTGATTGATAAAATGGATGGTATCGTCCACGGCCATACCCAGCATCATGGGCAACAGCGTGGCGGTCATCATGTCGAGCGGCACACCCATCCATCCCATATAGCCACCCACGAAGACGGCAGGCATCATGTTGGGCACCAGTCCGATAAGTCCCACGCGGATGCTTTGGAACGCAATCATCAGGATGATGCCGATGATGAGGATGGAGATGACGAACGAGAGCATCTGGCCGCGCACCAGATACTGCATCATGGTGACGTACTGCGGGATGTTTCCTACCGTCGTAATCTTCGCCCCGGGGAACAGCTCCTGAGCGTCCTGCTGAATGCGCGCCAGTTCGCGCTCCACCTGTGCCGAGTTGAAGTCGGATATCTCAACCATCAGTCTGAGGCGACGGTAGTCATAGTCCACCCAATACTCAGACTCTGTACCGCCCGCATTCTCGTAGAGCAGAATCTCCTGCGCCACTTCCTCCTCTGTATCAGGGATGCAGAAGCGGGCCGTGTCGCCATCGTTGAGCGTCTGGTTCAGGTCCTTCAGGATGTCGAGAATAGACGTGGTGCGCTTGGTCAGGTCGTAGGTATTCACCTGCTGCTGCAACTGGTCCAGTCGGCGCAGGTTCTCAGGTTCCTTAGCCTCGTCGTCGTGGGGCAGTTCCACGATGAGGTCGTAGGAATAGAGCGAACCGAGTTCTGAACGGCCCACGTCCATTACCTCTTTCACGTAAGGCACATCCTCGCCCATGGTACGCTCAATGTCGAACGCCGCCTCAATCTTCCACAGACCCACGCACAGCACCAGACACACCACGAGGAACGACCAGCCAATCTTCTTGGGATTGCGCAATACGATGTCGCTCAAGCGCACCATGGCTGCAGTCCAGCGGGTATCAGGCGGGAGGGCTGATGTCTGATGGCTGATGTCTGATGTTTGGGTGACGTCAGCCTTGACGCGCTTATTTTTACCAAAGGACAGCAATACAGGCGAGATAATCAGCGAGGTGAGGAGCACGAACAGCACGCTCATCGAACTGATGACACCCACGCAATGCATGGGGCGAATGGGGATGACCAAGAACGACAAGAGCGACACCAGTGTCGTAAATCCGCAGAAGAACACCGACCAGCCTATCTCCCTCAGCGTTTCTATGATGGCCTTCTTGCGTTGGCCGTGGATGCACATCCTGCCTCGGAAATACGAAAAGATGTGGATGTTGTAGGCAATGGCCACGGCAAAGGCAAGGATGGTGGGAATCATCAGTACAGTAGAATCGACATACATCTGTGTCCATCCCGCAATACCGTAGGTGATGAAAAGTCCGCCAACCACAGAAATAATCGGTGCCAGCACACCACGAAGCGAGCGCGTCATACAGAGCATCACCAGCATGCAGACGATGGTGGCAATCATCATCAGGCGACTCATCTCCTGACCGATATACACGGTCTTACAGTTGGTGACGTAGGGCATGCCCGTACCTTTGGGATGCAGCGAGGCGTAGGCAGGTTTCTTGATGATGCGCTCCACCTCCTGACCCGTGATGATATCGGGAGCCACCGTGCCCTGCTGCTTCCACACGCTATCCTTGGGGAAGGTGCGCAGTTTCACCATGATCCACGACAAGCGGCCGTCCTGCGAGATGAGTTTGCGCGCCACGTGTGGCTTGCTGAAAGCACGCTTACGGACGCTGTCCATCGCCGCCGAACCATCCTCAGGAATCTCATCGGGCACAATCTGCTCGATGGTCATGCCCTCGTCGCTGCCCACCATAAACTCGATATCCGTCAGCGACGTCACCTTGTCGGCATACGACAGACTGTCCAGCAGTTCGTTGGAGAGGGTCCTCAGCGTGGTCAGGTTCTCCTTCGTAAAATGGTCGTCGCATTGCGTCAGCACCCCCACGTAGTAATCGTTGCCGAAGTGCGACTTAAACTCGTCGGTCATCACCAGCATGGGGTCGTCCTCGATGAAATAGTCGTCGAACGACGTCTCCTTCACCATCCGTTTCATGCCGATAACCGACACGATCATCACTAATGCGAAGATGCCCAATGTCAGCCAGCGCATCTTCAGCAGTTGCGCGGCAAACCGCGCGAACAACTCATTAATCTGTTCAATCTTCATACCTTTCAATTATTTAATAACGAACAATGTTTCAAAATGTTCACCAAAAAGAGAGGACCCGCATCTCTGCGAGTCCCCTTCATGAAACCTATCATTTGATTCTTACCCATATTTACTTAGCAAAACTATGGAAGAAGCAAGGATTGCCCTGGACGCTGAGCACAGGTCCTTCGACCTTCTGCGTCTTGGGGTCGTAAGTATAGAAGCCGTTGGCCTTGGTGTTGGCGCTGCCAAAGACCACGAGTCCCTTGTGCAGACCGATGGCCATGGTGTGAGGGTTACTGATCTCCATGCCCTCGATGACCTTGATAGTCTTGGTCTTCAGATCCACGATAACGGGCATGTTGGTCATGCTCAGGTAAGGGTTTGACATGGCGTTGGGGTCGAGCGCGTTCGAGTTGGCATAGGCATAGAGCTTGCCGTCGCCGCCATAGCACACAGCAGCCAGGAAGTCGGCATACTGCGTAGAGAGACCCTCCACCACCGTCTGGTCGAAGGCAATCGCATAGTCAGGATCGATATCCGTCTGTCCCTTCTTGATGCGTACGATACCGCCGCGGAAGCCAGGGATATAGCCAAACGAACCGATACAGTTGACGTAGATATCCTCGTTCTCGTCCACGAAGATAGAGTTGGGCTCAATAGGACGGGTGGCGAAGCAGAAGCCTATGGACTCGTTGACGATATGCTTCTCCAACTTATCAGTCTGGGTGTCAATCATGGCCAGTTCGATGGTGTTCTTCTCAGGCATCCATTGGGCATTCATCTGGTTCAGGCCTACAAAGAGCTTGCCGTCGCGAATCACCATGGCACCAGGCGACACGTTGGTATTGGGCTGACTCAGCGCGTTGAGGTCGATATCAGCAATCTTGGTCATCGTGGTGGGGTTGAACGCCATCACAATACCAATACCCTGCATACTGACATAAGCCTTCTCGCTGTTGAGCTCCACGATATTGGCAGCAGCCGAACCGGCAGGGATTGCCAGCGCGCCCTTCTTCACCCAGTTGCCTTTAGCGTCGAGGTTATAGCGCAGAATCTCAGCCTTCGAGTTGCCCATATAGTCGGGGAAGGTATAGATATTGCCCGAAGGTGCCACGATAGGTGTGCCGCCAAAGCCGAAGGGGATGGCGTTGCTGTTGTCGTAGGTACCAGGCGTCATATCCCCAAGGCTCTGCAGATAGGCGCTGCCGCTACTGCCGTCAGGATTGGTGATGCTGGTGGCAAAGATCACGCCGGTGAAGTCGCCCTCGTTGTTGTTGTCCTGAGTTGTGGTTGAGTCATCGTTGCTGCACGCGCAGGCGAGCGCCATCATGGCAGCCAATGCAAAAATGTTTTTTTTCATTTGATTAATGTGTGTTTGATTAAATAATTATTTGAAAACATATCTCACTTTAAAGCCTACATAGCGACCTGGCAGGGGGCGGTTGAACTCAGACACCACGTGGCGGTCGGTCAGGTTCTTGACCCTCAGGGTCAGCGTCAGACGGTTGTCCATAAAACTATGCTCCAGGGCAGCATCCATCGTGAAAGAGGTGGGAATCTTACGCTCCTGATACTTGCTCACCTCAAAGTCGTAGAAATACTCGTGGATATACGAGGCATCGTAGAGCAGACGCGTGTTCTGACCCTTGCCGCCAAAGAGGTTCTCCCTGTGGAACTCGGCACCGAAATTACCCATCAGATAGGGCACGTTAGGGATGCGCAGGTCCTTGGTGGGATTGGCCACGTTGGTGCCAGGCACCGTCTCGCGCACGTCACGCAGGTCCTGCCAGGTGCCGTTGGCATAGAGATAGAGCAAGGGACATACATCGCCCTTCAGCTCCAGTTCCACGCCTTTGGTGCGTACCGTGCCGAAGTTGCGATAGCGCGCCATCGTGGGGATAATGTCGGGCGTAAAGCGAATCATGTCGTCCAACTCGTTCAGATAGCCCGAGAGTTCCATTTCCAATAGTCCGCCGTCATCCTTCACATGGCGGTACATCACGCCCAGGTTTACGCCCTTGGTGCGCTCAGGCTGCAGGGCTGGCGATGCCAGGATGGAAAAACCGTTACCTATGAGTTCCTCGCTAGTGGGGATGCGCACCTCAGAGTTGAACGAGGCCTTCACCATCCAGTCGTCGGAGAGCCGGTAGCGCAGGGCATCGCTGAAACCGAAGTAGTTCTTCGAGATATCCACGGCCTCAGGTTCGCTGACGCTGAAGGTGTTGATGCTGCGCGAGGACGAAGAGAAATAGAAATGCTTCAGGGTGAAGGCATTCTGAAAGCGTCCGCCAAAGAGACTCAGGTCATACGACAAGCCCGTGGTCAGGGTGGTCATCTTGCTGGGGAAATTGGCACAGAAGCCCAGCGCCTTATCCATCAGCGAATCGCCTGGGTGCATTGACGTATGGTCGCCATAGAGGTTAAGGTTTACGGCGTGGTGAAGGTCTATGGTGTAGCCCAGGTTCAGTTTCAACGTTGCCTCGTTGGTGCGTGTGCGTCCGTCGCTGGGATATTTGTTCTGCTCACCGCCAAAGACCGATGTAGGTGGCATCTCGTTGCCGTCCCAGTCGTAGCGGTGCATGGCGGTATCCTTCATGCCCGAATAGCCCAGCACATAACCGGCATCCATGTCAAGATCCAGTCCGTCGAGGAAGAAGTTGTCCTTCTTCAGGTTCAGCGCAGCCACATAGCTAGACGAGAAGTTATAGGCCTCGCGGATGTCGATGTCGATGCCCTGAATCTCCTGTTTGGTATGCATGCCGATGAGCTCGAGCTTCACCTCGTCAAACCACCATTTGGTGGCTTTCACCGAACCGCCATAGATAATCTTGTTGTACTGGTCGTGGTCGCGCTCCACCCAGCGCCCGTCGATATTGTCGAGCCGCATTTTGTAGTTGTTCTTCGAGAACGAATAGGTGCCTCCCAGGCCAAACTGCAGACCGCTCTTCTTGTCGGTGCGCTTGATGACGCCATTGAGCTGGTGGGTGTTGAATGAACCTATCTCGTACGAGAAGTCGAGGTAGAGGGGCGGATACTCCTTGGTCACCACGTTGACGGCACCACCCAATGCCGAACCGCCAAAGCGATAGGGCACCAGGCCCTTGTACACCTCGATGCGCTCAATCATGTCGGTGGGCACGTCGTTGAGGGCCACGAAATTGCTAAGCTGCGACATAGGAGCCTCGTCGATATACATACCGATACGCTTACCCTCCAGGCCACGGACAGAGATACGCGAGGCGCTGCCCAGTCCACCCGTGTTTCTGATGGTGACGCCCACGGTACGAGCCAGCACATCGTTCAGGTTGTTGGCAGAGCCCTGCAACTGCCGTTCGCCAATCACGGAAACAGGCATGGCCGACTCCTTGAGCATCCTAAGTTTGGTGCGACCTGTCACCTGCACCTCGTGCAACTTGATAGGGTCTTCATTTCTTAATGTGCTGTCGGGGGCGCTCTCGTCCACTCGTTTCTCATTGTAAGCCAGTTCCTGCGCTCCAGTTGTCAGGGCTGCAAACAGGCCGCTCACCAAAAATAAAACAATCTTTTTCATCATTCACCTATATTTATATATATATGCTCGTTTCGTATGGGGGGAAAACCGCTTTCCACTCGCCTAAAGTTGAGACTACGCACAAAAGCGAACAAAACTCTAAATTGTTCACACAAAAAAGAGAGGACCCACATTTCTGTGAGTCCTCCCTCTGTCGGGATGCCAAAGCATCGCTATGTGTAATTTTTCTTTTCATCCGTCGATACGTTTTTCCGGCTGCAAAGGTATGGAAAATTTCTGGCACATGCAATACCTAAAACTGACTATTTCATATTCATCAGCGTGCGCCATCCGCCATACTCAAACTGGATATAGTCCTTGAGAGCCTTGTGTATCTCATCGGCAGACAGGTTGTGCTTGATAACTTCAGAGATAAAACTGAACATCCACACCGTATGCACATGATAGGTGAAGGGGGTATGGATGGCACTACACGTGGGGTATTTGCATTTCAGCTCGTCCATAAACGACAGGACAATGCGTGTGCACTCGTCCGTATAGGTGTCGATATAGTTTTCGAGCGAGGAGCCTTGCGACTGGTAGAGCAGCAGTTTCAACTCGTCGCGATGGTTGTTGATAAGCAACATATACTCCTTCACGTTGTCGCCCAGCATCATATTGCTCTGACCTGTGGCATAGTTAAGGAAGTCCTCCTGACTGTCCATGTTATGATGATCGTGCATCATACGTTCCAGTTCGGCAATGAGCGGCGTCACTATATAGCGAAACAGTTCGTCCTTGCTCTTGAAATAGTTGTAGATATTGCTCACACCAATGCCCACCCCCGCTGCAATATCGCGCATCGAGGTCTTGGCATAGCCCTTTTTCAAGAATATCCCTCGGGCCACCACTACAATCTGCTCGCGTGTATAGTCTTTCTTAATCTGCATCACATCTGTTTTTACTAACGGCCTACAAAGGTACGACGAAAAACAGATGTGTACAATACCTAAAAATAGGTGTTTTCACGAACTGAAAGGGACTATCGCCTAGCGCTGATTTTCTTTCGTACATGTCCCTGGGCATCGCGTACAACGTCCACCATACCCAAGCGGCAGAGCACCTCGGGAGCCGTTTCAGCAATCAACTCACCCACCCCTGTGGTTGAAGACATGCTGAAGGAAAAAGATGCCAGTCCACCTGTGACAGTCATATCCGTAATCGGCTTAGACATCAGTCTGCTGCCATCAATATTCAAATTATTCAGTTTGGCGGCAGGCGTCGAGGTGTTGGTCAACTGGTTTGTATCGCCATAAGGATAGGCCCAGTCACTGAACAGACTGGCACTATTGTTAGCGTAGAACAGTTCGTAGCGTCTGACGAAATAACTATTGGGACTTGCTGTCGTACTGGTCCACAAGGAGGGGTCATAGTCTATGTGGAACACGAGGATACCACTACCCGGAATTTCAGCATCCCAGCCAATGGGCTGACGATTCTCTATGATGTAGTACTCATTCTCACAACCTTCGTTGCGAACAAGATAGGCTCTGCCCTCTTCTGCCAATGCCGGAATGTCGTTAATGGCCGCGGGCTCCGTCAGTTCTATAGGCGTGACCCATCCCATCAGCCAGCGCTCGTGAGCAGAAAAGCCTGCAGGCACATAACCCTTGCCATTATAGTTGCCACTGCCCATCAGGTCCCAATTACCTACCAGTCCCTTTACAGAACCACTATAGAAATCGGGCATACCAAAGCAATGGGTATATTCATGACAGATAGTACCAAAAGGACTGTACCCCTCTCTGGCACTAAGTTCGTTGAGTGCACAGTAGCAGTCAATCTGGTAGTTCTTGTCACCAGCCGAGACAGTCAGAGCATTGCGATAGCTGCCTCTCTTGCCATCCTTCAGATGTTCGCTCATCCACCACTGGTGAGGCCATATCAAGTTTGAATCTTTCGACTCGTTCATGCCGTAACCAGGATAGATGATGAGCAGTTGGTTGATATAGCCATCGTCATTCCAGTCGTACTTTGCCCAGTCAATGTCGCGCTTCTTCAACTCGTCCACGATATCGTCGACCAAAAACTGCGAGTTCTCGTCGTCGTACGCATTACTGGCATAGCGCTCGGCATTGCCGCTAACCTGAATATACTCCAAGTCGAAAGTCAGGTTGAACTTGCCGTAGCTCTGATCCATGAAATAATCGTGTACAGAACCTACGAAAGAGCCTTCATGGTAGTTCTCCGCATTGAAAATCTTGTTCCATTTCTCTAGCGCTGCCGACTGACCATCCTGAAACTGACGGTCGTTGAAATTCACTAAGATAGTCAACTGATGGCGCTCGCCGTGATAGTAATCTCCACCTGGAATCCTTTGCTTGTCATCTGTTCTCCGAAAAAGACTACTCTGCTCACGCGGAGTGCCCCGCCGACATACCCGGGAGGAAACAATCTCTTGTGCTACTGCTGTTATCATACACAATAGCATCATACATAATAATAACAATCTAATGTGTTTCATCGTGATTAGTTTTATAGAATATAGTTAGAACAATAAGATAATGTAGTGGGTGCAAAAGTAACAAAAAAGATAAGAATCATGCGCAATCTTTTCTTAAAAATATTTAAATTGCATTATTACGGAATTAGAAATCAATACTTCGTCCATAAAATACAGGAAAAATCATCATTGTCATAGATCATAATTACAGCGAATAGAAGAGACTCTCTATCGTATTATCTTATAGAAATATCGCAGGCGACATATTGTTAAACTACCTTAAAGTTTAAGGTAAATCGCTTGCGATATAACTTTTTATTCATACCTTTGCATCGTGAACGATATAAATCACATAAATAACAGTTGATTTTCCAACACAAAACATTATTATATATGGCAAAGATTTATGATTTCAAGGCTCAGACGAGCAAAGGCAAGGAACTGGATTTCGCTCAGTTCGAGGGTAAGGTGCTGCTGATAGTCAACACAGCCAGCAAGTGCGGATTCACACCCCAGTTTGCAGGACTGGAGGAGATGAACCAGAAGTACAAGGACAAGGGACTGGTGATTATCGGTTTTCCCTGCAACCAGTTCAAGGAGCAGGATCCTGAGGGCGACGAAAAGATTGAGGAGTTCTGCCAGATTAACTACGGTGTAACTTTCCAAATCATGAAAAAGGGCGACGTCAACGGTCCTGATGCCCAGCCCATCTTTGAGTATCTGAAAGCGCAGGCTCCCACCGAGGAGTACAAAGGTCTGAAGGCCAAAGCCGCCAAGACCCTCTTCAAGGCTATCAGCAAGAGCGTGGAGAAGGACAGCGACATCAAGTGGAACTTCACCAAGTTCCTCATCTCTAAGGACGGCGAGACCATCAAGCGCTATGCGCCTACCACAGAGCCCAAGGACTTTGAGAAGGACGTGGAAGCCATGTTGGCTTAATTGACAATTGACAATTGAGAATTGAAAATTATGCACGCAGAATTACAGCTTGACAAACAGATATGCTTCCGTCTCTATACGGCGGCACGTCTGATTACCCAGGCCTACACGCCGTTGCTGAACGAGTTGGGTATCACCTATCCGCAGTACCTGGTGCTGATGGTGCTCTGGGAACAGGATTCGCAACCCGTGAACGACATCGCCCACCGGCTGTTGCTCGAGACGAACACCGTCACTCCCCTACTCCAGCGCATGGAGAAACTGGGCATTGTGGTTCGTAAGCGCGGCAAGGAGGACAAGCGCCAGCAGATAGTATCGCTGACGGAAAAAGGCAAGGCGATGGAAGAACAGGCATATGCCATCATCCCTGCTGGCATGGGTAAAGAGTTGCGCGCCTGCCCCTTCCAACTGGACGACTATGTCAAGTTTGCCAGCGAACTCGACACTATTATTGAAACACTAAAGAATAAAGAGAAATAAATTTTGGCACAAAAACGATTCCATAGATATTTCAAGACACCAGGACTGCCGCTCTACTGGATCATCATCGCCTACATCATCATTGGGTGGTTCTTTCCCGTGATAGGTCTGTTGGCACTCATCTGTATGATTGGTCCCGTGGTGACGAGCATCTACAAGGGACGCTGGTGGTGCGGACACGTATGTCCCCGCGGTAATATGTACGACCGGCTGCTGTCAAAGTACTCACCCCATCGCGAGATACCCAGATTCGTGCGCACCTTCGGATTCCGCTTGTTTATGGTGTTCTTCATCTTCGGCATGTTCGGCATCCAACTGACATTCACCGTGCCCTGGAGTGAGGGCGGACTGGCCATGTGGAGCGGCATAGGACGCGTATTCTGGACGATTATCGTGATGACCACCATCGTAGGCATTATCCTGTCGTTCATCTACGCCCCACGCACCTGGTGCTCGTTCTGTCCCATGGGAACCATCTCCAACTGGGTAGCACCCAAGAAGGCGCCGATGCCCAAGGCATTCACCAATATCCACGTGTCGAGTGCCTGTCAGATGAAATGCAAGAGTTGTGCGCGCGTCTGTCCGATGCAACTCACCCCCTACGATTCCCGCGGACAGGAAGCCGGCTATCTGCATCCCGACTGTATCAAGTGCAGCAAGTGTACACTAGCCTGTCCCTCGAAGATTATGACATTAAGACATTAATTGTGAGAGCAACGCCTCACAACCTTCAAGTACATCGCGCCAGGTGGCTTCGAAGTCGCCCGTATACCACGGGTCGGCTACGTCACCTGGCCGATTTGTATAATCCATCAGCATACGGATTTTTCCCTCAGGGTCGCCCCCGCTGATGGCACGCATATTACGGATATTCCAACTGTCCATACCTATCAGCAGGTCGTAGCGGCCGTAGTCCAGACGCGTCATCTGTCGGGCCGTCTTGCCCTGACAACTGATACCGTGCTCAGCCAGTTTTCTGCGGGCAGGCGGATAGACGCTGTTGCCTATCTCCTCGGTCGAGGTGGCAGCCGACTCAATCAGGAAATGATCCTGAACGCCAGCCTTACATACGAGGTCCTTCATCACGAACTCAGCCATCGGACTGCGACAGATGTTGCCGTGACAAACAAAGAGTATTCTGTATTTCTCCATCGTATTCTTTCCTGAGGTCTCGCTTACTTCCTCACAATCACGCTACCGCTGGCCTGATGGGTGGCCAGAATCAGCACCTCGGCAATCTGCACGTGCTCAGGCGCATTGGCAGCATAGACAGCCACGTCGGCAATATCATCGCCCGTAAGGGGTTTGATGCCTTTATAGACATTGGCAGCACGGTCGCTGTCGCCGTGGAAACGGATATTACTGAAGTTGGTCTCTACCAGTCCGGGCTTCAGGTTGGTCACGCGCACGGCAGTATTGGCCACATCGATGCGCAGTCCGTCGGAGAGCGCTTTCACGGCAGCCTTCGTAGCGCAATACACGTTGCCACCAGCATAGGCAGCATCGCCAGCCACCGAACCGATATTGATGATGTGTCCGCTATTGCGTGCCACCATACCAGGCACCACCAGACGCGTCATCGTGAGCAGCCCCTTGATATTGGTGTCGATCATCGTCTCCCAGTCGTCGGGGTTGCCCTCATACTCAGGTTCCAGTCCCAGCGCCAGTCCGGCATTATTCACCAGCACGTCAATCTGCTGCCACTCTGCTGGCAGTTCCTGGATATACTTAGCAGCCTTCTCGCGGTCTCTCACGTCGAAAGCAAGCGTCAGCACTTCCGTATGCTTTGCATCCGTTTCCTCATTTATATTGCCGCAGGCGCTTTCCGTCAAAGCCTTTCGGATTTCATTCAGACGGTGTTCGTTTCTTCCCGTCAGAATCAGTCTGTCACCATTTGCAGCGAACTTCTTTGCACAGGCGAGTCCTATTCCGCTTGTCGCACCTGTTATCAATACTACCTTATTCATAAAAAGCGATTATAGTTTTTGTTTCGGAGTACAAAAATACGAAAAAAATGAGTGACAGCATCATTCCTGTCGATTTTTTTGCATTTTTTTTCATTCGCTGACGGCGGCGCGGTTGAACACGATGGTATCCGAACGGGTGATGGAACCAGCGGCAAAGTAGCCCATACAGCCACCCGTGATATTGCTGCGCGGATTGGCGCCGTGATGCTGTCCCCTGCCCAACTGATACAGATAGTCGTACACCTTGGGATCTACGGTCATCAACGTCACGCACACGCTGTCGCCATCGTAGAGGATACGCTTCCAGTTCTCCTCCTTGTCATCATCCATATCCTTTTCGCTGACGAGCATCCAGTCCAGGAAAATCTGGCCCGGCGGACAGCCGCGGTCGTCCATCAGGTCCCAACTGTAGGGAGCCGTCTGGCGTGTGTTCTCCAGATGCGGATGGTGCGAGATACGATGCATCCTGATCCAGAAATAATTACGCACGTCGGGTTCCGGGTCCACGCCCCACAATTCGAAGCAGAGCATACGCTGCCCCATCATCGTGACCCACGAGAACTCTGACGATGTGACAGGGGCGGCGGCAGGCATCGTGGCCGAAGCCTCGTAGTGCTGTCCCTCGAAATCAACCTGCATCTGATAGGTCTTCCCTACCTCGCCAGCGACAGGCGAATAGTAGCAGTCGGCCGCAGCGTCGTAGGTCAGTGGCGTCGACGTGACGCCATCAGTCATCACGACATCAGCACCAGGCAGACAATGCGCATGAACAGAGTCAGTCACGGCGCGGGTGCGACTGATAACGACCGTACGGCCCTCGTTGGTCACCTTACCCTCAATCACCACCACAGGCGCCTCATCACGGAATTCAAAGTCAATCTCCTTGGTGCAGGCCGTCAGGACTGCAACACATATAATCATGTATATAAGCTGTTTCATCTCTTAATATTTTAGGGTGAACGACACAGAGGGGACGATGCCAAAGAGCGACGTCTGCTCTACCTTGGTGCCAGAAGCTTTCCTGTCGTCGTTAGAAAAGCGGATAACGTATGGGTTATAGCGGTTGTAGGCATTATAAATGCCAAACGACCAGATATGGGTCGCCTTACCGTGCTTACGGGTGTAGCTGGCGCTGAGGTCCAGGCGGTGGCAGGCAGGCGCGCGATAGCCGTTGCGCTCGCTATAGGAGAAGAACGTAGAGCCATCCATATCATACTTAGCCGACGGGGCGCTCAGGGCCTGACCCGTGTTGTAATGCCAGGTAGCAGCCAGGTCCCACGCAGGCGACAGCTGGTACATACCCACGATGGAGAGGTCGTGGCGACGGTCGTTGGACGCCGTGTACCAGCGTCCGCCGTTGATACCCTCAATCTTGTTTTCCGACCACGCCAGCGTGTAGGATATCCATCCCGTCAAAGGACCATTGTTCTTATGGGCACAGAGCTCCAGTCCGTAGGCGCGTCCCTTACCGCCCAGGATGAGTCGCTCCACCTCTATCTCCGAATAAAACATCTTGCCGTCGCGATAGTCATAGACATTGCGTATGGTCTTATAATAGGTCTCGGCCGAGAAGTCGTAAGCGCCATCCCTGGTCACACCCGTCCAACCCAACGACACCTGGTCGGCCTGCTCGGGCTTCACGATATTACTCGACATGAGGTAGCGACTGAACGGCATCGACATCGACCCGTTGTTCAGGGCATGCACATCCTGCGACGTGCGACTGTAGCCTATCTTCAGGTTATGCTGGTCATTAAGACTGATCTTGGCGCTGAGGCGCGGCTCTATGTCGGCATAGGTCTTCACGATATGCGTGCTGCCAGGGTTGGTGGTTTCGGTGATGTTGCCGTCGGCATCAATCTGATAGTAAGGCGCGCCACCCAGGGCCGAGAAGAGGTGCAGACGGGCACCCGCCTGCAACTGCAGGGCTGGACTGATTTTCCAGTCGTCGCCAATCCACAGGGCTCCCGTCAGGGCATTACGCTTCTCGCACTCGTGGAGCAGCACCATATCCCATTCGGCCGACTTCACCTGCAGGTAGGTAGCCTCCAGTCCGTAGTTCACGTGATGGCGGTCGCTGGGCATCCACGTCTGCTGATGGTTCAGCGTGGCATGACGGATAAAGCCCTTCGACGTATAGTCCATGCTCATCACGTTCATACCGATATTACTGCTGAAGTCGCTGTATATCAGGCGGGTATTGGCATAATGCTGGTCGCAGAACGTATGCAGCCAGTTGGCCGCAGCGGCCGTATTACCCCATTTCATGTACATCATATCCTCCAGTCCCATATTGTCGAAACCGTGGAAGAACGAGAGTGCCAGCACATCTTTCTGCGTCAGGTGGAAATTCAGGCGCACGTTGGCATCATAGAAATGCAGTGTGTTGTTCTTGTACTTGTCTGTAGCCTTCAGAAACAGGTCCAGATACGAGCGTCGGCCAGAGACGAGGAATGACGACTTGCCATCCTGCATGGGGCCCTCGGCCATCACCTTTGCCGACAAAAGACCGATGGTGCCGCCAAAATGATAGTCGTGCATGTCGCCCGAGCGCGTGCTGATGTCGAAGACGGATGAAGAGCCGCCGCCAAACTGTGCCGGCACCATACCTTTATATAATGCGCCACTCATCAGGGCGTCATCGTTGAACGTAGAGAAGAGGCCCATCAGATGACCGGCATTATAGACCGTGGCACCATCAAGGAGTATCAGGTTCTGGGCAGCCGTACCGCCGCGTACCTGATAACCGCCCGAGCCTTCGCTCTCGCTCTTCACGCCGGGCAACAGTTGCAGACTTTTGATGATATCTTTTTCGCCAAAGAGCTGGGGCACCTTGGCCAGCGTGGCTATCTCCACTTTCTCCACGCCAATCTGTACCTCGTCCACGCGTTTCTGCGCCGAACGTGAGGTAACGGTCACTTCCTGCAGCGTCTTCTCTCGCGCTATATCGGGCTCTTCCTGGCCCATGCAGGGAAGTGGTGCCACGGTCACCGCCGCAGCTGCTATCCTAAAAACCAACTTTCTTACCTTTTTCATCTTATTGTAATGATTTTCCTAATTCAAATGCCTCGTTCAAGGCATCGGTATTTTTAATGTCGCCTTTATCCTTAGCGCCACGAACCAACACGCGACCGGCATCCTCCAGCTTGAAGAAGTTCAGGCAGAGCTGGTATTGCGCGAGGATGCTGTCAAAGAGTTCGGGAAGCGTGGCGGCACCAACAAGCAGCAGCGCCATCTTCTTGATGGGGAACGTATCCCTGATGGGATTATGACAGCGGTCGATGACGGCCTTCAGCTGTGCACTCAGTCCGTAGAAATACACAGGCGATGCTATCACGAGCATATCGGCATGAGCCATCTTATCGTAGATAGTCTGCATATCGTCCTTCTGCACACAAGTATTATCTTTGCTCTTGAAACAGGCGTTGCACCCCATGCAGGGATTGACCTTGTAATCGTGAACAGAGACAACCTCTACATGGTGCTTCTGCGAGGCACCTTTGACGAATGCCTCAACCAGCAAATCCGTATTGCCGCCCTTCCGGGGGCTTCCTGAGAGAATCAGTATATTCATATTCAAAACATTTTTCTGTTTGACGCTGCAAAATTACATATTGTTACGGGGATTACCAAACATTTGGGATAAACAGCACGAATTTGTGACGAATGGACGGATATTGAGATAACTAATGGCGTAATGAAGCGAGTATACATTGTTCATCGTTTTGAAATGCGTTTCAATTTGAGTATAGACGAACGGTAGTTTGCGTATAGGCACACAATCATTTGGGTATAGGCCAACGATAGAAAGGTGCCGTTTTTCTCCCTGTTACCCTTAGGCTTTCTCCCTGCGAACCATAATGTTTCCCCTGCGAGGCCTAATATCCGACAGCAAAAGCGGTTACGGTTACAACTGTAACCATGTAACCGCAGAGGTAAAAAGAACAACTACAAAAATGTCATATTATACTGATATTTAGCTGCTTACAATAACGCATAATAGTCAAAACAACAAAACTGGTTACATGGTTACAGCTGTAACCATGTAACCAGTTTCCATTGTCCTAACTCGAACGCCTCGTTCAAAGCTTTGTTATTCTGAAAGTACAACGGTCGCTTCCCTTGAGAATCGTATTCTCAATCCGAACCTCGAAATGGCTATCTGGTTCAAGTTGCGACAAGATATATAGGATGCTCTGTCGTGAGCACTCACATTGCTGCGGATGGTTTCTCAGCCCACATTTTACTTTAGGGCACGTACATTCCAGATAACTCAGTTCATAAATCTTTCCTGGCTCAATCACCCTACCCGTATAGGACTTGCTGTTGTACCCTTCCGTATAGATCCTGTCAAAATCCCCATTATACTTGGCATATATTTGCTTATGTATCTGGAGAACATGATCTTTTACACATTCGATGGCTTCTTCTCTATAGCATGCAATCATTTCATTCATATAGTGTTTATTGTCTTTTATTGTTCCAGCATTACTCATAATCTACTTTTATTTAGCATAAAACATAAGATATTCCTCCAAATGGGCTTTGATATAATCAATGGTATGATGTCCTTCGTTTAAATGATTCTGAACCTGAGCGCCACGGGCTGCCAATCTTTCTGCCAGTTGCGCACATCCTCGATAAAATCCACCTTCGTCCTCACTTCCTGCGTCAAGATAAATCTCCATAGTTGAAGGCAAAGTACACTTCTGAACCAGGAAAAGCGGATTATTTGCTTTCCATTGCTCACTGGTTCCGAAATAATGCAGGTCGTCATCATCCAATACGTCTTCGATGGCAGGCATGTGACCGCCTACTCGCTCAAATAAATAAGGATGGCGGAAAGCGTAGTTCAAGGCAATGAAGCCTCCAGCCGAAACCCCTCCAATGCAACGTACACTCGTTTTGTATCGTTTCTCTACAATTGGCATCACCTCGTTAAAGAAATAATCTTCGAAAGCACCTAATCCTAGCGCATCTTCCATCCTTGGGCAGACAATTAGCATTGGTTTCATCCTGCCGTCTGCAATCATTCTGTCTGCAACGGTTTGTATATCCAAAGCATGAATAATAGACTCGTCGCCACTACGCCCGTGCATAAAATAAAGCGTAGGCAACCCCTCCGTAAAGTCAGCAGGCACATAGACCATCATTGCCATCGCTTTCCCAAGTACCTTGCTTTGTATTTCTATTGTGTCTATTTTTGAATTATTCATACTCAAATATCTTAAGATCTTTATTGCCAACGATGAGCTGCTTGATTCTTGGCATAATGGTGGTGTAGTGCTGGCTGGCGACATGAGCCTTAAAGGCATCATTATCAAGCCAAGTCTCGCAAAACAACAGGCATGTTGGAGCACTACCCTGGAAAAGGTCGTAAGAGAGGTTGCCCTCTTCTAAACGCGATTGCTCAATAAGTTGCCGTGCCATCTGCTTTACCAGCTGGGCATCAGCCTCATCCTTTACATTAAACATACTATTAACTCTTACCATAATTATATTCCAATTTAATGTCCCCTATGTTTCAATGACTAATACTTTCATTTTAACTAAGTCTTTCAATTGCCTTGCGGCATTTTTGTTTGTCTTTGTCTGTGAGTTCAGGATGCATTGCTGTGCCGCCGCGCTCGATAGTGCTTACAATCTTAAATCCCGCATAGTGGGCGATTTCACGCATGGCGCGGATGGCGCCGCGCGACTGCTTGAACAGGATGTTCCAAGGCCAAGGCGTGGTGCAGGTGCTGATGAGGATACACTTCTTGCCTTTCATCAGCGGCTCTGGAAAGCGTGGGGTGTCGCGCATCATGCCATAGACCTGACGGTCGAACATCAGCTTCATCTGTCCTGGGATGTTGCCCCAGTAGCAGGGCGCACCCATGATGATGGCATCGGCCTGCTGCATCATCTGCAGTACCCGCTGCGAATCGTCCTCAGCGAGTACGCATTTCTCCTTCGTTCGACAGGCCATACAGCCGATACAGGGCTTCACGGTCAGGTCGTTGGTATAGACCATCTCCACCGTATCGTCTCGTTTTTCCGCTTCCTCGCGCATGATGCCGAGCATCTGCGATATCAGTCCCTTCTTACGAGGACTTCCGTTAATGATTAGGATATTCATTTGTATTCTACAAGTTTCTTCACCTCGCAGCCTTTGCTTTCGTAATAGGCGAGCATCTCTGGGAGCTTTTTCAGGTCATAACTGGTGACGCAGTCTGAGAGGACATGCACCGTGAAGCCTGCCTTGGTCATATTGAAACACGTCGATTTCACGCAGCCTGTAGCATCCGCGCCAGCTACGTAGAACTCATTGATGCCGTTCGCAGCGATGAAAGCAGAAAACGCCTCGCTTGTAAGGGCGTTGCTTTTCGTCTTTACGAAGATATTGTCTGACACGACCTTCATCTCAGGAACCAGTTCTTCGCCCTTGCTACCTGGCTTGAACGTTCGCGTAGCAGCCGTGATGTTATTATGCTTGATATACACAACCTGCATACCCTCAGCCACAGCCCATTCAATAGCGGCATTGATGTTATCGATAATGTCACGATAGTGTTTGGTGATATCATTCTGAATGTCGATAACGACAAGTGCTTTATTATTCATCTTATTATTCTTTTTTGTTTTCAATTATAAAATTACGATTACTCAATGTCGAAACTTCTTGATTTGACGTATTAAGTTAGCATAACCTAAGCCATAACTCATCTGAATTGCCGCCCCATAACAAATGGGGCGGCAAAAATGATTTCTACTCTATCGGAATCTGAATCACCGATAGCCATTTCTCCGGGTCTTCCTGATTCCAGGCACCATCAATATAACAGGTGCGATGCTGGCCAACTACTTTGTACCCTTGCTCCTCTATGTAGCGGAAGGCTTCGGTAAACGACTCATAGAAGCGTTCGTAAGGACCAACGTGCTTCATGCAGAGGGCCTTGGGTACAGCAGGCAAACGTTTAAACTTGATGATGGCGCTGTCTTGGCCCATCTCCTCCACCTGTTCGCAATACTCGATATCGATGTCCGTCGGTGTGTACTCCTTGTTATGCTCCACGGTGAAGCAGTAACCTGGCGGTGGACACTTACAACCCAAACGCTGCATTTCGGGTCCAATCTTCTCGACACACATAGGGCCGATAGCGGCGTAATTAGGAATTACTTCACGATGACTTGCCACGATGATTTCGGGCAGAGATTGAATACTAATCTTTTCCATTGTCTTCATTTCTTTGCGAGCGTTCTTCCAGTCGAGCAGTTGATTACGACGGGCAATCAGCAGTTTCAGCTCAGCCTCTGTTTCCTTTATCTTCTCAGTAAGCTGGCGGATGGTAGGAGTGTGAGAATATGAATCGCACAGGTCCTTAATCTCATCCAGCGAGAAACCGAGACGTTGCAGGTCGCGTATAGTTTTTAGCCGTTGCATCTGGTCGATGCTGTAATAGCGATAGCCCGTCCACTCGTCCACCTCGTCAGGCACAAGTAGTCCCTTCAGTTCATAATGACGCAGAGTTTTAACTGTTACCTGCATCAACTGTGAGAACTCTCCGATTTTTAATTTCTTTTTAAAATTCATAATCGCGCGATGTATTTGCTAAGCGACTGCAAAATTAAGCT
Organism: Prevotella communis; assembly: GCF_022024175.1. Classification (GTDB taxonomy): domain Bacteria; phylum Bacteroidota; class Bacteroidia; order Bacteroidales; family Bacteroidaceae; genus Prevotella; species Prevotella communis. Next base: position 857,206 of record NZ_CP091794.1, on the reverse strand, counting down.
ATGCCCTTAGGGACGAGTCAAGAGAAATGAATATTTTAACACGGATTTAACACTTGAACAGTTCCAATCTCAAAACTCTGATAGGCCGATTCGCGCCCTGATACTGGTTCGCATCAATGCAGGTTTCGCCTGTGGGAACGAAACCACACTTTTCCATTACTCTACCAGAAGCTGGATTATCTACGAAGTGGCCGCTAATGAGCGATTTGATGTCTGTCGATTCTCGGATGTGGTCTAACATCAGGCGCAGCGCCTCTGTACAGATGCCTTTATTCCAATAGGGCTTGGCCACCCAATAACCAATGAGCGGTTCACCCTCGCGGGCCGGCAGATCGCACTCGCACGACGGGCCGTACCCCATAGCGCCAATAGGCTCGTCAGTCTCTTTTAGAACGATAGCCCATGTGTGCAGCACGTCATTAAATACAGTGCGAATAATCTCCAGACTCTCCTCCACATTCTGATGAGGTGGCCATCCTGCACGAGGCCCCACATCAGGATCAGAAGCCCATTTATACAGTGTCTCCGCATCCGATTCGCGCCAAGGGCGCAATATGATACGATTTGTTTCCATTGTAATTCTATTCATTTGATATTATCGTTTTCTCTTCCCATGCTTTTTGGGAAATAGCCAAACAACAAATAAGTATAAACACCAGCCACGCAAACGGGTTATGAGGCATGAAAGCGACAGCCGCTATGCCATCAACGCTCAGTGCACCATATATCAACATATATGGCCTACGTAGAAACGGATGTTCTTTTACTTTCTTATGTAGCATTGCTATAAGCAAGCCGCACACTATTAGTAGCATGCCACACATTAGGCTCATATAAATCATAGCCTGCTGCTTGGCCGGACTTAGCAACTCCAAACCACCATTAATTAATGGAGTAAAAGTAGCTACGATATGGATGACACCCATTGTTGCAAGCGCCATCGCAAAAATACGGATAGACTTCATTATCTCTAATCAATGATTATTCTGCTCGATTGTAAACGAGCCAATCTCTATCAGGTTTCCATCAAGGTCGGCCACATAGCATGTGCGCTGGCCCCAAGGCTCTGTGGTGGGAGGAAGAACAGATATCGCTCCATGGCGGAGTGCATGCTGATATTCCTTGTCAACATCGGCATACGAAGGAACATCGAATGCTAATTCAACAGTGCCGTTGAGCCCCATAGGATATTGGAATTTGTAAGACACCATCTGCTCGAAATCACTACGAGGATAGAGGATGATACGCATGTCGCCCAGCATCATCTCCACGTTTGGCTGAATGCCATCCCAGTCGGTGGTGAAACCAAAAGCTTTTGTATAGAAATCAACAGTAGCCTTATTATTACTGGTAAAAAGGCCAATGGTGTTGAATTTGAATCGAGGACGTGGCGAGTACAACTTTACCAGTCCGTCGCTCATAAACGTGTACCAGCCATTAATCATTTCTGGCGTATCGTTCTCAAGCAGTTTCAGCAACTCGCGTGTAAACTCAAGATATCCCGAACCATTGGCTGTAACGATACGACCATCTGTTACAGCCTGCTCGTTCACATAACCGGCCTCGTTGGTATAGTTGTTGCCACCCCACAATTTCAGTTGGTTGATACCATTTCCTGTATGTTTGATGTTGTTCAGCAATCCCTGTTTGGCCATCCACGAAGCGGCATTACAGATAGCCCCCACAACAACACCTTTGCTCAGCGCATCCTTAACAATGGGCAACACGCGCTCAGCTTCGGGATTCATCCAACCGAAACCACCTATCAGTACCAAGGCAGCATAATCGGCAGGCATGGTTTCGAACGAATAGTCGGGCAGGGTTCGCATGCCGCCTTGCGATTTTACAGGCTCCATCGTTGGGGCTACCATCTTGTTAATATACTTAGGTTCCTTGCGAAAGCCTATGGCATCGGTGCTCACTGCACCTGGCAGAAAACCTATCTCGTGCTCGGCATAATTATCCAGCAATATGTACAATATTTCTTTCATCATTTTACAACTTGTTTTTTATTACCAATTCCATTTCTTTTCCACTCCATTCTTCACCATCTATCTGATAAACATCTGTTCCTGTCATAACGAATCCTACCGACTCGTAACAATGAATGGCCGACGGGTTATTGTCGAACACCCCTAAGGTAATCTTCTGAGCACCAAAATCTTGTTTCGCCTTCAGGATGGCCAACTGCAGCATCTGTTTGCCATAGCCTTTGCCACGTTTCGAATCGTCCACAATAACAAAGCCAAAACGAATAACGCTTTTATCCTCTGAGGGAAATCTCAATAGGATATGCCCAATGATTTCCTCCCCCACAATAGCAGTGAGCGGATACATATTTTCTCCCTTATACTGCTCTATCATCTCCTCAGGCTGAGCTGGGAATTCTTTATACCTGTCAGCACTCCAAAGCCGGAAGGCATGCTGATCTTTGCACCAACTCAGAATGGTCGGAGCATCGTTGATATTGAATGGTCGAAGTGTCATCATATCACTGTAATCCCAATCATTTTAGTCACGCTGTCGGTATTGTTTCAGCAGGAGTGGGGGAAGTTAACGTGCTTCGGGGGTGTCACAAAATCTTGCATATTTCGTATATTTATTCGTTAAACGAACTAATCTTTATCATTGTTTAAGTTCAAAGAAATAGAAGTCTGTCCAGCCGGTGTTCTCAGCGTAGAGGTGCTGCTTGCCACGATACTCAAAGCCGAGACGCTCGTAGATTTTGTGGGCGGGTGTGTTTGAGGCGAGGGCATCGAGACGGATGGCCTGCATGCCTTTACTCTTTGCCATACGGATAGCCTCGCGAATCATCTCCGAACCAATACCTTTGCCCTGTGCGTCGGGGCTTACGGCAAGGATATGAATCACAGCCACCTCTTCATCGGCTACTTGCCGCGACCAGTCGATGGCGTGATAATCCTCACCCTGATACATCGTCACTGCCATCGCGCCGACGATGACACCTTGCTCACGGTAAATGTACATGCTACCCTCGTTGATATAGGCACTGATGCCTTCTTCCGTTGGGTGCTTGCCTTTTTGCCAGCGAGCGTAAGTGCCCATCTCTGGCGTACGCTCCGTTACATCATCATAGAAAGCGATGATGGTCTCGAAGTCGTTTTGTGTTGCTAATTCTAATCTCATAATCTATTACTCAATTACGAAACTACGTGGATAGAAATCGCTGTAGAAACGACCATCGGTGGCGGTGAACTTCAAGACGCAGTAGTTAGGGTCGGTGACGCCGCCAGGATAATACTCTGTGTCGCCATCGCGCCAGATCATCTCCTTGCTCTTAGCATCCGTCAGCACCTCCATCGTACCTCTGAGCATCATGCCTTTAAAGCCTTTGGCATCACAGAAATAAATGCTTGCCTTGGGGTTGGCCTTGTATTGAGCCACACGTATTGAGAATGTGTTGGTGGTGAAGTAGAAGGTTTTGATGCCCTCGCGTTTACGTGGTTTCAGCATGGCCTTGGTCCAAGGAAAACCTTCTTGGTCTACTGACGAGATATAAGCGATGGGCAGTTTGTCGGCCATCTTTGCAATGAGTTCTTTAACACCGGCTAAAGCGGGATTAGCATTCATCGTTTCATCGTTATTCACATCCAGCGTTTGGCGCCAACGCTTCAGCTGAGGGAAATACGTTTTCATCATGCCGATGTACTCCTCTTTAGTAATAGGTTTTTCCAACCCCTCATTAACAGCATTCACAAACTGAGCACAATGCTCAATCATCTCTTCCATCGAACAATCCTGCAGGAACTGGCCATCCTTGTAGCAGTACATGCAGTAATCTTCATTCTTACTTCCATCGGCATTCGTACCGAGGACATCTTCCGTGAGCGGCATTCCGCAGCTCTGGCAAAATTTCTGTTTCATATTATTATCGTTTTATACGTTTCGATGCTGCAAAAGTATAGATATATGACGAAATAACCAAAGATCTGGGATAAACTGCACGGATTTGTGACGGATGGTAAATACTATCGGAACTTACCGCTGAGAATCCTCTTGTGCAGACATTTTACGGCGGGCTTGTAATAGTCAATCTCCAACGCTTCGAGGGTACGCTTCAGTTCGTCCATCAGTTCCGGATAGAAGCTGCACATGCGAAAGGCGAGTTTCATGCAGAGCGTCTGGATGCCAGGGAATTCCTCGATGCTGACCATGTGTTCGAAACAGAAGTCGAGGAAGTCTGTCCTTAGATTGTCTTCGTCCATCTTCAATCGCTCGATGATGTTCAGCGTCAGTCGCCTCACGGAAGAGTTCTCCGTATGCATAGCCTGGTCTATCAGTTCATTTTGAATGACCTGCAATGCCGACAGTTCTTCGTTCGTGGCTTTGATCAGTCCCCACAGGGCACTCCTCGTCACGCGATAGTCCGAATCGAACGCATATCGCTGAGCAAAGCCCAGGAAATCACCAGTAGCCTTTACATCTTGGTATATCTCCTGCGCTCCGCCCTCGGAAAACGTCTGTCTCAGTCTCTCGCTCGTCATGGTCATATCGAATTAATGATTCGTTGCAGTTCTTCCAGGAACCGGGCGGCGTGCTTGCCGTCCATCTGGGCATGGTGAAACTGGAAGGAGATGGGGAGCGTGGTCTTCAGCCAGCCTTTGCGATAGCGGCCCCAAGCCAGGAAGGGATTGTTGAAGATTCCGCTGTACTGGTTGACGATGCTGTCGAACTCCGTGCCTGTGACGGCCGACGTGCCCACGATAACGGCTTCATCGTCGAGGATGTCCTGACAGGTCCGGCTGATGGTCTCCGTAAGATGCATGTAGTTGGCATTAAACTGTTCCAGATCGTCGTTGACGGCCACGTCGCAGAAGCTGAGTCCGCCCTTGACGTTATCTGCTATCACGTTGATGGCCATGCGGTCATATTTATATAGTTTCCCATCCTTAGGCAACATATAGAACTCCTCAATCTGTGATGCAGCCTTGCCGATGCACCAGCACAGCAGCATATTGAACTTCATGCTACGTTTCCTACTCACCTTACGTAGCCGCGTCACATCGAAGGTCTTGGTGAACGTCACCATCGGCATAGGCGACTTTGTCCACAGCTCGAAGGCGATGGCCCTGTTAGTATCCTTGGGATTGATTTCCTGTTTCATTTATGTCTTTACTCTTTAATAAATGATTTCAGTTTCCCGTTGAACATCTCAGCCTGCTCCATGTGGATAAAATGACCGCATGTGGTCAGTTCGGTGTAGTCGAGATGGGGATACAGCCGTTCCATCTTCTGACGATTGTCAGGATCGAGACCGCTGTTCTGCGTGCAGACGACCATCGTCTTCACCTGGATAGGCTTTTGTGACCACCACTGGCGCTCCACCAGGTTGCGCATGGTGCTCGATGCCACATACTGCGGCGTCTTAGGCATCACGCTCATGGCATAGTCGGTGATGCCCTGAGGCGTCTCAGGACCAGCCAGCGAAGTGACGAATCCTGTGATAACCTCACTACATTCAGGTCCGTCGAAAGCATGGCCAAACTGCTTCACGGCTTCCACATATTCAGGCGTTTCCGTACCGTCGTAGAAGCAATAGACGCCATCGATATCAACAAGACTGCCCTGTCGGCCACCCTTCAGTACCTGACGGCAGACGGGCGTACCAAGACTATGTCCCACAAGGACAACATCCCCCACATTTTCCTTGTCCAGCACCGCATTGATGGCCTTGGCAAAGAATTCGAGCGTGTACTCCACATGTGGCTTACTGCTCTCGCCATAGCCAGGCAGGTCAATGAACAACAGGCGCAGATGACTGTCATCGCTCAGTCCCTCGAACTGCTTCTCCCAAGTATTGAGGTCGCAGCCGAAGCCATGAACGAAACAGATGGTCTTGTCGCCATCGCCATAAGTCTTATAATGTACGCGAACGCTATCGTTGACCGTTGCATACGCTGAGTCGATATCACCCAGCTTCTCTGGTTTCACACAACATCCTGTCAGCATCAAGCCCAACAGGAATAGTAAAAATACTTTTTCTTTCATTGCATTTATTTGTTTTGATGCTGCAAAAGTAGTGTTTATTACCGATTTCACCAAGCAATTGGGATAATCTGCACATTTTTGTGACGAATAACTTGGAATATTCGCCATTTTTCCTCGACCTAGAACTCCACACGGTAGGCGATGTTGGGGAAGGTCAGCGAGGTGAACTTGTCGACAATCTCGTGGGTCTTCAGGTCGAAGGTCTGTCCCTGGAAGGTCTTCATCTGCAGGTATTCCAAGATGATGTGATGCGCCGTGTGCTGCTTGTTGATGGTGTATTTCACAGAGAAAGCATAGCCCACGTTCATGCCCTTCTGCTTGGTGTAGGGATCCATGCCCTCGTCAATGGGAACAGACTTGTCTGGACGCTTCATCACATCCTCGAAGGTGATGCCGTCAGGGATGGGCGTATAGCGGTCGCCACCCATCATGGTCAGTCGGCCGTTGATGCCGAAGACGTTTTTCTTGGCCTTGCCGATCATCCACTCCTTACCACCAAGGATATTGGTGATATAGCGGCGATCATGGCGCGAGTGGTGCCACAGGCCCTGCGCGTCGCGATACTCCGCCTTAAACAGCGTGGCCGTCACCATGCCATAGAATCCGTCCTTCAGATAGCGCTCCAGCGTGAAGTCGATACCATAGTTGCGCCCGGCACCCTCGTTGACCAAGGCACGGTCCTGGAAGAAGTTGCGATGATTCAGGATAGAATAAGTTGTGCCATCCTCTACGGGTACATCAAACAGCCACTGCCAGTAGGGCTCAATCTTCAGAATGATGTTCTCGCCCAGGCGCTGTGCAAACGAGGCCGAGATATGATGCGAGCGAGTCAGACCGAGGTTCTTGTTGGGATTCTTACCATCCATCAGTACGAAATACGTATCCGTTGTTTCCTTGCGGCTGTTCATCGCATAAGCCACTGAGAAGGTGCTCGATGGCGATATCTTGTACTGCATGCTGACGCGAGGCTCCACCAGCCACTGGTCGTTCAGGTTGAACCACATCACGTTGACGCCTGCCACCGTTGACAACCGGCTGCTGAGTGCCACCTTGTGGTTGGTGTAAAGACGCGTCAGGCCCGTATTGCCATCAGAATCATACACACGATAGAGCGGACCGCCCGTCTCGTGGATATAGTCCATCCAGGTGCTGAAATCCAGGTGCTGATGTTCAAAACCATTCTGCATGGTGTATCGTGAAGAGAATTTGTGTTGGTGCTGGGTGCTGATAATCACGTTCCACTGCGAGTTGCGACCAGCCATCTCAGGCGTCATGTTCATCTCCGTGGTGTAGTCGTTGACACCCAGTTTGCGATAAGAGCCCGTAAAAGCCACGCTGGAGTGGAGCGTGCCGCCTGTGCGGAACCGATAGTTGTGCGTGAGCCCCACGGCACAGTTCTTCTGGCGCGACCACGAGTCGTTCATGTCCCACAGCGTCTCCCATTCCGACACGTCGGGCACCTCGTTCTCATAGCGGTCTATCAGTCCCGTGAACCACAGGGCGAAGGTGCCGGCACTCCTGGTAGGCATGTTCAACTTGAAACTCAGGTCCTGATAGTCCAGCGTCTCCTTCTCCATATTGATGGCATGCAGTTTCTTGGCTATCTCCAGGAAACTGTAGCGGTAGTTCACCAGATACGACGCCTTCGAGCCCTTTGCCAACGGACCCTCGGAGGCGAAATCAATGCCCAGCGTGCCCACCTGGATGGCGTGCTCGTACTTCGTATTATTACCCACGCGCATCTTCATGTCGAAAGCACCTGAAAGGGCATTGCCATACTCGGCAGGCATGGCCCCCGTGAGGAAGTCGCTGTTGGCCAGTACCGTACCGTTGAGCGAGGTAAACACACCGCCGCCAGCCTCGGTTATCTCGGCAAAGTGGTTGGGATTAGGCACCTCTACCCCCTCAATGCGCCATTGCAGCATCTGGGGCGAGTTACCATGAATAGAGATGCCATTGGTGGCACCGCCTGTGGCCACGCCGGCAAACATCGAGGCCGTGCGGGCAGGATCGGCCATACCGCCTGCATAGCGACTGGCCTCCTCAACGCTGAACATGCGAGCGCCTACCTGCGCCATGTCATTCAGCGGCAACTGTTTGTTAACGCGAGGCTTTACCACCACCTCGCCCAGTTCGGCGACATTCTCGCACATTCTCAGCGTGAGTACCAGTTCCTTACCCGACGATACCAGCTGTTCCTTCAGCAACACGGGTTCATAGCCTATGAAAGTGGCACGAACGGCATGTCGGCCCACGGGTACATTATTAATGGCAAAGTTTCCGTCTGTATCAGATACGGTAGCCAGGGTGCTTCCGTTTTCCACCGTTATCGTCACACCTATCATTGGTTCGCCAGAGGCCACGTCGCATACATGTCCGCGAATGGTCTGTGTAGCGGTTTGGCTGACCTGCGCCATCATCTCCGTAGCGCCAAGCAGCATCATCAGGGCTGCTCCTAAAAACATTCTTTTCATCTTCTTTTTTTTCTTACATCGTTATCGATTTGACACTGCAAAAGTAGGTTTTATTACAGATTCTGCAAAATATCTGGGATAAACTGCATGAAAATGTGACGAATTGTAGGTGATAATTGAATGATATTTTGTAATTTTGCGCCCAACGAATCTTATACATTAAAAAACAAGATGAAAAATTTACTAACTTTTCTTGGATTTGATGCCACGACGATGACTATCCGCAAGGAAGTGATAGGTGGTATCACCACGTTTCTGACAATGGCCTATATCCTGGCCGTGAATCCAGACATCCTCTCTGCTACCGGCATGGACAAAGGTGCCGTGTTTACCACTACCTGTATCTCTGCCGTTGTGGGCACCATCGTGATGGCCCTCTACGCCAAGTTGCCCTTCGCACTGGCTCCAGGCATGGGTCTGAATGCCTTCTTCGCCTTCACCGTGGTACTGACCATGGGCTACAGCTGGCAGTTTGCGCTGACAGCCGTATTCATCGAGGGTCTCATCTTCATCCTGCTCACCATCACGGGTCTGCGCAACTACATTGTCAATGCCATCCCACTGATTTTGCGACGCGCCATCAGTCCGGGCATCGGTCTCTTCATCGCCTTCGTAGGTCTGAAGAGTGCAGGCATCGTGGGATCTTCTGATGCCACGTTTGTCACCATGGGCAACCTCCACGACCCCGCCGTTCTGCTGGGCATCTTCGGCATCTTGATTACTGCCGCCATGCTGGTCAAAAATGTCACGGGTTCTCTGCTCATCGGCATCCTGGTGACCACCATCGTGGGTATCCCCCTGGGCGTCACCCAGTACAATGGTATCATGTCTACCCCACCCTCTATCGAACCCATCCTCTGGCAGTTCGAGTGGCACAATATCTTCACCGTCGATATGATTATCGTGGTGCTCACCTTCCTGTTCATCGATATGTTCGACACCATCGGCACCCTTATCGGTGTGTCCAACCGTGCCGGCATGGTTGATGACGACGGTAATGTGAAGAACCTCAACAAGGCTTTCATGGCCGACGCCGTAGGTACTACCGTGGGTGCTATGCTGGGCACCTCTACCGTGACTACCTATGTGGAGAGTGCATCGGGTGTCAACGCCGGTGGCCGTTCTGGACTCACCAGCCTCGTCACGGCCCTCTGCTTTGCCGTTGCCCTGCTCTTCGCCCCACTGTTCCTTGCCATTCCTGGTCAGGCCACAGCATCGGCCCTGGTACTGGTAGGTGTGATGATGATGTACGACATCCGCAAGGTCGATTTCTCTGACTATGTGACGGCTATCCCCTGTTTTGTGTGCATCGTGCTGATGCCGCTGACCTACAGTATCTCTGACGGTATTCTCATGGGTGTCATCAGTTATGTGCTGATTCACCTGCTGTCGTTCAAGATGAAGGACAAAGACGCGCGCAACAATATCAACTGGGGCACCATTCTGCTGGCCGTACTCTTCATCTGCCGCTATGCGTTCTTATAAATTAAGAATTTAGGAGTTAAGGAGTTAAAGAAGTTAAGGAGTTAAGACGTCAGTCTTTTCCTTCACTGCACATAAACTATTGTCTTTAACTCCTTTAACTCCTTAACTCCTTTAACTCCAAAAAAAATTTCAAACAAAAATAATAAACAATGAAAAAGATTTTTTCAATTGCGCTGATGGCTGTAGCAGCCCTAAGCGCCAACGCACAAAACATTCAGTTGCACTACGACTTCGGACGCAACCTCTACAGCAATGAGGAGGGCGACCGTCAGAAGGTCACCGTCACCCTGGAACAGTTCAAGGCCGACGACTGGGGTTCATGGTACTATTTCTTTGATGTGGACCTCACCAACGAGACCACACGCAGCATCTATACCGAGATCTCGCGCGAGATAAACCTGGGCAAGGCGTCGCCCTTCGCAGCCCACGTAGAGTACGATGGCGGTCTGTGGCACGCACCCGCCATCGGCAATGGCAGTTACCAGCAGGCTGGTCTGGCAGGTATTGCCTACAATGGCCACAATGCCGACTACTCAAAGACTTGGTCTGTGCAGGCCCTCTACAAGCAGTTTCTCAAGAGCTATGAGGGCACACACTCGTATGCCAGCTTCCAGCTGACAGGTGTGTGGGGACTGAACTTCCTTAACAACAAACTGACATTCTCTGGTTTCCTCGACCTGTGGCGTGGCGAGAAGGGCACCAACTACGCTCCCAGCGAGCAAGGTCACGGCATGTTGGTGCTGCTCACCGAACCACAGTTGTGGTACAATGTGAACAAACACCTCTCTGTGGGTACGGAGGTTGAAATCAGCAATAACTTCATCGTTAACTACTACAACGACAAAACGTTCTTTGTCAACCCCACCCTCGCTGTGAAGTGGAACTTATAAAGTCAAGCTCAATAAGCAATATAAATCACGCCTGCCACATGTCTGTGACAGGCGTGATTTATTCTGCAAGAAAAGTCATTATTGATGTTCTTTTTTCTCCTTACCATGAACACTCTTAACCTTCATGCCCAATTTGCCTGGCAAAACAGCATTCAGCGTCACACCGACAATAGCAGAAAGAGCTAGACCTGAGAAATGGATGGGACCAATGTTCACGTTGTCATCGGCTCCATATTTTACGCCGATAGCAATCACCAGAATCAGGGCTGCCACAAACACGTTGCGTGATGAGTTGAAGTCCACGCTGTCTTCCACCAAGTTGCGCACACCCACAGCCGATATCATACCATAGAGAATCAGACTCACGCCACCTATCGTAGCAGCAGGCATCAATCCTATCAAGCAGGAAAACTTAGGACAGAACGACAGCAGGATGGCGAAGCAGGCAGCCAAACGAATCACGGCAGGGTCGAACACCTTCGTGAGGTTCAGCACCCCCGTGTTCTCACCATACGTAGTATTGGCAGGAGCACCAAAGAGCGATGCTATGGCTGTGGCCAGTCCGTCGCCCATCAGGGTGCGATGCAATCCCGGTTGCTTCAGAAAGTCCTTGCCCACGGTAGAAGAGATGGCACACATATCGCCAATATGCTCCATGATGGTGGCAATGGCGATAGGCATGATGGCGATAATCGTAGAGATCAAGAAAGTGGTGTCCAGATTGTCAAACACGGCCAGTGCGGTCTGCTCTCTGCTGAATGGCAGTCCAATCCATGCAGCCTCGCTCAGCGACGAGAAATCCACCTCACCCATCGCTATGGCTGTCAGATAGCTCACCACCACACCCAGCAGAATGGGGATAATCTTGATGATACCCTTGCCACACACACTGGCTATAATCACCGTAGCCAACGCCACGATAGCCAGCGGCCAGTTGGTGGTACAGTTCTGGATGGCGCTGCCCGATAGCACCAGTCCGATGGCGATAATCATAGGTCCCGTGACTAGAGGCGGGAAGAAGCGCATTATCTTCTCAACGCCAAACGACTTGATGAGACCGGCCATCACGAAATAACACAGTCCGGCAAAGAACACGCCGATGCAGGCATAGTCCAGGGCCAGCGTCTCTGTCATTCCCTGCTCCACGCCCAACGCCTTCACCGACATATAGCCGCCCAGAAAGGCAAACGAAGACCCCAGGAAGGCAGGCACTTGCAACTTGCTGACAAGATGGAACACCAGTGTGCCGATACCAGCAAACAGCAGCGTTGACGACACGGAAAGACCGGTCAATACGGGCACCAGCACGGTGGCACCAAACATGGCAAACAAGTGTTGAACACCCAGGATCACATACTTAGGCATACCCAGTTTCCTGGCATCTGTAATGCCCTCTTTCTCTACTAGATTCATTTGATTATTGTTTTAAATTTCCGTCTATGGTATGAATTTGCCTGCAAAGGTAATCATATAATTGAAAATTTCCAAGTCTAAAACCAAAAAGAAAGTAAAAAAAATACGGCTCCTGAGGCGTAAGTGCTTCGGGAGCCGTTGTTTGTATATGGAAAGCATGGGTTAGCCCTCAAAAGCCTCCTTGTATCGGGGCCAGAGCAGTCGGACGATGATGATGAGGTGCATGATGCCGAGCATAGCGAAGCCGATGCTGACCACGTATCGGGGCAGCATCATCTGGATGCCTTGCATGTCGTAGTCGCCCATAAAGAGCTGGAGCACCGACAGGTAGAGGGGATCACAGAGCAGCAGGGCGATGGTGGTATACAGACTGCAGGTGAGGAGAAACGGTGAGTAATTGCCCAACTTGATGCCAAACCACTTGACGAGCACGGTGCTGTGGATGGTCAGTACCCAGGCGGCAAAGATGGTGGCGATAGCACCCGACATGCAGAAATGGGCGAACTGGATATCCGTGAGGCGGTCGCGATAGATGTCCACCTGCACGCCCAGGGGCATCATATGAATCTGTTTGAGCGCTCCATGCCAAAGGGCATAGAAGAGATGGGCGCCTTCATGGACGCAGTAATAGGTCAGGATAGCTATAAGAGCAGCAAGGTATTGTTTCGTTCTTTTCATTTAGGTTAAATACTATGTATTGACGCATTATTCGACTACAAAGGTACAATTTGTCCCAGAAACCTGCAAATTTCTGGGACAAATTATAAGAAAAAATATTGAATGGGGTATCAATTCAGTTTGAAAGTGATAGGCAGAGTATAGGTAGTCTCAACACGTTTGCCATTCTGTCTGCCTGGTTCCCAGCGGGGCATGTTGCGCACCACGTAAACGGCTTCCTCCTTCAGGGCCTCAACGGTATCATAAAAAGCTTTGGCCTTTTCCGCAGCTTCTTCATCACCTTCTTTTGCATTCTCGGCAAAATCAACACTCACTGTACGGGAAGGGGTGCTCACGTCCGTCATCTTGGCGATGGGAGAAGAAACCTTAACCTCTGCAGCCTTTGGTGAGCGCACAAAACCGGTCTTATCGATAACAAACTTCACAGTGACCTCTGCCTCTACCTGCATCTCGCGAGCTACGACGGGGTAACGCAGGTGGGTGCTCAGATACTTCATGATCTCACCTTGTCCGCCAGGGAACGATGGCGCCTGTTCTACCAAGCTGAACGTGTTGTCATCACCACTAGTCATGTCATTGTCCTTATAGCGTGGGTCGTTACTGTCGACATTGCCTTTAACACCCGTCACCTGTATGGGGGTGATCACCGTGTTGGGTTCCATCGTTATTTCCAGTTTGTTGCTGGTAATGTCAATGGTCTTTGTCTTCAGTCCCACGAACGAGACACGGATTTTGTTCTCGGGGTCCTTTACCTTCAGCGTAAAGTTGCCGTGGGCATCGCTGATGGTAACACCCACGATGCGGCCGTAGCCATCAATCTCCACGACATTAGCTCCTGTCAGCGCACCTTTTTCGTCTTTCACAGTGCCGGTGACCTTATCGCCAGCCTTTACGGCCTCTACTGCCTTCACGGCTTTCACTTCCTTCACTGGAGCAGGGTCCTCGACGATTTCAGTCTCCTCTGCATCAGAGGTGATGGCCTCGACGATGGGCTGTTCAATGACCTTGACACTATGGTCTACTGCTTCCTGTAAAGCCTCCTTGGGTTTTGAGAAAGCCATCAGTGAGACACCTATCAGAGGGAGCGTCACGGCAATCCAGGTCATGCGCCACCAGTTAGATTGTTTTTTCTTCATCATAATAATTCGTTTTTTAATGTTAAGATTAAACGAACTGGCGAGTGCGTAGGCCTCCGCTCCCACTGTCCGCAGGATTAATAATCGCTGATAGTCACGGCTCTGAATCCTGTAATGATTGATCACTTCATCGTCGGCTTCATATTCATGTACTATCTTTATCTCTTTCATCACCAGCCAGCATACGGGGTTGATGATGACACATATCATCGTAAAGAGAAGGTCGAGGTGATGGAGCAGCAGGATGTGCGACAGCTCGTGGCGGATGCTGGCACGGCGTCCGAATCCCTCTTCATGGGAGGAGATGACGATAAAGTGCATCCAGCTGAACGGTCCGTACTCGCCATCGTGCTCTACCAGCCATATCCAGCGGCCCAGACGGTGGCGACGCTTGCCGCGCAGGAACCACAGCATCCTGGCATAGGCCTTGCCCCACCCTACGACCTGCGTCAGCACATAGAGCAGATAGACCGCGAGGAGTACCAGGGCTCCTTTCTCCGTGGCCGTGAGACCATCGGTGGTGACCTCGAGTGCCGACTCGAAACTGATGCTGGTCAGCGGCGACTCATCCACCCACGCAGAGGTTCTGCACGACTCGGCCACCGGCTCCACCTGCTGCGACGGGGCGATATGCACCAGGGGCAGGATGGCAGAGAGCAGCGTGGTGGCCAACAGGTATATGCGGTTGAAACGATGGAACGTGGTGCCACTGAAACACATCTTGTACAGCAGCAAAAACAGCAACAAACATGCCGACCACTCCAGAATATATACTACAAATGCGCCCATAACTTCTTACATCTTACTTCTTACATCATACATCACACATCTCACATCACTCCTCTTCCACCATCCGGATCAGTTCCTTAAGCTCGTCGACGCTCACCTCGTGATGCTTCACCAGACGAGAGATGAAATCCATATAGGACCCGTCAAAGAAGCGCGTGATGCTCTCCTTGTTGATATAAGAGACATACTGTTCGCGCGAGACGGCAGCCTGATAGGTATAGAACCGGGGACTCAGCTCCTGATGCTTGATCATACCATGCTGCTCCAACCGGCGGATATAGGTGGCAATGGTATTGAAATGCGACGTAGTATCGGGCAGGTGCTGAATGATATCACGCGTAGAAAGCGAGCCGTTTTCCCACAGCACCTCCATGATTTGCAGTTCCTTGTCTGTCAACTTCTTCATATGCGTATTGTTTTAGGACGCTGCAAATATAACTACATTTTGTAATAACCTCCAAATAATTAAATACTTGTTAGGATTTTATTTGTAGTTATTAACGTATTTCCAGACAAAAAAAATCCGTGATTTCTCACGGATATATCAAGGGGGAAAAAAGCGGCTATCTGCGCGTGGCAATGAGGGGCGGGATATCGCGCCGGATGGTGAGAATCCAGTCGTCACCCTCAGAACGATAGTCCACACGGTCGGTATGATTGCCCATGACACGCACCATACGCTCATCGATGGGGCGTCCCTGATGGCGGAGCGTCACCTTCATGCGCTGGGCGGTGACAAAAGCGCTGGCATCATACGGACGGTCCTTCAGCTCGTCCACCACGATACCCACCAGTTGTTCCACAATACGCAACGGCTCACAGTCGTCCTGCGCATTGATGATACGACGAACAAATTCCCTGGCGTCCTCGTCCCAATCCAGTCTGTATGTTTTTTCGTTATTCATATCATGGTGTTATAGAAAAGGGACTTCAAAGATAGAAAAAAACTCATTATATTTTATCGCTGAAAGGTCATAAAGTGATAGAATTTAAAATTAATTAACTTAAAGAGAAGATTTTCTGTAAAATATTTGGAAAAACAAAACCAATTTCATATCTTTGCAGCATGTACAACTAAATCAGATTTTAAGCCTATGAAACTACCAACCAACAGAAAAGTGAATATCTATGAAGAAGCCAACCGCTGTCTGCTGTGCCAGGATGCGCCCTGCACCAAGGCCTGTAAGACTGGCGACCCCGCACGTGCCATCCGCGCCATACGTTTTGATAACCACAAGCCGGCCCTGCTCTGGGTAAAGGATTGCAGCGACGAAGACCTGGAACGTGCCGAGGAGGCCTGTATCCACTACAACTGGCCTATCCGCATCAAGGAGATAATCAGGGCCATCAATCCTGACGACGTGGACAACAGCCACTATCCGTCGCTCGCCATCAGCTTCTGTGGCATCAAGTGCGAGAACCCGTTTTTCCTGGCCTCATCGGCCGTATGCACCAACTACGAGATGGTGGCCAGTGCCTTCAGGGCCGGATGGGCAGGCGTGTTCTACAAGACCATCTGCATGCAGGAGATCAAAGAGGTGTCGCCACGGTTTGACGCGATGCACACCAACGCCACCCACGGCGATTTCTACGGCTTCCGCAATATGGAGCAGTTGAGCGAGAACCCCGTGGAGATGGACTTCGACATCCTGCGCCGACTGAAGCACGACTTCCCCACAAAGGTGGTGGTGGCCAGCATCATGGGACAGACGGAGCAGCAGTGGCAGACCCTGGCCAGGATGGCCGAGGAGACCGGATGCGATGCCGTGGAACTGAACTTCTCGTGTCCGCAGATGAAGCACAAGGGCATGGGCAGCGACGTAGGTCAGAGTGCCGAACTGGTGAACACGTATACGGCCTGCGTGAAGCGGAGTGTGAAGATACCCGTGATTCCGAAGATGACGCCCAACATCACCCATATCGAGGAACCGGCGATGGCGTGCATCGAGGCGGGTGCCGATGCCATATCGGCTATCAACACCATCAAGTCGGTGACGATGGACGTGGATGCCGAGGTGGCAGGACAGCGCACCATATCGGGCTACTCAGGACGTGCCGTGCGTCCCATCGCCCTGCGCCATATTCTGGAACTGGCCCAGATGCCCAGGAAGACACAGTTGAGCGGCATTGGCGGCATCGAGACATGGAGAGACGCCCTGGAGTTTATCCAGTTGGGCTGCCACAACGTGCAGGTATGTACGGCCGTGATGCAGTATGGCTACCGCATCATCGACGACCTGACGCTGGGCATGCAGCGCTATCTGGCCAAGCGGGGCCTGACATCACTCGACGCCCTGGTGGGCGAGTCGCTGCCACTGTTTATGAAGCCCGACACCCTGAACCGCGACACCATCATCTATCCGAAGTTCAACAAGGACCTGTGCGTAGGCTGCGGGCGCTGCGAGATATCATGCAACGACGGCGGACACCAGGCTATCACGTTTGACCACGAGACGCGCCAGCCACGACTCAACGGTGCGAAATGCGTGGGTTGCCACCTCTGCCGACTAGTTTGTCCGGCGGGGGCCATCGGACTGACGAAACGCGTGCCGAAGAAATAAGGCAAATCAGCGTCTTCAACGCATAAAAACGGAGAAAGATAACACGTAAATGAAATAAAATTGCTAACTTTGCAAGAAATTTACAAAGTTAGCAATTTTATGTATTTTACAGGCATAACCATCGCCGTGATGACATTCCTCACCATCGGCATCTGGCATCCCATCGTGATCAAGACAGAATACTACTGGGGCACCCGTCCCTGGGTTCTCTACCTGATAGTAGGCATATGCTGCTGTGCAGGCGCCCTGTTCACGGACAACGTCTATCTGTCGTCATTCCTTGGCGTCTTCGGCGCCTCGTCCCTCTGGGCTATCGGCGAACTCTTTGAGCAGAAGAAGCGCGTAGAGAGGGGATGGTTTCCCATGAATCCAAAGAGAAAGAGTGACTACAGGCAAGCCTGAGTCACTCTTTTACAGTTTTACTTGTTAATCCTCAACACCGGCGCAATCTTGTTGCAAGGCTTGGGTAGTTGTACCTCAAGGCCTGCAGCCGTCTGGCGCGCCTTCAGCTTACCATAGCCCAGCAGATAGACACTGCTGATGGGCTTCTTGAAATGGGGTCCCTTCTTAGCCAGCGACTTGATAAGCAGTTTGCCATCCTCAGGCCAGCCCATCGCTGTGACGTAAAGATATTTCCGTGTCTGGTTGAAGCGAATGTCGCGATAGTCCATCCCGTTATACTGCGCCTCGTTGAAGCCCTGGTCGCTGATCTTGATGTCCTTCTCGGCCACAGGACCCTCACCAAACTTCACCCACGGACGGGTACCGAAGATGCTCTCGCCGTTCTGCGTCATCCAGGGTTCCAACTCATCCAGGAAGGCAGCCGCCTTCTCATCATAGGTGCCATCGCCACGCAGGGGGATATTCAGCAGCAGGTTACCATTCTTTGATACGATATCCACGAGTTGCTTTACAATATTCGTCGCTGTGCGATAGCCGCGACGATAGGTACGTGTGTTGTAATGCCAGTCGCCAATACAGTTGCACGTCTGCCAAGGCTGCTCAATCATCTGATTGGGAGCGCCACGCTCCACATCCCACGTCAGCGCTTTCTTTTGGTCCTCGTTTAGAATCTTGCCAAAGACCACGCCGCGCGGATTCTTGTTATAGAGGTGGGCTGCAATCTTCAGGCCACAGTCGCTCAGGGGATAGAACGGCAGCACGGTGACATCGAAATAGATGAGGTCAGGCTGATAGCGGTTGATGGCATCGAGGGTACGGTCATAGAAGTTGGTGACAAACTCCTGTGACGGCGGACAGGCACCGTGGCTCCAATCCCATTGGGAGTGGACACGTCGGTTGTCCCACGAGCCTTGACTCATGGGGTGTTGCTGCTGATAGAGCATCTGGGGGTCCAGTCCTTCCCACCATTTGCCCTTGCCGTCGGCCTTTGTCAGGTTACCGTCGTACCACACACCCGCCTTGTCGCCTTCAAGGTCATAGCGCCTTGAGGGCTCGAACCAGGTCCACGCATGGTCGGCATGGAACGAGATACCCAAGGGTAGTCCCTGCTTCTTGGCAGCCTTGGCCCATTCGTCCAGGATATCACGCTTAGGACCGATATTCTTAGAGTTCCAGGGCTGATATTTGGAATCCCACAGGTCGTAATTGTCGTGATGATTGCCCAGCACAAAGAAATACTGGGCGCCACAGCGCTTATAGCGCGCCACGAGACTGTCTGGATTCCAGCGCTCGGCCTTGAATAGGGGGAGCACATCCTTATAGCCAAACTCAGAGGGGTGGCCATAATGCTCACGGTGGTATTTGTACTGGTCGCCGCCCTCCAAATAGAGACCGCGGGCCATCCAGTCGCCGCTACCCTCTACACACTGGGCACCCCAATGGGCCCAGATGCCGAACTTCGCATCACGGAACCACTCTGCTGTCTGGTGCTGCTCGAGCGACTGCCACGTAGGTTCAAACTGTCCCGTCTGCATCTGTTCGTGCACTTCGCTGACGGGAATCCGGTAAGTTTCCTGAGCCGTCATCGTCATCGCGCAACAGCCCAAGAGCATTGTTACTGAAAAAATCTTCATTCTATATTATTCTGTTGGATTTAGTTTCCGATACATCATTCCATAGACGGCACATGCCACGAAGCAGACAAGGGGCACGATGTAGGCTATCTGGTAGACCTGTGCGTTATGGTGCATGATAAATGCCGTGAACTGAGGTACGCAGGCATTGCCCACGATAGCCATCACCAGGAAGGCAGAACCCGACTTGGTCTGCTCGCCCAGTCCGTCGATGGCCAGGGAGAACTGCGTAGGATAGATGATGGACATAAAGAAGGACACGGCCAGCATCGCATAGAGACCCACATAGCCGCCAAACACCATGATGACCACGCAGAGCACCACATTGGCCAGGGCATAGACGGTCAGCATATGCTCGGGCTTGAAGCGTCCCATCAGCAGGGTGCCTATCCATCGGCCTACGAGGAAGGCCAGCATATAGAGGCCAAAGAAGGTGGTGGCTGTATCCTCGTCGATGCCGGCATACGTACAGCAATAGACCAGGAAAAGACTGTTGACCGCCGTCTGACCGCCATTATAGAAGAACTGGGCTATGACGCCCCAGCACAGATGCGGTTTCCTCAGGGCAGAGAAATCGATGAGCTTGCCCTTGGCTTCCTGTTCTTCATCGCCAACCTTGGGCAACTTCACCCACACCAGGATCAGGGCCACGAGAATCAGGGCCGATGCCAGCAGGAGGTAAGGCAGTTTCATGGAGTCGGTCTCCGTCTGGATATAGGCGTCCCATCCGCCCAGATAATCGGCAGGCAGGGTGTCGCGCGTAAAGTCGTTGCCACTGAGCACCAGTTTGCTGAGGAACATGGCCGAGATGAAAGCGCCCAGTCCGTTGAACGACTGCGCCAGATTCAGTCTGCGGGGTGCCGTATGGGCATCACCCAGCACGGTGACATAGGGATTGGCTGCCGTCTCGAGGAAACACATACCCGTGGCAATGATAAAGAAGATGCACAGATAGACGCCGTAGCTCTTTACCATGGCTGCAGGGAAGAACAGCAGACCACCCATGGCGGCGATGAGCAGACCCGTGATGATACCCACCCTGTAGCTATACCGGCGCATGAACATGGCGATAGGGATAGGACAAACAAAATAGGCCAGCCAGTAGGCACTCTCGGTAAACGAGGCCTCAAAGGTGTTGAGTTCGCATGTCTTCATCAACTGACGAATCATCGTAGGAAGCAGGTTACTGCTGATTGCCCATAAAAAGAACAGGCAGAAAATCAGGCCCAGGGCCACTTTGTTATGTTTCATTCTATCTCAAGCTTTAGGTTTATGAAATTTTGTGGGCACAAAGGTAATAAAAATCTGCCAAAACGAATAAGACAAAAAGAACTTTTTATAGCACAAAATGAAAAACGCCCCTCAATGCGGGATGCATCAAGGAGCGTGTCGGAAAGGAAACGTGAACCTTCTTTAGAAATGCATACGCAAATCTACGCCAGCATGCAGGGGATTGCCCTGATGGGCAAAGCTCTGATTGGTCATCTGGCTGTTCACGAGGAATGTATGATAGTTTGTGTTGGTCAGGTTGCGGCCCCAGAAATCCACCTCTACCTGGTTCAGACGGAACATCAGGTGGGCGCCCAGTGTGGCATAGAACTTCTGGTACATGTCATTATTGGCCTCCCAGTAGGTCTTACCCTGTCCCTTGACATTGAAGCCCAGGGTGATGCTGCTCAGGATATCATCCTCTACATCGAAACGGTAGTCGCCGTTCACGCTGAACTGATGCAGAGGGATGAAAGGCACGTACATGTCCTTGTAGCTGATGAGGTTGTGCGCATTGTCATAGTCGTCATACTCCTTGAACTTGGCATGGGTGAAGCTGTAGGTGGCACCCCACATCAGGTGGTTGTCGAAAGCCTGTCCGCGAAGGGCCGTCTCCACACCGCAGCTATAGCTCTTGCCGGCATTGTCGATGATACGACCGAAGCCATAGTCGGCACTCATACGTGAGATTTGCTGGTTGCGGATCTGGGTATAGAAGAGTGCCACGTCGGCCTTCACCTTATGGTCAAAGAGATTCAGGTGAGCGCCAGCCTCGTAGTTCCAGGTGGTCTCTGCATCATAGCTGATCTGCTGGTCCTTCTGAGCCTGGTCGTCGGCCGTATGCTGCACCTTGCCGTCGCGGGGGAAGTTGGCACCCAGCGAGCGCATCTCCATCTGGAAGATATCGCTGAAGCCCTGGAAGTTATAGCCACCTGCCAGATAGCCCTTGCTCACCACGGCATAGACATTGGAACCATCCTCGCAGAGGCGGCAGGTCAGGCCGAACTTAGGCAGGAGCTGGTTGGAGGTCTTCTTCAGGGACGACTCGAACGTTGACTCGTATGGGATATTCATCACCATAGGTGCCGGACGACCGGGAATCGTCATGGTCATGGTGATATCAGCCAGGGCGCTGGTCAGGTAATCGTTCTTGATCTGATGATGCTCAAAGCGCAGGCCCAGGGTAGCCATCAGACGGTCAGAGAGATGCAGGTTGGACTCATGGAACACGGCTGCATTCATCTGAGGGGTACGGAAATCGCCAGGCACGCGGAAATTATCGAAGGTCATCTGATGCGTAGCGGGCAGTACGCGCTGCATCATGGCGTTGAGCATGTCGGTCATGCCCTGGCCAAAGCCTACAGGGGCATCGATATGGAGCCACTGGTAACTGCCGAAGACACCCGTGGCGTGCTGCCAGCGACTGGCGTTCTTTGAACGGAACACGATCTCCTCGGTCACGGCATTCATCTTCTGTGTCTGCTGCAGGCTCAGATAGTCCGTTGGCACATAGTCCTGGTCCATCTTCATGCGGTCCCAGAGGTACTGGTGACTGGTTGTTGACGTCAGCAGATAGCCGTTGAGGTCGTAGGAAACGGTCAGTCCTGTATTCACCATCTGACGACGATAGGTATTCATGAAAGTGGTAGAGGGGTCGGCCGTCTCGTCCTTGTCAGCATCGTAGGCACCATAGGGAAAACCGTTCTGGATGGTGAACTGATAGTCGCTGGTCAGGTCGAAAGTGAGTCTTGAACTGGGTTTCCACATCAGGCGCACCTTGGCTCCAGCCTCATCAATCTTGTCGTTGCTCTCGTTCAGATTGGTGTTGTGGAAGAAACCGTCCTCACTATTATAGAAGCCTGCCACCATAAAGGCGAACTTATCGCAGGGACGGTGATAGTGGGCCACCTCGGCCTTGCGGCCCTGTCCGAGGCCCATACCCAGACCCAGGTTCACGTCCGTGCCCTGATAGTTCATGGGGTTCTTGGAATAGATACGTACGATGCCGCCCTCGCTATTGCCACCATAGAGGGTGCCCTGAGGACCACGCAGCACGTCAACTCGGTCGAGCTGGTAGAAATGGGTGTTGAAGGACGACTTCGACATCAGGGGGATATGGTCGTAATAGATACCTACGGCCGAGTTGTTCAGACGTGAGCCGATACCTCTTATATACATAGAGGAGGTCAGGCGACTGCCATACTGGGGCATGACGAACGAAGGGACATAGTCGGACAACTGGCCCAGGCTCTTCACCTGGAGCGTCTGCATGTCCTGCATGCCGAAGGCACTGCTGCTCATGGGCTGCTGACGAAGGAACAGGCCCTCCTTGGGCTGGGCCACTACAACCACCTCGTCGAGGTCGATCACACGACTGGTATCGTTGACACTCTCAAAAGAAGCCTCCTTCACATTATCAGCAACCACCATGGTGGCCGACAACAGACAGAGGCTTGTTATAACAATCTTTTTCATCCTTAAAAAATATACCATAAAAAAACTAGATGCAAAGGTACGGCGATCTTTGCATCCATGCAATCCCTATTTATATGGATTTTTATTTATTTGCCAATAAACTTTGCAATGGTCTCCAGGCACTTGGCACTACTGATGGGCTTGGTCAGGAACTCATCACAGCCTACCTCAAGCGCCAGCATACGGTCGCTGTCGAAAGCATTGGCCGTCAGAGCCACCACAGGCAGGTCTGGCATCTTCTCCTTAATCAACTTGGTAGCCTCCAGTCCGTCCATTACGGGCATCTTGATATCCATCAACACCATGTCGAAACCACCAGCCAGCGCCATGTCTACAGCCTCGCGTCCGTTGACGGCACGCTGGAATTCGTAGTCACGCTTCAGGATGTAGGTCATCAAGATGAAGTTACTGTCATTGTCTTCTGCTACTAGGATTTTCTTCATACCCAAACATGTTTAGTTAGTTAATTTGTTACAAAAGTAATCATTTTCCCTGACATTATTTGCATCTTTCATAACTTTTAACTAATTTTGCACGATAAGAATTGACAATCACCAATTATATTATAACTAACAACATGAATCTGAAACTCTTATCTCTCGCATTCGCCTTATCAGCATCACTCGCTGGCGAGGCTCAGCACGTGATGGACGTGAATGCAAAAAAACTGGGAGCACCAGTACAGTCAACCATGTATGGTATCTTCTTTGAGGATATCAACTATGCTGCTGACGGCGGTCTCTATGCGGAACTGATTATGAACCGCTCGTTTGAGTTTCCCAACAACTTTGCCGGCTGGGACATCTCAGGAAACGTATCGCTGAAGGACGATGGTCCCTTTGAGCGCAACCCCCACTATGTACGTATGGCTCCTGCAAGCCACAGGGACAAGCACACGATGATTGAGAACCAGGGTTTCTTCGGCATCGGCGTGAAAGGTGGCGAGGAGTACCGCTTCTCTGTATGGGCCCGCGTGCCCGATGGCGGCAGTGCCAAACTGTGGATCGACCTGGTGGACAACGCCACGATGGGCGACGACCAGAAACTGGGCAACGCCAGCGTGGACGTCAGTGGCAAGGAATGGAAGAAATACACGGCTGTCATCAAGCCCAAGCGTACCTTTGCCAAGGCACATCTGCGTGTGTGGGGCGACAGTAAGGCAACGACCGACGTAGAACACGTGTCACTGTTCCCCGTCAAGACCTGGAAAGGTCGTGAGAACGGCATGCGTCAGGACCTGGCACAGGCACTGAACGACATGCATCCTGGTGTGTTCCGCTTCCCTGGCGGCTGTATCGTGGAAGGTACAGACCTGGAGACACGCTATCAGTGGAAGAACACCGTGGGACCTGTAGAGAACCGTCCCCTGAACGAGAACCGCTGGCACTACACCTTTACAGGACGCTACTTCCCCAACTACTACCAGAGCTACGGACTGGGCTTCTTCGAGTTCTTCCAGCTCTGTGAGGATTTCGGTTGTGAGCCCCTGCCCGTCATCTCATGCGGCCTGAGCTGTCAGTTCCAGAACCCAGACCCCACGAAGCCAGGCGTACACGTACCTGTAGACCAGCTTGACGAGTATATCCAGGATGCACTCGACCTGGTGGAGTTTGCCAATGGCGACGTGAACACCAAGTGGGGTAAGGTGCGTGCCGACATGGGACATCCCGCTCCTTTCAACCTGAAATTCCTGGGCGTGGGCAACGAGCAGTGGGACTACGACGAGAAGCACGGCGGCTATGGTCCTGTATTCACCGAACGCCTGAAGAAGTTCAGCGACGCCCTGCGTGCCAAGTATCCCAACCTGAAGCTCATCGGCACCACTGGTCCTAACAGTGAGGGCTGGGACTTCGACCTGTTGCAGCCTCGCATGAAGGAACTGAAGGTGGACCTTTACGACGAGCACTATTATCGTGACGAGAAATGGTTCCTGAGCCACGGCTTGCGCTACGACTCATACGACCGCAAGGGTCCGCGTGTGTTTGCCGGTGAGTATGCCTGTCATGGACGCGGCAAGAAATGGAACCACTACGAGACCTCACTCTACGAGGCAGCACATATGACTGGTATCGAGCGTAATGCCGACCTGGTGCACATGGCTACCTACGCTCCCCTCTTCGCACATGTGGAGGGATGGCAGTGGCGTCCGGATGCTATCTGGTACGACAACCTGCGCTCTTTCAAGTCCGTCAGCTACTATGTGCAGCAGATGTTTGCCATGAACAAGGGTACCAATGTGCTCCCGCTCACCATGGACAAGAAGCCCGTTGCCGGTCAGGAAGGACAGGACGGTCTGTTTGCATCAAGTGTCTTCGACAAGACCACAGGCGAGATTATCGTCAAGGTTGTGAACACCTCTAAGCAGGCTCAGCCTGTCACATTGAACCTGCAGGGTATCAAGGGCAGTCGCACCGCCGAGACCCTGACACTGAGCTGGAGTGGTTCGATGGACGACGAGAACACGCTGGATCAGCCAGAGAAGATTACGCCAAAGACGGGCAGCATCGGTTGCACAGCCGACAAGAAGCAGGCAGTACTCAACGATGAGTTGCCAGCCATGTCGTTCCGCATCTACAAAATCAAGAAGTAACCGCTGACAAGCAATCAATAAAAAGCCTCCAGCCCTGGCATCACAGGACTGGAGGTTTTTTCTGTCTGTCTGGAAAACCTATTCTTGTATCAGGGCGTCAAACTCATCCGGTTTTCCCACGATATTAAACACGCTCTTCAGCAATTGCTTGCGTCGCGAATACAGGTTCTGGGGCGTGATATCCATGAAGGCGGCAACCTCAGAGAGGGCGAAACGCAGACGGATGAGCATGCAGATACGATAATCGGTATCTTTCATGTTGTGGTTGGGGTCAACCTTCTTCCTGAAATCAGGCAGGTACTCGTCGACCGCCATTTCAAGCGCGTTCCAGTCGTCCCTCGAAATACTTTGCAGGGGATGTTTGCTCAAGTCCCTGAAACGAAGGTAGACATCCGACTCGTAGATTCTGTTCTCCTGTATTCCGTTCTCCTGCGAATTCTGTTGCTGGGGTTTCTTCTTCTGCTTCAACAGGAAACCAGCGACACCCAGGAGTACCAGAAAGACCAGTCCGCCTACAATCCAGATGAGACCACCTGCCGACTCTGTTTTCTCTTCCTGGAGCAGAAGGGCCTGACTGTGTACCCTTGCAAGCAGATGACGGTCGCAGTCCGTTGCCGTCGTATCAGCACAAGCCTCAGCCTTCTGGAACTCATCAAGAGCCTGACTCACCTCCCCCATCTCGGCATAGGTCCGCGCCAGGATATAATGGCCCAACATCTGTTCGTTGGGCGTACCATGCCCATCAAAGTATTCACTCAGACTAATCGCCAATGTATCACCAGGCACCAGAATATCGTCCTGCTGCTGATGATTCCCGCATCCCAGTGACAAGAGAGAGAGACAGGCGAAAATGATGGCGATGAATCTGTGCACGATACCCTGTTTTGAGCGTTAGTAACTGGCAGTACAGGGAATACCCATGGCTATCACACGGTCGCGAATGGCATCCAGCTCCTCATGAGTAGCTTTCTGAAGCAGACGGTCGGGCGTCTCGCGGTCTATTGTATAGATCATCACCTGACTGGGTGCTATCTGCCTGACGGCCTCCAGCCAGGGACCTACATACGCCTCACCCGTATTGTCACTATGGTCGCCCTTCATAAACATGGTCTGGATAATCACATGACCATTGAAGCGCTTCAGGTCCTCTATCACCTGGTTGACATCATAGTGGCCACAAGGACGGTCCACCTTATTAATATATATAGGGTCGACGGTATCCAGTTTCAGGATGTTATTGTCCACACGCATCAGGGCATCATGGACAGCCTGACGGTGAATCATCGTCGAGTTACTGAGCACAGAGACCTTGGCATTGGGGAAATACTTGTCGCGCAGACGCAGCGTATCATCGATAATCTCAGGAAACTCAGGATTGACCGTTGGTTCACCATTGCCTGCGAAAGTCAGCACATCTGGCGCAGGTCCGTTGGCCAGCATATCCTTCAGTTTAGCCTCGAGTGCCTCGGCCACCTCCTGACGACGAGGCATTGGTTTGGTGGGACGATGATCAGCGTTGAAACCACATTCACAATAGATGCAGTCAAACGAGCACACTTTGCCATCGGCAGGCAAGAGATTGATACCCAGCGAGATGCCGAGTCGACGACTATGAACAGGCCCGAAAATGGGCGAAGGATAGATGATTGTTGACATAATTGATGCAAAAGTACGCAAAATATTTGTAAGTTCCAAATAAATTCCGTACCTTTGCACCCGCTTTTCGGAAAATCCGATGCATTCGACGACGCGATTCGTTGTGATTAAGGCGCTGAGCGTGGGAAGAATGTTATGGCAACAACTTATTAATCATCAAATTACAATTATGTATCTCGATCACGCAAAGAAAGAAGAGATCTTCAACGAGTTTGGCAAGGGCAATACCGATACTGGTAGCGCTGAGAGCCAGATTGCACTGTTCACCTATCGTATCAAGCACCTGACTGAGCACCTGAAGCAGAATCACAAGGATTTTGTTACCGCTCGTTCACTGACCAAGATGGTAGGTCGTCGTCGTAAGCTCCTGAAGTACCTCTACGTCAACGATATCAATCGTTATCGTGCTATTGTGAAGGCTCTGGGTCTGCGTAAGTAATCCCACCTCACAAGGAGAAAAACAAGCCCCGCCAGTCATCAGATTGGCGGGGCATTTTTTTATTTTCTTATCTCGTTGAGCGGAATCATCACAAAATCCCGTTCCTCCATCAATGGATGAGGGATTTTCAACCCTGGCTCATCCATATGGAGATCGTCATAGAGCAGGATATCGATGTCAATGGGACGATCGTGGTAGATGGGAGGTCTGAGGTCTGAAGACTGAAGGCTGAGGTCTGAGTGGCGCTCCGTGGCATGTGCCTGCGTCTTGCCCAACAGATGTTCGATACGCTGATTGGCAGTCAGGACATCATAGGGTGAAAGGGATGTCTCCACAAGAATCACAGCATTGACGAACTGGTTATCTGACTCATACCCCCATGGTTCGGAATAGAAAAAAGCAGACTGGCGCACCACGGTGCCAATCTGCTCATTTATCATCGAAATGGCTTTGCGCAGGTTTTCCTCCTTGTTTCCCAAATTGGAACCAAGTCCCAGATACACCTGATGCAAATTCTCAATTATCAATTCTCAATTATAATCAATCGTCCACTACCAACATGGCATCGCCATAGCAACCGAACTTAAAGCCGTTCTTGATGGCAATCTTGTAGGCCTCAATGGTCAGCTCATAGCCAGCGAAAGCGGCAGTAGCCATCATCATTGTAGACTCAGGATGATAGAAGTTGGTAATCACAGAGTCAGCCAGACCAAAGTCATATGGAGGGAAGATAAACTTATTCGTCCATCCGCTAAACTCCTTCAGCATGCCATCCGTACCTACAGACGACTCCGTAGCACGCATCGTGCTGACACCAACGGCACAGATATGATGACCCTCCGTCTTAGCACGATTCACAATCTCGCAGGTCTCTGGAGAAATCTCAACCTGTTCGGAGTTCATCTTATGCTTGGTCAGGTCTTCCACCTCAATAGGATCAAACGAACCAAGACTGCAGTGAACGGTGAGGTAGGCAAACTGATATCCGCGAATCTCCATCATCTTCATCAGCTCACGACTGAAATGAAGACCTGTGGCAGGTGCCGTCACAGCACCCTCGTTCTTTGCGAAGATCGTCTGGAACTGTTCCATATCATCTGGTTCAGCCTTACGACGGTCTACGATATAGCGAGGCAGAGGAGCCTCACCCAGGGAGAACAGTTCGCGCTTGAACTCATCGTGAGGACAGTCATAGAGGAAACGCAGCGTACGTCCACGACTGGTTGTATTATCAATGACCTCAGCCACCATGGGACCCTCGCCGTCGAAGAACAGCTTATTGCCGATACGGATCTTGCGTGCGGGCTCTACCAGCACGTCCCACAGACGCAGCTCCTCATTGAGCTCGCGCAGCAGGAATACCTCAATCTGAGCATCAGTCTTCTCCTTAGTACCATAGAGACGAGCAGGGAAAACCTTTGTATCATTAAATATAAAAGTGTCTCCTTCATCGAAGTAATCAAGCAGGTTGCGGAATGTCATGAACTCCTCAGTATCGTTGCCATCAGCATCCTTCTTGAAGATTTCAATCTTCCCGCTCTTACGGTGCACCACCATCAGTTTACACTGGTCGCGGTTGTACACGCGATCAACAGTACCGTCCTCATTCTCAAAAGCACGGTGAGGCGGGTAAAGAGCCACCAACTCCTCAGGTAGTTTGAATTTGAATTGTGATAGTTTCATATATTATACAATAACTTTTTATTTGTTAATATGTTACTGTGTCTTTAAAGATGGTATTTTGTCTTCCAGCCATGCAGGGAATTCATCCAGTGTCAGACAGTCCTCTATGCGCACATCGCCCAGACGAGTACGACAGAGAGCTGTCAGGAAGGCACCACTTCCCAGTGCCTCGCCGATATCACGGGCCAGGGAGCGGATATAGGTACCCTTTCCACAAGCCACACGGATGCTCATCTGCATCGTCTCAGGGTTGAAATCAGTCAGTTCTATCTCATCGATATGAATCGTCTTTGCCTTCAGTTCCGCCTCACTGCCCTGACGTGCCAGTGTGTAGGCACGATGTCCGTCGACCATCACAGCCGAATAGATAGGAGGCACCTGCTGGATATCGCCAACAAACTGTGGCAGCACACTTTCTATCAGTTCGCGAGTGATATGGCGCGTGGAGTAGGTCATGTTCACCGTATGCTCACGGTCGTAGCTTGGCGTCGTAGCTCCCAGTTGCAGCGTTGCCGTATACTCCTTGGAAGCCAGTTGCAGCGACTCAATACGCTTCGTGGCCTTTCCCGTACAGAGAATCAGCACACCTGTAGCCAACGGGTCGAGCGTACCGGCATGGCCAGTCTTCAGTCGCTTCACATGCAACGCCCTCGACAGGCGGGTACGAACATAAGCCAGCGCGCCGAATGACGACATCCGATAGGGCTTATTGATATAGATAAATTCGCCTCCGTGGAAATCCATTAGCCAACCAGACTATAGGTGATAGCAACCAAGCCTACGATGGCACAGTAGATGCCGAAGTAAACCAACTTACCTTTCTTCACGATATTAATCATCCACTTACAAGCCAGGCAACCACTGAGGAATGCTGCCACAAAGCCGATAGCCATGGGCAATGCGCCAACACCGCCAAAAGCCTCCTCGCCCTTTGCAAACTTCATCACAGAGAGCAGGGCCTGACCCAGGATAGGCGGAATCACCATCAGGAAAGAGAACTGCGCCAGCTTTTCCTTCTTATTACCGAGCAGCAGACCTGTAGCGATGGTGCTGCCTGAACGCGACACACCAGGCAGTACGGCGATGGCCTGTGCGATACCGATAATCAGGGCATCAAGCCATGAGAGATGATCCTTCTGACGAGGTTTTGCGAAATATGTGAACGTGAGTAGCGCTGCCGTCACCAGCAGACAACAGCCCACCAGCAACAGATTACCAGTGAACAACTCCTCAATCTGGTCCTTGAACAAGACGCCCACAATACCTACAGGAATCATAGATACCACGATATTCAGCACATACTTCGTCTCTGCGTTCATCTGGAATTTGAAGAGACCACGCATAATCCAGTCGATCTCACTCCACAATACCACCAGTGTAGACAGTACGGTAGCTACGTGAAGCATCACGTCAAACGTCAGGTTCTCTTCAATCTCAACACCCAGCAGCGCATTGCCAATCTCCAGATGGCCACTGCTGCTCACAGGCAGATATTCTGTCAAACCCTGGATGATACCCAGAATCAATGCTTGCAACCAATCCATATCCGATTACTTACTTTTGTGCACCACGGCATAAATCATTGAAACGAAACCAAACAGACACACCAGCGGAGCCACCTTGATACGGCGTGCGCTGAAAATATCGGGGTTATATGCCTGATCAGTAGAACCGTCACCAGCCATCAGGATGAATCCGATGACAACGATAACCATGCTAATGGCCAACAGGATGAAATTCATTCGTCCGAATGCAAAATC
The DNA here is from genome assembly GCF_022024175.1 of Prevotella communis. Taxonomy (GTDB): domain Bacteria; phylum Bacteroidota; class Bacteroidia; order Bacteroidales; family Bacteroidaceae; genus Prevotella; species Prevotella communis. Next base: position 825,863 of record NZ_CP091794.1, on the reverse strand, counting down.
TTTCTTATCCATTTATATATATAATTCTTAACTCTTAACTCTAAATCTTATACAGTTCTCCAGCCGTCATGCGCAGGAACTTATTCACAGACAACAGCGTGCAGAATACGGTGATGACGAAGCCGAACACAAAGACTGCAGCAGCAGTGATTGCCAGTTCACGCCACGTCATAATCTCCTCCACATGAGGCATGAAAGGCATCAGCATATAGATGATACCTCCCAGGAGCGAACAGGTCAGCAAAGCCGAGATAACACCCACCACAACAGCCTGTTTCAAGAAAGGTCTGCGTATGAATCCCCAAGACGCTCCCACCAGTTTCATGGTGTGAATCAGGAAACGGCGAGAGTAGATGCTCAACTGGATAGAGTTGCTTATCAGCGTATAACATATAAATATAAGTAGTACCGACAATCCCAGCAATGCAATACTGACAGGTTCCAGGATACGGTTCATACCGTCAATCTCATCCTTGGTATAGGCCACATCCACCACGCGTCTGTCCTTCAGCAGTCTCTTCACAATCACAGACAGCGAGTCCGTATTGGCATACTCGGCCTCCATGGTCACCGTGAGTTCAGGTGAGAAAGGATTGCTGCCCGTAAACTCCGTAGGATCGATACCCATCTCTTCCTTAGCCATCTTCAGGGCCTCCTCACTGCTGATGAAAGTCACCTGATGCGCATAGGGCTTCTTTTGAATTATCTTTCCCAAGGCAACACCATCCTCCTTGGCTATCGTATCACCAAGGATGACGCTGATCTCCACGTTCTCCCGTAAGTTCTTCTGTAAGTTGTGAGCTGTCAGTACAGAAAGCATGACCAAACCCAAAAGTGTCAGCACCATCGTGGTACTGATACACAAGGTCACCATCTGCAGCCCGTGCCGACGTTTCTCCAGATTCCTGCTTTTTCTCATTTAAATAAGAGCCTATGAAGGCAAATTCGTAAAATAATTCTGCAAAGGTACTATAAAATGGTATAACAGCAAAACGTTTTAAGAATTATTTGCATTCATCTTTTGATATGAGATAGCATTTTGCGATATATCAAAAAATAATTGGCTTTTCATCACCATTAATTCACAAAACTTTTGTACCTTTGCAGCCCAAAACATATAACGTTATATAGAAATAGGTATGGCTGAAGTTAAAAAGATTAAGACTGCATTGATTTCCGTATTCCACAAAGATGGATTGGATGAGTTATTGAAGAAGTTGAACGCTGAAGGCGTTAAGTTCTTGTCTACTGGTGGTACCCAGAAGTTTATCGAGGAGCAGGGCTATCCCTGTCAGAAGGTGGAAGACGTGACCACTTACCCCTCTATCCTGGGCGGCCGTGTAAAGACCCTGCACCCAAAGGTATTCGGAGGTATCCTGGGACGCCGCGACAATGAGGGCGACCGTGAGCAGATGGCGAAGTACGAGATTCCTGAGATCGACCTTGTTATCGTTGACCTGTATCCTTTTGAGCAGACCGTAGCAAGCGGTGCCAGCGAGGCCGACATCATTGAGAAGATTGATATTGGCGGTATCTCACTGATCCGTGCCGGAGCCAAGAACTTCAAGGACGTCGTCATCGTACCCTCTAAGGCTGAATACAGTGTATTGCTCGATATCCTGAACAAGAAAGGCGCTCAGACTGACATCGAGGACCGCAAGATGTTTGCAGCCCGTGCATTCGGCGTGAGCAGTCACTACGACACAGCCATTCACGGTTGGTTTACAGCCAACAAATAAGAAGAGACACATTTCGTAATCTTAAATTTTCAGAATGGGATTTTTTAGTTTTAGACAAGAACTGGCCATGGACCTTGGCACGGCCAACACGATTATAATCAGTGATGACAAGATCGTGGTAGATGAACCATCTGTGGTGGCACTCGACCGCCGTACGGACAAGATGATTGCCGTAGGACAGATGGCCAAGATGATGTATGAAAAGACACATGACAATATCCGCACCATCCGTCCCCTTCGCGACGGTGTGATTGCCGACTTCTCTGCCTGCGAGCAGATGATGCGCGGCCTGATCAAGATGGTGCACACAGGTCATCATTTCTTCTCACCCTCCCTGCGTATGGTGATTGGCGTGCCCAGCGGTTCTACTGAAGTGGAGCTGCGTGCTGTGCGCGACTCTGCTGAGCATGCCGACGGACGTGACGTCTATCTGATTTTCGAGCCTATGGCAGCAGCCATCGGTATCGGCATCGACGTAGAGGCCCCCGAGGGTAATATGATTGTGGATATCGGTGGTGGTTCTACCGAGATTGCCGTCATCTCCCTTGGCGGTATCGTATCCAACAATTCCATTCGTACTGCAGGCGACGACCTGACAGCCGACATCCAGGAGTATATGTCACGCCAGCACAACGTGAAGGTATCTGAGCGTATGGCCGAGCGTATCAAGATTAACGTAGGTTCTGCGCTGACCGACCTGGGCGATGAAGGTCCTGAGGACTATATTGTCCACGGTCCTAACCGTATCACCGCCCTTCCTATGGAGGTTCCCGTGTGCTATCAGGAGATAGCCCACTGTCTTGACAAGACGATTGCCAAGATTGAGAACGCCGTGCTCTCTGCCCTGGAGAACACACCCCCTGAGCTGTATGCCGATATCGTGAAGAACGGTATCTACCTCAGCGGTGGCGGTGCCCTGCTGCGTGGTCTGGACAAGCGTCTGGAGGACAAGATTAACATTGAGTTCCACGTGCCCGAGGATCCTTTGCATTCAGTAGCAAAGGGTGCCGGTATCGCACTGAAGAACGTTGACCGTTTCTCATTCTTGATGAGATAGGATGCACAACCTACTGGCATTCCTTAGCAAATACTACCACTGGCTTATCTTCCTTTTACTGGAAGTGGTCAGTGGTGTGATGCTGTTTAAATACAACAGTTATCAGGGTAGCGCATGGACTTCGTCAGCCAACGCAGTGGTCGGCAAGGTCTACGAATGGCAGTCGGGCATCGAGCATTTCTTCTCCCTCTCCAAGAGCAGTGAGCAACTGACCCAGCGCAACCTCTTCCTGGAGGAAGAAGTGCTGCAGTTGCGCAGGAGTCTGGCAAAGGCTACAGCCGACTCTTCCTGGTTCCAGAAGCACGAGACGGCACACCTCAGCAAGTATTCACTGATACCCGCCAAGGTGGTGAACAATTCCATTCATAAGAAAGACAACCTCATCACCATTGACAAAGGCAGTGCCGATGGTGTGAAGACAGATATGGGCGTGGCTTGCGGCAACGGCCTTGTTGGTGTGGTTTACCTCACCAGTGAGCACTATTCCGTAGTCATCCCCGTATTAAATCACCTCTCACATATCAGTGTGACCATCCGCAACCGTGGCTATTTCGGTTACCTGACGTGGGACGGCGGCAGTCCTGTGGTGGCCTATGTGGAGGATATCCCCCGCCATGCACAGTTCAAGAAGGGCGACTGGATTGAGACCAGTGGCTATTCCAACATCTTCCCCGCAGGCATCTCTGTAGGTAAGATTGTGGATATCAAGGACTCCGACGACGGACTGTCCTATCGTCTGAAGCTGAATCTGTCGACCGATTTCTCCTGCCTGCGCGACGTATGCGTCATTACCGAACAAGGCTTTGCCGAGCGCATGCAGCTGCACGAGGCCGCCGTGGATTCCATGAAGAGTAGACAATAGAAAAAACTAGCATTTCAGAAGTATGATGACGGACATGATACAGCGTATAGTCATGATGGTAGTATTCTGCCTGGTACAGGTCATGGTGCTCAACCGCATCCATGTGTTCAACTGTGCCACTCCCTTGCTGTATGTCTATTTCGCCATCATGTTTCCCCGCAATTATCCCCGTTGGGCTATCCTGCTGTGGTGTTTCACCCTCGGCCTCATCATCGACACCTTTTCCAACACCCCTGGCGTAGCCTCAGCATCCATGACGCTGATAGGCGCCTTGCAACCCATGTTGCTGGAACTGTTTCTGCCGCGTGATGCCGACGACCACCTGAAGGTATCCGCAGAAACGATGAGCGTAGGTAAGTTTGCCCATTTCTCCAGCATCCTCACCCTGCTGTTCTGCATCGTATTCTTTGCCCTTGAGTCGTTCAGTTTCTTCGACTGGCTCTACTGGCTGCAATGTGTGGCAGGCAGTACCATCCTCACCGTTATTTTCATTTTCACACTCGAGTGTTTCAGAAAAAGTAAGTAAGCAGACGTGAAGAATTACGGACTGGAGTATAGACGGTTTGTGATAGCTGGCGTGGCAACCTTCATTGTCATCGTCTATATCATCCGTCTGTTTACCCTTCAGCTGATGAGCGACGACTACAAGAAGAACGCCGACTCCAATGCCTTTCTGAAGAAGATAGCCTACCCCTCGCGAGGCGTCATCAAGGACCGCAACGGCAAGTTGCTGGTCTACAACCAGCCCTCGTATGATATCATGGTGGTGATGAATGAGGCCAGGAACCACCTTGACACCCTTGAGTTCTGTGAGGCCCTGGGTATCACCCGTGAAGAGTTCGACGAACGCATGGAGGCCATCAAGGACCGTTCGAAGAACCCCGGCTATTCACGCTTCACCGAACAGATGTTCAGGAGTCAGCTCTCCGACCACGACTTCAGTGTGCTGCAGGAGAAGATGTACCGCTTCCCTGGCTTCTATGTCCAGAAGCGCAGCATCCGCCAGTACGAATATCCCTATGCTGCCCATGTGCTGGGCGACGTGGCAGAGGTGTCACCGTCAGATATTGAGGAAGACGACTACTACCAGTCGGGCGACTATATCGGCAAACTGGGTGTGGAGCGCTATTACGAGAAATACCTGCGCGGCGAGAAAGGCGTGCAGATTCTGTTGCGCGATGCCCACGGACGTATCCAGGGCAGCTATAAGGACGGCGAACTGGACCGTCCCCCTGTGCCGGGCAAGAACCTGACCCTGGGTATCGACATAGACCTCCAGGCCCTGGGCGAACGATTGCTGGAAGGCAAGATCGGCTCTATTGTAGCCATCGAGCCCAAGACGGGTGAAGTGCTCTGCATGGTCAGTTCCCCCACCTATGATCCCCGTATGATGGTAGGACGCCAGCGTTCCAAGAGTCACATCGAACTGAGCAGGAATTCCTGGAAGCCCCTGCTCAACCGTTCCATTATGGGACAGTATCCCCCTGGCTCCACCTTCAAGACCACCCAGGCCCTGACCTTCTTGTCGGAAGGCATCATCACCCCACATACAGCCTATCCCTGCTATCATGGCTTTGTGTATAAAGGTCTGCGCGTAGGTTGTCACGGCCACGGTTCCCCCCTACCCCTCGTTCCGGCCTTGTCCACCTCGTGCAACGGCTATTTCTGCTGGGGACTCTACCACATGATGGGTAACCGCCAGAAATACCCCACCGTACAGGTAGCGATGGACAAATGGCGCGACTACATGGTGTCTATGGGCTTCGGCTACCGACTTGGCATCGACCTGCCAGGCGAGCGTCGCGGCCTCATCCCCAACGCCATGTTCTACGACAAGGCCTATAAAGGTTCGTGGAACGGTCTCACCGTCATCTCCATCTCCATCGGACAGGGTGAGGTCAACGCCACGCCCCTGCAGATAGCCAACCTTGGTGCGACGATTGCCAACCGCGGCTATTTCATCACACCCCATGTGGTCAAGAAGATTGAGGACAACAAACTGGATACGCTCTATACCAACCGTCGCTATACGATGGCCAGCAGACAGGCCTACGAAGCCGTGGTGCAAGGCATGCGCTCTGCTGCACTGGGAGGTACCTGCCATGAACTGGCGAAATACGACTTCATGGCCTGCGGTAAGACCGGTACCGCCCAGAACCGTGGTCACGACCACTCCGTCTTCATGGGTTTCGCGCCCATGGACGACCCCAAGATTGCCGTTGCCGTGTATGTGGAGAACGGCGGATGGGGTGCCACCTATGGTGTGCCCATCGGCGGACTGATCATGGAGAAGTACCTCCACGGCGAACTCTCAGAGGCTTCAAAGGCCAAAGCTCAGGAAATACAGGATAAACGAATTAACTATGGTACAGCCGACAGATAGAAAATACAGCGTCATACGTTCCGTTGACTGGTGGACGATTGTCATCTACGTGGCCCTCTTGTCACTGGGATGGCTCAGTGTCTGCGGTGCCAGCTACGACTATGGCAGCGACACAGAACTGCTCTCACTCTCTGCCCGTTCCGGCATGCAGATTGTGTGGATCGGCACCTCTATCGTGCTAGGCACCGTCCTGCTCCTGCTCGACGACCGCCTCTACGACACCTTTGCCTACGTCATCTTCGCCATCCTGCTCCTACTGCTCTTTGCCACCATCTTCAACCCCCATAGCATCAAGGGCTCCCGATCGTGGCTCGTGCTCGGTCCGCTGCGCCTGCAACCGGCTGAGTTTGCCAAGTTTGCCACAGCCCTCGCCCTGGCCAAGTTCATGGGCACCTACGGCTACGACATCACCAGGCCGCGCGACTTCATCAAGACGCTTGCCATCATCCTGACGCCCATGCTGTTTATCGTGATGCAGCGCGAGACGGGTTCCGCCCTGGTCTATCTCGCCTTCTTCCTGATGTTCTACAGGGAAGGCATGTCGGGCAGTATCCTCTTCACGGGCGTGGCCATGGTCCTCTATTTCGTCATTGGCATCCGCTATGCCGAACCCACCCTGTGGCACACCCCCACCTCCATTGGCTATTACGTGGTGTTCCTGATGATACAGCTCTTCTCTGCCGTGATGATAGGCGTGTACTGCCAGCGATGGGACAAGACCATCCTGTGCCTCAGCATCTGTATCGGCGTCACCCTGGTGAGCACCCTGTTCTCCTTCTTTGTGGTGCCGTTCAACCTGTTCTGGGTGCAACTCCCGCTCACCCTTTTCCTGATGGGCTACCTGTTGTGGCACGGCCTTCGCACGCGCGTACATAATTATTTATGGATACTGGCCTTCTCAGCCGGTTCACTGTTATTCTTCAATTTTGCCGACTACGCACTCAATCATGTCCTTGAGCAGCACCAGCGCACCCGTATCAATGTGCTCCTCGGACTGGAAGAAGACCTGAAAGGTGCCGGTTACAACGTGCACCAGAGTGAGATTGCCATCGGCTCCGGCGGACTGGAAGGCAAGGGTTTCCTCAATGGCACACAGACCAAGCTGAAGTACGTGCCCGAACAGGATACCGACTTCATCTTCTGTACCGTTGGCGAGGAAGAAGGATTCGTAGGCGCTGCCGGCGTACTGCTGCTGTTCCTCACCCTGATACTACGCCTGATCCACCTGGCCGAACGCCAGCCCACCACCTTCGGGCGCGTCTATGGCTATTGCGTCCTGTCCATCTTCCTGTTCCATGTCTTCATCAATGTAGGTATGGTATTAGGTCTCACCCCCGTGATAGGCATCCCCCTGCCCTTCTTCTCCTATGGCGGTTCGTCGCTGTGGGGCTTCACCCTCCTGCTCTTTATCTTCCTGCGTATCGATGCAGGGCGCAACGCGGCCAACAGGTAATCAACTGATTACCCCTCGTCGGCCCTTGTCATACTGAACCCCACATCCTTGATGCCGGGCAGGTTTTCCCTGTGCATATAATGACGGATGCTCACACGCAGCGTGTCGCCATCCTGCAGTTGTATGCGCGATACAGGCGCCGTCAACTGCCTGTAACTGACGCCCTCGCCCTCGCCGTGTCCCTTCTCGTCCGTCAGGTTCATATAGACCGTATCCTGACGATGCGCGCCCGACGGCTGTGCCTCCTGCGACACGATCAGGGCGATGTTCATATAGGGATAGATTCGCGTAGAACGAATCCCCACCTCCTCTTCAAACGTGCCACCCTTGCGCACAGGCACCACATACGCCACACTGTCCCTACGTTCCCATCCCTCTGTGCCGATGTTCTCGTAGTGACTGTAAACCGTTTGGCGGCTGCAACCGGTCAGTACCAGTTGGGCCGCCATCAGTATCAGCAAACTATTCCTGAGCAGGTTTCTCATTTCTCTGGTGTTCGCCTCTGTGCTGTTCGCCTCTTGGTTGTCCACCATTGGGTTGTCCGCCGTTGGGCTGTTCCCCCTTAGGTCTCTGAGGCTTCTTTTTCTTCTTTTTCTTCTTGGCCTTGTCGAAGCGGTGTATATCGTCGCCAGCGAGCAGGTCCACAGGCGCATTCTCCTGCTGCTTCTTGATTTTCTCCTCATCGGGCTGCAGGTCGGCAGGCTTCTGTCCGCGCTTGTTCATCTCGATAATCTCCTTGGCGCGCTGTGCCGTGATGGTCTCCAGGTTAGCGGCGATGCGCTTGTCCGTAGAGTACGTCACCAGTCCTGCCAGGATATCAGCCTTGAAATAGTAGTAGTCCGAGTCGAGCGTCTGCAGCACCACCTCACGGTTAGGCAGCACCTTGCCAGCCTCCATGTAGTCATCCACCTCGTAGTTCAGGCAGCATTTCAGTTTGGCACACATACCAGCCAGCTTCTGCGGGTTCAGCGAGATATCCTGATAGCGGGCGGCACCCGTGCTCACAGAGACGAAGTTCTTCATCCATGTGGCGCAGCACAACTCACGTCCGCAGGGACCCGTTCCGCCGATGCGGCCAGCCTCCTGGCGCGCTCCGATCTGCTTCATCTCGATGCGTACGTGGAAGGCAGCAGCCAGGTCCTTGATCAACTGGCGGAAGTCCACGCGCTCGTCGGCGATATAGTAGAAGATAGCCTTCTGACCGTCGCCCTGATACTCCACGTCGCCAATCTTCATGTCCAGTCCCAGCTTCTTGGCAATCTCACGGCTCTGGATCATCGTCTCGTGCTCGCGTGCCTTCGCCTCGTGATACTTGTCCATATCCACCTGGCGTGCCAGTCGGTAGATGCGCTTGATATCGTCGGCACTCTTCAGGTTGGCCTTCTTGATCTGCAGCGTCACCAGTCGGCCTGTCAGCGTCACCACGCCGATATCATGACCCGGACTGGCCTCCACGGCCACGATGTCACCCTTCTTCAGGGGCAGGTTGTTCACATTGTGGTAGTAGCCCTTGCGGGTGTGCTTGAACTGCACCTCCACCAGGTCGGTCGTCTCCAGGTTGCCAGGCACGTCGGCCAGCCAGTCGTATGTATTCAACTGACGGTCCTGTCGGCCCACGGCAGCTCTGCAGAGTCCACGGTCACAACCGGTTCGTATCTCGTATGTTCTTTGTTTCTCTTCCATGTATCTTATTTTTGAATCAACAATACAATCATTTTCAGGGCGTAGTCAAAGAAGACTATCTTGCCGTTGGCATTCTGGCCGATGTCACGTATGGCCACGTTGGTCAGGTCGTAGAGCGGCAGGATGTTCGCCTCATTGATGAAACGGGCAAAGTTCCTGGCAAAGTCCTCCTCTTCCTGCGTCATGTATACCAGTTCCTCCTGACGGAAGTTGTACATGAAGTTCTCGCGAAGCATGCGCAGCACGTACAGCATGAAGGCTTTCTGCTTCTCACGGCCCAGGTTGCCCAGCGTCTCGCTCCATTTGCGCAACTCGCGTACCTTACGCTGGTAGGCCAGTCGCATCAGCATCACGAAGAGGTCGAAGAAAGCCTGATTATCCGTGCCCACGCTCAGCGCCTCCATCGCCTTCAGCCACGAGCCGTTGGCCAGTCGGCTGACGCGCTGTGCCGCGTTCTCGTCAATACCCCTGCGCTCTATCAGCGCCTGTCGGATGGTCTCAGCTGGCAGTTTCTTCACGTCGATGCGCTGCACCCTGCTGCGGATGGTCTCCAACAGCTTGTCGGGCTCTTCACACACCATCAGGAACACCGTCTGCGAGGGCGGTTCCTCTATGAGCTTCAGCAGCTTGTTCGCACATTCTATGTTCATACGCTCGGGCAACCAGATGATGCTCACCTTGTAGCCGCCCTGACTGGACTTCAGACTCAGCTTCCTCACCAGCTCGTCGCTCTCGCCGGCCGTAATGATAGCCTGCTGGTTTTCCGCCCTCATCGCCTTGAGCCATTCCTCAACCTTGAAATACGGGCCCTTCATCAGCAGGTCGTGCCACTCGTGGATGAAATCATCACTCACGGGCTTATGGTCGGCACTCATCGAGGGCAACTTGATGGTAGGAAATGTGAAATGCAGGTCGGGATGCTCCAGTTTCTGCACCATCGCATTATCCTCGCCCAGCAGATACGAAGCAAAAGCCACCGCCAGTGCCAGCTTTCCCGTACCCTCAGGTCCGCAAAGCATGATGGCATGCGGCAGACGCCCTTCCTCGACCATCTGCACCAGGCGCTGCTTCACCTCATCCTGTCCTATAACCTCACTAAATTTCACCAGTCTATCGTCTTAACTCCTTTAACTCCTTTATCTCCTTAACTCCTTTAACTCCTTAACTCCTTCACAATCTCCACCACGCTATCCACGGCACCCACTGTATAGAAATGGATATCGTTGACGCCATGGGCATATAGCTCCTGACACTGCTTCACGGTCCATTCCACGCCCAACTTGCGCGCGTCGGCATCCGTCTTGCATTTCACGATCTCGCGAGCCAGTGCCTCTGGAATGTCGCAATGGAAGGTGCGCGGCACCACACTGAGCTGTGTCAGCTTTGCCAGCGGCTTGATACCAGGAATAATGGGGATGGTGATACCCATCTGGCGCGCCTTGTCCACAAAGGCAAAGTATTTCTCGTTGTCGTAGAACAACTGCGTCACGGCATACTGCGCACCCAGGTCCTGCTTCTCCTTCAGATACTGCATATCCATCTCCAGGTTGGGCGCCTCCTCGTGCTTCTCGGGATAGCAGGCCACACCGATGTCAAACTTCGCCCCAGGGTTCTTGATCGCCTCACCATTGGCAAAGAATCCCTCGTTGAAGCGCTGCACCTGACGGATCAGGTCGGTGGTGTGGGCATGACCGCCCGGCGTAGGCGTGAACACACGGTCCTCCTTCGCCTTGTCGCCACGCAGCAGCAACAGGTCGGTGATACCCAGAAACTGCAAGTCCAGCAGTTCATACTCAATATCCTCTATCGTCGCGCCACTACAAATCACGTGGGGCTGTACTGGAACCTGGAAACGCTGCTGAATGGCTGCTGCCACGGCAATGGTGCCAGGGCGCAGACGCATGCGCTGACGCTCAAAGCGCCCGTCGCTCAGTTCCTTGTACACATACTCGCTGTGATGCGTCGTAATATTGATGAATGCAGGATTCAGCTTACAAAGCTTTTCGATATCGGCAAAAAGCTTATCCGTGCCCGTCCCCTTCAGAGGGGGCAGCACCTCAAACGAGAACTGATGCTCGTCGCTATTCTTGGTTATCAGGTTTGCTACGGCCATAATTGGGTGCAAAGATACTAAAAATTTTCTTTTTTCGAGCATGATTTAGGAATTATTGCTGCAAAACGCCTCTTTATTCTCTCGCCATAGACCATCCCCTGAGCATGGCGAACCAGTCGAAGCCTTCCAGACCGCACTCCTGAATGCCCATGGCAGCACCCAGCATAATCCAGCGGGCGGGCTTATCGCTGGGGATACCCAGGGGCTCATCGGCTCCGATGCCCGTCAGCCTGCATACATTCTCAATGTACCGCTTCGTGTTGTTCTCATTTGGCGGCGCCCACCGGTTGATTATCGCCCTGATGGTATACAATCTGTAATCATGGTAGTATGTACGCGTCAACATCTTAAAAGCTGCACGCCAGCCATACGGCATTGTTTCAAACTGACAGAACTGAGGGTCTGTCTGCAAGGCCTTCATGCCCTGCCACTTATCCTTTGAACGTCTGATATTCAGCGGATTATTATTTCTAATTCCTCGACTAATCATTTTTACTTTTTTACCTTTTTACCTTTTTTATTTACGTTTATTGGTGTACTATTTGGAAAGGCTTCACTATAAGCCTTATCGAGCGCTTTCAGATTGACTTTCCGATAGCTGACGCCCGTTTTTACAGCCACGATAGCACGCAACAGTTCACGGTGCTTGCGCGGATAAAGACTCGGTATCGGCAGCTCGTTCCAGCCTTCCTGAGGCTCGTCATCGACCACAGCCATGTGACACACCTCCCAGATAAAATCGTCGGTGGCTTCATAGCCGAACCATGCCTTTAATATATTGCGGATGCAATACCGCTTACACTGACCTCCGAGGAGGCGCCTCGTGCGCTCCAGCCTGCGCCAGAGCAACACAAAGCATTCCTGCGAATTGTTTAATTCTAAATTCATAATTCTAAATTTCAATATTCATAAAATCGATTTTGACCAAATGACCTTGACCAAATGACCACTTTACAACTTACGATAATTCCCATCCTCTTCCAGTGCCACGAGCTTTTGTTTGCGCCAATTCTTCAGCATCTGCCGCACGGTGTTATGGTTCACGTTGGCACCCTTTACCGCCACCGATTGCTGCATAGCCTGCTCGAAAGAGAACTGGATGTCCAGTCGCTCAAAGATGGAGTCGTTCTTGCCGCGCTTGGTGCGCTCACCGTTCATATTGCCAGCATAGTCGCGACTCTGGAAGGCGTTCTCTATGCGGTCGCGGAAGAAGTAGAGCGCGTTCTCCAACAGCGAGTCGGCTATCACGTCGTAGACCTCCAGCATCGTGGGCGTCTGCGCCTTCAGCAGCATCTCCTTCCATAGTCCCGGCTGCTGCTTCAACTGTGCCTCTGCTCCGGTCAGCCCGTGCTTCTGAATAAGGCTTTCGCACACCTTGCAGAGCATCAGACAGCAGGTCATTCGCTGGGCTGTGACGCAGACGCGGAAGCGCTGACGGGCACGGGTGCGGTCGTCGTTCTTCATCGTCTCCAGTCGGATGCGCTCCACCCATTCACGGCCCTTGGCCTCCAGCTTGGGCAGCACCACCTCGCCGTACATCAGTGGCAACAGATGGGCTATCTGCTGGATGCGGTCGCGCTGGCGGTCGGTCAGCACAGGCGGCTTGTCCTGCAGCGGTGCGAAGGTGTTATCGGGCGTGCGGGCCACGGCGATACGGCTCTGGAAACCGTCGGTGTAGTTGTTCACCACGCGATACAGCGCATCGGGCGTGCCGCACATACACACGTTCCACAGCAGTTTGTCGATATGCACGTTCACCGCGTCAGCACTCCTTGCCTCACGCTCGTACTTCGTACCGTCGTAGCTCTGGCGCAGCATCACGGAGAAGTCGCTCATCGTGGATTTCCATTTCTGCGCCACGGTATCGGCCTCGGGTGTAAACGAGAAGGCGTGCTTGCCCTCCGTGTTGGCCAGACGCTCGGCCAGGTTGGCCACCGTATTGTTCAGCGTCAGACAGCGCACGGGCAGTTTCGGTTCCTCGGGCTGCTCCTTCTTATTCTTCGCCGCCCGCTTCTTGGCACGCCACTCATCCTCCTGCACCTGGTACATCTTGTCGAGCGCCTGCACCTCACTCATCCACGCCTCCACCACGGGGTCGATGCCACCCTTGCCGCTGGCAAAGTCGCCGGCGATATAGGCAATCAGGTTCAGCCCTCGCTTCTGCCCGTGCACATCCAGCTGCACGCCCGTGGCCAGCGTACCGATACAGGGGCAGATGGCGGTGATAACAGGCATGGAGAGCTGAGGACCGACGGCATCGATGGAGTCGCGGATGCCCATCGGCATTCGCTTAAGGGAAGAGGGAAGAGTGAAAAGTGAAGAATTTGCTACCGCATCATCATTGTCATCCTCATCCGCTAGGCCCTCCTCCCCTTTGGGGAGGTCGGGAGAGGTTAAGGCATTCAGTGTGTTGCGCAGCCTCTGCGGAAATCCGTTGTACTCCGAACTCAGTGCACTCTTAATCTTCGCCCGTTTCTCCTCTACGGGGAAGCCGTTGTAGCAGGGAATCACCTGATCCAGCCAGTCAGCATTCTTGCCACAGATATGCCTCAGGTCGCAGGCCAACTGATAGGTCAGCGTGTCGCGGTCGCCAATGGTCGGTTCAAACCCGTGGTTGTTCAGCTCCCAGTACTTCCGGATGATATCCGTGAAGGGGATGCCGTGATAAGAAGAGGGGAAAAGAGTCTGACCACTCCCCTCTCTAAGCAGAGAGGGGCTGGGGGTGAGTCTGGTGAGTCTGAATATCTCATCATCCAGAAATAGGAGATCCTCGGCGCTCCCCGTTGTCGTGAAAAACACCCTCGTGATGTCCTTGGCACCATCGTCATATTTTACCCCCAGCAGCTCACTAGCCCACTTCAGGTTCTCCTCCTGCGAGAGTTCCGGACGGCGACGGAACACCAGGTGATAGCCACCGCCGCGGGCACTCTCCTCCAGCATCAGCAGCCCCAGTTTCTCCTTCTGCTGCAAGATACGCTCACGCACCGTGGGCATCTCCTCCTTGGTCAGGTGGTCGATATCCATGCCCACCGTGGTGCTCATCGTCTTTGAGCCCTTCAGCGAACCGTCCTCATTCGGCAGGCACGAGTAGTTCATCTGCACCAGCTTCGATTTCAGGCCCTCCTCACCAGCCCGGATACGCTCCACCAACTGCCGTTGCTCCCCGCCATTCCTCAGACTCAGATACTCCTCTCTCGTGAGGACGGGGCGCATCCTCTTCGCCCCATCCTTATAATAAATCATGTGTACGCTCATATTATTATTGGAAACAAATTGCCGTAATTATCGTAATTTAATCCATAATATTAATTATGACCAAATTATGCGCATTATGGCAATTCGTTTCTTTAAAAAAATATTTCTGGCAATTCGTTTCTTAAAAAAAATATTTCTGGCAATTCGTTTCTTAAATATTTATTTCTGGTAATTTCTGTCTTAGAAGTTCGGGTATCCCAGTTTGGCGTTCAGGTATTTGAGCCCATTCATGGTCCACGTCATATACACCTTCACCTTCTTTTCGCCCTTCAGGCTATAGCTTACGTGGGTGCGCTCGGCGGTGTAGCCGCGGCCCTGCAGATCATCGCTCAGGTTCCAGCGACCGTGACGTCGGTACTGGATGCCCATGTCGCGCAGCACGGCGTTGAAATCGAGCGTGGTCATGTTGAATGTCTTCGCCACCTGCGTCGCCGTCAGCGTGTCCTCGGCGGGCTCGTTCAGCATACGGAGCCCCTCCCCGATGATGCCGTCGGCCAGGGCAAGAATCTGCTGCGGTTCCGGCAGACATCTCGCATCAGCCATCCGACGTCTTACGTCAGCCTTCTCCAGTTCCTCCCAGCGCAGCACCAGCTTGGCGCGAGCCTCGTCGTTGAACTTCGTGGCGATGTAGAGGCACTCGGTCTTGGTGAGCGAGTAGCAAGGTACTTCACGAGTTCCACCGTTAGGCTGAACGATGGTTCGGGATGTCAGCGCAAAATTGCGCCCACATACTTTTTCCCATGAAGGCTCCATGTTTCGGATAGCCTTGAGTACATCTTTGTGTTGTTTACCTGTCAGCTCAGCAATTTCGAGCGACGTAATTGTTTGTACTGTATGATTAATAATGTTTGTTTTCATTGTTTGAGTTGTTTTAAGCGAGAAGAAGGTTGGAATCTTTGCGCATTTACCCGGGGATATCCTCCTCACTTCAACTCAAATTCTTGTTTTCCAGATCAATTGATTTTCACGATATCAGTAGCCAATATTTCTTGAAAGACTTGTCCCTGATATTCATGTGTAGAGAATCGAAGGGTGGCGATGACGATGTCACCCTCGTAGAACCTGCACGCCGCCAGATTTCCCAGCATGGCGCACACATATTCATTTTCAAACTTTGAGCCCAGCTCCTTCAGCACGATGTTGCACTTCTGGATAACGCCCGACTCCTGTTTACTTGACTGTACGCTAAAGGCCTCGCCCTGGCGTACCACTTTCAAAATCTTTGTTTCCATAATTAATTTGTTATTAAAAATCTGTTATTATAAATTTGTTATTATGTTACTGTGTCTTTAAAAACCCATTACTCTGTCTTTAAAACCCATTACTGTGTATCAACATGTCAAAGATCGCCTTGTCGTTGTTCGACGATGCAAAATTATGCACAAAAAAAATGCGTTCCAATCTCTTGAAACGCATTCAGAAACAAAAGCAGAAAGTATGTGCAGAAAACAGAAAGATAATGGGCTAGACTTTCTGCATGTCAGAAACTATTCCAGAAAGTTCCTGAGAAATTCCATCAGAACTACCTCACGCGGCGAGGCCCCCATCTCACGCCATTTGTCAATATGCAAGCGCATATAGGAGTGATTGCTCATGGTGCGCTGTACGGTGCTGGGCGTACAGGTATACTTAAACGACGCAGGCAGCGAGAGTCCACGCACCTTTCGCTCAAAACCCGTCATGCTGTCCTCAAAACCACACACATCACGTACCACACCATAGGCCACCGCCCATGCCGACGACGCCCAGAACAGGTGGCAGCCTTCTTTCACCGCCTCACACAGACGCTGCATCACATCGGTCTCCTTCTGACGCTGCGCATTGGCACGGTTCAGCACCGCCATACACTCGCCATACGACTTACGCACCACGGATTTCACTACCGTTCGAACCACGCCCGTAATCCTCACATTCATCGTCTCCTTCAGCTGAATAGGCCTATAGCGCGGATTCATCGGACAGAGCCAGTGGCGCTTCTCGGCATCGGTGAAGAACACCTTCACAGTCGACTCCCCGTCAATCTCGGCCAGCACGATATCTCCGTCGCTGGGCAGGGCGCCAAGCTCCAACCTCAGCAGGTCGCCTTCCTCAATGCCAGCATCAATCATCGAGTCTCCCTGAGCAGTCACCTCTATCAGCGGATACAGTCCTACGGCCGATTTAGGCAAGTAATAGTAGCCCTCAATCATCTCGTCGCCGACACCCAGCGTCACGCCGCAGTTCACCTTATTACCCATAATGGGTATGGGCGTATCGCACACCTCAAACGCTATATTCATCCTTTTCAACCAATCTTTCACCTCTTCAGGCGACATTACATAAATCTCCATGTGTTTTCTCAAGTTTTTTTCGATTTTAATTATTGTTTCAGCTTGGCACAGCAGCACGCCTCGCTTTTCGGGGTGCAAATATAAAGCGAGGTCGTCCCAAAACGCAGGACACCATCGCTAATTTTAATATCTTTTAAGAAAAAAGCCTTATTTCCACCAGTCATCCCTCAGTCGGCATACAGCCTGAGTGATGCAATTCATCGTCTTACATTCCGCCACGGTGATGCCCTCATCGGCCTTCCTGTAATGGTACTTCCAGGGCGTCAGCAGCAGGAGCCGGCCTGAGGCACAGAGCGTCTGCTTCTCCTCCGACGGATGGAAAATCTCAGGAAAACCATTATCGGCAATCAAGACCACGGGGTATGCCCGCTTCTGCACCGCCGCCATCATAATCTGCTCGCGCTTGGCGATACGCGCCGACACCAGTACATCCCCCTCATCGGCAACATCCATGCAGCGCAGCAGCTGTGTATCGTGCAAAGCCGCATCCTTACGGTGACACACTACGGGCAGCAGGCGTTTCTGGAGCAGTTCGCCACTGCCGTAGCGGTCGCAATATACCATCCCGTCCTTCACCAGCAGCCTTGCCGAGAGGCGCTGCCATATCTCCTCCGTAATCTGTGAAGGCAGGCACTCACGCTGCAGATAGCCCTTCAGGGCGCGCAGCGACAGGTGCGTCTCTACGCACATGCGCTGAGGCAGCAGCCACTGGCGGTTAGACATGCGCAGCAGCCGGTTGCGCGGGTTATTGCGGATATAGGCGCGCTGCGTCTCCAGCTGCGCCTCGTCAACAGGCATCACGTCGCAATAGCCGCCATCAAAAAGGGACGGCGCCTCCAGCTTGGCGGCCCCTGGCTTAGCGGCCCAACCGCTAGGCACTCTACCCGTGCCAGGCTTCCCGCACAGTGTGCCAGGCTTCCCGCACAGTGTGCCAGGCGGTTCGGCTGCCTGGTCATCGCCCGCTGGCAGCCCCCTTCCCGTCATGGCCCAGTAGCGCTTGTTGCATCCGTATTTGAAGCCCGCAATGACCTGCCCCAGATGCGTGGGTTTGCCATTTCTTGATACCACGTCCCTGTAGGCCACCAACAGGAAATGGATATGTTCAGGCATCACGATATAATCCAGCACTTTGAGCATCGGGTAATAACGCTGGATGCTCTCTGTCAGCTCATGCTCTACCATACGTCCAAGGGGCGATAGCTCCACATGCGGTGCTTCACTGTCACCGTCCGGTTTATCCAGCCTGCCAGCCATATGTCCCAACGGTTGATGCAGGTCCTTCGCTGCACTAATCGTGATATGATATAAGCCGCTGTGACTATAATCATGAGAATGGCTGCGCCGCTTCATGCTATGCTCCGTCGGCTTTCTAAAGTCCTTGTCATTCATACGAATTGCAAAGGTACAAAAAAATCCCGCTCTATTTGTGGTAGAACGGGAAAAATATTTATAAAAAGTTAGTCTCCAGCACCAGCCTGATATTTTGCGGGTGTGGTGCCGGTTTTTTCCAAGAACACCTGGTGGAAATATTCGCGGCTGTTGAAGCCGCAATGGTCGGCCACGTAGTCAATGGTCCATTCGGGATGACCGGCGAGCATGCTCTTGGCCTCTTCGATGCGCAGTGTGGTGACCAGTGTTGCCAGTTTGCCGTATGCCGACTGGCGCAGCCACAGTCTCAGCTGCTTTTGCGGGATATTCATCTGGTGCGCCACGCTGCTCAGCGTCAGGTTGTGCTCGCGATAGGCTCCGCTTTTCTTCCACTGCTTCATAGCCTCCTCGACATGCAGTTTCACGTCATCATCCAGCGTGTCGGCATCTTCTTTTTTCTTCTCGCAGTTGGTCGTCACCTCTTCACCGTCGGCATCCTCACTTTCCTCTACGCGCACCATGTCCTCGCTGATGCCGTAGCGGTAGAAACTGATAACGCAGTAGGCAATGACGAAGAAGAAAAACATGGAGAATACTTTCAGCGGCACACCTTGGAAGAAGATGGCGAGGGGCACCATGAGGGCCATCATGCCCAGCAGGATGACGCTGCGCGCCATCCATCCCAGCAGGTCGCGCCGTTCATGGTCATAGAATTCATCTACGGCCTGTTGCAGTCGGCGGTATTCCTTCAGATGCATCTGAAGATAATAGCATTGTATCACCAGGAAGAGCACGGCACTGGCATATTCAGCCCGTCTCAGCGGTGCTGACTCTTCGGCCATTGGGATGCCATCAACCAGCAGTGTGGTGACGAGAATCAGGGTGTTCAATCCACAAGCAGCCCCACCCCACAGCCATCCTCTACGGCTGACGTTGCCGCGCCGCTGTATGTAGAGCACGGCAATATTGATGAGTACGCCGGCGGGCAAGAAGAACAGCAGGTTCCACAGCACAGCCTGACTGACCCCCATGTGCCGGAAGCCGCCGATGTGCTGCAGCGCAAACTGCACGGCCACCAGCAATGTGCCCGCAGCCATGAGCCATCGTCCGCAACCGAACCCCGCATGATGTTTAGCACGTCGGGGTACGCACAATACCAGCATCAGCGTCAGCATCACCATGGTCAGCAATCCGCCAAACTGCATTTCTTCTATCGTTATCATGCTGCAAAGGTAGTCATCTTTTATCAAATAGCCGCCATTCAGGGCAAAGAATGTAAGAAAAACGCACTTTTCTTACACCTGAATCATGTTTTTTTAACACCAAACGTGTTTTTCTAACACCTTCTTCCGCATATTATATGTACCTTCGCGCCCGAAATTAATCAAGATGTCTAATCATTAAAAATTTTTTATATATGAAAAGAAGAACCAAATTCATTCTGACGAGGGCAACGATGACGCTGCTCTTGGCTTTGTTCACCACCGTTGGGGCGTGGGCAGAGATTACAGGCCACGGCACACCCAACGACCCGTATGTGCTGAACACAGCCGGCGACTGGGCAACATTTGCTAACGAGAGCAACGCTGCTACCTATTGGGGCAGCAACGTCTATGTGAAGCTCAGCGACACATGGGACAACAGCGCCAGTGCCGTCACTACGATGGTGGGCACAAGCGACCATAAGTTCTGCGGCACGTTCCTCGGTAATGGCAAGACGCTGACGCTCAACCTGACTACCGACGGCAGCGAGTTCACAGCTCCCTTCCGCTATGTCTATGGTGCAACCATCAAGTTCCTCCACACAGCGGGTACCGTCAATGGCGGCAACCAGAAATATGCCACAGGTCTCATTGGCAGCAGTGAAGGCACGGTGAACATCACGGCCTGCCGCAGCAGCGTGGCCATCAGCAGTGACCGCAGTAAAGAAGACAACAAGGATGCCACCCACGGAGGTTTCATCGGCGTAGCCAGTGGCAGCGTCACGTTTACCAATTGCCTGTTCGACGGCAGCATCACCGACGCTGCAGCTACCTACTGCGGCGGCTTCGTGGGCTGGCGCAACGGCTCGCTGACGTTCAACAACTGCCTGATGGCGGGCACGATGACGCTGAGCACCTATAGCGGCAGCGCCACCTTCAACCGCAACGGCTCGTCAACGCTCAATCATTGCTATTACAAGACGGCATACGGCGACGTGCAGGGCACGGCTGTAGGCACAATGACCGATACCGAGCTGGCCGCAGCCCTCGGCTCGATCTGGGAGGTAAGAGGCAACAGCGTCGTACCCATCATAGATGTCAAGAACCTCAAGACCGCCACCGTCAGCGGCATCAGCGGCTTTTACCTCTACACGGGCAGCGAAATCGCCGTCGACTACACCGTGACGGCAGCAGACGGCACAGCTCTGACCAAAGGCACGCACTACACCGAAACCATCTGTCCCGCCACCGTACAGGAAAAGGGCGACTACACGCTGATCATCACGGGCACCAGCCCCTACAGCGGCTCGCAAACGTTCAACTTCACCGTGGGCGACGACTTGCACGTCACTTCCGAAACCACTACGATGACCAACACTACATACAAGGTGGCAGGCAATGTGACCATCAACAGTCGTGTCACCATCAACGGCGACGTGACGCTGATATTCGACGCGGGCAGTAGCCTGACCGTGACGGGCGGCATCGGTGTGAACGAGGGCAACAGCCTGACCATCTGCGGCACGGGCATGTTGACCACTACCGCCAGCGGTTACAATGCCAGCATCGGTGGCGACAATAACCACTCAGCCGGCAACATTACCATCAGCGGCTGCACCGTCAACGCCACGGCAGCTTTCCTGGGCGCAGCCATCGGTGGCGGATGCTATGGCGCTAACGCCACTCAGGACACAGGCACCAGTACCATCACGCTGAACGGCTGCGTCGTGACGGCTACCTCCACAAGTACAGGACCTGATGTTGCTGCTATCGGCGGTGGCATGTGCGACGATAGTCACACATACAACGTGAACATCAACGGCGGTCAGATTACAGTGAACAACAATGGGGAGAGCAAACGCTCGGGCTACATTAAGGGTAACGTCAACCTCGACTGGACCGACTTTGCTAACGACTTCATCGTGGCTGACGGCTACAACGGCACTTTCACCTTCAAGCATCCGTTCCAATACGACAACAGCGGCACGCCCACCATCGTCACCGCCGAGAACATCGGTTCGCTGGGCGGCAAGCGACTGACACCCTACACCGCACAGACCTACACTGTGACCTTCGACACCGGCGAGGGTGCGACGACCGTGGCCACACAGACGCTGCCCGAGGGTTTCACCGCCACGCGACCCGACGATCCGCTGCGCACGGGCTACCGCTTCACCGGGTGGAAGAGTGGCTCGACAGCCTACGACTTCACCGCCACCGTCACCGCCAACCTGACGCTGACCGCTGAGTGGGAGACTGTCAGCGCCATCAGTTACATCAATACCGAAGGGCAGACGGTGAGCGGATTCACGCAGTACATCGCCTTAGAGGCTGGCCACACCACGCTCGACGGCAACGTCTGCCCGACGTGGGTAGTGGATGCCGACCTGACGCAGAGCAGCCGCATCACCGTGAAGAACAGCGTGACGCTCATCCTGACCGACGGCAAGACGCTGACGGCGCAGAAGGGCATCTCGGTGACAGCCAACGACAATGCCGCGCTCACCATCCTGGCGCAGAGCGGCGGCACGGGCGCACTCACCGTGACGGGTGTGAACAACCATACCGGTGACGCCTGCATAGGCGGCGACTGGGCCAGCGGCAAATACAACTGCGGCACCGTGAGCATCTACGGCGGACGCATCACCACCAGCGGCAACCACATGGGCGCGGGCATCGGCGGCGCAAATGGCTACCAGGGCGGTACCATCAATATTCTCGGCGGACAGGTCGATGTCAGCGGCGGTTCCTATGGCGGTCATGCCATCGGCTACGGCTATCTAGCCAAAACGGCCACGGCCACCATCACCCTGGGCTGGCGCAACGCCACGGACTACATCATGCTGCGCCCGGGCGTGAGCGGCACCGCCTGCTGCAAGGGCACGGTGACACTGGCCTCGAACTTCCTGCTCGACGGCACCACCACCAAGGCCCGCTGGACCAGCGAGAGCGTCAACAACATCAACAGCCAAAAACTGGTGCCTAACACGACAGTCCAGACGGACTGGGCCGACATACAGGCAGTACTCACCGCTGGCGGTACCATCGAGCTGACCAACGACGTCAGCAGCAAGAGCGGCGACGAGATGCTCGTCGTGGGCGCCGGCAAGACGGCCACCATCGACCTCAACGGCCACACACTGACGCACAACAACGCCACCGGCACGGGCGACAATAATTCCGTCATCGAGGTGCGAACCCAAACCTCCGCGCTGACCATCCGCAGCACTGGCAGCACCGGCCACATCGCAGGCAACCTGGATGGCATCTACAACTGTGGCACGCTCACCCTGACGAACGTCGCCATCAGCGGCCTTGGCGGCCTCGCCATCTATAATCATGGCACGGGCACGCTCACCCTGACGGACGTCAGCGTGACGGACAATACCCACGGCGGCATCGAAAATTACGGTACGCTGAACCTGGCGGGCAAAGTGACCGTCACGGGCAACACGCTAAATTCGTCAGCCTGCAACGTGTTCTTAGCTAGTAGTAGCGTCATCACCCTCACCGGCGCACTCGACAGTGACAGTCGCATCGGGGTAGGCGGTGCCAACGATTACGCCATCACCAGTGGTGCCAACGGCAAGGCCACGCTGGCCAACTTCATCAGCGACGAAGCCCACGAGTACATTTGCTGGACCACCGACGGCTCGGAGGTGCAAATGAACCGACGATACTTTATCAACGAGCGCGACGGCATGGCCGACCTCACGAGCCGCCATCAGGGCGAGACGGTGCCCGTACGCTTCGCCCGCTCGTTCACCAGCGGCGTGCCCTCCACCATCTGTCTGCCGTTCAAGATAAATCCGGCGACATACACGAACTACGGCACGTTCTACACCTTCGAGGGAGTGGACAAGACCACCAGCCCCTGGACGGTGACGATGGAGGAAACGAATTCATACCTTTCGGACGCAGGCACGCCCCTGCTCTTCATGCCCAAGCAGACGGGCAGCGTCACCTTCGAACCTTTCGACGGCAGCCCCACCATCGCCAGCAGCTACACCGCCGGCACGACGACCGTGGGCGACTGGACCTATAAGGGTACTTATGAGGAAGTGAAGTGGACCACCGAGCCCACGGGCATCTACGGCTTCTCGGCACAGGCCGTAGCAGATGCCGGCATCAGCCAGGGCCAGTTCGTCAAGGTGGGCGCCTACGTCAGGGTGAAGCCCCTGCGCTGCTACTTAGAGTATCAGAACGGCATCGCCAACGCCGCCCGCCGACATGCCGCCGCCAGCGACGCGACAGCCACCGAACTGCCAAAGACCCTCAACGTGCGACTCATAGGCAGCGACGGCCAGCAGACAGCCATCGGCACCCTCGACACCCAGACGGGCGAAGTCACCCTAGGCAACTGGTACACCCTCGACGGCACCCCACTCAGCGGCAAGCCATCGGCCAAGGGCATCTATATCAATAACGGAAAGAAGATGGTAATCAAATAAAAGGAGAACACTGCAATGAGAAAAAAAGCATACGAAAAGCCCACAATGTGTGTGGTGCAGCTTCAGCATCAGAGCCAAATCCTGACCGCAAGTGGTCCAGACACGCTTTCGGGACATGCCCAGGGCGAGTCTGAAACGGAAGACACTTGGTACGACTTGGAATAAGCCACTGTGGTCATTTGGTCAAGGTCATTTGGTCAAAATCAATTTCGGGAACGCGGTCATTGCTCACTATATATAAATATAAATATTTATATTATAGTGGCGGATTTTGACAGTCAGTTTTCGATTTTGACAAATGACCAAATGACCAAATGACCAAATGACCGCGCAAGACAAAAATAGACAAAATAATCTTGGATATGTATTCGTAGACCGCAATGGAAATGTAGTACCTTCGCATTGTCAAAAATGAGCAACACGCCGTATCGCTGACAGCAAAACGCCGGCTCGCTGCAAGAGAAACGCCGTTTCGCTCTGAGACATGAAACATGAAACATTAAAAAATCGGCTCCTGAAGCGGAATGCTTCGGGAGCCGTTATTGTTTTGTCGGAAAGAACCGGGTTAGTAGGCCACAAAACCGCCGTTGGGCTGCATGGTGACCTTTGCCTTGCCCTTCTTCAGTTTCAGGGGACTGATGGCGATGCCGGTGACGGCGCCCTTCTTGTCGACCTGGTCACAGAACTGACGGGTGACATCGAAGTCGTCGAGGTCGAGGGTCAGCGTGAGGGGCTCCTTCAGGGCATTCAGACCAGCCACATACCACTGGTCGCCATGACGGCGGGCCAGCACGACATATTTGCCAGGATAGCCATCAACATAGCGGGTCTCGTCCCACGTGGTGGGGATAGCCTTGAGGAAATCCAGTTCGGCCTGAGGCAGTTCCTGCAGGTTATTGGGCTGCATGGCGATGCACTGGATGGCCGTCTGGTTGGTGAAGGCCGAGGCAATCTCGAAGGCATCGGTGGTCTTACGCGTATGGCGCGTCTTATTGTCCTTCGACATATACTTATTCATGATGACACCACCCCAGTCCATCGTGGCCACCGCATTACGGCAGAAAGGATGCATGGTGAGGTCGAAGGGCTGACGCACGGCAGCACCCTCGTTGAAATACACATTCTCGCTGGCCAGCACAGCCTCAGAGGCCACGAAGTTGGGATACATGCGCTCCCAGCCACGAGGCAGGGTGCAGCCATGGAAGATACACTGGATGCCGTAGCGGTTGGCATCGAAGAGGATATCCTCGTAGAGCTTCATCGTCTCCTGCTTGTCGCCACCGAAGAAATCGACCTTGATACCCTTCACGCCGATGCTCTGGAGCCAGGCCATCTCGCGCTCACGTGCCATGCTGGTGTTCAGACAGTCGCGTGGCGTCTGCGGCGCATCGTTCTCGAAGCCGTTGGAGTTATACCACAGCATCAGCGACACACCCTTTGACTGCGCATACTTAGACAGTTCAGCCATGCGCTCACGACCGATGTTCTGGTCCCACCAGTTGTCCACCAGGCAGAACTCATAGCCCATCTCAGAAGCCAGGTCGATGAACTTCACCTGATCGTCGTAGTTGATGGAGTTGTCCTGCCAGATCAGCCATGACCAGGTGTAGCGGCCGTATGAGGGCTGAGGGATGAGGGATGAGGGCTGAGGGCTGAGGGCTGATGTTTTTGCGACAGAATCGCTTTTGGTATCGCCAGGGGCACAGGCGGCACAGGCGGCACTCTCCTGGAACTCCTCCAGATTCTCCATGGTGCCGAAGGAGTAGCGGGGTGCTACCACATCATAGGCGATGGTAGTCTCGACGATAGGCGCCAGCGTGTTGCCCACGGTGATAGTACGCCAGGGCGTCTTGCCAGGCAGGGCGATACCCGCCGTGGTGGTGCCGATGCCATTGTTCTCGCCAGCCATGGGGAAAGCAATGGTGTAAGGATAATCAGAGAGGTGAGAGCCGCAATACTGACTGCTGACGCCCGTCTCAGAGATGAGCACCCAGCCACCCGGCTCTGTGGCCTGCGACTTCGTGGCAGGCAACTTAAACAGGCAGGGGAACGTATAGCCCTCGCCATACTGCGAACGGGCCGTCATGGGCATGTCGGCCTTGTATTCCTCCTCGTAACTGGGTTTGGTACGCTCCCATCCCACCATCGCCTTGCTCTGAGGCGTGAGGAACGTGGTGGTGCCATCGGGCAGGACGAAGCCCGTGGACTCATGCTGAATCACGGCACTCTTGGGATTGTCATCCTTCTGACGAGGGATATGATAGCGGAAAGCCACGTCGTTGTTGCTCACAGAGAACTCCACCGTGATCTTCTGACCGGCAGCATTCTTGAAACTGACAAACAACTGGGCAGCCACGTAGTGCATCCACGAACGCTTGGCCTGATGCATCTGATAGAGACGGTCAGCACCGCCCATCCTGGACGTAGTGATTCGGAGCTTCTGGGTGAAGTCACCGAAGTCGGCCTTGAATCCCAGTGGCGAGGGCAGCAACACCTGTCGGCCGTCGTACTTGACGGCATAAGTAGCACAGGGGCCGTCGTCACTCACCGTTACCACCAGTTTCCCGTCGGGCGAGGAGATGGCATCCTCACGAGCCGAAGCAGTTAAAGGTAAGAAAGTAAAAAGGTAAAAAGGTAAAACACCCATTACCGCCTTTCTTACCAACATCAATGTGTTCTGTTTCTTCATTTTATTTCTTATTTTGGAGTTAAAGGAGTTAAAAGGAGTTCTTTTAGTCGGTCTGCGACCTTTGTAAAAGCGTCGCAAGCGCCGAGCGAAGGAGTTAAGACGTTAGTTTTTTAAGATTCCAAAAACAGTCTTCGCAATCTGCGCATCGCCAGCCTCGGTGGGATGGATGCCGTCGGCCTGCATGGCCTTACCATCGGCATTATTAAAGATGGAGTGCAGGTCAATCACCTCCAGATGCTCGTCCTGTGCCACCTTGTTGATGATAGGAATGATCTGATTGACGATGACAGAATCGCTGATATTCCATGAAGGTTTGTAGGCAGGGATTGGCGTGCAGAGGATGATGCGCGGCTTGGCAGAGCGCTGCATCTTCTTCGTGGGCTTGCCCTTCTTGTTGAGCACGGGCACCTTAGGATTAAGCTGGTCAATCATTGAGCGAAGATCACTCTCGAACTCATTGCCATGCTGCCAGTTCTCTGGTTTCGAGTCGTTGGTACCCAGTTTGATAATCACCACATCAGCCTTGAACGCCACGGCATCGCGCCATGCCTGTTCGTTCCAGATAGGCTGGTCGCCCTTCTTCAGGAGCGTGCGGGCACTGCGTCCGTAGTTCTTCACCACATAGCCGCTGCCCAACAGCTTCTGCAACTGTCCGGGCCATGCCTTTGCATCACTCATATCGATGCCGTGGCCATCGGTGATACTGTTGCCGATACAAGCCACGCGCACAGCATCACGACGAGGCGCCTTGTGGCAGTTGAGCCAGGCGGTGAGGTCATTCAGCATCTGGTCGTGGAAAGGCCAGGTAGAACGGAAGCCGAAGCCGTGGCCCCCACTGGGATAGACATGCAGCGTACAGTCGTTGCCCATGCGGCGCATAGCCGAATAATAGGCCACGCCATTGGTCACAGGCGGCACCACACCGTCGTCGTTGGCCGTGAGAATAATGGCAGGAGGCGTCAGATGGCGTACCACCGCATTCTGGTTGGAGAACAGGCGTACCAGTCGCTCGTCCTTCTGTCCGTCCTTGCCCAGGAAGTTCACACACGAGCCCTTATGACTCTCGCGCTCGTTCATCGAGATGACAGGATAGAAGAGGATAGAGAAATTTGGACGACAGTCGTACTCGCTATGCGTAGACACGGTAGAGGCCAGATGACCACCAGCCGAGAAGCCCATGATACCCACATCCTCAGGATTGATGCCCCACACCTGGGCAGAGTCCCTCACGGTGCGGATAGCCTGCTGGGCGTCGCCCATAGGGATAGAGCGGTCGCCATTGGGCATGCGGTAGGTGAGCACGAAGAAGGCGATGCCCTGACGGTTGAAATACTCAGCCCAGTCGTGCCCCTCGTGCTGGGTAGCCAGGTGGCTATAGCCGCCACCAGGACAGTCTACGATAGCGCGTCCTGAAGGTGTCTCTGGCAGATAGCCCACCATATTGGCCTTGCCGTCGGGGGTGATATTTACTGTGATTTTCCGTGCTGTCTGTGCCTGGAGGGTCAGTGCCAGCAGCAACAATCCAAAAGAAACAATCTTTCGCATCTTAGTCTACGTTTTAAGTTTTTCTGTCGCAAAGGTACGAAAAAAAAGTAGAACCACAAAAAAAAGGCCCCCGAATCACTTCAGGAGCCTTTGTTTGTAACCACTGTTACACCTTGTAAACCAAATATTCTTTTATAAATATGAATCTTATTTATACGGCAGGTAACAGTTCTGCGTGGTGATACCAGGGGCATTGTTCTGCAGTTTAGTGCTGAGCCACTTGTCACCGAAGTTACCGCCATAGATGCCCGACTGGTTCTTGTGGAGTGCCAGACGTCGCAAGTCAGAGAAGCGAGTGCCCTCAAAAGCAAACTCCATGGCATACTCATCGCAGAGCAGGTCTTCCATCGCATTGATATAGTCGTCCTTGGTATAAGTAGTCAGACCGAGACTGAACTTACTGTTGATATCAGCCAACTTAGCAGCGAGGACATTACTATAGCGATAAGTAGAATAGAGATCTTCCACAGCACCGGCGCCATGCATGTGGATACCCACGAACGATTTCTGCGCACCGTTTCTGAAAATCTCAGAGTTTTCCTGAGCCAGGAAAGGCAACTTCGTGGTCAGCAGTTCGTAAGACTCAGGCGTCAGGTAATACTTGTCATCCAAGTGCGACTGGGTCATATCGAGCACCTTATTGCCGTCGCCATCCAGAGAGTCGTTGCCCTCAGCATCCTTCAGATAAACCTCCAGATAACGATAGTTGGGCAGTTCGGTGTGCAGACCGTTCTTCAGCACGGCGAAGGCAGCATCAGGATAGCCCATGCGGTTGATAGCCTCGGCCAGGTGGAGCCACACCGTGGCGTTACGATACAGATAGACATAAGCCGTAGAGGGCTTGTAGGTATAGACGAAGGTGGAGTCGGCACCAACACCCTGACAGATGCTCTGGGCACGGGCATCACCCACAGCCACATTCTTCACAATCCAGTTGAAAGGCGTCACCTTTACCTGCTCAGTATAGTAATAATACTGGGCACGACGGGCTGAATCGCAGTAGGCCTGTGAGGGCACAATCTGGATATCCTCGGTCTTGGGACAATCAAAGATACTCTCCATAGGATCGTTCACATCTACCGTAGATGTTCTCTCGGTACCATAGTAATTATAACCGTAAGAGGCAGGGATATCAGTCGTCTTACCCATGGTGTAGTTCACGGCCATGGGGATGTAAGAGATAACATCGCCAGGTGAGGCCGCATGTGTAAACGAGTTTTCCCAAATAGGCGTATTATTAAATATGGATGAATTCTTTCCGTCGTTAAAGTCGGCTGGCCACTCAGTGAAGTTCTTGAATATTGGACTATAGCGACTATAGGAGGGAGACATATAGTTGTTGTAGTTTACAGAGATATTGGAAGTATTCAACTGTCCCTCGTAGCGCAGGTACTGATAGTAGCAGGTGGCTGCTTTCTCGTACTCACCCAGTTCCAGGTAGATATCTCCCAGCACCACGTTGAAGGGCACGAAGCACTTCTTTGGAGAGAAGAATTTCTCGCCTCCGCCCCAGTTGAGCATACCTGCAGAACGTGAATTCTGGTTGAAGGTAGGCACAGCCAACTGTTCGTCGGTATAGCGGGCTTTCAAGGTCTCCATCATCTTAGCTTCTTCTGTCAGGATAGTGCGATAGTCGGTCATCTGCGTATTAGCATTGATCTGACCGATGGTGGTGACAGGGTCGGTGACATAAGGCACCTGACCATACTGACGAGTCAGTTGCAGGTAGGTCCAAGCGCGGAAAGATGCCACAGCGGCATACTCGTTGCACACCACATTACGGGCACCTGTGGCCAATGTGGTATCACGATGAGCCAGATAATAGTTACAGTTGTTGATTACCTTATAATAAAGGTACACACTGTCGTACTTATTCGTGGCATCGGCCGTAAACGATGCCAGGTTGCGCAGGTGAGTGGTAGCCTTGGAAGTGGGGCTCACCAAATCACCACGCATCTCGTTCTGATAGTAATACTGATCGGCCAGTTCCTGCATGGCCTGCATGATGCCATAGGCATAGAATACAGAGTCTGTCTTCTGGTCGAGGGCAGGGTCGAACAACTGGCGTGAGCTGTCTGACTCAAGCATATCTGAGCAAGAGGCCAAGCCACAAATCATGCAGATGCCGCCGATGAAATATTTTGCTTTGGTAATCATAATTATCAATTTTCAATTATCAATTGTCCATTATAAGTTAATCTTCACACCCATAGAGAAGATGCGTCCCTGGGCGATGGTGCCGCAGTCGATGCCTTGGTAGAGCTGGTTGTTGCCAGCGGCAAACTCAGGATCGCTACCCGTATACTTCGTCAAAGTGAAGAGGTTACGTCCCTCGGCCCATACAGAGATACCCTGGAGCCATGACTGCCATGAATCGGGCATAGGCACCTGATAGGTCAGCATCACACTCTTCATACGCAGATAAGAGCCATCCTCAATCCAACGGTCAGAGAAGCGGTTGTTGCCCATGGGGTCGCCATAGTTCAGACGAGGCAGAGAGGTCTGCTGACCCTCGTAACGCCAGTGGGCAATCTCGGCCACCTGCTGGTTGTAGAGCGTAGAACCACTATTCAGGATAGAGCGCTGATAGTTGTACACATCATTACCCAGACTGTAGTTGAAGGTCATGCCCAGCGTGAAACGCTTCCAGTTGAGGTTAAGGAAGATATTTCCGTAGATATCGGGATTGGGATCGCCGATGATGGTCTTGTCGCGCTCGTCAATCTGGTGGTCATCGTTCAGGTCATCGAAAATCACGTCACCAGCCTGGAAATACTGCTGAGCACCAGTCTCGTCAACCAGATAGAGGGCTGCTGCCTGTGCATCGGCAGTAGTAGAGAACACGCCCTTGGTCTTGTAACCATAGAACACGCCCACGGGGTTGCCTACAGAGGTCAGAATATTGTCGGTGCCATAGATAGAAGAGGTGTAGTTGCCATTGGCCAGTGCCTTCACCTCATTCTTGTAGTGGCCCACGGTAGCACCGATCTCCAGGTGCCAGTCCTTCAGTGAGATGGGTTTACCATTGATACCAACCTCGAAACCAGTGTTGCGCAGTTCGCCATCGTTGGTCCAGTAGTTATTGATACCACCGATAGGATTCTCAAAACTCTTCAGTGTCAGCAGGTCCTTGGTGTTGTGGATGAAGTAGTTGGCATTAAAGCCCAGACGGTTGTGCAGGAAGTTGGCCTGCAGACCGATATTGAACTTAGACGTTGTCTCCCACTTAATCTCCTCATTACCTACATTGGTGAGCTGTGTACCAATCTCCTGATAGTTGTAGCGAACAGCATTGAACGAAGTGCGTGCAGCATAGTTGCTGATGTCGTCATTACCACTCATATCGAAGCCCGCATTCAAGCGCAGGTAGTTGATACCAGCATTCTTGGGGAACCAATCCTCGTTAGAGAGCACCCATCCCAACTGCACGCTGGGGAAGATGGCCCATTTCACGCCAGCCAGTTTCACACCGCCGTTGGCATTAGAGCCAAAACGGCTGTTAGCCTCAGCAAGCAGAGAAACAGTAGCGAAGTATTTGTTCATGTAGTTATAGTCGCCAGAAGCATACCACTGCATGTTCTTCCACACATCATCAACACCAGCTACAGTATCATAGACATCATTACCTGTAGCCAGTTTGGGGTTCTTATCATCCTCACCCTTGGTAGAGTACTGTGTTGACAGGTCGCTGTTGTCGTAAGAGAAATAGGTGTAGCGGAAACCACCCGTTGCAGCGATGGTGTGAGCACCGATTTTCTTTTTCCAGTCCACATGCGTATTACTCAGCACATTAATCTCCTTAGAGAAGATTGAGGCGGTCTTAGAATAAACAGTACCCAGGTTCTTAATGGCAAACGAAGGCATACCGATGTTGGGACGGTAGTAGGCCTGTGAGTTGCGATTCAGATAATAGCTGAAATGAGAGGTCACTGACCAGTCACTGTTAATCTCATAGGTAGGAGCGATAGCCACGTTGAAGAACGTGTTCTCGTTGCGGTTCTTACGCTCACCGTTACCATTTCTCATCAGTGCCAAGGGGTTGGCCTGTGAATAGTTGCCTTCCTTCAGAGTGCTGTACAAATCATCGGCATCGGCCAGCAGCGAGGTGAAGGCATTGATATTCTTGTTGTACTGATAGGGATTGAGCAGCGGACTCTTAATCAGCGACAGGAAGGCAGGCGAGGTGATCACGCCTGAGTTCAGGTCTTCAGCGATACCGTCGTCGAAGAGGTTCGTGTTTGTACGTGAGAACGACATGTCGAACTTCGTGGTGAGGTTCCACAGCAGACGGATGTCAGTATTGAAACGTACGTTGATACGGTCAAAACTGGTTGACTTGATATTCTTCATCGTCTGGATGTAAGCCACAGAGAGGTTGTACATACCGACATCATCACCACCCTGCACATTGATACTGTAGTTGTGGGTCAATGCAGTGCGATAGACATACTTGCTCCAATCAGTATCATTATGATAGGTATTATAATAGTAGCCGTCCTTAGCATCGTTGAGGAAATTGAACTGCAAGGGGTTCGTTGAAGAACCAATACGGTTCTGCACCTCAGCGATAGTACCCAACTGCTCCACAGCATAGTTACGGTACTGTGCGGCATTCATCATCTTAGGATAACTTGGGGTAAAGGTCCACCCTACTCCCAGTTTGGCATCGATACGAGTGGCCATAGAGTGACCGCGCTTGGTATCGATGATGATGACACCATTGGCACCACGGGCACCGTAGAGGGCAGTGGCATTCTTGAGTACCGTCACCTTGTCGATATCCTCTGGCGAGATGGTCGACAGCATATTGAACACGTCGCCCAGATGCAGTGAACTGCGGCTCTGCTGCATGTCGAGCTCTACGCCATCAAGGATCACGAGGGGCTGGGCATTGCCGTTGAGCGAACCGATACCACGAATAAACATGGCGGCTCCCTGTTCCAAGTTGCCCGAATGCATGTTCATACGGATGTCGCCACCCAATTTTGCTGTCATCTCTTCGTCGATAGACAGGCCGTTGCCGTTAGAGACAAAACTGTTCTGAGCGGTGATGGTAGTACCATCGGCATACATCGTGGCAAAGGCATCACTCAACAGGTAGATGCTCACGCGCTGCTGCTCGTCACCAGGTTTGATGCTTACCTGCTGAGAGAGGTAGGTAGGTGTCTGCACGAAGAGGGCAGTAGTGAAGGTTGGCACCTTGATAAAAAACCTACCATCATCATCGGTCATGGCTACATAACGCTTGTCGTTAAGTGCCTGGATACGTACACCTGCCAAGGGCAGTTTGGTGGCGTCGTCAAACACAATACCTTGCACATTGCAGGTGGGGTTATTGTCAACAACCTGTGTGCGCTTAGGAGCTTTGAAACCCGTGGATTCCTCCTCGGCATCGACGTCGTCCTGAGCATAAGCCACCGAACATGCTGTCAAAGCAATGGCACAGAGTGAGAGTCTGAGACTCTGACGCTGTATGTAGTTATATATCATACTTTTCATCGTTGTCATTATTCATTAGAAGCGTTAGTCCAGTAATCGTTATACTCCTTTGGTACGAGATAAACACCTGCCACACGCATCTGCTGGTCGTACTTCTTACGGTTAGCAGAAGAGGTATAGCTCTTGGTGTGCATCATCATCAGACTGGGATAAGCATCCAGGCCGTAGTAGCACACAGGGAAGGTGAACTCACCCAGGTCGAAGACATTCACACGACCGGGGTCGCCGATGCAAGTCAGTTTCTTAGTATCCGTACCATTGTCTGTGGTCATCTCCAGATCCTTAGCGGCTCCCTGAGGCAATACAGTGAGCTGCTGCTTGTTGGCAGCATCCGTCCAACTGAGGTAGAAGCGCAGGTAGTAAGGCTTCACATCAGCCGCAGGTTCCTCCACCTGAGCAGGAACGGTAACAACATAGATATGATAGGTAGCAGAGCGAACGCCTTCGAGGGCGAAGTTGAACTCTGGCTTACCTGTAGTACCCTCGACATTGGCACTATCCACAGCCACGTATGAGAAGAAACGAGAAGTTTTGGGGAAGAGCCACTGATGGAACATCGCAGGCACCTTCGAGAAGAGACTGTCGCGACCTGCCAGACTATCCAGAGGGATATTGTGCGTGGTCAACTTGTTCACCTTCATCGTTGCGTCAGGACGCATAGTTCTAATCACCGGATTATAGCTGTTCCATGAGTCGAAAGTCAGCGAGTCGATAGTACGTGTGATACCATTACTCATCTCATTGATGGCAAGCGTGTGGTCCAGCACCCTATCGGCATGACGCAAATAACGTCCGTTCGTAGTAACCACCGTGTCCTTGCTTGTCAGTGTGCCCTGACCAAACAGCGGACCGTTCTGAGGATAGCTGGCAGAGAACACCAGGTTGTCTACAATATTGCGGCAGGTCAGCGAGTCCTGCAGTGCACTTGTAGCCTCTGATGGTTTGTCGGCCTTGGCATCGGTAGCCTTGATAGAAGAGGCAACGGTGCTCTTCTTTGAAAGATCCATGTAGTCCAACTTGGCAATATAGTTGTAGCAGGGATTGATGGCTGAGTAAGCAGCGTTCCATGCCTTGTCGTTGGGAATCAGCATGCAGAATGTGCTATCCTCATCTTCCAGGTCGGCTTTCATAATGGTACGAATCACATTATTGCGCTTCTTCATCACAGAGTCCAGATAGGTCTGCTTACCATCGCGCAACGGACCAATGACAGAGGCATTGACATCGAGGTAGTACTCGTCATATTTCTGGATATACTTCTTGATGGAGTCGCATCCCTGCAGGTTGTCAATATTCTCATAGAGGTTATTATGGAACTCAGACATACCGTTGAGTTTGTGCATCACACCATTATTCGAGGCGATATTGACAGCGTTATAGCTGTAGCCGTCGAATGAGGTCTGAGTGAAGGGATGGTGCTTCATGTTGAGCGACACAATAGTGGTGCTGTCGAGCGCAGCAGAAACAGGATAGTTATACTCCGTGATATGCTGCTGCATAAACTGCTTCAGCACGGTAGCACTGTCGCTGGCCATGAGTCGGTTATACTCTGCATCGCTGATAGCATCATTAACGGGTGCCCATACGGTGTAGAAACGAGGACTGTTGAGAACCTCCGAGAAACTGCATTTACGGGCAAGATCAGCAAAACGGGTCAGCTGCTGATCGTTGGAGATATTCTCCCACAACGTGTTGTTGGCTCCAGTCTGGTCACCACCAAACACACCAGGCACCGTATTGTAGTCATCATAGTCGGAGCAAGAGACCCCCACCCAGCCTCCCCCTGTGAGGGGGAGGAGTATATAGACCATAAAACGAAGTAACTCCTTTGTTTTATTACATATTAGATGTTTCATATTATTATATTTTTAATTTTCAATTTAATGTCTAACCACTCCCCTCCCTGCAGGGAGGGGTCGGGGGTGGGTCTTTAATACCAGTCCTCAGACATAGACTGACTGTTCACGATATCCAGAGGTACCAGTTCCACGAAGTCGAACGACCAACCCAGGTTGGTATCGTTCACCAGGTTCTTGATGCGCAACCAGTAGTCCTTACCCTGCTCAAAACGCTGGGCAGTGATAATGCGGCGCAGCATCATCGTACCATAACCAGTCTCTGAACGACAGCTGGTAGAACCGATAATCTGACTAGCTGCAGAATAGATATCGTCTGGCGAATAACTCAGAGGATCGGTAACAGAATTGTATGTACCACGAGAGAAAGATGCCGGAGCACGCATATAGCCACGTACATGCATACGCTGGTCGCTCTCTACGCCACAGTCAGAAGTCTCGTCGTCGGCGCGGTTAATCAGATCCTCATAACCGATGGTAGCATCCTCGTAAGGATTAGCACAAGCATCGAAAGGAATACCTACAGCCACCATGTCCGACTGCTTGGGTGAGTTACCCAGGTAGAACTGCATCAGACCACCACGAGCCATTGGGGGATAGATGATACGCAACTCGTAGTCACCTGTCGGCACGTGAGGCAGTTTGATGGCGAAGTCATACACATCCCATCCCTGGAACTGGTCTGAGTTGTGTGCACGCCAAGCACCCATCACGTTGAAACGGAGCAGTGTGCCGGGGTTATAGCATACGATATTATCGAAATAGGTGTTATGGAAAGCCACACGGTTACCATCACCACCACCATTCATTGAGCTAACCTCGGCAGCTGTTGCACCACGCAGACCATTATTGATCAACTCATAGAGGAAGGTAGAAGAATCCAGGCGCAGACGCTCGTGGAGGCCGTCCTTGGCATTCTGGTCGTACTTCAGGATACCCTTGATACGGTGGATATAACCATTCAGTGTCTCCACGCTGTTATCACGATCCACGGGCACGCCCTTGAAGATGAGCTGGTGGTCTTCGTCACCATCGCCCAGGGCACAGAGTCCCAGTTTCTTTGTCAGCGTATTGTTTGACAAATAGCGGTTCAGCCACAGGTTCTTGGTGCTCTTAGGATTCGTCTCCCACACCTTCAACAAGGTATTGGGCAACATTGTCTCAAAATACTCCTGAGGTTCATAGCCGAAGCAGAAGTTCCATGAGCCATCCGTCTGCTTGTTCTTCTCATAGACAATACGGTCGATAGGCATACCTGCACGCAAGATGTGGTAAGCCACAAACATATTCACCACGTTGAAGGGGTTCGTATAGTCGTCGCCCGTGCTGATGGTGATATTCTTCTCGTTGATATAGTCATACCAAGCACCACAGTTGCCATACCACTCCACGCACTTTGCCTTCAGGTCGTCAAAGTTATTGATACCTGCAGCACGGAACACGTCGTCGGTCTCAGCAAAAACGGTCCATTTAATCATACACTCCTTAGGATAATAAAGTGGGTTGCCGTCACGGTCATTATGGTTGGTACCCAGGTCATAGGTCTTCACCGTGCCGTCGGCATTATACTTCTTCTCAATCAGCAGTGTATCCGTATAACCAGTAGCCTCAAGAGCAGCATAGAAGATGCTCAGGTCCTTCTCACCCTCTACACGCAACTGGTCGTCTGTTGTACGGTCTGAACGAGGAATCACATTCGAGCATACATGAAGCACACCATTGATGGCCTCTATATCACCGTCAATGATAGCTGAGATATCGTTCAGACTGGTGAGTCCCACGAAATCAGGGAAATGGGTATTGTTATACTCGTTGTCCAAGAACACACCCACACGGATGCTACGACCGGTCTTCATCGTGGTCCATGTCGTCGTAGTACCGTCGAGGTCAACCTGCAGATGCTCTTCACCAGAGAGGTGGAAGCGTGCAATGTCCTCACAAAGCGAGTCGGACATCAGATCTACCTTTGACATCACATCCAGGTTATCCCAGTTGCCATCCTCCTTAATACCATTATGTTTAACCTTTGCCTTTGAAATGAGGTACGACTCGTCATTATACAGACTGTCGAGATAAACATTCACACCATCATTCAACGGAGCAAAACAGGTGTACTCACCATAGGTTGCCATATACTTGTCGAAGCCACCCTTCTCAAGGATACGGTAGAAAGCAGTCAGATCGCTTCTGTCGCGCAGCAACTCTGCAATAGTCTTATCGTCTGTAGAGAAGAGGTTTGAGCCATCGGGTTCCTCAGTACAAGAGGAGACCCCCACCCAGCCTCCCCCTGTGAGAGGGAGGAGTATATAGACCACAAAACGAAGCAACTCCTTTGTTTTATTTATAATTATTTGTTTCATAATCTTTAATTATTTGTTTTCATTTTACACGTCTGCCTACTCCCCTCCATTCAGGGAGGGGCAGGGGGTGGGTCTAATATTTCGCAGCTGATTTGTAGACAGGGTTCTGCTGGAGGTTTTTGTTCAACTCTACCTCGTCCTGATTGATAGGCATATAGAGATAGCGCTCATCACGCATCTTTGCCTTCATAGCAGAAGGAACAGCATACTTGCGCAGGGCCAGTTCAAAGAATTCCGAACTATTTGGCACCACCGCATAGTCCTTGTCAGACAGTTTCTTTGTCAGATCAGCCTTGGTTGTCATGTGACGATAGTTATAACGCATCAGGTCGAACCAACGCTTACCCTCAAAGCACAGTTCACGTGCACGCTCAGCCAGTACCAACGACTCCATCTTATCCTTATAAGTGCTATACTTCATAGCGTATGACGACTTGTTGGCATCCGACAGCGCACGGTCGTTCACAAACTTACAGATATCGAAGGCAGCCTGATTGTATGTCTCATCGGCTGCTCGGCTGTCAGCCAGTGCTGCCTGCTTCTCAAACTCATAGAGCTGAACAAGGGCCTCGGCCTTCATCAGCATCACGTCTGTAAGACGATACAGAATCCAGTTCTGCATCACGTTGGCACGTGTCTCGCGATGACTGTCGGCAGCATTGTTCACACCGGCAGAGACGGTAGCAACGAACTTACGTACGCCAAACTGCTCAACACTTGAGCTGGTGGCATCGTAAAGATACTCGTAGAGACGCTGGTCCACACTATTGAACCAAATGCCAGAACCGTCGGACTTCACCGTACCGTAGAGGGGTGCTGCCTTCAGGTAGCCATAGCTGTTGCTGCTGGCATTGTTGTAACGGTAATACATCTGGTCCAGTCCCTTGTTGGTAGCATTTGAATTGCGGAACTGCAGTTCAAAGATGCTCTCGTCAGCATTCTGACCATTCTGACCGAAGAGGTCGCTATACATGTCATCATAATCAGACAGGTAATAGTCCTTCTCTACATCATCCTCGCCCCAGCGACGACGCTGTCCACTCTCCTCGTAAGCCTGCTTCTTAGCCTTGATAATGGCATCGCAATAGTCCACACACTTCTGATAGTCGGCAGCATCGCGGTTCACAGAAGCACGCCACAGGTAGATATCAGCCAGCACAGCATTGATACCATCCTTATTCAGGTAGCCCTTATCGCGCCAGTCGCCATAGGTATTACCAGGAATAGCATTCTTTGAAGCCTCTTCCAAATCGCGGATACACATTGTGAGCACAGAGTCGGGCGTAGCCTGAGGAGCATTGAGGTCGGCACTGCTGTTCATATAAGCACCCGGTGTCACGGGGATATCGTGGAACACCTTTGTCAGATAGAAGTAACAGAAAGCTCTCAACGCCAATGCCTGGGCCTTGTTGGCCTCATAGTCACCACGAGTATAGTCAGGGTCAACGGCAATCACGTTCTCAGCCTTTTCCAACACCAAGTTACAATAGTTAATTGCCGAGTAGAAAGGATACCAAGAGGTAAATGCATTCTCAGTCTCGATATTGAGAGAATAAATCTGCTGCAGGGCTGTACGATAGGCAGCACCAGTAGGCAGTCCGGTTGTCATATTCAATTCGTCAGAGCGGAAGTCGCCCCAAACAATCATATTGCGTATAGCAGTCTCGTCGCGCAACTGTGCATAGGCAGTTGACACCACGGCATCCACCTCGCTCTTCTTCTGCCAGAAGTCATCATCGACAGTCTTATTGTCGGGCAGGATAACTGTGTCAACACAAGAGACCATCGCAACACTTGCCAGCATAACAGAAAATATCTTTTTCATAATTTTCATTTCTCAGTTTTCAATGTTCAATACTCTTAGAAACCAAAGTTCAAGCTGGCAGTGATAGACTTAGACCTTGGTGTAGTAGCACCGTCAGATGCTGGTGAATAGGTACCGGCACCAATTTCCGGATCAATACCACTATACTTTGTCCAGCAGAAGAGGTTGTTCATAGTCACGTAGGCCGAGAGATTATTCAAACCAAATTTCTTGATAGCACTCTTAGGCACGCTGTAAGACAACTGCAAATTGTTCAGACGCAGGAACGAACCGCTCTCTACGAAGCGTGAGCTCACCTGGTAGTTGTAACCTGTACCATAGAGGGCACGTGGGATAGGTGTCACGTCACCATCCTTACGCCAACGGTAGGTCACAGAAGAGCACTGGTTCTGAGTGCCATACATGCTCTCCAGTCCCATACGTGCGGTGTTGATAATCTTGTTGCCCCAACGGTAGTTGAAACGTGACACAAGTTTCCAGTTGCCATACTGCAGTGTCAGGCTGAAACCACCCTGCATCTTAGGCAGTGAGTTACCCAGATACTTGATATCAAGTTCGTTGATATTACCATCGTGGTTCACATCCTCATAGATGGCATCACCACCCTTGAACTCATATTCCGTATCACCATAATAATAGGTAAGACGCTTGGGCACACCAGTATTGGTCATGATAACCTTACCGTTTTCGTCGGTAGCTACAGGGAAGGTCTTGCCTTCAGCCAACTGCTGGTTGATC
Source organism: Prevotella communis (assembly GCF_022024175.1). Lineage (GTDB taxonomy): Bacteria > Bacteroidota > Bacteroidia > Bacteroidales > Bacteroidaceae > Prevotella > Prevotella communis. The sequence goes on along the minus strand of NZ_CP091794.1, from coordinate 785,455 downwards.
CATGCCTCGTAGTTCCAGTCGTAAGACTCGCCACGCGCTGCGGCCTGAGTCTGCAACTGCTGCTGCTTGGTGTTATAGTTCTGCAGGTAGTCGTAAGAATACTGGAACACACCCTTGCTGTTGAATCCATAGATAGAACAGAGAGGATCGCCCACCACAACACGGTTCAGGATTGAAGCAGAACCACGCTTACTGTAGCTGGGCTGAGAGTTCAGGTTATCCAGCACGCGCTGATCCATCTCCAGCAACTTGTTGATGTTCTGAGCCATGTTGAAGCTGGCAGAGAGCGAGAACTTCTTGTACGTGATAATCTTATTGGCAGAAACAGACATTTCCCAACCTCTGTTCTCCATCTCACCCACGTTACCGTAAGAGAGCGTTGTAGAGGTGTTCCATGCTGCTGATGTAGGAATGGGTATACCCTTCATAATCAGGTCCTTGGTCTTCTCCTTGTAGAAGTTCAGGTCCACCTCGAACTTATCATCCAGGAAACCGATGTTAAGACCAATGTTTGTACCAATCTTCTTCTGAGGACGCAGGTCATCGAGCTTCATGCCACTCATGGTGGTGAAGTAGCTGGTGCCATAGCGTCCGGCACGAGAGGTGTACTGGTTGAAGTAGTTGTCCACAGAGACACTTGAGCTACCCGTGATACCCCATGAGCCGCGGATACCAAACATAGACACATATTTCTTCAGAGGAGTGAAGAATGGTTCCTCGCTGAGGTTGTAACGCAGCGAGACAGAAGGAGAATAGAACCAGGGGTTCTTTGGACCGAACTTAGAGTTGCCATCACCACGCAGTGAGAAGCCTACGCTATAGCGTGACTTGTAAGAGAAGTGGGCATTATAGACAAAGTCCTGCCATGCCGACTTCGTAGCGCTGGGCTGGTTGTTCATGTCGTTCAGACGTGCATCAATCGTAGCAGACTCCATACCGTTGGGAATAGAGCTCTGCGCAATATACTGATAGGTATTCTTCTGTGTACCAGCCTCATAGCGTGCAAACATCGTCAGGTAGAAATCCTCGTTCTTGAATGCAGGCGTATAGGTCAGGGTGACACGAGAACCCATCTTGAACTGGTTAGTCTCTGTATTGGTCAGGTAGTTATAGTTGGTATCCGTATAACTGCCGTTTGACAGGCTACCAGGCATATAGGTTGGCTTAGAATAGGCATAGATATCAAAGTACACGCGACCATCGAATGTCAGACGGTGCTGTCCGGTGCCTGTTCCAAGCAGTTCGTACTTCAGGTTGAAGTCGGGCACAATGCTATAGGTCTGTTCCTTCTGCCAAGAGCTGTTAGCATAAGCCACAGGGTTACCGATAGCCACGACATCGGCCAACTGTGTAGAAGTGTAGTTACCATCGTCAGGTGTCATACCTGTCACGGTGGGGTTCATCAGGAAATACTCGCCCGTGTTGTTGTTATAACGGTCGTAGCGATAGATGCTGGCGTTAGGAGCCATAGCCAGAGCCATAGCCAGCAGGTTGTTGTGCGAGCCACTGCTCTTACTGCTACCATAAGTATAGTTCTTCAGGTTGTCTGTATAGGTCAACGCAAAGTTGGTAGAGAAGCGGATACGGTCAGACACGTTGTAGTCCAACACCAGACGGGTGGTCAGACGGTCCATCTTCTGCTTGATAACAGTACCCGTCTGATGGTTGTAGCTGGCAGAGATACGGAAAGTAGCTTTCTGACCACCACCAGAGATATTGAAGTTAGCCTCGTGCTGCTCACCAAACTGCTTGATAGCGCTCACCCAGTCGGTGTTCTTGTTCCAGTTGTTTGCCTCGGCCCAAGACTCAGCAGGCACGTAGTTGATTTCGTTGATAGTAGAAGTAGCCGATGAACTCTGGGTGGGGTTATAGAACTCCTCCTTCAGCATCATGGTGTAGTTGTCACCATTCAGCAGGTCGTAGCCGGCAGGCATCCAAGTGCCAGTGAACTTATAGCCCAGTGTCACTTTGGGTTTACCGCGAGCACCACGCTTGGTGGTAATCTGGATAACACCATTAGCACCCTGAGAACCCCAGATAGCCGTAGCAGCAGCATCCTTCAACACGGTGATGCTGGCAATATCGTCCACGCTGACAGCCAACATAGAAGAGAACTTCTCCTCGTCCATATTCTCAGGGTCGAAGTCAGCAGCATCGTACTCAAAGATCTTGTCATCGACAACAATCAGAGGTTCTGCACTACCACTCAGCGTAGAGACACCACGCAGACGCATAGAAGTACCGGCACCCAGGTTACCAGAGTTGGTAACGATATCCAGACCGGCGATCTCACCCTGCAGGGCCTCATCGGCAGAGGTAAAGGCCATACCTTCCACCTCAGCCATATTCATGGTCTGCTGTGATACAGAGACTTCGCGCTTATCGATATTCAGACCACCAGCATTGGTACGGCGTCCTACCACCTTTACCTCGCCGAGCACGGTCTTATCGTCCTCCAACTTAATCTTGAAGGTCTTCTGGTTACCAATAGGGAGAATCTTCGTCTTACTACCTACATAGGAAACGACGAGCTTATTCTTCGGGTTCTTAATCTCCATTGAGAAATTACCCATCATATCAGTCTGCGTGGCACTGATGATACGGTTGTTACCGTCGCGTTCCACCACATTGGCCATCATAATAGGACCCATGGCATCTTCCACAGTACCTGATATGACTCTACTCTGTGCCATCATCACCTGAGCGATGAAGGTAAACAGGATTGTCAATAGGAATTTTGACTTTGACATAATTATCAATTTTCAATTATCAATTTTCAATTATTAATACTTCCCGTTGCTGTTATAGCACAGAGGTGTACCAATGCCGTGAACGGTGACAAAAGAAGAGGTCTCGATAGCCTTGTACTTACCATACGTAGCATTAGTCTTCTCTACTGTCGTGATATCACGTGCTATGAGGTTAGCCAGGTTTGAAGAGGCATTCACAGTCACCACCTTGCCAGAGGCATCCTTCACGTTGAGTTTGTCATTACCACCCGTCACGGTCAGTGTCTGAGCGATACCGAGAGCGTTTGAGCAGAAGGTAGAGAACGAAGGCTCAGGCGTGGTGAGTCCTGTATTGGGATCGTAATTCTTGAAATAGCGATCAGCAAAGAGCGAGCTATTCTGAGTGTGATAACGCACGAAGCGTGACATCTTATCCAACTGAGCCTTCACGTAGGCAGCAGCAGCTTCCTGAGAAGCGAAGCCATACTGGTCTTTCACGCTCTCCCAGTCGTTGACGATAGCCAGCACATCCTTCCACTTGGGCAGACCCATATCCTTCTGTGCCTTCACCATAGCCTCGTAGGTAGGTGCATAAACGGTGTAGTTGTAGGCACTGAGCATACCCCAATTATCGTTGTCATCGATGACGCGGTAAGCCTTCATCTTCGTCTTTTTCTGTGCATCCTTATCGCTGTCGCTAACGATACCTGCGAAGGTGTAGAGGTCTTCGTTATTGAACTGCAGACAGAAGTTCAGGAAGTGGTCGTATTCAGGAGCAGCCGCGTCATAGTCGGCATCCTCGTCGTAGAACTCGGAACGCGACAGGGTCTGCATCACGCTGGTGATAGTAGGCTGGAGCGGATAGTTCAGACGATAAACAGTACCGTTCTCAATCTTGGCATCAGCACTATTGGCATCAAAGGTCTCAGTGATGGTTGACCACTGTGAAGCATCCTTCTGCTGCAAACCGCCTGCCACCTTATTGCCGCTGACGATGACAGCACCGCCATGCTTGGTCTTATAATACTTATTACCATAGAGGCCATACTGCGCCTTACCCTTACCAGTCTCTGTAGAGTCGGCAAGCACAATGGTGCAGTAGTCCAGCATGTCCTTAATCTGACTGTTGAAGATACCACTCTCGATATTGATATCCTGTGCACCGGCAGTCTCAACATACGAACTGAGTTCGTTGTAGGGACCGCTCTGATAGATATATTTCTTCACCAGCACGTGGAAAGAACCGTCGGCCTGGGGGTCGAAGCGGAAGCGCAAGCCCTTCAGTCCGTCGTCGTCCTTCACAGAGGTGGGGTCAATAACAATGAACCGTGTCTCATTATCTGTAGGAACAAACAGGCCATAGCGGGCCTTCATTGAGAGCAGATAGTAGTACATATCGGCACCCAGTTTAGAAGGTGTACCAGCAGTAGTCTGGTGGTCGTTAAGCATCTCGCCCATCGTGCGCATATCCTTATATACAGAAGCAGGACCGAGCACAGAGTTATACAACTTTGGTCCGAAGAGCTTACCCATCTTGTAGATGACACCATTGTTGGCAATCGTCACGTCGTAGTTGCCGTTGCTCTTCTTGTTGATATCATCCTTTGTCACATCGAGAAACTCGAAGGCATCGTTCTGAACAGTAGAGAACGTGCTGGGCACGGTCTTTGTGAGATAAGGCTTCATCACATTGTTCAGCACGCTGGCAAAGATTGAAGGGTCGTTATTGTAAACAGCATCGAGGTGCGCATTTAGGTTGGCTGCCGAAATCTCGAGTGAAGGCACACCCAAGTTTTTCAGAATATAAGCAGCCTCCTTCAGGAAATACTCCTCTACAGCCTTGTCGTCAGGAGCCAGGAAGGCAGCAATCTCTGCATTATCGTCGCTGCTGCCGCCTTTCAGCGTGGGGTTATAGTTGTTCCAACCTGGGTCGAAGTTGAGCAACTGGTTGTCGGCTACCGTCATACCACGTACGGGCTGGGCCAACTTGGCACGCTGAGAGTTCTTACTCAGATAGCGGATAGCAAACACGGTGTCCTGTGTGGCTGCGTTTGATTCGCTGTTGTACTGCTCCGTCAGCGTCATGTCGGCATCGGGGAAGCTGTAGTAGTCCAGCATACGAGAGATGTACTTCGTATCATCGCCGGCACGCAGTACCTCTGCCATGTTACCAGGATTCACCAGTACCTCGTCGAGCTGATGGATATAACCGTTTTGGCAGACTACGTCGCCCTTGATCACCTTGTGGTTGAAGATATAAGCATCACCCTCGTTATACGCATGACCAGTAAGCACCTCGAAGTCGCTCTCGTTGCCTGCGATGGTCATATTGTTGTTCAGCATATACTCGCCCGTGAGGTGCACCATAGGAGCCACGGTATTGTCGAATACAGCAAGCATAGAATTGCGGTCGGCCGTCTGGAAACGAGAAAAATACTTGTTGTTTGCAGGCATCTGCTCGGCCTTGAAAGGTGCCACAGCATAAGTCAGACGCATGTTGGTGCCGTGCTTCACCAGCTGGCCCTGCAACATATTGCCTGCGCTGTTCTGGCTGTTTGAAAGTGTACCCACCAGAATGGCATTGTCGAGCATAGTAGAGAAAAGCAACTCAGCTTTTTGAGCATGTGTCAGCTCTTCGTAGCTGCTGACACCAAACTTGTTGTTACCGCCTTCAAAGAATTTGGCGAAAGCCTCATCATTGGCAGGGAAGATAGTCTTACTACCCGTTCTACTCAGCACATCGGCATAACCCAGATCATCAATCAGTTTGCAATACGTCTTAAACGTACCCTGCAGTTCCTTGGGCTGCTGAAGCTCTTTGTAGATACTCTCGCCAAGCCATGATGGCAATTCTCCCTCAGGTACCAAGAAGTCCTTTGAGCAGGACCCTAGGCCTAAGCACATAAGGGATGCGTATAAAAAGAGTTTTTTCATAAATAAGTTTGTTTGTTATAGTGATTTTGTTGATTTGTCTGTTAGTATTAACATCGCCATAGGTTTCAAGTGCCATCAAGGCACAATAACCAGTTTGCAAAATAACAAAAAATAATTGAAACTTACAACAATTTAACTTTCAAATTTGCGAATTAAGCATTTTTCAAAGTTTTAGACGCAAAAAACAGAGCCAAGGAGGAACTATTCCTAAAGGAATAATAAAAAGAAAAACGGGAATGCCCGTCAAAGCATTCCCGTGAGAATTATGTTAGGGGAAGTTTTTTACTTCACCAGCATACCATTGATAGCATACTTGCCATTGATGATGATGCGACCGTTCTTCAGCACCTTAGTAGGAGCCTTCACCTTAGCAGCGGCGTTTACCTCTGAGATACCAGTAGCCTCACCAGCCTGGACACGCTGAATCTTCAGGTTGTCGAACCAGCAACGACGGGTAGCGAACTTGTTGTCATAGTTGCATGACAGCACAAACTTAGCAGGAATACCTGTGAATGCTACAGGTGCAGAAGTTGTAGAACCGTTAGGACTGCTGATGTTGCAGTACATGGTCTGTGTGCCATAGTCCATGATAACCTCGAAGTTGGTCTTCTCAATAACTGTAGTTGTAGGCTCCTCAGCATCAGCAGGAGATGCATCGTTGTAAGAACCACCAGACTTAGCCCATACTTTGCTCATATCAGCACCAAAGGTATTCTCAGTGTCTGAGGGTTGGTAATAATTACGATAGAGAGCAGCCAACGTTGAGTCAGCCTCATTCTTCAAGAAGAAACCTACAGATCTGCCGCTAAGACCCTGAATATAGAAGTCACAAGAAACCTTCAGGATGCTTGTACCCATATCCTCCTTACCCTCAGCAACAGGGTTGAAGGCTACAGTACCATCACCATTACCAATGCGGAGATAGCCCTTCCACTTTTGCTCACCGTTATCCCAGTGACCCTGCTGGTAAGGAGCGTCCTCACCTTCGGGAGCAACAGTTGAGAAGTGAGTGAATTCCATTGCGCCAGCAGCACCAGAAATGCTATAGTTCTGAGTCTCCTCATTCAGAACAGCAGCCTGCTCGAAGTCTATGTCAACAACAGTAGCGATAGCACTTGCAGGAATAGTGGTCTTGAAGAGTTCAACGGCAGCAGCCAGCTCCTCATTAGCAGCCTTGATAGCAGCAGCATTCTCCTCGCTGTACTGAGCAGCCTTCATCTGAGTCTGCAAAGCCTTCACATTGTCAATAGCAGTTCTCAAAGCATCCTTACCGGTAGCTACGTCATAGAGACGCAGAGCGAGCACAGCCTCAGCAGCATCGATTGATGTCTGCAAAGAGTTCAGAGTATCGTTGATAGCCAAGAACTTCTTGTTTGCTGCAAGAATTCCTTTCACAGCCTCGTCGTAAACGCGGAAAACCAACAGGCCTTCCTCGGCAGTCTTCGTACGATTTTCTTTTACATATGTATCTGCGTCATATGTCGCAATAATATCATCCTGGCTCATTGCCTCAAAAGCAGCAATCTTTGGCTCTGTTACAGTTACACTATCCTGAAGGTCAGCCTTACCCCAGAAATAATCAGCATTTGCCAAATATTCAGCAGCTTTTGTCAGAGCATCACGACCAGTAGTAATCTGCTCACGTACATCAGCCTCATAACCTAACTGTGCCTGATTGTAGATATTCTCGTTTTTACCCCAAATAGAGGCATCCTTTACATATACCACAGAACCGTTTGTCAGATTCTTGTGAGTCTCCTTACAATAAGCCTTGAAACCAAATTCGTATGTAGCATCCTCAGTAATCTTTGCTGTCACGAAGAACGGTGTATACTCAATAGGCTGCAAGTCTTTCACCACAGACGCAATTGTATCTACTTCTTCACCATTAACCTTTACGATATAAGCCACACCGTATGCAGTTTTTGTACCCTCATCAAGTGTCCAGCACTGCTTCTTTGGCTCACGAGTAGCAGCATTGCCTTCAATAGCAAATACATAAGAACCAGCAGACAGAGACTTTTGCAGAGAAACACCCATAGGATTATCGGGGCTACCGCCACACCACTTACTGCTCTGCTGGTAGTGACCCATATCAGGATAAGCACCATTGCTCCAGAAGCCACGGCCTCCGGGGAAGACAGTCCAATCACCAATATTATTCTGTTTCTGCAGGTTACCAGAAGATTCCTTGATACCAAAATAGTTGGCGGTATTACCTGCCAGATAGTCATCCATATTGGCCTTGACAAAATCAGAAACGATTTCCTGAGAGGTGCTCAGCAACTCATCGAGCTCAGCCTGACCAGTCTCATCACCTACAGCCTGAAGATTTGCGATAGCCTCATCATAACCCAGATCGGCAAGGAGAGCTGAATCCCAGTTGTAGCAATTCTTATAAGCATTCAGTTTTTCGAGCATAGCATCACGCTTACGCAGGTCAGCAAACTGCATAGCAGGAGCAATCTGAACGTCGGCAATCTCAATATTGGTAGCCATGCCAGTGAATGAAATAAAATAGGTACGAGGAGTACCATCACCCACGATAGCATAGTTGAAAGTCTGCCAATCCTCAGTCAATTCCTCTGCAGTATTGGCTACAAGTACATCATTGGTACCACCAAAGGTATTGTCACTGTTTCCCTCTACCTTAACCAAGTTTGTAGAAACCTCGGTAGTAATTTTACGAATAGAAACGGCTACAGCTCCCTTCATCTTATAGCTAACAACATAAGTTGCACCAGCGTCAGAAGGTTCAAACTTGAAGTACATACCTTCACCTGCAGTTGCATCGAGACTTGCCACAGAATTAATACCCTCTGCATAGCCATTGGCATTAATATTGAAGTTGTCGGTCAAAGTCTTCTCATTAGAAGCTGAAACTACAGTCCAACCGGACAAATCCTGGAATGCGTTGTTGGCATTCACATTAGCACCCGTAATCTGGAAACGTCCTTGAGGGGTATAGACGAACTCACCCTGCTCAAGTGCGTAACCTGAAACGGCTGCACTCATTGCCATAAAGGCCAAAAGTAAACGTTTTTTCATAAGTTTTGTTTTTAGTTGATATTTAAAATATGAATAATATTCGTAGTTTTCGGCTGCAAAGATAGTGCTTTTCTTGACTTACCGCAAGAAAACCACTACCTAAAATTTGACTTTTTCCTATACTTTTTGTACTCTACTACCTAATAATGACCTTTTTACCACCACGAATGTAGATTCCTGCCTTAGTTTGCTGACCATTTATCTTGCGCCCCTGCAGGTCGTAAACATTCTTTGAATCAGCATCGATAAAAGAGGAACGAATGCCTGTACTAATTGCCGTTACGCTGATGATGCCTTCGCTGATACGACTGGTATCCCATGTATAGGTTTCTGGCAATTCGAACTTAGGCGTACCACTGAACGTGCCACTGACTGTCCATAGCTTTAATTCATCACCCACATTCAGTTCACGACTGGCAGTAAATGTCACCTTAATTGTTCCGTTTATGGTGAGGTTCTTCGTGGTAAGCGTAGAGTTTTTCGACGCATTCACCAGGAAGTTGACTACGGCACCATCGTTAACAGTAATGGTATTATTACAAGTAATAGTACCAGGTGAGGTTTCATTGACTGCCGAAGCGCAAGGAATCACTTCTCCCCCACTCTGCACACTCAGGTTGTTGAGCAGCATCTGTCCAGCAAGACGTCCACTGCCTTTCACGATGGTGTTGTTTGAACCATTCAGCAACGAGGCTGGCTTATACTTATAAGCTGCCACCGTACCATTCTCAATAGTGAGCACACCATTCATCTTACCTTCCGTCATCGTCATCTTACCCGTACCACGTTTAGTCAGAGGCGATGCGCTCACAGCTATCGTATTGCCATAGTCATCAGTACGTTCCGAGGTGATACCCACCTCAGTAGTCAGTGTAAAGTTCTCATCACAGTCCACAATCCATGTGCCCGTACCAACCAAGGCACCCGTACCACCAAACTTCTTCACGCGGATGCTCTTGCCCTGATTCTGCAGGCGAGCATTGGCATTCACATTAACCACAGCCTTTGGCATACCGTTGGTATTACCCAACAGAAACTCTGGATCATAGCTTTTCTTGTTCTGACGGTTGTTCTTACCTATATTAATAGTACCCTCGAAAGCACTCCAGTTACCATTGAAGTAGGCTCGCACGCCACCTGTATAGACATTGAACGTACCAGCACCTGTGAGTGTGCCGGTATAGGTAGAACGGAATCCGCTGTAGAAAGAACCCGTCTTACCTTGTGGTACGACAAAATTTGTGGAGTTGTTGACATTGGTACTCTCGTTGTTTGCACCCCATATTGTGCCACCCTGGAACTCTACAGTTTTTGGCAGTGTCTCAGTGTATGACGAATTGTAATTGCTGGTTACAGTTCCTGCCTTGACAACCAATTTGGCAAAGGTATTCGTCACCGTACCCAACTCCAGCGAACCAGCACCAGTCTTATTGACTATTGCACCACTGCCCTTGATGGCCTTGTTGAAGATAACACTCTTGCCATTGGGCACCTCTATCGTTGTTTCACCACTGACATTCAGCGTCTGGTCTGTGATGATTGTACCATTGGTTACCAACGTGGTACCATCATTCAGTGTGATTGGTGAAGATGCACTACCCAGTGAACCCCAATCCTGACCAGCATTATTAGCCAGCATAGCCACCGTCAGCTTACCACCATTGACAACTGTAGAGCCGATATGATTCCAGTTATTGAAAATGACATTCCCATTACCATTCTTGATGATGGATCCCATTCCTACGATACTATCACCAGAAAGCGTATAGTGCTTTGTCTCGTTGTTGAAAGTCACCGACTTAGGACTGACGGCACCACTGATAACGACATTGGTAGAAGCTGCGTTATCATCGAACACCACATCATCACCTGAAGCCATATAACTGGCCCGTCCGTCATAAAGGAAGTTCTCGCTGACAGCCTGTTGCCAGATGCTGTTATCACTGATTCCATTCCATGTTACCTGTCCAGCCTCTCGCATGCCCTCAACAACAAGCAGCAGTTTACCATCCTGATAAGCCAGAGAAGCCTTGAGACTATTGTCTACGCCCTCAATGAGCAGATCAGACACATCACCATTAACACTACCGATAGAACCCAACTCGTAAGTGCCAGCTTCCAGTGTGCCTGCATAGTTAAGCTGAATCACAGGCGTCTTATAGCGTGGACCGAACTCTTTCCAGACGTCATCCGTTTTGGCTTCGACGGTCAGCGTATTGGCATTGATTTTATCCAGCTGTCCGTTGCTACCGTCAATGACGATGCGTGAACCAAAGCCCAGTTCCAACGTAGAGGCAGTAATAGCCCCCACATTATCCTTTCCGCCAGGATAAATGGTAGCGTTATAGTCAGCCTTCAAGCCTCCCATAAACTGTCCGCCATTACTAATCAGCGTGGTATGACGATTCAGCCACACAGGACTTGACTCCATCTTACCATCAAACATTAATGTTCCCTGCCATACATTCGTCTCGCCAGTATGCTTCTCTGTGACATTAGGCAACACGAGAATGCCTTCACCTTGTTTAATAATACGCGTAGCACCACTAAAGGCACCACCAGTAAGCGTTGTGGTATAGGTCTCAACAGTCTGGGCAGGTTGCTTAGGGGTACTTGCCACAGCCTGCTGTGCGCCACTACCCTTCACCCAAGCGGGTGCATTCACCGTTAATATATAAGGTGAAGCACCATCGGCTACAGCGATAGACTTGTTCTCATAACCCGAAATCAGCAGATGATCATCCGTAGTCTGGATGGTTCCCGATACCTCCGTACGTCCTTCCATCACTACAGCAGGAGGCTCTTTGGTGATACCCTCCATCTCACCAAGGAAGAAACTGGGGTGAGGCGGCTGGTTATAGCCTACCGACTGCCACGCCATGGCATTACGATATTCATGGTCGGCCCACAAAGTGGTGATACCCCAAGGGGAAGGATAACTCGTAGTCTGAATGATCAGTTTATCGCTGGTGCGGGTAACAATCTCCTCACGCCAGTCACCAAGGATATCGCCCAAGAAACAGGGATTGTTCTTTGAAGAGTTGTTCAGGTTACCCTGTCCCATCCAACAACGGCTGTTGGCATAACTGCGGTTTGTCCCTACCTCATTCTGACCAGGTGCCTTATAGACACATGGTGATTTCTCTGTACCTGGTGAATCCATGAACTCGTCGAGCAAATCGCCATCCCAATAGACACGCATATTGACGTGATCATCAGAGAAGCCTGTGTGATTAGAAGCCTTATCAGCTACGAGACTGATGCCAGCCCCACCAGAGACACCTATAGCACCAGGAATATTATGATAGAAATTGCCTGCCATACAACGACCATTGTCACTGCCGCCACCTGTGGTATAGCGCAAGGTTGACGTAGTGGCATCGGTATAGGCAATGCCTGGCACCGTAGAACCCTCCAAACAGACAAACTGTTCCAATCCCCAACGATAGGGATCCAAATCACCGCAATGCTGAGCATCACCATGACCAAAGCCCGTGGTAGAGAGTCCATAGCCCGTATCGTCGATCATCATGGAGCCGAATACTATCTCATCGCGTCCATCCATATCCACATCAGCAATGGCGAAGTTATGGAAACCATTACCAAACCAAGGAGAATTGCCGTCGTAGCAATTCCAGCGCCAACGCTGCGTCAACTCGTGGGTCTCCTTGTTCACATCAAGGGCACAGAACTTATGGCGCGTATAACAGCCACGTCCCAAGAAGATACTGGCATTACGACCATCCAGATAAGGTGCACCAAAGTAATGCTTGGTTGCACGGTGGCCTGTATCGTTAGCACCCCAAACCGCAGCATAGTCGCTCTCGCCACTCTCAAAACGAGGTAGTGGATAGGCCTCAGGCGTCCAGTTGGCATTACCATCCCAAGCATAGGGCACACCCGTAGCACCATCCATATATAATAGGTATTCTGCACCAGCCTTGGTATATTCATCACGTGGCGCATAATAGTTCATGTTGCCAATCTGGATATCACCCTTCGTAGCCGTATGGATAATCATATTATCGGCACCACGCATCAGGGCCTCGGCCTTGCCGTCCTGATCCCAGTCATAGAGAATCAGGTCAAACTGCTCATCAGGTCCTGCCATCAGGTTGGGTCCCATATCTATGGACCAGAGCAACGTGCCGTCCATCTTATAGCACTCATGACGGTTGAAGTCGGTCTTGTTGGTTGACTCACGCAGATTACCAGAGTCGTTACGACGCTTCACCACGAACTCCATCTGTCCGTCGCCATCGACATCGGCCACCGAACAGTCGTTCAGCGTATAGCCAGAAGTCACATCATCGCCATTACGATTAGTCACCGCCGCCACAGGAATTTCCCAATACTGGTGATCCCAAGGCGTGCATGAAGCAGCCAGGTCAGTACGTTCCGTTCCCCTAATCACAGGCACCACCTTATAGACGGATGTCTTCGTACCACTATTGTCCTGATAGTTTGATACCGTCAGGTTGCTGGCAATCTTCTCTGTGCCACGATACAGATTATATTTCGTGTCGTAGTATTCAGTAGGCAGGATACGCCAACTGACGAAAATACCAGTTCCAGACACGCCATAGCGATCATCCTGGCCTGTCTTGTCACCCTGAGGAATAGCCACAAGGCCACGTGACAGATTATCGGCAATGCGCTGTGCATGAGCATTCACAGCTACCACAGCCATAAAAAGTCCCAATAACACCTTCTTCATATCTTTCTATTTTTGATTTGTTTGTTTTCTCAGTTTACTTTCTTATCACCTGTTCAACGCCCTCTTCCGTCGGCGCATCCAGATGTCGTATCACGTCATTCTTCACGTCATCAAGCAGCACGGCAGGCCGATAGTCAGGACGTTCATAGCGGAAAGTCACATCATTCATATACAACCCATCTACATGACGGGCATAGAGTCCATAGGCAGGCGTCCATCCAGCGAATTTCGGCTCAGGATAGTTCGTGCCTTGTTCACGATAGTTCTTATCTGCCAAGTCCTTTGTACCACCGCCTTTAAAGTAAAGACGGATGTTTGACAACCACACATTCTTCACAGGTACGCCAGGCATACCTGTAACGATGATGCTGCAAAGCGAGTCGCAGTCATCGGCTATGACATTGGATATCTGGATATCGCGAGCCGTAGAAGGTGTCGTCACCTCCTTGGGACCACGATTACGACAGCCCGTAGTAATATAAATAGGATAATGATGTACGTGACTCATCGTGATGTTCGACACCACGATATTCTCCATCCTGCCCTGATCCACCTCCTCGAAAGCCAGTCCGCTACTATACATAAAGGTGCAGTTGGTAAGTGAGATATTGCGATAGCCGCCATTGCTCTCCGTGCCCAACTTAAAGCGTCCGCACACCCAGTTGACAGGTTCAGGGATATAGGTGCCGTCAAGCAACGTGCCACATTTATAGCCTGTGATATTACAGTTGCTGATAGCGATATGCTCACAGAGCACAGGTTTCTTCAGGGCATACGAGGACTTGAGCACCAGTGCATCGTCACGCGGTGTGTTGATGCGGCAGTTAGTAATGGTCATATATTTACAACAGTCGATATCGAAGCCGTCGCGATTCGTGTCGATAGTTACATTATCAATGGTTGAGAGGTCGCATCCTGTCATGATAATGCCAAAGTGACCTCCACGATAGATGGTGATGTCGCGAATTGTCACCTGGCGACATAGTTTCAGAGCGATAGCTTTGTCGCCTGTGCCGATAGAGCCACCCTGGATATTACCGCTATTCTCTGTATCCTTGTGCGTGAGTCCCTTACCGTCAATCATGCCGTGACCAGTGATGCTGACGTTTTTCTCGCCTTCAGCCCAGATCAGCGAATTATGGAAATAGGTATGTCCGCCATCCTGATACTCTGGGAAATCGAACGGCTCTGATGCGTCGTAGGCATTCATCTTTGCAGGTGCTGCCAAGATGGTGCAGCCAGCCGAAAGATGCAGGTCGATATTGGACTTCAGATGAATACTACCACAAAGATATGTGCCCGCAGGCAGTAACACCTGCCCTCCTCCATCGCGAACAGCAGCCTCGATGGCTGCATTAATCGCAGGTGAATCCAGTGTCTGTCCGTCACCTTTAGCACCAAAATCACGCACGTTGTAAACGCCTGTGGCAGAAACTGCGCCACAGCACAAAAGAAAGAATAGTTGTATCAGTAGTTGTTTCATAGACGTAGTTGTTGGGTGCAAAGATAGTGCATTTATTGACTTAAAGCAAGAAAAGCGCTACCTAAAATTTGCCTTTTACCTATACTTTTTGAACTAACACGTTAAGAGAAAGGTTTTATCTGCAACATTATTCTTATTTCCACGACGTGGGATAAGAAAACCCTCGCTCCGGAATCAGAAGCGAGGGCTGTAAGAGTTCTAAGGTCTATTTGCTCGACAATCAGGCGTAGTCTGGGACTATCAGAATACGCAAGGCAGGGCAAGCAACTGGTAATAGAGGGTACGGGCCAAGCGCTCGTGCCCTTTATCATTGGGATGCAGGCGATCAGTGTCTGCATTGTTGAAATAGGAAGCGTACTGGTCCATCAAGGGGAAGAGTCCACCCAGGGCATTCCAGTCAATAACGGGGACTGCCCAGATATTGCCTGCCTGCTTCACAGCCTCAACATAGACATCCAGATACTCGCCACACTGGTTGGTATACGACTCGTCGCACTGCCAGTTTTTCTCGTTGGCATGGAAGTCGGCACGATGGATAGGCGTCAAGAGCACTATCTGCTTCGTGGGGAAGGTACGCTTCAGGGAGTCCATAGCGATATTGATACGTCCGCAATAGGTATTGGGATCCATTGACGGGGTGCGCTGACGGCGTGTCACCATCTTCTTAGGCTGTCCGTGTCCGTACTCTACCTGTGCCTCGTGCTCGTCCCACCACTTACCAACTGGCACACCATTATTATAGTCGTTGGTACCCATGAAGACAATGATGGCATCCACATCCTGCCCATGTTCACGGAGCAGCTTATCCGTCTGACGGGGGATATCGTTCCACTGGCGTCCACTCACGCCATAGACGTAGGCCTCGATACCGAGCCAGTCAGAGAGCAAGCCCCAGAATTTCTTCTTCGACGCCTTATTATTGGGGTCGGTAATAGAATCACCAAAATAAGCCACACGCTTACCCTGCCAAGGGTGCTGCACGATGGTACTGGGCTGGGCAAAGCCTAATGACAGTTGACAAATGACAAATAAAGAACTAATCAGTAAACGTTTCATATCTTATTCATTATTTATTTACAGGAATTACATAAAACTGTCGATTGGGACAGAAGTCTATCATCCACTGGTCAACGATGATGTGCTCATCGAGGGCTTTTATCTTCAACGTATGCGGACCCTTGGTCAGATGAACAGGTGTCTTATTCAACGACTGTCCCCGCAAGACACTCTGTTTCCAGCGCTCCGAGCGATAAGGCGTCTTCAGCGAGATGACGACAGGCTCCTGGTCATCAATCGTCACCTGATAACGCAGGTCGCCACGATTGCTGGGCTGGGTAGGTATCATCGCGGTATAGAGAACGGCCTCGCCCTCGGATGGGCTATCGAAATCGTACATAAGTGCAGCATCTTTTGGTAGAGCTACGGCATTCATCGAGTGTCCCAGCATGGAGACTACAGACACGCCATTTGAGGCTGTCTGGTAGTCGCAGGCATTGCGGGCTATCAGGCGTCCTATGGAAGGATGCTGCGGGAACTTGGTATGAACTTTTCCAAAAACGGGCAGGTCGCGAGGGGCTGCCGACATCAGGCCACGCCACTTCCCACCATTCATCGCATTATAGCGCTCTGTCAACTGTTGTATTTCCTCGTAAGCTTGCAAACTGGCGGGCTCATCAGCCAACATCTTCCGGGTCATTGCCGCAGCAGCATGAACGGGATAGAGCACATGGGCGAAGTAGGCATCCTGACGTCCCACATCCACCAACGGGCGCCAGGTATCAACGATAGCCTCAATACGGGCAAAGGCTTCCATGCGCTCATAGCCTTCCTGCAAGGAAAACTCCGTATAACCAGGTACCGACTTTCCTCCTGGATACTTCTTCTTATCGAGTTCCACCTGGGTCCAGCCCATAAACTCAGGTTTACGGATAGCATTGAGATGATAGTATTCCTTCATGGCAGGAAAGACAGCATTACCAATCTGTGCTCCAAACTGCGTACAAAGCCAACGCTGCAAATGCTGCTCGAGTGGAGCGCTATTAATATCCCATGCCAAATCCAGAAACAGCTCCAAATCATACGCCGCCACCTTCGGGTCGTGCACATTGGCAATCCAAAGCTTGCGGCAGTTATGGTCATAGGCCGTACGCATCTCGTGATAGATAAGTCCGGGCTGGGTGGTAGTCAGCCACAAGTAATCATGGGGACGTCCCCAATAAGAGAGATGATAATAGACGCCTCCCCCACCCCTGCGCTTCTGCTGCTCTGCATCGGGCAGGCGTGTCAAGTAACCATAGTTATCGTCGCACCACATCAGCGTGACATCATCGGGCACACGCAGTCCGCTCTCCATAATCTCGAGCACCTCCTTATAAGGAATAAAGACCTGAGGCACCTGCTCCACATTCTTACTGTAGTATTGCCGGATAAGTTGGCGCTGATCGTCTATCACCTGTTGAAGTGCTGCAAGCTGTTCCTGTTTGGTCTTCACACCTTCCATCGCCCCATCGTGGATGCCACGCATGCCAATGGTGAAGAGTTTCTCTGAACCTTTCACCTCCTTCAGGCGTTCTATCCAATACCGTTGTACCTGCTGGCGATTGGTGATATAGTTATACGGTCCACGGGTATCACGGTTCCACTCTGCCACATTGTTTCTGAGCAAAGGTTCGCAATGGGAAGAACCTACAACAATACCAAACGAGTCTGCCATCTCACGATTACCAGGTACGGTAAAGAAGCCTGGCGTACCCTCGTGCATAGCAGGCCAAAGGGTATTGGCACGCAGACGCAACATCAGTTCAAAGAGCCGACGATAGGTCTGCGGTCCCATCTTATCCTTGGACCACTGACGCAGGCTCCAGTCCTCATCATTAATGAAGATGCCTCGATAAGCCACAGAAGGTGTATGCTCTATACAGAAGGTGTCGGCCACAGAGATTGGAGTAGATCGGGAATAGGGACGCACATCACCCCACCACACCCAAGGAGAGACACCAGCCATACGCGATAGCTCCAACAGCCCATAGGCCGTGCCACGGGCATTATGTCCCTCGACAACGAGTTGACCTTTCTGCACACTCAGGCGGAAGCCATCATCACTGCCCTTGCCCTGAATGATACGGATGGCGGCCTCACGAGACGCAACAGGTTTCATGCCTGTCACCAGTTGCATATCATCACAAAACATCCGTAGGGCTTGCTTCACAACAGGGTCCACCCTGCCTGCCAGTTGGTAACTGACAGGATTCTGTCCGTCGAACCACACCACATTGGAGGCCATCGAAGAAAGGCATACACCAAGAAAAAGGAGTATCAGTAGTCTGTGTCTCATCTTACTATTGAAGTATTGTTCCTGTCAGTGAATAACGGTGACCTGCCTGCTCTATCACAAGACGCCCGTTGACGATATGCTTAAAGGGGGTGCTGCTGCCAGCCACAGACTCACGGATGGCTTCCACGCCAGAGGTAACAAGACTGCCAGCCTCCAGTTTGATGCAGTCATAGAGGATACCATTCTTGCCACCAGTATTGCTGGTCTGGAAGGTGATGAGGTTAGTACCAACCTTCAGATCGGTGCAGGGGAAGTCAACGGTATAGAGATAATGGCGGCCGCTGTTCACGGCACTGCGATAGACTGAGGCATCCTTATAGCCAGGCTTCCAAGTGGCCTTCACCGTGCCATTGAGTTTCACGGCAACGGTAGCTTTCTCGCTGGCACATCCTGCGATAGAAGCCGTGAGGTAAGCACGCCCGGAGGGACGCTCTTCCACATTGAACTTCACCGTCCATGTGCCGTCTTTGGTCTGGGCATAATACCAATCGGTATTCTCCTTGCTCTCGCCTATGGTATAGGTCAGCGTCTGAGGCACCTGTTCCCAAAGGCCATACTGACGAGGAGCATCACTGAGACAGAACTCACTGCTACGACGGTCGTTCTGACCAATCATCCACAGCATCTCACTATATTTCTTGGGTGTCCACGAGATAGTGCCCAGGTCATTGTCGCCTGCGCTGACGGTGATATCATCCTGCTCCAGCATATCGGTCACCTCGCCAGCCTTTGCATAGGCAAAGAGGTTATAGTCACCAGGACGTACATGCTTCAGTTCAAAGTCGCCATGCTCGTCGGTCAGTGTCCAGAACTGATAGCCGTGCATCATTGTCAGGGGATCTTTTCCCTTCTCCTGAGCCAGGATAATACGCACGCTGTCGTTGCGCTGGCCCGTGGTAACATTCAGATGACCACGCACCGTGCCGCGCTCACGGGGATAGAGGTCGTTCTCAAACCACTGGTAGGGCCAGGTCTCAACCTCCTTTGCCCACTGGTTGCGGGCACTGGTCACAGGATTCTTACTGTAGGTCGTGCAGATAAGGAACGGGCCATAGAGTTTCTGCTCGCCCTCGTTCAGCACCATTGCCTGTCCACCGAAGTGCTCACCCTGCAACATCTGGATGGTGATGGGTGACTTACTGGTGGCATGGACGGTGAGTTCCTGACGCTCGCATCCGCCATTAATCCATTCGTAGCTCACGGGGATATTATAGAGGCCATAGTAGGTATTGTCACGCAGGCCGTGCAGGGTATCGCGCTCAATATAGTTAGCCCAGTTATATTTTGTATAGACACTACCATCGCTCAGATAATAGGTAGCATCCTGAATCGTATTCTCTTCCTTTTCGGCTGTAGCCATCTCGCTATTCGAGGGGATACGTCCGTTCATGCGCCAGTCCACGTAGCCATTGAGCATATTGTCGCTCAGGCGGGCACAGACACGTGCCTCCTTGATTGGCTCGTTAGCAGAAGTTGCAGTACCCGTAGCAATGACATACGAATAAAGGCCGGGCACACCTTTACGCATGATAAATCCCTGTTCAAAAATGGTGTTGCCGGAGGTAGCGCTATAGAGCACCTCACAATGTTCAGCAGTATTCTTGATAACAGTCACCTTCGAGGGACTGAGACCTTTGTTGCCTTCGGATGTGGTATAGTCGAAATAGATGCCATTGCTCGACAGGAACTCCGTTCCCTTGCGCTGCAGGGAACTGACACGTCCGTTGCTGTTAATGGTAATACTCCAAGTGCCGTCAGACATCTTGGTTGTCATGCCGCTGACTGTCATCGTCACATCACCATCGGCTGCCATAGCACCCAACGAAAAAAGAAAAACAGATAATGATAGTAGTAGTTTGGTCATAAGTTTTAATAAAAAGCCACGAATTTCGCGGGGTATTCTTCCAACGAAATTCGTGGCCGTATTGTTATATTTGAATTACTTTACCTGTACACCAACAGCGTTGAAGGTACCAGCTGCAGTCTGGATCAGGATGCGACCATCCTTAGCCACCTTGCGGGCCACAACCTTCTTAGCGTCCTTCACCTCGTTGATACCATCGGGATCCTCAGGAGCATCAGTAGAAGCGTAGATCATGATAACGTCGATACCCTGGTTCTCATTACCACTGGCCTTCAGAGTGATGTCTGTAGCCTCGGTAATGGTCAGGAGGTCAGACTCAATATCGTTCCAGTTATCAGCAGTAGCAACGAGGTGAATCTCATTCTCTTCACCCTCGCCCTTGGTCAGTACGCAGTCATAACCACCAGACTTGCTGGTATAGTCAGCAGTGATAGCGCGTACCTTGTAAGTACCAGGCTGCAGGGTCACGAGTTTCAAATCCTCTGTAAAATAAGCTGCCTTACCCATAGAAGAACGGATAGCGGCATTGCTACTTGTGCAGAGAGCTGCATTGGGAAGATCCTCACCCTCAGAAAGGAATACACAACCCTCGAAAGCGGTCTTCTTATAGTTGATAACGAAAGTGGTGTCACCCTTCAGGTCGAAAGAAGCCTCGAAAGGATTACCCTTTGTACCATAGGTATAAACGTTGCCCTGTTCGTCAGCGAGCCAGTAAGAATAGTAAGCCTTTACAGTAGAACTGGTGATACCCTCAGTCTCAGCAACGAGTTCCTTCAGGATTGTCGTTTTTTCATCTTCTGTGTAACCAGCCACAACCTTGTACTTGCAAGGCTTCTTCTCAACACCCTCTTCAATGGTGATAGACTTCATCAGACAGTTGTTGAAGAAGAATTTAACATCTCCATCTGTCAGCACCTCAAACTTATAGTTAGCATAAGATGAGCCCAACCAGATGGAGTCCTTAATGCCATTGGAAGATTCCAAACCGTCAGGAGCAATAGCAGCACCATCCATAGCCTGAATATTTGTTGGCTTATCGGCGCTACCCTTCGTAGCACGGTTTGCGTTAAATGTAATAACATCACCAGCCTTACAATCGGGGATAATCATATACTGGTTCTTACCATTGAAAGCAATAAGGTCTTTGTATGAGCCCTCTGTGTCACCCACATAGAATGCCTTGTTACCAAACTTGAACATCAAATCTTCAGTCATAGGCAGAGCCGTTCCGTCAGGCAACAGGATCTCCTCATAATTGCGAGCGGGCACATAGAAACGGTGAGTGGTGGCACCATTCTTCTGAATGTCCATATACTTGGTGGCATCTTCATTCTCTGCACCTGCAACATTGGCAGAACCTTCAGTAACAATCTGAGCAGCAGACTCTGCATCAATCGTAAACGTCCATGACATCTTACGCTCAGCACCACGAGTCTTGAAGTTCAGTTTATAACCACCCTCAGCAGCGAGTTCTGCACCATCAACCTTCACTGAAGTGATCTTCAGGGTATATTCTGTGCCTGGCTCCAACTCAAATTCACCAAGGTCGAATGTTACACCAGAAGCGAAAGAACCTTCAACTTCATCGAAATCAACGTCATTGAAAGCACCAGCCAGCACGAAGTTCGTAGCTGTGGGATCCTCAACACCTGTAACCTCAGGGAATGTCACAGTAATCTTACCTGTTGTGGGATTCAGCTTAGCACCATCCTTGACACTAAACTTAATGTCGCCCAGCACTACCTGAGCCATAGCGCTCATGCAGCAGAAAAATGCCATAAAGGCAAGCGTAGAAATTTTTCTCATTAGTACTTATGTTTAGTTAGATATATATCCGTAGTTTGGTAGAATCCACAGTGTGCGTACACCACAGAAGCGTTGCAAAGGTACATAAATTTCCATTAGCTTTTTATAAAACAGTTCAAATTTTAAAAGATTTAACATTCTGCAATCTCAACTTTATTATAAAAGGTGTACCTTTGCAAATATATGAGACAGGAATACTACATTAAAAACTAACGATAAATATGAAAAGAATCAAACTACAAACATTGACCCTATTGTCTTTGACGGCACTTAGCATCCAGGCACAACACACGCCTGCGAGCCAGATGGAGAAATTGGATCGCGGTCTCACGGTCATCCCATCGACTAGCACAAAACATTTTATCTCGTGGCGTATGCTGGGTACAGATAATGAGGATGATACGCGTTTCGACATCCTGCGCAACGGCACAGCTATCGCCAAGGATGTCTATGCTACTTGCTATGAGACAACGGGTGGCAACGCCAGTTCTGAATATCAGGTGGTGACGAAAGTGAACGGCGAGGCGATAGATACGTCTGGTATCGTGAAGCCATGGGCGAAGAATTACTTGCCACTGACGTTAGACCGTCCCGCCACAGGAGCCTTAGGCGGTACTTACTCGCCCAACGACTGTTCGGTGGGTGATGTCGATGGCGACGGACAATATGAGATATTCGTGAAATGGGACCCAAGTAACTCTAAAGATAACTCCCAGGGCGGCAAGACGGATAATGTCTATATCGACTGCTACAAACTTGACGGTACCAAACTGTGGCGCATTGACTTGGGGGTAAATATCCGAGCCGGTGCCCACTACACGCAGTTCCAGGTATATGACTACGACGGCGACGGCAAGGCGGAGCTGATGTGCAAGACGGCACCCGGATCAAAAGACGGTAAAGGGCTTTACGTGAATCAGGCGGCTACCGACGAGAAGATAAAGGCGGCATCAAACACAAAAGACTGGCGCAACAGCGATGGCCGCATTGACGGCGGACAGGAATATCTGACCGTGTTCAACGGCCTTACAGGAGAAGCCATCCACACCATTGCCTACTACCCTACCCGCAATGCGAAAGCCGAACTGAGCGAGGCCACGGGCTCGTTCAACTGGGATGACCGTTCGGGCAAGACTGATAAGGCCAGCTATGGCAACCGCGGCGAACGCTACCTCGCCGCCACAGCCTATCTCGACGGACCCGACAGCAATCCTTCCGGCATCTTCTGCCGTGGCTACTATACCTACGCCTATGTCTGGGCAGTGGATTTCGATGGTACTCAGCTGAAGACACGCTGGCTCCACATGAGCGACACAAAGACGCAGTACAAGGTGATGGATGCCAGTGGCACCACAAAGACGTATACTGGAAAGACGTGTTTCTCCGGACTGGGACGCTACACAATGTACGCCAACGGCAACCACAACATGTCGGTTGCTGATGTCGACGGCGACGGAAAGGATGAGATTATCTGGGGTTCGGCAGCATGTGATGACGACGGAAAGATGCTCTATGCGGTAGGCTTCGGTCACGGCGATGCTATCCATCTGGCCGACCTCGACCCGGACCGTCCAGGTTTGGAACTGTTTGATGTACATGAGGAGAAAGGTACGTATGCCTGGGATATGCACGATGCTGCTACCGGAGAGATTATATGGAAGGGCGGACAGAGCGGACAGGATAATGGACGCGGCTGCGCTGCTGACATCGTAGCAGATAAGAGAGGACAGGAATTCTGGTCGGCTTATGGCGGATTTGACAGCAGTGCACGCATCCAGAACCCATTTAATGCCATCACAGGAACACAGGTGGGCACCAGCAAGCCGTCAATGAACTTCCGTATCTACTGGGATGGCGACTTGCAGGACGAACTGCTTGACGGTACCACCATCTCGAAATATGGTGGTTCTACACTGGGCGTCGGTTCCACACCGATTGGCAATATCGGCAGTCCGTCATCATGCAACGGCACAAAGGCGACACCGTGCCTGTCGGCAGATATCTTCGGCGACTGGCGTGAGGAGGTTATCCTCTGGAGTACCACCGACAATGCCACGCTGAACATCTACAGCACTGTCACTACCAGCAACTATCGCATGCCTACCCTCATGCATGACCATACCTATCGTATGGGTATCTGCTGGCAGAATACGGCTTACAACCAGCCGCCTCACCTGGGCTACTACCTGCCTGATGCCATGCAGCCACTGTTCCTGGAGAAAGAGTTTACCGTCAACATGGGTGAGGAATTTGAATTTAACATCAAGACCCGCTACGTCAAGTCGGTGACGCTGAAGACCAGCACCCTGCCTGATGGTACCAAGAAATCATACCTTCTGCCCGATGGCATGACGCGCTCTTTTGACTCCAACAGCAAGATATACACGCTGAAGGGTGTCGCAGACCAGGCTGGCGACTATGAGATTGCCATAGGCTTAACGCAACTGGGCGGTGGCAGCGTAGCCGATACGATTACGATTCACTCGGTAAATACCACTGGTATAAAGATGGTGAACAACGAGCCTGTATCCAACGATTTGTATTACGACCTGCAGGGACGACAGCAAAAAGCCCTAAAGCCAGGCATCAACATTATCCGCCAAGGCAATAGGGCTAAAAAGATTTTCGTTAAACCGTAAACGTTTTAATTCGAACAGACTTATTTCGAATGCATCAACCGACCGTCGCTGGTAACCCCGGCGGCGGTCATTCGTATGCGGGTCTCCTTACCGTTATTATAGAATGTGGCAGTGAAACGTCCCTGTTCATCAGTCACGGCATTGGGATTCCAGTAGAGGGTGCGACGATAGTCTGCTGGCTTCTCATCAAGCGAACGGTTGCTATAGTCGGGCTGATAGAAATCCTCAGCCATATTGAAGCCCCGGAATACGATATGACGGTCACGGAACGATGGTTGCACGCCATCATTGGGAATTGTTTCCATCTCCACCGTAGCGTCAGCCAACAGGCTGCTGACTACCATTGTGGAGTCTTCTGTACGGGGTTCATAGTCAGAGAACACACGGATATTCTGCAGGCGCTTCAACTTCAGCTTCTTGTAGAGCGACTGTGAGGTGCGATTAGCACGGAAGATACCGGCCTTCTCTGCATCTGAAGCGCCATTCGTAACAGGGGAATAGTTACGATAATAAGTTGAACCGTCAATACGTCCATCAACATTGAACTTCACATAGCGGTTCATATTTCCATACAGATACTTACATACCTGGACGGGGAACTGGCGCATATCAAGCTTACCGAACGAGAGTCCTCTGTCGGTAATCTCATTATATAGGTCATAGGCATCCATCACAAAGGCAGGCTTTTTCCAGTCAATAGCCCTGCGGCCACGGCGACGACCTTTCACATTAATATTCTGCAACTGATGCACATCATTCTCCATAGAGAATTCCGACACGGTGTCAATCAGCATCTCGTCAGTATATTCAGGCTGATGTTTCTCGTAATAGGTATAGTCATGAGTGTACATGGGGAAGAACAACTCACGCTTCACATAGAAATCAGGGAAGGCATCCTCGTCCAAGACCTTCGAATCCTTCCTGGCCATCATACTCTTCTTGATAGAGTCATTCTCCTTATAGGCCTTCATATTCAGATAAGCGCTACCATAGAATGGGGGCACATCAAAAAGGAAATGACCGCCCTCTGTCTTCTGCACACCGCCAACAAAGACACCACCAACAGAAAGTTCAGCCTCTATCAGCACCTCATGCCGCAGATTGCCATGATTGACGCCCAGATGATCATTGGCATTACCAATAGAACCATATTCAAAAGTCGAGGCCGATGTCCAAGTATCTTCCATGTCAGGAATCTCATCCGTAGATGACAACAGTTCATCTTCACTATCAGTATTATCCCCAAAAGGATCAACGGGGTCTTGTTCTTCTGCAGCCTTACGTCCCAGCACACCTACGCCATCCTGCCAGTTGAGTATTTCGTCGGGTTCAACTTCATTCAAGCTTAGCATCTTATAGACATAACCTTCTATCGTCATGCCTTTTTCCGGCTGATAGCGCATCTGACGAGCCGTATCACTCAGTTCCGCCCAGTTGTACTTACGCCAGCCTTGTACCATCATCAGCAGGTCCAGATGGCGGCGGTGCAGAGCATCATCGCTCTCGAAATAATGGGCAGGGTAAGCTATAAAACCTTTCAGCTCACTGGAAAGGAGCAGGTCGGTCATGATATTGCCATCATTATAGGTTGGCTCATCCGTATTGGTATCAAAGATGGAAAGAGAGAATACCGTTGGTTCTGTCGTTGAAGCCAACTGCACAGGGATGTCAACCTTCTCGTAAGGCTGATAGGTATGGGTGGGATCGATCTCTGCTGTGACGATATTTCCATCATTCTCATGACGATTAACAAAGAACAGGCGGTCTGCCAGAATCTGACCGTTGCTGTCAAAGATGGTCAGGTCATTCACACCAGTAGACAAGGAATCGATGGGAAGAGTGATTCTGGTTGTACTAGTTAAACTAGTTGAACTAGTCGTACTAGTAAACCCTGTGATACCTGTAAAATACTTCAGCTTTCCCCTGCACAGCACAGAAAGGCCATACTCACACTCAGGAAGCAGCTGGCGCATATGAATCGTGACCTGATTATCCTCCAGTTGTATGGCAACGCCCTCCTTTTCAGCCTTTGGCAGACTGAAGCTATACTCTTTATCATGGAAAGTAAAACGGGCCTTGATACGCTTATCCGACGGTGTCACCGTAAAGGAGCCACGTCCCATATACTCCGTCTTGATTTCCATATCCGGCATACCATCGGCACTAAGTGTACCCGTGATATTGGCTGCCTCTCCATGCTGATTGACGGCTTCGAAAGCCACACGGTTTTCCACGCCCTGTATCAGATGGCCGCCCTCTGGGTAGAATGTCACAATCAGGTCTTCCTTCTTCTGCTTAGGGATACGGGTCTTCGGACGCTGGTACATACTGCGCACGTCGTAGTCGCCAGCCTCCTCCGGCTTACTGTAAATGGGGAACACACGCGAATAGAGGCCATCCCACACACGGAAATAGTCGGCAGCCATCTGCTTATTATAGAACGACCATGTCTCATCCCTGCGATAACGGTGATGACGCACGTTGAAGTTCAGCATCCAACGGGTATAGGCACGCAACTCATAATAGCCGGAATAGAGCGAGTCGCGCAACGTGAACTGTCCGCAGGTATAGCCCTGGGAGTTGATGATAATATTCTGGCGCTCCACGACTAATCCGTCTGGCGACAACAGTTCCACATACAAAATACGGCTCATATCGGTGGGCTGCAGATTATCTGCCCTCACGACATAAGCCTTATACCACAGTGTGTCACCAACGAAATAGCACTGGTTATCCGTATGAACAAATACCTTTTCCTGTACCTGTGAAGCCGACGACTGTTCCAATGCCTGACGGATATCATCAATGCCACCTGCATACGACTTAACAACCGTCAATGAGAGCAACAGAATAGAGAGTAGTAATTTAGTCATTGTGCGCATCATTTATATGTATGACGAAAAAAGGCTGGTTTCGTTTAACCAACCTTTTCTATTTTTATGATTTCAGTTTAAAAGAATGTTCAATACTATTCAACTCTTCCACGAAAGCCTTGTCCAACTTCATGCGCTGCTCGATAGCTGAGCAACTGTGAATCACTGTAGAGTGATCACGGCCACCAATCAGCTGACCGATACGTGATGCTGGCATCTTCGTGTATTTCTGAGCCAGATACATTGATACCTGACGCACCTGTACGTAATCGCGCTTCCGACTCTTACTGAGCACATGCTGCTGAGAGACGCCAAAGTGCTGACAGACTTTCTCCAGAATATCATCAATGGTAAGGGGATGATTGTCCACCTTCACGGCACGCTTGATAACGCGCTCAGCCAGGTGCATGTCAATATTAGAGTTATAGACAATACTGTAGGCCATCAGGGAATTGAGCACACCCTCCAGGTCACGTACAGAACCGTTGGCTGTCTGGGCAACAAACTGGATCACATCCACAGGAATCTTCAAGCCATCACGACGGCACTTTGAATTCAGTATATCCACACAAAGCTGCACGTTAGGTTTCTCAAGCTCTGCAATCAGACCACAAGAGAAGCGGGTGAGCAGACGGTCCTTCACGCCAACCAAGTCCACAGGGGGACGGTCACTTGCCAGAATAATCTGCTTGCCAAGGCGGAACAGATGATCGAAGATGTGGAAGAAGGTATCCAAAGTCTTGGGAGAATTAACCCATTCCTGAATATCATCAACAATCAGCACGTCAATGGTCTGATAGAAGTTAATGAAATCATTCGTGGTATTCTGACGCACAGAGTCCGTGAACTGTACCTGGAACAGACGGGCAGAGACATAAAGCACACGCTTCTGCGGATACATACGCTTGCACTGCACACCAATGGCATTGATCAGATGGGTCTTACCGCAACCGGAAGGACCATAGATAAAGAATGGGTTGAAGGTCGACTTACCCGGATGCTCTGCGATAGACAGACCTACCGTGCGTGGCAGTTTATTGGAGTTTCCCTCAATATAATTATCAAACGTCTTCTTGGGATCCAGCTGAGGATTCAAGTTCTGGGGCACGGCTGCATCAAGAACCGTAGGCGACTTATTGCCACGTGTTGTTGGACGGGGTGCCTCGATATCACTGGGTGCATCACTCTCCCACTCCTGATTCTTCTTATTCTCCTTGTCGGTAACCAAACGGTACTTCAGACGCACATTAGCCTTGAAACTATTCTGAAGTGCCCACGCCATCAGACGCACGTAGTACTGCTCCAAGTATTCGTAGATATACGGACTTGGAACCTGCACCAATACGGTCTTCTCTTCCTCGTCGTAAGACTCGAAGACGATTGGCTCGAACCACGTTTTAAAGATCTGCTTCGTGACGTTCTGGCTGATGAGATGCAGGCAGTTGTCCCAAAGCGCCTTATGACTATTTTGCATCTAGGCGTTATTATTTTTTAGTTGTTTACTATTAAATTCGCTATTCCTTAATGGCAAGATTATGACTTGCGAGTGCAAAGTTCGCAAAAAAAATCGAAACCTGCAAATAGTTAAAAAACAGATAATGTGTGTACAAATAACGTAACTAGCTATATTTAGGGTAATTATAGTGTTTCACGCTTTTTCGTCAAGAAAAGGCCTTGTGGGATATAAAGTACCTATTTTTCAACTAGTTACAAAATAGCAAATGGGCGTTTCCGCCCATTTTACTATTTAGACAAAATTAAATTTACCTGTCTTTTCTGCCAAAAATAGAGAAGTGTACATAGCGTTTTGGATGCAGTCTCATATCCATCAGCAATGAATCAGCACTACGCATCGTAGCATTCATGTTGTTATAGAGACCCGGATCACGCATCAGCAATCCAAGTGTACCTTCATTACTGTTCAACTTAGCCGTGGTCTGCTCCAGGTTACCCACAGCACGGTCTACCTTCTGCATCGTGGCTCCAAAATCCATCTCATTCAACTGACGGGTCACGCCCTCTGTATTTGTAAGCACACCATCCACCTTTGCCAGCATCTGGGGCATCTGATGGTTCAACTGTGAAGACAACTGGTTCAGTTCATTGGTAGTAGAACCAAGATTTGTCGTAATCTGATCCACGTTATGGACAGAACGCGTGATTGCAGAATCATGCAACAAAGTATTCAGTGCGGCTAGAATAGAATCCAACTTGGGCAACATGACTTCTACCTGAGGTATCATATCTGCAGCCTTATCCATCAATCCACTGGCCATACCACCATCAATGGTATCACCTTTTTGCACCAAGTCAATAGGATTGGGGCCGAACTTCAGTTCCAATTTCACATTTCCAAGCAGATCGCTTGATATCTCAGCTCTGGTACCTTTCGGCAACATCAGATTCTTATCAAGTCCCATCACGGCAACGATATTGTTAGGCTGAGAATAGTCGTACAGAACTTTCTCTACGACGCCCACCTTATATCCGTTGGCATAAACAGGACTTGAGGCCGACAAGCCACTGATATCAGTGAAACGTACATAATACTTATCTGCAGAAGAGAATATATTGAGTCCCTTCAAAAACTGCATGCCAGCAAACAGAATGACAATACCTACGATAGCAGCCAATGCTATTTTTACCTCATTTGTCAAAAATTTCATAGCCGAATATTTTATTAGATTTCTTACTTCTTTTGTTGTGACTCTCTGATGGCCTTCTGGGTATCCATCTTCTCACCATTCTTGAAAGCCACTATAAATGCCTGAGGGAACACCTTTACCACTTGTGCACGGAGCTGTCTGACTTCCGCATAACTCTCCGTAGAGCCCACAGTATATTTCCAGAGTCCACCCTCCTGGTAACTGTCTACGCCATCCAATCCCTTGAAACGGGCATCTCCCGCCTTAATCCTGGTATTGCTTGCCAGGAACTGAACCTTGAAGACAGGCGCAGCAACGGCTACCGTCTTGACGGTATCAGCTTTTGCAGGCTGTGCCGGCTTTACAGACGTCTTTTTTTGTACAGGCTGTTCCTGTTTGACTGGAGCCTCCTGCTTGGCTGGTGCATCCTGTTTCACAGCAACCTCCGGTGTTTCTGCTGGCACAACAG
Organism: Prevotella communis; assembly: GCF_022024175.1. GTDB lineage: Bacteria > Bacteroidota > Bacteroidia > Bacteroidales > Bacteroidaceae > Prevotella > Prevotella communis. The sequence continues at coordinate 754,914 of NZ_CP091794.1, read as the reverse complement.
GTGCTTCCTGGACCTCCTGCTTGACGGGTGCTTCTTCCTTCACGCTTTGTTCAGGAACTTCAGGCTCCTCCACCTTTACCGGCATAGGCTGATGGGTAGCCCTGGCCTTGTATTCCACGAAAGCCTGATAGATACCGCGTCCCATGGCCTCCTGATTACTTGGAGCATTCAGATAAGCCTCTTCCGATGGTGTCGTAATATAACCCAATTCTATCAGGCAGGCAGGCATTGATGTCTCACGTAACACAAGGAAGGCATCCTGCTTCACGCCCTTATTGGGACGATTAGCCGTGCGGCAGACATTCTTCTGGATTCCCTTTGCCAGTTCAACACTCTCCAGCATGTTCTTATCGTTGAGCACCTCAAACATGATATAGCTTTCAGGTGAACGGGGATCGAAACCGGAATAATGCTGCTGATAATTATCCTCAATCAGGATCACATCATTCTCACGCATAGCAGCACTGAGTTTCTCGCCTGAGCGACGCATACCCATGGTATAGGTCTCCAGACCCGAGATAGGTTTCTTGCTGGCTACAGAGTTGGTATGTATACTGATAAACACGTCAGCCTTATTCCTGTTGGCAATAGCGGCACGCTCATGCAAAGGGATAAACACATCCGTCTTACGTGTATAGATGACCTTCACGTCAGGACAGTTCTTCTCCACATAACGTCCAAAAGCCAATGCCACCTTCAGGTTGATGTTCTTCTCATACGAGTATTTTCCAGGAGCACCTGCATCCTTACCTCCGTGGCCGGCATCAATCACCAGCGTAAATGGACGTTTCGCCGCAAATGAAGTCACGGCGAAACAGCATATCAACAATAGAAAAACATAAAATTTTCTACTCATACTTTATAGAATCAACTGCAAAATTACGGCTTTTTTGCGAAAAACCCGACAATCATTACAGAGTTTTATCATTTATTAAATGTACACTGACTCCAGCTCCTGCAGAGTCAGCCCCCATGGGTGGATTCAGTTTCGTTAATGTCAAGTCTACAGACTCAGCCAGGGGAAATTCCTTGAAGACAGCCTTTCCTATACGGCCCACCACATGTTCCAATAAGCTTGAAGAACAAGCCATCTCCCGTTTCACGAGTTCAAGCAGCAGGGCATAGTTCAACGTGTCTGAAACGTCATCAGACTCCATCGCCTTATATATATTATAATGTACGCGCAAGGAGACGGAATACTCGCCTCCCACCCTACGCTCCTGTTCCAATACGCCATGATAGGCATAGAGGCGTACATCATTCAGGAATATACTACTCGCCGACAGTTTCATTCGTCTTGCGTATCATCAACATCGCTACTGCCCGGTGCATACTTCTTCAAGGCACGCTCCACGCCGTTTTTCCAGGTATTGATACTCTCTGACTGCAACTGCAGCGAGCCAACCAGCTTAATCACATGCTCTATAGGCATCCTGTAACGCAGCACGCCACTGATCAGTTTGGCATAATTCCAGTATTCAGGATTGAATTTCTCCGACAAACCCTCTACCGTAATCTTATAGCCACGTGTATTCTCAAACTGGAAGTCATAACGTTTAGTGCCATCAGGATTTGTCTGCTTGACAATCTTACCCTTAGTCACAGACTTAGGCAGCACGATACCTTCGTCATCATCCTGCAATCCTGTGAAGATTTCGTATGGGTATCCGTCGAGCAGACCAACCAGAGCCACCCATTTCTCCTTGTTGTTCTGGAAACGCACCACGTCACATTCCAGTGCCATAGGACGAACCTCAGTAACCTGAGGGCCCAGGCAAGCACTCAGATTTCCAACAGGTTGTATATCACGGAAATGCTCTCCCAAGCGTTTCATCTGTTCCTCCGTAACGGGTTTCTTACAGCCTTGTTCACGTTTCAGCAGTTCACTAACCAGACGTTCCTCGCCACCATAGGCAGCTACCAACGCCTGAAGTATTGCGTCGCTCGACGTATTTTTCTGTGTATCCATTTTGTTGCTTTATCTATATCTTGACATTTTTATTGCTGCAAAGTTACTATTTAGTGGACACAAAACAAAGAAAAATAAACCTAATTTTTGTTTTGCGTCCGTTTTTTCGTACTTTTGCATCCAAATTAAGCACCAAAAAGACTTGGAACAGACAACGATGGAACTAAACGAACTGATTACCTCCATAAATGATGCCGTATGGGGCTATGTATTAATCTTCGCACTTGTAGGATGTGGAATATGGTTTACATGGCGCACGCGCTTTGTACAATTCCGCATGGTGGGCGAGATGATACGCCTGCTGGCAGACTCGGCAGTAGATACCGTCGAGGATCAGACACGAGGAAAGAAAGACGGAGAGTCAGGCAAGCGGAAGCATATCTCCTCATTCCAGGCCTTTGCCGTTTCTGTAGCCACCCGTGTAGGCACTGGCAACCTGGCAGGCGTAGCTACAGCCATCGCCATTGGAGGACCAGGCGCCGTCTTCTGGATGTGGATTATTGCCTTGGTAGGTTCTGCCACCGCCTTCGTAGAATCAACCTTGGCCCAGCTGTTCAAGCAGAAACACAAAGACTCGTTCATTGGCGGACCGGCATACTATATCCAGCGGGGCCTGCACCAGCGATGGATGGCTGTGCTGTTTGCCATACTCATCACACTGCAGTTCGGACTATCCAACAACTCCATACAGGCCAACACCATCTGCGGCGCCATGCAAGAAGCTTTCGGCTGGACGCCAGCATGGGTAGGAGTCATACTAGCTGGACTCGGCCTATTCATTGTCTTTGGCGGTATCCAGCGTATTGCACATGTCAGTGCGGTACTGGTACCCGTGATGGCTATTGGCTATGTGGTATTGGCGATTGTTGTCATCGCCATGAATATCAACCTGATTCCCCACGTCTTCAAGGTTATCGTACTTGATGCCTTTGGCATTGAACAGATTGCTGGCGGTGGTATTGGCGCAACCATCATGAATGGAGTCAAGCGCGGTCTTTTCTCCAACGAGGCTGGTGAGGGCAGTGCTCCCAACGTGGCTGCTACCGCAACGGTATCACATCCCGTCAAACAAGGCCTCATCCAGGCATTGGGCGTCTTCACGGATACACTATTGGTATGCTCATGCACGGCATTTATCATCCTGATCAGCGGACTATATCATGTACCAGAACTTAACGGCATAGCGCTCACCCAGTCGGCCCTACAATCAGAGGTGGGAAGCGCCGGTCCCGTCTTTGTAGCCATTGCCATCTTCCTGTTTGCCTTTTCAAGTATCATTGGCAACTACTATTACGGTGAGGCCAATATCCGTTTCATCACCCCTAACACGAAAGTGATGACAACATACCGTATTTTCTCTGCAGGCGTGATGGTCATATTCGGTGCTTTGGCCAGTTTTGAACTGGTATGGAATATCGTTGACTTCTTCATGGCCTTCCTCACGGCCTGCAACCTCATAGCCATCGTGCTCCTGGGACGCTATGCCTTCCGCCTGCTCGACGACTATCGCAACCAGAAGCGCCAGGGTATTAAAGAGCCTGTATTCCACAGGGAATTACTACCTGAACTGGAAAAAGAACTTGATTGCTGGGAATCATAAATAAAAGATATCGATATGAAAAACTTACTCACACGACGCAGTATCCGCAAATACAGCGAGAAAGAGGTCAGCGAGGAACTGCTGAACCGATTAATGAATGAGGCTGCACGCACACAGACCATGGGCAACCTGCAGCTCTACAGTGTAGTCATCACCCGCTCCAACGAGATGAAGGCGAAGTTGGCGCCAGCCCATTTCAACCAGCCTATGGTGACCGAGGCACCTGTCGTACTCACCATTTGTGCTGATTTCAACCGCACTTCCACCTGGGCACGCTGTCGTAATGCCAATCCTGGCTACGACAACTTCCTGTCGTTTATCAATGCTGCCACTGATGCACTGCTCTACACGCAGACACTCTGCAACCTCTTTGATGAAGAGGGACTGGGCTATTGCTACCTGGGCACCACCGTCTATCAGCCGCAACAGATTATCGACGTTCTGCGTCTTCCCCAACTCGTCATGCCAGTAGCCACCATCACTGTTGGCTGGCCAGCCGAAGAGCCTCCCCTCTCCGACCGTCTGCCACTAGAGAGTTTCATTCACCAGGAGACCTACAACGATTATCTGGCTATGGATATTGACAGATACTATGCTGCGAAGGAGGCTTTGCCTGAAAACCAGCATTTCGTGGAGATAAACCACAAAGAAACACTCGCACAGATCTTTACTGACATCCGTTATACCCGCAAAGATAATGAAGCGATGTCGAGAGGACTCGTTGACGCCCTTATCCGTCAGGGATTCCTTCCTCCCTCCATAAAATTAGGGCACTTCTAATTGAAGCGCCCTAATTTTTTATATGAATCGATTCTTAATCCTCAACTACGATAGGCTTGTACTTAGGTACAAGGCTCTTCATGATGAACCAGCCGATGAGGTAAGCCACAGCACAGATGCTGAACACCACCATATAGGCAGCAGGTTTGCCCTCAAAGCCCATCACGGTGAACGCACTACCCTGACTTGAAGCCCAGTCGAAGAATTCACCAGAACCCTTATTGATAGCGAAAGAGCCAAGACCACCAGCCATTGAACCGATACCTGTGATAGTACCGATAGTTGACTTGGGGAACATATCACCGATGGTAGAGAAGAGGTTGGCCGACCAAGCCTGGTGACCAGCGCCAAGGATACCAATCAGGATAGCAGGCCACCAGGCGCTATAAGCACCGAGAGGCTGTGCAAGCAGTCCCAACACGGGGAAGCAGGCGAAAATCAACATGGCACGCATACGGCCCAGATAAGGATTCATACCACGCTTCTCAACGAAATAGGTAGGCAGATAACCACCACCGATAGATACCACCGTCACGATAGCGTAAAGTGTCAGGATAAGCAGGATACCCATCAATGAGTCTGAGGTATAGCCATACTGGTCAGAGAAATAGGCGGGAGCCCAGAACAGGAAGAACCACCACACACCATCTGTCATCAGCTTACCAACGATAAATGACCATGTCTGCTTGAAGGTGAAACACTTCCAGAACGAGATTGTCTTCTCCTCTTTTGCCTCATGCTTATTCTGCACCTCGGCAATATCATTATCCTGCTCGATATAGTTGAGCTCAGCCTGATTCACATACTTACTCTTGTGAGGCTTCTCATAGAGCCACATCCAGAGGCCCATCCACACGAAGCCCAGCACACCGATAATGATAAAGGCCATCTCCCAACCCCAGGCACGAGCCAGCAAGGGAATCGTGGCTGGTGCAGCCAGTGCACCTACAGAGGCACCACTATTAAAGATAGAGGTAGAGAAAGCACGGTCTTTCTTGGGGAAATACTCTGCCGTCACCTTGATAGCTGCGGGGAAGTTACCAGCCTCACCCAGCGCCAGCACCATACGACAGGCCAGGAACATATACATGGAGATGGTTGCCAGCATCACAGCAGCATCACCGGTCAGCTGACCCAGTTCTGCAATAGACGTATAGCCACCCCATTTCATGGCAGCCCAGCCACATCCGGCATGCAGGCAGGCACCCAGTGACCACACGAAGATGGCAATAAGGTAACCCTTCTTGGTACCCATCCAGTCAATAAACTTGCCTGCAAAGAGATTTGCAATGGCATAGAAGATTGAGAAAGCCGCCGTGATATTACCATAGTTGGAATCAGTCCAGTGGAACTCAGGCGAGATAAAGTCTTTCCACGTCAGGGAGAGAACCTGACGGTCCATGTAGTTTACGGTTGTTGCAAGAAACAACAAGCCACAAATAACCCAACGGAAGTTGGACATTTTTGTTTTTGTTAAAGCGCTCATTTTTTTATAATTTAGTTTTTTAGCCCTTTCAAAATTCCATTATCGGATATCGATAACGGGAATATTGTCCTTATCATTATAATACAGGTTCTCGCCAGCCATACCCCAGATAAAGGTATAGTAATAGGTACCTGCAGCAGCATGCATTGACCACTCCGGACTCATGATAGCCTGATCGTTGTGCAACCATACCACACGACTCTCCTCTGGCTGGCCCATGATATGAGCGATGGTCTGCTCCTGAGGCAGGTTGAAGTAATAGTAAGCCTCAATACGGCGTCCGTGAGTATGAGGAGGCATCGTGTTCCAGGCAGCACCGGGGTTCAACTGTGTCAGTCCCAACTGCAGCTGACAGGGACCTTCCTCCAGCACATCATTCACAATCAACTTATAAACAGTACGGTTGTTGCACTCCTCCAGAGAACCTACAGGTCCCCATACGGCAGCCTTCAGCGATCCCTTACGTCCGTCAAGCGTAATCCATTGTGTCTTGTAGTGCTGATGAGCCGTAGCTGAGTTCAGGTAGAACTTGGCAGGCTTCTTGGCATCCTTCGAACGGAAGAGCACCTCTTTGTTCACATCCTTACCCTTGCCGATATGACCTCGGCCAATGTAAAGGGCTTCTTTGGGAGAGAGTGCATATTCCTTGCCGTCAACGATAACGAAGCCATCGCCCTCGCCACAGTTCACAATACCAATCTCACGGTTGTAGAGGAAATATTTCTCCTTGATGTTATTATCCACATCAAGACCCAGTTCCCAGAAGTTCTCCAGCTTCAAGGTCTTTGTCACAGGCATGGCACCACCAAAGATAAAGCGGTCGTAGTGTGAATAGGTCAACAGGATAGAGTCAGCCTCCATCACCTTCTCCATCACGAAACGCTCACGAAGCATCTTCGTGTCATAGTGCTTCACATCCTCAGGATGGCAAGCCGTCTGGAACTTCACATGCTGTGCGCCAACAAATCTGTCAGCTTCCTGTGCATTGGCAGCAGAAAGAGAAAGAGCAATAGCCCCTGCAATTGAAAGAAATGCTTTTTTCATATCTCAATAATTTTTGTATTTGTCATTTAATTGTTCTTTTCCTCACGAACGATGCGCAGGCGGTTCCACGCCACCATGGCAACTGTAATGATTGTCAGCACGCCCATGCCAATCCACTGCAGGTATTTCACACAAGCATAGACAACATAACCAAAGAGCGAAGAAGCGAAGTCCATGGCACCAGCCTGGAAACCTTCAGGAATCTGAGCAGCCTTATCCTGTGTAGCCTCATATACAGTATTGGCAGCCAGCGTAAAGGCAGGAGCCATATCCGTCACGAAATAGAGACCGATGGTTACAGCCACCAGGCCAACGATAAAGGTCTTTACCACATTACCCTTAGTAAAAGGCAATACCATCACGAAGACATAGAACATGCCAGCCAGCGATGCCAACGGCAAGAACTGGTTGTCTGCCTTTGACAAGGCAATAGCCAGAATCAGTGTCACAGGAATCAGCAACAACGACACGACAAGCGTTGTGGGATGACCTATCACCAGTGCCGGTGACATACCGATATAAACTTTCTTACCCTTAAACTTCTTTTTCACCACTTCCTGAGTCTTCTCAGAGATAGGCATCAGGCCATCGATAAACAGACGTGTGATACGCGGAATTAGCTCCATCACGGCACCCATCGTCACACCAAGGAAAAGCACAGACTTCACGATGCTCATCACGGCATCTGACGTAGAAGCAAAACCTGCAGCATACTCCTCAAAATTGGTAAAGTGGTCGAAATGCGCAGCTGCACCTATCAGGGCGCCCACAATGACACCAAGCACCAGCGGTTCACCCAGCACACCGAACTTTTTCTTCAGTCCCTCTGCATCGATATCCAGTTTTGAGAAACCCGGGATACGGTCGAGCAACCAGTTGATGGCGATGGCAAACGGGGTAAAACTCTGACAGAAAGGCTGAGGAATAGAGATGCCCTCCATATTCTCGTAGTAGCCCTGGAACCGATCGGCTGTCAGGTCAGCCATCACCAACGTGACGATATAGCAGCTGATGGCAGCGAAATAGCCCCAAAGCAAGCTCTCGTCCATCACGAAATAAGCCACGGCACCAATGAAGGCAAAATGCCAGTAGTTCCACAAGTCGATATTCACCGTGCGGGTACATTTCGTTACCAGCAACAGGAAATTGATACCCAGGCAAATGGGGATAATCAGTGCACCCACCGCTGTATTGTAAGCCACAGCGGCAGCAGCAGGCCATCCCATGTCAAAAACCTTCAAGTCCAGGTTGAAGATCTTGGAGATGGCATCCAGCGGGGTATTGAAATTGGTTGTCAACAGAGCCGTCACGATGCCCAGTCCAACAAAACCGACACCCACATAAAGACCACTCTTGAGCGACTTGCCGAACTTCATGCCGATGCACAAGCCGATGATAGTGAAGAGGATCGGCATCATGACCGACGCTCCTAACTGAATGATGTAACTGAAAACTTGTTCCATTTCTTATACTTTGTTTGTTTTAGCGTAGATTGGGCGCAAAATTACAAAATAATTATCAATTTCCCATTATCCATTATCAATTATTTGCAATTAATCCTGGAAATAGACACGCTTCACGCGGTTGCTGACACTGGTAAGCACCTCATAAGGGATGGTCTCCAGCACATCACTCAGCACCGTTACAGGCAGGTTCTTACCAAAGATTTCCACGCTGTCACCTTCCTCGCAAGAAATGTCTGTCACGTCAATCAGCGCCACATCCATACAGATATTGCCTACGTATTCTGCCTTTTGTCCGTTCACCAGACAATAGCAATGACGATTACCCAACTTACGGTTCAGTCCGTCGGCATAGCCAATAGGAATAGCTGCAATCACACTGTCGCGCTCCAGTTTTCCCTTGCGGCTGTAGCCCACCGTCTCCTCCTTGGGCACACGGCGCAACTGCAGAATCGTGGTCTTCAATGTTGACACCGTTGACAGGATATTATTGGTACGTGGGTCAACGCCATAGAGGCCAAGTCCCAGACGACACATATCCAACTGTCGCTCAGGGAAGTGCTCTATACCTGCCGAGTTATCTATATGACGGAGAATCTTGTGCGAGAAGGCACCCTGGATCTTCTGACTGGCCTCATCAAACACACGGAACTGCGTTGCCGAGAAGTTATCGAAGTCGTCACTGTCTGAGCCCACGAAATGCGAGAATACAGAACGGGGAATGATGGCCGACTGATGTTTCAGCAAATCAATCAGTTCATCGACATCCTTCTTGGGATCAAAGCCCAGGCGGTGCATGCCGGTATCCAGTTTGATATGCACAGGCCATCCTGTGATACCCTCATGACGAGCAGCCTTCACCAGCGCATTCATCAATCGGAAAGAATACACCTCTGGTTCCAGGTCATAGTCAAAGAGCGTCTTAAACGACGACATCTCCGGGTTCATCACGATGATATTCTGGGTGATACCAGCCTTTCGCAGCGTCACGCCCTCATCGGCCACTGCCACTGCCAGATAGTCCACGCGGTGGTCTTGCAGCGTCTTGGCAATCTCCACGGCACCGGCGCCATAGGCATCAGCCTTGATCATGCACACCATCTTGGTCTCGGGCTTCAGGAATGAACGGTAATAGTTCAGGTTGTCCACCACCGCATTCAGATCCACCTCAAGAATCGTCTCGTGCACCTTCTGTTCCAACAGGTCGCTGATGCGTTCAAAACCAAACGGGCGGGCGCCCTTCAGCAACACGATCTCATCACGCATCGACTTAAAGACACTACTCTGCACAAAATCATCCACATTGGCAAAGAACCACTTCTGACCAATCTCTATCTGCGCAGCCTGACTGGAAATCTCCGGTCCGATACCTACGAACCGGTCGATACCACGCTTGGCTATCAGTTCCGACACCTCACGATACAACTCAGCCGACGACTCACCCGTCTGATAGATATCACTCAGAATCAACGTCTTACGTTTCCCTTCCTGTTCCGGACGACGGTTCATGAAGTCCAGTGCAATATCCAGGGAGTTCACGTCACTGTTATACGAATCATTAATCAACGTCAGTCCGCGCTGTCCCTCCTTCACTTCCAGTCGCATGGCGATAGGCTCCAGCTTTGGCATACGTTCGGCCAGTTCCTCGGGTGTCAGCCCCAGCGTCAGCGCCACCGTAGCACAAGTGATGGAGTTCTCGATACTGGCCTCATCGATAAACGGGATATCATAGCTGCCCTCTATACCTTTATATACATATGACACATGACTACCCTCCGTCTTGACATACATCGGAGCCTTATCGTTGAAACGGGACCATCCGATACGGTCGCCCTGATACTGCGAACGACGCACGCAACGGCTCACCGTGTCATCATCAGAAGGATAAATCATGGTCTCCGTATTGCGGAAGAGCTGGAGCTTCTCCATACATTTCTCATCCATATTACGGAAGTTCTCCTGATGCGCGCTACCCAGGGAAGTCAGCACACCTATCGTGGGCTGGATGATATCATGGAGTGCCAGCATCTCACCTGGCTCACTGATACCTGCCTCCAGCAAAGCCACCTTTGTCTGCTCGTTCAACAGCCAGACTGACAAAGGAACGCCAATCTGTGAGTTATAGCTCTTTGGTGAACGAGTCACCTTCATGGAGGGCGACAAAATCTGATACAGCCACTCTTTCACCCAGGTCTTACCGTTAGAGCCCGTGATACCCACCACAGGGATATCAAACTCATCACGGTGACGCTCGGCCAGGCGCTGCAAGGCAGCCAGTGGCGATGGAACCTTCAGAAAATTAGCATCAGCGAACTGTGCCTGATAATCCTCTGGCACCTGTTCTACTACAAACGACCGAACCCCACGGCGGTAGAGTTCGGATATATATTTATGACCGTCATTGCGTTTAGTGCGCAAGGCGAAAAACAAAGTCTGCTCAGGAAAACACAGAGAGCGACTGTCAGTAAGCAACCAACCTATGGTTGCATCCTTTTCACCATAGCGACGCGCCCCTATCAGGGTTGCCACCTTTTCAATTGTATATGTCATAGTATCGTATTTTAATTTTCAAGACGCAAAGGTACAATAAAATTTTCAATTATCAATTATCAATTATCAATTTTTATTTGTACCTTTGCAGCCAAATTTCAAACTTATAGATAATCAGGTAATATGATTCTTTTCTTCAAGACCCCTCAGAAGAGCGTGATTGCCACGCAGGTGGACCATCAGCTCACACAAGCAGAAGTACAAGAACTTTGTTGGCTCTATGGCAATGCCGAGCCTGTTGACGCCCAGACTATGGAAGGTTTCTTCGTCGGTCCGCGTCGCGAAATGGTGACCCCTTGGTCAACGAATGCTGTTGAGATAACTCAGAATATGGGACTCAGCGGCATTTCTCGTATAGAAGAGTATTTTGCTGTTGCTTCGAAAGATGCCGAGCACGACGAGATGCTTCAGCGCATGTACGAAGGACTGAATCAGGATATCTTTACGATTAACATCAAGCCAGAGCCCATTAAGTATGTGGACAATCTGGAGGAGTACAACGAGAAAGAAGGACTGGCTCTCTCTCCTGAGGAGATTGAATACCTCCACGGACTGGAGAAGCAGAACGGCCGTCCTCTGACTGACTCAGAGATTTTCGGTTTTGCACAGATCAACTCTGAGCACTGCCGTCACAAGATCTTTGGTGGTACATTCATCATTGACGGCCAGGAGATGGAGAGTTCGCTCTTCGCCATGATTAAGAAGACGACGCAGGAGAACCCCAACAAGATTCTCTCTGCCTATAAAGATAATGTGGCCTTTGCGCAGGGACCTGTCGTAGAACAGTTTGCTCCTGCTGATCAGTCAACCAGCGACTGGTTCCGCATCAAGGATATCGAGAGCGTTATCTCGCTGAAGGCTGAGACCCACAACTTCCCCACAACCGTAGAGCCATTCAACGGTGCTGCAACAGGTACTGGTGGTGAGATCCGCGACCGTATGGGCGGTGGCGTAGGTTCATGGCCTATCGCAGGTACAGCTGTATATATGACAGCCTACCCCCGTCTGACTGACGATGACAAGCTGACTCGCGACTGGGAGAACATCATCCCCGTTCGCCAGTGGCTGTATCAGACACCTGAGCAGATTCTGATCAAGGCTTCAAATGGTGCTTCTGACTTCGGTAACAAGTTCGGTCAGCCACTGATTTGTGGTTCTGTGCTTACCTTTGAGCACCAAGAGCCCAACGACACCAAGTATGCTTATGACAAGGTTATCATGCTGGCAGGCGGTGTAGGCTATGGCACCAAGCGCGACTGTCTGAAGAAGGAACCCCAGAAGGGTAATAAGGTGGTCGTTGTAGGTGGTGATAACTACCGCATCGGTCTTGGTGGTGGCTCTGTATCATCTGTTGATACCGGTCGCTACAGCAATGGTATCGAGCTGAATGCCGTTCAGCGTGCTAACCCTGAAATGCAGAAGCGTGCCTACAACCTGGTGCGTGCGCTCTGCGAAGAGGATGTAAACCCCGTTGTCTCTATCCACGACCACGGTTCTGCCGGTCACCTGAACTGTCTCTCTGAGCTCGTTGAGGAGTGCGGTGGTGAGATCGACATGACCAAACTGCCAATTGGCGACAAGACTCTGAGCTCTAAGGAGATCATCGCTAACGAGAGTCAGGAGCGTATGGGCTTGCTCATCGACGAGAAGCATATCGAACATGTACGTAAGATTGCTGAGCGCGAGCGTGCTCCGCTGTATGTGGTTGGTGAGACCACAGGCGATGCCCACTTCTCATTCAAGCAAGGCGACGGCGTGAAGCCTTTCGACCTTGATGTCGCTCAGATGTTCGGTCACTCTCCCAAGACCATCATGAAAGATAATACTGTAGAGCGCCACTATCAGGACGTTACCTACAGTCAGGATAAGATTAACGAGTACCTCGACCGCGTGCTCCAGCTGGAGGCTGTGGCTTGTAAGGACTGGTTGACCAACAAGGTTGACCGTTCTGTGACAGGTAAGATTGCCCGTCAGCAGTGTCAGGGTGAGATCCAGTTGCCTCTGAGCGACTGCGGTGTTGTAGCCCTCGACTATCGTGGTGTGAAGGGTATCGCCACAGCCCTTGGTCATGCTCCTCAGGCAGGTCTGGCTAATCCTGCTGCCGGTTCTGTACTCTCTGTAGCTGAGGCACTGACAAATATCGTCTGGGCTCCACTCGCTGAGGGTATGGATTCTCTCTCACTCTCTGCCAACTGGATGTGGCCCTGCCGCTCTCAGGAGGGTGAGGATGCCCGTCTGTACGAGGGCGTTAAGGCGCTGAGTGATTTCTGCTGCGACCTGCACATCAACGTACCTACAGGTAAGGACTCGCTGTCACTCTCTCAGCAGTATCCTAACGGCGAGAAGATTATCTCTCCGGGAACAGTGATCGTATCTGCCGGTGGCGAGGTTTCTGACATCAAGAAGGTGGTAAGCCCCGTATTGGTTAACGACAAGAATGCATCTCTCTATCATATCGACTTCTCATTCGACGAGCAGCACCTTGGCGGTTCTGCCTTTGCCCAGAGTCTGGGTAAGGTAGGCGACGATGTGCCTACCGTGAAGAACGCTGAGTACTTCGCAGATGCCTTCATGGCTGTTCAGGAGATGATCAACCGCGGATGGATCCTGGCTGGTCACGATATCTCTGCCGGTGGTTTGATTACTACCCTGCTCGAGATGTGCTTCGCCAACCAGAAGGGTGGTATGCATATCAACCTGCACGACATCTGCAAGGATGGCGACGTAGTGAAGGCCCTCTTCGCTGAGAACCCCGGTGTGGTGATCGAGGTGAGCGATGAGCACAAGCAGGAGTTTGCAGACTTCATGGAGGAGCAGGGCGTAGGCTATGCTAAGATTGGTTACTCGGTACCTGAGAGCCGCAACATCGTGGTAAAGGCTGGCGACAAGGAGCTGACCTTCGACATCGACGCGCTTCGTGACACATGGTATAAGACATCATACCTGCTTGATCGCAAGCAGAGTTTCAACGGCAAGGCTGCAGAGCGTTTCGCTAACTATAAGAAGCAGCCTCTGGAGATGAAGTTCAACAAGGACTTCACTGGTAAGCTCTCTCAGTATGGCATCTCTGCCGACCGCCGTCAGCCCTCTGGCATCAAGGCAGCCATCATTCGTGAGAAGGGTACCAACGGTGAGCGCGAGATGGCTTACTGCCTCTACCTCGCAGGCTTCGACGTGAAGGACGTGATGATGACCGACCTGATTTCTGGTCGCGAGACACTCGAGGACATCAACATGATTGTATTCTGCGGTGGTTTCTCTAACTCCGACGTACTTGGTTCTGCTAAGGGTTGGGCTGGTGCCTTCCTCTTCAATCCTAAGGCTAAGGAGGCACTGGATAAGTTCTATGCCCGCGAGGACACCCTGTCACTGGGTATCTGTAACGGTTGCCAGCTGATGGTTGAACTCGGCCTGACAGGTGCCAAGGGTGCCAAGATGCTGCACAACGACTCTCACAAGTTCGAGAGTGAGTTCATCTCGTTGAGCATTCCCCAGAACAACTCTGTGATGTTCGGTTCTCTGAGCGGCAACAAGCTCGGTCTGTGGGTAGCCCACGGAGAAGGTAAGTTCTCACTGCCCGAGGCTGAGAGTGCTTACAACGTGATTGCGAAGTACAACTATGCTGGCTATCCCGCTAATCCTAACGGTTCTGACTACAATGTGGCAGGTATCTGCTCTGCCGATGGCCGTCATCTCTGCATGATGCCTCACCTGGAGCGTGCCGTATTCCCCTGGCAGAATGCATGGTATCCAGCTGACCGCCGCAATGACGAGGTAACACCTTGGATTGAGGCCTTCGTCAACGCACGTAAGTGGGTAGAGGAAAGAATCTAGGAGAATTCTGGAAATCCTAGGCTTTCCTAGGATATCCTAGGTTATCCTATAATATGAAAATAATGAATATCTATTGGGAATCATTTAAGACATTCTTTCACATTGGCATATTCACCCTTGGTGGTGGATATGCCATGATACCCTTGATAGAGGAGGAAGTGGTAAACAAGAAGCAATGGGTGTCGCGTGAGGAGTTTCTCGACCTCATCGCCATAGCGCAGAGTTGTCCGGGTGTCTTTGCTATCAACATCAGCATCTTCATCGGCTACAAACTGCGCAAGATTCGTGGCGCCATCGCCACCGCCCTTGGCACTGCCCTACCCTCATTTCTGATTATCCTCATGATAGCCATGTTCTTTCATCGCTTCGAGGATAATCCCGTGGTAGCAGCCATCTTCCGAGGCATCCGTCCTGCGGTGGTAGCTCTCATTGCCGTACCCACGTTCAATCTGGCCAAGAGCGCCAAGATATCGTGGGTCAACTGTTGGATACCTGTAGCAGGCGCACTGCTCATCTGGCTTTTAGGTGTCTCACCAATTTATATTATCCTAGCGGCAGGCATCGGTGGCTATGTCTATGGCAAATACATCAAGCCAACGGAATGATTTGAAGAAAGAATTCGTGTAATTCGTATAATTCGTTGTTTAAAAAGAAAATGGACATTGTTCTTCTATACATACAGTTGTTTGTTACCTTCTTCCAGATTGGTCTGTTTGGATTCGGAGGAGGCTACGGCATGCTGTCACTTATTCAGACGAAGGTAGTGCCCGACTGGATTACCACGACCCAGTTTACTGATATTGTGGCTATCAGTCAGATGACCCCCGGTCCTATCGGCATCAACTCTGCCACCTATTGCGGCTACATGGCTTGCCATAATGCCGGACTGGGCACATCTATGTCAATCCTTGGTTCCTGCGTTGCTACATTTGCCCTTGTGCTGCCATCACTCATCCTGATGATTATCATTGCCAAGATGTTCATCAAATACATGAACACACCCGCAGTACAGTCGGTCTTCAATGGCCTGCGCCCTGCAGTCGTAGGTCTGCTGGCTGCAGCCACCCTCTTACTGTGCAACAAGGAGAATTTCTCCGCACCCAGCGAGGATATGTGGCAGTTCTGCATCAGCGTGATTCTCTTCGCCGCCACGTTCATCGGTACCAAGGTCTACAAGGTGAACCCTATCCACATGATAGCGATGGCAGGTTTCGCAGGCCTCCTGCTGCTCTACTGACAATTCATTCATTAATCAATCAATAATTAACTAAAAACTACAAAACTATGACTAAAAGACATCTTCTCCCATTCTGTATGATGGCGCTGTGTGCCATCTGTCTCCATGCCCAGCCTCGCAACCACCACCGTCGCATGGCCTTTTCTACGGATACCGTGATGGCCCACGACCCTGTGATGGCCTACGAGAACGGCACCTATCACCTGCTTTCTACAGGCATGGGCATTCAGTGGGCCACGTCGAAAGACCGCAAGACATGGGTGATGCAACCCACGCCGTTTATCGAACAGATTCCGCAATGGACACACGACTCCGTACCTGGTTTCCGCAACCATGTATGGGCTCCAGATATCATCCGTTGGCACGACCGCTGGTGGTTGGCCTACAGCTGCTCCACCTTTGGCAAGAACACTTCAGCCATCGGTCTGATGTCAGCCTCATCACTCACCGGCCAGTGGAAAGATGAGGGTTGTATCGTGGCCTCCAAGGAGAAACGTGACAACTGGAATGCCATTGATCCCTGCTTCGTTATTGACGACAACGACCAGCCATGGCTCACATGGGGCTCTTTCTGGGACGGCATACAGATTGCAAGATTAACTCTCTCTCATTTTTCATCTCTCATTTCTCCCCCCGTCACCATTGCCCGTCGTTACCAGCCTAACGATCCCAATGCTGCCGAGAACCCCACGTCCAAGTTTGCCGGACGCAATGCCATTGAGGCCCCCTTCATCCTGAAGCACGGTGGTTACTATTATCTCTTCGTTTCGTGGGACTACTGTTGCCGTGGTGCCCAGAGCAACTACCGCGTAGCCGTAGGACGCTCAAAACAGGTAACTGGTCCTTATCTCGACCGCGAAGGTCGTGACATGCTTCACGGCGGAGGCACTCTCTTCCTGGAGGGCGACAAAACGGAGTTTGAGGCCGTAGGCCATTGCGCAGCCTACGACATGAACGGCGAGAGCATCTTCATCTGCCACGGCTACTCTGCCCGTCTCAATGGTGCCGCCCTGCTCATCCAGAAGCCCATCAAATGGACCCGTGACCAGTGGCCGTACTTGGAATAGACCGCCTTCTCAACCTAATCCTACAAGTTTCACTTAGAAAAACAGGCAATTCGTTGAACAGATTTGCCCATGTTTTTTCATCTGCTTATCTTTGCATCGTGAAATATGGTTAGTGATTAGCGAAAAGGTTAGAGTTTATAGTTAAAGGTAAAACATTGTTTTAGGTTATCATTAATAATCAGGAAAACTTAATTCTAATTATTAGGTTATTTTTTTTCATAGCAAAAATGGTTGAGGGATCCCCGTCGTGAGATGGGGATTTTTTTGTGCTATGAAATAGCATCCATATTTCTATAAAGCCTTTATCCTATTCTCAAAAGACGTGTATCCGTGGCAATGCAAATGTCATGTGCCAAATCATTCAAGGAATGAAAACGCTCATAGTCAGAATCACCAGGCATCAGCTTGGGCGACAGAATCAACAACTTACCTGTAGCACAAGCATAGAACCGTTCCTTTGATGGTTTCCAATAATCCGTGATTTGCTCTTTCTGCAATAATATAAGTGGCAGACGATCGTCCAATGCCGCATCAACAACATCCTGTTCGCCCTTTGAAATACCAGGCGTAACCAACACAGCCCCCTCCTCTGCACGTTGCAGCAGCTGCGCTTTTGCTTCTGCATACTCAGGAGTCAGATGCGTCAGTCTGCCCTTCTTATCCTTACGATGAAAAAATACCTGAAGCCTTTCTGGGTTCTTCAGCAGGAAGAGATTACCAAAAGCCGCATATTCACGGTCATGTATCCACAGATGCAGGCAGCGTTGCATCAAGTTCGGATGCTCCTCCCTCAGCCTTGCCCTGAACGGATTCTCGTCCATATAGCGACAGATATTTCCAAGCATGCCATCGCCCATAAGGATACGGTCATGATAACCATCCTCAAACAAGACAGGACGCTTGCCAGAGGGAGACGCCTCTGCCACAGTCATAGCAGACACACCATCCGCCATGACAGCCTCATCCTGCAACTTCCACCAAGCCCTGGTACATCCCGTCTTAAAGCCACGCACGATGCTACCCAGATGCTTTCCCTGAGGCAATTGCTCCTTCACAGCTAACAACAGGTGTACATGGTCAGGCATCAGCGCCACCTTACACACCTCCACCATGGGGTAAAACTGAGATATCTTTGACAGCTCCTCATGGATAATCTGGGAGCCAAGCCTGGAATACTCCAGATGAGGAAAATCCGCCGTTCCCCTTTTCCCCCTTGAATGTCCTACAATACAACCAAAGAGGCGCTGCCGCCCTGCCACCGCCATGGTTACCATGTATAACCCAGGACGACTATAGTCATGAAAAAAGGCACGACGGTGCCCATTGTGCTTTATTTCCGAAAGCACGATTCCTGCAGCAATCTTCTCCTCTTTTGTCACCTGTCTTAATGATTAAAGTATTTACAACGCAAAGGTACTACAAATTTACCAAATCATCAAACAAACAAGCAAAAATCCGCCCTTTCTCCCCCCCTTATCACCGTGGCCAGCGTTTCTCCGCTGGTTCATCAAAGACCAGTCCCCTTCTATACTTGTTTATCTTCTCTTATTACAAGTTCCCTTGGTATCTTAACATTCTTCAGTCTCTCATACCATATTTTAGAAGAACCAGCGAAATGCTTCTGGGTATGTCCGCTGATAATGTAATAATTGGCGGTGTACAAGTCCATTATATTGAGGAAAATACTCTTGATGCGTGAACACTTCTCATTGATGGAGTTATTCAATGGATCCACCAGCATGTCCACACTCTCCGCAATAGTCTGTTTGTCCATCAACTTTGCCGTGGCCATATAATATCCAAGAAGTTCATTGCGATATTCACAGAGTTTCTTGAACTCAATGCCCTCAGGATGATTCAGGAACAACAGATAGACGGCCTTGTGAACAGGCGTCATCTCCACCTCCTTATTGCCGTAGTCTACAAGGATGATCCTGTAGTCTTTTGTGACAAGCAGTCGGCTTAAACGGCTCTTTGCTGCTTCGATGCGTAACTCCTCCAAGACAGACACACCAATAGCGCGCAACAACAAATCGTTGCATCCAGCAGCAACCAGTTCCCTTACCAACTGGGAAAGTTCTACAGCAATTTCCTCAGGTGTCCTATCCGTCATTGTCATTATTCATCAGCTTCTTGGGCGATACTCTTCATCCATTGCGTAAACTTCTCAAATGCAGTTGGCTTACGTATAGGCTTAGGCTCTTCCACGACAACAGAAGGCTCCGGTTCTGGTGCAGGCTCTACAACAAAATTCGGCTCTGGTGCAGGCTCGTGGACGGGCTTTACTATGGGCCTGTAAAGCAGTGGTATCAGACTCTCATAATAGGCATCATCCTTTACTTCAACCTCATTGCCGACAACCTCTTCCATCCCGGTTGCCAAGATAGTAACCTTCGCATCTTCGCCTATGGAATTATCAGTCGAGATACCCCAGATTACCTCAATCTTTGGATCCAGTTTATCGAAGAAATCATCAATCTCCTGCATCTCAGGCACCATGATAGGCGCTTCTTCACTAGAATAGATATTAAAGAGAATACGCTTAGCTTTCGTGATATCACTACCATACAAAAGCGGCGAATTCAGGGCGTTTTTGATAGCTCTCTCCACACGCCCTTCTCCGCTTGCCCTGCCCATCGCCATGATAGCACCTCCACCATCACGCATGGTCGTTTCCACATCGCGGAAGTCCAGGTCGATACCACCATTGCTGTTGACGGTTATCAATTCCGATATACCGATTACCGCTTCCTTCAGGATATTGTCAGCTCTGGCAAACGACTCTTTCACAGAGATAGGTGTGTCAGCATAGACATCACACAGGCGTTCATTGTTGATAATCAGGAGTGCGTCAACGTTCTTTCGCATTTCATCAACACCCTTCAGCGCACGGATAATCTTCTGAGTCTTCTCAAAGTAGAAAGGAATGGTTACGATGCCGATGGTAAGCATACCCATTCTTTTCGCCACACTGGCCACAACAGGTGCCGAGCCAGTACCTGTACCACCACCCATGCTTGCCGTGATGAAAACCATCTTAGTCCCATCGCTCAGCAGCTTCTCTATATCCTCAATATTCTTCTCCGCCTCCGAGCGCCCAACTTCGGGTTTGCCTCCAGCACCGAGTCCCTCTCCCAATAGAATCTTGACAGGAACAGGCGATGGAGCCAACGATTTACTATCCGTATTACAAACGGCAAACGTCACTCCAGGAATATGCTCGTCATTCATGTTGCGCACAGCGTTGCAACCGCCTCCACCAACACCAATCACCTTGATGATGCCTTGCATCTTATCCTCTACAGGACCAAAATCTATTAATATATCATCACCCATAACCTCGTTTTCTTTATTTTCCTGCAAAGTTAAGCAATTATTATTTCATTTGCAAATTATTGCAAGGCTTGCAACTTATCATTGAGTGCCTCAGATCCTCCCGTCAGTCAAATCGATAATCCATGTTTCTTTGATTCTGTCTATATAGGTACAAAAGTATTTTGGAATAAAGATCTCAGCTATCAGCCATACTCTAGCCTGCTTCGTGAGTGCTCCACGGAGCAGCCTAGGAGCAGAGTGATTGCTGCCTAGGAGCAGAGTGATAGCCGCCTAAGAGCAGGCTAAAGCATTTTTTACTATCCTATAGAAGACGGATTGCAAGTCAGTAATATCGTTTTTGCTTCTAGGTTAATCAGCCCTCAGACATCAGACATCAGCCATCGGCCATCTTCCATCGGAGCGAGACACTCACCCGTCCCCTCTGTACTTCTGCTATACTAATTCTTCGGCATTCTCTGCCGTTGGGTGACGACGGTGTACCAAACGTTTCACCAATCCACCCAGGAAAGCAAAAAGGATATAGGAAAAAAGACCGGCAATAATACCATCAGTGATACTTCCTGTGACAGGCATCAGCAAGATGGTGAGAAAAGCCGGCAACATCTCTCTAGTATTGGTAAGCGAGATATGGCGCACAGAACCAAAGAGATAAAGACCTGCCATGACCATCACAGGCGCAGTGGCTGCAGCAGGGATCGACAGGAATAGAGGAGCAAGAAACAGACTGGCGGTGAAACACAGCGCCACAACAAAGGCAGAAACACCGGTACGACCGCCCTCTGCAAATCCTGTGGCACTCTCTGCATAGGTCGTCACAGTGCTACATCCCAGACACGCCCCCGTCACCGTAGCGAGAGCATCACTAAGCATGATGGAACGCAGATGCGGAATACGACCATTCTTACGCATCAGTCCGGTGCATGTCATGATACCCACTATCGTTCCCAAGCTATCAAAGACGTCAAAAAATAGCATGATAAGCACACAGACCCAAAGATCCGGTTGCAACAGGAATTCCGATGAAAACTGGCAGAAAAGTGGTGCTGGTGATACCGGCATCGAAAACACATCATCAGGAACCGTTGTCACTCCCATAGGAATACCGATAAGTGTCACTGAGACGATGCCGAGCAGCAGACCGCCCTTAATTCGCAGAATGGCAAACAAACCCGTCAGGATGAGTCCTATAAGGAAGAGAATGGCTGCTGGGGTGCTCAACGTCTCCAAATGATTGAATACAGTTCCGTCGGCCAGCATACCACTACTCTTGAAACCCAACATAGCAATGAAGAAACCGATGCCAGCAGCAATGGCATACTTCAGTGAAGATGGTACAAGCTCAAAAATGATCTGACGGAGGTTACCGATACAAAGCAGCACAAACAGTATTCCCTCAATCAGGACAGCCGTCAGGGCAAACTGCCAAGGATAGCCCAACGACAGACAGACCGTCTGAATAAAAAAGATGTTGAGCGTGAGACCTGGAGCCTGGCCAAAGGGACGTTTGGCGAGAAAAGCCATGAGCAGCGTGCCCACGATAGTAGCCAGAATAGAAGCAGTGAACACGGTGTCAACGGGAAAGCCCAAAGCTCGGAGTGGTTCCATCATGGCGGGCAACAAAGCCAGGATATAAACCATGGTGGTAAAAGTGGTCAGACCAGAGACTATCTCTGTTTTAAGGCTATGGCGATGAACGGAGAAGCCCATCAATGCAAGGAATCTTTCTTTCATACGTCGAAATGGATGGGTATAATAAGATCGAATTTTGCCCCGCGAACATAACTTGTATCAAGGGTCAGAGTGCCATGGATGCGCTCGGCAATCATGCGTGCAATAGAGAGGCCAAGTCCTGTGCCAGGAACAAAACTATCGAGTTTTGAGAAACGCTCAAACACAAAATCCCTCTTATCTGCAGGAATACCAGGACCAGTATCAACTACGGAAATACAAAGATGGTCATCGGAACTATTCAGACAAAGCGTGATACCGCCCTGGCTGGTAAATTTCACCGCATTGCTCAACAATTTCTGAAGAATGGTATTAATCATATGCGGATTGGTCCTGACAATCAAATCTTCATCCACCTTATTGTCAATATTAAACGTCAACGTGGCGGGAACCAGCGGACGAAAAGCATCAGCAGCAAATCCTACAATGGCAGTGGCAGGACAGTCCTCAAGAGGTGGAGTGGAACAATTGCTCTCCAAGTCGGAAATCAAGATTAAGTCGTCAAGGATGGTAGTAAGTTGTCGGGTGTTCTCCTGAATGCGAGTACTGAGCTCCAGTCTTTGCTCCTGCGGAATGTCGATGTCCGGTGTGGCCAGCACCTGACTGAATCCACTGATAGCATTCAAAGGAGTACGAATCTCATGAGTCATGCTCTGCACGAAAGATGTCTTAACACTCAGGGCCTGCTCAGCACGGTCGCGCTCCACGGCCAACTGCTTGTTCTGCGCCACCACGACATTGCGTTCGCGCTCCAGTTGCCTGTTCTTTATCGACAACCTATGATTCCAGCGGTTGTTGATAACCAGAAAGACCAACATAGCGGTAATGGTCAGAATCATGGCTAATCCACCCGTTGTGAATCGCGAACGCTGTTGGAGCAACTCGTTTTGTGACCTCAGCTCATTGAGTATGCCAAGCGAATCAACTTGCACGGCATCAGCCCATACGGGCATCGAGATAAAAAGCAATGTCAGGGACAGAAAGACATAAGCCGACACCTTATAGAATCGCATAACTCAAATGATTTTGCATTATTTGCTGGCAAAGATACGAAAAATCAAAACAAAAAACAAAGAAAAAAGACGTAAAAATAAGCACCGCACAGTAAATTATGCAAAAATTGATGCATTTTTATCAGTTTTTCGGTCAAATATTGATATTTTTGTAAGTATATTCATCGATAAACTATCAAAACAATCACAGGAAGCAAACGACAAAAGCATATGAATGAAAAAAACATCACTACTCTGCAGGCAGCCTTCCCATCCCTATCAATAAATTTCACTTAGAATTATCATTAATAATCAGGAAAACTTAATTCTAATTATTAGGTTATTTTTTTTCATAGCAAAGAATGGTTGAGGGATCCCCGTCGTGAGATGGGGATTTTTTTTGTTATAGACGTTTTGGAATTCTTGGTTATTATTGCGCTGATTGTTCTTGTTCTTTCAACCACAATTCTATCCAGTCTTTGATAGTCTGGATAAACAGTTTAGCATCTGGCATCAATTCGTCAACGGTTTCTATACTATGATTAAAGAAATCGTCATAATCACCAGTGGAACGCTTTGAAAACAGACGACTGAAATATCTGCCAACGTTTTGTTCATAGAACCACTCCTTCGTTTTCCACGTTGATATAGAAAGGACTGACATTAGCGCCCCATTGGGATTTTGGTATAATTAGCGGATTGATAATAACGCCAGACTGCAATTCCAACTGATAAAGAGGTGCGAAAATGGCATCCTCATCTTTCCCTGTCACAGTTGGCTGATCTACCAAAATCAACAAATCTATATCTGAATCAGGACGAGCATCACCTCTGGCTTCACTACCGTAAAGCCTTGCTTCCATTTTGTAAGGAACGCTTTTCAGAGCCTCCTTTATGGAATTGGTGATTTCCGTTCGTCTCATATCTGTTGCAAAGATAGAAAAAAAAAACAATAGTCTCCAAATATTTCAATAAAAAATCCCATAATGACGACCCACTTATGCTATACGCAAGATCGAGTCCACACACCCTATGACTATATATTTTATCGCTTTCTACGCCAACTGGCATGGATAGCAAAATTCTCGCTATGCTCGCCAAGCGCCCTCTTACATCTTCCCTCTTACATCTCCCGCCATCAGCCCTCAGACATCAGACCTCTTCCCTCGCTTTAGCCATACTGCTGCCATAGTCTAGCCTTACCCTAGCCTTACCCTAGCCATACTGCTGCCATACTCTAGCCTGCTTCGTGAGTGCTCCACGGAGCAGCCTAGGAGCAGAGTGATTGCTGCCTAGGAGCAGAGTGATTGCTGCCTAAGAGCAGGCTAAAGCATGGAATCAGGCCTCAAACATCAGACTTTTCTCATCGGAGCGAGACACTCACCCGTCCCCTCTGTACTTTATGCCGAAATAGAAATGACCTGATGGATTTCCTTGACGAAATCCTTTAGACTGACAAAATTATCGCCAAAGGTAACTCGCCAGTTGAATGCCTTTAACGGATACTCCAGGAAGTTCTTCACCTCGATATCGCCATTTACGCTGACATAGTCGAGAATATTCTTAAGATATCTTTCTTGGTCTGAAGTCAGGTTATTGTCGTTGATAAACTTCTGATATATCAGGAGGGCCTTCTTTCTGTCTATGCCATTGACAACACGAATGAATGCAGCCACATTTGTTTTATATGGATGCCCCTCTGCCAGTTCGTCAAACTCTTCACGACTGCCAAGTTCCTCAAAGAAGACTCGCTCCAGTTCTTTGAAGTCCTCTGCTGTCAACTGCTCAAACTGCTGTATCTTCTGAAGTGTAGGATTACCTGTGTTCTGGGCCAGATAATCTACCACTCTCTGCTTGTAAGAAGTACGGATAACAGTATCTTCTCCTCCCTCTACTGTTACGTATGGGTCTTCAATGTCAATAATAAACTTCTCTTTCTTCCTAGTACCTTCCAGCAGCTTTATCAGGTCTCTCAGTTCTGTCCTGACTCTTTCAAGACTGTCAAGGCTTTCATTCGCCCAGAATTGTGGTTGCTGAACCAGTCGTATTGTGTCTATACGCTTCATCACAGCAGGTATTGAGCCCTTCTTTTCCAGATGGGCAGCAACATTTACTACAACCTGCCTAAACTGTCCCACACGAACTGTAGAGTCGATATGAGCCAACTGAAGATGAAGCATGATGACATCAAATTTCTTTGCCGATTCATCATCGTCATCTTGTGGTATCAGCTTCCCTATTTCCTTCAGGCGCAACACATCTACCTCTGAGATATAAGTCCATTTATCCTTGTCTCGGAAGGGCTCTATGATGTTCCAATATGGGCGAGCATCCTTGCGCTCTTTCACAATGCCGTTTACCTGTTGATACAAAAGCACCTTCAGGTCATCATGCATCTTCTTGTCAAAAGCCTTCTCCTGATGCTCAGCACTCTGCAGTTCCTTTGCGATATCCAGTCGCAGAGAGAAGAGTCTTTCTGTCAAAGACTTGCTGTTTGAAGCATCTATGCCATCAGGTTTCTTTGAGAAATAATCAAAGTTGCCGCACCAGTCAAAGATATAGAAGCATTCTTTGTCCTTACCCTCTCCGAAGATGTCAGGACAAAGGCGAGTACCCCGACCTATCATCTGCTCAAACTTTATCTTTGACTTCACAATCTTGAAGAAGACCAGATTCAATACTTCTGGCACATCAATGCCTGTGTCGAGCATATCCACGCTGACAGCTATCTGAGGCATGCTTTCCGCAACCTTGAATTTTGCTATCAGCTTATCATGGTACTTCACCTGATTGTCTATCAACTGACAATAGTCTGCTCCACGATTAGGGAATAGTGCGTGGAAGCGTTCTACTATTCTTTCAGCATGCTTGTGATTATAGGCAAAGATAATCGTCTTTCCTATATCTTCGCCACTCTTAATCTTCAAGCCGTTTTCCATCAGCTCTGACAATACATTGTCTATAGTATCATCATTGATGAGGTAACGGAATATCTCGTTTCCTTCAATATCTCGATGGTATTCCGCATTGGGGTCAATGCCCTTCAGCATCTTCTCGTAATCCCAAACCTTTTCCAGTTCCTCACGCTGTTCAGGAGTCAGTTCGTCATACTTGATGCCTTTGTTTATCATCTTCGAGTAATGACGCTTTGCCTTGTAAGACACAAGGTATCCGTCATCTACTGCCTCGTCAAAGGTATACTCAAAGTTGGGTTCATTCTCCAGCTCCAGCAATCTGAAGGTATTCTTGTCTATCTCGTCGCGAGGTGTTGCTGTCAGACCTATCAACAACGAATCGAAGTATTGGAAGATGGCTCCATACTTTCCAAATACAGATCTGTGGGCCTCATCTATGATAATCAGGTCAAAATGTCCCACGCTGAACTTCACATCATACTCATTGATGTAGTTGATCATCGTCTGGTAGGTGGAGAATATGAACCGGGCGTCCAAGTCTGGCTCATCATCGTCTGACAGTGACGCCATCGACTCACTGGGCAACAGTTTTTCAAAGTTACCCCTTGCCTGACTGACCAATTCTGTTCTGTCAGCAAGGAACAACACATTCTTTATCCAGTCGTTATTCGCCAGCAGCTTGCATAGCGAGATGCTCACTCGTGTCTTTCCTGTACCAGTAGCCAGCACTAGCAATCCACGACGATGCTTCATGTTGAGCCATTCCACCAGGCTCTTGATGGCTGTCTTCTGATAAGGTCTGTCAGTAATCGTCTCGTCTATAGTCAAGTCCTTGATGTCAGCCCTGCCACGTTTCTGCATGATATATTCCAGGTCGTCATGACTATGGAATGATATGACATCCCTGTCAGGATATCCCAAGCCGTCAATAACCTTTGTCACATAACCATTGGTATAGTAGATGACAGGTCGGACACCATATTTCTTTTCCAAACATTCAGCATACAGTATTGCCTGCGCTCTGCCTTTTCCTGCATTCTGTATGGTACTCTTTGCTTCTATGACTGCCAAAGGCTTACCACCCCTGCTAAACAGTACATAGTCGCAATAGCCCTTACCGCTTGGCGTTGGCATGCCTTCCACCTCTACCTCAATGCAGGCCTTTCCACCTTGTATATCGCCCTTGATTGTAAGGATATCCCACTTTGCTTCATTCAGCATATAGTCGATGAGACATCTTCTTGTCACAGCCTCGCTGGCAAGCGACTCCTTGGGTGCCTCTACTGGCTTGACAGGATTCTCTATCACCTCCTTGGGAACACTGTCAACAACCTCTTGCGACACTTGTGGCTCAGGAGAAGTTAACACCTGCATTCCAGGCAGCACTTGTGGCACCAGGGTAGCATCAAAGGCTACCATGTTCTTGATTACCTTCCAACGATACAGGAAGCCCTCCACCACATAGAAAAGGGACCTCAAGCAGATAAAGGCATCATTCTTTTTTATCTCTTGTGTTCCCGTATGAGAAGCATAGTTACCAAACTTCTTGACGGTATAGATATTCTTCTGAAATTCCCAGTCATAGTTGATGAAGGCATCCATCTCTGGATGCTTCAGCATATCGTTAAGTGTTTCCTTCTGCTCCACTTTGGCTGATGCCATAGCAAGATGGTTCTTCACCAGCCATTCCAAGGCCTTGCGGGCATTAGTAGCAGACTCCTCTGGATAAGAGTTCTGAAATATTTCTGCCTTATCGCAATACGCATGCAGTTTGCTGAAGCTCGGAACATGCTGAGCTAATAGTTGGATAAAGTCGAAATTCTTCATATCACTTATTTTTTTTAGTCAAACCATCACTTAACGTTTTCAGTCAAACCAATGCTGCATTCTTGATGCAAGCAAAGTTTCTAGGTCTTTTATCGTAGAACAGATCTGCGCCTTCTGCTGCTCAATCAACTCAATTCTCTTTGCAAATTCTTGCTGAAGGGAGAGAGGGGGATAAATTATTGGCAGTGCGCTCAAAATCTTCTGATTTAAATTTGAAATATTACAACCTCTTCCTGAGTTCGTTATAACAGGACGCATAGATGGGGCTTTCAAAAGAAAAGATAAATAAACACTATTGAAATCATTATCTGATAATCTGCATCTAATACAAAAGCCACTAAAGGTTGTAGGTTCGGTTATTTGCATTAAAATATTGCGCCCTACTAATTCTTTGCTTCCGTTGGATCTAACAAACACGATATCACCTGTTTGTAGCAAATACTCCTCAGAAATGCTATCATTCAAATGTATAATGTTTAAAGAATCTGAACATACAATTCTATTGTCTTGAAAATCTGAAACTCCAAGAAACTTATAGCAATTCCCAGATTCTTCCTTGCTGAAATTTAGACCATTCTTGAAATCAGCTATTGAGCCTAAAGCTTTAATTCCCCATCCTTTTTCGTTTTCGATGGGATCACCAAACATATCATAGAATATGCTTTGAGCAAGATTGTCGAGGTCACTCAACTGAGCCTTCTTCAAGTTTATCAGCTCGTTAATCTTGTCAAGTTCCGCAACAATAGATTGCTGTTCAGAAAGAGGAGGTATGGGGATATCGACATCAGAAATAACTTTTGATGATATGGCTTTGAAAGTACTTCCTGTAGAATTCTTCTCAAAATATCCCTGTTTACCTAATAAAGAATAAAACAAAAACATATTTGTAATTTCTTCACTACCTACCAATGAACAGAGTCCCCTACCAATACAAATTCTTCTTTTGGTAATGTTTGGGAAACCTACAGGCGCACGAACACATAATAAGACAGAATTTGCCTCAGCATACTTGGCAGGTTTGCTTGTATATAAACTAGAATGAGATAAGAACCTTTCTCCAAAACAAGTTTTGCCCTGATGAAATTCTATTCCTTCATTCTCATTTATACTATTACCATCAGGAGATTGCCCCATGACAATCTCGCAGACCTCCCCTAATTTCTTATATGTCCAGTTTTCTCTCATGCGTCCTTCTCCAACATCTTATACAGTTCGCTATATCCCTTCAGGTATTCTCCTTCTGTCTTTTCAAGACGAGTAAGGATGTCAGCAACGGGTTCATACTCTACCTTTTCCCTCTCTATCTCCTTGTACTTATTGATAGAAAGGTCGTAGTTGTTCTGGCGAATCTCTTCCACAGGAACAAAGAAACTCTGCTCCTTGCGACTGCGAGACTCTTCTGCCTTCAGATGATGGTAGCGAGCTACCACATCAGGAATATCATTCTCACTGATAGGGCTTCGCTTATCGTCAAGACTGAAGCCATCAGCCTTCATGTCGTAGAACCATACCTTGTCTGTGCCACCACTATTCGTCTTTGAGAAGACAAGAACGGCAGTACTTACTCCAGCGTAAGGCTTGAAGACGCCACTGGGCATCGAGATGACAGCCTTCAGCTGCTGGTTATCTACTATCTCCTTACGAATAGCGATATGAGCCTTGCTGGTGCCAAACAATACGCCATCAGGAACAATACTGGCACAACGGCCACCAACCTCCAAAGAGCGTACAAACTGAGCAAGGAACAAGAGTTCTGTCTTACTCGTATTGGCGAATGCAAGAATCTTCTTGTTTACATTACCCTTGTCCAGGCTGCCAGCGAAAGGAGGATTTGCCATGATGAGCGTATAGCAACTCTGATCATCATTCTGTTCTGACAAAGAGTCGCGCCAGGCAAGTTCTGGAGCAGTAATGTCATGAAGCAGCAGGTTCATGGCACCTATGCGAAGCATCGTCTGGTCTGTATCGTAACCATTGATCATGGATGTCTTCATGTGATGAACTTCTTCCGCTGCATATATGGCTGTTCCATAATTCTCCTTGATATACTTGACTGCCTCAACAAGGAAGCCTGCGCTACCCATTGCAGGGTCACAGATGTAGTCTTTGGGGGTTGGCTCCATCATTTCCACAATCATGCGGATGATGTGGCGAGGAGTACGAAACTGACCATTTGTGCCTGATGCTGCCATCTTGCCAAGGATGTATTCATATACATCGCCCATTGCATCACGATTGTTCATATCGAGGGCATCTACACCATCAACCACCTTTGTAAGGGTGCGAGCATTGGGGATAAGGAATATGGCAGACTTCATATAGCGACTGTAGGCACTTTCCTCACCTGTTCCGATATGCTTGATAAACTCAAACACACTTTGGCGAACAATCTTGAACATGTTGTCAGAACCAAAGTTCTTAAATACATGCCATCGAAGATTCTCATAAGGAACACCCTTCTTCTCTTCATCCGAAACAGCCTCAGGATTCACCCATAGCTGTCCGTCAAGGAATGTTGGATTCTGGATTTCCACACCCCAGTCGCGAGCATTCTCCTCTTCCTGCAGTTGCTTGTCATCGAGCAGTTTCATGAAGAAGATATAGGTCATCTGCTCCAATACTGTGATGGGATTAGTAATACCTGCCACAAAGAAGGTATCCCAAATCTGGTCAATCTTATTCTTTATCTCGCCTGTAATCATTTTCCAGTCAGTAATTCAATATTTCTACAAAAGTATAAACAATTCACTAATTACGCAAATATCACACGAGTTTTATCTTCATTCAGCGATATTTTACGCTTAAAAGAGATGTCAACACCATCATATACAGCAGACACATCAACACCTTTAGCGATGAGAGTGTCTATGAGGATAGAATCGTGAAGACCACGAATGGAAGTCCAGCCAGTGTTACCAACCTGCTTATTGAATTCCTCTACGAGTGCTTCAACACTTTTGTTTGCCATCTCTTTCTGGAGGTTATCGTAATACTCTTTTGTAACCATATTACAACGATATTTTCTGTTTCTGGGTGCAAAGGTAATTGCTTTCTATGCAGGTTTTCTGCATAGTTAAGAGAAAATCATTTTATCAAGACTCTTCCACGAATGACATTCTCAATAAGCGTCTGTCTATAGGATGAAAAAACATTATCTGAACCACCCAGGACCTTAATAACGTCGTCGATTTTTCCGACGATATCATCCAGATACGATGCCATCTTTATTTGTTCCTCCATTGGTGGTATTGAACACTTAAAGCTCTTGATTGTTTTAAGATCAAGCGACTTTATTATAGCACCAGTTGCTAATGTTCTTAGATCCTTCTCACTTCCTTTCAACAAATAATAAAAGAACTGAGGGAAAATAATATCCTCGTCAATGCACTTTATTGCAGCTACAGAAGAGGACAATATGCCATCAACGCCTCTAAACACCTCACCAGTATTATCACCTTTTACTATGATAATAACATCATCCTTCGTTGAACATCTTGTTTTGGAGGTAATCTCATACAGAGGTTCATCGTTAGAAGGCTTTCTTAAGTATGAAACAGAAAGTAGTGGTAATCCAGAAGGATTTTCAACAGTGGGTTTACTTCCTCCAAGGACTACTTCTGTAGCCACACGCAATGGGAGCTCATTCCACGCTTTTGCTTCAGTTCGTCCCTTTATTTTAATAATATCCTTTTTAATTGCTTCTATTGAATCAACAACAGACAATAGATCATGCGATGCATCAATCAATGATGTCACATCTACTTTCTCTTGTGCAAAGAACTTATCAAATTGTACAGAATAGCCTTTCTCTACTGAAGCATAGTCTACAGTTACTTTGCCTTTAGCATAGGGCTGATACTCCTTTTCAACAAACTCATGAATATCCGTATCTAAGGATATTGTAACCCTGTCCTTTTTCTTTCCATCTTCAAGAAGATCGACCTCGAAATAGCCAAATTGATCATTTGACACAATCTCAGACCTTGTTGAGATTATGTTAGACAGATATTCATCAACGATGAATTTAACTATGTCATTATCCAAACCATTTCTACGATTCTTACTTTTCATAGATGAAGCATCAATAAGGCGAACCTTACCAACTTGCGACTCATTTTTCTTATTTGAAAGAATCCACAAATAGACGGGAATGTTTGTAAAAGTAAGAGAACCTGCAGGCAAGGCAATGATGGTTTCTACAAGATCGTGCTCAAACATCCAGCGACGAATACGAGACTCTCCGCTACGAGCATCGCCGGTCCATAGTGTAGACGGACTTGTAATAAAAGCAGCACGACTGCCTTCAGAACTCATTTTTGAAATAATGTGCTCTATAAAAAGGAATTGACTATCATAAATAGCAGGAAGACCAATAGAAAAACGTCCTGACGAATCAAGCGCCTCCATCTGAATCTTCGATTGAATCGGTTTCCAGGAAACGCCAAAAGGATAATCGGCAAGGATATATTGGAAATGCTGACCGCTAAAACAGTCTTCAGTTAAAGTGTTTGCATATACAACCATACTATACTCATTTCCGCAAAGTAAAACCAACGCTTTTGCAACAGCACTTGGAAAAAGCGATATTTCCTGACCATACAGACAGATGTCTGACTGATGAATCGCAAAAGACTTTGCTTTTAAGCCTGCGGTAGCAAGCATTCCGCCAGTACCACAAACGGGATCATAGATGGTTACATAATCTTCTTTATTAATACGAAGATCCTCAGATAAGAGACAATCACTAATCAGATTAGAAAGTGCGTAATCAGTATGAAATTCTCCCGAAAAACGTCCACCTTCATCAAATAAAGAAGACATCAATTCTACAAAATCTTCCTTATCGACTGCTTCTTCTGACAAATCCAACTTCGCAAATTGTTCGAAAAGTTCTACGAGTAATCTAGACTGACGCTGCAGTGTTGCCAAGTTCTGATAAAAATTCATACCTTCCAAGATTTCCTGTACATTATCACTAAAACTTTGGAGATAAGAATTCATAGTAACCTCAATAGAATCTGACGATGACAAGATCTCTCTGAAATTATATCCAGAATAATTATAAAATGGATACCCTCCAGAAACCTCGCAAAGTTTCTCTGCAAGTCTTTCATCGCTTAGTCTTTTACCTTTATCAAGATAGAATGATGCGCACTCCTTGGAATACTTGCCTATAAAGCAATCTATACGGCGCAAGACTGTAAATGCGGCAACAACCTGCACCATTTGCTCGTAAGAATAGAGCCCCCTAAGACGAGAGCTTACCTCACAAATTAGTTTCACAATTGAACTCTTATTTTGCTCTTCCATCATTCTAAATTGTTATTGTTTTTGTTTCTGCTGCAAAGGTACACATTTTCTGTGCAAGTTTTCTGCATAGTTGGTTAAAAAGTCAAATAGTTACTTTTACGATCACCTATGATATTATCTTTATTGACTTTTTGGATATTGTTTATCACTTCTTGCATATCACTGACGAACTTCATGCTGTTATCGTAAAATTCTCTATCTGCCAAGCTAAATATTTCTAAATGTCTGCCACCAGAAATCACCTCCCACTCGGAATTAAAATAATTAAACGTATCCCCACTTTCGATACTTTTATAATTAGTAAATATCGTACGATCGTGTTCTCCTAAATTTGAGGATAAAGCAAATGTCACATTGGGGCTCATTCCAGTTTTAGATGATACAACATTCCTTATTCTGTTACGAATATCAGACCAATCAGGAACAAATGACGTTTTAGTTCTCTTGTCATAACATTGTGGTAACGTCAATATTACTATGTTAATTTTACTTTCATGTGCATGTGAACAAATCTCTCCTATCAGCTCATAAACATTATAATCATATAGCTCTTGGAAAGTAAATAAATATTGATCAGTAAGGATTATATCTGAGCATGGAGAAGTATAATTCCTTATATCCTTCCAATGAGACAATTTCTTGATGGGTAATTGTTTTACAAAACCATAATCAGTTCCAGCCATAATCAGAGAAGATAGAACATCAATCTCTGAACCGACACCACCATAGAGCAACACCCCATATTCTTTTAACTGTTGAATTCTCTCGTCATCTATCAGATAAACAGAAGATAGCTGTTCTCTATCATATCTTGCATGTGAATTTGATTTTACGGGCCGCTGCGGATGGTTTACATTCCAGGTTATAGTACCTTTAAATCCATCGTTCATTATTGTTATCCATTGTAAGATGGCGACATCCTGTGCTATTTCGTCTTTTGAAAAAGTAAACTTCAAATCAAACTTATTTAACAGCATGCGATTACAATCTGCAAAAGAATTATTCGCAGAGGAACTAACGTAAGACTTAAGGTTAGCTTTATCTATATAGATATCCATAATCAAAATATTTTAAAAGCTAACTTTGCTGCTTCATCAAAGAAACCTGCACCAAATTCTTTCGAGAACTTTCCGTCTGGACGATACTGCATATCGTACGGAAGCTCGTCGTTATCAGGAAGATAAATCACTTTAAACGGAATAGCCACTCTATTAACAGACTTATTTAGTTCTGCTACGATAACTTGAGTTTTACGTATTAAGTATTCCGAATGTGTTTCAATAATGAATTTTAAGCCAAACTCAATATTTACATAATTTATCAAATCTGCTATTTTGCTTTGCATTGCAGGATGAAGGTTTTGTTCTGGCTCTTCAAGCAAAACAGTTAATTGTTGTCCTTTATATTTGCGGATAAGAGTGGCAATACGAAGTAAAAGAATAACAATCTGTATTGATCCCATTCCTTTGTCGGCCAAGTCTATTCCCCCAGAATAGGCTTTGTCATTTTTACTAGTAGCTTCGGGATTATCTTTATCAAATATCACAAGACTGTAATTGTCTCCTTTGTAAGGTAAAACCTTTAACGAGTCACCTATTTTAAACTCTTTGAGCCAATTATCTATTAACTTAAACTCATCATCACCTTTTGATATACGTGATGTATAGAATTCATGAATAGTACGTTTTGTGTAATCACTCGAATTAGCACAGTTTGCATAAACAGAATCCTGATATACAGAATGAGCATAAATATATTCAATTGTTTGTCCATTCAAAACTTTTTCAACCTCGTCTGCAATGCGATTGATTTCATAGGCCTTTCCTCTAATGAATGTTTTCTTAGCGACCTTGTCGGCATAATAACGCGAACGCTTGTCGCCAATAGTTCCAGTTTCTGAGAAGGAAACAAAACCTCTTATCAATTCTGGTATAACCAAATTTCCAACATGATCAGCCTTGAAATAAGATAAATCTATAGTAATTTCATCATACTCAGAAAATTCTATTCCTGAGTAATTATTATAAGATTTCATTTTCTCAAGATTCTCAAGTTCAACCTTAAGATTAGAAATCTCTTCGAAATCTCTGCTTTGAGATAACTTATTCATTATTCGATTCATCCTGTCAGATATTTGCTCAGCTTTATCTATATCGGAATTTAAAGCCTCCTTATCGTATTCAAAATGAATTGTCATCTGAGCTTTTAAAAAGTCAAATTCAAAATGAATATCTTTTTCTTCATCAGTTACAGCAATCTTCGATACATGTGGGATAATTCCTGGTTTTCTTTCTCCACGTATATTAACTACAAAACGAAACTTGTCAATTTTCATAGAAAAAGAAATCGTGTTATCCTTTACTGGACTTTGACGACAAAATGCACGGTAAAAATCACCAATATTAACGTGTTCTGTGTCAAAACTGAACTGTGGAGAATATTTCCAAAATAATTTCTTTTCTGAATTCCCAACTCGTTCTATTCTTCTCTTCAGAAAATCACGCATCAGGAGGATTGCTTTTACAAGAGTTGATTTTCCGGCATTATTACCACCTACCAGAATAGTAATATCTCCCAAATCTATTTCTGGGAAGTTTTGAAAACGACGAAAGTTCGTAAATCCAATTGAGTTCATATATTTTTATTTAGTCGGTTGCAAAATTACTCACTTACTGTGCAGGTTTTCTTCATTGATCAGAATTGTTTTTTCCAGATTCTGCAATTGATTCTTGTATTTCCTGAAGTTTCTTTTGTAATAGGGCTTTATCAGGTAAGCACAACTGATACTCTGCTACCATTGTAGGTGACAAACTACGACTCAAAGCGTATTCCACCACAGCGTCATCCTTGTCTTTGCAGAGCAGTACGCCTATGCTGGGATTCTCCTTGGGCTTTCTCACATCTCTATCAAGAGCCTCCAAATAGAAATTCAATTGACCTAAATGCTCTGGTTTGAATTTCTCCATCTTCAACTCAAAAGCAACGAGGCATTGCAATTCACGATGATAGAACAACAAATCTATTCTAAAATCACTATTTCCAACCTGTAATCGATATTCCTCATCAATGAAAAGGAAGTCTTTTCCAAATTCCAGGACAAAGTCCTTCATCTGTTTCACCAGTGCCGCTTTCAAATCGTTCTCGTATTTATACTCTTTTCCGCCAATAAACTCCAATACATATTGGTCTCGGAATATCTGTTCCGCATTGGGTGCAATTTCTCTCACCAGTGGTGAGAGTTTTAGAGTTCCAACTTTAGATCTTTCATAAAGTGCACTATCTATCTGTCGATTTAATTCTCGTTTTGTCCATCGTTCATGAACACATTGCTCCAAATAAAAACATCTCTCTTCGGTTGATTTGGTACGGCTTAAAATAGTAAGATTATTAGTCCAACTAATTTGTCTCACCAATGGTGAGAGTATTTCGTCTGCACCATTATAAGTCTCATAGAACTGCTTCATTCGCCAAAGGTTCTTATCAGAAAAGCCTTTAGCTTCTGGGCTGGTTCTTTCGATATATTCAGCCAATTGCTTGACTATGCCATCACCCCATTCTGAAGCAGCAATCTTATTGGAGATGTATTTACCAATCTTCCAATACAAATCTATCAGAGAAGCATTAGCCAATCTCACCACTTCATTACGAGTATGCTGAATCATGGCGACGATTTCAGCGAATTGGTCGTTTCTATTTTGCACTATTATATTATTCATCTTTATCTTTTGAATATAGTTGATTCATTACCTTTATTTTCTCCGCTATCCTATCCCTGAAACTGGCAGGAGCAATGACCTCCATGTCATCACCAAAGGAGAGTATCAGAGATTCCAGCTCTTTATTTACCTTGACATTGATAGATATGATGGCATAGCCCTCTGTCTCCTCGATGACGCGCTGAGAGAGGTGAAGGGGCTTGGTGCGAATATAGTTAAAACGCTTGCCTGTCACCTTGATGACAATATCTTCTGCGTCAACGTCAGGGACTGTCACTCCTATGACATCATCGAAGTACTCTGAGAAATCAACATCCGACTCCTTGTACGGTAAAGCTATCTCTTCAAAACCTTCAATCCTGTCAAGGGCATAATGAGCATAAGACTGATAGCCTATCGCTTGGGCAATAAGATACCAACGGTCATTGAATTGCTTCAGATGATAGGGATAGATATTAACTATCTGCGTTTCTTTTCCGTAAGGCGTGTATTTTAGTTTCAACACTCTTTTGGTGAGGATTGCCTGCAAAAGGTCTGAAAAATACGAGATACCTTTCAAGTCAGGATTTGACTGGAAGGTAACTACGGGCGATGTGTCTTCGTCAAACAATCCGCCTTCTATCTGCATCAGGAGCGTCCTTGCCCAATCGTATGTGGGTTCACCCTCAAAATGATCCAATACGCGAATTGCATCCTGAAGCTTGTGGCGCTCCTCATCGTTAATGCGGAAAAGGGGTATTGAATAGTTCGTATCAACATACCGATATAGGCGTTTCTTGCCAAGACGTAGCTTCTCGTTAAGTATTATGCCGTAATCAGCCTCCAGGATATTAATATCATTCTGGACAGTACGCTTAGATACATCTGGCTTATCAGCTCTGCGTAATGCCTCATTACACTCATCAACCAAATCATCAATGGTGTATTCCCTATATTTGTTTCTGAAGCACTTGTTCAGAACCTGATATCTCAACAAAACTTGTTTATCTACTGGCATACAGTGGTTCTTAGCTTATTGCCTACAAAGTTAGTAAAAAAAATGCAATCTGTTTCCTTTTTGAAGAAAAATTCACGCCTTGACTTATACTGATATAGGTAGACACATTTAGTATTAATAAAAAATGTGTATAACTATGAGTAAAGCAATTCGAGAGCATTACAAGCATTACAGTGAAGATTTTCGTCTGAGGATGCTGAGTGAGTATTACGATTCAGGCATGAGCATTTATGCCTTCGCCAAAAAGCATGAGATTGATCGTGGTACCTTTTTAAGATGGACAAAGACGCACGAATCTGAAAAAGTTTCATTACCTTTGCAGTCGGAATCAGGCGAAGATGATATGGCAAACCGCGGTAAAGACAGCTACAAGGACGAGAATGCGCAGTTAAAGAAGCGCATTAAGGAACTAGAGAAGGCATTGGAATTCTCCCGTCTTGAGACCTTGGCCCGTGATATGATGATTGACAAGGCTGAGGATTACTACGACATTTCAATAAGAAAAAAATCTGGGGCCAAGTAGCAATGGAACTGGTCTTCGAGTGCGGTCTTGCCGTCGCACTCGTAGTCCAGCTGTTTGGCCATTGTCGTCAGGCCTTCTACCAGTCGAAGGCTGACATTGAGACGGAGATCGAACATGAGCGAAAAGTCATCGATGCCGTCAAGGATATCCGTGGGGAGGATCCTGGTATTGGCGGTTACAAACTGTGGTTAATGCTTATCGAGATGTTTGGAC
The DNA here is from genome assembly GCF_022024175.1 of Prevotella communis. Classification (GTDB taxonomy): domain Bacteria; phylum Bacteroidota; class Bacteroidia; order Bacteroidales; family Bacteroidaceae; genus Prevotella; species Prevotella communis. Next base: position 716,327 of record NZ_CP091794.1, on the reverse strand, counting down.
GTGGCTTTGTTCCTGGGCGTGACCGTTTCTTCGTACTGCTACGCCGCAAGGGACTTATGCTTCCCAAACCAAAGCCCCGCCATACGACGAATTCCAACCATCGCTACCACAAGTACAATAACTTAACAAAGGACATAGTAGTCACCGCCGCCAACCAGCTCTGGGTGGCCGATATTACCTATATTGCCCTTGCTGGCGGCGACGTATGCTACCTCCATCTGATTACCGATGCCTACTCACACAAGATTGTAGGCTGGAAACTTGCTAAGTCACTGAAGGCTGCCATTTCGATAGAGGCTCTAAAAATGGCTGTAGAACAGGCAGTGTCCATGTCTGGCAGCGAGTCGCTCAAGGGGCTGATACATCACTCCGACCGAGGGGTACAGTACTGCTGCGATGCCTACGTGGCTGCGCTCAAGGCATACAACATCAGCATATCCATGTGTGAGGATTACAAACCTACAGATAACGCCATTGCCGAGCGTACCAACGGTATAATAAAGGTGGAATGCCTCTACAGGCAGAAGCAACTGCATACGTATGAGTACATGCAGAATCTTATACCGAACTTCATCCATTTCTACAACTACCATCGCCTGCACATGAGCATAGGCTACAAGACACCAGCGGTGGTGCATTTTGAGCAGGGTCTACAGGAAAGGAAGTGGAAAAACAAGATTTATTCCCAAAAACAGACAGAGAATGAAAATAATGTTGTATCTTTGCAGAGCCGAACAAACAGTATGGGCGAAGGCGTATGCCAGCGCATCTGACAAAAAACTGAATGCCCCATCGAGGGGCATCCGGTTTTGCCGAACGAACAGCCCAGGGCTCTGCGTGTCCAGCATGACCAAGGTGTCAACTAAAACAGCACAGCTTTTTCGCTTGTGTCTATCGATTCAGGACGACAACATCGAAAGTGTCTACAGAATCAGCTAATGAAGAGAAAAAGTGTCTAGTGAAATCAGGAAAAGTCACCTTATAGCTGAAATCATGAATTGACTCGAGTGATTTCATGATTTGACCTAGCTCAATCGATGAATTCACTCGAGTGAAGATTTTGGGGGTATTACGTGACAGGAAGGATTGATGTCAATCATGAATTGCCTAATAATGTCTCTTTCATAGTCTTCTATGTTGCTTTCCAAATAATTGAATTAGTAAGTCATTTTGTATAGCGTCGGATTAAAGAGACGTAACCTCGTCCAAAGCAAGCCGTAATCTCGCATGGCGTGAGATTACGGCTCGCTTCTTATGAGCCTTTACCCTTCAAAGAGCATAGAGTATGACGATACTTTATCAACACCCACCCCAAGAGCATAGAAATCTTCTGGGAGGCCTTTAAATACAGGGGAATGCGATGGGTGGAGTGTTGCTTTAACACTAACCCCAACACCTAACCCAACACTCCACCCGACACCCAACCCTAAGGATATCAGGGAAGATCAAATCTGACGGCACGTGTCAAATAAATTCCAGGTTCATTAATCTTGGCTATTTACTCCTTAACCAAGAAAAAATTGCGCTCTGCCTAAGAAAATATTTTTTCCTAGTGAGGACGCAATTACTACATTTAATGGTAGCAAAATTGCTTCCGTATAGTGTAAAGAAAATTTTGCGATATCAGAAAATACAAAAAGTCTCATGGGGGGGAGTGTAGGGGTTACTGTTGGGGTTAGTGTCAGGGGGAGTGTTGACACAACACTAACCCCTGCTGAATATATTGTATTTAAAGGCTTTTCAGGAGATTTCTATGTTCTTGGGGTGGGTGTTGCACACAAAAATAACTGTTGTCAAAAATAGTATCGAGAAAGGTTGTTTCTCTGCAAGCAACACGTCGTTTCTCGGACAGAGATACGACGTTATGGTCATTTGTGTAGCGTCGCAGACAAAAATATCCATGAATAATTCAAGTAAGACAAAAAAGTGAACAAAAAAACGGGCCGAAAATGGCCCGTTAACTAGATTAATCGTTTGAGTTAACTAAAATCATGAATCGAGTTAATTCAAATGATGATTTGAGTTAACTCAAATTTTTAGGGGTATTATAGGGGGATTTCCAAGACGGTAAAATATCTTGACCGTTCAGGATTAGAAGTCCAACTCGAACTTATAGCCCAGCGTCACTTCAAAGACGCGGTTATAATAGGCATTACCGATGTTCTCTACTTTCAGGAGGCCCCAGTTGTAACGGGCATCAAGCACTACGTTTTCATATTCGTAGGAGATGCCAACAGGGATGGCGAGGTCAAACTTATAGACCTTGGGCTCCTCGCCTGGTGTCAACATGCCCACGAGCTTATAGAATTCGTCAACATCGTAGGTGCCGTCGTCAGTCTTCATCTTAGCCTTCAGGCGGAAGCCGGGCTGCACACCAGCCTTCAAAGCAAGTCCAGGCAGCACATAGACATTGGCCATAATGGGGATATTGGCGTAGTCGAGGTCGGCCGTATATCTTAAGCCGTCTTTATCGTATTTACCACCTTGGTTAGACACCATCACACCTGCCGACAGGCTGAAGATATTCGTGATCATATACTCTGCCTCCATACCAAAACAGGCATCGCCAATGGTCTTCTGGGCATCCGACAGCGTACTGACGTTCAAGCCCACCTTTGGCTGTACGGTACATGTTCCTTCTCTGCGCTGAGCCACTGCCACAACAGACGTGAGCAGGGCAACAATAGTTAAAATCCAGGTTTTCATTCTCATTATTTATTAGGTTTGATGATGCAAAAGTACGAATTAGTCGGTAAAGTGCAAAACAAATACAGGAATAATTTGCGGTATTAAGGAAAAAAGCGTACTTTTGCACAGCTAAAAACAACTAAAACAAATGAAACAGAAACTGATACTCCTGTCTTTGTTCATGACCATCGTGTCGACAGTACTGGCGCAGAATGCCATCGTGACCACCCACTGGCCACTGAACAAGTCGATAAAAGACCTGGCAATGGGCTCTGCGGCCTACAATAGCGCCACGGCCTCAACCACGACCTGCGAGGGCACGGACGTGAAGCAGATGCTGGAGACGAGCGTCACCTTTGGTTCGAAACTGGCATTCCAGGCCACGATAACGCCTCAGAGCTACGCCACGAAAGAGGTGACGGGACTGCAACTGCTGCGCTTCAAGGTGCAGGGTGCCGCTGACGGCAGCAACGACTACGGCATGATACTTCAGATCAAGCCCAATACCACCGACCTGACCTACGTGCCTACGAAGGTGGGGGTGAGTGTGGCATCGTGGGTGAAGAACAGCAGCCCTGCCTTCGAGGTACTGCTGCTGAAACTGAATGCGGCAGGCGAGGTGACGCAGACATACGAGCTGGGTAAGGTAAACAGTCACAGCGACATAGACGCCAACTACGACAACGCATCGTTTGACGTGCCCGCAACAGCCACGGCCAGCAATGATGCCTGGCAGGTGGTGGTACGTATGGCGCAGGGCTATGCGAACGGTAAGAACCTGGCGATGGGCAACGTGACGCTGACGGGCACGGCCACGGTAGGTGGCAGCGTGCAACTGAGCACGTTTACGGCAACGGTAGTACCTGAGGGTGCCGGTACGGTGTCGCCTGCCCAGACATCCGTTGTCACAGGCGATAACGTCAGTTGTACGGCAACGCCCAACATCGGTTATGCCTTCGAGGGCTGGTACATTAATAATGTACAGGTAGGTACGGACAATCCCCACCTGTTTACCATCAGCAGCGATACTCAGGCAGAGGCCCGTTTCACGAAGTTGGAAGAGGCCACGCTGACCTATGGCACCGACATGCCAGCGATGGGCAGCGTGAGCATCAGCGACAAGGGCGATAACGGCAAGTATAACGCAGGAACGGTACTGACGCTCACGGCAAAGGCCAACAAAGGACACTACTTCGTACGTTGGGAGGACGGTAATGGTAATGTGCTGTCAACCAGCGCACAATACACCTTCACGCTGAATACGGATATGACCATCAAGGCCGTGTTTGCCATGGTGGACAACTACCGTGCAGACCTCATCGCCTTCCCTGGTGCCGAGGGCTACGGCAAATATACCACAGGCGGACGCATGACAGACAACAGAGGGGCCAAGGTGTATTACGTGACACGCACGGACGACTGTTCGGACGATGCGCTGGTGGAGGGCACGCTGCGCTGGGCCCTGCGTACAGGCGACGACACGCCACGCACCATCCTGTTCCGCACCTGCGGCACCATCTATCTGACATCGAAACTGTCCGTGAATCACCCCAACGTGACCATAGCCGGTCAGACGGCACCTGGCGGAGGTATCTGCATTGCCGGCTACCAGATGAAACTGACACAGCCCAACATCATCATCCGTCATATCCGCTTCCGTGCCGGCGACCTGGCAGCTACGAGCATGTCGCCACTCGACGTGGAGAACGTACATCATATCGTGCTGGACCACTGTTCTTTCTCATGGTCGATGGAGGAGAACCTGACGCTCTACGACACAGACTCCACCACGATGCAATGGTGTATCTCGGCCGAGGGCCTGTACTATTCCAAGAATGTGAAGGGCGAGCGCTCGTATGCCATGCAATGGGGTGGCGAGCACGGCACGATGCACCACTGTCTGGTGAGCAGCTGCATCAGTCGCTCACCACGTTTCAACGGTGTGAGAAATCAGGCAAAGCCCCTGGAGCACGACCTGTACGTGGATAATGAGTTTGCCAACAACGTGATATTCAACTGGGGAAACCACAACTCCATACATGGTGGCGAGAATGCCTCGGCCGACGAGTCGTCCTACGACCGCGTCTATATGATCAACAACTACTACCGTCCCGGTCCTGCCACCTATAGTGGGGCAGCCGCCAAGCGCTATTTCGTATCGGCATCGGGCGATAACATCAACCTGGTGGGCGAGTGGTATCTCTCGGGCAACAAGTTTGAACTGAGCAGCAGATGGGCGCCAAACGGCTCTATCTGGAGTGACACGGAACTGCAGAAGGTGAACAATGACAACTACTACGGATTCACGTCAGACTATGCCTCACGCGCCATGAATTTCTGGTCGGTATCTCCCTCACAGACACTGGCCGACAAAGCCCTGCTGCATGAACTGCCATATGCCCTCAGCGGCATGACCTACGAGACGGCCGACGAGGCTTACCGTCAGGTGACGCAGAAAGCAGGTGCCTCCCTACCCCGCTATGACGAGGTGGACGAACGCTTGTTGGCCGAGGCAGCCGGCACACGTCAGCCACAGTACCACGGCAGCACCTTTGAGAGCGAGAAGAAGCCAGGCACGATGATTACACCTGCCGCAGGCATCATCAACTCGCCTGCCGACATCACGCTGTCACGCTATGATGAGTTCTACGCCAAGGACGAGGCCACAGGACAGACCATCAAGACACAGATGTGGCCCTGGATGGGTATGGAGGAAGGCGAACAACTGATGCAGGATACAGACCTGGACGGCATGCCTGATGAGTACGAGAAGAGCGCAGGACTGAATCCCAATGACGCGTCGGATGGCTACAAGCTCACAGAGAGCGGCTACTCAAACCTGGAGATATTCCTCAACGGTGTGGCCGATGGCACGATAGACCTGAAGCCCTATAAGATGACGGGCATCCGTACGCCTCAGAAAGACAGCAACGAAGGGGCTATATACAATTTGCGGGGGCAACGACTGTTGCACCCGCATAAAGGTATAAACATCCTGAATGGAAGGAAATATCTGGCAGAGGACCGCTAAACGGCTCCTCTTTTTTTATTCTGGGTTATAACCGAAGTTATCGAGCTCACGCTGCGATGAGCGCCAGTCCTTGTCCACTTTGACAAAGACCTCCAGGAAGATGTGCTTGTCGAAGAACTTCTCAAGAGCCTTACGGGCTTCGGTGCAAACCTTCTTGAGTGCCACACCCTGATGACCGATGATGATACCCTTCTGGGAGTCGCGCTCTACGTAGATGACGGCATTGATATGAATCTGACGGTCGTCCTCCTTGAAGCGCTCCACGACAACCTCAACGGAATAAGGAATCTCCTTGTCGTAGAACAGCAGGATTTTCTCACGGATTATCTCACTCACAAAGAAGCGGGCAGGCTTGTCGGTCAACTGGTCCTTATCAAAGAAGGCAGGACTCTCGGGCAGTAGTTCCTCGATACGTTTCAGGATAAGGTCCGTGCCAAACTTATTCTTGGCAGAGATAGGCAGGATCTCGGCGTTAGGCAGCAACGAATGCCATTTGTCGACGATAGCCCCAAGCGTCTTCTGGTCGCTCTCATCAATCTTATTAATAAGCAGCAGTACAGGAATGGTCATCTTCTGCACCTTCTCAAGGAACTCCATATTCTTCTCGGGGTTCTCCACCACATCCGTGACATAAAGCAGCACGTCGGCATCGGCCAGCGCACTCTCACTGAATGCCAGCATCGACTCCTGCAACTTGTAGTTGGGTTTCAGCACACCCGGGGTATCACTGAACACAATCTGCATATCATCGGTATTCACAATACCCATGATACGATGACGCGTGGTCTGCGCCTTGAACGTAGCGATTGATATACGCTCGCCCACCAGTTGATTCATCAGTGTACTCTTACCCACGTTGGGGTTGCCTACGATATTTACAAATCCTGCCTTATGTTTCATGTGTTTTTTATTTGATGCTGCAAATTTCGGCATTTTTATCGAGACTGCCAAACTTTTGCAGCAAAAAAGAAAAGGAGTGAAAGAACTATTTCCTTCACTCCTTTAACTCCTTATTTAAAGATCAGCTGTGCAAACTGATAGAGGCTGCGACGCCAGGTGTGCCACTCGTGGGCTGTTCCGGGAGACTCGTAGCCAACGGCATTCATGCCGAGCTCATCATGAATCTTCTTAGCGGCCTCCTCGCAACCCATGTTCTCCTTGCCACCACCACTCATAAAGAGCAGCTTGACGTTCTTGGCAAAGCCTTCTGAGTTCTTCACCTGGTCTACACTCCATGCACCACTGCTGAAAGAACCTACATAGGCAAACTTCTCAGGATTGGCAAGGGTAATCTCACGTGCCTGCATACCACCCATGGAAAGACCGGCATAAGCACGGTGCTGAGGATCGGCAATCACACGGTAGTTTTTCTCGACCATGGGGATGATATCATTGAAGAGCACATTCTTGAAGCCCTCTGAGAAACCACCGAAACCACCGAAACCGCCACGACGGGGACCAGCCTGACCGGGAGCACCCTGACGACGTTGTCCCTGAGGAGCGGCACCACCCTGCGGACGCTGTGGACGAGGACCGCCAAAGCCACCCTGCTCACCAGGACGACGAGCGTTCAGGCCATTGTCCATCACGATGATGCAAGGCACAGCCTTACCCTCGGCAATCAGGTTGTCCAGAATCTGAGCGGTATGTCCCTGCTCGGCCCATCCGTACTCGTTCTCACCCATACCGTGCTGCAGATACAGCACAGGGAATTTCTTGGTGGGATTGGTGTAATACTCTGCGGGCAGATATACATGGCAACGGCGCATCTTCTCTGTATAGGTTGACCAATAGAACACCTCGCTCACAGAACCCTGTGGCACGTTCTTCACCTGCCAGAAATCCTGGTCGGCAGAAGGAACCTCGATACCACTGCCCCAACGGCTGGCGCCATAGTAATAGAGGCTGGCAGGATCGGGCACTGAGGCGCCGTCGATATTCAACTGATAATAGTGGAAGCCTTCGTCCTGAGGTTCTGATGTACCGGTCCACAGACCGTTCTCGTCCTTGGTCATCTCGTAGATCTTGCCTGCGATGTCGAGGCCCACGAACTTAGCATTGGGTGCCATGATCTGCGCACGAACCTGACGCTTGGAGTTAACAGCAGGAAACTGCTTGTTTTCCTGATTAGAGACAGCAGGTTTGAAATCTTCTACCTCTGCTTTTACGGAAGGTACTACGGGATTTCCACGCTGAGCACCAAACTGTGCTGATGCTGTCATTGCTGTAAAGGCTACAGCAGCCAATAAAAAGAATTGTTTCATAGGTTATATTTACTTTTGGTTGGGTTTTTATTCCGATTGTATTGACGTAGCAAAAAGGGAAAAGATAAAACGCGGCGGGCGTTGTTATGAAAGATTAACAATTAGCCTTAAACACAAAAAAAGCGAAGCACCACAGGATACTTCGCTTTTTTTATCTGATAAAAGTCATTTTACTTGCCATCGTATGCCCAACGCAGGTAGTTAGCTCCGTGAACGAAACCAGCACCAAACGCTGTCATAATGATGTTATCGCCCTTCTTCAGTCGAGGTTCATACTCCCAAAGTGCGAGGGGAATAGTAGCAGCTGAGGTGTTACCGTAATGCTCGATATTCACCATCACCTGCTCCATAGGCATCTCCAAGCGCCTTGCTACTGCCTCGATGATACGCATGTTAGCCTGGTGAGGAACAACCCAGTTGATATTATCCTTGTTCAGACCATTGCGCTCGGCAATAAGAGCACAGTCGTCGCTCATATTGGTCACTGCATAGCGGAACACGGTACGACCCTCCTGATATGTGTAGTGCATACGGTGGTCAACGGTGAAGTGACTTGCGGGACTCACTGAACCACCTGCCTTCATATGGAGGAAGGGCAAGCCCTGTCCATCGGTACGCAGATAGGAATCCATCAGTCCGACGTTCTCCTCTTCTGTGGCCTCAAGCATCACGGCAGCTGCACCATCACCAAAAAGTGGACAGGTGTTGCGATCCTTGTAGTCGGTAGCCGACGACATCTTGTCGGCACCAATCAGGATAATCTTCTTGTAGCGACCACTCTGAATCATTGAAGACGCTACATCGAGGGAATACAGGAAGCCACAGCAAGCTGCCCAGAAATCGAATGCCATAGCATTCTTCAGGCCCAGCTTACCAATAACAATACTTGCGGTAGAAGGGAAGTGATAGTCGGCTGTTGATGTTGCAACGATAACCGCATCGATAGAATCGGGATCAGCTCCCGTCTTCTGCATCAACTGCTTGGCAGCCTTGCGCGCCATATAGGAAGTGCCGAGACCCTCTTCTGTGAGGATTCGGCGCTCCTTGATTCCGACACGCGTCATAATCCATTCATCGTTGGTGTCGACCATGCGTGACAATTCCTCATTGGTAAGGACATAGTCAGGTACGTAGCCTCCAACGCCGGTGATGATCGCGTTAATCTTTCCCATTACTCAGCAACCTCTTCGTTCATCTTGATAGCAACCTTGCCGCGATAGTAACCGCAGGTGGGGCATACAGTGTGATACACATAGTAAGCGCCACAGTTGGGGCATACAGCCAGCGTAGGTGCTACTGCCTTATCGTGAGTACGACGCTTGGCAGTACGAGTGTTTGATTGTCTTCTTTTAGGATGTGCCATAATGTATTACTATTTTAAAATTTACAATTTATAATTTCATGTGCGGGAGCAAACTATTCACTCTTCACTTTTCTCTTTTAACTTCAAAAGTGCACTCCATCGGGGGTCTATCTCCTTTGCGTCCGCATCACTGCTTCGGGCAGCCGAATGCTCTTCAAGCACTCGCATCATAGCATCGTTACAATCGCCAGGTTGATGAACGTGCTGGATGGGTACCGCCAGTGCTATAGACTCGTAGATGAACCAAGCCGCCTTGAAAACACCCTCGTTCTCATCAACGGTGATGATATCATCTTCCTCGTTGTATTCGCTTCCGAGCTTCACCACCAGACGGAGGTCGGCCCCGATGGGCTGGTCCATCATATCCAGGCAGCGATCGCAGGGGATGCGAACTGTGCCGTCAGTATGCAGTTGAAGCTCATAAAAGCCGGTTGCCTTGCGTATAGACCCCGACACATGCAACGAGCCACCTTGCAACTGAGCACCTTCGAGCGACGCAAAGAATTGGTCGTCCAACTCCCACGAGAGAGGGGTTACCTCGTCCGTAAGTGCCTTTAAATCAATATCAAATCGCTCTAAGTAACACATATACACTTTTTTAGCGGGTGCAAAGTTACCACTTTTTTTTCGAATACGCTCATTTTTTCTTCATTTTCTTGTATTTTTTCATTAAAATTACGTATTTTTGCCGAGAATTCTGAACGACATTCTCCAAAAAAGAACGTAAAAATGCAGTGGACGGAAAAAACTAGGCGGATAAAAAACTGGCTGGTGGTGGTCGCTATCTTAATAGCGGTGGCCGCCCTTTTAGCCTCTAGATACCTGGTGCGCGACCTGCAGCGCGAGGAACAAGGAAAGATGGAGGTATGGGCCAAGGCGATGGAAGCCCTGAACCAGGAAGACGAGATGACCTACCTGATGCTGGTGACACAGGTGATGGAGAGCAACAACACGATTCCCGTCATTGTGCTCGACTCGAAAGACCAGGTGATGGACTACCGTAATATCGACGATACGACCAGCGTCAGGGAATATGCCATGAGGATGAAGCAGTCGGGCAATGTCATCAGGATAGAACTGGATGGCGACTACCAGCAGGTGTGCTACGACGAGTCTATCATGCTGAAACGCCTGACATATTACCCCTATTGGGCCCTGGCTATCGTGATGGTGTTTGCCCTCGTCGCGGTATTTGCCATCCTGGCGGCCAAGCGTGCCGAGCAGAACAAGGTATGGGTAGGCCTTTCCAAGGAGACAGCCCACCAGTTGGGCACCCCCATCTCCAGTCTGATGGCATGGGTGGAGGTACTCAAAGAGAGCTACCCCAACGACGCCTTGATACCCGAAATGGCTAAAGACGTGAAGCGACTGGAGCGCATAGCCGAGCGATTCTCAAAGATTGGTTCACTACCCGAGCCAGTAGAAACCTCAATGAACGAGGTACTCGACCGCGTGATAGAGTATATGGATAAGCGCACTTCGCAGAAGATTAGCATCAAGGGGCATTACCCCGATCATGCCGTCATGGTGAGAATCAACGCCTCCCTCTTTGAGTGGGTCATCGAGAACCTGTGCAAGAACGCTGTAGATGCGATGGAAGGTGGTGCGGGCAAGATTGACCTGTGGTTGCTTGAGGAGGATGATATCGTAGCCGTGGAGGTAGTTGACACGGGTAAAGGCATCAAGAAGAAAGACATCAAGAACGTGTTCCGTCCTGGTTTCACGACAAAGAAACGCGGATGGGGCTTAGGTCTCTCACTGGCCAAGCGTATTGTGGAGGAATATCACAAGGGACATATCTACGTCAAATCCTCTGAACAGGGCCGAGGTACCACCTTCCGTATCGAGTTGAAGAAGGCCTGACAATCATCTAATCTTCAACCCAGCCGAAACGGTCCCAGTAGAGTTTCTGATGCCAGGCATAGTTCTTATATGTATGATTCATACGGTAAGTACCATTTGAATAATACTGCGTGTTCAAAGGCACAAACATGCTGACACAGCCATAAGCATCATCATCCATGATAAACGAACCGAAGGCTTCCTTCTGACCACTCGGCATGGAATACCATTTTTTCGACATCCGGCGGTAGGGTACGGCCTTATTAAAGGCATCATCCCACTTGGATAGCACGTCTCCTGTGGTATAATAGCGCATCATGGCGCGCATGTCGTACATCAACGGCGTGTTCATATAAAGATAGAAGGCTATATGACTCTGCATCAACCCCAGAGACTGAGGATAGGAAGGCACGAACAGAGGCAGGATATCACGCGTGGCACTGAGGAGGGAGTCCAACTGTCGGGTATCTACCACTGAGAGCGGCAGACTATAGCCACTCAGATAAGCATCGCCGGCATAGTACTCTTTATAATAATCGTAGTAAGTATCGATGATACCTTTATAAAATGTTGTATCATTCTGGAAGAGACGCGGCACCATCTTATGATAGGGTGCTCCACTACCAGGTATCTCGGCAGGAGAACCAATAAGATAGTCCGTGGCGTGGCGCAACTCGTAGGCCACCTCTATACACTGCATATTACAGCAGTCGGCAAAGATATAATCAAGGTGAGGCAGTGCCTCCAAGGCACGAGCCATCTGGGAGATATTCATGTATTTCTCACCACCCAGGTTACCATCCGAGCCCCAGTCTTGCCCATAGGAGCGACGTGCTGGCGAGGCCTCTTCCACAACAGAATCTTTATCGACGAGCCAGCCACTGGCATGGCCCCAAAGAACAAGACCATAACTGTCTGCTTCTGCTGCATGAGTCATGGTCTGTAGTATCTCACGAAACTGGGCTGGATCACTGGAGTAGAACTCCTCCCCATATTGTTTCACCGTATAACTCTTACCGCCATGCAGTTCCACGATTCTGGGGAATCCCATCTGCTTATTATTCCCCAAGCTGTCTATGAACACGAGCAAGCGTTGCTTATCTGTCAACTGGCGTGACCCTTCTATCAGCTCCAGCAAATCACTTTTCAGATAGCCCAGCGACGACAGGTTGTTTTCGGCTGCCATATAGACCATCACCGTTCGCTCAGCCTTTCCCAAGGTCCAAGGCAACGGTTCGTCGTCATCGCCACAGCAGGAAGAAAAACCTGTCATAGTAACGATAGCCAGCATAACCGTCACAGCCTTACGTCCCAGGTGCAGTTCATCAATCTTCATCAGCAACATTCCGATAGCTATCCAGAGAATCTCACGTACACGACAGATAATGCTCACGAAGATACCCAGTGCGGCAGAGTCAACATCGCTACCCAGTTTGGTGGACATACCAATGAGGGCGATGGAGAGCATGAAACCGCCTTCCTGAACGCCCAACTGCATAGGCAGGAAACCAATCAGGTTGGCCAGCAACGTGGTGAACGACAGTATCAATACTGAATAAAGGAACGTGAAGAAAAGACCTTCGAAGCCACCTCCGCAATCGATGCCGAAGAGCAGGAGCATAAACAGGATCTCCAAACTCTGCACGATACGTGAGGCATACTCCATAAACAGACTATAGTAGAACGAACGCTTATCCTGCTTATGCAGGGCAGCAATCTGCTTGTCGATATTCTGCAGCGCCTCAGCATGGCGTTCCTGGAAACGGGTGCTCCAGCCTTTCAGACCGGGAATCTTGCCTATCCAGCGGATGAGTTTCACTACAAGTCCATGCTTATAGCCTTTTGAGAATACGTAGAAGGCCACCAGACAGAACACGATAGCTGCTCCCATCAGGCCACCAATGAAAGGCGTCATCGGCACATAGTCAATAACGGCCAATGCCAGATAAAGGAAGATGGACGTGAACCACAACCAGAAATGAGCGAAGAAATGCATCATCGCATAGAGGATAACCGACGAGGTGGCTCGCTGGTTACCGATATTCTTCGACAGTTCCATGATACGGTATGGCTCGCCACCCAGTCCGCCAACAGGCGTGGCATAGTTCAGGGCATAACCCGTAATCGTCAGGCGATAGATACGCCAAGGGCTCACCTTACCAACCTGTTCGTCATCCCCTATCCCTGGAACCGAACAGCTTTTGATGATGCTTTTCCAAGCCAGAGCATTGAGTCCGTAAACCAATAGCCAGATACCCAGAATAGGTATCAGCCAGTAACCGGCATGGGCCAGATGATGCCACAGTTCGTTGAAGCTTACATCAAACGTCAGTATCATGACCACTACGGCCACAACACCGACGATAAAAAAGAGGTTATTCAGTTGCTGCTTAGTCCACTTCATAAGTACGGGGCTATTTCTCCAGTTTTTTTTATTTAGAAAGACCGGCAGCGATACGCTTACAGAATGTCTCGTGACGATGGTTCACATACCAGTAAAGGATACCCATGCCGATGATTTCCCACAGGAAATTGCCTACGGGGAAATCCAGAAGGCAGAACAGGAACAACCATGACTCACGGAAATTGAAGGTGAGCAGACCGTTCCACTTCATCAGGGGCAATGAGTGGCGACGCACCTCGTCACGCACCTCCTGGGGGATATTGTCCGTACTGCCATATTTCTCACGGAGTGCAGCCATCAGCTTTTGGAACTCAGGCGTCACGTCCTCCTGTTTCTTGGTATATTCTATATACGACTTCTGGAACCAGCGCTCATAGAATGGTGTCTCCTTGGGCATCTGCTCGTAGATTTCCTTCTGGCGTTCAGAGTTATCCAACTCGGCACCCTTCTCACCTTTCTGGAAGAACAGGTGCACCTGGATGTAATAGTCGGCCAGACGCTGCTGTCCCTGCAGTCCCCAGAGACCAGAGATGGCAGCCAGCACAAAGACCACACCCGTAGCAATGAGTGTGTTCTGCTCGTTGTTCTCGATACCCAGCCACTGGAACTCCAGATCATGATGCATATAGAAACGATACACCAATGCAAAATAGATGGGGAAGAACCAGGCAAAACCTGCCAGTCCGTCGAGGATACGTCCCAGACGGCTCTTCTTACCCGTCATACGGGCCAGCTGACCATCAGTACAATCAAAGATATCACCCCACATCAGCAGGAAGATACCGATGAGATTATAAACCAGTCCCAGTGTGCCACCATAATAGAAGCTGCCCTGTGCAAAGAACCAGGCACTGGCGGCACCGATAATCATCGACCAGATGGTGATGGTATTGGGGTTGACGTCAAACTTAGCGAAGAATACCGCACAATAATAGCAAAAGGGACGGATGACATGCAAGTCTAGCCAGTCCTCCGTCTCAGATGATTTCAGTGTTGCCCTGAATTTTTCGTTCATAACATCTTATTTATTATTATAAACGCGTTTGATGGTGTCGCAAACGACCTGTGTCTGTTCCTTACGTCCCAGTGTGATACGCAGGCAAGACTCCAGGCCCTTGTCGGTCATGAACTTAATCTTGTAGTCCTGAGCCTTCAACTCTTCCATCAACTTATCCTTGATCTCAACAGGATACTTGATGAGGATGAAGTTGGCCACGCTCTTGTACACCTTGAAGCCAGGCAGGTCACCCAGTTCCTTCTTGTACAACTGGCGTCCCCATTCCATGTCATCAGCTACATGACGATAGTGGTCATCACTATCCAGGGCAGCCAGTGCCACGGCCTCAGAGAAGCGGTTGTAACCCAGGTACTTGTTCACATAGCTCAGGAACTGATCGTGGCCCTTGCCAATGAAACCGAAGCCACAACGCAGACCGGGCAGTCCATAGAACTTAGACAGGGTGCGTGAGATAATCAGGTTGCTGTACTTGTTGACCAGCGGAGCAATATAAGCGGTGTCCTTTGAAATGAAGCTTGCATAAGCCTCGTCAATCAGGACGATAGTGTCTGAAGGGATATTCTCCAGGATACGGGCAGTCTCCTCAGGAGTCAGACCGTTACCTGTGGGGTTGTTAGGTGATGCCAGCAACAGCATGCGGGGATGTACACGGTTGGTGTACTCGATAACCTCGTCGATATCGTAGGCGAAGGTATCCTCCTTCTCGTGCAGGGGGTACATCTCGAAGGTACCGCCACACTCCTGAGCCACCTTATTATAATACCACCAGGAGAACTCAGGAATCAGGATCTTCGTATTGGGAGTGCCGTTCACCTCCTGACTATTGATTGACAGGAAATAGTGGATAGCATTCTTCAGCATGTCCTCACCACCATAGGTCAGCAGCACCTGCTCCTCGGGTACGCCGTAAATCTCACCGACGCGCACGCTGATGACACTCTTCTTACCCTGGTCATAGATACGGGTATAGAAGCACAGATCCTTAGGATCGAAGTTCTTAATGGCCTCTACCACTTTCTGGCTGGGCTCAAAGTTAAATTCATTTCTATCAAGAAAATTCATTTTATTCGTAATTTTAAGTTATTCTTTCTTAATCATAAAGTGCTGCAGGAATCAACTGCTTAGCATTCTCAAAGTCCTCCACGGTATCCAGTTCGATAGAGAAGAGGTTGGTGGTATCCACCACGCGGAAGGTATGTCCCTGAGGAATCAGACGTTCGAAGGCACGCTCATAGAAGATATCGATAAGACCTTCACGCTCAATCATCTGCTCCAGCTCCTTGAACAGGGCAGCACTGTAATCTGCAGTCATCTTCTCAATACCAACGCTCTCACCGATGGCCTTCTCAATAGAGCATGTCTTACTGATTTCTACGATATTGTTATGCTCGTCCACCACAATTTTCATCTCTTCCTCACCAAGATCATGACGGTTCAGAGCCAAGGCACTGCCCTCTTCCTTCAACACGGTAGGAATAATCTGCGGATCAAACAGGATATCACTGTCAAGCAACAGAAAATCGCGTCCCTCGGTGAAGGGGCGTGTCATCCAAAGCGAGAAGATATTGTTATTGTTAGCATAGTCCACATTATCCAGGAAATGGATCTGCAGCTGTGGATAGTGCTGTGTCAAGAAATCACGAATCATCTGGCCACGATAGCCTGTCACAACGACCAGCTCATCAATACCAGCAGCCAGCATGCCATCAACCGTACGCTGCAAAAGCGTGCGCTGACCTACAGTCAGAAGACACTTGGGGCGTTCATCAGTCAGGGGGCGCAAGCGTTTTGCCATACCTGCTGCCAAAATCACACCTATCGGTGTCTGTTTATTATTCATCTTATCCATTGAGATTTAAAGAATTCACAAATCAAGCTGCAAAATTACGGATATTTTCCCATTTCACCAAAATATTTTGCAATGTTTCACAAGTAATGCAGGTGCTTTGTAAGAAAACAAGAAATAAATTTGTTTTTTTACAGATTTCTTTTTAACTTTGCCCCCGAACCCTAAAACAACACGACTATGAGTAAGTCTATTTACGCATATATCTTTACCTGTATCACCCTGATTATAGGACTCATATCTTTTTCCTGCGACAACAAGCAGACCATGGAGAGCAAAGCCAACAAGGCCGATAGTATTATTTTTAATGCTGGTATCGTGAAGGATTATACGCAGATGCGTGCCCTTGCCGACAGTTTTGAAATGTCGGGAGACATCACCCCTCTCAACGCTAACCGCTGGCGAGGTGCGTCCTACTATCGTGAGGGCAACAATACCATGGCAGAGATTTGCTTCAGAAAGGCATTGGAAAGTGAAATCACTTCCGAACAGGACTTGGTCAGCTATATCAAGTCGGCACGCCGTCTATCAGAGATTCTGCTTGTAAAGGGCGACTACGAGGGCTCACTCAGCATTGCAATACCTGCTGTAGAGAAGATGGATAATGCGGGAATAGGTTCTGACATCGACTATGCCATCCTGCTCAACACCATCGGCTGTTGTCAGTTGAATCTGGGGCAAGACGAGGAGGCCAAGGAGAGTTTCATCACTGCCCGCGAGCGCTACGTAAGCCGCTGGGAGTCCGACAGCACCAGCCGAGGATTCCAGGAGGCGGTAGTTGGCACGGTGTACACCAGCATGGCTTATATCAACACGCGAAAGTATAATGATGCCATCTATTGGATTGACCGCTCGGCTATGCTCCTGAATGAATACAGAAAACGCCCTGACGCACGTAAGGAGTATTTTGATGAATACCAGGGACGTATAGAAATCATGCGCGCTGTGGCACACGAAGGACTGGGCGACGAGGAGGAAGCGACCGAGGCTTACGATGCTTTTCTGAAAACCAACTACTCCAAGACTCCTGCTGGTCGCATCAATGCCACCGACTATCTGATTGTGGCCAGACGCTACGGGGAAGCAGCTTACAACTTCCGTTATCTGGAGCAGGCATTTCAACAATGGGGCATGGGGCTGTCTTTGGACAATATCCAACTGTATCTGCTGCCTAAATATAACGCCAATACGCAGGCTGGCCGCATAGACTCTGCACAGGCCATGAGTGCTTATATACTCTCCATCCTCGACTCGGCCATCACTGACCAGAAAGACAACACCGCTGCTGAGTTGGCTACAATCTATAATACCAACCTGAAAGATGCGCAGATTGTACAGCAACAGGCTGATATGCAGCGCTCACGCTGGATTAGCACCATGTTCATCTTGGCTCTGGTCGTCATCTTCTTCATTATCTACTCGCTGCATCGCCGCAGGGCGCAGATGAGACTAGCTGCTGCCAATAAAAAACTGGAGGAGACCAACACCCAACTGTCAACGCTCAACTCGCAGTTGTATTCACTCAACTCGCAACTTGTCACAGCTAATGCTCGTGCCGAAGAGTCTTCAAAGATGAAGACCAACTTCATCCACCAGATATCTCACGAAATCCGCACGCCTCTGAATATCTTGAGCGGTTTTACGCAGATCATCACTACGCCTGGCATGGAACTCGATGATGCCACACGTACGGATATCAACAATCAGATTAATGACAACACCAACCGTATCACTGGTTTGGTCAATAAGATGCTGGAACTTTCTGACACCACGTCACAAGCCGTCATCGAACGAAATGATGATGTGCCCGCTGTCCAGATTGCAGCTCAGGCTGCCGAGGACTCAGGCATTAATAATGCGACCAATATCACCTTTGATTTACAGATAGCACCTGAGGCTGAGACTGCGATGCTTCACACCAATCTGGCTCAGGCAACCCGTGCCTTGGTACTCTTGCTTGACAATGCCATGAAATTTATCAGTGAACCAAATGCACCGGCATCTGAGGGCACCGTCCGACTGATTGTATCACAAATCGACGAGCAAACCGTCTGCTTCAACGTTGAGGATACTGGTATCGGTGTCCCTGTAAAGGAAGCCGAACATATTTTTGATGAGTTCGTACAACTGGATGATTATTACGACGGCACTGGCATAGGTCTCACCGTGGCACGTTCTATCGCTCGCCGACTGGGTGGTGACATCACGCTCGACACAGCATTCACGCCTGGTGCTCGCTTTGTATTCACCCTGCCTCTGTCATAGCTCATAGTTTTCTCAGTATTTCCAAGAGGGAGACAGGGAGTTGTCCGTCGGCCTGACGGGGGGCTAGCAGCAGTTGCACGATATCCACACCGTCCAAAACAGATGTATCACGATGATGCTGTTCGTTCCATGAGTTTTCCGACTGACTCAGGGTCGTCTCTCGTGCCGTCAGCAGGTGGTTGCCGCTCTTGGGTGCCAAACTGATACAGTGATGGATATGGAGGGTACAGGGGTATGGATTGCCAAATCCGTAGTTGATATCATTATCCACGGCCAGACAGTGGGCTATCTCCATCTCACCGGCATTATTATTCTGATCAAAACCTTTTTTACGATGTCCCACGGCAAGACAGTTCATCAAGACTGTGTGATGTCGGGTATATTCGCCGGTTGCTTTATTTTCCTTTCCCTGACCACCGAGTTTAAATCCATTGGGATTACCGCCATTTGGGAAATGTTGCAGGTCTTTTCCAGCCAGACAAGGGAGTTCGCTGTCCACGCCTGTAGCTCGCGGATGATTGGTCAGGTCAAACTCGGCAGGACCATTATGATAGGTCACGCAAAACAGGTACATGGTTGGCACACCGTCCTTCGTATCACGCTGAAAAGAATCCCAACCATCGTCCGAGTTATTCCATGCTCTGCAACCAATATAAGTATTGCCTGCAAAGGCACCTCCACCCTGCTTATCCGCAAAGCCATCGGCATTACCGCCGTCTGCCTGATAATCAAAGTTATCATGCGAATCACAGTTTATCACCAGATTATGTCCGCCTTTACGCAACTGCACACCCGAGTCACAGCACCCATAGACATCGAGTCCCTCCAGACGGCAACAGGAGGCATTCTCTAACCAGACACCTTTCTTTCCAGCATATCGTATGGTAAGATCTTTTATCAGGATATGACTTCCGGACACCTTCATACCATTCATGTTAATCTGCTGTTGACGGAAGTCGAGGACTGGACGAGCCCCCTTTGCCGCACAAATAACAACCCATTTATCGGCCGTAGCATTCACGCTCACTACAACCGTATTCACGAGGTCATACTGCCCGTCAAGGAGTAAAAGTGTGTCGCCTGGTTGAAGTTTGCTGACCATAAACCGCAGTTCTCCGGGAGCATTCACTGATGTTCCTGACAGGTCCTTACCTAAGGGAGAAGCATAACGAGTAATGCCATATGTCATACTGCAGCAAACAAACAGCTGAAAGAATATAAATAGCGTTTTTACCCACATAGTCATATTGTTTTAGTGTTTTTAGTTTCAATGCAAATTTACAGAATATTTCCGAGATAACCAAATAATCGGCAAGATATTTATGGGCACACACAAACGAAAAAGACCCTGACTCATTGCTGAATCAGGGTCTTTACTTGTAAAAAATGGCAGCCTCCTACTCTCCCGCATTGCATTGCAGTACCATCGGCGCAAGCGGGCTTAACTTCTCTGTTCGGAATGGGAAGAGGTGGGACCCCGCCGCAATAGCCACCTGAATATCTTTGCTAAATTGATAATTGACAATTGATAATTGACAATTATACAACCGCGTATAAGGTTGACATATCACACTAAGACTGAAGACAAAACTTCAGCGTCAATACTGTCACAGTTGAAAGCATGCGCTTTAGCAGCGAAAGCCTTCGGGCAATTAGTAGTGCTCGGCTTTGACATCACTGTCTTTACACCTGCACCCTATCAACGTCGTAGTCTACGACGACCCTCAATGGAGCCCTCATCTTGTGGCCGGCTTCGCACTTAGATGCTTTCAGCGCTTATCCGATCCCGACGCGGATACCCGGCGGTGCACCTGGCGGTACAACCGGTAAACCGGAGGTCAGTCAAACACGGTCCTCTCGTACTAGTGTCCGATCCACTCAAGACTCCCACGCCCACGATAGATAGAGACCGAACTGTCTCACGACGTTCTGAACCCAGCTCGCGTGCCACTTTAATGGGCGAACAGCCCAACCCTTGGGACCTTCTCCAGCCCCAGGATGTGACGAGCCGACATCGAGGTGCCAAACCACCCCGTCGATATGAGCTCTTGGGGGGGATCAGCCTGTTATCCCCGGAGTACCTTTTATCCTTTGAGCGATGCAGTTTCCATACACTTGCACCGGATCACTAAGCCCCAGTTTCCTGCCTGCTCGGCATGTCTGCCTCCCAGTCAAGCGCCCTTTTGCCTTTACACTCTATAAGGCCGGTTACCAATCGGCCCGAGGGCACCTTTGGAAGCCTCCGTTACGCTTTTGGAGGCGACCACCCCAGTCAAACTACCCACCAAACAGTGTCCTTGTAAACACAAGTTAGACCTCAGGCAGCAGAAGGGCCGTATTTCAACGGCGGCTCCATGAACGCTGGCGCGCCCACTTCATAGCCTCCGGCCTATCCTACACATCCGATGACCAAGGTCAGTGCTAAGCTGTAGTAAAGGTTCACGGGGTCTTTTCGTCCCATCGCGGGTAATCGGCATCTTCACCGATACTACAATTTCACTGAGATCGTGGCCGAGACAGCGTCCGGATCATTACACCATTCGTGCAGGTCGGAACTTACCCGACAAGGAATTTCGCTACCTTAGGACCGTTATAGTTACGGCCGCCGTTTACTGGGGCTTCAATTCAATGCTTCATGTTACCACTGACATCTCCTCTTAACCTTCCAGCACCGGGCAGGTGTCAGGCTGTATACCTCATCTTTCGAGTTTGCACAGCCCTGTGTTTTTGTTAAACAGTTGCCTGGACCTATTCTCTGCGCCTCACTTAAAGTGAGGACCCTTTATCCCGAAGTTACAGGGTCAGTTTGCCTAGTTCCTTAGCCACGAATCTCTCAACGCCTTAGTATGTTCTACCCGACTACGTGTGTCCGTTTGCGGTACGGGTACCACACGGGTTAAGCTTAGCGGTTTTTCTCGGGAGTATGTTTACCTGCGCTATCAAGCTCTTCCGAAGAAGACCCTGTACTGTCACGTTCGGCTCGGAGTGTGGATTTGCCTGCACTCCTCTACACCTACACGCTTCAACGTGCTATTCCGTCAGCACGCGGCAGTGTCACTGCTCCGTCACCACGTCGCCCCGTATGGTAGTCACGGAATATTAACCGTGTCAGCCATCGCTCTCGCCGTTCGGCTTAAACTTAGGACCCGACTCACCCCGGGGTGATTGACATCGCCCGGGAAACCTTAGTCTTATGGCGGACGGGAATCTCACCCGTCTTATCGTTACTTATACCTACATTTGCTTTTCCAGAAACTCCAGTGAAGGTCATCCTTCACCTTCGGCGCCGCTGGAATGCTCCCCTACCGATACTTTTTAATGCTATCCCGCGCCTTCGGTACCTGTCTTATACCCGATTATTATCCATGCACGGCCTCTCGACTAGTGAGCTGTTACGCACTCTTTGAATGAATGGCTGCTTCCAAGCCAACATCCTAGCTGTCATCGAGGCCACACTTCGTTAGACTAACTCAGACAGGATTCCGGGACCTTAGACGGCGGTCTGGATTCTTCTCCTCTCGGGGACGGACCTTAGCACCCGCCCCCTTACTGCCGGACTGCAGACCGTGAGCATTCGGAGTTCGTCAGGTCTCGATAGGCGGTGAAGCCCTCTTGACCTATCGGTCGCTCTACCTCTCACGGTGACCATCCGACGCGGCACCTAAATGCCTTTCGGGGAGTACGAGCTATCTCCGAGTTTGATTGGCCTTTCACTCCTACACACACCTCATCCGGAAGCTTTTCAACGCTTATCGGTGCGGACCTCCATCCCGTGTTACCGGGACTTCATCCTGGACATGTGTAGATCACTCGGTTTCGCGTCTACCCCATCCGACTTGGGCGGCCTCTTCAGCCTCGCTTTCACTGCGGTTGCGCCCCAGAAGGGCTTAACCTCGCCGGACATGGTAACTCGTAGGTTCATTATGCAAAAGGCACGCCGTCACTAGTATAACTAGCTCCGACCGCTTGTAGGCGACTGGTTTCAGGTACTATTTCACTCCCCTAATAGGGGTGCTTTTCACCTTTCCCTCACGGTACTGGTTCGCTATCGGTCTCTCGGGAGTATTTAGCCTTACCGGATGGTCCCGGCAGATTCGCGCAGAATTCCTCGTGCTCCGCGTTACTCAGGATACCACTAGGCCTCATTTCACTTCGCGTACAGAACTTTCATCTTCTATGGTTGAACTTTCCAGAACATTCTGCTCATGATCAGAGTACCACAGCGTGGTCCTACAACCCCCATTATGCATTGCTACATAACAGGTTTGGGCTCTTCCCCGTTCGCTCGCCACTACTAGGGGAATCATTATTTATTTTCTCTTCCTGGGGGTACTAAGATGTTTCAGTTCCCCCCGTTTGCCTTCCTACCTTTGTAGGAATAACAGTCCTTCAGACTGCTGGGTTGTCCCATTCGGAAATCCCTGGATCAAAGATTATTTGCATCTACCCAGAGCTTATCGCAGCTTATCACGTCCTTCATCGCCTCCGAGAGCCAAGGCATCCACCAGACGCCCTAACTTGCTTTCGCCTATATACATTAAACATTTATGATTAAACATTAAAGATTAAACATTAGACATTCAATGCATAGCTCATACTTTCAGCTGTAATTTTGAGATTTTCTAATCTACTCAGTTTGACTTCTTAAAGTCTTTACTTACAGTCTTGTGTGTCAATATGTCAAAGATCTCTGTACTTGAAACATTAAACATGAAACATTAAATTTCAGAGGTCGTCCGTACTTGGTGGAGAATAACGGATTCGAACCGTTGACCCCCTGCTTGCAAAGCAGGTGCTCTAGCCAACTGAGCTAATCCCCCATGGGATAGAGAAATAGAAGTAGTCCCAGGCAGACTTGAACTGCCGACCTCCACATTATCAGTGTGGCGCTCTAACCAACTGAGCTATAGGACTGTCAGTTTGGTCAGAGGGGGTACCTCTGCCCAGCCTCATTCATTCTCTATATATAAACAGCGTGTAGTAAAGAAGCTTGGGGTTGAGAATCTCAAACCTCTTCTTAAACTGTCAATTGTCAATTTTCAATTGTCAATTACGATAGTCATCCTCTCCAGAAAGGAGGTGTTCCAGCCGCACCTTCCGGTACGGCTACCTTGTTACGACTTAGCCCCAATTACCAGTTTCGCTCTAGGCCGATCCTTGCGGTCACGGACTTCAAGCGCCCCCGGCTTTCATGGCTTGACGGGCGGTGTGTACAAGGCCCGGGAACGTATTCACCGCGCCATGGCTGATGCGCGATTACTAGCGAATCCAGCTTCATGGGGTCGGGTTGCAGACCCCAATCCGAACTGAGGATGGCTTTTAGGATTAGATGCGCCTTGCGGAACACCATCTCTCTGTACCACCCATTGTAACACGTGTGTAGCCCCGGACGTAAGGGCCGTGCTGATTTGACGTCATCCCCACCTTCCTCACACCTTACGGTGGCAGTCCAGCCAGAGTGCCCAGCTTTACCTGATGGCAACTAGTCGCAGGGGTTGCGCTCGTTATGGCACTTAAGCCGACACCTCACGGCACGAGCTGACGACAACCATGCAGCACCTCCACAGGAGCCCCGAAGGGCCTCATCATCTCTGAATCGTTCTCCTGCAGTTCAAGCCCGGGTAAGGTTCCTCGCGTATCATCGAATTAAACCACATGTTCCTCCGCTTGTGCGGGCCCCCGTCAATTCCTTTGAGTTTCACCGTTGCCGGCGTACTCCCCAGGTGGGATGCTTAACGCTTTCGCTTGGCCGCATACAGTATATCGCATACAGCGGGCATCCATCGTTTACCGTGCGGACTACCAGGGTATCTAATCCTGTTCGATACCCGCACCTTCGAGCTTTAGCGTCAGTTATAGCCTCGCCAGCTGCCTTCGCAATCGGAGTTCTTCGTGATATCTAAGCATTTCACCGCTACACCACGAATTCCGCTGACGTCGAATACACTCAAGGAAACCAGTTCGCGACGCACTTCCACGGTTGAGCCGCGGCATTTCACGTCACGCTTAATCTCCAGCCTGCGCTCCCTTTAAACCCAATAAATCCGGATAACGCCCGGACCTTCCGTATTACCGCGGCTGCTGGCACGGAATTAGCCGGTCCTTATTCTTACGGTACATACAAAACGGGACACGTCCCGCACTTTATTCCCGTACAAAAGCAGTTTACAACCCATAGGGCCGTCATCCTGCACGCTACTTGGCTGGTTCAGACTTCCGTCCATTGACCAATATTCCTCACTGCTGCCTCCCGTAGGAGTTTGGACCGTGTCTCAGTTCCAATGTGGGGGACCTTCCTCTCAGAACCCCTACTGATCGTGGGCTTGGTGGGCCGTTACCCCGCCAACAACCTAATCAGACGCATCCCCATCCCTTAGCGGTAAACCTTTGGTTCATCTTGAATGCTCGCAACGAACAACATAGAGTATTAATTCGACTTTCGCCGGGCTATCCTCTACTAAGGGGAAGGTTGGATACGCGTTACTCACCCGTGCGCCGGTCGCCGACAAAGAAAGCAAGCTTTCTTCTCGCTGCCCCTCGACTTGCATGTGTTAAGCCTGTAGCTAGCGTTCATCCTGAGCCAGGATCAAACTCTTCATTGTAAAATGTTTTATCTCTAATTGCAATCAAGCCGAAAAAAAAACCGACTTGCACAATCTTTTATATCTGTCTCAGAACGACTATCCAGTATCAAGTTAAGAATTAAACGGTTTGTTTCTTCTACCCAAGAGTAACCGAAATTACTCTCGCTTCTTGTACTACTTCTGTCTATGTAAATCTTTCAAAGAACTCTTTCCTATTGTGCTTGTCAGGAGGTGTTCCTGATTTGCGGGTGCAAAGGTACGACTTTTTTCTGAACCACCAAAACTTTTCCTATAAAAAATCACTTTTTTCATGCATTTTTTATGCGCTCTTGATTTATATCAAGATACAAAACGGCCTTCACCTTATTATATATTATATAGGGAGAACTGTTTTTGCAAAGAGCCAGCGGCGAGGGACAAGGGAATTTGCAGAAACAGGATGACGACGTGATGACCAACGATTCATTGACCATAGGACTTTGTCGTCAACTTGAAGGCGACAAAGCGGAGAAGCCCGAGAAATTCGACAACTTATTGCAAGAACAGAACTAAGACACAATCCATTGATAACAAACAGTTTACACTTGTTTGTTTATTGTCTGTTTATTCTTTGTTTATTGATTATTTAATCTTTCCAGCGTTAAAGTTTGGCAGTGAACCTAAAAATAACTACTTTTGCAACATGAATATCAACTAGAAACTTAAAACAAACATTATGAAAAAAATTATTCTTATGATGACAGTAGCGCTTATGAGTGCTATGCAAGTGAACGCCCAAGAAAAAATATCTGAAAAAGCCCTCGTTGGTGCATGGATGATGGATTCTATGATTTTTGACAACGGAAACATCATTGTTTGGGGGCTGAAAAGAGGCTACCGCCAATTCAAATATTACGGTCCCAACGGAGAATATGCAGCTGCAGGAATCTCAATAACAAAGACAAGCAGTGGAACAACCGGTCTATCGATTGAGCCTCAAGAGTATGGGGTGTACACTTTTAAAGACGGCTGGTACTCTGAGATGGGACGAGAAGCCACCAACGACGGAATGAAACTCACAGACAAGACCACCTTCAAAGGAAGATATCAGAATCATCTGGACGTATGGAAAAGAGCCCATCTCTCCAAAAAGACAGTAAAATACATTGTTGACTGCTGCAAAAAGGATACCATACCAACCAATGTTGAGCAAGATGTTTTGAAGGAAATGTTTAGCAAATAAAACTTGCGGATATACAACTATTAAGCACCAATATGAGACAGGTGCCAGTCCCCGACTGACTACGGATTGAGATATATCTTCGCTCAAATCCGTTGCTCACTCTGATAGCGTGCCAGCAAGTCTGCCTCTTGCTGGCGCGTTTTTTCCACAAACTGGCGATAGGTGTCGCTTTCCGGATGGAAAGGACGGTGGCCCAAAGCCTCCTTGATGGGTTTCCACTCTTGCAGGAACTGCTTGGCACGCGGACTGAAATAAGCCTCAACAAACCGCTGCCAGATATACTCTACCGCCTGATCAGACGGATGAAGCATGTCGGGCTGATAGAAACGATAGTCGCGCAACTCGTCGAGGACAATTTCATAGGCAGGGAAATAAGAGACAAACGGTTTTTCTTTCGTCAGTTGATGAGCTGCTAACTGCAAAGTGGCCTTCGACAACTGACTGCCGTGATAGCCATACTTAGCATAGCGAATAGGACTGACCGTCAGGACGATGCGCACATCAGGACAGCGACGGTGCAACGCTTCAGCAGCCTGCGACAAGTAATCGACACACTGGTCGATAGTGAGTTCCTCCTCCTGAAAAAGACGCTGCGGACGCTTCTGACAGTTGTCCACTATCTCGCCCGTCTCCTTAAGGCGATAAACGTGATTGGTGCCCAACGTAAAAAAAGCGATGCGAGGAGCCGCGTCACAACGCTGCACGGTGTGAAGTATCGATGCAGGATTATACATCACACCGAAAGGATTCACCGTGACAGGAAAACGCTCTTCCTCAAAACGACGCCCTATCTTATCGGCAAAACAAGAACCTACGAAAAGAATAGATTCCAAAGGTTCTATTTGAAAGCCAGGTGCATCAACCTCAACAACAGTACGAAATTCCATCTCAACTTCTACTTATTTGTAAACCATTAAGAGATAATGACATATCCACAAATCTGGCATTCGAGCTCAACCTGTTTTCTGTCAGGATTCTACGGATACGTGCTGCCGCCTCAGGACTCTTTGCTACCATATAGAGATAACCTCCACCGCCAGCACCAGGTAATTTATAGCCCAGACAGAGATCATCTATCAGATCCGTGAGCTGACGTACCTGAGCAGGGTTGGTGCCGCTATCGAGCAACTGATTCTGTTCCCATGTGCGACGGACAAGCGTGCCCATCTGAACAAAATCCTGACGCTGAATAGCATCATACATCATCATGGTGTGCTCCTTCATCTGTCGCAACAAACGTAGCTGTTCCCCATTGTTCAAGAACATACGACGAACAATCTCTGCCAAGATTTGCTTGGCAGTACGCGTGATGCCGGTATAATAAAGCAGATGACACTGCTGATACTCTGGCTGCACATAGAGATCGGTAGGCAACCAGCGCGCCAAAGGAGCCTGATCAAAGCCACTCTGAGTCTGCAGCAGTTTGACGCCACCCAGTATGCCACCAAACTGATCCTGCCAACCGCCACCCGTGGTCAGCAATTGCTCCAGCACCAGCGTACGGCGACCTATCTCGTTTTTATCCCATGCCAAACTACAGAAATCACTAACAGCACCAAGAACCGTTGCCGCGAGGATACTACTGGTACCCAGTCCGCTACCAGCAGGAATAGCCGACAACAAGGTCAGTTCGATACCGCAACCAAAAGCCTTCAACTGCGCTTTGAGCGACGGATAACGATTCACGGAGAACTGAGGCAGGAAACCAGCCAAGGCCAGTGCAGCCTTAGGAATAGAGAAAGGCGATCCCACCCTATTAAACTGTTGTAGTTGTTCGTATGTCTCCACAACCTCAGAGGCGCCCAGGTCAATACTTCTCAAGACAATACGTGGTTCTGCGCACGGTTTCACATAAGTCTGAAGAGGCGGCTGACCATTCAGTTCAATAGCCAGATTGACCACATTACCACCTTCCAGTAAGCAATACGGAGGCGTGTCGGTCCAACCACCAGCAATATCAATGCGCACAGGACTACGTCCCCAGACTATCTGATCTTGCATGACAGACATCTGCGGCTGTTGCGGTTCGGCCAAGATACGTTCAGTAAGTCCTTGACGCAACAGTCCGAAAGCCTCATCACTATGTCCACGAAACATGGCATCATGAATACGTACCATCAACGGTGCATCGTCCTCCAACGGTGCCGGCATGGCGATGTCGTAACGTTTAAACTCACTAGCAGCATCGTCCAAATCCAACTGATAGAACACGCTATGTCGCCAATTGCGAGCTATGGCAGACCAATTAGCCTTTCTGAAGTCGGCACGCTGCTCAAACAGACGAACCAGGTTGGCCTCTGCAGATATCTCCTCCGCAGAGAAGAGGGCGGAGGGATGAGGGATGATGTCTGATGGATGAGGGCTGAGATTTGCCTGCAACCACGGTTCAATCTCGTTGTAAGCAAGAACAGGGAACTGCTTGCGCTGCTGTTCGGCACCATCGAACCTATCATCTATATGATAAAGACGCACAGCAAAACGGTCATCACCAACAGGCACGATGTCCAGACACTGTCCGGGAGCAAGCGTTATCTGCCAGTCATTTCGAGGTACACCCGTGACAATATTCTCTGATGTCAGCTTCCATCTTTTTCCGATATGGCTGTTCTCTATCCATATATTCTGGTTCTCAGCCGAGAAAGAAACATCAAGCAACGCATTCTGCACAAAGATAGACGGATGCGGTTTTAGGTCATGATGCATAATCTGACGCTGGTCACTGACAAGATTCTGCAAGATAACCGTAGAAGAAATCATCTCACGAGAAGTTCCGAAATGATAGAACTCTCCACCAGCTAAAGGCACAACAGCTACAGAAAGAGACTTAATTTCTGCATCATCAATCAGCGGTTCCGTACCCAACGAGCGACCGAAATCAGAATAGAGATCATAGTATTTTATTTGAGAGTTAGCGCTAGCATCCCCCTCCATACATCTATTCATCAGCAAACGTATCGCCCTGTCACTCAGAATCCAGACACCAATATCCGTCAGGTAATAATGATCCTTCTGGAGCTGATGCAGCTCCTCGACACTGGGCTTCTGCAACATCTGTTTTAGCACCTGGGGCGTGCGGCGATCGCTCACAAACACGCCATGATTCTTGGCCACGCTGGCATCGAGCCAAAGGCCATAGACCACTACATCAGCCTGAGGCACCGGTCCCACCGGCTGACTGGTACGGATGAGTACATCACCACTGACAATCATTGTATTCAGCCCCTTCGGAGCCATATTCATCATCTGCTCATATAGCGGCAACTGAAGCGACATCAGATCTTGCGACAAACGCTGGCCACGCTCCCATCGGAATACGGGGATTGGCGTCAGAATCTTTCCCGACGGCGCATACGAAGGCAAGCGACGACTCTGTCCGCCTGCATGAAGCAGAATACGCTTTTCACTGGAAAGCCATTCATCGAATTGCGCTTTGCGAGACTGTCTGAAAGCCTCCATGAGCAACCATGCAGAACCGCCCCCACTGCCTATGCGATGACCTTCAGGGTCACAAGTGCAGAAATACTCCTCTTCGGACAATTCAGTTATCTGGTGAAATATAGTGCCCCCCTTTTCACCTTTTCTGACGAGGTTGGGAGGCAAAGAAAGCAATTTCTTCATTTCCGTTTTTAATTATTTGCCTGCAAATTTAAATAAAAAAACGCAAAGAAGCAGATAAATAAAAAAAATAATGTAATTTTGCACCATTATTAAATAACTAAAAGCTAAAAATGGAAGTAAAGATACTCACGAAAAACGGCATCAACTTTCTGATACCATTCATACTGATTACCAGTTGTTTCGCCTTATGGGGCTTTGCTAATGACATGACAGGCCCTATTGTGAAGGCCTTCTCCAAGATTTTCCGCATGAGCGTAACGGAAGGTGCACTGGTACAGGTAGCCTTCTACTTAGGCTATTTCGCCATGGCCTTTCCCGCTGCCATGTTTATTCAGCGCTACTCCTTTAAAGCCGGTGTACTGGTAGGTTTGTCGCTCTTTGCCATAGGCTCATTCATGTTTTTTCCTGCCAAAATGACAGGTATGTACTACCCGTTCCTGTTGGCCTATTTCATCCTGACATGCGGTCTTTCATTCCTGGAAACGTCGTGCAACCCCTATATCTACTGCATGGGTAGCGAGGATACTGCCACCCAACGACTGAACCTGGCACAGGCATTCAACCCCATAGGGGCACTGATGGGTATGTATATCGCCATGGAGTTCGTACAAAGCAAGATGAGTCCGATGACCACAGAACAGCGTGCCATTTTGCCAGACACACAGTTTAACATCCTGAAAGACAACGACCTAAGCGTACTTATTGGCCCATACCTCGGACTGGGAGCAGCCTGCATCTTCCTGTTGGTACTTATCCGACTGACAAAGATGCCAAAAGCCACCGACACCCGCGTAAACAAAAGCATCGTAAGAGCCTTCAAAGAACTGCTTCACATAGCCAACTATCGCGAAGGTATCATCGCCCAGTTCTTCTACGTAGGAGCCCAGGTATCATGCTGGACCTTTATCATACAATACGGTACACGCGTATTCATGGAAGAAGGCATGGACGAGAAAAGTGCAGAAATCCTGTCACAGAAATACAACATCATTGCCATGGTGTTCTTCACCGTCAGCCGATTCATATGCACCTGGTTCCTGAAATACATACCAGCAGGCAGACTATTATCCATATTAGCCATATCGGCCATCGGACTTACAATAGGTGCCATCCTATTCCCCGACCGCAACGGCATCTACTGTCTGGTTGGCATCTCCGCCTGCATGTCACTGATGTTTCCAACCATCTACGGCATTGCGCTACGCCACGTTGGCGACAACGTCAAGTTTGCCGGTGCCGGACTTATCATGGCCATCCTGGGCGGATCAGTCTTTCCACCACTCCAGGCCCTCATCATTGACTCTGGCATCACCATCATGGACATTTCCGCTACAAACCTTTCGTTTACTATCCCCTTAATCAGTTTCATTGTGATAGCCATCTATGGACACAGGGCATATATCCGCCATTACATCCTGAGTCCTGACGCAGAAGACCATGTTTAAGGAGAATACACAAAGTTAAATACAAAGAAAAAGCCTGTGAAATTCACAGGCTATTTTCTTGATAATCCAAATCAGCTTCTACGACGAAACGGACTTCATCGGGATCGAGGTGGGACAGTTTTTCTTTCTCTGCCTGTTTGCACAGATAGCCAGCCACATCATCGATATCGACATCCACCTCGTCATCATCAGACTCCAGGATACCACTCTCATAGAAATAGGTAGCGATGGTGTCAAGCATCCACACCAGTTGGTCGTCGGTATACAATTCCTTCAAGTCGCTGGGCAGCTGCTCACGGATAAACGCTATCTCGCGCTTATTCTCCTCCTGATCCTGTAGCAGTTCTTCGTCAAAAGTTGCCATAATCAGAGCATTGCTTCAATTTTCTCAATGAACTTATCCTTAGACTGGGCGCCCACGACCTTATCTACCTGAACACCACCTTTAAAGAACAAGATAGTAGGGATATTGCGGATACCGAACTCTGCAGCCAGATCCTCATTCTCCTCTACGTCGCACTTACCAACAACGATCTTTCCATCGTATTTTTCTGCCAGTTCAGAAAGGATTGGAGACACCATACGGCAGGGACCACACCATGTAGCCCAGAAATCCAATACCAGGGGCAGATTACCATTCTTCAGAGACTCAAAGTTCTCATTTGTTACTTGTACTTCCATATACTTTAGTTTTTATTTAGGGTTATTATGTGTCAATATCAACCATGCAAACACCGTGCCATTAATTAATCTTATAATCCAATGCCGGATTTTCATCAATGAAATCAATAATCTGCTGTCTCACATCAACGGTCCTGTTCTGCGAACGGAGCAGCACGCGATGCTTGCCAGTAGAGTCGCGCAACTGGAAATAGAGCCGGGTATTACCCGGACACTCAGCAACAAGATTGTTGAGTTCCTCTACCACTTGCTCATTCATCTCCTCATGGTCTGTAACCACGAAGATTGTAAGACGATCGATAGCCTTGTCCTTCACGCTCTGCAGATACTCCACATTGGAAATCTTGAGCTCCAAAGCATCCGAGTATTGGAAACGCGGTTTCATCTTACCTGTCACATAGACAGTGGCACCCTCGGTAAACATACCATTCAAGGTACCCCAGTCCTGTCCGAAAAGTGCCAACTCACCCGAGCCGTCAAAATCTTCTATCGTGACAAAGCCACAAGGCTCACCTCGTTTTGTGAACTTTGAACGGACTGCAGTAACGATACCGCCAAAGATAACATCCTGCCGGTCCTTGAGCGAACTGACGTCAGCCAATTCACTACACTTAGTATTACACAGGTTCTCAAGTATGATACGATACTCATCCAGCGGGTGTGCCGACAAGTAGATACCTACAAGGTCACGTTCCTTATTCAGGCGTTCTATATCACTCCAGCGCACATCCGTCTTTGGTACAGGCGGTGTAGCAATCTCCACATCATCGAAACCTCCGAAGAGAGAATTGACGGCCTGCTGCTTTTCAATCTGATAGGTCTGGCCATAGCGCACCAACGTATCAATAAACATCTCTCCCTTATTATTCTCAGCAAAGAAAGCCTCACGGCGAATACCAAAGCTGTCAAATCCGCCACTCAGCGCCAGTGATTCAAATGCCTTGCGGTTCACGCTGGAGAACGGTATACGCTGTGCGAAGTCGTAGATATCCTTATAAGGACCGTTCTTCTCGCGCTCATTAATAATAGCAAGAGCAGCGCCATCACCCAGACCCTTGATAGCAGCCAAACCGAAACGGATCTCACCCTTATGGTTCACACCGAATTTCTGATACGACTCGTTCACATCAGGACCCAGTGTCGCGATGCCCATCGACTTACACTCATCCATCAGTTTGGTGATTTCAGTAATCTGGTCACGACGACGACTCATGATGGCAGCCATAAATTCGGCAGGATAGTTAGCCTTCAAATAGGCCGTCTGATAAGCCACCCATGAGTAGCAGGCGGCATGCGACTTATTGAACGCATAAGAAGCAAACTTCTCCCAGTCGGCCCAGATTTTATCGAGCACCTTCGGATCGTGACCATTTTTCTTTCCGCCCTCGATGAATTTAGGCTTCATGGCATCTACGATATCCTTTTTCTTCTTACCCATGGCCTTACGAAGAGCATCACTCTCGCCTCGGGTGAAGTCGGCCAGTTGTCGAGAGAGCAACATCACCTGCTCTTGATACACCGTGATACCATAGGTATCTTTCAGGTATTTCTCCATGCAGGGAATATCGTATTTGATTTCCTCGTTACCGTTTTTACGAGCGATAAACGAAGGGATATAGTCCATTGGGCCCGGGCGATAGAGGGCATTCATAGCGATAAGGTCTTCGAAGACCGTAGGATGCAACTCGCGCAAATATTTCTGCATACCATTCGACTCAAACTGGAACGTACCAATGGTGCGTCCCTGCTGGTAGAGTTCGAACGTTTTGGGGTCGTCGATAGGAATATGGTCGAGGTCAACATCGATGCCACGCGTCTGCTTGATAACAGCGCAGCATTCCTTCATCTCGGAAAGCGTCTTCAGTCCCAAGAAGTCCATCTTGATCAACCCCGTTGATTCAATCACGTGACCATCATACTGCGTACAGTTGGTCTTCATATCCTTGAAGTCCGGGTCGTCGGCAGTAGAGACGGGCACCCAGTCACTAATCGGGTCACGGCATATAATAAAACCGCAGGCATGAATACCCGTACCACGCACCGTGCCCTCCAACATCTTCGCATACTTAATCGTATTTGCCAGTGCAGGATCTGTGCTGGCCTCAGCATCACGAAGTTCGGGTGTGCATTTGATAGCGTTGGGCAGATTCATCTTCATACCATCAGGCAGACGGTCAGGAATAGCCTTACACAAGGCATTTGAAATAGCCAGGGGTACCTTCTCAACACGTGCCACATCCTTAATGGAGTTCTTTGTGGCCATAGAGGCATATGTGATAATATGGGCACAGTTCTCGTGGCCATACTTATCCATCACCCATTTCAGCACCTTTCCGCGTCCATCATCATCGAAGTCGGTGTCAATATCAGGAAGCGAGATACGGTCGGGGTTCAGGAAACGCTCAAACAGCAAATCGTATTTCAAGGGGTCAATCTTCGTGATACCCAAGCAATAAGCCACCACAGAACCGGCAGCAGAGCCACGTCCTGGTCCTACCCACACATCCAGTTCATCGCGTGCCGAGTTGATGAAGTCCTGCACAATAAGGAAGTAACCTGGGAAACCCATGGTCTTCATGATATGCAGTTCAAATCGGATACGGTCGTCAACCTCCTTGGGTAATGACGAGTGCAGAATGGTGTATGAGGATTGGGGATTGCCAGTATCAACCTCTACCTTCTCAAGCACCAGCTCCTCGTTGGGCAGATAGCGTTCCTTACCTCCCTTATATGCCAGTTCTGCCAGGAAGTCGGCTTCAAACTTGATACGGTAGAGCTTGTCGTAGCCGCCCAACTTCTTGATTTTCTTTTCACCCTCTTCGCGCGACATGGGATTATCTCCATTCTCGTCGCGTGTAAACTCCTCATAGAGTTGCTCCTCGCTGATACGCTGACGCCACTGCTCCTCGGTGCCGAAACTTTCCGGAATGGGGAAGAATGGCATGATGGGGTCGTGGTCTATAGAATAGATCTCGCACTTTTCCAATATCTCCAACGTATTGCTCAACGCCTCTGGCACATCGCTGAAGATCTCGTTCATCTCGGCCTTGGTCTTGAACCACTCCTGCTTGGAGTAGAGCATACGTGTGGGATCATCAAGGTCCTTACCTGTAGAAAGACACAGCAAGTGGTCATGGGCCTCAGCATTCTCCTGCTCCACGAAGTGCACATCATTAGAGCATATCAGCTTAATGCCATACTCCCGAGCCAGTTCAATGAGCACCTTATTAGCTTGCTGCTGCAGGGGGAAAGTCTCACGATTGGCACGCACCGTGGGATCTTTCACCTCGTGGCGTTGCAGTTCCAGATAATAGTCCTCGCCAAACACGCGGTGATACCACTCCACCGCCTCGCGGGCACCAGCCATATCGCCTTTCAGGATTTTTGCAGGCACCTCGCCAGCAATACATGCCGAACAGACAATCAAGCCCTCGTGATACTTCTCCAGATCCTCACGGTCGGTACGAGGACGCATATAGTAACCATCTACCCACGAGTTCGACACCAACTTAATCAGGTTCTTATAGCCCTTATAATTCTTGGCTAACACAATAAGGTGATAACCGCTCTGGTCCTCCTTACCTCGACGTAAGGACTTCGAGCCATGACGCGATACATACATTTCGCAACCAAAGATAGGAATAAAGGGGTCCAAACCTTCTTTCTTGCGACTTTTGTTCACACCGATACAATAGTCGTGAAACTCCTTGATGCCAAACATATCGCCATGATCGGTGATAGCCATGCCTCGCATGCCATCACGGACAGCCTTGTCGACCAGATTCTTTATCTTCGACTGTCCGTCAAGTATAGAATAATAAGTATGTACGTGTAAATGTATAAAATCTTCCATGAAATCCTCAAATTGGAGTTCAAAGTTACGTTGAAAAGTTGATATTACCAAAAGAATAGCCCAAAAAGTTTGTTAATTGACAAAAAAGCATTACCTTTGCATCGAAATTGTGTATTTCACTACCAACCATGGGAGAAAGAATCAAAAAATTAAAAAAAATACGTATCCATCGCGAAGGAACAGAGGAACTGCTTTATAGCATGTTTATCCTTGTTGCTATCGCTGTAGTGTTGTGGCGTACATCCGATACGCTGACTATCATTCCCTTTATCCTCTTTGTAGCCATTTTTGGCATGGCATGGCTGTTGATGCTCAACTTCTATCGCTGCCCTATCCGCTATTTCAATGATGACACGACAAAAACTGTTGTAGCACCTGCCGATGGTAAGATTGTGGTGATTGAAGAGGTGGACGAGGACGAGTATTTCCACGACAAGCGACTGATGATGAGTATTTTCATGAGTCCGCTGAACGTGCATGCCAACTGGTTCCCCGTTGACGGACAGGTCAAGTTTGTCAAACACTTTGACGGCAACTACCACAAGGCTTGGCTGCCCAAGGCCAGCGAGGAGAACGAGCATGCCGACATCATGATAGAAACACCTGACGGCCAGGAGGTTCTGGTACGCCAGATTGCCGGCGCCATGGCACGACGTATCGTGACCTACGCCAAGAGCAATGAAGACTGCTACATTGACGAGCACCTGGGATTCATCAAGTTGGGCTCACGCGTGGACGTTTACCTGCCACTTGGTTCTACACCATGTGTCAAGATGAAGCAGCCCACTACTGGTGACCAGACGGTGATTGCAAAACTGCCTTAATGATATGAAGAAGCATATTCCCAATATGATTACATGCTGCAACCTGATTTCGGGTTGTATAGCCACCTATTGGGCTTTTCAGACCGAATTTGAATTAGCGCTGCTGTTTATTGTCATTGGAGCCGTGTTCGATTTCTTTGACGGTATGACGGCCCGTCTGCTTCACGTCAGTTCGCCCATAGGTAAAGAGCTTGACTCCCTGGCCGATGATATCACCTTTGGTTTTGCACCATCGGCCATCATCTTCAGTTTTCTTCAGAACATGTGCGCCAACGCGGGCGAGACAAGCATCATTAACGACCTGTTGCCTTATGCCGCATTCGTCATGGCAGCCTTTTCTGCACTTCGTCTGGCCAAGTTCAACCTTGACGAGCGCCAGGCTATGGGATTCATCGGATTACCGACACCTGCCAATGCTCTGTTCTGGGGTTCACTTATCGTAGGCGCTGGCGATTTCCTTGCTTCATCACCCTACTCTGTTTACGGTGTTATTGCAGCGGTATTCATCTTCAGTTATCTGCTGATAGCCGAGATTCCCATGTTTGCCTTGAAATTCAAGACCTGGGGATGGAAGGGCAACGAGGTGAAGTATATCTTCCTGCTGACCAGCATCATCCTGCTTGCATTCTTGGGAGTAAGCGGACTGGCTGCTGTGATTGCATGGTACATTCTGCTTTCGATTCTCACACAACGCAAATAATCCGTCTTTTCTGCGTAGCCTATGGAGTTTTTTCTCATCATATTCGTCGTTTTCATCCTCATTGTTGCAGCCGTCTTGCTTGTAGCACTCTACTACCTGCGCAAGGGTTTTCGCTTTATCAAGCGAATGACCAATGGGGAGATGACCGATGAGGAGTTTGAGCGACTGTCAAAGAAATATTACAAGCGAACAGACGCCAACGATCTTGATTTTGATGACGACTATTTCAAGACCACAGACAAGCAACAAAAACAAAAGAAGCAGAGTCAGCAACAAACCAACAGTCGTACGTTCCGCACTGCCGGCGGCATCACTATCACCGATCAACGCGCCCCCAACAGGGACAAAAAAATATTCGCCCAGGACGAGGGCGAATATGTTGACTTTAAAGAGGAGAGATAAAAAATTTAGTTGTGCACCAGAGTGCCAATCTCTTCACCAGCCATCACTTTCTTCAGGTTGCCCACAATATCCATGTTGAACACATAGATAGGCAGGTTATTGTCCTGACACATACAGATAGCAGTGAGGTCCATCACCTTCAAACCGCGTGCCAGCACCTCCTTATACGTGATATCATTGAACTTTGTTGCGGTAGGATCCTTCTCAGGGTCAGCCGTATAGATACCATCCACACGTGTACCCTTCAGCATCACGTCGGCCTCAATCTCAATGCCGCGCAGCGACGAACCGGTATCGGTAGTAAAATAAGGCGAACCCGTACCTGCAGAGAAGATGCATACCTGTCCCTGCTCCATCGCCTCGATAGCCTTCCACTTGGTGTAGAACTCACCGATAGGCTCCATGCGGATAGCCGTCAGCACCTTATTCTTAACACCGATAGCACCCAGGGCTGACGACAGTGCCAAGGAATTGATTACCGTTGCACACATACCCATCTGGTCACCCTTCACACGGTCGAAGCCTTTCTGCGAGCCACTCAATCCGCGGAAGATATTGCCGCCGCCAATGACGATGCCAATCTGCACCCCCATCTCGGCCACTTCCTTAATCTGCTGAGCATAGTCACTCAGACGCTCAGGGTCGATACCGAAGCCCTGCTTTCCCATCAGGCTCTCGCCCGATAGTTTAAGAAGAATTCTTTTAAATCTTGCCATATTCTTTATATTATAAATGTTACTTCCTTAAATGCATATCGCCGTTGCGTACCGTTATCATCACGCAACAGCAAATGTCCGTCGGCCTCAACATCGACCAACTCTGCCATAAATGCTCCTTGCTTATCTGTGTATGGATGGAAGCCTTTGCGACGATAGAGATGCGCCAGATATCGGGCTTTCACATCCTGCGTCATATACTGTTCAAAACGGGCAAGGATATCCCTCAGCAACTGTTCGCGATCTGTATCTTCGGCATGTATCTGTTTCAAGGATACAGGATTCGGCGCGTCACTGAAAAACTGCTCTTGATTAACGTTCAGCCCAATACCGATGATGCAGTCCTTGATGCAGCCGCCCTGCAACCTGTTCTCAATCAGGATGCCACCCAGTTTCCCATTACGCCAATAGATATCATTGGGCCATTTGATACTCACATCACCAATATATTGTTCCAGCGCATCAAAGATAGCCATTGAGATAGCCATTGAGATATGGAACTGTTTCATCACAGGCACCTCAACAGGATGTATCAGAATAGAAAAAAGCAAATTCTTACCCCGTTCGCTTTCCCATTTATTGGTGCCACAGCCACGACCAGCCGTCTGGTAATCGGCAACGACCACCATATCGCCAGAACCGTTTTCTTTTATCCAACGATTAGTGGAGTCTGTCTCATCAATATGAATAATTTTCCATTCCACGGTGCAAAAGTACAAAAAAATCCGTGAACCTTATTCTGTTATCACAAAATAATTGATGGCGCAGTGTATTTTTGCAGTCCAAAAATTTTGCAGATTGACAATAAAACATTACCTTTGCATAAAATCTGATAATAAATAATTTTCCTTAAATCAAAAAAAAACGAACATGAAACAAATGTTTACTTTTCTCTGCGCTATCATGATGATTATCAGCGCAAATGCAGCGCCTCAGAGCAATTCAAAAGCCTTATTGAAGCGAAAGCTGGCTAATACACAGACAACACGAATGCCGAAAAAACAGGAACAGGAGAAGCGAACCACATTCACGTGGGGACAGAACAGATTATTGAAGTCCGCCTTCTCCAGCACATTCCCCAGTACCCGTAACGCTCGCCGCACGCCACGCCGTGCATCCACCAATGTGACCATTGCCGGTTATACAGCCAAAGT
Source organism: Prevotella communis (assembly GCF_022024175.1). Classification (GTDB taxonomy): domain Bacteria; phylum Bacteroidota; class Bacteroidia; order Bacteroidales; family Bacteroidaceae; genus Prevotella; species Prevotella communis. The sequence goes on along the minus strand of NZ_CP091794.1, from coordinate 676,407 downwards.
CAAACTGGGCGAAAATCCTGCAAGCAACACGTCGTACTATCTTCTGGAAACTGCCGACGAAAGTATGTCGTTCTACTTCAGTATCTATACTGCTGAAGGCAAGCACGATATTGAGTGGGGTAAGACCTACACGCTCGACGATATGGATAAAAGTAAAAGCGAGTGGGATGATGAATTCTGGAATGAGCACTATTACACAGAGGCCACCTTCACAAAGACCAGGGGTGAGAACTACGACGTGCATATCTCAGCCACAGTGACCGATGAGGACGGTAACACATACATACTGAACTACGACGAAGACCCATATACGTTAACGGGCAACACCGTCACACTGAACATCGAGAATTCTATGCGCTTTGGCTACATGAGCGACAAATCATGGATGCTGAAAGGCGAGAACGACAACTACATAGTTCAGTTCTGCTATTTCAGTGATGACGCAAACTCACCAGCAGGCAACTTCAGTGGCGACGACATTGATTTTTATACCTCGTATATCAAAATAAACACAGGCAAGGCCGAGGAAGAGCCCGTCTGGAAAGCACTGAAAATGCTGGAGGCATCGTTCCAGGTGACCGAGACAGACCAGCGCATTGACGCTAAGGGAACCATCCTGGCAGCAGATGGCAACACGTATCATGTCACCATGTTTTTCGTGAAGCCACAAGCAGAGAGCAAGGTGTCTATCACAGCAACGAATCTGATGGTAGCAGACGCTTCCTTTGACTGGTTCGGCGATGTTTCGCTTTCTGCTTTCGATGACAAGCATGCCGTCAACCTGTCCATCTACCCTGAAGGACTGGGAGAAAAGATGGCAGGAACATACACTATCGGAAAGGACGACACGGAAGCAGTCGTTATGTCCTACAAAGGAGATGGCAGCAAACCCGAATTTATCGAGATATACAGCGGACAGTTTACTATTACCTACGACGACGGCAATATCCGTGTTACCGGCACAATGCTGGGTTATAACAACGTGGAATATACCCTTGATCTCTCGTATCTCAAGCCCATTGCCACCCGTCAGCAGACGTTGACCTTCCCCGCTATAAATCTATTCCTGAGCAACTTCTACTGGGATGCTATCGGCTACAATGCCGACAAGACGCAGTATATCTCTATCACTGCAAAAAGACCTAAGAACATAACAGGTACATATCGCATCGAAGATTTGGTGAAGAACAATAACTATGTGGTGACCGACATCGTCGGCGAGGAACGAAATGAATTCTCCTGTGTGGATGCCAACCTCAACGTGGAATACGATGAGAACACGAAGATAGCCCACATCACCGGCACCTTACTCTGCCAGAACGAGGAGGATCCTACAGATATCCCTGAATTCACCATTGACCTGACTGCTATTGTGCCCAAGCCATACAGCTTAGACAACAACACAGCGGATTTCAAAGAGAACTTTGTGGTCTATGAATTAGACACTGATCATATAGAAGATAACGTCGTCTATCTCAGTGCGATGAATGAGAACAAAGCCGTTGTACTTCTGGAGCTCTGGGTTGACGATAATGCCACCACGCTGACTCCTGGCACATACCCCATCAGTGACTCACACCTGCCGCAGACAGTTTCCATGAGTCATGGAATTGACGAATCTGGCAGTATTACCGAGAAAACCTTTGCAGGCTTTCTCGATAGTGAGGGCACACTGATAGACACCTGGTTCCTCGTCAGCGGTACGGTGACCGTTGCGGAAGATGGTGTCGTCACCATCGACGCTGTCAACTCTAACGACAAAAAGGTACAGTGTGTCATTAAGACGACCATTACAGGCATCAGCGACGCTACCACAGAGAAGGCAGCCCGCAGCGGTGCAGCGAAATACCTGAAGAAGGGCCGTCTCTTCATTGAGAAAAACGGACAGCGCTTCAATGCTCAGGGTATTGGCGTGAAGTAGCTCACACAAGAATACATATAACAAGTGGCGGATGGCATCTCGCAGCATTCCGCCACTTCTTTTTTTATGTCCATATTATTTGTTTATCTGCCCATTTTTTCGTACTTTTGCATCATGGAGCAACAAGAAAAAGACGAGCAGTATATGCGCAAAGCGCTGGCAGAGGCCGAGCTGGCACTGCATGAGGGAGAGATTCCCATTGGGGCTGTGGTGGTGTGCAAGGACAGAATTATTGCGCGCGCACATAATCTGACAGAGACGCTGACCGACGTGACAGCCCATGCCGAGATGCAAGCCATCACGATGGCAGCCAACGAGTTGGGCGGGAAATACCTGACCGACTGCACCCTCTATGTCACCGTAGAGCCCTGCCCCATGTGTGCAGGCGCCATCGGGTGGGCACAGGTGCCACGTATCATCTATGGCGCTGCCGACCCCAAGCGCGGTTTTCGGGAGTATGCCCCGCGCGTGCTACATCCAAAGGCAGAATGCAAAGGCGGCATCCTTGAAGAAGAATGCCGCCAACTGATGCAAGATTTCTTTAAAAGCAGGCGCTGAGCCTGTTTTTTTTATTTTACCTGAACAACCAGATACTTGCTGGTGCTCCAGAACTGCTGCGGATTGGTAATACGCAACACGTATTGCTTATTGGCATCGCGCTCCAGTGTATAAGAACCTGCAGGATGGTTGGTGAGCAGCTTGGCGTCGCGCGACATCAGTTTGATTTCCTTGTCAACGCGGATATCAATCTTCGTAAAGTAGTTCTTATTGAAGTTGCCCTGCAGCACCTCACCACTCTTCAGGATATTCTGCTCCTTCAGCTCACGCTTCGTGCCAAAGACATACCAGGCAGTATTCAGTTCCTTGTCCTGCTGACTGATGGTCTCCTCCTTACGGGCCTTGTCATCTTTCAGGGTAGTCACATCCTCGTTCAACTGACTCACCTGTTCATCCAGCTCGGCAATATGGATATCCTTGGCTTCCAGTTCCTGACGCAGCACAGCCAGCTCACTCTCCTTGGCTTCCAACTGGGCTGTCAGGTTCTCAAGCGTCTTGCGCAACTGCTCGCTGGCGGTATTACTGTCGCGCAAGCGCAGGCGCAGCTTATTGATGAGGTCCTTGTTTTGGGTCATCGTCTCGTTGATAAACTGCATATTCTCACGGATACGCTGAGCGGCATCGGCACCCTCGCCACGACGCTCCACCGTCACGCGACCCTGAGCCTCGTTGATAGCACGGAAACCATCCTCAATGGTATTGAGGGTTTCAAGCATATCATTAATCTCGTTGTCCTTTTGTACATTCACACGATTCAATGAGTCGATACGCTGATTCAGATCAGCAGTCTCACGTGTGTTGGTCTTGTCCTTACACGATGCTAAAGCCAACAAAGCCAAAGCAAAAAATAAAAACTTTCTCATATTCTTCTTTTTATTAATCTTTCGTTTTACCAGCAAGCACGATGACTATCTCGCCACGTGGCTCTGTCTCTTTGAAATGGGCAATCACTTCCTCCAAGGAACCTCTGACGCTTTCCTCGTGCACCTTCGATATCTCGCGGCATACACTCACCTGACGATCAGCGCCATACACCTCAGCAAACTGCTCCAGCGTCTTCACCAACCGGTAAGGCGACTCATAGAAAATCATCGTACGCTCCTCGTCTATCAGGGATTCCAGTTTCGTCTTACGTCCTTTTTTCTGGGGCAGGAAGCCTTCAAAACAGAAACGGTCACAAGGCAGTCCGCTGCTTACCAAAGCAGGCACAAATGCCGTGGCACCAGGCAACGTCTGCACCTCAACGCCAGCACGTACGGCCTCGCGAACGAGGAAGAAGCCTGGATCGCTGATACCAGGTGTGCCGGCATCGCTGATTAAGGCGACAGTCTGACCTGCCAGCAATCGCTGAACGATACCAGCGCTCGTACCATGCTCGTTGAACTTATGGTGCGACATCAGCTGGTTCTTTATCTCAAAATGCTTCAGCAGGATGCCCGACGTACGGGTATCCTCAGCCAGCACCAGATCTGCCTCTTTCAGAATACGGATGGCGCGTAGCGTCATATCCTCCATGTTGCCCACAGGCGTGGGTACAATATATAATATTCCCATTTCGGTTGCAAAGGTAAACAAAAAAGTGAAAAGTGAAGAGTGAATAGTGAAAAATTTGCTGCCGCAGGAAAAAATTCTCAATTCTCAATTCTCAATTCTCAATTAAATTATTATCTTTGCACCATGATTACATATCCAGCAACAGGCGAAGCACACCGCCCTGGCAGAATAGAAGTTGTGTGCGGCTCGATGTTCTCGGGCAAGACAGAAGAATTGATACGCCGTATGCGACGTGCCCAGTTTGCCAAGCAGCGCGTTGAGATTTTCAAGCCCGCTATTGACGTAAGGTATTCTCAGGAAGACGTGGTAAGCCACGACCAGAAGCATATACAGTCCACCCCAGTTGACTCGTCAGCCAGCATCCTGCTGTTAGCCGAGGATATCGAGGTAGTAGGTATTGACGAGGCACAGTTCTTCGATGAAGGCATCGTTGAGGTCTGCAATCAACTGGCCAACCGTGGCGTACGCGTCATCATCGCAGGACTGGACATGGACTTCAAAGGCGTTCCCTTTGGTCCCATGCCCGCATTATGCGCCATTGCCGACGACGTGACCAAGGTGCATGCCATCTGCGTGAAATGTGGCTCACTGGCCTACGTCAGCCATCGTAAGGTACTCTCCGACAAGCGTGTACTGCTGGGTGAGACTCAGGAATACGAACCCCTCTGCCGCGAGTGCTACCAGAAAGCGATACAGGAAGACAACCTAAAGAAATAGAAATGTACGATAAACCTATCACCTTCGACAAGTTTGTACGCTGGATGGGCTATGGCCTGCTAATCCTGGCTATCATCATCCTGGTCAATTACCTTGGTAGCGTACTGCTACCTTTTGCTGCGGCATGGCTATTAGCCTACCTGCTCTACCCCATGGTAAAGTTCGTGCAATACAAGCTTCATGTGCCTGGACGTGTTTTAAGTATTGTCGTCACTTTGATAGTTGTCATCGCCATCCTTACAGGCATCGCATGGCTTATCATCCCACCCATGATTGAGCAGTTTGAAAGACTCAGCGAGCTCGTTACCGCCTACATACAGACCACGGCAAAGATCGACAGCATCCCTGATGCCATCAGCCAATGGACACAGGAGCATCGCAGGGATTTGGAGACCTACATGCGAAGTGAGAACTTCACAGAGGGCATAAAAGATGCTCTACCCCAGATGTTCAGCGTGGTAGGCAAAACTGCAAGTATCCTTATCAGTATTGCGGCATCACTCATCACCCTGCTGTATATGTTCTTCATTCTCATGGACTACGAGTACCTGACGGAGAACTGGATTAAGATATTTCCCAAGAAGAGTCGTCCGTTCTGGAGCGTACTGGCCAAGGATGCCGAGCGTGAACTGAGCAACTATATCCGCGGACAAGGCCTGGTGGCCTTCATCATGGGTGTACTGTTCTGCATAGGCTTTACCATTATCGATTTCCCCATGGCCATTGGCCTGGGAATCCTTATCGGTATCCTCGATCTGGTACCCTACCTGCACACCTTCGCATTGATTCCTACAGCCCTGCTGGCCCTTCTGAAGGCAGCCGATACAGGACAGAATTTCTGGATTGTCTTTGCCATGGCAGTAGCCGTCTTTGCCGTCGTCCAGGTGATTATCGACCTCATCGTAACCCCCTACGTCATGGGCAAGGCCATGCGCCTCAACCCTGCCATCCTGCTGCTGTCGCTATCCGTATGGGGTGCCCTGCTTGGCTTTATCGGGCTCATCATAGCCTTGCCAGCCACCACCCTGTTGATAGCTTATTATCAGCGCTATATCACCCGTGAAAACGAGGAAAATATCACTGAATCAGAAAAATCATCCGAATAAATTTGGCAGGTTCAAAAAAAGTTCGTACCTTTGCACCCGCTTTTCAATAAAAAGCACTAAGGTTGATCCGCTAGCTCAGTCGGTAGAGCACAACACTTTTAATGTTGGGGTCTTGGGTTCGAACCCCAAGCGGATCACCAAGAACAATCCGCAAGAAACTGAATAACAGTCGCTTGCGGATTTTTGCATCTATACAGATTTGTACCTTTGCACCCAAAATGGTTTCAACAATAAGAAAAATGAAGGAAATTTGAAAAAAGTTATCGTTTTGCTTAGTTTTTCGGTTCGCTGAATCGTCCCTGTAGTATATGACTGATTAAAAAGTCTGTTTATGACCAAAGAAGAATTTGAAAACATATACCGTCAGCATTACGCCAAGATGTACCGTCTAGCTAGGACGATGCTCTATGATGTTGACGAAAGCAAGGACGTGGTGAGCGACATCTTCGCCCGATTGTTACGGGAAAGGCTACGGGTAGGCGCGTCAGCGGGAATGAAGTATCAACCCCAACAGAGTCAGATGGAAGGCTACCTGATGACTGCCGTACGTAACCGCTGTCGCGACGTACTTTGTCACAAGTCGATGCAAGAACGGGTGGAAAAGCACTTCTTGCAGGAGTCGATGCAGTGCCAAATCGTTTCGATGAATGACGATGACCGTCTGGAGCGGCTGATGCAATTCATCGAGTCGGAACTGCCACCGCTCAGCCAGCAGATATTTCGACTGCGGTTCTTCAGCGAGATGAGTTATGAGGAAGTGGCACAGGCCGCAGGCGTGAGCAAAGTGACGGTTTACAACCATCTGTCACAGTCGCTACAGCGAATCAAAGAGTATTTTCAGCAACAAACAGCAAAACGATAAACGTTATGGAACAGCAAGACAAATTGGACCAGTTGATAGCAGAGAACCAGGAACTGCTAGCGCTGACGAAGCAAGCCTTTGTGAAGCGTGAAGTCGAAAAGGAATCCGTCCCCGTTGACGAGGAGTGGGAGAAGTTCGCGGCGGAACACGCTGATGAGTTGGAAGCACTCGACAATAAGGCGGCAGCAAATTATTCACTCTTCACTTTTCACTCTTCACTTCATAAGGTTGCAGCAAGCATTATCGGCATCCTCTTTACGGCAGGAGTGGCTTTTGCAGCCATCCTCATCGTGCGTATGGTTAGCCATCCCAAACCGCAGACTATGCAGGCAGAGCAAACCATATCTGCCAAGCCTACATCGGTATTGCCGACAGATACCATCAAGACGGACACGACAACCACAACAATGCCCATTGTATTCGACAATGTTTCATTGGATAAGATGATGCCACAGATAGCTGCCTATTATAACAAGGAGGTGGAATTCCAGAACGAAGATGCCCGTCAGTTCCGTTTCTATTTCGTGTGGAAACAGGAAGAGACGCTCGATGTCGTGCTGCATCGGCTAAACCTCTTCGAGAGCATCACTGTAGAACTGAAGTCGGACAAGATTGTAGTAGAATAAGCCATGAATAGAATCATATCTATGCTTGTCTGCTGCCTCGTCTTTACCGGAGTGCAGGCCCAAAAGATTACGCGCGAATATAACAACGTGTCGCTTAGCGAGGCCCTGCGCCAACTGAATGAACAGACCGAGGAATATTCAATCAGTTTCCTCTACAACGAACTGGAGGACTTCCACATCACCACTTCGGTACACCGCAAGACCGTGCCCGACGCCATCCGTCAGATGATAGGTTTCTATCCCATCCGCATGACCATTGAGGACAGGGAAATCATCGTGGAATGCCCGCAGAAGACAGCCCCTCGATACAAAGGAACTATCATTGACGAGCAAGGCCAGCCCATAGCCTATGCCAACATCGCCCTGCTCTCACCTCAGGACTCTACGCTGATTACCGGTGGAGTCTCTAATGAAAGCGGCCTCTTCGTCATCCCATGTGAGCAGCAGCCCGTCCTTGCCCGCATATCATTCGTAGGATATAAAACAAAATTCGTCATGTTTGATTCACGAAATGCCAGAAATATTCGCCTCAAGCCTGAGACTATTATGCTGAATGGCGTGAAGGTGACGGGCGATCGTATTTTCTCAAAGGCAGAAAACGGACATCTGATCTACAACATGCCGATACTCCTTGAAGTCTATCCTGCCGATAACGCCTACGAGGCTCTTACACGTATTCCTGGCGTGATTGACACGGGCGAAAACCTTACGTTTTGCGGACAAGCCGTGACGCTCATCATCAACGGCAAGGCGACGACGCTCAGTGCCGACAAAGTGGTGGAGCGATTGAAATCTATGCCCGCCGCCATGCTGGCCAAGGCTGAGGTAATGCCGTCGGCTCCTGCGAAATATCATGTGCGAGGCATGGCAATCAATATTGTCACAAAGGACTTCGCAGGAACGAACCAATTCTCAGGCCAACTGAAGGGAGGCTGGCAGCAGAATAAATACGGCACAGGCTATGCGGGCGGCAGTTTTATCTACAACCATAACAAACTTGGACTGGATATGTCGTACACGTTCACCGATGGGGCAAATTACGGACAGGTGGAGCACGAAGCCAACCATCCGTTGGGCGACAAGCGCATTGCTTACGAAGACAAGACACGCAACCGCAGCGACGGCATCGATCATGAGTACCGCATTGGCATGGACTATGCCATCGCTGACGACCATCGCCTATGCCTGGCCTATACGGGACAGTGGAACTCCACCCGCTCCACCAACACCACGACAGGTACGGCCCAGTCCACGCAACATTCCCGTGAGCACACTTACCTGCACAACGTCGATGTCAACTATGCGGCTCCGTTCGGTCTGCAACTTGGCGTTTCGTACACCAACTATCAGGAGCCTCGTACGCAAAGCCTTGAGGGCGAACTGTACGACATCAACCGAAACCTGTTAGTCGATAGTCGCCAGAAAGTCAGCAAGTGGCTCTTCACCGCCGACCAGACCCACGCGCTGCCCAATGACTGGGAACTGAACTACGGGGCAAAGGCGCAGTTCACGAACAATAACAGCTATCAGACCACCCTCGACCAGAACCAGCAGCCCATGCCCGACGCCACCAGCAGCGTTGATTACGACGAGCGCATCCTGAATGCCTACGCCGGACTGAGCAAGCAGATAGGCAAGTCGCTGAGCCTCGACGCCTCGCTGACGATGGAGCAATACCATGCCACCAAGTGGAACGAGTGGCGCGTCTATCCGCAGTTCAACGCCATGTGGAACATCAACCCGAAGAATATGCTCAATCTCTCGTTCAGCAGCGAGGCCGTCTATCCCTCCTACTGGAGCACCATGAGCAGCATCTACTACGCCTCGGCCTATACAGAGATATGGGGCAATCCCGACCTGAAGCCCATGTCGAAATATGAGGTGAACCTCATGTGGCAATTGAACCACAAGTACACGTTCACTGCCTTTGCCGAGTTTGAGCCTGACTACTTCGTGCAGCTCCCCTATCAGACCTCCGACCGAATGGCCGTCATCATGAAGGAGACCAACTTCGACTACTCCAACTACTACGGTCTGCAAGCCTCGGCGCAGTTCCATGTCGGCCAGTGGCTCAACGGTACCGTCAATGCCACGGGCCTCTACCGTCACGACAAGAGCAGCAACTTCTTCGACCTGCCCTTCGACCGCACCCGCCTCTCGGCCATCCTCGGAGGAACAGCGGTGGCCAAACTGTCCCAGCGGCATAGCATCCAGTTCATCCTCAATCCGTTCTTCCAGTCTAAGGCCATCCAAGGCGTCTACGACATCAGTCCGCTGTTCTATCTGAATGCCTCGCTGCGCTGGACCTCCGACAACGGCAAGTGGAGTGTCATAGCCAAATCCAACAACATCTTCAACTGCTACGCCAACACCCGTTCCACCGTCGCCAACCAGGACTACGCCATGCGTGTCTGGATGAACTACGCCAGTGCCTCGCTCACCGCAATCTACCGCATCGGCAACTTCAAGGAGAAGAAAAAGAAGGAGGTGGACACCTCGCGAATGGGTTATTAATGTAAACAAGATGAAAAGAGTCATAATACTTCTGCTATTCATAAGTGTAGCTATTTCGGTAAAAGCCCAAAGAGTCACACGCGAATATAATAATGTGTCGCTCAGCGAGGCCCTGCGCCAACTGAACGAGCAGACCGAGGACTACACCATCAGTTTCCTCTACAACGAACTGGAGGACTTCCACATCACCACTTCGGTACACCGCAAGAACGTGCCCGACGCCATCCGTCAGATGATAGGTTTCTATCCCATCCGCATGACCATTGAGGACAGGGAAATCATCGTGGAATGCCCGCAGAAGACAGCCCCTCGATACAAAGGAACTATCATTGACGAGCAAGGCCAGCCCATAGCCTATGCCAACATCGCCCTGCTCTCACCTCAGGACTCTACGCTGATTACCGGTGGAGTCTCTAATGAAAGCGGCCTCTTCGTCATCCCATGTACAGAAAGTCCCGTCCTTGCCCGGGTATCATTCGTCGGCTACAAGACTATTTATAAGTTATGCGAGACAACGAATGCCGGAGTAATCAGGATAAAGTCTGACACTTATACGCTGAAGAATGTGACAGTGAAGGGTTACAAGCCAACTATGAAAATGATTTCGGGTGGTATGGAGATTGATGTGCAGAACACGCTGTTGGCTGATGCAGGTTCTGCCCTTGACGTGCTCTCGCAACTGCCACGTGTCAATGTAACATCTAATGGGGGCGTGGAAGTGTTCGGCAAAGGCAAGCCAGAGATTTACATCAACGGCAAAAAGATGCGCAACAAGGGCGAACTGGAGCAACTGACCTCAAAGGACATCAAGTCTGTGGAGGTCATTACGATGCCTGGCGCACGATATGATGCCACATTAGGCTCCGTCATACGTATCAACACTATCAAACGGCGCGGTGACGGTTTCAGCCTCTACAGCATAGCAAGAGGAAGTTATTTCCACGAGTTCGCCAATGCGGCAGGCGTGTCGATAACCTATCGGAAGAACGGACTGGAGATGAACTTCTACCCCTATTTCGTAAGCAACTACACTGGCGAGGACAACAATTTCGGCAACATCCTCCACATGACCGATTATGACGCCAAGACCATGCAGCACGGCTTGTTCACCGACCGCACACAATCCTTCGTGCCCGACTTCAAGCTCAGTTATGACTTCGATGCCAACCACTCCATCGGTGCATCCTACCGCTATCAGACGACACTGAAATACGACAACACGTTTCATTCTGACTATACCGTTCATCACAATGACATCCTGCAAGGCTACGTGAGCCAGACAGCCGACCACAATTGGGACGTGACTTCTCACAATGCCAATGCTTATTATATAGGAAAGATTGGCCAATGGGACATCAATGCCGACGGCTCGTTTGTACACACAACCGTCAAACGCGGACAGCACATCAACGAGCAGAGCAAGGAGTTTGAGGACCGCACGGTGAACACATCATCCACACAGGACAGCCGCCTCTATGCTGGCAAACTGATAGCTACCTACAAGTTACCTAAAGGCGAAGTTTCCTTTGGTACGGAGCTGACCCACTCTCATGTGGATGCCGACAACCACAATCCAGAAGGCTATATCGCAGAATCCGACAATGAGATTCAGGAAAGCAACTATGCAGGCTTCGCTTCCTACGGTCTGCAGTTGGGACATTGGTCATTAGAGACAGGCGTACGTTTTGAATACGTTCATTCCGATTACTACTCTTACGGAGTTAAGGATGCTGATGTCAGCCGACGTTATAGCGGATTTTTCCCCAACCTCTCGGCATCGTGGAATAAGGGGAAGTGGGGGATGCAGTTTGCGTATGCCAAGAAGACACGCCGCCCGGCCTACGGTCAGCTCCGCAGTTATCAGCAGTACGATAACCGTTATGCCTATGAGGGTGGTAGTCCTGACCTACAGCCAGCCATCAACCACATGCTGGAAGCGATGCTCAACTGGAAATGGCTGAACTTCAGCCTCGGTTATACCTACACCAAGGACTATATGCTGTGGAAGAATGACATTTATAATGAGCAGGAAGTAGCCTATGCCCATTGGATTAACATCGACCATAAACAGGAAGTAAGTGCCTCACTTGTGCTTCAGCCAAAATTTGGTTGGTATCAACCGCAAATGGAAATGGACTATTATCAGCAATTCTTCGATGCCAAGCGTTATGGCTACGTGAGCAATCTGCGTCGCCCTGCTTTTCACCTCGACTTGAACAACAAATTTGTCATCAACAAGTCTTGCTGGTTGGCGCTTCGCGGAAATTATTCTTGCGCACACGATAACATGTCGCAGGAAGTGGATGCCTTCTGGTACGTCAGCGCACATGCATACAAGAGTTTCTTCAATGGCGCACTGGCCTTTAATCTCACCATCAACGACATCTTCAACACCAATATGGAACGATGGAAGATGCGCACGCACAGCGTTGAGATAAGCAAGGACTGCAACAACCATAGTATGACTCGTGGTATCAGACTGCAAGTAACCTACGACTTCAATACCACACGCAGCAAGTACAAAGGCACAGGTGCTGGTAATGCAGAAAAGAACAGATTATAAACTCTCTCTCGTTGGGGCAGTTGTCTGCACGAATGCAGACACGGCCCCTTTTCGAAATGGATTTGTTTCCAAGCGGATCACTTTTAAAAATCGACAAATGATTAATTATCAATCACTTGCCGATTTCCTTATATCCTAAATGCGCAAGATTCTATTCTCAGTACACTTTCAGGGTTGACGGTAACTTGACATCACGAAATCTGGTGCTTTCGACAAAGATACGAAAAGTCGTGAGCATAACAAAAAAAACTCCAAAAAGTTTGGAAAATAGCAAAAAACACTTTAAATTTGCAACATAAATGCTATGAAAATGACATTTAAAATCAGAGAGAATAACAAAAACCTAAAATTATAAGCGTATGAAGAAGAAAAGTATTATCCTGTGTTCTCTGGTAGTGATATGCGCCATCGGATTGGTTACCTCCATCAATATTGATTGGCCTGTTGATTTCAACAAGGCAGATGGAGATATCGCCAAGGCTGCTAAATTCTCTCGTAAGCAAGTTTCCGAGAAGCTTACTAATATGGAAGAACTCCTTCAGACCGACTCAGCCTTCAGGGATGATATCGTGGTAGCCCAGGTGGTGATGCAGACACGCGCCCTCCAGTTTGGCACGCTGGTTGACATGTCAAATGAGGTAGCCGGCAACATCCCTGCATTTGCCGAGGTGCTTAAGGAGATGAACGCCAGCCGTGAGATGGTGGACAACGTTGCCAGCTCGCTGGCAGAGTCTGCCGAAAAACTGAATGCCGCCCTTGGTGGTGAGGAGTGTCCCGACTTGGCCCAGTCTACCATCAACGCCTCACTGGCTTACACCACGCTGCAGAAGCAGAACAATTTGGCCAACCGTTTCATTGAGACCACCGACAAGTATCTGGAGACAGCCCAGGGTGATGACAAATTGAAACTGGTCCGCGACCAGTGGTTGGATTACCAGCAGATGACTGCTGCCCTTGAGGATGACAAGGCAAGTGCTGAGGCTTTGGCCAAGAAGGGCAATCTGCTTAGTGGCGAGAAGGCTCTTGCAGCCGTAGCTAATTTCGATATTGCTGAGCGTATTGTTGTGCTGCAAAGTTGCGAGTTGGCTCAGGCTATGAAGCTTCCCAACCAGATTGGAAGAGTCATTCGCCCAAAGGTTCTCGAAAATGAGATCAGTAAGCTTTGCAATGCTCAGAAGGAATTTCTTTCCGTTAAACCACGCAAGATTGATTCCCATAATGCTCAGAAAGAGGTTCTTGCTCATCGTAAGATTGATGCCAATAACGTGAACGATGTTCTATCTCACCGTAAGATTGATTCACATAATGCCCAGAAGGATATTCTTGCTCACCGTAAGATCGATTCCTATAATGCATTGATGATTGGCAACGTCATCAGTCAGACAGCAGCAGCAAGTAACAGTGTAAAGCTGAACAAAAAAGGTCCCAAAATTGATTCATAATCACGGCGTTGTATATGCGTAACTGGATTGCTAGTCTTCTGCTGTCTATGATTCCCTGTATTTCCATGGGGCAGAACCAGACCTATTGTCAGTATAAGACGGACGAAGCCACGCTGGTGTTCTTTGACAAGAACCTGTCACGCTACATCCCTCACATGATACGCATGTACCAGAACGGCAAAGCGCTTCATGAGCAGATATGGACCAGTGATTCCATCTATCAGCCAGAAGCGCCCCTACTTTTATTGACAGACTGGGAGGACGACGGTAATGGCGGAGCATCGCCATTACCGCGTTCTCTTATACAAATCGGCATGGCTCCGTTGAACATGTCGTATTATATCAACCCATCAAGTGAACGATACAGTCAGTTGTTCAAGCACGAATATACGCACATCGTCATGACAGACAAGTATAATCGTAGCGACCGCAACTGGCGCCGCTTCTTTGGTACGAAGGTGGACACCGACAACAAACAGCCCATCTCAGCCCTATGGAGCTATCTGAGCGTGCCCCGTTGGTATTCGCCCCGTTGGTATCACGAGGGTATCGCCTGCTTCATGGAAACGTGGTTAAGCGGTGGTGTTGGGCGCGCATTAGGGGGCTACGACGAGATGTATTTCCGCAGTATCATCAACGAGGGCGACAAGCTCTACTCGGTGGTAGGCCTGGAAACGGAGGGTTCCACAAAGGACTTCCAAGTGGGCGCCAATGCCTATCTCTATGGAACCCGTTTCGTGAATTACCTTACCAAGACCTACGGCTACGAGAAGATGATCCAGTTCTATAACAGAACAGCTGATAGTCGCACCTTCTTCGGCAAACAGTTCAAGAAGGTCTATGGACAGTCGCTCAGAAAAGTATGGAACGACTGGAAGGAGGACGAGAAGAAGCATCAGGAAGAGAATCTTGCCGCCATCCGCCAATATCCCATCACAGCAACCAAGCCGCTGACCAAAGAGCCGCTGGGTTCTGTGTCGCCATTCGTCTATGACCCTGTCACCCAGAAGGCATACGCCGCCATGAATGCCCCCGGTGACTTTGCACACATGACGGAAATTGACCTGCAGACAGGCGAGCAGAAGAGGCTGAACGACATCTACGGCATCCAGCTCTATGACCCTGCTTATGTAGCACTTGACCGTAAGGGTCAGCGCCTCATCTACACAACGAACAATTCGAAGATGCGCGGCTTGGAAATCTATGACATCCAACAGAAGAAAGTGGTGAAGAAAAAGAAGTACCAGCGCATCGGCAATATCGTGTATGACAATACCCACGACTGTCTATACGGTCTTTTCTCCAATGGCGGAACACAGTCGATTGTACGCATGGACCGCGACTTGGAGAATCCGGAAGTAATCTATGCCTTCCCGTTTGGTGTGAGCGTGTTTGACTCAGATATCAGTCACGACGGCAAATGGCTGTCATTCACCAGCCAGGGCGACAACGGCGAGCATACGCTTCTGTTGTTCAACACCGAAGAACTGGCTCAGGCCATCTTCAAACCCGTGAAACTGATCACCTGGAATGACAGTAACTTAGGACAGTTCCGTTTCTCACTCGACGACAAGTACCTGATTGGTAGTTCCTACTATACAGGTGTATCCAATCTCTGGCAGATCAACTTAGAGACACGCGAGATGGAGATGCTTACCAATACAGACATCGGCCTCTTTGCACCATTGGAGATTACGCCGGGCCAGTTACTGGCGCTCCAGTTCAAGCGCGACGGACTGCAACCCGTCCTGCTCGCCCGTGAGGTGGTGAAGGATGCCAATGCCGTGACACTCTACGGTCAACTCGCCTATGAGAACAATAAGGAGGCGATGGAGCAGGTCGGTCTGCTCAGAGACTCGTTGCCCAGAATGGAGTTCGGCGATGTGTATAACAACATCACATCCTACAACGTCTTTAAAGAGATGAAGTTCGCAGGCGCCTATCCCATCATCAGCGGTTTTACCGATTCCAAAGCATGGAATCACATGACCCCTGTGATAGGCTACCGCTTTAACGTGAATGACCCCGTGGGACTGAGTAGCATGAAACTGTCAGTCGGTCTCTCCCCATGGAGTAATAACGACTGGAAGAACAAGTTCCACATCGACTTCGATTGGAAATACTACTTCTGGACTCTCAAAGCCGCCTGGAACCATATGGACTTCTACGACCTCTTCGGTCCGACGCGAAAGAGCCGTAAGGGTTTTGTGTTGCAGTTGGCCTACGACTATTCCAACACGTTAGTCACGCCGTATGACAATTCTTGGGGATTCTCTGTGGCTACCTACGGCGACATGGACGCACTGCCCTTGTATCAGGAGGTTGAGGTGCAAGGTGTCAGATCGATGCAGACGGCGTCGATCTATAGAAAGTGGTCAAAAACCCGTACTTCGTTGGGTGGTGTGATGAAGGAGCAGGGCTACCAGTTAGGCATTGAAGGTTACGGCTATCTGGCTGGCGGACGGTTCTATCCCTCCATAGAGGCTTCAGGTGACTTCGGTACCCTGTTGCCTATTGACAGAAACACCTCGTTCTGGCTCCGTACGGCAGCAGGCCATAACTTCGGAGATGAAGAATCGGTGTTTGGCACAACCTATTTCGGTGGTTTCCGTAATAACTATGTAGATAACAGGAACGCCTTCCAATATCGAACGACCTTGGCGATGCCTGGTACTGATATCGATGCTATCCCAGCCCACACCTTTGCCAAGGCGACGGCTGAGCTCAACCTGCGTCCCATCCGACTCAACGACTTCGGTGCCTTGTTCTGCTATCCGACGTGGATCCAGTGTTCACTCTTCGGAACGGGACTTTCCACCTGGATTCCCAACTCAACCCACAAGATGTACTACAGCACTGGTATCCAACTGACCACTGAATTGGTATTCTTGAACTATCTCAAAACGACACTGTCTCTTGGCTATGGTCATCTGTTTGCGCCTGAAGGCTTCCAAAATGGGCGACATGGTAATGAATTTATGATCTCGCTCAAACTGTTGTAATGCAATTCGTCGCTGCCCTCCTCCCTGTTGTCATCTACATCTTTGTAGTCTATAAGATCGACAATTTTGCGCTCATCAGCGTCAGAAACCTCTTATTACAGGTGCTGTACGGTATGGTAACGGCACTGGTCTGCTTCGGCCTGTTCCAGTTGACAGGAGAGATGCTTGCCGATGAGCACTCCGATTATGTCAATCCGGTATTGGAAGAACTCGTAAAAGGCCTTCCTCTCCTGTATTTAGCCAGTCGTAAGAAGATCGTGTTCTTCATCGACAGTGTCATCTGCGGTGCTGCCGTCGGTGGTGGTTTCTCCATCCTTGAGAACATCTTCTACCTGCTGTTTGGCCATGAAATGGGCCTTGGAACCGTACTGTTCCGAGGTTTGGAGGTGGCCCTTGTCCACATGGGATGCAGTGCTATCGTCGCTGCAGGACTCATGCTGGCAGTTCGTATCATTGAACGTTCTCGTTCTCGATTAGGCATTAAAAAGAGTGATATTGGAATGTCTGTATTTCTGTTAATGGTAGCACCTGTGCTGCACGTGTTCCACAATGCCTTCCATTTCATGCCACTGGTGCAGTTCATTTTCGTATTCGGCACCTTGGGCGGTCTTCTGATGTGGACTTATTACTACGATGTAAATATGATCCACCGTTGGCTTGACAAAGGTCTCGACAAACAGTTCGCTTTGCTTGACTCCATCAAGAGCGGCCAACTGGACAAGACCCAAACAGGCATCTTCCTGGAGTCTATTAAAAAGAAATTTCCCCCTGAGGACTTTTTCGACATTATCTGTTATGTGCAATTGCATGTGGAGTTGTCGATAGCTGCTAAGAGCAGGGTTATGGTTCGGGAATCTGGGCTGGCGAAAGATTTTCCTTTGACGGAGGAAAATAAGGAATTAATCCTCTCTCAATATGAAGAATACAAAATTCTTGAGAAGAGATTAGGGAAGCTGGCAAGAATGACCATCGCCCCTATCGTGAAATATTATCCTGCTGATTATAAAGCGCTCGAAGCCCTTCGGGCTGAATGCAGGAAGACTAACACTTCAGTTTCCAGGCCATCAGTCAAACAGTTTCTTCCAAAGCCATAATACAGTTATTGAACCTACCACGCAAAACACGAAGTTAGTCAGATATCCCTTACCTAACAGTTCTATGTTCAGCAGGTGACTGATGAATGTGCCAAAATAACTGCCGACAATGCCCACGATAAGGTTCATACAACATCCCTTACCCTCACCACTCATAATGCGGTTGGCTACATAACCAATAAGGATGCCTGTCAGTATCGGCCAGGCTGTAAAATCTGCAATGTGTTCTAACATATCGTTCTATTGTATATTCATTATTTATTTTATCTGGTCTTATTTCAGTTACCTATCCAAGATACTCATCATCCCTTACCAGCACCTTTTCAATCTTGCCGACATACTTTGTATTATAGTTTACCTCTTTCATATCAAAAAACTTATTAAATCTGCGTGTAAAGGTAGTGATTTTAATCGTTTTTTCGTACTTTTGCGCCAAAGATTAGAATACTTTAAGAAATCATATGGTACAACAAATTGAAATAACCCTACAGCCGAAACGTCGTGGTTTCCATTTGGTGACGAGCGAGATAGTGAGCCAGTTGCCAAAACTGCCGAAGACAGGCATCGTGAATATTTTCACGAAGCACACGAGTTGCGGACTGAGCATCAACGAGAACTGTGATCCTGATGTTCGCATTGACATGGAAACCATCTTTAACCGATTGGTTCCTGAGAACCGTCCTGAGTACGAGCATACGCTGGAGGGTGCCGACGATATGCCTGCTCATGCCAAATCCACGCTGAGTGGTGTCAGCATCACCATCCCCATCACCGATGGCCGCCTGAACCTCGGCACCTGGCAAGGCATCTACTTCTGCGAGTACAGGAATTACGGTGGTGCAAGAGAGTTGGTCGTAACAATTATTGGAGAATGACACTTCCTAAATTCATAATCACAATGGACGGCTACTTCCGCCTTGGCATGGTCAACCAGCATAAGCATTTGCTGAAGCCCGGTGACCAGTGTATCGGCGGTGGGTACTACCACTTTGACTTCGTATCCAACCGCATCCTGCTTGACAGGGAGTCATACGACTTTGGCCGACCAAAATGGCATCTGCTGGAAACATTAAAAGTGCCTTCTACCTATCGAGGCATGCGAATCGTCTATTCGTATGACGATGGCTTCCACGATGATTTCTGCGTCAGCGAGGAACTGCAGATAGAATACTACGACTGACCACGATTCCATACCAGCAGAGCAATGAGCGCTATCTGTGCCAGCAGAGACTCAACCAACTGATAGAAAAATACAAAGGACAGTCTTGTGTTCTGGATATGGAGTCGCCCCGTCAGGAATGCGCAAACAAGGAGCAGCGACAGCGCCGCCATGCGTTCTATCTTCGCAACGGATTCCGTGATACCAACGTCTATCGCTGTTGGGACGACCTGGAGATGACCATTATGATGATGGGCTCAGGAACGTTCACCTTACAGGATTGGGATGAGATTGTTGGAGAATTAAGGAAATATTGGACGTGGGAATAAAATTGTCGACCTCATACTTCAGACATCTTACGACGCTCACCCGTCCTAGGTGTTCTTCTCGATAGCTCCAACCCAAATCCAATGGCCAGCACTTGTATTGCCCTCACGAATCAAGACTCCTTTCTTTTGCAAGTCAGCAAGGTCACGTTCAACAGTTCGCTTAACTACCGACAAAACTACCGACATTTGTTGTGTCGATATATAGGAATCTTTCAGGAGAATTTCGCGGATTTTCTTCTGTCTTTCAGTGAGTTGCGCTACCGACAAACTACCGACATTACTACTGACATCACTGGTGACATTATTCATCATCTGCATGAACTTGGTTCGCTGTATTGTCACTCTCACACCTCCACAGAAATTCTCTACCTTAGGCATCGGAATTCCTGCAGGTTCAAATCCGTCTTGAATTTTCTGGAAACCACGTCCCCATGTATCGATAAAACCAGCCTTGAAAAAGGCGTTGGCAATATTGCGATTGCGTGGTTTTGATGAATGACGCGCAAACAATGTCTCTAGAGTACTTCTCGTAAGGCCTCTTTTGGTATTTCAAGTCGCTCTATGCGGTTCATGCCCTCAAAACGTATTGGCGAAACCAAATACTTGCCCTGCAGAGCATCCATCACATGATCTGCCATCTGAATGATATTGCCCTCGATGACATCCTGAAACATCAGGTCTGCATCGTTACGCCCAAAACGACCAATCTTGAATATCACGCTTGGGAAGAACCTTTGAGGTTTCTTGCCAAATAGCAAGATGGCAGCATTTTTCAATCCGCCATCTTCGTCCATCAGTCCGAGACTCGTAAGCACGTCTACAGTTGGAGCATTGAGTTGGTCTTCTGGAATACGCTGAGCATTGATACCTTTACGCAGGAAATAATCGATGGCATCCCTGTCAATATCATCAAGTTTTGCACGGTCAAATGTCACATCATCCCATGAGCGTCCCATCTTCTTCAACACAAACTGCTGTAGCGAAGCACCGTTCAATTCCTGCATCGTACTACCAGAGCGATAATAGTACTTACCCCTGTAACTGATGGGCACGTTGCTTGGCTCTATCACCACTTCAATATACTCCAGCCCGTCCTGCTCGCAGAGGTTCACGTCCACTACAATGCCCAGGTAATTCACTATCTTGTTGGGAATATCCTCCAGCAGTTTCTTGGTGTTCTTTAATCCTACAACCTCATGGTCATCGTTTACGCCAAAATACATCACAGCACCCTGCGCATTTGCAAAGCCGCAGATCCACTCCAGGTACTTATCGTTCCAACTGCTTTTGAACTCAACGTTCTGACACTCCTTTGGTTTTATCTTGCTCATATTTTCAATTTCGCTTGCAAAAGTAATACTTTTCTACCAATATAGTATGCAAAAACTGAAAATGTTACAGTTTTTGAAGAGAATTTTCTTCTTCCATCTTACATCATCCCTCTTACATCTCCCGCCATCAGCCATCAGCCATCAGACTTCTTCCCTCGCTTTAGCCATAGTCTAGCCTTACTCCAGCCATAGTCTAGCCATAGTCTAGCCTTACTCTAGCCATACCCTAGCCTGCTTCTAGCCTGCTCCATGGAGCAGCTTAGGAGCAGCCTAGGAGGAGAGTGATTGCTGCCTAAGAGCTGGCTAGGAGCTGATTTAGGTTGTCAGTTTTCTATCTCACGACTAGAATCTGTTGACAGGTTAATATGACATCAGCCTTCAGACATCAGCCTTCAGACATCTTCCATCGGAGCGAGACACTCACCCGTCCCCTTCTGCCCCGAATTCGAGTACCATCTGGATGCCGCAGCCTTGCTGCAGATGTGCTCTCCTTATGCCTCCATTGCTGCAATCAGCCGTGTTTCAGGTATCAATCAGCACCAGCTGAGCCACTATGCCAACGGTATTAAAAAGCCTCGTCCAGAACAGCGCCGTCGCATCGTTGAAGGTCTGCACAAAATAGGCCGTGAACTTATTGCTGTGGAATAACACTTATTTATAGATGTACAACGGCAGGTATCATGTTGATAACCTGCCGTATTTTAGTTGGGTCCGCTCGGCTCTGCCGCTTCGCTTGTCGAAGAATGATGAGCACCTTATCAAACATCTTCCCTCTTACATCTCCCGCCATCGGCCTTCAGACATCAGACATCTTCCATCGGAGCGAGACACTCACCCGTCCCCTTCTGTAGTGATATAAAACTCGCGCTGAAGGTCATCTTTAAGCGGAAGAACCTCAATAAAATGCGACCAAGACAATTTTCGCGCAGCCTGCGCGACAATCTGTTCATCAGCAAAAAAATTAGCAAACTGCATCATTCTTCTGATACTTGGTGTCTCAAATCCTTTCTTTCCATATTCTTCTTGTAATTGTGTCGCAACCTGCGACACAATTTGCTTTCCATACTCAGCGCGCTGACTATCATGCACTTCGCGATTGATGCGCTCGCCTATATGCCAATACATCATGGTCTGGGCATAGTTGGCAGTAGCAGTTACACGAACACGCGCCTGCTCAATGATTTGACGTAAATCCTGTATCAGAGATTGTCGTGACACTGTCGCGACAATATAAAGAGATAGCAGTTCCAGTACCCAGTCATCACAGGAGCGAGACACTCACCCGTCCCCTATGGACTCTAGACATCCTCTTCTGCGGCCTTCGGGATTTGCATTTGGATTGTTCTGGCCTTTTCTTCTGAAGCAGGATCCTTCATGTTTGGTCTAATCATCGAGGTGTATGCCTCGATGATATGACGCCAGTCGTTGAGTTTCATGCCTCCATACCTCTCGCCAAACTTATTGATGACCTCTTCCTGGATACTCAAGTCGCTCATCTCACAATCCACTTGAAGCAAATTAAATATCAGGTTGCGAACCTCTCTATCATCCTCTACATTCATAAGCACTTTACTTACCTCACCAGCCGTAAATGCATCTATCAAACTCATCTGCTGGGCAAGTTCAACAACATCTGTCGAGTCTTCTTCACTTTCAGCCTTCTCATACTTCTTGAAGTTCTCAGCCTGCTCAAAAATCTCTTTAAACACATCATCTTGGGGTACAGGAGGGTAACCGTGCTCTGCAAGAATCAGGATCAAATCCATCTGAAGCTCTGCCTTAATATCAGTACGGTTGGCCCAGTCTGTATACTTCGACTTATCGTCAATCATCTTCTTTACATCAGCAGAAAGTGCCAGCAGCTTGTCCTCTGGATACTCGAACCCAAACTTATGGGCAATCTCCTTCAGAATATCATAGAAAGCCTTCTCCTCGTACGAGATGCCTAAATCCTTGAATGATTTCTTCTCCTTATTCACCTCTTTCAGCAGTTCTGCCATCTGCTTGGCCACCTCGTCAAGTACCTCCCGCGCAAATATGGCATTATCGCTACGATCGTTGTATTTGTCTACCAGAGAGTTCAGACGCTTGGTAAAGTCAACGCCCTTCATCTTATTCACCTTTTTAAACTCGTTGATGACCGTTCTAAGCAGTTTCTCCATCAACTTCACCTTGGTGTTGGGCATATCCAGTTTTTCAAGTCTGGCCATATAGTCCTCACTCAGCAGGTCGATGTCTTTTGAATTGACATTCACTTGAGCCACCTCTTCTACTCCATCTGCCAGCAAGGCTTTCTCCAGCATCTGACTCACCTTGCGATTCATCTGAGTTACGTCAGGAGCATCACCCTTTGTCAATTTATAGATGATGGAGCGCACACCTGTAAAGAAGTGGATATTCTCTCTGTCCTCATCGGTAATCTCATCGTGATTGGAACAGATATTAAATGCCGACTTCAATTTCTTTACGTGCCCCATAAACAGATTCTGAGTTTTCTCAGTACTCTGGATAAACTCAGCAGCCCGCTTTAAGCACTCCAATTGCTCCAACGGGGTACCAGTAGTAAACTTTGAATAATCAAACTGAGCAAACAGACGTTTCAATATGTCAAGCTCGTCCTTGACCATCGTTAGCGACTTCTCGATAGTTTCAATATTCTCACCCAAATCTCCACCTCCTGCATATTGCTTCAGGGCATTGTTCATGTTGCTCTTGATGCCAAGGTAGTCAACTACCAAGCCTTTGTCCTTACCTTCGTAAACACGATTGACGCGCGATATGGTTTGGATGAGTGTGTGTTTCTGTAGCGGTTTATCGATATACATCGTGTCAAGGCACGGCGCATCGAATCCTGTAATCCACATATCCACCACAATTGCTATCTTAAAGTCAGAGTCTGGATCTTTAAACTTCAAATCCAGCTTCTTCCTGTCTTCATCAGTACCAAGCAATTCATAGAGTCGTGGCTCATCATCCTTCGAACGGGTCATCACCATCTTGATGCGTTCTTCTTCCCACTCTGGACGTAAAGCAACAATCTGCTTATAAAGGTCATAGGCTATCTGACGACTAGCGCAAACAAACATGGCCTTGCCACAAACGGTACTGCCTTCTTCTATTCGTTTTTCGTAATGCTCCACAAAATCCTTAGCCACCACAGCCAGTCGCTGAGGATCGCCCAGAATCATGTTCATCTGCGTAACGGCCTTCTTACTCTCCTCTATCTGATATTCGTTGGCACCTTCCTCCTCACACTTCTTGTAATAGTTCTCAATCTCCTGCAATTGCTTACCATCAGCAAACACCTTGGCAGCACGACCTTCATACACAATTCTACGCGTAATGCCATCAGCTACCGATTCTGTCATCGAGTAGCTATCCACCACATCGCCAAACACATCGATAGTGGCATCGATAGGCGTACCCGTAAAGCCAACATAAGTAGCATTAGGCAGCGAGTCGTGCAGATATTTGGCAAAACCATAACTGCGTTTAACGCCCTTTTCCGTAATCTTCACGTTCTGCTCCACGTTGGCCTGCGAACGATGAGCCTCATCAGATATACAGATGATATTCGCACGCTCTGACAGCAAGTCTGTATCCTCGCTGAATTTCTGTATCGTAGTCAGAAACACGCCGCCACTCTTTCTGCCTCTCAATAGTTCACCAAGCTCCCTGCGAGTCTCAACATTGATGACGGTCTCATCGCCAATAAACTGCTTGGCATTCAGGAACTGCCCTGATAGTTGGTCGTCAAGGTCTGTACGGTCAGTAATCAGTACGATGGTTGGTGAGGCCAAATGCCTACTGCGCATCAGCATACGTGTCAGGAAAAGCATCGTCAAGCTCTTACCGCATCCTGTAGCGCCAAAGTATGTTCCGCCTTTACCATCACCAAGAATATTGATATGCGAGTGCTCCAGAATATTCTCATAGAGCCTATGCGTAGCAAAGAACTGCGGATAGCGACATACTATCTTCAGCTCGTTTTTTGAATTATCTGGGAAGAACACAAAGTCCTTAATCACGCTCAGCAGTCGCTCCTTGCGGAACAATCCCTGCATCATCGTATGCAGCGTATCGATACCATCGCCAGGTTTATCCGTTCGCTCTATTTTTCGCCAGGCGTAGAAGAAGTCATAGTCAGCAAATAGCGCACCATATTTATTGTTCACACCGTCGCTAATCACGACGAAGGCATTATAACGGAACAACTCCGGTATATCCCTGCGATAGCGCACAGTCAACTGCGTATAGGCATTCATGATGGTAGCATCTGTCTTGACGGTGCTCTTGAACTCCAGCACCACTACAGGCAGACCGTTTACATACACAATGCCATCAGGAATACGTTTCTGCGTACCCTTTATCTCCAACTGGTTTACCACCTTGAAGATATTTCTGTCTACGTTCTCAAAGTCAATTACCTCCACGAACAAGTCTGGCTTCGAGGCATCTTCACGCTTAATGGCAAAGCCCTCTGTCATCAGCCTGTACGTCTGCGCATTCTGTATATAGAATGGCGCACCATTATCAGCAGTCAACTTGGCTAGCACGCGTTCCACCTCCAGTGGCGTTATTCCCTCCTTGCTGTATCTGTCCATCAGATACATCCGCAGATCGTCACGTAGCAGCACCTCAGACAATTCCTTGTGGATTGTCTCGCCATTCACGTAGCTGTAGCCTTGTTGTTCAAACAGCTCCATGATGGCCATTTCCAGACTGTGTTCGTTAAAGTTTGACATAAGCTCTTTAGTTTTTAGTCTTAATTCGTCTCAAGTCCCTCAATAAATCTGTCAAAGTCAGATAGGAATGTCTTGTCTTGTAGCCTCCAGAATTTTTCGTATTCTCCCAAAGCCTTGGCTTCTGCTTCTTCATGGCTAATAGAGCCGGCATCTGGCAGTATGTCGGCATCTGACACTTTCAGATATTGTTCCAATACCTGCTTCCATTCTGCCATTGTTGTAATCAAATGTCGCCTTGCCCTTCTCTCTGCCAAATTCAGGAAGGCCGTCGTCAATAGATTCAACTCTTCCACCTCTTTCTCTGACAAGTAATTCTTGGCAATGGTCACGTCGCTCTTCACCACACGTCCGTCTGGGGCATTCTTCCATGTTGTCAATCCCATGTGCGGCTTCTCGGCATTGGCGCGATTGTAAACAATCTCTGCTGCCGTCTGGTGACTTACAGCATAGTGCATCATGTTCTGAACGGTCTTATAGAACGTTTTCGTTACATCGCTCTTGGGGTCATAGTCGCTACTGCACTCGGCATAGATATCCGTTATCTTCTGATAATAGCGACGCTCAGAGGTTCGAATCTCGCGGATGCGATCCAGCAAGTCCTCAAAGTAGTCAGCGCCAAACGGATTCTTACCTTTCAACCGCTCATCATCCAGCACATATCCCTTTTTGATGTATTCCTTCAATACCTCGCGAGCCCAGATGCGGAACTGTGTGGCCTCATAGCTGTTTACGCGATAGCCAACGGCGATGATGGCATCCAAGTTGTAGAGAATCGTGCCCGTATCATCGCAATTGTCCGAAGGAATCAAAATTTTTTTGATAGCTGTGGACATTTGCAACTCACCACTGTCATTAATCTGTATCAGATGGTAACTGATATCCTGAATGGTCACATTATACAATTCTGACATCCGTTTTTGCGACAGCCAGAACGTATCATTGTTGAACAGTACACTAACATTCACCTTACCCGTACTTGTGCGATAAATCAGGACGTTCCCCTCGATACTTGTGGCCAGTGCCTTCGAGTCCATCTTCTGCATGAAGTATTCCTGGGCAACCTTGACAATGGGTTTCTTCTTGTCTGCATTCAGGGCGATGGCAACACAGGCTGTACGTGAGAGAAGAAATGAAGTCACCTGACGATAACCGCCATTGTTCAACTGGGCCATCTCCTCTATCTCCACCATGTGTTCTTTCAAGTCAAGTCCCTTCTCCTGTTGCAGGAACGTAGCCACCTTATCCATCAGCCGCTCGAAGTTCCAGTATTTCATGTAGCCCAGCAGACGAGCCAGTCTGCGCGAATTCCACCACTCACGCCCTTCAGCATCCACCTCCTTGATACTATCAAAGGGTGACTGAATCTCTTCAGGATTAAACAATTCGTAATTTATATCTTTGTCTTCTGCCATGTTTTTATTGTTCATTACTTTCCATATTTAGCCGCTATATCCTTATATATGATAGCTTTTTCCAAGAACCAATTATAGGACTTGGCCCATAATTCTCGTTTCTTAGGGTTGATATCAGTTGATATACAGATTCGGCAAGCTTTCTTTGCTTCTCGCCAATCCACTTCACTATTAAGCATGGTTGCAATTTCATCCCTATGACTCTTGAACTGTGCAAACAAATCCTTGTCGTCATCAATATAAATGTCAGCGCCAATGCATTGCTTCTGAGTATTAATGGTGAGACATATATGATAAGCAGAACTTCCAATGCTCAAATCATACCAATGCTGAGGGGATGCTTTACGTGCACGGAAATGATGTTTAAACACATCATTATTACTCATAGCATCATTAAAGCCATTCCAAAACTCGAGTTTAAGCAATTCTGTATTCGACAGTCCGTCGATTGTCTTCAATGTTTTCGACCAGTCATTTGGTTTCTCCACAACATTAAAGCGTGGTGCCTTCATAGAATCACCAATCTGCCAAAGCTCAATCTCCAACAGGAAAAAGCCGATATTACTATCCGTATGCTGGTTTAGCCATTCGATGGCTTGGCGATGTTCGTCGCGTGCTCGCTTTACTATCCACACAATGACTTCAGCCCCTTTTCCTGAAGCATAGGTAATTAGTTTGCCAAGATGGTCGTGATTGGTATCTTCAAGCTGATTCTCTATGATTACGCGACGATTAGTTCCTACTTCCTTCGCATAGATATCCACATTAAAACTACCTACAGAAGATTCTCTCTCCTCAAATTCCAAGTCGATATCAATAGCATCACTTAGTAGCGAAAGATTCTCTTCTTGTGCCAACCACTTTGTGAAATCATTAGCCTCATGAGGCCATACCGACCTTAAATCGGTAATTCTTATCATCTTGCCTAATTTATCCATATTATCAATTGTTGTGTTCTTTAAACATGTTTGCTAATACCTGGTATTCTGCCCTTTGAAATAAATCTATACCACCGGATGTCCCCAGTTTGATAATGTCATTGCACTTCTTTAAGCGTGAAAGCATCGGAAGGATGATCGTTTTACCACGATTAACAAAATCCTCTAATTCTTCTTCTGAAGAAGGTATTTTATAGCCATCGGGACTGCTAGAAATAATTACTCCATCATCTCTAAGTTTTGCAATAATCTTTGCACGGAATGCTTGAATAGGCATTCTATCAAATCCTAAATAGCAGAGCTGATTTAATAATTCCTTTGTCGGAATGTACTTGCGAGGAGACCTATTCATAAAACGGAATAACAGATAGTCAAGAACTGCAACTTGCTGTTTTACTTCTATTTCATCTGAATCTTTATGTTTTTCCATAAATAATTTAGCTCTCCTATAACATATATCCGCAATCTGAGCATTATATTGAGGATTCAGATCATTATGAAGAATATCAAAGGACTCAAATGTCTGCGGAAACTCCTTTATCATAAGAATCTTAGATGACAAGATGGATCTGTAATTATTTCCATTTGCCTTTACTTTTTTATGCTCATCGTAATTATATGCAAGTGAGCCAGCGACAACATCTGCAACCTGAATAATCAAATTATCTTTGCTATTTTCAAATCGGAAAAGACTTTTATCAAAAAGAGATAAAGGAACTTCACGTTCTCTTATGTATTTTGCAAAAGACTTTAAATATTCATTTTCTCCAACCTCATCTGCAGAAATAACCAAATTACTGAAACTAGTCCTCAACTCTTGGTAGGCGAGATTATTTATAAATTTATAAAACGTTTGTTTATATCTCAAGCCTGACTGTTCAAAAATTTTCCGTTTATCACACACCAATGCAAATATCTTAAAAGGCAACACTTTTAGTTCGTTTAAGATAGAAATACGCTTACGATGATCTTTACCTATACGACTTGACTTAATCTCACCGTTAGGAAAGTATTTATTACGGATTATTTCAACATTTTGTTTTACCGTAGAGACGTCATCTTCATCTACTATAATAGCCGTAATAATAAAATGTGTAGAGCAACCTTCGCTCTCAAAATTGTAGCCGAAGGCTCCAAATTCATCCACGTATGCATATTTCGTATTCATAGTCAACAATTTATTGCCCCATCTTCGCCAAAAGCAAAGACTGTAATTCGGTTAGTTTTGAATTTTCTTTCTCTTTTAGAGACTTTTGTTTATATACAATCTCCATTTGTTCTTCAAACTTAATGCGCTGCTCCAGTTTGGGAATTAGGCATTCTTGTTTATATATTATAGACTGAGTTAATAGAGGCTGGCCAGAACCTTCACTTTGGCAGTTCAAATCCATCTCCTTCATTGTTCTATACAAAAATATTGTATTGCCATTTTTAGGAATTGCAATCATAGCATTATCATTTACATAGCATTTACTTTGATGAAGATATAAAGAGCCACAATTGATGCCAACTCTTCCTATAACAACAACATCTTCTGCATTAGATCTACTCGTATATCCAATGATACCATTACCACCGTATACGGGGATATCTCCTCCACTTGGCACAATAGCTTTACCATTCTTGATTTCTGCAAGATTTCCCAATGTCCCCATTCTCCAACCTTCTGGTAGGTTTTCTTTGTCGATGCCATCAACAAACATTTTGCGGTAGAGGGCTTGGGCTGTGGCTTCAAGCTTTTCTATCATCTGTTCATTCAGACGAATGCGACGAGATAGCGTTTCGTATTCCTCCACGATTTCACGCTGACGGGCTATATCTGGCAAAGGAAGATACACATCACATAGTTCGTCCCAATCAAATATCTCACGAGCACTACCATGAGAATGGAAACGTGCATATCGGTCAAATTCTGGACGCTGAAACCACATCATCAAATATTCTGATGACATCTTCTCACTATCGACAACTTCAAAGACAGTATACGCCTGAGAAATAATGGCATCTCTATCACCTTTATACAATGCAATAGAGACCTTATCACCATTACGCGATGTTACAGGACCGTATGCAAATTGCCCAGGATTTACCACCTTATAGGTTGACATATCCGTTCCAATAGTATTGGCAATCGAAGGAATGAATTGTTTGGATATACTCACACCTTCCAAGTTCGTAACCTTCAAATCCTTGTTACGAACATTCACTTCTCTGATATAGTCGCCCAAGCGCTTATAATCCATAGCCTAACTTTTCAAAGAGTGATTTTAGTTCCTTATTACTTGCTTCTTCCTGTTGCATGAGGTCACGCATTTCGGTTTGCAACTGCCTCATCTTAGTGTCGAAATCTATCTGCTCGTCACGATTCTTGAACACAATATACTTACTTGGAACCAGGCTCCAACCCTTCTGCTCTATCTCATCAATAGTAGCAGAATAGCAATATTCTGGCTCATTGTGATAGGTTTCCTCGTAGCCCTCGCGCTGCCAATTATGGAAGTTCTCAGCAATCTGCTGAATCTGTTCTGGTGAGAACTGAATGTATTTCTTCTCAAATGGCTCGCCCCATTGGCGTAGGTCGATGAACAGCACTTCGTTCTCACGATTGCGATACTTCACAATCTTGCCATTCTGCTCGATAGTGCGAGCTTTCTTATTGTTGTTCAGAATCCATAGTGTTACGCTAATGTCTGTAGAATAGAACATATTGCGAGGTAGAATCACAATAGCCTCAACAATATGGTTCTGAATAAGTTGCTTGCGGATAGCCAGCTCTGTGCCGTCGCCACTCAATGCGCCATTGGCCAACAAGAAGCCAGCAGTACCATTAGCAGAGAGCTTGCTCACGATATTCAGAATCCAGCCATAGTTGGCGTTACTGGTGGGAGGTGTGTCATAGCCCATCCATCGCGGATCATCCACCAACTCATTATCAGCTCTCCACGCTTTCTGGTTGAATGGTGGGTTGGCCATAATAAAGTCGGCCTTCAGGTCTTTATGCTGGTCGTTATGAAAGGTATCAGCAGCCATTTCGCCAAGGTTACAAGCAATACCACGAATAGCCAGGTTCATCTTTGCCAGTTTATATGTGGTGTTGGTATACTCCTGACCATATACGCTGATATCACGTTTGTTACCGTGATGGGCCTCGATAAACTTCATGCTCTGAACAAACATACCGCCAGAACCACAACATGGGTCGTAAATCTTGCCACGATAAGGCTCAATCATCTCAGCTATCAGGTTGACGATGGTCTTTGGCGTATAGTATTCTCCTTTACCCTTACCTTCGGCAATAGCAAACTTGCCTAAGAAGTACTCATACACACGTCCCATCAGGTCGTGCTCAGGGTCTTTCAGCGTATCTATCTTATTGATTTCGTCGAGCAAAGCAGCCAGCTTGGTACGATCGAGCGACAGACCAGCATAGTAGTTGCTGGGCAAGGCACCCTTTAACGATGGGTTGCTATCCTCAACCTTTGCTAAGGCCTTATCAATCTTAATGGCGATATCATTCTGTTTGGCATTCTCTATCAGGAAATCCCAACGACTTTCGGGGTCCAGATAGAACACGTTTTTAGCATTATAGAATACGGGGTTATCAGCAAACTGCTCCTTACCTTCAGCCACCAGCTCATTCCTACGCTCCGTAAAACGGTCGTAAGCATACTTTAGGAAGATAAGGCTCAGCACCACGTGCTTATACTCCGATGGCTCCACAGAGCCTCGCAGTTTATTCGCTGATTCCCACAGCGTTTCTTCTATCGATTTCTCTTTTATCTGTTTCTTTGCCATAATTCTATATTTGTTCAGCCTTCAGCCTGAAAGCTTCTGGATCTGTTGTCATTTGATATATTTTGATATTTGGATTCAGTTTCCTTGCAGTCTTGATAATCTTGGTTTTATTTCGAGGAAAGATATTCACGCCCAGATAGACAGACTCAAAACAATCGGCTGTTAATTGGGGATAATGCCTTATTTCTCTGCCATCAACTAATTTTTCGTTTTTCAATTCGTTTGGTATATCTCTTCCTGCACGAACCCATAGCGGATTTTTTGTTATCAATCTCACCTCCTGCTCATGCTCCCATGCCTTGGCCTTTGTAGTCCATAAATTCTTCCATGAAGGCAAGGATTTAAAATAATTGGGCTTTTGGAGTATATCCTTATACTTAACTACTTCAAGAGAAGGAGGCATCATTCCAAAGAATCCGTAATGACAGGACTTTAAAACTGCTTCTACATTCAAACCTATACAGATACCCTTGTGACAGTTATAATAGGCCCACATCAGCAAGGAGTCATATACTTTAGACAAACAGCAAATCCATGTATTGTTTCTCAGGTTCACCATATCAATTTCTCCTTTAAAAGAGAGAAATTTTGCTATCGGCCAATCGTTTTTATTTTCAGGAATATATGAGTAATCAAACAAAGCTGGATGGCAGTCAAACGGATCGTTAAATTTGGATGCATTAGTAAACTGTAGATTGTGATGCTCCAGCATCGCCAATCCACCGTTCACATCTAAATATTTATATAACGTCTCCATTAATAAGATTACCAAACTAAACAACCTTTGTTTTAAGCATAATTGCCTACAAAGATAGTAAAAAAAATGCAATCTGTTTCCATTTTGAAGAAAAAAATGGCTTGGTAGGGGAAAATGAAGGGGAAGAAGCCATGGATACAAATCTTCCAGTCTTCCACCCTAAAAACCATCAAAAACCATGCAAAAACCGCACTTTTCGATGAAGAAGCATACGTTTGCAGCAAAAATGAGTGACGAGAAAAATCCGTAACCATCCCCATTTTGCCTAGGAAAAAGCAGAAAAACCACCCCTATATAGCTGAAATCATGAAATGACCCGGGTCATTTCATGACTTGAGCTAACTCAATCGATGAATTCACTCGAGTGAAGATTTTGGGGGTATTATGAATGACTTTTCCTGATTTCACTAGACACTTTTTCTCTTCATTAGCTGATTCTGTAGACACTTTCGATGTTGTCGTCCTGAATCGATAGACACAAGCGAAAAAGCTGTGCTGTTTTAGTTGACACCTTGGTCATGCTGGACACGCAGAGCCCTGGGCTGTTCGTTCGGCAAAACCGGATGCCCCTCGATGGGGCATTCAGTTTTTTGTCAGATGCGCTGGCATACGCCTTCGCCCATACTGTTTGTTCGGCTCTGCAAAGATACAACATTATTTTCATTCTCTGTCTGTTTTTGGGAATAAATCTTGTTTTTCCACTTCCTTTCCTGTAGACCCTGCTCAAAATGCACCACCGCTGGTGTCTTGTAGCCTATGCTCATGTGCAGGCGATGGTAGTTGTAGAAATGGATGAAGTTCGGTATAAGATTCTGCATGTACTCATACGTATGCAGTTGCTTCTGCCTGTAGAGGCATTCCACCTTTATTATACCGTTGGTACGCTCGGCAATGGCGTTATCTGTAGGTTTGTAATCCTCACACATGGATATGCTGATGTTGTATGCCTTGAGCGCAGCCACGTAGGCATCGCAGCAGTACTGTACCCCTCGGTCGGAGTGATGTATCAGCCCCTTGAGCGACTCGCTGCCAGACATGGACACTGCCTGTTCTACAGCCATTTTTAGAGCCTCTATCGAAATGGCAGCCTTCAGTGACTTAGCAAGTTTCCAGCCTACAATCTTGTGTGAGTAGGCATCGGTAATCAGATGGAGGTAGCATACGTCGCCGCCAGCAAGGGCAATATAGGTAATATCGGCCACCCAGAGCTGGTTGGCGGCGGTGACTACTATGTCCTTTGTTAAGTTATTGTACTTGTGGTAGCGATGGTTGGAATTCGTCGTATGGCGGGGCTTTGGTTTGGGAAGCATAAGTCCCTTGCGGCGTAGCAGTACGAAGAAACGGTCACGCCCAGGAACAAAGCCACGTCCAAACATCTCGATAAGCATTAACCACAGTTTGTAACCGCCAATACCAGGATCCTCCCCACGGATATCCTTGACGGCATCGATGACTTTTCGCTCATGTTCGATCTCCGTCTCAATGTCAGCCTTCGACTGGTAGAAGGCCTGACGACAATGGCCAAACAGCTGGACTACGAGTGCGACGGCAAGACCGCACTCGAAGACCAGTTCCATTGCTACTTGGCCCCAGATTTTTTTCTTATTGAAATGTCGTAGTAATCCTCAGCCTTGTCAATCATCATATCACGGGCCAAGGTCTCAAGACGGGAGAATTCCAATGCCTTCTCTAGTTCCTTAATGCGCTTCTTTAACTGCGCATTCTCGTCCTTGTAGCTGTCTTTACCGCGGTTTGCCATATCATCTTCGCCTGATTCCGACTGCAAAGGTAATGAAACTTTTTCAGATTCGTGCGTCTTTGTCCATCTTAAAAAGGTACCACGATCAATCTCATGCTTTTTGGCGAAGGCATAAATGCTCATGCCTGAATCGTAATACTCACTCAGCATCCTCAGACGAAAATCTTCACTGTAATGCTTGTAATGCTCTCGAATTGCTTTACTCATAGTTATACACATTTTTTATTAATACTAAATGTGTCTACCTATATCAGTATAAGTCAGAATACATGAAACATTAAACATTAAACATGAAACATTAAACATGAAACATGAAACATGAAACATGAAACATGAAACATGAAACATGAAACATTAAACATTAAACATTAAATTACGACTCGATTTTTAGGTGAACAAAAAAAACGGGTCAGAAAATGGCCCGTTAACTGAATTCATTGCCTATCCGAGATACTCATCATCCCGTACCAGCACATTCTCAATCTTGCCGACGTACATTGTATGGAAGTTACTTATTCTCCCTAGCTTTTCTTGCAAACTCAAACAGCGACAAGGGCAGATGACAGTAGCCATCTGGATTCTTGTCCAGATAGTCCTGATGATACTCCTCGGCCGTGTAGAAGTTCTGCAGGGGAAGTTTTTCCACCACCAGCGGCTGCTCATAGTTTTTCTGTTCCTCGGCAAAGACCTTCTCTATGACAGGCAGGTCTGCCGGGTCGGTATAATAGACGCCCGTGCGATAGCGTGTGCCCTCGTCGTGTCCCTGCTTGTTGAGGCTGGTAGGGTCGATAGCCTTGAAAAACATCTGCAACAGGAATTCCAGGCTGACCACATCGGGACGGAAACGCACCAGAACTGTCTCTGCAAAGCCTGTTGTATCTGTATAGACTTCCTTGTACGAGGGATTCTCGGTATGTCCGTTGGCAAATCCCACCTCCGTGAGGACCACACCTTCAATCTGTTTGAAGAAATGTTCTGTACCCCAGAAACAGCCACCAGCAAAATAGATATCCTTTGTGGTCTGCGCGCCGTCTGAGGCCGTTCCGTTTAATAACTGTTCGTCTAGTTTCATAATTATATTAATAATAGTTCAAATACGTTGTTGTGAACATGCAGACAGATTAAATTTTTCTGCATTTTAATGCAAAGGTACGGTTTTTCCGTGTAAAGTTACGCTAAATATGGGAAAATTGCTACCTTTGCACCCAATAATTAACAACATTTTGGCAATACAGATAACATACAGACGCACCAGCCGCTTGTCTATGCGCATTGTGAAGAATGGCGATGTGCATGTGTCGGCACCCATCGGACTGTCACGAGACAGGGTGATAGCCTTTATCGAGGAGCACCGCGACTGGATCAGCGAGGCCAGGAAGAAGACCTTGGAGCGTCAGCAACAGCGGAACGCCTTCTACGACAAGTTGCCCCTGACCACCCGTGCCCAGGCAGACGACGCATTGCGACGGTTGAAAGCGCTAATAGAACCGATGGTAGAGCGCCATGCAAAGGAGATGGGTGTAAGGCCGAGCAGGGTGTTTTTCAAGCCTACCATTTCGCGCTGGGGCCAGTGCAACGTGCGCGACCGCAGCATTTGCATCTCGGCCTACGTGCTGCTATTGCCCGAATGGTGTGTGGAGCATGTCGTGGTGCACGAGATGTGCCACCTCTTAGAACCAAGTCATAATGCTCGTTTCCATGCCCTCATGGACAGGTATTTCCCTCGTTGGCGCGAGGCCAGGCGAGAAACGCGCAGGGTATCATCGCTGTCGAAATAATCATAAGGCGAGCCTCAACCCACATAACAAACAACAAAAAGAAATGCCTCAAGCATCCACTTTAGGGAGCCTGAGGCATTTCTAAATACCACTATATAAGCGCGGGGTTACAACTTAGTGATGATACCCTGCTGCGTACTCTTCATAAACTCGATAATCTGACGTATCTCGGCGCTGTCGGGCACCTGCTCCTCAATCTGCTTCACCGCATCAAAGAGTGAAGTCTGACCGTGGAACACCAGACGATAGGCATTAGCAATATGCTTCAGCACCTTCTCGTTGATGCCGTTCATGCGACCCATGGTATAGTTCACACCACCATACTCGCTGCGCTTGGTGCAGATGATAAAGGGAGGCACATCCTTGGAGAAGGTAGTACCGGCCTGAATCATTGCGCCGCGGCCCACACGCGTCTTAGCATTCTCGATGACTGACGACGAGAAGATGACGCCATCCCGAATCTCGCAGTCGCCGGCAATCTTGGTACCATAGCCAAAGACACAGCGGTTGCCCACCTTGGTGTCGTGCGAGATATGGGCACCCTCCATCAGCACGTTATCATTGCCTATAACGGTCTGGCCGCCAGTATGGGTGGCGCGGTTGATGACTACATTCTCGCGGATAATGTTGTTGTCGCCAATGATGCACTCGGACTTCTCGCCACAGAACTCAAAATCCTGAGGCAGAGCACCTATCACGGAACCCTGGTGCACCTTATTATTCTTACCCATGCGCGTGCCGTCGAGGATGCTGACGAAGGGGAAGATGATGCAGTTGTCACCAATCACCACGTCGTCCTCAACATACACAAAGGGGAATATCTTACAGTTGTCGCCAATCTTCGCCTTGGGCGATATCTCGGCTCTTGGACTAATTTCACTTGCCATAATTGTCAATTATCAATTTTCAATTATCCATTATTTACTTCCACCTCCCAGGGCCTGATAGAGGTTGACCACAGCCTGCATCTTGTTAAAGTCGTCGGTGACCTTAGAGATGCGGGCATTGAGCAAGCCGTTCTGTGCCTGGATAACCTCCAGATAGCTGGAGCCCTTAGAGGTATAAAGCAGTTTGGTATCCTCCACATTCTGCTCGTAGATCTTCACCTGCTTCTCGTCGAGCTTGCTCTTCTCGTCGCAAGTGTTATAGGCCAGAAGGGCATTGCTCACCTCGTTGCCAGCCTTGAGGATTGTGTTCTGGAAGGTGTTGAGTGCCTGCTCCTGCTGTGCCTTTGCCACCTTCAGGCCAGCCACAATCTGTCCGTGCTGGAAGATGGGCTGCGTCAGTGAGCCGATAGCAGAGAGAATCCACTTGCCGGGGTTGACAACGGCAGTACCAAGGCTATTGGTAAACATGGCCGTACCCGTGACATTCAGGTTGGGATAGAAGCGCGAGCGAGCCGTCTCTGTGTCGTAGAAGCACTGCGCCAACGACATCTCGGCAGCGTGCACATCAGGACGATTAGAGAGCAACTGGATGCCAACGCCTGCAGCGAAGGTGGTGGGCAGGCTCTGGTTGTAGAACTTGCCGCGGGCAATCTGATGACCAGCCTCGTTGAGCAGCAGCGACATCGAGTTCTCCATCTCACGAATCTGGCGCTTGAGGTCGGCCTTCTTTGCCTGCACGCTATAGTAGTTGGCCTCGGCCGTCTGCACACTGGTAGAGCGGGCACGGCCCAACTGCATCTGCAACTGCATCATGTCCCAGGTGTCCTTGGTGAGTCCCTCCATATCGGTGACAATAGCCAACTGTTCGTCGAGCATCATCAACGTGTAGTAGAGGTTGGCCACACCACAGATAATCTGTGTCTGCACAGCCACCTGATAATCCTTTGTTGCCAGCAATTTCATCTGTGCCGAGCGCTTCTGCGAGAGCAGGTTGCCAAAGAGGTCAATGTTCCACGTAGCGCTGACAGGCAACTGATAGGTCTTGCTGACAGAGGCGCCGTCCATCTGTACCTGACTGATGGTGCCCTGGGGCGCAAAAGCCACAGAGGGCAGGAAAGCCAGTTTGGCACAGGTCAGTGCCGTCTCCATCATCTTCACGTTGAGGGCAGCATTGCGCAGGTCAACATTATTCTCAAGAGCGGTCTCTATGAGTCCCTGCAGCTGAGGGTCAGTAAACACCTCGCGCCAGGGCAGATTGCCAAAGTTCTCGTCGGTATTCACAGCCAGGGTGTCGCCATCGCTCTGCAGGTCGCGAATCAGTCCCTTGGTATTCAAATCCTCAGGACGCTCGTATTTGTTGTAGAGTCCGCAGCTGGTCAACATCAAGCTGAGCAACAGCCCCACCCCCAGGCTCCTCCCTATATGGAGGGGAGTGGACGCCTTTTTCTTTAATATCTTATTCATCTTTATCTTCATTATATTATTCTACCCATTCCCCTCCCTGCGAGGGAGGGGTCAGGGGAGAGTATTTTATTTTTCCAATTTATAATCTACAGGACGCTTGGCATACTGCTGCAACTCGGTGGTCACATCAGGATTCTCCTCGTCACCTTCGAACTTCATCGGTCTGAACTTCTCCTGCAGACTCTGGAAGAGCACAAACAAGGCAGGCACCACAAAAATCTGACACAGCGTACCGATAAGCATACCGCCCACGGCAGCTGCACCCAGCGTCTGGTTACCATTCTTGCCTACGCCCGATGCAAACATCATTGGCAGCAAACCGATAATCATGGCCAACGACGTCATCAGGATAGGACGCAGACGAGCGGCGGCACCCAGCACGGCAGACCACGAGACTGCCATACCCGTCTGACGACGCTCAAGGGCGAACTGCACAATCAGGATGGCGTTCTTAGCCAACAGACCAATCAGCATGATGAGCGAGATCTGCATGTAGATATCGTTGGAGTGGCCAAACAGTGCCGTAAAGCCGAAACAGCCAGCCAGACCAAACGGTACGGAGAGCACCACGGCCAGAGGCAGGATGTACGACTCGTACTGTGCCGACAGAATCAGGTAGATAAAGAGGAAGCAGAGCACGAAGATAATCCACGTAGAGTTAGATGCCTTGGCCTCCTCACGGGTCAAACCAGAATAGTCATAGGTATAACCTGTGGGCAGTGTTGTGGCAGCCACCTCCTGACAAGCCTTGATAGCCTCACCCGAAGAGAAGCCGTCGTTCACCGTTGCCGTGACGTTGATAGAGGTAAACAGGTTGAAGCGGTTGATGTTTGATGGGCCATAAACACGCTCCAGACGACAGAACTCTTTCACGGGCGACATGCCTGATGGGGTGCGCACATAGATGCTATTAAGCGACTCTTCTGTCTGACGCGTCTCGGGCGAGCCCTGAATCATCACACGGAACAACTTACCATAGGCGTTGAAGTTGGAGGCGTAGAGTCCGCCATAGTAGCCCTGCAGGGTACTCAGGATGGCAGAAGGCGACACACCCACCTGCTTACACTTAGCCACATCAACATGTACCATGTACTGCGGGTAAGAGGGGTTGTATGATGTCTGGGCCATCTGAATCTCAGGACGCTTATTCAGCTCTGCGATATAGTTCTTCACAATATCATAGAACTTGTTCAAATCGCCACCTGTGCGGTCCTGCATCACCAACGACACACCGCTGCTCAACGAGTAACCAGGAATCATTGGGGGCGAGAAAGCCAGGATAGAGGCATCCTTGATATGTGCCGTCTTGATGAATATCTGGGCTACAACCATCTGGGCATCCAGCGGGTTCACAAAGAAACGATAGATACCGTCGCCCTGCCAGAGTCCAGAGATTTTCCACCACAGTCCGCGCTGACGCTCAGAGAAGGGCTTCAACTTAATAATAAAGGTAGCCTGATCTGAACCAGAACCTGCGATAAAGTTGTATCCCTGAATCTGCTCACGGGCCTGAATAGCAGGATCGGCAGCCAGAATACTATCTACCTCATTGATAATCTGACGGGTACGAGCCACAGAGGTGGCAGGGGGCATAGAGATGGTACAGAACACGGTTCCGGTATCCTCGTCGGGCACCAGACCGCTCTTGGTGGTCAACATAGAACCTACAAGGGCCACGATACCCACCAGCGCTACCATCAGGATAAGCACAGGCTTGCGCACGGTCTTCTCGATGCTCTTCTTATACTTACCCAGAATCTTATCGTAAGCGGTATTGAAGGCCAGGTGGAAACGGTCAATACGACTCAGTTTCTTCTCACCGTCCTTGTCGTGGGGCTTCAGGAAGATAGCACACAGGGCAGGCGACAGCGTCAGGGCATTCAGGGCAGAGATAAAGATTGACACGGCCATCGTCACACCAAACTCGCGATAGAAGGTGCCGCTGGTGCCACCGATAAACGATACCGGAACGAACACTGAGGCCATCACCAGCGTGATGGAGATGATAGCGCCCGAAATCTCGTTCATGGCATCAACAGAGGCTGTCAACGCACTCTTATAGCCCTGGTCCAACTTGGCATGCACAGCCTCAACCACCACGATGGCATCGTCCACCACAATAGCGATTGCCAGCAGCAGAGCCGACAGCGTGAGCAGGTTGATAGAGAAGCCCATCACGTTGAGGAAGAAGAATGTACCAATCAGCGACACAGGTACTGCAATCAGAGGTATCAGCGTAGAACGCCAGTCCTGCAAGAACACGTAGATAACGATGAACACCAGAATCAACGTGAAGAACAGGGTGAAGATAACCTCTTCAATAGAGGCATACAAGAACTCCGTCACATCATAGTTGATCTTATAGGTCATGCCCGGGGGGAACAGTTTAGCCTGCTCTTCGAGCTCGGCCTTCACCTGCTTGGCAATCTCGTTGGCGTTAGAACCGGCAATCTGCTGTACCATACCCAGCACTGAGGGCAGGTTGTTGTTTCTCATGGACACAGAATACATCTGGCCACCCAACTCGATACGTGCCACATCCTTCAGCTTCAGGGTCTGACCGTTGGCATCACTGGAGATGATGATATTGCCAAACTCTTCTGCCGACTTCAGACGACCTGTATAGCGCAGTGAATACTCGTAGGCTACATCCGACTGCTCACCAAAGGAACCAGGAGCGGCCTCGATATTCTGTTCGGCCAGTACATTACTGATATCAGAAGGCATCAGGTTATACTGCTTCATCACGTCGGGCTTCAGCCAGATACGCATGGCGTATGACTTCATACCAGGGCTCTGCACATCACCCACACCCTGAATACGCTTGATAGCAGGGATGATATTGATGTTGTTGTAGTTGGTCAGGAACTCATCATCATAGCGTCCGTCCTCAGAGGTCAGCGTGAACATCAGCACCTGAGAGGTCTGACGCTTCATCACGGTAACACCCACACGGGTTACCTCGGCAGGCAACAGAGCCTGAGCCTGCTGCACACGGTTCTGTACGTTCACAGCACACATATCGGCGTTCATGCCCTGACGGAACAGAATGCTAATCTGTGCCGAACCTGCACCAGCTGTTGACTGGATATAGTCCATACCCTCTACACCATTGATGCTCTCTTCCAGAGGGGTGATAACCGAGTTTTTCACCGTCTCGGCATCGGCACCGGGATACTGAGTGTGCACCACAACGGTAGGCGGTGCAATATCCGGATACTGCTCAATAGGCAGCGAGAAAAGTCCGATAACACCCAGGATAACGATGAGGATAGAAATCACCGTCGAAAGTACTGGGCGCTTGATAAAATTAGTAAATGTCATACTTTCTATTATTTTTTAATAGCGTTAACAATATCACTGGCCGACATAGCCTTGGCCTGCTCGTCTATCTTCTGCTGATAGCGCTCGGGCGTGATGGGAACAATCTCCATCTGGTCGGTCAACTTAGTGATACCATTGGTCACGTACTTATCGCCAACTTTCAATCCGCTGGTCACAATATAGTTCATACCATCGTTCTGTGGGTCAACAGTAATCTCGGTGTAAGCCACCTTATTATTCTCCTTCAGCACATACACAAACTTCTTGTTCTGCACTTCCATCACCACACGCTGGGGAATAACGATGGCTGAATCGGCCACGCTGGGAATGACAATAGAACCTGAGCCTCCGCTCTTCAGCAGCTTCTCGGGATTGGGGAACTGAGCCTTCAACTGTACAGAACCTGTAGAACGGTCAATGACACCGCTGATAGAGGTCACATGACCGTCATAAGCATACATCGTACCGTCGGCCAACTGCAGTTTCAAAGGAGGGAATTTCTCTACGGCGCCCTTCAGGCCACCTTCACCCTGAGACATTGTCAGCATGTCTTTCTCGGTCATAGAGAAATAGACATCCATAGTGCTGATATCTGATACGTGGGTCAGTACATTTGAAGCACTCACCAGCGCACCTTTCTTCAATGGCAGCGTACCAACGACACCAGCTGCAGGACTCTTCACATAGCAGAAGCTCAGAGCCTCTTTAGCGGAAGACAGGGCTGCCTGGGCCTGGGCCAACTGAGCCTGAGCACTGAGGAAAGTATTCTCGGCAGTCTGCAACTCATAGTCGCCTACCACCTTGCTGGCATGCAATTTCTTCGTATTATCAAAAGTCAGTTTGGCTGTATTCACCGCACTCTGGGCAGTGTTTACGGCAGCCTGAGCCTGGCGCACCTGCGCCTGATAGGTCTCGTTGTCAATCACGAAAAGCACCTGACCAGCGCTCACCGTCTGACCTTCTGTCACGTTAATCTGAGTAAGGAATCCTGAAACTTTAGGACGGATTTCCACGTCCTGAACACCATTAATCGTTGCTGGATAGGTGGACTGTAGCGAGGCATTCTGTGTGGCTACAACATCCACAGGGTACTCATTGTCGCCAAACGTTGGACGGCCACCGCCTCCACCACACGACATCAGCACGGTTGCAACAACTGCAACCAGCATCATTTTGTTCTTCTTCATAATAGTTCTTAATACTTAAATTTATATATAAATTCTGTTCCGATATTGAAAACTCATTGAAAAAATGAAGTTTCCGAATTGCAAAGGTATAAAAAAAGGTACAAGTTGTAACACTCATACCTCTATTTTTACATGTTATTAATATTTTATTAATATTCTATATAGATTCCTTAACATCCTTAAAGAACTTCCAGAACTTATCCGAGAAGTATTTGTTTTGCAGACCTGCAGGCACATATACTGTTACGTCGTAGGAATCGAAGGCTTCATCGATGATGGGCGGATACTTCTTGGGACACACAATCTTAGTCAGACGCTTGCAACCTTTGAAGGCATTCTTCTGAAGGCGTTCAATGCTTTTAGTAAGGGTAACGGCTTGTAAAGATTTGCATCCCATAAAGGTAGCTGGTTCAACAAAACGAACGCCCTGAGGCAGTGAGACCTCCTGCAAAGCCACACAGTCCATGAAGGCAGAATCACCAATCTCTTCCATTCGTTCGGGGAAGGAGATGGCTGTCAGGTCTCTGCAACCACGGAAAGCCTGCGGGGCAATATAGCCAATGCGATCAATTATTGTAGTATTCTTACAACCTGCTACTAGCATCAGCGTACCTTTCCACGTACAGATAATACCATTGCAGTTGTCGCGTGAGTCATAATGTGTATTGGTGGAATCCACACTGATAGCCTCCAAGGCAG
The DNA here is from genome assembly GCF_022024175.1 of Prevotella communis. GTDB lineage: Bacteria > Bacteroidota > Bacteroidia > Bacteroidales > Bacteroidaceae > Prevotella > Prevotella communis. Next base: position 632,884 of record NZ_CP091794.1, on the reverse strand, counting down.
GACAGTCGGCAAAGGCGCCATAGGCAATATCTTCCACTTGCGAAGGGATGACAATCTCCGTCAACTGGTCTGCATGAGCAAAGGCCTCTGCCTGAATCTGCTTCAGACCCACAAAATAGCGAAACTCCTTGAAGCTCTTCAAGTTGCAGCCACTAAAGATAGTACCTATACTATCCACAGCTGCTGCATCAACGCTTGTCATCTCCGTAGCGTCGGCATCAATCCATCCCTGCTCACGTGCTATTTTTATCAGGGGTTCATTTGTCTGGAGGGTCGCAATGACCTCCATTTCCACTTCTGGTGTGTCGTCATCATCGGGCGAACCCACCATATTGATTGCTAAAAAACACAGGGCAAAGATGGCAAGTGTTGCTAATCCGCCCAAAAACCAGATTTGTTTGTAAAACGGTGTTTTCTCTTCAGTTTCCATTGTTTTATTGATTGTTTTTGGTTATGATATTTTCAATCCCATTGATTGTGCTTTCTCCATCAACAGTTTCATCAAAGGCTCGCGCTCGTTCTCCACCTTATTGTCAAGGACGGCATCTTTCAGATACTGTTTCAGCGTGCCCACCTCGCGAGAAGGCTGCAGATGGAACATTTCCATGATTTCATTGCCGTCGATAACAGGCTGCAACAGGCGCTTATAGTCTTTCACCTGCAGATCTGCCAGTTTTTCGCGAACCATACGGAAATTCTCCAGGAACATCTTTTTCTTGCCTTCATTCTTCGAGGTGATATCAGCCTCGCAGAGTGTCATCAGGTCATCAATATCATCGCCTGCATCATTCAACAGACGACGGACAGCAGAATCGGTCACCTCACTGTCGGCAATGACCTGCGGACGCATATGGAGGTCAACAAGTTTCTGCACATATTTCATCTCGCCACCCATTGGCAGTTTCAGGCGGCGGAATATCTCGGGTACCATCTTCGCACCAATAAAATTATGGTTATGGAAGGTCCAGCCCGCAGATGGTTCCCAACGCTTAGACTTGGTCTTACCGATATCATGAAGCAGGGCGCCCCAACGGAGCCATAAGCCTCCATCGTGAGCCACGACATTCTCAAGCACTTCCAGTGTATGATAGAAATTATTCTTATGGGCGCGTCCGTTTTTCTGTTCAACGATGTCGAGAGCAGCCAGTTCAGGCAGGATGATATTCAGGAGTCCTGAGCGCTGCAAGTCAACGAAGCCCTTACTGGGATGGGGAGACATGATAATCTTGTTGAGCTCCACTTCAATACGCTCGCCACTGACAATCTTGATACGGTCGGCCATGCGTTCCAAGGCCTCGAAGGTCTCATCCTCTATCTGGAAATTCAACTGGGTGGCAAAACGGATGCAACGCATCATACGCAGTGGGTCATCACTGAATGTGATACCCGGCTCCAAAGGTGTGGCGATGATACCATCCTCCAAGTCGGCCAAGCCATTAAAGGGGTCTACCAATTCACCGAAGCGGCTCTTATTCAGACAAATAGCCATCGCATTAATCGTAAAGTCACGACGATTCTGATCATCCTCCAACGTACCATTCTCCACAATGGGTTTTCGCGAGTCATGGCTATAGCTCTCCTTTCGGGCTCCCACAAACTCCACTTCTGTATCGTGGAATTTTACTTGAGCAGTTCCGAAATTCTTGAATACAGAGAGATGGGCCTTGCGTCCCAACATATGTTTCAGTTCCTGAGCCACGGAGATACCGCTACCCACCACAACCACATCGATATCATTTGAAGGGCGCTCTAAAAAGATATCGCGTACATAGCCACCTACCACATAGCACTCCAGTCCTAAGCGATCGGCAGCCTCGCTGATTTGATGAAATATATTTTGGTCTAATATCTCGGCCAGTTCTTCGTCAGAATACAACTTCATTCTTTATCTTTCTCATGATTTGGACTGCAAAATTACAAAAAAAACACCACCTAGTATGTCAATTTAATTATTTTTAGTAACTTTGCCACAGAATTAAATCTAAATATGATTTCCAAAGAATGAAAAGATATTTTATTATTATTCCAGTCATCATCGCCACACTGTTTACAACGGCATGTAGCAACTCACGCAGAGACGAGATTGAAGCGCGGAAAGCAGCCCTAAAGCACAAGCAGGACTCCAGTTTACAGGCCGCCCAACAGGAGTTGGCCGTCGTTGACTCCACCTTAGAGGCGGTCAAGGCAGAATATGAACAGAAGAAAAAAGAAGTAGAGGCTCATAAAGCGGCCCTGCAGGCTACAGAAGAGGAGCTCACCAACCTGACATTACTGCGTATGCACCGCGACTCCCTGCAGGTTCAATGGAATGCCTTAGGCGCCAAAATCAAGTATATCAGGATGAAAAGTCAAGACAGTCACAACGACCAGTAGACTGCCTGCCAGAAGTAGGAAATCCCAAATTTCGCTATAGCGACGGTTCAACGAGAAAAGTGCTCGTAAAGTAAAAAAGCGAGTTTTTCCTTTGCCGTTCTCTCAACTTTTCGTAACTTTGCACCCGAATTATGGATAGATTTGAAAAGACAAACGCAGAATTTGAGGCCGCCATTGCCGAATGCCGTGACATGTTTTCCAAGAAACTGCACGACTACAAGGCGTCTTGGCGCATTTTGCGTCCATCATCACTTACTGACCAACTGTTTATCAAGGCTAAGCGTATCCGCTCACTGGAAATCAAGCAGGAGTCACTGGTTGGCGAAGGTATCAGACCTGAATTCGTGGCGCTGATTAACTACGGCATCGTAGGATTGATACAATTGGAGAAAGGTTTTGCCGATACGGTGGATATGGACAATGAGGCCGCCATGGCACTCTATGACCATTATGCCCATGAGGCCCTGGAACTGATGAAACGCAAGAACCACGACTATGACGAGGCGTGGCGCGGCATGCGTGTAAGCAGCTACACAGACCTGATACTCACTAAGATTGAGCGTATCAAGGAGATAGAGAACCTGAGCGGAAAGACTCTCGTCAGCGAGGGTATTGACGCTAACTATATGGATATCATCAACTACGCGGTCTTCGGACTGATTAAGTTGGGAGAATGAAAAAAGCGATAGTCAATCTGTGTCGCCTGCTTTTAGCGGCGGTCTTTATCCTTTCAGGATTCGTCAAGGCCGTAGATCCGCTGGGTACGCTATACAAGATGCAAGACTATCTGCTGGCCATGGATCTGGGCGGGTGGCTGCCCGACTTGGCATTATTGGCCTTCGCCGTAGGACTGTCGGCATTGGAGTTCTGTCTGGGAATCTTCATGCTGTTTGCCATCAGGCGCAGGCTCACATCCAGGACAATGGTGATTGTTCTGGCTATCATGACATCACTGACACTATGGCTGGCACTGACCGACCCCATCAGCGACTGCGGATGCTTTGGCGATGCGCTCGTATTGACCAACTGGCAGACGTTCTGGAAGAACATCATTCTTCTGACCGCAGCACTCGTCGTTGCAAAATGGCCCTTCGGGATGATTCGATTCATCAGCAAGTCAAACCAATGGATTGTCATCAATTACTCGTTACTGTTTATCCTGATTATCTCAGGATGGAGCCTGTACGACAGACCGCAGTTTGACTTCCGTCCCTATCACGAGGGAACAGACTTGCGTGAAGGATGGAACCTGATGATGGAGGGCAACGAGTCGCCCTACGCTGACTTCTTCATAGAGAAGGCCGATGACGGGGAGGATATCACGGAACAGGTGCTCAACAACGAAGGCTACACCTTTCTGCTGATTGCGCCCTGGCTGGAGAAAGCCGACGATTCGCAACTGGACTTGATAAACCAGGTCTACGAGTATGCAGAAGACAATGACTATCTGTTCTATTGCCTGACAGCCAGCGGAGAATCGGGCATCAGCCTTTGGCGCGACATCACAGGTGCCGACTACCCATTCTGCCAGACCGACGGGACAGTACTGAAGACGATGATCAGAAGTAATCCCGGACTGCTGTTGCTGAAAGACGGCAAGGTGATACGTAAATGGAGCCATAACAGGCTGCCCGATGAATATGACCTGGCACGACCTCTGGAGGAACTGGAGTTAGGACAGGCAGCCGGCAATACGATGGGCCGCCATATCGCTGAGGTGATGCTTTGGTTTGTATTACCATTGTTACTGCTCTCCATCACTGACCGGTTGTGGATGTGGTCCAAATGGATAAGGAAACGAAAAAATAGTAATTCTATTAATAAAAAAGAAGTAAAAATGAGAAAGAAAATTGTTGCAGGAAACTGGAAGATGAACATGAATCTCCAGGATGGTATTGCTCTGGCAAAGGAGCTGAACGAGACATTGAAGGCTGAGAAGCCCAACTGTGGTGTAGTTATCTGCACACCATTCATCCACCTCGCTTCTATTGCACAGTTCCTCGACCAGGACATCATCGGCCTGGGTGCAGAGAACTGCGCAGACAAGGAGAAGGGTGCTTTCACTGGTGAGGTTTCTGCCGAGATGGTAAAGAGCACTGGTGCTCAGTATGTCATCCTGGGTCACTCTGAGCGTCGTGAGTACTACAAGGAGACTCCCGAGATCCTGAAGGAGAAGGTGCTGCTGGCTCAGAAGAACGACCTGAAGGTTATCTTCTGTATCGGTGAGTCACTCGAGGAGCGCGAGGCAGGCAAGCAGAACGAGGTCGTTAAGGCTGAGCTTGAGGGTAGCGTATTCAACCTCTCTGAGGAGGATTTCCGTAAGATCGTTATCGCCTACGAGCCAATCTGGGCTATCGGTACCGGTAAGACTGCTACTGCTGAGCAGGCAGAGGAGATTCACGCTTACATCCGTTCAATCATCGCTGAGAAGTACGGTCAGGCTGTTGCCGACGACACCACTATCCTCTATGGTGGTTCTTGCAAGGCAAGCAACGCTCCTGAGCTCTTTGCTAAGCCCGACATCGACGGTGGTCTGATCGGTGGTGCTTCTCTGAAGGCTGCTGATTTCAAGGGTATCATCGATGCCTTTAAGTAAAAAGTAAAAAGGTAAGAAAGTAAAAGAGTAAAAAGAGTAATGATTATGCGTATGAAAACAGGATTATTGCAATCTATTATTAAAAAGGTAATAGTCATTTTACCCTTTTACCTTTTTACTTTTTTACCTTTAACCGCACAGACTTTCACCCAGCGCATACAGAAGACTACGGCTGGTGAAGGTACTATAACCATTCATCAGGATACAGCCATCGATGAACTGGTCAACGGTCCGGTATCCCCTGCGAAGCCCGCACCGGCTCCAAAGAAGACGACACCTGCACCCGTCAAACCTGTCACAAAGGCAAAAGACACACCTGTCATGCAAATCAAAGACACGACAGTCAGTCATAGTCAGCAAGAGACAGAGACCGACAGCACACAGATTACCCCAAAGCGTGTATTCAAGACTGTAGGCTACAGAGTACAGGTATTTGCAGGAGGCAACACACGTCAGGACAGGCAAAGAGCCGAACAGGCCGGACGTTCACTTAGGACACTCTTCCCAGGCGAGGAAGTTTATGTTCACTTCTATTCTCCACGATGGATTTGCCGGTTAGGCAACTACCGCACTTATGAGGAAGCCCACGAAAAGATGCTGGAAGTACGAAAACTGGGCTACGACGCTGCTACAGTCGTCAAAGGAAAAATCACCGTCACAGAATCTATAAAATGACATTAGAACCCGAATACAGAGAAGGCCTCGACGAATTGGCCGTACACTATAAACGAATTCTGGAACTTCTTGGAGAAGACCCGGATCGTGAAGGTCTGCAGAAGACCCCCATGCGAGTGGCAAAAGCTATGCAAGTGCTGACTCGCGGCTATGAAATGGATGCACACAAAGTGCTCACCGACGCACTTTTCAAGGAAGACTACAATCACATGGTCATTGTCAAGGACATTGACTTCTTCTCGCTCTGCGAGCATCATATGCTGCCTATGTACGGAAAGGTACATGTGGCTTATATCCCCAATGGCTATATCACTGGCCTCTCAAAGATTGCCCGTGTGGTTGATATCTACAGCCACCGACTGCAAGTACAGGAACGCATGACGATGCAGATTCGTCAGTGCATCCAGGAGACTCTCCACCCTCTCGGCGTCATGGTTGTTGTCGAAGCCAAGCACATGTGTATGCAGATGCGTGGCATTGAGAAACAGAACAGCATCACCACAACCAGTGAGTTCAGTGGTGCCTTTGAGCAGGCCAAGACCCGTCAGGAATTCATGAATCTCATTCATCATAACAACGCTTTATAGTAATCAGATTATGTATCAGAAAGATCGCGGATCATATCGCAACAAAGAATCACTCTTAGTGGAGTTCCAGCACAGTTGTCTGGGACGTGTTGTCATCGCAGCTGCCATTCTTGCTGTTATCGCCATCTTTGCTATCATTACCTGTCCCTCAGAAGAGACGATGCATGAAGAGATGAACGACAACATCCGTCAGTGCATCGAGGAAAGAGACAGTCTGGCTGTCGACTGGATTGATGACGCCATCAACAATTTCGGTTACATCTTCACGACTGCCGACACAACCATCAATACGGGGGCGATGAAGAGTTTCCAGGAGCATAACACACTGGTATACCACAATCACCTGCTCTTCTCTACCATGCACCTGCATAACACCTTCCAGGTACAGGGTATGCGTTGCGGCATCGGTATTCTCGGCATTGTGATACCCACGGTCAATTTCAACGACTTCATACTCAAGACGGGAACGATGCGCAAAGAGTATAACCAGCCAATCATACGAAACACCATAGCCGACGATGACTACATGGGTGAGACCCCAGACCTCGGAGGCGTATTTGAATATGAAGGGGATTAGATTATTTGTTCTAATCTACACACTGTTACTGGGCATGGCTATCCATGCCCAGCAATCGTTACAAATCACCGGTGTCATCACTGACGAAGAGACCGGAGATTCAATTTCTTTTGCCAGTATTGTCTATAAGGGGCACAATATCTCCACGGTAGCCAACGTATTCGGCCAGTATACCATTCCCCGTCAGGAAGGCTGGAATATCACGGTAAGTGCCGTAGGCTATAAGTCACGCATCATCCCTGTCAACAGCAAGACGAGGCGCAAGCTGAATATCACACTGAAACCCGCCAGGCAGGAACTGGCCGAAGTAACCGTAAAATCTAAGCGCAACCGGTATAGCCGGAAGGACAATCCGGCCGTGGAACTGATGCGGCGCGTGGTGGCAGCAAAGAAAAAGACCGACCTCAGCAATAATGACTATTATCGTTACAACAAATACGAGAAGCTGACACTGGCTCTCAACGACCTGACGCCCCAGCAACTGGAGAGTCCGTTTTTCGCCAAGAGACCATGGTTACTCAATCAGGTTGAGGTCAATCCATACACCAACAAGCTGGTGCTCCCTATCAGTGTAGATGAGACCGTCTCACAGAAATTCTACCGCAAATCACCGAAAGACGAGAAGAATATCATCCAGGGACAGACGTCAACGGGTATCAATGACTATTTCCAGACGGGCGACATCATCAATACCGTGGTCAAGGATGTATTCACCAACGTAGACCTTTATCAGGATGATATCCGCATCCTTCAGCGCCCGTTCACCTCGCCCATGTCGGAAAAGGGCATCGGTTTCTACCGTTATTATATAGAGGACACGCTAGCCATAGGACAAGACAGTTGTATTCATCTGGCCTTCGTCCCCAACAATATGCAGGATATGGGATTCCGCGGTGACCTGTATATACTGAAGGACTCAACCCTTCACCTGCGTCGCTGTCAGTTGTCTATCCCCAAACAGAGCAATGTCAACTTCGTGGAGAGTCTGCAAGTGCTGCAAGAATACGAGAAGCTACCCGACGGACAATGGGTTCTGACTACTGATGATATGATTACCGAACTGCAACTCTTTGATTTTATCAGTGCCGGTGCTATCGTCACGCGTATCACCCGTTATTCAGACTATGACTTCAGTGAGGTGCCCAACAAGATATTCCACGGACAAAAGAAGGAAGTGACAGAAGCCGATGCACAGATGCGTGACAAGGCATTCTGGGACCAATACCGCCAGGTGGAACTGACACGTAGCGAGAACTCCATGGACAAATTCATGGAGAACATCCAGAACATGAAAGGGTTCAAATACATCATCTACGGACTGAAGACTCTCATGGAAAACTCTATGGAGACGGGCGATCCGAATTATATTGATATCTGTCCCATCAACACCCTACTAACGAGGAACTACGTGGACGGATGGCGCACACGCCTCAGCGCGAAGACCACAGCCAACCTCAACAAGCATTTCTTTCTGTCGGGCTATTACGCTCACGGCTGGGGCAGTCATCGCAATTACTACGATGCAGAGATGACCTATTCGCTCAATGCAAAGAAATACCTGCCGCACGAATTCCCCAGACGCACCATGACCATACAGTCGTCACAGGATATCTGTTCACCTAACGACCGTTTCATGGAGTCCGACAAGGACAACATCTTCGTAGCCATGAAATGGGCCGAGACCAATAAGATGATGTCCTATAACCGGCAGAAGGTCAGCTTTGAATATGAGACCGACTGGGGCCTGAAAGCAATCATCAGCGGAAAGACGGAAGAGAACGAGGCCTTCGGGGCCATGAATTACCAGACACTCGACAAGCCCTTTGTTCCCATCAACAGTAAAACCGGCAACGGTGAATATCTGCGTACGACAGAGGCCTCCTTTTACGTGAGGTATGCCCCCGGCGAAACATATATCAACAACAAGCTGCGCAGGCGCGTCATCAACCTGGATGCCCCCGTATTCAGCCTCAGCCATACGATAGGTTTTAACGGTGTCCTGGGAGGCGATTACAACTTCCACCTGACCGAGGCGCATATCTTCAAGCGTTTCTGGCTGAACAGCTGGGGAAAATTTGACGTAGACCTGAAAGGCGGTATCGAATGGGATCAGGTACCCTACCCTCTCCTCATCATGCCGGCCTCCAACGCGTCGTATATCATTCAGAAGAATACATTCAGCCTCATCAATACGATGGAGTTTGTCAACGACCGCTATGTATCCCTGATGCTGGCATGGGATATGAACGGAAAGATACTGAACCGCATTCCATTAGCCAAGAAACTCTATTGGCGCGAGTACCTGGGAGTAAGGATGCTTTGGGGTGACCTTTCAGATAAGAATAACCCAGAGAAGAATCCTGGCAATCCCCGTCTGATGTATTTTCCCGAGGGTACCAATATCATGAACCCCAACCGGCCATATATGGAAATGGTGGTTGGAGTCCACAATATCTTCAAGTTCTTCCGAGTGGAATATGTGAAACGCCTGACTTACAAGGACCTGCCTTCAGCACCTCACTGGGGCATGCGCTACGGCGTATCACTCACATTCTGACACACGGCTCTTCACTCAGAGTCAGTAGTCATAGTCATCTTCTTCATCTTCGAAATCATCGTATACCCCACGAGAACGTTTCTCCTCACCCCAGCAGTCATCACTCTGGCGGCTGAATACCTCGTCAGTAAATCTGTCTCCTGATTTTGGAAGACTGTTCTGGCGCAGACAAACGCTTTCCACATGCAGGACGCAGGATGAAGGCGTCATATATCTCTTTTTCATCTTTCCAAATACTTTTTACCCTTATTTATCACCAGTCCACCCGTTCCTTTGGAAGGACGTCCCGACAAATCATATCTCAAATCGGCAGCAGTCTGCTTGGGCTCCACGTTCATCTGCCTGTCTACGACCGTCGGCTCTTCCTCCCATTGCAAGACAAGGCCTCTTGTTCCTGCGACAGGTGTGTAATCGAGATAGGCACGGTTTGCAGGAATAGTTGTACCGTTATAAAGCCAGAAACCTAATTCCCTGTCACCATCCTTTGCATGTCCCAGCGTCAAGACGCTTCCCGCTTCAACAGTCGTTTCTTCCGTCGTACCCTTAAGCAGGTTCATGTCTGTTATGGCATCAGCATCTGCCACACGCGACAGCCATTCATACTTTTTCTGTCCGGAGGCTCTCAGAAGCACAGGCACATTCTTGGGAAGTACCGTGACCGGCACCTCCTTCACCTTCAGTACGCCATCACTGATCTGCGATGCCACATACACCGATATATCACCAGGGACCGCTGCATCAAAAGGCAGGCATGTAGTAGCCCACCCCTCAGTACTCGTCGTCATGGAAACGGGGGCCGGCAAATCAATGACAATAGGATTGCCTGGTGAGCCAGTGATACCATTGTATATAAATGACAGGCCAGTATCCACCTCTATAACACGGCCCTCGTAAAGAACCTTAAAATACAGAGGCTCACCTGTCTCGTCACCATATACCGTGAAGAAATACACGCCAGGTTTCTGGGAAGACGGCGTACCCTTGCCACGTATGGAATTGCCGGAGAACACGGCTGGCGTAATATCCTGCAACGGCACGCCATTCATCCGTACTTCCACGGAGACTGACATGTTTCCATAATAGTCGTAAGGGTTGACATCATCAAACATCCCTCCTGTCTGCGCTTGCAGATAACCAGGAATCACCAAGAAAAGCAACAGCAAGATGGCTGTCCGTGGCCCCTCCCACGAGGGGAGGGGGACGGATAGCGTTACAAATGATCGGTATTTTATCAAGCCTGTCATTTCACTGTTTTCTTTTTCCCGTTAAGGATATATACACCTTTAGATAACCTGCGAGGAGCGTTCTTACCTTGATGAACCATACGACCACTGAGATCATAGACTGCTGTATTATCAACATCAACCATAATCTCACTGATACCTACGGCCTCATTAAGGTCAAGAAGCACCGGCTGCTTAGGCGTGCCGTAGACAGCATCTGCCTCATAGGCAAGTGCATATGGCAACTCAAGAATCTCGTTCTCAACAGCCACCTTGAAATTCAGCATAGCAGCATCATCACCAGGAATCGTGAGATAAGCCATACCGTTTTCATTGGTAACAGCAGCCGTACGGCACTCATCGTCCACATACACGCCCAGTTCCACATGACCCACAGGCTTACCACCATTGACAACCCTTGCAGCCATGACAGCGTTGCCAGAATAGAGGCGGAAATCTACAGGCGAGAACACACTGAGCGATGAATGAGCTGCCGGAGAGACAGCCTGTCGTGCCCCAGCCACAGCAACCGTTGGATAACCAAAAGTACGTGCGCCATCAGAAACACTCTTCAGCATGTAACCCTTTCCAGGTTCTACAAGACTCATGGAGCCGACCCACTCGCTCGCGTCATAGTAGGCCACGCCACTCTGTCCTTTCAGCATATCGCCGTCAACAGCATTCAGACCGGCCAGGGCATTGTCCAGAGATGAAATCTGACGACCATAGTAGCCAATCCAGTTCCAGCCTTTGTTCACCGTAATCTGGCAGTCATCAGGATTCACACGCTGACCGATGACATACAGGCTGCGGTCGTTCTTCATCTTCACGGCATACATCTGGTCGTTAGTCAGATCCACATTGAGACTTCCATCCCATTTGCCGTCTTCATACATCAGCCATCCATTATTCTGTGTCTTGATGATGCTGACGTCGTCAGCAATCTTCTCCAGGATGGACTCAGCCGACATATTATCAGCCTTTACGTTCAGAGACATCCAGTTCCAGCCAGTCTTCAGCTCGGTTGACTGTTCAATCTTGTCAAGAACGGTAAACAGAACAGGTTCTGTGTACTTTCCTATCAGGGCAAGCGATTCAAACTTCACAGCACGATCAGGCTCTACAGCAGGATAGACCGTTCCCGTAGAAGCATCATAGGCACGGAAGGTCACAGTCTTGTTATTATCCGATGCATTATTTCCAAAGATATCCATCGTCACGAAGTAACCGTCGTAGCGGTCCTTGTATTCAAGATGTGCGACACCACGACACTCGTCGCCAATGAAGGCAGCCACGATATCCTTGTTGTCGTTCATCAGCGTACCGTCCAGCTTCACCTGTCCGATGATATTCATCGAGCCCTCAAAGTCTCTTGGGTTCACACTCCACAGAGGTGCCTGTCCCTCACTGACGACAGTCACATTCAACGGAGCTGCAATATTCTGTGAGCCCGTCAGGTAAATGGTCGTCTCGTAAGTACCGATAGGCAGATTCTCTGCAACGGTAAAGGCCAGTTGGGCAGAAGCCAGCGGCATCAGTGAACCACCGTCCACGTTAGCGCTCAGCCATGACGGCATTCCGCTTAAGCTCCAGCTCTCACTCTCTGATCCCCTATTCTCAATAGTGGCATTAAAGCGTGCGGCGTTGGTTCCGACCTTGTTGACTTCAACTTCTGTCTCCTGCCAGCGCAGTTTGTTCTGTTGCACATAGACAGTCCATGTAATAGGATCGCATGTATTACCATTCACATCCTTCACGTTCTTGGCAGTGATGCAGATGTTGCAGCCTTCAATTTTTGCAGGTTGTTCCTTCAGATTCACCTTAATCTGACGCTCACTGGCAACAAAGTCAAACAACACATTCTCGTATTTCGGAGCCTGTTTCAGGGCTGCCGTGTTATCCGGACTGAGTGTTGAGAGCTGGGGAGTGAGAACCAAGCCATCAGCATCGAAGCAGGACAGCTGCTCTGCCGCAGAGTTCTTGGATACGCTGTTATCAAAGGTACCCGTTGTCACAATCTGGTTGTACGCGTCCTTCGTGAGTTTCTCCAGCGGATAATAAGCCACCAGACCCGGTTCATCTGCCTTCACGCGTACGTACATATTATTGTTAATGACATCAGCAGTACGACGTCCTTTCCAGATACGTACCTCATCAATAGCGCCCTTCATCTGCTGTGAGAAGGTGTAGACGCCATTGGAAACCTGATTACGACGACCGCCCAGCATCAGTTTGTCACCAAACAACTCAGGCATAGCCGATGCAGAAATCTGCTTGCACTGCAGACCATCTACATAGACAGTACCCATTCCATTGGTACTCTTCAGCACGTTCACAGCCACATGGTGCCACTGTCCGTCACGCAAATCCCTGTTATAGACCTCTGCAGACGAGCCATTAACATCAAGTTCCATCTTACCCTGCGCATTCAGGCGCAAATCCATCTTGACAGTACTCAGTACCGAAGCAGCACCATCCTGCTGTTTGTCGGCCTTGAACCATGCTTCCACAAGATAATCCTCTTTTTCAGTGGTGTTCAGGCTTCCAATATTGACGGCAGCAGTTTTCGTACCATCGAGCACAAGTGCATAGTTGTCGCCATCTATCCACCATGCATTCTGAGAAGGCAGGGTCATATGACGTGAGCGAGCCTTGTCGGTAGCCACGCTGCCATGTCCCTCGTTCAGTTGCCAATAACCGATAAGGCCATTTGTAAACTGGCTCTTGGTAGTGTACATCTCTGCCTGAGCCTCAGCCATAGAGCGGTTACCGTTCCAAACGGCCAGTTCCTGTACCTTGGCAGTCAGGTTGTTGCCACCAATACTCAGCGGTCCGTTGCCCTCGTAGGCATTTGCCGTCAAACTATTGAAAAGCGACACGGTTTCTGAATCCATGGCATAGCCGGCACTCACCGTCTTTGCCTGCGCATCATAGCCCACATTCAGATACAGCCATTTGTTCTTGGGCAATGGATCACCTCCCGTCACGGTCTTACCCGCCACACTGACAGCCAGTTTACCATCCACGATGGCTACGTTGAAGTTGTAATCAGAAGTTCCATGGGTCAGCAGCGTACCATCAGTGCTGTAGTTTACCCACATACTGGTAGTAAACGACTTGCCGTTGAGGTCGATGGTAGCATCAGTCTTGGACACGGAATTGCCGGATACACTGAGAGCCACATCATGCGCCACCTCACTCTCATTGAGTACGCCAAACACATCAAAGTTGTTGGGCTGCGTCAATGCAGAGCCCTGGATGTCTTCATTGAAGGTAATAACCAAGTCATCACCGCTGGTCAGTATTCCACTGGCAGGACTTGGCGTTGCCATCAGCATAGGAGGCGTCATATCACGGATAACCGTTATCTCCTCGCTCTCATTGTTCACCTCAACACCACCCTGGTCGCACACAGTGATGGCGCGGAACACGTAGGTCTTGTCACTGAAGCTGCTTGAACGCAAGTCAAGCACATAATTCAGCTTCGCCGTACCAGCCAGCGCAGGCAGCGCCAGGAGGTTAGGATCACTGGCCAGTTTGGCGGCATCCTTCGTATACTCCTGCAAGGTACGGAAGTCGGCATCATGTTCGCCCTTATACTGCAGACGGATACCTTGCAGCGAAGCCATCGCATAATTATAGCCACTCATCGACAGCGTAACAGGTGTCTCGGTGTCGGTATTCACAAGCGTGTGCGAAGCGGTCAGTTTAATATCCGAACATGACGGTTGGAAGTATACATAGAATTCCGTTGAGTCTGCAATCTCAGCATAAGTGCTGGTATTATCCTTCTGACACTGTGACGCAATACGCAAATGCACTCTTTCATAATTCAGCACATCGGGATTCGACTGACTCACTGTAAGCGTCTTCACCATCGTCTCACCAGCTTTCACCAGGATGGTATTACCCTTGCTCAGGTTGGCGCCATCCATCGTAACGATCAGTCCGTCGGGGTTAGAATCAGGCGTTACCAAGAGGTCGAACCACAGATCCTCACCCGTATCACTATTGTTGCGGATATACACCTTGAAAGTACCAGAACCGCCAGCAGGAATACCCGTGATGGTGTGCGTCTGGGCTTCAATCTCAGGTTTCTCAATCTGCACGGTCTTTGCAGAAATCACCGTACCCTTCTCGTAGTACTCGGTCACCACCTCGTCCTCATAAGGACAACTGGTAGCACCGCCACGGGTTACGAAGATGGGACCCATGCCGTCGGGGGCGTTGAACACATCTACCGACAGGTAGTCGTCGTCACCATCCTCGGCCAGCGTATAGCTCATGGACACGGAAACAGTTGTATCGTTCTGCTCCTCGCTCGTCCATTCGTTACCGTTTTTCTCTTCCAGTTCAGCACCGATACCAAGACCAGAGAAGGTGTAACCCAACTCCAGACCAAGAATGATGTTGAATCCGTCGGACTGGGAACTTGTCGATGAAGTTCCGTTTTCCGTACTTACCGTCTGGGTAACGCTGGCACCGGCAGAGATAGAATGGTTTTCCTTCAGCCACTTATTGCGGTTCTGGATAGCCGTCACCTTGGCCTCCTCGTTCTTGCGCAGCTCATTCTCCCACTTGTTAATCTGTACGTTGTAGTAGTTCACCATATCCTGATAGTCCTTACCCAACTCGTGATCCATGGGAAGGAACATTGTGTATGACGGTCCGCTATAGATACCGTCTTTCACCTTATCAACTCCTACTGCCTGAGAACCCCAGACGCTCTTATCGCTATTGCTGGTACCATACTTTTCATTGTCCTCGCTCAGCGTGGTGACGTACAGAGGCTCTTCGCCCACTGCAGGACGGGGTATACCTGTCGTCGTGGCAGAAGGCGTAAGCAGTTTGTTACGCATATCCACGAAATTCGGAATCAGCACGTTCTTGATATAGTTCTGGTCGTACATGAAGCCGGTAGTAAACTCCTCACCCATCGAAAGAGCATCTTCCTGTATCAGTTCTGCCTTACCGTTCACGTTGTCCCACTTGATATCCACTGAACGACAGGCGCCGAAGATGATATTCTTGGAAGAACCGATGAACACGTCGCCTACAGCACCCACGAAGTCCATGGCATCACTGGTAGAGATATCACGGGTCGTCGTCGTGGTCTGCACGGTGGTATTGCCCGACGTACGCTTAGCAGAGTACTCGGCACCAGCCTTGATATTAACCTTGCTACTCAATTCATTTATGACCATGAAACCGACACCAACACCTGTTTCCGCCTTCACACCGGCATAGATCGTTGAGTTGATACCCGTTTCATTGGTATACTCCGTGGTCGTTGTCTTGGTCTTGCTGATGGTCGTACCCTTGCTCCATGTCACAGAAGAGCCTGTTCCTGGGGGATCGCGCAGCACCATGAGCACCTCATCCGGACCTTCCGTCACGAAGTTATTACCCGTTGGCAGGCCGCCAAGCACAATCACCTTGAACTTACCGTTCTCGCTCCACTCCATCTCAGTACCATTGTTATCGTAGCTGATAGACAGGCCGCGCGTGTAGGGAGCCTGGATATTGGGGAAACCCACGGTAAAGTTATAGACCGCCTTACCATTATCGTCCAGTTCCAGTTTATCATCAACCATCTCGCCCACAGAACCATCAGCCTGTGAAACGGAAGTAGTCGTTGCATACTGGTTCTTGATGGTCACCTCCTTACCAGCAAGGGGCACCTCGTCTACAACCGGTTTGTCTCCGTCGTAGTTGGTATAGCGCTCATAGGCATATACCGTGTACTTATAGGAAGACAGTTCCTGATAGACAGGATAGCCGTTGGGATTCTCATTGCTCACACCGAAGGTGTACTGCACCTTGCCGTTGGCATTGGGGATGACATTGCCGGTAACGTCGTCATAGTCGTAGAGTTTCACGACATGCTCCACGCCGCTGAGATCCTTCACCTTGTAGTTCTTCATACCAAAGGTGCCATTCTTGTTCTCAGACAGTTCAATCGTTGAAACAGCCTTATACTCCATCTTTGCACTGCCCACATACTCGAACTTCTGCCATACACCGTCCACCTCAACAGAGTCGGTGTAAACAAGGTTGGGATTCGTTGCGTCGATGGTGGGCAGACTGAGCTGATCCTTCGTGATGGCATCTTCATCGGGTCTGCCGGGGAATGCCACGGAGGTCACGTCGTAGCGCAGCGGGGGCAACTGAGCCACCCACTCACCTGTCTTCGAGTCGGTCTCAATCGTAATGAAGTTCTTTGATCCGGGTACATACGCCTTACCATACGATGTTTCCAAGTCGCGCTGTACCTTATTTATATTTACGGTCTTTTTCGTATCGTCAGGATCGGGCTCTTCCACATTCAGATAGCCATTCTCGTTCGAGAGCTCCAGTTTCAGCGTGGCCTTACCGATATTGTTCTTACCCTGATTCAGACCGAGAGGCTTTTCGTACTCGATATCACCACCGGCCACACGTCCGGCTACGGTCACCGTAGTCTGGTCATAGAAGGTCACGTCTCTCAACTCCCTGTCGAAGTTGACACGCTCTCCCGTGCCATTGGGATCAGCCGGATAGCGACCATCGTTCAGGAACGTATGACCATTCTTCTTCACCTGGATGAAATGCTCGCCAATAGGCACGCTGATTTCAAACTCACCCTTGGAATTAGTCATGATAGGCTCACCATCCTTCGAAGCCATCAGGCCGTCAACATACAGATAAGCCTCCTCTACAGGAATACTGGTATGTTCATAATATACCACGCCACTAACGGGGAACGAACTCACATCGTCAAAGTCCACACCATTGTGCACCAGTGAGTTGTTGCCCACATAGCGCAGATGCTGCTGCGGGTTGAACTTATGAACGCCCAAGGCAGGTATGATGGCATAGGTCGTACCCTCACCCGTGAACGGAACACCCTGGATGATATAGTTTCCGTCCTTGTCGGTCTTGGCCTTCAATGCCAGGTCCTCAGGTGTAAACGTTGAACTTTCGGTGTTACTGCCAATCTTACCGTGGTGCTCGTTATAGACGGTTCCGTCGCGCGAGTAGTCGAAGAACTGGGTACGCAAGCCTTCATCAAAGGTCCAGTAGGTTTCCAGGTTCTTCTCGTTACCCACGAGCAGATGGTCGTAGTTCTCCTTGATTTCATCCTCGGTAAGACACTTTGTCCACAGACGGAATTCATCGACATAACCCTTGAAGTAACCCAGCTGGAACTGGGTAGCGCTACTCAGGTCAAGTGTTCCAATGGTCTGCGTCTCCTTCAACAGCTTTGGATTGCCGAGTGAATCGAGCTCCACCAGATAACAGGTCACACTCGTCCCCTTACGCGTTAGCGCCACATGATTGTAGGCGCCTTTCTTCAGTTTGATGTTGAAGAAATACTGTTTCTTACCGTCGCAATAGATGATCCTGCCATCACTGAAAATACCAAATGCGCCCACGTTTTCACCCTTCAGTCGTGCCATCCACTTGTTAGGATACTCCTCGGGAGCAATCCACATCTGCATGGAGTAGTCGCCAGTGGCAAACTTATTCTTGGCATAGTTGGCATCGGGATAATTCCACGTCACCACACTCTGTTCGGTATCAGTGAAGTGCATGGAGTGGAACTGTTCCAGGTTATCACCTGACGAAGAGCTCTTTTCCGCAATTACATCGGCACCGGCCACAGAACTGCCCGTTGAACCGAAGGTGATTCGTCCGCTCACGGTACCGGTAGTCTGTGCGAAACCGATATCAGTAGCTTCATTGGAGATGATCTTACCGTTGTCACACTTGTCCTGCACGGTGATGCGGTAGTCATAGTAGATGCCGGGAAGTGGCGTCTCATCAGTATAGAACAGGTACTCATCGGTGCTCGATGTACGATAAAGAGTGGTCCAGGCCTCATCTTCCTTCTCAGTGCGCCTTCTGTCCACGATATAGGTTTTGGAAGTAGTAGAGCCCTGCAGGTCAACATGCCACGACAGTTTCACCGTACCGGGATAAGCGCCCTTCGTCGCAGTGAAGTCATAGAACAGCGTACCACTGCCGATAGCCTTGCTTTGTACGGCATCTGAATTAAATGTCTTATCACCGATGACACCCTCCACACGATAGTTGTGGGGCTCGCAACCGTTCAGCGGTTCCTCAGTGTAATGGATTCCGTCCTGAACACCATTCTGGCGGTCGTTATGCTTGTCGGTAGTACGATGTTCCCAGCGGAAACTTGTCTGGTTGTTCGTAGGCGTGATGGTATATATAGGCTCCGTCTCATCGTCTACATAGATATTGAACTTATTACCCCAGTTGGCAGGGTAGCCGTCGGATGTCCAGGTGAACACGATGCGGTCTTCCTTACTCTCAGCCTTGAAACCGTTGACAGGCACCTTACGCTGGGTGCTCACCGGGTAAGGTTTGGATGTCAGTTCCTTGAGTTGCGTATCTAATGGCCAGCCTTTCCATACATAGCATATCGTATAGGTGACTTCCTGATCCACCGGAACATTATTATCGGTAAAGGATTTCACAGATTGAGCAACATCCCCCACTTTGTTACCATTACGGTAAATCACCCACTTAGTGCCCCAATCGCCTGTCTCGTAATTACCATTATCCGCTGTCCAGTGAAGCGTCACCGAATTATCAGCCTGATTGTACGACGCACCTGAAATGGTGGCAAGAGGCATTTGAGCAAATGTCTTTGCACCAGCTGACGAGGTATAATACTTTGTGCCGTTGCCGGCATCGCGGTCACGGGGATGCGCATATTCGTGATAAGGTGCAATGGTAAACTGTGAGCGCATATCCTTGCCGATGTCGCTCAACTTGAATGTATACGAGCCATTGTTATAGTTCGATATGTTTTTGATACCAATTTTGCCCTCGTATTTGCCATCGATGGCAGTACAGAGGTGCGTGCGTCCATCCGTATTCTGAGAACCGCCAAAACTATAAGGAATGGTTACCGTACCATCGGGCGACACGCTGAATTCTCCATTCCAGTTCAACTGACGTACATTAAAGGTATAAGGACAGGCCACAGTCTGGGTTACGTCCACCAGTGTAGAACTGCTTTTATTCCAATACCACCAGGTACCCCACAGACGTACGGTGATATTCGTATTAAGCATATCAAAGGGAATCTTCCACATTGTTCTCATCCACGTAATCTTTCCCTTTCCATCAGTTCCTTCATGGTAACTGTACTTAAACTGTCCACCATAGTCCCATGAGTCATTCGTGGTCCACTGCTTGTCGGAGTAGTACTGTTTCTTTGAATAGATGTTATACATACGACGGTTATAACCGTTCTCGTTACAGCACAGGTTACCGGCATACTTATAGGAGTCGCTGCCCACCTTCATGTGTACACCGAGACCCCACGCGTAGTTGTCGCCTTCAAAGAAACCCTCATCGGCTCCCTCATCATTCCACACGACGGTACCCCACCTGATATACGGGTCACCGTCATTGGTAATATAGGTCACATTCTCCTTGAAGGGATACCACGACTTATAGTCAGTCTGGGCATTAATCCCCATGGCGGAGAATACAAATAACAGTACTAGGAGAAAAACATGTTTCCCCATACTCACATCACTCATGCGTAGCCATACCCATGGCCGTCGCAGAAAAAGAAACCAGTTGGCAATCATAAAATAGTTAGGTTTATATTGAGTTAATTATTCACTGGTCAATGCTTTAGGTCACTACCTGTAGACGCTGCAAAATTAAACAAAATCCGCAAAAACTCCAAAAAAATAATCAGTTTTTCATAAAAAAAGCATAAAAAACCTGTTATGTTGGCATACAAAACAAAAAAAGTCTGAGAATCTGTTGACTCTCAGACCTTTAACTTGGTCGGGATTACTGGACTCGAACCAGCGACCTCGCGCCCCCCAGACGTGTGCGCTACCAACTGCGCTAAATCCCGATCCTTAAAGCTTAGCACTGACGTTTTCGTCGAATGCGGGTGCAAAGGTACGGAGTTTTTCCGAGACTACCAAATTTTTCCTTATTTTTTTTGCGTTTTTGCAAAAAACTTTAATTATTTCGGTGCCATAGCACGTTTATTGCATTTATTTTGTATCTTTGCATCAATTATGACAACATATCAAATAACTGGACCCAAACGATTACAGACAACCGTCAAGTTGCCCGCATCGAAGAGTATATCAAATCGTGCACTCATCATTCATGCACTGTCGGGAGGCACTATCCTTCCTGAGAATCTGAGCGATTGCGACGACACCGAAGTCATCATACAGGCATTGAAAAACATGCCTGAGGTCATCAACATCAAAGCGGCCGGTACCGCCATGCGTTTCATGACAGCCTTCTTGGCTGCCACCGAACATGGAGAGCATGTCATCACCGGAACGGAACGTATGCAGCACCGTCCCATCAAAGTCCTGGTGGACGCCCTGCGCCGCCTGGGAGCAGACATCAGCTACGAAGGTGAGGAAGGTTTTCCGCCACTGCGTATCAAGGGAAAGACACTGGAAGGCGGGGAACTGGATGTTGCAGGCGACATCAGTTCACAGTATATCTCTGCCCTGCTGATGATAGGACCCGTCCTGAAGAAGGGACTGACCCTGCGCCTGAATGGTGAGATCATCTCCAGGCCCTATATAGACCTCACCCTCTGGACCATGCGCGAATTTGGTGCCGATGCCGAATGGATATCCATGGACACCATCAAGGTGGAGCCGAAGCCATACGTCCAGCGTCCCTATTTCATTGAGAGCGACTGGAGTGCTGCCAGCTACTGGTACGAGATGGTAGCCCTGTCAGACGACCCTGAGGCAGAAGTAAGACTGGAAGGCCTGATGGACGGTTCCAAGCAAGGTGACTCCAGCGTACGGTATATTTTCAGTTTGCTGGGAGTAAAGACCATCTTTGCATCAAAGACCCCCGGAAAGCCAACCACCGTCACGCTCACTAAGAGTGGACATCGCGTGCCTCGCCTGGAATACGATTTTGTCAATGTGCCCGACTTGACTCAGACTTTTGTCTGCACTTGTTGTGCTATGAACATACCATTCCACTTCACAGGCCTACAGACATTAGAAATCAAAGAGACCAACCGTATTAAGGCTCTAAAAACAGAACTTGCCAAATTGGGATACTACATAGAAGCCATCAACGGTTGTGAGCTAAAATGGGATGGAAAGAAACCTCAGGGCTCAGACCTCAGGGCTCAGACCACCATCGATACCTACGAGGATCACCGTATGGCTTTGGCATTTGCCCCACTCGGATTCAAGATGCCAATCTGCATCAACAACCCACAAGTTGTCACTAAGTCCTACCCACATTATTGGGACGATTTAAAGAAGGCACAATTCACCATTCAAGAATAAGACAATATGGAGTTTGCGCTGATTTGCATCGGTTCAATAGTAGTATTAGGTATTGTTGCGGCACTGGCATCCATATTCACCAAGGGCGGCACCGACGAGCCCGTGGTGGAGGCCCACGACTGTGCCTCGTGCAGCAGTAAGGTATCCGGTGACTGTAAAATTGCCTGTCTGATGGAAGAGAAAAAGAAGCGAGAAGGCAATAAATCAGACATTTAGGAGTTTCTATAATTGATGCGCAGATACTCATACATACTATTAATGGTCGTCGTCAGCCTGCTGATGACGGCTTGTTCTGTGCAGAAAAACACGGCCAAGAGTCGCTTCTGGCAATCATTCACGGCGAAATACAACACTTACTATAATGGCTCGCAAGCCTATATCGACGGCTCCAGGGAGAAAGAGAAGGGCAACAAGGACAACTTCACCGAACAGTTGCCCCTCTTCACCGTTGGCAACAAGAACAGTCGTTCGATAGGAAAAGGTAATTTCGACCGTTCTATAGAGAAGATGGAGAAAGCCATCAAGCAACACTCTATCAAGGTCAAGCCCGAATGGAACAAGACACGCAGGAAGACCGCAAAGGACAAGGAGTGGCTAGGACGCAGGGAGTACAACCCGTTCCTGTGGAAGGCATGGCTCATGATGGGTCAGGCCCAATACCAGAAAGGTGAATTCGAAGAGGCCGCTGCCACATTCAGCTACATGTCACGCCTCTACCTGACACAGCCCATGGAGAACGCCATCGCCCGAGCATGGCTGGCCCGCTGCTATACTGAGCTCGACTGGATTTACGATGCCGAGGATGTGATCCGCAACATGAGCCGCGACTCCATCCATTACCGGGCACAAAACGATTGGGACAATGTCTATGCCGGCTATTATCTGAAGACTGGCGAATTTGAAAAGGCTATCCCCTATCTGCGCAAGACCATCAGGCACGAGCACCGCAAGACACAGAAAGCCCGTGAGTGGTATATCATGGGCCAGATACAGACGGCTATCGGCAAGCGCGAGGAAGCCTACAAGGCCTATCAGAGGGTGATACGCCAGAATCCGCCCTACGAACTGGAGTTCAATGCCCGTATTGCCCAGACCGAGGTCATGGCAAAGGGCAACTACAAGAAAATGATCAGTCGTCTGAAGCGCATGGCACGCTCAGACAACAACAAAGACTATCTGGACCAGGTTTATTACGCCATTGGCAATATCTACCTGATGCAGAAAGATACCACACAGGCTATCGCTGCCTATGAGAAAGGCAATACGAAAGCCACACGCAGCGGTATAGAGAAAGGTGTGCTGCTGCTTAAACTGGGCGACCTCTACTGGGTGCTCGAGAAATACAATGATGCGCAGCGCTGCTATGGCGAGGCTATCGGACTGCTTGACAAGGAACGTGACGACTATGAGATGCTGTCCAAGCGCTCAAAAATCCTTGACGAGCTGGTACCGTTTACCGATGCCGTCCACCTGCAGGACTCCCTGCAGGAGTTGGCCAACATGCCCGAGAAAGACCGTCTGGCAGCTATCGACCGTGTCATTGAAGCACTGAAAAAGAAAGAAAAGGAGGAACGTGACAAGGCCCTTGAGGCCGAGGTGGAGCGCGTCCAGCAGAAGCAAGGTGCCGTGGGTAACCGCAACCAGGCCACCCGTCCCACCACCCCACAGTCGACTACCCCCACCAACGGTCAGTGGTATTTCTACAACCAGATGGCCGTGAACCAAGGTAAACAGACGTTCCAGAAACAATGGGGCAAGCGTGAGAATGCCGACGACTGGCAGCGCACGAACAAGACCGTTGTAGGTAATCTGAACATGGAAAGCGCACAGGAAGTTCCCGATAGCCTGGGCAGTTTGGAAAACCCGGAGAACTCGGATGTTGCGGAGAGCCAAGACAGTCTTTCTGCCGAGGCCGACACACTGGCCAACGACCCGCACAACCGCGAGTACTACCTGGCACAGATACCCTTTACCGACGAACAGAAAGCCGAGAGCGACCTGATCATCATGGATGGTCTGTATAATGCCGGCGTTATCTTCAAGGATAAACTGGAGAACTACGGTCTGGCCGAGAAGCAGCTGACCCGCCTGACTTACCAGTATCCCACCTACGAACAGATGGACAAGGCCTGGTATCACCTCTTCCTGCTCTACTCCCGCAAGGGACAGACCGACCTTGCCGACAGTTGTCTGGCACGCATGAAGGAAAACTACCCGGAAAGTGAGTTGACCATCCTGCTCAGCAATCCCTATTTCGAGGAGAACGCCCGATTTGGCGAACATATAGAGGACTCCATCTATGCTGCCACCTATGATGCTTTCAAGGAGGGCAGACATGACGTCATCACGGCCAATGCCAAGCTATCGGCCGAACGTTTCCCCTTGGGCGAGAACCGTCCGAAGTTCATCTTCCTCAACGGACTCAGCCTGCTGAACCAGGGCGATGCTTCCGGTTGCGTGGCAGAACTGAAGACCGTGGTTGAGAAATATCCGAAGAGTGAGGTGTCCGAGATGGCCGGCATGATTATCAAAGGCGTACAGGAAGGTCGCACGCTGACTGGCGGCACCTTCGACATTGACGACTTCTGGTCGCGCCGTGACCTGACCATAGCTCAGGACTCCACCTCAACCGACACCCTTTCAGCCGACCGCAACGTACCGTTTACCTTCCTGCTGGCATTCCAGCCTGATTCCGTCAACGAGAACCAGTTGCTCTACGAGATGGCACGCTTCAACTTCTCCAACTTCCTGGTGCGCAACTTCGACCTGGAGATAGAGCGCCAGCAAGGCTTTGACCGCATGATGATTCGCGGTTTCATGAATTTCGACGAAGCCCAGCAATATGCCCGACAGCTGTATCAGTCGGACACCATGTCGCGCATGTTGCGCCATTGTCGCAGCCTGGTCATCAGCGACCACAACCTGACGCTCATTGGCACCCGATTCAGTTATAAAGACTATGACGAGTTCTACGAGCGCACGTTCATGCCGCTGCAAATCAGCAATGAGGAACTGCTCAATATTCCGCCTGACCTCCAGATTATCGACCCCGAGGATGCTGAACCCGAGGTCAAGGAAGAGGAGGAAGAAACTGACGATACAGATGATTTCGACCTTTGGTAAACACTAAATAACGACAGAAAAGTATGACTAACGGACATCTACTATGGGTTGACGATGAGGCAGAGTTGCTCAAGGCCCACATCATCTTTCTCGAGAACAAAGGCTACGAGGTGACCACCGTATCCAATGGTACGGATGCCATAGACCTCTGTCAGCAGAGTTCCTTCGACCTGGTATTACTCGACGAGCAGATGCCAGGTCTCAGTGGCCTGGAGACCCTGCAGCGCATCAAGCAGATATCGCCGTCTACCCCCGTCGTCATGGTGACCAAGAGTGAAGAGGAGAATATCATGGAACAGGCCATCGGACAGAAGATTGCCGATTATCTCATCAAGCCTGTCAACCCCAACCAGATTCTCCTGGTCCTGAAAAAGAATATCCACCGCCGCGAGATTGAGACGGAAGTGACGCAGAGTCAGTATCAGCAGCAGTTCCAGCAGATTGCCATGCAGATCATGGACTGTCGTACCTGGCAGGACTGGGTTGAAGTCTATAAGCAGCTGGTCCACTGGGAACTGCAGCTCTCAAGCACCGACTCACAGATGACCGATATGCTGGCCATGCAGAAAGAAGAGGCCAACCTGGGATTCACGAAGTATATCAAGAAAAACTATCTGGACTGGATAAAAAAGCTCTCCCCCAGCCCCCTGATGTCACCCGAAGTCTTCAAGACAAAGGTATTCCCGCTGCTCAATAACGGCGAGAAGGTATTCCTGATTGTCCTTGATAACTTCCGCTACGACCAGTGGCGCATGTTGTCGCAGGAGATCGGCGACCAGTTCGATATTGAGGAAGATCTCTATTGCAGCATCCTGCCCACGGCTACGCAGTATGCCCGTAATGCCATCTTCAGTGGACTCATGCCCAACAAGATTGCGGAGATGTTCCCCGACCTATGGGTTGACGAGGACGAGGAGGAGGGCAAGAACCTGAACGAGGGACCGCTTATCCAGACACAGCTGGAGCGTTACCGCCGTCACAACACGTTCTCGTACCATAAGATCAACACCTCATCCGAGGCCGACCGTTTCATCCAGCAGCTGAAGTCACTGGAACGCAACGACCTCAATGTCGTCGTCTTCAATTTCATCGACATGCTCAGCCATGCACGCACGGAGTCCAGGATGGTACGCGAGCTCGCCAACAGCGAGTCGGCCTATCGCAGCATCACGCTCTCCTGGTTCCGCCACTCCGTCATTGCCGACTTCTTCCGCCAGTTGTCACAGACTGACTATAAGATTATCGTTACCACGGACCATGGCTCTATCCGATGCACCAAACCCGTGAAGATTGTGGGCGACCGCAATACGAATACCAATCTGCGTTACAAACTGGGTAAGAATCTCAGCTACGACTCCAAGGATCTCTTCGTTATCAAGAATCCCAACGAGGCGCTGCTGCCACAGCCCAACCTCTCTACCAGTTATGTCTTCGCTACCGGCGACTCGTTCTTCGCCTACCCCAACAACTACAACTATTACGTATCCTATTATAAAGATACCTTCCAGCATGGAGGCATCTCTATGGAAGAGATGATTATCCCGCTGATTACCATGACAGGAAAGAAAAGATAATATACAATATGGAAATAAAGATTCAAAACATAGACACAATCCGCGAGTCAGCTCGTGAGTTTATACAGAACATCGGTGAACATAAAGTGTTTGCCTTCTACGGCAAGATGGGCGCAGGAAAGACCACCTTCGTCAAGGCTATCTGTGAGGAACTGGGTGTTGAGGATGTCATCACCAGTCCCACCTTCGCCATTGTCAATGAGTATGAGGCTCATGATCAAAGCATCTTCCACTTCGACTTCTACCGCATCAAGCGCCTGGAGGAAGTCTATGACATGGGCTATGAGGATTATTTCTACAGTGGTGCCCTCTGTTTCATTGAGTGGCCCGAGCTCATCGAAGACCTTCTTCCCGAAGATGCCGTCAAGGTGACCATCACGGAAAATACCGACGGCACCCGCACCGTTACATTCTAACAGGCCCTCATCACACCTCCCCAGAATATGCAAAGACTACTTGCCCTGCTTTTCGCGGTTTTGCTTTCAGCGGCTCCCATGGCGGCTCGTAGTCCCGTGCTCGGCGATTTTGTCGCTGAGGCATCCATGCAGTCCGACCTCCTTCAGATGCTGGCCGACTTTGCCACCTATATGAAGCACGATTTCCAGGACTGTGCAGCCCCCAACAGCATTGGTGAGGCCTGCGGCTGTTTCAAGGGTGAGCATACCATGGCCAATGATGAGCGCGGCGTGCGTCCTAATGCCGACCTGTCGATGATTTGTGCCTTCCTGAGCAAATACGGCAAGGGGAAGGTGAGTCTCCCCGCCGACGTCACCTGGACAGACATCGAGTCCATGACCATGAAGAGCCTTGTCTTTGCCTATTCCACCCACAAAGCCAACAAACTGAAGGTCTGCTCCGGTAATAACTACTGGGGCTCCACGTCATCAAGCGATGCCGTATGGGAGAGTTCTCTCTGGGCTATGTCGGTGGCCTATAGCGCCTTCTTTCAGTGGGACAAACTGAGCGACACGCAGAAAGACTATATATACCAGCTGCTGAAGGCTGAGTGCAACTACGAGTTGCACCGCACCATCCCCACAGGCTATGCCGGTGATACCAAGGCCGAGGAAAACGGATGGGAAGCCGATGTGCTGGCAGTCACCCTGGGCCTTTTCCCCAACGACCCGCTGGCTCCACAGTGGTTCGAACGCCTGCGCGAGTTCGCTATCAACAGCTACTCCCACAAGGACGATGCCACGGACGCCACTGTTATCGACCCCACATACGATAACAAGACCGTGAAGGACCTCTATAAAGGGCAGAACCTCTATGACGACTTCACGCTCCAGAACCATAATTATTTCCACACCTCCTATCAGAATGTGGTCATTCAGGAACTGGGCGAGGCTGCCCTGGCCCTGAAACTCTTCCAACAGGAACTTTACGGTACAGAAAAATGGCATACCAACGCCCTGATGCATCATAATGACAAGGTGATGCAGGAGGTTCTCTATTGGCTGGCACTCAGCGATGGCGAACTGGCCATGCCCAACGGTAACGACTGGAGCCTGTTCCTTTACGACCAGATTACCTCCTACTCCACCAACGCCTGTTTTCTGCGCGATCCGCATGCGCTGATGCTCGAGAACCTGGCGTATAAGATGATCAAGCACCGCCAGCAGACCACCACAGACGGCTCCTGGCTCCTGCGCGCTGACGTCGGTGCCCGTCGCATGGGCGTAGAGGCCCACCGTGTCATGATGACATGGCTGATGCACGAGGTACTCTCCACCGCCAGTCTCACACCCACCCGCTGGGAAGATTTCACCCGCGAATATAGCGCTGCGAAGATTCTGTCTTCGCAGGACATCGTCCGAGCCGCCACCCCCGACCGTTTCACCTGTTTCTCATGGAGCCAGGGTCTGCGCAGCTACACCGGCTATATCAGCCCTCAGACCTCAGACCTCCGCCCTCAGACATCCAACCTCATCGTCCCCTTCCGTGCCAACAACACCGGCAATTTCCTTGGCTGGTACGAGGTTCAGGGCAAGAAGACCAATGCCACACCCATCGTTCCTGGCATCTATGACCTCCACGGTAACAGTTATGTGATGAATGGGGAAATTGACACTAACGACGGCACCCTCAACAACCGCTTCGCCATCTACTCCACCCCAGGTAATGCGGTCATCTATATAGATAATGTACGCGCAAAGCAGCCCTGCACCATCACAGCCGAGAAAGGCGGGCTCATGGCTATCAGCGTGGACGAGATGACAAAGACCACCCGCACCCTCTATACAGCCGATGGTACACAACAGTCAGACGGCACCTCACTGACACGCATGAGCGGCCCGTGGGTGAATATCGACAATACGTTTGGCATCATCACCACCGGCAACAAACAGATAGCCTTCGGCGAACGCGCCAACAACAACTCTATCATGACGGCACGTCTCTACACCTCCTACTCCGGGGAGCCCCGCACCGTTGGGCAAGACCAGTTGGTTGACCGTCGCGCCATTATCTACTATTCAAACACCGATGCTGCATCAACAGCGCAATTATCCGACGCCTGTCAGCAACTCTCCACGCCTGAAGGATGGAGTGGCATCATGGCAGCCGACCCAGATAGTACGCGCTATCTGCTGCTCAGCAACTTTTCCGGACAACGTGCGTGCAGACTGAAAAATGTCAACACCCGCTATGGCGCTCCTGTCTTCACCGCCAAGACAATGATTTCCAAGAGTGGTTCAGCCGTCACATTTACTGCCGACCAGAATCACTCCATTGCCAATACCATGAAGTTCTTTATCAGTGGCGCGGATGTCACCGCCATACAGGATGCCAATGATCCAAGCATCATCTATTTGTATAATAATACCAACGAAAAACAAAAAATCCTGATTACCGCAACAGAAAAAGGTCGCTGTTTTACAAAAGAGGTAAAACTAAACACAAAATCACTCAAAGTTTCCCTAAAAGACGGTAAAATAAGGGTTTTTAAGGGCACATTTTAGTGTGTGAGACATAAAAAAAAACAAATGTAACATAACAAAAAGCGGCGTAAACAATTATCCCGTATATTTGCACCCGAAAGCCAAAGGACCTAAAAACCTACTAGTAAACCAAAGGACCAAAAACCTTACTTGTAAGCCAAAGGACCAAAACCTAACATGTAAACCAATGTAATTATTAACCATATTTTTTAACTTATTATTAACTTACAAACATGAGAACTATTACTAAATCTTTAGTAACGCTCCTGCTGCTATTTGTAGCGGGTTCGATGAGTGCTCAGTCTCTCAAGGTCATCTTGGAACGAGACTACAGTACAACAGATTCTTATCCGTACTATTGGATGGGTGACAAAGATGGCGATGCCGCAAAACAACCATTCTTCTGTAATGGTACAGCTGTCGTTGAAATCACCGATGGTGCTCTTAGGATCGCAAACAATGAAGTTCAGGCCAACAACTATGACCTGCAGCCATTCGTACTTGACTGGTTCAACACCACCGAAGGCGAGGACTATGTGATTCGCGTATGGTTGAAAGCCGAGATGGATGGTTCTGCCAACCTGTCTATCGGCACATGGGGCACAAGTGGCAACGCTACCCTCGAGTTTAAGCAGTCCGACGATTATGTGATGTATTCAGTCAACCACACTGCAGCCGTAACATCTACAGGAAACGACGAGCACATCCTTTGGCAGATGGGTAGCACAGTAGGTACCGTTTACATCCAGAAGATTCAGATTCTGCAGATGGGTGAGGACAAGCCTGTTCTGTCATCTTGGGGTACTTGGAAGCCATTGATCAACAACAGCGACATGGAAGGTGACGACGTAAGCAGCTTCTTCGCTAAGATTGACCGTGACGGTACAGATCCTGTTCCCAACGCAGTGATTTCAGACGGTGTTGGTGTTGATGGTAGCCGTGGTATTATGGTTGCTGCAACAGAAAAAGTTGAACAAGCTTGGGACAACCAGTTCTGGTTCCGTTTCAATGAGCCTTTGGAGGCAAATACCCAATATCGCGTTAAATTCGACTATAAAGCAGACCTCTCTGGCGATGTAGCAACACAGGCTCACGCTGCTCCTGGTGACTATATCCACTATGAATTGCTTGGTAACATCAGCTTTACCGGCGACTGGCAGACCTACGAGAAAAATGATCTCAAGGTGACAAGTAGTCAGGCAAAGAATGGCAATGGTAACAAGTTCCAGTCTGTAGCATTCAACCTGAACGATATCGCAGATGCTAACAATTACTATTTCGACAACATTTACGTTGATGCTTACGAGCCTCAGATTGATGTTCAGTATGGTGAAAATGGTAGTATCAAGATTCTCTTCCCCTATTATGTAAACACCTGCCGTCTGATGGTTCAGCACGCTGGTGGTAAGCGCCGTCTGATTCTCCCCAACGAGATGTTCAAGGTGACTGTTAATGGTAAGGAGGCTGAGTTCGAGTCTATTGAAATTGATGTCACTGGTGCTATCCTTGTCTTCATCAGCGAAGACTGGGCTGCAGACAACGGCTGCGAATATCTGAGTGAGGACGATGAGATTGTCGTAACCTTCAACAACCTTGAGGGCGACTATAACATCTTCAATATTGACACCAACGAGAAAGTTGAAGCCTTCACACAGAACGGCCGCTTCAACGAAGAACTGGACGAACTGCCCTTCACCTATGGTGCACCTGAGATGATGACCAGCGATCCTGAGGAAGGTTCATTCAACCTGCCCAGCACTATCAGCGAGTTCAAGCTCACATTCGATAAGAAGGTTATCGTCAACAAGATTGAGGCTAAACTGGACAATGAGACCCTGAAAGCCGAGGCTGAAGAGGAATTCTCAACAGACATCACGCTGAAGCGTACCTCTGACAAAGCTCTGGCCGATGGCGAGCACAAGATTACGGTTACCCAAATCTTCGCAGAACAGAACTTGGGCAGTAACGACTACTCTTCTTGCGAAGTAAACTTCTCTACTGGCACAAAGGTATCACAAGATCTGTTGGATGCTATCGCAGCTGCTAAGACCGTATTAGATAATACTAACGATGCTCGTTACGCTGGCACAGCTTACACCAATTTGGATGCAGCTATCACTAAGTACACCACCGAGGCACCTTCTTACACAGCTCCAAGCGTTATCGATGCTGCTATGCTTGACCTGAGCAACCTGTCAAAGGCTCTGAACGCTCACAAGACACTCGTTGACGAGTACGACGCAGCCAACCAGAAGATTCAAGACCTTGCATTGGAACTCGCTGAGAGCAAGTTCAACGGCACCGATCTGTATCAGCAGTTGAAAGAACTTGCAGCAAAATTTGCTGGTAAGGAACTGACCGACGATGAAGAACTGACCGCAGCAAACAATGAGCTGAAGCCTATGGCCGACCTCTGCGCTAACATGTTCACTGAAGGTGAATCAAAGAACGGTGATGCCGGATTCAAGGTACTGACAGACCGTATCCGTCGTGGTGTTGAAGCGCTGAAGAACTTCGGATATGATGACGAAGATCCTCTGATTGTAGCAGCTAACAACCTGATCTCTGACGACGACAATATTGCAGACCAGATTAAGGTTGCTTTGACAAAGAAGATTTACGAAGGCATGAAGGATCCTGAGGCCTTCTTCCCCACTATTGACCTTGACGAGGAGACTGGAAAAGAGATTAAGCAGTCTTACGACCTGAGTGTATTCGTTAAGAATCCTAACATGTACGCAATGCTTCCAAGCAAGGGCTTCTCTGAAGAGAACATGCCTGGTTGGTCAGTAGTTAAGGGCAATCCTGGATTCTGGGGTACTGGTGGCGACGGTTGGGGTAACCCACGTAACATCGAAGGTCTGCCTGAGGATATCGCAGTAACCGTTTACCACTCTGAGGCACAGGTTGAACAGACCATTACAGACCTTCCCGTAGGTATCTACAACGTAACTCTGTATGGTACTGACTGGGGTAACCAGAAGGGTGACTATGACGACGAGACTGGCGAATGGTCTGGTAAGGACGCATTAGGTTTCGTATATGCTAAGACATCTGAGACACTGGAGCCCGCAGAAGGTGAGACTGCTGATCGCGAACTCAACTTTGCCGCTACCGCTACCATCGAGGCTGCCAAGCATCATGGTCTGAGCGAGTACAGCATGGATCTGGCTCATACACTGGAAGATATCACCGTAACAGACGGTAAGCTGACTCTCGGTTTCTACTATGGCAACGACTCACAGTACTTCTTCGGTGATGTGAAGCTGGATTTGGTAGGTGCAGTATCTGGATTTGACTACAGAAGAGCCGTTGATACAATCGAGACCAATATCAACGAACCCGCAACTGCAAAGGTTCGCGCTCTGCAGCTCTACGATCTGAACGGACGTCGTATCGTGACAGCCCAGAAGGGTATCCAGATTGTGAAGAAGATGATGAGCGACGGTACTGTCAAGACTCAGAAGGTTATCAAATAACCTACCCTACTCATAAACATTCGCCCCCAGGAGCATCCGCTCTTGGGGGCGTTTTTAATTTCAGGGGAATTTCAGGGGCTAGGAGCGCGTTTCTCTGTATAGAGGCATAAGATATCACAAAGAGCAGAGGAAAGCCTTATAGGGGCTTAAAAATACCACAAAAGAGCACGCAAGCCTAAAACAGGATAAACTAGGAAAGACAAGTTAGAACTAGAAAGACTAGTTAGAACTAGTTAGAACTAGTAAAACTAGTAATAACTAGAATCTACTAGTTACCCCTCAGTTTCTACCAGGCATAAAAAAAGATCCGCATCGTGTGATGCGGACCTTCATATCAGAGATATTGTTTCTATTGATCGAAACCTTATTCAGCCTTCGGAGCCTCTTCGGCTGCGGGTGCCTCGGCAGCAGCTTCTTCAGCCTTAGGAGCCTCCTGAGCAGGAGCCTCGGCCTTAGTAGCCTTACGAGAACGACGAGTAGCCTTCTTCTTGGTCTCAGTCTTTGCCATTTCGGGATCGAAGTCTACGAGCTCGATGAAGCAGATCTGAGCAGCGTCACCCTGACGGGTACCCAGCTTGATGATACGGGTGTATCCACCGGGACGGTCGCCAACCTTCTCACTTACAGTAGAGAAGAGTTCCTTGATAGCTTCCTTGTTCTGAAGGTAGCTGAATACTACACGACGTGAGTTAGTTGAGTCCTCCTTAGCCTTAGTGATCAGGGGCTCAACATACTTCTTGAGGGCCTTTGCCTTGGCCACGGTCGTAGTGATTCTTTTGTGCATGATCAGCGAGATGGCCATGTTGGCAAGCATGGAAGCGCGATGCGATGCAGTACGACCGAGATGGTTGAATTTCTTATTATGTCTCATTTTTCTTTTTACTTTTTTTTATTGGGCAATCTTCATATCATCAAAACGATATTACTCCTTGTCCAGTTTATACTTTGAAATATCGGTTCCAAACGACAGATTCAGACTCTCGAGCAAATCATCAAGCTCAGTGAGCGATTTCTTACCAAAGTTACGGAACTTCAGGAGGTCAGTCTTATTGTACTGTACGAGATCACCAAGTGTCTCTACATCGGCAGCCTTCAGACAGTTCAGGGCACGAACAGAGAGGTTCATGTCAACGAGCTTGGTCTTGAGCAACTGACGCATGTGCAGTACCTCCTCATCAAACTCCTGGTTGCCCTCGACATCGTTGGTCTCGAGGGTAATCTTCTCATCAGAGAAGAGCATGAAGTGATAGATAAGGATCTTAGCAGCCTCTTTCAGGGCGTCCTTTGGGTGAATGGAACCATCCGTTGTGACTTCCAGCACGAGCTTATCGTAGTCGGTCTTCTGCTCAACGCGGAAAGGCTCTACTGCGAATTTCACGTTACGGATAGGAGTGTAGATAGAATCGATGGGAATGACATTCACGTCAGTGCAGAACTCACGGTTCTCATCTGAAGGAACGTATCCACGACCTTTGTTAATGGTCAGATCTATCTGCATTGAAGCCTTAGAGTCGAGATGACAAATCACCAAATCGGGATTTAACACTTCAAATCCAGTCAGATACTTGCCGATATCACCGGCCTTGAACTCGGTTGAATTCTCGACGGTGATGCTGACTTTCTCGTTCTCGAATTCTTCAACTATTTGCTTGAATCGAACTTGCTTCAGATTCAAGATAATGTTGGTAACATCTTCCTTTACACCAGGAACGGATGAGAACTCATGCTCTACACCAGCAATACGGATGGTGTTGATGGCATAGCCCTCAAGCGATGAAAGGAGTATGCGGCGCAGGGCGTTACCGATGGTTACACCGAAGCCCGGCTCCAACGGACGGAATTCGAACTTGCCGAATCGCTCGTTGGCTTCCAACATTACCACTTTATCGGGTTTTTGAAATGCTAATATCGCCATTAATTCAATGATTTTGATTAGTTCTTAGAGTACAACTCAACGATTAACTGCTCCTTAATGCTCTCGGGGATGTCGGCACGGTCAGGACGGTGTAAGAACTTACCGGCCTTCTGATTCTCGTCCCACTCGATCCAGGGATATTTGCTGTGATTGAAACCAGCCAGAGCGTCACCGATAACTTCGAGAGACTTAGACTTCTCACGAACACCGATCACCTGACCAGCCTTCACAGAGTACGAAGGAATGTTAACTACCTTACCATCAACAACGATGTGACGGTGACCTACCAGCTGACGGGCAGCGGCACGGGTAGGAGCAAGTCCCAGACGGAACACAACATTGTCGAGACGGCACTCCAGCAACTGCAGCAGCACCTCACCGGTGATACCGTCAGCCTTTGCAGCTTTCTCAAACAAGATGCGGAACTGGCGCTCAAGCACTCCATAAGTGTACTTGGCTTTCTGCTTCTCTGCCAGCATGACAGCATACTCCGACTGCTTGCGGCGGCGGTTATTGCCATGCTGTCCAGGAGGGAAGTTTCTCCTAGACAAAACTTTGTCAGCGCCGAAGATGGGTTCACCAAAACGGCGTGCAATTTTAGATTTCGGTCCAATATACTTTGCCATATACTATAAAAATGTTTCGTTATTACGTTATATCGTTATTACGTTATATCGTCCTATTATTATACGCGACGACGCTTTGGAGGACGACAGCCGTTGTGTGGCAGTGGAGTTACGTCAACAATCTCGATAACCTCGATGCCAGCACCGTGTACGGCACGGATAGCTGACTCACGGCCATTACCGGGACCCTTAACATAAGCCTTTACCTTGCGCAGACCCAGGTCAAAAGCAACCTTAGCGCAATCCTCTGCAGCCATCTGAGCAGCATAAGGAGTGTTCTTCTTAGAACCACGGAAGCCCATCTTACCAGCTGATGACCAAGAGATGATCTGACCCTCGTCATTAGCCAACGAAACGATAATATTATTGAAAGAGCTGTGAACGTGCAACTGACCGATGGCCGTTACCTTCACGTTTCTTTTCTTTGAAGTGACTGTTTTCTTTGCCATAATTCTTTTAATCTCTAATTTTTAATGTTTAACAGAATTACTTCGTAGCCTTCTTCTTGTTAGCAACAGTCTTCTTCTTACCCTTACGAGTACGAGCATTGTTCTTGGTGCTCTGACCGCGAACAGGAAGACCATTACGATGACGGACTCCACGATAGCAACCAATATCCATCAGTCGCTTGATATTCAACTGGATCTCACTGCGGAGATCACCTTCTACTTTGAATTCAGCGCCGATAATTTCACGGATTTTAGCTGCCTGGTCGTCGTTCCACTCGCTAACCTTCAGGTCGCGGCTGACGCCTGCCTTATCCAATATCTTTGCTGAACTACTTCGACCGATACCATAGATATAGGTCAATGCGATTTCGCCACGCTTGTTCTGGGGCAAATCTACTCCAACAATTCTTATTGCCATTTGTTAATATAAAAGATAATTAATAATGTGTAAAATTCGAATTTCTACTAAAAAGCGCACAAAGGTACGAAGATTTTCGCAAACCTCCGCACTTTGCTATGCTATTTTAGTTTTTTTTAACCCTGACGCATCTTGTACTTAGGGTTCTTCTTGTTGATAACGAACAGGCGACCCTTACGACGTACGATTTTGCAATCGGGGGTGCGCTTCTTCAACGATGCTCTTGTTTTCATATCTCTTAATAAATTTATTTGTATCGAAAAACAATTCTTCCTTTTGTCAAATCGTAGGGACTCATCTCTACCTTGACCTTGTCGCCAGGGAGGATACGGATGTAGTGCATACGCATCTTACCTGAAATATGTGCAATGATCTGCACACCATTCTCTAGTTCTACGCGGAACATTGCATTCGAGAGCGACTCGATAATTGTTCCATCCTGCTCAATAGCGGATTGTTTTGCCATGCTTTGCTATTAGTAAATTATACCTTCTAATGATTCAACTTCTTCAAATGATGATAAAATCTCGGCCTTGCCTTTGCGGACGCAAATCGTATGTTCGAAATGAGCAGCCGGTTTGCCGTCACGTGTACAAATGCTCCAGCGATCTGGTTTCAGATAGATGTCGCGCTTGCCCATCGTAATCATCGGTTCGATAGCGATACACATGTTAGCCTTCAACATCACACCATTACCACGTCTTCCATAGTTAGGCACTTGCGGGTCTTCATGCATCTCCCTGCCGATACCGTGTCCTGTCAGTTCACGCACCACTCCGTAGCCTTCGGCCTCACAGTAGTCCTGAACGGCGCTGCCGATATCACCTATATGCTTTCCTGCCACTGCATTCTCAATGCCCTTGTAGAGCGACTCCTTAGTCACCCTGAGCAGTTTCTTGACCTCGTCTGACACCTCGCCCACGCAGAACGTATAGCAAGAGTCGCCATTGAAGCCATTCAGGAGTGTGCCACAGTCGATAGAGATAATATCTCCGTCCTTCAGCACTGTCTCCTCATCGGGGACGCCATGAACCACGACATCATTCACCGATGTGCAGATACTGGCAGGAAACGGCCCTCCATATGGATTGGGGAAACCCTTGAAAGTCGGGATAGCACCATGGTCGCGAATAAACTCATCGGCCACACAATCCAACTGGAGGGTCGTTACACCAGGTTTTATATGTTTTGCCAATTCGCCAAGGGTTTTTCCAACCAGCTGGTTGGCCTGGCGCATCAGCTCAATTTCATCTTCAGTCTTCAGAAATATCTTCATTCGCTTAGTAAGCTGCTACACCACCGCGGCCGTGGATACGACCAGAATTAAGCAGACCATCATAATGGCGCATCAGGAGGTGACTCTCAATCTGCTGGAGGGTATCGAGTACCACACCAACGAGAATCAACAAAGATGTACCACCGAAGAACTGAGCAAACTCCTGTTTAACATCCAACAGTCCGGCAAAAGCAGGCATGATAGCGATGAATGCGATGAACAGTGAGCCAGGCAGTGTAATGCGCGACATCACCGTGTCAATGTAGTCAGCGGTATCCTTACCGGGCTTCACGCCAGGAATGAAACCATTGTTACGCTTCATATCCTCTGCCATCTGAGTAGGATTCAGAGTGATGGCAGTATAGAAGTAAGTGAATGCGATGATCAGGACAGCGAAGATCACATTATAGAGCCAGCTCTGGTGATCCATGAGCGAGCGAGTGAACCAGCTTGCCTCCTGAGGATTAGCATACTGTACAATGGCTAAGGGGATGAACATGAGTGCCTGTGC
The DNA here is from genome assembly GCF_022024175.1 of Prevotella communis. Classification (GTDB taxonomy): domain Bacteria; phylum Bacteroidota; class Bacteroidia; order Bacteroidales; family Bacteroidaceae; genus Prevotella; species Prevotella communis. Next base: position 594,668 of record NZ_CP091794.1, on the reverse strand, counting down.
GAAGATGATAGGCATCACGTTAGCAGCAAAGAGCTTGAGGGGGATGTACTGACGTGCACCACCGTACTGCTTATTGCCAACGACACGCTTTGCATACTGCACGGGGATCTTGCGAACACCCTGCACCAAAACAATAGCGGCGCAAACAACGGCGTAGAGGATGATAATCTCAATGAGGAACATCACCAGACCACCACCTGTAGCGGCAGCGAAACGTGAGCCAGCCTCCTGGAAGAAAGCGTTCGGCAGACGGGCGATGATACCGATCATAATGATCAGAGATACACCATTACCAATACCCTTATCTGTTATGCGCTCACCCAGCCACAGGATAAACATACTACCTGCAGCAAGGATGATGGTAGCGGGAACCATGAAAACAGGCCAGTCGATGCCCGAAGCAAGGGCAGGACCAACCTGGAACTTCAGGTTAAAGAGGTAGCTCGGTGCCTGGAACAGCAGGATTGCTACTGTCAGGTACCGAGTATAAGCTGAAATCTTTTTACGGCCGCTCTCACCCTCGCGCTGCATCTTCTGGAAATAAGGTACAGCGACAGCGAGAAGCTGCATAACGATAGAAGCCGAGATGTAAGGCATAATTCCCAGCGCGAAGATTGACGCGTGAGAAAATGCGCCACCCGAGAACATATCCAGCAGTGACATCAGACCTGTTGCAGTCTGGTTCTGTAATTCATCCAGTCCATTGTAATCAATACCTGGAAGCACAATCTTTGTACCGAAACGGTAGATTGCGACGAATAATACTGTGATAAGGATGCGCTGACGCAGATCCTCGATCTTCCAGATGTTCTTTAGGGTGTCTATTAACTTCTTCATTTTCGTTTTTAGATTATTGTTGCGTTTCCACCTACTGCTTTGATTGCTTCCTCAGCGGTCTTTGAGAAGGCATTAGCCTCCACGTCAACCTTAGCCTTGAGCTCGCCGTTACCGAGAACCTTAACCAGTTCCTTGCCGTTGGTCAGGCCAGCAGCCACCAACTCTGCAACACCGATCTTAGTGAGGTTCTTCTCCTCTGCCAGTTTCTGGAGAGTAGAGAGGTTAACAGCAAAGTACTCCTTGTGGTTGATGTTCTTGAAACCAGACTTCGGAACACGACGCTGCAAAGGCATCTGACCACCTTCAAAACCAATCTTTCTCTTATAACCAGAGCGAGCCTTGGCACCCTTGTGACCACGGGTAGAAGTACCGCCCAGACCTGAACCAGGTCCGCGACCGATTCTGCGACGTGCGTGGGTAGAGCCCTCTGCAGGTTTCAAATTATTCAGTTTCATAATCGAATTCTGTTTTAATGTGTTATTACTGTTTAGTCAATAACGGTCACCAGATGATGAACCTTGCGAATCATACCACGGAGAGCGGGAGAATCTTCCTTCTCAACGACCTGGCCGATCTTACGAAGGCCAAGTGCCTCGAGGGTACGCTTCTGGTCAACGGGATAACCGATCTTACTCTTAATCTGCTGAATCTTAATTGTTGCCATAGTCTATACCTCCTTATCCGTTGAATACTTTGTTCATGCTGATACCACGATTGCCTGCAACGGTGTAAGCGTCACGCATCTGGCTCAGGGCCTCGATGGTAGCCTTCACCAAGTTGTGGGGGTTAGAAGAACCCTTAGACTTAGCAAGCACATCCTTAATACCAACGCTCTCCAGAACGGCACGCATAGCACCACCGGCTACAAGACCGGTACCGGCAGCAGCGGGCTTCAGGAATACCTGAGCACCACCGAAGCGTGCTTCCATCTCGTGAGGGATAGTACCCTTGAGCACGGGAACCTTAACAAGATTCTTCTTGGCAGACTCTACACCCTTGGCGATAGCAGCTGTTACTTCACCAGCCTTACCCAGGCCCCAGCCGATTACGCCATTGCCGTCACCGACAACAACGATAGCTGCGAATGTGAAGGTGCGACCACCCTTGGTTACCTTAGTTACACGGTTGATGGCAACCAGTCTGTCTTTCAGTTCAACGTCACTATTTACTCTAACTTTGTTCATTGCCATAATCGTTTAAAAATTAAGTCCACCTTTACGAGCTGCATCAGCGAGAGACTTCACGCGGCCGTGATACAGATAACCGTTACGGTCGAAGACAACTGACTCTACGCCAGCCTCCTTAGCCTTAGCGGCGATCATCTCACCAACCTTGGCAGCCTGCTCAATCTTAGGCATAGCCTCGAGGCCAGCAGAAGATGCAGATGCAAGTGTTTTACCTTCCAAATCGTTAATCACCTGAACGTAGATCTGCTTGTTGCTGCGGAACACGCTCATACGAGGACGCTCGGCTGTACCGAACACGCTCTTACGAATTCTATATTTGATCTTAATTCGTCTTTCTACTTTCTTAGTCGTCATAATCTTGAATTCTTAATCTTAGTTCTTAATTCTTAATTACTTAGCTGATGCTGACTTACCCGACTTACGACGGATAACCTCACCCTGGAACAAGATACCCTTTCCTTTATAAGGCTCAGGCTTGCGGAAAGAACGAATTTTAGCACAAATAAGTCCGAGGAGCTGCTTGTCGCAAGACTCGAGGATAATCTGAGGATTCTGGTTACGCTCAGACTTTGTCTCAACCTTAACCTCCTTAGGAAGCTGGATGAAGATGGGGTGAGTATAACCCAGAGCGAACTCGATGATGTTACCCTGGTTAGAAACACGGTAACCTACACCTACGAGCTCCATCTCCTTCTTGTAACCCTCGCTTACGCCAACAACCATGTTGTTAACGAGTGCGCGGTAGAGGCCATGGAAAGCCTGCTTCTGCTTGTAGTTAACAGGGCTGTTCTCGTCAACTTCGAAAGTTACGTGACCGTCCTCAATCTTAACGATGATTGACTTGTCGACTTTCTGAGAGAGTTCACCCTTGGGACCCTTAACGGTAACGACTCCGTCCTTATCCTGAGCGACTGTTACGCCAGCAGGAATACTAATTGGCAATTTTCCTATTCTTGACATATTCTATCCTCCAATTAATAAACGTAGCAAAGTACCTCACCACCGATCTTCAGGGCTGCGGCCTCTTTGTCTGTCATTACACCTTTAGACGTGGATAAGATAGCGATACCCAGTCCGTTAATAACTCTCGGCATATCTTTGTAACCAGTGTACTTACGGAGACCTGGTGTAGATACGCGCTTCAAGAACTTGATGGCGTTCTCTTTTGTTACAGGATCATACTTCAAGGCAACCTTGATAGTACCCTGAGGGCCATCCTCAACGAACTTGTAGTTCAGAATGTAACCCTTCTCGAAGAGGATCTTAGTAATTTCCTTCTTCAAGTTTGAAGCTGGTACTTCCACAACACGGTGATTAGCCATGATTGCGTTTCTCAACCTCGTCAGAAAATCTGCTATTGGATCTGTCATAAAAATAATTGTTTAATTAATCGGGACTCCCCCGACAATATTAAATAAAAATGAAAATCTCTTTTTTTGATTACCAGCTAGCCTTCTTCACTCCGGGAATCAGACCGTTTGATGCCATCTCACGGAACTGAATACGAGAGAGACCGAACTGACGCATGTAACCCTTTGGACGACCTGTCACCTTGCAACGGTTGTGCAGACGGATGGGGTTAGCGTTGCGGGGAATCTCCTGCAGCTTGCGGGCAGCCTCGTAGGCAGCCATAGCACCTTCCTCGGTGTTAACGTCGGCAGTAGCGATTACCTTCTTCAGTGCAGCACGCTTCTCAGCATAGCGGGCAACGAGCTTGGCGCGCTTTACCTCGCGGGCCTTCATTGATTCTTTTGCCATATCTCTTAGTCGTTTTTAGCGTTCTTGAATGGGAGACCGAAAGCCTTCAGCAGAGCATAACCCTCCTCGTCGGTCTGAGCCGATGTAACGAAGGTGATGTTCATACCCTGGATGCGGTCTACTGAATCGATATTGATCTCGGGGAAGATAATCTGCTCCTGGATACCCAGTGTGTAGTTACCACGACCGTCGAACTTGCTCTCGATACCCTTGAAGTCACGGATACGGGGCAGAGCGATGCGAACGAGTCTCTCGAGGAACTCGTACATGCGCTCACGACGCAGTGTTACCATAACGCCGATAGGCATCTTCTTACGGAGTTTGAAGTTTGCGATATCCTTCTTAGAATATGTAGCAACGGCCTTCTGACCAGTGATGGCAGAAATCTCGTTGATAGCTACCTCGATAATCTTCTTATCCTGAGTAGCGTCGCCCAGACCCTGGTTTACGACAATCTTCTTCAGGGCAGGAATCTGCATAGCAGAACTATAGTTGAACTGCTTCATCAGAGCCGGAGCGATCTGCTCGGCATAAGTTTTCTTCAGTTGTGCTGTATTCATTACTTAATCTCCTCTCCTGATTTTTTTGCCACGCGAACGACGTTCTTACCCTCGTGCTTGATAGCAACACGGGTAGCCTTGCCACTCTTGGGGTCAATCAAACTTAAGTTAGAAATATGAATAGGAGCCTCGACTTTCTCGAAACCTCCCTGAGGATTCTTGGCGCTGGGCTTTGTGCTCTTGTTGACGATATTGATACCCTCAACAATAGCACGCTGCTTCTCTACCAAGACCTTCAGCACCTTACCAGTCTTGCCCTTGTCCTCACCGGCCAGGACCATGACTGTATCGTTTTTCTTGATATGTAACTTGCTCATTACTTTTTAATCTTTTTAATGTTAAAGAACCTCAGGTGCCAAAGAAACGACCTTCATGTTAACTGCGCGCAGCTCACGAGCCACGGGACCGAAGATACGGCTACCACGGAGCTCACCAGCATTGTTCAGCAGTACGCATGCATTGTCATCAAAACGGATGTAAGAACCGTCAGCACGACGGATTTCCTTCTTAGTGCGAACAATCAGAGCCTTCGACACTGCACCCTTTTTCACATCACTAGTAGGGATTGCGTTCTTGATAGCAACGACAATCACGTCGCCTACACTGGCATAACGGCGGCGGGTACCACCCAGCACACGGATGCAGAGAGCCTCGCGTGCACCGCTGTTATCACATACTGTAAGTCTTGATTCTGTCTGTATCATAATTACTTAGCCTTTTCAACGATTTGAACTAATCTCCAGCGCTTTGTCTTAGACAGAGGGCGGGTTTCCATAATGAGCACTGTATCACCTACATTGCACTCATTCTTCTCATCATGTACATGGTATTTCTTCGTTTTCTGGACGAACTTACCATAAATAGGGTGCTTCTCCTTGAACTTAGCGGCAATAACAATGGTTTTATCCATTTTGTTGCTGATAACGACACCCTGTCTTGTCTTTCTTAAATTTCTTGTTTCCATCTGGACCATTGTTATTTGTTAAGTTCTCTCTGACGGAGTTCCGTCTTCATGCGTGCGATATCACGACGTGCAGCCTTAATCAGTGATGGGTTCTCCAGCGGAGTTACGTTGTGATTGAACTTCATCTGGTTGTACTTAGCAACCTCAGTTTCCAAACGCTCGGCCAATTCTTTGGTCTCAAGCTCCTTAATTTCCTTCGTCTTCATACTAATTAAGCGTTTTTATCGTAGTCACGTCTTACAACAAACTTGGTCTTAACTGGCAGCTTCTGAGCACCGAGGCGAAGAGCCTCCTTGGCGATCTCAAAAGGTACGCCTTCCACTTCGAAGAGGATACGACCAGGAGTTACAGGTGCAACCCATCCTGCGGGATCACCCTTACCCTTACCCATACGTACGTCAGCAGGCTTACGAGTGATGGGTTTGTCGGGGAAGATGCGGATCCAAACCTGACCTTCACGGTTCATATAACGATTGATAGCAACACGGGCTGCCTCAATCTGGCGGCTGTCGATCCATTTAGCGTCAAGTGTCTTGATACCGAAAGATCCGAAAGCCAGTGTTGTACCTCTGTGGGCGTTGCCTTTGTTGCCACGTCCATCCTGAGGCCTTCTATATCTTACTCTTTTTGGTTGTAACATGATAGCTTCTTTCTTTAATAATTAATTACTTCTTCTTATTGCGGAACTTACGGCCACCATTGTTACCTCCGTTGCCACGGCCACTCTGCTTCTCCTGAGAGAAGTTAGGAGCGAGGTCAACCTTGCCGTAAACTTCACCACGGCAAATCCAGACCTTGATGCCCAGCAGACCAACCTTAGTCAGAGCCTCTGCCTGGCAGAAGTCGATGTCAGCACGGAATGTGTGCAGGGGAGTACGGCCCTCCTTGATCATCTCGCTACGTGCGATTTCAGCACCGTTAAGACGACCTGAGATCTGAACCTTGATACCCTCGGCACCAGCGCGCATGGTGTTGGCCACAGCCTGCTTGATAGCACGACGATAAGCAATCTTGCCCTCGATCTGGCGAGCGATGTTCGTGGCAACGATTGTTGCGTCAAGTTCTGGACGCTTTACTTCAAAGATATTAATCTGTACTTCCTTGTCGAAGAGCTTCTTCAGCTCATCCTTCAAGTTGTCTACATCCTGTCCACCCTTACCAATGACGATACCCGGACGAGCCGTGCAAATAGTAATGGTAATCAGTTTCAAAGTGCGCTCGATGACAATCTTAGAAACGCTAGCCTTAGCCAGACGCTCGTTGAGGTACTTACGGATTTTCTGATCCTCTACCAGGTTATCTCCGAAGTCCTTGCCTCCGAACCAATTTGAATCCCAACCTCTAACGATACCCAGACGGTTGCTAATTGGATTTACTTTCTGTCCCATTCTATTATTCTTTTACGTCGTTAGTTTTAGCGTCAACAAACAGAGTGACGTGGTTACTGCGCTTGCGGATACGATAGCCACGGCCCTGTGGGGCGGGACGCATGCGCTTCAGGGTTACGCCCTCGTCAACGAATACGCGGGTGATGAACAACTCGCCGGCCTCGGCCTTGCGATCATTCTTCTGCTCCCAGTTATTGATGGCTGAGCGGAGAAGCTTCTCCACATCAGCGGCAGCAGCCTTCTTTGAGAAGCGAAGCACGCCCAGAGCGCGGTTCACCTCCATGCCACGGATCATATCCACGACATAGCGCATCTTGCGCGGAGAAGAAGGACAGCCTTTCAACTTTGCAAAATACTGTGTCTTAAGAGCTGCTTTTCTCTCTTCAGCCTTAATATGTTTTCTTGCTCCCATTGTAATTTCTTAATTCTTAATTCTTAATTCTTAATTCACCCTGGAGCATTACTTCTTGTTACCGGCGTGACCACCGAAGCGACGTGTGGGTGCGAACTCACCGAGCTTGTGACCAACCATGTTCTCAGTAATGTAAACAGGGATAAATTTGTTACCGTTATGAACTGCAACAGTGTGTCCCACGAAATCGGGTGAGATCATTGATGCTCTGGCCCATGTCTTTACGACGTTCTTCTTGCCGCTCTCATTCATAGCGAGAACTTTCTTCTCGAGAGCAACGTTGATATAAGGACCTTTCTTTAATGAACGACTCATAATTTAACTCTTGTTACTTTGATTACTTCTTGTTAGCTCTTTCAATAATGTACTTGTTTGAAAGCTTCTTAGGTGCACGTGTCTTCAGACCCTTAGCGTACAGACCCTTACGTGAACGTGGGTGTCCACCAGACTGACGGCCTTCACCACCACCCATTGGGTGATCGTGGGGGTTCATAACAACACCACGGTTGTGAGGACGACGTCCCAACCAGCGAGAGCGACCAGCCTTACCTGATGCCTCCAGTGCGTGGTCAGAGTTGCCTACAGCACCTACAGTAGCCTTACAAGCAGAGAGGACCTTACGTGTCTCACCTGAAGGGAGCTTAATCACGCAATAGTCTCCTTCACGAGAAGTCAACTGAGCAAAATTACCAGCCGAACGAACGAGCAGTGCACCCTGACCAGGACGGAGCTCAATGTTGTGAATCACCGTACCTACGGGAATGTTGGCAAGGGGAAGAGCATTACCCACCTCGGGCGCTGCCTCCGCACCAGACATCAGTGTTGCGCCAACCTGCAGTCCATTAGGAGCAATTATGTAACGTTTTTCACCATCTGCGTAGAAAAGAAGTGCAATGCGAGCTGAACGGTTAGGATCGTACTCGATTGTCTTTACTACAGCAGGTACACCATCTTTCTCTCGCTTGAAGTCGATCAGACGATACTTCTTCTTGTGACCGCCACCCATGTAGCGAACAGTCATCTTACCGGTGTTGTTTCGACCGCCGGTAGAACGCTTACCGTAAACGAGAGACTTCTCTGGCACGGATGCAGTAATATCCTCGAACGTGCCAATAATTTTGTGTCTTTGACCCGGAGTTACGGGCTTTAATTTACGTACTGCCATTTTTTATTAATCAATATTGCTGTAAAAATCAATTTCCTCACCCTCTTTCAGAGTGACAATAGCCTTCTTGAAGGCGTTCTTCTGTCCCTTCACGAGACCGGCCTTTGTATAACGCTGACTGCGCTTACCAGCGTAGCGAACCGTGTTGACATCCTCAACGGTTACGTTATAAAGAGCCTCGACTTCCTTCTTAATCTCAATCTTATTAGCCTCAGGACGTACGATGAAGCCATAGCGGTTAGGCTGCTTCTCCGTAATCTTGGTCATCTTCTCAGTGACCAGGGGTTTTATAATAAATGCCATAGTCTAATGTCTCCTTTTTACTTGTTTAAGATTCCGTCGATTGTCTCCAGTGACTTCTCGGTGATAACCAGAACGTCAGCGTCGAGTACCTTGTAGGTATTCACGTTGGCAGCCTCGATCACCTCAGCCTTCTGCAGGTTGCGAGCCGACAAATATACGTTTTTATTTGCTTCTGGCAAAACGAAGAGCAACTTCTTACCATCGACTTTCAGATTTTTAGCAATATTTACAAAATCTTTAGTCTTTGGAGCCTCAAAGTTGAAGTCCTCGAGTACGAGAACAGCATTCTCCTGAGCCTTATAAGTCAGAGCTGACTTACGAGCGAGCTGCTTAACCTTCTTGTTCAGCTTGAAGCCATAGTCACGAGGTGTAGGACCGAACACGCGACCACCACCACGCAGCAGAGGAGAGTTGATATCACCATGACGAGCACCGCCGCCGCCCTTCTGACGACCCAGTTTGCGTGTAGATCCAGAGATCTCGCTACGCTCCTTTGACTTAGCGTTGCCCTGACGCTGGTTGGCCATATACTGCTTAACGTCCAGATAAATGACGTGGTCATTAGGCTCAACACCAAAGATAGCCTCATTCAGAGTTACCTTTCTACCGGTCTCCTGACCGTTGATATTCAATACACTAACTTCCATCTCTTACTTCTCGATTAAAACAGTTGAACCATTGCATCCAGCGCAGCTACCCTTCACAAGCAGAAGGTTGTGCTCAGGAATCACCTTTAATACTTTCAGGTTCTGTGTGGTTACGCGGTCACCACCCATGTGGCCACCCATGCGCATACCCTTGAACACCTTAGCGGGGTAAGAACAAGCACCGATAGAACCGGGCTTACGCAGACGGTCGTCCTGACCGTGAGTGCTCTGACCTACACCACCGAAACCGTGGCGCTTAACTACACCCTGAAAACCTTTACCTTTTGAAGTACCTACAACGTCTACGAACTCTGTATCAGCGAAAAGCTCTACGGTGATGGTATCACCCAGGTTGTAGTCCTCTTCAAACTTGAACTCGGCCAAGTGGGCCTTAGGTGTTGTGCCGGCCTTCTTGAACACACCCATCATGGGCTTTGTTGTGTTCTTCTCCTTTGCCTCGCCAAAACCGAGCTGAACAGCCTTGTAGCCATCCTTCTCAACTGTCTTGACCTGGGTCACAACGCAAGGACCAACTTCGATAACAGTGCACGGTACATTCTTACCGTCGGCACTGAAAACGGATGTCATTCCGATTTTTCTTCCTAATAATCCTGGCATTTCAGTTTAAAATTTTAATAATAAAAATGTTATAAATAAATATTGTATTCTCTTTTGCTTTTAGTGTCATTTTGCCTTTTATCCACCTATACGCACACAAAAATGAGAAACAGCCGATCCCTTTTCTTTCGGAACATAAACTGCTCTTTTTCAGTGTGTTGTTAGCGAATTGCCAGCGCAACGGCCACTTTTGCGGGTGCAAAGGTACAACTTTTATATGGAATACGCAATACTACCCACCTCCAAATTAGCATTATTTAGGATTTTTTATTATTTGAGAGAAAGTACGGCTTTGCCGCACAACACCTCCTAACTATTAACTCTTAACTATTAACTCTTAACTCTCACCTTTTTTTTTAATATTGTACCCGCGCCCGCGAGGCCCTTTTCCATTCTTACGTAAAATTCTCCTATTTGCGAAGAATGCAAAAAATAGTTGTATATTTTACGTTCGTTTTTGGAAAATATTACGTAATTTTGCATTCATGAACAACACGAAAATAACATCCTATACGCCCAAGGCGGGTAATGGCAGGACGACGAAACGCCGATCTGCCATACGAGTTGTTATTGCTATTCCACATAGACTCATTTTCTTAACCATCCCCTCAACTTTCATTTCAGGAAACGATCTACAAACCATCAATCATCATGATACAGCAGCAAGACATACATACTCCCCAAGAGGGATTACTTGTCACCGAAGAGATGCTCATCCATCGCTTCGCTCGAGTGCTGCGTATTTTCGATTACGACAAAGCCATTGAGAAATACGAAAAATGGGACAAGTACTTTTCTGAATTTCCCGGTTGGGACCATACAAGAAGCAAACTGGAGGACATGATCTATGAGCACAAGAACCCAAAGAGGAATTGCGAACTGCCACCTGAGCTCAGTACACCGAAAGCCATGAAATACTGGGAAAGACTAGAAGAAGAGGGATTCGTAGACAGCAACCACCAGTTATGTCCCAGCACCTCCAGACAACAGGCATGGTATATTGCCGAACTGTTTGCTGAGAAATTAGAGCTTAAGAATACTAAATGGAAACCTTTCCAAATGCTATGGGGCATTAATAACCTGGCCCAAGAGAAACAGCATTCACAGGACACGGGTCAGTTGCCCAACCGCGCCAAGGACATAGACAAGATCTTCGAGGATTGATAAATAGCTGACATTCAGCGTCATTTCCCCCTATATAGGATTATCATACCCCCTATATAGGGGGATAAATTTCTGTTTATTTCATAATTTTGCATCCAGTTAGAAGAACGTTTTTCTAGAAGGAAAGTACAACGTAAACAAAAGAAAATGAAGTTATGGATAATCAAGCATTAACCCAACTGGATACAGAGTTGAAACATGCAGGCGAAGATACCACACTCAGTACCTTGATGCTACAACTGGAGCAGCTGCGCATCACGCCCGATAAGCAACTGCCCAAGATGGAGTTTCTCTTCCGGGTAAACGGCAAGCCATGCTTTCCGCGTAAGGAACTGGTAGCCATTACAGGTAAGGCCAAGAGCGGCAAGACATTCGTATCGTCTATGCTGATAGCGTGCTGTCAGATGCGCGACGTATTGTTCTTCCACCGTGAACAGGAACAGCCTTTGCGCGTGTTATGGTACGACACCGAGCAAAGCGACGAGTCCACACAAGACATTTTGAAAAACCGTATCCTGAAGATGGTCGTTCCCTCGCAATCACCATCCCTCTTTGACAAGCCATCGCCACCATGTCTTCTTGACATCTTCAACGTACGCATAACGGAATGGAAGGAACGGCGCTCACTGCTGCTTGAGGCCGTACGTATGTGCAGCCCAGATTTGGTGATCATCGACGGCATACGTGACCTGGTGAACGATATCAACGACGGCGTGCTGGCACAGGAGGTAATGGAGGAACTCATGAAACTGGCCTCAGACAACCAGTGCTGCATCGCCTGCGTGCTCCACCAGAACAAAAGTGGCGAAGATCACAACCTGCGTGGATGGATTGGTACCGAACTGACCAATAAGGCTTTCGAGATTTATACCTGCGAGAAGTTGCCACACCGCATCTTCAAGTTCGAACAGGACAACTCGCGCAAATACGACTGGGACCAGAAGTTCTACTTCACCGTAAACGAAAACGGTTTGCCCATCATGAGCGATGCACCTGAAGAGAAGAGCAATAACACCAGACAAGACAAGCTGCCACAACTGAAAAAGGAGTATATCGTACAGAATGAGGACGGCGGCTGGCAGTTTGACGTACAGAAACTATTCCTCGACGCAATGCACGGCAAAGAAGAAATTGGAGGTGGAGAGTTAAAGAGTGAAGTATGCGATTTGGCCAATATCTGCTCATACAAGTTCTATAACAAACTGCTCGCAGAAGCATTGGAGCATAAAGTCATAACGAAGTATACTCGCGACAGGCTGACATTCTATGCTCCAGCCCCCTTCTGAGGTCTCGCCCCCTCCATATTTCCGTCCCCCTATAAGGGGGACTCCAATATGAGGGGGAGGCCTCAATTCCCCCAGGAATATCACAAAGATACATGATTGTTCAAAAACAGCAACTATGACAAAAATGTGCGAAATTCTGCAGCATACCTTCAAAGCCTTGCACCAACAGTTGGGACACAACACCCTCTGCGACACACGTCCCTTCTGGCAGCGTCGTATCTCTACGGCGTCTGCGTTCTGTAGGGCACTCGTGGCCAACGGATATATGACTACGGAACAGATGGAGCAGGCTACCCTACTCTACCGACTGGGCCTGAGTCGTAAGGGTGGCGTTATCTTCTGGCAGTATGACGAGAACGACATCATGCACGACGGAAAGATTATGTACTACCGTCCCGACTGTCATCGTGACCACAACCGTAATCCCACCTGGGTGTCCCACCTGCTTCGAAAGGGCGGATACCTGCCCGAGGACTGGAAGACAGAACACTGTCTGTTCGGACTTCACCTCCTGCAAGACAGCAAGAAAAACGTAGCAGTAGTAGAGAGCGAGAAGACAGCCGTCATCATGTCAGCCGTCAAACCCGACTACACCTGGCTTGCCACAGGCGGCAAAACAGAACTGAATGTGGCGAAGTTAAAGCCCTTACAGGGACGGCGAGTGATCCTTTTCCCTGATACCGACGAGACAGGAAAGACTTATCAGGACTGGTATGAGATAGCTCAGGCTGCCAGCGACGTGTTTGGCCATCCTGTCACCGTCAGTAGTATACTTGAGCAGCAAGCCTCGCCTTCTCAGAAGGCTGAAAAGATAGACATTGCCGACCTTATTTTCCCTTTTTCTGAAAACTACTGATTAAAGACTTGGAAAGTAGGGGAATAGAACTCATAAACCATAGGGTTAGTAAGTCTAAGTCCCTGATTTGCGACCTCAAAGTCGCTATTATACGATGTCTAAACCACTGATTTCAGCAGCAATAGTCAAAAACGCCTACAAAACCATCAAAACAAACGATGAAAGAAATGATTATCAAAAGTTACCCCAAGAGTGAACTAGCCAAAATGTATTTCCCCGACAGCGACCCGCACGTGGCCACCAACCACCTCACACAGTGGATCAAAGGCAATCCCACACTCATGGAAGCGCTCAGCCGTTGCAACCAAAGCAGGCACGCCAAGTTCTACTCGGCTCAAGCCGTAAGAATAATCATAGAGCACCTGGGTGAACCATAAAAAAAAGCGCACTTTATCGCATCAGTAAGCATCGATGCGCACGTTGTGCACGAATGGTGGCATCCAGATGTAGTACCTTTGCATTATCAGAGAAACGCTCTGACGAGTGTATGAATCTGGCTTTGCGCGCAGCCGGCATCCTTCCTCATTCATCTTACTTCAAACATCAACATTATGATTTCTTACGTATTAAAACAAAACAAGAACCCACAGTCTGTATCTAAGGGCAACTGGTTTGCCTATCCTGAAATCAAAGAGACCGTCACCCTCTCCAAACTAGCCGAACTGATGTGTCTTCACAACACCGGTTTCTCGAAGGGTTCGGTAAATGGTTTGCTCACCGACATGGTAAGTATCATCAAGGAACAGCTCTTGGAGGGCAAGAACGTGAAGATTGCCGACCTCGCCATCTTCTCACTGGGCATCAAGAACACCAAGGGCGGTGCCAAGAGCAAAGAGGATTTCTCTGTAGCCAAAAACATCCAAGGTGTAAAACTTCGTGCACGTGCCACTGGTGATTTGATCACCAAGAGCCTGAACCTAGAGGCATCGCTGATGAAGGCTTCGGCCAATACCAATAGCCACAGCGAGACTACTGGTGGCGGCGGTAACAGCGGAGGAGGCAATAGCGGCGGGAGCTCAGAGGGCGGCCCTGTGAACCCTTGATTCCGGGGCACTGCCCCTGAGGGATAATGAAACCACGAATAATTCGTGGTTAAAATAGAAAATCCGTTAAATCCGTTGTTTTTTTAAAAAAAAATCGTAGTAAATATGAAAGAGAATAATAAAGTGTTTTTGAAGTTCATCATTCAGACCACCATCAGCATGCTGTCGGCCATCGCCACAGCACTCGGTGTAGCTAGTTGTATGTAGCCCATGCGTAGTATAGACATGATTGTAGTGCACTGCTCCGCCACCCGTTGCAACCGGCGCTATAGCGTGATGCAACTGATCCGCGACCACGACGACAGCTTCGGGTTCACAGGCTACCACTACTACATCACACGCGACGGCAACGTCACCCAGACACGCCATGAGCAGCTCATAGGTGCTCATGCCAAGGGCTATAACAGTCGTTCCCTGGGTGTATGCTATGAAGGAGGCCTTGACAAGGAAGGCACAGCAGCCGATACCAGGACCATCAAACAGAAGCGAGCGCTCCTTGCACTGCTCAAGAGGCTCAAACGGGAACATCCCCAAGCGCAGATCCTGGGTCATCGCGACCTTCCCAATGTCCACAAAGCCTGTCCTTGCTTTGATGCCAAGACAGAATATCAAGACTTGTAAACACGAAAAAGACCCTGACTCATTGCTGAATCAGGGTCTTTACTTGTAAAAAATGGCAGCCTCCTACTCTCCCGCATTGCATTGCAGTACCATCGGCGCAAGCGGGCTTAACTTCTCTGTTCGGAATGGGAAGAGGTGGGACCCCGCCGCAATAGCCACCTGAATATCTTCGCTAAATTGATAATTGACAATTGATAATTGACAATTATACAACCGCGTATAAGGTTGACATATCACACTAAGACTGAAGCTGAAACTTCAGCGTCAATACTGTCACAGTTGAAAGCATGCGCTTTAGCAGCGAAAGCCTTCGGGCAATTAGTAGTGCTCGGCTTTGACATCACTGTCTTTACACCTGCACCCTATCAACGTCGTAGTCTACGACGACCCTCAATGGAGCCCTCATCTTGTGGCCGGCTTCGCACTTAGATGCTTTCAGCGCTTATCCGATCCCGACGCGGATACCCGGCGGTGCACCTGGCGGTACAACCGGTAAACCGGAGGTCAGTCAAACACGGTCCTCTCGTACTAGTGTCCGATCCACTCAAGACTCCCACGCCCACGATAGATAGAGACCGAACTGTCTCACGACGTTCTGAACCCAGCTCGCGTGCCACTTTAATGGGCGAACAGCCCAACCCTTGGGACCTTCTCCAGCCCCAGGATGTGACGAGCCGACATCGAGGTGCCAAACCACCCCGTCGATATGAGCTCTTGGGGGGGATCAGCCTGTTATCCCCGGAGTACCTTTTATCCTTTGAGCGATGCAGTTTCCATACACTTGCACCGGATCACTAAGCCCCAGTTTCCTGCCTGCTCGGCATGTCTGCCTCCCAGTCAAGCGCCCTTTTGCCTTTACACTCTATAAGGCCGGTTACCAATCGGCCCGAGGGCACCTTTGGAAGCCTCCGTTACGCTTTTGGAGGCGACCACCCCAGTCAAACTACCCACCAAACAGTGTCCACGCAACTGCGTGTTAGACCTCAGGCAGCAGAAGGGCCGTATTTCAACGGCGGCTCCATGAACGCTGGCGCGCCCACTTCATAGCCTCCGGCCTATCCTACACATCCGATGACCAAGGTCAGTGCTAAGCTGTAGTAAAGGTTCACGGGGTCTTTTCGTCCCATCGCGGGTAATCGGCATCTTCACCGATACTACAATTTCACTGAGATCGTGGCCGAGACAGCGTCCGGATCATTACACCATTCGTGCAGGTCGGAACTTACCCGACAAGGAATTTCGCTACCTTAGGACCGTTATAGTTACGGCCGCCGTTTACTGGGGCTTCAATTCAATGCTTCATGTTACCACTGACATCTCCTCTTAACCTTCCAGCACCGGGCAGGTGTCAGGCTGTATACCTCATCTTTCGAGTTTGCACAGCCCTGTGTTTTTGTTAAACAGTTGCCTGGACCTATTCTCTGCGCCTCACTTAAAGTGAGGACCCTTTATCCCGAAGTTACAGGGTCAGTTTGCCTAGTTCCTTAGCCACGAATCTCTCAACGCCTTAGTATGTTCTACCCGACTACGTGTGTCCGTTTGCGGTACGGGTACCACACGGGTTAAGCTTAGCGGTTTTTCTCGGGAGTATGTTTACCTGCGCTATCAAGTTCTTCCGAAGAAGACCCTGTACTGTCACGTTCGGCTCGGAGTGTGGATTTGCCTGCACTCCTCAGCACCTACACGCTTCAACGTGCTATTCCGTCAGCACGCGGCAGTGTCACTGCTCCGTCACCACGTCGCCCCGTATGGTAGTCACGGAATATTAACCGTGTCAGCCATCGCTCTCGCCGTTCGGCTTAAACTTAGGACCCGACTCACCCCGGGGTGATTGACATCGCCCGGGAAACCTTAGTCTTATGGCGGACGGGAATCTCACCCGTCTTATCGTTACTTATACCTACATTTGCTTTTCCAGAAACTCCAGTGAAGGTCATCCTTCACCTTCGGCGCCGCTGGAATGCTCCCCTACCGATACTTTTTAATGCTATCCCGCGCCTTCGGTACCTGTCTTATACCCGATTATTATCCATGCACGGCCTCTCGACTAGTGAGCTGTTACGCACTCTTTGAATGAATGGCTGCTTCCAAGCCAACATCCTAGCTGTCATCGAGGCCACACTTCGTTAGACTAACTCAGACAGGATTCCGGGACCTTAGACGGCGGTCTGGATTCTTCTCCTCTCGGGGACGGACCTTAGCACCCGCCCCCTTACTGCCGGACTGCAGACCGTGAGCATTCGGAGTTCGTCAGGTCTCGATAGGCGGTGAAGCCCTCTTGACCTATCGGTCGCTCTACCTCTCACGGTGACCATCCGACGCGGCACCTAAATGCCTTTCGGGGAGTACGAGCTATCTCCGAGTTTGATTGGCCTTTCACTCCTACACACACCTCATCCGGAAGCTTTTCAACGCTTATCGGTGCGGACCTCCATCCCGTGTTACCGGGACTTCATCCTGGACATGTGTAGATCACTCGGTTTCGCGTCTACCCCATCCGACTTGGGCGGCCTCTTCAGCCTCGCTTTCACTGCGGTTGCGCCCCAGAAGGGCTTAACCTCGCCGGACATGGTAACTCGTAGGTTCATTATGCAAAAGGCACGCCGTCACTAGTATAACTAGCTCCGACCGCTTGTAGGCGACTGGTTTCAGGTACTATTTCACTCCCCTAATAGGGGTGCTTTTCACCTTTCCCTCACGGTACTGGTTCGCTATCGGTCTCTCGGGAGTATTTAGCCTTACCGGATGGTCCCGGCAGATTCGCGCAGAATTCCTCGTGCTCCGCGTTACTCAGGATACCACTAGGCCTCATTTCACTTCGCGTACAGAACTTTCATCTTCTATGGTTGAACTTTCCAGAACATTCTGCTCATGATCAGAGTACCACAGCGTGGTCCTACAACCCCCATTATGCATTGCTACATAACAGGTTTGGGCTCTTCCCCGTTCGCTCGCCACTACTAGGGGAATCATTGTTTATTTTCTCTTCCTGGGGGTACTAAGATGTTTCAGTTCCCCCCGTTTGCCTTCCTACCTTTGTAGGAATAACAGTCCTTCAGACTGCTGGGTTGTCCCATTCGGAAATCCCTGGATCAAAGATTATTTGCATCTACCCAGAGCTTATCGCAGCTTATCACGTCCTTCATCGCCTCCGAGAGCCAAGGCATCCACCAGACGCCCTAACTTGCTTTCGCCTATATACATTAAACATTTATGATTAAACATTAAAGATTAAACATTAGACATTCAATGCATAGCTCATACTTTCAGCTGTAATTTTGAGATTTTTTAATCTACTCAGTTTGACTTCTTAAAGTCTTTACTTACAGTCTTGTGTGTCAATATGTCAAAGATCTCTGTACTTGAAACATTAAACATGAAACATTAAATTTCAGAGGTCGTCCGTACTTGGTGGAGAATAACGGATTCGAACCGTTGACCCCCTGCTTGCAAAGCAGGTGCTCTAGCCAACTGAGCTAATCCCCCAACTTTTATTCGAGTCGGATGTAGTCCCAGGCAGACTTGAACTGCCGACCTCCACATTATCAGTGTGGCGCTCTAACCAACTGAGCTATAGGACTGGCTTCAAGCTTCGCCGTTACTACGCTCAGCTTCATCTTTCTCTATTCTTATATTATAAACATCAGCAGTAAAGAAGCTTGGGTTAAAAACTAACCTTCTTAACTTAAAGCGGTAGCAAATTTTTCACTTTTCACTATTCACTTTTACCTTTTATAGTCATCCTCTCCAGAAAGGAGGTGTTCCAGCCGCACCTTCCGGTACGGCTACCTTGTTACGACTTAGCCCCAATTACCAGTTTCGCTCTAGGCCGATCCTTGCGGTCACGGACTTCAAGCGCCCCCGGCTTTCATGGCTTGACGGGCGGTGTGTACAAGGCCCGGGAACGTATTCACCGCGCCATGGCTGATGCGCGATTACTAGCGAATCCAGCTTCATGGGGTCGGGTTGCAGACCCCAATCCGAACTGAGGAAGGCTTTGAGGATTTGATGCGCCTTGCGGAACACCTGCTCTCTGTACCTCCCATTGTAACACGTGTGTAGCCCCGGACGTAAGGGCCGTGCTGATTTGACGTCATCCCCACCTTCCTCACACCTTACGGTGGCAGTCCAACCAGAGTGCCCAGCTTAACCTGATGGCAACTAGTCGCAGGGGTTGCGCTCGTTATGGCACTTAAGCCGACACCTCACGGCACGAGCTGACGACAACCATGCAGCACCTCCACCAGCGCCCCGAAGGGCCTCAACATCTCTGTATCGTTCGCTGGCAGTTCAAGCCCGGGTAAGGTTCCTCGCGTATCATCGAATTAAACCACATGTTCCTCCGCTTGTGCGGGCCCCCGTCAATTCCTTTGAGTTTCACCGTTGCCGGCGTACTCCCCAGGTGGGATGCTTAACGCTTTCGCTTGGCCGCATACACTATATCGCATACAGCGGGCATCCATCGTTTACCGTGCGGACTACCAGGGTATCTAATCCTGTTCGATACCCGCACCTTCGAGCTTTAGCGTCAGTTATAGCCTCGCCAGCTGCCTTCGCAATCGGAGTTCTTCGTGATATCTAAGCATTTCACCGCTACACCACGAATTCCGCTGACGTCGAATACACTCAAGGAAACCAGTTCGCGACGCACTTCCACGGTTGAGCCGCGGCATTTCACGTCACGCTTAATCTCCAGCCTGCGCTCCCTTTAAACCCAATAAATCCGGATAACGCCCGGACCTTCCGTATTACCGCGGCTGCTGGCACGGAATTAGCCGGTCCTTATTCTTACGGTACATACAAAAAGGGACACGTCCCTCACTTTATTCCCGTACAAAAGCAGTTTACAACCCATAGGGCCGTCATCCTGCACGCTACTTGGCTGGTTCAGACTTCCGTCCATTGACCAATATTCCTCACTGCTGCCTCCCGTAGGAGTTTGGACCGTGTCTCAGTTCCAATGTGGGGGACCTTCCTCTCAGAACCCCTACTGATCGTGGGCTTGGTGGGCCGTTACCCCGCCAACAACCTAATCAGACGCATCCCCATCCCTTAGCGGTAAACCTTTGGTTCATCTTGAATGCTCGCAACGAACAACATAGAGTATTAATTCGACTTTCGCCGGGCTATTCTCTACTAAGGGGAAGGTTGGATACGCGTTACTCACCCGTGCGCCGGTCGCCGACAAAGAAAGCAAGCTTTCTTCTCGCTGCCCCTCGACTTGCATGTGTTAAGCCTGTAGCTAGCGTTCATCCTGAGCCAGGATCAAACTCTTCATTGTAAAATTTGTATTTCTAATTGTAGTCAAGCCGGAAAACCGACTTGCACAATCTTTATATCTGTCTCAGAACGACTATCCAGTATCAAGTTAAGAATTAAACGGTTTGTTTCTTCTACCCAAGAGCATTTCTGCTCTCGCTTCTTGTACTACTTCTGTCTATGTAAATCTTTCAAAGAACTCTTTCCTATTGTGCTCGTCAGGAGGTGTTCCTGATTTGCGGGTGCAAAGGTACGACTTTTTTCTGAACCACCAAAACTTTTCCAAGAAAAAATCACTTTTTTCATGCATTTTTTATGCACTCTTGATTTAAATCAATACACAAAAAGACCTTCACCTTATTATATATTATATAGGGAGAACTGTTTTTGCAAAGAGCCAGGAACAACGGATTGAACGGATGAAACGGATTTTTTCTACCACAGATTGCAGATGATACAGGTTATAATCGCATTAATATGCAAGAAATATCAAATAATAAAAATAAATTCTAAGTTTTTTGCATTTTTATTTGTCGGTTTATCAGAAAAACCGTACCTTTGCACGCCGATTTGAAAGAAAAAGCATAAATTTCGTAATAATATGAAAAAACTACAATTAATTTTAACCATGACCCTAGCACTGGCATCTACAATGCCGGCTATTGGCCAAACGATTTTAGAAGAAGATTTTGAAACAGGATTAACGCAGCCAGCCAAAACCCCATTAACACGTACCGAAGGTTGGACGACCATTGATTCGTACAAAGGCACCAACACGACGTACAACTGGTACAACTACTACGCCGATCCCACTTCACAGGCCGGTCCTACCCTTTCCGGCGCCAACTGCGCAGCTTGTGACGGTCCCATCTCAAGTGGAGCCACCGTTGACGGGCAGGGTCCCCGTGAAGAAATCCTGCTCTCACCCGAGCTCGACCTGAACGACACCTACCAGCTGCAGTTCTCATGGAAGGTTAGTCCCATGAACAACCGCGACAACTCCCGCTACGATCTTCAGGTACGTGTAGTTACCAACAACGACATCAACAGCGCCGAGACCGTGTTCTCTATCCAGAACGAGGCTATGCTCCGCGAGAGTGGTGTCACCGTATTCCCCATCGACGCATGGGATCCCCACACCTCAAAGATTGATCTGAGCGACTGGAGAGGTGAGAAGGTGAAGCTGGCTTTCGTTTACAAGATGCTGGCCCCCATGTCGAATGTAGCTTGGATTGACGATATCACCGTCAAGAAGTTCACCCCCGCCAACGGCCCTGTGGCCAGCATCTCAATGGATCGCTATGATTTCAAGGAGGTATATATCGGCGAGAAGGTTTACAGTGAGGTATTTACCCTGACCAATACAGGTAAGAACGGTCTGAAGATTACCGGTATGGACCTGCCCAACGGCATCAGCACCACACTGGATCCCGAGGGTGTTAACCTGCGCACTTACGACAAGGTGAACTTCCAGTTGGCCTACAGCGCATCGATGCTGACACCGGCCAAGGGCGAAGCCGTGATTCACACCACCGGTGGCGACGTAACGATTGCCTATTCAGCCAGCAAGATCGCCATTCCCGATGGCTACACCTTCGAAGGTTTCAACCAGTACTTCCCCCCTGCAGGATGGAAGAGCAACGGATGGCGCGGCTCTAGCGCAGCTATCGAGGGCGACCAGAGCGCCTATGCCGGTGGCGACTTCAGCGTGACCACACTGCGCTCTCCCCGTCTGGACCTGACCGATGGCGGCAAAGTAATTTTCACCTATTATAATCAGTATGAGGGCGACTATGCTCCCGAATATGACATCCAGCTGCAGCTGTCGACCGATGGTGGCGACAACTGGAAGACCGTATGGACCAGCGACTATCAGAACGGACTGAACAAACTGCTCACCGCCGAGGTTGACCTGGGTGAGGATGGTACAGACAACAGTTATGTGCGCTGGTACTACCCCGCTATCGAGAGCGACGACGAGGGTGCTTACGACCACTCAAACTTCACACTGGACCGCGTGCTGCTGCCCCATGTATATGGTGCTAACGGCGTACCCGGCAGTGCTACCCTGATTGCCCCAGCATCAAATGCCAAGGACGTATATCCCAAGAACGTGAAACTGGAGTGGGGGCCTGCTCAGTTTGCCAAGGGCTACAAGCTCTATGTGGGCACCAATGCCGAGGTTAACGATCTGATTGACGGTGGCGACCTGGGTAACGTGCTGACCTACACCATTCCTCAGTGCGACTATGCGACGACCTACAAATGGAAGGTTGTGGCCTATAACGACAAGGGCGACGCTACGACAGCCAGCACATGGAAGTTCACCACACAGCCCGACGCCTCTGTGATGGAGTTCCCCTATACCGAGAACTTCGACGAGTGCACCAATGAAGCTCCCGTGCCCACAGGCTGGTTGAGCACTACTACAGGCAGCTATAAGTTCCAGGCATGGACTCCCAACAATATCTATCCTTATGGTGGCAAGGGTGCTTCACTCGCTACCGGTTGGAAGGACGCCGGCCAGCAGTCTATCCTGACCTCTCCCGAATTCAACCTCCCCGCAGGTGGTCAGGGCATGAGCATCTCATTCGTTTGGGGTAACGATCATCCCAGCGACCTGATTGTTGACGAGACCGGTCTGCTGAAGAAGCAGAACGTAGAAGGCGGCAATGGTGTCAGCGACATCGCATTCGAGATCTTTGCCGACGGCGAATGGAAGCAGGCTTCATACCTGTCTGAGAACGCCATCGAAGGTACAGACGGTAAGAAGTACTGGCGCAACGAGACCATCGACCTGACAGAATATGCAGGTAAGAAGGTACAGTTCCGTTGGGTTAACACCAGCTTCGCCAACCAGACCGGTGAGGCAGCTCTTGACAACATCGTGATCAACGGTAACGTAGACGATATGGCCGTATTCAACCAGGACGGTTGGGATGCCGGCAAGATCAACTTCGGCAAGGCCGTTAACTCTGGCGACCAGTTCACCATGCTGAACAAGGGTAAGAGAGCCCTGAAGGTGAAGAGCGTCAGCTTCGGCACCAACAATTTCGAAAGCTCTATCGCCGCAGGCACCGAGATTGCCGTTGGCGAGGGTATCACCTTCAACCTGCAGTTCAATGCCGGCGAGTCTGCCAAGGCCATCGAGGACGTGATGACCGTTGAGTTTGAGAGCGGCAGCAAGGTAACCTTCCCCGTGAGCGGTGAAGGTCTGGCAAGCGACGTACTCTTCTACGGTTTCGAGATGAATCCTCTGGACTACAACTGGAAGGATGACTTCACCACCATCGACGTGGACCGCAAGGTGACACACCAGTTGGGCTACTACCAGACCATTATTGAGGACGACGGCGGACGCATCGCCTTCACACAGGCTCAGCACTACAATGCCAACCTGAAGGCTCACAACGGTATCGGCACACTGGCAGCAGCATCGCCCGACGATCAGACAGCCGCCAACGACTGGCTTATCAGCAAGCAGATAACGCCTGCCGAGGGTGCTACCTTCGATTTCTACGCACGCAACCTTTCTACTACCGGTTCTGTGTTTGTTGGTGACAACGACCTGCACAGCGTAGAGGTGCTGGTCAGCGAGACTGGTAATACCAAGACCACCGACTTCAAGGCCGTGATGAACCCCACCGAGATGGCTTATCTGGGTGAGAACCAGTGGCACCACTTCAACGTGGATCTCTCTGCCTACGCAGGCAAGAAAATCTACGTCGCCGTGCGCCACACCACCAACAGCGCCAGCTTCCTGGCCTTCTTCGATGACTTCACCTTCAACCACGTAGGTAATGCTGACCAGACCGGTATTGAGTGCGTGAAGAATATCACCAGCGAGGATGCTCCCGTGGCTGTTTACAACCTCAACGGTGTACAGGTGGCCAACGGCAACCAGAAAGGCATGTATATCATCAAGACCGCCAACGGAAAGACCGTGAAAGTGATTCGCAAGTAATTTATACTGAATATCAGGGGTAATGGGTTGCATCGCCTGCCGGTGCACTCATTACCCTTTTCGCTTAACATCAACCAATGAAAAAATATCTACCCTTTTCTCTCTTATTTCTATTACTGACGCTCACGGCTTATGCGCAGGAGCGAAACACCCAACTGACCATCCAGGTGACCTCTGTTGAAGGCGACAACCTGAAGGGACAGAGCCTGAAGATTACCCAGACCGACTACGAACTGGGATACGGCTCACTGTCACTTGATGCTAACGGGAAATGCACCCTGATGGTCTATGCCGGCAACCACCACGTCAGCCTGAACCGCGGCGGCTTTATCCCCGTGGAGCAGGACTTCGTCGTTGCTGAAGGCGAGACCACGAAGCAGATCAATATCCAGCTGACCGAGAAGACGCGTCAGCCCTTTGCCCTGAAGGCAGAGACCGTGCACGACATCTTCACCGGCAAGAACACCATCAACCTGTCATGGAACACGGAAGAACCGGCTTTCTTCGATGACTTCGAGAGTTATGAGCCCTTCGCCATCAACTTTGGCGGATGGACCGGCATCGACGTAGACATGGAAGCCGCCGCTCCCCTGGTAGGCACCTACCCCAACCGCGGCGTACTGCAGTATGCCCAGGTGATCAACCCGCTCGCCGTAGACCCTGTGTGGTGGTACGACTACCCCATCCTGCGCCCTTACGACGGCAAGCAGTATATCGGTTTCACCCGTACCAATAGCGGTAATGCCAATGACGACTGGCTCATCTCGCCCGCTGTCACCGTAGGCACCGAGAATGTGCTCTCGTTCTACGCCAAGGCTGCCGACCGCTTTCCCGAGCGCTTCATGGTATATGTCACCACGAAGACAGACAACCCTGCACAGTCGGACTTCGTACGCCTGGACCAGGACAACTACGAGAAGGCCGACTATACCGGCTGGAAGGAATACACCTACGACCTGAAGGCCTACGAAGGCAAACAAGTGAAGTTTGCCATCCGCTATATCAGCCACTACAACAGTTACGGCTCGTTCATGCTGATGGTTGACAATGTGTTCGTAGGTATGAATGCCAAGGCCTCAGCCATTCCCAACGAACAGTTCCAGATTTATCTGGACGGTGAACTGGTAACCACCACTACCGACTGCAGTTATGTGCTGGAAGGCATTGCCAACGGCAACCATACCATCGGCATCAAGGCTACCTATCTGAAGGCTCAAAGTGAGACGACAACCATCGAGGCCAACATTCCCTCGGATGCCTATTCACACGTAATCCTGAACGTCACCGCCAACAGTAAGCTGACTGCCAACGGCCAGCACCTGACACTCACCAACACAGCTACCATGGAGTCGTATGACCTGACCGTCACTGACGGAAAGGTTGAGCTGGCATCACTGCCCAACGGACAGTATGCGATCAGCACGGAGGAAGGTGCATTCCAGGCACTGCAGAAACCCGTGACCATCAATGCTGATACCACCATCGACATCACGCTGAACGACTACCTGCTGAAGCCCTATAACATCACGGCAAAGCTCAACGACGACGCCACCTACACCCTGCGCTGGAACCAGGAACTGATTTTCAGCGACAGCTTTGAGGACTACGACGACTTCGCCACCGGTACCTTCGGCGGATGGAAGAGCATCGACCGCGACGGATACCCCGTGTACCCCATCGCCCTGGGCTCACAGACCAACATCGTATCGTTCCCCGGCTCTGGTTCGGCCACCAAACCAACGTCTATCGCCCCGATGGTGTTCAACCCCTGGAAGACAACGCCTGCCATGATGCCTACCGACCCCGCCATTGCTGCGCCTACGGGTGAGAAATGTATCACGTTCTTCTCGCCTCAGCAGGCCAAAGCCGACGACTGGCTCATCTCGCCCGTCATTGACATCCACGAGAACTACAGCCTCACCCTGAAGGCTAAGTCATACTCTTCCATGTATCCCGAGACACTGGAGTTCTACGTATCAGACGGCAGTGACAATCCTGATGACTTCATGAAGATCAGTATTGCCGAGAATATTCCCGCTGAGCGCTGGACCATCTATCAGGTAGACCTGAGCCAGTTTAACGGCATGGCTATCCGCATCGGTATCCACTATGTATCCTACGACACCTTCCTCTGTCAGATTGACGACTTCACCGTAGGTCCTGAGAATGGCGAAGGCGAGGTGGTGGACTATGGCAACGTGGTACGCTATGATATTCTGGTTGACGGCGAGAAGATTGGTGAGAGCCAGACGGCCTCATACATCATCCCCGTACTGTCGGCCGGCACTCACACCGTGGGCATCAAGGCCATCTATCAGTCGGGTGAATCAGAAATCGCGACTTACACCATTGAGGGTACAGCCGGTATCGCTCAGACCGCCATCAATGCCGCCATGCCTACAGCCGTATACAGCCTGTCGGGCGTTTATATGGGCAACAAACTGGAGGCTGTGCCTGCAGGTATCTACCTCGTGAAGCACAACGGTAAAACCATTAAAATACGCAAGTAAAACAACACATGAAACTACGTCATATCTTTCTCACGGCCTTCGCAGCCGTCATGTCCCTCACCTCACTGGCACAGGGACTCTCAGAGAACCAGCGTCTGCTGGGCTATATCATGACAGACAGTATCACCGTGAGCGGTGGTGCCTTCGGTACGGCTGGTACTTACCCTGTGGGTGCCGTGATGACACCACAGACCCTGTCCAGCTATGCCGGCTGTAAGATTGTAGGTATACGCATGGCTGCCGCACTGGATCTTGGACGTACCAGCACATTTGTCTATCTGGTGAAAAGCAACAAGATGGACACGCTGTGCATCCAGAAGCAACGCCTCTATGCCGGGTGGAACAATATCTTCTTCAACAACGGCGGCTACGAGATCAAGGGCGACGAAACGCTGTTCTTCGGTTTCGACTACGTTGAGACGCCTGAGATGATTACTGCCGACCAGGGGGGGCTCTGCGGATTTGGCGACGACATGGAGGGTGCCCTCTATGCCTATGGCAACTTCGGTCAGGGACTGAACCTCTACTCGCTGAGCGGCCTGGGTCGTCTCTGCGTGCAGCTCATCGTGGATGTCAGTTCGCTGCCCCTCTACGACCTCGACATCACCTGGTTTGATACCGGTTTCAAATACAAGGCGCCCGGCGAGAATATTGATGCGATGATCAATTTCTCTAACGTGGGCCGTAAGGCTGTTGGCCGCTATCAGCTGTGCTATCAGCTGGACGACAACGATCCTGTGGTGAGCAACCTGACCGACAGCCTGCGCACTGGCGTTCAGGCCGACTGGAAGTTCTCCTTGAAACTACCCAACGATATTGCCACGGGGCTTCACACGCTGAAGGTCTTCGTAGGTCAGGTAGAGGGCGAGGCACTTCCTGAGAGGTCAAAGTACGACATGAAGAGTGTTTCCTTTGGTGTGTATCGCAACAAACTGGCGCGCCAGAAGGCTTATATGGAGGTTTATACCGACCAGACATCGCCCATCACACCGTATCTGAACGATATGGTGAAACTGGTGGCCGACAATTCAAGTGCGCTGGTCACGGTCAATGTACACAAGCCCAACACGCCACTGGCACTGGCCTCAGCGGCCTATCTGCACGACCTGTATGCCTACACGCACCCCGCGTTTAGCATCAACCGCTCGTTCTTCCCTGGCGAAGAGCACATTGCCTATGACATGAACGACTACCTGCCCTCTGTAGGTGCTGAGTTCTGCGCAGGCATCCTGAGCGATATGCTGATGCAGGACTTCGAGTCACCTTCGTTTGCCTCTGTTGACCTGAAGCTGACTTACGACCCTGCCACACGCAAGGTTGGCATCAAGGCCACAGGCGACATGTTGCCCGAGGCAAAGGCCATCTATGGCGACGTGGCCCTGACACTGATGATTACGGAGGATCAGGTGAAGAGCCGTCAGACCACCATGAATGCCCTCACCGGACGCACGACCAACAACCAGAACTATCTGCATAATGATGTGCTACGTGCTTACGTCACCTCACCCATCGGTGATGCTGTCACCAGCAACGACAACAAGTACGAGGCCAACTATGAGTTCACACTCGAAGAAGAATGGAATCCCGACAACATCAAGGTCGTTGGCCTGCTGACGAAGAAGGTGGATGCCGTGACGGAGGACAACCTGTATGACATGGATGTCATCAATGCCAACTCGGCAGCACTGGGTACCATCACCGGTATTGAGACCATTCAGCCCTCTGTTGCCGTCAAGCACACAGGCTGCTATACGCTCGATGGTCGCCGCGTTGAGACAAAGAACCTGAAGCCAGGTCTATACGTCATCAACGGCAAAAAGACTGTCATCAAATAAAAGGAAGGCCTTCGGGCCTTTCTTTTTTTTCCCTTAATCCAATTATTTGGATAATTTCTTGGAGGATTCAGACAAAATGTGTAAATTTGCAGTTTGTAATCAAAAACGACATTTTAATCAACTATTATTATCAATATCAACTAAAAATAAAAAAGATTGTAACCATTTTATAGAAAAAAGCAACAATAAACCATAACGTGTACCACATCTGGTCTCACCACTAAGACTGGGAGATAATAAAAGGTTCGCAGATGGGCACAAACGACAACCATTTTATAGTATTTCCATGCGCTCACGAACCGGAAGGCGCAAAACCTAAAAACAAAACCAAATGAATAAAACAATACGTTTTTCATTGCTCACGTTATTGGTGATGTTGTGCGGAACGGCGTTTGCTGACAAGCAGAGCAGCCTGGTATTTTCAGCTGCCTGCGGCGGAAGCGGCACTGCAAGCGACGGAGCAGTTTGGACAGTAACATCTGATGGTACTGAGTCAAACTTTGACAACAACAAGGGCATCCATTACGGAACAGGCAGTGCCGTCGTGGAATACATTAAACTTTCAACAAGCGACATTGCTGGAACCATCACAAAGGTGGTGGTCAATGCATCAACAGCAAGTGGTGTATCTGCTACGGTCGATGTGACCGTAGGCGGAAACGCTTTTGGTGGTAATGCCAAGAGTCTGTCAACAACTGCAACTGACTACACTTTCGAGGGAAGTGCCTCTGGCGAAATTAATGTTAATGTCAAAAAACCTTCGTCAGCAGCAAAGGCCCTATATGTCAAGAGCATTGTAGTGACATACGCAGAAGCAACTCCCGAGCCTCAGCCTTACACCTACGACTTCAACACTTCTATTGCGACCAGCAACCATGGATTCATCCTTGGCAGCAACTGGGGACACGTTGTAGGTTCTGGCAACTATGATGGTTACGGACCTTACTACATGTCATACAGCTATACCGCTGATGGTGGCTTTAACGGTACAGGTTCACTCCAGGCTTATCGTCAGTATGCAGGCGACAGCCAGGGTGGAACCGTATGCTATGACCTGCTGGTTACCCCACTTGTATCTGGCAAAATCACCATGAAGGTGAAGGCCAGCAGCAGTGCAAGCAGCAGCAATCCTTCATTCGTTGAGATTTACAAGATTGATGCTGCCGGCACCACACGCGGTGACCTGATTCAGCGTTTCACTGAGTCTGAAGACTATACAGCTATCGAAGGCCAGGACGATTGGAAAGAAATCACTCTGACTCTTACAGAAGAGCAGCGTATCGCTATCCGTGCACAATATGTTTACCTAGACGACTTCACTGCAGCAGTTGTCAATATCATTCCCCAGAAGGCACTTTCTGTTATCTCTGTGATGAACATGGAAGGAAAGACCGGCACTGAGGGTTCTACAACCTACTTTGAGCAGCAGGCCGATGGAACTTTGAGCGTACCCTTGAAGGTATTGCTGAGCAACACCGGTGATGTTGACCTCGTCGCAGGCACTACCGAGAACTATACTCTGACCCTGGCATATGCAAGCTATCCAAGCGGCACCAAGACCTATTTCGACGAAGCAAGCGTTAATATTCCCAAAAATCTTGCAGCAGGTGCATCGGATACTATAGAGGTAACCTTCAATATCCCCTACTCCTCTGGTTGGAAATATTTCTTTGTCAAGGAGAATATCACTGGTACCACATCTTCTACCAATCGTTACGCTGGTGTGACCGCCTACGAGCCCGTATTCGTGTTCCGCGCAGCCGAGAGCACCGCTACCAGCAGCATCACAGGTGCACAGGCCTACGGCTTGGTAAGCGAGGAGACAACCAAGAGTTTTGAGATTGCCAACGCGGGTACCGCTCCTCTGACCATCAAGAGCATCACCCTGCCAGAAGGCTTCACATCTGCCAACATGCCCGAGATTCCCACTGAAGGTCTTGTGATTGCCAAGGGTGCATCTCAGGCACTGGATATCACATTGCCAGCTACCACACTGGGAGATTTCTCTGGTGATTTAAAAATTGTTTATCTTGATAAGGACGGCGCAGAGAAGACCTTCACACTGGCATTCTCTGGCAATGTACTGCCTGCCGGTACATGGGCAACCAACTTTGACAACACCAGCAGTACACCTGCCTATCCCGCAGGTTCTATTGCAGAAAGTGGTATCAATAGCGACTACAGCTACAATTCTGGCACCTACGAGATTTTCCTGAAGGGACGCACACAGAGTAGCTTTGCTTCTGGAAACAATAAGTTCATCACACCGAAATTGCACGCTACGGCTGGTCAGCAGCTGACCTTCGATATCAAGGGTGCATACGGTAACTCTTACTATGCAAAAGTATATGTCTCTACCGATCGCAAGACCTGGGGCGAACCTGTTGCCACCTTCACCTATGCTGAGACCGAAGGCGCAGAGGCCATTGGTTCTTCTGATTGGGTGAACAAGGCTGTCACCTTCGAGACCGAGGGCGACTATTATGTAGCTTTCGCACTCTATGGTGAGTTCAAGATTGACAACATCATTGGTCTGAAGAAGGTTGACGTGGCCCACGACCTCTATATCAAGAACGTCAACTGGCCCGATGCTTCTGTAAAGAGCGGTACTTCTCTTTCTAAGCCATCAATCGATATTATTCCTCTGAGCGATGAAACTGCCGAGGCCTACACCGTGAAGTATGTATGCGGCGAGACCGTTTTGGCTGAAGCTACCGCTGCTGAGTTGACTGCAAGTGCAAGCAGTTCTAAGACCTTCACCTTCAACTGGACACCTCAGGTAGAAAGTACGACTAAATATGAGGGTTCAAAGATTGTATTTGAGTTCACCGACGGTACGAAGTACGAGACAGAAGGTTTCGATCTCACTGTGACCAACGAGCCCATCTTCCACTTCGTCAACAGCATTCCTTCAAGCAAGTGGTATGAGCCTACTGACTACACCACTCCTGTGGCATTTGGCAAGACAAACACTGCCGACAAGAAGACCTTCTACGTGTACAACTGGGGTTCTGCTCCTCTGACCGTGAAGAGCATCGTTGCTCCTGATGGCTTCACTGCTACTCCCGCTGGCGAATTCACAGTTGCTGCCTTCGATGAGACCAATATGAGCGCTGCTGCACAGGCTGTAGAGATTACTTTCTCTACTACCCACGCTGCCACCTATAATGGCGACATGGTTATCACCTATCTGGATGGTACAGGTACTGAAAAGACCTTCACTTTGGCTCTGAGCGGAACCAAGCTCGATCCTACGAAGTTCTATGCAAACTTTGGCACGGAGAGCGACCAGTGGCCTGCAGGTTCTGTATATCAGAAGAATATCAGCAAGACCAACGGTGGCACCTATAATGCTCCCAACTATTACATCACTTCAAGCAACACTACCGACAACATCTTCATTACGCCGAAATTGACGGCTGCTATTGATGACACGTTGAAATTTGATGCTAAGCTCTACAGTTCTTCATGGTCTGAAGGCAAGGTTACAGTCTATGCCGCTGCTACCCGTGAGGAAGTACTGAATGCAGAGGAGGGAACAACCCGTGTCATGCTGTTCAGCGTTAGCGGAGAAGATACAGAGAGGCCGATGACAACCGACTTCCAGACCTTCCAGGCACCCATTCACGTGGCTGGCGACTACTTCATAGGTATCGAGATTAGTGGACGTGCTTACGTAGACGAAATCTACGGTCTGACTCCCGCTGCCGTTGCTCACGACCTGAAGATTGCTTCTAGCTACATTCCTACTGAGGCTATGCAGAATATTCCTTCGGCAGCTACCGTAAACATTCTGAACCTCGGTTTGGCAGCAGAAGAAGCTGACAGCTACACCGTAACAGCATTCATCGATGGAAAGGCAACTTCTACTGGTACTGCTGTTGCACTGCCTACCACAAATAAGCTCAGTGACGCTGGCACACAACTGACTGTTGGTATCCAGTCTCCAAAGGTTGGTACCTTCCCCGTATACATTGAGGTAAAAGCTGGCGACTATAGCATTGCCACAGAACCCGTCAATGTAGTGTTTACCGCAGAAGTTGCAAAGAGCGAGCTGACCGCTACTGCAGATGGTACAAGCTCTAACTCACCACTCAACCTGAGTTACTATAACAGTGAGTCAGTTTCTCTCTACACAGCTGATGTACTTGCAAATTCTTACGGTCTGACAAGCGGTGCCAAGATTAAGTCTATCACTTTCAAAGGCTATAAGACTACTCCACAAACCAAGTCAACATTTAACTTATGGTATGAGTGGAGTGATGATGCCGAACAGGCTAAACCAGCCGACGGTCTCTATCCTACGGAAGGTCTTACACAACTCATCGCTGACCAGGAAAAGACCTGGCCTGAAGCAGGAAGTGCTACAGAATTGGCAGACTTCATCACACTGACATTTGCAGAGCCTCTTGTTTACGAAGCAGGTAAAGCACTGCGTATCGTGATGCGCTCTAATTCTGACGACTGGAAATCTGCAAACTTTGAGAAGAGTACTTCTGCAACAAGTGGCCTGACCTATTATCACTACAATGACAACAAGAGTACATTCGAGTCTAACAGTTGGACAAACACTGTTCTCCCAGTACTGCATATTGGTCTGGCTGTAGAGCCTGCCACCATCTCTGGTACTGTTAAGAACAGCGAGGGTGCTGCTATTGAGAACGCTACCGTGACACTGGTTAGCACCGATGGCGAGGGTGTACAGTATGAAGGCAAGACCGACGCTGAGGGTGCTTACAGTTTCAACGTAATCCAGACTGGTCGAACCTACAACGCTACTGTTGTGGCTTCTGAGGACTACAAGACCGCTACTGCAGAGATCTCATTTGCAGAGGGCAGCGTTATAAAGGACTTCGTCCTGGCTGACACTAATCCTCTTGGTGATGCTAACCTCGACGGTGAGGTAACTACCTCTGACGCCGTGGCAGCCGTGACCTTCGCTCTTGAGAAGGAAGTTCCCTCTGAGAAGGCTCTGAAGGTGGCCGACGTAAACAAGTCTGGCAATATCACCGTGAGCGACGCCGTTGGTATCGTGAACATTGCACTGAATGCTGAGACTCCTGCTCCTGCACGTGGCGAGATGGAGGCCGTGAACTTCCTGACGAAGAACGGCACCAGCCTCAACCTGATCAACAGCACTGAATTCGTTGGCTTCCAGATGGATGTCACACTGGTCGAGGGTGCTATGCTGAACAGCGTATCACTGAACGACCGTGCTGCCAGCCTGCAGGTTGTCTACAACCGCATCGCGAAGAACACCTACCGCATCATCGCCTTCTCTACCGGCAATGCCGCTATCGAGGGTAATGAGGGTGAGCTCATCTCACTCAACATCACAGGCAACGACAACATCGCCATCAGCAACATTGAGTTTGCCGATGCTGCCGCTAACGCCTATGCACTGAGTCTGACAGAGACCACTGGCATCAACGGTATCTATGCCGGTGCTGCTAACGTGGAGAGCTATACCGTAGGTGGTGTGAAGAACGACAAGGTGCGCAAGGGCATGAACATCGTTCGTACTGCCGATGGTAAGGTGAAGAAAGTATTAGTAAAGTAAACAAACAATAAAAACAAAAACCAAGATGAACAAAAACACGATTTCCAAATGGTTCTCGATGTTCGTGCTCATGATGGCCGGTATTACGGGAGCGACTGCACAGTCGCTCACCGTTGCCGACGCCACATTGGTACCGGGCAAGACAAAGGTTGTTTCCATTAGCCTGGATGCAGCCGAGGGACAAACCATCTATGGTATTCAAACGGATATTACTCTGAGTAAGGGTCTTAAGATTAACGCTGCCACTGCAGCCAACACAACCCTTCACTTCAACCAGAACAAGTTGGAAAGCGGTGCTACCCGTGTAGCCCTGCTGTCACTGGGTGGTGAGGCCATCCCTGCTGGTGAGGCTATCAAACTGACCATCGAGGCCGATGCCTCATTCAAGAATGGCACCGTAGACCTGGCCAACACCAAGTTGACCACCACCGCTACAGGTACAGAGATCAACGTAGATGCCACCAGCGCCATCATCGACACCTATGACTGTCTCCCCTATCAGAAATATATCATCGGAAACTATACCTCAGAGAAATTCCTCGGCGCCGGCAACGGCTGGGGCACACAAGCCTCACTCGTGGCCCATCCTGAGTATGTAAAACTGGACTACAACGAAGCCGACGGCACCTATAAGTTGGAGTCACAGGTAAGCAATGGTGGCAATAAGTATTATTTCAATGGTGACTACATGGACAGCAATGCCCCTGTATCGCTGACACTCAAGAAGATTGAGGAGCCCCTTGGCTATCAGGACGAGGAAGAGACAAAGCCCATCTATGGCTATACCATCTCTGATGGCGACAACTATTTTGGTTGGGATGGCACCTCCACCGTTCTGGGTAAGAACCTGACGGCTACCGACGAGAATGCCATCTGGCTTATCATGCCACTGGACGAGGCAAAAGCCGGTCTGGTAAACGCCACGCTCGAAGAGCCGCTCGACGCCACCATGCTGATTGAAGACCATGACTTTGGTCGTAACAACCGCTATCAGGACAAATGGACAATGGTTGCAAGCAACCAGAATCTCTCTGGCGGTGAGGACAAGAATGGCACTATTGGTAACAACTGTGCTGAGTCATGGCACTCAACATTCACCCTGAGTCAGACACTGGCCGACGCTCCTGCTGGTATCTATGCACTGACAGCACAGGGATTTTATGGTCAGGACGGCAGTGACAATGAGCACCTACCCGTGTTCTATGCCAACGACGCTACTCAGACATTCCCATTGAAGACTGGCTCTGAAGCCTCTATGACAGCTGCAAGTCAGTCTTTCTCTGCAGGCAAATACACTATCGAGCCCCTGGTCTTCGAGTTGAAAGAAGGCGAGACACTGACCATCGGTGCCAAACTGGAAGGCAACACAAGCCTGTGGTGTATCTGGGATAACTTCACCCTGACCTACTATGGTAAGAATACCACCATCGAGGATGTGAAGGCGGAGTCTCTTCGCAAACAGGTAGACGAATTGCGCGAGAAAGCTTTCTCATTATTCAATGAGACGGAAGTAGAAAGCATCAAGGCTGTACTAGATAATGCTATCAACTCAACAGAATCTGTATCGGGTGCCGAGGCTATCAACAATGCCATCGCTACCCTGAAGACTGCCATCGAGAAGGGTGAGGCCTCTCTCGAAGCCAAGGCTAAGCTGGCCAAGATGAAGGAACTCATCGACGCTACCAATGTTTATACTGCCGAGGCCAAGAATGAATACTACGACCAGTGGGAAGTGAAGTATCTCGACGGAACGATTACTAAGGCAGAAGCCAATGCGCTGCAGGATCCATTCCTCGTAACAGGATGGCGCGCCAATGTTAACGTTGACGACCTGCTGATGAGCGTATGGGATGAAGAGCCCATGAACTGGGACAGTTATCACGTGAACACATGGAGTACTGAAGGTGAGAATGACGGCTCTGAATTCAAGGTTCCTTTCATTGAATATTGGACAGGCGATGGTGACTCTCTGGCTGTCAAGACTCTTACCGCAACTATAAATGGTGTTGAGCCTGGTATATATGACGTCACAGCTTGGGTACGTATTCGCAGAAAGAATACTGATTCTGCCATCAAGACTCCTTACGGTATCACCATGCAGGCAAACGATGATAAGGCTACTACTGTTTGCGATGGAACACAGGTTGGCACCTCACAGTTCTACTTGAAGGAAGTGACAACAACTGGTACTGTTGCTGAGGACGGTGTACTGAAAATCAAGTTCAACGTAGCTGCCGATAACAACATCTCTTGGCTGAGCTTCAAGAACGTGAACTATGCTTTACACATCAATCCTGATAAGGAAGAGCTCGCAGCTCCTCAAGGATGGTATAGTCTGATTTCGAATGGTAACCTTGCCTCTGAGGATGTAACGAGCTTCCTAACGAGAACTGTCCAAGCTACAGAATTCGTTGGAGCCAATATCGTTCCCGGTGCAGGTGAAGACCAAAGCCGAGGTATCGTTGTAAAGACAAACGAGTCAAATCTTTCATTTGATACTCAGTTCTACATTAACTTTAGCGAAGCACTGCCAAAGGGAACAAAGTTGCATGTTGAGTTCGACTATAAAGCCAAAGTCGAAGGCTCTGTAGTGATGTTCTCTTTCTGTGGCGACCCACTTGAACCTGCAGACCTCCATAAAGGCTATCTTATTGAAGTCAGCAAGGGATGGAACAAATTCTCACAGGACATTACCGTTGAATATAAGAATCTCAAGAGTCTGGGTATCTTCCTCAATTGTATTAATGAGGCAAACACCTATTACTTCGATAACTTCGGTGTATGGGCCAAGAAGCCTGTCAAGCCCGCTAATCCAATATTTACCCCTGCTGGTGGAGAATACTCTAAAGCAAAGAAGGTAACTATTGCCTGCGAGACTGAGGGCGCTTCTATCTACTACACACTCGATGGTACGATTCCAACGGCAAAAAGCACGCTCTACACTGAGCCTATTGCTATTAGCGAAACAACAACTGTGAAAGCTATCGCAGTTCTGGAGGACCAAGAGAGCAGAGTTGTTGAAGCAACCTACACCATCACACCTCTTGACGACAGCTTTGTAGAAATTGCTCAGAGTCAGAGCTCTGATATCCAGGACGGTGCTAGTCGTGCAACAGTTGTAGAAGGCGAAGGGTTTACCCAGTACACCACAGACGGTAATGTTTGCGTTATCTTCAAGATGTATGATGTAAATGTGAAGAATTGCGACTACGTGGTTGTGAAGTTCGCTGAGCCTGTACCTGCAGGTATCAAAATTGCATTCTGGGCTCAGAACGGAACAGACAATGTTGAAGTTCCCGCAGGTGTAACAGAATACAAGTATGTATTTGCGGAGGACGCCAAGTGCGCTATCGCTAACGACATTCTGCCACAGATTACCTTGCTGACACTCTGGAATCCACAGACTGTCAAGGTTGAGGGTGTCTACAAGCATCAGCTTCCCGTTGCTGACGCTATCAGCAACATCACTACCGATGCTCAGAAGACTGCCATATTCAACCTGAATGGTCAGAAGGTGAACAAGGCTCAGAAGGGTCTCTTCATCATCAATGGCAAGAAAGTGCTTGTAAAATAAGGCCTTCCCCCTCCCCTGAGGGGAACAAAAAACAGCCCTCACCGCAATGACGCGGTGGGGGCTGTTTCTTTTTCTTCTTGTCGCGCGGACACCACAGATGGCACTGATTTTTTTCTTCTTTTTCTTGGATTATTCATTTTTTCTATTTATTTTTGCAGCCGATTATGTGAACTAATTTACTTACTAACAATAACAACAACTAAAAACAATTAAACATTCCAAGAAGAAAACTTCCGGAAATAAGGTGCCCCCACTGGCCCTACCACTAAGAATGGAGGGTAATAATAGGTCCGCAGAAGGGCACAGAAGACCTACAAAACTAAAACTATAAGCGCTGACGGACCAGCAGGCGCATATTTCATTACTAACAAAAAACAATAATGAAACGAAATTTACTAAGAACGCTATTCCTAAGTATCATGATGATTTTGGGAGCAACAGGTGTTTGGGCTGATGAGATTACTGCCACGCTTGACCACACGGCTGGTGCTCAATGGGGCAGCAACACAGGTGCTTCAACTGTTGATGCAGAGAAAGAGCATTACAATAATGATGCTGCCACTGCATGGGCTGGTTGTGCCTACGCCAAGTTCTCGTACACCATTCCAGAAGGTCACTCTATCACAAAAGCCCAACTAACGTATAGTGTTAATCAGGGGGGCAGGTCTGGTCGTGATGACATTATCTATTACATGAAGAAAGATTTTGACCTTGATTGGGCTACATTCGCAGGTCAAACGGGTCTTGATCTCCGTAATGCAAGCAACCGCGCAGACAAAGCTGTTGCTGCTGCTTCAACAGGAGGTACTGGCGACAGAATAAATCTGTCACAGGATGTAACAGATGCCGTAAAAGCCATCTTCAATGAAGGACAGAACTACATCATTTTCCAATGGACAGGAAACGCTGGCGGTGCAGACCTTTATGGTAAAGCTTCAGCAAACGCGCCAACACTGGTTATCACTACTGCCGATGTCAGCAGTGTAACATCCTATACAGTAAAGTTTACTGACGGAACCAACGAACTCAAGGATGCTGCCGTTTATACTAATGTGGCTATTGGCTCTGAACAGACTGCAAGTTCTGCCGACATAGCTTCTTTCGTCGTGGGTGATAAAAAATACATCTATGTATCTGGCAATTCAACAATTACAACCGTAGCAGATGCTGCTACAAATGTGATTACATTAGTATTCCGCGAGGCCGCAACCTATAACTATACGGTTAAGAGTAGTCTTGGTACAACTATTTTTGAAGGAACAGGATTCGAAAGTGACGCAATCACTTATTATTTCCCTCAATACTTATTATCAGAGGGAGTATTATACAATACCCCAGCAAACAACAAGGAGTACCGAAACACTACAACTCTTGATGCAGACAACAAGGTCATTACAGTTAATTATTCTGCTACCGAGACAAATGACATCGTATTCCTGAAAGAAGCAGAAGATATCGAGGGAGCAACAGCCTCTGCCGCAAGTAATGCCGATATCCGCTGTTCAATGGGTAAAGGTGCTTTCTTTGCTAACGATGCTGTTGTTACGACCCTCCAACCTGGCAAGTACAAGTTGACCGCTCAGGTTTGGGGTAACGCTACTACTACCTTTGTTATCAAGGCTGGTGAAGCAACTGTATTGTCTATTGATACCAAAGGATACGTCTATTCTGAGACTTCAGAAGAATTTGAATTAACAAAAGCCACCAATATTACTATTCCTGCTGTTGGTAACGAGAACCGTGTTCTTGACCTTGTCTACATTCAGAAGACTGGCGACGTAGAGGTTGCTGATCCTAACGACTATACCAGCTATATCGTAAATGCTGACCTTACTGGTGAGGGGGGCTTCGATGCTACAGGCACGAAGGGTATTAGTGGCGGTATTGTGAAGGTCGGAAATGCTTCAGCATTCGACTTCAAGCAGACTATCGCGAACCTGCCCGCAGGTAAATATAAGGTAACTGCACAGGCTGCTTATCGCTTTGGTGCTGACGAGGCTGCAGAGGCTGCTGCTATTACAGCCGGTACTGACACTAAACTGGTTCAGCTTTATGCTACCGTAGGTGAGAAAACCGTAGCTACCAAAGTTCAAAACCGCTATGACGGTGCTTCTGAGACTGACTACGCCAACGGCAGCGGTTCTGTAACCGTGAACGAGAAGTTCGTTCCCAACTCATCTGATGCTGTGAAGGCTTGGTTTGCTGCTGGCAAGTATGTAAACGAGGTTACCTTCAACCTGCCTGCTGATGGTGCTGTTACAATTGGAATCAACAGAACCGGCACACCAGAGTCTGACTACACCGTTATTGGTCCTTGGACACTGACACGTCTCGGTGATGCAGAGGTTGAGCCAGAGCCTGCTATCGAGCCTGGAACCGATATGACAAGCAAGATTGTGAACCCAAGCTTTGAGACAGGTGACTTGACTGGCTGGACAGTAACTAATAGTTCTGATACTGGCGTTAAGCCTAACAGCAATGCTACCTACACCGCCGAGGGATGCGATGGTGACTATCTGTTCAACACATGGTGGAAAGGTAATCCCATCACTCAGACAATCGCAGGTCTGCCCAATGGTCTGTACGAGTTGAAGGTGCTTGTAACCAACGACGCTGGCGAAGGCAACAACGATAAGCCATGCATCTTCCTGATTGCCAATGGCGCCCACAGTGATGCCATTCCTACAACGACAAAGTCTAAGTTCGAAGAAGGAAGTCTGCAGTTCTATGTAATTGATGGTACAGCAACTATCGGCGTTGTCGGTGGCAATGGCGATGGTACATTCAACGCTGGTGGCTACTATTGGTACAAGGCTGACAATTTCCGTCTGAAATACGTAGCAGCGCTGCCTTCTGTTGACGATATCGAGATTCCTGAAGGCAAGATGAGTGTAGCAGCTGCCAATGCAATTACGACAGCTAAGGAAGCTGGTGATGTTATTGCACTGATGACTGCCGTAAAGAATGCCA
The DNA here is from genome assembly GCF_022024175.1 of Prevotella communis. Classification (GTDB taxonomy): domain Bacteria; phylum Bacteroidota; class Bacteroidia; order Bacteroidales; family Bacteroidaceae; genus Prevotella; species Prevotella communis. The sequence continues at coordinate 554,187 of NZ_CP091794.1, read as the reverse complement.
AAGCATCTATTGAGGCTTACGCCCACATGAAGAAGGTGCTTGATGACATGACTGCTATAGCAGAGGCAACAAACGTCTATACTGCTGAGGCTAAGACTACATTCGATGCTGCCGTTGCCGCTGCACAGAAGGGATACGAAGAAGGTACGGTGAGCGATGCTGATGCTTCTGCATTCAACTATGGCTCTCGTCTTGAGGGAACCCTTCCCACCCTGCTGCTCTCTGCCTTTACTTCTACTGTTGAGGGCACTCCGTATATCAACACATGGAGTGTTGAGGGAAACAACGACGGTTCAAACTTCTACACCCCATTCTTCGAGTATTGGGTTAGCGATGGTAATTCGCTCGGTGCTAACGACATCACTGCTACACTGAACGGTGTTGAACCTGGTAAGTATGATGTTACCGCATGGGTACGCGTACGCGCTAAAAATGGTTATGAGGCTCCTGCTACTGGAATTACCATGCAGGCTAACGACGGCGAAGCTGTCAACGTAGCTGCAGGCGATCAGATTGGTACCTCACAGTTCTTCCTGAAGGAGTTCACTGCTACAGGTACTGTTGCAGAGAACGGCGTACTGAAGATCAAGTTCAACGTGGCTGCCGACAACAACATCTCTTGGCTGAGCTTCAAGAACGTAATGGTTACTAAGAATCTTGGCGAGCCAATCTTTACATTGAATGCCAAGGTTGGTGAAGAAGTATCTATCAAGCCTGGTGTATATGATGAGTTCGACGTCTTCTCAGTTGACTTTGGTGATGGTGTACTTGTAACAGACTCTGTAGGTCACCAGAATAAGGGTGTATGCGTCAATGATGGTACTGAGACCTGGCCTCAGAAGGAAGGTACTACCCACACTAGTGTTACTGAGTTCAAGGGTACTGTAGCTGGCGATGGTATTATTAAGGTATATGGTAACAGCGACATCTGGTATCTGGCTGTTTCTGGTGCTACCCTTGCTGTAGACCAGCCCAAGCTGAAGAAGGTTGTTCAGTTCACGATGAGCAAGGTAGCTGTTGAGTCTCTCGACCTGACAGGTCTTGATGACTTGAAGATCTTCGGCTTCTCACAGGGTTCTTTGAAGAACATTAATGTGAAGAACAATGCTGCTCTGACCAACCTCACTATCAACAACAACACTGCATCTGCCTTCGAGAGCGTCCTTGAGAGTCTCGACCTGAGCGGCAATGCCAATCTTGAACAGTTGAACGTGATGGCTGCCAGCGCAACCAAGCCTGGTGTTCTGAAAACTCTTGACCTGAGTGCTAACACGAAGCTCACCAACTTGTACGCTCAGTATAATGCTCTTGAGAGTGTGATTCTGCCAGAGAATGCAACACTTAGCTTCGCAAACCTGCAGAACAACAAGATTGCTACTATCGACCTGTCAAAGGTTGCCAGCCTGAAGGATACCTATCTGAACAATAACCTACTGACAGAGGTAGACCTGTCAAAGGTTGTTGAGGGAGCAAACTTGTATTTGGATGGTAACCAGTTGACTACTGTTAATGTTCCCGTTGTTGTTAAGAACCTTCAGTTGAACGACAACAAACTGACAAGTGCCACTATTGCAGGCGCTACAGCTTCTTGCAAGTTGGAAAACAATGCATTCACACTGGCTACGCTCCCTGCTCAGCCCGCAGGTCTGAACACTGCCAGCAAGACCAAGAAGTTCACCTACGCTTCTCAGGCTGCACTTGAGGTTGCTGAGACCGTTAGCGAGCTCGACCTCACTTCACAGCTGACTGTGGCTAAGGGTGAGTTGAATCCTGAGACTGTAGGAGAGGCTGCTGCCTATACTACATGGCTCGAGAACCAGACTACAACCTTCAGCTTCGTTACCGCTGGTGGTACTGCACTTGTTGAGGGTACCGACTATGAAGTAGTTGAGCCTGGTAAGTTCAAGTTCCTGAAGGCTCAGGAAGAGAAGGTACACGCTGTGATGCTGAATGCCGCATTCCCCAAGTTCACTGAGGCTGCTCCATTCACAACTACTGAGTTCACCGTTGAGGCTGCTACTGGAGAAGAATTTGAGGAAGTAAAGGTTACTTATGCATTAAAGGAAGGCGAGACTCACGTTTCTGCCGACGTTGTAGAGGTTAAGAACGAGGATAAGGTTGTAGCTACAATCACCTATGGTGAGGCTGGTGGTGAGGCCTTCCATGCAGCAGCTGCAAACGCTGCAGTTGAAGGATTTGAAGCCTTTACAGATGGTAACGGTCAAAACGGCAACAAGGAAGGTGGCACATTCTACACCATCGTTCCAAAGTTTGACGGTAAGATTGACGTTGCAGTCGTTCTGAACAAAGACAAGTCTTTCTACATCTTAGAGGATGGTACTGCACTGACCGACTTCGATGGAATCACAGTTTCTGATAAGATGTATGGCACCTTCACATTCGACGTGAAGGCAGAAAAGGCATACAAGATCTATGCTGCTGGCACTAAGTTGGGCTTCTACGGTTTCAACTACACCTATAAGCAGGCTAAGCAGCCCGAAGTAACAGAACTTGAGCTGACGCTTAACGTAGAGCGTTATACAGGCATGGGTTACGGTGCTACTGAGGCTACCGTAGACTTCACTGAGGCTAAGGCATTCCTGGGTGTTGAAGCTATCACAGAAGATATGCTGAGCGTTCTGAATCCCGATGGTAACGCCATCAGTGACTTTAAGGCTTACGACGGTTGGTTCAACGGTGAAGGAGTTGCCGAAACTTGGGGTGATAACACTAAGATCAACGTGAAGTTCTTCGAAGCAATCGCTGGTGAAGGCAAGTACAGCATCTGCGACATGAACGGTGCCGACGAGGTAGGCAAGACCTACAGCGTCAAGTGGCAGCTCGCAGCCAACGGTAAGAAGGTGATCTACACCATCAACGTAACATTCGTAGCTGCTCCTGAATTCAAGCCTGAGATTGTTAAGACAATCGACGTACCTGTATATATGACAGCTGAGGTTGCTTACGAAGAACTGACAGCTCAGTTTGATGCTGCCGAGGTTGCTACAGCACTCAACATTGCTTCTATCGCTGATGCTAAGGCTTACATCGTTAACGTGACAACAGGTAGCTTCGTTGAGAATACCACCGACGGATGGCGCGATGCTAATGGTGATGCTACTCAATGGGCAAATGCAACCAATGGCCTCTGTGCAAAGATTCAAGATCCTGCATCTGGTACAATTGATTACCTGGGTACCCACGACGCTAACTTCATGGAGAACGATACCTACACTGCAAAGTGGGGCTTCGTTGCAAACGAGAAGGCTGTGGTACTCAACATCAATATTACCTTCAAGTCTGCTGCCTTCATGACAAGAATTAATTCTCTGAAGTCTGACAGCCAGCAGGATACTATCTACAACATGAATGGTCAGAAGGTGAACAAGGCCAAGAAGGGTCTCTTCATCATCAATGGCAAAAAGACTGTTGTTAAGTAATAGCAATTCCCTACCCCTCTCTTGAGGGGAACCCAATGGCCCTCACCGCAAAAAAGCGGTGGGGGCTTTTTCATAAGCCCGGCTTATATTTGTCATAACTTACTGATTTAGCGCCATCTGCAAAATACTTAAACAATAAGCTACTTTTATGTTTGCTTATTTCCTTAGAAAAATGAGACAAATTAGCAAAACCTATGAAACAAAATGAAAAACGTCTTTACAAAATATATTGTACCTTTGCCACCCGAAACAATCTAATCACGTTTTATTAATTAACTTTTAATCATTAACTAAAAACAATTAATTATGCGAAGTATTACAAAATGGTTACTCACGTTCACATTGTTATGTATGATGGGCGTGGTAAATGCTTTCGCGCAAGATGGAACCAAGACGCCCATCCTTCTCGTTGACAAAAACGGAGAATTGGCGACTTCGGATTTTGACATCGTGCCGATAGCACCAAGTACTTTGGACAAGACAAACTTGTATTCAGCAACTTTCACACCGAAAGATGATTTCAAGAATGCCTTCCAGTACTTAAACATGGAAGTTGGCGATTACGACAAAATCGTCATCAAGTTCGCCGAGGCTGTTGCCGACGGATGGAACGTCAATGAATATGGCGGTTTCAAGAGTCTTAAAGGTTTGACAGAGTATGTTGTGAACCTAAATGGAACCCCCATTGAAGACTTTACAATTTTTAACTGGGGAGGTTGTCGTGCACCAATCACAATTTCCGAGTGCTACTTCTTTAAGTCTGCAGATCCTCTGGCAACACAGAAATCAGAGTTAAGCGCTGCTATTGCACTTGGTAAGATGTACAACGCTTTGGCTTACACAGATGCTACGTTTGGAACACTAACAACAAAAATTGCCGATGGTGAAACAGCTTTGGCTGCTGAGGGTGCTACAGCAGAGAGTCTGACCGCTGCTACTACTGCTATCAATGACGCTATTACAGCTTTGGCCTTCAAGGAAGGTTTCAGCAGTCTGAAAGACGTTCCCTTCGGAAAGTGGAACGGTTGGGGTGCTGATGCCCAGCAGACAAGCACATACAATACTACATGGGAACTCTTCAAGACTACAGGACAGTCATACGGCGACCCTGGCGTAAACGATTATGCAGATCTCTCTGCTTTTGACAAGCTGTATGTTACAGTTGCCAGCGGAACACCACGTATTCTGTTGAACCGTGATGCAGACAATGGCCAATGGAACGCAACTGAGGCTGAATCACATCTTATTGACAACACCGTGGGTGATGCTGATAGTTGGCATCAGAAATACTTCGCTAAGGAAGGTAATGTATATTCTGTTGATTTGAAACAATTGACCACAGACAAGGGCTTTGCTCACCTTCACTCTATCAAAAGTAGGGATAACAACGTCGTAACAGGCCTGTTCCTTTACAAAGCTCCTGCAGCAGCCGTAGCGACTGAAGTTACATTTGACTTCGATGGTGGTAACCATGCTACATCTAGCAACAACTCACATGATGGCGACATCACTGAGGACGAAATTTTGACACAAGACGGTGTAACAATGACTATTACGCCAAGTGGAGGTTCTACAGTTAACCGTTATTGGGGTACAAGCCCAAAGATGCGTATGTACGGTGGTACAATGACTATCGTTGCTCCTGAGGGCAAAGCTATCACAAAGGTTGTTTATAACAATGGAAAATGGAATACTGCTAACACTATTAATGGTATTGTTGCAGAAAAAGGTGAATGGACCGGTAATTCTACAAATGTTGTTCTTTTCGTATCTGCAAACACTCAGATCAAGAACGTTATTGTAACTGTGGCAGATAAAAATGATGAAACCACAACTTTCACTCCTGCAGAACCCGTTCACATTGCAAACACAGCTGAGACTGCTTACACTGTTGCTGAAGCTATTGCACTGATTGATGCCGGTGAGGCTTTGAACGAAACCGTATTCGTAAAGGGTATCATCTCTAAGATTGAAAAGGTTAACGTAGATGCCGAAGATGCCACTAAGAACTATATTACTTATTGGATTTCTGCTGATGGCACAGAAGAAGGTCAGCAGTTCGAATGCTTCAAGGGCCTGACCATGGAAGGTGTTGCATATACCGACATCAAGGTTGGTGCTGAGGTAATCGTAAAGGGTATACTGACCAAGTATCAGGAAACCTACGAGTTCAAGCAGAACAACGAGTTGGTAAGCTACGTGGCTCCAGTTGAGCCAACAGAGACAATCGCTGCTACTTTGATTAAGCCTACTACTGGTATCGCTACAGAGTTCACAAGTGTTGCAGATCTTACTGGCGTAAACTTCGCCATCATCAATAAGGAAGAAGGAAAGGCTCTCTACGGTTCTAACAATCAGAACCTGGCCTATGACACTTACGCAAATGCTTTCTCAAGCTCTAACTCTGGCTATCTGTGGAAGCTCGTCAGCCTAGCTGATGATGCAGATGCAGACGTACATGAATACTATCGTTTCCAGCTCATTACTCCTACTGGCGCTGACTACAACTGCTGGGGTATGGGTGGTTGGCTGAACTCACAGCCTGCAAATAAAGACTGTTCATTCATTCTCGGTCTGGATAATAAGAACGGTCAGGATATAAAGAATGGTGCTGTTTACGATGTACAATATGTAGAAGGAAAGGGCTTCACCATCAAGAATATTGGTACTGGTCTGTATCAGGGTGCCAACAATGGCCCCGCAAAGAATGAGGAGCCTACTTACTTCACATTTGCTACCGTTTCCAACACCTATGTTCCTGCAGTTGAGGCTCTGCTCGCTGAAGGCGCTAAGTATAAAGCTATCGTGAAGGATGAGGCTGCTCTGACTGCATACAATACAGCTATTGCAGGTATCGACGTTACAGCTATCACCGGCGACGGTCTTGAGGAGGCTAAGAAGGTTGACGCTGCTATCACTGAGCTGGCTAAGGCCGTTCCTGCCGTTGCCGGACAGGTCTATACCCGTACAATCGTAAACCCAAGCTTCGAGTTTGGAAACATCGATGGTTGGACAAGCAAGGATGGCGGTAATTCTGTCAACAACGGTAACTTCCATCAGGCTACAGGTTCATTCTTCGTTGAAAAATGGACTAACTCTGCAAATGGTGGCAAACTCTCTGACGGTTCACTGACTCAGGTTATCGCCGGTCTGCCCGCTGGTAAGTATAAGCTGACTGCAGAAATGCAGAACTTGGAACAAGGCAACGGTGATGCTGCTGGTAAGGGCTTCTACCTCATTGCAAACACTGATAGCATGGCTGTAGTTGTTAGCGGTGAGACAGTTACCGTAGAAACAGAGCTCGCACGTAAGGCAGACCTGACTATCGGTGCAGTTATGAAGGGGTGTACCGGTAACTGGGTTTGCGTGGATAACTTCCAGCTCACACTCGTTGAACCTGCTCCTATTCCCACATTGTATGCCATTACTATTGCAGAGACACAGAATGGTACTGTTACAGCAAACGACGTAGAAGCTACCGAGGGTGAAGTGGTAACCCTTACTGCTAAACCCGCAGAAGGCTACATCGTTGACGAAGCTCACGTAGTATACGGAGAGAATCAAGAAGCAGAACTCACCATCAACGAGGCTGCCAATACTGCAACATTCACTATGCCTGCAAGTGCAGTTACCGTAACCATCACCTTCAAGGTTAATCCTATTGTTACTGCTAAGGCTGATTTGGAGGCTGCCATCACTGCAGCCAAGGCTATCGAAACCGAAGGCAAGAATGGTGCAGATGCACTGGCTACTGCTATCACAGATGCCGAGATAGCTTTGAATGCTGCTGACGCTACTGTTGAAACTATCGCTACCGCAAAGGCCAATCTGGCTGACGCTATCATCCTGTTTGACAAGGCAAACCTTGATGCTAACCTCATAGAGATTGCACAGGAACAGCAGGATCAAGAGGGTGGTGTTGTAACTCTGGCCACATCCGAAAAGAATGAAAAGACTGGTGTAATAACCTATACTACTAAAGACCAGGTTAGCGTTATCTTCAAGATGAAGAATGTTGATGTATCAAATTGCGACTACATTCTCTTCAAGTTTACAGAACCCACACCTGCAGGTCTCAGTTATGCATTCTGGACAAACAACAAGAACAAGGAACTGCCTGCTGGCATTACCGAGTTCAAGTATGTCTTCGCAGAGGATAATGAAAGTGAAATCAAGGATGGTATTATCCCTGAAATCAGTCTTCTGACTATCTTTACTGGTGCAGGAAAGGTTGTTAAGGTTGCCGGTGTCTATAAGCATCAGGTTCCTGTAGAGGTTACTCATACTTGGGACTTCACAAAGTGGAGCGAGGCTACCGTTGCAAACCTGAAGGCCGAGGCCGCAAAGGTTACTGTATCTGCTGATCCTGACAAGGAAGGTAACACGAAGTGTGAGGACAACGGAGCACTGTGGTCTGACCACGAAAAGAAGCCCGGCACGACCTGTGATACTTATGCCGCTTCAAAGGACAACTGCTTCTGGTATGTTGGAGGCGAGGCTACGCCTACTGCCAACGGTACCGCTATTGCAGAGTTTGCCGGTCTGCAGTTCAACACTGCTTACGGTGCTTCTCGTGCACTGGCTATTGCAGTGAACTATCCTTCAACTTCTATTGGTACTTATAACGGTCCTTCATACCTCTGGTTCGGCGGTAAGGGTCAGACCATTATGACTATCCCCGCAGTGAAGGGTGGATCTACCATCAAGATTGGTGTTGAGTCACACAAGAGCAGTGAGGCTCGTGGCATACAGTTGTTCGCAGGTGAGACAGAGTTGAAGGACGCTGAAGGCAACGCCGTTGCAGCTCCTAAGACTTACACCGAGCAGACGTGGGTTGTTCCCGCAGGTGTTGCTTACGACATCGTTGTGAAGAACACCAACGGCTGCCACATCTACTTCATCGATGCTGAGCAGGATGAGAATACTCTGACAAGCATCAACACCGTGAAGAGCAACGTGATGAACAATGCTATCTACAACCTGAACGGTCAGAAGGTGAACAAGGCTCAGAAGGGTCTCTTCATCATCAATGGCAAGAAGGTCGTTAAGTAATAGACATTCCCTACCCCTCCCCACATAAGGAGGGTACAAAACGGCCCTCACCGCAAGATGCGGTGGGGGCTATTTTTTATAGATAATTGCAAGTATATCAAGATTTATTATTACCTTTGCCAACAAAATGACCAAAACCATCATGATATGAGAAAACTATTACCTATTCTATTCCTGTTTGTCACCGTAACATCATGGGCAGGCAATGTAACGGAAAGTGAAGCTCTGCAGAAGGCAAAGGCCTTTATAGACAGTCAGCGAGCCACGCAATCACAACGCCAGATGAGACTGGCAGCCAAGAGCACGCAGGTAAACAAAGAGTTGACTACCGCCACGAAGGAGAGCTTCTACGTGTTTAACGTGGGACAGAACGATGGTTACGTCGTAGTCAGTGCCGACGACAGAACCCCAGCCATCCTGGGCTATGCCGACGAGGGGACATTCAATAGGAACGACATACCAGACAATATGAAAGCGTGGCTGCAAGGATACACATACCAACTGGAATACCTGGCCACCCATGCCAACACCAGAAGAGCCGAGACGGCAGAGCACGCCACCATCAGACCACTGATACAGAGCACATGGGATCAAGGCAGTCCTTATAACAACAAATGCCCCATGGATGGTGACAAGAGAAGTCTGACTGGATGTCTGGCAACCGTCATGGCACAAATCTTGAATTATTATCAATATCCCGAAAAGACCACGAGCACTATTCCAAGCTATACAACAGGAACAAAAGGTATCACAGTCAATGAAATTCCTGTAACAACCATTGATTGGAGTAATATCAGAAACAACTATAACGGAAACGAGACTGCGGCTCAGAAAAATGCCATCGCCACACTGATGCAATTATGCGGCGCCAGCATGGAGATGGACTACACCTCCTACAGTAGTTATGCCTACATGATACCCGCACTCAATGCATTTAAGAATTACTTCGACTATGACACGAGCTTGAGGCATGTAAACCGAATTGAATTCAAAGCCAGCGAATGGGACGAATTAATCTACAACGAACTGGCCCAAAAGCGTCCCGTATACTATTGCGGACAATCAATTGGCGGTGGACATGCCTTTGTGATTGACGGCTATAGCAAGGATGGTCTCTTCCACGTGAACTGGGGATGGGGCGGTAGCTGCAACGGCTATTTCCTGCTGAGTATCCTCGACCCACATAGTAATACAGGTAGCGGCGCCAGCAGTAGCAGCGATGGCTACAGCTTTGATCAGGATGCTATCATTGGCATACAGCCCAACACCGACAACAAACCAGAATGGGGAGTAAGAATGACATCAGAAGGGCTATATACAAATTTAAGCGTAGTGAACAAACAGGGAAGCTATTTTCCCATCTCTCTGACAGCCACTTTCTATAACCGTACTGGTGCCACACAAGACTTTGACCTTGGCATAGGTGTGTACGACAAGGACAACAAGGAGGTATCCGCCCAGAAAATGAACGATGGCAGATTTGCTGAAAGTTGGGGTTATAATGGAATCACCTACAACTGCAACATTCCTGCCCTACCCGATGGCACCTATGCCATTACTGCTATCAGCCGGGAAAAGGGTACAGACACATGGTATCAGAATTCAAGAAGCTTCCAGTATTACATCACCGCTACCATCAATGGCAACCAGATGACGCTGCAGAACCCAACTGTTGATGCGAGTGGCTCAGTAGCAGTAAACGGTAACATGGAGGTATACAGCACGCAAACAGCCAAGGCAACTATCAAAAACAACGGTACATTCTTTAACAACGTGGTATTCCTGCTGGTTAACGGTGAGCTCAAGGGTGGAAGACATCTTGAGATAGCTCCAGGAGAGACAGCCGACTTAGATATGAATTTCACTCCTGAAGAGACAGGAGAGCATACCATTGTATTTGCCCTGAAAACATGGGTCTTCGACGATGAGCAAAACCAATGGATGGAGCAATACAACGAGCTTGCCAATACCACAGTGACCATCAAGGCTGCCAAGACCAACGAACTGAAACTGACCAATGGCATGTTGCTCAATGCTGATGCCAATGGTTATATCAAAAGCAATGTTGCCAAGCTCAGGTTCAAGGCCCAGAACGCGAAGACAACCAGTGATTACTACGACAATATCCGCGTGAGAGTGCTGCAAAACAGCGATGGAGGTAATTATTACTGGGATATCACGTCAGTTGAGATTCCTGTACGTCTGGGCAAACTCAAGAGTGAGACCTTCGAGGTAGAGGTACCACTGGAAGTAGATGGATATTACTGGTTTAACATCTCGTATAAGACCGATGGTTACTATCTTGGCAATGACCTATGGGATGATCGTAATATCAACCTGATACCATTCAAGGTTGAGATACCTGCACCTACAGCCGAGGAGCTTGGTGTAGAGCCTATCACAAAGACCAAGACCCCAAGTATTGTCTACGACTTGCAAGGTCGCAACATAGACAATAATATGATGAAGAAAGGTCTTTATATCAAGGACGGCAAGAAAATCATCAAGAGGTAAGAAAACCATCTTACCTCTTCCATCATCCATTTTACATCTTACTTTTTATCTCCAGATACTTGTTAATCACGTCGACGGACAGATTCCGAGGCGTGGTTAACAAGCTTTGTATACCATACTGTCGGAGTGTCTGCACAATCAGGCGCTGCTCATAGGCAAACTTCTCTGCGATGACATGCTGATAAACTGACTCAGTAGAAGGAGAATTGAAAGATGAAAGATGAGAGATATGATTAGAGTCTGTTGTGAACTGCGAATGATGAGCTATGAACTGAGATAGCTCTTCGTCCTCGAAGAATACCACCAACAGGCGATGACGCATGTTTAGCTGGCGCAAATACTGCAACTGGCGACGCATAGATGCCATTGAGGTAAACGAGGTATAAAGAATCAGCAAGGAACGGCGTGTTACGTGGCGGGAAAGGCCTGCCATCAAAGCTGAATAGTCGGTCTCACCAAACTGTGTCTGTTCGGCATACAGAGCCTCTTGAATCGTCTGCATCTGTCCCTCCTGTTTAGAAGGCGCCACAAAGGTCCCGAACTGGTCGGCAAAGGTCACCAAACCAGCTTTATCCTGCTTATTGATTGTGACGTAAGAGAGCACTAGAGCCGCATTGATGGCATAATCCAGGAGTGTCATCTCCTGAAAAGCCTGCTGCATCATGCGCCCTTTGTCGATGACAGAGAATACCTGCTGCGAACGCTCGTCCTGATAGACATTAACCATAAGCTGATGACGACGAGCCGTAGCACGCCAGTTGATGGTGCGGTAGTCATCACCCACGACATAGTCCTTAATCTGCTCAAAGTCGGTATTATTGCCTATACGACGGATACGCTTGATACCCATCTCCGTAAGGTTATTGCTCATAGCCAGCAGTTCATACTGGCGAAGCATCATATAAGAAGGATAGACCTTAACGTCCTGCGGTTCACAACAGGTATAGCGACGCTGTACAAGTCCTAACAGCGTACTAACGAAGACACGCACACGTCCAAAGCTATAGATGCCACGCTCCGTTGGGCGCAACTGATAGGTAATCGTAGCCTCCCCCATCCTTCTGACGTCGGCCAGGAACAGGATGTCGCGACGCTGGAAGACGGGCGGCACCTCGTCGATAACCTCCGTATGAACCCCGAAGGGATAACTGCTCTCCAGACGAATGCCCACAGGATTATCGTCGCCATTAGAGAAACGCGGCGAGAGGGTACGAAAAGCCCGGATGCCCCTCCTGCTCCACAACAACACGATATCCACCACGACACCAGTCACCAACAGCCAAAAGAAGAGACGACCGATGGTGAACAGCGGCGGCACTGCGTATCCCATTGCAATAATCAGGATAACAGCAGATAGCAGATAATAAAAGCGATACCTTAAATACACTTTTTTCTTTAAAACAACGAATTACACGAATTATATTCGTTCCTATATCTTAAACATGTTATTATGTTATTGTGTCTTTAAAACATGTTACTATGTCTTTACTTTGGTACTTCTACCTTTTCGATGAGTCGTCGTACGGCCTTGAGAGGTGTGATACCCTCCATCTCAGCCTCAGCCGTAAGGATAAGGCGATGCTGCAAGATGCTGGGACACACAAAGCGTACATCATCAGGCGTTACGAAGTCACGCCCCTGCAACAACGCATAAGCCTTAGACGCCTGCAACAAGGCCACAGAGGCGCGAGGCGATGCACCTAAGAACACCGCTTTGCTCTGGCGTGTCTGCATCACGATAGCAGCGATATAACGCAACAAGACAGGATCCACAAAGACAGCGTCAAGCATCTGACGCAGTTGTACGAGTTCCTCCTTAGTGACAACAGGTTGGATATTCTCCAACGAAGTGAGACGCTGGTTGGCATGATGACGCTCAAGGATAGCCACCTCCTCCTCAAGCGAAGGATAGCCCATCGTTATCTTCATCATAAAACGGTCGGTTTGTGCCTCAGGCAACTTATAGGTGCCCTCCTGCTCTACCGGGTTCTGCGTAGCGAGGATGGTATAAAACTGCCCCATAGGATGGGTAGTGCCGTCGATGGTGACCTGACGCTCCTCCATCACCTCAAAGAGAGCCGCCTGCGTCTTTGCAGGCGCACGATTTATCTCGTCCACCAATACGATATCAGCAAATACCGGACCGGCATGGAAGTCAAAATCAGACGTCTTCATGTTAAACACGTTGGTGCCAAGCACATCAGACGGCATCAAGTCGGGCGTGAACTGCACGCGACTGAATTTTGCATCGATGAGTTTTGACAACAGGCGTGCAAGTAATGTCTTCGCCACACCAGGCACACCCTCGAGCAGTACGTGACCGTTAGCCAGTACGGCGGTGAGCAGCAAATCAATGTTTTCCGACTGTCCCACGATGACTTGAGAAATTTGCTGGCGCAACTCCTCGATGCGCGCTGCAAACTGCGTGAGGTCAATTCTTTCTTGTTCCATATAGATTACTTTTTTACCTTTTCTACCTTTTTACTTTCTTACTTTTCTATAACGACTGAAGAATACGGTTCAGCTCGTTGATATAGTATTTCAGCGTCTTATCAGGAATGACATAATTCCCATAGGCATACTCACGAATCTCGCTGAGCAGTTGCTCATCTTCAGCAGAGATACGCACATTCTGTCGACGAATCTCCTCCGTGGCATACGCCAGTTTCTTAGCCAGCAGTCCCGCATTATCGTGCTGTTGCCAATAGAGAGAACCGATGAGACGAACAAACTCCAGGTTGCGGTTCTCGGGCTTCCTCACAACAGGAATCACACGTTGACGACGACGAGCCGTGAAGACACAAAACAGCAAGAGAGCCAAGATTGAGAGATAGAGTGCCCAGCGTAATGGCGGATGCTTCAGCATCACGTAAAACAGACTCGACTCTGTCATCGCCGTACCACTGACATAACTCTCCATACGGATGACGGGATGAACCTTCAACCTGTCCATCAAGCGCGCCTGCAACAGACTACCCTGCCCGCTGATAGTCATATAATTCGTGAAAAGCAGCGGTGCCGAAACAATAATCAGTTCGCCCCTACCACGCTTGAAAGAAAGGGCAACAGGACGTTCCCCCTCACCATCAATCGCTTGACTAATAGCTTCATACCCAGAGAACGCCAACAACGTGTCACAAACCACACTATCATTACCTTCGAAGGTGTTAGGTATCAGTTGTGCATAAGCAGAAACAGCGAGTGGATGGTGCCTGTAGTTTCCCCTTTTCCCTTTCCACCGCAGCGCCCCCTTCTCTATATTTTTTCCAGCAAATTTAGAGATATTAAATGCACTGCTATTGAATACGGAACTGATATGCAGAGTATCACACAGAACAGCGAGACTCTTTGCAGCCAGGAGAACCGTATGCCCCCGCTGCACCAAAGCCAACAACTCACCCACATCTTCCTTACCCATTGGGTCCTCCGTAGCCACCAGTATAGACTTCGGCTCCTTGAATGTGCTGTCGCGCTGCAACTGCCACACCGTCTTCTTCGTGACGCTGTAGCCCCGAGGCATAGACGAATGCATCACACTATCAAAGAGCATACATCCGAAGGGCTGCCCGTCTGTATGACTAAACGTAGGTATCCACACGAACTTAGGTGAGGTGCGAAACTCGATGGCAAAGACGATGCCGAGGAGTACCAGGATACCGATGATGAACTTCGTGCGATTAGTCATGAGTGGCAGGTGTTAGCTGTTGGGTAACAGACAATTGTAAAGAAAGCATCTCTTCGAAAAGCGCCTGAGTAGCCTCAAAGTTACCATAGCGCACACGGATAAAGTGTTGCGACATGGCAGTAAAGTCAGACTTGTTGACCTGACGCATATATTCCACCGGCGTCTTTGACGGTTGCCAGTTAATCAATTCAGCATTTTGCAGATGCCATAACGTCTGCAGATAGACAAGGCGCACAGCCATGCGATAATCCTGAGCCTGCACAGCCTTAGCGATATCGCCCTTAAAATCGACGCCATAGATGGTATCCTCCTGCACCTCATACGTCAGATCGTCCCCCTTCTCATTACGTATAAAGAGTTTGGGACGTAGTTGCCAGTAAAGGAAAACCAGGAACAGCACCACCAGCACACCTATACCTATTAATATATAATTGGTAACATCATCGCTCAGCACGATATCCAGGTGGTCGAACACCCATTCGTTGATGACACGCCGAAGCCACTCCAGCAGACTCTCGCCACCACTGTTTATCTCGCGGTCGTAGTCGTACTGCGAATCAGACTGCAACGCAGTCATGAGTTCCTGGTCCAGTTGGAGTGTATCTGCCGTCATCGTTAGAATACCAAGTAGTGCCAGTGGATATTAGAAATTATCAAACTCGTCAAACTTCTCGATGCGCTGAGCCACGCCCTTACCGTCAATCTTCTCGCTGGCATGCCCATACTGGATAGTGACAGCCACAAGCGTGAATATCTCTGAGAGCATATAGCCCAGATACATCAGGATACAAGTGAGATACTGGATGAAAGCAAAGACAAACGAATGCAGGAAAGGCTTATCCATATCATTGCTCAGCGTAAAGAACATCTTCACCATCGACAGGATATACCAAGGCATCATGGTGACAGTCTGGACAACACTCGACAGGATACCTACCACAAACAACAGGGCAAAGAGGCCGCCCCAGGTAGCAAAGCCCAGACGGAATCCCTTTTTATAGGCTGCAAAGACTCCTATCTCGTCTTCCAACAGATAGATGGGCGAAACCATCATCATTGGGAGGAGCACAATAACCAGCACGACATATAAGAAGATGACGCCTAATATGCTAATCACCGCGCCAAACTTCGCCCCTACGGAGAAGGCGATTGCTATCACAGCAACAAAGAGCAAAGCGACAACAACGGCCAGTGCCACACCCACCAGCGACTCTATACAACCCCGCTTGAAGCAGAAAAACAAATCGTCACGGAAATCGGCATAGATGATATCCTTCAACCGCTGTGGATTGCGCATATAGACACGAATCATAGCAAAGATGAACGCCTGCAACAGGATGACAGAAAAGAGACCTAGCACAACACTGGCTACAGTCGATAAGCCATATAGCCACGCATCCGAGGAACTAAACGCATTCGGATTCTCTGCGAGGGTAATCAATTTAAAATAGCCCTCAAAGAAATGATTGAACGGCAATGCCACCACGATACTCGTAGGCAGCATCAGGTACAAGAAGTATTTCAGCAGAGAGCGCCAGTTGTCACGCAAGAAATTAAACGTATCTGTGAGTTTCTCTGTAAATGTACGAACACGGTACAACTCAATTTGGGGAGTTTCTATTTGCATGATTATCTTTGATTTGAGGTTTGAGATTTATTTCTGAAGTAAGGCAGTACTATATAATAATAGATGATAAACGCGGCAGAAAGCAAGATGATGGTCAGTCGGCCCATATCAGGCCACTCCGTATGACGGGTGAGGAATCCCTCAATGAAACCAGCCACACAGAATAGCGGCACCGTGCCAATCACGATCTTCAATCCACGCTTGGCACCACGTCTGAACGAATACAATCGGGAGTAAGTGCCGGGAAACAGCCACCCGTTGCCCATGGCGAGCCCTGCGGCACCAGCCACGATGATAGCCGATATCTCGATAGTGCCGTGCAGCCAGATAGCCAAAGCCGACTCCCACAGCAGTCCATGCTGTGCAAAGAAGGTCTGAAAGGCCCCCAACATGACCCCATTCTGCAGCAATATAAAACCCGTACCGAAACTGGTAAGCAGTCCCGATACAAAAGCCATGAACGCCACACCTATATTATTCTTGGTAATCATGAAGAACATGAGTCCCTCAGAACCACCGTCATAGACAGCCATCGGCGTACCATTCTCAATATTATTGAGCGTCATCTCCACATAACGGTTGCCCATCACCAGACGCGAGAAATCGGGGTCGAGCCATTGCGACAGCACACCGATGAGCGCACTTATCAGGAATATGACAAACGACAGACGCAGCTCCTTGCGGGCATCCCACATGATGAGCGGCACCTCCTGTGTCCAGAAAGTGACGATTCGCGACCAGCGCTCCCGCTTGTTGCGGTAGATATTCTGATGGATGGCAGAAGCCAAGTTGTTCAGATAAAGCGTGATACGTGACTGGGGGTAGTGCGTCTGCGAAAAAGCCAGGTCGGAAGTGACGTCTATATAAGCGTCAGCCATTTCGTCGGGAGTAGAGAGTGCCGGACTCTCAGCCACCGTCTCGTAACTGCGCCATTTGTCAAGGTTCTGCCGAATAAACGTTACTTCTTTCATCAATTTCCAGTTATCGAGCGACAAAGTTACAAAATAATTTGATAATTATGTGCAATATGTCAACTTTTTTATCTACTTTTGTCGCAAAAATACATATATAGCAAAGAAAATGGCAGAATCAGCTATCATCACAGGCCAATACGTGCGCCTTCAACCAACCGTTGCCAGCGTGGGCGACCGCATCCTTGCACAGATACTCGACTGGATTGTATTGTTTGCCTACGTCATGCTTGCCATCATTATAGCAGCAGATATCATCAAAACCGAGTGGTATTACATCATCACCATAGGCGTGATACCCCTGTTCTACACCCTCCTCATGGAAATATTCAACCAGGGACAGTCCATCGGCAAGATGATTATGAATATGCAGGTGGTGAAACTTGACGGCTCACGCCCCACGCTGGGTTCCTATCTGATGCGCTGGCTGCTGTTTATGATTGACGGACCAATGACCAGTTACATGGGACTCATCGTGATGGTACTCACCCGCAACAACCAGCGACTTGGCGACCTTGCCGCAGGGACGGTGGTTATAAAAAAACAGAAATACAAGAAGATACAAATCAGTCTTGACGAGTACGACTATCTCTCCAAAGGCTATGTGCCCCGCTATCCGCAGGCTGCCGACCTGTCCCTGGAACAGATAGACATCATTACGCACACCCTCTCTATGCAGCAAAGCGATTTTGCCGAGCGCACGGCCCAACTAGCCCGTAAGGTGTGCGAAAAACTGAATATCGAAAGAAAAGAAACGGACGATACAGCTTTTCTTCGCCGCATCGTCCGTGATTATCAATATTATGCTTTAGAGGAGATTTAACGATCCTCTCTTCGAGCACACCTTTCACAGCGTCACCTCGACACCCAAACCAAGTACGCTGTTGGTACGGGTAAAGCTATCCTTAATCAGCGGATTCTGCTGACTTACGCGGTCATAATTGGTATAGTTTGTCTGGAAGTAACCAGCCTTCAGCGTCACGTTGTCCGTAGCCCTGTAGCTCGTTCCAAAACCAATGCTGTAGCTGTTGACCACAAACGACATATCATTCATATAAGCATCAGTAAGTCCGTAGCGGGTCAGCTGTCCTCCCAAAGAAATCATGACGCGGTCGTTGACATCCCACTCAGCACCCAACAGATACTCGTTTGTATCGTGATCCAGCAAGTCCTGCGAGTTGTTATACCATGTGGTGCTCTTATCGAAATAGTGGTGCCAACCAGCATTCAAACGAACCTCATCCATGGGGCTCCACATGACACCCAGCGCCAACTGCGCAGGCTGATCCTCGCGAATTTCCTCACCATCGCGGAACTTATTCACGGCAGCAATCTCGCTTGCCTGGTTCACCGTTGACTCGTTCTTCATGTGAATCTCGGTTTTGAACTCATACTTAGCGGCAAAGTTGAACTTACCCATCTTGTAGTCGACACCAACGATAGGTGCAACACCCACACTCCACTGATTACACAACAGGTTCACACCCTGAGAATACTTCTGCAAAGCACCAAGACTGGCCTTTGTACCTTCAAGTTGAGCCTTCTGGGCAACGAGTGCAGCATACTGAGGTGCAGCAGTAGCCTGAGCTGCCTCGTACTGAGCCATGCCAGCAACTACCTGCGTCAGGCTAGCATCTACCTTTGTCTCTGCGCCTTGCAGGAAACTACCGAAGTCAACATAGCCTCCAGCCGTATTCACCATGATATTGCTGATTTTAGCCTTGTAGGTAGCTGTGCCGTAGAGAACACGCAGACCACCATATACAGCTAGATTCTCGTTCACCTTATAGGCAGAACCCAACTGAAAACCAAAATAATACTGGCGTCCCTGCATATAGCCATCCATATCGTAGCCAGAAGCACCAAGCGGTTTCAGCTGATTAGCAATGGCACCTACCGTGCTCTCGAAAGAACCCAGACCGTCAGCATATTCACATGCACCACCGCCGCCAGGTAGTGAGAAATTGAACTGCAAACTCCAGTTATTCTTATTCCATGCAGCTTGCAAAGAAGGCAGAAATGGTGCATCGGCCACGCCTTCAAAAATCTTAGTATCAGAACCGCCATTCTTCTTGCCCAAAGCCAGCACTGGGTTGGTAGAAGTGATGGTACGCGTCTGGTGAGCATACTGCCAGTTGAAACCAAGATGGAAACCTTCAGGCAGGAAAGCCACACCTGCGGGGTTACTATAAACACCATCGAGGCCAATAGCTGCATCACGTGCAGGATTGCGCAAGAAGTCAATACTCTGGTTTGTGTTGGTTAAGATACCACCAGCCTGTGCTGTTGTGGCGGCTGCAGCCAGCATGATGCCAGCCAGAATTACTTTTGTTTTCATATCCTTTTTAAACAAATCTTAAAAAATTCGGCTGCAAAGGTACGTTTGTTGTCGCACACAAAAGAAAAAAGTGTGCATATTTTAAACTTCATTAACCTAATAAACATTAAATCATGCACAAACTATAGCAGTTTGTGCATGATTTAATTGCACATTTAGTCCTTTTGGTGTGCAAATTATTCACTTTCTCATCTCCGGATAACTGATACGGGTATGATAGATAGTCTTCAATTTCTCAATCAAAACCGTCTTGGCATACTGGATATCGCGGAAGGTGATAGGACATTCATGGAAGAAACCGTCGTCCACCATACCGTCAATCAACTTATTCACCAGCTGACGAATGGTCTGTTCGGTATAGTCGGGCAACGAACGTGAAGCGGCCTCCACAGCATCAGCCATCATCAGGATAGCCTGTTCCTTGGTAAACGGATTAGGACCAGGATAAGTAAACAGAAGGTCGTCGACAGGCTGGTCAGGGAATTCATTCTTGTATTTGATATAGAAATACTTGGCCTTTCCCTGTCCGTGATGGGTGGCAATCAGGTCGCGAATCTGCACTGGGAGATTGTTCTCGTCAGCCAGTTTCAGTCCCTCTGTCACATGACTGATAATCATCTGGGCACTCTCAATATACGTCAACTGACTATGCGGACTGATACCACCCGACTGGTTCTCCGTGAAATAAATGGGATTCTGCATCTTGCCGATATCGTGGTAAAGGGCACCCGTACGAACCAGTTGCGGATTACCACCAATCTTACGGGCAATCTCAGCGGCCAGATTACCCACCTGAATACTATGCTGGAACGTGCCAGGAGCCACCTCACTCATCCGGCGCAACAGCACCTTGTTCATATCACTCAACTCTATCAGCGTGATATCAGAGATAAAGCCGAAGAACTTTTCTATGAGGTAGAGCATGGGGTACGAACAGAACAGCACGATGCCGCTGATGGCCAGGAACACATATTCCCCGCCATCAATACTTGAGAAGTCATTATGACGAATCAGGAAGATACTCAGATTGGTCAGCATGGCCATCATCGTGGTGACGATAGCCGTCCAGAACAGTTGCGAACGACTTGACAACTCACGCAGAGAGAATACCGCCGTAAGACCAGCAGCCAGCTGAACAGCTATGAATTCCAGCGGTCGCTGCAGGATAGACGCACAAATCAGCACCACAGCAGCATGGGCCATCACAGCCGTACGTGAGTCCATAAACACACGGATAAAGATGGGCACAATGGCAAATGGCAGGATATAGACATGCAACAGCGAATGATCTACCATCAAGGAAGCCAGTACCGTAGCCAAAATCACCAATGTGTACATCATCGCAATATGACGGGTGTGCTCAAAGAAATCCTTCCTGTAGAGTGTCAGATAGATGGTAAACATCGAAATGATGATGAGCACGAACAGCGCCTCACCGATAATCATCGAGGCGAAAGTCGAGTTCGACTGGTCACGGCGTTCCAGTTCTTTCTGATATGATTCTATCACCTGAAGGATTTCAGGCGTTACCACCTCACCCTGATTCACGATTTTCTGACCACTCTGTACCACCCCACTTGCCAGCGGAATGCTGTTCAGCAGTTCCAGGCGTGCCGCCTCACTCCGGTCTTCGTCATAGGTCAGATTGGGCAACAGGAACTCATTCAGGTCCAACTGTGCCAGCAATGTATGATAAATCTGCAACGACGGCGTATTCAGCAGTTCTTCATAGGCCTCTCGTGGCGTATAGACTTGTGAGATATTGATGACCGACACCTCCCTATCATCGATACGACGCAGGTTCTTCATCGTATCCGTCTCAAGTTCAAGCGGTTTCTTCGTATCCACGATACCCTTTTCATAGAGCATATCGAAAGGAGTCAGCACCAGTCGCAGGAAGTCTGAGCCTAGTTCCGGATGTTTCTGCCAGATAAAATGCGAGAGGGCCGTTCTTTGCTGCTCAGCCACCGATGCGCTGTAGATGTAATAAGGCTCGAAATCCCGCATCACCTGTTCGCGTTCATGCTTCACGACACTGTCACTCTTATAGACAGGGAAATCAAAAGTTGCCGTCAGGTCACTGTAAAGCCACACCTTGTCGACCTCCATCTTGAAATTGGGCTTATTATCGCGTGGCATGAACCATACGATGACGGCCACCGTACACAACACCAAGGCCACACGCAGCGCAATATCACGCCAGGTCAGGTCTGTTTTTATGTCGAATTTACTCATATCACATCTAATTTGGTGGCAAAGATACAAATAATTCCTAATTCTTAATTCTTTATTCTTAATTTTTTCGTACCTTTGCACCCAAATTTGTATAATAATAAGGTATAATGACTGAAAGAAAAGTAAGGGTGCGCTTCGCACCGAGTCCTACAGGACCCCTACATATTGGCGGTGTGCGTACCGCTTTGTACAACTATCTCTTCGCCAAGCAGCACGGCGGCGACCTGGTGTTCCGTATTGAGGACACCGACTCTACACGCTTCGTGCCAGGTGCCGAAGACTATATCATCGAGGCCTTCAACTGGCTGGGTATCAAGTTCGACGAGGGTGTATCATTTGGTGGCAACTACGGTCCCTATCGTCAGAGCGAGCGTCGCGATATCTACAAGAAATACGTGCAGCAGTTGCTCGACAACGGCAAGGCCTATATTGCTTTCGACACACCAGAGGAACTGGATGCCAAGCGCAAGGAGATAGAGAACTTCCAATATGACAACAAGACACGCGGTCAGATGCGCAACTCACTGACACTGAGCAAGGAAGAGGTAGACCAACTGATTGCTGAGGGTAAGCAGTACGTCGTGCGCTTCAAGATTGACGCCGGCGAAGAGGTGCTGGTCGACGACCTGATTCGTGGTGAAGTGCGCGTAAAGAGCGATATCCTCGACGACAAGGTGCTCTATAAGAGTGCTGACCAGCTGCCCACCTACCACCTGGCCAACATCGTGGACGACCATCTGATGGAGATCACCCACGTGATCCGCGGTGAGGAGTGGTTGCCCTCTGCCCCACTCCACGTGTTGCTCTACAGAGCTTTCGGCTGGGAAGATACCATGCCCCGCTTCGCCCACCTGCCTCTGCTGCTGAAGCCCATTGGCAACGGCAAGCTCTCAAAGCGCGATGGCGACAAACTGGGTTTCCCTGTATTCCCACTGGAATGGCACGACCCCAAGACTGGCGATATCAGCAGTGGCTACCGTGAGAAGGGCTATCTGCCCCAGGCCGTTATCAACTTCCTTGCCCTGCTGGGCTGGAGTCCCGGCAACGACCAGGAACTGATGACACTCGAAGAGATGGTCAACCTTTTCGACCTTTCAAAATGTTCAAAGAGCGGTGCCAAGTTCGACCATATCAAGGCTGAATGGTTCAACCACCAGTACCTCCTTCGTCAGGCAGATGCTGACTGGTGTCCCGCTTTCGACAAGATCCTGAAGGAGAATGGCATTGAGGCCACTGCCGAGCAGGAAGCCGAGGTTGTGAGAATGATGAAGACAAAGGTGGTTGAGGTTGTCAACAACGACGGCACCAAGCGCAAGCGTAACATCTCGTTCGCCAGCGACCTGTGGCCCCTGACGAAATTCTTCTTCGTGGCTCCCACCGAGTTTGACCGCGAAGGCGACAAGTTCATCCGCAAGAACTGGAACGAGAACACGGCCGGCCAAATGCGCCAGATGACGGATGTGCTGGAGACCATCACCGACTGGAACGTGGAAGGTCTGAAAGCCGTTATCGACCCTTGGGCTGAACAAGCGGGCATCAAGCCCTGGAACGCATGGCGTATCGCCCTCGTTGGCGCCGGACAGGGTCCCGACATGTATGAGTTGGCTGCCTTCCTCGGTAAGGAAGAAACGATTCGCAGAACACGTAAAGCAATTGAGGTACTGGGCTAATGTATAATCTAGCAATATATCTCTATCTGCTCGGAGTGGCTGTCTACAGTCGCTTCAACGAGAAAGTACGGAAGATGTGGCGCGGTGAGCGCGACGCCTTCCGCATTCTCCGTGAGCAGGTAGATCCAAACGCCCGCTACGTATGGTTCCACGCAGCGTCACTCGGTGAGTTCGAGCAAGGTCGTCCACTGATGGAACAGATGAAGCGCGAGCATCCTGACATCAAAATTCTGCTCACCTTCTTCTCGCCTTCAGGCTACGAGGTGCGCAAGAATTACGAGGGAGCCGACATTATCTGCTACCTGCCACTCGACACCATCACCAACGCACGCCGCTTCCTGCGCACCGTACGTCCTGAGATGGCTTTCTTCATCAAGTACGAATTCTGGTATAACTACCTGCATATCCTGAAGCATCGTAACGTACCCGTATATAGCGTATCCAGCATTTTCCGCGACGGACAGGTATTCTTCCGCTGGTACGGTCGTCAGTACGGCAAGGTACTGAAATGCTTCACCCATTTCTACGTACAGAACGAGAAGAGCAAGGAGCTCCTCAATAAGATAGGTCTCAACAACGTGACCATCACTGGCGACACCCGTTTCGACCGTGTGCTCCAGATCAAGGAGCAGGCTAAGCAACTGCCTGTCATTGAACAGTTCACCAAGGGACAGAAAGTATTCATTGCCGGTAGCAGCTGGCAACCCGATGAAGACATATTCATCAAGTACTTCAATGAGCATCGCGACTGGAAACTGGTCATCGCCCCACACGTTATCGGCGAGGATCATCTGCAGCAGATAGAAAAACTGCTGGAAGGCAGGAAGGTTGTGAGATATACCGATGTTTCTGAGAACTCAAAGGATTTGGAAAACGCAGAGGCTCTGATTATCAACTGCTTCGGACTTCTGTCGAGCATCTACAACTATGCCGGCGTGACCTATGTTGGCGGTGGTTTCGGCGTAGGTATCCACAACACGCTGGAAGCAGCCGTATGGGATGTGCCCGTTATCTTCGGACCCAACAACAAGAAATTCCACGAGGCCCAGGGCCTGAAAACCTGCGAAGGTGGTTTCGAGATTACCAACTACGAGGATTTTGAACGCCTGATGAACCGTTTTGAGAGTGATGCCGACTACCTGAAGAACGCAGGTCAGCAGGCTGGCAACTACGTCAAACAGTTGTCTGGCGCCACCAAGCGCATTCTTTCTGATGTTAAACTATAAGACTAAACTTTATAAGATGAAAAAGATTGCTTTGATTTGTGCAGCCGCAGCTGCCGTGGTACTGCTGAGCAGCGCCAAGAAAGACGATGGCATCATGACCAAGGAGAATGGCGCCTATGTCATCAACACCACCGAACTCGGAAAACAGGTGGATGGCTACGTAGGTCCTACCCCTTTGAAAGTGTATATCCGCAAGAACAAGATTGAGAAGATAGAATTCCTGCCCAATCAGGAAACGCCCAAATACTGGAATGCCTGCAAGAAGCACCTGCAGAACAAATGGGATGGAATGAAGGTATCTGAAGCCAAGAAGACCGAGGTCGACGGACGCACAGGTGCCACCTTCTCAAGTAACGCCGTCAAGAAGAACGTAAAACTCGCTATTGAGTATTACGAGAAGAATAAATAAAGATATGAATTAAGATTTAAGATACTCTTTAGCATACTCCACGTAGTGGGCTGCATTATCAGTCTGTCCAGGACGTGTAGGCTTCAGATATTTCGCAGGAACACCGCCCCATATCTCGTGAGGCGGTATTTTTGTATTCTGAAGCACCAGGGCACCAGCAGCCACAATAGCCCCCTCACCAATCTCACAGCCATCCAGCAACGTGGAACCCATGCCTATCAGCGCACCATCGTGGATGGTACAGGCATGAACGGTGACATTATGTCCGATAGTGACATCACTGCCGATATGCGTAGGACCCGTGTCATGCGTCACATGTACACAACTGCCGTCCTGCACATTCGTACGGTCACCAATCGTGATAGGAGCCACATCACCCCTCACCACGGCGTTAAACCACACTGAGCACTGATCACCCATTGTCACATCGCCTACAATCGTAGCGTTCTCACTGAAATAGCAGTCTTTTCCCCACTTTGGAGAAAGTCCCTTGTAAGATTTGATTAAAGCCATACCACCAAAAAGCAAAAATCCCTTGTAAATACTAGATTCACAAGGGACTTCAAAATGTTTTGGCGGAGAGAGAGGGATTCGAACCCCCGGTGCCTCTCAGCACGGCGGTTTTCAAGACCGCTGTAATCGACCACTCTACCATCTCTCCAGTGTTCGAACTGCATCAAAGCGGGTGCAAAGGTACGGGTATTTTTTCAAACTTGCAAATTTTTCGAGCACTTTTTTGCAAAATAGATGTAAAATGATTAATTTTGCAGCATGATTTACCCTAATAACTTTGAAAATAAGATAGGATTCGACGATATCCGTACACTATTGAAGGAACGGTGTCAGAGTTCGTTGGGTCGCAATATGGTGGACGAGTTGGCATTTTCTTCTGATGCCGACGAAGTAAACGAGTGGTTGCAGCAAGCCAATGAGTTCCGTCGCCTGAAAGAGACGACTGACGATTTCCCCATGCAGTATTTCTTCGACATGCGCGAGTCAATCGCACGCATCCGTCTGACAGGCACCCATCTGGAGGAAAACGAAGTCTTCGACCTGCGCCGCTCACTGGAGACCATCAGCAATATTGTCATCTATCTGAATAAAGGAAACGCATCCGAGGACGAAGAGAAGGTGACCTACACTTACCCTGCCCTGCAGCGCCTGACTACCGACATCATGACGTTCCCTGCCATGATCCGTCGCATAGACTCCATCCTGGATAAATATGGTAAAATCAAGGACGGCGCCTCAATGACGCTGGCCAGCATACGCCACGAACTGCAAAAGACCGAGGGCAGCATCTCACGCACCCTCTATACGATACTGCATGCCGCCCAGCGCGACGGACTGGTAGACAAGGACGCTGCGCCCACCATGCGCGACGGTCGTCTGATGATTCCCGTAGCCCCTGGACTGAAACGTAAGATCAATGGTATTGTTCACGATGAGAGTGCTACAGGAAAGACCGTCTTCATAGAACCTGCCGAGGTCGTGGAAGCCAACAACCGCGTACGCGAACTCGAAGCCGAGGAGCGTCGCGAGGTAATCCGTATCCTCACCGTCTTCACCGACGAGGTACGTCCCCACGTCAAGGAGATTCTTGATTCCTACCGTTTCCTGGCTATCATCGACCTGATTCAGGCGAAGGCCGCCTTTGCCCAACTGACGAAAGCCTTTGAGCCCAAGGTAGAGAACAAGCCGCATCTCGACTGGATCCGTGCCATTCACCCCCTGCTCCAGTTGTCACTGGAGAAACAAGGAAAGAAAGTGGTGCCCCTTGATATCCTCCTCGAACAGGACAAGCGCCTGCTCATTATCTCAGGTCCCAATGCCGGTGGTAAATCCGTGTGCCTGAAGACCGTTGGACTGCTGCAATATATGTTACAATGCGGACTGCCCATTCCCATTGGCGACCGTTCCACCTGCGGCATCTTCAAGAATATCATGATTGATATCGGTGACGAACAGAGCATCGAGGACGACCTGTCCACCTATTCCAGTCATCTGATGAACATGAAGCAGATGATCAAGAACTGCGATGCCCACACCATATTATTAATAGACGAGTTTGGTGGCGGTACAGAACCCATGATTGGCGGCGCCATTGCCGAGGCCGTCCTGAAGCAGTTCTGGCAGAAGAAAGCCTTCGGCGTGATTACCACCCACTATCAGAACCTGAAGCATTTCGCCGACGACCACGAGGGTGTTGTCAACGGTGCGATGCTCTACGACCGTCACCAGATGCAGGCCCTGTTCCAGCTCAGTATCGGTCAGCCCGGTTCCTCGTTTGCCATCGAGATAGCCCGCAAGACCGGCCTGCCTGAGGAAGTCATCAAGGACGCCTCCGACATTGTAGGCCAGGACTATATCCAGAGCGACAAATACCTGCAGGACATCGTACGCGACAAACGTTACTGGGAAGGCAAGCGCCAGACCATCCACCAGCACGAGAAGAACCTCGAAGGACATATCCAGCGCTATGAGACCAACCTCGAGGAGATTGAGCGCGAACGCAAGCAGATCCTGAAGCGCGTCCAACAGCAAGCTGAGGAACTGCTGGCCGAGGCCAACCGTAAGATTGAGAATGCCATCCGCGAGATTCGTGAGGCGCAGGCTGAGAAAGAGCGTACCCGCGAGATTCGCGAAGAACTGCAGGAATTCCGTCAGCAGGTGCAGAGCGACGACACCCGCGGACTGATGAGCGAGGAAGAGTTTGCCAGGAAACTTCGCCAGATGGAAGAGCGCAAGGCACGCAAGGCGCAGCGCAAGGCCGAGAAAGCACAGAAGAAGGAGGAGAGCGACAAGCGCCAACAGACCTTCGGTGCCGAACGCAACAGCGCCAACGACCTCAACCGTCCCCTCCAGAAGGGTGACACCGTGCGTATCAAAGGTCTCAACACCATTGGTACAGTGGAAAACATCCAAGGCAAGCAGATCACCGTTATCTTTGGCGATGTGCGCACGAAGATGAAGGCCGAACAGCTGGAGAGATGCGACAAGGGTAAGGTGAAGAGCGAGGACACCTCCGCAGCCAACAAACATGCCGGTCTGGCTATCCTGACCTCGAAGATGACGCGTGCCACCATGGAAGACCGCAAGCAGAATTTCCATCAGGATATCGATGTGCGCGGCATGCGTGGCGACGAGGCCATAGATGCCGTGATGCACTTCATCGACGATGCTATATTAATAGGTATGTCGCGCGTGCGTATCCTCCACGGCACGGGCACCGGCGTACTGCGCCAGCTCATCCGCCAGTACCTCCGCACTATCCCCAATGTGAGTCATTTCCGCGACGAACACGTACAGTTTGGCGGTGCCGGCATCACCGTTGTGGACATAGACTAAGAAACACCCATTTTCTAACGACGAAAATTAGAATACAATTGACGAAAGTCACGAATTTAACTTAAATAAATACAAAATCAGGCTTCGCTATTAGGAATATTACGAATAATTTCCTACATTTGCAAACAAAGAAAATGGTAAACGTCCCCATCAACGTCTCGTGACGAGACAAGGACGAATGTTTCATCAAGGGCCTTGGCAAAGCCCTCCAAACACATACTAACCATGATGAGAATAGCGAAGCAACTATGCCTGAGCTTATCGATTCTAACTTTGTTGCCCCTCGGCGCTGGGGCGAAAAACAAAGCGGTAAAATCAGGGCCGTTTGACTGGTCATCTGTGATAGAGGCCATCATTCTGGTAGAAAGTGAAGGAAATCCCAAAGCCGTGGGCGGACAGTCAGTGGGTGCCATGCAGATTACCCCTGTTGCCGTACGTGAATGCAACTACATTCTGAAGACACGTGGTAGCGAGAAGCGCTACACCCTGGCAGACAGATTTGATGTGGCCAAGTCAAAGGAGATGTTCCTTCTGATTCAGTCAAAGTACAATCCATCTAACGACATTGAGAAAGCGATTCGTTTGTGGAACGGTGGACCCAACTACAGTCTACGCGCTACCGAAAGATATTATAAAAAGGTACTGAGACGTATGAAGTAATCATTACTAATGTTACTTAGAGATGTTACTTAGAGAAAACACAAAGAAGAAAAAAGAATCCAACAGCAGTGATTGAGGTCGTGCTGTTGGATTTTTTTTGCGATTTATCCTAAAAATCCTTCCTGTTTTATAATTTTCTGCTTATCTTTGTCGCATGATTAGGAAAAACATCATATTCTTTACTGCCCTCTGCCTTTGTATGCTAACCGCAACGGCACAGGCACAGCACGTCAGCTATCGTTCTACGGCCCACTACAATAAACGTGTGGCACAGTTTGAACGCGAGGGCGGCATCAACGAGAACAGTATTGTGATGCTCGGCAACAGTCTGACAGAGAACGGTAAAAACTGGGGCGAGCGTCTAGGTATGGACAACGTGGTGAATCGCGGCATCATTGGCGACAACACCATCGGCATGACGGAACGTCTCTGTCAGATTACACCCCACAAACCCAAAGTCATCTTCCTGATGGCTGGCATCAACAACATGGTAAACGATGCACCGTGTATTGACGTAGCCCAACAGGTCATCGGCTTGATAGAGGCTATCAGACAGCAGACCCCCAACACGAAACTCATTGTGGAGAGTCTGCTGCCCATCAATGAGAAATCGGGGCGTTGGCGCACACTGGCAGGCCGCACCGATGACATCCCCCTGACGAATATGTATATCCGCGCCTATTGCGAATCAAACGACATCACGTTTGTGGACCTCTTTCACCAGATGACCTACCCCACCAGCAACATGCTGAGAGACGAGCTGAGCTACGACGGGCTACACATCACGGAGGCGGGATACGAAATATGGGCAAAAGAAATCAAACGGCAATTAAACCATTGGGAACGTTAGGCGTCTATAAAAACATAAACCCAACGACTAAAATAGATGAACTTACGTTTTTTTACCCTACTATCACTCATCTGCTTGTGCGTGCTTCATGCCAACGCTCAAACAGACAACGTATCAGGACGTGTTATTGACAAGGAGACCAAAGAGGCCCTTGCGAAGGCCACCCTCCAGCTCTACCGTATTGGAAATAAAAAAGACACCACCTTTGTTGGAGGCACCCTCTCCAATGACCGTGGTGCCTTTTCTTTTACGAATGTCAGCGCAGGCACCTATATGCTTAAAATCACTTTCCTGGGCTATCAAGAGCAGAAGAAAGCACTGACAAAAACGAGCACACGTGCCCTTACACTGGGTAGCATCGCAATGGAGCCCAATAGCGTGCTCATCAACGAGGCAGTGGTAACCGCCAATATTCCCAAGATGGTAATTAAGGACGACACGGTGGTTTATAACGCCGACGCCTTCCGTGTGCCCGAAGGATCTGTCATCGAGGCCTTGGTAGAGGTACTGCCCGGCGCTAAAATTGACGAAGACGGAAAAATCAGCGTCAATGGCAAAGAGGTAAAGAAATTCAAGCTCGACGGGCGCGACTTCATGACAGGTAATAATGATGCCGTGATGAAAAACCTGCCCTCATACGTCATCGATAAGGTAAAAGCCTACGACGAGAAGAGTGACCTGAGCAGGATGACAGGCGTTGATGACGGCAACGACGACTTCGTGTTGGAATTCACCACAAAGCGTAGCGCGCGCAACGGCATACAGGCCAATCCGGACTTGGGATATGGTACCGATAAGCGCTATGGTGTGCGTCTCACGGCCATGAAGCCCTTCGGTGATATGCGCTACACCTTCATGGGCAATGCCAACAATGTGAACGACCGCAACTTCTCCGGTCGTGGCGGACGAGGCCGTGGCAACAACAACGGACAGCGCCATACGAAGACGGCCGCCCTGGATATCAGTTATGAGAACCAGCGCAAGGAGAACGGCAGTCAGGTGAAGATGAGCGGACGTGTGACGTGGAGCCACGGTAATACCAACAACTGGAGTCGTACAGGCTCTGAGAGCTTCGTCAATACCCGCGGTGGAGCCTTCTCAAATAGTGTCAGTCAGAGCTACTCGCGCAACAACTCGTGGACTGGCAACATGAATTTACAATGGAGCATAGACTCTCTGACCACACTGTCTTTCCGCCCGAACATCAGTTTCTCAAGTAATGACAACCAAAACGCCTCCAACTCGGCCTCGTTTAATGTGGACCCCTTTGAGTATGTGACCGACCCGCTGAGCACCATGGGACTGCAGGAGCTGAGTCAGGACAGTCTGGTGGTGAACAGTCGCAGCAACAAGTCGCTGAGCTATGGTACCAACAAAAACCTGAGGTCACAACTACAACTCTATAGACGATTGAACAACAAGGGACGCAACATCGCCATCAGCACCAACCTGAGCTATGGCGACGGCGACAACCGCAATGCCAACCTGTCGGGCGTGCATCTGTGGCTACAAAAGAACAGCCTGGGTAATGACTCTACCTATCAGACCAACCGCTACACAACCTCAGACAACAAGAACTACAGCATCTCGCTCGGTACCACCTATACCGAACCGCTCTATATCTTCAAGAAGAAGGAAAATCCTGAGGATACCCTCCAGCAACAAAACGGACGCGGTCCGTTTGGCAATCGTGGCAGAAGGATGGTGGGACAAGAAGGCATCTTCCTGCAGTTGAACTACAACTTCAACTACAGCTTCCAGAAGAATGACCCCAGCACCTACGACCTGCTAGGCATCAGCGAAGAACAGTTTCAGAACGCACTGCTGGACTATCGAGATTTCGGTTTCCTGCCCGAGGACTATGAAGACCGTCTGTCAACCAGTCTGAGTCGCTATTCTGAGCGTACGGAATATGCACATAATGGTGATGTGCAAATCAGACTGAACCGCGAGAAATATAATCTTAACGTGGGTGTGAATATCCAGCCTCAGCGCTCACACTACATCCAGCAGTATCTGGGCAAGCCCGTTGACACGGTGCGCACCGTGGTGAACCTCTCGCCCACCCTGAACATGCGTTACCGTTTTGACCAGTATACCAATCTGCAGGTGCAGTTCCGCGGACAGACTCAGCAGCCTAGCATCACGCAGTTGCTCGACATCTACGATGACACCAACCCACTATCGGTGACAATGGGTAATCCAGGATTAAAACCCTCGTTTACCACCAACCTCAGTTTCAACTTCCAGAAGCAGCGCAAGCCCACCCTCGTGGAAGACAGTCTTGGTTTCCAAGTGCCCAAGAACCAGCGCCACTGGAGTTTCAGCAGCAACGGCTCGTTCCAGCGCACCACCAATTCCATCGGCAATATCGTGACCTACGAAGAGAATACCGGTCGCCGCATCAGTCGTCCGGACAACTTTGACGGCAACTGGAATGCCAGTGGCGGTGTGACGTTCAACATGGGACTTGACACACTGAACCGCTGGGACGTGAGTGGTAGCATTCGTGGTAGCTACCGTCACCAGGTAAGCTATGTCAACCTGAACCGCACGGCAACGCCTGATCGCAACGTGACGCATAGCATCAACGTGTCGCCCGACGTATCGCTGAGCTATCGCAACCGCTGGCTTAACTTCTCACTCAACGGTCAGACAACATACGCTCGCACAGAGAACCGACTCCAGGCTTCACGTAATCTGGACACATGGAATTTCTCTTACGGCGGCAACACACGCATCGATTTAAATCAGCTGAACGGACGCCAGTCGGCCAACGCTTCTTCATGGCCCGTACTATCTACCGACTTCCACGTATATAGCAAGCGCGGCTATGCCGATGCCACTCTGAATACAGACGAACTGATATGGAACGCCCAACTGAGCTATAGTTTCCTACGTGGCAAGGCTCTCACCGTGATGCTGCAATGGTATGATATCCTGCGCGAACAGACCAATTTCAGTCGCACCGTCAATGCCAACGGTTGGCGCGACCAAGAGGTTAATGCCATCAACTCGTATGCCATCCTCCACATCAGCTATCGCATGAACTTCTTCGGCGGCCGCGGCAGCAGCGGATGGGGCGGCGGCGAAGGCGGTCGAGGCAATCGTAGCGAAGGCTTTGGCGGAGGCCGAGGCGGACGCGGCGGCTTCGGTGGCGGTGGACGCAGATAACAGAAGAAAAGAAGCCCAGCGGTTGCTGGGCTTCATCATTATCAACAAAAAAAAGAACGCAAATGCGTTCTTTGTAGTTGCGGAGGCAAGACTCGAACATGCGACCTCCAGGTTATGAGCCTGGCGAGCTACCAACTGCTCCACTCCGCGATATTCAACCAATAATCAAAAACATGGAATCAAAACCATTGTTTCCTGTTTTGCGGGTGCAAAGGTACTACTATTTTCCGAGATATGCAAATTTTCATGCATCTTTTTTTCTTTTCCCCATAATTTATGCTAAAAAACTTGGCAGTTTAAAACAAAACCACTAATTTTGCACATGTTTATAAAGTGTGCAAAAGCTAAATTTCGCAACAAGCAATGTCAATATCCAAAACCAGACAACTACTCGTAGATGTGGCTCGCCAACTGTTCGCCAAGAACGGATTGGAGAATACCACGATGAATGATATCGCGCAAGCCTCTGGCAAGGGACGTCGCACACTTTATACCTATTTTAAGTCAAAAGAGGACATCTACTACGCCGTTATCGAGACCGAGCTGGAGCGTCTTAGTGACAAGCTCGACGAGGTAGCCGCTCGCAAAATCAGTCCGCAGGAGAAGGTCATCGAACTCATCTACACCCACCTCAGCATGATTCGTGAAACCGTGGTGCGCAATGGTAACCTGCGTGCCGAGTTCTTCCGCAACATCTGGATGGTAGAGAAGGTGCGCCGCCATTTCGACGATGCCGAGGTAGAGCTGTTCCGCAAGGTATTTGCCGAGGGCAAGGAAAGTGGCGAGTTTGATATCGACAACGTAGATCTTGTGGCCGACATCACCCACTATTGTATCAAGGGACTGGAAGTGCCTTATATCTACGGACGCATAGCCCGCGGCATGACCGAGGAAGCCACCAAGCCCCAGGTAGCCAAGTTCGTCTATGGTGCTCTGGGCAAGAAAGTGAAGATAAAAGATTAGAATACATTTTATATAAAAGTTTAGAAAATGGGATTATTAGAAGGTAAGACTGCGCTGATCACTGGCGCAGCACGCGGTATCGGAAAGGCTATCGCACTGAAGTACGCCGCTGAAGGCTGTAACATCGCATTCACCGACCTGCAGGTCAACGAGGAGACAGAGAAAGAGATTGCCGCTCTGGGTGTCAAGGCCAAGAGCTACGCCTCTAATGCTGCCGACTTCGCTCAGACCGAAGAGGTTGTCAAGGCCGTTAAGGAAGAGTTCGGCTCAATTGATATTCTGGTAAACAATGCTGGTATCACCAAGGACGGACTGATGCTCCGCATGACTGAGCAGCAGTGGGACGCTGTCATCGCAGTAAACCTGAAGTCAGCATTCAACTTCATCCACGCTTGTGTGCCCGTGATGATGCGTCAGCGTGGTGGTTCTATCATCAACATGGCCTCTGTAGTAGGTGTTCACGGTAATGCCGGTCAGGCCAACTATGCCGCTTCAAAGGCAGGCCTCATCGCCCTGGCTAAGAGTATCGCCCAGGAGATGGGTCCCAAGGGTATCCGTGCCAACGCTATCGCTCCTGGCTTCATCGAGACAGCCATGACCGCTGCCCTGCCTGAGGATGTACGCAACGAGTGGAAGCAGAAGATTCCCCTCCGTCGTGGTGGACAGGTTGAGGATATCGCCAACGTAGCTACCTTCCTGGCTTCAGATCTGTCAAGCTATGTCAGCGGTCAGGTTATTCAGGTTGACGGTGGTATGAACATGTAAGCATCCGTTTGCAGATACACACACAACGGCTCCTGAAGCATTCCGCCTCAGGAGCCGTTTTTTTGTTTCAATTGTTCCCATAGTTTTTAATTTGGGGTTTTAATCGTACCTTTGGACTGGTGCTCGAAGGTACTCACGTTCGAAAAAACTCAAATAAATTTGGTTTTTTACTCACTTAATCGTACCTTTGCAGGCAAGAAAAGACAAAAGCATGCAAGTAGTCTACGAAGACAACCATATTATCATAGTCAACAAGGAAAGCGGAGAGATTGTGCAGGGTGACAAAACTGGCGACCGCCCCCTTTCTGAAATTGTGAAAGACTACATCAAGGAGAAATACCAGAAACCCGGGGCCGTGTTCCTCGGAGTGGTACATAGACTGGACCGTCCTGTAAGTGGTCTGGTGGTCTTTGCCCGTACCTCAAAAGCCCTCACCCGCCTCAATAAGATGTTCGCCGAAAAGGACAATATCAAGAAGACGTACTGGGCGATTGTTGAAAGGGAAAAGGGAATAGTGAAAAGTGAAAAATTTGCTACCGCGACGCCAGCAGATCTCCAAAATTCCGGGTATTTATTAGAAAATTGGCTGGTCAGAAACGAGCAGCAGAACAAGAGTTATGCCTACGACCACGAGGTACCCCGCTCGAAGAAGGCGCAGTTGCGCTACAGGGTGCTGACCCAGGGCGACAACTACGACCTGGTGGAGGTGGAGCTGCTGACAGGCCGCCATCACCAGATACGATGCCAGTTGTCCGCCATCGGCCGTCCTATCAAGGGTGACCTGAAATATGGTGCCAGGCGGTCGAACCCCGACGGCAGCATCTCGCTGCAGAGCCACCGCATAGAGTTCGTTCACCCCGTGAGCAAAGAGACTATCTGCATCGAGGCCCCCATCCCCAATGATTCGCTCTGGGAAAAGCTGGCAGAAGGAGCAAAACTAACGTCTTGACTCCTTAACTCCTTTAACTCCTTAACTCCTCAGATTTAACTCCTCAGAATGAAATCCCGTCTGAAACATATTGCCATCATCGCCGCGGTAACGGTTGTAGCCGTACTGGCTCTGCCACTGCTGATCTATGTGCCGCCCATCCAGAACTGGCTGGTGCAGCAGGTGGCCGAAGTGGCTTCAGAAAAGACGGGCTACGACATCACCGTGGAGCACGTGGATTTGTGTTTTCCGCTGGACCTGGGCGTTGACGGCGTCACCGTGGTGCAACAAGGTGACACGATAGCCGACATCCACAGGGCGGTGGTAGGCATCGGACTGATGCCCCTGTTGGCCGGTGATATCGTGGTAGATGAACTGGAGTTGCAGGAGTCGCGCATCAACACACTCGACCTGATCAGCGACGTACAGGTGAAAGGTGCGCTGGGCCGCTTCTCACTGAGTCCCAGCAAGATACAACTGGCCAGCAATCGCGTCAAACTGGGCGATGCCCTGCTGTCGGATGCCGACATCACCGTATTGCTGAGCGATACCGCCGCCGTTGACACCACCGAGTCGGAGCCCCTGCTCTGGATCATCGACGCGAACAAATTATCCATTATCAATTCTCAATTCTCCATTCACATGCCCGGCGACTCGATGCTGATAGCGCTGAGTGCCGAGAAGATGCAGGCCGACGGCAGTCATATCAACCTGGCAAAGGAGCGCTACGAAGTGGATAAGTTTACCTGGCAGAACGGAACGTTCCGTTTTGACATGCCCTTCGAACCGCGTCAGGAGCCCGGACTGCTGGACTATTTCCACATAGACATGAGCGCCATCAACTGGCAGATAGACTCCCTACTCTACGCCAGTCCGGTGACCAGGATGAACGTGCGTCATGCGGCGATGAAGGATGTATGCGGACTGGTGGTCAACGAGCTCAGCGGTGCCGTCAGCCTCGACGACAAAGCCATCCACCTGCCCGGCATGACCCTGCAAACGCCCTACACCAACATCTATGCGAGGGCCGACGTAGACTTCAACGTAGCCGACTCGGTAGCCCCCGGACAGATGGACATCACGCTGGATGCACAGATGGGCAAGCAGGACGTGGCATGGTTTTATAACGGCATGGATATGAGTCGTTTGCCCGAATGGCCCCTGCAACTGAAAGGCGACGTAAAGGGCAACATGCAGCACCTGGCGCTGAACGTCCAGCAACTGCTGTGGCCCACGATGCTGGAAGCCAATGCCCGCGGCACCATCAGTAACCTGACGGATCCAGACCACATGGAGGCCGACGTAGACCTGTATGCCAAGAGCTACGACATGCAACCACTGCTGGCCACCTTCGACGTACCCACGAAAGACATCAGGATTCCCCACGGACTGAGCATCGACGGTAATGTGCAGGTGGACGGACAGCGCTATATGACCTCGCTGACCGCCTATGAGGGTAAGGGCACGGCCAAACTGGGCGCCTTCTTCGACGCCAGACAGATGGCCTACGACGCGCAGGCCGATGTGCAGAACATGGACCTGAAGCATTTCCTGCCCAACTATCCACTTTCGACTCTTAACTCTCAACTTTCAATTTCAGGCAAGGGCACCGACTTCATGCAGCGCAGCACCTGGATGGATGCCGACGTGAACATAGCGCACCTGGGCTACGACAAATACAACATGGATGATATCAAGATGCAGGCCCACCTGAAGAACGGGCACGCCATGATAGACCTGATGACCTGTAACGCACTGGTTGACGGCACGCTCAACATGGACGTGAGCATCAGTAAGGAGGGCAAGCGCAACAGCATCCTCTCGACACTGTCTACCCAGATGAGTCATATAGACCTCTATGCCCTGGGCGTCACCCCCGACCCGCTGACCATCGGACTGGCAGGCGACTTCGAGGTGAACAGCAACCTGAACGACACCCACCGCCTGAGCGGACTGATAGACCATATCTACCTGCGCGACTCCATGAAGAGCTACCGGCCGGAGAAAGTGGGCATCCTGATGAACCTGAGACCAGACACCACCTACCTGCGGGCACAGAGTGGTTCGCTGATTGTGAAACTGGATGCCAGCGGTGGCTACCAGCCTCTGGTCAACCAGCTGTCGGTACTGGCCGACAGTGCGGTGTCACAGTTCAACCGCCGCGTCATAGACCAGCCCACTTTGAAGGCACTGTTGCCCACGGCACGCCTGTACCTGACCAGCGGGCGCGACAACCCCATGTCGGACTTCCTGAAATCGGTGGCCAACACGGACTTCCAGGAACTGCTGATCGACGTGAACACATCGCCCATCACGGGTATCAACGGCGAAGCTCATTTGTTCAGCCTGAATGCCGACTCCACACGCATAGACTCCATCTACGTGACACTTATAGACAAGCCCAACCACGGACTGACCTTCCAGAGCCGTATAGCCAACAACCGCAGGAATCCGCAGTTTGTCTTCACCGCCACCATCGACGGACTGCTGCAGGAGCACGGTGCCAGTCTGGGCGTACGCTTCTATGACGACAAGGACCAGTTGGCCCTGCGCCTGGGAGCAAAGGTAGAGATGGAGCACAACGGACTGCGCTTCCACCTGTTGCCCAGCAACCCAACTATCGGCTACCGGGTGTTCACGCTCAACGACGACAACTTCCTGTTCCTCCAGAACAACCTCAGGCTACAGGCCAAGGTGAGTCTGCTGGCCGACGACGGCACGGGTGTGAGGGTCTATTCGGAAGACCAGAACTCTACGCTGCTGCAAGACCTCACCATCAGTTTGAACCGTTTCGACCTGGACAAGCTGACGGCCGCCATCCCCTACATGCCCCATATCACAGGTCTGCTGGACGGTGACTACCACCTGATGATGGACGAGCAGAAACAGATATCCGTGGCCAGCGACATGCAGGTAAGGAACATGAGCTACGAGGGTTGCGACATGGGTACGCTCAGCACGGAGTTTGTGTATATGCAGCGCGAGGACGACACGCACGCCGTAGAGGGCACACTGGCACAGAACGGACGTGAGGTGGCCACCTTCAGCGGTAACTACAGGAACAAGAAGGTGACCGGTGGCAACGAACAAATAGACGGTACGCTGAACCTGATGCGTGCACCGCTCGACCTGCTCAACGGTTTCATACCTGACCAGCTGATTGGCTTCGAGGGCTATGCCGAGGGTGAGATGAGCGTGGAAGGTTCGCTGAGCCAGCCCAACGTCAACGGTGAGGTATACGTCGACTCGGCCTTCCTTATCAGTCAGCCCTACGGCATCCGCCTGCGCTTCGACAATGACCCCGTACGCATACAGCAGTCGAAGTTGCTGCTGGAGAACTTCACCATGTATGCCTATAACGATAACCCGCTGAATATCATGGGTAATATCGATTTCCACGACTTGGACCACATGACGATGGACCTGCGCATGCGTGCCACCAATTACCAGTTGATCAACTCACGACAGACGGCGAAATCGATAGCCTACGGTAAGGGATACGTGAACTTCTACGCCAGCATGAGCGGACCGGTGGAACGCCTGAAGATGCGCGGACGACTCGACGTGCTGGGCACCACCGACCTGACGTACCTGTTGCTCGACTCACCGCTGTCGACCGACAACCAGTTGGACGAGCTGGTGAAATTCACCGATTTCAACGATACCACACAGACCGTCGTACACCGTCCGGCACCTGGCGGACTGGATATGGACCTGCGTATCAGCATCGACCCAGGCACCCACGTGAAATGCGGCCTGAATGCCGACTTGAGCAACTACGTGGACCTCTTTGGCGGTGGCGACCTGCGCATGATCTACAGTACGGACGAACTGCGGCTCACCGGACGCTATACGATGACCAGCGGACAGATGAAATACTCACTCCCCGTGATACCCCTGAAGACATTCACGATTCAGGACGGCAGTTATGTGGAGTTCACTGGCGACGCGATGGACCCCACCCTGAACATCACGGCAACGGAGCATACCAATGCCAGTGTAGGACAGGAGGGCGAACAGACGCGCAGCGTGGCCTTCAACTGTGGCGTGGCCATCACAGGCTCGCTCAACAAGATGGGACTGGAATTCATCATTGAGGCGCCTGAGGACTACAGCATCAACAGCGAACTGAGTGCGCTGTCAACCGAACAGCGCAGCAAACTGGCTGTCACGATGCTGACCACGGGCATGTATCTGGCCGACGGCAACACCAGTGGTTTCTCCATGAACTCGGCCCTCAGTTCGTTCCTGGAGAGCGAGATCAACAATATCACGGGTAACGCCCTGAAGAGCGTGGACCTGAGCGTCGGACTGAACAACAGTACCGATGCCACCGGACAGACCCATACCGACTATTCGTTCAAGTTCGCCAAACGTTTCTGGAACAACCGTCTGAAGGTGCAGATAGGCGGTAAGGTGTCATCGGGCAACGATGCCGCCCAGCAGAACGGCCAGAACCAGTCGTTCTTCGACAATGTCACGATGGAGTACCGCCTCAGTCCTACGTCCAACCAGTACGTCAAACTGTTCTACGACCAGAACTCATACGACTGGCTGGAGGGCTATACCAGCAAATACGGCGGCGGCTATATCTGGAAGAAGAAGCTGCAGAGACTGAGCGAGCTCATCAAGCCTCAGAAAACAGAACTCCGCCCTCAGACATCAGACATCAGACGTCAGGCCTCCGCCCTCAGACCTCAGACGTCAGACATCAAACCTCAAAGAAATGACTCGATACGCTAAACTCCTGATCCTACTGGTTGGCATGGTATGCCTGTCGGCTTGCTCCACTACGAAGCATGTGCCCGATGGTGACCAGTTGTTTACCGGTCTGACAAAGATAGAATACAAGAACTATGTCGACGATGACAACTTCATCGCCACGCAGGAAGAGGTGGAGGCTGCACTGGCCACGGCGCCCAACGGTGCCCTCTTCGGCAGCAGCTACTATCGCACGCCATTCCCCTACGGACTGTGGATATGGAACTATGCCTACGGCTCCAGCGGCAAGATCAAGAAATGGCTCAACAAGTCATTTGGCAAGGCCCCAGTGCTGATGAGTCAGGTGAACCCCGCCCTGCGTGCCTCGGTGGCCCAGTCGGTACTCCGCAAGAACGGCTACATGCACGGTCAGGTGACGTATGAGGAGAAGCCCCAGCGCAATCCGAAAAAGATGAAGATAGGCTATACGGTGACCCTCGACACGCTGTTTACGATTGACACCCTGAGCTACGTGAACTTCCCACCGCAGATGCAGGCGCTGATAGACTCCACGCAGCAGGAGGCGCAGGCCAGGAAAGGCGACCCGTTCAATGTGGCCACACTGGATGCCG
Organism: Prevotella communis; assembly: GCF_022024175.1. Classification (GTDB taxonomy): domain Bacteria; phylum Bacteroidota; class Bacteroidia; order Bacteroidales; family Bacteroidaceae; genus Prevotella; species Prevotella communis. The sequence goes on along the minus strand of NZ_CP091794.1, from coordinate 512,999 downwards.
AGCGCTCACGTCTCAGTCAGTTGTTCCGCAACAACGGCTACTACTATTACCAGTCGGGCTACGCCAGTTACCTGGCAGATACCTTCGACGTGCGCAACAGGGCGAAACTGCGTCTGCAGCTGGCCGATTCGCTGCCGGAACAGGCCCTGCATCCCTGGTATGTGGGCAACATCAGGATGCAACTCCGTGAGAGTTCCCGTCAGCAGATGACGGACAGCATCGGCCGCCGCTTCCTGAAGATTTTCTATGGCACAGGCAAGAAACATGCGCCTATCAGTCCGCGTGTCATCCTGCGCGACCTGAAACTGCGTCCACGCCGACTGTTCAGTTATGCCGACTACTCTAAGTCCATCCAGAAAATCAATGGCACGGGCGTCTTCTCATCCGTCGATTTGCAGTTCACACCGCGTGACCGCGACACGCTCGACCTGACGCTCAACTGCACGTTCGACAAGCCCTGGGACGTGTATCTGGAGACCAACTTCGTGAACCGTACCATCGGTCGCATGGGACCTGAGCTGAAACTGGGTTTCACCCGGCGCAATGCTTTCCGTGGCGGCGAGAAACTGGATGTCAACCTGCACGGTTCGTATGAATGGCAGACCAGTTCGCAGGAGTCCAACATGAACACGTATCAGTATGGTGCCGATGCCTCCCTGGAATTCCCGCGCATCCTGCTACCCTTCGTCAGCGACTCACCCAGGCGCGACAAGGACGGAAGGGTGAAGCGCGACAAGAACGGACACGTCAAACGGCCACGACAGTTCTTTGCCACTCCCTGGACCATTGCCAAGGTTTCCACCGACATCATCAACCGCCCCGACTATTACAAGATGCACATCGTGAGCGGTGAGTGGACCTATCGCTGGCAACCACGTGAGAGCAAGCGTCATGAGTTCTCGCCCATCACCCTGAAATACCAGTATATCAACACCCGTACGGCACAGTTCAATGAGCTTCTGAACCAGAATCCCTACCTGATGACCGCGATGGATGACTACTTCATACCCAAGATGCGCTACACCTTCACCTATCAGGGTTCGGCCAAGAAGCACCACTCGCCCGTACGCTGGGAGACCACGATAGAGGAGTCGGGCAACGTGACGGCACTCTATGACGTGCTGATACAGGGCAACGGATGGAACCAGAAGGAGAAGACGCTCTTCAAGAACCCCTACTCCCAGTACGTGAAGATTGAGACCGACGTGACCAAGACGTGGCCCATCGACTCGAAGTCGCAGGTGGTAGGCCATATCAACGCAGGTTGGATGTGGTGCTACGGCAACTCTACCGAGGCACCCTTCAGTGAACGCTTCTACGTGGGCGGTGCCAACAGTATCCGCGCCTTTACCGTGCGCAGCATCGGGCCTGGCGCCTATCCGTCGATGGGCGGCGTGGGCAACAAGCAGATATCGTACCTGTTGCAGAATGGTGACTCCAAACTGGTGATGAACCTGGAGTACCGCCGCCAGCTGGTGGGCAGTCTCTATGGAGCTATTTTCCTGGATGCAGGTAACATCTGGAGCAACAGCGACTATACGCTGAGCTATGGCGACGTGGACGATGACGACCACGATTTCGTGGATAAATGGAACCAGGATGTGTCGGACATGAAGTTCAAGCCCGGCAAGCTCCTCAAGCACCTGGCTACCGGCACGGGCCTGGGACTGCGCTACGACATGGACTTCCTGGTAATCCGTGTGGACTGGGGATTCGGTCTCCACCTGCCCTACGACACGGGCAAGTCGGGCTACTTCAACATCCCCCGTTTCAAGGATATGCACTCCCTGCATTTCGCCATCGGATATCCTTTCTAAGACGATAAGCGTGGCATGAGGAGAGAGGAAAAAGCCGTCATTTATTGTTAAAAAAGGTAGAGCAGAGGCAAATTCTCAATGCTCGATTCTCAATTCTCGATTAAAAGTAGTATCTTTGCCACGAAAATAATAAATACAAATACAAAACGAAATGAAACCAACCCTATTTCTTCTTGCAGCAGGTATGGGAAGCCGTTATGGCGGCCTGAAGCAGCTCGACGGTCTGGGCCCCAACGGCGAGACCATCATGGACTATAGTATCTACGACGCCATCCAGGCTGGATTCGGCAAAATCGTGTGGGTGATCCGTAAGGATTTCGAGGAGCAGTTCCGCACCCAGATTCTGGCCAAATATGAGGGTCATGTACCCTGCGAGCTGTGCTTCCAGGCACTCGATGCACTGCCCGAGGGCTTCAAGGCTCCAGAAGGTCGTGTAAAGCCCTGGGGAACCAACCATGCTGTACTGATGGGTAAAGACGTCATCAAGGAGCCTTTCTGCGTGATCAACTGTGACGACTTCTACGGTCGTGATGCCTTCATGCAGATTGGTAAGTACCTGAGCGAACTGCCCGAGGGAACAAAGAACAAGTACGCCATGGTAGGCTTCCGCGTATGCAACACGCTGAGTGAGAACGGCAGTGTGGCCCGCGGTGTATGTGCCTACAACGACAAACGTCATCTGACTGACGTCGTGGAGCGCACCGAGATACTGCGTATGGACGGCGTTATCAAGTACAAGGACGAGCAGGGCGAATGGCAGGCTCTGGAGGAGAACGCTCCTGTATCAATGAACATGTGGGGCTTCACACCCGACTATTTCGAATACTCAGAAGCTTACTTCAAGGAGTTCCTCAGTGATCCTAAGAACATGGAGAATCTGAAGGCCGAGTTCTTCATCCCCCTCATGGTCAACAAGCTCATCAACGATGGTACGGCTACCTGTGAGGTGCTCGATACCACCAGCGTATGGTTCGGCGTAACCTATGCTGCCGACCGCGATGCTACCGTTGCCCGCATCCAGAAGTTGGTTGACGAGGGTGTTTACCCCAACAAACTGTTTTAAATGCTCGACAACATTATAACAGAACAAGCGTGCAAACAACTCCGCACGCTTGTTTCTCATGCTGACACTATCATCTGTGTATGCCACCGCAGTCCCGACGGCGATGCCATCGGTGCTGTGCTGGGATGGACGGAATGTTTGCGTATGCTGGGAAAAGAAGCCCAGATGATTATTCCCGACCAGTATCCCGACTTCCTGCAGTGGCTGCCCAACACCGAGAAAATTATCCGTTACGACAAGCATAAGGAGGGCTGCGACTGGACCATCCAGCACGCCGACCTCATTTTCTGCCTGGATTTCAATTCACTCAGTCGTACGGGCGAGATATGTGAGGCCCTGACGTCAACCAAGGCAAAGAAGGTGCTCATCGACCACCATCTGGATCCTGATGTCGAGGATGCGCTCACCATCTCTGTTCCGCAGGCCTCTTCTACCTGCGAACTGGTGTTCCGCCTGGCCTGGCAGCTGGGGCTCTTCCCCGAAGCCACCAAACATTTTGCCATCCCCGTGTATTGCGGCATGATGACAGATACCGGCGGTTTCACCTTCAACAGCAATGATCCTGATATCTTCTTCATCATCGGACAGTTGCTCACGAAACATATCAACAAGGACAAGATTTATCGTAACGTCTATCATAACTATTCCGAAGACCGCATCCGTCTGATGGGCTACGTGCTCTACGAGAAGATGGTGTACGACGCAGCGCGTCATGCAGCCTATTTCACCCTGAGCCGTGACGACCTGAAGCGTTTCCACTTCATCAAGGGCGATGCCGAGGGACTGGTCAACATCCCACAGCAGATCAAAGGCCTGAAGTTGAGCATCTCCCTGCGTGAGGACACTGAGAAAGAGAACCTTATCTGGGTCAGCCTGCGCTCTGTCGACGACTTCCCCTGCAATGAGGTTGCCGCACAGTTCTTCAACGGCGGAGGTCACCTGAATGCCTCTGGCGGCCGTCTGGAGTGCTCGCTCGAGGAAGCTGTCAAGATTGCCCAAAAGGCTATCCTGGCGTTCGAGGACAAATTGAAAAGTTAAACAAAATAAGATAAGCTACATGAGAAAAGTATTCTTCGTTATGGCTATTCTTGGCTGTCTCGTCAGTTTCACGTCATGCAACGACTACGAGACCTACGGTGAGAAAAAGGACAAGGAGCGCGCAGCTATCAGGAACTTCATTGCCGAACAGGGCATCAATGTGATCTCTGAGGCCGACTTCCACGCCCAGGGTGACATGACCGATACCGCCAAGAACGAGTATGTCTATCTGAACAACGACGGTGTTTACATGCAGATTGTACATAAGGGATACGGTACACCTGTGCAGAACAATGAACGTGTGACGCTCCTGATGCGTTTCTTTGAGATGTGCATCATGGACTCCACACAGGTCTATAACGATACCGACCCCTACGATCCCGACTATATGGTGGTACAGCGCACCGGTACATCCTACTCTGCCTACTTCCTTTCAGGCAGTCTGATGTATTCTACCTACGGCACGTCATCCGTAGCCGCTGGTCTGCTGTCACCGCTGCCCTATATCAATGTAGGCCGCGAGGACGATGAGACAGGACATATTGCCCAGGTCAAGCTGATTGTGCCCCACTCCAAGGGTCACACCACAGCGTCCAGCTATGTCTATCCCTATTATTACGAAATAAGTTATCAACGAACATACTAATTTTATGACACTTATCAAATCTATCTCAGGTATCCGCGGTACTATCGGCGGACATACGGGTGACACGCTCAACCCCCTGGACATCGTGAAATTCACAACGGCATACGCCACGTTTATCAACGGAAAGAAAATCGTTGTAGGCCGTGATGGCCGCATCTCTGGTCCCATGGTACGCGACGTTGTCTGTGGCACGCTTGTCGGCATGGGCTACGAAGTGATTGATATTGGTCTGGCTACCACACCAACCACCGAGTTGGCAGTACGCTGGCACAAGGCCGACGGTGGTATCATCATCACCGCCTCTCACAACCCCACACAGTGGAACGCGCTGAAGTTGCTCAACAGCGAGGGTGAGTTCCTGACTGCAGCCGACGGTGCTGAGGTACTGGCTATTGCCGAGAAGGAAGACTTCGACTACGCTCCGGTGGAGAAACTGGGTCGTGTTATCAAGGACGACACCATGAACCAGCAGCATATCCAGTCGGTGCTCGACCTCCGTCTGGTTGACGTCGAGGCTATCAAGGCCCGTAAATTCCGTGTCTGCGCCGACACCATCAATTCTGTAGGTGGCATCATCCTGCCCGACCTGTTCAAGGCACTTGGTGTTGACTTCGAGATCCTGAACAGCGAATGCACCGGTCAGTTCGCCCATAACCCAGAGCCCCTGGAGAAGAACCTGCAGGGCATCATGGATAAGATGAAGCAGGGCGGTTTCGACCTCGGTATCGTGGTTGACCCCGACGTGGACCGTCTGGCATTCATCTGCGAAGACGGCAAGATGTTTGGCGAGGAATACACCCTGGTATCTGTAGCAGACTATGTGCTGTCACACGACAAGGGCAACACTGTATCCAACCTCTCTTCTACCCGTGCATTGCGCGACGTCACGGAGAAGCACGGCGGCAAGTACACCGCTGCAGCTGTGGGCGAGGTCAATGTCACTACGAAGATGAAGGAAGTAGGTGCCGTGATTGGTGGTGAAGGTAATGGCGGTGTCATCTATCCTGAGAGCCACTACGGCCGTGATGCCCTCGTAGGTATCGGTCTGTTCCTGAGCAGTCTGGCCCAGAAGGGTATGAAGGCCAGCGAACTGCGCAAGACGTTCCCCGACTATCAGATTGCCAAGAACCGTATCGACCTCACACCCGAGACCGATGTCGACGCCATCCTCGTGAAGGTGAAGGAGATGTTTGCTGCCGATTCAGAGGCTGTGGTCAATGATATCGACGGTGTGAAGATTGATTTCCCCACCAAGTGGGTTCACCTGCGCAAGTCAAACACCGAGCCCATCATCCGCGTCTATAGCGAGGCTCAGACCATGGAGGAGGCCGACGCCCTGGGCAAGCGCCTCATGCAGGTGGTCTACGACATGCAGTAAGCAATTACAATCCCTATACAGTTGTCTTCCAGATACGCCATTGCGTGTCTGGAAGACATTTTTTCGGGGATTTTGTCCCATTGTTCGTATATTATATAATAGTAAACCTATACCTATATAATATTAACTTAAAATGTGGACTAGTATTTTGTCTGTAATAGTAGTCATCAACGAGTTGATGGCTTCCAACGCAGGATCAGTGATGAGTCCTGCCACGAATTTCGACAGTTGGGTAGAATTCTACAACCCCAGCGATCAGAACGTCAACCTTGCCGGCATGTATCTCTGCGATGATGCAGACCATAGCTGGCAGATGCCCAGTAACATAGGCAGCATCCCCGCTAAAGGATATAAGGTCGTTTGGATGGGTTCAAACGATATCAAGTCGAACCAGGCCCCGTTCAAACTGGATTGCGACGGTGGCACCATCATCCTCAAGGATAAGAACGGTACCGTCGTAGATAACCTGCAATATCCGTCGGCCATGAGCCGTACGGCCTACGCACGTACCACGGATGGTGGCAACGAATGGGGCTGGACCTCCACGCCTACCCCAGAGGCATCAAATGCTACGTCCGTCTTTGCCAGCGAGCGTCTGGAAGCACCCGTTGTCGACAAAGGCAGTACCATCTTCAAGAATACCCTGAGCGTCAAGGTTACCATCCCCGACGGTGCCCGTCTGATGTACACCACCGATGGCAGTCTGCCCACAGCACCCAAGGGTGGAGCGGAAGCATCCCCCTGGACGGACTTCATTGTCAATGGCGACTGTGAAGGTACGGATGCCACCTGCCTTGTAAGCCGCGATGCCAACGGCAGCGGTGACGTGCAGCGTATCGTCGACGGCGCAGGCTATAATGGTTCCCGGGGCATCAAGATACACAGTACTGCCAATGCATCCAACGACTGGTCAGCCCAGCTCTTTGTCTACACCCCTGACCACGTGTGGCAGACTGGCGAGAAATACCGTTTCCGCATGATGGTACGTGCCGATAAGGCCGCCCGCATCACCACACAGGCCCACGGTGCGCCCCACGACTACATCAACGGCAGCATCATGGACGGCAGTTATAATGTCACCACCCAATGGAAGGAGATTGCCTACGAAGGCACGATTACCAATGAGCAGACAGGTGCCAGCTATGACTATTGGTCAGGTCAGAGCACTACAGGCAGGATGCAGTCCATCGTGTTCAACCTGAATGTTGACAAGAAGGACAACAACTACTATTTCGACAACGTGAGCTGGGAACTCTATACCGACGACGGCACAACCTTAGAAGCCACGAAGGAGAGCAAGAATGGCAAGTTCACCTTCGACAATACCACCAACCTCACCGTCCGCCTCTTCAAGGACGGCTACCTGCCCAGCGTACCCGTCACCCGCAGCTATATCAAGACCAGCAGCAACTACACCTTGCCCATCATCTCCATCGTGGGCGACAAGAAATACTTCACCGACCCGAAGATAGGTTTCGACTGCGACGGTGACGGCACAAATGGTAAGACTGGCAACGGACAGAGCAGTCCGAAGAACTACAATCAGGACTGGGACCGTCCTGTGAACTTCTCGTATATCAGCACCGACGGCGAGATGCTGTTCAACCAGGATGTCAACATCAGTGCCTCTGGCGGCTACACCCGCAGTCAGCAATACCGCTCGTTCAAGTTGAAGAGCAGCAAGGTGTTTGACGGTCAGAACCAGTTTGACTATCCTTTCTTCCCACAGAAGCCCTATATCCGCAGCAAGACCCTCCTGATCCGTAACGGAGGTAATGATATCTGGCGTCATAATGCCCGTTTCATTGACCCTGCCCTTGAGACCATCATCCAGCGTTCCGGCATCGACCTCGACGTACAGTCATACGTACCCGTGATAGAATATGTCAACGGACAGCTGCGTGGTGTGTTCAATATGCGTGAGCCCAACAACGACAAGTTTGCCTATGCCAACTTCGGCTATGATGACGAGGAACAGGATGCCTTTGAGAACCTCACCATGAAGAATGGTGATGACACAGCCATCAAGCGTATCTTCGAACTGGGCAAACAGGCTTCCGACAACACTGCCTACGAAGAACTGCAGACATTGCTCGACATTGATGAGTTCACCAACTATATGGCTGCTACGTTCTACCTCTATAATGATGACTGGCCCGACAACAACATGAAGGCCTATCGCAGCAGGAACGACGGTCGCTACCGCTTTATCAGCTTCGACCTCGACTATGCCTTCAAGGGCTGCTGGAGCGACAGCGAGAACAATCCGTTCACCAATTTCGCAAGGTTCAAGAACGACAGTGCACCACGCACCAGCTACAACAAGGATATCGTGAACCTCTTCCTGAACCTGCTGAACAATACCGACTACCGTCAGAAGTTCATCACCACATTCTGTCTGATGGGAGGCAGTGTCTTCGAACCCAGTATCGCCTCGGATATCGTCAATGAACTGCTGGACAAGGTGAAGCCTATGTGCCAGCTCATGAAACAGCAGTATATCAACGACGGACACGACCCAGACCGTGCAGCAAGCACGATCAAGAACAGCCTCAGCGGACGCGCCAGCACCATGGCCGACTACATGAAGCAGTTCAGTGCCTTCGGCCTCAGCAGCACGTCCAAGCGTTCTGTGGAACTCACCACCGATATTGACGGTGCCACACTCACCCTCAATGGCATCAACGTACCCTATGCTTACTTCAAGGGCTATCTCTTCGGCACCTTCAGTCTGGAGGCCAAAGCCCCAGCCGGCTACCGCTTCGTTTGCTGGAAGAAGAGTGGCACACAGTATTCTACCAATGCCGCAATCAGCGTCACGGGTACCGATGCCGTCAAACTGCAGGCTTGTTTCACGGCCCTCACCGATGCCGAGAAAACCTCGCAGGGCCTCACCCCCATACGTATCAATGAGGTCAGCGCTGCCAATGGTATCCACGTGAATGAGTATTTCAAGCGCAACGACTGGGTGGAACTCTACAACACCACCGACAAAGACATCGACGTGGCCGGCATGTACCTCAGCGATAACGAGAAGAAGCCCCTGAAATATCAGATCAGCAAGGGCGACTCACAGGCATCCACCACGATTCCTGCCCACGGCTACCTCATCGTATGGTGCGACAAACTGGAGTCAAAAGACCAGTTGCACGCTTCCTTCAAACTGGATGCTGATGGCGGCAGCGTACTTCTCACCGCTGCTGATGAGTCGTGGAGCGACCGTCTGGTCTATACAGCCCATCAGGCCGACCAGACCGTAGGCCGTTATCCTGACGGTGGCAGTGATATCTTCGTGATGAACGTGCCTACCATTGCCCAGAGCAATATCAGCACCAGCTATCTCGTTCCTGTAGAGCAGGGCGACGTTACTGGCATCGACATAGCCCAGATCTCAGCTCACGGCTCTCAGATTTCACTCTACAATCTGGCCGGTCAGCCTGTCATCACGCCACAGCGTGGCAACTGCTACATTGCCCGCTATACAGATGCTCAGGGCCGCGTCAAGACGGTGAAGTTCATTCAGAAGTAAAAGATCCGCATACATAAAAGAATAGGGCACATCCGATATCGCATCGGTTGTGCCCTTATTGTACTTAAAGCAAACAATAACCTAAAAAACAAACCTATAGAATCTCGACTGATTCTGGTGCAAAGATACGGCTTTTCCCATAACGGCGCAAAAGGATGTCCCTAAACCTCAGGGGGTGTTTCCCTATTTCGCTGGGGAAAATCCCTATAATGCCTAAAATGATTTGGCTTTTCAGGAGATATTACGTAATTTTGCAACCATGAAGAAGATATACCTTATATTACTGATATGTTGCCTGAGTCTTGAGATGATGGCCCAGACAAAGGGTTTCTCCGCTGACACGCTCAGCAACGCCGTGTTTGCACGGATGCAGGGGAAGTCGTATCCCAAAGGATGCACCATCAAACGCAGCGACCTGAGATACCTGCAGGTATTACACTATGATGCCGACGGGAAGGTACACAAAGGAGAACTGGTGTGCAACCGTAAGATTGCTGCCGACCTGCTGGATATCTTCCAGAAGCTGTACGAAGCCCACTACCCTATTGAACGGATGGCACTCGTTGACGACTACGACGCCAATGATGAACGTTCTATGACAGCCAACAACACCTCTTGTTTCTGTTACCGCGTCGTCACAGGCAGCAAACATCTGTCGAAGCATGCACAGGGGCTGGCTATCGATATCAATCCCCTGCAGAATCCCTGCGTGAAGACGCGCAAGGACGGGAGCACATGGGTACAGCCCAAGGCCGGAAGGAAATATACGAACAGGAAGAACAAATACCCCTATAAGCTCGAAAAGGGCGACCTCTGCTACCAACTTTTCATCGAACATGGTTTTTCGTGGGGCGGCAATTGGCGCAGCACGAAAGACTATCAGCACTTTGAGAAGTGATACTACATCAAGAGGTGTTCCAGGGAGGGTATCTCGATGATGCCACGACGCAGGCGGAGGAGATTCTCATCCTGCATGGCATTCAGCACCTGCGACACATCCAGACGACTGTCATTCACCTCCTGGGCCAACTGGTTCATCAGGATACGGAATGTCTTGGGACCTGCAGGATAGACACTATGATCCAGGAAGAACCGGATGATGCGCTGACGCAAATCGGATGGAGCCTTACGCCAAGGCCAGCGACCACGGCGTTGCGACTGCGTGGCCAACAGATTCAGCAGGTTCAGACGGATAATCAGGAAGTCATCGAGTAATCGGAGCACCTCATCCTTGGTGAGCGTAATGAAATGACTCTCCGTCAGCGTCGTCACACTACTCTGATACTGCGGATGAGCACCAAAGATACTCTCGGGCTGCAGGAGCCAGGGAGCAGCCAACTGTTCAATGACGCTATAGCGACGATCATCATTCACGGTGGTGACAGACAGATTGCCACTAATCAGGAAGAAAAGCTGCTGACACGCATCACCCTCGCGTACGACCGTCTGCCCTGCCTCTAGTTTCAGGAAACCGAATTTCGTCTGTCCGGCCAACTGGAGTAACTCCGCACGACTCAGGCCCTGAAACAGAGGGAAACGCAATAAACTGTCGTATAACCGGAAGTCAGACATAGGAACGTTTTTAAAGACAGAGTATCTTTTTTAAAGACACAGTAACATATTAACACATTTACAGATGAACAGATTTATTGAAAATCTGAGAGGGCTGGCGATGCCCAGGTAGTCAGCTGACCCTTCTCGTCGGTATAGATGAGATAAGCCATCAGCTCAGGGTGACGGGCTAGAACGGCCTTGGCACCTTCTACGCCAAGCACCATAAACGAGGTGGCATAAGCATCGGCTGTGGCACAATTCTCGGCTAAGACCGTAGCCGACAGCAAACTATGTTGTACAGGATAGCCCGTACGGGGATCAATGGTATGAGCATATTTCCGTCCGCCCTGATAGTAGAAGTTACGATAGTTGCCACTGGTAGCCATGGCATGGTCGGTAATACTCAGCACGGTCTGCATCTCGCCCTCCACGTTCAGCGAGTCTTCTGTAGGTTTGGTGATGCCGATATGCCAGTCATCCCCCTTCGCGTTCTTACCACTTACCACGACCTCACCGCCAATCTCCACCATATAATTATGGATGCCGTGAGACTCCAGCAGACGAGCCACCACATCGCAGCCATAGCCCTTCGCGATAGCGCTGAAGTCCATCTGGTTGCGCAACTGCAAGAGACTATCCACCTGCTCGGGTGTAGGCAACTGCTCATGCTTGAAACCAAAGCCCCACGCATTCACCAGCGGTGCCACGGTGATATCAAAGGCACCATCCGTCTCTTTGCTGACCGTCTGTGCCAACTGATATATCTCATTGAACATCTCGCTGCGCTCCACGGTAGAGTCGCCGCTATTGATACGTGCTACGGTACTCTGAGGGTTGAACATCGAGAACTCACCATCCACCTTCATCAGTTCGGCCTCTATCTCCTGTTGCAGGTCTTTATCACTCTGATACGTGATATTATAGATAGTACCAAACACGAAATTAGAGTTCTGCCGATACTCCTTCTGAGCACAGGAAACGAGCAACAGCAAACTGCAAGCAATAAAAAGTAAACGTCTCATCAACTATGAACTAAATATCTATGATAACATTAAACGTGACACCCAGCGTCGATGAATCCTGAATGCCATATCCAGGTACATACCACGTATTCCCCATTTGTCCGTCGTTATGGCTCAGACGGTTACGATAGCGGGCTGTCCATCCCAGATGCAAAGGACCGGCAATCTTCGCATCTACGCCAAAGACCAGTTCTGCCCAGTGCTGCGAACACTGTTCGTCGGTCACACCATACGATGTATCCCATTTCCACACAGGGTCGGGGAAAGTCTGCCGGCTGATATCCACCTTATAACTGGTATAGCCATAGCGCAAGCCAGCATAGATACGGTTGGGCGCATGCTTATTCTTCATGATATTGAAGTCCACACCCAGGCGGAAATAAGGGGCACTGGTCTTATACGTGATACCCGTCACCTCATCGTCCTCATGGTTTGCCCTTCCTACGCCCACCTCCAGGATAGGGAAATACTGGTCGTGCAGGTTCACACGCAGCGCAGCCTCATACTGACCATAGTCGCCCAACTGCATCTGCGCCAGTCCCACGAGATCTGCCGATACGGCAAAGCCACGAAAGAACGGCACCGTGTCGCGCTCAAGTTTCAGGAATCCCTGAGCGGAAGATGAAAGAAGCGACAAGTGGAGCGCCAGGATGACAACAAGCCACCGCTTACTTCTTGAAGTGGATGTGAATATGGTCGAGAGACGGGTCATAGTTTACTTTCGGATTATTGATGAAAATCGTGTCAATCGCCTCGTGGGTGCTACGTACGGCAGTCAGCGTGTGGAAGAAATGCGCACTGCAGTCAACCGACTCGAAATGCGGTATATCCTCTTTCTTAATCCACACGGTGTCTATCTTAGCCACCTTATTCGTATCTACCAGGCAGAACACGAGTTTATCCTCTGGATGGGTATAACTGACAGGCAGGGAGAACGAGCTGATATCAATGCCACTGTTGAAAATCAGCGTATCATCGCCATCGCTGCGTGTGGACCACACATACAGCGTATCCTTCAGCGTGTCGTTCACCTCAACGCCCCCTACGATGGTCTTCACGGCATAGTTCACCGCCACCTTGTTCTGTACAGGACAGTCGATGGTGGAGCAAGCCGCAAGGAAAAGCAGGAAGGCTGAAAGGCAGAAATACCTCATATCTTCTTTTCTATTTGATACTCGTTGCGCACATTCGACGTACGACTAATCAGGTCGCCCAGGAAGCCAGCCAGGAAGAACTGCGTACCCATCATCATCATGGTCAGCGAGAGGTAGAAGAAAGCTGAGTCTGTGATATAGAGCATGCCCAGCACCTTTCCTACACCCAGGATGAAGGCAGCACAGAAACCAATCAGGAACATGATGGTGCCCAGGAAACCGAATACGTGCATAGGTTTCTTGCCAAAGGTGCTCAGGAACCACAGCGTGAGCAGATCCAGGTAGCCATTCACAAAACGGTTCCAGCCCATGAACTTCGACTCACCGTATTTACGAGCCTGATGGTGAACCACCTTCTCGGCAATCTTGTCAAAACCGGCATTCTTAGCCAGGTAAGGCATATAGCGGTGCATCTCGCCATAGACCTCAATATTCTTCACCACGTCATGGCGATAAGCCTTCAGTCCGCAGTTAAAGTCGTGCAGGTTCTTGATACCGCTCACGGCACGAGCCGTAGCATTGAAGAGCTTTGTAGGCAACGTCTTTGACAGGGGGTCATAGCGTTTCTGCTTGTAACCACTTACAACGTCGTATCTCTCCTCCGTAATCATGCGATAGAGCTCAGGAATCTCGTCGGGTGAATCCTGCAGGTCGGCATCCATCGTGATAACCACATCACCCTCGGCCTCTTCAAAGCCGCAATAGAGCGCAGGACTTTTACCATAGTTACGACGGAACTTGATACCTTTCACATGAGCAGATTTCTCTTTCAGTTCGGTGATGATATCCCACGAGCGGTCTGTACTGCCATCGCTGATAAAGATCACTTCATACGAGAAGTTATGCTCGTTCATCACACGTTCAATCCATGCATAGAGTTCGGGAATCGACTCTTCCTCGTTATACAGAGGTATTACTACTGATATATCCATTGTCTTATATTGATTTCAATCCTTTAATAATCCACTTTCACCTTTTTCATGATAGCCGCAATGGGCAGTCCCAGCATGATGCCACCCATGATAATCGTTGTGAGCATGTTCAGCGCGAAGTCAATGGGGCGCATAGCCTGAAGCATGTGGATACTCTCGCTCACCTGATCGGCCATACCCAACTGCTTGATGACCTCAGCATTCTCCGGCAAAGCCAGTATATTGGTAATCGTCATCACCAGATAGCCCTTGTCCATATAGGCCATATAGGCATACTGAGCCAGGGCGAATATCAGTCCGCCGTAGAAGAACATCAGGCATATATAAGCCCAGCCGCGCATAAACGAGATACTACCCTCCAGTCCTGTGTCGCGGAAGCGCTTCAGGCGGATGCCCGCAAAGAAAGGCATCATCACAATGGCGACAATCGACAGGAATCCATACAGTGGGGAGGTAAGACCTGCGACATAACAGGCAAAACAAGTAATCATCAGCACGGCCAGCAATGCTCCGTCAACGCGGGCGAAGGCTTTCAACTGTCTATATTCTGGTGCAGTCACGTCTTTTCTTTTTGTTATATAATAATGTATGACGGTGCAAAAGTACGCATTTTCTTGCACATAACGAGGGCATTGTCTTAAAAAATAGTTAAAATTTCCAAGGCGGAAGCAAATTCTTCACTCTTCACTCTTCACTCTTCACTTTTTTTCGTACCTTTGCACCCGCAAAACACGGGCAGTCCTGTACGGTCAGCTCCCTCGGAATCCCCCAGGATGGGAACGTAGCAAGGGTACTTGGTCGTAGCGACGCGATGCAGACCGCTGCCCACCCGCCTCTTTAGCTCAGTTGGCCAGAGCACGTGATTTGTAATCTCGGGGTCGTTGGTTCGAATCCGACAAGAGGCTCAGGATAAACGTAAGTTCAGAAAAGGATAGGTACACAAATGACCTATCCTTTTTTTACTATAAAGGGAAACTTAAAACGACAAGACAATGAAACCGACACCGATTAAGAAAGAAATCGTAGACACTCTCATAGAGAGCCTCGGCATCAAGGATTTTGCCAAGGCTACCATTCGTGAAGTAAAACAGGTAGCTGCCAAAGCCGAGAAGGAGAGCGGCGTGGAATATATCAAGATGGAGATGGGTATCCCCGGTCTGCCTGCCGCAAAGGTGGGTGTGGATGCTCAGATTAAGGCTTTACAGGATGGCATAGCCCACTCCTACCCCGATATCCAGGGCTACCCTGAACTGAAGAAGCAGGCCTCTCGCTTTGTCAAGGCTTTCATTAATGTGGACATTGCCCCCGAGGGGTGCGTACCCGTTTGCGGCTCTATGCAGGGTACCTTTGCCTCTTTCCTCACCTGTTCGCAGGCTACCAAGGGCAAGGACACCGTACTGTTTATCGACCCAGGTTTCCCCGTTCAGAAGATGCAGCTGCAGGTGCAGGGCGTGAAATACGAGACCTTCGACGTGTACGACTTCCGTGGCGACAAGTTGGGCGCCAAACTGGAGTCCTACCTCTCTACGGGCAAGATCTGCGCTATCGTCTATAGCAACCCCAACAACCCCGCCTGGATCTGTATGACCGAGCAGGAGTTACAGACCATCGGCACCCTGGCCACAAAGTATGATGCCATCGTGATGGAAGACCTCGCCTACTTCGCCATGGACTTCCGTCAGGACCTCTCTACACCGTTCCAGGCACCCTATCAGCCCTCTGTAGCCCATTATACAGGCAACTACATGTTGCTCATCTCAGGTTCAAAGGCTTTCTCGTATGCCGGCGAGCGTATCGGCGTGGTGTGCATCAGCGACAAACTGTTCCATCGTCACTTCCCCGACCTGGCCAATCGCTATGAGGGACTGCCCTTCGGACTGGTTTTCTCTACCCGTATGCTCTATGCCCTCTCATCAGGCACCAGCCACTCGGCCCAGTATGCCCTGGCAGCCCTGTTCCGTGCCGCCTGCGACGGCGAGTACCGCTTCCGCGACGATATCAAGGTGTATGGCGAGCGTGCACATAAACTCAAGGAAATCTTCTGTCGCCACAATTTCTATATTGTCTACGACAAAGACCTCGATAAGCCTATTGCCGACGGCTTCTATTTCACCATTGGCTATCCAGGCATGACCAGCGGCGAGTTGGCTCGCGAGCTGATGTACTACGGCGTTTCTGCCATCTGTCTCATCACCACAGGCTCTCATCAGGAGGGTCTGCGTGTCTGCACCTCATTTATTGAGGATCACCAGTACGACCAATTGGAAGAGCGAATGGCAATCTTTGCCGAAAACAATCCACGATGAAAAAACTAATCCTTTTTCTGTCAGCAGCGCTGTTCCTCCTTGCCTGTGGAGAGGAAAGCAGACATGTTGATGCCAACGACGTCACGTTGAAGTTCACTAGCACATGGAACATCTACGAGAACTGTGGCCTCGACGAGAACGAGAACGTTATCTACAATGGTATCCCCTGGGGTGGCCTGGTGGGCAATTTCCTTGAGCAGAACATGCCCTCCGACCTGTCTGGCTATGAGTCGGTCACCTTCGAGTTCATCGACCCGCTCCCCGTACCCGTACAGGTGGTGGTGGCCAATAAGTTCAAGACCGTCGGCAAACCTGGTCTTACCTCGCTGACCTGCTATTTCGACGGACAGGATGTTACGTCAGTGAATGAGATTGTGCTTCAGCCGCACGACTCGTGCAACATCAGGATCAGCAATGTCTACTTGACACCAGGCAACAATACCAAGTGGGTTCCCACCCGTATCTGGAAGGGCGAATGTGCCTTTGAGAACTGGACTGGCGGCTTTGTGCTCAAACCAGAGAACTTCGCCTCAGCCAACGAGGGCGACAAGCTTGAGTTTATCTTCGAGGTCAACAAGGACGACCCGGAAACCAAGTACTGGGTGTTCAAGACCATCTACAACACCACTGATGAGACGCTTGAGGGTAACGACTCCGAGCTCAACGAATGGGGATGTGCCAGTGTGAGCAGCACAGCCACCTCCTACAGAATCCGCCTCACGGCAAAGGACGTAGAAAACCTCAGAAAATATGGTGCTTTCGTCAATGGTTACTATATCAACGTCACGCAGGTGAACCTGCTACGCAAGCAAGTTTCCTATGACGAATAAAGAAAAATAATAAAGGTGCCCCGCAAGGCACCTTTATTATTTATTTCCATTAGAAGTAATAGCGCATACCCACCTGGATGCCGAAGCGCTTGATGCCATAAAACTCATTATCCTTCAGCTCGAAGCCTTCGGGCTTATCCAGTCTTACGGTAATCATATTCATCTGTGCGCCCAGTGCTATCTGACTGCTCACCTTGTATTCCAACCCCATACGCATCAGCGGTGCTATATGACTTTCTGAAACAGACAGGTTGCCCACAGACTCCGAATATCTGCAGTAGCCAAAGCCAAGAGCCATATCCCAACGCCACTTGTCAGAAGGCAATGCCAACACCAGACTGGGACCTATATAGTCCAAACGCTGATCAAAACCTTCCTCAAACGACGTATAGTTGTGCAGGTAGTTGACACCGAGGCCGAGGCCCGACGTCCACACGTGGTCATAATCCACCGACACGTCAACACCGCACTTCGACTTATAAACTCTCTTACCAACCTGGAAATCCGAAATCAGCCATGAAGGTCCTACGCTGAAACGCAGGATATTGCGTGGTGCATTCTTGTTCATTTCTTTTAGACTTTCGTATAGAGGTTGATACGACTCCATATACTGATTATTTGCAGGCTGAGCAAGTGCACGGTCAAGAGCCCCCTTTACGACGCTGGTATCACTCTCAGTCTCTGGCATACGCAGCATGGTGCCCCATATACGGTGAATATTGCTACGATTATCCGGTATAAGATGTTTGGTAATGACCAGACCGTTGCCACCATTCTTTGCTGTAGCTTTCACAGCCATGCCGAGCACCTGCTCAAAACTACCCACTAAAGATAGTCTGTCAACAACCTTCACCGTACCTATCGCCAGCGTCTGCTCAGGCACTTTTTCATTCATTAAGAACACGCGTACGGAATCTGGTGACAACGCAGCATATTCGCTGGTGTACATATCCGTTACCACCCTTGGTGCACAGCTCGCCATCAGCAAGGCGACCATGCTCAGGAAAACAATTTTAATTTTCTTCATAGCTGTTTGTAACAATCTTTTCAGGCGCAAAGGTAAGACTTTCTTTTGAAACAGCCAAATTATTTCCTACAAAACAGAAAGCAGCCCACCAAAATAAAAAAAAGAAACTTTCCTTGCTTTTTATAAAACAATTTTGTACTTTTGCACCAGAAAAGATTGTTACACAAATTAATATAACCAAAAAACAATATGAAAAAGAATGCTTTGTGTCTGGTAACCATTATGATGGCTACTATATTAGCTACAGGATTATCTTCTTGCGATAGTGATGATGTAGAAGACAATGGAAATGGAAACAGTACCAAACACGTTGTCAGGATGATTTCAAAAGGAAAAGAATATGTAGAATGGCTGGAAGATTCTGTTGATGAATCATACTATAGCGAGTATACATACGATTCTAGAGGCAGAGTTACCAGAGTGTATGACGTTGATAGTTCCTACCATACGTATGCTTATGATCGGAGGTATCAGTATGGGGATAATTTTATCTTATGCGAAGAGATTACTGAGTCTACATATTCTACAGGGGAGCGTAAACTAGATATTGAAAGACACAAGTATACACTGGAAAATGGCTTGATTGTAAGGGATAGTATAACAAACAGCTATGAATCTGGTGCGGTTGTTGACTATTACGCTTATGATGACGTTAAAAGATTGATTTCGAAAACGAGAGAAAAGAATGGTAAGGTCCTTTATCGTGATGATTTTGTTTGGGAAGGCAATAACCTCATGGAGCTAAGAAATGGCGATACAAAGTACTCTTATTCATATTCAAACAATCCTTGGAAGAGTGGGATGATCATCCCATATTCAATCCTTGAAGACGGCTGTCTGCTGGATTCTGGCTATTTTGGCATGAAACCTCAGTATTTGCCATCGACTTTCGAAATGAATAGTGAAACGTATAAGGATGAAAACTTTAAAGATACATACGAATATTTCTTAACTGACGGCTTGGTTACGCGAATTGTTGGTACGCATTATGACAATAACGGACTAGTTAAGACGTCTGTAATGTCGGTGGAATGGGAATAAACGTAGTTTTACCTCTAATGATATTAAAACAGGTACTTTTGAAGGCACCTGTTTACAGTAATAAAAGATGTAAATTACTTGGAGGATAGAAATAATTATCCTACCTTTGTCACGTCAATATGGCGACATAACAATAACTAAAAATATCAGAAAGTATCAAGATATCGTAGATGGAAGAAATCCTAATTAAGCGTCCTGCCTTGGGCATGTCAGATTATCATTTGAACAAATTTCTGGTTATCTGCTGTGTTTTCCCTGTCATTTACCTAACGGAGGTAAGTGGAATCAATCCAAGATCGATTCCATGGCCCCTTTCCATAGGTGGCTTTATGGGTTGCGTATTCCTTCTGTTTATAGCCATAAAAAAGATACTGATGATTCCCAAACGCACTTATCTGACGATAAACGATGACCGCGTCCTTGTCAACGAACGACGTGGACAATGGGAAGTCCGTTTCGATGAAGTGAAGTCTTTTGAATGTGAGACGACCAAGCTATGGCGATTTAACTTGCCCACAGACCATATGATCGTCCATCTGAAGAATGGGAACGGCTATGTCAAGATGTTCTCTACCGACGGTCTTACCATAAAGCAGCATGAACTCTGCGACCTGCTAAACGAACGACTGCAATATTTTAATGAAAAGAAATCACGATGAAGCGCATTTATCACACCTTATTGTTGCTTTTCCTGTTTCTGGGCCAATATTGCATGGCTCAAACGGAGGCTATGTTCAATCTGACTCTGGAACATGGACATTTCTATTGTGAGACGACCCTGAACGGGGCAAAGGCTAAGTTAATGCTGGAGAGTGGCGTACCAGGCCTGATGATGAGTGAGGCATTCTATAAAGCCCATAAAGACTCCCTGAAAATGGAGGTAAAGGAGTCTGACGAGAAAATCAGGTATCTTGGCGGACTGCGACATGTGAAATATACGGCTCAGGCACGCCTGCGGATGGGTGACGCTATCTTTGAAGGACCTGTGAAGATAACCACTGATGACAATGAGCTCAAGATACCTATCCAGATGCTCCATCATCCTCAAGACAACAGTTCTATCGTCAAAATAGACCTTGGTAAGTCTCAATTCTGCGTCTGCAGCAGGGATGCCCTGCAGAAACTCACAAGGGAAGCCTCGGCTTGGAACATGACCTACAACCAGTTTGGAATGCCAGATATCACGACCTCATTAACCATTTCTGCTGGTGGATATCAAAAAACCATCACAGGAAAATTCATTGCGGATATGGGAAATGCCTCGCTGCTTTTCCTCAACAAATGCAATGCCAGCGTAGAAAACCTCTTCAGCGATGGAAAGATCAGCCTGAAGGATGCACGCGACAAAAGAACGGGAAAGGTGGTAGCACAGGGCGTCTATGCTGAAGAGCTGACCATCTGCAAGAGGATGTACGAGAATGTCTCTGTGGGTGTGTCCACCTTCAAGTCCTTGGAGGAGTGTGGTTTCCTGGGACTGAAGTTCTTTACGATGCCCGCCATCTTTGACTTTGACGAGAATAAACTGTATCTGTGCAAATAACCATAGACAAATCTACATGGTACATGGTAATCAGGGGACAGATACTTTGATTTTTTCAGGAGAGCATAACGAGCATCACTCATATTTTTTGCGATTTAAAACGGGTATAGGCGCACAGTTGTTTGCGTATGGGCGCACAACCGTTTGGGTGTAGGCAAACGATGGAGAGCAGCCGTTTCTTCCCCTGCTACACCTAGGTTTTTCCCTGCGAGAACTAATACGGGCACTTACTAGAACTAATACTAAACGCTGCAAGTACACAGAACGGTTACATGGTTACAGCTGTAACCATGTAACCATTTTGCTATTACGGATACTATTACACGTATGCAAGATATTGAATATCAACATATTACTATGAATTTTACCATATCTTCATACTTTAGCGGTTACATGGTTACAGCTGTAACCATGTAACCAGATATGTAGACAATGTAAATAATCGACAAAAAACTTGGAAGTTAGTGCTATTTTTCTACCAAGATTCTGGCATCTACAGCGATGATGTCGTCGCCATCGGCAAGTAGCGGATTGATGTCCATCTCCTTGATCTCCGTAGCAAAGCGCAGGAGCGTAGAGAGGCGCACGATAATCTCGGCATACTTACGTTCGTTGATGCCTCGCTGTCCACGCGTACCTTTCAGTATCTTATAGCCACGCAGGGAACGAATCATGGAGTAAGCCTCCTCGTAAGACAGCGGTGCCAAACCAGACGATACATCCTTCAACACCTCCACGAAGATGCCCCCCAGTCCGCAGAGCACCACATGTCCGAAGCGCGGCTCGTACTTCGCACCAATAAACAGTTCGGTACCACGAATCATCTTCTGCACCATCACCGCCGTAGCATCAGGAATCTGCATCATACGGTCGAACTCAGCCGAGAGCACCTGTTGGGAGTGGATATTCAGCGTCACGCCACCCACATCACTCTTATGCACAGGACCAACCACCTTTACCACTACAGGGTAGCCTACCCTCTCGGCAAAGGCCACGATTTCGTCCTTGTCGGCACTCACAAACTCAGGCACCGTGGGGATGCCGGCAGCAGCAAGGAGGTCGTGTACAATCGAAGGAGAGACCCACCCCTTTGCCCCTCCCTGTGATGGAGGGGAATATATAGTCTTGTCGTCAGTTTTCTCTGTAGAAGAGCTATCCTCTCCCCTCCCTGCAGGGAGGGGTTGGGGGTGGGTCTGAATACCGTCAATAATCCTGCGAATCTGTGGTACATCAACCCCATTAATCACAACATTCTGCTCAGCAGGAGCAGGCGTTTTCATAATCTGCGTCAGCGCCGTGGCCAGCGTCACCTCGTCACAGAAGTTCACATGACCGCGTTTCAGGAATTCCTGAACCTCAGGACCTGCAGTACTCACACTTGGAAGAATGGGGAAAATAGGTTTCTTACACTCTTGAATCTTTTTATGCAAGACGTCGTAGACCTCAAATATCTTAACCAACCCTGGTGTACCGAAGATGACCATAATAGCATCGATATCCTCCATGCGCTCACAGTAATCAATAGCAATACCCAGATGTTCGGCCGTTCCTGTAGCCAGGATATCAATCGGGTTGGCCACACTACTGCCAGGCAGCAACTTTCCTTTCAGCTCTTCGGCCACAGGTCCCGTAAGTGGCGGCACATTCATACCACCTTTCGACAGTGCATCCGTGAGCATCACACCTGGGCCGCCAGCATGAGTGACAATCGCAAAATTCAGGCCGCCCTCTCTTTGAGGCAAAGGAGGAAGGCAGAGAATACAACCAACAGTGGTGAGTTCCTCACGACTGAAACAACGGACAATACCTGCCTTGCGGAAGAGGGCCTCAACGGCAGAGTCGCTACTGGCGATGGCACCTGTATGACTGCTGGCCGCACGACTGCCTGCTTGCGATGAACCAGCCTTGATAGCGGCGATGCGACAGCCCTTCCGAATCAATGAGGTAGCGTGATACAGCAGTTTATCCGGATCGGCAATGTTTTCTATATACAGCAACTTCACCAATGAGTCACGCTCGGCATCGAAATGCTCGTCCATATATTCCAATACCGTCTCGATACCATTCTGCTTACCGTTACCAATAGACCAGACGCTATTAAACTGCAAACCCTTGCTCACTGCACTCTCAAGGATAAACACCGCCGTGGCACCAGAGCCCGAAATAAAGTCAACACCCTTTGGATTAAGGTTGGGTATAGGACGCGTGAAGACTGAGTGATGCCAGCGCGTAAGCAGTCCGATACAGTTGGGACCTATCAGTGCACAACCATATTGGTCACAGATATCCAGAATGCGCTGTTCAAGCAGAGCACCCTCATGGGTCTCCTCGCTAAATCCAGCAGATATGATAATGAACGCACGTACCTGCTTCTCCTTAGCCAGCAGTTCCACATAGTCAGGACAATACTTGGCTGCCACCACCAGGATAGCCAGGTCCGTTGGCGGCAATTCCTGCGCATCATGGAAGGCCTTGATACCCTGCACCTCGTCCTCCTTGGGATTCACTACACGCAGCGTACCCTCGTAGCCACCACTCAACAGATTACGCACTACGGCGCCACCAGGTTTATGCACATTATTAGAGCCACCAATCACCACGATGCTCTCTGGCTGAAGAAGTTGTTTGTTTATCATAGCTGTTTTTGGTATTTTGTTGCAAAAATAATACAATTCAGGGAAAAGGCAAAAAGTTTCAAGAGGATTTTTTGGCTGAAAGCATTATTTGTTGTACTTTTGCAGTACACAAACCTAAAAACATAGACATGATTTGGAATCCTAACAAAGAGTGCATGAGCCGCGACGAGATGAGCGCGCTGCAAGGCAAACGCCTACACAAAATTGTAGAGTATGTGTACCATAATGTTCCTTTCTATCGCAATAAGTTGCAAGAGATGGACATTCGTCCCGATGACATTCAGACCATCGAAGACATCACGAAGCTGCCGTTTACTACCAAGCAAGACCTGCGCGACAACTATCCCTTTGGACTGCAGGCCGCCCCGCAGAGCGAGATAATCCGTATCCACGCCTCAAGTGGCACCACAGGAAAGCCAACCATCGTGGGATATACACGTAAGGATATCGGTATATGGAGCGAGACCATGGCTCGCTGTCTGACAGCCTTTGGCGTGTCGCGCGATGACATTTTCTCTGTGGCCTATGGCTATGGCCTGTTTACCGGCGGACTGGGTGCCCACTATGGTGTGGAACATCTGGGAGCCAGCGTCATCCCTGCCGGCACGGGTAACACAGAGAAACACCTGAAACTGATTCGCGACCTGGGCATCACCGGTATTGCCTGCACCCCGTCGTACGCCCTCTATCTGGCCGAGACGATGGAGAAGATTGGCATCAGCAAAGACGATATCCGACTGCGTATCGGTGCTTTTGGTGCTGAGCCATGGACAGAGCAGATGCGCAAGGAGATTGAGAATAAACTGGGACTGAAAGGCTATAACATCTATGGTCTGTCAGAGATTATGGGTCCCAGCGTGAGCTATGAGTGCCAGATGCAGAATGGTTCACACATCAATGAGGACCATTTCTATCCGGAAATAATCAATCCCACCACACTGGAGCCCCTACCCTTGGGACAGACGGGCGAGTTGGTGTTTACCACACTGACCAAGGAAGGTATGCCGTTGCTGCGCTATCGCACACGCGACCTCTGCTCTCTGATACCAGGCACCTGCGACTGCGGTCGTACCAACGTACGCATGGGTCGCATCCAGGGTCGAAGCGACGATATGCTGATTATCCGCGGTATCAACGTATTCCCATCACAGGTGGAGAGCGTCATCCTGTCGCTGCCTGAGTTTGCTCCACGCTACATGCTGATTGTAGACCGTGAGAAGAACCTCGACACGCTGCTTGTTCAGGCTGAATTACGTCAGGAGGTATTCACCTCTACCTTCGACACACCTGCCGCTGTTGATGCCCTGGAGAAGAAGTTGGCCGCTAAATTAAAGAGCGTGCTCAGCATCGCCGCCAAGGTACAGCTCAAAGCACCTGGCACCATTGAGCGCAGTCAGGGTAAGAGCGCCCACGTGATAGATAACCGAAAACTATAATATTAACAATGAACGACAAGAGCCTTTATTTTAATCCTGAACGCGAAACCATGAGTCGCGAACAGATTGAGGCGTACCAGTTGGAACGACTCAAGGAGACTGTTCGCCACTGCATGAACAACGAGTTCTACCAAAAGAAATTCAAAGAAGCAGGTATTACACCCGACGACATCCAGACACTGGCCGACGTACGCAAGTTACCCTTCACCACGAAGCAAGACCTGCGCGAGACCTATCCTTTCGGCATGTGTTGCGTGCCGATGAGAGACTGTGTGCGCCTGCACTCATCATCAGGCACCACGGGTAACCCCACAGTAATTCTGCACACGAAGAAAGACCTTGACGAATGGGCCAACCAAGTGGCACGTAACCTGTGGATGGTGGGACTGCGTCCTGACGACGTATTCCAGAACTCATCCGGCTACGGCATGTTCACCGGCGGACTGGGCTTCCAGTATGGCGCTGAGAAGTTGGGTATGCTCACCGTACCTGCCGCTGCAGGTAACTCCCTGCGACAGATTAAGTTCATCAAGGACTTTGGCACTACAGCCATCCATGCTGTCCCCTCTTACGTTACCCGTCTCTACGAGGTGATGCAGGAACAGGGTGTTGACCCACGTCGTGACACCAAACTGAAGGTGCTGGCTATCGGCGCAGAGCCCCACTCTGAGGAGCAGCGCAAGCGTATCGAGGATATGATGGGCGTGAAGGCCTACAACTCATTCGGCATGAGTGAGATGTGCGGTCCTGGCGTAGGTTTCGAGTGCCCTGAGCAGAATGGTCTGCACTTCTGGGAGGACTACTATATCGTAGAAATCGTAGATCCAGAGACATTGGAGCCAGTGCCCGATGGCGAGATTGGCGAACTGGTGCTCACCACGCTGTGCCGTGAAGCCATGCCGCTGCTGCGCTATCGCACCCGCGACCTCACCCGCGTATTGGGACGCAGTTGTCCCTGCGGACGTAATCATGTGCGTCTGGATCGTATGCGCGGTCGCTCAGACGATATGATGGTGCTGCGCGGCGTCAACATCTTCCCCATCCAGATTGAGAAAATCCTGATGCAGTTCAAGGAACTGGGCAACAACTACCTGATTACCCTGACCACCGATGAGGACAACGACAACATGACTGTTGAGGTGGAACTGGCCGAGATGTTTACCGACGACTACAACCGTCTGCAACAGCTCAGTAAGGACATCACTCGCGCCCTGAAAGATGAAATTCTGCTCACGCCTCGCGTAAAACTCGTACCTCGCGGCACACTGCCCGTAAGCGAAGGCAAGGCCGTGCGTGTGGTTGACAAGAGAAAAGTTTATCAATAAAAATCTATATATTATGACAATTCATCAATTATCCATCTTCATCGAGAACCGCTCAGGCACCCTGATCAAGGTTCTTGAAGTACTGAAAGAGGCTAAAATACAGATCGTTGCCTCTACCATTGCCGACACGGCAGAGTATGGTATCTATCGTCTCATCTGCAGCGAGCCCTTGCGCGCTTACGATGAGCTGAAGAAATCTGGTGTCGCCGTTGCCCTGAGCGATGTGCTTGCATTGGAACTCGACGACGAACCAGGACGTGCTGCCGACGCCGTGAAGATATTCAGCGATGCAGGCATCAGCATTGCCTATATGTACACCTTCCTGCTGCGCGGCAAGGGAATCCTCGTATTCCGTACCGACAACCGTGAGAAGGCACGTGAGGTCATCATCCTGAACAACATGAAGTTTATTGCAGAACAAGACCTGAGTAAATGGGCATAAACACAGTAAAATACTTGCTGTCAGCGCTGCTCTTAGTGAGTTCGCTGACAGCATTTTCTTATGAACATCCTCGCCGCCACATGCTACCACGTAGCATCAGCAGTAAGCGCGCTGCAGCGGCAAAACGCGCCAAATCATATATTGGTGATAAACGTCAACTGGTAGTCCTTTCCTCTTTTAGCGACCTGGACTTTGAGAGTGAGGATCCCCTTATGCTATGGAACCATATTCTCAATCAGCCCAACTATCACGAGGGCAACTATCAGGGGTCTGTACACGATTATTTCTACAACCAGAGCTACGGAAAGTTCAACTTGCAGTTCGACCTGTATGCCTTTAAAGTGAACAAAGAGCATGCCGTCTATCACAGTACTGCTACCGATGACGAGAATGCCTCCATGCTATTTGAGGCACTGGCCGACTCCTTGAAAAATACAGTGACAGACTGGGCACCCTACGACTGGGATGATGATGGCTACATAGACCAAGTATTGGTAATCTATGCCGGCATGGGACAGAACGATGGCGGCGACAAGAACACCATCTGGGCTCACCAGGCAGCACTCTCCATATACGAACACGATCCTGTCGTCGTGAATAGTAGCGACAAGAACTACAAAATAGATAATTATGGATTTATACCTGAGATAGGTAATACCAGTGCGACCTTCGGCACATTCTGCCACGAATTCGGGCACTGCATGACACTCCCTGATTTCTACTTTAACAACCTACAGATCGTTGGCAACTGGGACATTATGGATCATGGCAATTACAACTATAACGGCTATTGCCCGCCCAACTATTCTGCCCACGAACGCATGATACTGGGATGGCTCGACATAAAGGAACTGACAGAGCCTGCATCCATCACCAATATGCCAGCCCTCGGCGATGAGCCTGTGGCCTACATGATACGCAATGATGCCTATCCCAATGAGTATTATATCCTGGAGAATCGTCAGCAGCAAGGATGGGACAGATACCTGCCTGGCAGCGGACTTGTGATCTTCCACATCGACTATGACGAACATTTATGGAAATACGAATATCCCAATACGTATAAAGACAATCACTACAGCATCTTTCCCGCCAACGGCATGAACTATACCGCTATGGGAAGCGGATGGGCCTATCCCTATGGAGAGAAAGACTCGCTGACCAACAAATCCAACCCTGCCGCCACGCTGCGTCATGCGGCACAGGACGGCACCAAACTGATGTCGAAACCCATTACGAATATCCGTGTGAACAACGGACTGGTATCTTTTGACTTCATGGGAGGCAACAATAGTCAGACAGCCATTCAATCCCAAACCTCAAACCTAAAACCTCAAATCAAGGAGGTTTACGATCTGAGCGGACGTCAGATTCCTCAGGGAGCAATGGGAACAGGAATGTATATCATCAAATACGCTAACGGCCAGACCAGAAAGGTGGTCCGCCGTTAGCGGCATTTTTCTTTCTTCTTAATCTTCAACGAACGTGATGCGCCCCTGCGATCTGGCATAGGCGGCATCCACCATACCGTTGGCAAAGGTACTCAGATAATCAGCCACACATTCGGCATACAGCTGGGCTGTTACGGGCAACTGAGGACAGTTGTTCATCATGCCGCCTTTCAGCGTATAGTCTATAGTGCCTATGGTATAGCGACGCTGCAGGTCAAGCGGCTTATAAGAATTGTCCGACGGGTCGAGCACCTCCACATCCGTCACCCTGTGACTCTTGCTATGCACGGTGAAGCGCATGCCCGACACATGTGGGAAGTTACCCTCCTCATTGGGCAGTTGCGCAGTACATTTCTCCAGCATCGTCATAATCTGCTGACCAGTAGCCACCATCTTGATGACATAATTCTCGAAAGGCAACGTATTGAGCACATCACCATAAGTAATCACTCCAGCCTTGATGCTGTTGCGCAGTCCGCCACCATTGGTCAGACCTATCTCTGCCTGTACAGCCTTCCGATAGGCATCCGTCACAAGGTCGCCAAGATTCGTCTCACCACTACGCACCAGTCGCTTACCACTGGCATCATTGATGGTCAGTTCGAAGTCCGACTTGCACAGCCGTCTTGAGGTCTGCTCATGGATTTGTGCCTTCACATCGGCCAGCGTAGCAGCCACCTTCTCACTCATATAGGTATTCTCGGCCGCAGGCACCAGAGTAGTATATACCTTACCATCCTTGATGACCAGTTTGCCGAAATTAGCAAACTGCGTGCCTGTGGAACTGACAGGAATCTTCTTGCCATCCAGATTGACGATATCCGTTCTGGCATAGGTGTGATGGGTATGTCCGTCGAGCACCGCATCAATGCCTCGTGTCGCAGCAGCCAGTCCGTAGGAGTCCACACCCGTATCAGACTCCACCTCACCCAGATGAGCCAGCACGATGACATAATCGGCTCCCTCCTTGCGCGCTTTATCGGCAGCCTGCTGCACCATCTGATAAGTCTCCTTTGTATGGAGGTCGTACAACTGACGTCCCTTGTCGTCAAAGAACGAGTAAGCCTCAGCATCCATCGATTCGGGCGTACTGACACCCACGAAAGCCACACGCTGGTCACCATACTGCCTAATGACATAAGGCGCCATCAGCGGTTCTGTACCCTGATAGTCGTAGAGGTTCACGCAGACAGCCGGTGTATTCAGCCCTGGCAGCAGTTCCATGAGGCGCGGCATACCAAAGTCGTACTCATGATTACCCAGCGTCACGGCATCATAGCCAACGCTATTCATCAGCGTCACGATATACTCACCTTTCTTCAGCGAGCAGGCCACACCACCCGAGAGATAGTCGCCACAGCTCACCACTGCCGTCCAAGCCGTATCACTCTGACTGATGGCATCACGCAGACCGGCCAGTTTGGGATAGCCGTCAATCTGTCCGTGCACATCGTTCTCGTAGAGCACCACGATACTTTCCTGATGCTGCTGTCTGGCAACATGCTGACCTGTAGAGCAGCCTATCAATGCGCCCACGGTCAGAAGCAGGATACAAAGGTTCTTTTTCATAGGTATTTCACTTTTATGTTACAAAGGAAGTGTCATCACGAAGCGGGCACCCGGCTGGTAAGTGGTATCCAGTTCCACATCGCCACCCAGACGGCGGGCAATAGAACGAGCCACCGTCAGACCGATACCTGTACCATCATAGTAGTTGTCCAACTGCACGAACTCCTCAAAGATATGATCAGCCTCAGCAGCAGGCACACCGATACCCGTATCCTCCACCACGAAGCGCATCATCTTGTCCGTCTTCTCCAGTATCAGCCTGACGCTGCCCTGCTTGGTGAACTTACGTGCATTATCCAACAGGAGCTCCAGGGCACGTGAAGCCTGACGCATATTCGTGTGCAGCACGACGGCCTCCACATCGGGTGCCACCTGCATCTCGAAGGTGATATGACGGGCCTGTTGCATACGTGCCTCTTCTGCGGCCTGCGACGCTATCTGCGGAGCCGACACATCATCATGGCTCTCGATCACAGCCGTACTGTTAGCATCACTCAGTTCCAGCATCTTGTTCACCAGTCCTGTGATACGGTCCGTACTCTCGATGATACGTGTATTGATATCATTCTTCGTGGCCTCATCAAGTTTCACATCCGGTGCCGTGATAATCTGCGTAAAGCCGGATAGCACATTCAGCGGCGTGCGTATCTCATGCGAGATTTGCTGGATGAAGTTGGTCTTCATCTTCGAAGACTCCTCGGCACGGGCGTTGGCCACCTTCAGCAAGGCATGCTCACGGCGCAACTTTGCTGCTGCCACATGTCTGAGATACATCGCCAGCAGAAGGGCTACGACCAGTACGACAGCCATACCGATGAGGAAGCGCGAACGCTCCAACTGGGTCTGCATCTTCAGTTCATCAACCTTATAGAGCGTGTTCAGCTCGTCCAACTGGATGCGCATCTCACGGTTAAACACTGAGTCCTTCTTATAATAGAGGTCACGGAAGGTCTTGGCAGCCTCATCCATCCGTCCCATCTGCAGATAGGCCTCACCACGGAAAGCGGCCACATCGCCACCAGCATTCAGGTCGAGCGCCTCCAGACTGTCGCAATAGGCCAGCACCTGCTCAGCCTGCTTTGCAGCAAGGGCATAATGCACACGTACATAATAGATACGGTATTTGCCAAGCGGGGTGCCACAAGCATTCTGCATCTCTTCCGCCTGACGAATCTCCTGTTCTGCTTCCTCCAGACGGTTCAGTCCGGCAAGGGCCGAGGCCTTATTACAACGACAGGCGATATAGGTGGGGAAATGCAGTTCTGGAAATGCCCCCTTACGTTGCATGCGGTGCAGGATACCCTGCTCCCACTCCCTAGCGACATCCAATTCCTCGTAATAGCGGTGACTCTCGTCCAACGTCTGACAAAGGTAGTCGAATACCGTCGTGAAGGCCTCCACCTCGCTCTCGCGTTGTTTCAGCTGTTTGATACACTCACGAAACACATCGACAGCCTGGTCATACTGACCCATGCTCTCATAGACCACACCCATCAGCTGATAGGCAGCAGCCTTACCGAAGTTATCATCATTCTTCTGGGCATCTTCCAACATATCCTGGGCTTCGCGCAGGGCCGTCTGGATACGTGAGGAATACATATAGACGCAGGCCTTACTGTCCCACGTGTCATAATAACGGTTCCACTGACGGTGTTTCTTAAACCACGCCATCTGCTCAGGAGCCTCTTTCAGGAGCATTGAGTCCAGTGCGCAGTTGGTCAGCACGGCCACTTTACTCCAACGAGCCTTTCCCTCGCCCTCTATATTCCGTTCATCCTGTTCGAAAGCAATCCATTCATCCAAGCAGTCAAGAGCTTTCTGGGGGTCATCCTCACTACTAAGCAGTTGCGAGAGTTTCATATAGGCTTTGGAACGCTCATTGCCTTTCAGTGTGGGAAGAATCTGACGCAAAGAATCTATGGCAGATGCGCTCACCTGCAGACTTACACTGCATAATAGTATGATAGTAATTATGACGGTTCTCATTATCTTCTCTATACCTATTTATATTCAGTGTGCAAAGTTAAGCAAAAAAAAGCATTCCCGCAAAATTTAATAATAAAACTTAAAAACAGAACAATTTCACTTAACTACCCTCAATTTATTTGGAGGGTACGGATTATTGTATTAATTTTGACAAACCAAAGACCATTAAAAGGTGCAATTAAACTTTTTTTGAAAAAAAATCGCGAAAGTGCGAGATATTTTCCTAAAACTGTCGTATAACAAATAGAGATAGACAAAAAGATGAGTGCTCTGACAGAGACAGAACTTGTAGAGGCCGTCAGGCAAGGACGGCGCGAGGGACAGACAGAGATGGTCAGTCGCTATGCCGAGCGTGTCTTCGCCATGATAGCGAGACAGGTGCCCGACATGATGGACGCCCAGGAGCTGACACAGGACACCTTCCTGCGGGCCTTCAGTCATATCGACAGCTACGCCCCTCACAAGGCTTCGCTCTCCACCTGGCTCTGCCGCATCGCCTACCACCTGACACTCGACCATCTGAGACGACGACGGCCTGTGATTGTAGCGATGGAAGACAATACTGACATCAGCGACGAGGAGCTGGAGGCAGAACTGAACACAGGGCGCGAAGAGAGAATAGAGCAACTGATGGAGGTGATTGACACACTGCCAGACGACGAGCGAATGCTCCTGACACTCTACTACTTCGAAGACCGTCCGCTCGCAGAGATAACCTATATCACAGGTATCGAACCTGCAGCACTGGCCAACCGCCTATACAGGACGAGAAAGAAACTCTATCGCAAGTTAAATAATTGAAGATTCATTCAGCGCTGAAAAGAATGTTTCATGTTTAATGATTAATGTTTAATGAATAAGATAAAAGATACAGACCTGCGCGAGGCGCTACATAGGAAATATGCTGAGACGCCCAAGCTGCCTGCCGACTTCATGAAGAAGATGGAGGAAAAGCTGGAAGCCGCGCCTTCCCGCGTGCCCAGCGATCCTGTCGCAGGGAAAGCACGCCGACCTTGGCGCTGGATAGCCGCAGCCGCCTCGCTACTCCTCCTCATCGGCATAGGCGTCACGCTGATGCCCTCAGGAGAAGAGGGAGAGCCTGGAGGTCTGACAGCACAACATACTGAGACAACGGAGCAGCCCTCCGATAGCAACACGACGAGTTACGACCAGCAAAACGACGAGTTGCCATCAGCAATACAACGAGTTGCTGTCAACGACAAGGAGGCCGCAATTGAAGAAGAGGTACCCACGGAGGAAAATGTTCCTGCCTACACCTCTGCAGACGATCCGAACCTGCATTACGCATCGAACGTAACAAAGACGGACACCCTGCCCTATCAGAATCCAGCCCGTGTGGACGAATTCATCACCAAGTTTGCCAATTATTACAAGGTAAAAGAGGGTGAATTAAAATGCTCCGCCACCCAAGACAGCAACGTGGTCAGCGCCGTTTACGTCTTCCCTGACACAAAGGAAATAGACGTTTTCAGCAGATTACTGCAAGCTGCCTGCTGGTATAGCGACGAGACACCCGGCTATCTGTTGAGTTTCTCTCACCAGCAGTTCTTCTTCGAACTGAAGGATATGCGCCAGCAGTTGCACTACCGTTGGATTGCCGAGCGTGTAAATGGAAAGATTCTGCTCTACTGCACCCACGCACCATTGGGCACCAAAGAGTCGTCCGCATGCTACCAAGAATATCGCGATGAGCTCATGCATATAAAGAGTATTAACAACAAAACAAAAAAGATATGATTATGAAACGTATCGTAACCCTTAGCCTATTGGCTATTGCCTGCCTCACGATGCAGGCACAAACAACCTGGCATCAGGCAAAGCCTATGCAGACGCAAACGAAGAAGCAGGACGTTAAACAGAACGTCAAGTTCCTGGCAAAGTGCGACGCCTTTTTCATGGCAGCTGTTCCTGAAGCAACCATTGATAAGAAAACCAAGAAGAAGACTGTTGTCTGGAAAGACACAGAAAACAACTCCTGGCACGAGAACATGGGCTTTGTGAAGAATGTGCCCACCATCGACAGCCTCGAAAGCATCTTCCCCAATTTCATAAATCGTGAAGATTATGCCTACCTTCCCGTTGTATGGCAATTGACAGAGGAGAACGACGAGACCGTGCTCCATTGCTATTTCCGTATGCCTGCCGACATCGTAACGAACCTATGGCTCTGTAGCGACGAGTGCGTCATCCTCGACAAGGAAACAGGCGTTATCTATCAGTCGCGTCGCACAAATCCCGATTGCTACGGTAAGGTGTTCAGCGTGAAGGAGAAAGAAGGCACCATCCTGGACTTCCAGATCTTTTTCCCCAAGCTGCCTGAGACCACCAAGGAAATCTGCATCTATGGTGTGCCCAACTGGTATATGCGAGGCATGGATGTGAACCTCAACACACAGACAGGTCACTTCTGGCAGGAATACAGAGGATTAGGCTCCTGGGACAAAGCGCCTAAGTTCCACGAGGCCCACCTCGTGAGCGAGGCAAAAGATTATGACAAAGACAACTACCAGTCATGGGCTGTCTATAATGATGCGCATCTCATCAAGCCAGTACCAGAAGGCACCTATGCTATGTGGTGTACGCCTGAAGCCACCTATCTGGCTGAGGCCTGCGAGATGAACTGGATGCGCGAGTATTTCGGTCGTGGCGGCAACAATATTCTTGTTGACCAGCGGGGTCATCAGTATAAGTGCAAGGACGTGATTGGTTATCCTAACAACGATCTATTCTGGGTAGAGGGATGCACAGGCGACTACTTTGCCATCGTAATGGTATTCGAACCCATACCTGATGAGACAGAGACAATTACCTATATTGTTCCTGAGGGCGAACCTTTCGCCATGTGGGGAGCCAACTGGAGCGGCTCGGTAAAGAGCTTCAACATCAAGGAACTTCGCGACAACCAGAAACTTTTTGAATATCATCCTCGTGTAGTTGTGAAATAAATTACTCATCATAAATAAAACAAGTTTTTCTCACCCTAGGGACAAGACATGGAACGCAGAGATTGCGTCCCATGTCTTTGTCCGATAAAGTGATAAAGAAATTTAAAAGTACATTTTTTTCGTCAACTACTATTAAATGGTTTTGGAGTATAATACAGAACATACTATATTTGCAGTACTAAAACTATAGTACGTCCTAAAACTCTAATAAACACGAGTATCTAACAGTAAACCAATTTTTAATCATTATGACAAAAAACATTATCGGCCTCATGTTACTCATGAGCAGTTTGACATTCACAGAGACACGCGCTCAAGGTAACAACGACTTCAAGATTGACGTCAAGGTAACTCAGGGCATCGAGGATGCCGGCTACCTCGTTCAGGTCTTCGACCGTAACCAATCAGCACGTAAGTTCCTCGGAAAAATTGACGTTGTCAACAAGCGCTCTGCATTTGAGACCCATTTGGACGAACCACTCGTTGGTGACCTCACAGCCATCTTTCCTAATGGCGAGGTCTGCACGGCCTGCGTCCGTTTCCCCTTCGTACCAGGCGAGGAATGCCACATCAAAGTGAAGAACGGTACTTTCGAGCTCACAGGCACAACGTTCTATCAGCAGTGGGCCGATGCTGATGATTTAGAAGAGAATGCCCATAAGTATTACAAGCAGTGGGAGACCGACTCCATCATTCTCAACTACTTCAAGAAGCACGCCAACGAGGAGGGTTGTGTAATGCGCTACTGGCAGTACGAGGTATTGCCTCGCCCCACCATTCTGAAACTCATACCCGACAATATGCGCAACGGACGCTTCAAGTCTTTCTTCGACCAGCATAACGAGGACTATGTCGCAGCCATCGTTTTAGACAAACCAGATACGGTCGCAGTCTACGATGCCGAGGTCGATGAAGACGAAGTCGAGGTTGATGAGCCAGAAGGAATAGATGTGATAGAGATGCCCGATGTTCCTGACATAAGCTTCAACTTCGATTTTGACAGCAATGCACCCAAGATGAGCCGCAGACAGATGAAGAAGGCCATTAAGAAGCAGATGAAGGTACTGGAGAAACAAATGACCAAATACATGATAGAGATGCAGAAACACATCGAGAAAATGGGTCAGGAAATCGAGAAACGCAGCTAGGAAGGCTGCTATTGAGTACAGAAAAAAAAATTGCAATCATGAGATTTAAAACCATTATCACTTTACTGCTTGCCCTTGTCGCTCTGACAGGACAAGCTAAAGACATTATTTGGGAGAACCCCTCAGCCTTTATGGGAAACTATAACGGCATGTTTTTCATCAATCAGGTAGAACTGAAGCCTACGGAGACAGTGCTGCACATCACAGCCAACTACCTGCCTCACAATTGGATTCGCTTCGATAAGCATTCCTATCTGCAGACACCCGATGGCAAGAAATACGGAATTACAAATGGTCTGAAAACCAACGAACAGGAGTCAGACCTTACACCCGACTCACTCTTCTGGATGCCTGAAAGTGGCATGGCCCAGCTGGCCTTGCATTTCAAGCCCGTACCCCTCGACACCAAGGTGATGGACTTCTTGGAGAGTTATAATGATGGCGACTTCAAGTTCTGGAATATCTGCGACGGCAAGACGAAACGGGAAGTGGTGATTCCTGAGGACTGGAAGAACGTGAAATATGCCAAAGACGAGACTCTGCCTGCCGCAAAGATCAAAAAAGGAATAGCCACCATCAAGGTGAAGATGCTGGGCTTCAAGAAGGGTATGGAGTTGGATTTCTTCATGCACAACCTTCAGCCACTGGGTTCTAATGACCGATTCAATAAAGTGTTCCGTTTTGCCGACGATGGTACGGTGAAGTTTGAAGTGCCTCTGTGGCTGACACGTGAGGTGACCGTAGGCGTAGAGGGGATGGCTAATGCCAATATCGTTATCGGCCCTGATCAGGAGACCAACATCCTGATGAAGGTCACCTCCGCCCATCAGCCGTTTGTAGCTTTCAAGGGCTACATGGCAAAGACAAACATGGATCTCACAAAAGCAGATAACGAATTTGAGACCTTGATGGACGAAGATAACACCTACCTCAAGGTCAGGGAGTGCAACACGTCGGCAGAACGCCTGCAATGTCTGACGGACATCTTCAACCAGCGCACCGAAGCCATTAAGAAAACCAAGTACACCACCGCAGCCAAGGACCTGCTGTACATGGAGGCCGAAAGACAATTCGCGAAATGGACTCGCAATTTTGCCAGCACATTCAGTCTATATGGGCTGACAGCAAACGGTATGGTGTATAGGGGAAATGACCATTATCTTGAAGATGTAGAGAAGAACAAGGATATGCTTACCCTTCCCGCCGGTGAAGCGAATTACACCTGGAAA
This sequence comes from Prevotella communis, assembly GCF_022024175.1. Classification (GTDB taxonomy): domain Bacteria; phylum Bacteroidota; class Bacteroidia; order Bacteroidales; family Bacteroidaceae; genus Prevotella; species Prevotella communis. The sequence continues at coordinate 475,934 of NZ_CP091794.1, read as the reverse complement.
TACCTCAATGAGCCAGGCTCACCATGCAGCGCGGCATTCTGGAATACGGAGTTGAGATCTTATGACTTAAGAGCCTCTGAGAAGAGTGTTTTCAATACGGATGTGTGCTTGATACCTACCCTTTTGAGAAACATCAAGGACGATGCTTCCGATGATGTAGTAAAGGAAATGCTTACTGATGAGGATTGCAGGAATGTGGTCCGGGAATACATGGCTGAACAACGGCGCATTGCCCAGCAACTGGGCAGTCAGGAGCATGTATTCTATCAGAAACTCGACAACGTTGCGCCTGAGAACATCCTACAAACCATCCTCGATAAATATAAGGGCAAGGCCGTGCTTATCGACATCTGGGCTACGTGGTGCGGACCCTGCAAGGCTGGTCATGCGGCTATGAAGCCTTGGAAGAAGGAGTTAAAAGGCAAGAATATCCAGTTTGTCTATATCACCTCACCTACTTCGCCCCTCGCCACTTGGCAGGAGATGATCAAGGACATCGACGGCGACCACTATTATTTGACAAAGGAGCAGTATAACTACATCCTCGACAAGTACGAGTCGCAGGGCATTCCCACCTATGCCATCTACGATGCTCAGGGCAATCAGACCTTCAAGAACATTGGTTTCCCAGGTCTCAAACCCTTCAAGGTGGCAGTAGATAAAGTGCTGAAGTAAGGGTAAAGGGTAAAAAGTAAATAGGTAAAAAGGAAAAAGCAATGAAATCAACCATCATCACTATTCTGCTCGCCCTGCTCAGCGTGGGTATTGAAGCAAAAACCTTTAAGACCATCAAGAACCCCGTGGCGATGGCACACAACATCCACGGGGGTGAGTTGAAAGCCCGCGAAGTTGTCTTCAGGGATACGGCGACGACCGTTCATTTCACCTTAGACTATCCCAAGGGACAGAATTTCAGCATCAGCAGCACCAGTTTCCTGATTGACGAGGAAGGAAATCGCTACCCATTGCGCTCGGCCGAGGGGATAAAGCTGAATTCATTCGGAGAATCAACTGGGTCGAAAGACTTCACGCTGCACTTTGAGCCCATGCCCAAAAAGGTGAAACTGTTTGACTATAGGGAGGCCGACAATATGAGGGCGTTCTATCTGATGGGCATCCACGACCAAAAGACGAAGCTCAAGGTTCCCACCTTACAGGAGATACAGACAAAGAACCCTTACAACGTACCTGCCGACTGGTTCAAGACAGACACGATCACTATCAAAGGTCGCATTGAAGGGTATAACGCAGAGCAGTTTGGTTTCACCTCAATGGAGTGTGTCTTTGAGGATGTCTTCGAGAAGGATGATGCCACGCAAGTGCTCGATATCAACCCAGACGGCACCTTTCAGAAGAAGTTCCAGATCAGCTATCCCATCTGGCAGACATTCCATACATACGACTCCAAAGTTGGCTTCGACGCCATACCGTTCTTTGCCCGTCCTGGCGAAACGATTGACATCACCGTCAGGAAAAATACTCAGGGGAAATATGAGTGCTATTATAATAGTGGTAGCAGCAAGGATGTGGAGCGTCTGCTGAAATCAGAGCACCTCTACCAAAGTCTCTGTTTTCCGCTAGCTTACTTCAAAGGCAAATACTGCGAACTGCCAGCCATAGCTGAAAGCACATGGAAGAACATGCTCTACCTGTTCAACAACGAATGTCGTGACAGGCATTACACGCCATTCGAGGCACAGCTGGCCCTTGCAGATTTACTGACTCTCTATGCTGAATCTATCTTAGACTATGGCATGTATCATGAGATGGACCTGATGAAGCAAGAGCTACGCGATGGCATCTATTACACAGAAATCCTGGATAGTGTGGAATGGCAGGAACTGTCAAAGATGGACAACTACAAGCCGCTGCACCGCATAGATTTCAACAATCCGCTGATGCTCTCCAGCAGTAGCTACAGCCATCTTCTCAACCGCGTTCAGTATGCCACGCCTGTCAGGAATCTCGTATTCAGTACATTGAATATCAACGACAAGGATGAGGGGATGGCCATTGAGGCCACAATCGAGAACGAGGTGAAAAGCATGCAACTTAGCTACGACGGTTGGCGTCAACTGATGGGATGTGACCACGATAACCTGATAGCACAAGTCAGCACCCACAAGGATTTCATGAATAATTTCAATGACTGGCGTCAAAACGGATGGATTGATGAGCTTACGCCCATTTGTGCCAACAGATACGCCAATGCCTATGTCCGCCAGAAGACAGAGCAGTATTACGAGCGCAAGATGGCGCAGAAGGAACTCTCCACCCCTCTGCCAGAGAATAATGTAGCTGCTGATTTGATTCGCAGCATCTCGGCTAAATATCCAGGCCGTTATCTGATGATTGACTTCTGGGGCATGGGATGCGGTCCATGTCGCTCTGCCATCCAAAGCAGCAAGAGCCTGCGTGCCAACATTGCCAAACGCGATGACATCAAACTGGTATTTATCGCTGAGGAACGCATTACCGGAGGTAGCGATGCCTACAAGAAATACGTAGCCGAATGGCTGGCCGATGAAGAAGCCATCTGCATCTCAAGTGCCGAATTCTCCCGCATGCAGGAACTCTTCCAGTTCAATGGCATCCCCCATTACGAGACCTTCACCCCCGACTGTCGCCGTGTCCGTGACGACCTCCGTTTTCATGGCTATTATAACCTGGAAATGCAATTAGATCAACTGAAAGAGAAGCTCAAATAAGAACATATATTATATCAATATATATACTTTAAGCAAAAAGAAATGAGAAAGAGGATTTATTTTCTTACAGCGTTGTTCGCGTTTTCTTGCGTCGTATATTGTTTTGCAGAATGCTCCAGTGCAAATCGGAAACTGAAAAAACCAGTTTTCATTGCGAGCAATGATGGATCAAAGATTTACGATATAAAAGCTACCGACAACTACGACAATATCTTTTCATATCATATGGAGATGGTTCAGAATGAGATGGGAGGTGTCAAAGTGAAGCTACATGATGTCGACACTAATGGAAAAGAACTTGTCGATTCGATTTCCTATGCAGGTGTTTTCGTCGAGAAATTCGTATTTCACAAAAAGGGCTTTGAGGACTCCGATACTTTATACGCCTGGCGCGTGCAACTTCATTATGGAATGGAAAATGAAATCATGTTGAATAATGTAGGTACCACGCTAAAGATCTTCGGCAAGAATTATGGCAAGAATGTCTCCGTTTCCACTTCAGATGGTATAATTGCTTCCGAAAAGACCATAACGGATGGTGTTACAGAGATCAGCATTCCTAAAGGAGTGGAATATCTCAATGTAGATATAAAATATGACGAACAAAAACACTTCCATTTCAAGTATCCAGTAAGATAGCAACGATAAAAGAAAAACAAATCGACCAATGAAAAAATCTATTATTGCCTTTCTGCTCACCCTGCTCATCATTCCTATAGGCATGGAGGCAAAGAAGAAAGTGAAGAAAGAAGAGGTGCCACAGTTGCTGAATTATCCCAGCGCAGACTGGAACGAATACCGTATGCATGGTGGTGAGATGGTCATCAAGGGTCATGTAACAGCAGATGATTCTGCTAAGTTAAAACAACTGAGTAACAACGTCAGAATCATCATGCGTGACTACATTGTGCGCAAGGAGGAAACCATCCCCTTCAAAGTCGAGGAAGACGGCACATTTTCGCTCAATATCCACGTACCTTATCCTATGTTTATACTCTTCTATCCGTTGGCAGGCGTGTATGCCTGTCCTGGGGACACAGTCGAGTTGACGTATGACGCTACGAAACCCATGCAGAGACCAGGCGACAATGTCACATTAAGTGGAAAGGGTGTCAGTGCCGAGGCGAGCAAACTTTTCTTCCCTCTTATGTACAAGTACCTTGTTACTCTGAAAAGCCAAACACACGTGGCACATCCTGACTCGCTGCTGAACTGGAGGGATGCGCAGGTGGCAAAGCTGGATGATTTGGTGCGCCAGATGAATGCTGGACTGCCCGAACTTGAAGGTTGCTCACCCAGGACATCCGACGTCCTCCGTACGTATTTGGTTTCGCAATACTTGTATGAAATCTGCCACCGCTACTATATGTTCATGGACTTCGTAAAAGAGAATGACGGCGTTTACGACATTGACAAGGAAGCTTACTGGCAGCAGTATTTCAGCTTCTTGGCACCTCGCGAGAAATACCTGCTCGACAACCCATTGCTGATGATTGCCGCTGACGAATTTTTCTTCAACAGGATGGAGTACACGCTCATGGAACCCGTGCAACAATCTAGCATCAAAGGTTCTACATTAGCCATTGACTATTATCTAGAAGCAGCAGAAATATTGACGGAAAACAGCACATTAAGTCTACGTGAAGCGAGGAAACTGGCTATGAACGAGCTGCACGAAAAGCTGAATCTCAGCCCCACAAACTTCTGTGCTCAGGTTTGTATGGTTCGTGATCTGTTCTACAAATTGGAATGGGGTACCGACTATGGTGTTGCTGCCGAGGAGGTGGCAAGTACACTGCCCTATATCACCAACCCCGAGCTGATGCGCCGTGCCGTGTTGCAATACCGCGAGTTCGTGAAGGTGAAAGAGTCGGAAAAGCAATTTGTCGATGCCAACAGCATCCGTCCATCTACTGATGTGGAGGGCATGAGCGATGGCGAGAAGATACTCCGCAAACTCATCGAACCTTATCAAGGCAAGCTCATCTATGTGGACATCTGGGGAACATGGTGCGCTCCTTGCCGAGAGAACCTGAAGGAGTCGTGGAGGGTGAGAGAAGCCCTGAAGGACTACGATATTGTCTATCTCTTTCTGGCCAACAAGAGCAGCGACGAGGCGTGGAAGAGCGTCATCTCAGAGTACAACCTGACGGGGCCTAACTGTGTTCACTACAACCTGCCCGCAGACCAGCAAAGCGCCATCGAGCACTATATCGGTGTCAACGGCTATCCCACCTACAAGCTCATCGACAAGCAGGGTGTCATCCACCCCCTGAACTGGCAACATGCCGACAACTTGAACACCCTCATTGAAATTATCGACAAATTCAGCAAATGAAATGAAAATGAACAAGAAAACTATCATCACCATACTGCTCGCCCTCGTCGCAATGGCGGGACAGGCAAAAGAGAAAGCGATTGTGTGGGAACAGCCCACTACGGAGTTTGGAACCAGCTATGGCGACGGATTCTTCTACCTCGCCCTTGATGTAACGAAAGTAGAACTGAAGGCCGACGAGACGGTGGTGTATATCACTGCCCAGCAGCGTTCTGACGATCCCGACTACTCTTTTCTGTTTGCCGGCGATACCTACCTGAAGGTGGGCGACCAACGCTATACTATCACGTCAGCCGATAACATTGAACTCAACAAGTTTGTACAGACGAATAAGAACGGTCAGCGCGACATGGCGTTCCATTTCCCACCGCTGCCGAAGGGAACGAAGGTGTTCGACTTCATCGAGGGCGATGGTGATAGGGCTTTCCAAATCAAGGGCATCAAGCCTGTGGAGGAACGATGGAAACAACTGTTCCCTTCCTATTGGCGCGACAATAACGGCGACTGGAAGATTGCCTTCTTCGAGGACTGCGCCATCTACGACTGCAAGTTCTGGAACTACAAGCAACGCGACGTGAACCAGAAGACTGGCGAGGCTATCATCCTTATGACTAACGGCAACGATGAGTTAAAGGTCATGGTCGGCAAGGACAAGAAAGGCCAGCGTCCGATACAGATTGGCAGCGACAAGAAGGTCTATTCGATGATAACCACCCGCTTCCTGCCCGACTATCCCACGAAGGACACCCGTGAGGGCTTTGTGGATACTGGCTACAAGGAGGATACCATTACCGTCGTGGGTTGGATTAAGGATATGCCGGAGCAATTCAAGCAGTTGAAGACCTTTGATTTCGGTTACGAGAACATCTATACGGACGAGCATCAGTCTGTCAGCGCCGACTTGGACGAGCTGGGACGCTTCATAGCAAAAATTCCCGTGCTGAACAGTACGGAGTTCTTCATTGACTGGGAGCGTTGCTTCGTCCGCACGATGTTCGAGCCTGGCAAGACCTACTTCATGCTCTACGACTTCAAGGAGGGCCGCCGTTATTTCATGGGCGACGACTGCCGATTGCAGAACGAACTCTTCAAGTACCCGCTCGACTGGAAGTCCATACGTATGGAGGATGGCGACAAGGATTTCAACAAGTATATCGCTTCGGTCGACAGCCTCCTGAAGGTGCAGGGTGCCGTCATCAACCAACTCTGCGAGGAGCACCCCACGCTCTCCACCCGCTTCAACATATTCAGGAAGGGCAACACGCTGATGCAGCAAGCACGCGACTTCGGACAGTCACGTTTCAGAGGTCCCAACTTCCAACTCCCTGACAACGCCCGCCGTTATGCCTACGACAACTTCTGGACGAAGATGAAGAAGCCCTACACCCTGCACCGCGACATCGGCAGTTTCCTGAACGACTATCTTGATGACGTTATACGCCGTCGTGAATTCAATTTCTCCTACTCCTACATTGACCACTTGCCAGAAATAGCCGCAGATGAGCAGGAACTCAACCTCCTCAATCGTTGGAAGGACTGGATTGCTGATGCTCAGAAGAAAGTGGACGCTGCGGCCACGGACGAAGAACGACATCAGATTGCAGACAAGTTGAACGCCGACAATGCCGAGATGATCGAGCAGGTGAACAAGATTCTCAACGGCTCGCGCTTCAACCGAATGATGGACAGCAAACTCCTCTTTGCGCAGATGAAAGAGCAAGTTCAGGTGCTCGACTCGCTGGGTGCCGACCAGTTTATCAAGGATTTGTGGCTCGCACGGGGGATATATAAGGAGATAGACAACCGTCGTACGGCGATGCTCCCAGAGGTCATCGACACCTTGAAGACAATGGTCAGCAACCCCGTCTGCATCGCGATGGTGGAGAAGCAGAACGACTACTACCTGGCCATCGAGAACCGCGAGTTCGACAAGCTGGTGCTCAAATCGTCAGACAATCTGGCTGACCTCAGCGAGGGCGAGGCACTGCTGAAGAAGATTCTCGAACCCTACAAGGGCAAGTTCGTGCTGCTCGACATCTGGGGCACATGGTGTAGTCCATGCAAGGAAGCCCTCTCGCACTCTACCGAGGAATACGCCCGCTTGAAGGACTACGACATCCAATATCTATATCTGGCCAACGGCAGCCCGCAGACGGCGTGGGAGAATGTCATCAAGGAGTATAATGTCAGCGGCCCGAACGTGGCTCACTACAACCTGCCCGCCGAGCAGCAGGCCGCCATTGAGCACCACCTCAATATCCACAGCTGGCCAACGTACAAGCTCTTCGACCGCAATGGCAACCTGCTCGACCTGAAGGTAGACCCTCGCGACCTCGAAGGTCTCGCTCGCCTACTGGAGCAGATGAAATAAAAAACAGTCATGTACAAATAAACCAATGAAGAAGTTTTTTTTTACGATGCTCGCCCTTGTTGCATTGACGGGGCAGGCGCAGCCTATACCACAAGACTGGTTCCAAACAGATACCATCACCATCAGAGGACGTATTGAGAATTTCGATGCTGAGAAGTTTGGTTTTACAACGATGACATGCTATGATATGGATGTGTTAGAGCATGAGGAAGAAGTAATTATACTCAATATTGCTGCTGACGGCACGTTCGAGACAAAATTCCAAGCCAACTATCCAGTCTTTAATGAATTCTTCAACTCGGATTCAAAGGTCGGTTTCAGAGATATGTATTTCTATGCCCGTCCTGGCGAGACTATCGACATTACCGTTAAGACGAATGCCGATGGTCAGTACGAATGCTTCTACAACAGTGGCAGCAGCAAAGATTTGGAACGTTGGCTGAAGTCGGGATTGACTGTAGAAAACCTTAGCCGGAGTCGTACTTTAGCCCACTTTGAAGGGAAGTTCAGCGAAGTAGGTAAGGAGGCAGAAAGAACGTGGCAGGATATGCAATCTCATCTGCAAGAAAAAGGCAGTCAGTTGCACTTTACGCCTCTAGAAATGCAGATGGCTTTGGCCGATCTGCAAGTGATTTTTGCCTATGCCATGATAGATTATTCATGGAATCATTGGCAAAAGGTCACAAACATAGAAGAACGTGACGGTGTCTGGCATCAAGAAGTTACGGACAGCGCTGAGTTGAAGGAGTTTGACAAGCCGGAGAACTATAAGCCGTTGCGTCACGTAGATTTCAATAATCCCCAACTGATAGCAACAGCATTATTTCCTATCACTCTCAACCGCTTACAATTCTTTTTACCCAGTAAAGCTGCTAAATGCGAGATTTTGGGAACTGATAACGACAATCTCATGGTGCAGCTTCACAACTATAGGAATATGATAAGTGAATTTAAAGAATGGCGTGCCCATGAGGAAGACATTCCAAAAAAAATGCAGGAATATCTCAGCACCGTCACCCATCCCGTCATCCGACAAAAGGCCGAAGCCTTCTATGCTCTGCAGATGGCACAGACAGAGACATCCTCACCCCTGCCTGTCAATAACACTTCAGCCGACCTCATTCGCTCGCTGTGTGCAAAATATCCTGGTCGCTATCTGATGATTGACTTCTGGGCAATGTGGTGCGGATCCTGTCGCTCGGCTATTCAGAAAAGCAAGGAACTGCGTGCCAAGGTGGGCAAGCGTGATGACATAAAACTAATCTTCATCGCTGGCGAGCGTACTGCCGAGGGTAGCGAGGCCTATCACAATTATGTCAAGGAATGGCTTGGTGACGAAACGACAATTTGTCTCACCAATGAAGGATTCTCCCGTCTGCAAGAACTCTTCAACTTCAACGCTTTTCCTCACTATGAGACCATCACCCCTGATTGTCAACGTGTTAGTGATTTCTATCAGATTCACGGATATGACAACTTAGAGACTGAATTGGAATTACTGAAAGAGAAACTCAAATAAGAACATATATGAAATCAACAATCATCACTATTCTCCTTGCTGTCGCCGCTTTGACAGTGCAGGCCCAGACGAAAGTTTGGGACAACATAGTTATGGGCTATGCCAACGCCCCCATCATCAACGTGAACCGTGTAGCTCTCTATGCAGACCGCACCGATGTAAGCCTGCATATCGACTACCGTAAAGGTCGGCAGATGGGCTTCAGTCGGGGAACAGCCCTGAAAGCTGGTGGCAAGGAATATAAGGTGACTGGAGCCACCGTCATCAAACTGGACGAGCCTTACACGATGACGGAAGACACGCTGAATCTGACGTTGACGTTCGAGCCACTGCCTGTGACAACGCAGAGGTTTGACTTCACGTCGCCCGACGGTCTGCAACTGCTGAACATCCGCAATGCCAACAGCCTACCAGAGGATATCACCAACACCTACTGGCGCAACGAATCGACGGGCGACTGGATGATTGGCATCACACCGAACCACGTCATCTACAAGAATAAGGTGTGGGACATCGTGAGCCAGACGGAAAAGAAGGACGCCTATACGCTGACTATCAACGACGGCACAATCATCAAGGTCGGGAAGATGAAGAAAGGCCAGAGAATCATCACCATCGGCAAGGAGAAGCCCGCGACGTGTAGTCCTATCGTGACGGCTGCACTGCCCGACTACCCCACAAAGGATATGCGCAAGGGTTTTGTGGATAATGGCTACCGAACAAATGACAGCGTGACCATCATCGGATGGATGAAGGATATGCCCAAGCAGGCGTGGGAGCGAGGAAAGGAATTTTGCGTCGGTATTGAAAACATCTTCAGTGACAAGGAGGAGAGTTCTTATGCCAAGATGGACTCTCTGGGGCGCTTTACGCTGAAGATGCCCATTCTGAACTCCTCGCAGGTGTTCCTCGACTGGGGACGCACATCGAAGAGTACCCTGTTGGAACCGGGGAAGACCTATTTCTTCCTCTATGACTTCATGGCAGGACAGATGCTTTGGATGGGCGATGATGTAAGGTTGCAGAACGAACTGTTGGCCCATCCTCACGATTGGAATGAAGACCGCATTGCTGATAAGGAAGAAGGCAAGGTAACAGCTATGCAGTTCAAGGTGCGGACGGACGCCTCGCGAGCCGCCAGCATGACCAAGCTACAGAACTGCCTGACCCAGCATCCCAACCTCTCACAGCGATATATCGACTATCTGACCGGCTATTATCTGACCGATCAGGGCGAATCGATGATGCAGGCCCGCTTCTCCATACCTGGGTACGATCTTCCCAAAGAATATATGGACTATGTGGGCAACGAACTCTGGAAGAAAGCCTGCAAGCCCTATACGCTCTATCGAGATTTCAGTACCTTTATTCGTGACTATCTCAATCACCTCAGAGATCAGCAGCTAGGAGACTGGGGCGAACTCTTCAGAAGCACTGCCCTACGTTTAGACCAGCAAGGCGTAGTCACTCTAACCGACGATGAGCGTGAGGCGTTGAATCAATATGTAGCCATGCACAAGCAACTGGAGATTGATGTCAGGAAGGATATTACACAGCAGGAGCGCAACTCCATCATCAACGCCTTCAACACCAGCGAGGTTATCACCAAACTAAACGCCTTGATAAAGCGCCTGGGGAAACCGCTGCAAGACGAGATGAATCTTGCTAGTTACCGCCAAACATTGGCAGTCCTTGATTCCATAGGCTGCGACCGCACACTACGCGACATCTCTTTGGCACGCCAGTTCTATCGGGCTATCAACGAGTCGCGCGATCCCCTCCCCGATGTCGCTGTCAACATGATGGAACAGGAAGTGCAACTGCCGTCGGCCAAAGCTGCCGTCATGGCATTGCAAAACAAATATCTGGAAATACAGCAGCGTGACATCACGAAGTCGGGCAACCTGAAAGCAAACGATGACGTGGCAAATATGAGCGATGGCGAACAGATACTCCGTAAGCTCACTGAGCCTTATCGTGGCCGCCTCGTCTTGCTCGACATCTGGGGCACGTGGTGCGGCCCCTGCAAGGAAGCCCTCTCGCACAGTCAGGAGGAATACGAGCGACTGAAGGACTACAATCTCGTGTATCTCTATTTGGCCAACCGCAGCCCTGAGGATGGATGGAAGAATGTCATCAAGGAGTACAATGTCACGGGCGAGAATGTCGTACACTACAACCTGCCCGCCGACCAGCAAAGTGCCGTAGAGCATTTCCTGCAGGTCCACAGCTGGCCTACCTACAAACTCATCGACCGCGACGGAAAGGTGCTTGATGTCAATGCCGACCCGCGCAACCTCGAAGCGCTGGCAAGACTATTGGAGCAGATGAAATAAAACAGCCCAAAATTTGCCGGTATCGGCAAAAATCTGTATCTTTGTAACATGAAAATGAACTAAAAACTTGCCGATAGGTAAAAGAAATGAAGAAAACCATCCTAACCACATTACTCGCTCTCGTAGCTCTTACAGCGGCAGCGCAGGACAGGCTTATCCGTGTGGACAGCGAATCAAAGGATTTGCGAAAGGCCAGTTCGCAAAGAAAAATGTTTGACCGTGAGAAGGCACGGCTATTGATGCCGCAGGGCGCAGCCTTCGGCGTGGAGTGTATTCCGTCGTTCTCGCCCGAATGGACGCTGACCTACGACTCATTGGCCCAAGCGCTCGTATATAAGGTAGCAGAAAAAAGCATCTGGTATAGCACGTACGGGGCTATGCATAAAGAGAAGAAGATCAAGGGTAAGAATTATTCAGTACCGCGAAAGCGTCCGAAGAACTATATAGCACCAGAGGCAAAGACTTACTCGCTTGCTATTTCCGATGAGCAGGTGCAGCAGTTAAGGGCAATATGGAGGACTGCTGTTGGTGCTGCCGAGGACAGGAAAGTCTTTCTTTTGGACGGCACGAAGTGGGAGTACTTCATAGACGGTAAGTTTGCAAAGTCACATCGTAATAAGAACGTGCTTGTGAAGTTTACTAACGAACTGGCAGAAACAGTCCGTACGGGTAACGTGAGCCGCAAGGATTCTCTCTTTGAAGCATCCCAGAACGTCATCACTGGCCTGACCACTCCGCCGCCACCAGAAGTCTTGGAGCCAGGCACCGTGCGCAGACTCATCGTGATAAATGGCACACCACTTCCCGATTCTGTAGATTTCATCAAGAACGTGCCCAACACCATTGGCGAACTCGTGTATTTTAACAGGCATCAGCAGACCATTCGGAGTACCAGGTATTATTATAATGAGAAGGACAAACAATCCATTGAAGAGAAATATGGTGTGAAGGTAAAGGGCACTATTGCGGAATACACGACCTATCCCGATACGCTATGCGATGCCTACGTCCGCCAACATCCCGAGCTGATGGAGTCACGTCGCTATGTTGAGGGTTATGTATTGAACGAAGATGACAAGCCATTGGCAGATGTCTGGATTTATGTGGAAGGAAAATCGCAGATGGGCTCAGGTACGGCCTCCGACTCCACTGGACATTTCGCCTTCTGGTTGCCTCGCACGTGGCTGTCTCAATCAAGTGTCACACTAACGGCGTCTAATGGCCAGCATTGGATCAATAAGATTCCGATTACCGACACGCCCGTCACCATCCGGTTTGAATCTTCAAAGAAGAAAAAGAAATAAAAACTTGCCGGTATCGGCAAGAAACAGTATCTTTGCAACAAAAACCAATGCAGAAAACCATCCTAACAATGATTCTCGCCCTCATCGCAATGACGGGCTGGGCGCAAAAATTCACCATTAGCGGTGACCTGTCAGTCATGACCAACAAGTTCGACCTTCCCCCCGCAAAGGCAAATATCGTATATATATGGAACGACTCTTTGAAGGGTACGCCTATAGAATACGCCGTGAAGGACGGGAAGTTCGAGATAAGCGGAAACGTCAGCCGCCCCATCTATTCGAAACTCATGGTACAACTGGAAATAGAAGTTGAGGGGAGAAAAGACACAACTACCGAAGGTATTCCCTTTATCCTTGAGCCTGGTAATATCAAGATGGATAGCGAATGGGGGCTGTTGAAGGGGACACCCCTCAACGATGCGAGTATTGCGATGTGCATAAAATTAAGCGAGTTGGCGAAGGCTGGCGAGAAAGAGAAACTGAAACAGGAGGCTTTCAACTTCGTGAAGCAACATGCCGCTGACCCTGCATCAATCTTTGTCATCGTTCAAGCACCAAACTTTATGGAAGCCAAGGACATTCTGACTATGATAGATATGTGTAGTGAGGATATGCAGCACACCAATATCGATTTTTCCCTGCTGAGAGAAAAAGTGACGCTAGAGGCACATGCACCTCAGGAGGGCGACAAGTTTGCCGACTTCGCCGTAGAATACGAGGGCAAGACGACCCGTCTCAGCGACTACGTAGGCAAGGGGCAGTATGTGCTCGTAGATTTCTGGGCATCCTGGTGCAGACCTTGTCGCCAGGAGATTCCCAACCTCATCGCAGCCTACAACAAATACAAGGATCGTGGTCTTCAGGTTCTCGGCATCGCCGCTTGGGATAAGCCTGAGGATACCAAGAAGGCCATCGCAGAAGAACAGATTCCCTATCCGCAGATTATTAACTCGCAGAGAATTGCTACTGATATCTATGGCATCAGCGGCATCCCAGAAATCATTCTTTTCAGTCCTGACGGCACCATCCTTGCCCGAGGACTACGTGGAAACCAAATTGAAATAAAACTGGAGGAAGTATTCAATAACAAGAAATAAGCATCTAATTATCTGGTCGTTTGGATGTTTCTGCTCTTTCCAACTTAACTTTTATCCCCCTGCTGCGTAATATAGATGTATGACACGCACAGAATTCGAACATATGGCCGCACAACTGCGCCAGCGAGTACTGAAGGTTGGACTCGACTTCTTTGGCAACCAAGAGGATGCCGAGGATGCAGCCCAGGAGACCATGGTACAGCTGTGGCGCTACTGTGAGCATATTGACGCTGAACGGAATGTGGAGGCGCTGGCAGTCAAGATGGCAAAGAACTGCTGCATCTCTATGTATCGTAAGCGGCATCATGCCGAATCAGGGGATGAGGTCTTTGATTCCCTCCAGAATCACGCAAGCACCTCTGTTGAATCAGACCCACAGGCACAACTGGAAGCCGAGGACATGCAACGGATGCTGGATGCTGCCATGGCCCGATTGAACCCAAGGGAGCGGCAGTTGTTTGTGATGCGCCACGCAGAGGATCTCTCAACAGACGAGATAGCCCAGCAGACAGGCATCCCCAAGGCCTCCGTCGCCGCGATGGTCTCTACAGCACGCCGCAAGGTGATCATCGCCCTGCGTATCATTCTCTCTACAGCAGCCACCTATCTGGTGGGACTGTTCCTCTGGTTGCAGCAAGAGCCCGAGGCACCTGTAGAAACCGTAGCCAAAGAGCACCATACCGAAGAGGTCAACATCCCTTGTAAAGAGGGTACACTCATGGAACAGGCTCAGTGCTATCTGGAACAAAAGAGGAACCAGCCAAAGACCTATAGTATAATTAAAAAATTGCTTTATGAAAACCAACAGTAGAATTTTCATGGCATTGATGCTGGCATTACTCGCCACCTCATGCAAGAACAAGGACGACCACATGCTCACCGTTATCAACGAAGACGGCACCTGCAGTCGTGAGTATACTTTCAAGACCACCCAACAGTGGCTGGCAGCATCGGCCGACGAGGACTATGACAGCATCATCGACAAGAGTTGGGAGCGCACCTGGTCTGTACAGGGTGCTGACTCCGTACGCTACCCTGTGCCGCTGACTGAAGCCCAGCTCGACAGTATGCAGGAACTGGACCTCAACAAACCGTTGGGCAATATGCTGCTGGTGCACGCCAAGAAGACATATGACAGCGTGGAGGAGATGAGCGCCGAACTATACCGCTCGGATAATCATCATCTGAAGAAGGCGGAAGGCATCAAGGCCACCAGCACGCTGGAGAAAAGCTTCAAGTGGTTCTATACCGACTACACGTTCAGCGAGACATTCACCTACGAAGGCGAGCCCATATTCCCTATTCCCCTCAGCGACTTCATGAGTGCCGACACCGCCTCATTCTGGTTCACGGGTCAGCCCAACCTGACACAACACCTGAGTGGTGCAGAGCAGAAAGAGTTACTGGATAAGATTGAGAAGAAGATAAGCCAATGGAGCAATGCCAACTGGTTTTATGAAATCTGCAACATCATCATCGACAACTACGACAGCATCCAGAATACTCCCGTCAGCAAGGAGCGCTTCACCAGTCTGCGCGACTCGCTGGTTATGCAGCCCAGCGTACTGAATGGTAATGTCGAAGACAGTAATCCCAAGGCCTTCTTGTCATCAATTGAAGGCATCCTTCATACAGATGTCTATACCAACTTCCTAAAGACGTATGAAGGCGGACCTGCACAGTACGGACAACTGCTCTCCTTTGGCTACCCCTACGACCTCATGATGCCAGGCACCGTAACCGATGCCGGCATGGGCGAATATGATGGCAAGGTGATTCATTACCAGTTGGGCGGCGAGCGCCTCATCTCAGGCCCCTATACCATCACCGCCTCATCACGTGTCGTCAACGTCTGGGCCTATATCGTGACTGCCCTCATCATCCTCCTAGCCCTCGGCAGTTTGTTACTGCGCAAGAAGTAAAAACGAAGTGTCAAGATGATTAATAGCCAAAGGGTTTATTGTCTATTTTCCTGACACCAATGGTATATTAGAGGATCAATGTCTTGGAATACGATTCAAAACGGGTATAGGCAAACGGTTGTTGGGGTATAGGCACACGACCGTTTGGGTATAGGCAAATAATAGAAAGAAGACGTTTCTCTCCCTGCAAGCCTTAAGTATAATCTTATCGGTCACATGGTCACAGCTGTGACCATGTGACCACAGATATACAAAGCAAAGGCCAAAACTGTTATAATTAACTAAAACACAATAACTTACACAACATAAGACAATAATCAACAGCCCTAACGGTCACACGGTCACAGCTGTGACCGTGTGACCAGTGTCATTTTACGACAGTCCCTCAATCTCACCATTAACGATGGTGATACGCTCAGCCTGCGGACTCTTAGGCAGACCAGGCATACGGAGCATGTCGCCGGCAATGGCCACAATCATCTCACTGCCACAGTTGAGGATCACATCGCGGATGCGAATCGTAAAGCCCTCAGGCGAACCATAGCGGGTAGCATCGGCCGAGAAGGAGTACTGTGTCTTGGCGATACAGATGGGATAGCTACTGATATCCTTGTCGTCAGCAAAGATTTCACGGATAGCCTCCAGGCGTTTCTTACCAGTCTTGGTAAACTCCACAGCAGCAGCGCCATAGATGCGCTTACATACCTTCTCTATCTTACCTTCTATGGTTTCACTTTGAGGATAGGTGAAGTTGATAGGCAGAGGCTGGATGCGCTCGATGGTATCCACCACCTTCTGAGCCAGTTCCACTGCACCTTCGCCACCTTTCAGGAAAGCCTCGTTGACAGCGAAGCCCACGCCACGGTCCTCACAGTTCTTGCGGATGATACCAATCTCCTCGTCTGTATCAGAGTCAAAACGGTTCAGCGTCACGATGACAGGCTGTCCGAAGCCCTGCATATTGTTGATATGACGATTCAGGTTCTTCAAGCCCTCCCTGAGCCCGTCGGCATTGGGTTCCTTGATATGGTCAAGAGCCACGCCACCGTGCATCTTCAATCCCTGCGTCGTAGCCACGATGACCACCAACTGAGGCTGCAAGCCAGCCTTACGGCACTTGATATTAAAGAACTTCTCAGCACCCAGGTCGGCACCGAAGCCAGCCTCCGTCACCACATAGTCACTAAAAGTCATCGCCATCTTTGTAGCCATCACACTGGAACAGCCATGGGCGATATTCGCAAACGGACCACCATGAATAAAGGCTGGCGTCTGCTCGGTAGTCTGCACCAGGTTGGGCGAAAGGGCATCACGCATCAACACGGTGATGGCACCGCCCACACCCAGGTCACGAACGCGGAAAGGCTTGCCATCAGAGGTGATACCCAGGAGGATGTTTTCGATTCGACGACGCAGATCGTCCTCGCTGGTGGCCAGACAGAGGATAGCCATCAACTCGGAAGCGGGCGTAATGTCAAAACCGGTCTCTGAAACCACACCATCGCCACGCAAGCCCGTGACGATATTTCGCAAGGCACGGTCGTTCACATCGAGCACACGCTTCCAGTAAATCTCACGCAGAGAGAACCCATCCTTGCGGTGCTGATAGAGATAGTTGTCCAAGAGGGCACTAATCGTGTTATGAGCAGAAGTGACGGCATGGAAATCGCCGGTGAAGTGCAGGTTGATCTTCTCCATCGGCAACACCTGGGCATAGCCACCTCCTGCAGCACCGCCCTTCATGCCAAAGCAGGGGCCGAGCGATGGCTCACGCAAGGATACGGAAGCCTTCTTGCCTATCTTATTCAAGCCCATAGCCAAGCCAATGCTGACAGTAGTCTTGCCGATACCCACCTTCGTAGGACTGATGGCTGTAACCAGAATCAAACGGCTTTTCTTTACTCTCTCTTCATCGATGAGCGACACAGGCACCTTCGCCATAAAGCGTCCGTAGGGTTCCACCTTCTCAGGTGCTATGCCCAACTGTTCTGCAATGTCACTAATCGGTCTCAGCTCACTTTCGCGAGCAATCTGAATGTCTGTCTTCATATTTAGTTTTACGGGTTAACAAAAGAAAAGAAAAAAAGCAAGCGATGTAGCTGAAGTCACACCGCTTGTTTTTCTTTGAAATGAAGCTTAAGCCAAGAGTTTCTTTACAATCTCTGAGATGACTCGGCCATCAGCCTTGCCTGCCAGCTGCTTGCTGGCTGTGCCCATTACCTTTCCCATCTCCTTCATGCTTGTGGCTCCCACCTCAGCAATTATCTTCTTCACTTCAGCCTCAACCTCCTCATGGGAAAGTTGTTTCGGCAGATAGCTCTCCAACACTTCCACCTGTGCCAACTCTGCGTCAGCCAAGTCCTGACGACCGGCCTGAGTATAGGTAACAGCAGTCTCCTTACCTTGTTTAGCCAACTTCGAGATAATCTTCAGCGCATCAGCATCAGCCAATGTGTCGTTGGCCCCTGGAGCAGTCTTTGCTTCCAAGAAAACTTTCTTAATGTTGCGAAGCGTCTCAAGACGTACCTTGTCGCGAGCTTTCATCGCGGCCTTAATATCTTCACTAATTTGATCGAATAAATCCATAATACCGTTATTATTATCAATCAATACATATTTATGCTGCAAAATTAATCATTTTCCATCTGAACAAATCACTCTTCTAGAAAGATTTAGTTTTATTTAGCGATTATGCCAAGCAAAGCCAAGCAACTTTTTCGTCCTTAATTCATAAAGTATCGTAATATTGAATGTAAAAATACGAAAAAGTAAGGAATCTGCCGTACCTTTGCCGTTAGTTTAAAAAGATAACTTCGAGAGGGTATGAACAAGCCTATATTGCATAAGAAAACGTTTCAAGAGTTGACTACGGATGAGCTATACGAACTATTAAGGGTTCGAAGTGAAGTGTTCGTGGTTGGGCAGAATTGTGTCTATCAAGATTTGGATGGAGATGATCAGAACTCTATTCATCTTTGGTTGACATTGGGAAACAGAATTGTAGCACTGGCCCGTGTATGTCCTGCTGGAACTCATATGAAGGAAGTCTCCATTGGCAGAGTTATCACAACAGTACGAGGCAAAGGGTATGGTAAGCAGATTATGATTCACTCTATCGAGACAGCAATCAAACATTTCGGTGCGACGCACATAGACATTGAAGCTCAGGAGTATGCCAAGGGATTCTACGAAAAAGTCGGATTCAAACAGTCGTCAGATAGTTTTATGCTTGACGGCATTCCTCATATAAAAATGACTTGGACAAGATGTAGTACATTTGCCGCTGGATTTCGCGTTTAAAAAAGTAACACCCGCAACCTATATTTCCGCGATTACGGCGTATATATAATAAAAGGTAAAAATAAATTTGAAAATAAAATGAACGATTTGATGTTTCGTGTGTATGCTGTCATGAAATAACCCCAAAACAAGAACAGTATGAAACGGAAAATGATGACATTACTGGCAGCAGCCACGATGATGACCACAGCTAGCGCACAGCAAACAGAACGTATAGACAGGCACCAGATTCTGACCCTATACGGCAACGCAGAGAAGACGGATAGTCTTTACAACTTCTGGAACACCTACGTACAGGTTCATCCAAAGGATGAGGTGGCTTGGCGTAACCTCTTCGAGGTATCGGAGAAGAAGGTTTTCCGCTGGGTCAGCACCACCAAGGACTGGAAAGGCGGTGAGGATTATCGCAAGCAGCTGAACGTGGTGGGACGCATGGAGAAAGCCATCCCTGGCACTTACACCTTTTATTATAGTGCATACGAGGGCAGCTATCTGCCAGAAGAGGTAGAGAAAG
This sequence comes from Prevotella communis, assembly GCF_022024175.1. Classification (GTDB taxonomy): domain Bacteria; phylum Bacteroidota; class Bacteroidia; order Bacteroidales; family Bacteroidaceae; genus Prevotella; species Prevotella communis. Next base: position 456,525 of record NZ_CP091794.1, on the reverse strand, counting down.
AGGCAAAGCAGTATAATATGACAACGTTCTATATGCACCACGATGCCTATGCCGATTCGGCCATTGCCGCGCTGCCTGCCGATGCCTTGGCTGGCGACTACGAGCGCTGGATACAACACCTGATTCCGAAGTGTGACACCGTGAGGATGGACCAGTTGCTGAAGCGCTGCTATGAGAGCGGGCAGTTTCCAGAGGAGACGTTGCAATACCACTTCAACGAGCTACAGGGCATGGAGACGGGCGGAGTCTATTGTGGTGCCCACGAGGGCGACATCATAGGCAAGCTCATCCTGCAACGGGTGCTGGGCGTGCATCAGGACAAGATTCTCTATGACGAGAATGCCTCTATGGATCCCGAGTATGTGAAGGCTGTGTTTGGACACATCGGCATTACCTTTGATAAGGCGTGGTACTGGGAGGGATACGAAGACCAGATGGAGAAGCAGCGGACTATCATGCGCTACATCTTCGACCATTCCAAGCGACCCGTCTATCTGTCGGCCCACAACATGCAGGGGTATGTTTTGGGATATGGTCTGCCAGACGAGTTGAAAGCCCGCTTATACAACGAGGGGCTGACCATACGCTACTCCACCAAGCCCTACGACAATATGGCTGTGAAGCGTCGCAATATAGAACAGCGCTACCGGCTGGAGTATCTGCGCATGCCGTTCCATCCGAAAATGAAGGACACGCAGCTCTTCTCGTTTTCTGCCAATGCATACGCCATGAACTATATGCGGCTGTTGCACGACCAGCTGCCCTACTACAAGAAGCACAACCGGGAGCGCTATCAGTGGTTGCACGGCATCTTTACCGACATCATCGATCGGCTGGAGAAAGAGAACTACGATGTGGATGAATTCAAAGGCTATCTGAAATGAGCATCTTCCATTTTAAACCACTACGCCAGCAGACCGATGAACAACTGATGGCACGTGCTGCGGCAGGCAGCGATACAGCTTTCGAAGAGCTGTATCGCCGCTATGCGCGTAGATTAAAAGGGTTCTTCTTCCTACAGTTAGGTGGCGACGAGGAACTGGCAGCCGATGCCATGCACGATGTCTTTCTGCGTGCATACGAGGCAAGGAGCAGTTATCAGGAGGGACGCCGGGTTGATACGTGGCTCTTCACCATAGCCTATAATATCTGTCGCAACCACTATCGCAGCAATGCCTACGAGGCGCAACTGTTAGCCACCCTCGATGCTGAGCCAGTGAATGATCAGCAGATTGAGGTTGAGTTGGACGAAGCCACATTAGACCAAGCTTTGGAACAGGCGTTGGCAGAACTTCCCCCGTCATTGCACCAAATCTTCTCTCTACACTATCAGGAAGAACTGACAATTCCGCAGATTGCTGAGATTGTCGATATTCCTGAAGGCACCGTTAAATCGCGTCTCCACAAAACAATGAACATCATCCGTAAAAAACTCAAGAAATATGAAGATAAGTAACGAACAGATTATCCAGTCCGCCCGCCGTCAGCGTGAATCAGTAAACAGCCGTATGGGCGTTGAAACGTGGCATCCCCATCATCGTCATAGCCGTGGCATAGCAGCCGCGATAGCCATTGCCGCCAGTTTCATCAGTTTTATTGCTGGCTACGGCGTTCATGTTAACATGTCACAGTCTGACATCCAGCCAATGGCACAAAACATTCTTGTGCAACACGACACCATTGTGCATACCGAGACCGTCCGAGACACCGTGTATCAGACACGCATTGTCACTAAGTATGCAAAGCCCTTGACTGCTCAGACCTCTCCAGTAATCGACCAAATGGTAATGGATAATCAGATCATTGAGAATGATGCCGAACAAGCGGCTTGTTCCATGCTATGCGATAACATTCCTTATGCCCTATTGGCCACCCCATGAAATTGAAAATTAAACGAAATTATTAATTACAAGCCTGCCTGTAACAATTACTGGCAGGCTTGTCTTTCGGAATATTACATGTGGTATCCACGGAAAATGCGTTACGCAAATTTGTATAATTGTATTTTTAATCCCCTACCACTTCCCAATGGCCACCTTTATTTGGGCCTATATGCTTTATTTTACCAAACTCTTGTAGTAAATGAAGGTGCTTACTGATTCCACTTCTGGCCATTTTCAGCCTCTCAGCTATCTGTCTTGATGTTATATCCGGATTATCTCTCAAAAGTTTTATTATTCTTTTCTGGGTAGTTTCTGGTCCACTTTCTGGTCCACTTTCTGGTCCACTTTTCTGTCCACTTTCGGCATCTATGGACTGTAAAGTAGGAACATAAGGGATTTCTATGCGGTACACGTCCTGCTCCTCAATGACGGGTTCCTTACCATTAGCATATAGAGGAGTGTACTTGAACATCTTCCTCATACCACTACCAAGCTCTTCTACGATTCCCATCTGAGAGAACACCTTGGCTATCTTTGGGTTCTTACGATGCGGACGCATGGTCTGAAGATCGATATGCCCATAGACGTATGGAATATTCCAGTTCTCCGTAACGATGCTATCTCGATAGATAGTAAACGTCGTAGGATAAGCACTGCTATACTCACGATGTATAATCATGTTCAGAACCACCTCTCGTAAGATTGTGTCACGAAGGCTGAAACGCTGTATACCTTCAATATAGGGTTGCTCTGGCAGATGCTTCTTAATGAAAGCCATCGTGATAGGGTAAGCCTTCAGCAGATTGCAGCTCAACAATTCCCGGTCATCATAGAGTTCTGTATTGTTTACGCGGCAAAGCAAATCTATGCGATAAGCAGGAAGGGCTGTGGTGATGGCATGACTATTACCAAACAAAAGAATGGCAGCCAGCGTCAGTCCTTCCTTTCCTGTTTCAGGGTCAACAGCAAGCAACTCTGCCGAGCGTATGATTTCCTCGTTCGACAAATTGAGCCAAGGGTGCTGTGAATTCTCAATACGGATGCCCCGTCTCAACTCATCGAAGGCTTCCTCATCGAGATCCTTCATCCCTAACATCGGATATACCCTATCCTCAGTCTTAAACTTACTCTTACGTATAAACAAGTTCGCAATCTGTTCGGTACTGCGTAGTTCAAAGTCACCATCTTGGTTGCGGTCATAGAAAACACCTTTATAGCTGTGTCCCTGAGTGCTTTCTGGCACATAGAAGTAGATGACCTTCTTGCCATCTAAATCCATTGGTTCAAAGTTCAGATAGTAAGTAGGTTTGAACAACTGAGGGTTGTTCATATCCTTTGCCAACTGGTCTAACTGCTCCTGAACTTTAGAGGGATTGATACCGACGACGTTTCTATCATCATCAACTCCCAACACGACATGACCACCTCTGCGATTCAGAAACGCACAGATGGATTCATAGACCTTACGAGCCAAGCTGTCTTTCGACTCTTTCAGCTCGACTTCAGTTCCTTCGCCTTGCGATATAATCGCTTTTAGCTTTTCTGGTGTCATCATTATTTCTGTTTGACGCTGCAAAATTACAATTTTTCGTTGAGATTCTTTCACTACAAGGCTTCAAAATGCTGATTTTCCGAAAGTTTGTTTCAAATTGGCTCTGACAAGCCAAGATTTAGCACAAACTATATAAGACAATAAAACACCAACGAGACAAACAGATAGAATTTGCTTATCTCGCTGGTATTAAATAGTTTAGACTTAAAGAAGCCTATCAATACTCATCCTCGTTAAACAGGAAGTCTTCTTTTGTGGGATAGTCGGGCCAGATGTCCTCGATACTCTCGTAAACGTCACCTTCGTCCTCAATCTCCTGCAAGTTCTCGAGCACTTCGAGTGGAGCGCCCGAACGGATGGCATAGTCAATTAACTCGTCCTTGGTTGCAGGCCAGGGAGCGTCCTCCAGTTTTGATGCTAATTCTAGTGTCCAATACATATTCTTATTCTTTTTATGTTAGTCGTTTCCACTATTTTTGCCAATCGGTTCTTAAATTGGGCGCAAAAGTAGTAAATAATTTTTTATCTACAAGGTTTTTGCCACATTATTTCATGTTGATGAGCGTTAAAATTTATTTTTTTTGCTAAAACAAAGAGATAATCGCTCAACCGATTGACAAATTTAATGATATCCGTACCCACTTCTGCCACATCGGCAAGGGCATCAATACGACGCTCGGCACGACGGCAGACGGTGCGACAGACATGACACTGAGCTGCTGCAATGGTGCCACCTGGCAATACGAAGCCAGGGCATTCCGGCAGAATGGTCAGTATCGCATCAATGTGCTGTTCCAGGGCCTCCGTCTCACCCTCAGGCAGGATCGCCGACGGATAGAGTGGCGTCTTACTCTGATCGGTAGCCAGATGAGAACCCACGATAAAAAGATTGCTCTGCGTGTGAATCAGAAACGCACGTTCATCATCATCCTGAGACAGTTGGGCAACCAATAATCCGATATGTGAACAGAGTTCGTCGATAGTGCCATAAGCCTCCAGACGGACATCACTCTTCTTAATACGTATGCCACCCACCAGACTAGTCATACCTTTATCGCCTGTGCGAGTATAAATCTTGGTCATTTTCATAAGTTTTGAGATTTTAGGTAAGAGGTTTTTAGAAGTTTACGATATAATTTTGTTTCGTGCGCTTAGGGTCAAAGAACACGATGCCGCAGTAATAGAGGTCAAAGGTGACTGTTGCCCTTGGGTCGCGCTCAATACTGCGCCAGTATTCCGGGGCACGCCAGATATCTTGAATCACCACCACCGACTTGTCGCTGCATTTCGCGAACAGCAGTCTATAGTCTGTCTTGACAGGCACGATAGCCATATCCACCGCATCGGCATTGTCAACAATCTGCGCCTTGCGACATCCAGCCTGCAGATAATCATGGAAGCCCGTCTTATCAATAACAGTACGGGGCTGCAGCTCATTAGCCAGCCGGAAATAAAGCAGTCCCAGTTTGCGTCGCAGCCAGCGGTCATCCGGTCCCAACTCCTCATAGGCATAATACGGCCAGTGCTCGTTGATGACATAGCGCACAAAACGGTAGTCGGTAGGCGACTGGATGCCGAAGCCCCTGCAGTGCCCTATGCGCCTAAGCCATACGAATGCCTGTCGTAGTCTATTCATAGTTGATATCTGGAATTTAAGCGCAAAGATAATCAATTATTCCTAATTATTTAGTAACTTTGCAGCAAAATTTTATGATGATGACAGAAAAGATTAAAGTCATTGCCTTCGATGCCGACGACACCCTGTGGGACTGTCAGGGCTATTTCGAAGAAGTAGAGAATCACCTATACCGCCTTATTGCCCCCTATTGCGAGGATCCCAAGAAGGAACTCTTCAAGACCGAATCGGGCAATATGGCCGACCTTGGTTATGGCTGTAAGGCATTTACCATCAGTATTTTAGAGACAGCCATGCGCATAGCAGGCAACGACCTCTCAGTGATGCAGCTAGACGAACTCCTGCAAGACTGCAAGCGACTGCTCCACCTGCCTGCCACACCCCTGCCAGGCGTAGAAGAAACGTTGAAAGAGCTAAGGAAAAGACTCTGCGACACATCGGAGAGCGGTAGCAATTTTTTCACTCTTCACTCTTCACTTTTCCCTAAGTTCGTCTGCTTCACCAAGGGCGAACTGCAGGACCAGGAGAACAAGCTGAAGCGTTCTGGTCTGCTGAAATATTTCGATGATGTAGAGATTACCTCCGACAAGACCCAGCGTGAGTTCCTGGCCCTGTGCGAACACCAGGGGATACATCCCTCAGAACTGCTGATGATAGGCAACTCCCTGAAAAGCGACTGTGCCCCGGCACTGGCCATCGGCGCATGGGCCATCCATATTCCCTTCCACGTGACGTGGCAGTTGGAGCATTTTGAGGATATAGACCACGAGCGTCTTATAAAAGTTGATAAAATCAGCGATATTCTCAAATATATTTAGTAATTTTGCATCCGAAAAATTAATAATGTATATGGAACAGAAAAATTATAAGAGAATAACTGTGACCTCTGCCCTGCCCTATGCCAATGGTGGTGTGCATATTGGTCACCTGGCTGGCGTTTACGTACCGGCCGACATCTACGTACGTTACCTGCGTCTGAAGAAGCGCGACGTGATGTTCATCGGAGGTTCTGACGAACACGGTGTGCCCATCACCGTTCGTGCCCGCAAGGAGGGTATCACACCTCAGGACGTGGTAGACCGTTATCACAAGATGATCAAGGACTCGTTCGAGGAGTTCGGTATCTCATTTGACATCTATAGCCGTACCACCAGCGAGACACACCATAAATTTGCCGCCGAGTGGTTCAAAAAACTCTATGACGAGGGTAAACTGGTGGAGAAGACCACCGCTCAGCTCTACGACGAGGAGGCCAAGCAGTTCCTGGCCGACCGTTATGTTGTAGGTGAATGTCCCTACTGCCACAACGAGGGTGCCTATGGTGACCAGTGCGAGAAGTGCGGACGCGACCTGAGTCCTACAGAACTGATTAACCCCAAGTCAACCATCAGCGGTTCTACGCCTGTATTGAAGGAGACCAAGAACTGGTACCTGCCTCTGAACGAGTATCAGGACTGGTTGAAGCAGTGGATTCTGGAGGGTCACAAGGAGTGGCGCTCAAATGTCTATGGCCAGTGCAAGAGCTGGTTGGATATGGACCTGCAGCCACGTGCTATGACGCGCGACCTCGACTGGGGTATCCCTGTACCTGTAGAGGGTGCCGACGGCAAGGTGCTCTACGTATGGTTCGACGCACCCATCGGCTACGTATCAAACACCAAGGAGCTCTGCGAGAAGAATCCTGAAAAATGGGGCAACTGGGAGCAGTGGTGGCAAGATGAGGATACGCGCTTGATACACTTCATCGGTAAGGACAACATCGTGTTCCACTGCATCATCTTCCCTGTGATGATGAAGGCTCACGGCAAGTATATCATGCCTGACAACGTACCCGCCAACGAGTTCCTGAACCTGGAGAACGACAAGATTTCTACCTCACGCAACTGGGCTGTATGGCTCCACGAGTATCTGGTAGATATGCCTGGCAAGCAGGATGTGTTGCGCTATGTGCTTACTGCTAATGCTCCTGAGACCAAGGACAACAACTTCACTTGGAAGGACTTCCAGGATCGCAATAACAACGAGCTCGTGGCTGTTTACGGCAACTTCGTGAACCGTGCCCTCCAGCTCACCAAGAAGTACTGGAACGGTGTGGTTCCTGCTTGTGGCGAACTGCAGGATGTAGATAAGGCAGCCCTTGAGGAGTTCAAGGATGTGAAGGGTAAGGTAGAGGCGCTGCTGGAGCAGTTTAAGTTCCGTGATGCCCAGTTCGAGGCTATGAACCTGGCTCGTATCGGCAACCGCTATATCACAGAGTGTGAGCCTTGGAAGGTATGGAAAACCGATCCGAAGCGCTGTGAGACCATCCTGAACATCTGCTTGCAGTTGACAGCCAACCTGGCTATCGCCTTCGAGCCCTTCCTGCCATTCAGCAGCAAGAAGCTCCGCGAGATGCTCAATATCGACAGTTTCGAGTGGGAGCAGCTGGGTTCTACCGATTTGCTGAAGGCCGGACATCAGTTGGGCGAGCCCGCCCTGCTGTTCGAGAAGATTGAGGATGAGGTCATCCAGAAGCAGCTCGACAAGCTGGAGGCTACCAAGAAGGCCAATCAGGCTGCTGCCTATAAGGCCGCTCCTATCAAGGATACCGTTTCGTTCGACGACTTCGAGAAGCTCGACATCCGTGTTGGTTTGGTGAAGGACTGTCAGAAGGTGAAGAAGAGTAAGAAACTCCTGCAGTTCACTATCGACGACGGTACTGGTACCGATCGCACCATCTGCTCGGGCATTGCTGCTTTCTATGAGAAGCCTGAGGAACTGATTGGCAAGCGCATCTTGTTCGTAGCCAATTTTGCTCCCCGCACCATGATGGGCATCGAGAGTCAGGGTATGATTCTCAGCGCTGTGGATGCTGACGAGAGCCTGAGCGTAGTGACCACAACAAAGGATGTGAAGCCTGGTTCACAGGTCGGTTAAGACACAAGAACTGGGTTTTAAAGACACAAGAACAGGTTTTAAAGACACAGTAACATAATAACAGGTTATTAACATAATAACATGAAATGAAGAGGCTAATATTTTTGGTCATGTGGTTGCCCTTGCTGGCAATGGCACAGTACAAATCATCGGTATGGTGTCCGGACAATGGCGATGGCACCTATACCAACCCAGTGATTAATGCCGACTATTCAGACCCAGATGTATGTGTGGGAGCCAGTGGTGAGGACTACTACATGACAGCCTCCTCGTTTCAATGTACACCTGGTTTGCCTATCCTGCATTCCAAGGACTTGGTAAACTGGGAAATCATCAACTATGCATTAGGCAACCTCTACGAGGGCAATGACGCGCTCCTTGCCCATTTCAGCAGTAAGCCCCAGCATGGTGCCGGTGTATGGGCACCCAGTATCCGCTACCACAATGGCTGGTACTATATCTATTGGGGCGATCCCGACTTTGGCGTGATGATGGTGAGGACTCAGGACCCAGCAGGAAAATGGGAAAAGCCCGTGTGTATCATCAAAGGCGAAGGCTATATCGATACTTGTCCACTATGGGACGAGGACGGACGCTGCTATCTAGTCAACGGATGGGCAAACAGCCGTTCGAAGTTTGCCTCTGTACTGACTGTCCGTGAGATGAGTGCTGACGGCATGAGACCAATCGGACAGCCCGTCATCGTGTTTGATGGCAACGGCACAGAGAACCGCACCTGCGAAGGACCTAAGTTCTACAAGCGTGACGGCTGGTATTGGATCATGTGTCCTGCCGGTGGTGTGCCAGAAGGCTTCCAGCTGGCCATGCGGTCTAAGTCGCCCTATGGTCCCTACGAGCACAAGATTGTGTTGGCACAAGGCAAGACCAATATCAACGGACCTCATCAAGGCGGTTGGGTGCACACGAAATACGGTGAGGACTGGTTCCTGCACTTCCAGGACAAAGAGGCCTACGGACGCGTGGTACACCTAAACCCCGTAGATTGGAGCACAGGATGGCCGGTGATGGGAAGACTCACCCCCAACCCCTCTCTGGGCAGAGAGGGGAGTAGATACACCGGAGAGCCCGTAGTAACATATAAAAAGCCGAAAGCTTCGAGCACACTCATCCAGAATCCTGCAGAAAGCGACGAGTTTAACGATACGAAACTGGGGCTCCAGTGGCAATGGCACGGCAACTACAATGAAAAGTTTGGTACTGCCACCGCCTTTGGCTGCTATCGTATCTATAATTATAAACTGTCGGAAGGCTGGAAGAATTTCTGGGAAGTGCCCAACATGCTCCTTCAGAAGACACCTGCCGACGAGTTTACAGCAACGGCAAAGATACGTTTCACCTCGAAGGCCGACGGACAGATGGGGGGACTCATCATGATGGGCCTCGACTATTCAGCACTCGTGGTGAAGCGTGTAGGCAAGGCGTTCCAACTGGTACAGCTCACCTGCAAGGATGCTGATAAAGGCAAGCAGCAGACAGAGACCGTGCTGGCCACGCTGAAACCCACAGCAGAAGACAAGATAGACTATAAGCCCGGTATCCACGAAGATATCTACCTGCGCCTGCAGGTGACCAATGTCGAGGCAGGGGCTGCCCACGGCGGCAAACCTATGGTGCAGTTCTCCTATAGTCTGAACGGCAAGAAATTTCAGAATTGCGGCGAACAATTTAAGATGCGTCAAGGCAAATGGATTGGTGCGAAATTCGGTTTCCTCTCTGTAGAGACCAACGCTAAAGTTGACCGCGGATGGGTGGATGCCGATTGGATAAGAATAAATAAGAATTAAAGATAAGACCTAAAAACCTGAAACCGCCAATGATGAAAATAATTCTCCTGGCTACCATCCTACTGACGGTATGCCTGCAGATAAAATCACAGACACTTGCCACGGAATACAAGGGTACCGCTAGCGGCAATCCCATCAGCGGAAGTGTGTTCTGTGCAGACCCCACCGCTATTGAATACAACGGCCGCCTCTATGTCTATGGCACCAACGACCACCAGCAGTATATCAAGAACGGTAAGACGGGCAGCAATGGATATGGTAATATCAAGTCGCTGGTAGTCTTCTCAACAGACGACATGGTGAACTGGACCTTCCACGGCACCATCGACGTGAGTAAGGTATGCACCTGGGCAGGACAGTCATGGGCCCCCTCAGCCGTATGGCGCGAGAAAGAGAATAGCAATGGTACGAAGACCAACGAGTTCTATATCTATTTCGCCAATGGAGCCGGTAGCGTAGGTGTGATGAGGAGTACGAAGTCACCCCTTGGTCCGTTCTCGTCTCCTCTTTCTCAACCGATGATACGCCACGGTATGGCAGGTGTTGACCCCTGTAACTGGCTGTTCGACCCAGGTGTGGTGATTGACTCTACAGGTACGGCATGGATTGCTTTTGGAGGCGGCGACCCGCAGTCGTCAGGTTCCAAGCTCTGGCCTGGCAACTCACGCATTGCGAAGTTGAAGTCAACGATGACAGCCCTCGACGGTGCTGCCGTGAATATGCCTGCCCCCTATCTCTTTGAGGCCAGCGAACTGAATATCATCGGCGGACGGTTTGTCTATACCTATAACACCTCCTGGGGCGACCGTCCCAACTGGAACAGCTACGAGAAACGCAACGGACTGGCAGCCCCCTCGGCCTGCAGCATGTGCTATATGGTAACAGACACGCCACTGGATCCTGACTCATGGGAATTCCGTGGTGAGTATGTGCCCAATGAAGGCAGCTTCAGCGCTTTAGGTGCCGACTATGGCAACAACCACACCCACCTGCATAAGTTCAATGGTGAGTATTACCTCTTCTATCATGGCAATGTGCTTGAGAAGACCATGAAGAGCAAGAATGCTATGAATAGCAACGCCTCTGGCTATCGTTCCCTCTGTGTCAACAAACTGACGGTGAACGAAGAGACGCAGAAGTTGAGCAAAGTCAGCATGAGCAAGACTGGCACGACTGCCATCAAGAATATGAATCCCTACACGCTGCAGCAGGCCGAGACGATGTCGACCTCTGGTGGCGTGAACTATGAGGACTTCAAGAATATCAAGAGCGTGTCCAAGAGTTCGCTGGGCAATGATGCCTCTGAGAATCTGTATGTCAAGATGGCTGCAGGCGCATGGACCATGGTACGCAAGGTGGACTTCGGCACAAACGGTGCCCGCCAGTTCACCCTGAGAGCACGAGGCACGGGTAAGCTGGAAATCCGCGTTGACAGCAAATCAAAGGCCGCTGCCGCCACGGTAACGTTCTCGTCAACCTCGTTCCAGGATTTCACCATCGATCTGGACCCTGCCCTTTTCAAGAAAGTACACCACCTCTATTTCGTTTTCACCGAATCCACCAATGCACAGTTTGACTCCTGGCAGTTTGCGGAGTACGACCCCACAGGTGTTTTCGAGATTGAGGCAACAGAGGATATACAGTCAGAGAAGCAATTCTTTGACCTCAGCGGACGCCGCCTGCCGAAAGACAGTAAGCATCGCGGCCTCGTGATAGAACAATACACAGACGAAAACGGTACGAAGAAAGTACGCAAGCATTTCTAATTTATGAACTACGCAGTGATTATCGCCGGTGGGTCCGGCAACCGTATGGGACAGGATATTCCCAAGCAGTTTATCAATGTTTATGATAAGCCTGTCCTGATATATACTTTAGAAGGTTTCCAGCGCCATCCGATGATTGATGCTATTGAGGTGGTATGTATTGAAGGCTGGGAAAGTATCGTACAGGCCTATGCCAATCAGTTTAATATCACTAAACTACGTTGGATAGTCAAAGGCGGCAGTTCTGCACAAGAGTCAATCCGTAATGGCGTCTTCAACCTTGAAGGCAAACTATCGCCCGATGATACTGTTATCATTCACGACGGCATCCGTCCGGTGATAGATGATAGCGTGCTGACAGATGTCATAGAAGTGGCCCATCAGTATGGCAATGCCGTTACGTCACTACCCTATAACGAACAGATTTTTGTGGTCAGCGCCGATGATGCCAACACCACCACGCAGTTTATCCCCAGAGAGACCCTACGCCGCGTTTCTACCCCACAGGCTTACACCTTCGGTCTGCTCGACGAGAAATATCATGAGGCCTTCGAGAAAGGCATCGGCATCTATGGTTCCCATTATGCCAATACGATGATGGTAGAACTTGGTGTGCGTCTGCACTTTGCAAAAGGTTCAGACAAGAATATCAAGTTGACAACAAAGGACGATCTGGAAATATTCAAAGGTTATCTGACTAAAGAAAAAGACAGTTGGTTGAAGTAAGATGAATAAGCAACATCCATTATACAAGGAAGACATTACCAGGATTCTTTCCATAGAAGGAATGAATACCCTGTCAGGAAAAACAATCCTAATCACAGGAGCTACAGGTATGGTTGGCACCATGCTGATTGATGCGCTGATGGCCAAGGGCGATGTGAATGTCATTGCCGTGGGACGTAGTCGTGAGAAGGCTTCCGCAAGACTTGGTATGCATTTCGATAACAAGCATTTTAGTTTCCTTGAACAAGATGTTTGTCAGCCCTTCCCTGCCGATATCCATGCCGATTATATCATCCCTATGGCCAGCAACACCCATCCGTTGGCCTATTCTCAATATCCCATTGAGACAATGATGATTAATCTCAAAGGTGCCGAGCATGCCTTGAATCTTGCAGAAAAGACAGGAGCAACAGTTGTCTATACCTCTACCAACGAAGTCTATGGCAATGCCATTGACGACCAGTCATTCACAGAAGGCAGCAACGGTCTGCTGAATCTCAGTAATGCCCGTGCGTGCTACAACGAGTCCAAGCGTTCTAGCGAGGCCTTGTGCCAGTCGTATGCAGCCGAGAGAGGTGTCAAGGTAAAGATTGCCCGTTTGTGCAGAATATTTGGTCCCACCATGCTGATGGAAGATAGCAAAGCCTCTTCACAGTTTATTCGCAAGGCTGTCGATGGCGAGGATATCGTGTTGAAATCTGCTGGCAACCAGTACTTCTCCTATACCTATGTGGCTGATGCCGTGATGGGACTGCTGACAGTATTGCTCAGAGGCGAGGATGCCGTTGCCTACAACGTCAGTAGCGAGAAGACCAATATCTGCCTGAAGGACTTTGCCCATATCTGTGCCGAGTGTTGTCGCAGGAAGGTGGTATTCGACTTACCTTCTGAGACAGAATCCAAAGGCTATTCCGTAGCAACAAGGTCTATCTTAGCCAATGAGCGTATCAAGGGGATTGGTTTTACCCCCTATTACGACATCCACGATGCCATCAGCAGAACAATAGAAATTTTAAAGACTTAAGCGAAGGGATTCTCTACGCGCTGGTGCATGTCGAAGAAAGCCTTCACGTGGTGGGGCACGCGTTTCTCCTCAGGGGGCAACTGCATATAGTCGCCATACACGCCGCGCAGGTATTCGTCATAACCAGGCATCATACGGATGGCGATATTCTCAAACGGCATATCTACAGGTTTGCCATCCAGTACCCTGCTATCAAATAATTCGCGCATAGCATAGGCACCACCATAATTAATAAGGTGGTGGGTTGAGCCGTAGGGATACTTCAAGCAGATTGCACGCATCTGACGGAGTAGCGAGCGGCGCATGTACTGACGAAAGAGGAATCCCAGTGTCTTGTAGCAGAAGCGACCCCACTCATGCGGCTTCGTGAGCAACATGATATACTCTACAAACGTGCTGCGCGTGCAGATAGCCTCATGTCTGTTCTGCAGTTTCTTATAGCGATACACCAACGCTTCTACCTCAGCCTTATCGTTGCTTGTGCTGTCAAGTGGGAACACATCGATATACAGACCTATGACGCAAGGCACGTCAGCCCGCTCTATCAATGTGGTGTGCTTGTTGCAGAACTTAGGAAACGGCAGGTTGTAAGCCTCGTGCGTCTCGTCCGACACCAGTTCGTAGTCGCCAAAATCCGTGGTGCGACAAATCTCCATGAAGCGCTCAAAGTCGGGTCGCGGCATACCCACATCGATATCATCGTCCCAGGGGATGATACCCTGATGACGTACGGCACCGATAGCCGTACCTCCGATGGCATAATAGGTCAGTCCGTACTTCTCGCATATCTCATGGAACGCCCTGAGCACATCCGTGATGATGGCCTTCCACTGGGTCAGTTCCTGTTCTGTCAGTTCATGATTCATCTTGCGTCTTATTTTTTATTGCCTGCAAAATTAGTGATTATTATTTGAACATGCAAATTTCTGTGGAGCAACTCGTCGTTTCTGTGTGGGTAACTCGTCGTTTTTCTATTTCTGACAATTCTGACACCTTTTATTTGTTACATTCATATATTTTTCTTAACTTTGCAGCAAATAAAAAAGATTGTCAGTATAACATATGAAAATAAAAAAGTACATACCAACGAGACGTATCGGTAATGTTTTCAATCAATTAGTATTTCCCTTTTGCATCGCCATTTACACTCTTATTCCTTTTTATACTGAGGTCGGCATAGCATATTACGGATTCCTAGTTTTTGTCTATTCAGTCTTCATGTATTGTCTCATCATGTCTTTTACACCCATGCGGTGGATAAGACGGAGGAATAACTGGCTTACTAACGACCCTAATAATCCTATAAAAAAAGAGAAAATAGAAAAATACAGAATACTGTGGTTTAAAGATGTGAAAAATGGTGTGGCATGCTATTACTATCCATCAGACAAGAAATTCGTCCTTTCACACATCATGTTCCTCAATCCTGCCCGCTATGAGAAAGAGTATGGGGAACGGAAATACCAGGCACAGGTGCGGACGGACCGTATCAGCATACCCCATTACACAGCGATTTCTGATTGCGACAATTGTTTTTCCTTCAATGTGGGTGTCATCATTGACAAACAATCTGCAACAAAAGCAAATATATGCAAAATCCGAGATGAGATAATGGAGCTGGCTAAGGACGACTACGACCAGCATATCTTCGTCCGATTCTCATTCGATGAGGATACCCTATATATGGAAATACACCAATTAGAACACATCAAGTCCGTTCTTGTAAACAAGGACAACGAGAAGGAGTATTACATACCAGAAGAATACGAAAAAAACAACATAACCATCTCTGACCGATTCTATAATATCTTAAATACTATTTCTATTGAGAATTATCTCGGTTCTTTAATGCCAAAAGACATTATTTCAGAAGAAGAGTTTAAAAAGGTATATGGATTAGGAATCGTTTGAAAAGCATAAAGCGTTTGCTAGGGGGAAAAGTGAAATCACAGCATTTTTCCCCATTCTCTTGCATAATTAGATTTTTGTTTGTACATTTGCAGGGTCATCAAGATGATGATTACCTGTGAATAATAAACCTAAAACAATAAAATTATGAAACATCTAAAACTTTTCGGCCTGTTATCAGGACTTCTATTCTCGGCGTTGGTAATGAGTAGCTGTGGCGATGATGAAGAGGATCCATTAGGAGGAGCCAGGAAACCCAGCGATATCCAGTGGGCGCAGCATAGTTATCAGATACATTGCTCTGGCGAAAGCTGGACTGAGATAAAATGGGAAGGCTATTATGCCTCTATCTATGACAAATGGACCTTCAACAAGGGCAGCAAGAAAGACCACAGGATTTTCTTCTCGCACTACAGATGGTTCCCTGCGGACTACGGACCAACCTACTGGACAGAGAAGCTGGACAATGGCGACTGGTATTACGAGGGGCGCTACAGTTCCCACGAATATGAAAGCAAGACCTTGGGGAACGACAGCACACTGATTACCTTCGAGATGCAAGGCCGTACGTGGCATGGCGTTATCACCAATGGCGACATCATTCTTACCACACCCAACGGAGAGGCCTCTGTAACCCTGAAGCGCTTAACCGTAGAACCCTACGACGGCTCGTATGACGAGACTCTGAAGGATATCCTGTAAGTTGAAACGGATACACAAAAAAAGAAAAGCCCGATCTCTCATGGAATCGGGTTTCTTTGTGCTGAGTATTTATCAGGTCCTGCCAAACAGCCATTTCTTCAGGAACGGACTGATGCGCAGGATGTTTGAGGTGATAATGCTGAAACCAATGACCAGCAGGGCAAAGAGCACGGAGAGCGTGGTATCAGTGATAAAATTGTGCTGATAGCTCTTGAAGAACAGACCCACGCTGGGCAGACTGGGCACGAAGAGGAAATGAATCAGATAGATATCCAGCGTGCGACGGCCTATATACTGCAACGAGGCGCCGATGACGGTCATCTTGGTGAAGTAGTGCTTGTAGTTGCGGAAATACATCAGGGCGATGAGCAACAAGAGGAACATGGCTCCCGTCTGGGGGATGATAGCCCACGCCATACGCAGGGTGCGCCATTTCAGGGCATCCATCGTACAGAGGATAGCCAGCAGCACGATGATGGGGAAGAACCACTTCGAGTCCATCAGTTTCTGGAAACCATTCCAATAGCGATGGGCAATATTACCAAAGAGGAAGAACGGCATCCACAGCATCAGTTGCCCCAGACTGGAATCCAGCAGGAAGCGGTGGATATCGGTCATACCGCCACGATAGCCCTTGGCCCATGAGAAATAACGGGGCTGATAGCACGAGTCATAGAAAGCCAGCGAGACAAGGAACAGCAGGGTGATGAGTGCCGCGGATATCCAGAAGGCCTTGTTTTTCGAGAAAAGCGAGGTAATCTTACTCTCCAGATAGGCAAAGGGATAGTAGATCAGGAACATGTAGAGCAGCACCAGCGTAAACCAGTAGCCACCCTTTGTGGGCGAATGGAACGACTCTTCAAGGCCAGGCCAGAAACTGGGTTTCAGGATGGCTGTAGCCAGGAGGAAGAAGCAGATGGTGGGGATGAGTTGCACGCGCATCTTCTTCAGCACCAGCGTACCCAGGTTACGCAAGTCCCACACCTGCGAAGCTTTGTAGGCCAAGAAGCCACTGATGAAGAAGAACAGCGGCATGCGGAACAGCAACAGGAACTGAAGTGAAGAAGAGTGCTTCCACTGTTCCTCGAAACCTATCTGCGCCACGTGGTTGGCCACCACCATAATCATTGTGAAGCCGCGAAGGGCATCGAGCCACTCCATGCGTGGCTTCTTCGTTTGTGTTATTTCATTCATGGCTGCAAATTTACTTAATTTATTTGGAACTTCAAACAAAATGTCGTATTTTTGCATGTTGATATGGAGAATCTGAAGGAAAAGACAGCCCGCGGACTGATGTGGGGAGCCGTAAACAATAGCACGATGCAGGTATTGAACCTGTTGATTGGCATCCTCGTACTCCGTCATCTGACGCCAGAGGATACGGGTCTCATCGGCATGCTGGCTATCTTCTCGGCCGTAGCAGGCAATCTGCAGTCAAGCGGATTCTCTACGGCACTCATCAATGAGAAGGCACCCACCAAGGAGCAGTACAACAGCGTGTTCTGGTTTAATATCCTGATGGGTGGCGTGCTCTATCTCATATTGTTTTTCTCGGCACCGCTCATCGCGTGGTTTTTCCATCAGCCACGGCTCACTGACCTGTCGCGCTTCCTGTTCCTGGCCTTTTTCATCTCATCATTTGGCATCTCTACGAATGCCTATATGGTGAAGAATATGATGAACCGCGAGATTACGATTGTCAACCTCTCGGCACTCCTCATCTCTGGCACCTCGGCCATCATTATGGTATGGTGCGGCATGGCCTACTGGACCCTGGCCTGGCAACAGGTGATCAATGCTGCCGTACTGGTCATTGGCCGATTCCTCTACGTGAAATGGAAGCCTACTTGGCATTTCTCATTTGACTATATCCGACAAACGTTCTCGTTCTCAATAGGAATACTGGTCACGATGATTGTGAATACTGCCAACCAGAACGTGCTGACCGTCATCTTCGGGCGCCTGTTTCACGATGCCCGCGTGGTGGGAAATTTCTTTCAGGCCTACAAATGGGACTCGATGGCTTTTCAGACCGTAGGCGGTATGGTGGGACAAGTGGCGCAGCCCGTCTTAGTGAGTGTGCGCGAGGAGCACAACCGCGAGCAGCAGGTATTCCGAAAGATGATGCGCTTCACGGCCTTTCTCTCCTTCCCTGCCCTCTTTGGACTGGCATTGGTGTCGCGCGAGTTCATCCTCTGCACCATTGGCGAGAAATGGATTAACATCGTGCCGCTGCTCCAGATACTCTGTATCAGCGGTGCCTTCATGCCCCTCTATACACTCTATCAGAACCTCGTTATCAGTCATGGGCGCAGCGATATCAATATGTGGCTCAACATCTGTCAGGTGTTGCTCCAGATGGGCGTCATCTTCGCTTTCTATCGTGAGGGGATGACCATGATGGTGGTGGCCTACTCGGCATTCAACATCCTGTGGCTGGGTGCCTGGCAGATATTTGCCAAACGGATTATCGGGGTGAGCACGATGGACTTCCTGAAGGATGTAGTGCCATTTATGATGTGTGCAGCAGTGGTGATGGGCGTCTGTCATCTGGCTACGCTGAGCATTACGAACAACTGGTTGCTGCTGGGCGTCAGACTGCTATTGGCTGGTCTGCTGTATTTTGGTGTGATGCGTCTGCTGAACGTGGTCATCCTGCGCGAATGCATACAATTTGTGAAAAGTAAAAAAGTAAAAAAATAGAGAGATGGAGATATCTGTCATCATACCCGTCTATAACAAGGCCGAATACCTGGATAAATGTTTTGTGAGCATTTTTTCGCAGGCGTTCGATAGTTTCGAGGTGATTGTCGTGGAGGATGGCAGCACAGACGGCTCTGGCGATATCTGCGACCAATGGGCTGAACTGGAACCGCGACTGAAGGCTTTCCACAAGGAGAACGGAGGGGTGACGGCAGCGCGTCGCTACGGATTGGAGCATGCTGAGGGCAGATTCATCATGTTTGCCGATGCCGATGACCTGTTTACGAAGGATGCCCTCGCCATGATGTACAGACTCATCAACGAGACAGGCGCCGACGAAGTGATTGGCACCTACGATGACCAGTACGGACAGCGCCACGACTCAGGACTGAGGGGCTGGGTGGAACCAGAGCATCTGATTCGCGACCTACTGGCCCTGCGCAGTCAGTTCTGCGTGCTGTGGGGCATCATCTTCCGTCGTGAACTGCTGGAAGGTTGTCTGGGTACACCTCGTGAGGTCATTGAGCGCGAGGACTCGCTGATGCAGATAAAATGTCTGATGAAACAGCCCAAGGTCTTTTTCACAGAACAGGCGACCTATCTGCACTACGAAGATGTGCCTAACAAGCGCAAGGAGACGCTGGACTGGATTCGTATCTATGACGAGGAGTTGCGTCAGACGTTACAGCCGGAGTGGGAGCGCTACCATTCGGCTTTCGTGCATCATCAGATTAAGGTGTACGAGAAATTCATCGACAAAAAACAATTCCAGGTGCTCGATGCGTATTATCGCCCTCTGCGCCAACAACTTACCAACGACATCCCCTTCATGGACCGTATCGCCATCCAACTGCCAGCACGTCTGGCTTACCTCTTGATTCATACTTACAAGACTCTGCTGAAATGGAAGAAATAAAGAAATATCCAGCACAGAACGATGTGGCTGTGCTACTCATCATTTTCTCTCGTACGGAGACACTGAAGCGCACCTTTGGTGCCATCCGCCAGTGCCGCCCCTCACGTCTGTTTATCTATCAGGACGGTCCTCGCAACGATCAGGAAGCGCTGAAGTTGGAGGCTGCACGACAGATTGTGGATGACAGCGAGATAGACTGGGAGTGCGATGTGCAACGCAGTTACCACAACGAGAACTCAGGTGCCTGGTTGTCGAACCACAAGGCTCAGACATGGGCATTCTCATTGGCAGATAAAGTAATTGTGTTGGAGGACGACTCCACGCCTTCATTGTCGTTTATCCCTTTCTGCAAGGAGATGCTCGACCGTTATGAGTACGATGAACGTATCACGATGATAGCTGGTTTTAATCATGAGGAACAGACGGATGCGCCCTACGATTATCTCTTCACCACAGCCTTCAGCATCTGGGGATGGGCTTCATGGCGCAGGGTCTTTGAGCGTTGTGAGGTGGGGTACCCTATTGCTGATGATGCGTTCAACATGCACCAGCTGGAGGCTTATGTAGCCAACAGGCGCGAGGGTGGCAAGGAGATGCTGAAGAAGCTTTACAAGCACAAGGCATCTGGCAATCCCATCTACGAGACACTAATCTGGACGGCCTGCACACTGAATAGCGGACTGACCATCGTACCTACAAAGAACCTGATACACAATACAGCCGTGAGCGAGGATTCGGCTCATTTCCAGAGTTCACTGAACACGCTCCCCAAGGCAATGCAACGACTGCTCACCATGCCCAGTCATGAGCTGCAATGGCCTTTACGCCATCCAAAATATGTCATCGAGAATGTGGAATACAAGCGTCGCATCTATCGCATCATGGCATGGGGACACCCATGGGTGAAGATTGGTCGCTCTATCGAAGAACTGATACGCAACCTGCGCTATGGCAACATGAAACAAATCAGGGAGGCTGTCAAACATAGGATTAGTAAGCTGACAGGGAGATACGACTATCAGTAGTTCTTTTTTGAAGTTAAGGAGTTAAAGGAGTTAAGAAGTTAAGACGATAGACTTTTCAGGAGTTAAGACGATAGTATTTTTCTACGAGAGGGATGATACTATCAGGCACCAGCCCCTCGATACTTTCACCAGCACGCACACGCTGACGAATTTCCGTACTTGACACAGGAAGCAGAGGCACATTGATGGTGCCAGGATAGGACTCACGCGGATAGGCTATCACCTCGTGATGATTCATTATATCCTGCCAGTTGCGCCAACGCTGGAAATGGGCCCAGTTGTCGCCACCTATCAACAACGAGAACGTGCAATCAGGATAGTCCTTGCTCAGGTGCTGCAAGGTGTTCCAGGTATAAGAGGGTTTGGGCAAACGGAACTCATAGTCGCAGGCCTTCACGCCCTCAACACCCTCAAGGGCTTTCTGTGCCATCTCCAAGCGCAGATGGTCATCCAGCAAATCGGCATCATTCCGTTTCAACGGATTCTGGGGCGACACCATCAGCCATACCTCATCTAACGCACATTGCCTCAGCACGGCCTGTGCTAAGGCAATGTGTCCGTTATGGATAGGGTTGAAAGAACCACCAAAGATACCGATTGACCTCATCCCAAGAATTCTTTGACGATTCTCAAGGTCTCCTGCTTGGCTGTCTCCAAGTCATCATTCACGATGATATGGTCAAACTGCGAAGCGAAGGTCATCTCATATTCCGCCTTTGCCAAACGCTCGGCAATGGCTTCTGGGGTATCAGTAGCACGACCTTCCAAGCGCTTACGCAACTCCTCAACAGAGGGGGGCTGAATAAACAGGCTCAAGGCCTCATCACCATAATATTTCTTGATATTGATGCCACCTTTCACATCGACATCAAACACCACATTCTGTCCTTGGTTACGCTGGTTCTCCACCTGCTGTTTCAGGGTGCCGTAGAAGCGGTCCTGATAAACCTCCTCGTATTCCAGGAACTCATCGTTCTGAATCTTCGACTTAAACTCCTCTGGTGTCAGGAAGAAATACTCCACACCATTCTGTTCAGAGCCTCGTGGCGCACGACTGGTACACGAGATTGAGAAATAAAGCCTCAGCTCAGGATGCTCCTTCATCAGCCACTGCACGATGGTTGACTTTCCACTACCCGAAGGCGCAGAAACAATTAACATTTTTCCTTTCATCACAGCGCGTTCAATACTTGTTCCTTTATCTGCTCCAGCTCGTCCTTCATCTGCACCACGATGTTCTGCATCTCGGCCTGATTGGACTTAGAACCAGTGGTATTGATCTCGCGACCCATCTCCTGAGCAATGAAGCCAAGCTTCTTACCCTGTCCGTGACCATCACGCATCGTCTCGCGGAAATACTTCAGGTGGTTGGTCAGACGCTGTTTCTCCTCACTGATATCCAGTTTCTCGATATAGTAAATCAGTTCCTGCTCCAAGCGGTTCTTGTCATAATCCACACCAGGAATCTGCTGTAGTCCGTCAACGATACGCTGACGAATTTTCTCTACACGACTCTTCTCGAAAGGTTCAATCTCAGCCAGCAGACGTTCGATATTATCAATCTTCTCAGCAAACTTCTTCTCGAGCGCAGCACCCTCCTGCTTACGGAAATCCACCAAGGCAGCAATGGCGCCCTCAACAGCCTTACGGGCAGCATCCCACTCCTCGTCAGTGAGTTCCTCCTGCTCTGTCTTGGACAGTACATCAGGCATGCGGGTCAGGGTGTACATCCAGTCCTCGGGCTCAGGGATACCCACCTTCGTAGCTACGTCCTTCAACTGATGGTAGTAGTTCTCCACGAGAGCGGCATTCACAGGCGTTGCATCCACTCCGGCCTCTTTCTCAATCCAGAGAGAGAAGTCCACCTTGCCACGCTCCAATGAGGCGGCAATCATCTGACGAATCTCCATCTCCTTCTCACGATAGAGTGGAGCAATACGCGTCTGCAGATCCAACTGCTTAGAATTGAGTGATTTGATTTCTGCGCTAATCTTCTTGTCCTTAAAAGCCACGACTACCTTGCCGTAGCCTGTCATTGATTGTATCATGTATCTTTATTTTATTTTTATTCTAGGCTGCAAAGGTACAAAAAAGAAGTGTAAAGTGGTGAGCGAAAAGTGAAAAATTTACTGCCGCTGCATAATTATTGCTAATTCATAATTTGTTATTCATATTTTTTTCGTACCTTTGCAAATCATATTATATAATAAGGTACAAAGCAATGGCTTGCATACTACATATTGAAACAAGCACACAAGTGTGCTCCGTAGCTGTCTCTGAAGACTCGCACGTCATCTTCCAGCTGGAAGACCATAGCGGGCCAAATCATGCCGAGCGTCTGGGTTCCATGGTGGACGAGGCGCTCTCGTTTACTGATAATCATGCGATCCCGTTTGATGCTGTCGCCGTAAGTTGCGGCCCTGGCTCCTATACTGGTTTGCGTATTGGCGTCTCTATGGCCAAAGGCATCTGCTATGGCCGTAACCTGAAACTCATCGCCGTGCCCACACTGGAACTGATGTGTGTGCCAGTATTGCTGCGCGAGATGGTGGAAGAGAACGCCCTTCTCTGCCCGATGATTGACGCCCGCCGCATGGAGGTCTATGCCGGCATCTACGACCGTGCCCTGAAGGAGGTTCGTCCTGTAGGTGCTGATGTGGTGGACGCAGAGACCTACAAGCAGTGGTTGGATGAGCGTCCCGTGTATTTCTTCGGCAATGGTGCTGCGAAGTGCATGGAGACCATCAATCACCCCAATGCCCATCTCATCGAGGGTATCGAACCCCTGGCTAAATGGATGCAGCCCCTAGCAGAGCGCCGCCTGCTGAACGGGCAGACTGAGGACGTGGCTTATTTCGAGCCTTTCTACCTGAAGGATTATGTGGCAAAAATGCCAAAGAAACTGATTTAACACTATGAACATACAAGGTTTAGACTACAACACTCAGCGTGAACTGCTGCAGATGCCTGAATACGGACGCGAGATTCAGCGGATGATAGACCATGCCGTCACACTCCCCACGAAGGAGGAGCGACTGCTCTGTGCAAAGACTATCGTGAAGCTGATGGAGACAAAGGTGCCACAGATACGTGAAAACAGTGGTTACGAGCAGACGCTTTGGGATCATCTGTATATCATGAGTCACAAGCAGCTGGATATTGACTGGCCCTACGATATCAGTGGGGCAGAGAAATTCCACGATAAGCCCCAGCCCATGAAACTGCCTCAGAGTAATGTACGCCTGCGTCATTACGGCAAACTGGTCAGTGAACTGCTGGAGAAGCTCAAGGACATGCCGGAAGGTGGCGAACGCGATGAGTTGATACGTCTGACAGCAAATCAGATGAAACGTGACCTGGTACAATGGGGACACGGTTCGATTGACGACGAGAAGGTTGCCGATGATATGGCGCGTATGACTGACGGTGCCGTACAGCTGGACCTCAACAATTTCGTCTTCGAACGTATCAATATCAGCGAACCACAACAGAAGCGTTCATCTGGAAAGAAAAAGAAGTAAATGGCAGCATTCATTATTGAAGGAGGACATCCGCTAAGCGGAGAGATACAGCCACAGGGCGCCAAGAACGAGGCCCTGCAGGTGATTTGTGCAACGCTGCTGACCAGCGAGAAGGTAACCATTCATAACATTCCGCAAATCAGGGATGTGATGACGCTCATCCAGTTGCTCAAGGATGTAGGGGTGAAGGTTGCTGCTGATGGCAACACCTACACCTTTCAGGCCGATGAACTGAATCTGGACTACCTCCAAAGCAATGAGTTCGTGCAGAAATGTGCACAGTTGCGTGGATCAGTCATGATGATTGGTCCGCTGCTGGCTCGCATGGGTAAGGCTACGATTGCCAAACCTGGCGGTGACAAGATAGGACGCCGTCGCCTGGATACGCATTTCCTGGGCTTCGAACGTCTGGGTGCACAGTTCCATCATGTGGCAGAGCGCGATGTCTATGAGATACAGGCCCAGCAACTCAAGGGCTGCTATATGTTGCTCGACGAGGCATCTGTCACAGGTACTGCCAATATTGTGATGGCTGCTGTGATGGCCAAAGGCACCACAACGATTTACAACGCTGCCTGCGAGCCTTATCTGCAACAGCTCTGCAAGATGCTCAACAAGATGGGTGCACGCATCAGCGGCATCGCCTCGAACCTGCTGACCATCGAGGGTGTAGACCACCTGAACGGTACAGAACATACCATTCTGCCCGATATGATTGAGGTAGGCTCGTTTATTGGTATGGCAGCCATGGTGGGCAACGGCATCCGCATCAAGGATGTCTCTATCAAGGACCTGGGTATCATCCCCAATACATTCCGCCGCATGGGTATCACCATCAAGGAGGAGGGCGATGACCTCTATATCCCACAGATGCGCCACTACGAGATACAGTCGTTTATCGATGGCACCATCATGACGCTGGCAGATGCGCCCTGGCCAGGACTGACTCCCGACCTGCTGTCTGTACTTATCACCGTAGCCACACAGGCACGCGGTTCTGTATTGGTACACCAGAAGATGTTCGAGAGTCGCCTGTTCTTCGTTGACAAGCTCATCGACATGGGAGCGCAGATTATCCTCTGCGACCCACATCGTGCCGTCATCGTTGGTCATGACCGTAAGCTGCAACTGCGCGGTGGACGTATGTCGAGCCCCGACATCCGTGCAGGTATTGCCCTGCTGATTGCCGCCCTGAGTGCAAAAGGTACCAGTCGTATTGATAATATTGAACAGATAGATCGCGGCTACGAGGATATCGAAGGTCGTCTGAATGCCCTTGGCGCGAAGATCACCCGTCTCCCCTAAAGCCCATTAACCCCATTATCCCCATCCCCATATCCCCCATGATTAGAAAGGAAGATGTCTACAAGATAGGTCGCATAGGAAAAGCACACGGCGTCAAAGGCGAGGTGTCATTCAATTTCGATGATGACGTGTTCGACCGTGTAGAGGCCGAATACCTTATTCTGGAGGTAGATGGTATCCTGGTACCATTCTTCATGGAGGAGTATCGCTTCCGCTCAGACAGCACCGCACTGGTGAAGTTCGAGGATATCGATACACAGGAGCGTGCCCGCGAGCTGACCAATTGCGATGTCTATTTCCCACGCGACGTTACTGATGATGAAGAGGAAGTCCTCACCTACTCTTTCCTCGTGGGCTTTGGCATCATCGATGCCAGCACAGGCAAGAAGGTGGGCACCATAGCCAGCATCGACGAGAGCACACTGAATATCCTCTTCGAACTGGAAGACGGTACGCTGATACCTGCCAGTGAGGAACTGATAACTGACATTGACAAAGATAATAAAACGATTACAATAGCCCTGCCTGAGGGCATCTTAGACTTATGAAAAGACAAATAGCCATTCTTGGCTCTACAGGAAGCATCGGCACACAGGCCCTCGAAGTGATTGAGGAGCACAGCGACCTCTATGAGGTGTACTGCCTGACTGCTAATAATAAAGTGGAACTGCTGGCCGAACAGGCTCATAAATTCAAGCCTGCAGCCATCGTCATTGCCAACGAGGCACGTTATGACGAACTGAAACAGCTGATGAGCGACATGCCCGACGTGAAGGTGTATGCTGGTGCACGCGCCCTCGACGAGATTGTAGAGGCAGGTCCCATCGACATGGTACTCACCGCTATGGTGGGTTTCGCAGGTTTGAGTCCTACCATCCACGCCATCAAGGCACACAAGACCATCTGCTTAGCTAATAAGGAGACACTGGTGGTGGCTGGTGAACTGATTTGTCAGTTGGCTATGGAGAACCACTGTTCTATCCTGCCTGTGGACAGCGAGCACTCAGCTATCTTCCAGTCGTTGGTTGGTGAAGACGAGAATCCTATCGACAAGATTCTGCTCACAGCCAGTGGTGGTCCCTTCCGCTTGAAGTCCATGGAGGAGATTGCCCACGTTACAAAAGCCGATGCCCTGCGTCACCCCACATGGGACATGGGAGCCAAGATCACCATCGACTCTGCTTCCATGATGAACAAAGGTTTTGAGGTCATCGAGGCAAAATGGCTCTTTGGCGTTGATGCCAAGCAGATTCAGGTACTGGTTCATCCCCAGAGCATCGTGCACAGCGCCGTGCAGTTTATGGACGGTAGTGTGAAGGCCCAACTTGGTGTACCTGATATGCGTCTGCCTATCCAGTATGCATTCTCGTTCCCCAAGAGATTGCCGCTCAGTGGCGACAGACTGGACCTGTTTGCTGCACAGCATCTGGATTTCTTTGAGCCCGATTTGAAGAAGTTCCGCTGTTTGGCTATGGCCTACGAGGCCTTGAACCAGGGAGGCAACATGCCCTGTATCGTCAATGCGGCCAACGAGATTGTGAACCGTGCCTTCCTGGAAGACCGTTGCGGATTCCTGCAGATGGGCGACATCATTGAAGCCACCATGCAGCGCGCCACCTTCATCCAGAAGCCTACCTATGAGGATTATCTTCAGAGTGATGCAGAGGCACGTCGCATAGCAACAGAGTTGCTTAAGGGAAGAGTGAATAGTGAAAAGTGAATAATTTGCTACCGCTATCCCTATACAAGAAATAAAGATAATAATTAACTAAACGAATAGAAAAAGTGCGGAAGCAAATTATTCACTTTTCACTATTCACTTTTATTTAAAAAATGGAAGTATTTCTGATAAAAGCCCTGCAGTTTCTGATGGCTATCAGCCTGCTGGTACTGCTCCACGAACTGGGCCATTTCACGTTTGCGAAACTCTTCAAGGTACGTGTCTCAAGGTTCTACCTCTTCTTCAATCCTAAGTTCCACATCATGAGCACCTACGACACCTGGGTACGCCGTCTGTTCAGACTGAAGCCCGAGGTGGTGCCCACCGTCAAGGACGAGGATGGCAAGGAGAAGAAAGAATATGTGGGAACGGAATACGGACTGGGCTGGCTGCCCCTGGGTGGCTATTGTGCCATCGACGGTATGATTGACGAGACCAACCAGAAACTCTCTGAAGTAGCCCAGCCCTGGGAGTTCCGCACCAAGCCCACCTGGCAGCGTCTGCTGATTATGGTTGGTGGCGTGCTGGTCAACTTCCTGCTGGCTCTGTTTATCTATTCCATGGTGCTCTTCACATGGGGCGAGACATACGTTCCCCTGCAGAAGATGTCACAGGGAATGGAATTCAATGAACAGGCAAAAGCGATTGGTTTCCAGGATGGCGACATTCTGGTTTCTACCAACGAGAAGGACTTCAAGAAGGCTGATGCCGATATGTATCGCATGCTCTGCAACGCCGAGGAAGTTCATGTTCTGCGCCATGGCAAGCCCGTCACCATCCAGATGCCGGAAGGTCTCAGTCTGGTAGAGATGGCACAGACCATCCCCACCTTTGTACGTCCACTTCTTCCTGCCGTCATCGACAGCGTCATTCCTGACACGCCGGCAGACAAGGTAGGATTGCTGAAGGGCGATAAGATCCTGGCAGCCAATAACCAGCAGGTAAAATCATTCTACGGCTTTACAGACGAACTGACTCGCATGAACGATGTGCTGGCCTCAGCAAAGACACATGCAGACAGTATCAATGCACGTCTGCTGACAATCGTTTACCAGCGTGGCGAGAATATCGAGACCGCCTCTACCCTGCTGGCAGAAGACCTGAAGTTGGGCTTTGCTCCTGCTACTCTGTACGAGCCCACCACTTTCGAATATGGTTTCTTTGAGAGTTTCCCTGCAGGCATCAAGTATGGCTGGAACACCCTGAGCAGTTATGTGAGCGACCTAAAATACCTATTCTCAAGCGACGGCGTGAAGCAGTTGGGTGGCTTTGGAGCTATCGGCAGCCTGTTCCCTTCAGCATGGGACTGGCACCAGTTCTGGTTGATGACAGCCTTCCTCAGCATCGTCCTGGCCTTCATGAACATCCTGCCTATCCCCGCATTGGATGGTGGTCATGTGCTGTTCCTGCTCTACGAGATGATTACACGCAAGAAGCCCTCAGAGGATTTCCTCATCAAGGCTGAATACATCGGTTTTGGAGCCCTGATTCTCTTGATGGTTGTAGCGAACATGAACGACATCCTGCGCTATCTGCACATCATGTAATGGGTGGCACCCGCTGTAGTATTCGTAAGGAGAAATAGACACAGAAGAATACTACATACAAAAGACATATCTGAAGAACTGACGGATGAAGACCGTCAATACTTGCACAAGGCATTTGGGAAACCCACCCAAGTGCCTTGTTCAGTATACCCACAAAGCCTAACAGTACTGGAGCCAGCGAAGGTATCATCACCACGAGTAAGGCACCATACAGAATCATCGTGGCTGCAGGAATCACGATAAAGTTAGTCAGCAGGAAATAAGTAGAGAAGCGTCCGAAGTAAAAGGCAATCAGAGGTGCCACACCTACCTGTGCTGCCACAGAGAGTCCTACCATATTATATATATAGTGCTGCAGCGGACGCCCTTCGAAATAATGTTCAGGGAAGAAACTCTCAAACAAGGGCATCAGCAGCAGGATGGCCAGGACCGCCGAGAACGATAGCTGGAAGCCGATATCGAATAAAGAGGCAGGATTCACCAATAGCATCACGATAGCCGTGAAGCACAGGATATTCACGGGAGAGCGGTGACGTCCACCCACAGAGAACAGGGCGTAGATACTAATCATCGTAGCCGAACGGACCACGCTCGTTGACAGTCCCGTCAAGAAGGCAAAGGCCCAGATGCTCAGGATAATAGCCACCTGCGACAGCCAGAAGCGTCTTCTACCTAAAGTCAGTCGGAAAAGCAGAAGATAAATAATGCCCAGATGCAAGCCACTAAGGGCCAGGATATGCGAGGCGCCCGTCTTTGAGTAGGTCTCTCGCAGTTCTTTGGTCAGGGCCGACTTATCTCCCAGCGTCATAGCAGCCAGCACAGCATACTCATCATCCGCCGACGACGACGTCCTGTAGCGGTCTAACAATGTCTGTCGGTAATCCAGGCATCGCTGCTGTACACGTTCCATGCGAGAGAGAGGCCGTTGCGCGGTGAGCGACGGTACCTTTTGCTGGTGGCGATGCGGCCTTTCAGCACGCTGCCCTACCAGCATACCCATCAAGAAAAAGCACAATAGGACAGCCATACTCTGTACTAGTGCCCAACGGTGGAGCAGCCACGCCATCAGGATACAGACAATCAACGACGTCAGGATGATACCCGCATGAGGTATCATGGGCGCCACAATGATACCTATAGCCATGCTTACAGCTGGCATCAATAAAGGTACTGTTTCCGTTATCCTCTGTTTCACAGCATGCAAAAGTACAGAAAAAAAATGGTGTAGGCAATCATTACAACATTTATTTGCCTACAATTCAACTTTTACATAGCAAGAAAACTATTTTCATGCCATGAGAACAACAGCCCGTGCCACAAAAAAAAGCATGCCATCACACACGTAAAAAGCGTTCCACGACGTGGGATAAGAATTCCACAACGTGGTACAAATATCCCACGACGTGGAACAAGTATTTCACGTCGTGGGACAAATTAAGACTGCGCGATTAAAGTTTTAAGCTCTGCCCTGAGTAAAAGCGGATAAGGGCCAACTGATAAAGATACTCGTAACGAGCCTGCGTCAAGTCGCTCTCCGACTTCAGCCAGTTATTCTTTGCCTCATTAAACTCCGTAATCGTGGACTTGCCCTGCTCATACTTTGCCTGAGTCAAACGGAAAGCCGTCTCACTGCTCTCGCTGGCCTGCAGACTGCTTGTCAGCTTCTGATTGGCAGCAACGGCATTATAATACACCTGCTGAATCTCCTTGTACAAAGCCTTCTTCGTATTGTCAAGCTGCAACGTCTGGTTCTCGCGGTCCAACTTAGCCGAACGGACACTATTGCGTGTCTGGAAACGGTTGAAGATGGGGATATTCAGGTTGAAGCCCAGATACTGACTGAAGTTATTCTTCATCTGCGTAGAGAAGTCATCAGCCTTGAAACCAGAGGTCTTGTAATAGTTAGAACCCAGTCCGGCACTGAAGCTCAATGTAGGATAATAGCCTGCCATTGCAATCTTGATACTGTTCTCCGTAGCACGCAGACGCAGCTGCTGTGCCTGAATTTCCGGTTTGGTGGCCAAGGCATCGGCATAGATGTCATCAGGAGTCGCGATAATATCGTGACCTACAGAACTGATTTCAGGACGGACCACGGAAAAGCCCTCAGGACTTTCCAGTTCCAGCAGTTGCGTCATAGACAGAATCGCCAACTGCAGGTTATTATTAGCCTGTGTCGCTGTCAACTGACTCTGCGCCAGCGTTGCCTTCTGCTGGGCAAGTTCTGCCTCACTGGCCCTGCCGATATTGAGGAGCGCCTGCAGACGAGCCACCTGTGCGCTGTCGATACTGATCTGACGAAGAGCCACATCAGCTATCTCCATATCATAGAGTATCTGCACATAGACCTGTGCCACCTGCGTACGGATATCATTCTTCGCCTTCTCCAGGTCCTGCGAAGCAGCCTCAAGGTTCAACTGGTTCAGTTTGATATTATTAGGTATCTGGAAACCAGTGAACAACGGCACACTCGTACCCAACGAGAACGAGGTAGACGAGGTATTGGTATTCGTGTACGTATTCTGAGCTGTCAGTCCACGTCCGAAGGAGAAGTTCTGACCAGCACTGCCACTCAAATCAGGCAGGCGCTGGTTCCTGGCAGTCGAGAGCTGAATCTCCTGCTGGCGACACTGGTTCTCCTGTTGCTTGATGGTGATATTATGCTCTACGGCATAATCGCAACATTGTTCCAGTGACCAAGGCTGCGTCTGAGCATGCATGGGCATAGCAAACAACACAGCAAGCAGTCCAAGTATTACAATAATGATTGGCATAATAATTACTCGTTTTTATCGTCTTCTGAAATAATCTGCGGGCCACGCACCTTCTGGTCTTTCTTGAGGCCCTTCCTAATCTCAATATTCACGCCGTCACTGAGGCCTGTCACCACAGCCTGACGCTCGTAGGTCTTCTGCTTGCCCTCACCCTTCACCACATAGACGAAGGTGGAGTCGCCCACGAACTCGATAGCACTCTCAGGCACACAGAGCACATTGTTGGCCTCAGCCAATACAATCTCGGCATTGGCGCTATAGCCAGAACGAATCTTACCATCGGAAGGTACAACAACAGCCGCCTTGATCTCAAACTGATTGGCACCGTTGCTCTCAGTAGCCTTTGGCGAGATATACTCCAAGGTAGCATCAAACTGCAAATCCTGCAGGGCACCAATGGTAATCTTCATGGGCACGCCGATAGCCAACTGTCCCACTTCCGTCTCGTCGATATTTCCACGGAAGATGAGGTCATTCATATTAGCCACCGTAGCAATCGTCGTACCATCATTAAACGTATTTGAATTGATCACCGAGTTGCCCACCTTAACAGGGATATCCAGGATGATACCACTGATCGTAGAACGAATCAGCGTGCTCGATGCCGAAGCGTTCGACTTCGACACACCATCACGTACCACCTGCAGAGCATCTACAGCGGCAGCCTTCTCTTCCTGTGCCTGCTTCAACTGCTGGCGCGCCTTCTCGTAGTCCTCGTCGCTCACCAGTTTTTGGTCATGCAGGTTCTTCGTGCGGGCATAGTCGGTCTCTACCTGTTTCAGGTTGATATCAGCCAGTCGCACACGACTCTCAGCACTCGACAACTGTCCCATATCAGGAATCACCTTCACCTTTGCAATCACCTCGCCCTGCTCCACACGGTCGCCTGGCTGCTTCATCAGTTCAGCGATGATACCACTAATCTGTGGTTTTACGTTGACCTCATTACGAGGCTCTATCTTACCCGTAATGATAGTTGTCTTACGGATGCTGTCCGTAGCAGTTGAGAACTCCGAATACTGAATCTCCTTTGGCTGACTCTTCTGCCACAGGAATACGAAAGTTCCGATGAAAATCAGCGCCACAATAGCAGCGATGACCAGTTTGAAATACTTTTTCATATCTATATCCTTTTATTTTTTACCCTTTTACTTTTTCACCTTTTTACCCTTACTCGTCTCTCATAGCATCTACCGGTTTGATGCTCATAGCGCGTGCAGCAGGCGCCAATCCGGCCAGCACACCCATCGCCGCAATAGCGAGCGCAGCAAAGATAGCAGTCCAGAAACCCACCTGGAAATGAGCAGACAGGATACCATCTTCTGTATTGGCCAATTCCAACATCTGCAGAATCATCACGGCAAAGAGGATACCACTCATACCCGCCACCATCGTCAGCACAATACTCTCGGAGATAATCTGTGAGAGGATCATCTTTGGCGTGGCACCAATAGCGCGACGGATACCTATTTCTATGGTTCGTTCGCGCACGGTGACCATCATGATGTTTGACACACCAATGGCACCAGCGAGCAAAGTACCGAGACCTACCAGCCAGATGAGGAAGTTGACACCTTTAAACAGGCTATCCAACATCTGGAATAGCACCTCTGTATTAAACACCATCACACCTTGCTCGTCTTCCGGGTCAATAGTATGAGCACGGGCTATCGTCTCTCGAATACGATCGGTGATGGTAGACATAACCACGCCCTTTTTACCCGTTACAGCTATCATGTGAACATTCTGCCCCATGTTATAAGTCTGTTGCATCAGTGTGATAGGCAGAAGCATCGTGGTACCCGATTCGCCACCGAAGCTAATACCTTCGGCAGAACTATAGTCAACACCCACAATCTGGTAATAGACAGAGTCAACACGGATGAAACTGCCACAGGGGTCACCACCTCCAGGAAAGAGATCCTTATAGGTCTTCTTCTGAATGACGCACACCTTACGACGCTGTGCCACATCCATATCGTTGAGGTAGCGCCCATAGCGCATCTTAGGTTCACTCACTCGCTGATAGTCCTCCTGCACACCATTGATGCTGACAGTTGTCTTACGATCACCGAAATAGGCCGTACCACCATTAGAGAAAAGCACAGGACTCACCACTTCGAGTTCAGGTATGCGACTTTTCAGACGTTGCACGTCCTTGTACTCCATATCCCATCGACGCCCCTTGCGAAAACCCTTGTAAGCCTTTGTGGTAGGTTGTGCCCAAATCATAGCACTATTGGTAGCGAATCCTTCGAAGTTCTGATTGAGCAATTCCTTCATACCCTGCCCGCCACCAATCAGCGCCACCAGCATGAAGACACCCCAAAACACCCCGAAGCCCGTCAGGAACGAACGACTCTTGTTGCGCGTCAGCGTATCGAGAATCTCTCTATATGTATCTATATCTAATCTCATATCAGTTCACAGTTCATTATTAGTCGGCACGGAGTGCTTCTATGGGACGGATTCTACTTGCTTTAAAGGCAGGAATAAGCCCTGCAATAGTACCAGCGATAATCATGACCATCGTTGCCTCAAAGCACACATCGAGCCCTACCGTGGGGTCCAGGAACATGGTGGCCTTGAACAGGCCCGCATCCACCTTCGTATGACCCAGAGTGGCATCCATATACTCATTGGCAGCAATGCCGAGAATCATACCAATATAGCCAAAGATAGTGGTGATGATGATACTCTCGATGATAATCAACTTCAGGATACTCCAAGGTTTGGCTCCAATGGCTTTGCGGATACCAAATTCATGGGTGCGCTCTTTCACCGTTATCAGCATGATATTCGAGACACCCACGATGCCACTCAACAACGTGAAGAGTCCTACAATCCATAGGGCCGTACGGATAATACCGATACCTTTCTGCATCTGCAAGTTCTGCGTGTACCGGTTCCACAACCAGATAGCACTCTCGTCATCTGGATGGGCTTGATGTGCCGTATTGATGCGCTGACGGTAGTCCTTTTCAAAGGCTTCGTTATCACCTTCTGTCTCAAGGCCGTGGAAAGTGAACTCTATGCGTCCTGCGTCATCCGTCTTGGCGCCATAAATACTCTTGATAGTGCTATAGGCTGAGAACATATCAGCGCGTCCGTTCTCCTGTTCTTTGTAGATACCCACAATCTTAAAGGCGAAATTTCCCACCTTCACAAACTGTCCTACATGCGTTTTGAGTTCTTTTGCCTGTTTGTTACTAATGATCAGAACCTTACGTTTTCCATTGATATCTATAGTGTTGATAAAGCGTCCTTGTAACATTTCCACCTTATCAATCTTGATATGATTAGGATAGACACCAGCAATCGAACCCGTCAGATACTGCTGTCCGTTGCTCACCATACCAGAAGTGCGATATTGGGCACCCACCTCATCAATAACGGTCTGAAACTCTTCACTGCTAATGTCGATGTCGCGTGCCTTCAGGTTGATCCAACGCCCCTCCTTCATACCCTGATAAGGCATCGACGTCTCACCACCATAGACCACCATTGAGTTGCTCAGGAAGCGATTCATCTGTGTCATATTGGCATTGATGAGTCCATTACCAGCTCCCAGCAGCACGATGAGCATAAAGATGCCCCATGCTACAGCAAAACCGGTCAGTCCCGTACGCAACTTATTGCGACGTGCCGTCTGCCATATCTCATTCAATAATTCCATCCTTGATACGAATAATGCGATTGGTTTGCTCGGCCACACCAGGGTCGTGGGTTACAATGACCTGTGTGATATGCTCCTGAGCATTCAGATCTTTGAGCAGCTGCATCACCTCAACAGAGGTCTTCGAGTCGAGCGCACCTGTGGGCTCGTCGGCCAGAATCATCTGTGGTTTTGTAATCAAAGCACGGGCTATGGCCACACGCTGTTTCTGTCCACCCGACAGTTCATTGGGATAATGGTCGGCCCAGTCTTTTAAACCCAGGCGCTCCAAGTATTCCATAGCAAGGGTGTGTCGCTTTTTACGCGACACCCCTTGATAAAAGAGTGGCAACTCCACATTTTCCACAGCATTCTTAAACGAGATGAGATTAAACGACTGGAAGATAAATCCAATCATGTGATTACGATACTCGGCAGCCTTGCTCTCAGAGAGGTTCCAGATACGCACGCCATTCAGGGTGTAGAGTCCCGAGTCGTAGTTGTCGAGGATACCCAGGATATTCAGCAAGGTGGACTTGCCTGAGCCTGAGGCACCCATGATACTAACGAACTCGCCTGCCTCGATGTCGAGGTTGATTCCTTTCAGTACATGCAAGGGCTGAGCACCAAAGTAAGTCTTGTTTACGTTTTCTAAGTGTATCACTTTTGTTCTGTGTAATTTTCGTCACAACGATTATGCGTCATAACGAGGAATCGTTATCATTTTTGTTCATTAGACGCACGCAATGTCAGATTTGTTGCAGATGATACGCATCTTTAACATCTTCTAACGTTATGCCCAGTAGTTGCATCTGTCGGAACAGCTCTGGGAGTTGCTCTTTCATAAACATATGCTTGCGCTCCTTCAGGATCTGTTTCTTCGCCCCTTTAGTCACAAAGTAGCCCAGTCCTCTTTTATTATATATAATGTTCGCGCGAGCCAGTTCATCATAGGCCTTCACGGCGGTGTTGGTATTCACCTCCAGCAGTACAGCGTACTCACGCACCGATGGGATGCGGTCGTCGTCCTTGTACTTGTCGGCCAGTATCTCGTCACACAGCCTATCGGCCATCTGCAAGAAAATCGGTTTATCAGAATTAAATATCATACGTTCAACCATTTATTGTTTATCACCTGCACACGGCAGAAGAGCTTAAACGAAGCCCAATAGTGAGCTGCAATGATTAGCCAGCCACCCAGCAGGGCGAAATAGAAGCGGGGAGTGTAAATTGCACGGTAGGAATAATAAGTTGAGCCGTCAGGCAGTTGATGCTGTATCTCACCCTGCTCATACTCTATGAAGTGATAGTCTATATTATACAATTCCGTTTGTTTGATGACTATCGTCAGCAGAATAACGACAATGAGGATGACAGCACTCGTTGACAAGAACTGGAAACGACGGAACAGCGTGCCACCCACGATGAAGAGAGAATGGATATAGAACATCCAGGTAATTAGCATCAACACAGACTGCCAATCAAGAGCAGATGAGAAGAAATCTATATAGAAAGGAACGCCCCACACCATGACACGGCCTGTAATAACATCTATCAAGACGCGCAGTGCATCAGCAGCGATGATGGACACCACAGTGATAACAGCCATCAGAATGACAGAGTGAAGCAGACTAATGATATATTTCTCACCATTTGACACAGGCCAGAGCAGATAGGCAGAGCGCTTACGCGTATCCTTCATCTGCGAAAACAGATAACTGGCACCAAAGAGCATGGAAAAGCAAAAGAATACCATGCCGAAACCTATTGTCTCCTTCACAACAAAAGTATATTCGGAGAGCAAATCTTCTGCTGAACAAATCTGCTCCATCTTTGAATAGCCACTGCCTGCCACACGCGTAAAGAACAAGTTAGCGAAGAACAGGACTAACGTATAGATGCCAAAGATGCGAATCCACGACTTTCGTGATACGAGGAAGTGACACTTCAGTGCCTGACCAAATCTAGTTATATTGAAGTTTTCCATTTTTCTATTT
Organism: Prevotella communis; assembly: GCF_022024175.1. Taxonomy (GTDB): domain Bacteria; phylum Bacteroidota; class Bacteroidia; order Bacteroidales; family Bacteroidaceae; genus Prevotella; species Prevotella communis. Next base: position 419,444 of record NZ_CP091794.1, on the reverse strand, counting down.
GTTATTAGTTAAATCTTTGCTTGGGTAATACAGTTAAACAATAGTTCGAGGTTGACCTGCGTCTCGGCATCGCCCTCTTTGCGCCTAGCAACGACGGCATTGCCCTGAAGCGTGGGTTCGGCATAGAGCACATCGGCATCCATCTGCTGGGGTGTGCGATATTCGAAGACATACTGCTCTTCTATCTCCTGCATCGAGGCATTCAGCAGCACGCTGCGCTGGTCGAGAATCAAGACGTGGTCGAGCAACTGCTCCACATCGTGTACCTGGTGGGTAGAGATGATTACCGTGCGGTTGTCTGTCATGTGCTGGGCAATGACCTTGCGGAACTGCGACTTAGAGGGGATGTCAAGCCCGTTGGTCGGCTCGTCCATCAACAGATACTGCGTGTTGGTGGCCATTGCAAAGGCAATGTAGGCTTTCTTGCGCTGTCCCATTGAGAGTTTACCCAGATGCACATCCGCAGGCAAATCAAAGTCGGCCAAACAACCTTTCAATATCTCTTCAGAGAATTGGGGATAGAAAGGTTTGTAGAGTTTCACATACTCAGAGAGATGGATTGCAGGGAGTTCAAACTCCTCAGTAACAAGGAAGATACGGCTTAACATCTCTGCCTGTCGCTTGTAGGTGGCAATACCATCACAGTTCACACTACCCGCAGTGGGGCGCAACAAGCCTGAAAGCAGGTAGAGCAAGGTTGATTTACCTGTACCGTTCTTACCAAGAAGACCATAGATACGATTTTCCTCCAGTTTCAAACTGAAGTCGTCAAATACCAGACGCTTCTGTCCGGCATAATTAAAGTTAATGTTGTTTACGCTGATCATAATTATCTTATAACTTAAAAACGTCCCTGTAATAGTGTACCAGTTGAATAGTACACTGCAAAAGTAGATGTTTTTATGATACCAACCAAATATTTGGCTGATTATTTTACGTGATTAACAAAACTTTAACAATTCCACCTTATTAATTATTATGAGCCTATGGTGATAACCTGGTCGCAATAATCAATAACGGCGGTACGATGCGTCACGAAGATAACGGTGCGCCGATGGTCGCTGAGAATGTTTTCCAGCACCTTCTTTTCAGTCTCAGCATCCAGCGCACTTGTAGCCTCATCGAGCAACATGACACTACCTGGACGGAGCAAGGCACGCGCAATAGCGATGCGCTGGGCCTGTCCCTCACTGAGTCCCCCACCCTGCTCGGAGAAACGGGTATCAAGACCATCAGGAAGTTCCTCTACAAAGCCAGCGCAGGCCATCTGCAACGCATCCATCATCTGCTCGTCTGAAGCCTGTGGATTTCCCAACTGCAAGTTCTCTCGCAACGTTCCACTAAGCAATGTATTGCCTTGAGGCACATAGACAAAGTTACAACGATGAAGGGGGGTAAGTGAAGAGTGAAGAGTGAAGAGTGAAACGCTCGACCTCAGGTCGCTTGCTACCGAAGGGACGCAAGAATTTGCTTCCGCCTTCCCATCACCATTTCCGCTATAAATCTTTATTTCTCCATGTTGCGGCTTTACCAATGCCAGAAGCAAACGAATGAGCGTCGTTTTGCCAGTACCCGTCTCACCCATCACTGCAGTACAGGTGCCAGGTTTGAAGTCAACAGAAAAGTCCCTAAGTGCAGGCTGCTGACCTGGAGCACCATAATTGAAAGTGACTTGTTCGAATCGAATGCCACAAGGAGCCGGCAACATGCAGGACTCACCCTGCTGTTCCTCTGGAATATCCTCCAACTCCATCAGGCGCTCAGCAGCAGTAAAGACACTCACGAAGGCAGGCACCAGTTTTGCCAGGTCACGGGCAGGTCCTTGAATACGGTTTACCAGTTGCAGGAAAGCCGTCATGCCGCCAAAGGTCAGTGTGCCAGCATACAAACGGAGAGCGCCCCAAAGGAAAGCCACCAGGAATCCAATAGAAAAACCCAAGTTCAGAAAGAAGTTGCTGGCCACAGAGAAGGCCGTGCGTTTACGTACCCACTGTCGTAAGGTCTGTTGGGTGTTATCCAACCTGCCGAGCATCTGTTCGTCGGCCTCCATCGTCTTTACCAGCATACGATGTTGCATGGTCTCTGTGAGCAGACTCTGAATCAGACTGTCTGTATCACGCACTTTCCTGTTATATCGGCGCATATAGGCTATATAGACTCGACTCACAAGAATAAAGACTGGCAGAATAGCCACTGTCGTGATGGCTAGCCACGTATCCATCTGAAACAGATAGACGAAAGCACCCACAAACATGGCCAACGTACTAAGCGTAGAAGGGAGCGTCTCTGTGAGGAAAGTGACCACCGTCTTCACATCCTGTTCCAAACGGTTGATGATATCACCACTATGCATCGCCTCGCGTCCTCGCCACTCAGATCGGAGCAACCGTGCCAGGACACGCTGCTGCATACGGTTCTGTGCTTTTACACCAAGGATATTCCTCACCCATACACGTGAGATGCCCACAGCAAACTCACCCAGGATGAGGGCAGCCATCACCCCTACCGCAACATAGAGCGACCCGTCAAGTGCCCCTGATGCAATATCGATGGCACGCTGCATCGCCCAGACAGACGACAGTCCCAGGCCAACGCCAAGCAGTCCGATAGTCGCATTGAGGACTGCCTGCAGGCGATTACCCTGCAGCACCCTCCATAACCACCGGAATATCTCCTTTGCAGTAAAGTGATTATCAGGAATCTCGAAAAGACGTTTCAGTTTAGCGAACATCCGCCCCCCACATTAGCTTTTCCCTCAGTGTAGAGAAATAGCGTGTACTACTGCGCTTCACCACCTGTATATTATAAGGTGCACGACGTAATGTGATACAGGTGCCTTCGCCACATTTCTCCGAACGTCCGTCGGTAGCCACCAGGAAAGAGTGACTGCGGCTCTCCACGTCAAGGGTTATCACTGCATTGTCAGGAATAACGACAGGACGGATATTCAGGGAATGCGGTGCAACAGCCGTCATCACAAGCACGCCAGTACCAGGTACGATGACAGGACCGCCGTTAGACAAGGAATAAGCCGTAGAACCTGTTGGCGTAGAGACAATCAGTCCGTCGGCCTGATACGTTGTGAGATACTCGCCATTGATACTGGTACGGATAGATATCATAGCGGCAGTATCCCGTTTCAGGATAGCCACGTCATTCAGTGCATACGAGCACTCGTTCAGGGGCTGTCCGTCGGCCTGGACCTGAATCACGGCACGACTCTCCACGGCATAGTCATCATCATGCAAGGCTTGCAGACAAGACTCGATATCATCAGGCGTGATATCAGCCAGGAAGCCCAGGCGTCCCATATTGACACCCAGGATAGGAATATGTTTGGCCCCAACCCTGCACGCCGTCTTCAGGAACGTACCGTCGCCACCCATCGAAATGGCGAAGTCAGCCTCGAAATCATCACCCACAAAGGTGGTAAAACGGTCTTTCTCAGCATCCAGGATACGATGCACATTACACATCTCATTGATGAAGTGATAGTATTCCTCATCAATGACGACACGTGCGCCATGCACTTTCAAACAAGCCAGCACCTCTTGTATGGCAGCAGATTTCTCACGCTGATAGAGGTTGCCAAAGAGAGCAAATGTAAGGGTCTTAGTTGACATATTTCTCCTTTTTCTTTTGCATTTCGCAAAGTTTTTGTATCTTTGCGTGCAAAAGTACAAATTTAATTTCAAAATATGGCAAAAGTTTATGTTTTTCTTGCCAACGGCTTCGAGGATGTGGAGGCGTTGATACCCGTTGACGTGTTGCGTCGTGGTGGCGTAGAGGTGATTACAGTCAGTATCACTGGTGACTCACAGGTGGTTGAGACTGCCCACAACGTACAGATTGTGGCTGATGCCATGATAGAGGATTGCGACTTCAGCGATGCTGACCTGCTGTTCCTGCCAGGTGGTATGCCGGGTGCTTCCAACCTCTATGGGCACGAGGGTGTGCGCCAGGCTGTTCTCGCCCAGGCCAAGGCTGGCAAGAAGGTTGCAGCCATCTGTGCCGCTCCTGCTGTGGTATTGGCACAGCTGGGCATACTCGATGGCAAACGTGCCACGTGCTATCCTGGTTTCGAGCAACTGTTGGCAAAAGCCGACTATACCGCCGACCTCGTCACCGTTGATGGCAACATCACTACTGCAGAAGGTCCTGCAGCTGCATTCCCCTTTGCCTACGAACTGCTCTCACAACTCGTCAGCAAGGAAGTCAGCGACCAGATTGCAGAAGGCATGCGTTTTAAGCACTTGATGGCATAATGGACTATATCATCATCGTGGCAGGCGGCAAAGGCCTGCGTATGGGGGGCGACATCCCCAAGCAGTTCCTGCCTATTGGCGGAAAACCCGTATTGATGCGGACCCTGGAGCGTTTTCACGAATACTCCAAGGATTTGCAGATGATTCTTGTGCTGCCAAAAGCCCAACAGGCCTATTGGCAACAACTTTGCGAGGAATATGACTTCAAACTGGAGATACAGCTTGCTGCCGGTGGAGAAACGCGCTTTCACTCAGTGCAAAACGGCCTTTCTCTGATTCCCGACGACGCAGAAGGCGTTGTCGGCGTACACGATGGTGTGCGTCCGTTTGTATCGGTTGACGTGATCCGCCACTGTTACGAGACGGCACGCACCATGCAGGCAGTCATCCCCGTAACACCTGTTGTCGAGACCTTACGCCATATCCCCACACAGAAAAACGTACTGCGTAGCGATTACTGCTTGGTACAGACGCCCCAGTGCTTTGACATCCAGTTGCTCAAGGCAGCCAACAAACAGCCTTATTCCGATAACTTTACTGACGACGCATCTGTCGTAGAAGCCTACGGACATGAGGTAACAATGGTAGAGGGCAATCGTGAGAATATCAAAATCACCACACCTTTCGACCTTAAAATAGCAGAGACACTATTATAGATGAATATACTCGATCAGGATATCATGTATTTGCCTGGGGTAGGTCCCAACCGCAAGAAGATGCTCAGCAAGGAGTTGGGCATCGAGACCTATGGCGACCTGCTCGAGTATTATCCATATAAGTATGTGGACCGCTCGAAGGTCTATACAGTTCACGAACTAACTGGCGACATGCCATTCGTGCAGGTCGTAGGTCGCATCCTCAGTTTCGAGACCTTTGAGATGGGGCCTCGCAAGGAACGCGTGGTGGCCCATTTCTCTGATGGCACAGGCATCATGGACCTGGTCTGGTTCAATGGAGGTAAGTATGCCAGGCAGAATTACAAGATAGGCACTAAATACCTGGTGTTCGGACGGCCAGGCGTCTTCAACAATCGCATCCAGGTGCAACATCCTGATATCGACCTGGCTGAGAAGGTGGAGCTCTCCGCCATGGGCATGCAGCCCTATTACAACACGACGGAGAAGATGAAGAAGGCGGGCATGAACTCCCGTGCTGTCGAGAAACTCACGAAGACGCTGGTCGGCGTTTTGAAAGACCCGTTACCAGAGACCATCCCTAATTTCATCACCGCCCCACTCCATCTGATGAGTCGCGACCAGGCCTTGCGCAACCTGCATTATCCGCAAGACACGAAAGACCTGGAGCGGGCACGTGTGCGTCTGAAGTTCGAAGAACTCTTCTTCGTACAACTGAATATACTAAGGTATGCCAGCGACCAGCGACGCAAATACCGTGGTTTTGTGTTCAATCGCATCGGTCCTCTGTTCAACGACTTCTACCAGAAGAACCTGCCCTTCGCCTTGACAGGAGCACAGAAAAGGGTGATGCACGAGATCCGCAAGGATATGTGCACAGGCCGTCAGATGAACCGTTTGCTGCAAGGCGACGTGGGTAGCGGAAAGACACTGGTGGCCCTGATGACCATGCTCATTGCCCTGGACAATGGTTATCAGGCCTGTATGATGGCACCTACGGAAATCCTGGCAGAGCAACACCTGCAGAGCGTTCGTGAGTTCCTGAAAGGCATGCCTATCCGCGTAGAACTGCTCACTGGCATCGTGAAGGGCAAGAAGCGTCAGGAGATTCTCGACGGACTCCGCTCCGGTGATGTGCATATATTGATTGGCACACACGCCGTCATCGAGGACACTGTGCAATTCGCACAACTGGGTACTGTGGTCATTGACGAGCAGCACCGTTTCGGTGTGGCACAGCGAGCCAAATTATGGGCAAAGACAGAAGGCAACACCATCCCCCACGTCCTTGTGATGACAGCCACGCCCATTCCGCGTACACTGGCCATGACCCTGTATGGCGACCTTGACGTGAGCATCATCGATGAGTTGCCACCAGGCAGAAAGCCCATCCGCACCTCCCACGTCTTCGACAATCGCATGACGTCGCTCTATGACGGTATCCGCCGGCAGATTCACGAGGGCCGGCAGGTTTATATCGTATTCCCCCTCATCGAGGAGAGCGAGAAGATTGACCTGAAGAACCTGGAACAGGGCTTTGAGACCCTGCGCGAGGCCTTCCCTGATTTCCGTCTCAGTAAGGTACACGGCAAGATGAAGGCCAAGGAGAAGGAAGAGGAGATGCAGAAGTTTGTCTCTGGCGAAACACAGATTCTCGTAGCCACCACCGTCATCGAGGTGGGCGTCAACGTGCCCAACGCCTCCGTCATGGTGATTCTGGAAGCCCAGCGCTTCGGTCTTTCACAGCTCCACCAGCTGCGCGGACGCGTAGGCCGTGGTGCCGACCAGTCGTTCTGTATCCTGGTAACACCCTTCAAGCTGTCCGAGGATACCCGCAAGCGCATCGACATCATGTGCGAGACCAACGATGGTTTCCGTATTGCCGAGGCCGACCTGAAACTGCGTGGTCCCGGCGACCTGGAAGGCACACAGCAAAGTGGTATGGCCTTCGACCTGAAGATAGCCAATATTGCACGCGACGGCCAGCTTGTGCAATTAGCCCGTGACGAAGCACAGAAGATTATTGACGAGGACCCACAATGCCAATCGCCTAAATATCAGATGCTTTGGAACAGATTGCGCCAATTACGCAAGACAAATGTTAATTGGGCCGCCATTTCATAAGGTTTATGTTAAAAGACCACAAATAATTGCACATTTTACAATTATTTCTCATAATTATTTATTATCTTTGCAATCGAATTATTGACTAACCAATGCATATGTCATTAAAGAGATTGAAAAAATTTGCCGTCATGGCTATTGCTTCACTTGCCGTGTTGCCTGCTGCTGGTCAGGATCTTCTGGCCAACCAAGCACCTATTGACCGCAAGATGAAAGTCGTAGACTCATTGATGCTACAACAACTGATTACAAACGAGGTATGGGAATCACCTGCCGCCGAATTATATGAAGACTGGGACAATATCTATGCTCACAAGGCTACGTCATTGCCCGACTCTTTTACTGTCAACCTACGTGATTTCTGCATGCCCACCACCAGCCGCCTGGTAACCTCAAACTTTGGTGCCCGCTGGGGCCGTCAGCACAAAGGCCTCGACATCAAGGTTTATATTGGTGATACCATCCGTGCGGCCTTCAGTGGTAAAGTACGTATCGTCAGGAACGAAGGAGCCCGCAAGGGTTATGGTAAGTATATCGTCATCCGTCACAACAACGGACTGGAGACCATCTACGGTCACCTGTCTGCATGGCTTGTAAGCGAGAACCAGGAAGTTCGCGCCGGCGATCCTATCGCCCTCGGTGGTAACACTGGCCGCAGCACCGGTTCACACCTGCACTTCGAGACCCGTCTCTGTGGTGTTGCCCTGAACCCTGCCGTGATGTTCGACTTCAAGAACCAGGACGTCGTAGGCGATACATGGACCTTCAACCGCTCTACCTACAACCGTGAGTCAGCAGAGGCAACCCGTCTGCGCGGTACAGGTGGCGTCTATCGTGGTGGTGACGGGCTGAACTACGCTGAGGTTCCCACCAGCAGGTCACAGGCTAGCAGCAGCAATGTACGCTACCACAAGGTGAAGAGCGGCGAGACCCTCTCAGCCATTGCCCGCAAGCACCACACCACTGTTTCGGCCCTGTGTAACCTGAATCGCATCAAGAAGACGGTAACACTCCGTCCTGGTCAGATTCTGAAATACAACTAAACATCTTATCACACCATAAAAAAAGGCTTTAGGCGAAAACCTAAAGTCTTTTTGTGTGTTCTGATGCTTCCCCTACAGACTTTCCACAAAGGCGCGGGTTGTCTGGAACGAGTGCTCTGCCACGGTATCCCAGAAATTATGATACTGTGAGGCATCGGTGTCGCGCAGGGGGATGTCGCTGATCACGCGGAACGAGATAAACGGCACCTTATTAATATAACAGGTCTGTGCAATGGCACATGATTCCATGTCAACCGCCTTCGCCTCTGGGAAATGACCAATAATCTCGCGCATCTTCTCCTTGGAGTCCACAAACCAGTCGCCAGTGACAATCAGTCCCTGATGAAGCTTGATGCCTGATGTCTGAATGCAGAGTGCCTTACGCAGCAGTTCCGGGTCGGCCTGATAGCGTGCGGGAAGTCCCTGCACCTGTCCATAGACGGTTGTATCGTCAATAGCCTTTCCACAGTAGACATCATGATAACAGAGTTCCTTACTGATGATGATATCCTGAACATTGACATCGTCACCATTACCGCCAGCACAGCCGCTGGAGATAATGCAGTCAGGATGAAACTCATTGATCATACGCTGGGCCCCCAGTGCCGCATTCACCTTGCCGATACCACATTTCTGTACCAGCACATCACTATTCCTAAAGACTTCCTGAAGCTGTTTCAGCTCCTTGTCCATTGCCACAATGATTCCTATTTTCATATCCGTAGTTTTATTTGTCTGACTGCAAAGGTACGATTTATTTTTGGGAATATGAAGAAAATGGTGTAATTTTGCACGTTGAAACTAAATCATGACGGAATGGAACCAATTAATGACTTCTTCTCGTTTCTCAGTTCCCTGCTTTGGGGCTGGCCCATGGTGATTCTCCTTCTGGGCACGCATGTCTTCCTGACTTTCCGTCTGGGCATCCCCCAGCGTAAGCTACTCACAGGCATCCGTCTCTCGGTCAGGAAAGACCCGGGAGCCAAAGGCGATGTCAGTCAGTTCGGTGCCCTGGCCACGGCCCTGGCAGCCACCATCGGAACGGGAAATATCGTCGGTGTGGCTACCGCAGTAGCCCTGGGCGGCCCCGGTGCCGTACTGTGGTGCTGGCTCACAGGTATCTTTGGCATGTCCACCAAATACGCCGAAGGACTGCTGGCCGTGAAATACCGCGTAAAGGGAAGCGACGGTCATACCTACGGCGGTCCGATGTATGCCCTGGAGCGCGGGCTGAACATGAAATGGCTCGCCATCCTCTTCGCCATCTTCACGGCACTGGCCTCGTTTGGTATCGGTTGTACGGTACAGGCCAACTCCATCGCGTTGCTGGCCAGTGAGACATTTGCCATCCCCACCTGGGGCGTCGGCCTTTTCATCTGCATCCTCACGGCATCCGTCATCCTTGGCGGTGTGAAGGCCATAGCCCGTGTATGCACGGTATTCGTACCCTTCATGGCAGCCCTGTATGTCATTGGCTGTATCGTCATTCTCATCATGAACAGCAGTTATGTATGGCCAGCCATAGAACTCATCGTACAGTCGGCCTTCAACCCCTCAGCAGCCGGTGGCGGTTTTGTAGGAGCCACGGTGATGATGGCGGCACGCTATGGTATTGCCCGCGGTCTATTCTCCAACGAGAGCGGTATGGGATCGGCCCCTATTGTGGCTGCAGCGGCACAGACCCGCAACCCCGTACGCCAGGCTTTGGTGTCGAGCACAGGCACCTTCTGGGACACTGTTGTCATCTGTGCCCTCACAGGCCTGGTACTCGTCAGCAGCATCCTGGCCTATCCTGACATCAGCTATTCCGATGGCGCAGCACTGACCAAGGTAGCCTTCTCCAAGATACCCTATGTAGGTGCACCGCTGCTGACATTCGGCATCCTCACCTTTGCCTTCAGCACCATCCTGGGCTGGAGCTATTATGGCGAGTGTGCCGTCAACTATATTGAGGCACGACGCACCAACCGTTTCTATCGCATCCTGTATATCGTGGCACTATTCTTCGGTTCCATCATCAGCCTGGACATCATCTGGAACATTGCCGACTGCATGAATGCGCTCATGACGATACCCAACCTCGTAGCCCTGATCCTGCTCAGTGGCGTTGCCGCCCGTGAGACCAGGAAATACCTGTGGGGCAACCGTCTGGACGAGGAGATGGAGGAATAAGCACCTGCAGGGCCTGTTACACGGCCTTTTTTGCAGAATCGTGTTGCACTTTAAGAAAAAAATCGTAATTTTGCGGCCAGAAATTTAAAACTAGTAAGTAATATAAAAATGAAATTGATTAAGCAGTGGCTGCCCGATGTGCTGGCAGTGGTATTCTTTGCTGTATTGGCTTTTGCCTATTTCTATCCCGCTGACGTACAAGACCGTGTGTTAAGTCAGGGCGACGTATCAGCCGGAATGGGTATGGGCGAGGAGGCTTCCCAGTATTATCAGAAGACGGGTGAGCGTACACGTTGGACAAACTCACTGTTCTCCGGTATGCCTACCTATCAGATATCACCCTCATACGACAGTACCGACCTGCTGTCGAAGGTGGAGAATGCCTACCATCTGTGGCTGCCCGATAATGTGTGGTACCTGTTCGTGTACCTGTTGGGCTTCTACATCCTGCTGCGTGCCTTCGATTTCCGTCAGCAGCTGGCCGCACTGGGCTCCGTGCTCTGGGCCTTCAGCACCTATTTTCTGATTATCATCGCTGCCGGACACCTGTGGAAGGTGATGGCGCTGGCCTATCTGCCGCCTATGATTGGCGGTATCGTCCTGGCCTTCAGGAAGAAATACCTCTGGGGACTGTTGGTTACCGCCCTCTTTGGCGCCCTTGAGATACATGCCAACCACGTACAGATGACATACTACTACTTGTTCGTCATCCTCCTGATGGTACTGGCATTCATCGTGGATGCCGTGATGAAAAAGGAGTACGCACACATCGGCAAGGCGCTGGGCGTCTGTATCGTTGGCGGACTGCTGGGCGTGATGGTCAACGCCTCCAACCTCTACCACACATGGCAGTACTCCAAGGAGACCATGCGCGGCAAGAGCGAACTGGTCAAGAAGAACACCAGCAACCAGACCGACAGTGGTCTGGAGCGCTCATATATCACTGACTACAGCTACGGCATCGGCGAGACATGGACACTGCTGGTACCCAATACCAAGGGCGGTACTTCCATGCACCTGCTCTTTGAGGACGACGCCGCCAAGAAAGCCATCAAGGATATGTCGGTCAACGTAGGCAACGGACAGGTGATGAAGGCCTCACAGGTATTCGACTACCTGAGTCAGCAGGGGCTCTACTTCACCCAGTACTGGGAAGAGAACCTGGAAGAGGGTGCCAACGGCACCATGGGTCCCGTCTACGTAGGTGCCTTTGTGCTGATGCTGGCAGTGCTGTGCCTGCTGATCTGCTATCGCAACCCACTGACATGGGGCCTGCTGGCAGCCACACTCCTGAGTATCATGCTGGCATGGGGTAAGAACTTCATGGGACTTACCGACCTGTTCATCGACTACATGCCCATGTATGCGAAGTTCCGTGCCGTGGAGTCCATACTGGTCATTGCCGAGTTCACCATCCCGCTGATGGCCATGCTGGCACTGAAGGAGTTGGTTATCTCTGAGAAGCCTCAGACATCAGACATCAAACCTCGCAACCTCAATCCCCAGATCCTCATCGCCTTTGCCCTGACAGGTGGTATCGCCCTGCTGTTTGCCGTGGCTCCCACCATGTTCTTCGACTTCTACACGGATGCAGAGGCCAACATCTTCCATCAGATACTCCCACCGCCGGCTGATGCCGACGCCCTGCTGGAGGCTCTGAGTGAGGCCCGTCAGGCCGTGTTCACAGCCGACTGCTGGCGTTCATTCTTCATCATCGTGCTGGGCACACTGGTACTGCTGCTCTACCGTGCGAAGAAACTGAAGACATGGATGATGGCTGCACTGCTGCTGGTTATCTGCCTGGTTGACCTGTGGCAGGTAAACCGCCGCTATCTGAACCCCAACGACAAGAAGCAGTTCATGAAAAAGGTGGAGCGTCAGCAGATTCGTCCGCTCACAGAGGCCGACCAGCGTATCATGGATGATCCTACGCTCTATTACCGCGTGCTAAACCTGGCTCCGAACGTGTTCAATGAGAACGAGACATCGTATTACCATAAGAGCGTGGGCGGATACCATGCCGCCAAACTGCGCCGCTACCAGGAACTGATAGAGCACTATATCTCCAGTCAGACCAATGCCGTGAAGGAGTCCATCCAGTCGTTCTATGGTGACCTGACACAGGTCAACGGTGACAGCATCTGGAATGTGCTCAATATGCTCAACACCAAGTATTTCCTCCTGGCACAGCAGAACATCGAGGTACAGAACCCCTATGCCTATGGCAATGCCTGGTTCGTGGACAAGGTGAAGTATGTGGACAATGCCAACCAGGAACTGGATGCCCTGGGACAGACAGACCTGAGACATGAGGCCGTGGCCGACAAGCAGTTCCAGCAGGTACTGGGCGAGGCCGTGCCACAGGATTCCACCTCAACAGTGGAACTGACAGCCTACGAGCCCAACCAGCTGACCTATAGCGTTGAGAGCAAGAAGGGTGGCGTGCTGGTATTCTCTGAGATATACTATCCGGGATGGACTGCCACCGTGGATGGTGAGGAAGTGGAACTGGGACGCGTCAACTACGTATTGCGTGCCATGCCTGTCACCGCCGGCCATCATGAGGTGGTGCTCAGCTTCTTCCCCAAGTCACTGGACACCACAGAGACCCTGGCTTATGTAGCCCTGACACTGATACTGCTCTGTGTCGTGGCACTCATCGTTTTGCAGATAAGACGTAAACCAAAAGCGTGAAAGATATGAAGAAAGGAGTGATTTTCATTTTAGGCGTGCTCCTGCTGGTGAGCAGCTGCACATCGAATACCGCCGTGGGAGCCCACATGGGCGGTGAGTTCGGACACGTCATTGGCTCTGCCATCGGCGGACTGACAGGTGGCTGGCGCGGACACCACACGGGTGCCATCATCGGTACCGTGGGCGGCATCGCGGCCGGTGCAGCCATCGGATCGGCCATAGACAAGGCGCAGGAACGGAAATACGAGGAGCGCATACCCCAGCGCCGTCAGCAGCCTGCCGACGATATCATCTATATGGACGATGAGATATCTATGCTGGAGATCCGCCATGCCATGATTACCGAGACACAGCACGACGGCGTACTGACACGCGGCGAGGAGTGTTCGGTGGTGTTCGAGATCCACAACACGTCCGACAATACCGTCTACGACGTCTGTCCGTTCGTGGAGGACGTGACGGGCAACAAGCATATCAATATCTCGCCCAACCTGAAGATTGAGAGTATCGGTCCGCGTCAGGGCGTGCGCTATACGGCAACCATACTGGCCGACAAGCGACTGAAAGATGGGGAGATTATGGTACGTGTGGGTGTAGCACAGGGAGGCAAGGAGGTCACCTCACAGACACGCCAGTTCACGGTGCCTACGGCAAAGAATGTCCGTGAATAGGTTTCCAGGGGAATTCCTCTGTCTCTACAGCCTCATAGACCCTCGGGAGGATATTGTCACGGTCTCTCTTCATGGGAATATGGAAATGTTCCAACGGTTCAATAATCACGTTGGCCACACCTGTTGAGAGGATGCCCAGTACCTTGGCAGCAGCCCACGACAGGTCCACGATACGTCCGCGGACAAAAGGACCGCGGTCGTTGACCCTCACCACAATCATTCTTCCGTTGGAGGGATTGGTAACCTGCAACAGTGTGCCGAAGGGATAGGAGCGATGGGCACATGTCAGACTATCATGATGCAACCGGTCACCACTGGCAGTCATGCGTCCCGTAGCTCTCTTAGAATAATATGAAGCCTTACCGACCTGGATCTGGCCCAGAACGGTAAGGCTTACTGTTAGCATGAATAATAATATCTTTTTTCTTATACTCATACAATTCCCTGGGCGAGCATGGCCTTGGCTACCTTCATGAAGCCAGCCACGTTAGCGCCCTTCACATAATTCACATAGCCAGAAGGCTCCTTGCCGTATTTCAGGCACTGCTCATGGATACCCTGCATAATCTGATGGAGCTTCTGGTCAACCTCCTCGCCAGTCCAGGAGATACGCATAGAGTTCTGTGTCATCTCCAGACCTGAGGTAGCCACACCGCCGGCATTCACTGCCTTGCCGGGTGCGAAGAGCTGGCCTGCGGCAATGAACTTATTCACAGCCTCGGCAGTACAACCCATATTCGACACCTCAGCTACGCACAGAGGCTTGTTGGCCAGGATACGGTCGGCATCCTCACCGTTGAGCTCGTTCTGTGTAGCACAGGGCAGATAGATATCGGCCTTGGCCTCCCAGGGTTTCTTGCCCTCGAAGAACTTCGCCTCGGGGAACTCCTCTGCATAGGGAGCACAGATATCATTGCCACTGGCACGCAGCTCCAGCATATAGTCAATCTTCTCGGCATCCAGGCCGGCCTCATCCAGGATATAACCGTCGGGACCACTGATGGTGATGACCTTTGCTCCCAGTTCGGTAGCCTTCTTGGCTGCGCCCCATGCCACATTTCCGAAGCCGGAGAGGGCCACTGTCTTTCCCTTGATATCCAGGTTGTGGGTCTCCAGCATATGGTGTACGAAATAGAGAGCGCCATAACCGGTAGCCTCGGGACGCAGGATACTGCCGCCCCACTCCAATCCCTTGCCGGTCAGTGTGGCACCATGGAACTGTGACGTGAGTTTCTTGTACATACCAAACAGATAGCCAATCTCACGGCCACCCACGCCGATATCACCGGCAGGTACGTCCATGTCAGGACCGATGACCTTGAACAGCTCTGTCATGAATGCCTGACAGAAACGCATAATCTCTGCATCACTCTTTCCACGGGGTGCGAAATCAGAACCGCCCTTGCCACCGCCCATAGGCAGCGTTGTCAGTGCATTCTTAAAGGTCTGTTCGAAGCCCAGGAACTTCAGGATAGACAGGTTTACCGACGGATGGAAACGCAGACCGCCCTTATACGGGCCGATAGCGCTATTGAACTGCACGCGGTAACCGATATTCACCTGTACCTCACCCTTGTCATCAACCCAGGGCACACGGAACGTGGTGATACGCTCGGGTTCCACGATGCGCTCTACTATTTTTGCCTTTTCAAATTCAGGATGCTGGTTGTACACGTCCTTGATGGACTCCAGTACTTCACGAACAGCCTGAAGGTACTCTAACTCGCCCGGATGCTTGCGCTCCAAAGCTTGCATTATTTTCTCAACTTCCATAGTTTTTTTAAATTTTAAAGTTAATCAGATGGTTTTTATAACACCGCAAATTTAAGAATAAAATAATTTACAACCAAGGAAAAAGAACAAAAAATAACACTTTTCACTTTTCAAAACCCACTTTTCACTAAAAAAAACGTACCTTTGCACTCGCAAACCTAAAATTGCAAAGAGCATATGGCAAATGTACCACAGGAATTCAATACCTTTTATCTGAAAGATGTCTCGTTTGTGAACCTGATGACCCGCCGCATCTTCAACGTGCTCATCGTGGCCAACCCCTATGATGCCTTTATGTTGGAGGACGACGGACGCGTAGACGAGAAGATCTTTGATGAGTATACCGAACTGGGCATGCGTTTCCCGCCTATCTTCACACAGGTGAGTACCATCGAGGAGGCACGCCATGTGCTCGACGAGACCAGCATCGACCTGGTCATCTGTATGCCGGGTACTGCCGATAACGATGCCTTTACCGTGGCACGCGAGGTGAAAGCCATCCAGCCTTCGGTGCCCTGCGTGGTACTGACGCCTTTCAGTCATGGTATCACCAAGCGCATGCAGAACGAGGATATGACCATCTTCGACTATGTGTTCTGCTGGCTGGGCAATACCAACCTCATCCTCTCCATCATCAAACTGATTGAGGATAAGATGAATATCGAACATGATATCGAGGAGGCAGGCGTGCAGATGATCCTGCTGGTAGAGGATAATATCCGTTTCTACTCCAGCGTGCTGCCCAACCTATATAATTATATCCTGCAGCAGTCAAAGAACTTCTCTACGGAGGCCCTCAACCCCCATGCTGCCGCACAGCGTAAGCGCGGCCGCCCGAAGGTGGTGCTCGCCACCAACTACGAGGAGGCCTTGCAGATCTACGAGAAGTATGCAGAGAACACCCTGGGCGTGATCAGTGACACGCGCTTCCCCATGCAGACCCCCATCGGTCGCCTGAGCCATGTGGAGGAGGGTGATCCTGAGGCCGGACTGAAACTGCTGCGTACCATCCGTCAGCACGACGAGTACGTACCTCTTATATTAGAGAGCAGTGAGGTGGAGAATCGTGAGAAGGCCTGGGCAGAGGGATTTGACTTCCTGGACAAGAACTCAAAGAAATTCAATGTGGACTTGCGCAAGATGATTGAAGAGCACCTGGGATTTGGCGATTTCGTGTTCCGTGACCCAGAGACCCACGAGGAGGTGGCTCGTGTCAAGACACTGAAGGAGCTGCAGGATAATATCTTCAAGATACCGCACGACTCACTGATGCACCATATCCGCCGCAACCACATGAGCCGCTGGCTCTGCGCCCGCGCCATTTTCCCTGTATCACAGTTCCTGAAGCAGGTCACGTGGCACAAGCTGCAGGATGTGGATGCCCACCGTCAGATTATCTTCGATGCCATCGTACAGTACCGACGTATGAAGAATATCGGTGTGGTGGCCGTGTTCGACCGACTGAAGTTCGACCGCTATGCCCACTTTGCCCGCATCGGTGAGGGTTCGCTGGGCGGTAAGGGCCGCGGCCTGGCTTTCCTTGACAATATCATCAAGCGCCATCCCGAACTAAACCAGTTTGGCAATGCTACCGTGCAGATTCCCAAAACGGTGGTGCTCTGTACCGACTTCTTCGACCGCTTCATGGACGACAACAACCTGTGGTCCATCGCGCTGAGCGATGCGCCCGACGAGGTCATCCTCCAGCACTTCCTCAAGGCACAGCTGCCCGATGACCTCATAGAGGACTTCTTCATCTTCTTCGACGCCATTAAGACACCTATCGCCATCCGTTCATCGTCCTTGCTGGAGGACTCCCACTACCAGCCCTTCGCAGGTATCTACTCTACGTATATGATACCCTGGCTCGACGACAAATACGAGATGCTGCGCATGCTGGCCTGTGCCATCAAGAGCGTCTATGCCTCGGTCTATTACCGCGACTCCAAGGCCTACATGACCGCCACGCAGAATGTCATCGACCAGGAGAAGATGGCAGTGATACTCCAGGAGGTGGTGGGCCACCGCTATGGCGACCTCTACTACCCCACGTTCTCGGGTGTGCTGCGCTCACTCAACTACTACCCCATTGGCGACGAGACGGCCGAGGAGGGTATCGCCTCACTGGCACTGGGTCTTGGCAAGTACATCGTGGACGGCGGACAGACCCTGCGCGTCAGTCCCTACCACCCGAACCAGGTGCTGCAGACCAGTGAGATGGAGACGGCGCTGCGCGACACCCAGACCCGTTTCTATGCGCTGGACATGAGTCATGTGGGCGACGACTTCAAGGTGGACGACGGCTTCAACATCAAGAACCTGCGTGTGCGTCAGGCCGATGCCGACGGCTCGCTCACCTTTATCGCCTCTACCTACGACCCCATGGACCAGGTCATCCGCGACGGCATCTACGAAGGTGGCCGCAAGATCATCTCTTTCTGTGGTGTGCTGCAGCAGGGTGTCTTCCCCCTTCCCGAACTCCTCCAGATGTCGCAGAAGCTCGGTGCCGAGGAGATGCGCCGTCCTGTGGAGATCGAGTTTGCCTGCAACCTCAATGACGACCGCACGGGCGAGTTCTACCTCCTGCAGATACGTCCTATCGTAGACTCCAAGCAGGTGCTCGATGAGGACCTGCAGCAGATTCCCGACGAACAGTGCCTGTTGCGCTCACACAACTCGTTGGGCCATGGTATCTCCGAGGATGTGACCGACGTGGTATATGTGAAGACCGACGAGAACTTCACGGCAGCCAACAACCCGATGATTGCCGACGAGATAGAACGTATCAACCGCAAGTTCCTCAACGAGGACAAGAACTATATCCTCATCGGTCCGGGCCGCTGGGGCTCCAGCGACTACTGGCTGGGCATCCCCGTGAAATGGCCGCATATCTCGGGCGCACGCGTCATCGTGGAGGCCGGCCTGAAGAACTATCACGTGGATCCCTCGCAGGGCACCCACTTCTTCCAGAACCTCACCTCGTTTGGCGTGGGCTACTTCACCATCAACACCTATACGGGCGATGGTGTGCTGCAAAAAGAAATCCTCGACAGCATGCCTGCCGTCGAGGAGACTGAACATGTGCGCCATGTGCGCTTCGAGCGTCCGCTCAAGGTGATGATGGACGGCAAGAAGCAGACGGGCGTCGTACTACTGCCTCAGGAAGGGACGGAAGAGCCGGCATAGGCTGCTACTGTCCGCCGAGTCGTGAGAAATACTCAATGATATCTTCCCATGTCTTGAAGGTATCAGAACCATATTCCAGGAGGGTGGCCATCGTGTCGCCCTCTTTTTTCTTGCTGATCAGGTAGTCGCCATAGAGCAGGTCACGACGGTGCGTATAGATGGTATGGCGCCATGCCGGCACGTTGACATACTCCTCCAGCCACTGTCCCCAGCGCTTTTCCGCTGGGTATTCATCCTCACACACGAAATACACCTGATAGTTCTCTATCAGCAGGCGCACCGCCTTCTGACTGCTGCTATTGGGCTTATTGTAGGCATCCACCAGCGTCTCTATACCTATATATATAATAGGACGCTGACGGTTCTCCTGCCGGTCGTCGATCCAGCGTATCACGGGCACCACGGCATGCATGAACGAACGGTCGTCCATCCTGTGCTCCCCATGGAAATGGGCCGCCTTGGGGTAGCGCTCACGAAACATATCAAACGTATCCACCAAATCGTCCTTGTCGCCAAAGAGGCCATAGACGCGGTTTCTCTCCTTCTCCAGCTCCTCGTCGCCCAGGCCTTCCAGTCCCGAGAAACGCCGTTCGCTCACCTGCCGGTACTCCTTCACCAGGGCCTTGTCCACATAGAACTGCTGCACGCCGTCCAGGCGCGGGTTCTGGAAAGTCTGCGTCCCCGTCATCCCGTGCTGCTGCATGGTATCGGCCAGGCACAGGGCGGGATTCATGCAGATACGGTCATAGCCGTAGAGCTGTTCGGTATACATACCACCCATCGAGGTACCCAGGATCAGGTCCGGCTGTTCCTTCTCACAAAGCTCGCGCAACAGGGCCTGCGCCTCTTCAGGATGGATGGGCAGGTCGGGTGCTATGACGTTGGCATTGGGCAGGATGGTGCGCAGGCGCGTCACCGTACCGCTCTGTCCGCTACTGCCGAATCCGTGGAGATACATCACTGTTTTCCCCTTCATCAGTTCGGGAAATTGCTTTACGTATTGGTTCTGTTGTTCCATAACGCATACAAAGGTACGAAAAAAATAGGTATCGTTGCAACATTTCCCCGACTATTTACGTCTAACGGATAAAATGTAGAACTAAAAAAGAAAAAGTAAGTATGGAAAAAATGATTGTATGTGGATTCATTTCCACGATGCTGTTTTTATCGTCGTGTGTCAGCTTCAACATCGATAAGGTGAAGCCAAGTGGCAATATCGTCAAGGAGGAGTACCAGATGGAGCCCTTCAATGAGGTGGACCTCGACCTGATGGGCAATGTGAAGATCGTGCAGGGCAAGGGTGATGACTACCGTGTGGTGATATCGGCTCCTGACAACTACATCGAATTCTACAAGTTCAGCGTGGACGGTCACGAACTGAATGGCGACATCATGCACAGTGGCGCCCTAGATACAGACGATGTGAAGATCACCATCTACACCCCCGAACTGCGTTCTTTGGAGAATGAAGGTCTGGCAACCATCATCATCGACAGTCTGACAACCAGGTCCCTGTCTGTCGAGAACTCGGGCGTAGGTGCCATGAAGCTCCGCAATCTCAGTATCAACAAGCTGGCCGTAGAGTGCTCGGGCGTGGGCGGCATCACGATGAGCGGCCAGGCCGCATGGGTCAGACTGGACTGTTCCGGCGTGGGCAGCATTGACGCCAGGAACCTGAAGGCACGCCGTGTGCAGGGAGAAGTCAATGGTGTGGGCAGCATCAATTGTCACGCCACCGACACACTGAAAGCCACGGTCAACGGTGTAGGCTCCTTCAAGTTTGCCGGAAACCCTGGCGTGAAGAAGCTCAGCGACAATGGCGTTGGAAGTATATCTGAACTGTAATAAAAAAGTACAGCGATGCGTAATTGTAATATGAACACGCTTTAAGAGGCATTTTACATTGATATAAATCAATTATATTGCAGATTGAAAGAAAAATCGCCAAAAAAGTTTGTATCTGAAAGCAAAAAGGTATAATTTTGCATCGTGTTTTTCATAGTATTAGATTTAAGGTTAACAAAGGTTGGGTCACAGCGGTGACCCTTTTTTTATGCCATAAAAAAATTAAAAACCGCACATTTCCCCGACAAAAAGGCATAAAAATTCTATAAATAGACAAATTCTGCCTATATTATTTCATTATATCGGAAATTGTTTCTAATTTTGCACCGTGAAAATGTAAAAGTAATCAAAACGACAGACATTAACATGAAGCAATTTATTAACAAGATAAAGGTTGGAACGAAAGGGATGATACCCCTTTTTCTTTTCGCCTTTATACCCACCCATGCGCAAAAGCAGTGGACGATGCAGGAATGTATTGACTATGCCATGCAAAACAATATCACCCTGCAGAAAGCACGTCTCAGTCAGCAGTCGGCCGTAGAGGATGTCAAAGGCTCCAAGGGCGCCCTGCTCCCTACCGTCAGCGCATCGGCTAACCAGAGCCTGGGCTACCGTCCCTGGCAGGACACGGGAAGCACCACGGTGACCAACGGTATGGTCAACACCAAGGTGGACAAGACCTACCTGAACGGCTCCTATGGCGTCAATGCCCAGTGGACCGTATGGAACGGCAACAAGAACACCAACAATGTGAAGCTCAACAAACTGTCGGGCCAGCAGGCTGAACTGCAGGTGGCCGAGACAGCCAACAGTATCCAGGAGCGCATTGCCCAGCTCTACGTACAGATCCTCTATCTCGACGAGAGCATCAAGGTGAGCAAGGCCAGTCTGGAGACCAGTCAGAAGAACGAGGAGCGCGGCAAGGAGATGGTTGAGGTTGGCAAGATGTCAAAGGCCGACCTGGCACAGTTGACCGCCCAGCGTGCCTCCGACGAATATAATGTGGTGGATGCACAGGCACAGATGGCCAACTACAAGCTGCAACTGAAACAACTGTTGGAGCTGACCGGTGAGGAGGAGTTCGACGTGGTCATCCCGCAGACGACCGACGACCAGGCCCTGGCCGAGATTCCCGCCCTGCAGAACGTATACCAGCAGGCGCTGCTGAGCCGTCCGGAGATAGAGAGTTCCAAACTGGCCATCGAGAGCAGCGACCTCAACGTGAAGATTGCCAAGGCCGGCTGGCTGCCCAGCCTCAGCCTGTCGGGCAGTTTCTCTACCAGCACCAACTCCCTGTCGTCCAACGGATGGAGCAATCAGATGAAGACCAACTTCAGTACGCAGGCCGGACTGACCCTGAGCGTTCCCCTGTTCGACGGTCGTCAGACACGTACCTCGGTGAACAAGGCCAAGATCCAGCGCCAGCAGGCACAGCTGGACCTGCAGGATCAGCAGAAGACGCTCTACCAGACCATCGAAGGCTACTGGCTGGATGCCAATACCAACCAACAGCGTTTCCGTGCGGCCCAGACCACGGTAGAGAGTGAACAGCAGAGCTATGACCTGCTGGCAGAGAAGTTCAACCTGGGTCTCACCAATATCATCGAACTGATGAATGGCAAGGACAAGCTGCTGTCGGCCCAGCAGAACCGTCTGCAGTCCAAGTACCAGACCATCCTGAACCAGCAGTTGCTGCGTTTCTATAGTGAAGGAAGACCCACCCCCGATATCACGAAATAAAAATAAGACAAGATATGAATAACAAAAAAACTTGGGCCATCGTCATTGCCGTTGTGGCTGTCGTGGCTGTCGCCGCCTACCTCCTGTCGGGCGGCAAGAAAGAGAACACCGTCTCTTTCGAGACGGCAAAGGTGGAACGTACCAGTATCAAGAGTTCCATCACTGCAACAGGTACCATCGAACCCGTTACCTCCGTCACCGTAGGTACACAGGTCAGCGGTATCGTATCCAAGCTCTATGTTGACTACAACTCCGTGGTGAAGAAGGGTCAGGTCATCGCCGAACTGGACAAGACCAACCTGACCAGTGAACTGAAGACGGCACAGGCCAACCTGTCGTCGGCACAGAGCACGCTGAACTACGAGCAGACGAATTTCAACCGCTACCAGACGCTGTTCAACAAGGGGCTGGTGAGCGCCGATGAATATGAGACAGCCAAACTGTCGTACCTCAAGGCCAAGGAACAGGTGAACACCTCCCGCGAGAGTGTGCAGAAGGCACAGACCAACCTGGGCTATGCCACCATCACCAGTCCTATCGACGGTGTGGTACTGTCGAAAGCCGTGGAAGAGGGACAGACCGTGGCTGCTTCTTTCAACACCCCTGAGCTCTTCACCATTGCACAGGACCTGACCGATATGCGCGTGATTGCTGATATCGACGAGGCCGACATCGGTGGCGTGAAGGAGGGACAGCGTGTCACCTTCACCGTGGATGCCTTCCCCGATGACCATTTCGAGGGACAGGTCACACAGGTGCGCCAGCAGGCCACCACAGAGAGTAATGTGGTGACCTACGAGGTAGTTATCTCGGCTCCCAACAATGATCTCAAACTGAAGCCAGGTCTCACCGCCAATGTCACCATCTACACCATGGAGAAGAATGATGTGATGGCCGTTCCCTCAAAGGCACTGCGCTTCACGCCCAACGAGGCCCTGCTCACCGAACAGCAGAAGGTGGAGGATTGCGAGGGCGACTTCAAGGTATGGACCAAGGAAGGTGATGTGTTCAAGGCCCATAAGGTGGAAGTGGGTACCACCAATGGCCTGCTGACCGAGATTGTCAGTGGCATCGCCGAAGGTACCGACGTACTGGTTGACTTCAGTATCGACGGTGGCGACGGTGCCGGTCAGGACCAGCAGGCACAGAACCCCTTCATGCCGCGTCCAAGAAACAACAGGCAGCAGAACGGACAACAACAGAAAAAGTAAAGACCCACCCCCGCCCCCTCCCTGAATGGAGGGGAGTAGATAGAGATAATCATATGAATGAAGACAAGATAAAGACTGAGAACGGGCTAACCACTCCCCTCCCTCGCAGGGAGGGGCAGGAGGAGGGTCGCGTCGTCATTGAGCTGCAGAACGTCAAGCGCTACTTCAAGGTGGGCAGCGAGACGGTGAAGGCCCTTCGCGGTGTCTCGTTCAAGATATATGAAGGCGAGTTCGTCACCATCCAGGGTACGTCAGGCTCGGGAAAATCCACCCTGCTCAACCAGTTGGGCTGCCTGGACACCCCTACCAGCGGCGAATACCTGCTCGACGGTATCTCCGTGCGTGAGATGTCGAAGACCCAGCGCGCCCATCTGCGCAACCGTAAGATCGGCTTTGTGTTCCAGAACTACAATCTGCTGGCCAAGACCACGGCTGTGGAGAATGTGGAACTGCCGTTGATGTACAACCCCAGCGTGTCGGCCACCGAGCGCCGCGAACGTGCCATCAAGGCCCTGCAGGCAGTAGGACTGGGCGACCGCCTCGACCATAAGTCGAACCAGATGTCGGGTGGACAGATGCAGCGCGTGGCTATCGCCCGTGCCCTGGTCAACGAGCCTGCCGTGCTGCTGGCCGACGAGGCTACGGGTAACCTGGACACACGCACCTCCTTCGAGATGCTGGTGCTCTTCCAGGAACTGTACCGCCAGGGCCACACCATCATCTTCGTGACCCACAACCCTGAGATTGCCGAGTATAGCAGCCGTAATATCAACCTGCGCGACGGCAAGATCCGTGAGGATACCTACAACGAGAACATCAAGTCGGCAGCAGAGGCTTTGGCAGCCCTGCCCGTGATGAACGATGACTAAGGGAAAAGTGAACAGTGAAAAGTGAAAAATTTGCTACCGCATGAATTTATATAATTTATTCAAGATAAGCATCAGGGCCGTAGGCAACAACAAGATGCGCTCTTTCCTCTCCATGCTGGGTATCATCATCGGCGTGGCAGCTGTCATCATCATGATGTCGATAGGACAGGGCTCCAAGGAGAGTATCCGCTCGGAACTCTCCACCATGGGTACCAACCTGCTCACCATCCGTCCGGGTGCCGACATGCGTGGCGGCGTCCGTCAGGACCCGTCGGCCATGCAGACCCTGAAGATGGCCGACTACCAGCGTATCATCCGTGAGAAGAAATTCGTCACGAAGGTATCGCCCGAGGTAACGGCCAGCGGTCAGGTGGTCTATGGCAACAACAACACCACGACGACCATCTATGGTGAGAGTACGGAATACCTGGATATCAAGCAGTGGCCCGTGGAGCGCGGCGACTGCTTCACCGAAGAGGATATCAACAAGGCCGCCAAGAAGGTGGTGGTGGGTAAGACCATCGTTACCGAACTCTTTGGCGAGGGTGCCGACCCCATCGGCAAGACCATCCGCTTCAAGTCCATCCCGATGACCATCGTGGGTGTGCTGAAGGCCAAGGGCTATAACTCATGGGGCATGGACCAGGATAATGTGATTATCGCGCCCTATACCACCGTGATGAAGCGTATCGCTGCCCAGACCTGGTTCTCCAGCATCGTCTGTTCGGCTATCACCGAGGACCTCTCGGATGCCGCCATCGAGGAACTCACCCAGATGTTGCGCGACAACCACAAGCTGAAGGGCGAGGCTGCCGACGACTTCACCATCCGTTCTCAGGCTGAGATGATGGAGACCATGTCAACGACCATGGACATGGTGACACTGATCCTCGTGGTGGCTGCCGCCTTCTCCCTCCTGGTGGCTGGTATCGGCATCATGAACATCATGCTGGTGAGCGTCACCGAACGTACCAAGGAGATTGGTCTCCGCATGGCCGTAGGTGCCACGGGAGCCGTCATCTCCCTGCAGTTCCTTATCGAGTCTGTATTAATCAGCGTGACGGGCGGACTGTTGGGTATCATCGTGGGCTGTAGTGCCAGCGAACTGCTCGTACCGTTGTTTGGCATGCCCAGCAGCGTACCGGCATGGAGCATCTACGTCTCCTTCCTCGTGTGTGTTGCTATCGGTGTTGGCTTCGGTTATGTACCGGCCGTTAAAGCCGCCCGTATGGATCCTATAGAAGCTATCCGTCATGAATAAGCATATCGCAGGCATGTGCCACATTGCCCTTTGGGCATTCCTTTTCCTGTCGCCCCTCACCTACTGGAGGGGTATGGGCTTTAACGGGGTCCACTACTTGATGACCTGTATGCAGCCCCTGTTCCTGATGATTGTGTTCTACCTCAATTATCTGGTGCTGGCGCCTAAGTTCTTTGTCGAGGGCAAGCACCGCTACGACCTGCTCATCAATGTGGTGCTGATCACCGTGTTAGGTGTCACCCTGCACTACTGGATGCAGTACACCAACGAGATGTTCAACCTCCATCATATGCGACGTACCTACGACCTCTTAGGAACGATCTCGTATATTGTACGCGACAGTCTCAATCTGGCAGTCTTCGCAGCTGGTGCCACCGCCCTGGCCCTGGCACGTAAGTGGGTCACCACCGACCAGAAACTGAAAGATACAGAGGCAGCTCGTGCACAGGCAGAATTGAAGAACCTGCGCAACCAGATTAATCCTCATTTTCTGCTCAATACCCTGAATAACATCTACGCCCTCACCGCCATCAGTGCCGAACGGGCTCAGGAGGCCATCATGGAACTGTCGAAGATGCTGCGCCACATGCTCTATGAGTATCAGGAGCCCACGGTGCCCCTGAAGGAGGAGGTCGATTTCATCAGAAACTACGTCAATCTGATGAAGTTGCGCATGCCGGCAGGGGTCGATGTGTCGTTTGAGGTCAACTGTCTGTCGTGCGACCTGCGCATCTCGCCCATGCTCATCATCTCGCTTGTAGAGAATGCCTTCAAGCATGGCATCAGTCCCACGGAACCCAGTTTTGTGCATATCCAGGTGTTTATCGACAAGGCCAACCGTGTGGTGACCTTCGATATCCGCAACTCCAACTTCCCCAAGACGGAGGAAGACCGCAGCGGTCACGGCATCGGCCTGCAGCAGGTGGAGCGCCGACTGCAGCTTATCTATCCGGAAAAACACATCTGGGAGAAAGGAGTTACCGACGATGGTAAGACGTATTACTCAAGAATCACAATAGATACTAAATAATAAAACACAAAATCCAATGGTTATATCTTGTGCTATCATTGACGACGAGCCTCTGGCTGCGGGTCTTTTAGAGAGTTATGTGAAGAAAACCCCTTATCTTGAACTGAAGGGTACTTACAACAGTGCCGTGACGGCTATGCGCGACTTGCGTGACGACCCCGTACAACTGCTGTTCCTGGATATCCAGATGCCAGAACTCAGTGGTATCGAGTTCGCCAAGATCCTGCCCCATGAGACAAAGGTCATCTTTACCACAGCCTTCTCGCAATATGCCATCGAAGGCTTCCGTGTCAGTGCGCTCGACTACCTGCTGAAGCCCATCGGCTATGAGGATTTCCTGAAGTCCACGGACAAGGCGCTGGAGTTGTTCTCCACACAGAAGAAGCAGAACGTCCATCTGCAGGACCGTTTCCTCTTTGTGAAGAGCGAATACAAGCTGCTGCGCCTCGACCTCGACGATATTCTCTATATCGAGGGACTGAAGGACTACGTACGCTTCTACCTGGAGTCGGGTGAGAAGGTGATGTCGCTCATGTCCATGAAGCGTCTGGAGGACTACCTCCCCCACCCCGAGTTCCTGCGCACCCACCGCAGCTATATCGTCCACATGTCCAAGGTGCAGTCTGTCGACCGCCTGCGCATCGTCTTCGGCGACCAGTACATCCCCGTGTCCGACAACTACAAGGATGAGGTGATGAACTTTCTGGAGCAACACACGCTGGTGTGAGGGTAAAGGGAATAGTGAAAAGTGAAAGGCAACGGGTAGGCGACGGTACGTCGGGAATGAAATTTGCTACCGCACAGGTAATTGTGAATGAAAAATTTGCTACCGCTTTGATAAGTGTGATTGACAAAATCAGACTTTATAGTCTGTTGTCATGGCAAATTATCTAAAAAAAGGAGCCATGGCAGCAAATTCTTCACTTTTCACTTTTCACTCTTCACTTTTTTTTCGTAACTTTGCGCTCGAAAATTTGAGATAATATCTTTTATAAATAAAAAAAATTATGGTAAATTACAAGGATTTGGGTCTCGTAAATACCCGCGAGATGTTCAAGAGAGCAGTGGCTGGTGGCTATGCTATCCCCGCTTTCAACTTCAACACAATGGAGCAGATGCAGGCTATCGTTATGGCTGCTGTTGAGACAAAGTCACCTGTTATCATGCAGGTTTCCAAGGGTGCCCGTAACTATGCTAACGGTACCATTCTCCGCAACCTGGCCAAGGGTGCTGTTGAGTATGCTAAGGAGCTCGGCTGTGAGCATCCTGAGATCGTTCTGCACCTCGACCACGGTGATACCTTCGAGCTCTGTAAGGACTGTATCGACAACGGTTTCTCTTCAGTGATGATCGACGGTTCTTCACTGCCTTACGAGGAGAACGTTGCCCTGGCTAAGAAGGTTGTAGAGTATGCTCATCAGTTTGACGTAACCGTTGAGGCTGAGCTCGGTGTGCTCGCTGGTGTTGAGGATGAGGTTTCTTCTGCAGAGTCTCACTACACCAAGCCTGAGGAGGTTATCGACTTCGCTACTCGCACTGGTTGCGACTCTCTGGCTATCTCTATCGGTACTTCTCACGGTGCTCACAAGTTCACTCCTGAGCAGTGCACACTCGTAAACGGCGTGCTCGTTCCACCACCATTGGCATTCGACATCCTGCACGAGATTGAGCAGAAGCTTCCTGGATTCCCCATTGTACTTCACGGTTCTTCTTCAGTTCCTATGGACGAGGTTAACACCATCAACAAGTACGGTGGTCACCTTGAGGCAGCTATCGGTATCCCCGAGGAGCAGCTCCGCAAGGCTGCTAAGAGCGCTGTATGTAAGATCAACATCGACTCAGACTCTCGTTTGGCTATGACTGCTGCCATCCGTAAGCATCTGGCTGAGCATCCTGGAGATTTCGATCCTCGTCAGTATCTGAAGCCCGCTCGTGAGAACATGAAGAAGATGTACATCCACAAGATTGTGAATGTGCTCGGTTCTGACGGCAAACTCGCTCAGTGCTAATCCAATCATTCAGATAAAATTAATCCCCGCCAATTTGGTGGGGATTATTTTTTGTTTATATCTATCGTCTTTAACTCCTTAACTCCTTATTTCGGTTGTTCCGCTTCCAGTCGCTCTACGCCACCCGTCAGACTGTTGAGCCACAGGTGTGTGGTATAGCGCTTGTTGAACAGTTCACCACTGAGCAGTTCCACGTTACCAAACTGTGCCGCAGGCTGTTCGCTGGTCTGGATGGCCTCAATGCCCTGATAGAGCGTCACGCGCATACGTCCGGGCACGTTCACATAGACACCGGCCTCATAGCCCTTCTTCTTAGCCTTGGCAGCCTTCTCGTCGTACACCGGCTCGGGTACCGTCTTCAGGTCCGTCACACTTATATAATAAGGTGCACCCGACAGGTCGTCCTTGTCCACCAGTCCGTTCACCTGCGAGAGGCGGAACAGCAGCTGACGGTCGAAAGAGCCGTCAGGACAAACCACGATCTCATGTTCGGTGGTATCACACTCATACGTACCCTTGAACATGCTGGTCAGCGCCTCGTCCTGCGTATCTATCTGATGCAGCATCAGTCGCAGCTGTTCACCATCCTTCGGCATAAAGTCGGCCTGTCCCTTAATCAGCAGGTTACGGTTCTCGCGCAGGTCGTAGATCTCCTGGGCGGTGAGCTGTGCCATCTTGGCGGTACTGCCGGCCGAGAGGATATCCTGGTTCATCAGCTGACGCGGGTTGACGCGCTGTGACTTGGGAGCAGCCTTGAAAGGCGCCTCCTCCATATCCACATTGGGTTCGGCATTGATGGCCAGCAGGCGTCCGTCGTCTGCCAGTGCCACATTGGCGGCCACTGTCTTCGCATCAAACTTGATCGCATATTTCTTCGTGGAGTCGGCCACCGCAACAGGCGTCTGCTTGATCTGCAGGATACGGTATTGCGTGCTGGGCTCCTGCGACACATCCCTCAGTCGCATATAGCGCTGTGCATAGGCAGCGAAATCACCCGGTATATAGGTTGTCTTCTCCACCAGGAAAGTAAAGCGCACGGCCGTCTTGGGCAGGAAATACACAGCCCCCTCCGTGGTCACGCCGGGCTTATATTCCGTCAACTGTGTCTGAGCGTTCACCGTTCCGCAGAATACGGTGCCCAGAATCAGGAAAAGTAACTTTCTCATGTATTTTATTTTTTTACCTTTTTACTTTTTTACCTTTAAGAACGCCTTCGGCAGGTACTGGATGATATCACTGGCTATCAGGCTCTCCTCGCCCAGTTCGCGGGCGGCCAGGTCGCCTGCCAGTCCGTGCAGGTAGACACCCAGTATACAAGCCTCGCGTTGCTGGTAGCCACGCGCCAAGAGTCCCGTAATCATGCCTGTCAGCACATCACCGCTGCCGGCTGTTGCCATACCGGCATTGCCGGTTGTATTGAAAGCCACGTGTCCGTCGGGCATGCAGATA
Organism: Prevotella communis; assembly: GCF_022024175.1. Classification (GTDB taxonomy): domain Bacteria; phylum Bacteroidota; class Bacteroidia; order Bacteroidales; family Bacteroidaceae; genus Prevotella; species Prevotella communis. Next base: position 389,464 of record NZ_CP091794.1, on the reverse strand, counting down.
GCCGTATAATGCCCCTTCAGGATCACATAGCCCTGCAGTTTCTCTGCCAGCTGGCGCGCCTTTGTCAGTCGCTCATAACTGTCGATGCACTGTCCCTCCATCCGTTCCAGTTCCTTGGGATGGGGCGTCAGGATAATGCCCTTGGGCAACTGCTGCATCCATGCATGCCGTGCCGCCAGGATATTCAGGGCATCGGCATCCATCACCACCGGACACTGTGCACGGCGCACCTGCGATATCATGGCGATACCGGTCTGCTCGGCCGTTCCCAGTCCCGGACCGATACCCAGCGCACTGAAGTCCTCCGTGGCCACAGCCTCCGAGAAGAGCGTCTCCTCACGGTCCATATGAAGGATAGCCTCGGGCACCGTTGTCTGCAGAATCTGCGCGTTGCGCTTCGGCGTATGCACCGTCACCTTGCCGGCTCCCGAACGCATGCATGCCTTGGTGGCCAGCACGGCAGCACCTGCCATGCCATAGCTGCCCCCGATAATCAGGGCATGTCCCATCTGTCCCTTGTGTGCAAAGGCATTGCGCGGGCGCAGCATCTCACGGATGTCGGCCTCTTCCGTACAGGTATACTGGGCCTCCATCTTGTCCATGCCCTCCTTGCTCAGACGGATGTCCAGCACCTCCAGTTCACCGATGAACTGCTGGTTCTCGGCAAAGAGGAATGACAGTTTCTTCTGCTGCAGCGTCAGGGTCAGGTCGGCCCTGATGATATTGGCACGCACGTTGTAGGTATTGTCCTCGGTCATCAGACCCGATGGCACGTCGATGCTCACCACCATGGCCGACGAGGCATTGATATATTTCACCAGCGAGGCAAAACCGCCTGCCAATGGCTTATTGAGTCCGGAGCCAAACAGGCCGTCGATCACCAGCATTCCCTTTTCCAGGCGTGGCGGGTCAAACTCCTGTGTCACCTCGGTAAACAGGCTGTTTCCGCGCTTGCTCACCAGCCGGTCCTTGTTCTCAGCACAGTCGGCCGACAGGCGTCCGGAGATATTGAAAAGATAGGTCTGCACCTGGTATTCCTGCTCGGCCAGCATCCTCGCCACAGCCAGTGCATCGCCGCCGTTGTTACCAGGTCCGGCAAATACCACCACAGGCACGTCGCTCATCCATCGCTGCGTGATAGCCTGCGTAATGGCACGAGCCGAGCGCTCCATCAAATCTATTGATTTTATGGGCTCGTTCGTAATGGTATATTTATCAAGTTCTTGTATCTGTGTGTGCGTAAAAATCTTCATAACGATGCAAAAATACTAAATAATTGGTAATAAGTGACTATTTTTCTCATTTTTTTTGTAATTTTGCATCAAAATTACCATTTACTGATATGAGTAGAGTAAAAATTTTGGATAAGACGTTTGAGACGTCGATGCCGGAAGCGCAGATTAAAGCACGCGTAAAAGAGTTGGCCCAACAGATTTCCAAGGATATGGAGGGCAAGAATCCATTGTTCCTGGCCGTGCTCAACGGTGCATTCATCTTTGCAGCCGACCTGATGCGTGAAATGACCATCCCCTGTGAGATTTCGTTTGTCAAGCTGGCCTCTTACCAGGGCACCATGTCAACAGGTAAGATCAAGGAGGTGCTGGGTATCAACGAGGACATCGCCGGCCGTACCGTCATCATCCTCGAGGATATTGTGGAGAGCGGACTCACCATCCGTCAGATGATCGACTCACTCGGCACGCGCAACCCTGCCTCAGTGCATGTCTGCACGGCCTTCTTCAAGCCCGAGAAGCTGAAGGAGAACCTGAAGATCGACTATGCTGCTTTCGAGATTCCCAACGACTTCATCCTGGGCTACGGACTGGACTACGACCAGCAGGGCCGCGGTCTGAAAGACCTTTACACCCTGGTATCAGAATAAGCGGCGTTATAACGTTGTAACGCCCCTCGTTGTCACGTTGTCACGTGGTCCCGTTGTAACGTTATCACGAAAAAAAAGGAAAAAAGATTAGGATAACCAATAAAAAATATAACTGGATTATGAAGAATATTGTAATTTTCGGTGCACCAGGCTCAGGCAAGGGCACACAGAGCGACAAACTGATTGAGAAATATGGACTGGAGCATATCTCTACAGGTGATGTACTTCGTGCAGAAATCAAGAAGGGTACAGAACTTGGCAAGACGGCTCAGGGCTATATCGACAACGGTCAGCTGATTCCCGACGACCTGATGGTAAGCATCCTGGCATCTGTATACGACTCTTTCGGACGTGAGCACAAGGGTGTCATCTTCGATGGCTTCCCCCGCACCATCCCACAGGCAGAGGCCCTGAAAGAGATGCTCAACAAGCGTGGCGACAAAGTGGCTGCCATGATTGAACTGGCCGTACCCGAAGATGAACTGATGAAGCGCCTGATTCTGCGCGGACAGCAGAGCGGACGTGCCGACGACAACGAGGAGACTATCAAGAAGCGCCTCGTGGTCTATCACTCTCAGACTCAGCCCCTGATCGAATGGTACAAGCAGGAAGGCCTGCACCACCACATCGACGGTCTGGGTGAATTGGATCGCATTTTTGCAGACATCTGCAAGGTGGTAGATAATATCTAGGAATTCCTAGGAAAACCTAGGACATCCTAGGTAATCCTAGAAAAAACAAAGTATGGAAAGCAATTTCGTAGACTACGTAAAAATCATGTGCCGCTCGGGTAAGGGCGGTAAGGGCAGCATGCACCTGAAGCATGTGAAATACAATCCTAACGGCGGTCCCGACGGTGGCGACGGCGGTAAGGGTGGTAGCATCATCCTGCGTGGCAACCACAACTACTGGACGCTGCTCCACCTGAAATACGAGCGTCATATCTTTGCGGAGCATGGCGGCAACGGCGGACGCGACAAGTGTCATGGCACCGACGGCAAGGATATCTATATCGACGTACCCCCCGGCACGGTGGTCTATAATGCCGAGACGGGAAAGTTCGTCTGCGACGTGGCCTACGACGGACAGGAGGTGCTGCTCCTGAAGGGCGGACGCGGCGGTCTGGGCAATTTCCAGTTCCGCACGGCTACCAACCAGGCACCCCGCTATGCGCAGCCCGGTGAACCGATGCAGGAGATGACCGTCATCCTGGAGCTGAAGCTCCTGGCCGATGTTGGTCTGGTGGGCTTCCCCAATGCGGGCAAGTCCACGCTGGTCAGTTCGCTGAGCAATGCCCGTCCTAAGATTGCCAACTATCCCTTCACCACGATGGAGCCCTCGCTGGGCATCGTGGGCTATCGCGACGGCAAGTCGTTTGTGATGGCCGACATCCCCGGTATCATTGAGGGTGCCTCTGAGGGTAAGGGCCTCGGCCTGCGTTTCCTGCGCCATATTGAGCGCAACTCCCTGCTGCTCTTCATGGTCCCCGGCGACACGGATGATATCAAGCGTGAATACGAGATTCTGCTCAACGAACTGAAGCAGTTCAACCCCGAGATGCTCTCCAAGCACCGCGTGCTGGCCGTCACCAAGTGCGACCTGCTCGACGAGGAGCTGATCGAGATGCTCAAGGACACCCTGCCCCAGGATCTCCCTGTGGTGTTTATCTCTGCCGTCACCGGTTTCGGTCTGGAAGAGCTGAAGGATGTGCTGTGGCGCGAACTGAATGCCGAGAGCAACAAGCTGCAGGCCATCACTGCAGAGGATACCTTAGTACACCGTGACAAGGATATGTCCGTCTTTGCCCAGGAACTGGAAGATGAGGGTGAGGACGAAGACATTGAATACGTGGATGTTGAGGACGTTGACGACCTCGACGATTTTGAATACGAAGACGAAAATGAAGACGAATGAGACATCGACTGTTTGCAGCCTTTCTGATTTCCTTCCTGGCTGTTGTGACCTCCTGGGCACAGCCGCCCCTGAAGTTGCCGGGCTACAGGCAGAGTCTCATCAACTATAAGTCACTTCATTTCGAACTATACCCCTTCATGACCGACTTCTCGATGCCAAGGCATGCCATTGTGCCTATGGCACCGGGAAGTTATGTTTATAACCCCTTTGGCGGCGGCACCCGGTTCATCCTTCACCTGGAGAATTTCGCCGATTCCGACTGGTGCTACCTGCTCAGGAAATCCAAGGTCATCAGTCCCTATGGCGGACGCGGTGGCCGGCACCATTCCGGCACAGACATCAAGAGTTTCCCCAACGACAGCGTGCGGGCCGTCTTCGACGGTACCGTGGTGATGGCGGGTCCTTTCTCGGGCTATGGCAACTGCGTGCAGATACGCCACATAAACGGACTCACCACCCTCTACAGTCACAACAGTCGCAACCTGGTGAAGGCAGGCGACCAAGTCACTGCAGGTCAGGTTGTTGCCCTGGAGGGACGCACCGGCCGTGCCACCACTGACCACGTGCATTTCGAGGTTCGCGTGGCCGGTCGCCATGTCAATTCCAACCTCATTTTCGACCACGAGCACCACCGCCTCCACAAGCACCAGGTTGTATTCGAAAAGAACGGTAATGCTCATATTCGGAAGTAGATGTGAAAAAAAAATGGCAAGAAACGCAAACGTTTCAAAAAATTTTCGTATTTTTGCAACGGAAAAGCAAACCTTAAATAAAAACAAAAACATTTATGCAGAAGAAACTATTCTTTCTGGTTGCCCTAATGTTGACAATGACCTTGTCAGTAGTGGCACAGGTGACTACTTCCAGCATGACCGGTAAGGTCTCTATGGAGGGTAGTAACGAGGAGATTATTGGTGCATCTGTGCAAGCTGTGCATGAGCCTTCAGGCACACGCTACACCGCTGTGACCAATGTGAACGGACGCTTCACCATTCAGGGTATGCGTACTGGTGGTCCTTATGCCGTGACCGTGTCTTACATCGGTCATCAGACCAAGACGATGAAGGGTATCACCCTCCAGCTTGGTGAGACCTACAACCTGAACGTATCACTCTCTGAAAACAGTAACGACCTCGCCGAGGTGGTGGTAAGCGGTAAGGCTTCCAAGTTCTCTGCCGAGAAGACTGGTGCCTCAACCAACATCAACAACGAGCAGTTGATGATGATGCCTTCTCTGGACCGCAGTCTGGCTACCGTGGCTAAGCTGTCACCTTATTCCGGTGGTGGCATGAACCTGGCCGGTGCCGACCCCCGTTCTACCAACTTCACCATTGACGGTGCCAACTTCAACAACAGTTTCGGTCTGACTTCCGACCTGCCTGGTGGCGGCACGCCTATCTCTATCGACGCCATTGAGGAGATGCAGGTGGTCATCGCACCTTTCGACGTGCGCCAGACCAACTTCATCGGTGGTGGTATCAATGCTGTTACCAAGTCGGGTACCAACGAGTTCAAGGGTACTGTCTACGGCTTCTACCGCGACAAGTCCATGCGTGGTAACAAGATCAACGGTCAGGACCTCGGCACCCGTGCTACCGACACCAAGAAGACCTACGGTTTCACCCTGGGTGGCCCAATCCTCAAGAATAAGTTGTTCTTCTTCGTCAACTATGAAAAGGAACTGACCCCGAAGGAGGTTGTACAGTACCGCGCACGCGAGGATGGCGAGACTCCTGGCGGCATGGTATCACGTACCACCAAGACGGATATGGAGCGCGTGGCTAATTTCCTGCGCACACAGTATGGCTACGACCCAGGTTCTTACACTGACTTCCCCGCCGAGGATACCAACGAGAAGTTCCTGGCCCGTCTGGACTGGAACATCACGGATGCCCATCACCTGGCTCTGCGCTATAACAAGACCAAGGTAGAGGACTGGCGTCCTACAAATGCTATGTCAAGCGATGTTTCCCTGTATGGCGGTACCAAGTTCAACCTCGGCCGTATCAGTGCCAGCAGTATGGCTTATTCAAACAGCCTGTACTATTTCCACAATGACGTGGAGTCTTTCTCTGCCGACCTGAACAGCCGTTTCGGTCAGAAGGCCAGCAACCAGTTGCTGTTTACCCATACTTTCCAGGACGACAGCCGTGGCACGCCTTCAAGCAACTTCCCCTTCATCGACATCCTGTATGATGGAGCCTACGAGCCTTATATCTCTGCCGGTTATGAGTTGTTCTCATACAACAACGGTGTGAAGACCAAGACTACCAACATCACGGACAACTTCACCCTCTACATGGGTTCTCATAAGCTCACTGCCGGTGCCCGCTTCGAGCATATCTATGCCGACAACTCTTATCTGCGTAACGGTACAGGTTACTACCGTTTCAAGAGCGTGGACGACTTCCTCAACATGAAGGCGCCCGATGCAGTAGCGTTCACCTACGGCTATGATGGCATCAGCGATCCTACCAGCGCCGTGCGCTACAACCAGATTGGCCTGTACCTGCAGGATGAGTGGCAGGCTACCAACCGCCTGAAGCTGACCTACGGTCTTCGTGCCGACAATATCATCTTCGACGACCAGGATATCGCACGTAATGATAAGATCTACGCACGCGACTTCGGTGGCTATCATATCGATACTGGCCGCTGGCCTGAAAGCAAGTGGCAGCTCTCTCCACGTGTGGGCTTCACATGGGATGTATTCGGCGACAAGAGCCTGAAGGTACGCGGAGGTTCTGGTCTCTTCCTGGGACGCTTCCCCTTGGTTTACCTGACCAACATGCCCCAGAATGCCGCTATGTTCCAGTTCAACTATGCTGCCGGTTATACCGCAACAGGCACGGCTGCCGAGAACCTGGAGCGCACCACACCGATTGATATTGATGCCAAGCTGCAGGGCCTGGCTGGCAAGCTGCTGGGTGTGAACGACCTGAAGAACTACTTCGAGGTGCCCCTGACCAATGCCGACCACGTGGATGCCAAGAGCATGACTGGTGTGAGCAACGACTTCAAGATGCCTCAGGTATGGAAGTCAAGCATCGCCATCGACTATCAGCTCCCCGTTTCGTTCCCCTTCACGGTGACCGGTGAGTTCATCTACAACAAGAGCATTAATGCTGTCTACATGGACAATATCAATATCAAGGACGATGATCCTTCTTCTATGCAGCACTTCAACGGAGCAGACAGCCGTATTAAGTATACCAGCAACGACTTCTACTACACACCGAATAGTTCATACTATGCTGTGATGCTGAAGAATACGTCCAAGGGCTATGGCTACACCGCCAATATCACCCTGAACGCAGAGCCTGTGAAGAACCTGAAGCTGATGGCTGCCTACACACGCACCGAGTCTCAGGAGGTATCTGGTCTGCCCGGACAGAACGCCGTGTCTACATGGACCAGCACCCTGTCGGCCGAAGGACCTAACTCTACCAAGCTGCACCGCTCTAACTACGTGACACCCGACCAGGTGATGGCATCTGTCAACTACTACATCCCTGCCAAGGTATCAAGCAGCTTCCTGCTGGGCACGCACGTGAGCCTGTTCTACAAGGCCTACTCTGCAGGCAACCTGAGCTACTTCTACAGCAATGATATGAATGGCGACGGTGTGTCTATGGACCTGATGTACATCCCTGCCAACGATAACGAGATCCAGTTCAAGAGCGAGGCCGACCGCGTTGCTTTCTGGCGCTTCGTAGAGCAGGACGACTATCTGAGCAGCCACAAGGGTCAGTATGCCGAGGCTTATGCCGCCCGTGCTCCCTGGCTCCATCGCATCGACTTGCACCTGGCAGAGGACTTCCAGCTGACTATTGGCAAGACCAAGCACAAGCTGCAGGCATCACTCGACCTGATCAACCTGGGCAACCTGATCAACTCTGAATGGGGTGTTCCCAAGATTGCACAGGTATGTAACTACGGTCAGATTCTGAAGTACGAGGGTGTTGACGCAACCAACACACCTATCTTCTCAATGAACAAGGTCAATGGCAAATATCCCACCCAGACATGGGATACCAACATGAGCTACAGCAACTGCTGGAAGATGCAGATTGGACTTAAATACTTCTTCAACTAAATTGAAAGAGGATTCCGATATAGCAACTCCCTCCTGTAGGACATCTACAGCGAGGGAGTTCTTTTTAATACACTAAATACACTTAAATACACATATTTCATAAACCCCTTTGCGTACGTATACACACACACGTACGCGATAACTTTTAAGAATTTACGGTATTTAAGTGTATAGTGTATTGAAGGAAAAGAAAACTCATTTTCGGAAAACAATAGGTTAAGGGGTCGGAAAACAGGGACTTAGAGGTTCTAAACCATAGGTTTACGATGTCTAAATCACTGATTTCCGACCTCAAAGTCACTGAACTAGGACCTCAAAATCAGTGGTTTTCATTTTTAGTGCATTTTATCGCATCGAAACGCACGTTGTGCACGAATGGCGGTACCCCAATGTTGTACCTTTGCATCACAACAGAACAAGAACCAAAAGTCAACTGCAATGAACAAATTATTTGCCTACCCCTATATCAAAGAGACCGTCAACCAGAATCGTCTGACCTCCCCAATGTCTACAGGCGCTGGCGCCACCGTCCCTAAAGTCCGTAGACATTATTTCATCCACGGAGTATTTTTTCTAGTCTACGGACTTAAAGGACCTTTAGGACTTTTGCCACCATAGGTAGCGCTGGCGCCACGGTACATAAAGTCGGGGCTTAGCCTATGATGTTCTGTGCCCAGAGGGGGATGTCGTCGGTGTAGCGCTTGAATGGCTTGCCGTCGGTCATGCGGAACAGCAGACGGGCCTCGACGTCATCCACGGAATTATCATAGACATACACGCGGTCGGCAATGGCCGCCACGCGTTTGCAGTTAAGTATCGACTTCTGGTAGCGCGAGATAATTTTCGGGATCGGCACGTCATGACCGCCCTTCATCACTCGGCGAGCAATGCGCGAAGAATTGATTGACGGGTGGTTAGTTGACACGAAGAAGATGCGAATGAAGTAACCAGCCTCGTGGACGCGACGAATAAAGTCAACCTTGCCATCGCTGGAAAGCACTGTCTCGAATATCAGGCTCTGCTGGCTTCGCAAGCACTCCTCACGCTGCTTCTCGCAGTACTGTGCGGCCTGGAGCACGGCTTCGGGCGAGTTCCAGTCGCCAAAGCGGTCCTGCGCCACCTGATCGGGATTGATGTAAAGTGCATTCTCCAGCCATTCGTGCTTGAGGATCTTCGAGGTAATCGTGGTCTTACCAGACCCGTTGGGGCCGGCAATCACGATGAGTACGGGGCGGTGTGCAGTCTGGCTCATGGCTATCTGATGTTTGCGGCTGCACGCCTCAGTTCTTCGAAATAGCGTTGTGTCGCCTCTGCATTCGTCTCGCGTGCCTCCTCGGCAGCCTCACGCATCAGTTGCGAGAGCACCTCGTCGGTAGGTTCCTCCGTGCTGGTAAGCTTGTAAGTGTCGATGCTCATAATCTCAATATTTATTGTTTCTGGCGACAAAGATAGTGCAAATCGAGCGAAATACCAAAGGAGAACTCGTTTTTCTTTGTATTTCCGAGATGCAGCCTATCTTCGAGCAAAGCTCAAAGATAACACTTTTTTCCCGATATTCCTACTAAGGGTACCTCTTTTTTTATTTCTACGGACTTAAAGGACCTTTAGGACTCTTCCTGCATAGGTGGCGCTGGCGCCACGGTCCTTAGAGTCCCTAAAGTCCGTAGACGTTATTTCTGCAGCGTTTACGCCGCCACTCCTTCCCTCCTATACTCCTTAGAATGAAATTGGAAAGGAATCACGAGGCCATAAACAAGAAGAAACCCTGATCCGCGGTGCGAATCAGGGTTTCAACATTAATTAGAAGTCGTAGTCTTCTTCCTCGTCATCCCAACTGTTGGAACGAGAACGGTTAGTTTCAGTACCGGAACTGTCGTCTTGACCTCCCGTTGTCGGGTCGCCCGATTGAGAACCGCCTCCGCTCATCGTTTGCATCAACTGAGGAGCTACATTGACAACCAGTAAATCTGGTGTGATATATGCTTTCTTTTTCATTGTTTTTTTTTGTTTACTTAATAACAGTCTTTTTACCATTCTGGATGTACAGACCCTTCTTCAAGTGGCTGTTGTTGTTCATCTTACGACCGCCCAGGTCATAGATGTTATCAACCTTAGAATCAGCATCCACACTCATGATGCCAGTAGTCTGGCTATCACCGAAGTCGAGAACAAACTCACGAGCAGCCACTACATGCTCATCGAACTGGAAGTAAGCGCGACAAGCGTTCAGCGTACGAGCAACACCAGTATACTTCAGCTTATTGCCTACCGTCATGTAGAAGATGTCAGAGTTAGCTGGCGTGATGGGGAATGCATCGTAGTAGCCAATGAACTTCACACAGTCACCGTCGAAGGCAATGTTGCGTTCCGTCTTGTCGATGGTAACACCTCTAAACACGGGCTCCACGATATTCTCTGCAGCGGCATCCCACTTGATGATGTAAGGCGTACCAGCCACCAACTCACTAACGGCATCGCCGAAGGTCAGATGAACGGTAGTACCTGTTACAGAAGCATCAGTCAGTGTCTTAGCCGTAGCACCCTCCAGAGGAGAACCTGCCAACGTCACGTTGAAGGGCAGACAGATAGTGTTCCACTCACCGTCCTTATAGAGTGTGCGGTCTTTGAGAGCGACATTAGTAGTCTTTCCGTCGTTTGCAAGAATCTTCGCGCTATTGTCGGTGGCGTTGTCAGTCAGCTCAATTTTCTCATCAATGCGGATACGCAACTGGTTCTTTACTGACGTGACTGTACCATTGTAAGTTGTCGGTTTCGTCGGATCGTAGTTCTCATTATCATTGTACGCATAGATAGCCTGGCTAGTTGTACTTTCTGATGAGAATACACGGAACGGAGTGTTACTTGTGTAAGAGCCCGTATTATCATCGATGATGATAGCCAGGTTCTTCGTGTTGTCATAGTAGAATGGTGTATCGAGTGTGATAGTGCTCCACTGACCATGAGCGAAGGTCACATCGCCATCGAACACCTTCTCAACACCTTCTTCCATAACATTGATCCAGTCTTTGCTGCCACTGAAACTTTCCTTGCTGGTATTCACCATATAGACAACATACTTACGAGTGCGGTTTTCCCCACCTGCATTGTAGAAGTCGATATTCATAACAGTACCCGCCTGTCCCATCTCAGCAGCAGTATAAATCTGCTGGGTCAAAGAATAATTATACCAATTACTGCTAGGCAAATTTACATCTGTGCCAGTACCTGAGCCAATGACATGCTTAGTTGTAGGCTGGATACAGATTGTTGGGCTCCACTCACTGCTCACCTCATCATAAATGGCCTTAACACGAGCATAGTAATCGACATCAACCGTCAGGCCATCGAACGTTACAGTCTTTTCTGTTACATTCTTGGTATCAAGAATAGAAGAGAAGTCGCTGCTTTCACTGAGTTCAACAGTCCAATTAGCAGCATAGTTGTCGCTCCAAGTCAATGTGGCAGTTGAAGCAGTTAACTCTGAACATATAAAGTTGGTTGGCACTGCAGCATAGACATTGACATTCTTGGTGTAAGAGCCCTTGCACTTTCCACCATCCTTAGCGGTAAAGGTAAATACATAGTCACCAATCCCCTTCACCTCAGTGACAGGATTGCCGTCCTTGGTGATAGTCACCTCATAGTCAGCATCCTTGACAAATGATACGCTCTCATTAGAGATAGCGTAGGTAGGATTGATGCTGATAGCATTGCCCGAATAAACATAACTATCGTCGATGCCGTTAAAAGAACCCTCCACATAGTAAGTATTGCCATCGGCTGCTGTAATCTGACCGAAGAGACCTGTTGTAGGAACATCCTCAGCAGCGAACGCCTGTTTGCCTTGAGTTGAGCCGAATGGAGTCAGGTAGTAAGTACGCGTAAACGAGTTCATACCATTGCGATTGAAGGTAGCACTACTATTGGTGCTCATAGTAATCTCTGCAGGAGCGAACAGACAGTCAGTATACGTGATTTGGGTACCACTGGTTCCGCTGCAATATCCAACGAAACCGCCATTAGATGTAGCATTGGCTCCATTGGCTCCAAGCAGTTTTCCCTTGAAGGCACAGTTGTTGAAATACAGCTTAGCAGAACTCTCGTTCAGAGCTACGAAACCGCCACGAATACCGTCTTTAGAAGTATCGAAGGTGCTGAAAATCGACGCTGTACTTATGCAGTTCTGGATATGGGTAGTACCATAGTTATGAGCTGCGATACTTGCGCCATATTTATATCCTGTGGTAACAGTACCAGCAATGGTCAGATCCTTGACTGTAGCGTTCTTCAGATAACCGAAGGGTGCGCAGTCGTCGGCAGCTCCTGTCAGGTTAAGCGTCATGGTCTTACCTGCTGTGCCAAGGAAGGTTCCCTGGAAGCTGTTTGCCTCACTGTTACCAGCCATGGTACTGACGGTAATGTCGTCAGTCATCTTGACAAACTTGCCACTATAGTTATAATCACCACTGGTGATGTTGCCAGCGAACTTACTCCAGTCTTCATCAGAAGCGATGACATACGGATCTGTCTCAGTACCCTCACCGTTCAAGACGCCATCTACCACGTTGAACTTCAAGGTCTGTGAACCGGCGTAGTTGTCCTTACCCGTAATGGTCAGCGTGTATTCGCCTTTTTCCTTTACGGGTGCAGGATCGGTTGCGAAGGTGAAGTCGGTGTTGGCAGTCAATACTGCGCCTTCGTAGGTAACGGTCGGTGCCAAAGTAATGGCAGAACCAGTGTGCTCTATGAGATCGGCTACATTACCAATAACCACAACCTTCTTAGAGTAGTAGTCCGTCTCGTTAAGAGTCCACTCCTTCTTACAGAATGCCGTCTGAGCACCAGCATAAGCCTTTGTTCCCGTTGCTGCAATATAGTTAGCATCGGTCAGTGTCGCATCGTTGGTGTAGAACGCACCATCGACGTTTACTTCCATCACGGCACCATTGTTCTTAATAGCAATAGGATGGAACTTACCGTTACCACTCTTGCTGGCTGTTACCAGACAGTTAGTGATCTTCAGCTTACCACCATCGCTCCAACCAAGCAGGCCACCGGCATAGTTCTGGCTGTTATACAGAACACCGGTATAAGCTGTATTGCTGATATTGACAGTAGACTGGGCGCCATGACCTACTACACCACCGATGTGATGGTTAGAACCGGTCGCACAGGTAACATTCGTGTTCACCACGCAGTTTTCAATGTAGTTGACACCTGAGCGTGTGAAGCCTACCAGACCTGCTGCATGAGTAGTACCGGTGACGCTACCGTTGACGGTGAGGTTCTTGATGGTTGCACCGGCAATCTCACGGAACGGAGCTGTACCCTGTGTGCTGGTCTCGTTAATGTTGACGTTCAGCGTCTTGCCGTTACCATCGAAGAGACCTGTGAACGGATGCTCCTGTGTACCTACTGTTGCGGTTACTGCAGCTTCTGTGTTGTCAAAGTTGTCTGCCAGCTTGTAATAGTCATCATTGCCTGTACCGTTGTTGACATTTTCAGCAAAGGTAGCCCATTCCTCAGCGTTCTGGATGATGATAGCCTCCTTCACATAGAAGGTTGTCTGCTTAGTACCCGTGTAGTCACCCTTACCAGTGATAGTCAGCGTGTATTCACCAGCATCCTTGACAACGGCAGGAGTAGTTGCAACGGTGTAGTCAGTGCTCTGAACCAGTGTCTCGCCAAGACGCGTCACAACAGGTGAAACAGTGATCTCATCACCAGTATAAGGAATAATTCCACAACGAACGTTAACGGCATTACTTGCAACATCCATCTTGTCAGTATATGAACCCGAAATGGTTACATTGTCGGTAACACCTGACAGAATATGCTTACCATCAATGACATAAGGATAGGTGATAGAACCATTGGATACCGTGTACTGATCGAAGAACTTGCCTGCAGGCATGTTGTAGTTCAACGTAACCTCTGTACCATTCTTATAATAGTTCGTTTCATTATATACCATAGCAGGAGTTTCAGGCAGCGTTACCTGTGTATTCTCACCTGCAGTGACAGTAAATACGATTTCTGCACCAGATTGATCAGTACCTGTGCCTACGTTCTGGGCACCTACGCCACCAGTAGTAGATACAGTGTGGTAGTTGGCAGTGAGCGTACTGCTGTAATACTGTCCGATAACAGAACCCACATAACTCGTACCTGTCACCTCTCCTGCATTGAAGCAATTCGCAATTTTGTCAAATTGCTTGTATCCACAAACACCGCCATATTTCTCACTCATTGTACCGTTGCCCGTTATGCTAGCTAAGTTGATACAGTCTAAGATGGAATACGAAGATGAGTAACCAACGATACCTCCATGGTACTGTCCATTTACATTGTCGGCAGTCTTAATGGCTCCGCTAACACGACAATTAGACATCCCTGTGTAGGTTAAATATCCACATACGCCACCAACATATTTTTTTGCAGTGATATCGCAATCAACGACGACTACATTTTTGATAGCGGTAGAATAGCAATAAGTAACAGATCCAAATAATCCCTGATACTCTCCATCGGGTTTGTTGATATACAGACCACTGATGGTCTTGTTGTCACCATCGTAGTTGCCCTGGAAGCTGCAATTGCCATTACCGATGGCTGTGTGTTCCTTCGTCAGGGTGATGTTTTCTTTCTGCTTGTAATAGCCGTTATAGCGGGCACCGCTGTTCACGATGCTGGCCAATGCCTGCAGGTCTTCCTCGTCAGCTATGAGGTAAGGATTGCTCTCACTGTTGGCTTTTTCCGGATCTAAGAGCGGGAAGTCCACAATGTTGAAGGTCCTCGTCGTTGTGCCCTTATAGCCGTTGATACCTTTCAGTGTCAGCGTTGCCGTACCAACAACGGTGTTGTCAGTGGCCTCTACGATGTAGTCAGTACCCTCTACAAGAGGTGTGCCGCCGTTGGTCACTGTCAGTTCTGGAGTGATAGCTACGCCCTTCCAACGCTGATCGGGGATGGTTGCAATCTCAACGGTGCTCATGTCCACACCGCTGTTGTTGCTAACGATGGCTGAGATAGTGACGTCCTGGTCGGTAATGCTCAGCTTGTGCTCACCGCCAACGGTTGTCAGATTGGTCAGCGTACCGCCCTCACAAGCATAGCTAACGAAAGATACATCAGTCAGATCGGGTGTCAGCGTCAGCGTCCAGTCACCTTTCTTATAATATTTCTTTCCTGTCAGTACGCTCTCTACCACGCCTTCCTCAGCAGCGCTGATACTACCGACATGGTCGCCTGCAGTAATTATATATCCACGCTCTGCGTGACCACTGTGGTTAGATTCATTGAGGGCCTTCACCGTGCAAGGAGATGCATAATAGCAGTTGGTATAGTTGTTAGAATTATTGAAATATCCAGCAATACCACCCCTGCTATTGCTACCCTCGACAGAACCCGTATTCAGACATAGACTGAAACGGTTGGCAGAATGATTCTCATAACCCACAATGCCACCATGATATTTGCCCTCGCCAGTAATATTGGCGGCATTCTCACAAGAAGTGACACTGACATCGGATGCATAACCAATAATACCACCGTAATTCGGGCTGCCGGAAGTGGTGGAAATCGAACCTTGTGAAGTACAACCGGTGATGTCCACACAATAGCCATAGCCTACAATACCGCCATGGTATTCGGCATCGGTGACGGAGCCGACGCTCTTACCGCTAGCGTGGCAGTTCTGGATGGTGGCACGATTGCTTGAGGAAGCGTTTGCATATCCCGCGATGGCACCGACAAAATTCTGACCTGTAATATCGTAAGCATCGACGATAACGTCCTTCACCAGAGCGTTTTGACCGAGCATTCCGAACAAACCCTGATTTTTTTCAAATGGTTTCTTGATAGTCAGGTTGCTAATTTTCCTTTTGTTACCATCGAAGGTGCCACGGAAATATATATATCTATTGTCATAGTATCCACCGATGGCGGTATGCGCTGCCGTCATGGTGATGTCGTCACTCAGTTTGAAGGTCATACCAACACACTCATGACCACTGTTGACATAGGCAGCCAGACGCTCCAGGTCGCTCTCGTCGTTAATGAGATAGACCTTGTCGTCGTCCTCACCTTCAGTAGCAAACACATAGCCATCGAGACTCTCACCTACCATCACGCGGAATGAACGGGTGATAGAGCCGGTGTATCCAGCTTCATTGCCATTCTTAGCAGTGAAGGTGATGGTGTAGTTGCCAAGAGCTGCAGGAGCAGCAGGAGAAATAGCCACCTCGTAGTCAGTGTCCTTCGTCATCGTGGTTTTTCCCATTTTCAGCTTGTAGTTGACGCTGATGGCCTCGCCGTTATTGTAGGCATAGGTATCCTTCAGGTCGCTGAGGATAGCAGGCTGATAGACAGTATAGTCCTTGATGGTGCGCGTAAGATAGATGTCCTTAGCAGGAATGGCCGTCACCACCTGATGACAACCATAGTCGTCCGAAATAAAAGAAACGGTGCCAATCTTATTGACATAATAGAGACTTGTGACATAGCTGTTCTGATAAGAGCCGTATGCACCTCTGGGGTTCATCAGACTGAGGTTAGCGTAGGTACCATTCTCCAGACAGTTGGTGGTGTAGGTGTAGGCATTGCCATAGCCGAACATCGCGCCTGCCATACGCTGCTCAGAGGTGCTGCTCTGAATCTTACCTGCAAAGACGCAGTTGGTAAAATAGGTGTAGTTGTTATTGTCAGAAATCTGAACGTTACCCACCAAGCCACCAGCATAGTTGGCACCAATGGTGAGGGTGGCCGTCACCACACAGTCGGTGATGGTGTTTTTCTCGCTAGAGGAGCCGCTACCAGCCCAGCCTACCAGACCGCCGGTATACTGGCTGTCGGAAGTGATGAAGCCGGCTACCGTCAGGTTTTTGATGGTAGCATGCTTGATATAGTGGAACGGAGCCACTCCCTGTTCGTTGACGCCAGTGCCTGTTGCTGCGCTGACGATAGCGGCAGTCAGAGTATGGTTGTCACCGTCGAAGGTTCCCTTGAAAGGAGCGTCAAACAGCTGGTCGCCGCCGTC
The DNA here is from genome assembly GCF_022024175.1 of Prevotella communis. Taxonomy (GTDB): domain Bacteria; phylum Bacteroidota; class Bacteroidia; order Bacteroidales; family Bacteroidaceae; genus Prevotella; species Prevotella communis. Next base: position 372,535 of record NZ_CP091794.1, on the reverse strand, counting down.
CTCGCGCAGACCGACCATCGTCGTAACGTTGTCGATATCTGCTGTGAGTTTCACGAACTCGCCCTCATAGTTGTAACCCTCGTTAACAATCTCGGCAAACTTATTCCAGTCAGCAGTGGTAGCAATGGTGTAAGGCTCAGCCTCGGTACCTGCACCACTCAGCTGAAGACCCACACGGAAACTGTGGGTCAGTGTGCCGCTGTAGCCGTTGGCATTACCTGTCACCATCATGGTGTAATTGCCAGAAGCCTGTACGGGGCTGGGCGAGAAAACTACACCATAGTTCTCGGCAGCAACAGTGTTGCCTTCCGCATCCTTAACGATAGGTGTCACTGCAATCTCTGAGCCGGTGTAAGGATAGAAATTAGGACATTCAATGCTGCCTGTAGTGAGGTTCCTGATGTCAATGATGGGCACAACCTTGTTGCCACTGATTTCCCAGTTACTTCCAAGAGCAGCCTGCAATTGGGTATTGGTCATATCGCCAACGGCTGTACCCTGAACAGTACCGTAGGCTTTTACATAATAGCTGTTATTAACTATAATATTGAATCTCGCATTATTATTACTACCACGCATAAAGGTAGCGCCATTCTGGGTGTCGGTGTTGATGGTTCCTGCCATCAAACAGTTGTTGATGTTGGTAGTATAATTACCTGTCCAACCCACAAAACCTCCATTGGCATAGGTATCAGCACCAGAGATAGTACCATCGAAAAGACAATTGTTAAGGGTAAGTGTGCCACCATTGACAACACCTACGAATCCACCGTGAGTACCATCACCAGCGATTTCGCTAGTAATGGTGACGCTGCTCCAGCAGTTGCTAATAGTGGTAGTACCTTTGCTTTCACCAACAAGACCGGTGCGGTACTTGTCATCGGAAGTATTAGAACCTGCAACGACCGTTCCTGTAGTGTGGAGGCGCTTAATGGTTGCACCATCGACATAACGGAATGGAGCACAGAACTCGCCAGAAGAAGATAAGTTGTCGAGTGTCATCGTATGGCCACAGCCATCGAAGGTACCCATAAACTTGTAAGAGCTGGTTCCCGCCATCGAAGAGATGGTGATGTCGGCACCCAGTTTGTAGCACTTACTGCCATAAGTGCCATTACTGTTGTTAATCCAGCCAACGAAGGTTGTCCAGTCGTCGGCATCAGCAATCACATAGGGGTCGCTGCTAGTTCCACTACCAGCAGGCGTACCTCCTGTTGCCCACGTCCCCACGGACGCGAGCAATGCGAGCAGGAATGTCATCACTACTCGCATTGAAGCTTTTGTTTGTAAATAATTAAACATCTGAATATATATATTTAAAAAATTAAGGTCGTGGTCGTAGCTCTACCAAAAAGGGTTAAGGTTTATGGTTGCTCATTCACGGGTGCAAAAGTACGATGAATTGGGGAAAAAAAAGGTATCAAATGATACAAATACCTATCAAATTGTACACTGTACCGAAAAATTTGGTGTTAAATTTTCGTGAAAGTGTTTGATTTTCCGTAATTTTGCACTCTGATATGATGTGTACAGATAATTTCTACTGGTATGGCGTGTCGGCAACGGCCTATTTGGTGACTTGCTGGGTGTTTGCTGGTGTGAGATGGTTTCACACTTGCAGGGCACCAAAGGAGCGTCATAGTTATATTTGGCCAGACAGGAAGATGCAAGTTTTTTTCTATCTGCTGGGCACCTGTTTGCTACCCTATGTGCTGAATCCCGGGAGCGAGTCGGCATGGATGCTGTGGAAGTCGTACTTCCCCTGTACCTATTATTTCTATTGCGGCGCACTGCTGTTTTGTTTCTTCGGTTCGGTGAAGCAATGGAATGAATGGAAGAAGGTCAGCACGCTTGCCGGTGCTATCACCATGGTGGCCATGGTGCCGCTGGTACTGGATGCATGGATTCCGGGGGGTATGCTGAAAGGAAGCTGTGCTAAGATATGGGGCAGTGTCATCGTGGCGGTGAGCATCCTGATGATGGGATATGCCGTCATGGCCATGGTCCAGATATGGAAATGGATGAAGGAGACGCGCGACCAGAACTACTCTAACCCTGAGGACTTCCCTGCAGACTATGCCCATCGTGTGTGGCTGGCCCCGGTACTGTTCACACCATGGCTCTGGGTGAGCTTTATCACAGACTCGCCCGATGTGATGATTGTGGCGAACCTGGTGCTGGCAGTCCTGAATATCATCCTGCTGATTAATGTGATGCCTGCATGGCGACGTGTAGTGATCCTGTCGCTCTCAGAGGAGGACGAGGAGCATGATGAGGAGCACGACGAGCTGGTAGAGGAGCGTACGAGGAAGATAGCCGAGGAGATAGTGCAGTTCGTGGAGAAGGACAAGGGCTATATGGATGCGCACCTGAAGCTGGAGCATGTGGTGGAGCATTGCAGCTACGGCCGTTCGTATGTTTCCGGGGTGCTGTCGGATCGTTTCGGTGGCTTCTCGGACTATGTGAACACGCTGCGCCTGAAGCAGTATGACGCGTATATGAAGGAGAACCCGCTGGCCACGACGGAGGCGGCAGCGGAAGCCAGTGGCTTCACGTCGTACCTGGCCTACCACAGGGCTAAGGAGAGACTGGAGAAAAAGAAATAAAAAACTCCGCAGATCGTCTTGGTCTGCGGAGTTTCTTTTTTCTTAGGATTCTATTTGGTCTACGGACTTAAAGGACCTTTTGGACTATAAAGCCCTTTGCGTTATCGGGTCATCTTCTGTACGAAGGTCTGACCGTTCTGGAAGAGGCGTGTGCCTGAATGCCACACAAAAGCAGTGGCAGACAGGCAAGCAACACACGGAAGGTAAAGAATCTGTTTTGTTTCATCATTATTATTGTTTATTCTTTATTCATAGCTTCTCGGCATCTTCTGTGGCATAGGTGGCCGCATCGATCACATTGCCATACTCCGACAGGGAGTAGAATATATAGCAATAGACCGCGATGCCCATGCAGAGCAACACGGTATAGGGGGTTATTTGGTGAGGGAATACGGCGGTGACCACTATCCCGCCAAGCCCAAAAAGTACGATGAGATGGCAGGATATCACAAACGAGTGGTGACCGCTGAGTACGGTACGCTTGGCTTCGGGTGTCCACCATTTTGGCGCCATTTCATCGGCTGGCATGCTTATCAGGTTGCGCCGTACAAGGAAATAGGTGCGGTAGAAAATGAAAGCAATATAACTGGCATGAGCGAAGAAAATGATAAAGGAAAAGTGGATAACGAAAAGTGAATAATTTGCTACCGCTGTCCAATAGGATGCGAGACCGACCAGGAGGATGGTGAGGTCGCGAAGGACGACTTTCTTCTTGAGATAGTCGGGACGCATCAGTGAGGTGTGGCTCCATCCGAAGAGGACACCGCCGATATGGAAATAACTGACTGAAAGGGCAGAGGCAGCTGCCGGCCATGAGGTGCGCCACTCGAAATAGGCATGCATGGCAAAACCGATGGCAAAGATGACGTAGCAAAGGGCTACCAGCATACGCGCACGACAGTAAACACCATAATTGCGGTACCAGATATTATTATACAGCAGCACGAAGGCTATCAGGAAATTGATGCCGGCTGCCATCAGAAGAACAATATGGTATAACTCGTGTGCCATTAAAGTTTATGGTTGACTAATTCCATTTTTCGGCTGCAAAAGTAATGTTTTTATATAAAAGAAGGTGTTAAAAATTCCACAATGGTGTTAGAAATTCCACAATAAGGTGTTTAAATTCCGCGAATTTTAACACCTAAATCGTCGTTTTTCCGCATTTTTTCGTAATTTTGCACTCCGAAATGGAATTGATGCAATTTTCTGCCGTCGTATTGCTGACGCTACTTGCGCTGAAGCTGCTGCTCCTGCCAAAGAAGGTGGGAGTGAATCCTGTGGTGGGAAATGCACGCTGGCTGATGACTGCCGGTATCGTTTTACTGGATATTCAGTTCCTGTTGCAATATACATTAGGATTGCGCGCCATGGGTGTGACCCAGGCAGTGATGGTCAACCTGTTATTGTTCATCCCCTGCAGTTGGAATATCTCACTGTCAATACTCTTCCTGCAGCGCAGAGGTCATGTCAGCACACTGGATAGATGGCTGGGAGGCATCGTATGGCTCATCGCACTGCTGCTGATAGGCACTGCCGCCTATATTGACGGACAGCCGCTATTCAGCGACACACCGGAACTGCACTGGGCGGAGGTAGCGTCATCCGTGCTATACCTGTTGCTACAGGGCCATTACAGTTGGCGACACCTGAAGAACCTGCGCTCTATGCGCAATACCTTGCAGAACTACTACGACCGCGATATGGACGGCATGCTGCTATGGATGCAGCTCAGCATCCTGGTGCTGATGGTACTGGCCTTGATGGTGCCACTGCTCATCTTTGTGGAGAGTAAAGGACTGGCCATATTCGGCATCCTGTTCTTTGCGGGAATATTCTACCTGGTAGACAGTTTCTCAAACTATGTGGTCAGTTCGGCTCCTAAACGAATGCAGGAGGCTGAGGAGAGTGAAGATGAAAAGGAGGAGGACACCGACCAAGCCGACTTCAGTGCCCAACTAATCACGAAATGGATTAATAATGGCGGATACCTGCAGATAGGAATGAAGTTGCCTACTACCGCCGAAGCCATCGGTATACCGCAATACCAGCTCTCTGCATGGGTCAAACAGCAGGGACTCACCTATGCCGGTTGGATAACCAGCCTGCGCATCGAAGAGGCCAAGCGTATGCTATGCGAGCATCCTGACTGGAACAATGAGACGGTGGCACAGCATTGCGGATTCAGTGACCGCAGCTATTTCCAGACGGTGTTTAAAAAGGAGACTGGCATGACACCTTCTGATTTCCAGGAAATGAAGAATCAATAAAAACGAACTACATACCATATACAAGAAAAGGCTCCCAAGACGAATCTTCGGGAGCCTTTATCATTTATATACGAAAAACAATGTGTATTAATTCTTGTTGGCCTTCTTGCGCTGGTCGTGGTCGAGGATGGCCTTACGGATACGCATAGACTTGGGCGTAACCTCTACCAGCTCGTCTTCCTTGATATACTCAAGGCACTCTTCCAGTGACATAATCACCTTCGGGATGATACGGGCTTTATCATCGGTACCAGAGGCACGCACGTTGGTAAGCTGCTTAGCCTTGCAGACATTGACCACGAGGTCGTTGTCGTGAACATGTTCACCTACAACCTGACCCATATAGACATCCTCACCTGGATCGATGAAGAACTTACCACGGTCCTGCAACTTATCAATAGCGTAGGCAAAGGCATTACCGGTCTCAAGGGCAATCATAGAACCGTTGGCACGGCGCTCGATATCTCCCTTATAGGGCTGATACTCCTTGAAACGGTGGGCCATGATAGCCTCACCCTGAGAAGCGGTCAGCACATTGGTGCGCAGACCGATGATACCACGTGAGGGGATATCGAACTCGATATTGGTGCGCTCGCCCTGAGCCTCCATAGAGGTCATCTCACCCTTACGGCGGGTAACCATATCAATCATCTTGGAAGCGAACTCCTCGGGCACGTTGATGGTGAGTTCCTCGATAGGCTCGTTCTTCACACCGTCAATCTCCTTATAGATAACCTGGGGCTGGCCAACCTGCAGCTCGTAGCCCTCGCGACGCATGGTCTCGATAAGCACAGAGAGATGGAGCACACCACGGCCACTGACAATCCACTTGTCGGTAGAGTCCTCGAACTGCTCTACATGGAGGGCGAGGTTCTTCTCAAGCTCTTTCTGCAGACGGTCGTTGATATGACGAGAGGTAACGAACTTACCCTCCTTACCGAAGAAGGGAGAGTCGTTGATCTGGAAGAGCATAGACATGGTAGGCTCATCGATAGCAATAGGAGGCAGGGGCTCGGGATTCTCGAGGTCGCAGATAGTGTCGCCAATCTCGAACTTCTCCAGGCCGATTACTGCACAGATATCACCGCACTCAACCTCGTCAGTGCGCTGGTGACCCATACCATCAAAGGTGTGGAGCTCCCTAATCTTGGTCTTCTCCATAGAACCATCACGATGGGCAATGGTGACCTGCATACCGTCCTTGAGGGTGCCGCGATGTACGCGACCCACGGCGATACGGCCTGTGTAAGAGCTATAGTCGAGAGAGGTGATCAGCATCTGAGGGGTACCCTCGAGCTTCTGAGGAGCAGGAATCACCTCTACAATCTTATCAAGAAGATAGGTAATGTCAGTGGTGGGGTTGTTGTAGTCCTCACCCATCCATCCGTTCTTGGCAGAGCCATAGACAACGGGGAAGTCGAGCTGGTCCTCGGTAGCATTCAGCGAGAACATCAGGTCGAATACCATCTCGTAGACCTCCTCAGGACGGCAGTTGGGCTTATCTACCTTATTAACCACCACGATAGGCTTCAGACCAATCTGGAGTGCCTTCTGCAGCACGAAACGGGTCTGAGGCATGGGGCCCTCAAAAGCGTCGACGAGCAACAGACAGCCGTCGGCCATATTAAGTACACGCTCTACCTCGCCACCGAAGTCGCTGTGTCCCGGAGTATCGATGATATTGATTTTGGTGCCTTTCCAATTGATAGAAACGTTCTTGGAAAGAATGGTGATACCGCGCTCGCGCTCCAGGTCATTGGCGTCAAGTACCTGGTTGCTCAGGTTCTGTCCCTCACGGAAAAGATTTCCTGCCAGCATCATTTTGTCGACCAGTGTTGTCTTACCGTGGTCTACGTGTGCAATAATTGCAATGTTCCTAATGTCTTGCATAATACTAATACCTTAAAAAAAAATGCCGAGAAAGTATCCTCGGCACAATCCAGCATTTCGCCTCTTTCGGTAGCGGGAGCCGGGATTGAACCGGCGACCTCATGATTATGAATCATGCGCTCTAACCAGCTGAGCTATCCCGCCATCTGCTTGTAAGCGGGTGCAAAGGTACTGCTAAAAATTAAGAATTAAGAATTAAGAATTAAGAATTTTCTTCTACTTAACATTTTTTATGAAACAACACGTATTTTTTCCGTATCTATGGCGGTTTTTTCCGTCTTTTTTTGTACTTTTGTACCCGAATAACTAATCTTGTGATAAAGTAAAAACTTACCAGTAACGATATGCTGAAACAACGATTAAACTTGGAATATCCCCTTGCCGCAGGAAAACCCGACCTGCTTTGGCAGTTACTGAGCACAGATCATGGATTGGAGCGTTGGTTGGCCGACCGCGTTGTAGAAAACAACGGCGTGATGCAGCTGACGTGGGGCAGTCCTTACGGTGAACATCACACACTAAGTGCCAACATAGTAGAGCGACAGAAAAACAGTCATATACGTCTGCAATGGGTAGACGAAGAAGAACCGGAAGCTTATTGGGAAATGAGAATTGGCAAGAGCGAACTGACGGAAGAACTTTGTCTGTGCGTAGTGGACTTTGCCCCAGCAGAAGATATTGAAGACCTGCACGAACTGTGGGACGACAATCTAGACCGACTGCATCAGTCGAGCGGATTTTAAGATTTAAGGATTAAGGTTTGAGGTTTAAGGTTTTTGTATCCCTCCGGTAACAAGCGAGCGGAGGTTTATTGTTAAAAAATAACAAGGTACACGAGAAATCTCAAACCTCAAACCCCAAACCTCAAAAAAAATGAGTACCTTTGCAGCCTGAATTATGTTTAGGATAAAGAAATTAGATATATTTATCGCGAAACAGTTTGGACTGCTTTTCGTAGGAACCTTCTTCATTTGCCTCTTTGTGCTGATGATGCAGTTCCTATGGCGTTATGTTGACGAACTTATCGGAAAGGGACTGTCCATGGAAATCCTGGCACAGTTCTTTTGGTATATGGCCCTGGGACTGATGCCGCAGGCCTTCCCCCTGGCTATACTGCTGTCATCGCTGATTGCCTACGGAAACCTGGGCGAAAGCAGTGAGCTGACTGCCATTAAGGCGGCAGGCATCTCCCTGATGCAGTCTATGCGTTCACTCATTTTCATTGTACTCTGCATCGCAGGTATCTCATTCTACTTCCAGAACGTCGTGGTGCCCAGTGCCAACATGCAGCTGAAGCAACTGCTGGTATCCATGAAACAGAAGAGTCCGGAACTGGAGATTCCTGAAGGTACATTCTACGACGGAATTCCCAATTCAAACCTATACGTTGAGAAGAAGGACCTGAAAACCGGCCACCTGTACGGCATCATGATTTACCGTCAGACAGGCTCGTATGAGGATCAGACCATTATCCTTGCCGACTCAGGCATGTTGCAGTCTACAGCGGAGAAAAAGCACCTGCTGCTGACGCTATGGAATGGCGAATGGTTTGAGAACATGCGCTCACAGGATATGGGTGGCACGGCCGAGGTGCCTTATCGCCGCGAGTCATTCGGGCATAAACAGATTCTGCTGGACTTTGACGGTGATTTCAATCTGGCCGATGCCAGCAACTTCACAAATGATGCCAGTGCGAAGAGTGTCATGCGCATCCTGCACGACCTGGACTCTATCAAGTTATCCAACGATTCTATAGGACGTTCCTTCTTCGAGGAGGCCAGGAACTATACCTTCAGGACAGAGGAGCTGACCCCGCAGGACTCGGTTAAGCTCCAGTCACTGACCGCCGAGGACATCCCCGTCATGGACAGCGTCTATGCGAAGATGAACCAGGACAAGCAACGCGAAGTGGCACGACAGGCCGCACGTCAGGCACAAAACGCACTGAGCGATGTGGAGATGAAGAGCGACTACGCAAAATACCAGAACCGCCTGGAGCGTGTGCACCTGCTGGAGGCCATCGGGAAATTCACCCTGGCACTTTCATGTATCATCTTCTTCTTTATCGGTGCACCACTGGGAGCTATTATCCGAAAAGGCGGACTGGGTGTGCCTGTCATCGTGTCGGTCATTGTGTTCCTGGTATTCTACCTATTGGATATGACAGGCATGCGTATGGCCCGTGATGACAACTGGACCGTATGGTTCGGGCGCAGCATATCCACGGTAGTACTGGCACCGCTGGCAGTCTTCTTCACGTATAAGGCCAACCGCGACTCTACGGTCTTCAACATTGACGCCTACCGCCTCTTCCTCATGCGCATACTGGGTCTGCGCATGAAGCGCAACATCACACGCAAGGAGGTGATTATCGAGGAGCCGAAATACCGCATGGATGCCAATATGCTCCAGACTATCAACGAGGATATCGCCATCTATTCGGAAACACACAAGCTATTACGCTGGCCGTCACCCATCAAGGTATTCTTCCGTGCCGGTGACGATCATGAGATAGAACATATCAACGAGGTGCTGGAGACGACTATCGAGGACCTGGGATACGCACGCGACAAGCATGTACTATATACACTCAACGAGTATCCTATCATAGCCACGCATGCACACACGCGTCCGTTTGAAAAGAAATGGCTGAATATCGTCAGCGGTCTGTTCCTGCCCCTGGGTATCTTCTTCTATTGCCGCATGATACGCTTCCGCCTGCGCCTGTACCGCGACCTGCGCGACATCAGCAATACTAGCAACAAGTTGATGCCAATTATCCAGGAGCTGGCCGACAAGCAAAAGGACAAGTTGCTGGACGAGACTTATAAAGATTATACAAAACTTGAAATACAACAAAATGATGGAGACATTCAAGCTGAACAAGATAAGTGAGGCCATCGATGATTTTCGTGATGGTAAGTTTGTAATCGTGGTAGACGACGAAGACCGCGAGAACGAGGGTGACCTGATCTGTGCCGCAGAGAAGATTACACCTGAGATGGTGAACTTCATGCTGAAATATGCACGTGGCGTATTGTGCGCACCTATCACAATCAGTCGCAGTGAGGAACTGGACCTGCCCCATCAGGTCAGTGAGAACACCTCTGTGCTGGGTACGCCCTTCACAGTGACGGTGGACAAGCTGGAAGGATGTACCACCGGTGTGTCGGCTCACGACCGCGCCGCTACCATCCAGGCATTGGCCGACCCTGCATCAACCCCTCAGACGTTTGGACGTCCAGGTCATATCAACCCGCTTTATGCACAGGACAACGGCGTACTGCGCAGGAGTGGACACACGGAGGCTGCAGTAGACCTGTGCCGTCTGGCAGGACTCTACCCCGCAGGTGCACTGATGGAAATCATGAATGATGATGGTACGATGGCCCGTATGCCGGAGCTGCAGGCCTTTGCCCAGGAGCACAACCTGAAGATTATCACCATCAAGGACCTGATTGCCTACCGCCTGCAGCAGGAGTCACTGATTGAGGTGGGCGAAGAGGTGGATATGCCTACAGAATACGGTCATTTCCGTATCATCCCCTTCCGTCAGAAGAGCAACGGACAGGAACACTTCGCCCTGATAAAGGGTGAATGGAAAGAGGATGAACCCATCCTCGTACGCGTACATTCTTCATGTATGACGGGCGACATCCTGGGAAGCCGACGCTGCGATTGTGGCGAACAGCTCCACAAGGCCATGCAGAAGATAGAGAAAGAGGGCAAGGGTGTCATCGTATATATGCAGCAGGAAGGCCGCGGCATAGGACTGATGAATAAGTTGGCCGCCTACAAACTGCAGGAGGAAGGCTATGACACGGTAGATGCCAACCTCTGTCTGGGATTCAAGGCTGATGAGCGCGACTATGGTTGCGGTGCACAGATGTTGCGCCACATAGGCGTACACAAGATGCGTCTGATGACCAACAACCCCGTGAAACGCGTAGGACTGGAGGCCTACGGACTGGAAATCACGGAGAATGTGCCCATCGAGGTAACACCGAACGAATACAACCTCCGCTATCTGAGAACAAAACAAGAGCGCATGGGACACACACTACACCTGTAGTCCACCACGCTGACGAAAACCTAAGACCAAACACCAATAACACTAACCCAAATGAAAAAAATTATACCGATAGCACTATGGCTGGGCGCACTATCACTGATAGCTTGCGCCCTGCTGTGTTTTGAGTCCGACCTGCTTTGGAAGGTACAGCAACAGAACCTGTTCCTCTGTTCATCACTGTTCTTTAAGCAAATGATGGTGACGTCAGGTGGTATGCTCTCCTATCTTGGCACATTCTTTACACAGTTTTTCTACCATCCATGGATAGGCGTCGTGATGCTATGCGGCTGGTGGTGGCTGCTTATGTGGCTGGTGAAACGAGCGTTCCAGATACCCGACAGGTGGATGCTGCTGACGCTCATACCGGTGGGGTTCCTGCTGATAGCCGACACGAGTCTGGACTACTGGATTTACATCCTGAAGCTGAAGGGGTATTTTTTCTCGGCAACCATCGGCACCACAGTTGGCGTGGCATTATTATGGCTGTTCCGCATCCTGCCACATAACATTTGGTTACGCATGGGGCTTGTCGTGCTGACCGTGGCAACAGGCTATCCCCTGATGGGTGCCTATGCCCTGGCCACAGCCTTGCTGATGGGGATTTGGACATGGCGGCTGACAAACGCAAGAAAAGAAAACATCTGCGTGTCTGTCATTGCCCTACTGAGCATCATCGTCATCCCCCTGGCCTGTTATCGCTATGTGTACTATCAGACTCACATCAGCGATATCTACCTGACGGCACTTCCCGTCTTCACAGAAACAGAGACGCTATACGCCTACTATATCCCGTACCATCTGTTGGCGTTGTACTTTCTCGTCATGGCGGTTGTCCGCCTGAACCCCACAAAACCCATTAAGCCCACTAAGCCCATTAAACCCATCCTCCTCCAAGCCCTGCTCCTAGTCGCCCTCATCGCCTGCATCTGGCATTTCTGGTATAAGGACGACAACTACCACCACGAGCTACGCATGCAGCGCTGCATAGAACAGGCCGACTGGCAAGGCGTGATTGACGAGGGAAAGAAGCAGGAAGGGGAGCCCACACGTGCTATTGTGATGATGCACAACCTGGCGCTGAGCCGGTTGGGACTACAGTGCGACATGATGTACAGCTTTCCTAAAGGATCGAAAAAGCCCAACACACCTTTGCATGTATTCATGTATAACACGGCCGGACGGCTGATATACTATCATTACGGCATGATGAACGAGTGCCACCGTATATGCATGGAAGAAGGCGTAGAGTATGGATGGAGCGTAGAACGGTTGCAATATATGGCAAGGAATGCGCTGTTCAACAATGAAGCACGGGCCACGATGAAGTTCCTGAACCTGCTCAGGCAGACCTGTTATTATGGCGACTGGGCCGACCACTTTGAGGGTCTTATCAACCGGCCTGACCTGATGGCCAGTGATATGGAGACGGGGCCCATCACACACATGATGCATTATCCTGATGTGCAAAGCGCTGGTGACGGTTTCGTAGAGAAGAACCTCATGGAGGTGCTCTCAAAGACAGACGCCAACGAACCTTATTTCCAGGAACAGGCTGTGCTGGCTGCGATGTGGACCAGGAACACAGCTGATTTCTGGGCACGCTTTGAACATTATGTCAACATGCATCCCAACAGGCCTGTGCCACGTATCTTCCAGGAGGCAGCCTACCTCTTTGGCAATATGGAGAACCTGTCATTCACAGAAGAACTGCCTGTCAACAAGGACGTGAAGGAAAATCTCCACGGCTTCATACAGGTCATGCAGCAATGCAACTGGAAACCTAATGCGCAGGTACGCAACTATCTGTACCAGAGATACGGTACAACCTATTATTTTGAATTCTTCTTCCTAAAGGATATTACTTATTTTTGATATGAAGAAACTGTTTGCTATCATTATCGTCGCACTGTCACTGACGGCCTGCGGCAACCAGATACCCACCACATACGCCGAGTCAGAGGAGTCGCCGGCCATCTATCCCGACTACACCGGTGTCACGGTACCCATCAACATCGCACCTTTAACCTTCGAACCTGACGGGAAAAGCGATGGCATCGTGGCACGACTGACTGCTGGTGACAAGGAGATTATCTGCGGAGGCACAAAGGTACAACCGGACTTCGACGACTGGCACCGTCTTACAGAATGTGCGAAAGGACAGGCCATCAAGGTGGAGGTTTATATCCAGAAGGATGGTCAGTGGACTAAGTTCAAGCCATTTGACATCTATGTATCTCCCGACTCCATCGACCCGTATATCAGTTACCGACTGATAGCGCCATCGTATATTACCTACGAGGAGCTAACCATCAACCAACGGTGCCTGGAGAACTATGACGAGGAGGTGATCTACGATAACATGCTCTGTCAGAATCCCGTAGACGGACAGTGTGTCAACTGCCATAGCTATCAGCAGTACAACCCTGAGCGGATGCAGTTTCATGCGCGTCAGTATCAGGGAGGAACCGTCATCGCCTACGACGGAAAGATACGTAAGATTAACATGACGTCCGACTCAATCCTTTCGGCCGGTGTCTATCCTGCCTGGCATCCATGGCTGCCGCTGATAGTCTATTCCACGAACAAGACGATGCAGACCTTCCACATCACCAATCCAGACAAGATTGAAGTGTTTGACACGGAGAGCGACTTGATAGCCTACGACGTGGAACGCAACGAGGTGACGAATATTGAAAAGGAAGCAACAGAATTTGAGGTGTTCCCGACCTGGGCTCCTGACGGCAAGGCACTCTACTACTGCAGTGCACATTTCGAGTTCAAGGATACGGTGTCACCTGGCGTAGAACTCATTCAGCGCTTCAAGGAGGTGAAATATAATATCTACAGGAAGCGTTTTGACCTGGGAACCAAGACATTCGGGCCGCGCGAACTGGTGTTCCGTGCAGATACCCTAGACATGAGCACCACCCTGCCCCGTGTCTCACCCGATGGCCGTTATCTGATGTTTACAATGGGCAAATATGGAGTATTCCATATCTGGCATAAGGACGCTGACCTGTATATGCTGGATCTTGCCAATGGAAAGGTTCGCTGCATGGACGAAATCAACTCGCCCGACGTGGAGAGCTATCACTCATGGTCAAGCAACGGTCGCTGGGTGGTCTTCAGCAGCCGTCGTGACGATGGGAATTTCACGCGTCCGTTCATTGCTCACATCGATAAAAACGGGCATGGAGGAAAACCGTTCGAATTGCCCTGTGCCGATCCCGATTATCACCGCCAGTTCATGAAGAGTTACAATATCCCTGAATTGATGAAAGGTGCAGTCAAAATCACCCCACAGTCATTTGCCGACGCACTCAAGAAAGACGGAGAACAGGTGAAGTATGTACAACATCTTAACAAATAGCAGGAGATAGTGCATAAAAAACAAAAATTAGAATTTTTTTCTTTGCGAAGAGAAACTTTTTGATTAATTTTGCACGCCGAAAGAAACATTTTGAAAACATATGGCACAATTATCTAACCGTTTGCAGCGACTTGCACCTTCAGCTACACTGGCTATGTCGCAAAAGAGCTCTGAGATGAAGGCTCAGGGTATTGACGTGATTAACTTGAGCGTCGGAGAACCCGACTTCAACACGCCCGACCACATAAAGGAGGCTGCCAAACGAGCCGTAGACGAAAACTTTTCGCGCTACTCGCCCGTACCAGGCTATCCCGAACTGCGTAAGGCTATCGTAGAGAAGTTGAAGCGTGAGAACGGACTGGACTATCAGATGAGCGAGATTCTGGTAAGTAATGGTGCCAAGCAGAGTGTCTGCAACACCGTAATGGCATTGGTGAACCCCGGCGAAGAAGTCATCATACCCGCTCCCTACTGGGTCAGCTATCCACAGATGGCGCTGCTGGCTGGTGGTACGCCTGTATTTGTAGAGGCAACCTTCGAGCAGAACTTCAAGATGACTCCCGAACAGCTGGAGGCTGCCATCACCCCAAAGACCAGACTGCTGATTCTCTGTTCACCCAGCAACCCAACTGGTTCGGTTTACAATAAAGAGGAATTGCGTGCGCTCGCGAACATTATATTAAAACACGAGGATCTGTACGTCCTGGCTGACGAGATCTATGAGCATATCAACTACGTGGGTCATCATGAGTCTATCGCTCAGTTCCCTGGTATGAAGGAGCGCACCATCATCGTCAACGGTGTCAGCAAGGCATATGCCATGACCGGCTGGCGCATTGGCTACATCGCCGGTCCTGAGTGGATTGTAAAGGGTTGTAACAAACTGCAAGGCCAGTACACCAGTGGTCCCTGCTCTGTAAGCCAGAAGGCTGCAGAGTTTGCCTACACACAGAGTCAGCAGTGCGTGGAAGAGATGCGTCAGGCCTTTGAGCGTCGTCGCAACCTCATCGTGAAACTTGCCAAGCAGATTCCCGGACTGGAAGTGAATGTTCCCGAGGGCGCGTTCTATCTGTTCCCCAAATGCTCAAGTTTCTATGGCAAGACAACGCCCGACGGCCAGAAAATTGAGAACAGTACAGATTTGGCCATGTATCTGCTCGAAGTAGGACATGTGGCTACCGTGGGAGGTGATGCCTTCGGTGACCCCGACTGCTTCCGCATGAGTTATGCCACCAGCGACGACAATATCCGTGAGGCAATGCGCCGTATAGGAGAGGCACTAAAATCCTTAAAATAAGCGTTAAATGTAGTTAATTAAAGCGGAAGTACGCATTTATTTGCTACCTTTGCGAGGTGATTGCGCCCAGAGGCTAATAGCCTATGGGCATTCGTCGGCTAAATAATACTTAATCGAACAATTACAATTTAATAAATTCTTATAACTTAAAAACAAAACAAAACAATTATGGCAACAACACAGAAAGCCGCTGCTCCTGCAGCAAAAAAAACTAGTAGCGTCGGTATCAAGGATGCTATCTGGGTAATCGTACTTTGTGCAGCTATTGCATTCTGCAACTTCTTCTTCAACTTCGGTCAGGCCGCTAACTTCGAAGGTGGTGACGCCGCTGGTGCTCCTCTGAACATCTGGGGTACTATCTATAAAGGTGGTGTTATCGTGCCTGTGATCCACACACTGTTGCTTACTGTGCTCTTCATGGCTATCGAGCGCGTATTCGCTCTGAGCAAGTGTATCGGTAAGGAGAAGCTCGCTACATTCCTGGCTAAGATCAAGGCTGACCTGAAGGCTCTGAACTTCGACGCTGCTCTGCAGCACTGCGCACAGCAGGGTGGTTCTGTAGCTAACGTGGTTCGCGCTACTATCACTGCCTACAAAGAGGCTGACGCCGCTCAGGGTGTTAAGAAGGAAGTGAAGATCGCTCGCATCCAGGCTGCTCACGAGGAGGCTATCGCAGTAGAGATGCCTACTCTGACAATGAACCTTCCTCTGATTGCAACCATCGTTACTCTGGGTACTCTGACTGGTCTGCTCGGTACTGTGGTTGGTATGATCAAGTCATTCCAGGCTCTGGCACAAGGTGGTGGCGGTGACTCTGTTGAGCTGTCAACCGGTATTTCTGAGGCTCTGATCAACACCGCATTCGGTATCGGTACATCATGGCTCGCCGTTGTATCTTATAACTTCTTCACCAACCGCATCGATAAGATTTCGTTTGCATTGGACGAGATTGGTTATTCACTTGCTCAGACCTACAACGCTACACACGCAGACGAGGCTTAATTTTGTCTAACCCTTTAATCAATTTACTACTATGGGTAAGATAAAAATTAAGAAAAACGATGTCTGGATCGACATGACGCCTATGTCGGACGTGATGGTGCTGCTGCTGACATTCTTTATGTTGTCAGTAAACTTCACGAAGAACGAGGTGGTGAAGGTCATAACGCCAGGTTCTACAACCATGGCCAAGGTATCTTCATCAGCCATTCTTGATATCACGATCGACCCCGAAGGCCGCGTGTTGATGAGCACTGACAAGACGGTGACGATGCAGAAGGCACTCGATCAGATGCTCAAGGACCGTGAGACCAATCTCACGCCAGACCAGAAGCAAGAGATTATCAACTTCAATCAGATTGGTATTCCCGTGAAGAGCATGCCCGAATTCCTGAGCAAGAGCCACGAGGATCAGATCAAACTGATGAAGGTGACAGGTATTCCAACCGATAGTCTGCAGAATCGCGAAGACAAGATGAGTGAATTCCAGCTTTGGGTAAAAGCTATGAAGAATGGCTACAAAGAGTGGTACAACGATCTGTCTGACGCAGAGAAGACCGAGGTTTCAAGCGCTAAGCTCGAAATCAATATCAAGGCCGACAAGGATACTCCTTACAGTGCTGTCAAATTGGTCATCGCTGAATTG
This sequence comes from Prevotella communis, assembly GCF_022024175.1. Lineage (GTDB taxonomy): Bacteria > Bacteroidota > Bacteroidia > Bacteroidales > Bacteroidaceae > Prevotella > Prevotella communis. The sequence goes on along the minus strand of NZ_CP091794.1, from coordinate 355,385 downwards.
CAGGACATCAATGAGAGCCGCTACAAGTTGGTTACACAAGCTAAGAAATTGGAGGAATAAGATATGGCTAAGAAAAAAGAAAGCAAGCAGAAGAAAATGACCACCCGCGTGGACTTCACGCCTATGGTGGATATGATGATGCTTCTTATTACCTTCTTCATGCTGGTGGGTTCACTGCAGAAGCCTCAGGCCATGCACCTTACCATGCCTGCAAAGGATGATAACATGACCGCTGAGGATAAGGATAAGTCAAAGACAGAGAACACGATCACACTGTATCTGGCTGCAGACAACAAGCTCTATTACTACATCGTGGACAAGAAGGAAGATTTCGGTAAACCCGAATACCTGAAAGAGACCACATGGGGTAAGGAAGGTATCCGTGAAGTACTGCGCAACCACCGTCACGCTCCTACCAAGGTGCTGATGGATGCCAAGAAGCAGCTTGACACTTGGTTCAACACACTGCCAAAGTCTCAGCAGGAGACTAACGACTCTATCTACAACCGTGCTTTGATTATGATTAAGAAAGGTCACGTGGATATTGTTGAAAATGGTCAGCTGAACAAGGCCAGGTATGATAAGGTTGACAAGGACATGAGGAATTACGAAGAGACAAACATGGTACCCACGCTGGCCGTGAATATCAAGCCTCTGGACAATTCTAATTATGACAACCTGGTAACAATACTGGACGAAATGCAGATTTGTTGTATCGGTAAGTACGTAATCGATAAGGTTAACGAAAAAGATATGCCAATTCTGGAAGAGAATGGTATTAAACTCCAATAACCCATTAAAACGAAAGAACTATGTCAAAGATAGATCTGTTAGACCAAAAATGGATTGACCTCGTATTCGAAGGTAAAAACGAGGCATATGGTGCTTATACTATTCGTCAGGACACCAGCAGACGTAACCTTTATGCCATGTTGGCATTGGTTGGCGGTCTTGCCTTTATCGTTATCGCATTCCTGGGTGTTAACGTAGCACAGAATGCTATCGCAGCTGCTCAGGCAGAGCACGAAACCGAAGTTGCTCTTGAGGCAATTGAGGAAGAGCTGGAGGAAGATAAGGACGATGAAGAGATCGTTTACGAACTTGAAGAATTGGAACAGCTCGTTGCTGAGGAGACTGTGATGAACTCTGAGAAGTTTACCGCCTATGAAATGGAAGACGATGCTCCCGAGCAGGTTACCAAGACACAGGATGAGGTTGCCCAGAGTGATGTTGCAATCGGTGCTATCGACTACGATCAGGGTAGCAACGAGGCTGAGCACGTTCTGAAGGTAAATGAGAAGGTTGTGGACGAGGTTCCACCAAAGGTAGAAGAAACAAAGGTCTTCGATGTTGTAGAACAGATGCCTCAGTTCAAAGGCGGTGATGCTGCCCTGATGGCTTACCTGAACAGCCACATCAAGTACCCCGTTATTGCTGAGGAGAACGGTATTCAGGGCCGTGTTGTTACCACATTCGTGGTTGAGCGCGACGGTTCTATCACCGATGTCAAGATTATCAAATCTGTTGACCCCTCACTCGACAAGGAAGCCGTTCGCGTTGTGAAGTCAATGCCGAAGTGGAATCCTGGTAAGCAGAACGGTTCTGCCGTACGTGTGAAGTTCACACTCCCTGTAACCTTCCGTTTGCAGTAAGCACATTTTTAACATGAAACGAACTCAATTCAACAATTTGATTATTGGATTGGCACTCTCAATAGGCTTGTTCCCCTCTTGTGGGGACAAGCCTTCTGATAATGCATACAAGGAGCAAGCCCGCTACTTTGCTGCCGATGAAAGTCTGAGTCCCGTCATTGACGAGGAACTGGACATCTTCAATATGAAGAATAAACGTGACTCTATCTACCCACTCTATATCAATGAGCAGGAGGCAATAGAGAAACTGATGAACCGTGAGATTCTGCTCGTCTTTACAACCAGAGCGCTCACCCCCAAAGAAGAAAATTTCCTCAAAGAACAACAATATAAGCCACGCTGCATACCCTTGGCCTATGATGCATTGGCACTCATTGTAAACAAGGCCAATCCGGACTCATTAATGACAGTGGAGAATTTCCGCAAGATTATGGCCGGAGAGATTACTACATGGAAAGAACTGAACCCCGACTCTAAACTAGGCAAGATAAAAGTCGCTTTCGATAATCCAAAGTCAGGCACCCTGCGTTTCGTTGTCGACTCTATCATGAAAGACAAGAAGGTAAAGACAGACGGTAACGTAAAAGCAGTCATGACCAGTGCTGAAGTGGTAGAGTATGTGGAGAACCACGAGAATGCCATTGGTGTGGTGGGCAGCATCTGGCTGAACGACCAACGTGACACCACCAATCTGATTTATAACCGCACCATTAAGGTGATGCGCGTCAGTAAGGCTGCAGAGGCTACGCGGGCTAATAGTTATACACCAGACCAGTACAACATCGCCTACGCCTATTACCCCTTCATCCGCACGCTCTATGCCATCTGCATTGACCCACGCTCAACAGGTGTGCCTCGTGCTTTTTCAAACTTCTGCTGGCTGCCTAACCCTGGTCAGCTCATCTTCTTCAACGCAGGACTGTTCCCTGCCCGTGCCGACTACTCCGTACGTGACGTCGTTATAGACTGATTAAACCAACATGGAAAAGAAACATCAAATAAACAACAGAAGTATAACACTATAATGAGAATGATTATGAAAACTATGAAATATTTTATGATGGGTGCCCTGCTGTTTGGATGCAGCCTTGGCACAATGGCCCAGGACGGCACACCTGCCGATGTGGAGGCCGCAAGAAACTTAGTGAAGAACAAGCCTGCCGACTATGAGAAACAGATGAAGAACTTCATCAAGGCTAACAAGAAGAATGCCGACAATCTCGTAGCCATTGGTCGTGCTCTCTTTGAGGAGGGTGACACGGCTCAGGCTGCAGTATTTGCCAATCAGGCACTGAGCATTAAGAAATACAGTTTCGCTCCTGCTTACATCCTGCTGGGCGACATCGCTTCAAAGATGGATAATGGTGGTGCTGCTGCATCAAACTACGAGCAGGCTATCTTTGCCAATCCCAAGGATCCAGAGCCCTACCGCAAGTATGCTATCGTGTATAGCCGCATCTCTCCGGAGGGTGCTACCCAGAAACTTGAAGAGCTTCGCAACGAGCGTCCTGACTACCCCGTAGATGCCCTGATTGGTAATATCAACTACAACGTACAGCGTTATAGCACCGCCATCGAGGCTTATAGCAAGGTGCCCCTCGACAAGATGGAGCGTATCGACTACATCAACTATGCGCGTGCCCTGCAGCTCGGCAGAAAGTTCGAGGAGTCACAGCGTGTTGTAGAAGCTGGTCTGGCTAAAGAGCCCCTGAACGGTACACTGAACCGTTTTGCCCTGATGAATAATAACGATATGAAGAAGTTCCCCGAAGCCATCAAATACGCTGAGGTGCTGTTCACCAAAGTTGACAAGGATAGCGTCAAACTGAAGGATATCGACTACCAGAACTATGGTAATGCACTCGCAGGCAACAACCAGTTCGAGGAGGCTATTGCCAAGTTCAACGAGGCACTGGCACTGCCCGCTGAAGACAACACACTTCACGCCGACCTTTATAAGAGCATCTCTGATGCCTATAAGGGCATGAAGGACTATCCCAAGGCTATTGACAGCTACAAGCAGTTCCTGGAGGCTAACGCCAATGCTGATGCTACCGACTGGGCTGGACTGGGTATTCTCCAGAACGCCTACGCACGTACCCTCGAGGGTGAAGCAAAGGTAGAAGCCCTGAAGACAGCCGATCAGACCTACGCTTCACTTACAGAGAAATTTGCTGATGCCGAGGAGTATGCACTGTGGCAGCGTGGACGTATCAACGCCCAGATTGACGGTGACCTCTCAAAGGGTCTTGCAAAGCCCTATTTCGAACGCCTGGCAGAGCTCATCAACGCACACGAGACCATCGACGACACCGACAAGGCCCGTCTCTTCGATGCCTACTCTTTCCTGATGCGTTACTACGTCAAGCAGAAGACTCACAAGATAGCCTACGACTATGCAAAGAAATTGCAGGAGTTACAGCCTGAGGATGCAGAAATCCGCAAGGTGGTAGAAGCCCTGGCTAAGGCTGCCAACTAATAAAGAAGAAGGTTAATACCAAAATAAATCCTCATACTCTGCATAGGGTATGAGGATTTATTTTATTCGAAGTATAATGTAAAGAGGAACATCTTCGTACGGCAATCGTTGATACTCGTAGCAAAAGGCCGCTTATTCACATCATCAAGGTCATTGACATGATTATTGCCCAGCGCATTTGTCAGGCCATAGCAAAACTTTATCTCGGGTATCAACTTAAAAAACCGGAGATAGAAATCACAACCCATGCCGACGTTAATCATGCTGTCGAAACGTTTCAGTCGTACATATTCCTGATCCTTTCCTGCAAGATTGATAATAGGACTCACTCCAGCCACCACATAAGGACGATAGTTATTGAATCGGGGGGCAGAGAACTTTAAGTCAACAGGTACGGCCATATAGGAACTCTTCAAATCCTGAGTGCTGTGAACAGGCAGTCCGGCATCATTCAGGTTATCAAAATCCAGGAATGTAAGACGACGTGAGCCAAAATGCATCGTAGGTGATACGCGAAGGTTAAAGTTATCGCTGAGACGCATATCCCCCACTACACCGACACTAAAGCCAGGGTTCCAATTATCCACATCGCAGGCAATCGTACGAGTCATGCCTTCCTCCAGAACCTGTGTTCCCACATTGGTAAATTCTGCGTCCATCAGATTCAGCCCCAGACTAATACCAAAATGGAGTGGTCGCAAGTCTATATAAGGCTTGTTCTGCACCTTGCGCATCTGTGCCGACGACACCAATGCTACAAGAACCATTACAACTGTTATGGTGAATCTTTTCATCTACTATGAATAATAACGGCAAATTACGCAGGATATTATATCGGAATCTATTTCGATAATGTATAAATTAGAAAAATAAATACCAAAAAGTTGGTAGGACAGAAAAAAGTTGTTACCTTTGCATCACAATAAATTATTAACAATTTAAATTTATATCATTATGGCATATGTAATTGGTGACGATTGTATCTCTTGCGGTACATGTCAGGGTGAGTGCCCCGTAGAGGCTATCTCAGAGGGTGCAGATAAGTATGTAATCGATGCTGATGCTTGCACAGAGTGTGGTACTTGCGCTAGCGTTTGTCCTTCAGAGGCTATCAGCTTGGGCTAATATCCTATTAGCTTCATAAACCCATAAGCGGGTGAGTCAAATTGTTGACTCACCCGCTTTTCTTTCAGCAGCATTGAGTTCAAAAATGTCAAGATGAAGCTCTGTTTTTGTAACCTCATTTAATATTACTTTAACCAATAACTCTATGAGAAAAATAAGCTGTAATCAGCAAATGGATGCGGGGCGAACTGTTTATTGGTGCAAGGTAGAAAACTGCATGGCTTCTACTTGTCTAACGTTATCTCTATCTTGCCCACATAGACCCCACTCTTTCCTTCATGGTCTACAGGCACCATGTGTCCAGACTTGTCCTTTACATAAGAGAGCCGTTCCATATAGGTATGTGTATGGCCACCCAGAACCAGATCTATACCAGAGGTATTCTGGATAACCTGGTTGTCTGTATAGTCAGAGATTTCCCAACCTAAGTGAGACAGACAGATGACAACGTCACATTTCTTTTTATTCCGCAAGAAAGGAACCATCTTTTCCGTTACTTCTATAGGATCCAGGAAACGGAGAGGTTCGTAGTTTTTGGGAGAGACAAGTCCCTTCATCTCAGGACAGAGGGCAAAGACGCCAATCTTCACACCCTTACGCTTCAGAACCAGGTAAGGCTTCACGATATCTTTCAGTTCTGTGTCACCGAAATCATAGTTTGAGCAGACAACAGGAAAATTAGCCATCTTGAAAAGACGCGCCATATTATCCAGGCCGAAGTCAAACTCATGGTTGCCGATGGTCACAGCATCATAGTGCATCTGATTCATCAGCCCCACTTCCACATCACCTTTAAACATCGTATAATAGCTGGAGCCTTGCGAGAAGTCGCCACAATCAAAGAGCAGCAAATCTGGATTCTGTAGGCGCTCCTGCTGAAGCATCGAGATACGACGCACAAAACCGCCACGACCCGCTATCCGCTTATCTTCCAGATTACTCTTTAGAGGCAGAATACACGAATGTGTGTCACTGGTATGAAGCACGGTAATCTTCTTAGGTTCTTTCGCACCGGCAACCGTAGCCAGCATCAACACTATAATAATCAATACATTTTTCATATACTTCATTGCAGTAGCATGTTTCATATTCCACTTCATCTTACCACGATACGCCCCTCAACCTTAGCATCTACCGTTTCTCCCTTCATCAGCATCTCATGAAAGTAGTCGCGGATTATAAAACGGGCATTATTCTTCTTGTCCTTAGGAGTATTCAGATTAAAGCCACTTGCAAGAGCCGGCATACCATCATTACCCTGTATCAGATAATCAATGGTAGCTATACGATAGTCGGCCTGGGGATCTATCTCCTTGCCATGCAGGCGAGCCGACACGAGTTCACCTTCACGGGTAATCACCAATTGTACACCCCTGCTCACACCTTCGCCACCACGTTTCGCTATCTGAGAAAACAGTTCCATCACCTTCTCACCCGTCAAGGTCAGAAAGCAGATCTTATTCTCAAAAGGAGCCACATCCAGCACATCACCATAGGTCACTTCACCCTTGGTCAGAGCAGCGCGAATACCGCCCATGTTATACACAGAGAAATCTGGTGTCTCCTGATAGTATTTCGCCATATAGACAAAGATATCAGGAAGCAGGTTTGACAGATTACCCTCCGGACGATTAGCCGCCATATCACAAGCCGCTATTCCTACTACAGGTCCCATCACAGAATCCACCTGATGCTTATAAGGAGCCAGGAAAGCAACTGCAGTCTCGTCGGGATGAGCATCATAAACGGTATCGACCAGAATCCTTGTAAGGCTCACGCCAGTCACCTGATAATGGGATGCACAAGCCGAGAACAACATGGTTGTTACTATAACAAAAAAAAGTAGAAACTTTCTCATACTTAGATTTATTTGGTGCAAAATTATGAAAAATCCTTCATTCTCTGCGACTTACGCGCCCACTTTTATCCTAAAAAAAGTTAATTAAAGTCACAATTATCAATTATCAACTATCAGTTATCAATTAATTATCGTACCTTTGCACCCGCTTTCCGCGTAATCGCTGGCAGGAAGATAGGAGAGTTGCCTGTTATGTTGCGTAGGAACGATACAACAAATTTAATTATCAAAAGAAAAATGGATTTAATTAAAGTTGCTGAAGAAGCATTTGCAACCGGCAAGCAGCATCCCACCTTCAAGGCTGGTGATACTGTTACTGTCGCTTACAAAATTATCGAGGGTACCAAGGAGCGTATTCAGCTCTATCGTGGCGTAGTGATCAAGATCGTAGGTCATGGTGAGAAGAAGCGTTTCACTGTTCGCAAAATGTCTGGCACCGTAGGTGTTGAGCGTATCTTCCCCATTGAGTCGCCCAATATCGACAGCATTGAAGTGAACAAGGTTGGTAAGGTTCGCCGCGCTAAGCTGTACTACCTGCGCAAACTCACTGGTAAGGCAGCCCGCATCAAGGAGAAGCGTTCGGCTATCATCGCTAACAACGAGGATTAAGAATCACCTTCAACAAAAGAATAAAGCACCGCTATTCCACAAAGGGACAGCGGTGCTTTTTTATGCTTGAGCGTCTCATTTCCTATCATTCTGGATAAGCGACAACAGGTGGTCAACAGCCTCCTCTTCGGGGATATTCTTCTCAACACACTGTTTGCCTTTATACAGACTAATCTTTCCGCGACCAGCACCTACATAACCATAGTCGGCATCAGCCATCTCACCAGGACCATTGACGATACATCCCATGATACCAATTTTCAGACCTACCAGATGACTGGTAGCCGCCTTTATCTTCGCTATCGTCTCCTGCAGGTTGTAGAGTGTGCGTCCGCAACCAGGACATGAGATATACTCCGTCTTAGTGAACTTGATGCGAGCAGCCTGGAGGATAGCATCAGCAAGACTAACCAGACGTGCAGGACTTGTATAACCGGCAGGACTGGTAATTACCAGTTTAGTGGCTTTTCTATCAATGAGCAGGGCACCCACAGCCATCGCAGCCTTCAGTTGCAAGGTTTCCCAATCGGGAGCATCCACATCGAGCGTTATCGTATCATTCTTGATACTGGCCTCAGCCTCCGCACGCAAGCGGGTACATTCCGGAATCAGTTCCACCAGTTTGCGAGCCACAGGAATCTCACACTCAGGTTCCTCTGATAGCGACACGCGGATAGTGTCACCAATACCCTCCGTGAGCAGAGCACCGATACCCAATGCCGACTTAACACGCCCGTCCTCGCCTTCACCAGCTTCAGTCACTCCCAAGTGCAAGGGATAATGCATCTCCTCCGCATCCATCGTCTTCACCAGGAGACGTACCGTTGTTACCATCACCACCGTATTGGAAGCCTTGATACTGATAACCACATCATTGAAGTTCTCGCGACGGAAGATACGGAGGAACTCCATACAACTCTCAACGATACCCTCGGGCGTGTCGCCATAGCGGCTCATGATACGGTCAGACAGGGAACCGTGGTTCACACCAATACGTACAGCCGTATGATGCTCCTTACATATATTAATAAAAGGTACGAGCTTAGCATCGATCTTCTTCAGCTCCTCAGCATACTCCTCATCGGTATATTCCAGATGCTTAAAGGTACGTCCTGGGTCCACATAGTTACCAGGATTGATACGTACCTTCTCGCAATACTGTGCAGCCACATCAGCCGTATGTGCTGTAAAGTGGACGTCAGCCACGAGGGGAGTATCATAACCATCAGCCTTCAGACGTGCTGAGATATTCTTCATATTCTCAGCCTCACGAATACCCTGAGTGGTAAAACGCACCAGTTCGCCACCAGCATCAATGATACGCTTCGCCTGGGCCACACTACCCTCGGTATCATTCGTATCCGTGGTTGCCATTGACTGGACACGGATGGGGTTGTCGCCACCAATGGCAACTTTACCCACGTGGGTCACACTACTAATTCGTCTTGTACTCATATTTCACCTCAGCCAATTCCTTGTTAGCCTTCTCAATCTTAGTCTTCAGACCACTCTTATAGTCACTCAGACGCTGCGCCAAAGCCTCATCACTCAAAGCCAGCATCTCAACAGCAAGGATGGCAGCATTCTGTGCTCCATCCACGCCCACGGTAGCTACAGGGATGCCTGGGGGCATCTGGATGATAGAAAGCATGGCATCAAGACCATCGAGCATACCCTTGATAGGCACACCAATTACAGGCAGTGTAGTACTGGCAGCAATCACCCCAGGCAAGGCTGCTGCCATACCAGCACCAGCAATAATCACCTTCAGGCCGCGGTCCTTTGCCGTACGGGCAAACTCTTCCACAGCATCAGGCGTACGATGAGCCGAGAGGGCATTCACTTCAAACGGTACCTGCATCTCATCAAGCAGCTTGCAGGCTTTTTCCATAACGGGCAGATCACTGGTACTGCCCATGATAATACTGACAATAGGTTTCATATAATGATATTTTTCAATACTTACAAAAAGATAATACCGAGGGTGGCGCAAACGAAACCGACACCAAAACCGCCTACGACCTGCGACAGACTATGCTGACGCAGAATCATACGCGCAGACCCCAGCACACCAGCCACGGCAAAAACCAGGCAAAACCACCATACGGGATTGAAACCAAAGATGTCGGCAAAGACAAACAAGGCTCCAGCCACGCCACCGATAGCAGCTGTATGGGTTGATATCTTCCACCATATATTAATAAAGGCACACATCACCTGAACGACCAGCGCGCCAATAACAATACTCGACACGAAATGATAGATGTGCAGCGACTCCAACACATACAGGCACATCAGATAACACACGATACTCAACACATAAGGTATGATACGCCGACGCTTATGGCCCAGTTCCATGCGTGTCCAACCCTGCACCCGTCGATACAGATGTATCAGAAACGTAGGCAATAAAATGGTAAAGAAATAGACCAGTGTCAAAACCATCAGCCGATACTCCCATGGAAGCAGGTTCATGTAGCTGAACAGGAACATGATGACAAGACCCACAAGAGGCAAATAGAACGGGGTGAATATCAAACTGACGACCCTGGCGGTATAGATAATACTTTTCTCTCTGCTTATCATGATTATTTCACTTTCTCAACCTTGCAATAGGTATTCCCAACTGCTCACGATATTTTGCCACCGTACGACGGGCTATGGGATAACCTTTCTCCTTTAATGCCTCACTCAGAGCATCATCGCTCATGGGTTTCCGCTTATCCTCTGCGTCAATAAGCTCACGCAACGTAGCTTTTATCTCGCGAGTAGACAACTCTTCCCCACTCTCTGTGACATAACCGTCACTAAAGAAATATTTCAGGGGGAAGATACCCCATCGTGTCTGTACGTATTTGGAATTTGACACACGCGATACCGTGCTCAGATCCAACCCGGTTCGCTCGGCCACATCCTTCAGTATCATTGGACGCAGCAAGGCTTCGTCACCTTCCTCAAAGAAACGGTGTTGCAATTGAATAATAGCCTTCATGGTCAGGGTCAACGTGCGACGACGAACCTGTACTGCATCAATAAAACTCTGAGCTGCATCAACCTTCTGTTTGGTATAAAGGAGAGCTTCCTTCATCTGACGACTCAGGCCATCCTTGTTAGACTGATACTCCTTGAGCAGGTCAGCAAACGATTGTGACACTTGCAACTGGGGCACATCCCCATTATTCAGTGAGAAGGTCACAGTGCCATCATCCTGAGTGTCAACCACAAAATCGGGCGTTATCTGCTGCATGGAGCGTCCTATCGTCTCGCCCATGGCCGCACCAGGCTTCGGATTCAGTCTTCGTAATTCATGGAATACTGTCTCTGCCTGCAGCTCATCCATCGTCATCTGCTGGGCAATCTTTTCCCAGTGCTTCTTGGTAAACTCATCAAAATAGTCGGTCAGCACCTTCTCCATCGACAGAGTTATCGCAGATTTCTCCCTGCGGTTTACTTGTAGCAACAGACATTCCTGTAATGTACGCGCACCAATACCTGGCGGATCCAAACGCTGTAACTTCTTCAGCACAGTTTCCAACTGCCCTGTCGACAAGTCAATGTTATGATAGATAGCCAGTTCATCGGCTATATTCTCAAGAGGCGTACGGAGGAAACCGTCATCATCCAGGGAACGGATAAGGTATTCCATCACATAACGTTCCTGATCAGAGAGTTCCATTTCACCCACCTGTTCCAGCAACTCATCATAGAAAGATACCGACTGTCCATAGACCATCTCCTCGCGCTCTTCCACCGATGACTGTCCTCCATGATAGACAGGCAGGTCTTCATCGTCGCGTCCAATATTCTCCAAGGCGGCATCAAGAGCATCACTGCGCTCCTCACGCTCACGCTGGACATCAAAGTCGTCAGTTGCCTCAGGACTGTCCGGATAGTCAGGATATTCCTGTAAATCGGGATTCTCCGAATCACTCTCCAGTGCAGGATTATCGTGCATCTCAGTCTCTATGCGCTCAGCAAACTGCTGGATAGGCAATTCGATAAGATGCGACTGTAACAACTGCTGCTGCGATACGGCCTGCTGCAACCGTTGTTCCTGTTTCTGTTCCTGTATCTGACTTTGTGCCACCTTAAACCTTAATTCTTCGCTCGGCTTCGCCGCTTGGCTCCGCCAAGAACTCTTAACTCTTAATTCTTAACTCTTAACTCCTAAAGTACTCTTTCAACTCCTCCGCATAAGCTGCCAGCACATGCGGTTCCATATTACCATAACGCTGCCATATCTGCTGACACGGAAGCAACAGGGCAGAATCGACAGATGCCTCACGATTCAGATATGGATCACATGTCTGGAAGACATCGAGTACCATCACGATATCAGATGATTTCAGCTTCAGCAGTTTGGCCAACTCCTGTACTTCCGGTGTCTCCTCAACCATTGTGATTGTAGACAGGCAAAAATAAAGATCAAGTATCAGGATGAGCATTACAGGCGTAAAACGTTCATCCTCTGCTAACGGACGGAAATCCTTCTCGAAGGTCTCCTGCACCTCTACACCCTGGAAGAAGTCGCCGGCAGAGCCAAAGCCCTTCATCTCGCGCAACAGTTTCACAGCACGTGCCAGTTTCCGGGGATTATCCGCATAAGTACGCCATATACGCTCTATACGAGGTGTCTCAAGCGTAGCTATCTGTTGCATACGCGAGCGTAATATCTGCGGAGCGATGTGCAACTCCACGCTCAAATCAATCATCTCACGACTATACAGTGGCTTCACACCAACAGGCTTGTGCAGATAAATCTGCATCAGCATCAGCCAATAGTCATCTTGCCAAACAGTACTCTTTGCCATGTCCTCATATATTTTGTCGCAAAATTACAAAAAAATCTGAAATATCGCTCTTCTATCAGAATCTTTTTGTAACTTTGGCGCACGATTTTGACATGAATTCTATGAAACGTATTATTTCTATACTATGGATAGCCTGTCTGAGCATGATGATGACAGCGCAGACACCTAAGCAGGATATCAAAAACGACTTCAGGTTTTCAGGTGGTTCCTTTCTGAACTATCCTGGGCCAAAACAGCATAAACTGACACCAGCACCAAAGGGCAAGAAACCTTTCTACATCAGCCACTATGGTCGCCACGGCTCGCGCAACATCACCAAGCCAGAGGTATTCCAGAACCTGCTGCAGATCATGGCGCAGGCAGAAGAGCAGAAAGCTCTGACGCCATTAGGTATCGACGTCATGAAGCGCATCATGATGATAGAAGCCGATGCCCATGAGCGTATGGGCGAACTGACAGCAATTGGTGCCCGGCAACATATGGATATCATGCGTCGCATGGTAGAGCGCTTTCCAGAGGTCTTTAATGGTAAGGTAACCATCACAGCCAGAAGCACCACATCCATACGCAGCATCCTGTCTATGTGTAACGCAATGGCACAACTGAAGGCGATGCGTCCTAACCTCGTCATCAACCAGGATGCCAGCCTGCGTGATATGCACCACTTGTTTCATATTGACACGGTACTTACGGCCAGGTCCCTGTCTGAGGAGAACAAGGCCTATTATGATGCCTTCTGCCAGAAATACCCTACGGCAGACAGACTTATCACATCCCTTTTCTCAGACACAGCTTTCATTAGCAAGCACGTCAACAAGGAGCGCATTGTAGGCAACCTGTTTCAACTGGCTTCTGACTTACAAGATACGGATATCAGCAACAAGCTGACACTCTACGACATATTTACAGAAGAAGAACTCTACCTGAACTGGAAGAAAAAGAACACAGAATGGTATCTTGGCTGGAGTTTCTGCCCTACCAACGGTGGAAAAATGCCATACTCCCAGCGTTTCCTGCTCAGCAATATCATAGAGCGTGCAGACAGCTGCATCCAATTAGCTCATCCTGGTGCCAACCTGCGTTATGGTCACGACACCGCCCTCCTGCCATTAATCTGTCTGCTGGGCGTCAATGGCTATGACCTTAACACAACCGATTTGGAACAGTTAGAACGGCGGGGGTGGGTTGACTACCATATGATTCCGATGGCCGGCAACCTGCAGATTGTATTCTATCGCAAGAACCCTGCCGACAAAGACGTGCTTATCAAGGTACTGCTCAACGAAAACGAGGCCACCCTGCCCTTGCAGACAGATGTAGCCCCGTATTACCATTGGAATGACTTCCGGAATTACTACTTACAACGCATCAACAATTACAAAGAGTGATCTTAACGCTGGGAGAAAGCCAGCGCATACATGCGTATCTGTTTCACCATGGCCAGCAGACCATTGCTGCGTGTTGGCGACAGATGTTCCTTCAAGCCAATCTGCTCAATAAAATAGAGGTCGGCATCCAGAATCTCCTGAGGTGTCGAATCATTGAGCACGCGGATAAGCAGTGCCACAATACCCTTCACGATAAGAGCATCACTCTCTGCCTGAAAATGAATTTTTCCGTCCTCATAGTCGGCCTGCAGCCATACTCGGCTCTGACAACCGTCAATCAGGTTGCTCTCCACTTTATATTTCTCATCAAGAGGCGCCTGTTCATTGCCCAGATCGATAAGTAACTGATACTTATCCATCCAGTCATCAAACCCCTGGAATTCCTCTATAACCTCGTCTTGTCGTTCGTTAATTGTCATTGTTCTTTATTATCTTAAATAGTTTATCGCTTGGGCGCACCTTCTCGGGCACCTTGATGCTGACACGTGTGCCCTGTTGGGCTGTCTGCACACTGCTGGTATCATCATGAATCTCATCAACGGTGACGTAAAGCGCTCCCGTCGTAGGACCAGTGATAAGCATTTTGTCACCCACGCTGAAGGTGCCAGCCTCTACAGCAAACTCAGCCACGCCCAGTTTTGAAAAATATTTCACGCCCTTGCCAATATACTTCTTGCGCTCCGTAGCATTAGAACCGTAGTTCGAGTTCCACTCACCCAGCGTCTGTCCCTGGTAGTAACCATCCCAGAAACCACGGTTGAAGACGGTTGCCAGACGCTCATCCCAGGCATCTTTCTTCTCCTCTGTGAAAGTGCCGTCGAGCACACTCTGGATAGCCTCCTTATAGCATTGCACCACAGTAAGCACATATTCAGGACCACGGGCACGGCCCTCTATCTTAAAGACACGCACGCCGCTCTTCATCATCTTATCGATGAAACGAACGGTTTTCAGGTCCTTAGGACTCATAATATACTTATTGTCTATCTCAAGTTCGGTACCGGTCTCCCTGTCTGTGACGATGTACGAGCGGCGACATATCTGCATACAGGCACCACGGTTAGCCGAACGCCCTGTATTGTCAAGACTCATATAGCACTTACCACTCACGGCCATGCACAACGCACCGTGACAGAACATCTCTATGCGTACCAGTTCACCACTGGGACCACAGATATGCTGCTCTTCTATCTGACGGTAGATTTCTGCCACCTGGTCCATACGAAGCTCGCGAGCCAGCACCACCACATCAGCAAACTGGGCATAGAACTTCAGGGCTTCCACATTAGAGATATTCAATTGTGTGCTAAGATGCACCTCCATCCCCTTCTGACGACAGTAGGTCATCACCGCGATATCGCAGGCAATGACGGCAGATATCTTTGCCTCAACGGCCGCATCCACGATCTGATGCATCGTCTCGATATCCTCACCATAGATAATCGTATTCACGGTGAGATAAGTCTTCACGCCAGCCTCATTACAAGTGGCAGCGATTTCACGTAAATCATCAATCGTAAAGTGGTTGGCAGAATGCGAGCGCATGTTCAACTGCTCCACGCCAAAATATACCGAATCAGCTCCAGCCTTCAGGGCTGCAGCCAAAGAATCGCGGCTCCCCACGGGCGCCATGATTTCAAAATCCTTTAATGTCTCATTCATTCTGCCTGCAAAGGTACGAATAAGTCAGCGAATAGCAAAAAGAAAGAATATCTTTCTTTGTATGGCAAGTCATTTCTTAACCTAGAATAATCCTTACCGATACACATCCTCTTTCCTCAGTTCCACCACTTTGCCATATCGGGCAAGAGCCTTCATATCAGTAAGTTTCCTGTCACCGATAACAATCCATATCCGGTTCTTATTTGAAGTGACATGCTTTTGATGGAACTGCATGATATCCTGTGACGTGACAGAAGGAATCCCACGGGCAATACCGGTATTGGGATCCGACACATACCCATCCCTTAGTTGGTTGGCCACATATTTGCCCAATGTACGGAAGGTGGGATAGTTATTCTGGATATCATTCAGCACACTCTGACGCGCCGCCTCAAGATTGTTCTCCTTCATGGGCAACTGACGCAGCAGGGAGTCAACGGTAGAGAGAGCCTCCAGCGTCTTGTCGGCCTGCGTGCCAGTAACAGTGACATAACCTTGAGACGCATCGGAATGCTGCGCAAGACTTGTAGTAAAAGCACTTCCTCCTGTAGCATAAGCCAACGAGCGGAACTCACGCACATTCTGGAAAAGCACAGACGACATGCCACCTCCGAAATACTCATCCCACAGCTTGAACTTCACGCGTTCTTCCTGTGTAGGCAACGCCCCGATGGCATCATAGCTGACAATATAGTTCTGGCGCGACTTTGGGACATGATAGAAATAGACCACAGGCTCGTCATACTGCAGGAAAGGACGGAAGGTGTCAGTCTGGGGTTTCGTGCACTGACTCAAGGGAAGCGCCTGTTGTGCCTGAGCAGCAACATACTCAATAGGCTGGCGTCCGCAGTAAAAGAGCTCACAGTCATACTGCTGCAACTCACGGAAAAGGGCCATCAGGTCATCGTTCTTCAGAGCCTTCACCTCTTTCCTGCTCAACTGCTTGAGGTAAGACGACCTTTCTCCGTAAGCGATACGATGTATTGCTGGTCGCAACACGTCGTCTTTCTGTTTACCAAAACTCTTACGGTCTATCCTATCCTCATCCTTCGCATCTTTGAGGGCCTTTTGATCTCCCTTTGCCGAACGCAGGAAATGAGCCAATAACCGCAGGGCAGGCACCAGTTGCTTATCAGGACCAGTAAGGTTGATACTGAAGGCCACATCGCCAGGCACCACCTCCATCGTGGCACCGATACGCTGCCAGGCCTGACCCAGCTGCTGTCTGTTCAAGGAATCTGTGCCCAACTGTGACAGACAGGAGCCCAACACGCTAAGCGCTGGGGTATGGAGTTCACCATCCTTATAACGTAAAGTGAATGTGAACACATCATTGACGGGGTTATCCTTGTAATATAGCGTCACATGATTATTGAGTGGCTTTATCTCGATATCCTGTCCGAAATCAACCGTGCGCACAGCCATATCCTTGACAGGTATCTGTTCCAACTGCAGGGCGAAAGCCGACTTCGCATCCAGGTTCTTCGGACTGACCGGCTTATAGCCTGGCTGTTTCAGAGTCTCCTTTTGGGGCGTACCGTATTTCTTGGACAATGTGATATAGTTGCCACCATAGTATTTCCTTGCCGCAGCCACCACATCAGCCTTCGTCAGTCGGCGTATGCCCTCTATCTTATCCAGCACATCCTGCCAGGAGCGTCCCTTTGAGAAAGTCATCACCATGCGCTGAGACCTGCTGCTGATGGTCTCCAGCTCCCGCTGTGCATCCATCAGCATCTGCTGTTTCAGGATTTCCACCTGCTCTTCACTGAAGTTACCGTCCATCACCTGCTGAACCTGTTCCAACACACGTCCCTCAGCCTTCTTCATCTTGCCAAAGAGATTGGGAATGACGATAATAGCCGAACCAGCCGCATCATCCAGTCCTGCGGTCATTGCCGCAGACACCAGCACCTTATGCTCATTGGTCAAGGAATCAAGAAGTCCTGCCTTGCCATTATATAACAGCATATTAGCCAAATCCAAGGCGTTGGCATCAGCCTCATATTCCGTGGGAGCCTTAAACACCAAAGCCTCAGCACCGATAAGCGGAATGGGCAGTTTTATCTGCTGACGGTCGCCCGCCTCAATCGCAGACATCGGACTCTTACGACGCTCTGGCACAGGACCTGTCTGTACGCGTCCGAAGGTCTTTTCCAGTAACGTCACCAACGCTGCGTCAGGTCTGACATCACCACAAAGAATCAGACACATATTCGAAGCCACATAATATTTTTTGAAGAATGCCGCCATATCCGACAGGCGTGGATTCTTCAGGTTCTCCGTAGAGCCCAGGACCGGATACGCATAGGGTTGTGTCTTAAACACAGCCTTGAAAATCTTATCCTGCACATCGCCCATGTCATCGGCGGCACGGTTTTTCTCTTCATACACATTCTCCAGTTCACCCTGAAAACCACGGAATACGGGTGTCATGAGACGTTCTGAGTTAAGCCAGCACCACTGTTCCATGAACTGAGGCAGGAACGAGTTATGATAATAGGTCAGGTCCTGACCAGTACCAGCATTCAGCGAACTGCCACCATATTTTGAAATCAAACGGCTGTACTCATTCGGAATGATATAGTCGGCCGCCTTGATACTCAGTTCATTAATATGTTTCTGAATACGTGTACGAATAGCCTCATCCTTCGTCTGACTGAGAAGATCGTATTGCGCGGAGATACTGTCAAGCCAAGGCTTCTCTGCAGCATAGTCGGTGGTGCCGATACGGTCGGTGCCCTTGAACATGATATGTTCGAAATAATGGGCAATACCCGTGTTGGGACAATCCTTGGCACCCGCCTTCACCACAACGGCACCAAAGACCTTTGGCTGAGAGTGATCCTCATTCAGCCAAACGGTCATGCCGTTACTCAGTTTCAGTTCCTTGACTTCCAGTTGTGCATAAGCAGCAACACTGGTTATAACAGTAACCAGAACAAATGCAACACGTCTCATAAGATATTCCTCCTTTCTTTTCTCCTACTTATTCAGTCGCCAGGTGGCACCGTCCTTGGTATCCTTTACCTCAAAGCCGGCAGCAGCAAGGGCGTCACGAATCTGGTCGGAAGTGGCCCAGTCTTTATTGGCCTTAGCCTTGGCACGCAGGTCGAGCACCATGTCAACCACCTTTCCGAAGGCCTCCTCACGACTATCATTTGAGCCACTCTTCTCAGCCTTCAAGCCCAGGATATCCTCAGTAAAGAGATGCATCGTCTCCTTGAGTTCCTTCAGGCAGTCAGCACAGATGGTAGCCTTGTGGTCAATCAGTTTATTGATAACGGTGCAAGCCTCAAACAGGTTACTGATTACCTGAGGTGTGGCAAGGTCGTCATTCATCGCATCATAGCACTTCTGGCGCAAAGCCTTGACAACCTTCTCCGTCTCGGCATCACACTTGTCGCTCACCTGTACGCGCTCCAGGTCGCTGATAGCATTCATCAGTTTCTCCAATCCCTTCTCGGCAGCAACAAGAGCCTCGTTTGAGAAGTCCACCGTGCCACGATAATGGGCAGAGAGCACGAAGAAACGGATGGTCATGGGCGAGTAGGCTTTTTCCAACAACGGATGATTACCAGTGAAGAACTGCTCCAAGGTAATGAAGTTGTTGTACGACTTACCCATCTTCTGGCCATTAATCGTCAGCATATTGTTGTGCATCCAGTATTTCACAGCGGGATGTCCCATAGAGGCCTGTGCCTGGGCAATCTCACACTCGTGATGAGGGAAGATCAGATCCATGCCACCACCGTGGATATCAAACTCCTCGCCCAGATACTTCCTGCCCATAGCCGTGCACTCACAGTGCCAGCCGGGGAAACCATCGCTCCAAGGTGAAGGCCAGCGCATGATATGCTCGGGCTGTGCTTTCTTCCACAGGGCAAAGTCAGCCTGGTTGCGCTTCTCGCCTACGCCAGCCAGCTCACGACTCTCGTCCTTGATATTCTCCAGTGAGCGACCAGAGAGGATGCCATACTTGAACTTCTTGTTATAAGCCTCAATATCGAAATAGATGGAGCCATTGCTCTCGTAGGCAAATCCATTATCCAGGATCTGCTGTACCAACTCCTGCTGCTCAATGATATGACCAGTAGCATGAGGTTCAATAGAGGGACGCAGCACATTCAGCGCATCCATATACTGATGATAGCGGTTGGTGTAGTACTGGGCAATCTCCATAGGCTCCAACTGTTCCAGACGAGCCTTCTTGGCAATCTTGTCCTCGCCCTCGTCAGCATCGTGCTCCAAGTGACCTACATCGGTGATATTTCTCACATATCTCACCTTGTATCCCAGGTGCTTCAGATAACGGAACACCAGGTCAAATGTGATAGCAGGACGGGCATGTCCCAGATGGGGATCACCATAAACAGTAGGACCACAGACATACATACCCACATTGGGAGCATGAAGTGGTTCGAAACGTTCCTTCTGACGCGTCAGCGTATTGTAGATTACCAATTTTGATTCCATTTTGCTTTCTCCTATTTTATAATGGGCACAAAGGTACAAAAAAAATCTCTCACCCTTGTCAATGGAATCCTTATTTTTAATAAATGCGTCATATTTTTTATCCTTTTTCATAGAAAAAAAGACAATTTACATCTAAAATCAAACATTTTTTACGTCAAAAAGAAAAATAATCCGCGTAATATTTGGTACTTTCATTAAAATTATTTAAATTTGCAAAATAATCCAAAGAATCAACTATCCTGATTTCACAAATAATTAAAAACTTAAGAATATGGAACTAAAAAAGATGCAGATTAAGATGCTATCATGCTGCTTCTTAGCAGGCGGCTTGACGTTGGCAGGATGTTCTACCGACGACAGCATTGACGTAGGCGAAGTAGACACCACTATCGGTGTGAAGCTCAACAATTTCACCGTTCCCCTTGGCCAGGCAGAAAAGATTACCCTTGGTGACGTGCTTGACTTGAAGGATGACGATTGTATCAGCACCACAGCCAATGGCGACTATGAGTTCTTCAAGCAGGGCGATGCCGCTGATCCCGCCCATCCACAGGTTGACATCATCAATGTGTCAGAGAAGACATCTAAGGACGAGGATCCTTTTATCGGTCCTTCTGAGAAACCTGCCGGTTTTGACCTCTTACCTGTAGGAACAACATTGACTGGCACAGCCGGCAGCATCTCTAAGGAACTTAAGACGTTTAACTATAGTGCAGCCAAGCCCGACGACGTTTTAGACCTGACAACTGCGGAGGTTGAGGGAGAAGCAACTATTATCGTTAACTTCAATACCCATCTTCAGGGATTCATTGACAAGTTTACCTCGTTCGACATTGAGTTCCCTGCTTATATGACACTAGAGGAACCTACCCAAGGTACATTGGTTGGCAACAAACTGAAATTTGGCGAAGTTGCCACAAACTCGACCATCTACTCCAAGGTAAAGCTTAAGAGTCTGAAATTCCAGGAGATTGACGCAGCCAACAAGCTTGTCATCCAAAATGGAAACATCACGATGCTTGGTGATGTCAAGGTAGACGTGACATACCCAGACCTGGTAAAGAAGAACAGCTCAAGCGACATTACCAAGATGCAGATCAACGGTATCACATCTATTACTACCGTGAAGATTACCAGCGCCACGGGTAAGTTCGACCCCAAAATCGACTTAGACGATATTGGCGACATTAAGATTAACAGTAAGGATGTGCCTGACTTCCTGGACGATCCACAGGTCAACATCACACTTACCGACCCACAGATTACACTGAACATCAATAGCGACGTGGACCTCGATGCTATTGTCGACGGTACGCTCACCTCTACTTTCAACAACGGAACCACCAGCGAGGTTAAGATTAGCAATATCGAGATCCCACGCAAGAAGAACTCCAAGATTCTGATTTGCCGTCAGCCCAAGAATGAGCCTTATCAAGACTATACGAAGGTGTACGTCGTAGAAAACCTGTCAGACCTAATGACAAAGATTCCTGAGAAGGTGACGTTTAAGGCTAATGCCCGTGTAGACAAGACCAAGGCCGGCACCATCAAACTGGGAACTCCTTACACCATCTCTACCAGCTATAGCTTCAAGGCTCCGTTGTCTCTGGAAGCAGGTTCTACAATTGTTTATGATGACAAGACAGATGGTTTCTACGAGGACATTGACGAGAACGATATTGACCTGCGTGGAGAAGCAGAACTGGTTATTACCGGTAAGGTAACCAACAACAGTCCGCTGGAGTTGACCCTTGCCCCCACAGCTATTGACGTCAACGGCAATACCCTGAAAGGTATCAAGCTGGTTTCTGCCAATACCATCAAGTCTAACCTGACCGACAAGACACCAAGCGACCTGAAGATCACATTGACAAAGGACGCTAATGTCAACCTGAAGGATGTGAAGTTCGACGGCATCAAGTTCAAGGCTACGGCTGTCTCCAAGGATGCTACCACGCTCAACAAGGACAACCACTACATCAATATCAACGACTTGAAGATCAGCGTCAACAGTGAGATCTCTATCGATGCTGACAAGAAGAAAGACGACAAGAAATAAGTCTTGACATATTAGTGAAAGCGAAAAGAATTTATTCACCATATATTATATAGGATATGAAAACATCATTCAAAAGATATATCATGGCCGCAGTACTGACTGCAACGGCTGGCACTATGATGGCGCAAGACTTGACTTCGGCCTACTTCACAGACGACTTCAAGTATCGTCACGATATGAACCCTGCCTATGGCAATGACCAGGGCTATGTAGCTATCCCTGTCCTGGGTAACTTCAACTTCAAGTTGCAAGGCTCTTTTGGCGTAGGCGACGTGCTCTTCAAGAACCCCGACTACGGCAAGAAGCCCGGTGCCAAGAAGACCACCACATTCCTGCATCCTGACATCTCCTACGATGAAGCCATGAAGGGATTCGACAAGGACGGTAACAACCTGATTTTCGACATGGACATCCCCATTGTATCAGTAGGCTTCAAGGGTATGGGCGGTTACAATACCGTTGAACTCAAGGAGCGCAACCACTTCGCTATGTCAATGCCCTACTCTTTCTTCGATTTCGCCAAGAGCATGAGCAATAAGGACTACTACTTCGACGATATGGGTGCCCGCGCCTGGGGTTATGCCGAATTAGGATTAGGCCACTCTCGTCAGATCTTCGACAACCTTCGCGTTGGTGCCAAGGTAAAGATCCTGCTTGGTGCAGCCTATGCCGACCTGTCTATGGAAGGCATGCATGCCCAGCTCAACGACAACAACCAGTGGATTCTTGAAGGTAAGGCCAAGGGCGAGATCAATATGAAAGGCGGTAAGTTCAAGACCAAGCACAAGGAGTACAAGTCCGTTCCAGGCAAGTACTATGATGAAGTAACAGGTCTTGATACCGACGGTGCCGGCGTCGGCGGATGGGGTCTCGGTTTTGACCTTGGTGGTATCTACGAGTTCAAGGATTGTTCTGTTGACTGGCTCGACGGTCTGAAGGTGAGCCTTGCGCTGACCGACCTTGGCTTCATCAGCTGGAGCAACACCATGGTGGCAGAGTCATCTGGCAACCCATTCGTATTCGAAGGTTTCCAAATGAAGTATAAGGATGGTAAGTTTGATAATGGTGGCGATGATATCAGCGACGACCTGGCCGACTTTGCCAACTTGGAAGAAAAGCCCGACAAGGGTGGCAAGACCACTGGCCTGGCATCTACCGTACGCGTAGGTCTGGAATACCCCATGCCTTTCTACGACAAGCTGAGTGCTGGTGCCCTGTACACCCACCACTTCGATGGTATCTATAACTGGAATGACTGGCGCCTCAGTGCCAACGTAGCTCCTCTGAACTGGCTCAATGGTGGTATCAACTTAGGCATGACCTCTTTCTGCACCACCATGGGTTGGGTACTCAACGTGCATCCTTCTGGCTTCAACTTCTTCCTTGGTATGGACCATATCATCGGCAAGACCGGTGCCAACATGGTTCCCCTCAACAGCAATGTCAGCTTCAATATGGGTATGAACATTGCCTTTGGCAGCAAGAAAAAGAAGGACAGCAAGGGTAATCTCAACACACTGACCTTCTAAGGTAAAAGGTAATAGTGAAGAGTGAAAAATTTGCTGCCGCACATACAATTTTGTTAATAAATGTATAGCGGTAGCAAATTTTTCACTCTTCACTTTTCACTCTTCACTAAAAAGTAGTACCTTTGCCGCGCAAAAACCAATGGGCCCTGATAGTTAAATGGATATAACAAGGCTCTCCTAAAGCTTAGTTCCGAGTTCGATTCTCGGTCGGGGTACCAAGAAAAAAGATGCACAGGATTCTCTCTTGTGCATCTTTTTTTATGTCTTGTATAACCACCTTCCTATAGCGCCACCTTGCGCCAAAAGCGGTGGGTGATATCCTCAAAATCTCCGCTCTCCGTCTTCCGATAGAGACGCTGATTGGTGGTAGGACTCTTCAGCGGTCCTAGGTGACGGATATAAGGACCTATCTTGATATAGTCGAAATCGGTCTTCCTCACCTCGGGCGCCACACGCAGGCGACCACTATACCACGCCACCTTATATTCAGAATACGTCTCGTGAATATACTGCGCCAAGCGGTTGACTCCCTTCGGATCCGCATCACCTCCCATGAAGGCGAAGCAGGTGATATCCGTACCGAAGCGCTCAACAAAATCATCGAGCGCCTCGGTAGTAAGGGGAATACCTATATCGTCCCAAAGATAATGGCTGTGACAGCCCGGACACCGACAGGGACAGTTGCTGATATTGATAGCCAGCGTCACCTCGTCGGGTATCTCCTGAAAAACAACTCCAGTATTTACGTACTTCAGCATTTTTAATGATAAGCATTAAATATTACTCCGCATGTGCGTAGAAACGACGTGAAGCCTCTTCCTGGCGAGCCTGTGAGAAATTGCTCACACGCTTCAGATAGCCAATGATACGCGTCATGTAGTCCACGTTCTTAGAGTGACACTTCGGACACTCGTGCAGGTAGCGCTTGTCGATATATCCACACTCGTTACATACGGTGTTGGGGATATTGAATGTGAAGTAGTTACATCCCTCCTTAGCAGCCACCTTCAGCAGCTTCAGATACTGCTCCTTCGACAGGTGCTCATCCAGGTTCATATGCAGGGCAGAACCACCTGTGAGGTGCTCGATATAAGGAGCACCGTGCAACTTGAACTTATCGATAACGCTCAGTGAGTCGTCCTCTACCACGTAGAAGTAAGAGTTGTAGCAGTCGCGTGGCACGAAATAACCATCCTCACGGTCCCACTTAGCATGCTTCACACCTACGTTTTCTGCAGGAATCATCTCACAGTTGAACATCAGTTCCTTGGTGCGATACTGCTTGTTATACTTCTCAATCAGCCCCAGGATACCCTGAACAAACTTCTGATACTCATCGTTTGGCGTAATCTTCAGACCCATGAACTCGGCAGCCTCTACCAGGCCGTTGATACCGATGGTGAGATACTGGCGATTGATGTTGATATAACCGGCATCAAACAGAGGCAGCATGCCGTGGCTCTGCAACTCCTTCAGGTTCTCGTTGTAGGCCGTCTGCACCTTGTGGCAGAGGTCGATAACGCCACCCAGGAACTCCAGATAGTCAATCTTATTGTTTACCGCATACTGGATACAACGGTTCAGGTTGATGGTCAGCACAGACTTAGAACCCGTAGAAACGCCACCGGCACCCAGTGTGTAGCTGAAGCCATTGTCCGTAATCTCATTGCGCAGACGACAGCAAGAGCTCAGAGAGTCAGCATTGTCACTCATATAGGTGAAGAACGAGTGACCCTCGCTATACATTTCGGCAGTAAACTCGCCCCACTCCTTATCGCGGCACTCACCATTCTCGTCAACCAGCAGCGCCATGGTCTCTACAGGGAAGGTCAACAAGGTCTTCGTGCGCTCCTTGTTGAACCACTTCATGAAGCGTTTCTGCAGCCAAGACAGACCGTCCCAGTCGGGCTGAGAGCCATCGGGGAAGTAGAACTCACCGAAGATGCTCTGGAAATAATACTTATCATAGTAAGCCACGTTCCAGAACACAGCCTGATAGTTGCGTGCACCTGTGGGCTGGTTCAGCGAATATACAATCTGCTCAAAGTAGTCCGTAATCACCTTGTCGAGCGTACGACGCTTCAGTGAGAGGTCAACCACCTCGTCGGCACGTTTCCAGTAGTCCAGACCAAACTCCTTGCCAATGAAGTAGTTCATGTACATCAAGAACTCAGGCGTGGCACAGGCGCCACTCAACATAGAGCTGACCATAAACACCATGTTCACGAAGCCACCGCAGTAAGACTTCAGGTTCGTAGGAGCCGTAGAGTTACCGCCGATAGCCAGTGTGCCACCGATAAGCCAGGGGTACATCGTAATAGAGGCACAGTAGTTAGCCAGCGATGTCTCGTCGTTCTTATATATAAAGTGGTGTGTCAGCTTGTCGATATACTCATCAGCCAACTGCTTGCCATACATTTTCTTGATGCGGTCAACCAGCAGACGACGGTTCAGACGGATGAAGTTTGACTTAGGCAGTTCACCAATCAAAGTTGCAATATTTTTGTGCTCCACGTTTGCATTGGCGTCATACTTTGAACCAGTTGCTGCATTCTTCGACTCCTCCATATATTCAGAGAGGAACATCATCTTCTCCAGCGTCTCACGATCCTCCGTATGCTCCTGACGGTACAGGATAAAAGACTTTGCCACCTTGAAGTAACCCTCACGCATCAGCGCCTCCTCGACCTGGTTCTGGATATCCTCCACCTTGATATCATCATGAATATCTAAGTGACTGATAATCTTAGAAATAGCACCCAAATCAGCAGGTTCTTCAACACTCTCGAACGCCTTCGTAATAGCGTTCATAATCTTGTCAAGAGAGAAGCGATCCTTAGAGCCATCTCGCTTCGTGATGGTAAAGTTCTTGATTTCCATTATTATATTATTTAATCATTATTTTTTAGGTTCTTGGTCTTCAGCAAGTTATCCGTTTTGGACAACTTTTTGATTTTTCGATTCCAAAAAGTTTCCCGAAATTGGTAACCGAAATCGTTTGCAAAGATACAAAAAAAGAATAATATAACAATGGATTTTAACGTAAAAAAATCCGAATTTTTTCAATCCGGATTTTCTTTACGTTGCATTTTCCTTTATTTAGGCTGTTTTCCGATGTAGGCCAGAATACCACCATCCACATAGAGCACATGACCGTTCACTGCATCTGATGCATGAGAGGCCAGGAAGACTGCAGGTCCACCCAACTCTGAAGGATCGAGCCAACGGCCTGCAGGAGTCTTAGCGCAGATGAATGAATCAAACGGATGACGACTGCCGTCGGGCTGACGCTCGCGCAGAGGTGCTGTCTGAGGTGTTGCGATGTAACCCGGGCCAATGCCGTTACACTGGATGTTGTACTCACCATACTCTGAGCAGATATTACGGGTCAGCATCTTCAAGCCACCCTTAGCAGCAGCGTAGGCGCTCACAGTTTCACGACCCAGTTCACTCATCATAGAGCAGATATTGATAATCTTACCCTCGCGACGCTCCATCATCTCAGGAATCACAGCACTTGCACAGATATAAGGAGCAACCAGGTCCACATCGATAACCTGCTGGAACTCCTCGCGCTTCATCTCGTGCATAGGAATACGCTTGATGATACCGGCATTGTTCACCAGAATATCAATCTGACCTACCTCAGCGTGAATCTTCTCAACGAGAGCCTTCACAGCTTTCTCGTCGGTCACGTCACACACATAACCCTTCACGTTCTCGATGCCAGCCTCCTTGTAGTTGTCCAAACCACGCTGCAGGGCAGCCTCGTTGATGTCGTTGAAGATAATGGTCTTAGCACCAGCAGCCACGAAAGCCTTTGCGATGTTGAAACCGATACCGTAAGATGCGCCAGTAATCCACGCATTCTTACCCTCTAATGAAAACAAATTTGCCATTTTACTTGAATTATTTTATGTTAAACAATTAATATCTCTTTTTATTTTGTCTGCGACGCTACATAAATGCCCATTAATGAACACGAATGTTTCATAAATATCATTCTATTATGTCTGTGACACTACATGAATGACCTTTAATGTACATGAATTATTCACAAATATTTTTTTATTCATCGTAGTCATCTTCGTCCCAATCAACGCTTTCACTCAAAATATCCATATTTCGGTCAAGAAGCACACATTCGTTGGTTTCTTCTATATACCCATATCGTTCTCCCTGCAACTTGGAAGCTCCAAAATTTATAAGGATTCCAATTGGATGCTTTGTTAAACGCATATAATTAAACAACTGTGCCCTATGCGCAGGCATGATTGTCTTTACAGACTTTAGTTCCACGATTACATCGTCAACCACTACATCCATCTTATAAGTCTTTTCCAATTTATGACTCTTATAAAAGCATGACAGCAACTTCTCTGACTCGCACTTTATACCTCGATCAGCAAGCTCCAAACATAATGATTCGTTGTAAACAGCCTCAAGAAGTCCCCAATGTAAAGTTGAATGGACCTCCATTGCTGAGCCTATAATGGCATAAACGATATCCTTATATCCCTTAAAATTCCGCATGGAAAGAATTCTTATAATAAATATTTATGAAACATTCGTGTTCATTTATGGATATTCACGTAGCGCCGCAGGCAAGAAAAACCTTATTTCAGATCCTTTATGTCAAAAAAGTCCTGATCGCCATAATCCAGGTTCTCGCCTCCCATGCCCCATATAAAGGTATAGTTATGCGTGGCAGCAGCAGAGTGGATGCTCCATTCAGGCGAGAGCACCGCCTGCTGGTTATGCATCCAGATATGGCGCGTCTCCTGCGGTTCACCCATAAAGTGGCAGACGGCCTGGTCCTCGGGCAACTCGAAATAGAAGTAAGCCTCCATCCTACGACTGTGCACATGTGCCGGCATCGTGTTCCACACGCTACCAGTAGCCAATTCCGTCATACCCATCTGCAACTGACAGGTGGGCAGCACCTGGTTCACCAGCATCTTGTTGATGTTACGCTCGTTGCTCGTCTCCAGGGCACCCATATGAGCCACCACAGCATCCGCCTTCGTCACCTTCTTACAGGGATATGCGGCATGCGCTGTTGTGGAGTTGAAGTAAAAGAGGGCAGGCTTCTGCGCATCTTTCGACGCAAAAGTCACCTCACGGTCACCTCGTCCTATATAGAGAGCCTCCTTATAGCCCAGTTCGAAGCTCTCGTCACCAACTTTCACGACACCCGTTCCACCTATATTATATATACCCACCTCACGACGGGTGGTGAAGAACGGTGCCTTCAACGGGTCGATAGCCTCCAGGGGCAACACCTCGTTCACAGGCATAGCACCCCCCACCACCATACGGTCGTACATAGAATACACCATGTTCACCTCGTCCCCAACAAACAGGTGTTCTATGAGGAAATCGCGGCGCAGACGTGCAGTGTCATAATGGCGGGCATCCTCAGGATGAGCAGCATAACGTATTTCGTAGTTAGTTTTCATTTGCCGTTTTGATTAGTTTGTGTGCAAAGTTACAAAAAAGCGAGTGAAATGCAAAAGGAAAAGCCATTTTTCTTCAATACTCTTCCAGTATTTCCTTCAGCCGTTTCTTCCGCTGCGCCTTCTTATAACCTGGGCGCCATTTCTTAGGAATCAGGGCCGAGATAACCTTGCCGAGGTCGAAACTGGCAGCTTTACTGGGATCCGCCCCTACCAACTGCGCCTCTGTCTTATCCAACTGAAAACCCTTGTTCAGTTCCCTGTAGTCAGGCAGTTTACCTTTTCCAAGCACCAGCACCTCCTGCAGGTTCAGCAGTTTCGACAGCATATAGATGGTGTCGCCCTCCTCCTTATTCAGGTTCAGGATAAGACTCTCGTAGTTCACATGCGAGATAGTGATGGTCTTACTGTCCTTAGCCACATAGACCACACCCATCGAGTCTGTAGTCTGCACACCCTGCCTGCTCACCACATTGGCCCCAGCCACAGGCACCAGCAGGTCCATATCAACCACCACCAGCCGTCGTTGAGCCAGTGAGTCGATGCAGCAGAGCACCAGAAGCAAACAAAGATAGAGTCGAGCCATCACTTCGGTTTGTTGGTTATCGCCTGCAAAAATACCAATTATTTCGCCAACACGAATCGTCCTTACCCTTAGAAAAACTTACAGATATAAAAATTAAATCAAGATTAAGTCTTTTTTGCGTAAGCCACAAGAGCTCGCACATATCCTCATTCTCATATTATCCAGATCATATTATGCAAATCGCAAAATTCATAACTTTAAGATTCCGTGATCTCACATTATATCAGTTCGGGTATAATTTTATTAGAGTCATTAAATATTATACCCGAACTGATATATTATCAAATCCATATCGCTAATCTACAACTCAATGAGTTTGGGGTAAATACAAGTCGTACATTTCACGGTCTGCAAAGTTTGAGGGCAAGAGCGTGAAAAGATGTTTATGCTGATTATGTATTTGTGTCATAAGGTCAGACTCCACAAAAGGACACTTACCAATAACAGCATCGCGAATCTGATTCAATAATCTCATCAACTGCGAAGCCTCGTTGCCCCCATTAGCACTCCCATTTGCGCGCGTCTTTGAAGAATGATATATCTGGGAATAGGATAAGAAATAAGTCGTGGTGCCATCAGTCATTCTACTGGTTTCATAAGCATCAGAAGTCAAAGATCCCAAGTCTATCAGATTACAAAGATCAATAACAAAACGTTTACTTACAGACAATGTCTTTTGAGTAATCTTTGGCTTTTTCTCCAACTTCTTATCACGCAAATACGAATAGATCATCTTGTCTAGCGTCACGATAGTCAGAGTTGAATCACCGATAAGAAGACAAGACTCTGGCTCAGACGAAGGGCACGTAATACAAGCATAACGATACTGATGCTCCTTCATAAAATACTGATGCATGCTTTCCCAATAAGCAGATCCTTCCATCATTTGGGTATAGAACTGCAACTGTTTAAAACCTGTCTGTGCAAATACCACTGAAACAGTAATACACATAAACAAAGATAATAATAATCGTTTCATAATAATACTATTTTTAATCACTACTGTCCAACAGGAATCTATCGGTTTTAGGTTTAAATTACATAACATTGGTTAAACTAATCGGATGCAAGTATTAGCCTCTATCAATGTCTCAACTCCAGGAACCGTTCACACAAAGCAGATGTTCTCTGGTCTTCAAACGAAAGGTCAGCCATCGGCAGCAGGATGGCTTGAGGATGAATGACGGAAGTCTCCGGCTCTGCAGTCATCCCATTCGATGCCATCACGTCGCCCATCAGTTCCAGCATGGATGGTTGGTCGTTGCACCGCTGCTGCATCAGTTCTTCTTTTCCAGTCTTTGTATCGACACGCACCAGGACAGCCCTGCCTTTCAAGATATAGGCGTAAGGCAGTCCTTGCTGACGGGCTATGGCGCAAAGTTTCTTCAGCAACTTGCTGCGGGACATGGTCTTTTTGCAATCAATGCGCATCACACCACTTTCAAACATGGTTGGCCATGATGGTACCTGCACCTCCCTCAGCGCCTCATTACCCGTAGAAGTCCTGGCTCCTGGAGAAGGAATACGTCCCGATAACTGTCTGAGCAAGATACCGTCACGCACCAATTCTACTGTCTGTGGACGAACCCCATCTGCATCATAATGTCTGTAGCGCAATAGTCGGCGCCCATCAAACACAGAATCTTCGCTCAACTGAGTCAGGGAAATTTGATTGCTGACCACCTTCTTGCCTATCTTCTGACAGGTATTATCATATTCTCTCTTGTTCGGATTAAAGTGGGTGTGGATATATGTTGAGAGCGTCTTATCGTAAGTATTCTCATGAAGGAACACATTTGCGGCAGAGTTTTCGTACAGCACGGGTCCCATATATTCCTGGTCATCACAACGTGGTGCCCTGCATTGAGCGATATTTAATTCTGCCATTCTCCTCACGAAAGCAATAAGCGAATCTGTCGGAGGCAGATCGACCACATCATAAATAGAGGCATAGCCATCAATCACATTCAGTTTTGTGCCGTTTGCCATCGGTAAATCAGCATACAGGAGAAGCTTGATCTGCTTGGATGGCGTTCTCATCTTCAGTCCCTCAGATGTGGTGCGGTAGCAGTCGGCATACTTTTGCTCAATTTCTACACGTGATGAAGTAAACTCTGGATATGTACCCAGGACTTCCGACAACTTATCCGCCAGCGCCTTCAACTGTTCTGCATCTTCCTGCCATCCGTCCAGCGCAGAGGGCTCGATGACGGTTCTGCCTGGCAATTCCAGCCACTCTGGCAGACTGTCTGCCCTGACTTCGTTCTGATTCTTTGTCAACCAGTCTGTAGCGTGACGGAATTGTGCAGCCGTACGCTGACTTAACTCACTTCGCAGATGATAATAGCCAATGTCGTCTGGCAGGAGGAATGGCCGGCCCAATGTATTACCGCTACGAGAGGTCTGCATTCTGTTGCCAGCAATAACCTGGACAAGTCCGGAGTTCCTCACGCCTTCTGGTTCATATTTCAGACAACTACCCAACGACGAGACAATCTTGGTCGTTGCCTGGCGACGTACGTAATAATCCAGGAACATCGGGTGCTGGCCGTTGATTTCTAATGCCATTCCCTTACCCATCTCATCCTTCATCGCCTTAAAAATGACGGAGTCGGCATCCTGCGATCCATTCTCAGCCCAAGTTTGGAAGTCTGGACGGGAAGACGTATCCGTCTCTCCCTCGCCATGATCAATGACCTGGGTTTCAATCTGCGATACATAAATCATCGGTGAACGGCTTGACACAGGAATCCATCCAGACCCGGAGCCGCATCGGCCGTTGAACACTTCCACATCTCCACCTGCTGCCCTGATGTTGCTGAAGGCGGATAACGGTGTACCGATAAGCGACACGCCACGTACCAGTTCGTCGGCCCTTCCGTCAGCATAGACTTTGTAGGTCTCCATGGGGAAAACATTGAAAGAAGAAGCTACCTTCGCACTACCCCTGAGTGTTGTCCATCCATTGCTGACAGACTTGATATAATAGCCATAGTCCTTGTTCTGTCGCTTCAAATCGGTGATAAGCATCTGGCGCAGTTCAGTTTCCGTATAGGGATGAGAAGTCTCCACCATCAGGTTTGACTGTCTTGGGGCGGCTTCACTTCCAAACGCAGAACGGCCGTGGCCATTGGTGGCAGCCTGCTGTGACAGGCATGTCAGCATGTTCGCCATCTTTCCATCAATCACACATTCCACCTTCTTCCCCATCGAACCCTCGTCATCATACTGATAATAGCCGGTCAGCGGGGTTCCACCGGAATATTGTTGCTGAGGGTTGCAGGTGATGCTGAAATCCGAAGGTAACACCTGATGCCCCTTCATGGACGCAAACTCAGAGTCCTTACGTTCCAGCCGGTGTCCAAACACCTCGTGGAAAAAGACTGCGCTGGCATTTCCCGACAGAATCACAGGACCGCTATAGGCCTCTGCCATCGGTGCCTTGCTCAGTGCAATAGTCCGCTGGGCCAAAACCTCCATATCTCGGGCAAGTGTTTCCTGACTAGGCAGCTCTGAAGTCTTGTAGGCGAAATATTCCTTGTCTAATGCACATTCCACACCCCTGAAGTCCTTGACCGACACACGAATAGCCAAGACGAACGACTGTCTGTTGCTCACCACGGCCGTACCCTCTGAATCGATAACATATCGTCGTTGGTTCAGGCTTTCGATATGTGCCAGGCAACGGGCCTCAGGCATTTTGCGTGCTTGTGCCGCTGTGATTTCATTCAGAAGATGCTTCCAATATTCCTTATCGAAAGACACATCGGCAAGCGGTTCTTCATAATATACGTTCGCCGATTTCCTTGCAGCGAGTGGCGTTTGCGCGGATTTCTTTTTCGTCTTTTGCCATACAGCCATTTGCCCACGATACATCCGGCTCAAGGCATTCCATATCACCGACTTGATAGCTACCGTGTCGTTTTCATAAGGCAGATCAGCCATCTGCATCTGACTGTCCATCCATTCATCTTCCTTATAAGCATAACGATTCAGGCCCTTTCCGTCATTCAGCGTGCCAAACGAAATCTGCGGGCAGAACTTGCGGCCATTCGTTTCATGCACCGAAGCGTGTCCCATGTCGCTGTCGATACTGACGGTTTGCTCATCCAGTGCGCCAAACGACATGAACTGTACGGGCACAGAGTCCTGACTCAGATGCTTATAGTAATAGGTTATCTCATTTCTGAGCAAGTCATACAAGGGATCACTCATCCTAGCTTGTGCAGAAACTATCTGACTACAAGTCCAAAACAACACAAAGATCAGAGAGACTGGTCTTTGATTTCCTATCATAAGGTTTAGCCTGATCATTATATAATTCGGTTTAGGTTTCCTGATGCAAAGTTACTAATTCGTTGCATGCTGCAAAGATAGGTAAAATCTTTTTATCATGCAAATAATACTGAGACTTTTCTTTGGAATCAGCGGGACTTCACTTAATAATCTATGTACAGCGACTTTGAGACCGGAACTCAATGAGTTTGAGGTAACAATTCAATGATATGGTTTCTATCAGCTACAGTTAAAGTCTATTAAATAATCACCAAGTAACAGCTCTAAATTAAACTTTTATACGTATATTTGCACCGTAAAGGTTTAAAACAAAACTATTATGGACGATATTTACATGCTTACAGATGTGGCTCTTCTCACAAAGATTGGAGAAAAACTGAAGTCTATTAGACTAAGACAAGACATCACACAGAAAAGTTTATCTATAGCTGCAAATGTATCCCTTTCTACTATTAAGAAAATTGAGAAAGGCGAGATTCGTTCATTTGACTCGTTAGTAAGACTATTACGCACACTGGGGAAGCTGGACGTTTTACAACCCCTCGTTGAAGAAGACCAGTTAAGTCCAAGCGAATACTATCAATTAGTTCAATCAACGAAAGCCCATCAAAGGAAACGTGCTACAGGGCAAATTAACATCAATAACAAGGAGGAATCAGAATGGTAGATGTAGCTATTGCCAACATGTTTGGCTTACCTGTAGGAACTAATGAGTTTGGGATCGCAACTCAATGAGTTTGAGGTAGTAACTCTATGGTTTACGGTTGCTAAACCATAGGTTTACGAGTCCTTAGTCTATGACTTACGATGCCTTAACCTATGGTTTCTGACTGGACATGAGATTTCGTGCAAAAAAGGCAAATAAGTTTTCTTGACAAATCACTTTGGCTCCATTTCCTTGCTGATAGGACTATATTGCACAAAAATGACCCTAAAAAATTCACTTAACTCATTTCATGATTTGAGTTAACTCATTTCATGATTTGAGCTAATTCAAATCATCAAATGAATCAGCTCAAAAATATTATTGATTTAGCAAGAAATCCCGACGTAATTTAAGTCGTAAAAAGAAATTACATTCTCCATTTCAGAGCATCTTGACGAGCAACTCGTCGTTTCTCTATCAGCAAAACGACGTTTCTCGACAAGAAAAACGTTTTACCATCAACCCTCACTCCAAACGCAGGAAACGCCCTGCAACAAAGGCTTTGAGGCCAGTGTAGGGTGCTCTCAACCCTACACTCACCCTCACCATATCCTACACTGACCCTACACTCAGAATGTAAGCGTATCCGCTTTGACGTCTTGACTCGTATCCCAAAAGTCGGTACCTTTGCATATTCTTAATTTAAATAGACTATGCAATATGGAATTACAGACAGCCGATGCCCGTCATGAGAAGACCTGGCATCAATTTCTTTCAGAATTAGAGAAGCAGCCTCGCTTGCGCCTTGCTGCATATCTTCGTTCTGTCCACGTAAAGCAACGATGTTTCGAGAAGTGGCTTTACGGTCGTGGCTACAGTGTGCACGATGCGAAGAGCCGCGTTCTCCAGTTTCGTAATGAGTCAGACACGTTGGATTCATCTATGTCGTCAGCACCATCGATTCTTCCAGTCCGTCTGGCATCTGAACCAGATGTTCCCATCCGTCCTTGTGACCTTCTTACGGGTATCAGCCTGACACTTCCTGACGGGACGGTGATCAATATTCGTCGCGGCAGTGCCGAGGCAGTCGTTTCATTCCTTAAACTTTATTCCGGGGAGGGCGTGCCATGTTCGGATTAGAGGAAAGCAGACAGTATTATGTGTGCCAGCGCTATGTGCGGATGAATATGGGAATCAACGGACTCTCAAAACTGGTAATTCAGGAACTGAAGCGTCCGCTGCTCAATGGTGATGTATTCATCTTCTTTGGCAAGAACCGTCAGATGGTGAAACTCCTTTGCTGGGACGGCGACGGTTTCCTTCTCTACCAGAAGCGGCTGGAGAGAGGCACCTTCGAGCTTCCCCGTTTCAGGCCTGGTCAGAAGGCCGTAGAGATGCCCTACAGGACACTTTCCGCCATCATGCGGGGTGTGAGCCTCAAGAGTGTCAGATATCGCAAGAGACTGAGAATTGAAAATTCTTGTGTTTTGCAATCGTCTGATTATCAGTAAATTAATTTAAAAATAGTTTGGTTTTTCTTTGGTGCTCTCGTCTTTTTTTTGTACCTTTGTGGTATGAAAAAGGACGAGATTATCAGTATGCTCCAGCAGCAGATTGCCTTTCTCCAACAGCAGCTTGGAGATGCCAACCGTAAGGTGGATGAGCTTCTCAGGAAGGTGTCATCGCTGGAGGACCTGCTCGTCCAGAAGAATGCCGAGGAACAGAAACAGCACAACATCATCAAGGGACTGACGAAGATACAGCAGAACAGGTCGGAGAAGCAGACTCCGTCAGTCGCTGCTTCCAATGAGCCTGCTCCAAACTCCAACGATGTGCAGGCAGATCCAGAGCCGAAGCCGAGGGAGAAGACCAACTACGGTGCCAGGCGTAAGGAACACTACGAGGTAGAAATAGAGGAAGAAGACGTCTATCCCACCGATGCCCGTTTCGACGAGATGAAGGCACGCCTGATCGATACCCGTGACGTGGTACGCTATATCCTCGTACCCATGCGCTTCATCAAGAAAATATATCACGTACATGTATATACCCAGGACGGAAGCATCATGGAGGGCAGGGCTCCCCTTGCTCCTCTGCAGGGCTCCAACTACGACGGCTCCTTCATTGCAGGCATCGCCCAGCTGCGCTACATCTACTCCATGCCCGTGGAGCGTATCGTGAAGTATTTTGCTGAGAACGGCTTCGATATGGACAAGGGGACGGCCCACGGACTGCTGCGCAAGACAGAGGCCATTTTTGAAAACCTGTACAAGGCGATGGGGCAGGCAGTCAAGGAGGACGACTATCTGGCAGGCGACGAGACCTATCACCGCGTGCTTGTCAAGGTGCCTGGCGGAAAGGGCTCGAAGAAAGGATATATCTGGGTAGTGACAGCGATACATACAGGCCTGGTCTATTACTTTTATCATGACGGATCAAGAGGACAGGACGTCATCCTTAACTATATAGGCGACTATGGAGGGACCTTCCAGTCAGACGGTTTTGCTCCCTACAGGAAGATGGCGGCACAGCTTACGAGACTGTCCTGCCTGCAGCATGTGAAGAGGAAATTCCTCGATTGCGGCGACGATGACGAAGAGGCACAGGCTATAGTCAGGCTCATCAATGAGCTCTATCAGATGGAGCATCAGCACAAGATCGGAACAGACGGATGGACAACGGAGAAGAATCTCCGCTGGAGGAGGAAGTATGCCCCAGGGATACTGAAGAAGATACGCAGGAAGCTCGACCAGATGGCTGCTGATCCGGAGATGCTGCCCAAGTCGGACAGGCATAATGCCGTGAACTATATGATCAACGAATGGGAAGCCATCGAGAATATCTTCACCAGAGGCGACTACAATCTGGACAACAATCTTGTAGAAAGACTCAACAGATACATATCCCTATCAAGAAGGAACTCACTCTTCTTTGGATCCCATAAGGGAGCGGAGCGTGCAGCCATATATTACTCGCTGGCATGCTCGTGCAGGCTCCTGGGGATTAATTTCTTTGAATACATCTCTGACATTATCAACAGGGCTGCTGCGATACCTCCTAAGAAACCTGTAGACATACAGAAATACAGGGAGCTACTGCCTGACAGATGGAAGGCACTATAGCCTGCAAGGCGTCAAAGCGGATACGCTTACCTCAGAATCTTTTGCCAAAGAACCTTTAGTCTGCCTGCGGCGCTACATAAATAATCATAAATGGACAAAAATTATTTCATGAATCAATATTTATGAGTCATTTATGGATTTTCATGGTCATTCGTGTAGCGTCGCAGACAAAAGAAAAGTACATGAAATTCATGTATAACTGTCCGTACGCAGGGGACGTACTCAGAGTACGTGGGCGACGTAATCGGAGTACCTCAACGACGTATTTTTTCATGAGGTGTAAGTGAGGGGGCAGTGTAGGGTGAGTGTAGGATTAGTGTAGGATGAAGAGCATCCTCAACACCCATCAACCCCTTTATACATCGGCATTTCAGACGGTTCATGGTGAGGGTGACAGAAAAAAACAAAAATAGGAAACCAATGATTAAAAACGCCTTAACGACCCTCCTGCTTGCCCTCATTGCCCTGACGGCCTGCATGGAAAGGACATAGAAAAGAAACTGACTGAAGTGTTCAGCAACAAGAAATAATAAAAAACGCACTCAAATTCTTGCCGGTATCGACAAAATTTAATATATTTGCAGCAGAAAACGAGCTAAATACAAAGCCCTACTCGAGTACTTCAAGATAAAACATTAAACAACCATATTCAATCATGAAGGAAACCATCCTTAACCCTCTTCTCATTCTCGTTGCGCTACTTTTCGGCAATACAACTGCATACGCGGACGTCGTCAAAGGTCGTGTAGTGGACGCGGAGACCAAGGAACCGCTGCCCGAGGCGCAGTTGAAGTTTGATCATATCGATGAAGGCTGGACATGGGCCTATTTTAAGACAGACTCGCTTGGCTGCTTCTCTATAAACGCAGAAGGCCGCAACAAAGTGACTGCTGCGATGTTAGGCTATTATTCCAAGACGAAAACATTCCTTGCCTTTAGTGACAGCAGGAAAGATACGCTCGACCTGGGCGACATCGAACTGACCATGTCGCCACAGATGCTGAAAATGGTAGAGGTGAAGGGGCGCGCCCGTCGCTTCACGGTCAAAGGCGACACCATCGTCTTCCATCCAGAGGCATTCCACCTGCAGGAAGGTGCACGCCTTGACGAGCTCATCCGCCAGTTGCCAGGCGTACAGGTTGACGAAAACGGCAAACTGTCATGGAACGGCAAACCCATCCGCATCACGATGGGTGGCCAGAGGCTCTTGGGGGACGATGACATCGTGGGACAGTTGCCTGCCGAAGCTGTGCAGGATATCAAAGCCTACAACAAGCAATCCACATTCAGCGAGCGCACAGGCAAGGACGACGGCACAGAGGATATGGTGCTCGACCTCACCATTAAGCCCGGCTTTCTGGACCGCTGGTATGGCGACGTCACAGCCAGCGCGCAAAGCCCTCAGCACTATGAAGGCATGCTGGTGATGAACCGCCTGTCGAAGACCGACCCCGTCTTGGTCTTTGCCAATGCCAACAACACAGGAGTAGGACATGAGCGCAACATGCGCGACTGGATGATCTTTAATGGCGGCAGAGGCTACGGCATCGAACAAGGCCTTTCCACGGGCTATCAGCACAACTGGCCCAAGAAGATGGGAAACCACAATCTGGAGAACTCTTACGACGTCACTGCAGGATTGATTCACCATGATGATTGGAAAACCAACAATCAGATTACAGAGAACTATTTCCCCAATACTGCTGCCACCCGTTCCACTTCCAAGAACTATCAGCGCAACCATAGACTGGCGCCAAGAATCCAAGCAGGAGCGGATTGGAGCCCAGACACACTTAACACCTTCTATATAAGAGGCGGTGTGAATTATTCCAAGACACGCTCACACAGCCGTCAGGCCGTCGAGGAAGAGGAGATGCAGGCAGGCACCTCCACCTATGCGCCAACGCTGTCGCAACTCACCTCCCAGCACGACGAAGGACACCAAACCAACCTTTGGTCTCGCGGAGGATGGGAACATTTTGTCAAGGATGGGTCGCTGGGCATCAACTACTACATCAGATACAGAGAGAATAAGACTGAGAGCTGGACCACGCGCACCATCACCTCAAATACTGCATCTATCAGCTCCTCGCAACTAAACCAGTTCTACACCTCACCCTCAAAAACGTTCCAAACCTTCGGCGAACTCTTCTTCAATCGCTGGCTCACCCAGAAATGGCGGATGAAAGCAACCTACAAACTGTCGTATGAACGCAACCGTAGGGACTGCGATTTCCTGACTGACGGTCTGGTTGACGAAGCCAACAGCTATAAGGACCGACACACCACACTGCTTCACGAATTTAACATCAGTCAGACCATCAACCTCAAAGCCCTCCAGCTGATGCCCAACGTATCAGCCCAATGGCAGCGTGAGAATCAGGACTACCAGCGAGGACAACTCGACACGGCTGCCGTACGTCATAGTTTCCAGATAGACCCATCATTGCGTGCCAACTGGAAAATCACCAAGACCATCGGCCTCAATGTGAACTATAGCTTCAAGACCAAGATGCCCACCCTACTCAACACGCTGGCCTATCGCGACCTTACCAATCCTCTCTACATCGTCGAAGGCAACCCCTATCTGAAAGACACCCACACCCATGATGCTTCTTTGTCATACAATATGGTGTTGTCAAAGAGTCAGACCTCATTCAACCTCACCATGAGCTATCGCTCTTCTGACCGCGAGCATATCAGCGCCCTGAGCTATGACCCCACGACTGCCGTCTATGTCAGCCGCACAGAGAATGTGAAGGGCAGTCAGACATGGTCGTTCCGTCTGAACCTCGATCAGGCGTTGGGCGATTACTTCCGTCTGCAAAACAACCTGGAAATCAGCACTGAGCAACGCTATGGCTATCTGACCTTGCTGCCCACACAAACGGAGCGTACGCTCAACCAGCAAAGCAGCTTCCATCCAAAAGAAAAGATTACCCTGTCGTTCGACCGCAACTGGCTGAAGACCTCCGTCTTTGCCGAGATTGATGCCAACCGCCAGCGTTATGATGCCTCACCCGAGCAGAACACCACGCTGTGGAACAACAGATTTGGTATCAAAGGCGAGGTCACCGTTGGCAACTTTGTTTTCAACACCGATCTTACAGAAAGCACCCGCCGAGGCTACAACGTGCAGTCTATGAACAAGGACCTCCTGTTGTGGAATGGTTCGGTATCTTGGAAGATTCTCAAGAATAAAGCCAAACTGGGCTTGGAGTTTGAGGACATTCTTAACAACGAGGACAGCTTCCGTGCCGACCAGACCGCCTACCAGAAAACTACCTCGTGGAGCGACTTCCGCCACCACTACATCGGGCTCAGCTTCAGCTATCACCTCGATGCGAAGAAAAAGGACTAAATATTTGGTAGTTTGGATTATTATTCGTAACTTTGTACACCATATTTGATGTATAAAACGAAAATTTAGCGAATTACGCATAATATACGATGCATAAGAAATACGTATTTGATCCTTATCCGCTGCAAACAACGATGCAGCGGTTGGCAGAGAACCTGAAGACAAGACGCTTGGAGAAGAAACTCTCCACAAAGAGTCTTGCGGAGATGAGCGGTGTGCCTGCTTCATCCATTCAGCGCTTTGAATTGAAGCACTCCATTTCTTTAGAATCGTATGTAAAATTAGCGAAAGCCTTAGGCTATTCTGAGGAAATCATGCAGTTGTTGGCAGAACCGAAATACGACACAATGGAGGAACTGCTGGAGATTAACAAGAACCGTACTAGAAAGCGTGGCGTATGATAAAGAATGTACAAGCAGTCAGCGTGATGTATCATGGGCGAAAAGTGGGAACACTGTCTATGGGCAACAGGTCGAATTGTCAATTTGAGTATGACAATGACTGGCTTTCGGACGGTTTTTCAATTTCTCCTTTACAATTACCCTTGAAAGCTGGTTTGTTTACTGCCGATTACCAGCCGTTCAATGGTAACTTCGGAGTGTTCGAAGACAGTCTGCCTGGTGGCTATGGCGAATACCTTCTACGAAAAGTGCTCAAGAAGTCTGGCGTTGACCCACAAGGATTAACACCCGTACAATGGCTGAGCATAGTTGGCAATTCCGGAATGGGAGCTCTGTGTTATCTGCCTGAAACGAAACTACAACAAGAGGATAGCCAACGCTCTTTTGATGAGATGCAGCAGATAGCACTAGATGTACTGTCAGAGCGGACGGAAGAGAATGCC
The DNA here is from genome assembly GCF_022024175.1 of Prevotella communis. Lineage (GTDB taxonomy): Bacteria > Bacteroidota > Bacteroidia > Bacteroidales > Bacteroidaceae > Prevotella > Prevotella communis. Next base: position 313,426 of record NZ_CP091794.1, on the reverse strand, counting down.
GACATGCTCTATTTTAAGAGCGGGAACTCTGGTGGTGTACGTCCAAAGGCCATCTTCTCCGATGCTGACGGACATTGGCTGGTAAAATTCCGCCACACCTACGACCCCAAGTACATCGGCCAATTAGAATACGATTATAATAAGGTTGCTCGCCAATGCGGCATAGACGTACCAGAGTTCAAACTGATAGAAGGCAAATACTTTGCCGTTCGCCGCTTTGACATTGAGAACGACGTCCGCCTACATGTTGCCACAGCCAGCGCCTTACTGAATGAACCCATCACTCCCCCAAAGATGGAATACCATAATCTGTTGCAGTTGACAGGCTATCTGACACAATCGCCCAAGGCCGTAGAACAACAGTTCCGACGGATGGCATTCAATGTCTTTGCCCACAACATGGATGACCATGCACGCAACTTCAGTTTCATCTGTCGTGACGGGAAGTGGTCGTTGGCTCCCGCTTACGACCTGACCAACGATGCCACTCTGGGGGAACACGCCTCAACCATCAACTTCAAAGGATTACCCTCAGACGAAGACATGATAACTGTAGGCATGAACATCCGCATGTCTCGTGAACGTTGCCAACAAATCATTGAAGAGGTCAGGGAAGGAACCCGCGAACTCAAGAAATACTTTTAATAAATACCGCCGGACTTACCAGTCTTCGTCCTCGTTGCCCACGATACCATTCTTGATGGCTTCCTCCACCTTATCCATGATAGCGTTGGAATAGGCGTGGGTCATCACGAGAGCCTTAGAGCAGGTACGCTTCTTATTATCTTTCTCCACAAAAGGATAATGCTTGGCAATCTCCCACTGCTCGTCGTAGAGACGGCGATCGGTATTGTCACCCTTCAGGCGCTTGCCATCACCATAGACATTCTGACGATCTGTACGGTTGGAACTGTTATCGAAAATACCACCAATCCAGCCAGCAGCCTCAGCCTTGAGGATGTCATAGTTTTGTACGGTATAAGTGACACGCACACGTCCTTCCTTGATATCAATCTTGATGACGGGCGTGATGCTCACCACATAACGGTTGAGGGTACCTGTATGATCAGCGATACCATCGATAGAAGAAGAGATGATGATGCAGCCTGCATCCTTGTCATTGAGCGTGATAGCCTGCTTGTCCTTAAAGGTAGCCGTAGCCCAGTAGTTCAGCGCCACATAAAGCTGCGCCTTCGTCTTACCAGGGGCCTCGATAACCTGCTGATAAGACAGCGACTCGTTCTTATCCAGCGTCAGTTCCTTGGCCAGGTTAGCAGCAGCATCGAGCCACTTATCACCATATTTCTCTTTAGCATATTTCTCCAAATCGGCCGCTTTCATCACTTGTGCCTGAGCACTCATAGCACCGCAAGCAAGGATGGCGGTCAGCATCCAGCTAAAAATCTTCTTCATATTCATCAGGTCTTTTAATTTTCAATTATCCATTATCCATTATTACCTTGCACCTGCTGCATGACACGCAGGAAGTTGCCGCCCCATATCTTCTGGATATCGGCATCACTATAACGACGAGCCAGCAGCTGGCGGGTGAAGTTGGTCAGCTCACTACTGTTTGCCAACCCACGGATACCACCATCGCCATCGAAATCGGTACCCAGCCCTACGTGGTCGATACCCATCACCTGGATAGCATGGTCCAAATGTTGCATAGCATCCAAGATGGTAGCCTCGCCCTCTTTCTTCAGAAACCCATGATAAAGCGTTATCTGGCACACGCCACCCTTGGCGGCAAGGGCACGCATCTGGTCGTCGGTCAGGTTGCGCGGATGGTCACACAGGGCACGAGCCGAACTATGACTGCATACGATAGGCGTCCTTGACAGTTCCAAGGCATCATAGAAACTCTTCTCGTGGGCATGACTCAGATCGACCATAATACCCAGTCGGTTCATCTCGCGGATAACCTCCTGCCCAAAGGCACTCACGCCACCATGGGTCTCAGAGCCACGGGCAGAGTCGCAGATGTCATTATCGCCATTATGACAAAGGGTGATATAGACGATGCCACGGTCCTTGAAATGCTGAATATTGTGGATGTCACCATCAAGTGCCAAACCGTTCTCGATACCCATCATGATACTCTTGCGTCCGGCATGCTTATTATCCCACAACTGCTGAGGCGTACGGGCAAGCGCCAGATAATCGGCATTCTGTGCCACGATTTGTTCAATCTTATCAAAGATATCGTCAGCAAAAGCACGTTTCTCGCCTTTAACGCCTTGCCACTGGTCACTCTGCTGAGGCAGGTAAGCCACCATAATCGTAGCATCCTGGCGTCCCTCGGTCATCTTATGCAAGTCAACGAGGATACGTGGGTCGCGAGCGGCGAAGTTCACATCCTGAGGGAAGAACATCGGCGTGTCGCAATGGGTGTCGAGCGTCAAGGTGTGATGATGCACACGCTTCACCTCCTTGAACTTCCGTGCCTCGTCCACCAGCCACTGGAAGACAGGCAGTCCGTCGGCACCCATACACTCCGGATGCCACTGCACACCCAGGATAGGTTTGAACTCAGTACTCTCAATAGCCTCTATCACCCCATCGGCAGCACGGCCGACAACACGGAAACGGGGTCCGGCATCGCTCACCGCCTGATGATGGAAGGAGTTGACATAGAGAGGGAAAAGTGAAGAGTGAAGAGTGAAAGACTTGCTACCGCTGTATATTTTATACAAGGTAGAATCTTTTTCAATGGAGACAGAATGCGTAGGTTCTGAGCGATCGGCATCCTGTGAATGTTTCACGGTAGTCAACTTGATATCCTGCTCCACCTTGCCACCCAAAGCCACAGCCAAGGTCTGGATGCCACGACAGATGCCAAGGATAGGCAACTGACGGTTATAGGCCATTCGGGCAATGAGCAGTTCGGGCAGGTCGCGCTCACTATTGATGCCTCCCAGGCCCGGCACAGGTTCCTCACCACAATAGAGGGGGTTGATATCGGCTCCGCCACTGAGCATCAGGGCATCAATACGGTCGAGCGTGTCGGCCAGCACTGTCTTGTCAGCCACAGGCGGAATAATCATAGGCACACCACCAGCAGCCACTATCTGTTTATAGTATCCCTCACCCAGTTTACAGGTCAGCTCACCATAGTTGCCTGTAATACCAATAACCGGCCGACGCTGCGCGACAGGGAATTCCTGATGAGCCTCGGCCAGTATAGCATTCAAATCAAAATGCCTCATTTACAATTCTATTTCTTCGAAATGAACAGGTATTTCACGTTTGATGCTCTGTTCGAGCGAGATCAGCGTCTCTGTAGCCACCACGCCGGGAATCTCCTGCAGCTGGCCATTGATGAGGTCCATCAACTGCTCATTGTCGCGCGCATAGAGTTTCACCATCATGGTATAAGGACCTGTGGTGAAATGGCACTCCACAACCTCAGGGACGAGTTCCAGACGCTTCACCACATCCTTGTACATAGAACCACGCTCCAGGGTGATACCTACATAGGTACAAGTGCGATAGCCCAAAGACTTGGGGTTAACGTCAAAGCCGCTGCCCGTGATAACATTATTATCAACAAGGCGCTGCACACGCTGATGAATAGCAGCACGCGACACACCGCAGTCAGCGGCAACATCCTTAAAAGGAATGCGTGCATTCTGTGACAAGATGCTCAGAATTTTCTTGTCTAGGTTATCAATTTTCTCCATTTAAAAAGTGTACTTTTGCAATCTGATAGCAAAAGTACACTTTTTTATTTAATCATGCAACTTTTTTCGGAAAAATTGATGATTTATTTATCAATACCTACCAATTCTACGTCAAAAATCAAGGTTGAATAGGGAGGAATCTGTCCTGCAGCACGCTCGCCGTAACCCAGTTCCTGAGGAATATAGAGCTGCCACTTAGAACCAACAGGCATCATGGTGAGCGCCTCTGTCCATCCCTTGATAACCTGGTCGGGACGGAAGGTAGCGGGTTCGGTTCCATGCTTAGAAGAAGCATCAAACACGGTGCCGTCGATCAGTCGGCCCTCATAGTGCACCTTCACCTTGTCGGTCTTCTGAGGCACGATGCCATCACCCTGCTTCAGCACCTTGTACTGCAAACCGCTGGGCAGACAAATCACACCTTCCTTCTTGGCATTCTCGGCCAGGAAAGCACGACCTTTCTCTGTCAGGGCAGCAATCTTGGCCTGACGGTTAGCCTCGGTCTTCTGACTAGACACGGTATGAGCCTTTGCGGTAGTCATCACCGTGGTATCACCCAGCAAAGCATCAGCAAAGCCACGGAAGAAGAGTTGCTCGTTGATGGAATCGGGAGCACCATCGGCCTCCTGCTTCAAACCAGAGAGCATACGTCCGCTCACCTGCTCGGCAATCGTCACACCAGCCATACGCGCCTTCTGACGGGGATCCTTCAGTGCCTTGACAGCCTCTTCGAAACCAGCCACGAAATCAGTCATGTAAGCGGTGTCAACACCCAGCTGAGACTGCAGATAGCCTACCAGGCCCTCGGTAACAGACATACCAACGGTATAGCTCAGCGAGTCACTGCTTGAGAGCAGCTTCACGGGAGCCTTCACCACCTCGGTCTTGTCGGCCTTCTTATCCTTCTTCTTTTTAGCATCCATGGTGCTAAAAGAAGCACTCACCACGAGGGCGAGTGCTATAGTCAGTATCTTCTTCATATCAGAATTACTTCACTTCAACAAGTTCTACCTTGAAAATCAGGGCAGAGAAAGGAGGAATCTGACCAGACTGGTTGGCACCGTAGCCCAACTCCTGAGGAATGTAGATCTCCCACTCTGAACCAGCAGGCATAGCCTTCAGAGCCTCCTGCCAACCCTTGATAACACGGCCAACCATGAACTCGGCGGGCTGGTCACCATGACGGTTAGAAGCGTCGAACACAGTACCGTCAACCAGACGCCCCTCGTAGTTAACCACTACGGTAGAGGTATCAGCAGGCATAGCACCGTTGCCTTCCTTAATCACCTTGTACTGAACACCGCAAGGCAGGGTCTTCACACCTTCCTTCTTGGCATTCTGAGCCAGGAACTTCTCACCGGCAGTCTTGTTGGCACCAAACTGCTTCTCCTGAGCCTTGGCCTTGATAGCCTCGAACAGAACATTGGCAACTGAGTCAGCCTCCTGAACAGTCATCTTGCCGTCGCCCTTTACACCATTGACGAAACCTGCAAGGATATTGCGGAGAGATACGGTCTGAGTAGAATCCTCACCGAAGAGCTGATAGTTCAGACCCTTCACCATGTTGTTGGAAATCTGCTGACCAATCTCGATACCAGCGAAATAAGCAGCCTTCTTAGGATCATCAGCGGCATTGGCACCGTCGTTAACACCCTGCAGGAACTCTGCGATGTAGGTGGTGTCTACGCCCTTGGCACGTGACAGATAATCCATGAGACCCTGACTCTGACTCATACCGACAGCATAGCTCAGGGTATCAACATCAGTTTTCAAACTTGCCTTAGGCGAGTTTCCGTTGCATGACATCATGCCAGCAACAGCAATGGCTGCAACAGCCATAGAAAAAATCTTTTTCATTTTTGTTTTAAATTTTTATTGTGTTATTTGTCGATATACCAATTACATCACCTCGATGAGCTCTACATCGAAAATCAAGGTAGCAAAGGGAGGAATCATAGCACCTGCGCCACCCTCGCCATAAGCCAGGCGGTAAGGGATGAAGAAGCGGTACTTGCCACCCTCAGACATCAGCTGCAGACCCTCGGTCCAGCCAGCGATAACCTGCTGCAGGCCGAACACGGCGGGCTCACCACGCTGTACACTGCTGTCGAACACGGTACCGTCGATGAGGAAACCCTCGTAGTGACACTTCACAGAATCCTTGGCGGTAGGCTTCTTACCGTTACCCTCCTTCAGCACCTGATACTGCAGGCCGCTGGCAGTCGTGATAACACCTTCCTTCTTGGCATTCTCAGCCAGATATTTCTCGCCCTCTTCCTTAGCAGCCTTGCCCTTCTCGGCACGCTCTGCATTCATAGCGGCTTCCTTCTTTGCAAAATATTCCTGCACAATCTGCTGGGCATCACGATGCGACACCTTCAGCTCAGCACCTGCGAGCACATCCTTGATTGACTGTGCGAAATCATCTACATTCAGATCTGTAGCACCCATCTGTGCCAGCTGCTGTCCGATGCCCAAACCCAGGGCATAACTTACTTTATCCATGCTTTTTTATTATATAATAATGTGTATTGTCAAAAATTGCGTGCAAAATTAAACATTTTCTACGACACATGTGCCAACTGTGGATAAAAATTAGTTTTATTTAAGGCTATATGCAGAAAAAAGTTCGTACCTTTGCACCCGGATTTAAATTAATATGATGAAGAAACTGTTTATAGAAACTTATGGCTGTCAGATGAATGTGGCCGATTCTGAGGTAGTGGCCTCAGTAATGCAAATGGCTGGCTATGAGACTTGTGAAAGTCTGGAAGAGGCCGATGCTGTATTTTTGAATACTTGTTCGGTGCGCGATAATGCCGAACAGAAGATATACCATCGTTTGGAGGCACTGGGTGCCATCAAGCGCAAGCGTCCGTTGGTTATCGGCGTGCTGGGCTGTATGGCTGAGCGCGTGCAACAGGACCTGCTGGAGAATCATGGGGCCGACCTCGTGGCCGGACCCGATGCCTATATGACTCTGCCCGACCTGGTGGCCCAGGCCGAACTGGGACATAAGGCCATGAATATCGAACTGTCTACTTCAGAGACCTATAAGGACGTTGTGCCTCAGCGCATTGGCCTGGGTCATAAGATTGGCGGTTTCGTGAGCATCATGCGTGGCTGTAACAACTTCTGCCACTACTGCATCGTGCCCTACACCCGTGGTCGTGAGCGCAGCCGCGACGTAGAGAGCATCCTGCGTGAGGTACGCGATCTGCGTGACCGTGGCTTCAAGGAGGTAACGTTGCTGGGACAGAATGTGAACTCATACAAGAGTGAAGTCGTGAAGGAGAGTGGCAATGAAGAAGTCACTTTTGCCCAGCTCCTCAGACTGGTGGCCCACGAGGCACCCCAGATGCGCATCCGTTTCACCACCTCACACCCTAAGGACATGAGCGACGAGACCTTGCGCGTCATTGCCGAAGAGCCCAATGTGTGCAAGCACATCCATCTGCCCGTACAGAGCGGCTCTGACCGTATCCTGAAACTGATGAACCGCAAATATACCCGTGAGTGGTATATGGACCGTGTGGCTGCCATCCGCAGGATTATACCTGACTGCGGGCTGTCCACCGATATCTTCGTAGGCTATCACGACGAGACAGAGGAAGACCATCAGCTCAGTCTCAGTCTGATGCGCGAGGTAGGCTATGACTCTGCCTTTATGTTCAAATATTCTGAGCGCCCCGGCACATACGCCTCAAAACATCTGCCCGACAATATCGCAGAAGAAGAGAAGATTCGCAGACTGAACGAGCTCATTGCCCTGCAGACTGAGATTTCTGCCCAGCAGAACAAGAAGGACGAGGGCAAGGAGTTTGACGTGCTGGTAGAAGGTTTCTCCAAGCGCAGTCGTGAGCAGCTCTGCGGTCGCACGGAACAAAATAAAATGGTGGTCTTCAACAAAGGAAACCACCATATTGGAGAAACAGTACGGGTGCGCATCACAGGCAGCACCAGCGCTACTCTTTTCGGCGAGGAAGTATAAGGACTACTTCCGCATCCTCTCAGGATGCTTTGCCTTATACGCCTCGATTCGTTCGGCATACGCCCGGTCTTTCTTACTGGAAGGGTCGGGCGTATATTCCATATATTCAGGAATATCACGACCAAAGTCCAGGATATTCACACTATCACCTTTCTTTACAATACGCAGGGAGTCATAGAGTGAGTGATGATAGGATTCATAGGTAGCCATCACCAATGTATCTCCCTTAATATCAACGGTTTGATAATAGCGACTGGAGATACCAAACTTATCAAACTCATCATCAAACTGTATGCGATAATTCTTGGGTGAACAATGGCTCACGGTATAGACCGGCGTCGTTGCCTTGTCATTGTCATCATGGCGCGTCATGCGTCCATAGGCATGTTCGTGACCCTGCATCACCAGGTCAACCCCATACTCCTCAATCAGGTCATTGAACACCCATCGCTGAATCAGGTTGTTATGGCCTTTCAACGAGAAAAGAGGATGATGCAGAACCACAATCTTCCAACGTGCGCTGCTGTTCTGCAACTCACGTTCCAGCCAACTGCGCTGGGTCAGCAGGTAAGGCAGTTCACGGTTACTGTCCAACAGGAAGAACTGTGCAGAACCATAACGGACGGTATAGACCTGGTTATCCTCAATCTTGGAATCAAGGAAATAGGAATAAATCAGGGGGAAACGGCGTTCCAAAGATACGATGACGCCCTTCAGATAGTCGTGATTACCCGTCACGGTGAGCAGGGGCATCGCCTGACAGATACTGTCCACATCACGGAAGGTCTCTGCCCAGCACTCATCTTTCGGACGATCCGTCAGGTCGCCTCCACAAACCAGGAACTCGGTCTGGGGATGATAAGCCAAGGCTTCCTTCAGAATACGGTTGGAAGCTCCGCCCACCGTATCCTGCACATCACCAACATACATGAACGACAGGTTGTTACGGTTTTCCTTGTAGGTCTGGAAATGATACCATTGAGAGGCTTTCCCGTCGGTCACAGCACGATAGGCATACTGGGCATCAGGGCGCAACTGACGGAGACGGGCCACATAATAGGCGGCCACGCCACTGCGTGAACGGAACACTTCGCCATAGGCCTCAACCTTTACGGTATCACCATCAGGCAACTGGGCCAGCTCCAGATACGAGGGATGGAGGATACTGTCGGCCTGCCAACTGACATTTCTTGACGATTCCAGACTGTCACCAAAGGTGAGCAGCACACGATGGGGTTCTGCCTCAGATACATAAGGCGCCTCTTCAGGATTACGAAACCAGGCATCCCAACGACTGGATGCCCAAAAACCAGCCCCTATCAAAACTAGGAGAATAACGACTAAAGTCGTTCTTTTTGCTCTTTTTTTTGCCATATGACTGCAAAAGTAGTACAATTTTTTGAAATAAAGCCTTTACTACGCTGATTTTTCGTAAATTCTTCGTACTTTTGCACCTTTAAAGTATGAAAAGTACATTTACAAAAATGAAAAGTTCATTTTATAATCATCCCGTAATAGCACTGGTTGGCAACTTAGGCATTGTCTACCTGATGTTCACATTCTGCCGACTGGTATTCCTACTGCTGAACTGGGGTATGTATGCTGACACCATGACATGGGGTCACGCCCTTGACTTATTTGGCGCTGGACTGATTTTTGATACCACAGCCATTCTCTATACCAATGCCCTGGTCATCCTGATGATGCTATTCCCCCTGCATTGGAAAGAGCGTAAAGGCTACTACAAAGTAGTCAGGTGGATTTACGTTATCTGTAACTCCGTTGCCATCTGGGCAAATCTCTGCGACTGTGTATATTTCCCCTTTACGGGCAAGCGCACCACAACCTCGGTTTTCTACGAGTTCAGTAACGAAGGCGTGGGCGGCATGACCAAGATTATGGGCGAGCAGTTTATCGCCAACTGGTACCTGGTACTGCTGGCATTCCTGCTGTCGTGGGTGCTGTGGAAGACCTTCCTGCCAAGAGTAAAAGGAAAGGGGAAAAGTGAAAAGTCTGCTTTCACATCACCTCTGCTCAGATATTATATTGTGCAGACAGTAGCGTTACTGGTAACCATCCCCCTGACGGTGGCCGGTATGCGTGGAGGCTTTACCGCCGCTGTGCGTCCTATCACCATCAGCAATGCCAATCAGTTTGTAGACCGTCCTGCTGAGACAGGTATCGTACTGAACACGCCTTTCAGCATCTATCGCACGCTGAGCAAGAAACCACTCATCACACCCGATTACATGAGCGAGGAAGAGGCCTTGGCACTCTACTCCCCTATTCATACGCCGGCCGACTCTGTAGCTTTCACGCCGAAGAATGTGGTTGTGTTTATTCTGGAGAGTTTCGGCAAACAGCATTTCGGCTATTACAACAAGACGCTGCGTAATGGCACCTACAAGGGATACACACCATTCCTTGACTCACTGATAGCCAACGGGGCCATGACATGGCAGTATTCCTATGCCAACGGACGAAGGAGTATCGAGGGCATGCCATCGGTACTGTCGTCGCTGCCCAACTATGTAGAACCGCTGTTCCTCACACCTGCATCCCTGAACCACATGTCAGGACTGGCACGCGAGCTGGGAGAGCAGAAAGGATACACCACGGCATTTTTCCACGGCGCACAGAACAATTCCATGGGATTCCAGGCCTTTGCCCGTGCTACTGGCTTTAAGAATTATTACGGCAGAACGGAATATAATGAAGACCCCAACTTCCATGGCGACGATGATTTCGACGGCACCTGGGCCATCTGGGACGAGGAGTTCCTGCAGTTCTATGCCCAGCAGATGACCAAGATGCAACAGCCTTTCATGACTGCTGTATTCACGGCCTCATCGCATACGCCCTGCGTCGTGCCCGAAAGATACAAAGGGAAGTTCCCCAAGGGTGAAGACGACGTGATGGAATGCGTGGCCTATAGCGACAATGCCCTCCGCCTCTTCTTTGAGACTGCCAAAAAGCAGCCATGGTTCAAGAATACGCTCTTCGTGATTACCGCCGACCACACCAGTGGCGCCACAGACCCATTCTACCGCACCACGCTGGGCAACTACTGCGTGCCTATCATCCTCTACGCTCCTGGCGACAAGGCCTTGCGAGGCTATGACACGCAGCACATCGTGGAGCAGACTGATATCATGCCCACCGTGCTCTCATACCTGCATTACGACAAGCCTTACCTGGCTTTCGGGAAGGACATGCTCAACACGTCAGCAGAAGAGAGCCACGCACTCCACTGGGTAGCGAGCAGCAATGGCTATGAATTCGTGAAGGGCCCCTATGCACTGGAGTTTGACGGCGAACAGGTCACGTCAGCCTTCCATTATCGTACAGACTCCACCTTTACGCACAATATACTGAAATCCATACCTGCCGACACGCTCAGCCAGATGACGCGACAGATGAAGTCCATCATCCAGCAGTACATGCAGCGTATGAACAACGACCAGTTGGTAATCAAAAAGTGAAAGTTGAAAAAAGATAAATGAAAGAGTTTTTGAAAGTACTGAGGCGTTTCGTGCCTCCCTATAAGAAATACCTGCTCCTGTCGATATTCTTCAACGTGTCATCGGCAGTGCTCAACATTTTCTCATTTGCAGCCCTGATACCTATCCTGCAAATCCTGTTCCAGACCGGCGACGCAGAGGCTGCGACCTCCGTGATGGCATGGGACTGGGGAAATGTACAGGAGGTGTTGATGAACAACCTGAACTATTATGTCAACGGCCTGATAGCCGACTATGGCCCAACCACTACCTTGTTGCTCATCGGTCTGTTCCTGGCAAGCACAACCATGCTGAAGACGGGATTCTACTTCCTCACCTCAGCCTGTATCGTACCTATCCGTACCGGTGTGGTACGCGATATACGTAACCAGATTTATCAGAAGATCACGTCTCTCCCCCTGGGTTTCTTCTCTGAGGAACGAAAGGGAGATATCATTGCCCGTATGAGCGGCGACGTACTGGAGGTAGAGTCGAGCATCATGTCATCACTCGACATGCTGTTCAAGAACCCCGTACTGATTATCGCCTATTTCTCTACGATGCTGTTTGTATCGTGGCAGCTGACCCTTTTCACCCTGATTATCGTACCCGTCATGGGATGGATCATGGGAATGATAGGACGTAAGCTGAAGCGCAAGAGTATCGAGGCTCAGGCCCTATGGAGCGACACGATGAGTCAGGCAGAGGAGACGCTTGGTGGTCTGCGCATCATCAAGGCTTTCTGTGCAGAGGAGAAGATGAACAAGCGTTTCGACAAGATCAACTCTTCTTATCGTGACCATCTGATGAAGGTTAATATCCGTCAGTCATCGGCTCACCCCATGAGTGAGTTCCTCGGTACCGTGATGATTGTCATCGTACTTTGGTTTGGCGGCATGCTGGTACTCAACAACCAGGCTATCACCGGCCCTACGTTCATCTACTACATGGTGATTCTCTATTCTATCATCAATCCATTGAAGGAATTCTCAAAGGCCAGCTACAACATCCCCAAGGGACTGGCATCCATGGAGCGTATTGACAAAATCCTCTTGGCAGAGAACACCATCAAGGAGAAAGAGAATCCTAAGCATATCGGCTCTTTCGAACACCAGATTGAGTTCCGTCATGTATCCTTCCGCTATGGCGACAAGTGGGTGCTTCAGGACATCAACTTAGTGATTCCAAAGGGAAAGACCATCGCGCTGGTAGGACAGAGCGGTGGCGGTAAGTCAACACTCGTAGACCTGATTCCACGTTACTACGACGTACAGGAAGGAGAAGTGCTGATTGATGGCATTAACGTGAAGGACCTTGGCATACACGACCTGCGCCAGCTGATAGGCAATGTCAACCAGGAGGCTATCCTGTTTAACGACACCTTCCGTAACAACATCGCCTTTGGTGTGGACAAAGCTACAGACGAGCAGATTGCCGAGGCAGCAAAGATTGCCAACGCCTATGATTTCATCATGCAGTCGGAACAGGGATTTGAGACTAACATCGGAGACCGTGGCGGACGATTGTCGGGTGGTCAGCGCCAGCGCGTGAGCATTGCCCGTGCCATCTTGAAGAATCCTCCCATCCTGATTCTCGATGAGGCCACATCAGCCCTCGATACAGAGAGTGAGCGACTGGTACAGGATGCCCTGGAACGTCTGATGAAGACACGCACCACCGTGGCTATTGCCCACCGCCTGTCGACCATCAAGAATGCAGACGAGATATGCGTACTCCACGAAGGACGTATCGTAGAGCGCGGCACCCACGATGAACTGCTCAGCATGGATGGCTACTACAAGAAACTGAACGACATGCAAAGTCTTTAAAAGAGCATAGCGGATAGTGAAGAAACGACTATTATATCTCATCAGGTTCTACCTATTGACAGTTCTGATTTTCATGGCTGCCAAATGGGCATTCATGATATGTAATCATGCCGAAGGCACATTCTCTGTAGGTGATATGTTTGCCGTGTTATGGCATGGACTGAGCCTTGACTTGTCAACAGCTCTCTATTTCCTGATACTGCCATTCCTCATCACCATGGTCAGCATCTGGGTCAGGATACCCAAATGGCTGATGAGACCTTATTATGCCCTGATAGCACTGGCTTTCGCCTTGGCATTCGTCAGCGACACCAGCATGTATGCATTCTGGCATTTCAAGCTTGACTTCTCATGGTTGCAATACCTGGAATCGCCCAACGAGGTGATGGCCAGTGTATCCGTTGGTTATATGATTATCAGGGTTATCGTCTTGGTTTTCAGCACAATTGTCTTCTTCTTTGCATACGACAGACATGCAGGCGTACCTGCTTCGTCACGCGGCAACTGGAAAGAGCTGATTCTCTATGTCGTGACGGCCCCATTGATGGTCATTGGCATTCGCGGCGGATTTGGAGATGCGACAACCAATACCGGACAGGTATACTACTCGCAGAACCAGTTCCTGAACCATTCTGCAGTAAACCCCATATTCTGTTTCTTCTATTCCATGTCTCACCAACTGGAAGATTTATCACAATACCTGTTCTTTGAGCCGGAAGAATGTGAAGAACTGCTCCAAGGGGTCTACACCACAGAGAGTCTGCACCAGGACACCCTCCTCACCACCGAACGTCCCGATATCCTCATCATCCTTCTGGAAAGTGCGGGAGAACAGTTTGCCAGTGTCATGCCACATCTTCAGGAACTGAAGAAAGAAGGCATCTATTTCAGTCAGTGTTTTGCCAACTCCTGGCGTACTGACCGCGGAACGCTCTGCGTATTGAGCGGCTATCCTTCGTTCCCCGCCATCTCTATCATGAAGACGCCAGAGAAGAGTGGGTTCCTGCCCAGCATTGCCGGCAGATTAAAGGAAAAGGGCTATCAGACCAGCTATCTGTACGGTGGCGATGCCAACTTTACGAATATGCGCAGTTACCTGTTCTCCACAGGCTGGGACCGGCTCACGGACATCAAGGACTTCTCGTTCAAGGAACAGCAGACTGGTCAGTGGGGCGTGCGGGATGATATCACTTTCCAGAGGATTTACAACCAGATGATTCAGTCGTCACCAGATGTTCCTCACCTGTGGGGATACAGCACACTCTCCAGTCATGAGCCCTGGGAGGTACCCGTCAAGAAACTGGATGACGAGGTCGATAACGCATTCTGTTACCTGGATGACTGCATTGATGATTTCATCAACAAACTGAAACAGACGCCCCGATGGGACAACATGCTCATCGTGATGATTGCCGACCATGGTATCATTCACGGAGAGATAGACCAGACAAAGCCCTTACAGAAGAACCACATCCCCATGCTATGGGTGGGTGGTACCATTCGTGAACCACGAGTCATCGACAGGCTCTGTAATCAGAGCGACCTGGCCGCTACCCTCTTCGGGCAACTCCATCTGAACCACGACGACTTTATATTCAGTCGCGACGTGCTCTCAGAGAGCTATACCCTCCCAACAGTGGTGAACAACTACAGCAATGCCCAATGGATTTACAACGCCACTGGACAACAGCTCTATGATTTCGACTTGAAGCGGCCCCTCATCAATGAGTGCGAAGATGCACAACAGATGACACGCCTGAACAAGGCCATCATACAGCAGACCACTACGGACTTGCAAAACAGATAAATTAGAGCGATGATAAAATTCTTAGACCTACAGCGCATCACGCAGAAATACGGAGAAGAGATTCACGAAGCCATCACACGCGTCGTGGACTCGGGCTATTATCTGCAAGGAGCGGAGAACAAACGCTTCGAGACTGACTATGCCGCCTATATCGGCAGTCGCTATTGCGTGGGCTGTGGAAATGGTCTGGATGCCCTGATTTGGATTTATCGCGCCTATATAGAGATGGGGGTGATGCAGCCAGGCGATGAAGTCATCGTGCCGGCCAACACCTTTATCGCATCCATTCTTGCCCTGACCGAGAATGGATTAGTTCCGGTCCTGGCCGAACCTCGTTATGACACACTGGAGCTGGATGACAGCAAGTTGGAAGCCCTCATCACACCAAAGACCCGTTCCATCCTGTTGGTTCACCTCTACGGCCGGTGTGCATATACGGAAGAGATTGGCAGATTATGCCAGAAACACAACTTAAAGCTGGTGGAGGATAATGCGCAGGCTCACGGCTGCAGATATACTGATGGCCGACGGACAGGCAGTCTTGGTGATGCGGCAGGACACAGTTTCTACCCAGGAAAGAACCTTGGCGCATTAGGCGATGCAGGAGCCGTAACCTGCAACGACAAGGAATTGGCTGATACCATCCGTGCGCTGGCCAATTACGGCAGTCAACAGAAATATATCTTCAAATATACAGGACGAAACAGCAGAATGGATGAGACACAGGCTGCCGTGCTGGATGTCAAACTGCATCATCTGGATGAAGACAATGACGCGCGCCGTGCCAACGCCAGGATTTACTATGAGGGAATCAGCAATCCTCTGGTGACTCTCCCCGATTACCTGGAAGATGAGCAGAACGTCTATCACATCTTCCCCGTATTCTGCGAACACAGGGAGGAGCTACAGGAATACCTGAAAGAGCAAGGTATTCAGACACTCATCCACTATCCTATCCCGCCTCACAAGCAGGAATGCTACAGCCAATGGAACAGTCTGTCGCTTCCTGTCACGGAAAAGATCCACCGCCAGGAACTCAGTCTGCCCATCAGTCCAGTGATGACACCCGACGAGGCCCGTGAGGTGGTTAAGGCTCTCAATACATTTAAACTAAAATCCAATTAACGATGATGAAGAATCTCTTATATTATCTCCTGTATGGTTTCGCATACCTGATTTCCTTGTTGCCCTTCAAGGTGCTTTACGGACTGTCTGACTGTATTTGGTTCCTGATGTATCGCGTCGTGAAATACAGGAGAAAAGTAGTGTGGAAGAACCTCAAGGCATCATTTCCTGAAAAGGACGATATTGAGTTATCCTGTATAGAATACGAATTCTACCAGTGGTTGTGCGACTATATCGTTGAAACGATCAAGCTGTTAAGTATCAGCGACAAGGAACTCCTGAAGCATATTGAGTTCCAGAATGTAGAGGAACTGGAGGAATGCTACGACCGTGGTCAGAACTGCGCTGCCATCCTTGGCCATTACTGCAACTGGGAATGGCTGTCAGCTACAGGACTGGCCTTCCGTCGCTATCCCAACGCTGTGATGGGCCTTATCTATCATCCGCTCTATAATGACGCGTTTGACAAGCTCTTCATTGCAGTCCGTTCGGCTCATGGTGGCAGTTGCATTCCCAAGAAGGATGTGTTGCGCCACCTCATCACATGCAGACAGGAGCAGAAGCCCTATCTCTTCGGCTATATCAGCGACCAGGCACCACGTTGGATGAACATCCACCTATGGATTAAGTTCCTGAATCAGGATACCGCTGTCTTCACGGGTGGAGAGCGCATCATGCGCAAGGCAAACGATGCCGTGTTCTATGTTGACATGTTCCGTCCACGACGCGGCTATTATACCTGTACGTTCCGTAAGATAACAGATGACATCAATTCACTGCCCGAGAACGAAGTGACCAAGCAGTTCTTCCAGCTACTGGAGAAAGCTATCTATCGTGCCCCGGTTTACTACCTGTGGACACACAACCGTTGGAAGCGCACAAAGGAGGAGTTCGACCGGGTTTATAACCTGGTGAACGGACGTACCATTCCCAAGGATCCCAATGTCACAGGCAGTTAATCATAAAGACAAGACTATGGAAGTAAAAAATGTACTCGTAGTACGATTCCGACAACTGGGCGATGCCGTATTGACCACAGTTATCTGCAACACCATCAGGAAGACTTTCCCTGATGCACGCATCGACTATGTGCTCAATGATAACCTGGCTGCGCTTTTCGAGGGCCATCCCTCTATAGACCGCATCATCACCTTTACGAAGGAAGAACGTCACGATACGATGACATACCTGAAGAAGGTGTGGCGCATCATGCATGAGACCCGTTATGACGTCATCATCGACAAACGTTCGACCTTCAATACGACACCATTTGCCCTTTTCTCCTTACACACACCCATCCGTGTGGCCTTGAAGAAGCCCTACACCTGGCTGTTGTATAACCACCGTGTCGGTTCGGTAGAGAACACACCAATGATTGACCACATTCTGGAGCATCTGGAGCCCCTGGAGCGTATCTGTCCTGTGCAATACGACCGGAAGATGACCCTCTGGGTATCAGAACAGGAGAAGGAAGACTTCAGGACCTATCTCCATCAGCAGGGAATGGACCTCAGTCGTCCTATTGCCCTGATAGGTGTCACCGCCAAATTGGAGAATAAGACCTGGCCAAAAGAAAAGATGACCGAGGTACTTAAGCGTTTTATTGAGTGTTTCCCGGAGATACAACTCATCTTCAACTATGCCCCAGGCAAGGAGGAAGAGAATGCACGCGACATCTACCAGCGCCTTGGCGCACCGGCCTCCGTCTTCATTGACGTACAGGCCAGAAGCAGCAGACAATTGGCTGCCATGTGTGACGCCATCAACCTGTACTTCGGAAACGAAGGTGGGGCACGCCACATCGTACATGCCATGCAGAAGCCGTCACTGGTTGTCTGTTCACCAGTCGCCAATCCACAGGTATGGATACCACAGGATGAAGTACCAGCCGTAGCCATCCGCAACGAGGAAGCAACGGTAGACCATGTATGGCAGATGCTGAAAGAATTTACAACAAAACATATAAAGACACAACTATGAGTGATTTGAAACGCAAGTTCTATTATACTTTCCACAGCGGAAAGAACCCGAAATTCATCTACTACCTGGTGAATTTCGTTCGTCAGGCTGTACCAAAGCCCTTACTCAACGCCATGCTGGACCATGAGCTCCGCAAGCTTGACAGTCGTCCTGACAAGGAATATATCCTGAGTCGTGTGGACTACTATTGCAGGCTGACAGCCGAGACACCCTATGACCGCGAAGCCTTTTTGAAAGCATCAACAGAACTGCGTCATACGAAAAAGACCGGTGCATCCGTCTACTATTACGATGCGCTGGAGTTCTCCCGTTGGTTCAACCAGTCCCTGCGCTGGATTCTTCAGGCTGGCGATATAGACTATGCCCTACCCCTGCCGTCTATTGTGAAGAGCCGCCTCATCGAAGGCGACATGACGAATAATGTCATCATGAAGCTTGAGAAGGTACGCCACTTTATCTTTGTGAAGGACCGTTTGAAATTTACCGACAAGAAGGATATGGCCATCTTCCGTGGAAAGATTGGTCAGGCCAATAGCAAGGAGATGAAACGTAACCGCTACGACTTTGCCTGCAAATACTTCGGCCACCCGATGGTTGATGTAGGTGAGATAGGTGGTGTGGAACCCAAATGGCAAGTGCAGAAGATGACCATCCCAGAACATCTGGACTATAAGTTCATCATGTCACTCGAAGGTAATGACGTTGCGTCAAACCTGAAATGGGTGATGTCGTCCAACTCTATTGCCATCAGTCCGAAGCTGCGCTGTGAGACCTGGTTCATGGAGGGTAAGCTGAAACCCGACTATCACTATATCGGCGTGGAGGAAGACTATAGCGACCTCATCGACAAGATGGAATATTACATAGCCCATCCGGAGAAAGCACAGGAGATTATTGACCATGCCCACGAGTATATAGACCAGTTCCGCGACCGTGAGCGTGAGAAGCTCATCTCTCTCCTGGTACTGAAACGCTATCTGGATATTATGAACCCCTAGGCCATCAGACAGATGAAGAACGTACTTGTTGACTTTTCCAATTATGATGCACTGAGTGGCTTTGGCGAGATAGTACGCAACTATTGTCGCCGACTGGCCGTGGCTGATGTGCCCGATATGCATTTCATCTTTATCATCCCAAAGAAACATATCGGAGAGTTCGGTCCGCATATTGACTATATAGCCACCGAGAACCGCAAGCGGGAAATACGTCGTTATCCTAACCATATCGACCTGTGGCATGCCACGGATCAGCAGTTCGGCTACCGTCGCCATACAAAAGGCACCCTGCAACTGCTGACGGTGCATGACCTGAACTACCTCTACGAGAAGCACGGCATCCATCTGTTACGTCACAAGATAGAGATGCCATGGCTTATCCATCGCAGCGACGCTATCACGGTGATTTCCGAATACGTAAAGAAAGATGTGGAGCAACACATTCCATTCCTTGACAAAGAGCCACAGGTTATCTATAATGGTATAGACGACGTGGAGGCCCACCCTCGCAAGCAACCATCATTCGTCAAGGATGAGCATGCTCCCTTCTTCCTTTGCATAGGACATGTCAGGGAGAAGAAGAACATCCATACCGTGGTGCCCATGATGAAATACTTCCCCAATCATCATCTTTACATCTGCGGCGCAAACCACTGGGCTTATGCCGACAAGATACGCAGCATGGTAGCCCCGGAGGATAAAGACCGCATTGTATTGACAGGAAAGATTGCGGATGAGGAGAAATGCTGGCTCATGGCTCATGCCGATGCCCTATTATTCCCCAGTAAGCTGGAAGGGTTTGGCATCCCTGTCCTCGAAGCCATGCGTTTCGGCACGAAAGTATTCTCGTCACGCTTCAGTTGTCTGCCAGAGGTCTGCAGCACACATGCCTCCTACTGGGACAGCTATGAGCCAGAGGCTATGGCAGAGGTAGTAAGGAAAGGACTGGAAGGATGGAGCAGAGACGGTCAGGAAGCCGTGGATGCCCGTGCTTACTCACGCACCTTCAATTACGACCACTATACTGAACAGTATATCGCTCTCTATCGTCAATTACTCCATATTTAGGACTCAACATATGCGACTCTATAACGAAACAAATTACGATATCCATATCCTGCAACAGAAGATAATGGGTAACCTCAAGGCTATTGACCAGGTATGCCGTGAACATGGACTGCGCTACTATCTGTGGGCTGGCAGCATGTTGGGTGCCGTTCGTCATCAGGGCTTTATCCCTTGGGATGACGATATGGACATCTGCATGCCACGTCCGGACTACGAGAAGCTGTTAGCGCATTGGAAAGAGTGGCTCCCGGCACCATACGAGGTGATCAGCGCCGAGAACGACCCCACCTATCCTTATCCGTTTGCAAAGATTGAAGACGCTTCGACAACAGTCCTGGAACGTCCAGACTTTCCGTTCCTTGAGGGTATCTATATAGACGTCTTCCCCATTGACGGTGTTCCTTCTGATGAGAAGGAAAGACAAAAGCACTTCAAGCGCTATAAGTTCTGGCGCCATTTGCTCTTCCTACGTGGTCGCAACCCATTCAAGCATGGCTACGGGCCACGCTCATGGTATCCTTGGCTGCTGCATCAGGTCTTCTCTCTAGAGGATCTGCAGAAGCGTGTAAAACGCCTGATGACGAAATATGACTATGACAGTTCGGAATATGTGGCCGACTACGATGACGGTGTTCGCGGAGCAATCAAGAAGACCATCTTAGGAACGCCTCAGCCATACGCTTTTGCTGATACGACATTCATGGGAGTAGAACGTGCTGATGAGTATCTCTCAAACAAATATGGTGACTATATGCAACTGCCACCAAAAGAGAAGCAGATACAGCATCATTTCTTCCGTATGGATCTGAATCAGCCATATCGGGAAACAACAATAGAGGAAGTAAGAGCTAAAGTTTAAACCTCCGATGTTCAAAACGGTCGAGCAGTGCAACAGCCTGTTGGACCGTTTCCTTTTCATCCCACCCTCTTTGACGCGCATAACTGGCAACGAGATATTCATAAAGGTCTCGCCGATGGGTTGTCCTCACCAGATTCTTCAGACATTCCTTGTTGGAGGGATAACCGTCACAGAAACGGGAACGGTTGATGTCAATCATATTAAAATAATAGTTGCCAGACTTCTCTGTACAGAGGAAGTTCGACAGGTTCAGATCACCATGCAGGATGCCTTTGCTATGCATCAAAAGAGTCTGTTTCATCACGGCATCAGCCAACTGAGGACTGAACTCTTTCACCTCTCTCAGCAACAGATGGCATTCCGTTCCCTCAACCTCCTTACTGACGAAATAGCCTTTCAGGAACAAGCCACAGCGTTTCTCTTCCAAAAAGGCAATACGCTGGGGTGTGTTGATTCCCCGACTGGCAAATTCTCCTGCAAAGAGAAAGGCCCGCTCAGCCTTAGACTTACGGAAGAAGGTGTAGACAATCTGCTGGATGATGTTCACGCGCTTGAAACACTTCACCATCATCGTCTCTCCTTCATATTCCAGTCTTACTACCTTATTACGCCCATCATACACGGTAGTGCCAACACCGTCTTCTATCAGACGAGGTATCTGTCTGATGAAGTTTTCGTACTTCTGGAACTGCTGATCAATGACAACCTTCATTCGTTCTCCATTTCTTGAGTTATGCAAAAGTACAAATAAAAATGCAACTCTCTGCACAAATCGTCTTAAAATTAAAGAAAAATATGTAACTTTGCACGCAAGAAACACATCTTACACTATGGCGAATTACGACATCAGACCCTTACAATTACATATACTCAACATACTTTTAGCTGTTGACAAAGTCTGTCGTGAACATGATTTGCGATATTATCTTTGGGCAGGCACCATGTTAGGCGCAGTGCGACATGGTGGGTTCATTCCCTGGGACGATGATATGGATATCTGTATGCCACGTCCCGATTACGACCGTCTGATGGCTCACGCACACGAATGGCTCCCTGCTCCATACGAAGCTGTCAGTGCTGAGACCGACCCGCTCTATCCAGGTCCGTTCGGGAAGATCCAGGACAGTTCCACAACATTAATAGAGCGTGCCCACATCAATTATATCGGAGGCCTCTATATTGATGTATTCCCACTCGATGGTGTACCACAACAGTCATGGAAACAGCGTTTTCAGTTCTCACACTACGAGATTCAGAAACGCATCATATATTTTCTTCATCGCGATCCTTTCAAGCATGGTCATGGTCCTTCATCATGGATACCCTTATTGTGTCAATGGCTGACAAGCAATGCTGCCGTACAACGTCGTTTGCGCAATATCATGACACGCTACTCATTTGATGATTGCACACTGGTGGCCGACTATGATGACGGCATGAACGGTATCTGCGACAAATCTGTATTAGGCCGTCCTACCCCCATTGAATTTGAAGGAAAGACCTTGATGGGAGTTGAGCACGCTGATACTTATCTCACGCAGAAATACGGTGACTACATGGTCGTACCTCCTCACGATCATCAGCGTCAGCACAACTTCTTCTATCTCGACTATAACCTCCCCTATCGCGAATATGACGACAAACGGGTGTTCATGAAACAGGACACCTAGTCTTCCCAGATATTCTTGATACGTACATCACGGAATATCGTCAGCAGACGTTTCAGACGACTGCGCAGCAAGTCTGCCTTCAAACGTGAAGACGGAGCATCAAGCTGGCCGTTCCATTTTTCGCCCCGGTGAAGCACGTCACGGATAAACGATGCAGATGTAATACCCCACTTGCGGAGGAACTGAGTAGAACCGTCGTTCTTAATGATGCGATGTGTTGAACGTGCCTCAAAATGATATACACGACTACGACTCACGCCTTTGAACAGTCTGACACCAGCCTTCCACAGCTTGGCAGAAAAATCAGGGTCGCTATACATGCCCGGGCTATACTCTATGCTATATCCTCCCACTAAGTCCCACATATCACGGTGTACCACATTAGGAGGCCATGTTGCACCCTGCCAGTCATCATGTTTCAGCTCCTGATATTCCTTTAACAGACGTTCTTCATCAAAGGACTCAACCGTCTGACCATAGTCTGCCGGAGCTATGACACTCTTACAGAAGAAAGGACGAGGCTGTATGAGTGTGGCTGACAAGAAGAACCTGTTATGGCCAATGGCCGTAATCTCCTCATCAAGAGCCGTATCCCATCCCGGACACACATACATGTCGTCGTTCATGAACAGCACATATTCCGTTGTCATCAGCGTGCGAAGACCATTAAGGGCATAGCACACACCTATATTCTCATCAGAATGCGTATATTTAATATCGCTTTGCGCCTTGACCCACGCCAAAGTGCCATCACTACCATCATTGACATGAACCAATATCTCATGATCTATGGCTGAATTCTTTCTGATGCTCTGAATACACAGTTGCAGAAAAGCCAAGTTATTCCAAGTAGGGATAAGTATCGAGAATCGTCTTGGGGTACCCATATTTTTATATCATTTGTGGTTATCTTAACCAATAAAGAAATCGTTTGTAATTTTTCTTAAATATCCAACGCAACTTGATCATCCGGTCATTGCGCTTTGAGAGCGATGAGCCAAAGACACCCATAAACGACCCTTGGGTGGCCATGGCTGGCTGAGCCCATAGGCATTGAATAAGACCACGACTCATCAATAGGTTGTGATAGTGGTCAATCGGGATTCTGCAACGCTCTGCCTTCAAACTGTCAATGATAGCCTGACAGGCCTGCTTATTCACATAATAGGCACCTGCCATACGGCCTTTCTCTGCAGGGTAAAGCATTTGTCCCTTAGTGCGTTGACTACGAGGGACAAACCGCAAAGAACTATCCTCTAATGAAATCAGGATCGGGCTGTCGGCATGATGCTGCTGATACTCGCTCATACACCTTCCAAAAAGCGATTGGAAATCCTTGTGCAGGACGATGTCGTCCTCCAATATCAAAGCACCGTCATCATGAGCCTCCAGGACTTTCTCGCAGGCTATAAAATGTTTTATGGTACACGATGCCGTTGATAATTTCTCACGCATCTTTTCCGGTCCATCAGCAAGATAACGGTTCATCAGCTCATCGGTCAACAGGTCACGGTCAGCCTCCGCTATGAACTCATACTCCAGCCCCATGCCTTTCAGCATTCGGTCTATGTGCTCACCACGTTCTTTCAATGAAGCTGCGTGTATAACCAGAATCCTCGTCATTCTATCAAATCTCAAGTCTTTTTTATACTATTTGTATGCAAAGGTATGAAATAATTATGAATTATAACACTACGTCTGTGATTTATTTCGTACCTTTGCCGAAAATATGAATAAAAGCATGATTATAGGCTTCGATGCAAAAAGAATTGTCAGCAATGGCACAGGATTGGGAAGTTACGGACGAACACTTATCAATGACCTTGCACAGGATGACTCCTTGTCCCTTCGTCTGTATGCCCCCAATTCCGGACGTACGAATCTAAGGGGACAGATTATTGAGCGCCCCAACGTCACTTTCTGTTACCCCGGTCAGGGACTTTCCGGACTACGGGCTGCCATATGGCGTAGTCGCGGCATCACCAACGACTTGAAACGCGATGGTGTTCAGTTATATCACGGACTTTCCGGCGAACTGCCTATTAACATCAGCAAGAGTGGCATCAAGAGTATCGTCACAATCCACGACCTGATATTCATGCGTCATCCTGAGTTCTACAACTGGATTGACGTCAAGATATACACCTGGAAGTTCCGTCAGACAATCCGTGAGGCCAGTCATATCGTGGCTATCAGCGAATGTACCAAACGGGATATCATAGAACTTGGCGGTGTTGACGAGAGTCGCATCTCTTTGGTCTACCAGAGCTGTTCTCCAAAGTTCCAGAGGTCAGCCTCAGCCGACAGAAGCGGTCTTCCTGCCCGTTATATTCTCAGCGTAGGTACGATTGAGCGACGCAAGAACATTCTGCTGGCTGTGAAGGCACTGCCATATTTGCCTGAGGACTTATCCCTTGTTATCATCGGTAGGCAGACGCCTTATGCCGATGAGGTAAAAGCCTATGCCAAGAAGCATGGTCTCGAACATCGTGTTATCATGCTCCATGCTGTCAGCAATCCCGAACTCGTGCCCTATTATGCCAATGCCGAGGCTTTTGTATACCCCTCCGTCTACGAAGGTTTTGGCATTCCTATCATCGAAGCCATCAGTTCCGGTCTGCCAGTTGTAGCTTGCACAGGTTCCTGCCTCGAGGAAGCAGGCGGTCCCGACGCTTTCTATGTGGCGCCAGATGATGCTGAGGGCATGGCGCATGCCATCATGGCAACACTACACGGCGCTGAAGGCCGCGAACAGCGCATAGAACGCAGCATGCAATACATTAAGCGCTTTCAAGGGAACAGTGTCGCCAGTCAGATGGCTGATATCTACCGCGAGCTCATTTAAATCAACCCATATAAACTAAAAACTTATGAGAAAACTATTTTCACTTATCGTCATGATGGCAACAATGACAACAAGTTATGCACAAAAGCAGCTGGTGCTGTATTATTCTGAGACAGGAACAACGAAGACCATTGCTCAGGAGCTGCAGAAACAGTTAGGAGCCGATATCGAAGAGATAGAGGCTGTAGTGCCCTACTCTGGCAATTTCCAAGAGACAATCCAACGCGGACAACGCGAGATGCAGAGCGGCGAGATGCCAGCTATTAAGCCTTTAAAGAAACAGATTGCCGACTACGACATCATTTTCCTAGGCTACCCCATTTGGTTTGGCACCTATGCCAATCCTATCATCACACTGGTAAAAGAGCAAGACTTTGCCGGTAAGACGATAGTACCATTCTGTACTTTCGGCAGTGGCGGTCTGAACACCTCTTCAGATGCGCTCAAGAAAGCATTACCCAAAGCCACTATTGCAAAAGGCTATGGTGTACGCACTGCCCGCGTAAATGCCGCCGCCAAAGAACTGGATCGTTTCCTGAAAGAGAATGGTTACAAGAAAGGGAGCGTAGAGAAGTTGCCCGACTACTCTGAGCAAAAGCCCGTGACAGAAACCGACAAAAAAATTTTCGACGCCGCCTGCTCCAGCTATCAGTTCCCCTTGGGCACACCACAAACAGTAGGCAAGCGTCAGACACCCGATGGCACCGATTACAAATTTACGGTTGCCAGCCGTGGCATGAACGGTGGCGGTGAGACAACATCCATTATCTACGTCACCGTAGGCAAGGATGCCAAAGCTGAGTTTACGGAAGTAGTACGTTAAGCTGACTGACAATCTGCTGTAACGACCCGTCCTTGACGACAACCCGCTTATGGGCATCCAAGAGATAAAGCGACGGTAACGCTGGCAAATAAAAAACCTTCATCACATCGGGATTCAAGTTCGTATCAATATAAACGACCTTGAGTCCCGATGTTTTTTGCAACAAAGGCTCACGTTTTATCTGAGGCATTTGCTCCTGACAATGCTCACATTGAGGGTCAAAGAACACTATAAGGATGTGTTGCCCCTGAAGAGTATAAAGACGTTGTCTGTTTCCTTCTGCATCAACAAAGGAACAGTCTGCCGGTATCATTCCCGGTTGATTCAGGGACAACTGACGAATGAGGAACTGCCGCTGCGGCGATGCAGGAAAAGCACGTAGCAGATGGCAATACACCATGTCGTTGCGAAGCGGAGACTGTGGGTTCTCCAAATAATGACGAGCCAACTCTTCAAAGAAGTTCAGTCTTTGTTCCGAAGATATCACACCCTCTGCAAAGATGCCCGCAGCCTTGGCACAAGTTGCAGAATCAGCATATGCCATCAGATTGGCAAAGTCAACAAAACCCTGTTCGCCAATCTGATGGTTGGTTTGCGAAGAGTTTCTAAAGTCATAGTTTTCCCAGAAATGTTCCAACGTATAGGCTAACCGTGCTTTCTCGTCTGTCAGCGATACCGGTATCTCTGGATACGGGAATGCATTCTCCTGTGTCCATCCTTTCACAGAACAGACAAAAAACAGCAGCAATATGGTCCATCTACGCATCACTTTCCTATTTGCACATTTGTATTACCTGTAACCACAGCAGTAGAACCATATCCACCGCCATAGATACTTCCACGAATGTCCACACCCTTCACCTCATGGGTACGGTCCTCAGAAGTCGTGTTCACCTCTATATTGTTCACCGTTTTCGTAAAGGGCGTATTAAACACAATGCTCTCACCAACCTGTGTTCCGATATTCACATAGGTATCACCATCCACCTTGGCACCATAACCGCCACCATAGACATTCTGAATAGCACCTATTTTACCCTTTACGTGGGGAGGAATAATCACCTGATGGC
This sequence comes from Prevotella communis, assembly GCF_022024175.1. GTDB lineage: Bacteria > Bacteroidota > Bacteroidia > Bacteroidales > Bacteroidaceae > Prevotella > Prevotella communis. Next base: position 286,178 of record NZ_CP091794.1, on the reverse strand, counting down.
CATCAATGGTTTTCTCTGCACCTTTATAGCCTGTTGCATCATAGACGCCATAGTCGGGATCGGAAGCGTCTGTAGCCACCTTGTCAGCATGCTTACCTTCCGTCACATTGATGTTCACATGCGGGTTGCCCACCATGACAGCCGTCTCACCATATCCACCGCCATAGATACTACCTATACTGGTAAACGACCTGACATTTACCTGAGGATCAGCAGCAAGCACAGTGCCCGGTTCCTGTCCATCTTTAGCCTCACGGGGCACCCACACGTCATCCACTTTCTTATAACCATACTTTGAATAACCGGCCTGGTTGCCACCGCCATATAGTTCACCGATAATAAGTGGTCGGCAGCCAGTCTCCTCAATATTCACGACGATAGAACCACGGATGGTACCACTCTCATTATTTCCACCAAATATACGGTCGAAGGTACCATTAGTGATATTGAGCACCACATCACCCTGGATGTCGGCAGCCTCAGCACCACCGTAAGCAGCGTTCAGACCTGGGATACAAGCCATCAGCAGCTTAGCCTCGGCATCCATCGGTGCACTCTTACCACCACCGTATGCTTCATCCACGCAGAAGTCACATCCGCTGTTCTCGTCCAGCAGGGTGACAGCGCTCTTTCTCACATTACCCTTGGTGTTAGAACCACCAAAGACACGGTGAATGGTACCGCCGAAGACGTTTACAGAAGCCTGGCCGGTGCCATAGGTGATGGCACTGTTTCCTGCGGTACGCTCCTCTTTTGTGTCATAAGCAGGGTCATCCTTGGCAATCCAATTGTCTTCGTCGTCTTGCTCGTAAATCGTATAGTTCTTGTAACCCACGTTAGCACCAGGGTTAGGTCTGCCGTCGGGAAGATTATCAAGACCGTTACCACCGCCGAAGAGCTCCAGGATTTCGTAGGTGCCATTGACCTCCACATTGGTAGCAGGTGTAGAAGCAGCGTTACCACCACCATAGACCTGACGGATGCTCGTCAGTCCACAGCCATCGATGATGACCTTGGTAGACTTATTGGTGTTCTTGCCGCCTTCAGGCTCATAAGCAGCCAGGCTGCCACCGCCATAGACAGCCTCGACGTCAAACGTCTCAGTACCCTTAGCCGGTTTGGTGCTGATGTTGTCCTTGTCAGGAGATTGTGTGGCATAGACGTGTACGGTGACGGTGCCCTTTGGCGTTCCGTTGATGTTGTTGCAACCGAAGACCTGTCCGACAACACAACCCTTTGCGTCATCAGCGATGGGCGTGCCTGTTGTGCCCGACGATGTCGTTCCGTTCAGGTCAATCAGTACGTCACCCCATACATAGGCAGGTTTACCGGCTTCTCCCAGTCCACCGCCAAAGACCTCTTCACCGACACGTCCGCCAGTCAGACGAACGGTAGTGGTATGGAGTGCAGATTTCTTTTCTGCGTCAGCCCAGTCGCCCGCATCTTCATTTGCAGTAGCATCCCAGTTGCCGGTCTGCGTATCAGCCAAGGCACCACCGCCATAGACGTCTTTCAGAATCAGACCACCCGTCATGTTGACGGCTACGCTCTCCTTGACAGTACCGGCCTCACCACCACCGAATACAGAACCGGCGATGAGCTGAACATTCTTGTCGGCATTATCGGCAGCAGGCGTCGTCGCATAGTTGATGTTTACCACCGTCTCCCTAACGTTAGCGAGACCTGAAGCAGCAGTGCTCACGCCAAACTCACCGCGGGCAGCGCCGAACAGATAACCATTCCCGTCGCCATTATAGCCGATACGACCACCAGTAACGTTTATCGTTGTCTTACCACTGTTGGCTTCAGCACCACCGCCTACAGAACCCATAGCACCAGCGCCATAGACATTGTGTACTACCTGTCCACCAGTAATGTTGACAGTGGCAGTACCCTGTACGATACCTGCCAGCGGGTTGTACTTGTCTTTGATGCCGTCGCCGTTGGAGTCGTACTTGTCCGTACCGCAACCACCGCCGTAGACGTTGCCACGATAAGCATAAGCAGCGCCTCCATCAATGCTGGTATCGGTAATACCGATTTTACCTTTGTTGATATCTACAACGGCATTCTGGAAGGTGTGACCGTTCTCGCCACCACCATAGATAGAGCCCCTGATGTCAGGACTCGTTGCAGCATCGGCATCGCCAATGGTGACATGCGTGCTGTAAACCCACGCCATGCGGTCATTGGGGTCAACGGCAGGCTCGCCTTCCGGAGTGGCTACATCACCACGTGACGAACCGAACACCATACCGTTCTCCTTACCGTCGCTACCTAAAGTGCCGCCGGTGATGTTGATGGTACAAGCACCTGTGTTTGCTGTTGCCAAAGCCGTAGGCATACCTGTTGTGCCATCGTAAGTAAAATCACCCACAGAGCCGTAAGCACCACCGCCATAGACATTGTGATAGATGGTTGTAGGTTTGTCTGCTGATGCCTGACTGATGTTAACTGTCGTATTACCCTTAACGTAGCCAGCCACCTTGTCACCAACCTTACCTTTGCCACCGCCATAGACGTTGCCATACTCAACACCACCCTGGCCCTGACTACCAATGGTACCGCTGGTGACATTCACTTCAGTATCGCCAGCTACACCGGATTCCTCACCACCGCCATAGACACTTTTACCAACGGTGGTTGTGCCATTGATGGTGAGGGTCGCCTTGCCTGTTACAGCACCTAGACCATCCAGAGATACATCGGTATGGATATAGTGCTTTCCATCTTCAGTATCGGTGAATGGGTTCGCATTAGTGCCGTATTCTTTACTCCAGGTATATACAACAAATTGGTTGTTATCTTTTGGAGTCTTAACATTAGCATTATTAAATACGTTAGCCGTGCGGTTATAGGTAGGCTTAGGATTGAGATACGCTGATTTATTCCATACTTCAACCGTTGGTACTGATGCAGAGAAACCAGCTCCAAATGCGCTACCTGTAACAGTACAGTTCGTAAGCGTAGAATTGACATCGCCATTAACAGCTCCTAAACTACCTCCACCATAGAAAGTTCCAATGGTGCAACCTGATAGTGTGTTTGTGACATTTCTTGTAGAAGCCAATGACAGAGATGCATAGTTTACAAAGAAACGTGCTACAGTCTGGTTTCCGTCGGAGTGTAAGATAAATTCATAATCATAGTTAGTACTGATGCCGCCATTACCTTCATCATATGCTCGTTTATAGTATTTAGTTACCCAAGAATCCCAACCGCGGCTGTTGTCAGTTTTACTGTCGTCTTCGCAACCTACACGGTTGAATGCCGTTCCGCCATAGCCTGCTCCGAAGAATTTACCAAAATGGCAGTCTGTCGCATTGGTAGTGACAGTTTTTTCTTCGTACATATCTCCAAACTTTGGACCTCCATAGAATTCATCGACATTACTGTTGCTGATGGTAGTGCTGATACTACCGGTAATAGGCTTGGTTGCATTGATGCCACCGCCAAAGAAACTTGTAATGTCTGCAGCATTAATAAGCCATGTGACATCACCCTTTATTTGTTGCATACCGGCACCAGCAACCTCAGTGAAGCGTCCTCCGTCGATGTAACATTCTGCGTTCTCTTCATTTTCATTAGTATTTGGCTGATAAATTCCTGTGAGATAAAAGTTTGTGTAGTCACCGCCAGATACATTGACAGGAACTTTCGGGGTTATGTTTGCCTGTGCCGTGTGGCATCCATTTGCAAAATTCTTAAACCATGCATTGCTACCAATAAGTAGGTAGTTGGTGTTTTGGGCATTGGCTCGCGTACATGACACGAACTGCTCATAAATTCCGCCCTGCAGAATAAGAGGTGCCATAATATCTTTCGTGTCTCCATTGTTTCCTCCAGCATATTCAAACTGACCAAAACGGATGAACACGGTATTGGTTATTTCAAACCATCCTCGTGGTTTAAAGATGCCTGGCTCTGGATCCATAGTAGCATCATGGGTGCGTTTCACCATACCTACACCAGGTATGTTGAGGAAATCAAAACGTATCGGAGATACTCTTTTACGCTGATTGTGATAATAGAACAGAGTGTTATCCGGCTCGTCGTCTCCATCAAGGTCGGCACTCATAAAGGTTACAGGTTTATTATCTTTGACAAGTGCATCATTGGAATACTGATGATAGTTTCCTACTAATACAACAGCATAGTCATAAACGGAATGTGAGGCATTGCTACCTAAAGCAGTCATAGCGCTAGATACAGAATTATACACCTGCTGTCCATTATAAGTCGAAGGACAAGAGCCTCCTACAGTAACACCATATTTTGATGTTCCGTTGTATGTGACGTCGTAGTTGGCATCACTCAGATAGACAGCTTTTGCCCAATATGGCTCGATGGTGATGGATTCCACGCCATCAGGCACTTCCCAATATGCGCCTTGTGCAAACACACGATTACTGCCGCCTGTTCCATAGAGGTCTTTGTTAGTGCATTTTCGGTCGACATAGTTGAAGGAGGGATAGTCATAGGTGTCAGTAGTAAAACTGCCAGGTGTTCCTCCAGTGATTGATGTAATCTTCCACCCTGTTACTACGCGACCACTTGTATAGTTGCCAGTTCCCACCTCATTGTAGTAGGGTAACTGTACCTTCTTGTAGTTGTAGTTGAAGTTGTCGTAGTCCTTATCGGTGATGTTAAGAGTCAGATTGTTAGTTGTGATTGAAGCTCCTGATGGTGCAGTGAATTGCGCACCGCCTCCTACGCCACTAATGGTAACAGACAAGGTGCCCAACAATCCACCTTTATTCCTGTCAGTCTGTGCTGTGGCATGAGCGGCATCAGGATTTACAACAGAAGGATATTTGCCTTGTGTTTTGAGTATAGGATAAGGCGCTATGCTCTTATCAAGCACCCACTTAGCCATTTCATCCTTCTGAGTAGCATCTCCTGTGACATAGAATGCCGCCATATTACGTGTAGAATTCAGTGTCATGCGGAAGAACTCGAAACGATTCAGAAAGCGTTCCTCTGCACCAAGGGCACCATGATATTTATCATTAGCAATCGTTTTTACATAAGGAACTTTCTCTTCATCATACAGGAAGTAGCAGTAATTATTAAGACCTGTATTGTTTGCATTGGAATATTTGTTGTGGATTATTTCTCCACCATAGATAGGAGCAGCGTTTTCACCTGTAATGTTACCATAGAACATACAGTTCATCACCATAGTCTGCAAGTTGCTGCTGGTGGATGCCACTCGGTTGTACCCTACAATACCGCCGCAATTATCTCCGCTTTCAATGTCGGCATAGTTGTAGCAGTTAATAACACGTGATAAGCCTTGCAGTTCACCCGCAATGCCTCCTACATTGTCATCACCACTGATAGAACCATTTAATACTCCACAATTATAGATTCTCGTTGATCCTTTTGCTGTATTTACGATGGCTCCTGCATTGCCTGAGCCACTTATGTTAGCACTACTGATGATAATATTCTTGATGATAGCTCCATCGGCCACGTCTATAAAGGCTTGACTAAGAGAGAAGGTTTGGTAGTTGCCGTCAATGGTACCACTAAAAGGATTTTCTGAAGTACCTATAGAAACATCAGAACTGAAATTTGACGCCAGTGAATAATTACCATTCATGTCTGTTATCTCACTCGAAAAAGAAACTTCTGTTGGAGGCAACAGAGCGGCCTCATTGGAGTTTACATAACCTTCTTTTGTGGCAATGGCTCTGATTTCATTAGCGCTGCCCTTAGCAAATGGTCCAGTATAGACAGTTGAAGATGATGTGGCGTGGGTACCATCTGTTGTATAATGAATCGTAGCACCTTCAGTAGTGCAAGTGATGGTAACATAACCACCACTAACAGAAATAGAAGGTCTTTCGCAGCTGGGCAGGTTGTATGTAGTAGCAACCGTAGGGAAGTAATCACTTTCCACCTTGGCAATCGCCTTAATGACTGTCATGCTCTCCGTCTGGTTGACATTAACGGAAGTAGTACCAGTACCTGCATAAGATTCTGTGGTTGGCGTGCTGCCATCAGTAGTATAATATATGGTGGCGCCAGTCGCTGCCGCAATGGTTATTGTGCCATCAAAATTATTGGTAATGGTAGGAGGGTCGATTGATACTGCAGATTCAAGGTAAAACTTGCCACTGCCTGAACTTTCAGAATTACCAGCTGTCCATAGACCAATGATACCACCAGTCAAAATCGCCTGGGTCGCATCAGCACTAGTTCCTGCAAGGGACTGTTGGTTTCCTTTATTAATATTTAGATATTTTCTTGGCTTATTACTATCGGGGTCGATATTATTGTCTGAGGCATATTTAGAAATGATTTCATAAGAAGATGTATTGTCGTAGTAGTTAATATAAAACAATGCGTAATCATTATTAGAAGGTGATTCTTCAAGATGAAAACGTACACGCCCCTTGTTCGTTAAAAAGCCAGCATTGTAAGTTAGATATTTCCCATCAATAGCATGTTTGATATAATAGCAATCTAAACTAGGGTGCTTCTCAATAACCCACAGAGCTTTCCTTTCATCATATTCTTCCGTACTTCGACATTTGTAGGTAGTAAGGAAAGGCATGCCATTATCTCCATTAGTATAGTATGGGGATGTAGATTGATAATAATAATAATTTTCCGTGGGACATAGATAGAAGTTATCGGTAGTACTTTCGGTACTATGAGTTACAGTACCGATATAATACACTCCCGAATAATCCGATGTCTGTCCCCATACGCTGCCGCTTCCCAATGTGAGCATCAGGAGCATGGATATAGTGAGCCGTAATCTCGTCATGAGTGAGCCGTAATCTCGCCATGAGTGAGTAGTAATCTCGTGACCGACGAGCCGTCGCTCGAGCTCTGCTCGCTTGCTACTGAAAGGACGCAAGAACCTCGTTGTAGGCGAGGCATACTTTAGCCATACTCTAGCCATACTCCAGCCATACTCTAGCCATACTCTAAGCATACTCCAGCCATACTCTAGCCATACTCTAAGCATACTCATGAGTATGGCTATAGTATGGCTATAGGCTTGCTGATTCCTTGTTACTCCCTTCTCATATATTTTGTTCATATCAGATGTATTTTTATTTCAGCGGGTGTTGTTATCTTACTGCCAGCTTCTTTTTATGGCGTCCGTCAGCACTCTGAACGATATAGACGCCACGATTGGTCATTCTGGTCTCGACAGTCTGACCCGGTTCTACCGTGACGGTATTCAGCGTGACGCCCGCAGGTGTGATGATATTAACGTCAACAGTCTGCTTCAGCGTTGACTCTACCACAATCTTGTGCTTCTTGGTGAAGATATTCAGCGTACCGCTGTATTCATCATCCCTCGGGTCTTGATCATCAACACCAAACTTGCTGTTGGTCTGGCTGAATACAATCTGTTCGACCTTTCTTGCACGTGAACCGGCTGTGGCTGGTTTCGTGAAGTATGGACGGAAAGCAGCGATAGTCACCTCGCCGGGAGCGGTCTTGTCGAAACTGCTACCATCAGCATCCATCAGGAACACATCCCTACCCTCTGCTATCTCTGGATTATTCAGATAGGTTGACTTGAAGGTAAAGCCATCTTCTGTCACACCTGCCTCGTCGCCACCCTGAGTCTTAGCCGTCTCCTCGTCGCTCACGCTGATCTCTGCACCTGTGGCAGATGCAAATGTAATCACCTGCTTCTTCAGTTCCTTAGAACTGCCAGGTGCTGTGTTAGCGGGAATGAACGTTCCACTGAGGTCAAATTCATAGTAAGTGGCACCTGGGAATCCGATGATATACGGTTTACCCGAAGTGAGACGTGCATATTTCTCATACTCACGCGTATTGCTATAGTAGGTCTGATAGAGATCACTATTGGCATCCTGGCGGTCATAGTCGGCCTTATAATAGAAATCCCAAAGGAACGTGTTTGTCACCTCCTTATTCAAATCGGTGCTGACGGAAGTAGGATAGGCAAAGTTGGCTGTATAGACCTTCTGGTCATCAGACAGTGTGCCGCCATCCTTAAGTTCACGCAACCAGTATTCATGTCCCACCTTAGTCTTTGTGGTCTCGTCCTCGGAGTTGCTTCCACTATAGAAGTGTGTTATCTCACCCTTCGTATTAGTAGTAACGATGTCTGCAGTGAACGGCAGACTGACGCCCTCCCACCCCTTTGTACGGTCTACGAACATATCCGGCTTGCGCTGATACCACATACGATGGCTGTCGTCAAACTGATAGGCGATAGGTGCATTGAAGTCATGCTTATCCAACAGGAAATGGTCGAGTGAGGCGATATAATCCGTGCCCGACTTATATACCCAGTGACCGTGCATACCCTCATAGTTTGAGGTATAGTCCCATTCTGCCACAGTCTTATAATCGGCATCAGTCTCTATATAATCATAGTCGTGCAACTTAGCGCTGATGACATTGGCTGTCTTCTGAGCCGGCATGAGTTGTGCGGCATCACTCTCTGCTTCCGTATATGCCAGCAGGTTCTTCGTCAGGTTCACATTCTGGAATGCCGTCAGACCACCATCATCGAGCAATGGCGGATAGAACACGCCACCTTCGACATGGTTGTAAGGAGCAGCTGTTGTCCATTCTATCTGATAGCCATTAGATACGTCACCATAGCCAGTGAAGTCGATAGCTGTCATATCCTTATAGGCCACCTTGGTGGCATCGCCATTCATGGTCTCGGCAAAGACGGCATTAGGATTGAAGTGGGCCATACGCATCTTACTGCTACGGAAGTAGGCTGGTGCACGATAGACACGGTTATTGGCATCGGTGGTGAGCAGACGTTCATCCGACTTATTGATAACCGAAGGCAAATGCTGATGCGAGCGTCCGTCAACATAGCCATAACTCAGCGTCTGTCCAAAGAACAGATAGTCGTCGGGCCATATAGGAGCCCACGCAACGATCGGGTTACCATACTCGTCGATGTCTTCACTCTCCCTTCTACGTACGTTGTAGCCCTCAGGAATCTGACCAGCGGCATAACGGAAGTCACCATCATAGTAGCGTTGTTCCACATAGCCCATCTTTGGCGCCTGCGTAACACCTTGTTTCAATGGTACACCCTGCGGCGTATAGTAAGCATACGATTCTGGATAGTAAGCCGTACTCGTCACATTTTTCGTGCCTTCCGTATTGGTAGGCAGCGTACCATCGACATGAGCGGGGAAGTATTCATACGCCTGTCCGGTGCCGAGGTGGATGCCATCGTAATAGCGTTTACACAAGTAGAAGCCATTCAGGTTGTAAGCCACTTCACCGTCATAGAAAGCCTTATCCGCCATCTTGCGGGCCTGACCGCCGGCATAGATAGCCGCATTACTCTCCGGATAGTAGCAGTTCACCACCTGAACACAGTTAGGATTCGTCGGATCACTCGGATTGCCGAATACTGCATTCACCTTCTCCGCATTAGCAGGGAGGGATGTCGCAGACGTCTTTACCCAACAGTTCTCGACGAAGCCATCACCCTCGTCAGCCACACCGGCAGAAGTAAATGAACCCGTCACCCCGAGGTTATACACATTACCGCAGAGTTTTCCGAAGAGAGAATTCGTCAGTCCTGTTATCTGATGTCCGTCACCATGCATATTACCACCGAAACAGGTCTCGCCTGTGACAGGAGCTATGGCTTGACGGGCAGGAGAACCATCAGGCACAGAACCATCAATATCTGTACGCAGGATGAACTCCAGATTCTGAGCACCACGGATATGACTACCCAGAGGAGCATGTCCCTGGAAGGTTCCCGTCTTGATGAGCCCATCCTCATCCAGCTCATCTTCAGATGGTGTGAGCAGACTCAAGTCGAAGAGGTTCTTCAATTCATCCAGCCCATTTTTATCCTTGCGTGGATCATCATCGCTTACTGTTGTGTAGTCATTGATATAAACCTTTGCTGGGCGGTCCACATCAGCACGGTCTATATAGAGGTGATTATCCTTATAGCGTTCCATCACCTCACCCAAGTCGTGATAGTTGGCCACCCTCACAGGCACACTATTAGAATAGGTCTTACCCAGATAAGTCTTTGAATAGAACGCAATATAGTGGTCATTATTCTGATACCAGTAAACCGGCGTCTTGTTGTTCGTAAACGGTACGCCATTACGATGGTGGTCGGCATCGTTCTTATCGGAATAGAGTTCCCAACCATTGATAAGCACCTCATAGATACCGGCTCTTACCTCAGGTCGGTCCAGACCAACGGCACTACCCGGCAATACAATTGGCGGTTCGTTCAGCGTGCCAATAGAAGGTGCGCCACTTTCCAACTGCAGGTGGATATTCACCACATGCAGTTCATTAGTCATCTTGACATCACCATTATCACCATTCTCATAATACGTATATTGATATACCACCGTAACCACTTTCTCCTTAGTCAGATCCCTGATATCACTCTCACGGTTCACAAAGAGCGTTGTCGTCTCTGTAGGTTCCTGTCCTTGGATGGTAAAGAACTTCTGATGGTCTATCAACTCGTTATAGCGACTCTCATCAATTCTATGACCGACACTTATCGTATTGTCTCCCTCCTGATGTGCTTCAAAACAGTAGTAGGTCGTTGAGTTTGGTGTCAGTCCCGTGACTTTATTTACCTTACCGGCATGTGCGCTATAGACATCTGCATCTACCACCTGTCCCTTACCATACGGTGTTCCCTGAGCATCAGTAAAGTTGTCGATAGCCACATAGGCATCGGTATCTGTTGTTCCGGTCTCTATACGAGTATAATAACGTTTGTCGTTACGTATTCTCTCAAATTCGCCACTTGTAAGTACTGCTCCAGGTGTATTAGACGTGAACGTGCGTGTTGTTCCATCTGTAAACATCAACGTCTGTGTGTTATCTGAATTGTACACTGCATTATACTCCACAGGCACCTGGCTACTATATGGCGCCCTGTAGGCCTGCTCTGTGGTCTTTTTCTCAGACGGGTTAGGGTTATAGAAGCCCAGATAGTTAGGATCGGCGAAGAGGTCTAAGGCATCGTGGTTGAAGTCGAAGTGTTTACGGTCGTCTTCAGATAATGAGCACCACGAGTCCTTCGCACTATAGTTCATATTAGCCTCATAGGTCAGTCCACCGTATTTTCCTGTCAGCGTACAGATATAGGCCTCCGTCATGATAGCATCTATCTCTTCTTCGTCTATCACATTATGGTACTTAGTCTTCAGTGCTGCTATCTGCGATGCAGTGAGCAGGTCGCCATTCAACAGATAGTCTTCTTCAGCCAGTTTCAAAGAACCGATACAAACCCAGGCCTTTCCAAAGCACTTCTTCTGTTCTGTGGTCAGTTCTCCATACTCCTTGGCAGGAATAGCGGTACCCGAATTAGCCGTCTTGTTCTGACCATGATAGGTATAGCTTACAGTCTCAAGAGCCACATAGGCCTCCTCCATATGCTCCTTGCCATCATTCGTATTCTCATAGACAGCCTTTGTGATGATATCACCCTCGGAATAGTCACGACGACCATAGACCGCCGTTGTCTGAGGACTGAAGGTAGGACCTTCCACCCAGTCTGACTTACTTTCTGACGAGAGGGCGTCATACTCTTCCTTCGTCTTTCTAGTGGTGCTAACGGTATTACCATTGACGGTATAGGTGCTATTACCAGTAACAGGGCTATACCAGTCGCTCCAAATCTTTGGTGTGTCCATATCGAAGGTCAGCACATAACCAGTATCATGTCCGATATTATTTGATGTGCGGAACACGTCGTCCACCACCTCCGAATTACTCATAGGATGTCCATGGATATCAACGAAAGGATGTCCCTCAAGGTCGGTGATTGTATGATTATCCGCTTTGAAGGAGCTCACATCCGTTGGCAACATCACATACTCTCCAATCTTATATTCCTGTCCGTCAATCTTGCACGACCTGCTGTTGACAACAGTCTCGGTAACAAAGAGTTTCTTATCAGACACACTCAGGTGATTCCAGTCCCACCAAGTGATAACGTCATTCAAATGATACCTGTCGGCATTGTTATTGACCCATGCACTGCCATCATTTCCCTCTGTACCAATCTTCTTGCCTTCCTCAAAGTAGTAGGCATAGAGATTTGGTTTGACATCAAGTAACTTCAGGCGTCCGTTAGAAGCCGCCGTAATAGTAAGTGGCAGACGCACATCCTTGGAGTAGGCATTGGCACTACCAGTATAGGCCGATACCACCTGTTTATAAACATATACCGAACCCTTTACATACCAGTAATGAGCCTTAGAGTAAGGGTCAGCACCGATGATGTAGGCATTATTCGTGGGATAACAGTCGTCGATAATACGCTTGTCGCTGGGATGGATGAAGTTTCCAGATGTCTCAATAAGCTGTGGCTTATAAGCATTCTCCTCCACATCACCACTAATGATATAACTGCCCGTACTGCTCCAGTCACCTTTCTGGTCTTCAGAATAGCGATACTGCTTATAGGTACGTGCATCGTCGCGTACTTCCTCGCCATTGACTATTCTGGGCTTATTATATTCTGAGAGAACTACATTCTTCTTGTTGGGATAGAATCTTGGCACACGGTGTTCGTTCTTTGCATAGACGAAGCCACCACCCTCTGTAGAACGTTTCACATTGATTAGGTCAAGTTCCACCACTCCGGTTATCAGACCATAGTCTTTCTCCTTATTTGGATTCTGTTCCGTCAGTTCAGTGGTCAGTTCCAGGAACACACCCGAGGCCAGTGCCACCTGGTTAGGACTCATGCCATAGTTTCTGTCATTACCCGTTGGGCGTGACTTCTTAAAACTGTAATAAGTATATGGCTGATTGGTTGTGAGGTCTGTCACCGGATTACCATTACTATCCACATAGTCATCACCAAATGCCACATCACTGGTCAGGTTACCCAGATAATTCACAATACTATAGATACCAAAGTAGTTGCCATGCAAAGCCTCACTACCGGTATCAGGATTACTGCCTGTATAACCAGCCGCATCGGTACGTACCGAACGCTGTTTGTTCAATGACAACTCGCCGACACGGTTAATGGTATAATCGATATCCTCGCCTACCTCTGCCACACGGTCCTTAGCGCCCTGAAGCACCATACGACTACCGAAGACAGCACAGAAGTCTGCTCGCTGGATGGTGTTCAACAAGCGTCCGGCATAGATAGAACAGAATCCGAACTGCTCCCAGTTGGACGCATTGAAGTCAGATGCCTTCTTCAGTTTCTCAAAGTCTTCCTCCTTGACACGCTGTCCATTCTCGTAGAAATCCCCATCTATATAGACACCATACTTAGTAACGCCCTCCACCTCATGGGGCTCCGTACCATCCTTACAAACATATTCCAGTTGGAAGTAAGCATGCTCACGGTTCGACAAGTTACGGTATTCTTCCAAGGTGATACGACTAGACAGACCATAGTAGTCGGTACCATAGTTCGTGATATTCAACTCACGATAGCCATCACTCTTCGACAGGTTACCACCACCATACAAGCCACCGGTATGTTCGGTACCAACGGTGATAAAGTCACGGTGATAACAGTCATAGAGCGTTGCCGTGGTATTACCAAACACCGTGGTAGCATTGGCATAATGCGTATCACTGTTTGACGACACGTTGCCACCGCCAAACACAGCATTATGAATGAGCACACCACGCTCCTCGGTATCACCAGGAACAGGATTACCATTGGCATCCTTATCACCTGTAAACAAATCAGCCCATGCCGATTTATCTTTCGGAAGTGTGTTCAGGTCGTTGGTCTCGAAATACTCATACTTGTTTTTTGTCTTTCCGTTGATTGTAGCCTGATCAGCCTTTACCTGCAGGTATGGTTCAACCACCACCTTACAGTCTTCTATCAGTTTATCCTCACCATTCTCCCCGTAATAATAGTAGTAGTGCTGAGGAGAACCCGTAGTAATACCGGCCTGTTTGTCAGCCTTTGTCTTGGGATTATCGAAGCCTTTACTATAGACATAGCCCAGGTCTCCACCGCCAAACACATTACCATAGTTCTTGCCTTCCTTTACAGCTTCTGCAGTACCTATCTCACCACCATGAATATAGACTTCCGTCTGACCGAATACATAACCATCAGTATAGAGATCATTGGAGCCACCAAATCCTAAGACGTTATAGCCCTTACCTCCTCCAAACACATTACGCTTCACATGTCCATTATACATGGTCACATGAGTCTTACCAGGCTTCGTAATCTTGCCGAACGTACGGATATGGTTCACCTCGCCACTCTCAGTCGTCTCACCACGTCCGATAGCAGCAATCTCGGCACCGCCATGCACACTGCCACGGACTACGCCTCCCCACATCACGACATTGGTCTCGTCTACATTACTCTTATCACTATAGCCACCACCGAAGATGTTTCCATAGTCCTTCAGGCGACCGATACTGTCGCTCACCGTCCAGGTCTCATCATTCAGCTTCTCAATGAAATCACCATTGATATAGTCATAACCGATATAGCCATTGTTGAGAGTCACATTGGCCGTTCCATAGATAGCACCGCCACGGCCTCCCTTCTCAGTCTCGCCCTCACCGCCGCCATAAACGTTACGCTGGATGGCAGGTACGCCATTATAATAACCATACTGATAGTCATTCTCCGTATCGGTATCATAGCCATTAGTTGCAGCCTCATCCTTCAGGTATTTCATAGCCTTCTTCAGACTATCGGTTACCTGGTCCTTACGAATACCGATGATGATATTTGCCTGAGCAGGGATATCACCCTCTGTAGTGGCATTGAGGTCGGCATCCACTTCTACCATCATGTTTTGACCTTGCTTGTCCTTAACCGGATTACCATCCTTGTCCAACAGTGGCTCCGTTGTCTTGTGCTTACCTACACTACCCTTATATCCACCACCGAACACGTTACGTGCAACACCAGCAGCGATATAAGCAGTCGTAGAAGCCTCGAAGGGATTATCGTACTCATCCGTCAGATTACCGTAACGGTCAAACACAGAACCGACAGAACCTGCAGCAACAACATCCTTCTCAACCAGTCCACCAAGCAGAGCGATATAGGTAGTGCCATTGACATCACCACTTCTGTTCTTACCAACGGTACCCATGCCACCACCATAGGCATAGCCACCTCCTACCTGATAGCCGCCAAGGTAAGAACCAACAACAGAGCCCTTGTTGATGATGACGTTGGTATTATATTTCCTGCCATCGTGACGTGGCTTTGCCAAAGGATTCTTCAAACCGTCTTCTTCGTAGTCGTTGCCAATAGCCAGTCCTTTATAGGCAGGATCATTAAATTCCTCCACCAACATCCTGCGGGCTGTAGCCACATTACAAACACGACCATTCTGACCACCACCGTAGATAATATAAGCCTGTGCCCCTTTATTGAAGTTCACCTCCGTATATTGTGACCACGTATCCTCACCACAGCCAGCACCAAAGACAGAAGCCATATATCCGGATGTCTTATTAGTCCAAACTGGTGCATTGATATTCACACGTCCATAGAGTGTGCGGCGCGCATTATTGTTACCTCCGAAGATATACCCTACAAGCGCATCAGAACTATTCCAGTTCACATTAGCCTCATAGGCATCACAGATAGTGTCATTGCTCAAACCATAGGCACCACCGAAGAGTTTATTCAGACTGATGGTAGATTTCTCAGGCACATTCACTTCCGTACGACGCGTAAATCCTTCTTGATAGCTGGCACCATAGACAGCGTTAATCTGGCCTCGAGGCAAGTCGATAATAGCCGACACCTTATCCAGGGCAGCTTTCTCCGTAGCATTAGGTGTCGCTATAGGAGCTACGTATTCCCTCATGCCCAATCCGCTCCATGCACCGGCACCAAAGACCTCCATCTGCTTGTAGTTCTCCATATCCTGCGGAATATCAATCAGGATATAGCTGCGGTCCTGCATGATATCACGGTCAGCATCACCTGGACTACCCTGTCCGGCACCATAGACCTTTGTCACAGTGTTATTGGCATTATTCTTCAGGAGAGCTGTCGCTGTTGGCCGGAAATTCACGAAGGCATTATCCATTCGTGGTTTGGTATAGATAGCATCAGCAGTCACTCGGGCGTTGCCATGTTCATCGAAGAATTTCCTGAACTGGAATTCCGTATAGTCATATGTACCGTAGCAACCAGCATAGATTCCCACCAGATGTCCCTGCGTATACTCTGTATAAGCCGACACCTCCTTGGCTGCATTTATGCCTGGAAGCGTCAGGCCACTTACCCCCTGACGTATTCTGCTGGTGAAATCGGCCTTATTAAGAATACGACCACCTAGGTCATTACCACCATATATATAGTCACGAACATAAGGGAATCCCTCTGTGAAAGAGCCGTCTGCATTCACTTGCCTACCCACGTAGGTCTCAGTATGACCAAGGATATCAGCATTACAAGAACCACCAAAGGTCTGGTAGACACGCCCCTTGCCAAGATTAATAACTGTGTTACCACAGATAGGACCTAAGAAGCCACCACCGTAGATATATTCACAGTCAGCCATCTCCTCACTACTCGTTGCACTCTTCGGCACACCTTCCTTAGCACCCCTCAGATTAACATAGCAGCTGTAGTTCGGGTTATATAGATAGCTCTTCCCATTGAAGGAATAGACACCATTGACATAAGTACCATCAAGCTCTGTTGAGGTGCCAGTAGCTTCACCGATGATGCCTTCCTCACTACCACCGAAGATCTGGAACACATACGATTTCTCATTCAGGTTAATGGTGGTACTACCCCATATCTCGGTATCTCGTCCCTTACCGCCGCCAAATACGTTGAGGCTCTTACCCAGCACGTCAATACCCTGCTGACCACGGATGACACCCGTGCGACGTTCCTCAATAAAATACTTGTCGTTACCAGGATGCAGCTCATCACTTGCAAAGAGTTTCTCTTCACCATTTGCATCCAAGGTCACCTTGTCGAAGAGAACGTTCGTATCTACCAGACTGGCATTGATATTAATAATCACATTACCATTCACGTGACCACTATTATAGCAGCCGCCATAGATATTTCCACCGACAAGACGTCGGTTCAAGTCATCCGTAGTCGTATTACCACCGCTTGTATCCGTCGCGCCTATCGTCGTCGGTGTTCCTGATTTCACACCCAGATTCGTATAGACATTCCATTCCAGCTGTGGCTTGCCATTATTATCCAATATCAGATTTCCGTATGAGTCAGTCTTCCATCGCATAGGTCTGATTTCCAAACCGGAGAGGTTCAGCGTCAGCTTATTTCCAATCTTCCCATCCGGAGCGCTGTCAGGACTACCAATAATTCCACCATTGTAAGCCGCATTATACTGCGTAGGTTTGATATAAGCGTTATTGCTGCCGCCCACCAGTTTGTCATAGATAATCACACCATAGTTAAAGTCAATAGTGTTCATGCCCTCAGTATTCACACTACCTCTGTTGCCGCCGCAGAAGAACGAGCCGAAATAGGTCTTTTTGTTCACATAATCAGGATCGAACACCACACGTGGTTTGATGCCCATCTCGCAGCCTTTCATATAGGTAGCAAACTGAGTGGCATCAAGAAGATTCATCTGACTGAAGTCGGCATCAGACGTGTTGTCAGTGGTGTTTCCATTCTCATCCACATACTTAGCCAAGCGCGCCAGCACACTCTCTGTCAGCATGTTCTCACCATTACTGCCCATGAACACCTGGTGAGCATAGACATTGGCACCAATTTTCAATTCAGCTCTTGCCGTACTACTCGTAGAACGTAGTGTTGCGCTATTGCCTCCACAGTACACAGAACCGCCGATATAGGTTGGCTTTGCCTCCGTACCTATCAGACGTACAGTCACAGCCTCCGTATTTGGTCGGAACTGATAAAGTGCCTCAGCACTCTCCTGTCCGTTAAAGACAGTATTACTATCATGCCCTAGGATATCATTGACATCGTAGAAATAATCACCATAGAGGTCGGATGTCTTCAGCTGTTTATTATCTGTATATGGGTAAGAACCGTTACCGCCTCCGAACACCTGTCCATTGACCGTGCTGTGGATACCCACTGCCGAACCGCCATAGACCATGCCCGAGATATCATTACCGCCATAGACATTATAGATATTACCACCA
Organism: Prevotella communis; assembly: GCF_022024175.1. GTDB lineage: Bacteria > Bacteroidota > Bacteroidia > Bacteroidales > Bacteroidaceae > Prevotella > Prevotella communis. The sequence continues at coordinate 268,076 of NZ_CP091794.1, read as the reverse complement.
CCAATATGCACACGGGCTGCATAACCAGCCGGACAGAGCACACCTTCGATGGTTTCTTCATCGATAGCCTTTCCTGGATTCACGTCTGCCATACGACAGCCACCATAGACATTATTGATTTCCAAAGCATCAGAGTTCACCGGCAGGAAGATACCTTTCTCGTATGTCATCGCACCACGGTTACCACCAGAATACAGGTTACGTATCTTACCACTGTTCAGGTGCCACTTAGGACGAATATCCATCGGTGCCTTATTATTTCCGCCAAACACACGAGAGAACTGGTAGGCATCACTCGTGGCCACATTTTCACCAGCACTGCCAAGAGCGAAAATACCCATGGCTTTCAGACGTTCGGTAGTCAGTTTACTATTACCTTTCTCATCTGTCATATTATAGGTAATCGCACTCTCATTATCAATACAAATATCTGTTGCCTCAGTCACTGTGGCATTGTTGCCACCGCCATAGAGGATAACAATAGAACCGCCACGGATTTCCAGATACGCCTTTCTCAGTTCCGGCTTCACCATACCATAGAACTCACTCGTCTGCGAAGTATAGTCATAGTCGCCATTACCACCGCCAAAGACCTGTCCAATATAAATCTTGTATGGCTGGGTTGAACCTACCATCTTCTCTTTTGTGGTGAGAACCAAGGAATTATAAGAATTGTCAATACCATTTTCTTCTGCCTTCTTCAGCAGCGGCACCTCTTCATAGGTAATCTCACTGGTAGCCTGATTGATTTTCTGAACCGTTTTCGTTGGCAAGACCGATGTTCCAATCGTTCCTGCGATATCGTTACCACCATATACATAATTGATAAGGATATCGCCACTCATATTCTCGCCATCGATATTAACGAAGGTATGACCGCCCACATTAGCCTGACGAGCACCACCATAGACCGAGCCATTGATATCGCCGGCACGCACGGTAACACTCGTCTTGCCGTTCATATCACCGGCATTACCACCGCCATAGACGTTACCACCAATGGTAATCTGTGCCTGAGCCGTCACGGCGCCCAGGAACATCATGAAGCCTATTATCGTATCTTTGATTCTCAATTGTCCATTCTCCTATTGTTATTCAGTTACCACCGTAGGACTGTCCAGATCCGGATCGGACAGGACATAAATGAAGGTTGGTTTCACTGTCAGTTTTATCGTTCTCCTCTCACCACGTTTGATAGTTTGCAGCACATCCTGCAGTTTATTCTCGCTGGTACAGTCTTTACGTACGAGGTTATTCTTCCTGTCATACACATCATAGATACATTGCAGTTTCAGATTCACGCTGGCACCACTGGCGAAATAAGTTGGAACACCCAGAGTCTCATAGGCTGTTGTCAACTCATGTTCGGTATCTAGCAGCGTATATTCTCCCTTTGCCTCGTCTGTCGGTGTGTAAGTGATGCTGTTAATAGGTGTAGCACCCGGTTTCATCACGATATCAGCATTCACCTTTGATGTTGCACTGGATGTCAGCACGATTGACTTGATATGAATTTTCCGCATCTCCGCGTAATTCTGATCGACACGAATGCTGAATCGCAAGGCAGAATAGAGATGATCGAACAGCAGATAGACATGATTCTGATTACGTCCCTTACCTTGATAGAGGAAATTACCCGTTTTCACCTCAACATTGGCATCAACACTCTCAGTACCCTTCACCCCGACTATCAGACTGATATCCTTATTCGAGAAATAATCTATCCCCGACATATGAAGCGTAGCACCCAGACTATAGTCGTCCTGGAAAGGAGATATCCCTACATCCTCTACCGCATTCATCGGCAGATAGCCATAGATATAATAGTCCACTCCGTCCTTCACGATGGCGTTGGAATGCCAGCGGTCTGTCTCATAGACAAAGCGTCGAAGACTTGCTTCTTGAGGCGCGACAGTCAGATACGTGCAGATAGCGTGTCCCTCTTCTGCCACCTCTGGATGCTGCACAGAATAAAGTTGATAGCCTGCAGGCACAGTAGCGCTGCGCGTTACGTCTTCAAACTCACGACTGTAGGAAAGCAGTTGCAACGTATCCCCGTCCATAGGTTCATTATCATCAGAACATGACGACACACCCCATATCATGAGCAGTAAGACTGTCCATAACAGATTATCATATATCGTCATTCTACGTTTCATCACCACACTCCTTACCAATTATATAAATCACGTTCTCTCTCGGCCTCTTCCCATGAGCGGATATATACCTGAAGCATACGCAGTTCCTCACCTCCGAGATAATATACATAGACTATCCAGGAATGGTTTCTACTGAAGTTATAGTTGCCAGGAACCTCGTTCATCTGGAAGTTCACCGTTTTGTTATACACCTGATTATTCTCCTCAATACGATAACCAATCGTACCCGACAGGCGTTTGTCACTCTCACGGAAATAATATGGTCCTAATTGCGAGACCTCACCATCCGCTACAAACTTATCGAGGATATCCTCGTAGTCTTGTATCTGTTGCGACTTATACACAAGATCAAAAATACGCTCCGTCTTTGCCACGACAGCAGGAGGTGTGATGGATACTGGGTCTGTCACATATCCGTCGCTGATATAGTAGGGGTTGGCAGTCGTATTAAACACATGCTCCGCCTCAGGGAACTGGTTGCCATGCAACTGGATACTGGTGATAGAGAACTGCGCATCCACATCTTTGTTCTGAGCCATCACGAAACGAATCTTTGATACGCAACGTGTCAGCTTCACCACGGGGAGACTCAGAACAGGATAGGAGCCCTGAACAGAGATATTCTCCGCACAGCCCGCCATCGGCAGTCCGGCTGCAGAGATGTCCGTTGTCAGACTGGTTGTTCCGAAATAGTCGGACGCAATCACCGCATCGCGTACCTCACTACGCTTGGAACTGCCATTCAAGGTGCCCAAGCCGATACTCTCTGCATTTGTCAGCACATAGACATCCACCTGATTGCCATCACCTGTTATCGCTTTTACCTGCTCCTCCGTCAAAGCTATCTGAAACAGTTTTGCACGACTGCCCTGCAACTCTGGTTCTGCCGGCGCCAGATAGTGAAGCGGCAAATCCGTAGCAGCACCTCCCGCATGTCTGAAGACCCATATCTTCAGAGATTTCACCGCATTCTCCAAGACCTTCGCACTAATCAGTCCCTCGTCACCACGGGTCACCATCGGGTCGTCTGCCGGATAGACATAGATATTCAGCACGCCAGCATCTTTCAGAGAAGATGTTGTCTCTGAGTCATGCCCGCAAGATGCAGCAAGCACTAAGGTCAGTATCAGTACTAAATATCTCATCATATCAATCCAGCAACACATTCGTTGTCGTGCTATGTGTCCATTTCATTTCCATCGACACGCCAATCTCCAACTGCGGGTCACGTGTGTCGGGCACCACATTCCATGCGCCCTTCAGGTCACTCACCACACAGGTCACCTCTGTATAGCCATCCTGCGAGAACACACGGTTCAACGTGTTGTCGTCAGCATTATAGCCTGTAGCCTTCGTGGGGTCGAGTTTTGCTGTCATATAGAATTTCGAGCCATTCAAAATCACACCATTTGCCCCGTTAAAATCTACCCCACTATTATTCTCAAACTCCAGTATCAGGTAGATCACCTCATCCTTTCTGGTAGGCAATACCAAGGTATTGGCATAGGCCGTAGCGACATTATACGGTAACAAATAAATTGTCTTGTTATCTTCATCAATAATCCGTGGGTCATAAACCGTATGTTCGTCGGATGATGCCAGTGGATCAAAATTATACGCCACGTCATATTGCGGACCGACAATAAGTGCCGTCAGGGGGAAGTTCGTTCCAGTCACACTGATTTCATGCATATTTCCCCGGTCATGCAAAATGAGCGGACTTTTTATACAAACACGCAACTGAGCCACCCCATAGTTGATAGCATCCTTGATGGCTATCGACTGTGTTTTTGAGTTGACCACAGCCGATGAATTCTGATATTCATCCAAAATCTGGCTCCAACTATTAGAGGGCACATAATGCTCCTGTTCAGAGTCGGCATCCGAAGTCTTGATACGACTATTGCCATAATAGCACAGTAATGGAGGATAACAGATACGACTGGCACTCAACACCTTTGCAGAAGCCCTTGTTTGCAATACCACCTGGAACCGTTGTGCATCAGCATTCCACTGGATAGCAGCAGCGCCATCAGGCAGTTTGAGACTTGTAGGATACTGATTCCGAGGAGTCTTCAGACTAACGGTTACGTTACTTCCATAACCGCTTAGTTGCACAAAATCCGAATTATTTATTGCTGTACGAATAGCTTTTGACAGTTCTCTATATGGATAAATGGTGCCTACGGGTGTCGGAGCATTACTGCTAACGTAATAACTCACTGCTGTAGGATCAGAGGTAGCCACCTGATAGAGTCTGTTATAAAGAGCTGTCAATAGGCAACTGACATGTTGTGAAGAACCACCCATCACTCTATCGTCATTCGAGAGAAGCGAGAAAGCATCTGCCAGCCCCTCATGCTCATAGCTGTCTGGATTACTCCACACATAGACTGGATGACGCAACACGCGGTAGAAGATATCCCCATAATAACCCTCAGGCAATTCATAACGAATCGTTGCAATACCCGTCAGGAAGTCAGCCAGTTCCTGAGCCACAGCAGGGATTTCTGTCTGGTTATAGATAGGATTCAGCGAGAACGTGATATCACTGGGCTTTGTATGGTTCTCTATATCCTCGAAACCTGAAAGGGATCCGTAAGTAAAGGGATCCGCGCCTGCTGGAGCATGACCGAAAATAAGGAATGAAGCCGTCTTACGAGGTACGTAGACGGGCTTATAGAAGGCTGCATTGTTATTATTGATGAGACGCGTCTCGCTGATATAGCGTCCCAGTTCAATATTCTTCTTCAAAGGGACGTCATTAGGACCGATTACCCCCTCCGTAGCATAAGGAATCAGGAAAAAGTCTGATATTCCCCGAAAAGTGCCATTAGTCTGTGTGGCATTAGCAGACATACGTGTCTGTCCCGTATGTCCTTTCTCAAAACTGACTCCTAAACCTACGGCAACAGAGTCTACGATTCTAAGAGGAGAGTTTTCAGAAGAATCGTCGATGGTCTGATCAACGAAAGTACACGCGCTGAATGCCTGCGCCATCAGCACAGGCATCAGCAACATGCGATATAATCTTCTTCTAATCACTCTCTGCCAGTTTTTAACAAATTAGATTTCTGGATTCAGGATCAATCCCTCCTGCCACTCCAAGTCGACAGAAGTACCCAGTTCGATACCAGGACTTGTAAGGTCAGGCACACCATTGGTAGCACCGCCAAGTCCCTCGGGATTATTAGGCGCATCAGGATATTTTCCTGTCTCCTGATCGGGCGTTACATGGATATCCACTTCACCGTCATTATCAATATCCCAACCGGGACCACCGTGTACAGGGTCTGTGATGAATACATCATCATTTCCGTCGCCATCGATATCGTAAGGATCCACTAATCCGTCGCCATCAACATCAACACCGGTGGGAACACCATTCTCGTCCTTGATATAGACATCAGGCGTGCCATCATTGTTGCGGTCAACAGTAGCACCACCATTTTTGATAGTCACAGTCAACTTCGTAACGTGGTCTTGCATCACAATCTTATTCAAGTCATCCTCATCACCAGTATTCTTATAGTTAGTAGCGGTAGTAGGATCAAGCTTTACAGCCAGATAGAAGGTGCCTCCATGAGGAATCACGCCATCGAAGCCCATGAAGGCATCACCATTATTGACAAGTTCAAGGGCAGCGTGTACCACCTGATTGCTCTTCGTCTCCAAAGCAAGTGTCTGGTTAGCAGAGGTGGTATAGTCAGCTTTGGCAATAATGCTGTTTGACGACATCATACAGTCATAGATAGCCAGGTTCTCGTCACCCCTAGAGGTAAAGTCGTAACCCACGCTGTTCTGTCCACCTATCAGGATACCCTTCAGAGTGTAGCCTGCAGTCGTATTCACCTCCTTACTGTTACCGTCATAGAAGGTGCCACTTCCCATCTTCACCTTGGTCTGCAAGCGACCTACGCCATAATTGGCAGGACTACGCAGGGCAATGGAACGCGTACCGGCTTCCACCTCATCCTCAGCACCACTATATACCGAATTTATCACGCCACTCCATGTGCCGGCATTATCATATTGGTCAGATTTCTTCTCTGTGGCAGCCTTCAGCGAAGTATTGGCATAATACCACAGAGCTGCAGGATAGACATAGTCGGTAATCTTCAAGCGGAAGCCCTTGGTATAGTTTGCCGAAATATCCTCGAAAATCTTTGAAGTCTGATTCCAACGCAGACGTACAGCACCATCGGGCAGACCAATATTCTCAGGATAGCCGCTATAAGTACTTGTCAATTTAACGGGATCGTTATTGACTGGCGTTGAAGAGCAGGCCGACTTAATCTTGTTCTTGATAGCATCAGCCAAAGGACGTGCAGGATCATTACTCTTCACGATATCCATGGAGAAATAAAGCTTGCTCAGCATGATAGCCATAGAATTAGAAGAACCAGTGGTCAGTCCCAGGAAGTTCTTGTAAAGACTGGCCAGTGCCACATTGCTGGTAGTGCTCCATTTATCATTAGGTGCTGCTACACCCGACACACTGATATTAGCCATCTGAGTCAGGAAAGACACGATTGCCTGTCCTGTAGCGTTACCGGCCTGCGCTACAGCAGAGGTATTAATCTGAACAGGTGAGAACAGAATGTCGTTAACAGTAGTAAACTCATCATCCGACAAACCTTTCGCATTCAGAGTACCATAATAAAATTTCTCGCTACGAGAACTGATAGCCTCATCGGCAACAGCATCAATAGCCTTACCATAGAACAGAAAGTACTTGGTTCCTACAGGTACGAACTTGTCACTATAGACCTTGTAGTTCACAGCACCTGGACTGCTCAAGGCTGTGATAGAACTCAGGCGCATGATATCGGTGAGCTTGGCAGATGACGTAGTAGGCTTCGCATCAAACGGGATCAGGCGGATATTGTCGATTCCGCGGAACTGACTCACGCTACCACTCTCCTGCGTCACATCATTACTCATACGAGTACCAACCACCGAACGGGGAATGGAGATGACAAACTCTGATTTTACACCAGCCTGTCCATTCTCATTATAAACAAGCTGCTCATTAACGGCATCATCAGACGACGAGCAAGCTGTGCAGACCATTGTGCCCACAAGGGCAACGGTCACCATCGAGGTAAATGTTTTAGATTTCTTCATATCGTTATCATTTTGGTTATTATTTTTTTTCTCATTATAGTTTTACAATATTACAGGCTCTAACGGCACTTCATCATACCAAAGGCCCTCCTCCCATTTCAGATCGACACTCAGGCCAACCACCGGACGAGGAATCTGCATATTGGGTAAGCCATAGGTTGCCTCTGCCAGACTATTGATTGTGATATTCACCGAGGTATATCGGTCTTTGCAGACAATCTGATTCAGCGTCTCACTATAGTTGATGCCATCCTGAGGCTTCATAGATGCCACCAGATAGAAGGTGGCCCCTTTCACTATCACGCCATCAGCTCCTTGGAAGTCATCACCATTGTTTACCAATTCCAAAGCAATGAGGATGGCTGTATTGGGAGCCGTACCGAGTGCAAGGATATGATCCTGCTCAGTAAAATAACGGCGTTTCAGAGGTTGCGGTCCTCCATTGACATCTGTATCATAGATGGCATAGGCACGACTGGTTGTCATGGGCTGAAAGTCATAGTCCACCTCATGCTGTCCGCCCACCACATAGCCCTTCAGGGTGAACATGCCATCAAAAGCAGGCACATAATTTCCTTTCGCATCATAGATGGTGCCAGTACCAATACGCGTTTTTACTGCTATACGTCCTATGGCATACTGCACCTGCTGAACCATCGCCACCGACTGAGTCGTTGGCTGAACGGTCTTGTCGGCACCGGCATAGCCATTGTTAATCAAGTCTGTCCAATTCTTGTATTGGGTTGTATCCGCGGTCAACGTATCGCTACTTGCAGGCTCAATCTTATTGATGACCTGCTCTTCAGAAGCCAGCAAATCAGAGAATACCTGATACTGCAGGTTCATAGGGTAGACATAGTCGGTGACTGACGTAGCATTAAGGTTATTACCATAAGTATAAGTGCTGGGCACCACGAAATGTTTCTCTGCTGCGTTCCAGCTGATGCGTGCAGCACCATCAGGCAGGTTGATGTCAGCAGGGAAGCCCAGATAGTTGTCTTTCAAAATCAGTTGTTTTCCTGCAGAGTCTGGCACCTCCACACAGCAGCTGGCAATCTTCGCAGATATAGCCTCTGCCAATTCCTTTCCCTGTTCATCGGGGCTTTCCATATTCATCATCCTATAGACATAATCCAGCATCGTCTGGATATGAAAAGAAGATAGCGTGGTCAACTGTGTCATCTGCTGCCAGGCCTCATTCATGTAGAGATTGCCTACCGTAGGCCAGCAGTTATTAGGAGCAGCCACATCCACGGTGGTATTCATCAGGTCATCCAGCAAACGGAGAAGAGCATGTCCTGCAGGACTGTCGCCCAAGCTGTCTCTCGATGTGCATATCTGTACAGGACGGAAGCGGATACCACTATTTCCCTGATAAGAACTGCGACCTAAGCCCACCGTCTCTATCACACCATATTTCATACGCTCCTCGTGGTTCTTCGGAGCATCGTCGGCACGGGCATAGAAACCAAAGTGCGAGGTACCCACGGGGATACTTATCTCCTGACAGAGGGAATAGTCTTCCTCTGTGACAGTATCATTGACCTCATCGCCAGAGGTTTTTATACTGATCATATTCCCCAGGTTACTTGAAGTCTGTGTGGGATATTGATTGAAGCAAAGCATGTGTATGTCGGACAGGCCACGGAAGTCGTTCTCATCACTATTAGCCTGCACGATGTCCGACGACATACGGGTGATGCGATGTATGTTGGCAATGCGTTTGGGCAGAGAGATTGTCAGGTTTGCATTCACCAAACGCAAGGGCTGGCCTGCCCCCTGATCATCATCAGAAGTGCAAGCCATCATCAGAAACAGCCCCATCAGTACTGCTCCCATCAACACCTTATTATAATAATATAGGCTCCTCATGTCTCTATTTCCAATCCATCTTTCCAGTCAAGCGTCACAGAGGTGCTCACCTCCGAACTGCCACCATCCACCTCTATACCACCATTACTGCCTATCCTGCACTTGATAATCTTTAACTGTCCGGCACGCAGAGGCTCCTTCACTCGCAGTACTGTCTCTGTAATAGTGCCGTCTGATTGTGGCACATAAACACGGAGTTCCCACAAGGCATTCTCATCGGGCTGAGCGATAAACGGCTCTTCAGTCTCTATCACCGTACGGGTAGCCAATGGCTCTCGCGAAGGGAAGGTCACCGAACAGAAGGTGAGGTTATCATTCTCCGACTCCCTATGCAGCAGTTTTGTGCGTACTATAGGCGAAGGATTGCTGAACACGTAAGAACTGTCAGCAATATTAAATGCAGTGGCGAAGCCAGTAGAATAAACCTTGATGCCATCGGTGCTATGACCTTGCGGGTCCATCACCAAGGCAGCAGCACAGTTGGCCATATACAACTTCACGTTAAAGGTCTGGTTAATACCCTCAATCATCTCCATGAGCTGACGGGCCGTAAACAGCCCCGTTGTCTGCGAGTCGATAGTGTCAGGAATCGACGTTGCTCCTCGTGAGGTAGCCAGGTCTCTCAAAGCCACCTGCGCCGTATAGCAGCGATCATCATACATCAGGTCAACAAGTGGGTCGTCCACAATATTGGCCACAGCCAGGTGCATATACTTCTGGCGAGGGATGTACAGTGTGTAACTATGTTGGTTGGCATCCATGATATGTTCGTCATGGTGCAGGCGAGCAGAGTCACCCTTGGTATCGTAGAACGACAAGTCCACATCGTGGGCATAGTCGGTGAAGATATCCGACAAGTGAGCACGCAACACGGAAGCCACACTGACATCCGTCTCTGCCGTGAGTTGTGTCTGCACCTCCGTCGTCATATTCGTGATGAGTTGCAACTCATAGTCCAACTGCGTACAGTTGTCCAAGTCGTCGTCAATCATCGAGCAACTTGTGAAGAGGCATAGAACCAGTAGGCAAGATGTTATCATCATGCCTATCTGGTTCCATATGTTCATATACCTCTTCATCTCATTTTCGCTTACGCGCGTACATTATAATAAAACAATTACTGGCCACCTTCCAGTTTTACGTCATCGAATACCAAGCCCTTATTCCACTTGAGGTCAACACTCAGACCCAGTGAGATCTGTGTAGAACGCAAGTCGGGCACAGCAACCAGTGCATGTTTCAGAGAGTTCTCTGTCAGCACGAAGGTCACGTCTGTCATGTAGTCCTGCATGAATACGCGGCGTTCCTTAATGGTCTTGGAATCAAGTGTTTGATCACCATCGGCAGTTGCCTGATCTGTTGTGTAGTAAGGAGGCATTTCGTAGGTATCTGGCCAAGTAATACCGAGTGACTTGTCGTCAATAACCTGTTGTGCATTCTTACCCTCAACTGAGACTGCATCCGGGTCAAGCTTGGCTGTGATGTAGAATGTACCTTCTTTGCGGATGAGGTTGTTCATTCCCCAGAAGTCCTTACCTGACATATTCTTAAACTCAAGGGCTACATATACCACACGCTGAGCCGAACCTTTGAGGTCGTCATCCCAGTTATCCCACAAGAGGGTGTAGTTGTAGGCAGAGGCACCGCCACCAGCAGTACCTGTTGCCATTGGAATAGTTCCATCTGGGATAGCGCTGTCATATACCATACAACCGAACTTAGGTTTCTGTTCACCACTAGTACCATCAACGGTTGCGTCATATCGTGGCAGGAAGTTCCAGCCTACTGAGCGATTTACACCACCGATAGCAATACCTGTGAGCTGAAACATACCTGCATTTTGCACGTTAATTACGTTATCAGGCTCGTTGGCGCCGTTGTTGCGCTCATACTGAATCTGGTGGTTATTATCCTTGAGGACATTAGTTCCGTACTTCACGTTCATTCTCAGCAGGGCGTTGGCATAATTGATGCAGTTGCGCATGGCAACTGAGCGTGTGGTAGACTTCACATGCGAGTTGTCTGTCCAATCGGACCATAGAGAATTGTCATTATCTACCCAGTTTGTTGTTCCGTCAGGATAATCAGCAGTACTCTTGGTTGCGTCAGTCACGCGGATTGGACTGTTGCCAAAGTACATAAGTTCCGGTGCATAAACCCAGTTTGAGGGGTCAAAGGCTGAGGTTGAGCCCGAAGAGCCACCCATTGCGTAAGTAGGAATGGCACCCATATAGGAGTACTCAGGAGCACTAATACCCAATGTCGGGTTATAAGAAATCTGGAGTATGGTTGCACCATAAGGTAAATTGAACTCAGTCTTTGGAAAATCTGTAAATTTCTCATCGTCGCCTATCTTGTTAACCTGAGCGTCAACCAATTCTGTAAAGGTCTTAAGGTTAGAGTTCGCTTTCCACTCACATCCAGCAGACGTGTCGAAACAAGTTGCGATATTGTTACAAATAACCCCTGCCAAACGTTTAGCCATTGTCTCCTCCACGTTAGTTGGAGATGCATCCCTTACGGCAGCAATAGTAGTATAGAGGTCGTTCATCATACGCTTGATGGCTGGTCCTGAACCGGCACGGAGTTCGCTTTGTGAGTTTCTGACATAGATTGTATTAAAGGTCACATAAGTATTTGCAAGGATTTCTCCCAAAGCTTTCATGGCAGGTGCCGACTCACCGCTCGGGTAGACTGGTTCTGTGGTCTTTGCCACGATACTGGTGATTTTGGTTTCATCGGTTCCATCTCTTGTGATAGTCACATAGTCCTGCCACTTGACGCTCCTACCTGAAGGGATTGTTCTTCCCTCCATGGTCAGGTCTGCCGGGAGAGCGTAACTTGAGCGGATAATCTTGTTCAGCACAGCGGATATCAAGGTTTCAGACTGAAGGAACTCGGTCTGCGTGTCTGAGCCGTCAGCAATAATTTTCTTGAGGCGGAAGAAATTGGCATTCATGTTACCATTTGCGCTAATTTCCATATCCACTGCACCCTGTGTCACGTCTGTTCCATCTTTGATGGCCTTTCCGTAGAACAGGAGAGTGTTGGTCTCAACTGGGAGGTTCAGTTCCACCACACGGCGCGACTTAGTCTTGTCTGTGCTGGCAGGCGCGATTGAGCCCCTACCCATAACATTTCCGAGGTCAAACATCTTCACAACCGGTGTTGGTGTTGGGGCGTAGGCAATATGCCAGCCATCCTTTACGCCACTATTGTCAGTATTTCTGATTTTGTAAGTGAACAGTTTCGCATTGTCAATACCACGAAACACTTCGTTTGATGAAGTAATAGCAGCCTGAACGTTTTCAGAACTCATTCGGGTAGTAGATCCCGTTCCTGTAGACACGTTAAACACGAAGTCGGCATTCACTTCATTGGTCTCAGGGTTGTAACCTGGGCTGGGGGTAACCTCCTGTGTAAGGTTATCATCAGAGCAGGCGGTGAACCCTGTACTTAGCAGTGCTATCGCTCCTGCATAGGCTAGTAATTGTAGCTTTTTCATTGTTCTTAAAGAATTAGTTAATATTTATGTTAATTTATTTTCGTATTACACGTATTCTGGTTAGGAAGTTTATTGTTTCTTCGGTTAGGTCATTTTTACTCTTTAGTTAAGGAAATATTTTTTCTTAGTTAAGGAGTTTTTCTTTCTAAGTATATACGCATATATCCAGAGTTACGCTGATCGGCCAGAACGTGCTCCTTGATATAGTTCCAGGTACGTCCACCATTGAGCACACGCAGGCGCTGTTCACGATGGTCGGCAGCGGGTTCATTATCTATGATACTGATGGCACGCTTCAGTTCGGCAACCGTAGTTCCCGACTTATCATCGTGCTTCTCTATTAATTCTGCAATCTGGTCGCGGAACTCGGCCCATGCCTCACCGCCATTATTCAGTTCAAACATGGAGTCAGGCACTTCCACAGCATTCTGGATGTAGCGCTTCAGAGCAATAGCACGCTGTTCACCCAGCATCTCGTTGTGCCTGATTCGACCCTCGATAGAGGCGAAACCGATAATCTGAATCAGACGAACCTCTGCAGTAGAGTCGGCCACAATCTGACGCGTCAGACTGATAACACGATCCAGTGTTGCGGCATTCTGACGGAAGTCACGTTTCAAGTCGTATTTATCCAATTCGAAGTGTACCAGCAAAGCGGCAGAGTCACGACGCATGGGTTTCGTGGGGTCGTAAGGACGATAGTCTGAGATATCGCAAAGCACAGGATTCTCCGCCATTAGCTGCTTGATGATATCAGGCTTCACTACAGGGATAGGTTCTGGTTTCATGGTATCCACTGGTATCACAATGATTGGCTCTGGCTCAGGTACAGGTTTCTTCCTTGGGTCAAATACCAGGTTAAGTGCCAGCTTCGGCATCAGGAATGCCTTGTCATTACGTCCCTCGTACGTACCGCAATGTCCGCAGGCATACTGCTTGCTCCACGCATAGCCACCACTCATGCCAGCCTCAGCCTCCATACGGAACAGTCGGCTCAGACGCCACGTATAGCCAAACGACACGCCCAGCGCGCCCAGGTCACCCTGCAGTCGCTTGTCGCGTACGTCGCGATACATGCCAAATGGGAATTTCACATCGGCTACATTGTAATGGCTATATATCAGATTAAGTGCCCAATAGGTAGAACGATCCTCGAAGACCCCCTTTGTCCAATAACGCAACTGCGGAGCAATCAGCAAATGGCGCCATTTCTTGCTAACATCATCGCTTGTTGGCCAAGGATTGAAACCGGCACTCAGGCCTCCCGACCATTGGTCGCCTAATTTCACGTCAATACCGAGGTTTGGTGTCAGCGTTAAGTCATAAAGCAGATTATTACGCACAGCCACATTCTGGGCACTGATAGTTTCTGAAAACGCGACAGAAATTATCAGCACTACTAATAGGGCAATGCGTTGCTTTATTCTACTGTTTATGGCTCTACGCGTATACATAATTTACGCACTTTTACATTTTTAAAATACAAATATAGTCTTTTTTGACTACAAAAGTACCAAAACAGAAGATTATCCCGTTAAATTTTATTTATTTTAACGGGATTAACAAAAATTAATCAAACAAAACGAGTTTTCTCTCTATTTCCACCAAATTACTTTACATCAGTAATTGCGTCAATTCGCGCATCCCCTCACTGGCTCCTTTTTGAATCTGCTTCACCTCACTTCCAGCACTCACAGGATTGGGGTCTATAAGATAAATAGGTACACCCGGGCGCACGTAATGCAGCAGTCCGGCAGCAGGGTAAACATTCAAGCTGGTGCCTATCACGATGAAGATATCAGCAGTCTGAGCTTCTTCGGCGGCCACAGATATCAAGGGTACGGCCTCACCAAAGAACACAATAAAAGGACGCAGAAGAGAGCCGTCGCCAGCTTTTGTACCTGGCACAATCTCGCAGTTGTCAGGCGTCAGCGTCTGCTGGAAGCGCGGATTGTCCACATCACGACTGGAGCACACCTTCATCAGTTCACCATGCAGATGTATCACCTTGGTCGAACCGGCCTGTTCATGCAGATTATCCACATTTTGCGTCACCACCGTGACCTCATATTTTTCTTCCAGCGCAGCCAAAAGCCTATGGCCCTCATTAGGTTTTACGCCCCAGCATTTCTTACGCAGCATGTTATAGAAATTTGTCACCAACGTCGGATTGGCCTCCCATCCCTCATGAGTAGCCACCTGCTGCACGGGATATTCCTCCCACAAGCCGTCAGCATCACGAAATGTACGCAACCCGCTTTCCACAGACATGCCAGCACCTGTCAACACAACAATTTTCTTCTTCATAACACACACAGTCTTAATTGTTTATTTGAGTGCAAAGATAATTAATAAATCGTAAACTGAAACATATTATTGCAGTTTTATGCAGAAAAGATTGTAACTTTGCACACGAAAAACCAACATACTAATAATGGAATTAATAAAGAATCAGCATTTTGAGGGCGAACGCCCACTATTTGAGTCGCACCATCTGCGACTCGAGAATGTCACTATTGGCGATGGCGAGAGCGCCATCAAGGAATGTTCGGACATTGAAGCCGAGAACTGCCGTTTCTGGGGAAAATACCCCTTCTGGCATGTAGATAAATTCATCATACAAGACTGTCAGTTTGATGCCGGTGCCCGCTCAGCCCTTTGGTATAGCAGCTACCTGCTGATGCGCGACACACGTATCGATGCCCCAAAGATGTTCCGCGAGATGCACCATCTCCACCTGGACAACGTTGTTATCAATGATGCCGACGAGACATTCTGGCGATGCCAGTTCATTGAGGCAAAGAATCTTGAGCTGCATGAAGGCACCTATCCGTTCATGTTCTGTGACTTCGTACGAATCGATGGTCTGAAATGCGACTCAAAATACGTGTTTCAGTATTGCAGGAACGTGGAACTGAGAAATGCGAACATCGTTACAAAAGACTCTTTCTGGGAATGCGAGAACGTCAACATCTACGACTCCGTGCTCGACGGTGAATACCTGGCCTGGCACTCTAAGAATGTACGCCTGGTGAATTGTCACCTCGTTGGCGAACAGCTCCTGTGCTATGCCGACAATCTGGTGCTCGAGAACTGTACCTTCGACAAATCGTGCGACCGCGTGTTTGAATACAGTCATGTCAATGCCGACATCCGCGGACATATTGAGAATATCAAGAACCCCTCAAGCGGACATATCGTGGCAGACAGCATCGGCAGCATCACCATCGACAAGAACGTGAAACAGCCCAACGACTGTGTGATAGAAACCAGACAATGAAATACAATTTCGATGAAATAGTAGACCGTCGCGGCACAGGCTGTGTGAAGTGGGATGAGATGCCAAATGGGTCCGTCATACCCCTCTGGGTGGCCGATATGGATTTCAAGGCAGCACCAGCCATTCAGGCTGCCTTGCGTAAACGGATGGAGCATGGCATCTTTGGCTATACTATTGTCGAAGAGCCGTACTACGATTCTATTATCTCCTGGTTCCAGCGTCGCCACCAGTGGACCATCCGCCGTGAAGAGATTCTCTACACCACCGGTGTGGTGCCTGCCATGTCGGTTGCCATCAAGGCGCTGACAATGCCAGGAGAGAAAGTACTTATCCTATCGCCCGACTACAACTGTTTCTTCTCCAGCATCCGTAATAACGGCTGTGAGGTATCAGAGAGCATACTGCAATTCAGCAGCAGCGACAACCGCTTCGAGGTTGACTGGCAGGATTTCGAGTCGAAATGCGCCGACGAGAAAACCACCGTGTTCCTGCTTTGTAATCCTCACAACCCCACGGGTCGTGTATGGACAAAGGAAGAACTGGAGCGCATGAACACTATCTGCATGAAATATGGTGTCAAGGTGGTGAGCGATGAGATTCATTGTGAACTCATCATGCCCGGTCATTGCTTTCAACCCTTTGCGGCTGTGAGCGAGGTCTGCCGACAGAACAGCGTTATCCTGAACTCGCCCTCGAAATCATTCAACATAGCCGGTCTGCAGATTGCCAATATCATCTGCAGTCAACCCGAATGGCGCCGCCGACTGGACCGTGCCATCAATATTAATGAGGTGTGCGACGTGAATCCCTTTGGTCCCGTAGCCCTGATGGCAGCCTATAACGAGAGCGAGGACTGGCTAGACGAACTCAACGCTTATCTCTGGGATAACTACACTGTTCTTTGCGATTTCGTCGCAAAGAACCTCCCCCAATGGAAAATGACGCCTCTTGAAGGCACCTACCTGCCATGGGTAGATATCACCGCCACCGGTCTCTCCTCTCAGGAATATGCCGACCACCTGCTGCAGAATGCTAAGGTGTGGGTGAACCCAGGCACCATGTATGGTCCCCAAAGCGGCGAAGGCTATATCCGCCTGAACATAGCGTGTCCCAAAGCATTATTACTAGAAGCATTAAACAGAATAGCATCATGCAAATAGACAGGGAACAACGTATCCGCAAGGCAGAGGAACTCTTTATGCAGGGTTTCAACTGCTCACAGTCAGTGGTGGCTGCCTTTGCCGACATCTATGGTTATACAGAAGAACAGGCTCTGCGCATGAGCGCCGGCTTTGGCGGTGGCATCGGACGCCTACGCCTGTCGTGTGGCGCCTTCAACGCATTAGCTTTACTAGCAGGACTGGATTGCGGTTCGGTGACCCCCGGCGATCGTGAGGGGAAGTCTTATAATTATAAAGTGGTACAGGAACTGGCAGCACGCTTCAAGGAAGAGCACGGCAGTCTGATTTGTGCCGAACTCTTGAAACTCAAGAAGGGGGCTCCCCTAACCTACGAAGCCTCAGAGCGCACCGCCGAATACTACAAGCAGCGCCCTTGCGTCAACCAGATTATCTCTGCGGCACGCATCTACTGCGACTACCTAGAGAAAAAGGAATCCATGTAAACCACGGATTCCTTTTTTCTGCGATAGAAACAAATCGCAGATTTCGTGTGCAGAGTTACGCATCCTTTTGCCTGGTACCCATACGGGCCTCAACGACGTTGACCACATAGTCGCCCAACTTCTCACACTCGTTCACAAGGTCGATATAGATCGTACCTTCTGCATAAGTGTAAACCTGGTTGTTCACGTCGATGATATTCTGAGCCTTCAACTGGTTGCGGTAGTTGTTGATCTCGTTCTCAATATTAAACGTGCGGTTCACGTCGTATGCCTCCTTGCGCCCCAGCATCAGCTTGTTCATCTGCGTAAGAGCCTGGTCGGTGAGCCCCATCATCTGATGCAGGTGATTATACTGCTTCTCAATGAAGTGATCGGACTTAGCCGCATATTTTCTATTAATCGTACGCGCCATATTGAAACAAGCATCACCGATAGACTCCAGCTCGCTGACCTCACGCAGCATGGCGCGAATCTTTCCCTTCGTATCGTCAGAGAGGTGAGCATCACTCACATTCTCCAGATACTTGGCAATCTCGAGTTCCATATTGTCGCTGATGCCCTCATATTTCTCAATACGGGTGTAGAGCTTGTTGAAGTCCTGCTCGTTGTTCTTCTCCTTGCGACGCTCACTTGACGAGAGGTCAAGCAGTTCCTGCACCATGCCAAACATACGCTGCATACGGTTGGAGAAAGCCTGAATCTCCTTCTGAGCCTCCAGCACAGAGAGTTCCGGCGTCTTCATGATACCAGCTGTAATGAAGTGCAGGCGGAAATCCTCTTCCTCGTCCACTTTCTTCGACTTGATAACCCAGCAAACAAATTTCTCAATCTGCGGAATGAACCAAATCAGGATGCCCGCATTGATGATATTAAAGCCTGAGTGGAAGGCTGCCAGCACGAAAGTGAGGTATTTCTCCTTCGGCAGACTGGTCATATCCTGGTTAAACAGTTCGCCACCAACATACTGCACAGCCAATTCAACACCCTCTACGAACCAGTAGAACACACACAGAATCCAGATAACACCAAAGATATTGAAGAACATGTGTGCCAAGGCTGCACGACGAGCCTGTGTATTGGCTGAAAGGGCTGCCAGATTAGAGGTGATTGTCGTACCAATATTCTCACCCAGCACCAGGGCGATACCCATGGAGATAGGCATGGCGCCACTACCGCAGAGCAGCATGGTGATAGCCATCACGGCAGCACTCGACTGCACGCAGAACGTCAGTACGCCACCCATCACCAGGAAGACGAAGATAGTCCAATAGGAGTGCATGTCGAACGAGTTGAAGAAACTCAGCACAGCCTCATTATGTCCCAGATCCATCTTCTGACCCGTCAGTCGCAAAGTGGTCAGTCCCAGGAGCAGCAGGCCCAGTCCGAAGAGGAAGTCACCGATATAGCGGTGCTTCTTCATATAGATGAGGATGATACCCAGGAAGAATCCGATGTAGGACACGATACTGATATCGAACGACGCACCCAGGGCGATAATCCATGCCGTGAACGTGGTACCGATATTGGCACCCATAATCACGGAGATAGCCTGCGTCAGGGTGAGCAGTCCGGCATTAACAAACGAAACAGTCATCACGGTTGTAGCCGTTGATGACTGCACAGAGGCGGTAACTACCGAACCAGTTAAAAGACCTGTAAAACGATTGGATGTCATGGCTCCAAGGGCATGACGTAGCTGCGGACCAGCCATCTTCTGTAAGGCTTCACTCATGGACTTCATACCAAACATGAGAAGTGCCAATGAGCCGAGCATGGTAAATAGTGTGAGCATCATAACTTTATGAATGTTCTTTTTAGTTTGCTTTTGCGTGCAAAGATACGAATTTTTTTCATACAATTGCATGTTTGAATAAAAAACTTTTCGTATATTTGCACTCGCATGCCCTAAAACGAATAAAAAAAATGCAGATAAAACAATATAAGATATGGAAAAAACAGTAAAAGTAACCTGTCTGAACAATGGGCAGGACTATGATATCCCCATGGGAAGTAACCTCAGTGAGGCTTTGCAGTTGATGAATCTCACCATGGAGCACGAGCCTATCCTCGCACATGTAAATAACAAGGTGGAAGGAATGCACTATCGCATCTACAAACCCAAACGCGTGGAATTCCTCGATATCACCTCGGCATCGGGCCAGCGTGCCTACACGCGCACCCTGTTTTTCATCCTTTGTAAGGCCGTACGCGACCTGTACACGCCTTGCAAGGTGGCTATCGATATCCCTGTGAGCAATGGTTACTATGTGGACCTGAACATCGGACATCCCGTGACGCTGGAGGATGCCGGCCGTATCCGCAAGCGCATGCAGGAGATTATTGACGCAGCGATGCCCATCCATCGTCATGAGACAACAACCAAGGAGGCCATCGAGATGTTCAACGCCTTGCACACCTTCTCAAAGGTAAAACTCCTGAAGAGCACCGGTTCGCTCTACACCACCTTCTACGACATCGGCGAATACTACGACTATTTCTATGGTTCCATCCTCACCAATACGAAACAGATCTATCTCTTCGGACTGGAGAAATACTATGACGGACTGCTGTTGCGCATCCCTTCGCGCGAGCACCCCGACGAGTTGGGTGAGCTTATCATGCAGGACAAGATGTTTGGCATCTTCAAGGAGCACCACCGCTGGCAGGACATCCTGGGCATGCGCACCATTGGCGACCTGAACGAATGTATCGACAAGGGCTTCAGCTCGCACCTCATTCAGATTAGTGAGGCTCTGCAGGAGAAGAAGATTGCGCGTATTGCCGACGAGATAGCCAACCGCAAAGGCATCAAACTGGTACTCATCGCCGGTCCGTCGTCAAGTGGCAAGACCACAACCTGCAAGCGTCTGTCCGTGCAACTGGCTGTGAACAGCATCAAGCCAATCGGTATCTCACTGGATGATTACTTCCTGGATCGTGAACTGACACCACGCGATGAGAGCGGCGACTACGACTTCGAGAACTTGCACGCACTCAACCTGCCCCTGCTCAACGAGCAGATGAATGCCCTGTTCCGTGGCGAGGAGGTAGAACTGCCCCGTTACGACTTCCCCACGGGCAAGAGCGTGAAGAGCGGCCGCAAACTGAAGTTGGAGGATGACCAGATTCTGGTGGTTGAGGGTATCCACGCTCTGAACCCCGAACTCATGGCCACCGTGCCTCAGGAACAGATATACCGTGTGTATGCCTCGGCACTGACCACGCTGCTGCTCGATAATCACAACTATATCCCCACTACCGACAACCGACTGCTGCGACGCATCATTCGCGACTACAAATATCGCGGGGTATCCGCACAGGAGACCATCCGTCGCTGGCCATCGGTACGTAAGGGCGAGAACAAATGGATATTCCCCTTCCAGGAGAACTGCGACCAGATGTTCAATTCTGCCATGCTCTTCGAACTGGCAGTAATCAAGAGTCAGGCAGAACCTCTGTTGGAACAGGTTCCCGAGGACTGTCCAGAGTATGCCGAGGCTTACCGTCTGCGCAAGTTCCTGAAGTATATCCGTCCTATTCCCGAGGACCAGATTCCACCTACCTCTCTGTTGCGTGAGTTCCTGGGTGGTTCATCATTTGAATACTAAATTGCATATTTATCGCAATAAAAATGCATATTTGCGGCTTTTTTGCTACAAATATGCATTTTTTACGTATTTTCTTTGGTATTCCCGTTAAAAATGAATAATTTTGCGGTCGATTTTTTAGTAGTACAATACGTTATTAAACCAATATATATTATGGCTGAACAATTGGAAGTGAAAGAGCTCGACCAAGTGGTCGTTCGTTTTTCAGGTGACTCCGGCGATGGCATGCAGCTTGCCGGCAACATTTTCTCTACGGTCTCAGCTACCGTAGGTAACGGTATCTCAACATTCCCAGACTACCCCGCAGACATCCGCGCCCCGCAAGGTTCACTGACAGGTGTGTCTGGATTCCAGGTACACATCGGTGCAGGTAAGGTTTACACCCCTGGCGACAAGTGCGACGTGCTGGTAGCAATGAACGCTGCTGCCCTGAAAACACAGTATCGCTATGCCAAACCAGGTGCCACCATCATCATCGACACCGACTCCTTCGGTCCTAAGGACCTGGAGAAAGCTCAGTTCCAGACTGAGGACTATCTGGGCGAGATGGGTATCGACCCCGATCGCGTCATCCAGTGCCCGCTGACCACGATGGTGAAAGACTGTCTGGCAGACTCTGGCATGGACAACAAGGCCATGCTGAAATGCCGTAACATGTTTGCGCTGGGTCTCGTATGCTGGCTGTTCGACCGCGACCTGAACCTTGTAGGCAACTTCCTGAAGGAGAAATTCGCCAAGAAGCCCGCTATTGCCGAGGCCAACATCAAGGTGATTCAGGCTGGTTGGGACTACGGACACAACACCCATTCTAACGCCATCAATGTTTATCGCGTAGAAACCAAGGAGAAGACTCCTGGACGCTATATGGATATCACCGGTAACAAGGCTACTGCCTACGGTTTCATCGCAGCTGCCGAGAAGGCTGGTCTGCGCCTCTACCTGGGTTCTTATCCTATCACCCCTGCTACCGACGTGCTCCACGAGCTCTCTAAGCACAAGTCTTGCGGCGTTATCACCGTACAGTGCGAGGACGAGATTTCTGGTTGTGCTTCGGCTCTCGGCGCTTCATTCGCCGGTGCTCTGGGTGTCACCTCTACATCTGGTCCTGGTATCTGCCTAAAGAGCGAGGCCATGAACCTGGCTGTCATCATGGAGTTGCCTCTGGTGGTACTCGACGTACAGCGTGGCGGTCCTGCTACTGGTCTGCCTACGAAGTCTGAGCAGACCGACCTGCTGCAGGCATTGTTTGGCCGTAACGGTGAGAGCCCCATGCCTGTGATGGCTGCTACCAGTCCTGCCGATTGCTTCGATGCTGCCTACCAGGCTTGTAAGATTGCACTTGAGCATATGACGCCTGTGGTACTGCTCACCGATGCTTATATCGCTAACGGTTCTGGCGCTTTCAAACTGCCCCAGATGGCTCAGCTCGACGCTATCAATCCTCCTTATGTTCCTGAGGAACTGAAGGGTAAGTGGACACCATACATGCGTGCTGAGAACGGTACCCGCTACTGGGCTGTTCCTGGTCGTGAGGGCTTCGCACACATCCTCGGTGGACTGGAGAAGGACTCAGAGACAGGTGCTATCTCTACCAACCCTGAGAACCACGACTTGATGACTCGTCTGCGTCAGCAGAAGATTGACAATATCCAGGTGCCCGACCTTGAGGTAGATGGCGATGTGAATGATGCCGACCTGCTGATTGTAGGCTTCGGTTCTACCTACGGCCATCTGCACTCTGCCATGGACGAGCTGAAGGCTAAGGGATACAAGGTAGCTCAGGCACAGTTCAAGTACCTGAACCCGCTGCCCAAGAACACCACCGAGGTACTGAAGAAGTACAAGAAGGTGGTTGTAGCCGAGCAGAACATGGGTCAGTTGGCAGGTTATCTGCGCATGAAGGTCGACAACTTCGTACCTGCTCAGTTCAATCAGGTCAAGGGTCAGCCCTTCGTTGTAGAAGAGTTAGTTAACGCATTCGAGGACATTTTAAAGAAGTAAACCGTTATGAGTTATACAGCACAAGATTTTAAGAAAGGCCAGCCCCGTTGGTGCCCTGGTTGTGGCGACCACTTCTTCCTGGCTTCACTCCATAAGGCTATGGCCGAGATTGGCGTAGCTCCCGAGAACGTAGCAGTTATCTCTGGTATCGGCTGTTCAAGCCGTCTGCCCCACTACATGGCTACCTATGGCATGAACACTATCCACGGTCGTGCCGCTGCCATCGCTACTGGTGCCAAGGTGGCTAACCCCAACCTCACCGTCTGGCAGGTTAGTGGTGATGGTGACGGACTGGCTATCGGTGGTAACCACTTCATCCACGCCAATCGTCGAAACATCGACCTCAACATGATCCTCTTGAACAACCGTATCTACGGTCTGACCAAGGGTCAGTACTCACCTACCTCACCCCGTGGCTTCGTGTCTAAGTCAAGCCCTTACGGCACCGTTGAGGATCCCTTCCGCCCAGCAGAGCTCTGTTTCGGCGCCCGCGGACACTTCTTCGCCCGTTGTGTGGCTACTGATGCCAAGGGTACTGTGGAGGTGCTGAAGGCTGCCTACGAGCACAAGGGTGCCAGCGTTACTGAGGTACTGCAGAACTGTGTCATCTTCAACGACCACTGCCACGATGTGGTTTACAACAACGAAGGTCGTAAGAAGAACGCCATCTACGTACGTCACGGCGAGAAACTCGTGTTCGGTGAGAACAATGAGTTCGGACTGGTACAGCAGGGCTTCGGATTGAAGGTGGTAGAGATCGGTAAGGATGGCTACACCATCGACGACGTATTGGTTCACGATGCTCACTGCGAGGACAACACCCTACAGCTGAAGCTCGCCATGATGACGCCTGAGGATGGATTCCCCATCGCCCTCGGTGTGATTCGCGACGTGGATGCTCCTACCTACAACGATGCCGTTCACGCACAGCTCGCAGAGGTCAGCGCCCAGAAGAAGTATCACAACTTCGAGGAGCTGCTCGAGACCAACGACATCTGGGAGGTAAAGTAAGAATTAACTCCATAAATGAAAAAGCGGATGCGCAGATTTGCGTATCCGCTTTTTTTTCTTTAAGGGTATTATAGTACTTAACCTATTTAATTTGTCCTTCACCTTTTAAGAGGACTAATCTTTAAGGCAACCTAATGGTATAATCTTTACCCCATCAGGACGGGTGTATGCCATCTGACCACCTTAATGTAAATATTTGGATTACGCAAGGAAATCTTGTTTTTTGAGGTATTTCATTCGGTGTTTTTGAGGCGTTTTAATCTGTTTATTTGATAATTCTCATTCTGTATTTTTGATTTTACCAAAACATTGGCACCATTAAAACCACTTGCCGTATCCTTAGTTTGTTACATCAGTTATTATCTCCTCAACCTCTGAACATATTCCACTGGTTCCCCGTCGCCCTTCAGCACATCTGCGAATGTCTGAAGGGCGAACTGTATATTGATGCAAGGTAGAAAAACAGCACAAAAAGCAGGTAATCTTACTATATAGCTGAATTCATGAATTGAGCCGGGTGATTTCATGAATTCAGCTTCCTATGGTAAATCACGAATTTTGAGTATTAAAATATTTAAATTTCAATTATTTCTTATATGTTTATCGCCTGTGACGATGTTTTTGATGTTTAAGGGGGCTACGCCCTTTCTCAATTCATATGTTTCATGCAACAGTTTTTTCTTGTGCAATGCGTTGTTGTCGCATGTACTCATGTCTTGGCTCATAGTCGCAGTCGTTCTTGATGACAGAGAATACGATTCTGAGCAGTTTGTTGGCAATATTGATGATAATCACCTGTTGAGGTTTTCCAGCTAATGCCATGCGCTGTTTGTATTCAACCATGTCCACGTTGAAGCGTGATGCGACCTGTGCAGCCTGTGTGAGATATGTTCGTACTATACTGTTGGACTTGTGTCCTATATAGTCGCGTTTGTGCACGGTCGTTCCGGAGTCCTCGTAGAATGGCGCTATACCGCAGTAACTTGCAAACTTCTTATATGATGTTATGCCAATGAAGTTATTCGTATAGATGAGGATGGCCGCTGTGCTGACCAGTCCTATGCCTGTGATGGATATGATATGACTGAAATTGGCAGCAATCGTGGGACTTGTTGACATCAGTTCACGCATTTTTACCTCACAGTTCTCTATTCGCTCTGTTATCTCTTTTATGAGTTTCTGGCTGTCCTTGTACATGAATTTGAGTTGTTCGCAGTTCTCGGCAATCTGTTTCAATTCGTTTGATCTAACGACCAGTTGCTTGCGCATCTCCACCAGCTGCCTGCGATAGAGAAGCAGGTGTCGCAGATTCAGAATCTCAACGTTTTTTGGCGTATAAGGGCGTGTTTTGTCCTGGTTGCGCCATGCATACTCTGCAATGAGCAGCGAGTCCCTGCGGTCGTCCTTGCCGTGGTCTCTGCGAATCTTTGCAATCTCCGCCGCATGTTCACGCCAGATAATCATCTGTTTGGATGTAATGTAGTCACACAATGCGATGTCGTATCCGCCTGTTGTCTCACAGCAGAATGTCCATTCGGACGTATCTATGCCTGCAGCTGCCTTACGCACCATAGCGACCATTTTACGGAAGCCTGAAGGTCTGTTGTCGAACTTGCCATAGACTTGGAGTGAGGGCTTGTCACCAGTCATTGACGGGATAATCACGCTTGCATCTATAGTTTTTTTCGAAACATCGATGCCAATAAAGATTTTTTTCATACCTTTGTGTCTGAATTATTATTCTCAGGACGTGATTAACCATCTTCTGCCTAGGGCTATCACCTTACTCAGGCTCCGAGCCTATCTTCCTATTAAGCCTTCGCAGATAGAACCCAGAGGGACTATAACTCAAATTAGACTCATGGTCTGGCTAGCTCACTAGATTACCCACTGGAGGTTAATCCGTCCTTCCTACAACAAAGGTACGAATTAACTTTTGTTCATCATTCATCCTTCGATGATAATTTTTCTGCAAAGGTAAGGCTAGCTCAATCGATGATTTCACTCGAGTGAGGTTTTTGGGGGTATTATAGCTACACCTATAATCACATTTGATGTATTTTGATGTAAAAACAGTGTCACGCACTGAAAAAAAAATGGTTTATATGATAGGTGTTATCTCCATGAAACAAAAAGGAAAGAAAATGACACGGAGATTTTTTTGTTTGAAAAAAGAAAAGAATAACTTTGCCCCACCGACTTAATAATACAAGTTATAAAATATATCGCTAATTATGAAAAAAGTTATTTTATTAGTAGTGTTTGTCTCACAATTTTTAAGCATTTCAGCTCAAAAAATAACTTGTGCGGATAGTTTGAAAGTGTTCTACACCAATTATTTTACATATGACGTAAAATTAGAAGATGAAAATCGGCTAAATTCATTGGTTTCTTTATATTGTACTAAAGGTTTTTATAAGGCATGGTTTGAAGATGTATACGATATTGGATTATATGATCCCTTGACACAAGGCTCAGGTTCAACTTCAGAGGATCTTGAGTTTATAAAGAAAAGTCTTTCAGTGAAAAAGGAAAAAGATTATTACTTGGTATCATTTAAATTTCATGGATGGCAAGGGGATATAAATATGATTACTGTGTATGTATATGTTAACGCAGATGGGAAGATTAGTCACACTAAGCGCCCATCTGATGGCTATATGACCCCAGGACAATTATAGATCATGGGGACAGATTATGAAGTGAACCCCAAAGTTTGGACAGAAAACTTTCTGGGTTCACTTCACTTTGGAGTTATGACAGAGACCAGTCCCTGTGGCATCTTCGGTACAATCGGTCATTTTGGAATATATTATTATAAATAAGAAGTTATGAAACAATTTTTTTTATTTGCGGTGTGTCTCATGGGTTTTATGAATTCAATACCCGCAGTTTGTAGAGTTAATTCCTCTGTAATTTGTGAAACTGACTCATCGTTGATTATGCCCTTTTATTTTAATGGAGAAAGAAATCACGCATACAGGATTGCGAACACCCAAACAATCCCGGATTTTGGAAATAATCAATATGCTGTTAGTTGGTATGTAGATACAGAAGAGTGGGATTTTGATCCACAAACAAATCACATCTATTCAAAAATAGAGTTTAAAAAAGGTGATACACTAATTGCATCATTCAGTGATGATGAAGGATGGTCGTATATTGGCGTTGAGAATTCCAAAGTAAAGATGTTCAAATCCTTTAGAATTGACTCTGACCACACGGCTGTTGTGTTTAGGGGCGGTGCGTATGCCGCTGGTACACCAATCCTAACGGTATTCGTATTGAGTGGTGATGAAGTGAAACTCATTTACAACCAAGAGTATTTTATAGAGAAAATAGAAGATGGCAAGGTTTTCCTCGCTAGAGAGCTTTATTCTGAAAACCCTATAAAATGTGGTTATCTTTCCTTCTTGGATGGTCATGTCTCCATCGTGTCAGATGAATATCCAGCAGGAAAAGTAATCTTTTAAGAAAGATGATCAAAACATATCTTTGACTCATCAATCAGATCAATAGCAAAAGTAAATCCCAATAGTTGAACACAACTAAAAGGGTTCACTTCAGATGCGCAGATTTGCGTATCCGCTTTTTCTATTAGACGATTTTGCTATCATTTTGGTCTAATGTGTTAGAGCTCATCAGGCGAAACATATACCTTTGCAACTCAGAAAAAAACTATAACTATGAATACTACAATCAAATGCTTGTGTCTTATCACCATATCATTGGTGAGCAATCTGGTATATGCACAGAAGAAGCTCTACATACCAAAGGACTTGCAGGGTATGAATCTTAAAGCCGACACGTCGAAGTGGTCACTGAATCGGAGCATCGAGACCGATGACCTTATTTTTATGTGGGAACGGGGCTTCGGCAACGATGTAAGCAACCCACCGCAGTTGAAAGGCCACGATATGTCGTTTAATCTACTGAATCTGCGTGACCGCATTCAGACATTCTATCACTTTTTCCGCGACACACTGGGATTTGTCACCCCTAACTACCAAAGCAAGGCCGACCATTACAAGATGATGGTCATGGTGAACTACTCACTCGACGGCACAGCCTATGGTGGCACCTACGACAACTTCATCGGAGCTCTTTGGGTGGCACCCAATCGCATACAGGACACAAAGATGAACTGCATGGCCCACGAGTTGGGGCACTCTTTCCAGGCACAGATAATGGCCGACAGCATTGGCCAGTGCTGGGGCGGTACAGGATTTTTCGAAATGGCATCACAATGGATGCTCTGGCAGGTTAACCCTGACTGGATCACTGATGAGAACTACCATTTCGAGGCATTCAAGACACTCACCCATAAAGCCTTTCTGCATATGGACAATATCTATCACTCACCTTATGTACTTCAGTGGTGGAGCGACCTTCACGGCCGTCAGTTCATTGCCGAACTATTTCGTCAGGGCGTCATAGGCGAGGATCCCGTCATGACCTACAAGCGTATGAACGGTTTATCGCAGTCAGCCTTCTGCGACGAGATATTCCGCGGATACCAGCATCTTGTGAACTTCGACTTCACCCACGCCTACAAAGAGACACGTCAGTATGCAGCTACTTTCAACACTGAGTTAGAGACCTGTTCCAATGGTTGGCTTCGTCCAAAATTGTTGCCAGAGGGCTATGGATTCAATGCCATAAAACTCGACAATCTCGTAAACCTCAATTCGCCAATCTTCCATCTGCATCTGCGTGGCAACCAACTTCGCTATGGTTTTGTTGGCATTACTACCAATGGCGAAAGCATCTATAGCGATGTCAATGCAACATCATTCACTTCCAATGGCCAACCCCTCAAGCATCTATTCCTTATTATAATGGGAGCCCCTGAACACCATGCAGATGTAATGACTCATGGAAATACGCCAGAGTATAAGCAATATCCCTATGAGTTTCAGGTTACGGAATGATATTTTATAGAAACGGAGAATGTAACTTCTTTTTACTACTTAAATTGCGTCGGGATTTCTTGCTAAATCAATAATAATTTTGAGCTGATTCATTTGATGATTTGAATTAGCTCAAATCATGAAATGAGTTAACTCAAATCATGAAATGAGTTAACTCAAATTTTTAGGGCCATTTTTGTGCAATATAGTCCTATCAGCAAGAAAATGGAGCCAAAGTGATTTGTCAAGAAAACTTATTCAGTACACGTCAAGTTGCTACCCCAAACTCATTGAGATAGAAACCAGCGTATCCGACTACCTTTTTCCGAAAAAGATAGCATAAAAAAGGATTTTTTTTACATTTACTTGCTCATTTCATAATAAATATGTACCTTTGCGCACAATTTTGGAAAAAGGGAACAATCATAACTGCCAAATAACACTAAAAATAAAATAACATGTTAACTAACTACAGAGGGCTTCACCTGGTACAGGCCGCCCGAAACTTGCGTCATAATCACAAGTATCACCCAAGTAATGCCACCTTGAGACTCATCAAGATATTCTTGGTATTGCTAGTCACATTAACCCTTTGGTTCATGCCTACCGACTGGTTTGGCATTAATAACCTGACGATTATCCAGCAGCGTGTCATTGCCATCTTTGCTTTCGCCACACTGATGTGGATTTTTGAGATTGTCAGTTCGTGGGCTACATCGGTAGCGGTCATCGTGATTATGCTACTATTCTGTACGGATAGCGGTATTCTGCCACTGGTCAACGAGGAAGAGGTTGGTCCACTGCTCTCATACAAAGGTGTGATGGCCACATTCGCCGACCCTGTGATCATGCTGTTCATCGGTGGTTTCGTACTGGCTATCGCAGCCACAAAGACTGGTCTTGATGCACAGTTGGCAAGAATCCTGCTCAGACCTTTCGGTACACGCAGTGAGATGGTATTGCTGGGCTTCCTGCTCGTAACAGGTCTGTTCTCCATGTTCGTATCAAACACAGCTACGGCTGCCATGATGCTGACATTCCTGACCCCCGTGTTCCGTCAGTTGCCCCCCGAAGGAAAAGGCCGCGTCGCCTTGGCACTGAGTATTCCCATAGCAGCTAACCTGGGTGGTATGGGTACGCCTATCGGTACGCCTCCAAACAATATCGCCCTGAAATACCTGAACGACCCCGAGGGTCTGAACATGAACCTGGGCTTCGGTCAGTGGATGATGTTTATGTTCCCACTGGTTATCATCCTGCTGTTTATCAGTTGGATGATTCTGAAGAAGATGTTCCCTTTCACACAGAAGACCATCGAACTAAATATCGACGGCGAGATGAAGAAAGGTTTCCACGCCAACGTGGTCATCGTGACCTTCTTCGTGACCATTGCTTTGTGGTTGACCGACCGTTTCACAGGTATCAATGCCAACACCGTGGCTATGATTCCCTTCTGTATCTTCGCCCTGACAGGCGTTATCACCAAGCGTGACCTGGAGCAGATCAACTGGAGTGTTATCTGGATGGTGGCTGGTGGCTTCGCACTAGGCTACGGGTTGAACAAATCGGGTTTGGCAGAGAATGCCATTGAGAGTATTCCCTTCGACACCTTCTCGCCCCTGCTCATCCTGATTCTCGGTGGTGCTATCTGCTACCTGCTGAGTAACTTCATCTCTAACTCAGCAACTGCAGCCCTACTGATGCCTATCCTGGCCATCGTTTGCGGTGCAATGGGCGACAAGCTCGATCCTATCGGTGGTACGGCAACAGTACTCATCGGTGTGGCCATCGCAGCATCAAGCGCTATGATTCTGCCTATCTCTACCCCACCAAACGCACTGGCCTTCTCTACCAACCTGGTACAGCAGAAGGATATGGCGAAGATTGGATTCATCATGGGTATGATCTCAATGGTGCTGGGTTTCGGACTGG
Organism: Prevotella communis; assembly: GCF_022024175.1. Classification (GTDB taxonomy): domain Bacteria; phylum Bacteroidota; class Bacteroidia; order Bacteroidales; family Bacteroidaceae; genus Prevotella; species Prevotella communis. The sequence continues at coordinate 237,047 of NZ_CP091794.1, read as the reverse complement.
TTTACCTGATGGGTATTATAAAGGTGTTGTAAGAATTGGAGGAGTAAAAACAATAGATATGAGAAACTACAAAAAACTATTGGTTGCTGCACTGCTCTTTGTAGCAGGCGCATCAACAGCGATGGCTCAGCAGATGCCAGCCATCCCCACCGACCCCGACGTAAAAATCGGTAAGTTGGACAACGGACTGACTTATTACATCCGTCACAATGCATGGCCCGAACAGCGTGCCGAGTTCTACATTGCCCAGCGCGTGGGTTCTATTCAGGAGAACGACGACCAGCGCGGACTGGCCCACTTCCTGGAGCACATGTGCTTCAACGGCACGGAGAACTTCAAGGGTAACGACATCGTGAAATGGTGTGAGACCATCGGTGTGAAGTTCGGACGCGACCTGAATGCCTATACCTCTATCGACCAGACGGTGTATAACATCTCTAACGTGCCCACCACACGCGAGGGTATCGTAGACTCTTGTCTGCTGATCCTGCACGACTGGGCCGACGGTCTGTTGCTGGAAGCCGAGGAGATAGACAAGGAGCGTGGCGTGATTCATGAGGAATGGCGTATGCGCACCAGCGCCCAGATGCGCATGCTGGAGCGCGACCTGCCCCGTCTGTACCCCAACTCAAAATACGGCTACCGCATGCCTATCGGTCTGATGGAAATCATCGATAACTTCAAGCCCGAGGTATTGCGTGCCTATTACGAGAAATGGTACCGTCCCGACAACCAGGCCATCATCGTGGTAGGTGATGTGGACGTTGACAAGGTAGAACAGAAAATCAAGAACCTGTTCGGTCCTATCAAGATGCCTGCCAACCCCGCTGCTGTTGTAGCCGAGAACGTGCCCGACAACAAGGAGGCTATTATCGTCATCGACAAGGATAAGGAGATGCAGTACAGCATCGTGGAACTGATGTTCAAGAGCGATCCTATCCCCGATGAGATCAAGGAGAACATGCAGTATCTGGTCATCAACTACATGAAGAATGCCTGCCTCGGTATGTTGAACGACCGATTGGCAGAGTTGGCTCAAAAAGCCGACTGTCCATATCTGCAGGGTAGCGTAGACTATGGTCAGTACCTGCTGTCAAAGACCAAGGATGCTTTCGAGGTGAGCGTACTGCCCAAAGAGGGTCAGACGGAAGCTGCTCTGAAGGCAGCCTTCATCGAGGCTCGCCGTGCTGCACAGTTTGGCTTCACTGCCACAGAATACCAGCGCTACAAGTCAAACTTCATCAGTCAGTTGGAAAAGCAGTACTCTAACAAGGAGAAGCGCTATAACAGTCAGTTTGTGAACAAGTATGTGCAGAACTACCTGGCAAAGGAACCTATCCCCAGTCTGGATGACTACTATCAGGTGATGAAGCAGTTGGCTCCCGCCCTGCCACTGGAATCTGTCAACGAACTGATGAAGGGATTCTTCGAGGATAAGGACTCTAACATGGTGGTACTCAACTTCAACCAGGAGAAAGAGGGTGCCGTTTATCCCACTGAGGCTTCACTGAAGAAGGCCATCGACGAGGCACGCGCCACTCAAATTGAAGCCTACGTAGATAATGTCAAGAACGAGCCCCTGATTACTACCATGCCCAAGGCTGGTAAGATTCAGAAGGAAGTGGCTGGCAAGAAGTTCGACTACAAGGAACTGACCCTGAGCAACGGTGCGAAGGTGATTCTGAAGCAGACCGACCTGAAGAAAGACCAGGTCATCCTGAGTGGTGAGGGCTTTGGCGGTAGCTCACTGTATGGCGAGGCCGACTTTGCCAATATCAAGATGTTCGACGATGTTATCGAAGCCAGCGGACTGGGCAATTTCTCACACACCGAACTGGAGAAGGCTCTGGCTGGTAAGATTGCCAGCGCCAGTCTGTCACTGAGCAGCGACCGTGCTCATATCAGCGGTTCATCAACACCTGCCGACGTAGAGACCATGTTGCAGTTGGTTTACCTCTACTTCACCAATATCAATAAGGATCAGGAGTCATACGACAATATGATGAAGACCACGGAGCTGATGCTGAAGAACAAGCTGTTGCAGCCCGAGTCTGTGTTCAGCGATTCTCTGTCGCTCACACTCACCTGCCACGACAAGCGTCAGGCACCTCTTGCTACTGAGGACCTGAAGAACGTAAGCTACGACCGCATCCTCCAGATGGCTAAGGAGCAGACCAGCAATGCCGCTGCCTTCACATTCACCATCATTGGTAACTATGACGAGGCCACCATCCGCCCGCTCATTGAGAAGTACCTTGGCGCACTGCCCTCTCAGAAGAAGATTGTGAAGGGCAAGGATGTTGAGAAGCTCTTCAAGGGCGAGGTCATCAACGACTTCACACGTAAGATGGAGACGCCAAAGGCTATCGCCGTGATGACATGGATGAACGACAAGATGGACTATTCTCTCCAGAATGTCATCCGCACTTCTATGGTGGGACAGATCCTGACCATGATTTACACGGAGAAGATTCGTGAGGAGGCTTCTGCAGCCTACAGCGTTGCCGCTCAGTCTGGCATATCACGCGACGATTTCCGCACACTGACACAGTTGCTCGTTTACTGCCCCATGAAGCCTGAGAAGGGTGACATCGCCACCAAGATCATGAAGGAAGAGGTAGAGAACCTGGCCAAGAGCGTTGACGCCGAGAAGCTGAACAAGGTGAAGGAGTACATGCTGAAGGATATTGACGACCAGGCAAAGACCAACAACTACTGGCTGCGTCAGATCAACCGTCTGCGTCTCTTCGGTGTTGATACCCATACAGACTACAAGGCTACCGTTCAGGCACAGACACCTGAGAGCATCGCTGCCTTCATGCAGGAATTCCTGAAGCCAGGCAACCGTGCAGAGGTGATTATGTTGCCAGAGGAGTAATCTGATTTCATATGAAGAGAGACATCTCATTGATATTAACTTGTGCTGTCCTGCTGTGTTTCAGCAGGACAGCCTTGTCTCAGACCCAAGGGCAGGCTCATGAGCATACGCATCTGGAGGATTATGTGCAGTATGCGCCCATGGCAGCTAATATCGGCATGGGATGGACTGGTATTGAGGCCAGGCATACGGGCAGGGAACGTGTCCTCACCACAGGAACGGCCTTCTGTGTGATGACGGCTTTGGCTGGCGGCCTGAAATATACGATTCATGAAGAACGGCCTGACGGCACAGACAACAAATCCTTTCCATCAGGACATGCTGCACGAGCTTTCATGGGAGCCGAACTGGTAAGGATGGAATATGGCACCGGACTGGGCATCGCTGCCTATGGTACCGCCATCGGCGTAGGCTGTCTTCGTGTTTACAACGACCGGCATTGGTGGCACGACGTGGCAGCAGGCGCGGCCATCGGTATCTTATCAACACATATCGCCTACTGGCTGTTGCCTATGGAGAAACGTATCCTTGGCTGGGACAAGGAAGATGATATGCTGATTGTGCCTACTTACCAGCCTGAGACAAATAGCGTGGGGTTGGCGCTGTCGTATCGATTTTAACCGAAAAACAGACTAAAATTTGGCTATCTCACAAAAACTCAGTAACTTTGCACCCTCAAAATTTAACTACAAAGTAAGAAATGTCATATTTATTTTCATCAGAATCAGTATCCGAGGGACATCCCGATAAAGTGGCCGACCAGATTAGCGACGCCATATTAGACCAGTTTCTGGCCTACGACGACCACGCACGCGTAGCCTGCGAAAGTTTTGTAACGACAGGCCAAGTAGTTATCATGGGCGAGGTGCGCAGCGAGGTTTATATCGACCTGCAGACTATTGCCCGCAACACCATCAAGAGAATTGGCTATACAAAGGCTGAGTACCAGTTCGATGGCAACTCCTGTGGTATCCTGACGGCTATCCACGAGCAGAGTGCCGACATCAATCGCGGTGTAGACCGTGAGGATGACGAGAACCAGGGAGCCGGCGACCAGGGTATGATGTTTGGCTATGCTACCAACGAGACGGAAAACTACATGCCTGTTTCATTGGATTTGGCTCACCTCATCATGCGTACACTGGCCGACATCCGTAAGGAAGGTAAGCAGATGCCTTACCTGCGTCCCGACTCAAAGAGCCAGGTAACCATCCAGTACAGCGATGCAGGTATCCCCGAGCGTATCGATACCATTGTGGTATCTACACAGCATGACGAGTTTGACGAGGACGAGAAGATGTTGGCAAAGATCAAGGAAGACGTTATCAACATCCTGATTCCCCGTGTAAAAGCACAGATTCACAGTGAGAAGGTACTCGCACTCTTCAACGACGACATCAAATACTACGTGAACCCCACAGGTAAGTTTGTGATTGGTGGTCCTCACGGCGATACCGGTCTGACAGGCCGTAAGATTATCGTTGACACCTACGGTGGTAAAGGCGCACACGGTGGTGGTGCCTTCAGCGGAAAGGACTCTTCTAAGGTAGACCGTTCTGCTGCCTATGCCGCTCGCCATATCGCCAAGAACATGGTGGCTGCAGGTGTAGCCGACGAGATGCTCGTACAGGTAAGCTATGCCATCGGTGTGGCAAAACCCATGAATATCTACGTCAACACCTACGGACGTTCACGCGTGAACATGAGCGACAGCGAGATTGCCAAGAAGATTGAGGAACTGTTTGACCTGCGTCCAAAGGCTATCGAGCGCACATTGAAACTGCGTCAGCCCATGTATCTGGAGACAGCCGCCTACGGACACATGGGACGTCAGTCTGAGATTGTGAAGAAAACCTTCACCAGCCACTACCATGAGACAAAGACAATCGAAGTGGAACTGTTCACATGGGAAAAACTGGATCGGGTAGATGACATCAAGCACGCATTTGGGCTTTGAGCCATTGATAAACGACTCGCTGCTGTGTGCCGCTCAGGCACACAGCAGTCGTTTTGGTGTGTTAGGGCACCCTATACCCAGTCAGCTGGGTAATGACGACCTGACCACCATCACATTGTTGTTGTGCTTTGTCACCATCGCAGCATCTATCGCTTTCACACGCAATTTTATCAGCAGGCAACTGAGGAATTTCTTCTATGAGGTTCACTCTGAAGAACTTAACAACGTTACCTCCAATGAATTACGTTTTGAGATCTTACTCGTAGTGATTGACTGTATGCTGTTAGGCATCGCCTCATATATAGCGGCATCAGAAAAGATACCTGGCATCTTTGTCCGGGACACAGTTTTCACCAACATCATCATACTATCAGCACTCTTGGGCGGCTACTTCCTCTGCAAGTGGTTGATGCATTTCGTCGTAGATCCAGTCTTCTTTGGAGGTAAAAAAACAATACAGCTATTTAAGGTGCAGCTATTCATTACCGCCTGTTCTACCACCCTTACGCTGCCATTAGTCATGTTGCTGGTATTCTTTGATTTAAGTGTAGAAAAATGCATCTTTTACTTCTGTTCAGTTCTGATTTTGAACAAAATACTGACATTTTACAAGTGTTGGTTCATCTTTTTTAGGCAAAAAGGCTTTTTTCTGCAAACTTTTTTGTACTTTTGTGCCCTCGAAATAACGCCATTGCTTGCATTCAGCGGAGTATGGCTCATGACGGTCAATAATTTGAAAATAAATTTTTAGGACATTAGAGAATGATTAAAAAGATCCTGATTTCGCAACCAAAACCCTCAAGCGAAAAGTCACCTTACTATGACATTGCTAACCGCTTTGATGTAGAACTGGTATTCCGCCCGTTTATCAAAGTGGAAGGAATGAGTGCACGCGAATTCCGTACACAGAAAGTCAGCATACTTGACCACACAGCTGTTGTGTTTACATCACGTCATGCCATTGATCATTTCTTCACGCTGGCAAAGGAACTGCGTGTCACCATACCAGAAGACATGAAATACTTCTGCGTAACAGAGACCATCGCTCTCTATATCCAGAAATATGTACAGTATCGCAAGCGTAAGGTATTCTTCGGCACTACCGGCAAGATGGACGATTTGCTGCCCACCATGGTGAAGCATAAGACCGAGAAGTATCTTGTGCCCATGAGCGATGTACATAACGATGCTGTCAGCAAACTGCTTGACTCTAAGAAACTGCAGCACACGGAATGCGTGATGTATAAGACTGTCAGCAACGACTTCACTGAAGAAGAGATTAAGACGTTCGACTACGACATGCTGGTGTTCTTCAGCCCCGCAGGTATCGAGTCGCTCACCAAGAACTTCCCCGATTTCAATCAGGGTGATATCGCTATCGCAACTTTTGGTCCCGCCACGGCAAAGGCTGTTCATGACGCAGGCCTGAGACTGGATTTGGAAGCTCCCACAGAGAAGTATCCATCCATGACAGGTGCGCTGCAGCACTATCTGCTGATGCAGGAAGACTAATTCACCTTATTATATAAGAATATATTATATGACGGCTCCAGCTCGTTTTCAGAAACAGGAGCGAATCGTCAGCCAGAAACTGATAGAGGAACTCTTCGGTGGAGGTCAAAGCCACACGCTGGCAGCCTTTCCACTAAGAGCCGTGTATATGCAACAAGAGCGCCAAGACAGGTCTGAACCCGTCAAGGTGCTCATTAGCGTTCCTAAGAAGAGGCTTCATCACGCCGTTGACCGCAACCGTGCGAAACGACAAGTACGAGAAGCCTACCGCCTACAGAAACAGGTGCTCATTGAGAAGATTCCCGAGGGAAAAGCTATTGATATCGCTTTCATCTGGCTCTCCGACCGCCCCTGTCCTACTGCTGAGATAAGCCATAAAGTGTGCAGTCTGCTTGAAAGAATCGCAAAAAAGATTGTTTACTGAGGCTTATGAAGCGCTTATGGCATTATATCGCACTCGTGCTGAAGTGGATACTGCTGATACCCATCATTTTCTACCAGCGGATTATCAGTCCCTTCACGCCACCTGCCTGCCGTTTCACTCCCACGTGCTCACAATATGCTAAAGAGGCGATTATCAAACATGGTCCAATAAAGGGACTCGGACTGGCAATCTGGCGCATCTTAAGATGTAATCCCTGGGGAGGAAGCGGGTACGACCCCGTGCCGTAACATTCGTGATAACGAGATAACACAACATCGACATAAATAAAAAATTAGAATATGAGAAAGAATTTTGTAGAAGAACTGCGCTGGCGTGGAATGCTGGCACAGATTATGCCTGGCACAGAGGAACTCCTGCAGAAGGAGATGGTGACCGCTTATCTGGGTACCGACCCAACAGCCGACTCACTGCACATTGGTCACCTGTGCGGTATCATGATGCTGCGCCACTTGCAGCGTTGTGGTCATAAGCCCATCATCCTTGTTGGTGGTGCTACAGGCATGATTGGCGACCCCTCAGGCAAATCACAGGAGCGTAACCTTCTGAATGATGAGACCCTGCGTCATAACCAGGAGTGCATCAAGGCTCAGGTGGCAAAGTTCCTGGACTTCGACTCAAAGGACGAGAACGCTGCTGAGATGGTGAACAACTATGACTGGATGAAGAACTTCACCTTCCTGGACTTCGCCCGTGAGGTAGGTAAGCATATCACCGTGAACTACATGATGGCCAAGGAGAGCGTTCAGCAGCGTCTGAATGGTACTGCACGTGATGGTCTTTCATTCACAGAGTTCACATACCAGTTGCTCCAGGGCTACGACTTTCTCTATCTCTATCAGCACAAGGGTGTAAAACTGCAGTTGGGCGGTAACGACCAGTGGGGTAACATGACCACCGGTACAGAACTTATCCGTCGAACCTTAGGTAATGACGTAGAGACCTTTGCCCTGACCTGTCCGCTGATTACAAAGAGCGACGGTAAGAAGTTTGGTAAGACTGAGTCTGGAAATATCTGGCTCGACCCCAAGCGCACCACACCTTATCGTTTCTATCAGTTCTGGCTGAACGTGAGCGACGAGGATGCTGAGCGCTATATCAAGATTTTCACATCACTCGACAAAGAGACCATTGACGCTCTGACAGAAGAGCACAAGCAGGATCCTGGTCGCCGCGTACTGCAGAAGCGCCTGGCAGAAGAGGTAACCGTGATGGTACACTCTCGCGAGGCCCTCGACATGGCCATTGAGGCCTCAAGCATCCTCTTTGGTAAGTCAACAAAGGAAGCACTGGAGAAGCTTGACGAGCAGACCTTCCTCGACGTATTCGATGGTGTAGAGAAGTTTGAGATTAGCAAGGACCAGTTGGGTCAGCCCGCAGTAGAGCTCTTTACCACTGTAGCCCCCGTATTCCCCTCAAAGGGCGAGATGCGTAAGATGGTTCAGGGCGGTGGTGTTTCACTGAACAAGGAGAAGCTGACCGACCAGAACCGTGCTATCACTGCAGAAGACCTGATTGACGGTAAGTACCTGCTTGCTCAGAAGGGTAAGAAGAACTATTACCTGATTACGGTAAAATAACAAAAGAATAGGAAAAATTTGGTAATATGCCAAATTTTTCCTACCTTTGCAGCTGCTAAAAAGCGATTGGACGATGGTGTAATGGTAACACTACAGGTTTTGGTTCTGTCATTCCCGGTTCGAATCCGAGTCGTCCAACCACAAAAAGAATCCCGAAGTCAACATGACCACGGGATTCTTTTTTATATCTACTTCACTATCCACTCAAACAGACCTGACGAGAAATCATCTGGCTGGGTAACCTCCAGGCGCAGGGACTTCGTCTTCACAGGATTGAAGTTCACTGTGCAGGCAGTGCCACGGGCGGTAGGATAGCCATCAGCACCTTCTACAGGCTTCCACCGTCCCTGTTCGTCCTGATAGAGGATGCGCCAAGACTTCGGCACACGACAGCCACCCCAGGGAGCATCATCGAACCAGTAGACGGTACAACTCTGAACAGTAGCAGCTGCAGGGAATTCGTAAGCAAGCCATTCCGTAGAGGCTTTCTTGGGCCACCAGTGAGTATAGGGCACAGAACGGTCGTTCTCGTCACGGGGCACCAGTCGGTCGTTGATAGACGACAAGGCTGGAACACGTGAACCACTGGTAACCTTACTCTCGCTGGCCAACGTAGCAGGCTGTGCCGGTGTAGTGGCCTTTAAGTCCTGAGGCAACCATACGCGCATCTTACCACTTCCACGATGACACCAGGCATAATAAGGGATAAGGGTCAGCGTCTCGTCCTTTGTGGTAAGTTTACCCTGCTTATTGAAGTCCAGGGTCTGTGCATCTGTCTTTAAAGTCACAACGGGAGTTCCTGCAATCTCTCCCTTGCCCAACGTGAACTTCGGCTCCTGATTGATGAGTGCCGAGAAGATGTCGAACTGATTATCTGGATGCTCTGCACAGTAAACCAATGGTCCTCGCTCAATAGCCACCATGCCTCTATCGGCCTCCACCTTGTTATTGGCACGAACAATACGTGGTTCCATATCAAAATGAATCTGCACCTTGTCGCCTTTCTTCCATTTGCGGTCTATCGTGATATAATCACGGTTCTCAGGATAGTAAGCCTTACCGTTGACACTTACCGTATAGCCAAGACGCTTACCATCGGTATAGGAATAAAGGTCAGAGGGAACCACCTTACCCTTCAACCAACCAGGAATACGAATCTTCATAGCAAACTGACCTGCATTGGTTTTATCCACATGAATAGTAATATCGCCATCCCAAGGATAGTTGGTTTGTTGAGAGAGGGCCACCTTCTTCTTGCCAACTGTGAGTTCACTCTTATTTGAGAGGAACAGGTTCACATAGACATCCTTATCCTTTACAGCATAGACATATCCAGGCAGCGAGGGGATAAAACGGCATATATTTGAAGGACAGCAGGCACAGCCGAACCAAGCCTGACGCTGGTGCTGACCCATTGACTCCAAGGGGTTGGGGTAGAAGAAACCATCACCCTGCAGTGAGACACCACTAATGAGACCATTGTAGAGTGTACGCTCCAATACATCATAGTATTTTGAGTCACCATGCAGCAAGAACAGACGATAGTTAACATACACATTACCGATAGCAGCACAAGTCTCACAGTAGGCGCTCATATTAGGCAGTTCATAGTTCTTACCAAAGGCCTCTCCATTGCTGGTGGCACCAATGCCTCCCGTGATATAAAGTTTCTTAGAGACGATATTATCCCAAATGCGGTCGATAGCATCAATATAGCCTTTATCACCTGTGAGGGCAGCCACATCAGCCATACCTGCATACATATAGGCAGCACGAACTGCATGACCAACAGCCTCATCCTGTTCAATGACAGGCTTATGACTCTGCGAATACTCGGTCTTGATACTCGTCTTGCCACGATAATCAAGCAGGAACTTGGCAAAGTCAAGGTAGCGCTGCTGACCAGTAGCCAGGTAAAGGCGCGCCATTGCCATCTCTGCTATCTGATGACCGGGCACCACGCACATCTGTCCAGGATTAGGCCCTACCTCCTTACAGGCCACGTCGGCATAGCGACAGGCAATATCAAGGAATTTACGTTTTCCTGTAGCCTGCCAATAAGCCACAGCACCCTCAATCATATGACCCAGGTTATAGAGCTCGTGAGAGAGATCCTCCTCCTTAACCCAACGACGATCACCGGCCCAATGGTGCGGGTCGGCAGGGTTCTGCGTACGGGCAGTGTACAGGTAACCATCGGGCTCCTGGGCTGTCGCAATGATATCGATAACGGAGTCGCAGTAAGCCTCCAGTTTCTTGTCCGGATAGGTCTGCAGGATATAGGCAGCACCCTCTAGAGTTTTGTATGGATCGGTATCGTCGAAAGAGTAACCGACACCATTCACCTTGAACGTCTTTGAAGGATCCTTCAGATGGGCAGCGGCATTCTCGAAGTTCTTGTAGCGACCTTCGCTCTCGCATTTTGAAAAAGCGAGGGGTATGGTCGTGTTACGACTGGCCTCCAGACGTTGTCCCCAGAACGTACCAGGGGTTACCTTTACCGACGTAAAAGGCACAGGCGTGATAGGATAACCCGTCTGCGCCATGCCAGTAAGTAGCGACAGATTTAAAGTAACAAGTGAAAATAAGAATCTCTTCATGTTAATATCGTTTTTTGTTATTGAATCATTTTAGTTCGCTCCATTTCGGTGGGTCAACGCCCAACAGATGACGCACGAAGAAATCGTAGCGCTTATGGTCGCCGTAGCTCTCACCCATCGTATGATGGGCACCAGGGATAACCACGAGTTCAAAGTCCTTACCAGCTTTTTCCAATGCGTTGACCACTTGCATAGTAGAGGCTGGATCCACATTATCATCCAGTTCACCTACGACTAGCATCAGCGGACGCTCCAGTCGGTAGGCATTCTCCACATTTGAACATTCTACGTAAGAGCTGTCGATAGGGTACGACATCCACTGTTCATTCCACCAGATCTTATCCATTCGGTTATCGTGACAGCCACAGGCAGCATAGGCAGCCTTATAGAAATCTCCGTGCCACAGCACAGCAGCCAGCGCATTCTGTCCGCCTGCACTACAGCCATAGATACCCACACGGTCGATATCCATATAAGGGTACTTCTCTGCAGCCGCCTTAATCCAGGCAATACGGTCTGGCAGTCCGCCATCCTTCAGGTTCTTATAGCATACCTCCTCGAACTCACGGGTACGATATGAGGTAGTCATCGCATCAACCTGCACTACGATAAAGCCCAGTTCAGCCATATTCTGGAGGTAATAGAGCCATGGTGTGAACGTCTTTGGCACATACTGATCGCCAGGACCTGAGTAGATATATTCTATGATGGGATATTTTTTGTTGGGGTCGAAGTTCGACGGACGCTGAATCAGTCCCCACATATCCGTCTTGCCATCACGTCCCTTGGCCACAAAGACCTCAGGGGCCTTCCAACCCACTGCTTCCAAAGCTGTGATATCAGCAGTTTCCAAGGTACGAAGGATTTTTCCATCCTTGCCCGAACGCAATACTGTGACAGGGGGCGTCGTAACGGTGGAATAAGTATCAATCAGATAAACCATATCTTCGGTATAGGTCACGCTATGGTTGCCCTCCTCGGGTGTAAGACATACCAGACCCTTGCCATTCAGGCCTATCTTATAATAATGTATCAGATAGGGATCCTCGCCTTTGTTCATGCCACAGGCCGAGAAATAGATGATACCAGCCTTCTCATCCACATGCTGAATGCCACGCACATAATACTCACCTTTCGTCACCTGACGTATCAACTGTCCTTTTTGTCTGTCATACAAATAGATATGGTTACGTCCGTCACGCTCACTGGTCCAAACGATCCGTTTACCATCCTGCAGATCGATGCGGCGCTGACGGTTATAGTTGATATACTTGTCGTTTTTCTCCTCAATAAGCGTTCGTACCAAACCAGTTTTCGCAGAGAGTTCCAGTACACGATAGGTCTTATGACCACGTTCGTTGAATTCAAACGTCACATGTTCGTTATCGGCATCCCAACGGGGAGCAGTCACCTGATACTGACTCTTAAACAAATCCGTTGAAGGTTCTATCACGCGACCTGTCGCCATCTCTACAATGACAGGCACACGATAATTCAGCGAGTCACCAGGCTTGGCATATTCCTGTTTGTGTAATACGGGTTCCAAACGGTCTTTGGGTGATGATTCCACATAATAGACATAATGCTTGGGGGCTGGTTTGATACGCACTGTGGCATAATAGCGACCGTCGGCAGAGTACGAGCCCCAGGCCGAATAGTAATAAGTGGAATCACCATTGGTAGTCAGAGCACGTTCCTCCCCATTTAGTTTCACCCAAAGGTTATTGTCCTTAAGATACACTTGAGACTTACCATCTGGCGACATCCTGAAACCATCCTTCTCATCGGGCACCTCCATCCAGTGACGCTGCGGTCCACGCCATTCAGGGCGCTGACGCGGTTTCTCCGGATTCTCTGTCAACACCTCTACCGTGTTCTTGTCGGCATCAACCAATTTATACACCTGTCCCTTGCCATCATACAGGGAATACCAGAACTGATGTGTGCCACGTTTCAAGTGCACGTTCACATCGCCATACTTCATCTTCCAGGAATACCTGCTGCCTATGCCAAAGGCACGCTGATAGGCATCCTTGATATTGGTATTGTCTTGTGCTGAAACTCCTTGCGTCAATGCCAGGGCCAGCACCATCGTCATTCCTATTCTCATCGTTACTTCAATATGTCTTTTAGTTGGTTGGTTGCTTTATCAATCATATCCTTGGTGCCACTGCCATCGGTGACGTAACGCACCACACGCTCTGCACGCCACAAGGCATCACGCCGAACTTCAGAACGTGGCAGGTCACGAACTTGCTGCATCAGCTGTTTCAGTTCATCCATATCCTCCATCTCAGCCAGATTACCTGGACGCATGGCTGTGAGCGCAGCATTCAGTTTGGACAGCAACTTCTCCGCATCAACAGGATTAATCCTGGAGGTCAGAATGGTTGCACATTGCTGATACTGTTCCGTCATGCGGGCATAACCATGAGGCGCCCATGGCGCATGTTCGGGCACTTTTATCGTTAGCGCATTCCAAGCCTGCTGAGCGTCAATTCGGCCCTTTGCCATTGCCAATGTCTGACTCAGCACCAATGTATCGACCTCAGTAGCAGGAGGCACTGGAGCATCCAGTCGGAAGTAATGGGTGACATGACGGTCGGCATCATAATCGGGCACGAAATGAAAACGGTCCCAGTCGGCCTCATCATGAATGGTAGCCTCGTCCCATGTCTTCACACCCGTAGCAGCCATCACTAATGGTCCCTGCATCAGCGCAGCCGTCCACATAGGGCTGTAGGTTTGTCTTCCTGCCACTTCCAGTTTATCAGGGGTATAGTCGAGGTGACGTGTAAAGGGCATGATGACCTCTACCACATCCTTCTTTGTCCATTTGCGAAGCGGAATCTCGACATAGGTGCCAGGCGTGGGGTGATGGGTGATGGATTTACCATTCAGTCTGACGTCGAAACCCTCAGTAGCCCAATAGGGCACACGAAGTTTCATGGCAAAACGTCCCCCACCCTTCTGTATACGGATGATACTTTTCTCTGCGGGCCATTGGCATTCCTGACGAATCACGGTTTTCTGGGCATCCCACGTAGCGATTGTAGGCAGATAAAGTCCCACCCAAAGCGTGTTGTCATTCACGAAATATGCCGCCTCCTGATATTTCACATGGTTCTCAGCGCCCGTACCACCACAACAGGTACTCTGCGGAGTCTCGTTACCCCAAGGTTTCGAGGCATTAAGACCCACGGCATACTGATAGAGCACCTGGTACTGATGGGGATTGATAGAACCCACGAGTTGGTTGTAGAGTAAGCGCTCGTAGTAGTCCATATAGCTGGCATCATCAGGATTGAAACAGTTCAGATCCTTTGTCAGTTTAGCCAGGTTGTAGGCACAACAAGTCTCATTAATCGTAGGCTCAGGATTGTTGGCCATTGACAGCATCTGCGTATAGGGCAACCGGAACATCTCGCCATTGCCCACGCCTCCCATAGCATAACGGTAACGCCCTTGAATGGTGTGCCAGAAATTCTGTGCGATATTATAATAATAGGTGCCGCCCCCCGCCTCATAGCATTTCAGGGCTCCCGTTATCATAGGGATATGCTGGTTGGCATGACGCGTACGGATAGCATCGACATTACGAGCCAAGGGGTCGAAGAAAGCTGGTGAGTCGAAACAAGTGGCAGCCTCCAACAGGTGTGCACGCTGTTCTTTATCGGTGACCATCATCGACAGTCGGGCCAGTGACTCAGCCATACCTCCCACCTCACCGGCAATGTACATGTTCCACATCTCGTAACGATTACCAGGATGCTCACGACGCTCAGCCTGCGTACCATCTTTTTTGACGTAGGTTCGATAGTGCAGGCGGTTCCACACCCAGAGTCCCATGTCACGGGCAATGAGCAGCGCTTTCTCACTGATGGCTTTATCATCAATGATACTGGCTATATCAATCAATCCGGCCAACTGCTTATGCACGGTATAATAAGGTGCCCATACCCAGTCTTCGTTGTTATAGGGACGATACATCTCTATGAGCACGCAGTGTTGTGGTGGAATGGCATTGATGTAGCCATAGCCGTAGTGACGATAGTCCTGCTTATAGTTATCGAAATCTTTCCACGAGCCTTTCAGTTCACGCAGCTCTGCCTCTGGTGCCACGTCACGGGCCTCGAAATAGCGGCCTAAGGAATCGCTCCAGACAAAAGTCCGTTCCTGACAACGTCGCATCTCATTCAACATCAATTCAATGCGACTCAGTAGTAATGCTTTTTTCTGTTTGTCCTGACAACTGGCATAAGCCATGGCCATAGCAGAGAGGTAATGTCCTGTACCATGCCCCTTCAGTTTTGTAGTAGGTGAGTCCCAACCATCGCTGACAGGACAGTCAGTAGTTGGCAAGCCATATGTATCATAATAGTTATAGAGTTGCTGTTTTGGATCAAGCGACAATAGGTTGTCGATATCCAGATCACGGTTATGCGTCAGACGATCATCACCCGTCAGCTGCACCTTGTCCAATGGCAGTGGCTGGGCAACGGGATGCGAGGCAGGTCTCTCTGTCTGCTGTACCACACTGACACGCGCCTTGATAGGATAGCCATTGGAAGTGGTGTTATCACCCACAATGAAACCACGTACCTCATAGGTGGAACCCACAGGATGATGTGTGGCATCTGCCTGTTCCTGCTCCACGTCGAGCGACGAATTAAGCCAGCGCACCTGTCGATATTCACCTTTCCCGTCGGTATAAGTCACCCACAGTTGATAAGGCAGTTGGGGTGCATTACCAGCAGCCACTTTCACATTGACGTCTTTCACGCTCACAATGCTACGAGGAGTTGCCATCACACCAACAAACACAAGTGCAGACATGATGCCCGCCACCAGGATTCTCTTCATGTTATGTCCATTTTTCTTGACCATGTTGCAAAGGTATGCAATAAATTTTCCCTAACGTAAAAAAATAGTCCAAATAATCTGAAGATTAGACGCTATTTGTATCTTTTTGGACGAAAGTTTTAATCCCGTTATAGAATAAATGTGTAACTTTGCATCGTTAATAACGCAATAACTTTTTAATGAAACAACTACTTATTATACTGCTAACAATATTCTGCACATTGACTGCAGGAGCACAACAGCGGGCCCATGTCTATATGAACCAGATGGGAGGCAAATGGAACTTTCCCATCGTTGTGGATAGTCTCAACGAGATGACGTTTGACAAAGCAAGACGTCAAATGATGACGGACGTCACAGGTGAATTAAGAATACCTTTCGACGTGAACCACATTGATAGTATAACGTTTGAAGACGAGCCTCTTACCGAAACGAAAGACCCATATAAAGTATTCCAACTCTACATCACCACGAAGGACGGTCAGGATATCACCTCGAAAGAGACATATACCGATGCTCACCTCTCACTGAATGCCCAGGAATCATTCACCAGCTACTCTGCCAATATCCAAATGCGCGGACGCGGAAACAGTTCTTTTTTGTGGTACGACAAGAAGCCCTATCGTATCAAGCTTAATGATAAACACAAAGTGCTGGGACTTGACAAAGCCAAGAGTTGGGTACTGCTCGCCAACTATCGTGATGTGACGGACATCATGAACACCTTTGTATTCGAGATGGGACGTGACTTAGGCTTGCCCTATACGAACCACACTCGCTACGTAGAACTCTTTCTGAATGGCGACTACAAAGGGATTTATCAGTTGACTGAACAGGTTCAGCAGAATAAAAACCGCGTGGCTGTGAGCGACGAGCATGGCATCCTTATTGCACTCGATGTGGATGATGGTCCTGGCGAGAATCCTTATGCCAATGATAATTTCTGGTCGACGGTCTACAGAATGCCTGTATGCGTAAAGTATCCCGATGACGAACGCTGGACAGTGAATACCGTTGATTCCGTGCGCAATGTCTTTGCCGAACTTGAGACAGCAATCAAGAACAAGGATTATACACAGGTTCAGCAGTTGCTTGATGTTCCCTCATTCATCAAATACCTGCTCATTCAGGAATTTGTGTATAACGTAGAATTGTCAGCCCCTCGCTCTATCTATATGCATAAGGATGGTGACGGTCCTTGGGTGATGGGACCCCTATGGGACTTTGACGCCGGCTATGACTTCGACTGGGGACAGATGACCACAGGACACACCTTCTTTACAGATTTTACAGAGACCGTGATGGGCTCTAACCCCCTGAAACGAAACGGACAGTATAACTACGTGCCACAATTCTTTACCGACCTGTTTGCATGTCCGGAATTCGTAGAAGCCTATAAAGCGCAATGGGCAGCGGTAAAGGATACGATTGTCACTCATGCATGGAATGAGTGCATGAAATATGTAGAACAGATGCGTGCATCAGGTGCTATTGACCGCGAATTCCAGCGCTGGCCTATCAGTGGAAAACGTTTTGATACCGAACTCAACAAGATGCAAAAATGGCTTCAGAACAGGAATACCCATTTCTCCTATCTCGTAGCTGACATTCCCACACCCAGTGAACCAGTCAACAAAGAGAGATACTGCGGAAGCATCACGGTAAATACAGCCATGAACTGGTATCAGGGGTATAGCCAGGACAACAAAGTCCACATCAGCAAGCAACAGGTATGCAATCTGATGGGCCTCAGCACCAACGAGATGAATGAAGCAGAACTGAGCATTGTGCCCCTATATACTGATGGTACTGAAGGAGAGAACCACACCAACGGCGTCTTTGGCGGATGGTTTAATAGCGATGGCGACCCAGGTTATTATGCCCAAGGCCATGTATATATCGAGGTGTTCAACGACCTATGGAACTGGAGTTGCGGCCTATACAAGGAAAACTGCTGGCACGATGCCCACGCAGTGACCATGCAATACCAGTATCCTTATAACGGCACCTTACTAAAAGTGAATATAGAGGCGAACTTCACCATCGCCCAATAGAAATCTATTGGTAGATGGTGAAGTCACTAAGTGTAGCCCAAGAATAGTTTTCGGAATAGGTGGTCTGATAAACGCCAACAGACAATTTCTTCGTTTTTACTTCAATCGGCGAACCTGGCATGTTATTCCATGTCACGCCATCCTTACTGGTGCGGGCAAAGAGCAAATCGCCACGACGTTCAAACTGCATGACAGGGTCGAAGTCGTAACCCTTGGAGTTGGGGAACTGCGGACGACCATGAGGACTCAGTACCGTAAGCATATTGCCGCAGTTATAGAGCGGGAAAGCACCCAACTGGTAGTAAGTATTACCATTGGCAACGAGTAATCCCACTTCGTTGTAACCTTTTACGCTATGCTGACTCAGACCTTCCATATCATTGACACGTGTCATCACGACGAAGTCGCCTTCTAACTCTTTATAGACAGTACCGCCATGACTAAGTGGAGCCTGATTGAAGTCTGCACTTTGAGTGCTGAGTTTGAAGGTTTCCTTCTTCTCAAATACAGGTTTCATCAGCGGTGAGAGCGTGAACTTGCTGTCAGGATCGGCCTCCTCAAAATCATCATCGCCCAAGGAGGGAATAGCCGACAGTTTTGTTTTGTCATAGAGTTCCATCACCTCTTCGGCTGTCGTAGCCTTAGGAGAAATGGTCAGCATACTGATATACCCCATAAAATTATTAGCCCCTGAGCCATCGGCACCAATCGTGATATGTCCCTCCGGGCGGATCATCAGAAAGTTATTCTGCTCACGAGCCAATTCACCATTCAGATAAACACGTTCTTTCCAGCCGTCGAAAGTAATAGTCCAGAACTGCCACTTTCCTTCGCCCTCCTTAATCTGCTGAGGCAGGCCACAACTTTCGAACGAGCCATTATGATTGATAAGGCCCGTCTGAGGATCTGACCCCAAGCGAAATTCGGTAGTGGCAAGGTCGGCACGCGAAGTAGTAAGCGATGCGACGGTAGACACTGGGCCTACCTTGGTACTTAACGTCCAGGCAGATATCGTATAAGGAGCATTATAACGATAAGTTGTCGGTAAAAACGCATCACTTGTCAGACGTTGTGTGCCATTGAAGAAAAGTGCCCAACGACCGTCTTTCACCCTGACACGAATAGGCTTGTTAGCCTTGAAGGACTGTACTTCCGTTACATCAAAAGGAGCTTTATGTCCTTCTGACAGCAGGGAAGCATCGAGCGTGAAAGAAGCAAACTGACGTTCAGATGTCTCTACGTCTTTCTGATGCATTCCAGGGTAATCATCATTACCTGCAACATTGATGTCAGGTAAAGCTGGAGCCTTCTTCCATATCTTTACGTTCCAGATAGCCGGCATGTGCCCGTTTTTCTGTGTGTCGGTGATAGTAATGCGCACATAACGAGCCTTGCACTTGCCCGTATCAATCATGGGTGAACCCTGCATGGTATTGTTGGTGCGGTCAGCATAGAGCAACCATGACTTGCCATCAACAGAAGTCTCTATCTTATATTGATAGAAGAAAGTGGCATATTCAAACTGCGTCCATATCTCAGAGAATTTCTGCACCTTACCCAAGTCTATCTGCAACCACTCGTCCTGATGCAGTCCCCTACCCCAGTTGGTGTTGGCAGCTTTCCAAAGCGTGGCATTATTGTCGTCTACAGCATATTCTGGCTTAAACCACCCATCGTAATAAGAGGACGCTGTGACTGCAATAGGTTTGAGGTCTGACGTTTGAGGTTTGAGATGTAAGGGTGACTGATGCGTAGGCACCACAGGCAGAATGTTTCCTTCGTTATCAAACTTCATCTCATCGATACATATCTGTCGATTAAAGCCATGAACGCTGCGAGGCAGGTTATGACGATGATAGACAATAAAGTATTTGCCATCCTTCTCCAGGATACTGTGGTGACCAGGACCATGAACCGTCTGGTCAGCATTAGTCTTGAGGATACAACCTTTATATTCATACGGTCCCATCGGACCTACCGTAGAAGTAGCATACTGCACACGATAGGTATCATCATGACATGAGCCACTGCTATAGGTAAAATAGTACACGCCGTCTTTCTTAAAGACATAAGGTGCCTCAAAGAAATCGGTAATCTCCGTATTGGGAATCAACTTCTTCTCTGCAAAAGATTTGAGATCTCCGTTCAGTCGGGCCACACCACAACCAAAACCTTTATATATGCCCCATGTACCGAAATAGAGATAAGTAGAACCGTCATCATCCACAAAGGTCTGACCGTCCAACGTAATCGCATTATGAACAAAACGGTCGGGCACGAGTACGGCATCTGTCTTTCCTAACACGTTTTTCCAAGGCCCAATAGGAGAATCGCCTACACCCTCGTGAAGCACACATGGTTCACAGTAGAAGTAACGATAGGTGCCATCTGGAGCCTGCATCACATCTGGTGCCCAAACCACTTCCGTTGTAGGCCAGTTCATAATGATGTTCTTCCAATTCACGAAATCCTTACTCACCCATACCTGAGCCGGTCCATAACCATTACCCGTACCGTCGGTGGTAGCATAGAGATAATAGGTATCGCCAAACTTACGAATAGTTGGGTCAGCGAAATAACCTGGAATAAACGGATTGCCCGCACCTGGTGCGTTCCAGAGCGGGCTTTCCTTTTGTTGTGCCTGCAGAGGCTGCGAGAGCGTAACTGCATACAGCACAACGGTGATGAATCTTCTTATCATTTATTATTTACAACAACTTTACGTCCATTGATAATATTCAATCCCTTCTGAGGCTTAGAGAGCCTACGACCCTGCAGGTCATAGATGATTTGAGGTTTGAGATTTGAGGTTTGAGTTTTTGTTTCCTCGATACCTGTGGTACGTGGGTCAGTATACTCAACACTGGCCAACTCAGCCCCATAGTCACTGCTTGTCACATGGACGCGGAAGATGAAGCGGGCCATTGCCTCCTTGTCGGCACTCTGTTTATAACGCAGAATCTGACCGATGGTGTAATCATTTCCGATAGTCAGTCGATTAGGATATTGACCCACATTAAAGGAAAGACCAGTTGGCGAGAACTCGCTATAGAGATAAGCGCTGCTGCCATAATCAGTGGCACCACCTGACGCATTAAACCAGTGACCATAGCCATTAGCCGTACTACCACGGTTCACACGTGCCTGCGACTTTGGATTCATCGGGTAAAACATCACCTTACCTTCCGAAGGACCACTGGAGGTCCACGCCTGCATCTTGTCTGCGATGTCAGAGGCATTCATCTGAAAAGCAGTACCCAGCATAGCCTGAGCTTTCCCAGAAACGTTGACAGTCACAGCGTCATAAGAGTTCAAACGGGGCAGATTTACATCGTAAGTAAAAGTGATATCGGCCACATCACGATCATCGATTGTAGAAGCCACATAGACCTGAGCCTTCGAACCCAGTTCAGCACCCTCCAGACGGAAACGGTAAGGCCACATATCATCATTGTCTGCCTTTTCATCCCATTTATGTTGGATATAGCTCTTGGGGGCTGGTACCACGACGAGCCACATCTGCTTCACATTCTCTGGTACTGTCATGCTCACCTCACAGGTCTTCTGTGTTTGTCCCTCGCAATACACGGAGTCTGCATTGAAATACTGACGCGTGCCGTCATTCATCAATGCCACATAGCCCAAGCGGAAACCACGATCTTTATAGTTTGAAGCACTCACATACGAGGTGCGTGAGGTCTTACCCCACTGTGTTTCACCTGTCATCATCTCAGCAGGATCGCCTGCAGCCAGTTTGGAATACCTTGCCAAGGCCGTGAAATGCGTGGTCACCTTTGTACCTGCAGCAGGAACGGTCAGTGGGATAATATTAAATCCTGAAGCCTGTGGTACAGAAGCCAGAGCCACCTGATATGCAGTATCACCCACCAAGACGCAACGGTAATCGAAATCACCAATATAGTTCTTTCCGTAGGAACGACATGCGTCAATATCCCATGTAGCACAACGGGCAGCATAATCATAATAAAGGCGGAACAGTCCGGTAGCATCCAGCCCTTTCAGTTTCATCAGCGCCTGGTTGAAATCAGTTCCATTACCCCTGCTCTGCCCTGTCATAGGCTGATTCCATACCTGAGCAACAGTCGTAATATCATTGTAATACTGGCACAGATAATAATGGAACCAATATGACTGATAGCGATGCCACTCGTGCGAGAAGGCATAGTTATGAGAACGACGGAACACGCTGATGCTCTGGTCAAACATCAATTCCGGATATGACTGTGCAGCCTGCCATTGAGCTGTCTGTTCCCAGATAGCCTGACCATTGCCGCACGCCAAGTGGAAACCCGTATTATCAGTATTGGAATCCTGGTGCCCGGCATGCTCAGAATAACACATGTAGTGGAAAGAGTGTCCCACCTCATGAGCAACAGAATGCCCTACGGGCTTACACGTTGCCGAATTAAGCCACAAGGCAGAGATGACGAAATCGTAGCCACCACCGTAGCATGCCCAGTCGCCAGGTTTTGAATAGTTCATGAGCACCATCATCTTATACTTGCTGTGGTTGCTCTTCACTGGGTCAACAAAGCCCAGTTTGTTAATTTCCAAATCGTAGAAAGCCTCACATTTATTCAAAAGGTCAGGTATATCTACGTAATTCCAATCGCTAGTAGCCAGTTCGTTGGGTTTCTTGTTTCCGTAGTTCTTATCCCAGAAGATAATCACGTTATCACTCTCCACAGAGCGACTTTTCGACCAAGTGTACTTATTATCCGGATCGCTCTCTTTGTAGAGCAGCGAGTCAGATGGCCACGGATTACGCCATTCATTAGGGATATAGACGGTCTTCTGTGCGAAAGCAACAGAAGCCAATGTCATCAGGAAAACTAATGTAGTAAATTTTTTCATTTTGCATTTTAATTGAATCCACCTCGCTATAAAACGAGGTGGATTCCTTAATTATTGTCTATCGATGGCTTACTTAACCATATATTTACGTCCGTTCTGGATATAGAGACCACGCTGTGTCTTCACCACCTTACGACCCTGCAGATCATAAACGGCTGACAGAGATGTATGAGGTACTGAGTGATGCTCCGTGATACCAGTATAGATTGCTTCAGAAACAAACTTCACGTTGAGGACATAGCGTTTGCCTTCTATAAGGAAGCAGACAGTACCTATTGCACTATAGTCGTCAGCAACGTCTGCTGTAGCACAGGTTGTCACTGTAATAGACTTACCATCCTCATTCAATTCTGCATCAAAGAACATAAACGGATCTTCTGTTACGCAGACGCCCTTATCATTGAATGCCAGACCATCATATAAAGACACGCCAGAACCATAAGTTCCATCAGCAGTAATGCCGTGCAAATATTGTCCATTAGCTAATGCATCCAAGGTAATATCAAAAGCTTTGAGAACATCTGACAGATCGATTGTTGCAGAAGCACCATCGTCATCAGCTGACACTGGCAATACAATATCCTCTGAGCCAACTTCCTCGATTTCTACGACAGACTCCACAATGCTATAGGTGAAGTTGAAGGTCACCATCTTACCATTCTCTTCATTAACTAAGAAGATGGGGAAGCGGAATACATCACCAAGAACCACACCAGGATGCTGCATCAGAGAGAACTTACCTTCAGGACTTGCTACAGTAATACCGACACGGGTAGGAGTCTGATTCCAACCTACATTGCGGCCTTCGCCATCCATCCAGAAGCCAGGATAAGGTGTGCAGGTATATGACTTTGAGTAACGTTCATTACCTTCCTTTTCTGTTCCATCATCATTCAGTTTAGCCAGGGCATAAAGAACCCAATCACTAGTTCCAATCTGCTGCTCTACCCACTCTGTAGGAATCTCCACACCAGATGTCCATTCATATTCACCAGGCACCTGCTGCACCTCGATAGAACGCTGAGCCACGCTTTCAAAGACAACTTCAACCTGTTTTGGTGCAACAATCACCAAATCAACATTCAGCTGATAATACTTACTGCCAGCCACGAAATAAAGAGTGGCACGAGCAGAGTCGCCAATATTCATATGTCCAGGATACTGACCAACACCGAACTTTGAGTAGTCATCAGCCTTTGGCGTGACATAGAACATCGCATCATTACCCCAACTAATCACCTTTCCTTCCATGCTGACCCAGTAGCCTACACCTTCCTGATTCTTACCAGTAGCAAAGTCGATTTCACTGTCAAGCATATAGAAGTCATCAATCTCTCCAACTTGACAACCTAAGGCATTGACCATAGTCTCAATATCAATAGAGAAATTCTTGGTGTCATAACTCTCCGCAGGTTCCATTTCCACTCTTATCGTATTCTCACCTGCCTTCTCATAATCTTCCAGGGTTCCTACCTTTACTTCAGGCAGAATCAGGTTATAACGAATCTTGATGGCCTTGTCACCATATACAATATAGATATCAGCAAAATATGTATTACCACCCTTTAGTTTATTAGGCATCTGGCCGATATTACAAGAAAGGATACCAGTCTCAGTATCGAAGGCGAAAGCTTCTGCATAGAAGCAATCATCACCATCATAAGCAAAACGTCCACATTCGAAAGTAGGATTACCCTCGGCATCGCTGAAATTGCGCAACCAGAAGCCAGGGGCACCTGCTGATGATTCGTTAGTCAAAGAGTCACTCATCTGAGCACCCATCACAGCATCCTCTGTTACATAGGCAATCTTTGCAAAGAGCAACTGGCTTAACTCATCTTTCAGTAAATCTCCGCTGACACCAAGCTTTGTGAGAGCCTCCGTAAGATCTACTTCCACCTTATCTGCATCATAGCCAGAACGAGGTTTCTGTGTTACATCCTTCGTGATTTCTTCCACAATGGTGAGCTTACCCCATGCCAATTCAGGTTCAGGTATATCAACAGCTGGCTTCTCAATGATATTAATGGTAATTTCCAAGGTAGCTTCCTTGTCGCCCAACTTCAACACGAACTTAGGCTTGAATGTATCGCCTACAGCGCATTGACCAGGGAACTGACCAATCATAACAGAAAACTTTCCATCTTCATTCTCAGCGGATGTCCAACTGATGGTATTAAACCAGCGCAGACCACTATTATCATCACTCCAAGCCTGAGGGAGACCTTCTGCATTTACCCAGAAGCCACCTTTGCCGCCTTGTGTATAATTGTCACTCAGACCTTCCGCTGTAGTCAGGAAGAACATATTAGCATCGGTACTACCCTCTGCCGTCCAGGAATTAAGTGCAGCAACAAGTGTGGTTGTATCAGTCTCCAATGCCTGTGCCACATCCGTCAACTTAAAATCTACAGCTTTCTCTTTACCCCATTCGGTAGCTGCATACGGTTCATAGGTTGCCGTCAACTGCGCCTGCGCTGTCATTCCAGCCAAAAGGCAAACGACGACTGCCATCAGTTTTTTAAAATGAGTAGTAATCATACCATCTGAAAAATTAGTTAGTTCGTTAATAATATAGTTATGAAATCTTTGTTCTCGAAATCACGGGCAAAGATACATTTATTTTTCATTCAACAATGCAAAAAAAGTATTAAATTAAGGGATTTGGACAATATTTACATCATTTGGATGATATTGTCAGACCTCATAATTAAAAAAAGCGAATACTATAATATTTGACACACTTTTATTTGCACAGACACTGGAAAAGTATTACTTTTGCACGGCTAATGCTAAAAACGATGAAACCAATGTTACGAAAATTACCCTTTGTCCTTGTCTTTATTCTTTGTTCCCTTACCAATAGTTGGGGCGGGAATGATTTCCAGTATCGGCATATCGGCATGGAGGATGGACTGACTTCCAATACCGTACGTCATATTACTCAGGACAAATATGGATACATGTGGTTTGGCACTGACAACGGCCTCTGCCGCTACGATGGTATCAAAGTGCAGCCCTACCGTATAGCTGAAAACAAGAGTAATCAGTATATCACCGCCTTGCTCCCTATTGACGAGGGTCTCCTTGTTGGCACCGAGGGTGGCGTCTTCCTACTCAGATACGACACTGATGGCTTTGAACGTCTGCCTATCAATATTCATTCTGCAGTCACCTCCCTGTCAATAGACAAAGAAGGCAATCTCTGGATGTCAACCAACCAGCAAGGCATCTGGTGCTACGCTATTAACAGCGACAAGAAGGAAGTTCGTCATTACGATTTCCTTCAGACGAATGGGTATGTGTCACAGGTTTTTGCTGACAATGCCAATCAGATATGGGCTGTCACCAACTGGGGAAGCTATGGTGTGAGCCGCCTGAACCGGTTGCATGCGAAATTCGAGCGAATATCCTTCAATTCACCCGTCCCTTACAATTCCCTATGCATGTTGCAGACCCATGACGGACGCCTATGGCTTGGCACCTGGCAAAATGGTCTTATGCTCATGCATAACGACGGCCATCTGGAACAAATGCTTCCCGAAGGTAGTGCCACCCATATCCATACGCTTTTCGAACGCCCCGACAATACCATCTGTATTGGTTGTGACGACGGACTGATTTGCTTCAATCCCAACACCCGTCAATGGAACCGCCTGTGGCAACAGCAGTCACAGCGAGACCGTTTTGTATATGCCATCACCGACGACAACGAAGGAGGTCTCTGGATAGGCACATTCTATGGAGGCGTCAATTATGTGTCACCCATAGGCAAGCGGTTTGACAGTTTTACTACGGACAACGGACTGAGAGGTAACGTTATCTCCCGTTTCTGCGAAGATCACGAAGGAAACGTGTGGGTGGCCAGTGACGATGGTGGTATTATGTGCTATTCACCCAAGCAACAGGCATTCATCGACTATGCCCACCAGGACGAACTGAGCACGGTCAATGCCCATGCCCTTGCCCTAAAGGGCTCAGACTTATGGATTGGCACTTATACCAGAGGTGTCTATGTCTTAAACACCACCACAGGTCAGCTGCGCCACTATGACTATAACCAACTGAGAGATGCCAGTTCCTATGCCATCTGCCATGACAGCAAGGGGCGCACATGGGTTGCCACAATGGAAGGATTCAACCTCTATCTCCCTGAGGCCGACAATTTCCAGCATATTGGTTCCACCAATGCCCTTGCCATTGACATCGACGAGGACGACAAGCACCGTATATGGCTGTCTACCCAGGGAGCGGGCATGTGGTGCTATTCACCCGATAGCAAGGAGTTTAAGCAGTATCTCCACGATGAGGACGACAAGTACTCACTACCCAGTAACCAGGTAAACTGCACGATGATAGATGCCAGTGGACGTCTTTGGATAGGAACGCTGGAAGGTCTTTGCTATTACGATATAGCCAAGAAACAGTTCAACAGGGTAGAGCTATCGGTAGAGACTGGTAATGTGATGAGTATCATTGAAGACCAAGGCGCATTATGGCTGTCTACTGAGCGCGGCATCGTGAAATACGAGCCTCAGAACCTAAACCCCAAATCTGCGGTTTCGGACCTCAACTGCCAGCGTTTCACACGCCACGACGGACTGGTCTGCGAACAGTTCCAGCCTAATGCCGGCATCAAGACCAGTGACGGACGCATCTTCTTTGGTGCGGTGAACGGCTTCAACGCCTTCTTCCCTTATCAAATCAAGGCCAACCGTACGATACCTCCTGTCTATATCACGGCTCAGGAGGCACACAACCAGATGATCTTCTCATTCGTGGCACTCAGCTACTGTTCACCAGAAAAGAACCAGTATGCCTATATGCTCGAAGGATATGACAAAGAGTGGAACTACGTAGGCAACCAGACACGCGCCACCTACGCCAACCTGCCTGCAGGTACCTATACCTTCCGTGTGAAAGCCACCAATAATGATGGTATATGGAGCGATAAAGAGGCAACCATCACGATTGTTGTACCACCTCCCTTCTGGTGGACATGGTATGCCAAACTCTTCTATCTTCTGTTGATTGGATTCATTATCTGGTATTACGTTCACGTCCGGCTGAAGCGAGCCGAGAAGCGTCATAAGTACGAGATGCAGCGCCTACAGGAGCAGAAAGAGAAAGAAGCACGCGAGGCCCGCCTGAACTTCTTCACGATGGTGGCCCACGAGATACGCACGCCAGTATCACTCATCATCGGACCGTTGGAGAAGATGAAGACCGACAATGAGGAACTGCGTATCATTGACCGTAATGCACACCGTCTGCTGGAACTTGTCAACCAGCTACTTGACTTCCGCAAGGCTGAGCAGCACATGATCGTAAGTGATTTCAAGCCACGCAATATCAACGAGCTGCTCCATGCCGTCTGCGAACGTTTCGAGCCCACCTTCCTGCAGAACGGCCGACAGTTCAAGGTGAATTATCCTGATGAGCACTTCACGGCCATCGTCGATGGAGAGGCCATCACCAAGGTGGTCAGCAACCTGCTCACCAATGCCAATAAATACAGTAAGAAGAACGTCACGGTAAGCTGTGTCGTTGAGCCCGACGAGGAACATTTCCGTCTCATCGTCAGCGACGACGGCGTGGGCATACGTGAGGAAGACCGCCAGCGTATCTTCGAACCTTTCTTCCAGGCCCAGGACAACAAGCCAGGCACTGGTATCGGCCTCAACATTGTGAAGCATATCGTAGATCTGCATCATGGTACCATCAGCGTTGACTCAGAAGTAGGACAAGGCTCCACCTTTACCATCTGCCTGCCTGTCAGTCAGGAGGTAACAGAGAACGGAGAGTTGAAAACGGAGAACGGAGAACGGAGAACGGAGAGGTATGATTACACTCAGGACGGACATTCTAATCAGACCTCTCAGTCCTCAACTCCCAGCTCTCAACTTCCCCGTCTCCTCATCGTCGACGATTCCGAGGATATGCTGGAATTCCTCAGCAGCAGTTTCAGTCAGCAGTATCAGGTCACGACAGCCCACGATGGTATTGAAGCACTCGACCTGCTGTCCAAACATGAATACGACCTCATTATCAGCGACTGGATGATGCCCCGTATGGATGGTGCAACCTTCTGCAAACAGGTACGCAGCAATCCCCTTACCAGTCATATCCCCCTCATTATGCTCACGGCCAAGACCGACGAACAGTCGAAGGTGGAAGGAATGGACGTCGGTGCTGATGCCTACATCGAGAAACCCTTCTCGCTGCAGTATCTTGAGGCCTGCATCCGCAATATCATTGCCATGCGCAGAAAACTCATTGAGAAGTTCTCCAGTGAGCCCACAGCCCCTATCACCGAGATTGCCAGCAACCCCACCGATGATAAATTCCTGAAGCAGATGACCCAGATTATCGAGGAGAATATTGCCAATAGCGACTTGTCGGTGAACCTCCTGGCCGAACAGCTTGGCATCAGTCGCAGCGGTCTCTTCGCCAAGATAAAGA
Source organism: Prevotella communis (assembly GCF_022024175.1). Taxonomy (GTDB): domain Bacteria; phylum Bacteroidota; class Bacteroidia; order Bacteroidales; family Bacteroidaceae; genus Prevotella; species Prevotella communis. Next base: position 207,824 of record NZ_CP091794.1, on the reverse strand, counting down.
CCCTGGCAGATGTCACGCCCAACGAGATGATACAGATTATACGTCTGAAGCGGGCAGCCCAACTGCTCCAGGAAGGTAAATACCTGGTCAGCGAGGTGGGTTATATGGTAGGTTTCTCAAATCCCTCCTACTTCACCAAGTGCTTCCAGAAGCAATTTGGCATCAAACCAGGCGACTATATCAAAAAATAGTTGTACCTTTGCAGAAACTTTTTTGAACAGGAAAAATGAAACAAGTATATATACTTATGGCCGTAGCCATGCTGCTGACTGCCTGTGGAGGCGGAAAGAAAACGATGTCAGAAACAGAAAAGCCCGTAGGACCGCAGTTCTCTGCCGACTCCGCTTATACCTTCTGTCAGCAGCAATGCGACTTCGGTCCTCGCACAATGAACAGTGAGGCTCACGAACAGTGTGGACAATGGATTGTTGAGAAGTTCCAGGGCTACGGCATGGATGTGACCGAACAGCGAGCCACACTTAAAGGTTTCGACGGCACTCCCCTTCAGAGCAATAATATCATTGCACGCTATCAGCCAGAAAAAGAGCAGCGTATCCTGCTCTGTGCCCACTGGGATAGTCGTCCCTGGGCTGACAACGACCCTGACGAAGCCAACCACACAAAACCCGTCATGGCTGCCAACGATGGTGCCAGCGGTGTTGGCGTGATGTTAGAGATAGCCCGTCTGCTTCAGGCAGACACCTGTCTATTACCTGTAGGTATAGATTTCGTTTGCTTTGATGCTGAAGACTGGGGCAGTCATGACGACAACGACTCTTGGGCGCTGGGCGCACAATATTGGTCAAAACAATTTAAATCTCAAACCTCCAATCTCAAACCTCAAACCTATCGCTATGGCATCCTGCTTGACATGGTAGGCGGACAAGGTGCCCGTTTCTATCAGGAAGGCTATTCGAAGTATTATGCCAACCACGTGGTGAAGCGTGTATGGAAGGCAGCAGCTATCGCAGGCTTCAGCAGTTATTTCCCACAGGAAGACGGTGGCGGCATTACCGATGACCACGTACCCGTGAATGAAGTGGCAAAGATTCCCTGCATTGATATCATCAACTACTACCCCGACTGCGAAGAGAGTAGCTTTGGCCCCACATGGCATACCGTTATCGACGATATGGACCACCTGGACCGCAACACGCTCAAAGCCGTCGGTCAAACCCTGATACAAGTACTTTACACGGAAAAAGACTAACGTCTTAACTCCTTTAACTCCTTGACTCCTTTAACTCCTCAAGATCTTATAGTTGACCGGCCTCAACCATCAGTACCACGCGCTCTGTCAGGCGGTCGGTACCCTCTGCGTCATACCCTTTTTTCAATGAGGCACCAAACATCCAGGCAAATGCCTGCCACATGCCTGAGCGCACAGGACCGATAAAAGCCTGCATTGCCTCATAAGCCGTAGAGTGGCACTCACGGTCCACAAGCTTAATCAGCAACTTACCCTGTGAGAACGTCAGTTTCTTCATCTGAGGCTTATACTGCTTCACCACCGACTGTTCCACGCGTTTCAGGTGTGCCTTGCGCTCCTCTGGTGGCAATGTCTCTGTAAACTCAGCCGTCTCAATAATAATCTGACGCGCCTGTTTGGCTAAGGGCAGCACCTTCTTTACATTCTTCACCAGTCGTAGATATGCCTGTTGCTGACGCTTGCTCTTAAACGTCAGTTCGGGATACACATAGACATTCGACATTTCCATATATTGTATGGAATCGCCATCTACCAGCGTCTTGCCCACCTTCACCGAAGGCACAAACGTCGGCTCACCTATCTCATCCTGTGCCGAGGCCGTCAGCCCCACCAAGATGCCCGTCAACAGTATCGTGATGCGTTTCATGCCTGCAAAATTACTATATATAAATGAATAACAAGTCAAAAATTAAGAATTATTATGTACCTTTGCACCTATGAAACAATGTTGCCTCGTTATTTTGATGATTTGGAGTATCACAGTCTCTGCCCAACAAGAGCGAACATGGGAGGACGTATGGCAGGAGACGATGACACCAGAAGATATGGAAGACATGGATGAGGCATGGGAAGATTACCACGGATATCTGCAGCAACTGGCCGACCATCCCATAGACCTGAACCATACAAGTCGCGAGGACCTGGAGCAACTGCCGTTTCTATCTTTCCAACAGGTGATGGACATCATTGAGTATCTGGACAGGTATGGGCCGATGCGCTCGCTGAACGAGTTGAAGATGATTGGCTCGCTCGACTATCAGCAGATAGCCCTGTTGCCTTTTTTCACCTATGTGGGCGAAGTATCCAGGGAGCAACCCCACTTTCCCTCCTTTCATAACATCATGAAATACGGCAAACACACGGTGATGGCCACAGGCCATGTTCCCTTCTACGAACGAAAGGGCGACCGAAACGGCTATCTGGGATACCGCTATCGTCACTCTTTGCGCTATGAGTTTCACTATAGTTCCTACGTCAAGGCTGGCATCATTGGCGCACAGGATGCCGGCGAGCCCTTCCTTGCCAACCAGAACAGCATGGGCTATGACACCTATTCCTATTACCTTCAGCTGAAGAAACTGGGTATCCTTGAGAATGCTGTCGTAGGAAAATACAAGATGGGAGCAGGTATGGGACTGATACTCAACACGAGTTTCAAGTTGGGTAAGCTGACCACGCTACAGAACATGGGCCGACAGCCCAACACACTCAGGGCACATGGTTCACGTTCGGAAGCCGACTATTTCCAAGGGGCTGCAGCCGTCGTCAGACTTTGCAAGCCACTGACACTCACCACCTTTGTCTCCTCTCGTCCTATCGACGCCACACTAAATGACGACGGCTCAGCAAAAACGCTGATTACCAGTGGCTATCACCGTTCGAAGGATGAGATGAAAAAGAAATACAACACCCATCTGTCGGCCTACGGCGGCAGCATCAGTTATCGACTAAACGGACTGCATTTCGGGGCGAATGCCGTCTATTCAACTATTGACCGCACCCTGCGTCCCAAAACCTCGGAAACCTATCGCCGCTATTATCCCCAGGGCGACAACTTCCTGAATGCCAGTGTGGACTACGGTTACCTGCACTATCGCTTTTCCATCAACGGCGAGACAGCCATCAACAAGGACGGCGCCCTCGCCACCGTCAACGCCCTGACCTTCCGGTCATCAGGCGACCTGAGCCTCATAGCCATCCAGCGTTTCTACAGCTATCGGTACAATGGTCTGTATGCCCACGGTTTTGGCAACACCACACGCACACAAAACGAGAGTGGCCTGTACCTGGGAATCACGTGTGCCCCTCTCACCCATCTGGTCCTGCAGGGATATATAGACTACGCCTATTCCCCCTGGCCCCGCTATCAGGTATCACAGGACTCACATACGTGGGATATGCTGTTGCAAGGCACATGGCAATGGCTGGACTGGACCGTTCAGGCACGCCATCGCACCCGCCTGCAACAGAAAGACGGCAGCGACAAAAACAGTCTGATACCCTGCAACGAGCACCGCACTCGACTCAGCATCACCTATTCCTCAGAAGCCGGTTGGACGTCTAAGACACAGGCCGACTATATCTATTCGGTATATAAAGAGATGTCGCAAGGTTGGATGATCAGTCAGCAGACAGGCTATCAGCAGGCCAACTGGCAAGCCAGTCTGTCGCTGGGTTATTTCGATACCGACAGTTACGCGGCGCGTATCTATCTCTACGAACGACAGTTGCAGCACGAGTTCACCTTCCCGTCCTTCTATGGCAACGGCCTGCGACTGTCTCTCTATGCACACGTCAGCCTCAACGACCACCTGCGATTAGCCACCCGTCTGGGCTACACCAACTATTTCGACCGTTCATCCATCGGCACCAGCCTGCAGGAAATCGCACAATCACACACCACCGACCTGGACATCCAACTGCGTTGGAAGTTCTGATTAAAACGAAAGGGGCTCTCTACAGGCCCCTCTCGTTTTTCTCTTTCATACATACTTCCAAAACTTTCTTCGCATCTCGTTGTAATGTCTTGGCCCATCGCAGCCCTTCCCCATGGTCACCATAAGCTATAATGTTGACATCTGTTTGTATAACAATGCTGCTAATCTTTATTGCATCGTCATATTTGCCATTATAACACAAGGCATTAGCATAGTCGTAAGCCACCAGCATGTCTGTGGGTTCCTGCTCATAGGCCTCTTCTGCATATCGTAACGATTCGGCATATCTCTTCATGTCAGCCAGATGTTCTGCGAGGAGCGTCTTTAGGTAATACTCACGTGGAAACTCGCGACTTTTCCTTTTCAGGTATGACACCAAAGCCTGCTCGTCAGATTTCTTCTTGGCGAGCATTCTGTTTATCCTATTCCACTGCTTTGGAGATACCCAACCAATATCATCATCCTCTGAGGAGGAGTCTGGTATAGTACAATAGGTGAGCCCCAAAAGAAATTCCTTCGCTTCTTTCAGGGTGAAATCACTCTCCAAGCCTTTTCGCCTGCAAGCAAGGTGCTTTTCCATCTGTTCCTTCGCCTCTGCCATTCTATCAAGAGAATCGAGACACATAGCCTTGTAGAATCTGGCGTCATTCATCACAGATTGGGCCCATTTTATGCCCCATCCCTTATCAGCCACAGATGATATGTCTGCACAGAGTAATTTGTCCCATACTTCGATTGACGCGGAGTTATCTTCTAATGACCACAGGATTTGTCCCAACGTAAAGAGCATTAACGGATAGTCTGAGTCAATCTCTTTTGCTTTCATCGCAAAAGTCAGAGCCTCCTCGTCTTTTCCGAGGTTCCACAGTACGCCCGCCATTTGCGTGAGCAGATAGACATTATCCGGCTCTGTCTGCAGAGCCTTCTTCAGAAGTCGTTTTGCCTTCGCGAATTCTTTATGTTTTATCAATGTAACGAGTTCTTTCATCACTTATCTATCACCAGATTTTAGCAATTCAACTAGCTTTGAGCGCCCTTCCAGTACCTGCTTTCTAAAGAGAGGATAATCCTCGTAGGCATACAAGATTGTCTGATCCTCCTGATGATTCAGGAACTTCTTTAGGATGGACTTTGAAGCTTCGTCATCACCTAGTAATGTATAGCAGGTAGCCTGACTCAACGTCTGAGTCGCATCGCTAGGATTCTTTTTATAATCATCGATTGCCTTGTGCAGCAATACTGAATACCTGTCCATGTCATTCTGCAGGTAAGCACCAAATGCTTCGTACTCCAAACGTCTAGCATCATCTTCTGGCAATAGTCTCATTGCCAGTCCCTGGTTATAATAGGCATCTCTTACCTTTCCTATACTTGCCAACAAGTTGACCTTTTGCTGATAAAGCATGAAAAGAACGTTCGTGTCTTTTTCCAAACGAATCATACTATCACACTTCGCAATGTCTTTCATTACGACTATCGAATCTTCTGCAGACAGACAAGCCTCTACATTTCCTTCTGTCACCGTACAAGAATCCAACTGACGTTCACCTCTGTTCACATCAGCATTTTTGCAGCTTGCAAAGATAACAAGTAATAAGAGAAATCTTATGGGTTTCATTGTTATTTCAATTTAAAGTTCTTTTCCACAGATGCAGCGGGACAGTACCTGTCATCACGTTTTTTCTTCGACATGGTGATTAATCCTTAACATATCCTATATAACGGAGATAAAGGGCCTTTATTATAAAACCCGCTGATCTCTTGATTCATTACTGTTTCTTCTTTATGACATCCATAATAAAGTCCTTTTCGTTTGAATTAAAAATAAAATGCACATTATGTTGTGAATAATTTTTCCTTTCTTCACAAGAGTCAACTACGATACCAAGATATACTGACAACTCATGAAAAGGCATTTGCGTAATGCCTTGATGATATATATTTATATACCTCTGCTCTATCCAATGAAAGTCACAATAAAGATCCCATAATGCATCCCAATTAAAGCCAAAATAAGGAAAAGCCAATTTACTATTCAACTCTTCAAAAAGACCATCTTTAGAATCCACTACTAGTATATCAGCATAATAACTGCTAGAATCTGTTGGATGTAGAAACTCTGATACAAAACTAATTTCACTCATATTTTTCATAGACGCCATAACTTTTACCCGTTTTCATTTTATAAACAATCCTTTCTGGTTGGAACAAATCAGGTGGACAGGTCTTTGATTTCTTCAAATAGATTTCCATACATTTATTGTTTTGCCAACTTATATATAACAGAGTATGTCAGTCCGCTAATGCGTGACATTTGTCGAGGACCAATGCGGATTTCTTGCATAATATAACGGAGAGATGAGGTGTTTATTATAAAACAGTATCTGTCCCGCTGATTATTACTAATTAGAAATCATCTTCGTATTGTATCGTAAATCCCATCTTCTCTAATTCATTATAGGAAAGGATGAAGCGTTTGTCACAAACGTCGTCTGCTTCATAAAAAGACTTATTGTCATACATGTCCATCGTAGAAGACTTGATGATAAGCATCTGCAAACCATCATATAAGTACCTCTTTTGAAAATCTATTGCATCTTTCTGACCAGCGTCTAGAGAAACAAAATAATCTTTATACCGAAATGAACTAGATTTTAAGCTATCTCCTTTTGGAATATTTCTCCCAAATTCAACAGCATAATAAATCTTTTCTGACGAATTATTACATATTGTCACATCAACATGTTCTTCATTACATTTTTCTGTGCAAGAGCATAAGAGCAAACAGAAAAGATACATTATGAAATTTATCTTTTTCATACTTTTTTTATTCTATTTGTTTTCTATAGATGCCACGGGGACAAGAAAGAGCGAGAACTTAAATGATTGCTTTCTTCATTCTAATCTGAATTAGTATCTTATATTCCTATCACAATCGCCATCCTTATTCTTTACTGTCATCCACCTGCGATACAGTTTCTTTGCACGGATCTCATCCCATGAATATTGTTTCACATCCTTCCATTTGACTAAGAAGAAATAACAGGTGTCTTGACTTACAAACAAAGCATCTGCGTCTGTCACACATGAAGAGTCAGGAGAAACATAATCATTGTCTTTAATGGTTATTCCCTCCCATTGTGCAATGCCGGCAGAACCAAGGTTGTTATCAGCATGTCTGTAGAGTGGCGACAGAATAAAAAGCATGCTGTCAATACAATCATAACGGGAAACGCATATTAACAACGTATCATTTGTTATATTCTGAAAAATAGCAGCATGTCTTGAGCTGCATATTGGTGGTATACATGACAAAATCGTGCAAAAAACAATAATGATAACCACCAGACGAGTTCTGAAATCACAAGAGTGCCACGGGGACTGGCACCTTTTATTATACTCTTTCTGCGCATACCTCATGATGTTGCAGAAAAATGAAAGCAATAAGACTATAAATCCTCTGAAAGATTTCATAGCGTAATATTTTAATGTTTTAGTTCTGGTTATTATACTTTTTGCAAAAATAAATATAATAGTTTGTATCTCAAAGCGTTTTAACAATCTTAACATGAAATGCCTGAAATGCCACGGGGACAGTATCTGTCATCACGTTTTTTCTTCGACATAGTGATTAATCTTTATATATCCTATATAACGGAGATAAAGGGCCTTTATTATAAAAATCAAAGACCTCTGTCCCGCTGATCTTATCGCCCAACTTGAAGAGCGCATGCAGATTTTGCAGAGAACAATCCTGTATAGGAAAAAAACTGGAGAGCATAACGAGCATCACTCATATTTTTTGCGATTTAAAACGGGTATAGGCGCACAGTTGTTTGCGTATGGGCGCACAACCGTTTGGGTGTAGGCAAACGATGGAGAGCAGCCGTTTCTTCCCCTGCTACACCTAGGTTTTTCCCTGCGAGAACTAATACGGGCACTTACTAGAACTAATACTAAACGCTGCAAGTACACAGAACGGTTACATGGTTACAGCTGTAACCATGTAACCATTTTGCTATTACGGATACTATTACACGTATGCAAGATATTGAATATCAACATATTACTATGAATTTTACCATATCTTCATACTTTAGCGGTTACATGGTTACAGCTGTAACCATGTAACCATAATGTAAATAATCGACAAAAAACTTGGAAGTTAGTACTATTTTTTGGTACTTTTGCCACAAAACATTAATATGGATTTTTTGGAGTATAAAGGCTATAAAGGGAGTGTTGAGTACAGCAAGGAAGATAACTGTCTATTTGGAAAAGTTCAGGGAATGAGTAAGGCGCTGATTCTCAGATGCCACGGGGACAGGTCCCACTGATTATTTAGTCAAAAAATAACCTGGACATTTTCTTTTTATTATAATTTGAACATTTATCGTACGGAAGAACTCGTTTTTTGTAAATATACCCAATATACACACCGTCTTCTCCTGAGTAAACTCTATACCAATCACTACCAAAGATTGGTGTGTATAAAAAGACTTCATTCGTTAGCAACTTAGACGTTATCCGAGATTTTATAGATGGTTTCTCTCTAACATAGGTAAAGCCATCAGGGTCATTAATAACTGCAGGCAATACCATTTTTTCGTCTTCATATATAAGATGCTGTCCTTTGCTGTCATAGATGCAATTAATATCATGGTATTTGAAACTGCGAGGCGGTTCTATTGACACCATAAAATATAGAGCCCTGTCACCTAAATGAAGTTCTACAACGGAATCTAAGAGATTTCCATAACTAAATACACGAGCATTTGTGATTGCTGTAATAATAATGCTATCATTCTTGCCCTGATATAGTTGCTCAACAGGATAAGTGCAAGTTCCGATTTCTATGGTTTTCAACTGTCTCGTCTCTATACAATTATAGAGATCATATAAACAGTCTTTACAAGATTGTTGCGCATATGCAAAGCTGTCACGGGGACTGGTATCTGTTATCACTCCATTATACTCCTTCTGGGCATGCACCATGATGCAACAAAAAGATGAAAGCAGTAATATCGCAAATTCTCTGAAAGATTTCATCGGCTTAATACCTTTAATGTTTAAGTTCTGGTTATAAAATCTTTCGCAAAAATAAAGAGAATAGTTTATATGTCAAAGCGTTTTAACAATCTTAACATAGCAACTCGATGAGTTAGTGGTCGTAACTCGTTGATCTCAGCATACACCCCACCCAATCTCAGAAAAGGCCTTTATATAAAAGGAGAACGGAGGGGTTAGTGTTGTGCTAACAGTAACCCCAACACTACACCTAACACTAACCCCAACACTACACCCTCGTCATTCAGGCCATTTTGAGGAGCAACTCGTCGTTTCTCTATTAGCAACACGTCGTTTCACTACTCCTTAACCTTCGTTTTTTACTGCTTAACTTGAGAAATATTACTGGCTAGTTAGGAAAATTTTACTGCTTAGTTAGAAACCATAGGTTAAGGCATCCTAAGTCAGGGACAAAGGCATCGTAAACCTATAATTTGGAAACAGGAAACCATTGAGTTGCGATAAAAATCAAAGAACAGCATATGGCTAGATGAAAAATGTCCAGACACCATGGAAATACACAAAAAATGCCGTCTGTGTAATATGATGTAATCGAAAATTTGCGGTTTTACGGAAAAACTTCTACTTTTGCAGCGTCATGACAAAAGAACATTAAAAACTTAAAATGTAAAGATTATGAAGAAAATCGCTTTTTTGTTGCTTGTAGCCCTGCTGAGCACAACAACGATAACGGCACAGAAGACCGTAATATCAATGAACCAGTCGAAAGAAAAGGTATTCGACGTTGTAGAGAATCTGCCCGAGTTCCCTGGAGGCCAGGACAGTTTGATGAGTTTTCTTATGCACACCATAAAGTATCCTAAGGAGGCTATGGCTAAAGGTATACAGGGGCGCGTTGTTGTAAAATTCATCGTTGAGAAAGACGGACAGGTAAGCACTCCGAAGGTTGTACGCTCTGTGTATCCCGCACTCGACGAAGAGGCTCTGCGTGTGATTCGCTGTATGCCGAAATGGAAGCCTGGCAAGCAGAATGGAAGAGAAGTACGCGTATTTTTCACCCTTCCCGTCACTTTCCGAATGAAATAAACTCATGCAGAAGACCTTTTCCATCATAATAATGATATCTCTCTTCTTGGCAGGCTGTTCACACGAGCAGCCTTGCCAAGACTCTCTCTTGCAGGCAGAGCGAATCATAGACCAGTATCCAGACTCAGCCATGCTGCTCCTGGCTCCTCTCAACACAGACTCGCTCGCCACCACGCAGGACAGCGCCCTTTACGGACTTCTCTTCACGGAAGCCATCCACCGTAAGGGCCTCACCTTCAACAACGACACGCTCATTGCCCAAAGTGAGAAATATTACAGAAACGTCGGCAACAACGATTGCAGATTAGCCCGAAGCCTGCTCCATCACGCTATCGTACTCTACAGTCAGCAATCCTATGCCGAGGCATTCGCACTCATCAAGGAGGCCGAAGAGATGGCTGCACAGCTTGGCGACCCCGCTTTCTGCTACGAACTGTATGCCGTACTTGGCGATATGTACGACAACGCCTACGACAAGACAGCCACTCTGCACTACTATCAGCGTTCGTTGGATGCTGCCAGACAGGCACGCAACGACCAGTGGGCAGCCCGAATGCTCAACAACATGGCTACCACTTTCGACCAGTTGGAAGAACGCGACAGTTTCATGTACTACATGCAACAAGTGGAACCACTACTTCCTAAGCTCGACGGTGTGATTCGGGCTGTTGCGCTTTGCAACATGGGAAGCTACCAATTAAAGGAGGGCGACACAATAGCAGCCAAACAGAGCCTACTACAGGCACTTAAACTGACATATCTAGACAAAGCCAACTATCTGCTGGCCAATATTGCCAAAGGTGAGGGTGACTTTAACAGAGCCACCAACCTGTGGTATCAGACATTACAGGCGGAGGAGCTGGACCTACAAATCAAAGCCCACGAACAGCTCATCAGGCATTTTAGCCAACAACAGGACTTCCGCAGGAGCAGCGAACTGTCGCAGCGTCTGAACGATCTCTATCGCAGAAGTAGCGAACTGAGCGACCGTACTGGTATTCACGGTATGCAACAGCAGTACGAGCGTGCACAGGCTGAGCAACGCCAGTATCGGCTCGTCATCATCTTATTAGGCATCGCCTCACTACTATTGTTACTGTTGCTATCGCTCAGCTATTACCACCGATGGCGCATCCGGCATTACAATCAACTGGTAAGCGATATATCCATACAACTCACGGACATGGAACAGTTGCGGCAGAAACTGAATCAGCAACAGCAGACCGACCAGCAACAGCAACTGCTTGCAGCTGACATCATAGCCCGGCTGCGTACCTTGGCACAACGTGGCCAACCAGCATCTGAAGCTGACTGGACGGCTCTCGTGGAGGCCTACCGACAGCATTGTCCGCAGTTCCTCACGATGCTTTCATCCATCAACAGCCTGCAGTCGCGCGAACTCAACGTCTGTCTGCTCATCCGCCTGCGCTTCCAGCCTTCTGAGGTTGCTGTGCTCACAGCCTCATCACCCCAGTCGGTCACCAACCTGCGTGTGCGTCTGTTGCAGAAGGTATTTCATATACAGGGTGGTGCACGCGATTTCGACGAGCACTTAAGATCAGCGGGACAGATACATAATTCTCTTTGATTGCATTCGTTTTTTTCAAAAAAGGCTCAGTAATATTTGCAAGGTAAAAAGAATTTACTTACCTTTGCAGCATGCATTGTATTAAACATTTCCTAATCACAATATTTTTCATAGCTGTTTGCGCATGCAACGATCATCAGCAGATGCTGAGTCAGTTGGAAGAACTGGAACGACAAAACCTTGCAGGCTCCTTGATGACCAACGACACATTGGCCATTAGCCTTTGCGATTATTTCGACAGTCATGGTACCCCAAACGAACGTATGCGCGCAAAATATATCCTTGGTCGTACCTACTATTGCCTTGGCGAACTTCCTCATGCCCTGGAGTTGTATTATGAGGCTGCTGATTGTGCAGATACTTTGGACATCAACTGTGACTACGCTAAGTTAAGCCGTATTCATGCGCAAAGTGCTAATATATTTCATAAAGAAGTACAGCCTCGTAGCGAATTGAAAGAACTAAAACTTGCAGAATATTATGCCTGGAAAGGGAAAGATACATTAATGGCAATAGAATGCTATGCACAGCGAGCTGACGCTTATGATTATTTACATAAACACGATTCCATTATATTTATTCAAGAACATGCGGCTCAATTATTTACAAGCATTAATAGGCATGACCGGGCTGCTCAGACCATAAGTACAACCATCTTATCTTTAATAAATATTGGAGATCTAGATAAAGCTCGAAAGTATTGTAATTTGTATGAAAGCAATTCAGGTTTCTTTGATAATGATGGAAACATTGACGAGGGCTTGGAAATATATTATTATATAAAAGGTCAATACTATTTAGCGGTTAACAAGGCTGACTCTGCAGAATATCTATTCCGTAAAGAACTTCGCATAGGTAAAGATTTAAATAACCAGATAGCTGGATGTAAAGGGCTACAGGAGGTATTTATCACCAAAAATAATTCTGATTCTATAGCTAAATATGCAAATCTCAGCTATATTCTAAACGATTCTGCTTACTCATTATCTGAAATGCAGAATATTCAGAAGCTACAATTATCATATAACTACAACCATCATAAGATTCTTGCAGAGAAAAGCGAGAGAAGGGCTGAGAAAATCCAACATCTTTCTCTTTTTTCGGTTATGGCCCTCCTGCTAATAAGCATTCTCCTATTTATGCGTTATAGATCAAAGAAAGCAAGACAACTTGCAGAATATAGAACAAACTTAATTGCCTTAGAGAAAGTACAGTCAGAATTGCAGGATTTATGTGGTGGAGATGCTGACATCAGTACAATTATTTCCAAGAGAAATACTGAGATAGCAGAGTTGCAAACAAAAATCTCTGAATTCCAAAAGCGACTTTCCAAAACTATTGATCCTGCATTGGAAGATAAAATACTTGAAGCAAAAGTCATTCAACGATTCCATGAGTATTTAGAGTCAAATCCAGTTCAGGAAGCAACAACAAGCGATATCCGCGAACTTAAAAATCTTATTAATGAATTGATTCCCAATTTTTATGGGGCGCTTAACTCTTCAACCCCATTACGCGCAATCGAATACGAAGTATGCCTTTTGATACGCTGTCACTTCAAACCAGCCTCCATTAGCAAACTCTTAGGTAGGGATGATGCATACATTTCAAATATCAGAAGGAGATTACTAAAAAAAATATATGATACAACAGGCAATCCCAAAGAGTTGGACGACAGGATTTTGAGGATAATATAAGCCTTTCGTTTCCTTTAAATATCATTTTGACAAGTTTTGAAAGGTGTTTTAAATACGGATAACTATCTACATGTACAATATGTGTAGTATCTTTGCACCCGACAAGGCCTGTCACAATTTATTAAAGGTAAAAAGATATTTAAAATGATATCATTAGGTAAGATAAGATTGTTTTTCTTTATACAATTTCTATTAGTCCCCCTGTGCGCATTTGCGCAGGGGGAACTAAAAGAAGAACGTGCCGATACAACCCTTCAGTTGCGTGAAGTGGAAGTTGTGGGTGACAACCCCCTCCTACATCCACAGATGAGCATGGTAATGCTACAAGGTGCTGAGATAGAAAGGCGTCCGCAGATGCTAGGCGAACCAGATATATTACGTGCCCTTCGTAGTGAACCTGGCGTAAGTGAAGGCATAGAAGGCCTCTCTGGATTATTGGTAAGGGGAGGCGAGAGCGACCAGAATCTATTCTTACTACATCATCTGCCACTCTATCAGGTCAACCATCTAAGCGGTTTGTTCTCAGCTTTTAACGTCGCTATGGTTGACAGAGTGCAATTCTTGAAGTCCGACTTCCCTGCTAACTATGGTGGACGTCTGTCTGGCATCTGCGACGTAACCCTACAGGAGTCGGACTTCAGACAATTTCATGCAAAGGCCACGCTTGGTGCGCTTGCAGGAAATATTTTCATGACAGGCCCTATCATTAAAGACCGCATGGGTATTACCATCGGTTTCAGACGCTCATGGGCTGGATTTCTGACAGATAAATTAGTGGATAAAGTAAACAGCATGAAGGTTGACGATGGAAACAGTCAATCTAATGGCTATTATTTTCTGGATGCCAATGTAAAACTAGACTATAAGATAAGTCAACGGCTAAAGGGATACACTCACTTCTACTATAGTACAGACCGTATGAGTATGGGGGATGAGGAATCGTACCTGCAAGAGGATAGTGAGAGTGCATACACGGAAACTGACCAAATGAGACTGAAATGGGGCAACTTTGGTGTTGCTACCGGACTGAACTACACTCCTAATGCTGGGCAATATTTGGAATTAAATGCTTATGTTAGCGATTACACTTCACAATTTATTCTAGATAACAACCAGCAAAAAAATGACAACTACACCTTCAGTCATAAGACCAATGATAATGGAATTACCGATATGGGGCTTTCTGCACAGGGTAGCCTCAGCATAGGTCAGACGATAGTGATTAGAGGTGGTGTTGGCATGATTCACCACCGTTATCGCCCTGAAAGGCTTTGTATTAGTAGCAACATACAGGCCGATGAGGCACTTCTTAGTACACCCAATAGCATTGTGCATGCTAATGAGATATCAACCTGGATTCACAACACCTTTATGTTGACCCACAGACTGCAGACTTCAGTTGGCCTTCGCGGAGTGATATATGCGTCACAGCACAAACACCACAAGATGCTTGAACCTCGTGTCAATGTATGCTGGCAGGTACACGACAGGATGAGCATTAAGGGAAGCTATATGCAAACAAACCAGTTTGAACAACAGGTATCAAACAGTTTCATCAGCCTTTCTACAGATGCATGGCTACCTATTGGCAACATTTGGCAACCACTACGCAGTGACCAATGGTCAGTTGGCATCTATGGGAGTCCCTCTGCCAACTGTCGTGTTTCAATAGAAGGATACTACAAGACGATGCGAGGACTACTAGAATATCGCGACGGCATAGGTTTGTTTACAACCGATGAGTCGTGGAGCGATAAAGTTACTCAAGGTGATGGACGTGCATACGGAACTGATGTTAGCCTAAGCATGAGGAAGGGAAAGCTTACGGGTAACATTGCCTATGGTTTGATGTGGAACACAAGATTGTTTGATATGCTTAACGAGGGCAGACGTTTTCCTGCCAAATATGACAACCGCCACAAGCTAAATATCAATCTTAATTATAAGGCATCAACACAATGGGAATTCTTTATGGGCTGGACATTCATTTCAGGAAACCGTGTAACGCTGGCTCTTGAAAACTATGAACGCCTTGATAATGCAGGCTTTGGATCAAGCATAGCACCAATAGGAGTTCCCACAGCTAAATGGGGGGCCGACTTCTATACATCACGCAACAATGTCCGACTTCCCGATTATCATCGTTTAGATGTAGGAGTTAACTTCTATCAGCACTATCGCAACGGGTGGCAGGGCACATGGAATGTTAGTTTGTATAACGCCTATAACCGCGAGAATCCTGTAGTTATCACCAAGGAGATAAAGTGGACAGGACAAGGGGATACAAAAAGATTCAAGACTTATGGACTGCTATCTATTATTCCTTCATTATCATATACGCTGAAGATATAAAAAGATGACAATAAGATATTTTCATAATAGATTCATGAGCGAGCTGACGAAAATTGTACTATTTTTCGTGGCAGGATACACTTTTTCCAGTTGCGAGGAGACTATCGACCTGGATAAGTACAAGGGCGAACCGACATTAGTTCTCAATGTTGTAGCGAATACAGACACAACGATTATGGCTGACATATCAACCACATGGTTTTTTACGGACACACAAAAACCCAGTAGTTACACGAATCTCAAAGTAGAGTTGCTAATCAACGATCAACCTAAAGGTCTTATGCCATATAGCAATGGATTTTATCGTTCTGATGCACGACCGAATGCAGGCGATAGAATAACAATTCGAACTGTAGTAGACGGGAAAGAACTGACTGCATCAGATACAATACCACAAGGGGTGATCATTGACCAGATAGAGATAAAGAAAGAAAAAGTGCCTGGTCCTGAGAGCGTACAAGTGACGCCATACGAAATAATAAGATACGACTATGAGCTTGCATATACTTACAATATCTCATTTACGGACAAGGTTCCAGGAAATCACTATTATTTCGTATACATCTCGTCAGCCAATAATATGCCTATGGGTAATGTAGACTATTCCAAAGACCCGCATTTTATGTTGACCGCACAAGAAATCAACCAGAGTCTCAGTTCTTTAAAAACTATTTCAACCTACGGATTTCCATTCACCAATATTGGAGACTCCACACAGCACCATACCATCATGATGGAGGAACGGGGCGCACCCTTTTATTACAATCAGCCAGAAGGCTGTGAAAGGGTGATTACTATTTTCTCCATAACAGAATCTTACTACAAATATGTAATTGGTCTTATGGCCAATTCTGACATAACATGGCATGGTAACATGACAGAGAAGGGATTAGTACAGCCTGTGAAAATATTCTCAAATATACAAGGAGGAACAGGTATATTTGCTTGTTGCACTCCAACAAGAACAAAGGTTAGTCTACAGTAGCAGAGAACAATAAAAACAAAAAAAGGAGTTTTTGTTTTGTATTGTTCTCACTTATTCGTACCTTTGAGCTAACGCTCTTAGGTACTTGCGCTCGACAATAAAAACAAAAAAAAGGAGTTTTTGTTTTGTATTGTTCTCACTTATTCGTACCTTTGCAGTCGGAAATAATAATTCTTCTCAAAAACATGAAAGAACTAGCCCTGAAGTACGGATGTAATCCGAATCAGAAACCTTCCCGCATTTTTATGAACGATGGCACCGAACTGCCTATCGAAGTTGTTAACGGCCGCCCTGGCTACATCAACCTGTTGGACGCATTGAACTCCTGGCAGTTGGTGAAAGAGCTGAAACAGGCCACCGGTCTGCCCTCTGCAGCCTCTTTCAAACACGTATCACCTGCTGGTGCTGCTGTAGGTCTGCCCCTGAGCGACACGTTGAAGCACATCTATTTCGTAGATGACATCCCAGGCCTGGACGAGAGTCCCATTGCCTGCGCCTATGCCCGTGCCCGCGGCGCCGACCGTATGTCTTCTTATGGCGACTTTATCGCCCTGAGCGACACCTGCGACAAGACCACCGCCCTGATTATCAAGCGCGAGGTAAGTGATGGTGTCATTGCCCCCGACTACACTCCCGAGGCTCTGGAGATTCTGAAGGACAAGCGTAAGGGCACCTACAACGTGATTAAGATTGACCCCGCCTACAAGCCCGCTCCCGTGGAGACGAAGCAGGTATTCGGCGTTACCTTCGAACAGGGCCGCAACGAGATCCAGTTGGACGACCCCGCATTGTTCGAGAATATCCCCACACAGAACAAGACTTTCTCTGCTGAGGCTCGTCGCGACCTGATGATTGCCCTCATCACCCTGAAATATACACAGTCAAACTCTGTGTGCTACGTGAAGGACGGACAGGCTATCGGTATCGGTGCCGGTCAGCAGAGCCGTATCCACTGTACCCGTCTGGCTGGTCAGAAGGCCGACATCTGGTGGTTGCGCCAGCACCCCAAAGTGCTCGCCCTGCCTTTCAAGGAGGGTATCCGTCGTGCCGACCGCGACAACACCATTGATGTGTATATCTCTGAAGACGAGCACGACGACGTGTTGCGCGACGGTGCTTGGCAGCAGTTCTTCTCTGAGAAGCCCGAGGTGCTGACCCTGGCCGAGAAGAAAGAGTGGATTGCCAAGAACACCGAGGTAAGTCTGGGCAGTGATGCCTTCTTCCCCTTCGGCGACAATATTGAGCGTGCCCACAAGAGTGGCGTGCAGTATATCGCTCAGGCTGGTGGTAGCGTTCGTGATGACCATGTGATCATGACTTGCGACAAATACGGCATCGCCATGGCCTTCACAGGTGTACGTTTGTTCCATCATTAATCCTTTTATACTATGGTTGGCGAAGACGATTTTCAAAGCATTCTTGAGAATGGCATTTCTTTCGGAAGAGGTGGCGAACGCAAAGACCCCAACGAAGGAAAGGTGAAGACCAAAGCCAAGAAGAAAAAGTACATTACGGGAGCTCACGGCAGCGGTTCTGCCAGGCAAAAAGCCAAGTATCGCGAGCAACGAGCCAACCGTAAACACTGATTTTGTCGCTCATGCGACATATTGAATAACTTATGAAACATCCGACGCAGTCAATGCGCCGGATGTTTTGTATTTTTGCACGGTAGAACCATAAAACTATAAGCATTAACATGAAGACTAAAGTAATGATGGCCGCTTTATGCGCCTTTGCGATTCAAAACGTCAGTGCACAAACGCAATATCCCTGGCAGGATACAAAACTACCAAGGACCCAACGCGTAGAGAACCTACTGGGCATGCTGACGCCCGAGGAAAAGGTAGGACTCATGATGAACAAGAGCATCTCCATTGAGCGACTGGGCATACCGTCGTACAACTGGTGGAGTGAGGCCTGCCACGGTGTGCGTCAGGGTGACTATACTGTTTACCCCCAACCCATCGGTATGGCAGCTGCCTTTAATGCCAAACTGGTGTATGATGTCTTCTCGCAGGTAAGCGACGAGGCTCGTGCCAACTGGAACCGCTCTGACCACAGCGTGAAGCATGTGGGCATGGGCGAGACCTACTATCCTGGTAATCCCGAACTGACTTTCTGGTGTCCCAACGTGAACATCTTCCGTGACCCCCGTTGGGGACGCGGACAGGAGACCTGTGGTGAAGATCCCTACATGAATGCCGTGCTGGGCGTGCAGACCGTACTAGGTATGCAGGGAAACAACGACAAGTACATCAAGACGCATGCCTGTGCCAAGCACTATGCCGTGCACAGCGGACCAGAGCCTCTGCGCCACTCAATGAACGTAGAGCCCACCAACCGTGACCTCTGGGAGACCTATCTGCCAGCCTTCAAGGCCCTGGTGAAGAAAGGCAACGTGAGGGAGGTGATGTGTGCCTACCAGCGTTTCGAGGGCAAGCCCTGCTGTTCCAGCGACCGCCTGCTCATCGATATCCTGCGCAACAAATGGGGCTACGACGGACTGGTGGTGACCGACTGTGACGCTATCAACAACTTCTTTAACCGCGGTCAGCACGAGACCCACAAGGACCCTCTGTCGGCTACGGTGGATGCTGTGCTCAACGGCACCGACCTGGAGTGCGGCAAAGTGATGATGAACCTCACCGACGGTCTGAAGAAGGGCCTCATCAAGGAGAGCGACCTCGACAACCACCTGCGTAAGACGCTGATGGGACGCTTCGAACTGGGTATGTTCGACCCTGCCGAAATGCTGCCTTGGGCTAATCTCCCAGCCTCAACCATCAGTTGCGAGAAGCACGACCAACTGGCTACACAGGCTGCACGCGAGTCTATGGTGCTGCTGCACAACAGCGGCATACTGCCGCTCTCAAAGAGTATCAAGACGCTGGCCGTGCTCGGTCCTAATGCCGATGATGTGGAACTGCTGAACGGTAACTATGGCGGCACGCCTACCAAGAACCACCAGCACTCTTTGCTCGAAGGCATCAAGAACGCTCTGCCCAACACAAAAATCATCTACAACAAGGCTTGTGAACTGAATGATGAATATACCACCGTACACCATCTGCAGGAATTCAACGATGGAAAGGGTGTGAAGGTAGAGTTCTGGAACGACAGAAACACCAACTTCGAGAACCCCGTCAAGAGTGGATATTATAAGGAGTTGAACTTCTCTACCTTTGGTGCCTGGGGCTTTGCCGAGGGTATCACCAACGATAACCTGGCCGTACGCATCAGCGGTACCTATAAGGCTACCTTTACTGGCGAGATGAAATACACCCTCTCTACCGATAACGGCTATGTGCTGAAGGTGAATGGTCAGGTAGTTGAGGAGAACAAAGGCGGTGGCCGTCGTGGCTTCGGAGGCTTCGGACGTCGCGGTGGTGCCGACTATAAGTCGTTCAATGTGGAGAAGGGCAAGACCTACGACGTGGTGATTGAGTATCGTCGCGGCACAGGCAACTTCGCCATGTTGCGTGGCGACATCTGCGAGCGCAAACTGGCTGATTTCACCGACCTGGCTAAGGAGGTGAGCGTGGCCGACGCCATCATCATCATCGGTGGTATCTCTGCACGCATGGAGGGAGAAGGTGGCGACAAGCAGGACATCGAACTGCCCAAGGTGCAGCAGATGTTGGTACGTGCCATGCATAAGACCGGCAAGCCCGTTATCTTCGTGAACTGCTCTGGTTCTGCTATCGCATTCGGTAGCGTAGAGGGTGAATACGATGCGCTGCTGCAGGCGTGGTATCCTGGTCAGGGTGGCGCAAAGGCCCTGGCTGAGGTACTGCTGGGCGACTACAACCCTGGCGGCAAACTGCCCGTGACGTTCTATCGCTCTACAGCAGACCTACCTGATTTCATGGACTACTCTATGAAGAACCGCACCTATCGCTACTTCACCGGTGTCCCCCAGTATGCCTTCGGTTATGGTCTGAGCTATACCACCTTTGCTACCGGCAAGGGTAAACTGAGTGCTAAGAACATGAAGAAAGACGGCAAGGTGACCATCACCGTGCCTGTGACCAATACGGGCAAACGAGAGGGAACAGAGACCGTACAGGTTTACGTGAAGCGTCTGGACGACCCAGGTGCACCTATCAAGGCGCTGAAGGGCTTCGAGAAACTGACACTGAAGCCTGGCGAGACCAAGAAAGCTACTATCACCTTGGATGGCGAGGCCTTTGAATACTACGACGAGATGATCGACGAACTGGCTGTAAAGCCTGGTCGCTACCAGATTCTTTATGGCACGTCTTCACTCGATAAAGACCTGCAGGCATTTGACTTTACCGTGAAATAAAAATCCTACAAACTAAAACAATATGAAAAAGACAATGCTTATGTTTACGCTCCTGACCTGTGCAGCTACGGTCATGGCGCAACCCCGTACGAATAACGACGGGACAGTGACCTTCCAATACAAGAACGACTCAGCAAAGAATGTGCTGGTCGATGTGCAGTTTGCCGGTCGCAAAGAGATGACGCGCGGTGCCGACGGCACATGGTCGGTCACCCTTGGTCCTGCAGCCCCCGATATGTATCCTTATTGCTTTATCGTGGACGGTATCAGCGTGATGGACCCCATGAATCCTCAGTATTTCCCCAACGAAGGTTTCAAGAACAGTCTGTTGGAGATTCCCTCACAGGGCAGTCCGCTGGCTCACGACATCCGCGATGTGGCTCACGGTCGTGTAGAATATGTACACTACTACTCTAAGAGTCTGGGGGCCACGAATAACGCTATTGTCTATCTGCCTCCTCGCTATATGGAGGACCAGCAGAAGAAATATCCCGTCTTTTACCTGATTAGTGGTACTACCGATACTGAGGAAGTTTACTATAAGGTGGGACGCGTGAACTATATCATGGATAACCTGCTGGCAGAGAACAAAGCTAAGGAGATGATTGTGGTGATGCCCTATGGTAATCCCTCAAAGCTGAAACTCCCCGATGCTCCTGATGCAGCAACGAAGGGACGTCCCGAGGCTTCTGCTCCTCAGACACGCTTCGGCGGCGACGTGTTCAGCAAGGACCTCATCAACGACCTGATGCCTTATATCGAGAAGAACTACCGTACCAAGAACGACCGCGACAGTCGCGCCATCGGTGGTTTCTCGCGTGGCGGCAACCAGGCGCTGTTTAACGGTCTGACCAATCTTGACAAGTTCTCTTATCTGTGCTCTTACAGTTCGTTCACGTCAACAGACATCCCAAATGTCTATGACAAGGCCGGCGACACCAACAAGAAACTGCATCTGTTCTGGTTGGGCGTGGGTACGGATGACTTCCTCTATGGCAATGCCCGCGACTACATGCAGTTCCTGGACGACAAGGGTATCCAGAGCGTGAAGGAGTTTACAACGGACAAGTTCGGCCACACCTGGATGAATGCCAAGTATTTCCTGGCCAAGACCCTGCCTTTGCTGTTCAACAAGAAAGCTTCCGAGGCTGCGATGAAAGCTGGACAGCCTGCTCCCGCCAAGACAGGAAAGGAACAGCAGTTCACTGCTAATGTGATGGCACGCCTGTTCCCCCGCCCCATCATCTCTCCAGAATATACCCCTGAGGGTATCACATTCCGTTTCAAGGCTCCTGAGGCCAAGAAGGTGTTGCTGGACTGCGAGATGTTGCCCGACTATCTGGACATGAAGCGCGACTCTGACGGTGTATGGAGCATCACCCTCAATGATTATCTCTTTGATACGTTCAAATACTGCTTCGTGGTTGACGGCACACCCGTTTGCGACCCCAGCAACATGTACTTATCACCTGACAAGGGCTTTAAATACAGTATTGCCGACAATCCTCATTCACCGTTCAACTTCGCTTCTCAGGGAGAGATTGAGCACGGAAAGGTGTCGTACGACTTAGACCACATGGAGGCGTGGTACACCTCGGTGATGCCTCGTACCATGACTATTCCAACGTTTATCCAATTGGTTCCCGGCGAAGGTGACACGATGGAGAGTTGGTTTAAGATTGGTGGTGCTGACGCCATTGCCGACCGTCTGGTGGCCGAGGGCAAGACGAAACCGCTGATTCTTACAACCAGTTCGCTGGACTTCATGCAGGGCGCCCAGCAGATGGGTGGGTTCAAGATGCGCACACTGCGTGCTGACGACTATCCCACATGGACACAGCGTCGCCGTGCACTCGTCAGGATGCTCCTTGAGGTAGGACGCGAACAGGCTCCTCAGTTCCCTGGCTTCGGTGGTGGCCGACCCGGAGGCTTCGGTGGCGGTGGCTTCGGAGGCGGCAGACCTGGTGGCTTCGGTGGCGGCTTTGGCGGTGGCTTTGGCGGTCCCCAATAAATAAAAATATGTAATAATAGAAATATGAAACCATTAAAAACTTTTTTTGCTGGCTCGCTCATGGTCTGTCTTTCTGCGACAGCCATGGCGCAGCCACAGGTATATGACCAGGAGAACACAGGCAGCCGTTATGCATTGAAGAAATTCAAGGCACCTGAGAAATTACCCGTTATCCGCGAACTGCCTAACGCCCTTGAGGGGGTCAAGAACTTCGAGGACTGGGAGCGTCGCCGCAACGAGATTGGCTCGCTCATCCAGCACTACGGCATTGGTGAGAAACCAGCAGTAAAGGCTAACCAGGTGAAGGCACGTATGATGGGCGACACGCTGATAGTCGATGTCACCGTTGGTAAAGAGACGCTGACACTCAAGTCGCAGATTCGCTATCCGAAGGTTGGGCAGCCCCCCTATGCGCTGATGATTGGCACGGATATGATAGCGCTGCCCCGTCAGCTTTTCGACGACAGGCCTATCGCCACGACAACGTTCTCGTCGGCACAGGTCAATGACTATAAACAGTTTGGCAAGCATCATGACCGCGGCGAGCACAACTTCGACCGTCTGTATCCTAAACTGAAGAATAATGGTGCCTATAGCGAATGGGCCTGGGGCATGAGCCGACTGATTGACGGTCTGCAGCAACTGGGTCCGGAGGTGACGAAGATCGACACCCGTCGTATTGGCGTCACGGGCTGTTCTTACGCAGGAAAGATGGCACTCTACTGCGGTGCCTTCGATGAGCGCATCGCCCTGACTATCGCACAGGAGCCTGGCGGAGGCGGTGCTGCCGCCTGGCGCAAATCGCATGAGTTAACGTTGGCTGGCAAGAATCTGGAGGATATCGACAAGACCGACTACCACTGGTTCCTGGAGAGTCAGAAGGAGAACTTCCATGGCGACAGCGTTTACCGTCTGCCCTACGACCAGCACGAGCTCTGTGCAATGGTTTGTCCACGCGCCCTGCTGTTGCTGGGTAATCCCGACTACGAATGGCTGGCCGACCCCTCTATGAAGGTTTCTGCCGAGGCAGCCCAGAAGGTATGGGAGAAATTCGGCATTGCCGACCGTATGGGCTGTGACATCATCGGTGGTCACGGTCACTGTCAGTTGCCTCAGATTCAGTATCCCATCGTACAGGCTTATATCGACAAATATCTCTTGGACGGTAAGCCCTGGAGCAAAGGTGGTTTCGAGACCAAGCGCTACCGTAACCTCTTTGCCGAAGTTGGCCATAGTCGTGAGGAGGTTGACAAAAAACTACAGGAAGTCTTCAACGACGTGTTCTACGGTCCCAACAAAGTCTATTTCGAGGTAGGCGACTCCATGGGCTACATCTCGGATATCAAGAACCATGATGCCCGTACAGAGGGTATGTCATACGGCATGATGATTGCCGTACAGATGGACAAGAAGGATATCTTCGACCGTCTGTGGCGCTGGAGCAAGAAATACATGCAGCATCAGGACGGTCCCCGTAAGGGTTATTTCGCCTGGAGCTGCAGGACCGACGGCACACGCAATGCCGATGGGGCAGCCAGTGATGGCGAACTCTATTATATTACCTCGCTCCTCTTTGCCTCTAACCGTTGGGGTAATGATACGGGTATCAACTACAAAGCCGAGGCACAGCATATCCTGAACTGTATCCAGCCTAAGGAATATACGCCTGAGCCACGTCCTGGCTTCGGAGGTTTCGGAGGCTTTGGTCCCCAGCAGCAAGGTCCGCAGAAGATGTACCTGATTGACCCTGAGACAAAGCTCATCACCTTTACCCCTGATGGTTTCGGCCAGCGTTTCACCGACCCCAGCTACCATATCCCTGCTTTCTATGAGGTATGGGCCAAGTGGGCCGACGACGGACGGAGCGACTATTGGATGGAATGCGCACAGAAAAGCCGTGAGTTCCTGCACAAGTGCATCAACGATACAACAGGCTTGAACGGTGACCAATGCCAATACGACGGCAGCGAGATGGAGATGATGCGATTCCCGGGCAGGCCTCAGGGACAACAGCAGAACGCAGCACCACGCAGGAATGGAAACAATAACTTCCGCTACGATTCCTGGCGCGTACCCATGAATATTGCGCTGGACTATGAATGGAGTTGTGCCGACCGCGAATGGCAACAGCAGTATGGCGAGAAGATACAGAACTTCCTCTATAGCCAGGGCATCGACAGCTTCGTAGACCAGTACCGTGTAGATGGCAGTCTGCCTGAGGGCAATGAGATTCTGCAGGCTGGCGGCTTCCGCAAACTGCGTCACAGTATAGGACTGGTAGCCACCTCTGCTGCCGCCTCTGTGCTCTGTCAGCACGACAAGAAGAAGGAATTCATCGAAGCACTGTGGAATGCTAAGCACGAGCCTTTTGAGGATGGCTACTTCGATGCCTACTATGACGGTCTGCTCCGCCTCTTCGCGTTCATGCACCTCAGTGGACAGTATCAGGTGATTTTCCCCACAAACGACAAGAAATGAAACTCTGCATTTTCTGTTCCGCCAACCAGGATATCGACCCCGAGTTCTTCACAATGACAGAAGAACTCGGGCGTTGGGCGGCGCGGAATGGCCATTCCATTGTCTTTGGAGGTCATGACGCCGGTTTGATGCATGCCGTAAGCAAGGCAGCAAAAGAGGCTGGAGGACAAGTCATCGGCGTCGTTCCACGCAAAATAGAGGAGATGGGACGACTCAGTCCCTATCTGGACGTACATATCCCAACAGAAAACCTAACGGACCGCAAAGACCTGATGATGCTACAGGGTGATGCTTTTATCATCCTTCCTGGCGGCATCGGCACACTCGACGAACTCTTTACCGTGGCAGCAGCGGCTACCCTTCAGTTTCATCAGAAGCCTATCATACTCTGGAACATGAAAGGCTTCTGGGATTCCCTTATCAATTGCATGGATGATTTACAACAGAAAGGGGTCATTCGCGGGCACTGGCAGGACTACATTTTTGTAGTCACAAAATTAACCGAAATCGAACAAAAACTTTCCAAATAGTTACTTTTCCGTTGATAAAAACGAAAAAATGACGCAAAATAGCGCATTTTTTTTGAAATTTTATTGAAATAACGGAAAAAAGTATTACTTTTGCACGCTCAACCATTAAATCTGGTAAAAGTAGTAAATCAAAAACAAAGTAAAAAGATTGATTTTTTAGCAATTTATGGAAAAAAGACTAACAGTTTTCCTGACGGCCTTATTACTCTCAATCGGAGTAGCATTCGCACAGAACAAGATAACAGGAACTGTGATGCAGGATGACGGCGAACCCGCGATCGGTGCTACAGTGAAGGTTGTAGGAAACAACAATGGTGTCGTTACCAACGTAGACGGAAAGTTCACAATCGATGTACCTTCCGGAAAAAAACTCGAATTTAGTTATATCGGTTACGTAACTAAGAGACTTGCCCCAAAGAATGGCATGAAGGTCACGATGACTCAAGACTCTAAGGTTATCGAAGAGGTTGTGGTAACTGGTATGCAGAAACAGGACAAGCGTCTGTTTACAGGTGCTGCCACCAAGATTGATGCTGAGAAAGCAAAGATTGACGGTGTGGCCGATATCTCACGTTCTCTGGAAGGACGTGTAGCCGGTGTGTCTGTACAGAACGTATCTGGTACCTTTGGTACTGCGCCCAAGATTCGTGTGCGTGGTGCTACTTCTATCTATGGTGCCTCAAAGCCCCTGTGGGTTGTTGACGGCGTCGTAATGGAAGATGTTACCGAGGTAGACGCAGACGCCTTGTCAAGTGGTGACGCCAATACCCTGATTTCAAGTGCCATTGCCGGACTGAACGCCGACGACATCGAGTCATTCCAGGTTTTGAAGGATGGTAGTGCTACCTCTATATATGGTGCGCGCGCGATGGGTGGTGTGATTGTCGTAACCACCAAGAAAGGTAAGGCCGGACAGTCACATATCAGCTATACAGGTGAGTTCACCATGCGTTTGAAGCCCAGCTACTCACAGTTCAACATCATGAACTCTCAGGAGCAGATGAGCACATACAGAGAGATGTACAACGCCGGTTGGCTGACATTCTCTGACACCTACCGCGGTTCAGAGAGCGGTGTTTACGGTAAGATGTACCAGTTGATGAACACCTACGATTCCGCCACGGGACAGTTCCTCCTGCCCAATACCGACGAGGCTATGTATGCCTACCTGCAGGAAGCTGAGTTCCGCAACACCAACTGGTTTGACGAGCTCTTCTCAACAAGTATCTCACAGAACCACTCTATCTCAATGTCTTCAGGTACCGATAAGGCTCAGTACTATACTTCATTCTCTGTGATGAACGATCCAGGATGGACTGAGCGCAGCAAGGTGCAGCGTTACACAGCAAACATCAACGCGCTCTATAACCTGTCAAAGAAACTCTCTTTGAACCTGATTGGCAATGCTGCCTATCGTAAACAGGAGGCTCCGGGTACCACCAACCAAAGCGCTGACCCCGTGTCAGGACAGGTAACTCGTGACTTCGACATCAACCCTTATTCGTATGCTATCAACACGAGTCGTGCGCTGGATCCTAATACATTCTATACACGTAACTATGCTCCCTTCAATATCCATAACGAGTTGGCCAACAACTACATGGATCTTGACGTGGTGAACCTGAAGTTCCAGGCTGAACTGAAATACAAGCCCATCCGTCAGTTGGAGCTGGCTGCATTGGGAGCCTACAACTATTCTGTGGCTACCCGCACACACATGATCAAGGAGAACTCAAACCAGTCTATGGCTTTCCGTGCCATGGACGATGCCACCATGCGTGACAACAACCCCTTCCTCTATCAGGATCCCGATGTGCCCAACTCACTGAAATACTCTGTATTGCCAGAGGGTGGTTTCTACCGCACATACAAGAACGTGATGAACAGTAAGAACTTCCGCGCTACCGCAAGCTATAACGATGCCTTCGGACAGGAAGAAGAGCATATCGTCAATGTCTTCGGTGGTATGGAGGTCAACGATATTGAGCGTAACGCTAACTATTTCAACGGTGTAGGCATGCAGTACGAGATGGGTATGCTCGGTGCTTATGATTACCACTTCTTCAAGCAGGCTAGCGAGGAGAACAACATGTACTACGAGGTAAGCAACAACTACGAGCGTAATGTCGCCTTCTTCGGCACAGCCACCTACTCATGGAAGCATCGCTACACCATCACCCCAACCGTACGTTACGAGGGTAGCAACCAGTTGGGCCGTAGCCTCAAAGCACGCTGGCTGCCTACTTGGAATATCTCTGGTGCTTGGAATGCACATGAGGAGTCTTGGTTTGCCGATACCTTCAAGAACATCCTGAACCATGCTACACTGCGTTTGTCATACTCTCTGACTGGCGACAAGCCTGCTGTCAACAATGCCATGGTTATCATTGAGAGTGTGAACCCCTGGCGTCCCTTCGCTTCCGACAAGGAGACAGCGCTTGACATTCAGCAGTTTGGCAACCCCGACCTGACATACGAGAAGAAGCACGAGTTTAACGTAGGTGTTGACCTCGGTTTGCTGAACAACCGCATCAACGTGACCTTCGACTGGTGGATGCGTAACAACTTCGACCTGATTGGTCCTCGCATGACAACGGGTGTTGGCGGCGCTATTACCAAGTATGCCAACGTGGCTACAATGAAATCACACGGTGAGGAGCTGAGCATCTCAACCAAGAACATTGTGGCTGGTGATTTCAAGTGGAACACCGATTTCATTTTCTCACACAACAAGACTGAGGTAACCGACCTGGATTCCCGTAGTCCTATCTACTATCTCACCGGTCAGTACCAGCGTAATGGTTTCACGATGGTGGGCTATCCCTACCGTGCCCTCTGGAGCATTGACTTCCAGGGACTTGACGAACATGGTCTTCCCACATTCATCAACCAGGACGGTAACCTGACAACAAGTGATCACGACTTCCAGTCTTACGCACTCGATCACCTGGTTTATGAAGGTCCTACGGATCCCACCATCACCGGTTCACTGGGTAACACCTTTACATATAAGAACCTCCACCTGAATGTATTTGCTTCATATTCATTTGGCAATGTCGTTCGCCTTGACCCCGTATTCAGGTCAAGCTACAGCGATTTGGATGCTATGCCTAAGGAGTTTAATGACCGCTGGGTAGTAGGTGGCGACGAACTGAAGACCAACATCCCCGTTCTGGCAGACCGTCGTATGAACCAGGCAGACCCTTATCTGAGCTATGCCTATAACGCTTACAACTATTCTACGGCTCGTATTGCCAAGGGTGACTTCATTCGTATGAAGGAGATTTCGCTCTCTTACGATGTGCCCGCCTCATGGATAAACCCATTGGGTATCAACTCACTCAACCTGAAGTTGCAGGGTACCAACCTGTTCCTGATCTATTCTGACAGCAAACTCAACGGTCAGGATCCCGAGTTCTTCAACACAGGTGGTGTAGCCGTTCCTATGGCTCGCCAGTTCACCTTCACGCTCCGTGCCGGACTGTAAAGGAATCGACAAATGATAATTGATAATTGAAAAGAAGATTATGATTAAGATAAATAAACTAACGCCTGCACTTCTGTTATTCAGCATAGCAGTTACCTCATGTAACGACTACCTGGACAAACTGCCCGATGACCGTGCTATCATAGATTCAAAAACAAAGGTGTCTAAACTCATCACCTCAGCTTATCCTACGGTGAGCACCATCCTGGTATCGGAAATATCATCAGACAACGTTACCGACAACGGAAAGAAATACAGCACACTTCCTCAGGTGGACGAGATGTATCGTTTCAAGACCATTACAGCCAGCGATATTGACTGTCCTCGTAACCTTTGGAATGGCTACTACGAAGCAGTGGCTACAGCCAACGAAGCTCTTCAGGCTATTAACGACATGGGTAATACCGATGATTTGAAAGCCCAGCGTGGCGAGGCCCTGTTGTGCCGCGCTTTCAGCATGTTCCAGATGAGCACCGTGTTCTGCATGGCATACGACTCACTCAAGGCCGACAAGTATCTTGGTCTGCCCTACCCTCTGGAGCCAGAGCAGTCTGTAAATACCCATTACGAACGCGGCACACTGGCTGAACTCTATAAGCATATCAATGCTGATATTGAGGAGGCTCTGCCACTGATTGACGATGCCGCTTACGACATTCCCAAATATCACTTCAACACCAAGGCTGCTTATGCCTTTGCCGCTCGTTTCAACCTCTACTATCAGAATTGGGACAAGGTGATTGAATATGCAACCAAGGCCCTGGGTGGTTCTCCTATAGACTGTCTGCGCCAGCGTGAACCCTATAATACCGCAGCCGGTGTTGACGACTATTTCAATATGTATATCCAGTCAAGTCAGCCCTGTAACTTCCTGATGGGTCCCGCTTATTCTATCGCTGCCCGTGTACTGGATGGTGGTTATCTGCGCTACGCCCACAATATGACCGTACTGAGTTACGACACCTACTGGGCTTATTCTCCCTGGAATCCCTCAACGGCCACATCAGGCAGCAGTCTGCTTTGGTCGGCTCACAGTCTGTATGGTAACAACAACATCGTCAGGGAACCAAAGCTGGAAGAGATTTTTGAATATACCGACAAGGTAAACGGCATCGGCTATGTACATATTGTCGATGTACTCTTCACCGGCGACGAGACCATCTTGTGTCGTGCAGAGGCTTACGCTCATAAGAAGGAGTATACAAAAGCCCTGGCTGATATGAACACATGGGCTGAAGCCAACCTAGAGAAATCGTATGGCAGTACAACCCGCAAGAGTTTCACTGAAAGTAGCGTAAATGCTTTCATGAACAGCATCAAGTATGCTGCCGTTCACCCTGCGAGCGAGTTTGAGAGAAGCATCAAGAAGACACTCCATCCCCAGGGCTTCACCGTTGAGGCAGGCACTCAGGAGAATCTGATTCAGCTGATTCTTTATATGCGCCGTGTCACCAACATGCTCCAAGGCCTGCGTTTCATGGACCTGAAGCGTTATGGTATTGAGTATGAACACTACATAGAGGACGAGGATCCTCTTACATTTACTGCCGGTGACCTGCGTGGTGCCATCCAGTTGCCTGCCGACGTCATTGCGGCTGGTCTGCAGGCTAACCCCCGCACCACAGACGACCTCTCTGGCAATGGTGCTGAGCATATGACAGGACAGAACCCTGACCTGAACAAGCCCAACACCTCGAAAATGTATAATGAAAGAGTCTATTAATTATTTTCATGATGAACAACAAGATGAAAAAGATATCATATTTTCTGATTGGATGTGCTATAGCACTGGGCTTTACAGCTTGCTCTTCTGACGACGAGCCCAAGCAGCCAAGCATCTTTGCCAACGATTTGAAGACCGATTCGGCTGATTTTGACCGCTGGTTGCGTAAAAATTATATGGACCCTTACAACATCCATATTATCTACCGTTATCAGGACGATGAGACTGACCAGAAATACAACGTGATTCCCGCCAAGATGGAAAACGTCAAGGCACTGGCCAAGATGATGAAACATATTTGGATTGACGCTTACAAAGAGGTGGTAGGTGCAGATTTCATCAAGAGCTACAGCCCACGTATTTTCCAGTACATCGGCTCTGCTGAGTATCGCAGCGATGGTGCAATGGTGCTGGGTACCGCTGAAGGTGGTTTGAAGATTACGCTGTTCCGCGTCAACGCGATGGACATTGACAATATCTTCATTGACAGTATCAGTCCATTCCCCAATTCTGCTGCTGTGCCCATTGATATGAACTACTGGTTCTTCCACACGATGCACCACGAGTTCCTGCATATCCTGCAGCAGACCAAGAGCTATCCTATGGAATTCAATACAGTTTCTGCCGGCAAGTATCATGCTAACGACTGGATTAACGTGAAAGATGAGGAAGCTCCCCTTGAAGGCTTCGTTACGGGTTATGCCAGCGGTGAGGCTCGTGAGGATATGGCAGAAATCTATGCCACATACGTCACACATACTCCTGAAGCTTGGGAGAAAGTTCTGAAAGCTGGCGAGAAAGGCAGCGATAAGACAGGACGTGAGGCCATCGAGAAGAAGCTGGAGATCATCAAGAAATACATGAAAGAATCATGGGGATTCGAACTCGACGATCTGCGTACGGTTGTACTGCGCCGCTCTCACGAGGTATTGGAAATGGATTTAAGAACACTTGACTAATCAGAAGGAGGAAACAATATATGATGAAGATACTATTAAAAGCAACTCTGCTGCTGGCAGCGCTGACTGTTTATACATCCTGCAGTGACGACAACGACTTGAAGAGTCCTTCCGAACGTCTGCAAGAGGCCACAGCCAAATATATGGATATCCTGACATCAGCTCCTAACGGATGGGCCATGACCATGTATGGAGACCTGGATTTCGGAGGCTTCAACGTATTGTGCAAATTCGAGAAGAACGGCAAAGTAACTATTGCCAACGAGAAGTTTGCTGCAGATACGACAGCTGTCAGCCACTTCAAACTGGAACAGAGTAGCGGGGTCGTCTTGTCGTTCGACGAATACTGTGAACTCTTCCACTACTTCTCTGACCCTGTCAACAACGATGGTTACAACAGTCAGACAGAGAACGGCTTTGGCGCCGACCTGGAGTTCCGTATCATCTCAGCATCTGCTGACTCAGTAGTGATGCGCGGTAAGAAGCACGACACCAAGATCGTGATGACACCACTTACCGATGACACCACAGAAATCACAGACTCTGTATGGGCCAAATACCTCAGAGAGGTTGCCGCCGTTGCAAAAGTCATGCAGAAAGGTAGCTACCACATGATTCTTGGCAATGACAGCATTAAAATGAAAGCCAACCGACGTAACCGCGTGTTAAGTTATACTACTACTGATGAAGAAGGTAACCGTCTTACAAAGAAATTGCCTTATATCATCACTCCAAACGGTATAACATTATACGAAACCTTCAACTTTAAAGGCGAAAAGGTGAATGGCTTCCGCTATGCATCTGATACAGATACCTACAAACAGGAAGGTACAGGTAACATTACACTGGAGAAATTCACGCCAACACTCTGCGAACAATTAGTTGACGGTATCTGGTATCTTACAACAGAAGAGTTAGGCTCTTTTGCTAAGCCACGCTGGAATCAGTTCCGCAATGGCCTTCTCTCTTTTGGTAAAGCCTATAACCAGGAACTGGTCATCAGATATGCCGTTTTCGGAACGATGCGTAACCGCTTCGGTTTAACCGTAGGTCCTGTTGACAAAGCAAGTCCCTATTCTGTCTTTGTATCAGAATGTTATTTCGACTATAAGGAGAAGAGTAACGATGAGATTGAGGTATGGTTCAATGGTGAATTCGACGAACTTGGAAACGCCGAGGTATTCTATCCAAATAAGGACGGTGCGCGTATGCAATATGCCGTACAGACTTTTGGTGAAAGCAAAACAAACAGCCGTACTTTCAAGATTGAAACCGACAACATCAAGGAGCCAACGTATCTGAAACTCATAGATCAGAAAACATCAGGTAATTACATGAAACTAATGGCAGAACCTGTCTACTTCCCATTCGGTGACGGTCCTGAACAGCAATAACTAACTAGATAATCAACTCTTTATTATTTACATTAAATTATTTAATTATGAAAAAGTTTTTACTCTTAACACTTGCCGCAGCCACTGTTACTGTAGTAATGGCTCAGCAGAAAGCAAACTTACCGAAGTCACCGGTAGAGAACCTAGTGAAGAAAAATACCAATAAGGCATTCAACACAAAGGTTGTGAATCTTGACAACACAATTACCCTGAAGCAGCTCAAGGCTGATTTCGCAAAGGCACAGACATCAAAGAGAGCTGCAGACGACAACGGCGAGCAAGGTATTTCAGAGCAAGTATATGTCATCAACGACTTTATGGGTGTCACTCAGAAGAACATGTTCTCTGAGATCAAATACTATGTTGCTGACAAAAAAGCCTATCTGTCTCTGTATGGCTTGGATTATATGGAAGGAACTGTTGAGACAGCAAGCAATAAGTACAGTTCAATGGGTGCCGACTCTATCACCTTCAATCTCGGCACAGTAGGTTTTGAGAGCAAGAATGGCAAGTTTGTTTACGGCGCTGCAACTGTTGCAATGACCAAAACAGCCATCACAGCTACAAGAAACGACATGACGACCATCGGTGCATATTACTTTGCAGAGAATAAGGAATTGTACATCCCTGCTTTGTCAATGAATCATTTCATCGCTATTTTCAATGAGAACGGCGAAAACCCCACCGCACCCGTTGCTGGTACACTGATTGCTAATCCTGACATTCAGCCTGCATCAAACATCAACAAATATGTCTCTAAGGCTACATGGACAGCCAAAGAAATGAGCTATAATTCACAAACAAACCAAGTGGAAACAAAAGACCTTGCTGGTGGCGATGCCCATGTATACCTTGCTTACGATGGCTATTATGTAAGCGGCATCTATCCTGCAAGTTTAGGATTGGATGATGCTTGGGTGTTCATGGAGAAATCTGATGATGGAACTCAAGTTACAATCAGTGCTGATCAGGTACTTGGTACAGTAGCATTCTATGTAGACGAAGCAAGAACGACTACTGATGAGGTAATATTCACTCCTGTAAGTCTCTTAACTGACTACAGCAATTGGGCTGATGGTGAAGCTTCTGTGCTGTTTATTGAGGATGATGCGAAAACAGAGACTACCACTATTTCCAGCGACGGAATGACATCTGTAAGCCTCTATGGTTGGAGCAAGACAAAAGATCTTGCAGGTACTTGGTTCGACATGACCGACTTGGCCATCACCATCACTTACGAACTTGACGGTATCAATGAGGTTAAGACTACACGCAGCAATTCTGACGTAACTTACAACATGGCTGGTCAGCGCATTAGCAAAGACTATAAGGGCCTTGTTATCCGCAACGGTAAGAAGTTCATCAAGAAGTAATTTCATTAACATATTATATAAAAGGGGAAATCTCGTCAGGGATTTCCCTTTTTTCTTGGCATATTGGATTTTTATTCGTAATTTTGCAGTCCAAAGGTAAAAAGACTAATGAAAAGACTTACTCTGATAATGACTGCAATGCTGTTTGCAGCAGCGCGACTAATGGCAATCCCTGCCAATCCAAAATCCGTTGACATACCACAACCCGATGGCACCATCATCACCCTGCTGACGCATGGCGATGAGTTCCGTCATTTCATGACAACATCCGATGGCTTCACCGTAGTGAAAGGCGAAGACGGTTTCTACCGCTATGCCGACAAAGGTGCAGATGGTCAACTGAAAGCCACAAACACCATTGCAAGAAATATCGCTGAGCGTGATGAGAGTCATCTCTCCTTTCTGGCAAATCGCAAAAAGATGATTTCTCCGGAGATGACCTCATACCAGAAAGAGATGAAGGCCCGTGCTCTGCAGATGCAAAGAGACTATACGTCATTAGGCAAGCGTATGAACAGGGCAGGCATGCTATGGGATCCCATTGACTATAGCACGTTCAAGGGACTGGTCATCCTCGTGGAGTTCAGTGACCGCAAATTCTCTCTTGACGATCCTAAATCCTTCTATCAGCGACTTACCAACGAGAAAAACCTCCATGACACATCACGTGAGTATTACCCCGTGGATGTCACCGGCAGTGCACGCGACTATTTCTACGATAACTCTCTAGGTATTTTCGACCCTACATTTAACGTGGTGGGACCTGTGCAGATCAACGTGAAATCAACTGATATAGGAGGAAACAAAGTTAGTCCTGCCACCATGGCCAATGTCTTCAAGAAAGTATTCGCCAAAATTGACAGTGAAGTAGATTTCAGCGAATATGACCTCGACAATAACGGCTATATCGACATGTGCTATTTCATCTTTGCCGGCTATGGCAGTTATGTTCCAGGTAATAACGAAAACTACTTATGGCCGCACGCCAATGATTTATCCCACATAGCAAGATCCTATGGCCTTCGCTATGACAAAAAATATTTTGGCCGCTATGCTTGCAGCGTGGAACTTCAGGATGAGGAAGCATACGCCGACCGGCATCAATATCTGGACGGTATAGGCACTATGTGCCATGAGTTCAGTCACGTACTGGGCCTTGCAGATCACTATGATGTAGACTATGAGGAAAACGGAGAGTCTGAGCATCCTGGGGTATGGGACATCATGTCGGGAGGCAGTTATCTCAATAATGGAATAACCCCTGCTGGCTATAATGCCTTTGAACGCTATGTACTAGGCTTTGCCACGCCTGCAGAGATAAATGCGGAAGGCAACTACACGCTTAATCCATTCGACACATCCAACGAGTGCCTTATCCTTCAATCAGGAACACAGGATGAGCTTTTCTTCATTGAGAACCGCCAACTGCAGGGTTGGGATAGCTACCTGCCAGGCCACGGCATGCTGGTATGGCGTGCAGATTTATCAGACTCCTATGTCTGGGAGAATAATTTGGTGAACGTAACCCCTGACAACATGCATTTCGAACTACTCAACGCGGCTCCTGGCAGAAGTCTTGAAACAGCCTATGCGCCATTCCCTGGCAATGGCAATGTCTGTGACCTGACTACAGACGCTCAACCTGCTCTCGTCTCATCAAAACGAACGTATGCACCATTCAATCTGTATGACATCACCGAGTCGGCCGATGGCGTGATTTCCTTCGAGGCCACGAAAGAACTGAAATACAAGCGCCTGACAGAAGATTTCGAAATGATGGACGTCACCACAGCTGATGCTACTGATGGGAAAGGCGTCTTCTGCAACTGGAATCTCAATAATGCCGTTGTAGAATGGCTCACCGATACCTATGGAAACGGTCAGCAGGCAGTAAAGGTAAAACGCAACGGCACCCTTGAGAGTTCTCCCCTGCCCTTTACCCTGCGCAACCTATCCTTCCAGGTATGGAGTGAGAATTACCAGACACGTGTCACCACGAGATACAAGGTCGAGAATTCGAGCTCATGGACCATCATCCCCAGCAACAACGGCAAGAGCACTGAGATTATCTCTCCCAACTCCACCGCCACCCTCAGCTACAACATGGTGATTCCCAAGGGATATCAGATACAGATATTCGTACAAGGCGGCAACGCAGCCACGGTAGCCCACATCGATGATATCACCGTGAGTATCAAGGATGATGATGCGAATACCGATGCCATAGAAAGCATTCAGGTTGCACATCGCGACAATTCGCAGATATACAACCTGAATGGCCAGAAGGTTGGCAACCACTATCGTGGCATTATCATACGCAATGGCAAGAAGCACCTTATGAGATAGGGTGCTCTGCTATTGCCCGTGCAAAATCCTCGTCAACATAGTTGTTCAAGCTCTTGCACACATTGGCAGAGAACTGCATAGCGCAGGCTATCACGTTGTCCCATTGTTTCTCCGTCAACCCGTTGGTCATCTGCTCACGGGTGATATTATATTTCACAAGACCATAGATAAAGCCAGCATTAAAGTTATCACCAGCACCAATGGTACTCACCACATTGTCGTTCTTCTGGATGGGATACTGCTTCTTGAAACCGTTGTCGGCACGCAGCTCCACGGGCTCTGAGCCGTTGGTGCAGATGAACTTCTTGGTATAGAACGACACCTGCGAGCGATAGATGGCGTCGGCATCGGTCTTGCGAAACATCACCTCGAAGTCTTCTGTTGAGCCGCGAAGGATGTCGGCCAACTCCAGGTTCTCGAGAATGTTGGGTGTAAGTTTCATCACCTCGTCCTTATGCGAAGAACGGAAGTTCACGTCGTAGTAGAGGATGGCGCCGTGCGACTTGGCATAGTCGAGGAAGCCATGCACCTGCGGACGAATCACAGGGTTCACAGCATAATACGATCCAAAGACCACCACGTCGTTCTCATTGACCTCAGGATAGTTGAAGTCCAGGCGGTCCTTGGGATGATCCTTATAGAAGATATACTCGGCATCGTTGCGCTCGTTGAGGAATGCCAGCGACAGGGGCGACTTCGAGTCGGGATACACCGACACCGACTTGGCATCCACGCCGTTCTCCTCGAGGAAGCTTATGATGCGGCGACCCACACGGTCGTTACCAGTCTCGCTGATAAACGATGCGTTCACGCCACAACGGCCCAACGAAATCAGGCAGTTAAACGTGCTGCCACCAGGAACAGCCGCCATGGGCTGGTCGTCCTTGAATATAATGTCGAGAACAGTCTCGCCAATACCTATTACTTTTCTCATAGTCTCTTGTTTTTTTGTTGGCTGCAAAGATACGAATTAATTATGAACTACGAACTATGAACTATGAATTATTTTTCGTACCTTTGCATCGCAAATGACAAGATACAATACGATTACACTGGAAAACGGCTTGCGCATCATCCACCTGCCCTCCTACTCGCAGGTGGTTTATTGCGGCATTGCCGTGAAGGCCGGCACCCGCCACGAACTGCCTGGCGAAGAGGGACTGGCCCACTTCTGCGAGCACCTGTCGTTCAAGGGCACGGAGCATCGCAGCGCCGTACAGATTATCAATGCCATCGAGGGACTGGGTGGCGAGTTGAACGCCTTCACCAACAAGGAGGACACCGTTTTCTATTGTGCCATCCAGGCCAAACACATGAAAAAAGCCGTCGATGTGCTCTGTGATATTGTGTTTCATAGCACCTATCCTCAAAACGAAGTGGAAAAAGAACGCGAAGTGGTATGCGACGAGATAGAAAGCTATGAGGATTCGCCAGCCGAACTTATCTTCGACGAGATAGAGAACATCCTGTTCGAAGGTCACCCCTTAGGTCATAATATCCTTGGCACCAGCGAACAGGTACGCCAATATACTAGCGAGGATGCTCGTCGTTTCACAGCCCGCTATTATCGTCCAGATAACTGTGTATTCTTTGCCAGCGGCAATGTGAACTTTAAGCGCCTCGCAACCTGGCTGCGCGCTAGTTGCAAAGATAATACGCATATTTCAGAAAGATCAGAAAATCTTGAGATATTAGAGAAACCGGAAAATCAGCCGGAAAGACTCCTTATCCGCCATCGCGGCACCCACCAGGCCCACGTCATCATCGGCTCGCGTGCCTATGCAGCCGACGACAAGCGCCGTTGGGCCCTCTACCTGCTGAACAACATCCTGGGCGGCCCTGGCCTCAATTCGCGCCTGAACCTGTCGCTCCGTGAGCGCAACGGACTGGTATATAGTGTAGAGAGCAGTATGGTATGCTATGGTGACACCGGCTGTTGGTGCACCTATTTCGGATGCGACCCACACGACGTGAAACGCTGCTGTCGCCTGGTACGTCGCGAACTGGACCGCCTCATCAAGAATCCGCTTAGTACCTCACAACTCCTAAAGGCCAAACAGCAGTTGCAAGGTCAGCTTGCCATTGCCAGCGACAGCCGCGAACAGTTTGCACTCGACTTCGCCAAAAACTTCCTGCATCAGGGTAAGGAGCGCGACCTCAGCGACATCATGCAACATATTGATAGTCTCACGCCGCAAGACCTGCAACAGGTGGCGCGCGATATCTTCGACCCAGAACATATCACCACACTTATCTACGAATAAGAAGGAATAAGACACAAAAAAGCCTCAGCAATGTACTGAGGCTTCTTTGTGGACCAGCCAGGGCTTGAACCTGGGACCTCCAGATTATGAGTCTGTTGCTCTAACCAACTGAGCTACAAGTCCGAGCAAAATCTTCTTTTGCGGCTGCAAAGGTACGAGATATTCGTGAAATATCCAAATTATTTGTGTAAAAAGACGTAAAACGGCATCTTTTCTTTGGTTTTTCGCTCGGTTTGCACTACCTTTGCAAACAATGAAAACAATATTCTTCCCTGACCAGACACTCAATGATGACACATACGTTGCCACCATCGGCTTCTTTGACGGTGTGCACCAAGGACATCAGTTCCTGATGGCGCAACTGCGAAAAGAGGCTGCAGAACGTGGTATGCGGTCTATGGCCATCACCTTTGAGAGTCATCCGCGCCAGGTGGTACAAGGAGGATGGAAACCAGAACTGCTGACGGACCTCCACGAGAAACTGCGCCTGCTGAAGACCACAGGTATCGACACCGTCGTGGTGCTGCGCTTCAACCGGCAGATGGCCGCTTTCTCTGCCCGCGACTTCATGCAACTGATGTATGAGCGCATGGGCGTGCGGGTGCTGCTCACAGGCTACGACAACCGTTTTGGTCATGACCGTGCAGAAGGTTTCGAGGACTACCAGTGCTACGGACGCGAACTCGGCATCGAAGTGCTGTGTGGCGACGCACTGGCTATAGGGAAGCAGAATGTGAGTTCCTCGCGCGTGCGCCAACTGCTGAAAGAAGGCAATGTAGAGGAAGCCAACTATTGTCTGGGACGTCCCTACAGCCTCGGTGGACAGGTAGTCCACGGCGAACAGATAGGACGCACCATCGGGTTCCCCACGGCTAATCTGCAACCCGATGACGACAAGCTCATCCCCATGGATGGCGTCTATGCCGTGATGGTTGATATTGACGACGAGATACGCAAGCAGGGCATCATGAATATCGGCACACGCCCCACATTCAATGGTACCAACCGTACCCTCGAGACCAACCTCCTGGAACCTATCGGCAATATCTATGGCCATCGCCTGAACATCCATTTCATCGCCCGTCTGCGTAGCGAACAGCAATTTCCCTCTGCCGATGCCCTGGCCCTCCAGATCCAGAAAGACAAAGAACAAGCAGAACAAATACTTTCAAACTATCATTTATAATCGTAAATTATGAATCTTGAACTTAAAAAGCCCCTGACCGCCATTGCCTATATCGTTGCATTCCTGGCTATACAGACTGTAGTACAACTGATAGTACTGGGTGCAGAGATGGCCATCAAGGGCGATACACCTCAACTTGACGGTATCGGTTTCCTTATCGCCATGGGCAGTTTCTCCGTGATTACCATCGCACTCTTTGCCTGGCTGAAATGGACCCCACTGAAAAGAACCTTTATCCAGTCGCGCCCCTGGACAACCCTCTTCTGGTGCTTCATCGCCTCCCTGGGTGCCATCATCCCTTCCGTATTCTTTCAGGAACAGATGCCTGAATGGTCAGATAGCATCAAGCAATACATAGAACAGACAGCCCAGACGATGCTCCAGATGATGAACACCCCTGGTGGCTATGCCGTTATCTGTCTGCTGGCCCCTGTCGCCGAGGAGATGGTGTTCCGTGGTGCTGCATTAAGAAAACTGCTGGAATGGAAGCCAGAGCGCCGCTGGCTCATGATAACCCTCTCTGCCCTACTCTTTGCCCTGGCCCACATGAATCCAGCCCAGTTTATCCATCCCTTCCTCATCGGTCTGCTCCTTGGCTGGATGTACGAGCGCACAGGCAGCATCATCCCAGGCATCATCTACCATTGGGCCAATAATACGGTAGCCTATCTGCTGGCACGCATCTACCAGGATCCCGAGGTGCGCATCACAGACATCTTCGGCTCCCAGTCGCGCGCCCTGATGGCCGTAGGATTCTCGCTGCTCATCTTCATCCCGGCCATCTACCAGTTGAACCTGTGGATGAAGAAGCACTAAAAGCAAGACATCAGATAACAGCATCAAAAAAAGCCATCCTTCGCGGGTGGCTTTTTTATTATCTTTCGAAGTTTTCTCAACTTCCAGAAAGCAACGTTTTAATCCTAAAATGAATGTTTTAATATAGAGAAAGCATAGAAATGTATCACTCCAAATAGCCTGTGGGCTTGTAGAGCGAGTCGCTCACCAACGAGTCAGAGCTATGGTCGTATGCCATAGCCGGCTCATTGCCCGTGGCTTCATATTTCAACGCATAGTCCGACTGGTCGGTCCATACCTTATCCTC
The DNA here is from genome assembly GCF_022024175.1 of Prevotella communis. Lineage (GTDB taxonomy): Bacteria > Bacteroidota > Bacteroidia > Bacteroidales > Bacteroidaceae > Prevotella > Prevotella communis. The sequence goes on along the minus strand of NZ_CP091794.1, from coordinate 166,002 downwards.
TTTAAACGACTGGTTCAGCGCAGTAGTCAGCGTGATGAGGATAGCCACTACGGCGGCAGCACGCATCAGCGGACGGAAGCGCTCTGACAGCGAGATGGTGCGCGCCTTCACCTGAGGCTTCTCTTCAATCATCTGCAACATTCGCTCGTCGAAGTCATCGCCCAGCATCTCGTCCTGTTCGAACGAAGTGAAGAGCTCGCGATAGGCACGCAGGTTCTCTGGCAGCTCCTCCTCGCTCTGCTCGAAGAAAGCCTTCAGAATCTGCTCCTCCTTCAAGGTCGTCTCGGCCTCGAAGTAGCGGTCCATTAACTGTTCGATGTACTTATAATCCATATTGTTCTTGTTTCAAAAATTCTTGTTTAATTGTTTGTCGCGCCCTGAAGATATTTACCTTAACCTGTTGCTCAGTGATATTCATCACGGCGGCAATCTCCTTGTACGACTTTCCTTCGACATCTCGCAACTGCATGCAGGTGCGCTGTTTCTCAGGCAACCGATTCATCAGACCCCTTACGCGCTCCACTCTGTCGCGCTGCATAACCTGCTCTTCAGGTGTTCTGACGTTAGAGGGATGTGTGCTCACGCTGTCTTCATCTTCCAGCGACACGTTCTGGTTCTCCATCCTTTTTTGGTGGTCCAGTGCCACGTTGCGGCATATCGTCATACAGAAGGCCTCCATCGACTCTATCTGTGCCCATTGTTCGCGGCGGTTCCAGACTTTCATCATTGTTTCCTGCACCACGTCCTCAGCATCGTCTCTGTTGAGAGTGATACGAAGAGCCATGCGGAAGAGTTCATTCTTCAGCGGCAACACGTCGGTGCGAAAACTGATTTCTTTCATCCTCTCTAAATATTAAGACGATTCACTTGATAAAAAGTTACGGCAAAGTTACAGAAAAACAGCGAAAAAATAAAATTTTTCCCCATTTAAAGGCTTCGTGAATAAAAAAAATAGTATATTTGCACAGGAAATAACGATGAACAAGACTAACCTAACGAAAAAGACTATCACTATGTCATCTCTTTTTAGAATCATCTTTTTAGTACCGCTGATGCTCTGTCAGACAGTTGTATCGGCAGCAGACCAGAAAAGCACCATCAACGAGAAAGTCGACTCCGCCAAGTTGGTCCTCACTGGCGATGCCGCTTACCAATGGGTAGCCGAGCATCTGGACTCGCTGGCCAATTCCTATCTGATGAAAAGCGGTAAGATTCTTGACCCCGACAATGTACGCGAGGAGTTGAAAACGATTGGCTACAATGGACTCAATGTCACCGATTATATCATGGCAAGCCGGCAGATAGACAGCTTAGTGCTGATAAAACTCCTGACCCGTGCCGAGACAGAAGGCAACAAGACCATCTTCTTCATGATGGGCTCCACAGCAGCAGGCAAATCCACCGCCTTGAGAAACAATCCTGGCCTGAAGGAACTGGTCAACAGCGCCGGATTGGTCTATGATGGCGCCTTCATCAGCATCCCATCGTTTGAGACACGCCTGAGGATGATTCAGGACCGCGGTTTCAAAGCAAGCATCGTATTTGTACACAACGACCCAGTGACTGGCTTCACCAACATGATCAACCGCCTTATCAGGTCCAATCGTGCTATGAGCTACTATTATTATGTCTATTGCTATCCCCGTTTTCAGGGACGTATTGCCTACCTGCAGAAAGAACATCCCGATGTCACCCTCTATTGTCTGGACAACAGTCATAATAAAGGCGGCGTGCGCGTCAGCATAGAAGAGGCCCTGACATGGGACTATACCATCACCCCTGAGACAGAGCGTGCCCTCCAGGACATCATGCAGAAGTTCATCGACTCAGGCCAGATGACCCCCGCACAAATCAAAGCCCTGATAGGTCGCTAGAAGCCGCAGTTGCTCAGTTGTTCAAAAACATAGGGAATGGAGGCAAACGTATTGTCCTGCTTACCCATTCTCACCATGATAAGACGCTTATAGGGATTCACGTAAAGCACCTGTCCGCGAATGCCGTGGGCATAATAGCCAGGATACTGCGCCTTATCGGCCCCTATATTGCTCAGGTTATACCAGTTGAAGTGATAGCCGTCGTTATCCTCCGAGTAATCCGTGGTCTGCCGTATCCAGTCCTCGCCTACGATGCGTTTTCCGTTCCATACGCCGCCATTCATATAAAGACGACCTATCTTGGCCAGATCCCTCATCGAGGTTGAGATGCCGCCAAAGGCATGAGCCACCCCGTGCTTACGACTGTCGATATTGACGACGGCAGGCGACTCCATCTGTAAAGGCTGCCACACCCTCGTGCTGAGATAGTCCACATAGCGCATGCCTGTAGCCCGCTCAATGACAATCCCAAGAATCTCGGCCGTCATACTCTCATAGCGATGTTCCTTACCAGGCTCACATCTGAACTTCAGACCGCGGATCTGTTTCATCAGGTTATGGCCGTAGTTCAGTTTCGCCATCGCATTAAGACGTTTCAGGCCCTTCAACTGAAGCGAGTAGGTATCGTCGAAGTCCAGTCCGCTCCGCATGTCCAACAGGTGTCGGATGGTGAGTCTCTGCCACATAGGGTCTTTCTTCTTGAGCTCAGGCAGATAGTCAGTCACCACATCGTCCACACTCTTGATGTAGCCCTCGTACACAGCAATGCCACACATCAGCGACGTGATAGACTTCGACACAGAGAAGACCGTGCCCAACCTGTCGATGGTGATGTCGCCCTCATAATGCTCATAGACGATGCTGTCGTCATGGATGATGAGAACACCCTGCGTATCCGTCTTACCCTTCAGGGCCTCCCATAGCGTCACGTTCTTATAGCGCCTCCCCTGACTAAAGAAATGCAGGGTATCTATCCATTCTGCCTGTTGTCTGGCATAAGGAAAAGAGAAAGTCGATGTTCCGTTTGCTATAGTGTCGTGTACATGATGCTCAAAGCTATAGATATCCGGACCCGCTTTTCCATCGGCCCTATAACCTCTTATAATAGCACACGACGATAAGAGAAGGCAGCACACGCATGCCAGCGAAAATTCTTTAAGCATTATTCTTTCGATATTTCCAAACGAAGTAGAAACACAAACACAAGGCAACCAAAACAACGATGATTGTCAGAAGAAGATTATCACTTACCATTCCCACAGTCTCCGTAGGATCGGGAGCAATGTCTGCCAACTGCTGTTTACCTGAAATCACATCAGATGTTACAGTAATGGTATCCATTGTTTCAGTAGGAATTACAGAGTAAGGAACTTCAGGTTCGGGTGCAGGAACTGGAGTTTCTGAATGTGAGCGAAACAGGGAATCATTTGGGTCAATGATAATGTCTAATAATGTCATAATACAATAGTTTTAAAGGGGTTATATTCTATTAAATTGAAAATACGCTAGAAGGAGCTGCACCAATAGTCCTGTCAGGAAACTGATGGCATTACACAGGAAACTATAGATGAATGCGCGCGACAAGATACGAATGAAAAGATAGTACCATAATGCTTCTACAGCAACCACCAGCAATTCACCCATAATAATCGTCATCACGCTGCGATCAACATAAACGACGTAAAGATTCAAGGGAATATTTGTGAGAATGTTGATGACAACAGACGAGCCCAGCACCAGCCTACGACGTTCGCGTAAGAGCAACAGGACCACGAATTCTATCATGATCGTTGGCACGAGGGCAAGTAATAGCATCGGAAGTATCATCATAGGCTAAATGAAAGCTAATAAATATCCTGGAATAAGTGCAGCAGCCAGCAATCCGAAGGCCAGTCCTTCGCGCTTAGGCAGCACCACATTTGCCAGATAAAGGGTGACGGGCATCGTACAGTTGACAGCGAACAAGCCAACAAGAGCTATCACCATCTCCTGACTTCTGAACACCAAGCAGACCAGCACTAAGACGATGACCAATGCCAACATCCTGACGATGCCCAGATGATGCGCCAGCCATCCGCCAGCCATCTTTCCCAACATCGAGAGCAGCCCTATCAGAAGCACCATACTGCTGGTCCTCGACATCTCACCACTGAACGTCTCTCCCACAAAAGAGCGCAGCATGACCACAAGCATCAGAACCAACAACGACATCCATATGAACAGCTTACAGAATCGACATTCCGCCTCCTGACTATTGATGGCAGAGATGCCCGCTTTGAGGTCCAGGTGCACGTAAGCCGTTGACAACACACAGATAGTAAGCAAAACTGTATAGAGTAAAGGCCACGAGAAGAAAACAATGCCAAGGGCCAAGCCAAAAGCTCCCGTTGAGACAAAAGCACCAAGGGCACGCATATCATTACCCGTCGTAACGGCCACTTGTTTGCCTCCCCACACATGAAACAGCGAGTTTCCCATTCCCAGTAATATGGGCACCACCATCATACCCACAGTTGACAACCTGAAGCTGATAACTATCGACGTTGCCAAGACAGCCACCGTCAGCAATAGGACAGATGCCAACAGCATCCAGTGACGGCGCTTCATGCAGTCTGCCCACAATCCCGTCAACGGCTGTGTCAGAAACGCCAATATATTATAGGTAAGAAAGATGCCTACAAGATGCAACGCAGAAAATGATGATGCTATCAGGTAAAGACAGCATACGCATAATCCGTCGACCAACAAATGCAGCACGGAACATAACAGGATGGTTGCAAGTGAGAGCGGTTTTATGCGTTCCATATTACTTTGGCTTTTAATTGATAATCACGCTGCAAAGATAATTCCTATTTATTTAGTCTCCAAATTTTCAGGAGAGAAATAATAAACAGAAACTAAACAATGAGTAAACAGTCAATAAACACACGCATGTCGTCAGAACACAAAGCCAACTCCAAGGCGAATTATGCCAAGACTACCGTAGCCCAGTTCCCCAAAGAAATTAAAGGAATTACCGCCTATAGATGCACCTATTGCTGTCAGTTGGTAGGCCATACGCCATTTTATCATCTCCACGCCACCAGTTTGCTCTGGCTTTTGTGTGCTGATGTCAGGTAAAGGGTCATAAGCACTCCAATAATAATTAGCGTAGTCAAATTTGAGGTGATGACGCATCGTTCCCAAGGCTATGCGCGAATAACTGCGAATACCAGGGGTTTCATACCAAGTGTATCTTACTGATGGGGCAAAGACAAAAAAGTTACAATGCTCATTGGCATAACCATAAAGATGAGGATAGCCATAAGAACTATAGTAGTAATCGAAATCATTACTGGTGTCATAGTTATCATTCGAAACACCCCAATTGACCAGCATACCTATCTCCCATTTCCTGTTGAGTCGATAATGATATTCTATACCAGCCTGAGCAAAAGCATCGCCAAAGATATCTCCACATTCAAAGGCATTCGTTACGTCAAAATAATCCTTATACGTGCTTATCATCTTATCTTTATCGTGACTGGCCTGACATTCTCCAAATCCCACACTACCACGTATCTCATGTCTCTTATAGCGTTGGGGGAGTTGACGTGCCTGTATTGGCCTCAGAGACTCTCTTTCTGCTTCAGCCCATCGCAAAGAATCGGCCCGATAAAGCGAATCGGCCTGTGAACGCGGCGCATCGGGAGTGATGAAGAAATGGTCCTGCGCAGGCTCACTAGCGGCATTCGTCATTAGATCCACAAGAAGAGGAACGCCATATAATGCACTTAAGATTGACCAGGGGTTATTGGATTTCCGCAATACAATATCACTAAAAGCATAATTCTCTGAACTGATTTGTATATGTTGTCCGTCAAGATTGCGGCGCTTTACTTCAACAGTAGTTGGTAGAGATATGTCACGATAAACATTTTTGGAAGTAACAATATTCACATGTTCATCAACAGCACCGTCTATCTGAATCTTGGCCGATGTTCCTGATATGATTGTGGCACACGAAGAATATAGTACTGTTAAAAGCAGTAATGCTATAACCGAACAAATATGATTTGGAAGTTGATTAATTAGTTTCATGTTGCAAAGATAGGTAAAATCTTTTTCCCATGCAAATATTACTGAGACTATTTCTATAGGGACCGTAACTCTATGAGTTTGGGGTAGCAACTCAATGAGTTAGTGAGCGTAACTCAATGGTTTCCGGTTACTAAGTCATAGGTTTACGAGTCCTTAGTTCCTGACTTAGGATGCCTTAACCTATGGTTTCTGATTGGACATGATATTTCTTGCAAAAAAGGCATTTCCTCACGTTTCTACATTTGTTATTCCCATTCTTTACTCAAAATAAAAGTTTCCCAAGGAATCAATTTGTCACAATTGGAAAAATCGTCAAAGCCGTATAAAGCATTATCTTTTACAAAAATATATTCACTAGAATTTGATTTACATAGATTAGGATCAAAACTGCTCATAAAGATCAAATCGTTTTTATCTAAAGATAATAAATCTTTTGGCATATTACTTGCACATGAATTAAAATGGTTTGAACCTGTTGTATATTCGTCCAATCTATACCTATCAGAAGTTACCAGAAATGTATACGCATAAAGATATTTCTTTCTTTTACCCCAAAATTTTTCTCTTACTTTGACATATTCCGGTTCTAAGAAGTTAAGAAAAGAGTAGTCCATCCAATCCTTCCTTGTTAAATTTCTACTATCACAACGTTTTTTTAATTTAATGACATGAATTTGCCGAAGATTTTGATAGTCCTTTAATAAACCCTTTTTCTTTGCTCTTCGTACCACAAGGGATTCAAGTTTTTCAATATCTTCCTTTATGCCGAGTTTAGCCACTATATCCATGGGCTTCTGAGCATATGCCCCTATACAGCATAGATACAAAACAAATGTGAGAAATGCTTTTTTGAAAATAATTTCTGCCATATTTCTTCTGTTGTATTTAATTTATCCCTAACCTCTCCTTTTGAGGAGTGACTGTTGGTTCATTTAAAATGCCACGGGGACAGGACTGTCTTCAATCACAAATACCACATGGACTGACTACATTACTCTTTTTTATCGATAAAATCTTCCAATGGAAGTAAATGAAAATTAGGGGTATCTGGAGCGTCAGGGAATGAACGATCCAAATTATTTAGCAAAAAAATCTTTTCATCTATTACAACACAATCCATGTCTCCCCCATTATTCCAGGATTCGCGAGTGTAAAGTCTACTACGTAATCCCCCACCAAATGCAAAAGAAATCTTATTTTCTGCCACTAGACGACCTAAATCACCTACGTCATAAACTTCCATCCAATTAGGATCTTCCACAAACCCATCGCGTATACTTCCGACTAATTTCCCTTCTGAAGTAAACACCAAAGTGGAGGCACATAATAATTGTTTATACCGGAACCTAGATGTTTTTAGTTTTCCTCGAGAAAGCTGCATTTTTTTAAAAAAGAATAATCCAAATACTCTTCTTTTGTTATTGGATTGTTGGTTTTCTTATGCAAGCAAAAAAAATGCAACTGTTTTAAGTTTGAATATTGCCGATAGACAGGATACAATTTCTGCATTTTTTTTAGATTATATCTTTCCAATTCCTCAATTTCATCTTTATAGATATCCAGGCTATCAATAAAGCATATACTGTTTTGAGAATAAGTTGTCATGCAGATTGCAAATAAATAAAGAATTATAGAAAACCTCATATAGCTGATTTAATAATTGTTCGATTTACATATCTTTTTGTAAAATATCTTGGGACGATAGGTTTTGTATCCTCAAACAATTAAATGCCAAATGTGTAAGTTTGTTCCCTGATAAAGAATATCAAGACGCAAAACCAGGAACCCCATGATTTCATTTATCTCTTGGCTTTACACTCAAAACTAATTGTTTCAGATATAACCGGTTTCCCATTACAATAGATAAATCCTGAAGGAAGAAGCTCTATTTTTCCTTTATGCCCATAATTCAGCGAATAACCCTGATGAATTATTATACTAAGACTATCTCTATCGCTTATAGTTTGGAAACATCTATCTTTTAGTTCTTTATTGTTAATGTAATATCTGATTTCAGAAGCAGGAACATAGATACCATTTTTCAACATCTTTATTGAATCTACATTCACGATATAATCACCATGAAACGACAACTCAATATAATCAGCTGACATCGTATGCCCCCTCAATATGATACCACCACATTCACTTAATATTCGTTTCTCAGGATTACCATCCACAACGAATTTCGATGAGATATCACAAGAACAAATACAAAATAGTACAAAAAATAGTAGGATAATTATTCTCATTGCTTATGGTTGTATAATATAAGTTCCCAATTTCTTTTTTCTGCGACAAAGATATATCATTTATTCTTATCTACCAAAACAAATGGCTCATTTCTTTTCGCATTTGTCAGACAATACGAAAACTATTCAGCATAACAGATTGAATAATAACCAATTAGATAACTTTTAAATCAAAATACATCAAACACGTGTTTTTAGCCTTGGAAAGGCTCATATTCCTTATTTTATGCCACATCATACTGGTGCGCCAAAGAACAATCTATTTCATATCACTTCTCAATTATATTTATTTCGGATGCAAAGTTATTAAAAAGAAAGAAAAGAACCTCAAAAATTTATTTCACAAAGTTCACAAAACGTACAACTATTTTAGTTCCAATAAGTTACAGACGTAAAAACGAAAATGAATTTATAAAAGAGATTGGTAGATTCGATTTTGGCCTTACACCCCACCCAATCTCCGGAAAAGCCTTTGTACAAAGGGAAAGCGAAGGGGTTAGTGTTGCGCTAACACTAACCCCGACACTAAACCCAACACTCCCCCTAACACTACACCCTCATCGTGTTCAGGCGACCTTGAGCGGGACGACTTTGTAATAGGTTTGTCCGCCATGTGTCTTGCCCTCAAAGCCCAGTTCCTTCAAGGCCATACCCAGATGAATCTTCGTGCTGTGGTCGGCCTTGATCGTGGGATACTCCTGACGAATCAGGCTCACTATCTCGCCGCTCTTCATGCGGATGCCCTGCTCACCCTCCTTGGGCTTGCGGATACAGGCCTCCAGGACTTCCGCGATATCCTTCTGCTCCATGTAGTTGAGGTTCAGCTGCTGGATACGTGCCACCTGATCATTATTAAACCAGAAAGGCGATTTCAGTTCCAGGAGTTCATACATCACCTGCGCATAAAGCTGCTCATAGTCTATATCGCCATCATTATTGATATACTGTCCGTCTGGAATGGTGACGCAGATATATCGGCGACTGCCTGTGACGTCCGACAGGGGATGAGGATTGTTTGTAGTAGCCACGAACGAGGCATAGCGGGGACGGTCATCCTGCGAGGCGCCATAGATAGGACGTCCGTTCACCTTACTCTTTGACAGCGTCTGCTTCAGGGCTGCCTGCTGACTGGGACGGATGGCATCCAGCTCGTCAAGGTTGACTATCAGGTTGTTGGTCAGCGCCATCTCCTTATCAAACTTATTCGACAGGTTCAGATGGTCCAGGAAATACATACGCAGCTCTGGAGGCAGCAATCGGGCCACGAAGGTGGTCTTGCCGCATCCCTGACTGCCAATCAGCGTTGGCACACACTCATTGCCATGAAGGGTGTCCATCTGAAGCCAGTGGGCCACAGCAGAGCGAAGCCATACAAACAGGAACTCCATCTGCTCTGAACTGACACCTGGCAGTCGTCCGAAAAGCTTGGCTACATGGTTCTGGCCGTCCCATTTAGGCAGGTTCTTCAGGTAATGCTGAATAGGATTGAAAACCTCTACCTCGTCCGACTGCAACAGTTCCACGATGTCGGTCTTGGGACTACCCTTCTCGCTGATCTCCTCGCGCTTAGCGTGGATGATAATACTGTTAAGTGCCTTCTGCGTCAGCACGCGCCATTCTGGCTTCTCGCTAGCAGGAAGGGTTACATACTCCACCTTTCCGCTCAACTCGTTGAAACGGAACAGGTAATTGTCTTTCAGGAACTGCTCTGCGGCAAGGGTTCCCTGCTGTGAAGCTCCTAGAGCCTCACCGTGAATGGTAAGTTCTTTACTCATGGTTAATATAAATTTAAAGGTTCTGGCAATGGTTGGCTGGTAAGTGTTTCTCACAGCATCATGCCTATCAGTTTTTGCAAGTGCAAAGGTACAAAAAAAATATGCGGTTTGCAAGATTTCCCTGTCAAAAAACGCGATTTTTTTGCATATTAAATGCTCGAAAAAAGCAAAAAAAATAAATTGCGGCTTTTTCAGAGGGTGGTAAGCGTATCCGCTTTGACGCCTTGCAGGCTATAGTGCCTTCCATCTGTCAGGCAGTAGCTCCCTGTATTTCTGTATGTCTACAGGTTTCTTAGGAGGTATCGCAGCAGCCCTGTTGATAATGTCAGAGATGTATTCAAAGAAATTAATCCCCAGGAGCCTGCACGAGCATGCCAGCGAGTAATATATGGCTGCACGCTCCGCTCCCTTATGGGATCCAAAGAAGAGTGAGTTCCTTCTTGATAGGGATATGTATCTGTTGAGTCTTTCTACAAGATTGTTGTCCAGATTGTAGTCGCCTCTGGTGAAGATATTCTCGATGGCTTCCCATTCGTTGATCATATAGTTCACGGCATTATGCCTGTCCGACTTGGGCAGCATCTCCGGATCAGCAGCCATCTGGTCGAGCTTCCTGCGTATCTTCTTCAGTATCCCTGGGGCATACTTCCTCCTCCAGCGGAGATTCTTCTCCGTTGTCCATCCGTCTGTTCCGATCTTGTGCTGATGCTCCATCTGATAGAGCTCATTGATGAGCCTGACTATAGCCTGTGCCTCTTCGTCATCGTCGCCGCAATCGAGGAATTTCCTCTTCACATGCTGCAGGCAGGACAGTCTCGTAAGCTGTGCCGCCATCTTCCTGTAGGGAGCAAAACCGTCTGACTGGAAGGTCCCTCCATAGTCGCCTATATAGTTAAGGATGACGTCCTGTCCTCTTGATCCGTCATGATAAAAGTAATAGACCAGGCCTGTATGTATCGCTGTCACTACCCAGATATATCCTTTCTTCGAGCCCTTTCCGCCAGGCACCTTGACAAGCACGCGGTGATAGGTCTCGTCGCCTGCCAGATAGTCGTCCTCCTTGACTGCCTGCCCCATCGCCTTGTACAGGTTTTCAAAAATGGCCTCTGTCTTGCGCAGCAGTCCGTGGGCCGTCCCCTTGTCCATATCGAAGCCGTTCTCAGCAAAATACTTCACGATACGCTCCACGGGCATGGAGTAGATGTAGCGCAGCTGGGCGATGCCTGCAATGAAGGAGCCGTCGTAGTTGGAGCCCTGCAGAGGAGCAAGGGGAGCCCTGCCCTCCATGATGCTTCCGTCCTGGGTATATACATGTACGTGATATATTTTCTTGATGAAGCGCATGGGTACGAGGATATAGCGTACCACGTCACGGGTATCGATCAGGCGTGCCTTCATCTCGTCGAAACGGGCATCGGTGGGATAGACGTCTTCTTCCTCTATTTCTACCTCGTAGTGTTCCTTACGCCTGGCACCGTAGTTGGTCTTCTCCCTCGGCTTCGGCTCTGGATCTGCCTGCACATCGTTGGAGTTTGGAGCAGGCTCATTGGAAGCAGCGACTGACGGAGTCTGCTTCTCCGACCTGTTCTGCTGTATCTTCGTCAGTCCCTTGATGATGTTGTGCTGTTTCTGTTCCTCGGCATTCTTCTGGACGAGCAGGTCCTCCAGCGATGACACCTTCCTGAGAAGCTCATCCACCTTACGGTTGGCATCTCCAAGCTGCTGTTGGAGAAAGGCAATCTGCTGCTGGAGCATACTGATAATCTCGTCCTTTTTCATACCACAAAGGTACAAAAAAAAGACGAGAGCACCAAAGAAAAACCAAACTATTTTTAAATTAATTTACTGATAATCAGACGATTGCAAAACACAAGAATTTTCAATTCTCAGTCTCTTGCGATATCTGACACTCTTGAGGCTCACACCCCGCATGATGGCGGAAAGTGTCCTGTAGGGCATCTCTACGGCCTTCTGACCAGGCCTGAAACGGGGAAGCTCGAAGGTGCCTCTCTCCAGCCGCTTCTGGTAGAGAAGGAAACCGTCGCCGTCCCAGCAAAGGAGTTTCACCATCTGACGGTTCTTGCCAAAGAAGATGAATACATCACCATTGAGCAGCGGACGCTTCAGTTCCTGAATTACCAGTTTTGAGAGTCCGTTGATTCCCATATTCATCCGCACATAGCGCTGGCACACATAATACTGTCTGCTTTCCTCTAATCCGAACATGGCACGCCCTCCCCGGAATAAAGTTTAAGGAATGAAACGACTGCCTCGGCACTGCCGCGACGAATATTGATCACCGTCCCGTCAGGAAGTGTCAGGCTGATACCCGTAAGAAGGTCACAAGGACGGATGGGAACATCTGGTTCAGATGCCAGACGGACTGGAAGAATCGATGGTGCTGACGACATAGATGAATCCAACGTGTCTGACTCATTACGAAACTGGAGAACGCGGCTCTTCGCATCGTGCACACTGTAGCCACGACCGTAAAGCCACTTCTCGAAACATCGTTGCTTTACGTGGACAGAACGAAGATATGCAGCAAGGCGCAAGCGAGGCTGCTTCTCTAATTCTGAAAGAAATTGATGCCAGGTCTTCTCATGACGGGCATCGGCTGTCTGTAATTCCATATTGCATAGTCTATTTAAATTAAGAATATGCAAAGGTACCGACTTTTGGGATACGAGTCAAGACGTCAAAGCGGATACGCTTACAGAGGGTGGAGTGTTGGGGTTAGTGTTGGGTGGGGTGTTAGGGGGAGTGTTGGCATAACACCCCACCCAGCGCAAACCCAGCATTTATCGTAGTTTCTGAAGATTTTATGCTAAAAGGTGGAGTCTTGATGAGCAACTCGTCGTTTCTCTATCAGCAACTCGACGTTTCTCTACTGCTTAACCATAGATTTTTCTTTCCCTAACTAGGAAAAAATTATTCCCTAACTAGGGAATTTTTACTGCCTAGTTAGAGAAATAATTCCGTCCCCAGCGGACTCCCAGTCCGTAGGGAGCGGACTCTGATTCCGTCAGGACGGAATAATATAGGCATACTCCTTCATAGTTTTACTTATTATTAGTCAAGATCCATTCTTTAAAGAACGGATCTTCCATTTCGTAATGGTTAGAATAGATGACATAACCATCCTTCTGTAGACGTTTTAATGCACTATAAATAGTACTGGTACGATACTCACCTGACTGCAAAGGCTTATTAGATACCAAACGTTGGAGTATCCATTTATTTGTCCTATTAAAATTCATCCATAGACGCTCATAATCTAGACCATGAGTTGTTACAATATAATCTATGGCTTTTTGTACAGGGTCTGAAGTAGCAGGCTGAAGCATTCCTATCTGCCACACGTTGGCAGCTAGCTGCTGGGAATAATATGGATGACAATCTGTGTAGTCTAGAATCCTATCCGATAATTCTTCGTGGGTCTCTACAAAACATTTTGCCAAACGCTCCGACAAGTATTGATGAAAATCCTCATGAGGTAGCTTGCCTAAACGCATCAGTTCTCCAAAATGATAGAATGGCGATTTCTTATCCTCAAAGATATCCGTCATCATGCTTTCCTGACTTCCAAGTAAGATATAGTTGATATTTTTCTGCTTTTGCATGATAGAACGCAGTTGCTTATCAAGTTTTGGAGCCAAGTCACGAATTTCCTGAAACTCGTCAAGTACCACAATCATACGATCTTGTTCTGAATGCGCTTTCTCAATTAAAGTCAGCACATCTTCAATCAACACTATTCCGTCTACACCTGGTTGAAATGAAACATCCATAGACCCAGTCAGAGGATTTGTTGATATCGTTGGTATCACACGGAAATGAGTAATCAGATGTCTTACACGTTCCAGAGGGTGTACCTTGAAAAATTCTTTTAGTAGTTTTGCAGACAAATCAGAGACGGAGGTAGCCTGTTGTAAGTTTACAGTAATATTTTTACGACCACTTTGTTTTACAGCTTTAGCCACTACGCTGCTTTTTCCAAAACGACGTGGACTAATCAGTACCAAATGGTTTGCACTTTGTATAAACTGTTCAATGTAGGCCACTTCTTGAACTCTATCTGTGAAGTACTCTTCTTCTACGATAGTGCCGAATTTAAAAGGATTTTCCATATTACGCATTTTTTCGTTACGAAATTTTTCGTAGTCCGTGCAAAGGTAGCGATTATTTCTGTTACCACCAAATAAAACGTATGTTTTTCTACTTTTGAAAACCAAAATCACAAATTTGAATAAAAAAAAGTAGTTAGCGGATTCTATTTCCGACGCCTGCGAACTCTGAGTCCGTGCCCTACGTACAGACATCTTGTATTTTCTGATTGGCGCCATGAGACAAAATAAAAACAAGCAGGAAACAATAAGACAAGGAGAGTACCCGTTAAAGAATAGTCAACCCTTAATGCGAACAAAATGCAAAGGGGCATCTTAACCGTTTAGCCCGGATTATCATACCTTTGTACGCAAAAGATACAGACACCTCGTCTCGAAAAAAAAGAAATGATGAAACAAACAATCCTTTTTCTACTTGCATTCGTCTGCATCGGATGCAGCTTGCACAAAGAACGTCAACAACCATTTACCTTACAGGGGGTCTGGCAACTTTCAGAGGCTGAGTTTCCTACGGGGCAAGCTCAATCATTTCCATCAGAAGGAATAACCTACCTGCGCATCTACGAAGGCGACAGCATCATGTACCAGTGCAGGCTGACACGCTCAGAATCGGCACTCGTAATCCAGCCAAGTGAGATCTCTGACGTGAAAGTGATTGACACGGGCGACAAGGAACGACTTTATCTGGAGGATGGGGACCCGTTTCCGCTGACTATCCTGGACGATTCCACCATCACCATCCAGCAAGGAGGCATCCTCTACACGTGGCGCAGAGCCGATGAAATAGCTAAGGAATGGAAGAAAGAAATCTGTGAGATTATATCAGACGACCTGAGTGATGACCATCAAGGAGAGTTTCACAGCTATGTACTCTCGTCAAAAGAGCGACAACAGGAAAACATGATTCATTGGTTCATAGGCTTCTCGATCGTGATTACCATTGTGGTTATCATCGCCATTCAAGCTGCCATTGTCTATCGCAGGGAGAAACGCAAACTGAGATTCCAGCTGCAGCAGATTCAGGACATGCAGGAGAATCGTCCGCAGGTGGTGCGACAGGCCGTAGAGACGATGGAGAAAGAATTCTTTGCGTCGGACGACTATATCTCGCTGCAACGACGTATAGCAGGCGGACAGCTACTGAAAGAACAGGACTGGCTGGACATAGAAGCCCAACTGAAGCGTGTCTATCCTGCCTTCTCCAGTCAGTTGCACGCCCTCTATCCTTTATCGGAATTAGAATATCAGGTATGCATGCTCATCAAACTGCGTATTGCTCCCACAGATATTGCCAGCGTCATGGCTCGCAGCACCAGCACTATCAGCACCATGCGCAGTCGCCTTTATACAAAGGTATTCGGACGTAAGGGCGGTGCAAAAGAATGGGACGATTTCCTGCAAGGCATCGGTGTATAAGGCAGTTCGCAAACTGTTCGCATCGACAATGCGAAGGATATGCGAAATAAAAAACTTGATTCTTCGTTGGAAAGTGCATATCTTTGCAGCGTCAATTCTATCAATGTTTAACCAAATAAAAAACTTAAAACGTATGAAGAAAGTATTTTTCATTTTGACACTTGCTCTTATGTGCGTGATGCAGGCAGATGCCCAGAACGCCAAAGTTGACGACAAAGAACTCGTAGGCACATGGATCATGGAGTCTATGCAGTGGAAGGGCGAGAAGAAGATTGTATGTGGCAAGGAAATGGGCTACACACAGTTTAAGTACTACGGACCTGATGGCGAGTATGCCTGTGCTATGATCACGATGGACAAGAACGGCAAGTGCGCGGTGTCTCCTCATGAGTACGGCACCTACACCTTCAAAGACGGCTGGTACAGCGAGATGGGACGTGAGAAGATCAAGGATGCTATGATAATGATAGACAAGAACACCTTTAAAGGCGTATGGGAGCATAAGCGTTTCGACATCTGGAAGAAGGTCAAGATGCCTGAGAAGCTGCGTAAATACCTCATTGACTGCTGCAAGACACAGAATCCACCTGCTGACGTTCAGCAGATGATGAAGCAGAATATCTTCAAATAATGTAAATAATCATCAAAAGTTTTAGTTTTAGCTTAGCTATTCAGGAGACCGCAGTGATGCGTTCTCCTGATTTCTTTATGCGTATTAGCGATTCCTCAGTCGCGTCCAACGAATCTGACGAGAGAAGCCACGAGGGTCTTTTACAGTAAAGAGATATTCCCGACCTATGATAAAGGGATAGGTCACAAATTGCGTGAAACTGAGGATAGGAGTATCATCTATCTTCGTGATGATATCGCCCTGACGGAAGCCTAACCGATAAGGCTCACCCTGTTCCCAAATCAAACCCACAGAGGGCATAGCCCCTTCAGGCACAAAGGCGATATCCTGTTGACGGTTGCCGACCGTTGTCTGCACCTGCTGGTTGTACGGCTGGAAACAGATGCGCTTCTTGTGGGGCAGGAATATCACAGCACCATAGTTCAGAAGACCAGCACCAAGATGAGACTCGCCCTGCGTGGTCACCGTATGGACATCGCAGAAAGCATGATCAAAGGCACTAAGACGCTGCAGATGCAGGAAAAACACCTCACTAAGCCGCTCGCTACCAAAATGACCGATAGCATGGCGTCCCTGAGAGCGCCCCTCTATAAGAGAGTCGGCCTCAGCACCTATCTTTGCACGACAGGCATCAAAGCTCTGACGACTTATGCCATAGAGCGAACGACTGCCTGTATCAAAGAGCGTAAATTCCTTGAATCGTCCTGCAGGACAGACCTTAATATAAGGTACGTGATACTTCAGTTTATAACGGGCAGGGAAAGTCTGTTCGTTGCGAAAGAAATCTTTGCAATCGGTAAGGATAAGCAGACGGTGGTTTACATCAATCTTTGCGCTCAGCCCGCGATTAATCAGATCAAAGCCTATGATTCCATCAATATTCCTACCTGCTACAGGGCGACGAAGAATGGTGGCCTGACATCCCGTCAAAGTAAGGTGTCCCAAGGAGACTGGAGGCAGCGTCACCAGCTGTACGGTATCTATGGCACCTGTAGCATCCTGAGAACGAATAAGACCTGCAGGACGACACCCATCGATGGGCGAGTCAGCATAGACCACAGCCTGTGCAGCACCCGTATCAAAGAGAAAACGATAACTCCTGCCACCAATCTCTACAGGCAGGAGTACCTGTCCGCGCTCCCACTCTATAGCGATGGTATCGACGAAATTTGCACAATCAAGGGTGAAATCATAACGATAGCGAGCAAGTTGTGCATTTAAAGGTAAAAAAGTAAAAAGGTAAAAAGGTAAAACACTCAATACCCATACGAACTTAGTATGAACGTTCACCATCTTACCTTTTTACTTTTTTACCTTTTTACCTTCTATCCATTTCTTTCAGCAGTCGGTCGGCATGGCCCCACTTATCCATCATAAAGAGGACATAGCGGATATCCACACCGATGCAACGGGCCAACTGGCTATCGAAGAAGATATCGCTGGAGAGGCTGTCCCAGTTGCCATCGAAAGCCAGACCGATAAGACGGTTCTGAGCGTCAAACATAGGCGAACCTGAGTTACCACCCGTGATATCATTGGTGGTAAGGAAGCAAAGCGGCATATTACCAGCACCTTCCAACAGAGAAATCATCTCGGGCTGTACCTTATAATCCTCGATGGCGTCACCTGTTTTCATCTTCTTCACCATGCTGGGAGCATAGGTCTGGAAGCCAGAAGGCTTTCCGCCAAGGTTGTACTCCTTCACCTGTCCATAAGACAGACGCATGGTGAAATTAGCGTCACTATAGTGGGGCAGGTCCTCCTCCATACGCAGTTTGGCAGCGCAGAGATACTGCTCCTGCTCATCGATAGAGTCGTTGATAGCCTGAATCTCCACACGCAGCGCCTGCATCACCTCGGTGATGTCAAGACCAAAGCTGACACCAGGATCCTTCATAAAGGATTTCTTATTAGGATAAAGACGTGCCTTTTTCTTCATCAACTTTGACTTGGTATAGAGGTAATCGGCATATTTCTGACAATCGCCACCAAAGTCCTTGTCGATAGTCTTAAAACAATCGGGCAGGAATCGCTGATCATTCAACTTAGCACGATAGTTCTTCAGCAAGGTGCCCAGCGTCTCGCAGTCGGTAGCAGCATCAAAGGTCTCACTATTATCCTTGATGGTGATGGTCTGACGCTTGCCGGTG
Source organism: Prevotella communis (assembly GCF_022024175.1). Lineage (GTDB taxonomy): Bacteria > Bacteroidota > Bacteroidia > Bacteroidales > Bacteroidaceae > Prevotella > Prevotella communis. The sequence continues at coordinate 147,697 of NZ_CP091794.1, read as the reverse complement.
CCCTTAGGACTGGCACCGTTGTGCACGAAGAGGGCGCGGGTTGACAACTCATCCGTGCGACGGAAAGTCTCGCCCCACAACATCAAGGCCTCCATCACCTCCATACGTTTCTTATACAGACGCTCCATCTTGGCAAAATCCAGTTTTCCAGCCAGATAACCACTCTCGCGGAGCCACTGCTGAAGCTGTGCCTCGAACTGCTGTTTCTGCTGAATCAGGCCGATGGAATCGATACATTTGTTCATACCGATAGAGTTCTTCCAGTAATTGGACGACTGGGCATACTTAGAGTCGTACTTGATACGCACAGCCTCAGAAGCATCCATGTGGCGCTTCATCACCTCCTGCTTCACACCACGCACCTGGGCACGGACAGCATTCTGGACATAGCGCTCCTGAATGCCATAGCTTGAAAGGTAACGGCTGGTGCTGCCAGGATAACCCATGGTCATAGAGAACGAGCCCTCCTGATAGCCCTCGTTGGAGATGCGTGCCCAGTGTTCAGGATGATAAGGCACGTTATCCTTGGAGTAGTCTGCAGGCCCGTTGGTCTTGGGGTCGGCATAGATGCGGAACACAGAGAAGTCGCAGGTCTGACGGGGCCACATCCAGTTATCGGTCTCGCCGCCAAACTTACCCATCGACTTAGGAATGGTGAACACCAGGCGCAGGTCGGTGAAGTCGCGATAGGTGGTAGCGAAATAGCGGTTACCCTCGTAGAAAGGCAATATTTCCAGACGTAACGTAGAGTCGTTGGCCTTCACCTCCTTAGACATCACATTCTCGATGGAGTCGAGGAAAACGGTCTTGTGCTCCTTTGTCATCTTATCAAAGCCATGCGCCATCAGGGTATCGGTGATATCCTTCTGCTCCACCATAAAACTCACGAACATATCCTTATTAGGCAACTCCTCCTCATAGCTCTTGGCATAAAAACCATTCAGCATATAGTCGTGCTCTACAGTAGAATGAGAGCGGATAGCCTCGAAGCCACAGTGGTGATTAGTAAACACCAGTCCATCGGGTGATACAACGACACCAGAGCAATAGCCAGAGAAATTGACAACGGCATGCATGATGGCATCGTCGGCCTGATAAAGTTTTTCGTAAGGCAGACTATAACCATAGCCCTTCATCTGCTCATAGACAGCATGGGGCAGGTTGTAAAGCGTCCACATGCCCTCATCGGCATGAGCGGGAATCAGAGTAGTTACGAGTGTAACTAGTGATACTAGAATCTTTTTCATGTTGAACTGTTTTTTTATTTTGTTTTCCTGAATTTTTTACCAATAACGGGGAGACTGCTCAAAGGCAGGTCCTTGTGGATGATATAGGCCACAAAGAAAACAATACACATAGTATTGAAAGGTATGGCGAAGATTCCATCGTGGAACCAGACCTCATGGCCATATATGAAAGCGGTGAGAACAATCGTAATCAGCACATAGACAGCGATTTCCTTCATAGGATAAGGAATAGGATTCTTGATCTGACCCACGATATAGCTGAGCACCATCGCCGTGCCATAGCCGGCCACACCGCCCCAGGCACAGGCCCAATAACCATATTTGGGGATAAAGATGATATTGACGGCAAAGAGCACCAGACAGCCTGCCAGGGAGAACCAGGCACCATAGATGGTCTTGTCGATCAACTTATACCAGAACGACAGGTTGAAATAGACACCCATCATAATCTCGGCGGCCATTACGATAGGCACCACACCCAGTCCCTCGCGATACTCCTCGCCAATGATATGCTGCAGGATAGGCATCCAGCCCACCACACAGAGGAAGGCTAGCAGGGTGAATATCAAGAAGTATTTCATGGCCGAGGCATAGTATTCCGTCTTGTCGGCATCCTTGCTCTTGGCAAAGACAATAGGTTCGTAGGCATAGCGGAAGGCCTGCGTGATCATCGCCATAATCATAGCTATCTTCACACACGAGCCATAGATACCCAGTTGCACGTTGGCCTCAGCCTCATCAGGATAGACCAAGGGGAAGATAATCTTGTCGGCCACCTGGTTGAGGATACCTGCAATACCCAGCACAAGGATAGGCCAGGAATAGGCCAGCATCTGCTTGAGCAGTTTGCCGTCGAACTGCCACTTGATGCTGAACAGTCCTGGGATGAAGAAGAAGGTAATGAATCCTGTACACAGCAGGTTGATGAAGAAGACATAGAATACTGATGTCTTACCCAACCATACGAAATAGAGGACGTTAAGACCAATGTTGAGTACGATAAACAGCATCTTCAGCAATGCGAAACGGATAGGACGCTTCTGGAATCGCAGGTAGCTGAAGGGGATAGCCTGCAGGGCATCGAGTGCCACCACCACCGCCATCATCAACAGATAGTCTGGATGCTCGGCATAGCCCAGACTGTTACTGATAGGTGTGATAAAGCCAAAGATGAGCAGCAGAAACACCAGCGTCAGCGACCCCACCACCGCCATCGCCATCGAGAAGACCGTGTCGGGCTTATGGCGCTCATCGTTGGCAAAGCGAAATAGCGTGGTCTCCATGCCAAAGGTGAGAAGTACCAGAATGAGTGCCGTATAGGCATAGATATTCGTGCTCACACCATAGTCGCCCGATGCCTTGGGCATGTAGTGTGTGTAGAGCGGCACCAGCAGATAGTTCAGGAATCTGCCTACAATACTGGAAAGACCATAGATGGCCGTGTCTTTTACAAGTGATTTAAGATTTGCCATTTCTTTTTATGCAAAGAATAGATAGGATATAAATATCGCAGCAATGATACCTGCCAGATCGGCCAGCAAGCCGCAAGCCACAGCATGACGGGTATAGCGGATGCCCACACTGCCGAAATAGACAGCCAGGATATAGAAGGTGGTATCTGTAGAACCCTGGAAGACACACGACAGGCGACCCACGAACGAGTCGGCACCATAGGTGGTCATCGCATCAACCATCATACCACGGGCACCACTGCCAGAGAGGGGTTTCATCATTGCCGTGGGCAAGGCTGCCACAAAATCGCTGTCGATGCCACAGGCCTCAACCAGGGAACCGATGCCCTGAATCACGTAATCCATAGCACCAGAGGCCCGGAACACGCCGATACCCACGAGGATAGCCACCAGGTAGGGGATGATACGGATGGCAGTAGTGAAACCATCTTTCGCTCCCTCGATAAAGGCATCATAGACATTCACCTTCTTGAAGACGCCAGCCAGGATAAAGGCCATGATGATCATCATCAGGAGGATATTGGCCACGGTGGTGCTGACGATATTCATCGTCTCGCCATCCAACCGGCTGAAGCCCCAGATAACAGCAGACACCAGCACACAGGCACCACCCAGCGTCAGGATGATGGTACGGTTGAACAGGTTGATATGCTGGTAGATAGAGGTGATCAGCACACCCATGATGGTAGAGAAGAAGGTGGCCAGCAGGATGGGGATAAACACATCCGTGGGCTGGGCAGCACCCATCTGGGCACGATACACAAGGATAGAGACTGGTATCAGCGTCAGTCCGCTGGTATTGAGCACCAGGAACATAATCATGGGATTCGAGGCGGTGTCCTTCTTAGGATTGATCTCCTGCAACTGTTCCATCGCCTTGAGGCCCAATGGTGTGGCCGCATTGTCAAGTCCCAGCATATTGGCGGCGATATTCATGAAGATACTGCCTGTCACGGGATGACCCTTGGGCACGTCAGGAAACAGACGCACGAACAGAGGCGACAGCAGTCGAGCCAGCACATTGACCACACCACCCTTCTCGCCAATCTTCATCACGCCCAGCCAGAGCGACAACACGCCCGTCAGGCCTAAGGAGATCTCAAACGCCGTCTTCGATGAGGAAAACGTAGAATCCATCATAGCGGGGAAGACCTCGAAGTCGCCCCAGAAAATCAGTCGCACCAATGCCACGATGAATGCGATGACGAAAAACGCTATCCAAATATAATTCAGTACCATACAGCTTGCAAAGTTACGAATAAATATTGAATTTCAACCAATTCTTTAACAAAAAAGAAGAGCAACCGCATTCACGGTCGCCCTCCTTGTGTATTCTATGGTAAAATTTATTAGTACCAAATCACTTCTCTGTTCTGGACCCAGTCCCTGAACAAAGGATATCTGCTTTCGATTGCCTCGTACTCGTCGCACCATACGAAGGTGGGCTTCACGGCAATCTTGGCAGCAGGAATACCCTGATGAGCCTCCAGCGGGCACCACTCATCCCCCTTCAGCACCAGAATCTCAATATCACGGCCACGCTTAGACTTGTCGATACCAGTAATCTCAAAAGATACAGAAGGATAATCAGTCTTATGACCTGCAAGGGTATTGACCATCGTAGAGGTACTAACACCAAACATATCGTGAACCTCTACGCCAGCAACTGTCAGGGGCAGCGTACCACCAGCAGCCTGCAGCGTCACAAGAGCAGAGGTATTTGAGGTGAAGGTCACATCAAAGACCACGTCGTTAAAGTCGAAGTCAGACGACTCAGAAGCACTCAAGTCCTCAGCGATAATACGTACATCAGGCGTCAGTTCTGGTGTGTCGCCAGATTCACCGCCTTCGCCTTCACCTTCGCTGCCACTGCCGGCGAAACCAGCACAGCAACGTGAGGGCTGAATCGTGATAGCAGGCTTGCCATCCTCGAAACCAGGTGCGAAAATCTTGGCATTACCCTTGAAGTCGATATAAGGATACTGACCGGAATAGCCATTACCAAAGTGGTTCTCGGTATAGACATAGAGGTTATTACCATAGGTCACCTCATAGCCCTGGTTATCGGCACCCTTCTTGATTTCCTTGGCATCCAGCACAGCATAGCCGCCTGTCTCAGGACCATAGAAGCCATAGTCGGCCTTGGTGGCGTTCAGTGTACAGGTGCCAGTAACCTTGAACACAGAGTTGGCGCCCATATAGACATAGAAGGGACCGCCGTTGAAAGCACTCCTGCCTGTTGAGTAGTTCTTAGCCCAGTTGCCACCACCATTGAAATTCTTAGTGACAACACCTGAACCAGCGTCCATCTTGAAGTTACCATTGCCAGGGTTATCACCCAGGTTGATGTTGAAGTCCTCGTCTACAGTAAGGCGACAGTTATTAATCACCTCATCGCTGGCAGCGTTATAGATAAAGTTGCCCGTGTGGTAGTGACCATTGTTCACCCATGTGTTGTCGTTACTATTCACGAAAGTAGTACCTGTGATACGTACAGAGTCGTTGTTCTCTATCTTACCACTACCAGCTGTGTTCAGGTCGGCAGCCATGATGATACCGTCGTTCACCACAACAGAGAGATTGTTTTCCACAGAAATCTTCGTAGCCACAGTCACCTTACCCACATTATAGAGCAGACTATTACTGTTGGTTGACAACTTATTAGCCTCGATAGAACCGTGGTTATAGATATGCAAGCCATTATTCAGCTTCAGCTCACCAGGTGTCACAATCTTGGAGCCGGCAGCCATATAAATCATGGTATTTTGCTGCAAGTTAGCAGCATTGTTGGCATTCAATGTCAGGGTAGCACCTTCCAGCAGATAGAGCTCAGAGTTACCATCGAAATAGAATGACCTGTCTGAGAAGTCGCAGTTGCCCTTAATATAAAGCACGCCACCAGAGCGGTCCTGCCAATTACCCTCGGCAGTAGCACCGCCCCAGATATTCAGATCGCCCTGCCAGGTCTCGTCAATATAATTATTGGCACGACCTACATTCTGGGTCAGTTTCTGGACACCGTCAGGCACGGCTGCCAGGAACTTAGTGGCAGCAGCATCAGAGGGGAAATTATAAGAGGGCTGTATTGTGCGTGTCATACGTGCACCAGCTGTCTCGTCTGAGCCAAAGCCCCAGTCCTGATCGGCAGCAGGCACGCCGAATGTCTTCACAAAACTTGTGCGATAAGCTATCTCCGCCTGACTCAGGTTATTACCTTCAAAGTCATGCGAACAACTGACAAGACCTGTTACTATCGCAGTAACGGCTGTTCCAAATAAAATAAATTTCTTTATCATACAAATAATTTACGTAAATATCATTTCCATAGAAATAGTTGGTGCAAAGATAGTCAAAAAAGCTATGCATTTGATTATAAATGCGTTAAAAAGTACAAAATACGCATAGATTATCGATAAAAATCACCTCTCATACCTCGAAAACGATTGTTTTTTTGTAATTTCGCCCACAAATTAAATAAAGTCATGAGAAAGAGTAGAAAGTATTTATTGGGACTTTTGTTGACAGGCGGATTATTCTCACTATCATCCTGTCGACACATGGAGATGAGCAACGACCAATGGCGGGAGATTATCCAGAATATCTATCCTGTTGACTCTATCGACAGTCAGCATACGTGGAATCTGCTGCAAGACAAGGCATTAACCGTTCGTGTGAAGATTGCTGACCCTAATATCACCACCGTCCAGGTATTGAACGGCAATCCCTATATCACAGAAAGTGTGGAGATACTGGCTGAGCGTCCTTGCACAACAGGTCATTATGTGAGTCCCACATTTAAAGTGCCCAACGTAGCCCCCACCCTTTACGCAGCAGCTATCAACAGCGATGGCAGATATTATGTGGTGCCTGTTGACGGGGCTAACGATGTGACCATCGGTGGTAGCAGGGTTATCAACGATGGTACGCTCTATCAGCCTACTTATCAGACGTTTACATACCTCTTTGAGGAAGACTACCCCTTCCCTGGCGACTTTGACTTCAATGATGTGGTGATGCGCATCTCGCAACATGCTGCCAACGACAGCACCCTGAAACTCACGGTGACACTGGCCGCTGTAGGTGCCACCAAACAGGTTGGTGCTGCTATCCGCCTGCCCAACATCAATTTCGACTATGTGAAGAGTGTGACCATTGACGAGGGGACACGCTTTGATGAGAACTATGGCATCAACCGCTATTTTATATCCAATGATGAGATCTACAGTCGCGGACGTGACGGCTCGGCTGTCATCAACCTGTTTGACGATGCCCATTGGTGTATGAATGCCAAGGAGGAAATGGGACAGGTGGTACGTATGTACTACAACACCCGCAAATACGAGGCGGAAAACGAGAGTGCCATCGTGCCTGCAGTGTCGCGCACCTATACCATTAATATGAAGTCAAATGTCAATGCCTACTACCAGTCGTTGGCCCTTATCGATCCCTTTATCATCGTATCCAACAATGGTCTTTGTGTGGAGGTGCATACCTATAGGTATAAATACGACGAGGCCATCTGGCACTATACCAATGGTTCTGCCGGCATGGACGACCGTGTGCCCTGGGCTCTGCTGATACCCGATGCCACGTTCCATTATCCTGTAGAGGGTATCACGATGGGTATGTATCGCGATGGACAGATATCAGGAGCCTACAGCCGATATAACCACTCCTTTGGACAGTGGGGGCGCAATCATACCGTCTCCAAAGACTGGTGGCTCTACGAGAATGCCACTAAGGCACAGGTATATTAAACAAGAAAAAAGTGGTCTTCCCCAGACAGGAAAGACCACTTTTATTTATTTCTTATCAGTTAGTTCGCGGGTGTGTAGATATACTCTTCTACAGGATTGCCATTGCTGGTCTCGTACCACTTCTTAATATTATCGTCTGTGGTAGCAGCATCCTTGGCAAACTCGATGAAGTTAGGATAAGCATCCTTGATACACTGGAACTCACGCGGCCAGCGCCAGTTGCCAGGAACCACGATGCCATGAGGATCCTCACCCTGCTTAGCCACATGGACATCACCTGAAGGCGACTTAATCCAGAAGTCGGCTGTCTCAAACGAGAAATTAGCGGGTTTGCGAATCGTCTCCGTAATAGGATCAACCTTGATACCATCATTCACCGTATTGATGAACTTACCTGCTGCCTGACCAAACACCTGATGAACCTCCTTGCCACTACCGGCAAACAGGACCATATCATCCAGATAGACGGTAAGGTTATTGGCAGCACCTGTACAACAGAGCGTGATATCCAGACGTGTGGCATCCTCAGCATTCTCACTGACCTTAATCACCACATCATTCATATCGTAGTCGCCAAGGGGCGTATCCTCGAAGGCGTATGTCCATACGGCAGGTTCGCCAGGAATAACCTGTGCAGGCACCTCACTTGTATCATGATAACCATTTCCTGTACAGTCACCACGAGGAATGGTGAAGGTAGAATTGTCTTCGTTTGTCCACTTCGATATCTTATTCACCATACCACGCATGTAGTAATAGTTGTAGAAGTTCTGGTCAATCTTAGTGCCATCATGCATATAGAAATTGGCAGAGTTCCAGTCCATGTACAGATTATCGGCTGTCTGCAGGTCTGTGTCGTTGTTAGCATAAACGCTACCAACCTTCACCACAGCAAACTCATTATAGGCTGTAGGTCCATAGAGAGTGGCACCATTGGCCTTGATAGAACCAGCTGTAATCAGACTAAGATGATGCAGTTCGTTACGGAAACCGCCCCACAAACCATTGCCAGTGATGTAGAGCTGACCACCCACATCCAGTCTGCTGTTCTTCAGCATAGTGAGTCCACCCACGCCAGCGTTTCCAGTAAACTTCATATAACAGCCATTCACAATATTCTGGTTGTAGGCATCAGCCTCCATCGCATTCGTACGGGCTGTGATATGTCCAAAGTTGGTAAAGTAGGTGCCCTGAGAGGTACCCTTCAGCACATCCACATTGATAGTATTATTGTTATAGAAATGTGATCCATTGAGATTGAGCGTACCCTGATAGTCTATCGTTCCGGCATTATAGCACCATCCACCATTGTTCACGTTGAAAACGGCATTATTGATACCTGTAATCTTACCACCAGGGCAAACGACGAATCGACCTGTTCCACTGAAATGGTTTTCCGCAGCGTCAAGGATAATCTCACCGCCATCGGCCACCACCAGCGTGATGTCATTCAGGCTATTTGAACCCACCAAATGTACCTTACCCTCGATATAGAGCACCAAGCCATTATAAGTATTGGAATAGCCGTTCGTACTGAACGACTGTCTCAATTCCACATTTGCAGGCACACGATAGTGCTGCAAATCACCATACACGGTTCTTACACCTCCAGGATAAGTGGGATTCTGCAGACCGCGTCCTTCAAATTTGCTACCAACGATATCATCGTCAATAACGGTGTAGTTCTTCATCTGTGCAATGCTTATCTGCTGTACAGTCTTCCATGACTCTACACCTGTAGGATTCAGATAGTCGTTCAATGTCTTGGCATAAGGAGCAGCATCGGCATCATTCTCAGCAGCACGGTTAGATCGTGACTCGCTGGCAGCAGTACCGAAATTCATTGTCAGCACGCTATCCTCACGATAGGCGCTCTGCACAAGACGACGGAACTTACTGTCGAACACGGCAGCATAGAAGACACTGTCTGCTGAGGGAACATCAAGTTTCAGCGTGGCTGTATCACCCTCCTTGACCACGGTCTTGGCATAATAGAACACATCATCCTCAAACAACGGGTTCTTATCGTAAATCACCAAGGTGTACTCCTGATCAAGTCCCAGGTTTACCGACACATTGGCTGTGATAGCCGTTGATGCGTTCCAGTTCTGATTGGGATCAATCTCTATGCCAAGTTTCTCAGCAACGTTTTTCTGAACTTGTTCTTTGGAGGGCTGCGAATACTCCATATCATGTGAACAACCCACGAAAAGGGCCATTGCCAATGCAGCCATGCTATATCTCAGAATTCTTTCCATATCTCTTAATTTAACAATCACACGTGTACATTAGATTAAAGAAATCGGTGCAAAGGTATGCATTTTTTTCTATACGTAGGATCACGTATATGTTAAACTTGCTTAAATACCCCCTTTAGTCTGATTAGGATTGATTACCTTTGCATTCCATAACGACTAAAACGACAAAACGTATGAAATTCAGGAGTATGCTACTGTTTGTAGCAGTTTCGCTGGCTGCCACAAGCCTCAACGCCCAGAAAAAAGTATTCTTCTACTCACCCAATCCCAATGGTGGTCTGCGCATGGCCGTGCTCGAGAATGACACTTGGGACGACCTTGGCCGACTGTGTTCTTCGGATTATGGCACATGGGGTGCTGAGAAGAAGATGTACCATCCCTCGCTTTGTCGTGCTAACGACGGCTCTTGGCGTCTGGTGTTCCAGCTCAACGATATCGCTCCACTCTTCGGCGCCTCATATAGTCGTGACCTCGTAACATGGCGCCCACAGGACTACCCCCGCGTGAACAGTCAGAAGTGCAAGAACCCTGTTGTTGTAGCTGAAGGTGATGCTTTCAAGGTGTATTACCAGACAGCCAATGGTGACACGCGTCGCATCAGCGCAGATGCAGATTTCCGCCATTTCATCGGCGATGAAGCCGTTAAGGCAGATGTCAGACTATGGCATCGCGATACCGTTAGTATTAAGGGAGAACAGCAGACAGGTCAGATTTTCACGATGACTGATGCTGAAGTGCAACGTGTACGTGACGACTTCCGTCTGCAAGGAGAGAAATGGGCACCTACCAATGAGAGAATGCACGACGATGCGCAAAAATTATCGATTCCATCGGTGATAAATACCACCCTGACCGTTTCTCCCAATCAGGAAAAAAACATCAGCGACAAACTCATTGGCATCTTCTTCGAGGATATCAGTTATGCGGCTGATGGCGGCCTCTATGCCGAACTCATACAGAACCGTGACTTCGAATATACCTCAAAGGACCATCGGGGATGGAATGCCTCTACCGCATGGCACTCTAACAAACCTATCGAGATTAGCAGCGAGCATCCCCTGCATCCCAACAATCCCCACTATGCCCTTATCTGGCCTGACACACTATGGAACGAGGGATGGGATGGTATCGTCGTTGAAAAGGGCAAGAAATACAATTTTTCCATGTTTGTCTTTGCTGGAGGTCAGAAGCAGGACTTCCTCATTCAGCTGGTTGGCCAGAAAGGTCAGGTGCTGGCTCAGAGCAAGTTAAAGACCCGTGCCTCCGACTGGCAACAGTTCTCTACGGTACTCAAGGCTAAAGCCAGCGACGAGAAGGGTCGTCTGGTCATCATCCCCCAAAAGGTGGCCCGTGTAGGTATCGATATGGTGTCGCTTTTCCCACAGGAGACCTTTATGGGCCGTAAGAACGGCTTGCGAAAGGACCTCGCCCAGGTTATTGCCGACCTGCATCCTAAGTTCGTGCGTTTCCCTGGTGGCTGTATGAGTCATGGTCAGGGTCTGGAGAACATCTACCATTGGAATCATACGGTGGGACCACTCCAGAGTCGTAAGCCCGACTTCAACATCTGGAACTACCATCAGACACGCGGGTTGGGATTCTTCGAGTATTTCCAGTTCTGCGAGGATATCGGTGCCGAACCACTTCCTGTATTGGCAGCAGGCGTACCCTGTCAGAACTCAGCTAATAACGCAGAGGGTATCGGTGGACAGCAGGGAGGTATTCCGATGGCAGATATGCCTGCCTATGTGGAGGAAATCTGCAACCTGATTGAGTGGGCCAACGGCGACCCAGCCACCAACGAATGGGCTAAGATGCGTGCCGATGCCGGTCATCCGAAGCCATTCAACCTGAAATACCTGGGTCTGGGCAACGAGGACATCATCTCTACGGTCTTCGAGGAGCGCTATGAGATGATTTGTAAGGCTGTGCGTGAGCGTTATCCCGATATCAAGATATGTGGCACAGTAGGTCCATTCCATAGTCCCTCGGCCGACTATACCGAGGGTTGGGACTTCACCAAGAAGCACCCCGACCTGCAATATATGGTTGACGAGCACTACTACGAGAGCACTGGATGGTTTATGCACAACCGCGATTACTATGATAGTTACGACCGCACTGCTGCGAAAGTCTATCTGGGTGAGTGGGCAGCCTCTACCAATGTGAAGCGTCCCAACGTGGAGACGGCACTGGCTGAAGCCCTCTACCTCACGGATATTGAGCGTAATGGCGACGTGGTGGAGATGACGTCGTATGCTCCCATGCTCAGCAAGGACGGTCATTCCAACTGGAACCCCGACATGATTTATTTCTCTAACACGCATATCCGCACCACACCAGCCTACGAGATACAGCGCCTCTTCAGCGTTTATGGTGGCGACAGGTATATAAAATCGCAGTTCTCAAATCTCGATTCTCAATTAGCCCATCGCATTGGTGCAAGCGTGGTGCGCGACTCCAAGACCGGCAAGCGTTATCTCAAACTGGTCAACGCCCTCCCCTCTACCCTGAAGATTCATGTTGAGGGCATCAACCTGCCTGCCACGGTGAAGTGTCAGCAGTTCACTGGTGCTATTGACGACCAGAAAGCTAAAACGACAGAGATTGAGACCAACGAGCCTACGACGTTGCCCCCGTACTCCTTGCGCGTCATAGAGCTATAAGGGTTATCCGTTTATCACTATGGAACGACTGCTTCATTACGTCTGGAAACATAAGATGCTGCCTCTCGGTGATTTAGAGACCACCGACGGACGCGTCGTCGAGATACTGGATCCTGGATTGCTGAATCGCAATTCAGGGCCAGACTTCTTTAATGCCAAGGTAAAAATCAGTGGCACGCTATGGGTAGGTAACATAGAAATACATCTCAGTTCAAGCGACTGGTATCGTCATGGACACGATCGCGATGTGCGTTATAATAATGTGATACTCCATGTGGTGGCCAATGCCGATATGGATGTGAAGACACAAGACGGCAACTATCTGCCACAGATGGTGTTGCAGATTCCAGACACATTGAAAGAGAACTACGACGAACTGCTCCATAACGACCAGTATCCACCCTGCTACAAAGTCATCCCGGACCTCACACGACTGCAGGTGCACTCGTGGCTGGCAGCCCTGCAAACGGAACGACTGGAACAGAAGACAGAGGCCATATTCAAACGTGTGGAGCAATGTAATGGTTCATGGGAAGACGGCTATTTCGTCACCCTGGCACGCAACTATGGCTTCGGCATCAATGGCGACGCCTTTGAGATGTGGGCAAAAAACATACCCCTGCATGCTGTTGACAAACATCGTGATGACTTGTTTCAGATAGAGGCAATCTTCATGGGACAGGCCGGACTGCTGCAACTGGAAAGCATCCCTGAGCGCTATCAGATAGCAGCACTTAACGAGGGTTACTTCACTAAACTGCGCAACGAATACCTCTACCTGGCTCATAAATTCTCGCTGACGCCAATGGACTTTGCGCCCTGGCACTTCCTTCGTCTGCGTCCGCAGAACTTCCCCTATATCCGCATCGCCCAACTGGCCAACCTCTACTATGAGCGCAAGGCCGGACTGAGTGCATTGTTGGAATGTGAGACCATAGAACAGTTGCGCCAGTTGCTGCAAACGCATGTGACGCCCTATTGGGAGACGCACTATATGTTTGGTGCCGAGGGACCACGAAGTACGAAGAAAACATCCATCACGTCGTCAAACCTGATGATTATCAACACCGCCATCCCCATGCTCTTTGCCGTGGGCAGGCATCGTCAGAGAGAGGATTTGTGCGATCGCGCCTTCGACTTGCTGGAACAGCTCAAGGCAGAAGAGAATCATATCATACGTATGTGGAAGGAATGCGGACTGGAGGTACAGACAGCAGGTGACAGTCAGGCACTTATCCAACTGAAGAAGGAATACTGCGACCGCAGGGACTGTCTGCGCTGCAGAATAGGTTATGAATATCTTATAAGAAAATGAAATATATCTTTGAAACACGCATGGAAGTGCGCGACTATGAATGCGACATTGAAGGCATTGTAAATAATGCGCAGTATGTACATTATTGTGAGCATACACGTCACCTGTTCCTAAAGGAGTGCGGTCTCTCGTTTGCTGAGATGCACGAAAAGGGTGTGGATGCCGTGGTGGCACGCATGCAACTGCAATACAAGGTGCCCCTGCGTCCTGATGACGAGTTTATCTCACGCCTGAACCTCACGAAGGAAGGCATCAAATACGTGTTCCATCAGGATATCTATCGTGCCAGCGACGAACAGCTCTGTTTCCGCGGAAAGATCGAATTGGTATGTCTCATCAATGGTCGTCTGGGCAATAGTGCCGAGTATGACGCAGCTTTTGAGAAGTATATCCAGGCATGAACGAACAGGAAGTCTACTATACCATTGCCTTAACCCGTATGACGGGTTTCAACTTCCAGACTGCCCTGCACCTCTACAGAGAGGTGGGAGGCGGACAGGCCGTTTATGAGCATCGCCTTGATATCAAGGACGTGATGCCCGAGTGCAGCGACCGACTGTCAGAGAGTCTGAAAGACTGGACCCTCCCGTTGGCACGTGCCGCGCAGGAGATGGAGTTTATCACGAAGCATGATATCAGACCGCTACTATTGGGGGCTGAAGATTATCCTCAGCGCCTCAGCGAGTGTCCCGATGCCCCTATCCTTTTATACTATATGGGTTCGGCGCCACTGAACCAGCGACGTGTCATCAATATCATTGGTACCCGCCACTGCACCACCTATGGTCAAGACTTGATACGCCGCTTCGTCAGAGATTTGAAGAGTCTCTGTCCTGAGATGCTTATCGTCAGCGGATTGGCCTACGGCGTAGATATCTGTGCCCATCGCCAGGCCCTGGAAAATGGTTACGAGACCGTAGGTGTACTGGCCCACGGACTTGACGAGATATACCCAAGTGCTCATCGGGAAACGGCGAAACAGATGTTGAGACAAGGCGGATTGCTCACAGAGTATATGACAGAGACCCGTTCCGATAAGCTCAACTTCGTAAAGCGTAACCGCATCGTGGCAGGCATGAGCGACGCCACCATCCTGGTGGAGAGTGCCTCTAAAGGCGGTGGTCTCATCACCACAGGCATCGCGATGGATTATGACCGATCAGTATTTGCTTTCCCTGGACCAGTAGGTGCACCCTATAGCGAGGGGTGCAACAACCTTATCCGTGATAATGGGGCCTCGTTGATTACCTGTGCAGAGGATTTTGTCAAAGCCATGGGGTGGCAGAATGACGCCCAACTGAAACAGGCGCAAGCCAAGGGCATTGAGCGCAGCATCTTCCCAGAACTAAGCGAAGAAGAACAGAAAATCGCCAGAATTCTCGATGAATTCGGCGATTTCCAACTCAACCAGTTATCTGTCAAGACGAATATACCTATCGGTCAACTTACTGCCCTCCTCTTCCAAATGGAGATGAAAGGCGTGATACGTCCGTTGGCTGGTGGCACCTATCATCTGCTGAAGTGATAGCCGTGCCATCTGGAGTATCCGTATCTAGCTATGCCCTCTTCACAGGCTCCATGTGAATGGTGACGTGCGTCTGTGCACCAAACCGTTCCTTCAGCCTGTGTTCAATGGCTGTTGTCTTCTGATGCGCCTCACTCAGCAACATATTACCATCCAGGCGGATATGCGTATCAATGGCAATACGGTTACCAATGCGACGGGTACGCAGATGATGCGGCTCGCTCACACCTGGCTCTGACTCGATGATTCTCACTATCTCCTCCTCAGTATCCGCTGGTAACGAGCATTCTGTTAGCTCGCCGATGTTGATCTTCAGCAAGTCATACGCCACCTTCACCAACATCAGACCCACCACAACAGAAGCCAAAGGGTCGAGCACCGTCCAACGGTTACCAAGCCAGATGGCACCACCAATACCGATGGCAGCACCTATCGACGAGAGCGAATCACTCCTGTGGTGCCACGCATTGGCTATCATCACCTGCGAATCCAGTTGTCTGCCTTTCACAGCCGTATATTGATACAGTACCTCCTTCACAGCAATAGAAAGCAGTGCTGCCCATAAAGCCAACATACCAGGCGCTTCCAAATCTGCGCCGCTGAGCCAATCCATCAGTTTTCCTCCTCCTGACACAATGATGCCACCAGCAGCACCTAATAATGCCAAGGCCACGAAGAAAGAAGCCAGCGTCTCAAACTTCCCATGACCGTAGTCGTGCGACTCATCCTGCGGTTTGGCACTAATGCCCACAAAGATAATCACGATAACATCTGTGATGAAGTCGGACAGCGAGTGCACGGCATCAGCTATCATCGCCGCACTGTTTCCCAGTATGCCGGCAATAAACTTAAACACCACGAGCAGCAGATTACCAATGCTGCCCACCAGCGTCACTTTATAGATCTCTCCCTCTCTTGTCATTTCCCTGATACTGCTATGCCCGCAACTGTCTGCGATACTCCTGCGGCGTGATGCCCGTCACCTTACGGAACATGCGGATGAAATAACTATGGTCATTGAATCCCAGTTCATAAGCCACTTCCTTCACAGGAATATCGGTGGTATAAAGCAACAGTTGGGCACGCTCCACCTTCTTACTATTGATATACTGTACTGGCGAAGTACCAAATTCTTTCTTAAATAGTCGGATAAGATACGGTTTGGTGATGCAAGCTACATCAGCCAGTTCCTCGATATCCACATTCTCGCAGATATGAGAATGGATATGCTCCTGAACCCGTTTCATACGCTCATCCGTGGTCCATTCATGTGGTACTGCCTCGCGCAAGAAACGGGAAAAGAGCATCAGGATACTGCCGCGCAATTCCATTTTCTGCCATAACGGTATATCCCGATAACGCCTTACATAGTCCGTAAACTGCGCTGCATTATCATACGTCTGCGGATTACTTGATGGCAACTGTGCCTGTGGATGCTGTTCACACATACGTTGCAACAATAATTCGTCATCATGACAACCAGCCACCTCGATTGGAAAATCATACTGCTCCATCAGGTTCATCTCACTTTTGAACCCTTCGTACACGTGTAGATAATAATGTACGAACAATCCCTCACACTCATAGGAATGCAACGTATAGGCAGGTACGATATAAAGATAACCGGGGCGCAATCTTACAACCTGCTGAGGAAGATGCAACTGTGCCTCACCCTCCTTCACATAGAAGATGCGCGTGAAGGGTGAACTGACATTTTTCCAGTTCCAGTCGCCATCGTGGTGAGCCAGTCCCACATTCAGCATCTGGAAATTAAATGACTCTATGGGTAAATGCATCATTTCTTAGTCTTCATAAAGTTGAAAAATACGCTCTGCCGGTTGCCATTTCTCATCGCTACAAGCATCCGCGCTACATCCTTGGAAACGGGCCACAAAGGCCTCCCACTCTGCCTGCCTGGGCAAAGTAGCCAGACGACTCATCGCCTCCTGCCAATTGAAGTCGGCAGGAGCATCCACTATCATAACCAACTGATTATGACGCATATAAATCTCCATCTCAAGGATACCAACGGCACGGATACCCTCACGTATCTCCTGCCAGTGACGTCCCTCTGAGTGCCAATAACGATACTGCGCCATCAGTTCCGGATCATCCGAGATCTCCAGAAACTGCACATAGCGTTTCAACTTGCCGTTAGATA
This sequence comes from Prevotella communis, assembly GCF_022024175.1. Classification (GTDB taxonomy): domain Bacteria; phylum Bacteroidota; class Bacteroidia; order Bacteroidales; family Bacteroidaceae; genus Prevotella; species Prevotella communis. Next base: position 130,296 of record NZ_CP091794.1, on the reverse strand, counting down.
ATTTTTGAATATAGCCTTCCACTTATTATGATTCATTATAGTTTCTGACGATGCAAAGGTAACATATTTTCCCGTTGGTTGTATACCATAAAGCGAACTTTTTGTAGGACTATATTATCTTTTTAACATTTTGTCCTATCTTGATGCAATATAATGACGCCTTATCATCGACATATTTTCTACCTTTGCAGCCAGAATATTAACTAACTAAAATACTACAATGAAGAAACTATTTACTATGTTGATGACGGCATTTGCTTTGTCAGCAAGTGCACAACAGACAGACGTGACCGTGAAGACTGGCACGTTTGGTAATGACTGGGAATCGCTCAGCGCATGGGAGTGCCCTGAATGGTTCAAGGACGCTAAGTTTGGTATCTGGGCTCACTGGGGTCCGCAATGTCAGGCCGAGGACGGCGACTGGTATGCCCGTTTTATGTATTACGAGGGTAGCGGACAGTACAACTATCACGTGAGCCATTTCGGCAACCCCTCTACTTTTGGTCTGAAAGATCTTTGTAACGCGTGGAAGGCCGACCAGTGGAATCCTGAGGAACTGGTAAGCCTCTACAAGAGCGTTGGAGCCCGCTATTTCATGGCTTTGGGTAATCATCACGACAATTTCGACCTATGGAACTCACCCTATCAGGAGTGGAACTCCGTAAATGTAGGTCCGAAGAAAGACCTCGTGAAAGGTTGGAGCGAAGCCTGTAAGAAGGCAGGCCTGCCTCTCGGTGTGTCTATCCATGCCTCTCATGCCTGGACCTGGTTGGAACCCTCACAGAAATTTGATGGCAACCTGACCAAGGCCGATGGTGTAGGAACATGGTGGGAAGGACTCGACCCACAGGAGCTCTACGCCCAGAATCATGAGCACTCTACTGGTTGGGAGAGTTCTGGTACTATCCACTCACAATGGGACTGGGGCAACGGTGCCAGTCAGCCCTCTACTGCATACAAGCAGAAGTTCCAGAATCGTGTGCTGGAGCTCATTGACGACTACAACCCCGACATGATTTATTTCGATGACACTGCTATGCCTTTCTATGGCTGTGACGACCAGATTGGAAAGAATATCCTGCAGCACTACTACAACCACAGCGCTGCCAATCATGATGGAAAACAACAGGTGGTGGTCACAGGTAAACAGCTCACTACCCAACAGAAAGACTATATGATGTGGGACGTGGAGCGCGGTATCCCCGATCGTCCACAGGAAGACTACTGGCAGACCTGCACCTGCATCGGTCAGTGGCACTATGACCAGAATGTGTACAATGGTAATGGCTACAAGAGTGGTGCTACCGTGATTCGTATGCTTATCGACGTAGTGTCAAAGAATGGTAACCTGCTGCTCTCTATCCCCGTGAAGGGCAATGGCTCTATTGATGACAAGGAAAAGAAGGTTCTGGCTGACATCAAGGCCTGGTTGGACATCAACAGCGAGAGTATCTATGGCACACGTATGTGGAAAACCTTTGGGGAGGGTCCTCTTGCCGAGGCTGCCAACCCCATGAATGCTCAGGGTTTCAACGAGGGGCAGGCCTATTCTGCCCAGGACGTGCGTTATGTGCAGCGCAACGATACCGTTTATGCCACCATCATGGCATGGCCCGAAGCCAGACAGTTTGATTTCAAGGCCTTCTCTATCATCGAGTCATCGTATAGCGGTGACGTGGAGAAAGTGGAACTCCTAGGCTACGACAAGCCCATCACGTTCGAACAAAGCATCCAGGGACTGAGCATCATCGTACCCGATAGCAAGCCCAATGCCATTGCTCCTGTGTTCCGTATCATCTTCAAGAAAGAAGTACGTACAGCTTCTGAGTTGTTGCAGTCCATGATTAGTGAGTTGGAGGAGGACCTTCCTCTGCTCACTAACCAGACTCACCCCTACAATACAGGTAAGATCAACAGCGCCAAGCTCGACCTGCTGCGTGCAGCCATAGAGAAGGCGAAAGCCGTGCCCTCCGGTTCTCCTGAGGCTGACTACGAGTCAGCCCGCCAGACGCTGGCCGATGCCTATCGCAGTCTGGAGAACGATGGTTTGAACAAGGGTGGTGCCTTTAATGGCGTCATTGAAGAGAATGTCACCACACAGTATCTCATTGAGGGTTCTGACTTCACCCGTTCCGCTGGTGGCAACAGTCGTTTTGGTGCACCAAAGAACTGGACCGTGGAGAACTTCGACATTCCGAATGGTGGCGACGGCACCAAACACGGACTGGATAAGTATTCCGGTAAGGATGCCCTGATGCTCGGTGTATGGAATGATGCCGGCAACAACACTACCGGCAGTCTGAAGGATGCCCGCATCTACCGTAAGGTGACGATGCCCGCTGGCAAATACTATTTCGGTGCTGCCTACAACACCACTTATAACATGAGTCAGCAGGCCTACATGTTTGTCAGCACCCAACTCTCTGAGACCGAAGACATCCCTGCTGAAGCCCTGGCCTATTATCCCATCAGCAGTTGCACAGGTGACATGAAGATCCAGGGTCTCTACTTCCAACTCGATAAAGAGACAGAGGTATATATCGGATTCCAGGCCAACCTGCTTAATGGTTCCGGCACACAGGAGTTCCGCGCTGAGCGCGTGGTACTCTATACGCCGAAAGAAGTTGGCGAGCGCCATGCAGAGGCTAAGGGCTGGCAGAAGATAGAGACACTGCCCGAGGATGTGAGTCAGTTTTTCTTTGCCATCTACGATCACAATACAGACAATGGACTGGTTTTGGCCACAGGCAATAAGCAGGGGGCTGCCTATCAGACCATGTGGTACGAGGATGATGTCTATCCCGAGGGTAACAAGAACGCCCTGTGGACCCTTGATGCCTTTGATGCCAACAACTACTCTGGTGCTAAGGGCGATAACCTGAAGTGGCTCATCATCACCAATGCCGGCAATCCCGATGTTTGTCTGCAGTCTAACGATGCCCCCAACAACTGGAACTATCGCACAGAAAACAATGGCGAGGGTTGGACCGACCGTGCCTACGTCACCGCCACCACCACTTCCGACGCATCTCCGTCGGGCTCATGGACCCTCACCAACAACAAGGGCGGCATCCTGGGTCGCTACGACGGCACCAGGGAAATCAGCGGCGACGCCACCTCTGAGAATACCGGTCATTTCGATATCTATGCCATAAAGCGTGGAAAATACATTGCCGCCGTTGAGAATATCGACAAGGCAACGGAAGAGAATCCCATTGACGTCTCTTACCTCATCACCAATGCCGACGGCACACGCTATAACAACTTCCACGCCAAGCACCCCGTGGGCTGGACGCTCTCACAAGACGATGCTTTCGAGTGCGAGTATGCCAACTACCTGCCTGCTAAGGTTGGCAGCAGCTATTTCAACAAATGGCAAGGCTCAGGCAACCTCACCGATCGCTCTATCATGCAGCAGCTCTCTGGCCTGCCAGCAGGCAAATACCGCGTTGGCGTGCGCACCAGCGAATCGACCATTCATCCGGGTGCTTCACTCATCGCCAATAGCGACAAGGCCGATATGACCAAGCTCACCGACAATACTGCCAGTGTCACAACCGAGGTTACCGACGGCATGCTCACCATTGGTGTAGAATTAAAAGACTACCAGAGCAACGACTGTAAATTCGACCACTTCACCCTGGAGTATCTTGGTCACGACCCCATCGTTGACAACATCTCTAACCACAATTCTCAAGTCACAAATCTCAAATCTACAATCTACGATCTTCTGGGTCGTCGCAGCACACGCTTGATGAGAGGTTTGAATATCGTAGGAGGCAAGAAAATTGTGAAGAAGTAACAAAAAGATTTGCATTTTCACTCGGTATGCATTACCTTTGCAAACAGAATGAAGATAGGTAACTTAGAATTTGGCCCCCAACCGGTGTTCCTGGCACCGATGGAGGACGTTACAGATATTGGGTTCCGACTGCTTTGTAAGCGGTTCGGAGCCTCAATGGTATATACAGAATTTGTATCGGCCGAGGCGTTGATACGTGATGTAAAATCCACCCAGCAAAAACTGACCATCAGCGACGAAGAGCGCCCCGTGGGCATTCAGATCTACGGACGCGACGTGGATGCGATGGTAGAGGCTGCAAAAATCGTGGAACAGGCTGGTCCTGACCTCATCGACCTGAACTTCGGCTGTCCTGTGAAGAAGGTGGCTGGCAAGGGGGCCGGCGCTGGCATGTTGCAGAATATCCCCAAATTGCTGGAAATTACGCGCAAGGTGGTGGATGCCGTGAAACTGCCCGTTACCGTGAAGACCCGACTGGGATGGAACCAGGACCAACTGATCATCACCGAACTGGCCGAACAACTGCAGGACTGTGGTATTCAGGCACTCACTATCCATGGTCGCACGCGTGCCCAGATGTATACTGGCGAGGCCGACTGGACCCTGATTGGTGAGGTGAAGCGCAATCCCCGCATTCATATCCCCATCATCGGCAATGGCGACATCACCTCACCCGAAGAGGCCAAGCAGGCTTTCGAGCGTTATGGTGTCGATGCTATCATGGTGGGTCGTGCCACCTTTGGCCGCCCCTGGATTTTCAAGGAGATACGCGACTATCTGGATCATAACATAGTGGACGAGAGTTTCGGCTTCAACGAGAAACTGGACGTGCTGGAAGAGCAGTTGCGCATCAACGTGGAACGTATCGATGAGACCCGTGGCATCCTGCACACCCGTCGCCACCTTGCAGCCACCCCCATCTTCAAGGCCATCCCCAACTTCCGTCAGACACGCATCGCCATGCTGCGTGCTGCCAAGATGGACGAACTAACGGGCATCCTTGAGGACACCCGCAAGCTATTAGGATAAAAAGGGTTATTTATATCGGTAATGCTTCCTGGTTTTCAGATAGCTGAGATCTGACTGATGGGCATAGGCCTCTTCCTCAAAACGGATATGGAAGTAGGCCTTGTTGGCATCGCGATATTTAAGGTAAAGTACCAGCCACTCTATGCCATACCAGATAAAAAAGGGAACGTAGAGCAACTCCTTTTGTTGGGCGGCATGGATGGACTCATGGTTGGTCTCTACGGCATTTAAAGGTCTGATGGACAAGATAAAGCCAAACAAGCAGATTGCATAATAGTCCTTTTTCAGAGGTAACCTCTTGAAAACGAATACCCGTTTGTTTTTTATCTTGTCCATCAGATTATATCATCCGTACAGGTGTCTTATCGCTTCAGAACCTTACGGCCGTTGCGGATAACGAAGCCCTTGTAGCCCTCAGACACTTTCTGACCCCTCAGGTTATAGATAGGTGTCGACTGACCATCAGCCTCGATATCATGAATGCCCGTACTCTGTTTCAGGGTGAAGATAAGCTTATCGATATTACACTGCTTACCCTTGATGGTGATGCGTAACACATGTTCACCTGCAGACAGGGTGGTAGAAATATCCTGTGTCACTGATTTATACGTGCCCCAATCGTTGTTGGCCGTCTGCGGCACATTGATGGTGGCAAGTAGCGTCTTTGAGCTGCCCAAGACACGCTGGATAATGAATTTTGAGCCTGTCACGCCAGAAGAGACAACAGCCTCGCAGGTATATTTACCTGTCTCTTTCACATTGACGGTATATTCCATCCACTCATCAGCCTCTGTATAGCCAATAGCCTTACCGTTGTTTCCCTTTACCACATCCACACCATCATTGGTACGGAAGTTGGCATCACCCTCGTTGGCCGTGCTGGTATCGTGATAAGAATAGCCCTCGCCACCAACATCAAAATTCTCGGCCTGCAATGTACCAGGGATAGAGATACCGCTGGCATAAGGCTCGCGCTTAGGATTGACGGTGAGCACCTGAGCCGTTGAAGTCTTCGACTTACCATCAGCATCGATAGCAATAGCCGTGATTTGCTGTTTACCATAGACTGTAGGCACATACTCCAACGTATAGGGAGCCTCGGTCAGCGTGCCGATAAGAAGGCCGTTGGCATAAACATTCACCTGGGCAATGGTGCTGGTCTTCGAGGAAGCAGTGACCTTGATAGTGGTTTTCTCACCCACCTGCACAGTAGTAGGTGTGCGCGTCACGGTGCAGGTCATCGTCTTGTCCTCTGCATAAGGAGTGATGCTGATATTACGGATATAAAAGCCAGCCTTGTCGGTATTCAGGCAAAGCGTGTGGCGACCAGCAGTAAGCTCTTTTCTGAACACGCCGTGCAACTGCTGGAAGTTATCGGTAGCACCCGTAGCAGGCACCTCAATAATACTGGTGTAGAAGGTGAGGTCATCGAGTCCATACTCAGAGATATGAAAGGCGCCACCCGTCTTGACAGCAGCCACCTCGGCATCAAACTGATAGATGCCCGTCTCCTTCACGTCAACGGTATATTCCATCCAGCCATCGGTCTTTGTGGCTGAGTTTGAGGCACGTGTGCTATAATTGAACGGCGCATTACTATAGGTGACGCCAGAAGCCCCCTTGTCGAACTCAGCAGCATTGATGACACCAGGCAGGGAAACTGGTTCGCCATGATAAGGCTCACGCTTGATGGTAGAAGACTGTACGGTGATACGTGAGGTGCGCTCATAGGTCTTTTCATCATTTGTATAGACCACTGCCTTCAGTGTGCGCGTACCTGCTGTCTTGCCAGTATATTCAGCAATATAAGGTTCCTCGGTCATCTTAGCGATGAGCGTAGTACCATCGTAGAGCTTCACAGAGTCGATGGCGATATCGGCCTTCTCGGCCTTAGCATCGTCAGTAATGATGGTGCGCACCTTGATAGACTGCGTGTCACCCTTGGCCATCTTGAAGTCCTTGGCTTTGATATACACGCCCACACGTTTCTTCATGCCAGGGAAGGGACTCTTGGCACTCTTGGCTTTGTCGCTGGCCATATACTCCTTCAGCCAGGTCATGGCAGGACGCTCCACACCATTTTTATAAAGACCAGAGTTACCATCTGTTGTCCAGGTGGCACCATAGACATAGCCCCACAGGGTGATACCGGCGCAGTAAGGCTTCTCCCACATATAAGGAATCTGCTCCTTATAGCGCTGCAGCTGGAGGTTATCGTCAGCAGTACCAATATCATACTCCGTGCTATACATAGGCATCTTCAAGGCATTCTGAATCTTGGTCTCAGAAGACTTGAAATTTTCTACTTTACAGTCGGTCAGATCATGACTCTGACAACCATAGGCATCGATAGGCGCACCACCGTCACGAATGGCCTGTACCAGTGTGATATACTGGTCGGTGTTCCATTGGAAAGTATTGAAGTCGTTGTAAATCAGAATAGAGTTAGGGAAACGTTCTCCCGCCATCTCGAAAGCCTTGATCAGCCAATCGTAGCCTGTCTTACCGCCGCCACCCAGCGACTCCTTCATCAGGGGGTTGCCTGCCTGGTGGCCATCGATAGCCTCGTTGACCACATCTATCATGGGCAGATGGTTGTACTTCTTCTTAACCTGATTAAACCAGTTTTCAATAGCAATGAAACGTTCGGTGACAGACAAGTTGCTGTTAAACCAACGGTCGGGATACTGTGCTCCCCATACCAGCGCATGGAACTTGTAAGTGAAGTTATGACTCTTGGCATAATTGAACGCATTGTCGCACCCCCAGTTGTAGGAGTTGCGTGTACCCTCCACAGAGCCCCACTTAGATTCATTCTCAGGGGTCACCTGATTCCAGAGTTTATAATAAACAGGAACCCCGCCTCCGGCATCCATCTGATAGCGGGTGGTAATATTACCTAAGAATTTGTCAGGATTAGAGGACAGCTGTGCTTTCAGCGCCAGGGGCGAAAGACTGAGAGCTGTCAGTGCCAGACAAGAAATGGTTTGGTTTAATTTAAGCATTACAATAGTTTTTTTATAGTTTTAATATCGATTTTGCGTGCAAAGGTAGGACTTTTTTTCAAATAATGTTTTTGTTTATGTTTCAAAAGCCTTGTAATATTTTAGTTTTTTACATATTTGTTTCTCCATGTGAGATAAATTGATTAAATTTGCATCGTCTTCAAAATCCATACGTATGAAAAAAAATTTTTTTGCATTAGCACTCATTATGACGATTGTTGGCGTGGCCTATGCACAGGCACCTGCCAATACGGGCTATTACTACTATCAAGCCAACGGAAAGAAAGGTGCTGAACTGAAGACGGCTCTCCACCAGATTTTGAAGAATCCGGATGTGGTACACTACGACTCCTTGTGGAACGCATATAAGATTTCCGATGCACGACCCATGGGCGACAGCCTCATCATCTGGGATATGTATTCTGATATCTCGCGCTATAGGATTGACTTCCCCACACATAAAAACTCCATCGAGGGCGTCAGTGGATTCCAGCGCGAGCACTCCATGCCCAAGAGCTGGTTTAACCCCACGGAGAGAAACAGTAGCGGACTGACCTATGCGGACGTGAAACCGATGTATTCGGATATCGTGCACGTAATACCTACAGACGGCACGGTGAACAATAAGCGTTCGAATAATGCCTATGGCGAGATTACAGACTCGGCAAAGGTGGACTGGCAGTCGGCTAATGGCTTTAGTAAGCAAAGCAAGAAAGGTGGATGCGGCACTCCAGGATGGAAAGAATACATGGGTGCAAACGCCTCGAAGACACGAGTGTTTGAGCCCAACAATGAGTATAAGGGCGACCTGGCACGTATCTATTTCTATATGGTCACCTGCTATGAGCCAGTGGCTGGCACTTGGACCAGTGACATGTTTGACGCTGAGAGCGAAGACGGCTACCAGCCTTTTGCGCAGTGGGCTTTTGACATGCTGATGCGATGGGCTAAGGAAGACCCCGTGAGCCAGAAAGAGATAGACCGCAACGAAGCCATCTATCAGTTGCAGGGCAACCGCAACCCCTTTGTTGACTATCCCGGACTAGAGGATTATATCTGGGGCAGCAAGAAAGAAGTGGCATTCAACTACGGTGGCGATACGCCCAACGAAGGAGAACCGGCTACCAACTGTGAGATTATCCTGAATGAGAAAACTTTCGGCGTGGATTGGACCGGCAATAAGAACATGCGCAATTACTATACCCGCACACCGCTGGTTGCCAGTCAGAACGGCATAGATATCATCCTCTCTTATGGCATCGAGGGCAGCAAGTTGTATAGCGACTCCACGCATATCCGTCTGTACAACAAGAACGTGCTGACCTTTAGGGCCCACAAAAACGAGATAACCAGTATTGAGTTCACGATTCCTGCCAAGGCCGACGACAAAGAACTGATTCCACTGACAGGACAGATGGAGGGTAACACTTGGCGAGGACAAGCCAGCGAGGTGATGTTCACATCGACCTATACCAGCAGTTGGCCGGAGGCGAATGCCAACAAGCACATTCAGATAGCCAAGGTGAAGATTACCGTTGCCTCGCCAACAGGTATCCAATCCATCAACAACCATGACACACAGCACAAAGGCACCTATACCATTTCAGGCAGACGCATTAACGACAACAACCTGACAAAGGGCGTCTATATCAAGAACGGAAAAAGATTGATTTTGTAACCATATTATGAAAAAAACAACATTTTCACTAACTCTTCTGCTGATACTATGCGTCGTCAGCATCTGGGCACAAGGGCCCAACAACTCAGGTACTTACTATCAGGCAGCCAATGGCAAAAAAGGCGAAGCCCTGAAAACAGCACTTTTTAATATTATCAAGAACCCCGATGTGGTGAGCTATAACGGACTGATTGATGCCTACCATAAGACCGACACACGTACTGACGGGAAAATACGTGACTGGTATTCGAATGCGACGAATTATACATGGAACGACCGCAACGGCAACGCCAGTGAAGGGGCTGGGTGGAACCGCGAACACTCCGTTCCACAGAGTTGGTTCAGCGAAGCAAGTCCAATGAAATCGGACATCGTGCATGTGCTCCCTACAGACTGTTACGTCAACAATCGCCGTAGCAGCTTTCCTTTCGGCGAGGTGGGCAACGTCACCTACGCTTCAAATAACAGCTACTCAAAACTGGGCTCTTGTAAGACACCTGGTTACTCTGGCACGGTGTTTGAGCCCAACGATGAGATCAAAGGTGATATCGCCCGTATCTATTTCTATATGGTGACCTGCTACGAGGACCGTTTCACCAACTGGACAAAAGGCAGTGCCACGCAGGTCTTCTCATCCAACAAATACGAAGGTCTGAAGACTTGGTGCATGGATATGATGATGCGCTGGTCCAAAAACGACCCTGTAGATGCTGTTGAAACAGCCCGTAACAATGCGGTACAGGAAGTGCAGGGAAACCGTAACCCATACGTAGATTACCCTGGACTGGAGGAGTACGTATGGGGCAGTAAGAAGGAAGAGGCGTTCAGCTATGACAACTACGACGGCACGGGCACCGTCACACCGCCCGATCCTGACCGTGTAGAGGATCCTGCGTTCTCGCCCATGGCCGGCACTTATACAAACAGTGTCAACGTGAAACTGTCGTGCAGCACAACAGGTGCCAGCATCTACTACACGCTCGACGGCACAGAGCCTTCTGTCAACAGCACGCTCTACACCACCGATGGTATTAACCTGACAGAGACCACCACCATCAAGGCTGTGGCCTATCTGGATGGTATGTACAGCACCACCACAACTGCTACGTATGTTATCGAGGCAGGTAGTGGCGATAAACCGGTAGATGGTGAGATTGCGCTGAACAACACTTTCTTTGGTGTCAACTGGACGGGGTCAAGACCCAGCAGTGGCGCAGATGTGCTGACAGGTAGCGAGAACGGTATCACTATCACATACTCTCTGGGGTCTAGTGCTAATATGTACTGCAACAGCGAACAGATTCGTATGTATGGTGGTAATGAACTGAAAGTGGAGTCTGGCAGTGGCGAGATGGTGAAACTGGAGTTTGTCACCAAGGATAGCAGTAAGGAACTATTGCTCCTGAATGGTGGTGGCGCCATCGATGGCTACACATGGACAGGACTGGCCAACAGCGTAACATTTGGTGCTGCTGCAAATCATATCAAGATGCTCTCTGTGAAGGTGACGCTGGCTATCTACGATCCCTCAGGCATTCAGGACATTAACCTGTCAACGGAAAAGAAGATTTTCGACCTGCAGGGTCGTCGTGTACAGAACCCCTCAACGGGTCTTTACATCATTAACGGCCGTAAAGTGATTTTGAAGTAAATGAACGATAAGACCCGCGATTTTATCGAGCAGAACCTCAATGCCGATATCCGTCAGCTGGCACTCAAAGGGTGTCGCGACAAGGACGTAGATCTTGACGCAGCGATCCGGCAGATTGCGGGCAGACAGACAGCCCGTCGGAAGTTGCCCTCATGGGCAGCTCTCGACGGCATTCTTTATCCGCCTCACCTGAATATGGAGCAATGCTCCAGCGAACAGACGGCGAGGTATAAAGCAAGAATATGCAGCAGTCACCCATCACCTAAGACCCTGGTGGATCTAACTGGGGGGTTCGGGGTGGATTTCGATTTTATGAGTGAGGCATTTGACGAGGCGACTTATGTGGAGAGGAATAGTGAGTTATTTGCTATATCGTCGGCCAACATGAAGATCCTGGCACCTAAAGCTAAGTGTCTTAACGAGGACGGACTGGAGGTGCTCCATCGCCTTGATCATGTCTCCATGATTTTCATGGACCCTGCACGCAGGGATCATCATGGCGCACGCACCTACGGCATCAGCGACTGCACACCCAATGTATTGGAAATCAAAGACGAACTGCTTCAGAAGGCTGATGTGGTGATGCTGAAGCTATCGCCCATGCTCGACTGGCATAAAGCTATCAGCGACCTGGGAGAACAGTATATCAAGGAAGTACACATTGTCTCTGTACAAAACGAGTGCAAGGAACTGCTTATCATCATGCAACAACAACCTGCAAAGCCCTTCACCGTCTATTGCGTCAACGACGATGCCGTATTCTCATACCATCCCTCATCCCTCATCCCTCATCCTTCATCCTTCATCCCTCATCCCTCATCCTTCCTCTACGAGCCCAATGCCTCTATCATGAAGGCTGGCTGTTTTGCTGAGATAGAACAGGCATTCGAGGTTAGCCAGTTGGCGCCCAACAGTCACCTGTTTGCCTCAGACCAGGTCATCGAAGATTTCCCTGGAAGGAAATTCCGCGTCACCGCTGTCACCTCGATGAACAAACAAGAGTTGAAACAAGCGCTGAGAGATATCCGTCAGGCCAATATCTCCGTACGTAATTTCCCCATGTCCGTTGCCGACCTCCGTAAACGCCTGAAACTAAGTGAGGGTGGCAACGACTATATCTTCGCTACCACCCTCACAGAAGGAAAAAAGGTGCTGATCATCTGTCAGCACCTCTAAGAAAATATATTACTTGATTTCTTCCTGAATCTGCACCTCGCGGGTCTTGGTCTTCTGCACTTTCTTGGTGCTCTGCTTCTCAACCTCTACCTCAACCATCTCAGTGGTTGTGATGCGGAAGGTACCCTCACCAGTCACGATAACACAACGGTTCTTATCGTTCTCCTCGAAAGGCTGAACGGTGTCACCCTTTGAGTCGGTCTTCAGGCGCTTTGCATCCAGTCCGTACTGCTCAACCAGCTTCTTAGCCACATCGTCAGCACGCTGCTTAGCGTATTTCTTATTCATCTTAGCAGAGCCAGTACCCTTATCAGCATAACCCGTAACGGTAAACATTGCGTCGTCGCTGCACTTCATCAGCTCAGCCACCTTCTTGATAGCCTCATCAATACCGCTGGCTGCGTTGGCATCGCTCTCACGAATCTTGAAGAAGATAGCCTCATTCATCTTCATATGCTTAGTCTCAGTCTTTGTCTTGGGCTGCTTCTCCTTCACCTTGATGGTGATAGGCTCATCGACCTCGAAGGTGTCAATCACCTCGATAGTCTTGGTCACATAGCGTGGAGCTGCCTTCTTATGACCGAAACGGAAGTTCAGGCCCAGCATAGCAGTGAACATCCAATCGTCTTTATCATTGGTCTTCGAGTTAAAACGGTCGTCCAGTGAGTTGGCATTAACTTCCAGAGACACGCCAAAGGGTTTAGCCTGATTGGTCTCCAGACGCAAACCGGCACGCAGGTTGTGACCCAGGCGATTCTTATCCCATGCCAAAGGCATTGTGTTAGCAGGCAAGTTCAAATCCTTCAACTCATCATTATCCCATGCGTAGTTCAAACCTACACCACCCAACAGAATCACATTCAGGGCGTGGTCAGAACCCTTGCCAAAAAGGTTGGTCAGGTTTACCAACAAGTCCAAATCTGGAGTCACATACTTCCATTTGTAGTACTGCCCAGTAGATGCCAGACCACTCTTCGACTGCCATGCGTTGACGTGCAGACGAGCACCGACAACGGGTGTGAAATAATGGCCAAACGACAGAGCTGCCGTAGGCGTGATCAGTTTGTCCATAGGAGCATTGGTGGAAGTCAGCTGTACACCACCCTGTGCTTCAATGAAGGAATACGAGGTCCACGTGTTGGTCTGAGCCTGTGCGGCACCAGCCATGAGCAGCGCTACAGCTGCAGTCAATAGGTTCTTGGTTTTCATTACACTATAGGTTTGTTGTTAAAATTAGAATTTCTGCGTGCAAAGATAATAAATAATCTTGAAATGGCAAGAAAAGTTGCTAAAAATCCTTTTTTTATGTTGATATATCACGAAAAATTGCTACCTTTGTGCATTATTTAACAAAAAACCGTAAAAATGTCATCTATAGAGATTAAGCGTGTGACCGACAAGCGCGGTCTAGACACCTTTATTCAGTTGCATTATGATCTGTATCGTGGAAATCAATTTGATGCACCCAACCTGTACAGAGATGAAGTGAATACGCTGAGTCGTGACAAGAACTCGGCCTTTGATTTCTGTGAGGCAGAATATTTTCTGGCTTATCGCGACGGAAAGGTAGTAGGTCGCGTGGCTGCCATCATCAATCACAGATACAACGAGCAGTGGCAGCGCCCCTGCGTCCGTTTTGGCTGGCTGGACCTCATTGACGATGCAGAGGTGATGCGTGCCTTGCTGAATGCCGTAGAGGAATACGGTAAGCAAAAGGGCATGAAGGAAATCATCGGTCCGCTGGGCTTCACGGATATGGATCCAGAGGGTATGCTAACTTACGGTTTCGACCAGCTCGGCACCATGGCTACCCTGTATAATTATGAATACTATCCCCGTCTGATGGAGCAGATGGAGGGCTACGAGAAAGATAACGACTACGTTGAGTATAAGGTCTTTGTACCTGAGAGCGGCATGCCCGAAAAGATGAAACGCGTGGCAGAGCTGACCATGGAGCGCTACAACCTGCACGTCAGGAAGTTGACCAAACAGGACATCTTCGGTCCTGAGAAATATGGTCACCGTGTCTTCGAGGTTATCAACAAGACCTTCGGTCACCTTTACGGTTACTCTCAGATGTCGGAGAAACAGATAGACGAGTATGTGGATATGTACTTTAAGTTCATTGAACTGGATCTGATCTGCGTCATCGAGGACTGGAACACACCCAACCACGACTGTATCGGCGTGGGTATCACCATTCCCTCGCTGACCAAGGCTTTGCAGAAATGCCGCAACGGCCGTCTCTGGCCTTTTGGCTGGTGGCACATCATCCGTGCCCTGAAGTTCAAGAAGACCGACGTTGTAGACTGTCTGCTTATTGGTGTACTTCCAGAATATCGTGCCAAGGGTGCCAACGCCCTCCTGTTCTACGACCTCATCCCCATCTATCAGAAGTACGGCTTCAAATGGGGCGAGACACACGTGGAGATGGAAACCAATGGCAAGGTACAGAGCCAGTGGATGTACTTCGATCACGAACAGCATAAACGCCGCAGGTGTTATAAAAAGCAACTATAATGGCAGAAGAAAACAACCTCACAACAGTGGTCGACGGTTCTACCGTTGATTATAATGATGATAATATCAGAACTCTGAGCGGTACGGAGCATATCCGCCTGCGTCCTGGTATGTATATCGGTAGACTGGGCGATGGCTCATTGGCAGAAGACGGTATCTACGTGTTGCTGAAGGAAGTTATCGACAACTCTATCGACGAGTTCAAGATGAAGGCTGGCGACCGCATTGAGATTAATGTGGACGACAACCTCCGCGTCTCTGTGCGCGACTATGGCCGAGGCATCCCTCAAGGTAAGATGATTGAAGCCGTCAGCGTGCTGAACACGGGTGGTAAGTACGACTCGAAAGCCTTTAAGAAGTCTATCGGTCTGAATGGTGTCGGTGTGAAAGCCGTCAACGCGCTGAGCAGCCACTTCGAGGTACACTCCTATCGTGACGGACAGGTGCGCAAGGCTACCTTTGAAAAAGGTAAGCTGGTGACAGACACCACAGAACCCACCGACGACGAGAACGGCACATATATCTACTTCGAGCCCGATAACACGTTGTTTATCAACTACCAGTTCCACAATGATATTGTGGAGAACATGCTCCGCAACTATACCTACCTGAACACAGGACTGGCCATCATGTACAATGGCCGACGCATCCTCAGCCGCCATGGACTGGAAGACCTGCTGAAAGATCGCATGAGCGCTGATGCCCTCTACCCTATCATCCACTTGCAGGGCGAGGACATCGAGATAGCATTCACCCATGCCAACCAGTATGGCGAGGAGTATTACTCTTTCGTCAATGGTCAGCACACCACGCAAGGCGGTACACACCAGAGTGCCTTCAAGGAACATATCGCCAAGACTATCAAGGAATTCTTCCAAAAGAACTTTGAGTATGGCGACATCCGTACAGGTATCGTGGCAGCTATCGCCCTGAACGTAGAGGAACCGATGTTCGAGAGTCAGACGAAGATTAAGCTCGGTTCTCTCACCATGGCACCAATGCCTGCACAGGTCGATGCCGAACATCCCGCCCCACCAAGCATCAACAAGTATGTGGGCGACTTCATCAAGACGGAGGTGGACAACTACCTGCATAAAAATGCTGATGTGGCAGAGGTGATGATGCAGAAGATTCAGGAGAGCGAGAAAGAGCGCAAGGCGATGGCTGGTGTCACCAAACTGGCACGTGAGCGTGCAAAGAAGGCCAACCTGCACAACCGTAAGTTGCGCGACTGTCGTATCCACTACAGCGACACTAAAAACGACCGCAAGGAGGAGTCGTGCATCTTCATCACTGAGGGTGACTCTGCCAGTGGTTCTATCACCAAGAGCCGTGATGTGAACACACAGGCCGTCTTCTCTCTGCGAGGAAAACCCCTGAACACCTTTGGTCTGACGAAGAAGGTGGTCTATGAGAACGAGGAGTTCAATTTGCTCCAGGCAGCCCTCGACATTGAGGAAGGCATGGACACACTAAGATATAATAAGGTGATTGTGGCTACCGATGCCGATGTGGACGGTATGCATATCCGCCTGCTTATTATCACCTTCTTCCTGCAGTTCTTCCCAGAACTGATTCGTGAGGGCCATGTCTATGTGCTGCAGACGCCGCTGTTCCGCGTGCGCAACCGTCGCACGAAGATTCGCAACAAGCAGGTGCTGGCTGCAGAAGATGCCAAAGGCAAGAAGGGCGACTTCATCGTGCGCTACTGCTATAGTGAGGAAGAGCGCGTGAATGCCATCCGCGAGTTGGGTCCTGATCCAGAGATCACCCGATTCAAAGGTCTTGGCGAGATATCACCTGAGGAGTTTGCAGGCTTCATTGGTCCAGACATTCGCTTGGAACAGGTCACCCTGCACAAGACTGACCAGGTGCAGAAACTACTGGAGTACTACATGGGTAAGAATACCATGGAGCGCCAGAACTTCATCATCGACAACCTGGTTATCGAGGAAGACAGACCTGAGGAAGAGGAAGACCTCATGGACTAGAAACACAATAAACAGCAAGTGGCCTGTTTGGGAATTCCCAGACAGGCCACTTTGTTTTTTGAAATCCAATTACTTATTTATGATAGTTAGACTGGAAAGTCTTACGCCATACATCGGCACATTCGTTGGTAAGGAAATTGGTCTTCTGGATAGCTACGACAGCCTCAACAGTCAGCGTATCGTTGGCATGACTGTCAGCCACAGAGTCACAATAGCTGATAATCGTGTTGCTGCCATTTTCAGAATCTAGATACAGATTACCAAACATATCCTTGAAATGATCCTCGAAAACAGAGTGCAGGTCATAATACTTGGTAGAGATGGCACCAGAGGAAAGCGTGTCGGTCACCACAGTGTGCAGACCCACCAGCGTTTTCAGCGTGTTAAAAGTGGCTTCATAAACCTTTGTATCGAGCGAAGCCTGCTTTGTCTTCAGCGCCTTGTAGGCCTCGTCGTGGTTGGTGACGATAGAATAAGTCACATAAGGTTTGGTAAGCGCCTGCCCCAGTTCGTAAGAACCGATAATCTCAGCCATCTCCGATTGTCCAGTCTCACTGTCAATACGATAGAGGTCGAACTTCATATAGATACTATTGGGCACCTTGTCCGCATACTCCTTCTTCACAGCCTCGCAGGCAGCTTTCATCAGGTCATCCTGCTTCTCAGAATAGTGCGTGTACACCGTGCCGTCGTACTTGATGGCCTGATTGAGCGCATCCAGCACTTCCTTCTCTTCCGTTGCGTTATAGAGGACCTGGTCAACGTATTGACTACTTCTCTTGTCCAACGCAACCTGATACCTGTAAGTGGTTGGCGTATCCTCATCGCCACAGGCGGTAAACACTGCCGTTGTCATGACGCAGCATAGGAGAGCTGCGAGTGTCATCAAAAACTTTTTCATTGTCTTATTAATATTTTATTTTACACGCCATACATTCAGCACTATGCCGTTGAAGCCCTGCGAGAACGAGGGAGCACAGAGGAACAGCGAGTTGTTCAGCCAGCCATACTTACTATCGGCAGGTGCCTCAAACTGAGGGGCACAGCGGAAATAGAACGAAGGCTTGCCGTCGGCATCCTTGGTGTTGGCAATGATACCACGATTACGCACATGGATATACACGCCGTCATCCGTCTTGATACAATAGATAGCCTCCAGCTCCGTACGTCCGTCGGCATTAGCCAACTGATAGTCGGCACCGCCACTGATAATCGTACCCTTGATACCAGGGCCCTCAAACGTGCCACCTGTGATAGGAATCACCGTGCGACGCCCATGTTGCGTATTGTTGATACCAAAGGTCTCACCCAGCGTCACCTTCAGTTGCAAGGCAAACTCCAACTGGGGTGTGTCTTTAGGAGCCTCAACCTGCGCATGGATACCCAGCGCGAAAACAGCCATCAGGGCAGTCAGCAAAAATTTCTTGGTCATCATAGTTAATGGTTTTTTAATAGATATGATTAATGAATAATATTTCTTGGATGATGATTAAGCACCTCGTCACGCAGGGTCTGCATGGACATGTGGGTGTATATCTCCGTGGTGCCTATGCTCTCGTGGCCCAGCAGAGCCTGAATGACACGCAGGTCGGCACCACCTTCCAATAGCGCCGTAGCAAAGGAGTGGCGCAGGGTGTGGGGCGAGATGGTTTTCTTGATGCCAGCCTCCTCGGCCTGTGTCTTCAGCATGATGAGTACCATCACTCGCGTGAGATGTGCCCCTCGGCGGTTCAGGAAGACATAATCCTCCTCGCCAGGCTTTATCTTCAGCGAGTTGCGCCAGGGCAGATAGTTCTCTATCTCCCTCAGAGCTGTATTAGAGATCGGCACCAGGCGCTCCTTGGAACCCTTGCCAAGGATACGCAGATAGCGCTCGTCGGCATAGAGTTGCGACCATTTCAGATTCACCAGCTCCGACACACGCAGTCCGCAGGAGAAGAGCACCTCGATAATAGCCCTGTTTCTGTGGCCCTCAGGTTTTGACAGGTCGATAGAGTCTTTCAACTGGTCCACCTCCTGAGGCGTCAGGAACTCAGGCAGATGTTCGCCCAGCACAGGCGACTCCAGCAGTTCGGTGGGGTCGTTATCCATATAGCCATCCATCACAAGGAAGCGATAGAACGAGCGTACCCCACTCAGTATGCGGCATTGTGAGCGCGGACCTATGCCCACATCGTGCAGTCCGGCAGCAAAAGTCTGCAGGTCCGACAGTTCCACATCCGTCACCCGTTTCCCCTCATGACCCAGGAAGACAAGCAACTTATCCAGGTCGAGGGCATACGCCTCCAACGTATTCGGCGACACGCTGCGCTGCAGGCGCAGGTAGCGCAGATAGTCCTTCCTGATTTTACTTGTCTGTTCGTCCATTGGTTTCCTGTTAAGGCTGCAAATATACGTACTTTTTCTGAAATGAACGAATAAATTTGGTATTTCTCTTGTTTTGACCTATGTCAAAGTGTTGACAAGCGTCAAATAAAATAACTTTTTCTTTCGAAAATAGCACCAAAGAGATACAACGTATCAGAAAGTGTCGTACCTTTGCATCGTCAAAAGGATAACAGAGCTCCAAAGAGAGGAGCTGTAACAGTAAAGACAGGATAACATATTAAGAATTAAAAAGTTAGAGAAAGGGAAAGATTATGACGTTGACAATTTTTTCACTGGCCGTTGAGGCTGTAGCAGCCATCGAGGCAATGTACATCTGCAAGAATGCAAAGATGTTTTTAAAGTAAGAAAAAGAGAAAGTGTAGAATCATAAAAAAATGAAATCCGCAAGCTCAGCAGAGCCTGCGGATTATTATTTTCTTAGAAGTGGAATCGACCAGTTAGCATGAGACCCAGTTGCTGATAGCCATAGGACTCATCCTTAGGTAGTCGGGCACCACTTGGGTTACCAAAGATAGAGGTAATCCCCAATAAATCCAAACCTATACCTGCATTCTTTGACACCATATACTCCAGACCCAAAGCTGATTTAAAGCCAATTCCTATCTGTGTATAATCATTGTCCTGAAAGTAGGCAACACCCGTACTTACAACAATATCCATACGTAACCTATCCGTAATATGACCACCAAACACGGCACTTGGTCCAAGATATAAAAGTGTCAGATCATATTTTTCATAGCTACTATATTTATATGAAGGGATGTCTGCTTCAGTTATACTTCCATACAAATCAAATCCAAAACCATACGCTTTTCCTTCCGTACTCGTTACAGACAGGGAAACGGCATTACCTCGAATATACGATAAATAGTTACTACCTTCATAATATACTTTCGAAGTATTCCACTCAGGTCCAATACCGACTTTTATCATACCACCGCGAGACTTCTTCTCTGACTTACCATTAGAAACGGTTCCACTTCCCGTTTTATCATCGTACTCATTTAACAAATCAAAATATGCCTCTGGATTGGCATTGTATATGGAATCACGCTTCAGATAGACAGACATTAATTCTTCCTGCTCTACAGCCTTTGTCGTTTCCTGTTGCTGGGCTATCTCCTGCTGCTCTTTATCGCCCATCTGTTTCACATCCGCAGGCTTTTTGGATAGGGGCATATGCTGTAATTGGCTTACACGATAGGCAGAGAGCGTCAGGGAGTCGATAATCTTTTCGTTTGTATAGGCTATCGTACCCTTCAGACGGTTCTCCTTGAGTTCACGATTATCAACCACCAATACATTTCCACCCTTACGTGCAGTCTCTTTTACAGCAAGGTCGATGGCTCTAGTATATTGTTTTCTTAATGAGGTATTCTTTCCGTCAACTGTCACCTGACCTATGGCTTTAGCTGTTTCTGGCACATTGTCTTTTGGGCCATAGATCATGACTTTGTTTGTTGGTTGCGCCTGAAAGTCATTTGTCAGCATCTCAGATGTTACCCTAGGAGCACAGCTTACCATCGTGGTAACTACTATTGTAAAAAGAAGGTATTTTTTCATTGGTTGATATGTTTGAGCTTAATGTTGTTTCTTTAAGTATTGAGAGAATAGTCCTGCCTTTTCCAAAATAGGGATTACATGCTTAGCCAAAAGACGTTTCTCTGGGTCTCTTTCAGCATAGAATTCATCATACAGATCGTAATGATGGGCATCAGTTATCATTTGTTCTACCAGTCTATCATCTATCAGACGAATACCAATCTCTCCATTGCTGTTAGCACCAAAGGAAATCACATAACATACTTGTTGGTCCATCTGTTCACTGGCTGTTATCATACTTCCAATGACTCCAAACAAGAACTGTGACCTCATGACATTGCCTTGAGCTTCACTACCTATTATTTTATTAACAAAAAGCAGACTACGCTGACCTATGCGCATTGCTTTAGTATATCCGTTACCAAAACGGGTATTTTCATATCTCAAGTTGCGACAGTTAACATATAGCGTATCATCTCTCATCACAGCGAAGGCTTTTTTCTTCAGAATCTTGTCGATAGCCTTCTCTCCTGTAGTCAGTTTATAGTCATTGCCGCCCCACCACAGTTGTCGTGTTTTACTATGACTGTCGCAGTAGATTGTGTCAAGTTTTTGCCAACGGTCTGCAATGAAATCCTCGTAAGTGTTACAGTATTTACATTGCGCATTAGCACTGATAGCGATGATGGTTAAAAGGAAAGTGATTAAATTTTTCTTCATTATTATGTGTATTTTTATTCAAGCGCACAAAGATACAAAGAAAATTTGAAAGGGCATAGGAATAATTGAAAAAAATCACTTTATCATTGGCTGTTTACAAGAAAAGAAGTACCTTTGCACGCAACTAGATTGTTTTTACTGATAATATCAAAAAAGATGAAACTAAAGTATCTATTGGCAACTGTGGTGATGATTTGTACCACACTTGCATCATGTTCGGACTCTGACGAGAGTAATGAATCAAAAAAGGTCGATATCACGGCCACAGAAGTAACAAACCTTACCCCTGATTTTATTGGAACAATTAGCGGCATTGAGCAGGGAGAGAAGTTCAACCCTGGCGACTCCATCACCCTGACGCTGACGCCTGGAGAAATCCTTATGGGAGAATTTGCCGACTATCACATGGAGCATATCCACGTGCACGTAGGCGACAAGGTGTATATGCCCGAGTTTCCTGCTGGCGCAGAAGGAAATGTGCAGCAGGTTACGCTGAAAGTGCCCGTCCCCAGCAAACCTTTCGCTGTGGTGGTAGCTTACGCCGTACAGCAGAAACTGGCTGCCGATGGTCATACACTCTTACTTGAGAATCAGGAAGAGGGCATCGAACTGTTTGGCGTCAGCGCAGAAAAGAAATACCAATACTTCGACTGCTACCTTCGCACGCCAGAGGCCTACACCATTGACAAGGTGGAATATAAAATGGGCGATAGCGACTGGCAGGACCTGAGCGCCACAGAAGGATGCTATTTTGAGCGCTCTACAGTCAACAATGTCTATAAAGTGACTGTGCGCCCCAACTATCAAGACGTAACAGCCGACGTGACGCTACGCATCAACGGCACCCAACATAAGCGCTGCAAGATTACATGGAAGAACACGGACTTTATTAATACCGAGGTGCCTGAGGGCTACGAGCCCAACAATCTTCCTGAAAGCGCTATTGGTGGCGATAAGGTGGTAGCGTCTTTCTATACCAAGGATGACTACTATCTGGCAGGCGCCACGGCCAACATTGAGGGCGTTGTTCCTGAATGTAAGAGTCGTGCCTACGTGGTATTCACCATGCCTGAGCAGGACGTGGAGATAACACTCGACTTCAAGGAGAAAATCGCTGTAGAAACAGAACAGGGTGCACATATCAAGAATGCCCAGGTTTATACTGACAAGGATATCTATTATGGTGTTCCCACGGAGAAGGCCATTCCAGGTGAATATGTCTATCTGTTTGCCAATGCTGACAACGGCTTCAAGCCTTCGGTTGCCATCAACAACAAGGGTGAGAGAGCTCCTTTCGTGATTTATGGTGAGGGACTGGATCGTTACGGCTATTATGCTCAGGTTCATGTGCCTGAAGATGCCAGCAAGCTGACCATTAAGGCTGAAGCAGTAGCAGCCCACCGCGCTGACGGCGCCAACATCGTTTTCGAGGGAGGACACTACTACGCAGCTGGCGAAACCGTACACTTCAGCGTGGCTGTGCCATCAGGAAAGAAAATCAAGTCAGTAAGTGCAGCTGATTCCAAGGGCAGCAACGTCCCTGTCACGATGGACGGTGCTTACGGCAGTTTCACGATGCCCGATGCCAACGTAACGGTTTCTGCCACCTTCGAAGATGTGAATAGCGGCGCGAACGTCACCATCAAGGCTTTCTATGATGACGAGGAGTATCGCGTAACCTCACAGAGTCAGGCTTATTATGGTGCCATCGACAGCGAGGGTATTCAGGTGGCTACAGGAACCACGCTCTATATCAGCGTATCAGATGATTATGGCGAAGCTTTCTGGGTAGGCGTGAAAATAGGCGACAGCATTCAGTATTTCGAAGCTCAGGAAGATGAGGACAGTGGTGAATACACTTTCGGACGCAGTTTCGAGTTCAATGCCAACGCCGTGATTAAGGTTGGACCCACAAAGAATGCGGTGACATTCTGAAAAATACAAGTGGCCTGTTTAGGAGTTCTAAACAGGCCACTTATTTCAAATAAATCGACTACTGAGAACCTGCCACCAAAAAAAGAATGACAAATTAAATAGGTTAAGTACTATAATACCCCCAAAAACCTCACTCGAGTGAAATCATCGATTGAGCTCAATTCATGAAATCACTCGGGTCAATTCATGAATTCAGCTATATATAGTAAGATTACCTGTTTTGTTGCTGAAAAACTATCCAGATGATGCAAGGGCATATTACATCGTAGGAGGTAATTTACTTTCTGTAGATCATCCTAAGGCAATGGAGATGCTTCATCGTCCTAGTTAGAAAAAAAATATCCGCAGGCTCTGCTGAGCTTGCGGATTTCTTTTTTATTCTACACTTTTTCTTTTATTCATTTTTACTTCAAAAACATCTTTGCGTTCTTGCAAATGTACATTGCCTCGATGTAACTCGTCGTTTCTCGCAAGAAAAACGTTTTACCCTCAACCCTCACTCCAAACGCAGGAAATGCCCTCGAGGATCTACTTCATCTCTTATCATGTGAGAGGAATCAAAGAAATGTCCTGCAGATTTAAGTAGCTCCGGGGCGAATTCTACAGGATACAGAAACAAGGCATTTGTCATATCATGATGTCTATCAGTTATTCTTCTTTACAATTCCGAAAATCCAATTTGCAATATCAGTCAGCACTTCCCCTGATATAGTTTCTTCAATTTGATAATACTCAGACGGCATGCCAGTATTGCAATGTTGCATCAAATGATTATGGTTCGAATAACTTTTAACGAGACTGTATTTGTTGTCTGGCAAGTTTGCTTTTATTCCATTCAGATTAACATTACACAGCACTTGTAAGTCCTTTTCACCATTGATTGCAAAAACGGGACATTTGGCATTCCGAATATCTTTAAGAGGATCGTAATCACAAAATGTCTCCAGCCATCTACTAGCACTTATTTCAGGTTGCGCTCTGTATTCTGCAACACTTATTTTACGGTCAATTCCTTGTAATTTATTAATTGCATTGCATTGTTCACACAAAGCACTGTCGCCTTTCACTCCTATTCCTGCCATACTGATGAGAAAATCAATCTCTCCCTTACTTGCAAGAATAAAGCCAATACTTGCCCCCTCGCTATGACCTAAAATACCGATGCTTCCAAACTCATTAAGACTTCTAACAGCCCTTACAGCTGCCTCTGCATCCTCAGCGAAATCATAAGTAGTGGGTTCTCTCTCCAGTTTGACATCTTGACCATACCCACGGTCATTATACCTGAAAGAAGCAACACCATTCTGTGCAAGATAATCAGCTATTACTAAGAATGGCTTGTGCCCAAAGACTTCTTCATCCCAATTCTGCAATCCACTTCCGGAAACAAGTACTACAAGAGGAACTGCTGATAAAGACTCAACATTTGGCACCGGATAAGACAAAATACCCTTAAACTGATAATCAGTATTGTCAGACGAGAATTCTATCTCCTTTGTTTTATAAGGGAGCGGAAACGAAGGAGTCTGAGGTCTATTGACTTCTCTTTTCGTAGGTTCTAACACTAACGGAAGACTTACTCCATTTTGCTTGAAAATACCATGTATCTTGCCTCCCTCATGCACTCTACCAGAAAAACTTGCACCTACACTTTCTATCGCAAAAGCAAGAGAATCTTCTTTATTATAGATTACATTACCTTTTATATTAAACGCCCCCTGATCAGGGCTATCTAATGTGCACTTGTTTTCATCATTTAAATGAAGAGCAAGAGACATCTTTAGTATTCCAATTTTGAGTTTTCCATTCCAGTCGCCTTTGTGAATTTGAGCATTCACAATAACAGGAATCAGCAAAAATTGGACTAAAAAAAACGGAAGAACAAATCGTGTTTTCATCTTTGAGATTTTTTTATAATTGATGTTAATTCATTTATCAGCGACTGACTGTTTTCGCATCCAAGAACAATAACTTCTCCTGTAATTAGTTTAATAGTAAACGTTGATGAACGATCACCAAAGAAAGCTTTAAATTTTCCATATTTACTATTCCAGAACAGTCCGTAGTGCCCTCCAAGTCCGCCAGAAGCGAACAATCGTATTGATGAACTGTCAATAATTTCTGAATGAAAAGAAACAATGTCCTTTATAGGTATATGCTTACTATAGGCTCGACATCTTACTATAAGCTCTTTGTTCGTAAGAATAAGTTTCCGTGGGCTAAACACAATGCACGTTATCAAGGTTAAACATATTATTGCCAGCCCAATTTTTTCAGGCAACATCTCTTTATGACTATACAGAATCACCCTATTTACCAATAAATATATTGTCAAGCCCAAAGTAAAAACCACGATAGCAGTCAAGACTTTCGTTGTCTTGTCTAACTTTACATCAAAAGCGTGAAGTTCAAATTTACTCATGTGAAATTACTTTTTTTGTATCGAATGCAAAAGTATAAAAAAGAAAGAAAAGAACCTCGGAAAGCCGCCTCACAAAGTTCACAAAATCACAAACTCCAAAATATCAATAAGTTACAAATGTGAAATTTGTGAAAAACCCAGAATTTTTTCATCAAACTCCTTTGCACTACCGTCAGAACCGAATAGTTTCCCATTGAGTCTTTTTCGGGTATTTGAGAGATTTGCAGACTTCGTACCCATGAGAACACATATCTCTTTTGGAGAGAAACGTGCAAAAACGAAAAGGCAGATATACTTTTCTTTTGTAGAAATATCCTTTTTTTTCATAAAAAGCGTAGTTAAAGTTTCAGGAAGAAACAGTGAGACCTTATTACGAAACTCTACCAATTCCTGATCTGTGGGCTTTTCACCCTTTGCAGCTTTATCTCTTAAAAGCATCACGATGGAAGAATTCTGCAATACATCTGAAAGTCCCCAACAATCTTCTTCAGAATATTTATTCTGCGTATTCTCTATGTCTTTTTTGAAGTCTTCTAAATTTGACTGAGCCCGAATAGCAAGATGTTCGTGAAAAGCATTTTTGCCTTTAGCCTCTCGTAAAGCGTCTTTAACCACACTATACTCATGAATATCAGAGAAATATTTTGCACGGATTCTTTGTTTCACCAATCTTATGTATTTTCTAAGCCGATAGACTACATACACAGAAACGATTAGGGTTAATACAAGAATCAAAGTAAGAACCACTATTCTTTGTCTTGATTTCATCGCTTCTATGGTTTTACTTTCTGCAGCAGATTTGTAAGAGTGATAGTCATACAGATGCTGTATACTTAACAAGGCAGCCGAAGAAGCTGTTTTTTCTGTTTCTGCTATGTGATTTGCATACAAAAGAGCATATTTTACAACTGAATCACTCTTATGCAGCATACTATAAGTTTCATATAAGCCCTGACATGCCAGCGAGATATTGTTGGGCGATTTACTCGAATAAAGGGTCTTATAATAGTAGTATAAAGCAGAATCACATAAGCAAATTTTCTGAAAATAGAATCCTTTATAATAATAGAGCAGTTTCCTATTTTCAGATGTCTGTATGGTCTGCTTATTTATATGCGAATGATATTCGTAGCTATCAAGATAAGCCTTTGCCTTTGTATATTCACCTCGCTTTACCATAAGGTAAGAAATCGGCCCTTTTCCCGTATTAGCAGAAAGCGTATCATCATATTCCTTAAACATACGAATGGCATTTTCTGAAATATACAGAAAACTATCAGGCAAATTTAGGTCATAATAACAACTTGCCTGAAAAGCATAATATTCCACAGCAATAGCACCCTCATTAGCCTTAGACGAGAAGTTATAGGCATTACGGTAAGCCTGCAAAGCGTTTCGTGGTAGATTGTTATCATAAAGTAATGATGCCATCTGACCATAGACTCTAGAAAGTCTTGAGAAATCACAATCCGTTTCTGTCGTATCCACACTCTCTATAGCACGCTGAAACTCTTCCAGCGCCTGTGGGGCTTCTCCTCTATCCGTATAGGTGCGAGCCAGCATATAATGGGCACGCAATCGCTCGTTGGGAGTACCATGATTGTCGAAATAATCACAGAGGTTTATGGCCAACGAGTCATTGGTCATCAGGGAGTCGGCAAGGTTTTGTCGTTCCAGTTCTTCAAGCTGGCTCAGCATCTGCTGATGGTCATTGCATGACCAAACAGCCATGCAAAATATTATGATTAGGAGGTGATTAATCAGTTGCATGCTGCAAAGATAGGTAAAATATTTTTCCCTTGCAAATATTACTGAGACTTTTTTCTGGATGACTTTTTGAATGATACTTCTCGATTTTGGCCCTACATCCCCACCAAATCTATGGAAAAGCCTTTATACAAAGCGAAAGCGAAGGGGTTAGTGTTAGTGAAACTCTAACCCCAACACTACACCAAACACTCCCCCTAACACTACACCCTCATCGTGTTCAGACGACCTTGAGCTGAATTACTTTGTAACCAAATTACAATAACTTTGAGATTGAAATTCATTGAGTTACCCTTCATTATTTTCATGAATTACTTTGGAAGTTCAGAAAATCTTTTGTTAAACACTTAAAAAAGGAATTTGATTTTTTGCGAATTTGAATATATCTTATTATCTTTGACCCGAAATAATAAGGTATGGCTAAGATTGATAACATGAAAGAAAAAGTTGCTAACAATATGGTGTCATCTATGCTGATTCATCCAGGCGAAATGATAAAGGATGAGATTGCAGCGCGTGGCCTTACTCAGAAGGATTTGGCCAAGCAGATGGGAGTGTCATATACTGTGTTTAACGAAATACTGAATGGCAAGCGTCCTGTGACTACAGAATACGCATTGCTATTGGAGGCTGCTCTCGGCACGGATGCTAATATTTGGTTAGGGTTACAGGCAGACTATAACATGCAGAAAATGAAGCAAGACCGCTCCTTTATGAAGCGCCTGGAGCTTATCCGAAAGATTGCAGCAGTATTTTAGTGATCTACAACTCATTGAGTTTGGGGTAGCAACTCAATGAGTTAGTGATCGTAACTCAATGGTTTCCAGTTGCTAAGTCATAGGTTTACGAGTCCTTAATCCCTGACTTGGGATGCCTTAACCTATAGTTTCTGACTGGACATGAGATTTCTTGCAAAAAAGGCTTTGTGACTGACGTTTTCTGATTTGGGTTGACTGTCAAATACAGTTTTTGCGTGATAACCCTCACACCCTCACATTTTTCTGAAAACCCCAGTGCTTATCGGGGCTAAGGCATGTGACCCTTTTCGAAAAAGGGTCATACGAAGGGTCACATGAACCCTCACATGCCGTCTCAACCTGTTTTGCAGATGAAAGTTGGAAGATAGTCAATAAGCCCGTACGTAGGGGACGTACTGAGAGTCCGCGGACGACGTACTCAGAGTACGTCAACGACGTATTTTTCCCAGTCTGACGTTCCCCAGTTTTTTTCGTCCAGAATAAAGTGTTAAAACCAAAATAAATTGCAACTTTTTTGGTAAAACTCTTGCAAACCGGCCATTTTTTTTGTACCTTTGCGGTTGCATTCGTGGGGGTATCTGCGGGTGCAAGGATAACCTGAGACGGGGGACCTTAAAAAACCATTTAAAACATAATTTAAAAATCTTTTTATGCAAAAAAACAAAGTACTCATCAACGGTGGGGCTCTCAATGCTCCTGTCGTGTCTGCGCTCGCCGCAGAACAGTTTCTAACCGAGAACTACTGTTTCCGTCGCAACCTGTTGAACGGAAAGGTGGAGTTCGCCACAAAGCAGGCTGATAGCCAGGCATCTGCCTATCGTCCGCTGACCCAGGAGGCCCTGAACAGCATCATCCTGCGTGCCAAGCGCGAGGATATCTGCGAGGGCAGCAATCCCAAGACGGATATCGTGGAATTTATCCATTCAGAAGAGGTATGCGCGTACAATCCTATCCGCGAATACCTGGACAACCTGCCACAGTGGGACGGACAGAACCATGTGGCCCAACTCTTCTCGCGCCTGCCAGGACTCAGTTCTGAGCAGCTGGCTTTCCTCTCCATCTGGCTCCGCTCTACGGTGGCCCACTGGCTCCAGATGGACACCCTGCACGGCAACGAGATTGTGCCTACGCTCATCGGCGCCCAGGGATGTGGTAAAACCACCTTTTTCAAGCGCCTGCTTCCAGCCAACCTGCGCCAGTATTTCCTGGACCATCTGAACCTGTCGAACAAGTTCGATAAGGAGATGGCCCTGACAAACAACCTGCTGGTCTGTCTGGATGAGTTGGAGGCTATCCGTCCCAGTCAGCAGGCATCCCTGAAGCAGACGCTCTCTAAGAGTAAGGTGAACGGACGTCCTATCTACGGATGTGCGCAGGAAGACCGTGCCCGCTTTGCCTCGTTCGTCTCTACAACGAATAATCCTCATCCGCTGTCGGACGTCACAGGCAGTCGCCGCTATATCTGTCTGCAGATTCCGCAGGGGCAGTATATCGATAACGCTGGCGAGATAGACTATGACCAGCTCTATGCGCAGGTGATCTATGAACTGAGGGAGCAGAAGGCACCTTACTGGTTTAACAACGACGAGGTGGCGCGTATACAGCAACTCAACCATCAATTTATGGGCGAGAAAGATCTGGCAAAGATTGTGGAGGTCTGCTTTCGCAAGCCCAAAGAGGGCGAACAGGTGAAGTCTATCAGTTGTGCGCAGATACTGGAAATCATTCATGAGAAGTTCAGTTCTGTGGACGTCAGCATGAAGAACCGTATGTATCTGGGACGAACGCTGAAGGAGCTGGGCTATGAATCTGTGGACCATAGTCATGTGGCCTTCTACAAGGCCGTTCCCAAGAAGTCGGCCTGAGGCAGCATGTGAGGGTTCATGTGACCCTTCGTGTGACCCTTTTTCGAAAAGGGTCACACGCCTCAGCCCCGATAAACACTGGGGTTTTCAGAGAAATGTGAGGGTGTGAGGGTTAAATTCTAAACTATCGTTAAATATTGCACGAAGAGAATAAGAATTGAAAAAAATATACTATCTTTGCCCTGTAAATTTGTTTAACTAAAGAATTATGATTGTACAGAGTATCATAGCAGCGATTCTGGTTGTAATAGGCGTCATCATACTTGCAGGAAAAGGCGATATGCTTATTGCAGGGTATAATACGGCATCAGAAGAAGAAAAGGAGAAGGTAAACATTAAGAGACTGAGGCTCTTGATAGGCGGTCTTTCAGTTATCATAGCTCCTTTGTTTTTCATCCCCAACGATGAAAACGATGTATCTTTAGGGCTGACTATTGCAGGCATCATCGTTGTACTGACCATCATCGTTTTGGTGCTGGCCAATACATGGGCCATGAAGAAATAGAAGAGATTCGCTGAAAGTATTGGAGGCTTCATTGAAGTTATTTCGCTGTTATGTTGCAACCTTATATCTTTGCACCATAAAATAACGAAAACGATACTGATATGCGAAGAATCCAACTATTATTGGTTTGTCTGCTCCTGATTTCAGGAAGCATGACGGCACAGGAAAAGGGTCCCAAGAGAAAACACGTCAGCTACGAACAGATGACGGCGCTGATGACGAAAGAACTTCAACTGGACGCCAAGCAACAGAAAAAAGTGGCAAAGCTCAACAAGAAGTACAAGACGCTGATAGAGGGCGAAGAGAGAAAAGCCCCTGAGCGCCAGCGCCCTGACATGGGTGATATGCCACAAGGAGGTCCTGATGGCGGTTTCGGAGGCGGAGGCGACTTCGGAGGCGGTGGCTTCGGCGGAGGCATGCCAGGTGAAATGCCAGGCGGCAGAGGTGGCATGGGCAGACCTATGGGTGGCGGAATGTCTGGAGGTCAGGCCGCAGAAAAGTCGTACGACTACGACAAGAAACAGCAGAAATACGACAAGGCCATCAAGAAAATTCTCTCCGAGAGTCAGATGCAGGGATACGAAAAGATAAAACCCCAATTTGCATCACAGAGAAGGGTGAAGGAATTCCTTTTAGGTGGACAGCAAGAACTTACACATTAATATCTTGCATTATCGCACAGGGCTCAAATTTGGGTCCTGTGTTTTTTTTATTAAAGATATGTCATCGGTGCTTGGGGGACTTTCCATTGCCTCAACAGAATTTTTCCATAGACCACTGGTACAACTTTCGAAATATTATCGTATCTTTGCAACCGAGAACTCATGATAACCTATAACAATATAAACTCTGTCGTTGTACATATTCATAGAAAAACTGATAACTAAAAAAGAAAGATATGAAGAAGATCGCATTTGCCTTAATCGTTGTCTTATTGTTTGGAATAAAAACAATAAAGGCACAAGAACAGGAATTAAGTGCCTCAGAACCTATTAGCAGTGGTTGTCTGTCACATAGCCGAGGAGCTGAAATTGCCACTTCGCCAACAATTAAACTGACGAAGGAGGAAAACATTTTGTCAGTAGAACTGCTTAACTATACAAGCAACTGCGGTACAACAGGTTTCGAGGTGGAAAACAAGATAATTGATGGCAACAACGAAAACCCCACCGTAGCCATCAACGTAACACCTGTTATCCCTGCTTATATGGACTGTACCTGCCCTTTCAACATATCCTATACGGTGCGCGATCTGGAGAAAAACAATTTCTATTTAACGTGCTGGTGGTATGAAGGACAGGTAGAACTGACCGAGGGTGAGCCATTAGTCTTGGAATATCAGACAAAAGATGTTGTCATAGATGGTTTGAAGTTTAGATTATTGAAGGTTTCACATCAAGCCAAACTGATATATCAAAACACATGGGATAATAATGTGACAACACTTCAAATACCGTCTGAAGTAGAATACGAAGGCGAGAAATATACAGTTACCAGTGTTAACCAGAGTGTATTTTCTAAGAATTCAAGAATCACCAAAATTATTATACCTAAAACCGTCAAGAACACTGATTTTGGCAGTAATGAGGGATTTAAATACAATCCATTTGTAGATTGCTTTTCAGTGGAATCAATAGAGGTTGAGGAAGGGAATCCTGCGATTTGTTCTGTTGACGGTGTGCTTTTCAATAAGGACACGACAACTCTTATAGGTTATCCTGCGGGGGCTACTCGAGAGTTGTACACCGTGCCTGCCAGCGTGAAGACTGCGGGAGATGGGGCTTTTTTTAATAGCAAGTACCTGAAAAAAATAGTATTGCCCGACAACATCGAAACACTAGGCTATAGTTTATTTGCAAGTAGCAAAAGCTTAGAAGAAGTCACTCTTCCGTCAAGCATCAAAGAATTGTCAATTTACCTTTTTAAGGATTGTACAAAACTGAAATCTGTCGTCATTCCAGAGGGAGTAACCACCATTGGCTATTCTGCTTTCGAAGGATGCAGCAGATTGGAGTCCATCTCATTGCCAGAAAGCATCAATTTCATCGATTTTTTTGCTTTTGGATCTCTTTCCAACCTTAAAAATGTATACTGCCAGGCAAAGATAGTACCCAATACAAGCCAAAATGTTTTTGGCAACGTTAACCTTTCTAAAGTAACCCTCCATGTTCCTGCAGCATCCATCAGCGCATATCAAGCTACAGAGCCTTGGAAGAACTTCAAAGAAATCGTGGCACTGCCGGCTCAGAACGACTACCTCCCGTTTGTAGAAGACGGTAAAGAGTGGACAATGGCTTCTTTGGGAACTGTTAGTCCTGAGTATCAACATACTTTCAGTTATCAACAGATTAAACTTGGCTCTGCGATAGAGGTAGATGGCATGACGTTCAAGCAAATAGTCAGTTCGAGCTGGCAGTATGACCAAGATGGCCCAAGCAATTGGAAAGAAACCAATGAGTATGTGGGTGAGGCAGACGGAAAGGTGTATCTCTATAACCAGCAGACGAAGAATACTATTCAAGTCATGGATTTCACATTAAAGGTTGGTGACACCTATCGCCAAACGCTTACTAGTGACCCGAATGACGGCTACGAGGACTTTGTCGTAACGGCCGTGAAAGACACCGTGATAGCTACCTCTGTTGATAAGACGCCACGCAAATGCCTGTATCTAAGTTGGTCTGATTCAAAGGAAACTGACGATGTGTGGATTGAAGGTATTGGCTCACTCTATGGAGGTGTACAAGGAGCCTACGGGCGAATGAAGCCTGGTGCCATATCGATGTTACGCATCTGTAAGGCAGACGAGCAAACGCTGTATGAGGCTTACCATCCTTTCTTGAAAGAAGGAAAGACGTGGAACTATCAAGAGTATTATCACAACTTATTGGATGATGAGCAATGGACGAAGGATGTCTCGTATGTCATCAACGGCACCACAGAAATAGACGGCAAGGCATATTATAAAATGTATCGCATAAGCGAAGAGGGCAGTGAATACTATTGCGCTCTTCGTGAGGAGGACAGAAAGGTGTGGCAGTATACCAGTGATGATGGCGACCAGTTGCTCTATGATTTCGGTATGTCTGTTGGCGACGACTATACGCCTTCAGACGAACCTATTCGCTATCAGCTTACTGACATCAAACCCATGCGGTTCCAATATTATCAACTTCTCAATGTGTTACATTATGACGTATCAGAGCAATATGACCCTACAGAGCCTTACGAGTACATTGGTCCTGAACAAATTGTCGAGGGTGTGGGTTGTAGAAAAGGCTGGAACTTCATGGAACTATATGCCCTAGTACCTTATAACGGTATTCTTCATGGAGAAAACTTCTTATCCTGCTATGAAGACGGAAAGTGTATCTTCACAGCTGATGATTTCAACTTATACGAAATGCAGACAAAAGAGATAGAAGTTATAAACGATAACAAGGCAGAAAACAAGAAAGGAATCTACAACCTTCAGGGTCAGCGAATCCGTCACTTGCAGAAGGGATTGAACATCGTTAACGGAAGAAAGGTTCATGTAAAGTAATAGAAGAGCGACACGTCGTTTCACAATCAGCGAAACGACGTGTCGCTATCAGCGAGATGCCATCCTAAGTATTATTTCCATAATCCATAGGTTACTTTCTGCTCGTCCCACTTATCCTTGGGCTGGGCAGGACGTTCTGGGTTGGGATAGCCTATGCGTATGGCACACATGGGAATTAGGCGACCAGGCAGATTCAGTCTCTGCTGCACATCCTGTACGCGCTTCTCAAGCGGATAAATGGTAGTCCACACAGCACCCAGGTCGAGTGCATGGGCAGCCAGCAGCAGGTTCTCGGTAGAGGCCGAGAGATCCTGTACCCAGATATCACGCACCTCACCTTGCTGCATGCGGGTGGTGTCAGCACAGACCACGATAACCAGAGGCGTCTTCTTCATACGTTCGGCACGTGGATTATCACCATAATACGAGCTTATGGTCTCTGGTGTATTAAGCACTACAAAATGCCAGGGCTGTTTGTTTTTATCGGTGGGTGCAGCCATAGCAGCACGCAACATCAGATCAATCTTCTCCTGCTCCACAGGTTTCTCAATAAACCCACGCACGCTGGCACGTGTCATAATATTATTGATAACGGCCTGTGCCTCTGTGCTCAGTTGAGCATGGCTGGCGATGCTTGTCAGCATAAAAGCCAGCGTCATTATAATCTTATTCATATTCATTTCACTGCAAATAGTTTACCAGCATAGCTGATGGTTCCACACTCAATCTCAATACCGCGCTTAGCAATACCCGTCTTGGGGTCGATGCTATAGACAGCAGGCTTCTGACCGTCATTGGTCTGCACAGCGATATAAGTCAGACCGTTCTCTGTGTAAGGACGCTTACTGTAAGAAGTGATTACGTCGGTAGAAGGCAGACCCTGAATCGTCTTAAACTCCTTGGTAGAGCCCTGATAGATGCCCAACACATTGGCACCAGTACCCATGGTGTTGATACCGGCTCCATAGAACTGGCAGAGGAAATAGTCGCCAGACATGCTCCAGCAGCGGAACAGGGGCATACCAGCCTTTGACTCGAGATCCACAGCACCATAGGTCTCGTCAAACTCGGTGGCACCAGCCTTGATACGCATCACCTTCGACGTGTGGGTTGACTTCAGGCGGGCATCCGTCTGAAGACGGGCATAACTAGGTGAGAACACATAGATATCGCCATTCTCTGCGGCCCAGATGGTTTGGTAGAACTGTGAGCGCATACGACCGCTGGCATAGCTCATCTTGTTGGTACGGATGATGGTTGGATTCTCCATCTTCTCATTGTCATAGATCACCACGAAACTAGAGTCAGGATACTGGGTAGTGCTCAGCGTGCGTGCACCGCTCTCAGCCACAGCCAACAGGTCCTCATTGCCAGCCTTGATATACTTTCCGTTCTCCACCTCACTGCCATAAGCACTCAGACCCAGAGGTACCACAGCAGAATACAGTTTGCCATTGGCCTCAACCATACCCGACAGGGTGACATACTCGCCTGTGCCCAGGAAGTTCTCTGACATAATCATGTCACGGTTGCGGGTGGTGCCCTTCTCTGCATCAAGATAGGTCACTGAGATGCCGTAGGCAGCATTACCCTTAGCATCCACCTTACTGCTGGCAGCAGCGGCAGCCGTCATGACATAATCACCATAGACACCATAGGTGGTGAATCGCTGGATGTCAAAGGTATAGTCGGTCTGCTCAATCTCACCCTTGCAGTTCAGGAAGTAAGCTGATGTGCCACCAGCATTTCCCTGGTTGTACTGCAAGCGGAACAGGTACTTGTTCTTATAGGTAAACCACTCCGTGGCGGTGAAGGTCTCAAAACCATTGTTCAGCACACTACTCTCACCCTCGTCGAGCGAACCAACAGTAGCGATATAGTTGGCATTGCCCTCGCTATTGGTTGCACTGAAGATGAAGGCCGAGCTGACGCTGCCATTCTCATCATTGTTTACTGTGTCGTCGTCACTGCTACAAGCTGTCAGAGTGGCAGCCATAGCCACCGCAGCCAGTACAGACTTTGAGAAAATCATGTTGTAGTTCATTTGTACTTAACGCTTAATTTTATTATTAATTTCAATTCGAATAATTCATTAAATTCGTGGTCGGAAGAAAAAGCTTGTTACCCTCCAATGTTGATACGCACCTTGCCATAGAAAGCACGTCCGGCCTTCTGCAGATTGAAGTTGTCATAGAGCTTGGCATCCGTCAGGTTGTGGCACTCCAAGGAGAAATTGTACTTACCATGCTTCATGGCATAGGTCAGCGTCAGGTTGTGGGCCGTCTGCGTGGGCACTGTCATCTTATTCGATGCGCTGCCATAGACCTCCGAGAACAACGGGAAACTGTGTGTATAGAAAAGGTCGTAGGTGCAACTCAGCAGGTTGCCCTTGCCACCCAGGTCGTGCCAGCGCAGCGTCATGTCAGCATTAGCAAACTGGTAAGGCAGGTTGGGCATGCGTGCCCCATAGGTCAGGTTGGCCTGTTTTGAGCCCGTCTCCTGTGTCTTCTCATCATCGCGCACATCCATCTGCGTCCAGTTGCCTCCAACGCTCAACCAGCGCTGATAGTCATAGCGCAGTCCCACGTTGTAACCCTTGGTTTCCACACGTCCATGGTTCGAGTAAGCACCATAGTAGGTGCCGCTCACATTCTCTGTGGTGCGCTTGATATAGTCCTTGGTCAGGCGATAGATAAGACCACCCTCTAGATAGAGAGCATGCTGGCGGTCGAAGGTGTGGCTATAGTTCATGTTCAGATTATAGTTGTGACTGCGCTCGGGCCTCAACTCGAACTTACCGCGCTCCAGGTCGTTATCGCCAAACAATTCATCGGTTGTTGGCAGACGGCAGGCACGCTCATAACTCAGTTTCAGTTGCCAACCACGTAATATATAGTAGGCAGCAGCCGCACCATAGCCCAGTGTGCTCACGTCGTTGTGGGTCTTCACATAACTTGTGTTGTCGTTGCCACTCAGCGCCAGCGGCCCCGAGTTACGCTGGTCGTAGTTTTTCACAAAAACAGTAGCGTTCCAGCGGTCGTTGGGTGCCAACTGGTACGACAGTCCCGTGATGCGCTTCACCGTCACCTTATTAATACTATTGGAGAGGTCCACGATGGCGGTATTGGTCTTTCGGTCCACCGACTGAATCAGGTGGTTCAGCGTGATGGTATGACCTGCTACAGGACGATAGACGGCACGAAAGGTAGCGTTCCAGTTGTCATTATAGGCCTTGGTATCCTGATAAGACACCTCACCCTTACGTCCGTTCTTATAGCGGCGATCGCCCAACCAGTTATACTCGTAGGTAGCAGTATCGATATTATTTGTCATGTTGCGGTTATAGTTCAACGTAGCCGCCACATCCAGCCCCTTCAGCAAGTCACGCTTGCGATACTCCAGGGCAGGCATCACCGACCATCCCTTGCGATGGCGCTCACCGAAGGCCACCGTCTGACGGGTGTCGGTCTGTATCTCCTTGTACGACTGTGATAGTGTAGCCGACAGCATCAGGCGGTCGGCCCACGACTTGTTCAGCACGCCCAACTTAACCACCAGAGCCTCGTTGTGATAGGCATCGTGCAGACGCTCTACGCGCTCTGTTTTCTTAGCATTCTGCTGACTGCCGCCGCCCTCCAGGAAATGCTTCACACCGGTAGCGTCAATCTGATAGTTGTTATCAGAATAGTTCTGGAAGAAATTGATCTCATAAGTCAGTCCGTTTTTGAAATATTGTCCGAAATCAACGTTAGACTTATGGGTATTGAAAGAGCCATAGCTATAGGAAGCATCAAGATACCAACGGCGGGCAGTTTTCTTCGTAACCACATTGATTACACCGCCAATGGCATCTGTACCAAACTCCACTGGTACCACACCACGATAGACCTCTATATGGTCGGCATAAGTAACGGGGATATTGTTGAGACCAAACGACTGGCCGACGCCTTCCTGAGGCACACCGTCGATAAACACTTTGACATGCTTGCCAGAAAAACCATCCAGCATCAACTGCATGTCGGAACCCACGCCACCCGTCTCGCGCAGTTTGACACCTGGCACCTGACGTAAGGCGTCACTCAGGTTCTGCGTGGTGTTCTGAAGTGATTTGGTATCTACCCCGACGGCATTGAAAGCCGACTCGTTGATACGCTTCACGCTACTTGATACTACCGTAACCTCCTTGAGTTGAATGGGAGTTGATGTGTCTAGTTTGCTGTTGGTCTTTTTACTGCCGTTATCATCATTGTCGGCAAATATGTTCTGGCATGTTGCAAGCAGCAAACATGCGAAGAATAGTTTTTGTGTCATCCTAATACCTATTGTCGTTGTTCAGTTTTGCGGGTGCAAAGGTACGGGTTTTTCATTATACCCACAATACACAAAAATTATTAAAAATAAAGCAGAGCTTCCCAGAAAAAGGAAACTCTGCTCATTGTTTTTAAGTATCTCAGCTTTCGCAAGCGTTACTTGCCTTGAAAAAAAGGCTTACACTCTTACGGATTCACGCGAGTCATACTGAACTGGGCAGTAAAAGTGGAGCCATCCTCTTTCTGACGTAGAGCAGTCCATTTCATCACGCCGTTCTCTATAGATGCAATCTCCCAACTCTCACGTTTCTCGGTATCGTCGCCCACATTCTTCCAACGCGAGCAAAGCAACACACCATCAACGAAATATTCAGCCATCGTGTTCACATCGGCTACCCACTCACCATGGCTATTCTGTCGGTAATAGACAAAGGTGCCGTCGGCCTTGTATTCCCAGCGATGCAACTCGTTATCACTATAGGTATCCTGATCGCTGGTGAGACGGCCTTCCCATGTACCTATAATATCATTGCTGTAGTCATGCTTCACGCGTACTTTCCGCTCTCTCAAGTCTTTCGTCAGCCTGTATGACTGGTCGTCGATAAATGTCTCACTCATGGCGTAAACCTGCATCTCATCGTCAGTAACGGAAAGGATATTAAACTGCTGAGAAAACTTGATGTCTTCATTTGGCAGTTTCACCAACTGTACCAAAGTGGTACCATTGGCATTGTAACGACCTTCACAGTGGTTTACCCATACATTCAGGTCACTGATAGCACTAATGGAAAGACTATAATAGAATTTCGTTGCCGTCTCGTAAGTCAGTACCTGCTTGGAATTTGTCACCACAGGCTTACCATTGACTTCGGCCATCATCCATTTTCCCTTAATCTTCTCTGTAAGGTTATCAATAAGAGGACATTTCTTTTCAAGTTCTGCCAACAATGCAGCATCTGCCTTCGTAAGAGCATGATAAGTTGAGACTGTTTCTTCATCACTATCATCACACTTTTCCAATGTCAGCGTATTGCCACTCACCTTCCACCAGTACAGTTCTCTCTGAAAATAGTCATTGGAGTTGTAAATCTCCAGCATCGGTCCATCTTCATCTGAGCTGTTCTCACCATAAAACTGGCTACAATCGGTGCGAATACACTCGTCACCAGTCACAGTATAACGCGTGGTCTTCAGACCGCTGTCCTCTGTAAAATCAAGCATGGTATAAGTGGATTTGCCATTCTCTTCCTGAACCATAAACCACTTGCCACAGTAGTCGTTGCCCTCCAAAGAGAGATCATACATGGAAAGAAGAGCCTTTTCTGCCTTAGAAGGACGATGGAAGGTTAACGACATCTCTACATCATTGGAAGAATCGGTAAATATCATCTGGTCACCTACGAAACTGAATTTTGCTTCACCCTCAAACAACTCACACTGGATGGTATGAGCTGCTTCGTTCACGGTATAAATGCCATGACGGCACGAACGCTCCCAACAGTTGAGAGGTTCTGTGGTATTACCATCGTAATTTTTTTGAAAAAGCACGCCATCTTCATTGAAGGAGAGCAGCACGTACACAACATCATTCTCGTCACCAAGTTCTAAATCAGGATTAACCATAGCCATCCACTCACCAATCAATTTCTTTTGGTAGTCTTGGGATACAGAATCATCATCGTCAGAGCACGAGGTCATTATACTTCCTGTAAAGACACAGGACATGATAACGATAAAAACTGCTACTGAGTGAGCGCAAAAGTGACCTAAACGGAGTGTCGAACGGGAAATGGCTCGAGCACAAATCAATAATCGGTTAGTATTTTCCATTTTTATTTTATGTTAAAAGACGATGCAAATATACCAATTATTTTTTATACCACCTAATTATTTCAAATAAAAAAGCCCTATCGCAGTAAACAACATATTACAACACATTGAAGCGTAGAAGAAAAACAGATATATCAATAGCAAAGAAATAATTTGTGGTTTTATAAATAAATTCGTATCTTTGCAGCGAATAAACCAAGAGAAGATGAAAATACAGATTATCAATGGGCCCAACCTGAACCTGCTGGGGGTGCGCGAGCCAGGCATCTATGGCAGTGAGTCGTTCGAAGTTTTCCTACCTAAACTGCAGGAGAGATACCCCGATATTGAGATAGATTACTATCAGAGCAATGTGGAGGGCGAACTGATCAACAAGATGCAGGAGGTGGGCTTCAGCTGCGACGGCATCGTGCTGAATGCAGGGGCTTATACGCATACCAGCATAGCGCTGCACGACTGCATCCGCTCGCTGAGATGTCCTGTGATAGAGGTGCATATCTCTAACGTACACCAGCGCGAGGAGTTCCGCCACAAGTCCATGATTTCTGCTGCCTGCAAGGGTGTGATTTGTGGATTTGGACTGGATAGCTATCGCCTGGCTATAGAGGCGATAAAGGAAAAGTGAAGAGTGAAAAGTGAATAATTCATTGCTCGATACATATATCTTGGCCCACATAGAGCCGGAGCCCGACTATCTGTATCGTCTGTGGCGCGCCACCAACATCTATATGTTGCACGGACGAATGGCCAGCGGACACCTGCAGGGACGACTGCTGAAGATGCTGGTACAGATGATACGTCCCAAGCGCATCCTGGAGGTGGGCACATTCAGTGGCTACAGCGCACTCTGCATGGCCGAGGGACTGGAGGAAGGCGGCAAGGTCTATACCTTCGAGATCAACGACGAACAGGAAGACTTTACAAGACCGTGGATAGAGGGGTCACCAATGGCAGACAAGGTGGAGTTCATCATCGGCGATGCCATTAAAGAGGCGCCCAAACTGGGATTGGAATTCGACATGGCCTTCATCGACGGTGACAAGCGCACTTATGTAGAGACTTACGAGATGGTGCTCAACATCTTGAAGCCAGGCGGATTTATTCTGGCAGACAACACACTGTGGGACGGACACGTAACTGACCCAGCCTACGACCGCGACCACCAGACACAGGGCATACGCCGCTTTAATGACCACATAGCGCAGGACACAAGAGTGGAACAGGTTATCCTGCCCCTGCGCGACGGACTGACACTTATTAGAAAGAAATAAAAGAGTAAAAGATTTAATGTTTCATGCTTAATCTTTAATCTTTAATGTTTAATCTTTAATGTTATAAAATGCAAGAAACAAGACAAAACAAGATTGCACGCCTGCTGCAGAAAGAGCTGAGCGTGATATTCCAGGAGCAGACTCGCGCCATGCATGGCGTAATGGTCAGCGTAACGAGAGTGAAGATTTCGCCAGACCTGAGCATCTGCACAGCCTATCTGAGCATATTCCCTTCTGAAAAGGGTGAGGAATTGCTACAGAATATTGAGAAGAGCAGTCAGCAGATACGTTATGCATTGGGCCAGCGCGTACGCCATCAGTTGCGTATCGTACCAGAGTTGCGCTTCTTTATCGACGACTCGCTGGACTATATCGAACGTATTGATGAATTGCTCAAAAAGTAAAAGTGAAGAGTGAAGAGTGAAAAATTTGCTACCGCCACATGAATTTTCCCTTCTATATAGCTCGTCGTTACATATTCTCTAAGAAATCTACGAATGCCATTAATATCATTAGTGGCATCTCGGTGCTTGGTGTTGCCGTGGCCACAATGGCGATGGTGGTGACGCTGAGCGTGTTTAATGGCTTCAGCGACCTGGTGGCTTCATTCTTCACGGCCTTCGACCCACAACTCAAGATTGTGCCCGTAGAGGGAAAGACGGTTGCTGCCGACGACCCCAAGCTGATAAAGATAAAGACACTTGACGAGGTGGCTGTGGCCACGGAGTGCGTGGAGGATCAGGCTATGGCGGTCTATCACGGCAGGCAGGCGATGGTTCACGTGAAGGGCGTAGAGGACAATTTCGAACAGCTCACGCATATCAGGAGTATTCTATACGGCGACGGCACCTTTGAACTGCATGCAGCCGATTTGCATTATGGTGTGCCGGGCATCCAACTGGCCGACCAGTTGGGCATGGGTATCAGCTACAGCGAACCCCTGCAGATCTATGCGCCACGACGTGAGGGACAACTGGATATGAGTGACCCTGCCGATGGGTTTGTGCAGGATGAACTCTATTCGCCTGGCGTGGTGTTTGAGGTGATGCAGGCGAAATACGACCGCAACTACATCCTGACAAGCATCGGCTTTGCCCGTCGCATCTTTGACCAGCAGGGCATGATATCCTCATTGGAACTGCGCCTGAAACAGGGTTGCGATTTTGAGGCGGTGAAAGAGAAAATCAAGGATATTGCAGGCGAGAAGTATCAGGTGATGGATCGCTACGAACAGCAGGATGACACCTTTCGCATCATGAAGATAGAAAAGCTCATTGCCTATATCTTCCTGACCTTTATCCTGATGGTGGCATGCTTTAATATCATCGGTTCGCTGTCCATGCTGATTATCGACAAGAAGGATGACGTGGTGACGCTGCGCAACC
This sequence comes from Prevotella communis, assembly GCF_022024175.1. GTDB lineage: Bacteria > Bacteroidota > Bacteroidia > Bacteroidales > Bacteroidaceae > Prevotella > Prevotella communis. Next base: position 87,202 of record NZ_CP091794.1, on the reverse strand, counting down.
TGGGTGCTACAGACCGACAGATTACACAGGTATTCCTGTTTGAGGGACGTATCATCTCGGCCATCGGTGCCATCATCGGTATTCTGATAGGTCTGCTGCTCTGCTGGATTCAGCAGACATTCGGCATCATCTCACTGGGCAGCAGTGAGGGTGCATTTGTCATCAATGCCTATCCAGTGAGCGTACACCCGCTGGATATCATCATCATCTTTATCACAGTATTGGCTGTAGGATTCCTCAGCGTTTGGTATCCCGTACATTATTTCTCCAAACGTCTGTTATCCTAAGGTGATATTCTCCACCTCAACGGGTTCGTGGAGGAATATCTGAGCCTGTTCCTTGAATTTATCAGGATTCTCGGTGGTGAGGTAATGGGCAGTGCCCCCCTTAGAGCACTGCCTTTCCATCTCAGGATGGCGCTCAAGGTATGACTTCAGACTCTCGGCCACATACTCACCCTGAGGCACAACCATCACACCTGCTGGCAGATACTTCAAAATCTTTGGCATCAGCAGGGGATAATGCGTGCAACCAAGGATGATGGCATCTATCTGCGGATCTAGAGCCATAATCTGGTCAATACGCTTCTTCACAAAATAATCGGCTCCTGGGGAATCGGCCTCATTGTATTCCACCAATGGCACCCAGAAAGGACAAGCAACGCCCGACACCTGGACATCAGGATAGAGCTTCTTGATTTCTAGGTTATAGCTCTCGCTCTTGATGGTACCCTCGGTGGCCAGCACTCCAACATGACGGCTCTCTGTGAGCGAGCCAATAACCTCAGCCGTAGGACGAATCACGCCCAATACGCGGCGGTCCTTGTCCCATTTGGGAAGGTCAACCTGTTGGATGGTGCGCAGGGCTTTTGCAGAAGCAGTATTACAGCCTAAGATAACCAGATGGCATCCCATCTCAAACAGGCGCTGCACAGCCTGGCGGGTAAACTCATAAACCACATCGAAGGAACGCGGTCCGTAAGGGGCACGGGCATTATCACCCAGATACAGATAATCGTATTCGGGCAACAACTGACGGATGCCATCCAGGATGGTCAGTCCGCCATATCCGCTGTCAAAGACACCTATAGGACCTGGAGCCTGCGAGAGTTTCATCGATTCAGTTTCTTAACAACAAGTTCATTGACATCGACACCCATTGCCGGCTCGATAAACGGACAGGCATTGGCATCGGTATTGATGACAAGGGCCAGTCCCTGCTCACGGGCAATCGTAGCAATGGCTTCATTCAGATGAATACGAAGAGGTGCCATCAGCTGGGCCTCTGTATCCTTCATCTCCTGAACAGACTGCTGTTTAAAGGCAACATTCTTCTGGAGCATCTCCTGCAGCTCCGTCTGGCGCTTCAAGAGGATGGTACGTGGAAAATCCTTCTGTCCGTCGAGGAAGTCCTCATACTTACGGTTGAACTCGTCCTCCACACGCTGCATCTCAGCATTAAAGGCACTGCGCAGGGAGTCCATACGCATCTGTACGGTGGCATATTCCTTCATTGACTTCAACGCCAGGTCATAACTCAGATAACCAAACTTCAACGCTGGCGCATTGTCCTGTGCCTGTGCTGCCATGGCGATACAGGCAAATATCACTAAGAGAATTTTTTTCATACCTTATTATAAACAGTCTAATGATTCAGCCGCAAAATTAGGCATATTTTCCCAAATAACGAAATGATTTAGCGTTTTTATCAATTATTAATCGTATCTTTGCACAGGAAATAAAACTAAGCAGATGAAAGCATTAAGTCCATTAATCGTATTCCTGGTGCTCTATCTGGTCACAAGTATCGTTGCTCAGGATTTTTATAAAGTACCTATCGCCGTAGCCTTCCTCGTCAGTTCCGTCTATTCCCTGCTCACGGTGAAAGGGACGATGAATGAGCGTATCAATATCTTTGCGAAGGGAGCAGGCAATCCTACGATGGTGCTGATGCTGGCTATCTTCATCCTGGCAGGTGCCTTCGCTGCAGCGGCAAAGACAATGGGGGCTGTGGATGCCACCGTGAACCTGGCCCTGAACTATCTGCCAGAGCAGGCTATCCTCCCAGGCATCTTCCTGGCTTCATGCTTTATCTCCCTGAGTATCGGCACCAGCTGTGGTACCATTGCTGCCCTTACGCCTCTGGCTGTGGGCATCGCCCAACAATCAGGCATCAGCGTTCCTTTGATGGTAGGACTGGTGGTTGGCGGCACATATTTCGGCGACAACCTCTCGTTTATCAGCGACACCACCATTGTGGCCACACAGACGCAAGGGTGCAACATGAAGGATAAGTTCCACGTCAACATCCGCATCGTAGCACCCGTAGCCCTGCTGATGCTTGTTGTCTATTTCTTCCTGGGAACCAGCCTCAACACAAGTGCAGAGGTGGGCGAGGTGAACTTCTGGCTCGTACTGCCCTATCTCGCTGTTGTCATCTTAGCCGTATGTGGTATCAACGTCCTGCTGACATTGACTATCGGCATTATCCTCACTGGTATCATCGGCATCAGTCATGGAACCTACGACCTTTTTGGCTGGTTCAGCGCCATGAACGAAGGTATGATGGGCATGTCGGAACTGATTATCGTCACCATCCTGGCAGGCGGAATGCTGGAGATTATCCGTCACAACGGTGGCATCAACCTCATCATCAAAGCCCTGACAAGGAATATCAATGGAACACGTGGCGGCGAGATGAGCATCGCAGTCCTGACCTGTCTGGTGAATATCTGTACAGCCAACAACACCGTGGCTATCATCACCACCGGCCCGATAGCCAAGGATGTGGCCAAGCGTTTTGGTATCGACCCACGCAAATCGGCCTCTATCCTTGATACAGCTTCCTGTTTCACCCAGGGAATGCTGCCCTATGGCGCACAAGTGCTGATTGCAGCTGGGCTATCAGGTCTGAATCCCATCATTATCATCCCTCACCTGTTCTACCCCATGCTCATCGGCATAGCCCTTGTATTGGCTATTTTGTTCCGTTATCCAAGGAAATATTCATAAGAACCAGACTATTCAACACAATATGAAAAAAGGACTTGTTTTAGAAGGAGGCGCCATGCGCGGACTATGGACGACAGGCATCATCGATGTGATGATGGAACACGACATATGGCCCGACGGGCTCATTGGTGTATCAGCTGGTGCTGCCTTCGGCTGTAACTATAAATCCAGGCAGATAGGACGTGCCATCCGTTACAACATGCGCTTTGCCAAGGATAGTCGCTACAGTGGCATCCGCTCACTACTCACCACAGGCGACTATTTCAACGCAGAGTTTGATTATCATATTGTACCTAAGCAGTATGAGATCTATGACGACGATGCTTTCAACCATAACCCCATGGAGTTTATCGTGGTGTGTACGGATGTGGAAACAGGAGAAGCTGTCTATCAACCACTGACGGAAGCCAACTATGACACCTATGAATGGATACGTGCATCGGCATCGATGCCCCTGGTTTCTAAAGTGGTCAGCATACAGGGACGCAAACTGCTTGACGGAGGCGTGGCTGACTCTATTCCCCTGGCCTACACAGAATCGATTGGTTACGACCGCAATGTGGTGGTTCTCACCCAACCGTTGGGGTATCAGAAAGAGCACAACCGCCTGATGCCCTTGATGCGCCTTGCCCTAAGACGCTATCCAGAGATGATCAAAGCCTTGGACTATCGTCACATCATGTATAACAAACAGCTGGAATATGTGGCTCAGGCCGAGCGTGAGGGTCGCTGTCTGGTGATTCGTCCTGACGCGAAAATTCCCATTGGTCATATCTCGCATAATCCCCAACAGATGCAGCACGTCTACCAGATAGGTCGTGCCATTGGTGAACGCTATATTGAGCGCATCAAGGACTTCTGGGGATAATCTGCAGGGAGAGTTCAAATTATTTCATCATTTATTTGCTGATACTATATATATATGTGGACACTAGTGAACACCAATAATAAAACAGGAAAAACTACGAGAAAGCTTTATATTTTTCTTCAATTTCTTGTTTTATACTATAAAAATATGTAATTTTGTAAACTCAAAAGGCAATGGTGATTATATTGAATTCCAAAATATTACTGTGCCAGCAGGAAATAGTTCTTACTATATATTGGACGTGTTTACAACAAAGATCATTATTATAATAACAATCCTATAGAAGATGAATACACAGAAATTGAAGTGGAGTAAAGGGATATGGATTATCCCAATGCTCATGGTATTAGTACTAGCCTTTGCAGGATGCACAGACGATGAGAGCACCGAAAACGAGCAGTACACAGTTGGAACTATTGAAGTGGCTGCCAACAGCCGCTCAGAGGGCTATAGTCTTGACGGGCTGCCTGTGTCCTATTACCAGGTCAGGGAGAATAAATCCGGGGAATGGACATTGTCGCAGATTGACGGCTTTGACTCTCTCTACGCAGAGAATACTGCCTATGAGTTAAAGGTCAAGATTCTCAAAAACAGCAACCAAACAGACATTCCCAGTCGAATTTATGTATTTCTCAACATTGTAGGCATCACGTCTGAACAGAAATAACCAATGATATCTGTGAGCAAAATGCTCCAACATAAAAGGCCGACATTCGTGATGTCGGCCTTTTATATAATCTCGTCTTATAGATTTTACTTCAATCCCAGCTTAGCCTTAACCTGAGCGGTAACGTCGCTTGAGAGTGTAGTGCTGATATAAGGAATGCCAGCGCTCATATCCATCACGTATACATAGCCACCCTCCTGACCAACAGCCTTGATAGCATCAAGGACCTTGGCGGTGATAGCCTGCATCTTCTCCTGCTGAGCCTTAGCAAGAGCCTGCTGGTTGTCCTGATAGGTCTGCTGGATACGCTGATAGAGATCCTGCAGCTCCTGATTACGACGAGTCTTGATATTCTCGGGCAGGGTAGCCTCCTCCTTCTCGAAAGCCTCAGCCTTCTTCTGGAGTTCGTCCTGCATAGACTTCAAATCAGCCTCATACTGCTGAGTAAGCTTCTCGATGTCTGTACGTGCAGTAGTAAACTCAGGCATAGCCTGGACAATCTCCTGTGTGTTCACGTGACCAAACTTAGCCTGTGCGTTGGCGGTAGTGAAACCGCAGATTGCGCAAAGAGCGCAGATAATAAACTTTTTCATTGTTGTTGTTTTATTTTTATTAAGTTATTTTCGTTAGAACATTATATCGTTATGACGTTATCATGTCGTATGAGTTTAATTGGCGTAGCCCAGTTTGCGCAGCACCTCATCAGAGATATCAATCTTAGGCGAGCCAAAGATGATGCCTGTATCGCTGGCACGATCGAGTACCAGCTGATAGCCACGCAGGTCGGCAACATCCTTAATAGCATTATAGACCTCCTCCTGGATAGGATTCATTAGGGCTGTGCGCTTCTTGAAGAGCTCTCCCTCAGGACCAAAATATTTTTTCTTCAGGTCGGCAGCAGATTTCTCCTTCTCCATAATAGCATCTTGCTTAGCCTGTTTCTGCTCCTTAGAGAGGAAAACCACCTCGTTCTGGTAGTTCTTATACATAGTCTGAGCTTCAGTCATTATGGCATCCACCTCTGCCTGCCATTTCTTCGACACCTGCGACAGTTGTTCGTTAGCACGCTCGTAGGCAGGGATATTCTTGAAGATATAGTCCATATCAACCAAAGCAAATTTCTGTGCAGAGGCCGTTGAGAGACCACAGACAGCACAGATAAAAAGGATTATCAGTTTCTTCATTATCATTAATTTTATAGGTTAGAATTCCTGTCCAAGTATGAAGTGGAACTGACCGCCACCACGCTGCCAGCCTCCATTGTATACCTTGTCGAAACCATAGGCCCAGTCGATACCCATCAGACCCACCATAGGCAGGAAGATACGTACACCGACACCAGCCGAACGTTTCATATCAAAGGGGTTGAAATCACGAGTCTTTGCCCATGCGTTACCACCCTCAAGGAAGCCAAGTCCGTAGATAGTAGTGTTGCCCAACATAAAGGGATAGCGCAACTCCAGCGTGAAGCGGTCGTAGGCATAGGCATCATAGGCACTATAGCGACTGCCACTCCACTCACCACCCTTTACATAGGCAGAAGAAGAGATAGAACCATTATCATAACCACGCAGACCGATGGTCTCCTCAGCATAACTGGTGCTATAGCCACTCATACCGTCACCACCCACATAGAAGGTTTCGAATGGTGACTTCTTGTATTTATTGTAAGAGCCCAGCAAACCAAACTCTACACGAGTCATCAGCACGAAGCATTTCTGACCATCTGAGAGGGCTGTATAGGTACGGCTCTTGAACTTCCACTTGTGATACTCCACCCACTTATACTTTGACGACTGCTCGCTCTGGTAGCGCTCATAATCGTTGGTATAAGTATCCTGGGTAGCCAGATTCTTATAATCCTTGCCATCAAACAAAGACCAAGGTGGCGTAAGGGTTACAGAGAGTGAGAACTCTGAACCATGACGTGGGAACAAGGGGTTATCGGTAGAATTACGTGTCAGCGACAATCCCAGGTTGATATTGTTACAGTTACCATTGGAAATCAGGAAGTACTGCCAGTCTTTCAGCATATAACGCTGATAAGCCAAGGTAGCCGAGAACTGGAAATAGTCATCAGGCCAGCGCAGACGCTTACCCCATCCAACGGAGATACCCAACAGTTTCACATATTTATCGTCATCAAGGAAACTATCATAGTTATAGTAGCTGCTGTTGTATGAACCCGTGCCATACATGTAACTATAGATATTGTTCATGTAGGCTGAGTTGTAATAGGTGCTCGACACGTCACTCTGCTTAGAATAATAGACACCTACGTTGAAGGCGTTAGGACGCTTTCCGCCAAACCAACCCGTAGAGTAGTTGGCACTATAACTGCTATAGTAACGACCATTTGTCTGGAAATTCAAGCCAATCTGCTCACCATCACCAGCAGGCAGGAAGCCACGGCGCAGCTTGTTCTTACCAAGGAGGTTGCGCAAAGAGAAGTTATTGAACTTGACACCTACACGACCGATGACACCAGTCTGTCCCCAACCAAGTGAGAGTTCCAACTGGTCATTAGATTTCTGCTCCAGGTTCCAGTCTACGTCAACAGTACCATCCTGATAGTTAGGCTTCACGTCTGGGCTCACCGACTCAGGGTCGAAGTAACCCATAGAAGCGATTTCACGAGCAGAACGCATCAGGGCATCCTTTGAGAAGAGATCACCAGGCTTGGTACGGAGTTCACGGCGCACTACCTCCTCATAGAGGCGGTCGTTACCAAAGATACGTACATTGTTCAAGTGAGCCTGCGGACCTTCTGTGATACGTACCTCCACATCTATAGAGTCACCCACAACATTGATATCTGTTGGCTCCACACTAGAGAACACATAACCATTATTATAATAGAAGTTATGTACAGCATCATCATCCTCTATCAAGCGCTTGTTCATGAGTCGCTGGTTGTAGACATCGCCTTTCACCATTCCCAGCGTCTTATTCAGAGCATCGGTATTGGCAACGGTATTACCAACCCAAGTGATATTACGCAGATAGTATTTCTCACCCTCCTCTATCTTGACATACACGTTGACGTGCTTGTCGTCAACCGTCCACACAGAGTCCTCAACGATTGTTGCATCACGGAAACCCATCTCGTTATACTTGTCGATAAGGGCTTGCTTAGCCTCACCATAGCGCTCTGGAGTAAATTTCTTGGCCTTGAAGAAATTGCCCAGTTTGCCTGCCTCATGAATCTTACCAAAGGCACCCTTAGAGAAGAAACCACCCTTGATTTTCTTGTCAGCCACCTTTTCATTACCATCAAAGATAATGCGGCGAACCTTCATCTTGGCTTTCTTATCGATATAGACATCGAGCACCACCTGATTCTTACCCGTTACATCATCGCTCTGACGGATATCAATCTCAGCATTCTTATAGCCTTTATCATCAAAATACTTTGTGGCCAGGATCTTAGCACGGTCAATGAGGTTCTTCGTCAGACTCATGCCCTTGGCCATACCCAGTTTGTTCTCCAAATCCTCGCGCTCGCTCTTCTTCACACCATGATATTCAATATTGGTGATACGAGGACGCAGGGACAGATGGATACAAAGATAGACCTTAGAATCCACGATAGAGTCGGCGGTGATTGAGACATCTGAGAACAAGCCATGTTTCCAGTAACGCTTCACAGCCTCCGTAATCTCACTGCCAGGAACCTCGATACTCTGCCCTACACGAAGTTGCGACAGGTTAATCAATACGAAATCCTCATAGCCCTCTACACCTTCTACGGTGATACCACCAATCTCACACTGACGGGGAGTACCAGCATAGGAGATATCGGGGTTTACTATCTTATTCTGTGCTGAAGCATACAAAGGCAAGAAGGTAAGAAGGCAAAGAGGCAAGATACCTTTCACCAATCCTTTCACCTTATTTATAATATAATAATGGGTCACTTTAATTTGACTTTAACATTTTTACCTTATTACTTTTCCTCCTCTTCCACCTGCGCCTCGGTCTTACCAAAACGACGCTGACGGCTCTGGAAACTCTGAATAGCCTTACGCAGCTCCTGCTCACCGAAGTCGGGCCAGTAGGTGTCGCAGAAATAGAGCTCTGAGTAAGCTATCTGCCATAGCAGGTAGTTGGAGATACGTACCTCGCCACCCGTACGGATCAGCAGGTCGGGATCGGGCATAAAACTTGTCCACAGGTGCTCATCGACGGTTTTCTCATCGATAGACTCTGGAGTGAGGGTCCCATCCTTCACCTCCTGTGCCATCTTCTGCATAGCACGTACAATCTCAAGCTTCGATGAATAGCTCAATGCCACAACCATTGTCATCGCATCATTCTTTGCCGTATGCTCTTCCGTCTCACGCAGTTTCTGCTGTACAGCCTCAGGCAGTCGACCTAAGTCGCCTATCACACGGAAACGCACATTATTCTTCATGAAGATCTCATCCTCGAGTGAAGAGAGAACCAATCCCATAAGTGCAGCCACCTCATCATCGGGGCGGTTCCAGTTTTCAGTAGAGAAGGTATAGAGCGTGAGGTACTTCACACCCAGTCGTGTACATTCTGACGTGATGCGACGTACGGCCTCAACACCGGCCTGATGACCATAGGTGCGCTCCTTGCCACGTTCCATGGCCCAGCGACCGTTACCATCCATAATAATGGCAATGTGCTGTGGGATGCGCGTCATATCCAGTTCTGCTGTCATATTTATATTACAGTTTCAATTATCAATTCCGTTAGTCCTTATCGTTATGACAAGTCTTACATTTCTCCATGAACTCATAGGTCAGCGAGAGTTGCAAAGTGGTGTAGCAATCGGTATTCTTAAACAGATCGCTGCTCTTGATGCCGTAGGGATCACGAATACCATCCAGTTTATCGCTGCCCGAGATATGCATCAACCATTCTGCCGTGAGGTTCAGACGGTCCATCAACTTATACTTCACACCAAAACCGATAGGTACCTGAAAAGCCACTACCGACTTATCTCCTTTAGCAAAAGCGAGGCCTCCGCCCAAAGTGATAAAAGGTGTCAACGGCTGTGCACCGTGATATTCCCGTCCTGTACCGAAAGGCCAGAAGTTATATTCATACTTGACGTTCAAGTCAACCAGCTTCGTAGAGAACGACGTAGGGACATCAGTACCACCAGGATACCACGTGCCAGCATTCTCTGCCTCACCCTTCAGTTGTCCGTAGTTCAACGTAGCTGCCCACGCCATACGGGGGTTCATCTTGTATTTTGCCACCAGTCCCCCCATGGGCTGCATCTTCTTGAGAAGGTTACCATTGTAATCGCCCAGATAGTTCATCAGGCCAACACCGGCACCCAACTCCATCTTATATTCCGGCTCGTCCTGAGCCAATATAGTCTGAGTGAAGAGTGAACAGTGAAGTGTGAAGCATACAAATAGTATTTTCACCCATACTGTTGAGATATGATATTTACCTTCGCTCATCACTGCTTATATCTTACATCATCATTTCTTTCCCAGCCATACCTCACCAGCATCGGTGACCACCCAAAGGCGGTTCTGACTATCGGCAGCAAGACTCATCACAGTTCCCTGCAAATCTGTAGGCAACGCATATTTAGAAGATTCCTTCCATGTGATGCCCTGATCAGCTGACTGATAAATCACCTTATCACTGCCAAGCGCCAATACCATATTATTATAATAGGCCAGTGATAAATGCTGCAGCACAGGCAAAGCATAAGGATTGTTCAGGTCAACAGGCATATATACCCATTTTCCACCCTTCGAAACACCACCATACTGATTAATCTTACGCCATACACGAACCTGATTCTGTGCATCGTTACCCACCATCAGCAGGTAATCGGTAGAATCCAGTGGAGTATAATCCCATGATGTCATAGCGATATCGCTAACAGGCAACAGAGAAGCATCCTCGTCAAGCGTCTCATCCAACCAAGTTGCGCCATTATCTTCTGAACGCTTCATCATGCCGTCGGTACCCAAAGCAAAGAGGCCCTTTGTGCCTACGCCAACCAACTGCTTCAAAGCTGCTGTACCCATGACAGTCCAGTTATCCAGATCCTCAGAGCGCTCCACATTGGTACCATTCAGTCTGAAAGCACAATTATCTGCAGTCACCACGTTCTGGTCAACCAAACGGACACTATCTCCAAAAGCCACCAGATGGTTTTCGCTCCATCCCTGCAAATCAGCACGCGTATCCACCTTATTCCATTCGAAAGAAAGACCGGCACTCTCATCGACAAAAAGAGTTACTGTATAATCACGATAGCCCTCCATATTCGTAGGGAAGACACGGAAGACACGAGGTGTAGTGAAATCGATAGAGTCACTGGTACTGAAGAAACGAATACTGTCGCTAGTAAGTGACTTCAAGGTTACAATAGCATTATTCAGGGTAGAGACACTACTGATGGTCACGTGAGCCAAGTCTGTACCCGATGGCAACAGATCCTGGTTATAGATACGATAACTGTTCTGGTCGATAGCCATGTTATAGTTCGAGCCTGTCAATGTAGACTTGATAATGGTATCGTTACCAGTGTCAGAAGAGGTTGAATGGGTATATCTGTTCAGCGTACCCAAAGTGAAGGCCGTAATAGCCATATCACTATATACTGTTGTATCATCGTCGCCGTTGCCAAGGCACGAAGTCATCGTCACTAATGCGCCAAGCATCACACACAGCGGCTTAAAAAGTTTTTTCATCTAATCTTGTTTAAACAATTTGGTTGCAAAGTTAAGCACAAATCTGCAAAAAGCGGACATTTTCACCACTTAATTAAACAAAATATATCATTATTGCCCTGATTTTAAGTTGTTTTTAGGATTTTGTATGGTTTATTTACCGCTATATGGCAGACTTACTGGTAAAATGAGCATAAAAAAAGAGTGCGGTATGAATCGCTCACCCCGCACTCCTTTCAACGGATGTTAGTATTCATCAGAGTGATAACACTCAGAATTGTGGAAATAACCACTAATACCAACACACACGTTGTTTGAAAATCTAATAACATAATCTTTACCTTAATTCTATAAAACTACTAACCTAATGAATAACGTGTGTGTAATCATCACGACTACATTGCAAAGGTACAAATTATTTTGTATTACAAGTGTAGGATAAACGCTTTAGTTTGCGCAAACACCCACAATTCTTGATTTAAATCAAGTTTATGTGTGTAATTTTGCATTTTATTGTGCGTTCATTGCCATCGTTAACCCTACAACTATACCAACCAGCACCACAATAATCAAAACCGCAATTGTGATGATAGCGAATGAAGCAACGAGGCCCAGGATGGTACGAAGGTACGAATAACCACAGAGTTGTTTGAGTGCAACAATACTCAATATCGGGGATATAAAGCCGATGGTATCCAAGTTCACGCAGAAGAAACTGAATACTATTGAGACGATATTCATCATATTAGTAATATAAATCATCGCCACAAAGAACTCAGTATAATACAGATCCGGGATTGCCGGACAATTCCTGAAGAGCACATAAAGTGGCAAAGAGAGCACCAACAACCAAACCAGTTCTACCACTGTCTGATGGTCGATAAGGAATCTGATGAAGACCTTGAGCGTACCATTTATTTTTTCTCCGAAGTCCAGACGTTCATTATCTGTGCCTGACTTCACTCCAGCTTTCTGCTCAGCAGGGGCAGTCCGTATATCCATATCAATACTTCTCTCGTAAGCCTGTACAACCTTCACCAACTGATTTTCACCTCTTATATTAAGACCACTATTAACCACGATAGATAAAGTTGCCAAGAGGAAAAACATCTTAAACGGTGGAAAATAGGCCATCTGCATACCGCCCAGATAATCGCGAATCATATAGCCGGGACGCAACAACAAGTCGCGAATACTACGAAACATACCACGATTACCCAGTCCCCAGACGTCAAGAAACAACAGAAAAGCCGTCTTCATCGAATAACGTCCGATACGTGACGACTGTCCGCATCGCGGACAATAATTACCTTGATAACTGGTGCCGCAGGTGGCACAGGTATGTTCCTCCTGTGTGAGTGGAGCCACCTGATAAGGACGCTGTTGCCACTCTTTGAACACACGGTATTTCTCTTTCAGATTCATTGTTTCTAATGGTTAGTAAAAAACAAAAACAGGCATCTGCACCATTCCGTGTAGACGCCTGTTTTATCGTTATGTCGTAGGACCTAAGGCTTAGAGCTTAGGACCAGCAGCTACGAGAGCCTTACCAGCCTCGTTGCCCTCATACTTCTTGAAGTTCTTGATGAAGCGAGCAGCCAGATCCTTAGCCTTCTCCTCCCACTCAGCAGCATTTGCATAAGTGTCGCGGGGATCCAGGATGTTGGTGTCTACGCCCTCAAGCTGTGTGGGAACCTCGAAATCGAAGAAAGGAATCTTCTTGGTAGGAGCGTTCAGGATAGCGCCACCCAGGATAGCGTCGATAATACCACGAGTATCGCGGATAGAGATACGCTTACCAGTACCGTTCCAACCAGTGTTAACGAGGTATGCCTTAGCACCGCTCTTCTCCATCTTCTTAACCAGCTCCTCAGCGTACTTTGTGGGGTGCAGCTCGAGGAATGCCTGACCGAAGCAAGCAGAGAATGTAGGAGTAGGCTCTGTGATACCACGCTCTGTACCAGCCAGCTTAGCTGTGAAACCAGAGAGGAAGTAGTACTTAGTCTGCTCAGGAGTCAGGATAGAAACGGGAGGCAGTACGCCGAATGCGTCAGCTGACAGGAAGATTACGTTCTTAGCGTCAGGACCTGCACTCTTACCATTCACCTTCTTTACAACCTTCTCGATGTGATCGATAGGATATGATACACGAGTATTCTCAGTTACGCTCTTGTCAGCGAAGTCGATCTTACCAGCCTCGTCAACAGTAACGTTCTCCAGCAGAGCATTGCGACGGATAGCGTTGTAGATATCGGGCTCAGACTCCTTGTCGAGGTTGATAACCTTAGCGTAGCAACCACCTTCGAGGTTGAACACACCCTCGTCGTCCCATCCGTGCTCGTCGTCACCAATCAGCAGACGCTTAGGATCGGTAGACAGAGTGGTCTTACCTGTACCAGACAGACCGAAGAAGATAGCGGTGTTCTTACCCTCCATGTCGGTGTTAGCAGAGCAGTGCATTGAAGCGATGCCCTGGAGAGGCAGGTAGTAGTTCTGCATAGAGAACATACCCTTCTTCATCTCACCACCGTACCATGTGTTGATGATAACCTGCTCGCGGCTTGTAGTGTTGAAAGCAACACAAGTCTCTGAGTTCAGACCCAGCTCCTTAAAGTTCTCAACCTTAGCCTTAGAAGCGTTATAGATTACGAAGTTAGGTTCGAAGTTCTCCAACTCCTCAGCAGTAGGCTGGATGAACATGTTGGTAACGAAGTGAGCCTGCCATGCTACCTCAACGATGAAGCGAACAGCCAGACGAGTACCCTCGTTAGCGCCACAGAAAGCGTCAACAACATACAGATTCTTATTGCAGAGCTCCTTAACAGCGATTTCCTTAACCTTAGCCCATACGTCCTCGCTCATGGGGTGGTTATCGTTCTTATACTCCTCAGAAGTCCACCATACCTTATCCTGGCTCTGTGCATCCTTCACGATGTACTTGTCCTTAGGTGAACGACCAGTGTAAATACCAGTCATCACGTTTACAGCGTTCAGCTCGGTGTTCTGACCCTTGTCGAAACCAGTCAGACCAGCCTTTGTCTCCTCTGCGAAGAGAGTCTCATACGAAGGATTGTGAGCAATCACGGTAGAACCTGTGATGCCATACTGTGTCAAATCTAACTTTGCCATTTGTTTTTGATTTATTTAAAAAATTATACTTTCGACTATTTTAACGGCTGCAAAGGTACAAATAATTGGTGAAAGGTGAAAGGTGAAAGGTGAATATTTTGTGCGCACACAACCATTTTTATGTTAAAGTATCTCAAAACAAGAGTCAGTTTAAAGGTTTTGCAACCCGCAGTTAGCAATTATCGTGCAAAAATAACTATCTTTGCAATCAAAAATCTAAATTTATGAAAGTCATTAATTTCTCAGAGCAAAATTCGGTCATCAATCATTTCATGGCCGAGGTTCGTGATAAGAGTTATCAGAAAAACCGTCTGCTGTTTCGTAACAACATTGAACGTATTGGTGAGATGATGGCCTATGAGCTGTCGAAGACCTTGACCTACAAGCCCAAAACGGTGACCACGCCCCTTGGCACTATCGACATCCCCATGATTAAGGACGAAGTGCTGCTGGCTACCGTACTGCGTGCCGGACTGCCTTTCCACCAGGGATTCCTGCGCGTGTTTGACCATGCAGAGAACGGCTTTGTATCGGCATTCCGCATGTATACCAATCGTGAGCATACCGAGGTAGGCATCCACACAGAATACATGGCTTCGCCCAGCGTGAAAGGCAAGACCCTCATCATCGTTGACCCCATGTTGGCTACAGGTGGATCAATGGTAGCTGCCTATGAGGCTCTTCTGAAAACTGGCAAGCCTCATCAGGTGCATATCGCCAGCGTAATTGGCACGCCAGAAGGTGTTGAAATGTTACAGAAGAGCGTATCCGATGATGTTACGCTATGGTGCGCAGCCATTGACCCCGGCATGAATGAGCACAAATACATCGTACCAGGTTTCGGCGACTGCGGCGATCTCTGCTTTGGCGAAAAACTCTAAATAAAAACCCCTCCATTCCGGAGGGACTTTATTATTCCACAGGGATACTTATTTTCCTGGTCAGTTTACGCTGTTTGTCCTTGACGGTAAGCGTGAGCTGACCTTTTTCTTTTCCAGCCTGACAAACCACGACCAACTGTCCTGCGAAGAGCTTCATCGTGGGTTCAGTAAAGACCTCCAGACTCGTAGGGTCACCATTGCAGACTGCACGGAACTTTCCCGCACCACTGACTTCAAATGAGAGCTGGTCTGTAGCATCAGGAATCAGCGTACCATTCTTATCCACCAAACTGACAGTGACATAAGCCAGGTCATTACCATCGGCTTTGAGCTTTGAGGTTTGAGATTGGAGGTTGGAGGTTTGCGTCCATACTTCCGCCTTCAGGGCAGCAGCTTTGCCTGCTGTACGCATCACCTTCTCTCCAGCAACACTTCCTTCGTCATCATAGACCACCACCTTCACCTCACCAGGCTCATATTTCACATTGTTCCAGCGCAGGCGATAGCGGTCCAGACGACTATCTTTGTTTTTCTTGATGCGCCCCTGACTCTTACCATTGACAAAGAGTTCGCCTTCATCATAATCGGTATAGCAATAGACAGGCGTTACCTTGCCTACCCTCTCCTTTCCCCATGTCCAATGAGGCAACAAATGGATGGTATGTTCCTTTTTATTCCAATGCGAGCGATAGAGATAATAACGGTCCTTAGGGAGTCCGGCCAAGTCGCAGATACCAAAATACGACGAGCGCGAAGGCCAGTACTCATCATAAGGCGTGGGCTCACCAAGATAGTCGAACCCCGTCCATACGAACTCACCAATCACCCAGTCCTTATCATCCTGCCATTGCCAGTCATCATCGGGCAAGTTACTCCATGAGCACCATTCCACATCATAGCCCGAGCACTGACCATCAGGGTGAACACCCTTATCCGTAGGCGTTACAGGGAAATAATAGGTGCCACGCGAAGAGACCGTAGAGGCCGTTTCCGAGCCTAACAGGAAGCCATGCGTTAGCGTATCATGCGCCTTTTGGTATTTATTCAATCGGTAATTCAGTCCAGGGATATCCATTGCCTGCGCGAAACCACTGGCCAGTGCATTATCCACACGATCCATGCCCTGAGTAACTGGGCGTGTTGCATCAAGAGAATGTACCAGTCCCTGCAAGCGAATGGCCATTTCTCTTCCCTCCTCACTCCATTGTTCAGGAATCTCGTTGCCGATAGACCACATGACGATGGACGGGTGATTCCTATTCGCCTTCACCAGATTCGTGATATCCTTGTCGGCCCACTGGTCAAAGAAGCGCGCATATCCATTCTTACACTTAGGATACTTCCACATATCAAAGCTCTCGGCCATCACCATCATTCCCAGTGAGTCACAGATATCCATCTGCCACTGGCTCGGCATATTATGAGCCGTGCGGATAGCATCGCACCCCATCTCCTTCATAATCTTTATCTGGCGAATCAAAGCAGCTTTGTTGACTGCCGCGCCCAGTGGTCCGAGGTCATGATGCAGACAGACACCCTTCAGTTTTCGCGTCACACCATTCAGCTGGAAACCCTTTTCCTTCGACACTCTGACGGTGCGTAAGCCCAATTTCATCGTTTTCCGGTCGATGGCCTTACCGAAGTCGTCATATACGCTGGGGGTGCTATTGCCATCACAAAGCGTAACACGTAAGCCATAAAGATGAGGTGTTTCCGGAGACCACAGTTGGGCATCTGGAATCATGAACGTGCCAACGGCCTTACCCGACCCTTTTTTCATAGGTGCAGGTGAGACCCATTTTTTCTCTTTATTATCAGGCGAAATGAGTTCCATGACAACAGGCAGTCCTTGGCCAGCATTAATAATGGGAACCTCCACCACCAATTTAGTATAATCCGTACCATTTTTTCTCTGAGCGTGCAACACTGTCCTGGTGGTGATACCCCAGTCGTCAATACGGGCCTGCTCTGGAGTAAGGACAAGTGTCACAGGTCGATAGATGCCTGCACCAGGATACCAACGCGAGCTCTCCTCCACATTCTTCAGATGCACCTCCATCAGGTTCTCACCCTTTTTGATAAAAGGCGTGATATCCACACGGAATGTATTATAGCCATAAGCCCAATAGCCAGCCTGTTTGCCATTGATATAGACTGTAGGTTCAGACATTGCACCATCAAATACAAGTTCTGCATGACCGCTAAAATCCTTAGGAATCGTGATAACTCTTTTGTAATATCCTTCACCTATCCAAGGTAGAGCCCCACTGCGCCCGCTCTTCTCTGTCGCATTTTTTTCACCATTCTGTTCAATGGCAACCGTTTGCAGGTCCCACTTCTTGTCAAAGGGGCCACTGATAGCCCAGTCATGGGGTACTCTCACCGTTTTCCACGCCTGTTTATCACGCGAGAACTGCCAGTTGTCTTGTAAAATAAATTCTTGTCTCGATTGAGCTTGTGCAGACAATATGCCAGCCAGTGCCAAAGTTAATAATTGAATTTTCATATACGTTTTTAGCAGATGTTTTTTGACGAAGAATCGTCCTTGTCGGCTACAAAATTACACATTTTTCTTATATTTCTTAATATAATCGTTTGTAATTTCACGATTTTTGATTAATTTTGTGCCCTAAATAAATCTAAATACAATAATTCATTCATTAATTTTTCAATCATTTATGTGGTTATTTAATTCATCAATTGGTAGAAAGGTGGTAATGTCTGTTACTGGCATTGCGCTCATTCTGTTCTTGACATTCCACTGTGCAATGAACATCGTAGCGCTTTTCTCTGGTGAGGCTTACAACACCATTTGCGAATTGCTGGGTGCCAACTGGTATGCTCTCGTAGCTACTATGGGTTTGGCTGCCCTTGCTGTCATTCACATTGTTTTCGCGTTTATCCTCACGGCTCAAAACCGTAAGGCTCGCGGTAACAGCCGTTATGAGGTTTCAACTACCGTCAATCCCGGTAAGGTTGAGTGGGCCTCTAAGAACATGCTCGTGCTGGGTCTGATTATCCTGATTGGCCTGCTGGTTCACCTGCAGAATTTCTGGTACAACATGATGTTTGCCGAGATTGCAGGCTTCACCAATGGTCACAGCCCCGCAGACGGTTTCGCATTCATTATTGACACTTTCTCACACTGGCCTTTGGTAGTGCTCTACCTCGTTTGGTTCGCCGCCATCTGGTTCCACCTGGCACACGGTTTCTGGTCAGCTATGCAGACTTTAGGCTTGAGCGGTAAAATTTGGCAGAAGCGCATGCAGTGCTTCGGTCTCATCTATGTGACCCTCCTTATGCTGGGCTTCACTGTTGTAGTGCTGGGCTTTGCCTTCGGTTGTGCTCCTTCACTCAACTGTTGTCCCGATGCTGCTTGCTGTGATGCTGTAGCTGCCTGCTGTCAGTAAATTGTTTAATGGATATAGAAAACTGAATATTATTATGGCAAAAGTATTAGATTCAAAGATTCCTGCAGGACCAGTGCCTGAGAAATGGAAGGAATATAAGGCTCATCAGCGACTGGTTAACCCCAAGAACAAGCTGAAGCTCGACATTATCGTAGTAGGTACCGGTCTGGCTGGTGCTTCTGCAGCAGCTTCACTCGGTGAGATGGGCTTCAACGTGATCAACCTGTGCATTCAGGACTCTCCCCGTCGTGCTCACTCTATCGCTGCTCAGGGTGGTATCAACGCTGCCAAGTGCTATCAGAACGATGGCGACTCTGTTTACCGTCTGTTCTACGATACTGTAAAGGGTGGTGACTATCGTGCTCGCGAGGCCAACGTTTATCGTCTGGCTGAGGTATCAAACAATATTATCGACCAGTGTGTGGCTCAGGGTGTTCCTTTCGCTCGTGAATATGGTGGTATGCTGGCCAACCGTTCATTCGGTGGTGCCCAGGTAAGCCGCACGTTCTACGCTAAGGGTCAGACCGGTCAGCAGTTGCTGCTGGGTGCCTACAGCTCACTGAGCTGCCAGGTTAACGCTGGCAAGGTGAAGCTCTACACCCGTTACGAGATGGAGGATGTAGTCATCGTTGATGGCCGCGCTCGTGGTATCATCGCCAAGAACCTGGTTACTGGCGAGCTGGAGCGTTTCTCAGCTAACGCCGTAGTTATCGCTACTGGTGGTTACGGTAACACTTACTTCCTCTCTACCAACGCTATGGGTTGTAACTGTACCGCTGCTGTTCAGTGCTATCGTAAGGGTGCTTACTTTGCTAACCCCTCTTACGTTCAGATTCACCCCACCTGTATCCCCGTTCACGGCGACAAGCAGTCTAAGCTGACGCTGATGTCTGAGTCACTGCGTAACGATGGTCGTATCTGGGTTCCAAAGAATATCGAGGATGCCAAGAAACTTCAGAAAGGTGAGATTCAGGCTTGGGATATTCCCGAGGAGGATCGCGACTACTATTTGGAGCGCCGTTATCCCGCCTTCGGTAACCTTGTTCCCCGTGACGTGGCTTCACGTGCCGCTAAGGAGCGTTGCGACAAGGGCTTCGGTGTGAACAACACTGGTCTGGCTGTGTTCCTCGACTTCTCTGAGTCTATCAACCGTCTTGGTCTTGACGCCATGAAGCAGCGCTATGGCAACCTGTTCGATATGTACGAAGAGATTACCGACGTTTATCCTGGTGACTTCGGTAAGGAAATCAATGGCGTGAAATACTATAAGCCCATGATGATTTATCCCGCTATCCACTACACAATGGGTGGTATCTGGGTTGACTACGAACTGCAGACCACAATCCCTGGTCTCTTCGCTATCGGTGAGTGTAACTTCTCTGACCACGGTGCCAACCGTCTGGGTGCTTCTGCTCTGATGCAGGGTCTGGCCGATGGTTACTTCGTATTGCCTTACACCATCCAGAACTATCTCGCAGATCAGGCTGTATGGCCAAAGGTTTCTACCGATCTGCCTGAGTTCGAGGCTGCCGAGAAGGGCGTTAACGCCGAGATCGACCGTCTGCTCAACATCAAGGGTAAGCGTTCTGTTGACTCTATTCACAAGGAACTGGGTCACATCATGTGGGAATATGTAGGTATGGGTCGCACCGCTGAGGGCCTGAAGGAAGGTCTGAAGAAGATGCACGAGCTCGAGAAGGAGTTCGACACCAACCTCTTCGTTCCTGGCACTAAGGAAGGTCTCAACGTGGAGCTCGACAAGGCTATCCACCTGCGCGACTTCTTCACAATGGGTCAGCTCGTAGCATTCGACGCTCTCTCTCGTAACGAGTCTTGCGGTGGTCACTTCCGTGAGGAGTACCAGACCGAGGAAGGCGAGGCTAAGCGCGACGACGAGAACTACTTCTACGTAGGCTGCTGGGAGTATAAAGGCAAGGGCAACGAGCCTGAGCTCATCAAGGAGCCACTGGAGTACGAGGCAATCAAGGTACAGACACGTAACTATAAGAACTAATGTGCAAGCCGAAGGCAGAGTCAAGCTCGCTTGAACTCTGCTGAGGCGAAGCCATTAGTCATCGTAAGATAACTAATGAATTAAAATTATGGCAAGAAATATTTCATTTACGATAAAGTTCTGGCGCCAGAACGGCCCCAAGGACCAGGGACATTTCGACACTCACGAGATGCACGATATTCCCGATGATACCTCGTTCCTCGAGATGCTCGACATCCTGAATGAGGAGCTCATCAACGAAGGCAAGGAGCCCTTCGTATTCGACCACGACTGCCGCGAGGGTATCTGCGGTATGTGCTCACTCTACATCAACGGTACACCTCACGGTCGCACAGAGCGTGGCGCTACAACCTGTCAGCTCTACATGCGTCGCTTCAACGATGGCGACGTGATCACTGTAGAGCCTTGGCGCTCAGCTGCCTTCCCCGTGATTAAGGACTGCATGGTTGACCGCTACGCCTTCGATAAGATTATCCAGGCAGGTGGCTACACCACTATCCGCACCGGTCAGGCTCAGGATGCCAACGCTATCCTGATTCCTAAGGAGGATGCCGACGAGGCTATGGACTGCGCTACATGTATTGGTTGCGGCGCTTGCGTTGCAGCATGTAAGAACGGTTCTGCCATGCTCTTCGTTTCGTCAAAGGTTTCTCAGCTCGCCCTGCTTCCCCAGGGTAAGATTGAGGCTGCCCGCCGCGTGAAGAACATGATTGCCAAGATGGACGAGCTGGGCTTCGGTAACTGTACCAACACCCGTGCTTGTGAGGCTGTATGTCCTAAGAACGAGACCATCGCTAACATCGCTCGCCTGAACCGCGAGATGATTAAGGCAAAGCTCGCCGACTAATACGCACGTACATTATTTATATAAGAGGCGCCGCAGGGAAATCATCCTTGCGGTGCTTTTTTTTTTTATACCATATCGCCCCACTATTCAGAAAAAGTGTGTACCTTTGCGGTCGAAATTATCACCAATATAAACAGAATAAATGATGAAAAAATTTGTATTAAGTTTAGTATTGGCCGTGTTCGCCCAGACTGGTTATTCACAAGACATCAAAGGGAAATGGCTGACTGAGGCAGGCGATGCCCAGGTGGAAATCTATGAGGCCAACGGCAAAGTAAACGGTAAGATTGTGTGGCTGAAACAGGGCCCTGAGACCAAGGATACCCACAACCCTGACGAGAAATTGCGCAGTCGTAAACTGATGGGCGTAAACATCCTCTCTGGTCTCTCAAAGAAGAAGGAGAAGTGGGAAGGCGGTCGCATCTACAATCCCAAGAACGGCAAGGACTATAAATGCTCTATTTGGCTGGAAGACGGCAAATTGAAAGTGCGCGGCTACATCGGTTTCCTGTACGAGACGCAGACATGGAAGCGGAAGTAACTGTCACAGTTGTCACAATTCTTGCGTTCCGTTGGTAGCAAGCGACCAAAGGTCGAGCGGTCACAAAATAGCGAGGGAGATAGATTCAAGGTCTATCCCCCTCGCTAAGTATTCGTGCCATATCATTCAGTTCCAAGCATTGTCCCCTCTTAATAGTCTGTTTTTCGTTATGATGCTCCCAGGGAGCCAGAATCAGCAACTGACCTTTAGCACAGGCATCCATTAGCTTTCCCCCAGGCTTTGCCAAATCCGTAAAGCCATTCTCCTCAAGAAAAATGAGTGGTAACCCCTCATCAAAGGCAGCACGCATAATCGCTTTCTCACCCTTAGAGATAGCAGGCGACACAAGCACAGCACCCTTTCTGGCTTCACTGAGACAGGCCTCAAGCTTTGCTCTTAACTCCTCTTCGCTAATACGCCTTGAGCATTGTACCTGCAACTTCACTGGGTGCTCCAACAAAAAGCGATTGCCGATAGCCGAGAAAGAAAGACCAGCATATTCGAGTCCCCTCTGCACACGAAAGAGCTCTGGATTCTCACGTTTCATCAACAGGCGTCGAGGGTTATCCTTTAAGTAGTGAAGCCAGCGCGCCAGCTGTCCGTCCCTCAGCAGTATCTGGTCGTTATAGCCTTTGGCAAATAGCAGCCCGCGGTCTCTTGTCTGTTGTGCATGTCGCTGTGCCACAGCGACGAACTCCACTGGCATCACCTCCCTAAACGCCCTGTTGCAGGCCTGCTTAAATCCCAACAGCACTTTGCCCAATGGCTGCTCCATCTTTTCCGTAACAAAGAGAATGCCATGCAGATGGTCAGGCATCATCTGCAGCGCCACCACCTTCACCTCCCGATGATAGCTGCTGATAGATTCCCATATCTCCTTAACGCGCTCTCCTAAGGGTGACAACTCAATATGTGGCACTTCTGCCGATTTCTCCTCAGCATCACTTCTCCCTACCACTTTTCCAAAGAGGGGCTTTCTTCCCTCCGTCACCATCGTTATCATATACATACGCCGTGCCGTATAATCATTATACACACTGCGTCGTTGCATCGAGGCTTTCTTCTTTCCCGCAAAAGGTTTCCGGCTATCAAATGTTGTCCTGTCCATAATCTGAGATGCAAAAGTACAACTTTTTCCCAACATCGTTTCATAATTCGGAAAGATTTCGTATATTTGCCGACAGAAACAAATTAATCAGCTAATAAATGATGCTTAAACCTTTATCATTAATAGTTTTATTGTTCTGTTGTCTGACTTTAACGGCTCAGGAAGAACCTATTCACCAGACTGAAAATGAAAAACATATTATATGGCAGCCTGGTGTGAAACTGACTTTCGATATGTTTCAGAACACCCACCCAAATGCGCATGATTTAGCTGCGATAGAGAAAGAACATCGTCACTCCTTACCCTACTTGGGATTTTGGAAGGTATTAGACGTTCCCAAGAAAAAATCTGGATGGCGGAAAGGAATAAAAGAGCAGGCTTATTTTTGTGCTGCATTTAGCAAATTTCAGTCATTCATAGTAGTACGTGATTCATTTGACCTTGAGGTAGCGCAGATACAATGGGATATTCTGGAGTTAGGAACTCGATATAGCAGGATTATTCTCGATTCTCTTCAAACGACGGCAGAAGCAGAGACTGGTGGCCCCGTTACTGGGCTTGTTTCAATCTATTTCTTCACAGCAGGAACAAAAGGAGAGGAACTATATAACGGGTTTATGAAAACATTCCTCAAAGAGGCCGCCATACCAAGAAATCACGAAAAACTCTTGGAATACAGAAAGTTTGTAGATGAGATGTTAGACCAGACGTCAAAATTTGCAACACGTTCTGAGGAAGCATGGCGTTTTCTTTCAGATAAACCTATACAATCAAACCTAAAAATGGCTAAAAATATCATAGGCGATTTGAGACAAAAGGAATAAATACAAAAGAGGATGTGCAACACATCCTCT
Organism: Prevotella communis; assembly: GCF_022024175.1. Taxonomy (GTDB): domain Bacteria; phylum Bacteroidota; class Bacteroidia; order Bacteroidales; family Bacteroidaceae; genus Prevotella; species Prevotella communis. Next base: position 63,201 of record NZ_CP091794.1, on the reverse strand, counting down.
TATTTTATCCCTTCACCCACACTTTATGCGATCCGGCACCTTTTTCAGTTATTCCGGATGCAGGGTCGGCGACAAACTTAGCCAATTCTCGCGAGGCAGAACTGCTGCTGAGACCGTTGAGATTAGCATAGTCCTGCAGGGTGATGAATCCGTGCTTATCGATATGACGGAACGCACGCTGCAGACGCTCTTCTGGTGTATAGGGTGAGGTGGTAGCGGGATTATAGGACGCACGCTCAAAGGTGTTGTCTCTGTTAATATCATCTACCAGTTTCTTATCAACTTTAAAGTTCACTCCCTTAGCCTCTACACGACGATACTTCATCTTGGGCTCGTCTTGCTTATCGTCTTCCGCTGGATTATCAGAAAATTGGAGAGCCAACGAGAAGACACCAAGATTGTCTATTTTCATGGTGTGACCCATGGGAAGATATGTCTTCATAACCTCTGAAAGCGTATCAAGTACGCCACGCACCGTGCCTTCACTGAAAGCAGGCGAATAGTTGTGAATGAGTTCCACTACCTTATCGTAGTCATATTCCGTATAGACTTGCATCTTTGGGAATATCCTTCCTTTTTTGCCGTTGCCCATACCCTCAGGCATTTCCTTAATTACATAATTAGCCATATCACTTATCTTTTTACGTTTCAAACTTTGAAATCTCCATCCCCAACTTTGGGATACACATCCCAGACTTTGAAATGTACATCCCAAAGTTTGGGATAGAAATTAGTTGCAAAGATAACAACTTTTTCCCAACTATTTGGCTGTTTCCACATTATTTTGTACCTTTGCGGCACGAAAACTATGACTTACATTGGCGAATTGATATCTATTGGCGTAGCGTTCTCGTGGACGGCTACGGCGCTGCTGAGCGAATTTGGCTCAAAGAGACTGGGAAACCTTACGTTGAACGTGCTGAGAATGGCGCTGGCGCTGCTGTTCTCAGGAGTGTTGTTTATGGTGGTAACGGGCAGTCCGTTGCCCGCCGGGGCCTCATGGGAGGCCGGCGGATGGATGCTGCTATCAGGTCTGGTGGGCTATGTGATAGGCGATTTCTGCCTCTTCCAGTGCTATATCATCATTGGCTCGCGCTTCGGACAACTGTTTATGACGATGGCACCACTGGCGGCTGCGCTGATGGCATGGGTCACACTGGGTCAGCAGATGACGCTGATGAGCATCGTGGCCATGCTGGTGACGCTCTTTGGTATCAGCATCTCCGTGCTGGGCCGGGGTGAGCATCATAAGGTGTCGCTGAAGTTGCCCCTGAACGGTGTGCTCTTTGCTGTGGGCGCCGCTATGTGTCAGGGCGTGGGCTTGGTGCTGAGCAAGATTGGTATGGACCACTACGAGATGACGGCAGACATGCCCTCATGGCTTGTTCCCTTTAGTGCCAATTTCTATCGTTGCGTGGCAGGCATCATTGGTTTCTCATTGCTGATGTATGTGCGTCAGGGAATGGCTCCGCTGCGCGAGGCGCTGCACGACAGAAAGGGCCTGGCGGTAGCAACGGCTACCACGATATTCGGTCCCTTCGTGGGTGTGGGATTCTCACTGATGGCTGTGCAATACACAGGTGCTGGCATCGCCTCTACACTGATGGCTACGACGCCTATCATCATTATCCTGCCGTCCTACTGGCTGTTTAAGGAGCAGATTACGTGGCGCGCCGTAGTGGGTGCCGTAGTCTCGGTAGTAGGTGTCAGCCTCTTCTTCTTAGGATAATACCTGTGAAGATGCGACCCGACTCGATGCCCAGTCGGCGGGCTGAGAAATAGGTGTCCGCCTGCATATAGGTGCACACGGGCGACACGCTGATGTGCGCATCTGGCACGCCTGCGGCAATCAACTGCAAGCGGTTGCACTCTGGCAAATCGATGTGCCATTTCTCATATTTCTTGCTGATTTTTTCCATCGGGAATCCCGCATCTTCAAAAGCCTGATACACCTCGTCGCCCACCTCGAAACTCTCCAGGTGGATGCCTGGGCCTATCTGTGCGATAAGGTCTGCGGGGTTGGTGCCGTAAACTTCCGTCATCCTGGCTATGGACTGCTCCACAATGCGCATCACCGTGCCTCGCCAGCCGGCATGAACGGCACAGACGGCACGCTGTCTGGGGTCATAGAGCAACACGGGGATACAGTCAGCTGTAGAGACGCCGATACACACCTCTTCCACATTGGTCATCAGCGCATCATAACCCTCAAGGTCTATATCCCGCTGTTCGCCAATCACGGCTATCTCGGCCTTGTGGACCTGATGCGGCATCAGCAGATGGTCGTCGGTAATATCCAGAAGGCGGCACAGCGCTTCGCGGTTCTGGCGGATAGCCTCATCGCTATCACCACAGTATCTGTTGATATTAAACTCGCCATAGCGCCCCGAGCTATAGCCCCCTTTACGCATAGAGCTGAAGGCGGTGAGGCCCTCAGCTATATGATAGTATTGCAAACTTGGTATCTTCATATCCTTGCACCTTTTTGCCTGCAAAGATACGCTTTTTCTGTGTAACAACGGCAGGATTACTTAGCAAACTTTCCGCTGGCCATCACCTTGGTAGAAGTGGTGGTGGTGCTGTCGCTGGCGCTGCGAGTGATGCCGCGTGTGTTCCAGTAGCCCCAGTCAAACTTACTGTCATAGTTCAGACGGAAGATGATATCCTTTGAGGTGCCGTCGTCCATATAGCCCTCGAAGCGGTTGCTGCTCAGACGGTAGTCGTTGATATATACGTCGTTCCAACTGTCGGCATAGCGAATGCGGATGCTTCCCTTGTAGATATCCCACTCGAACTCGCAGTAGTAATAGTCAGAATAGCGGCTGTTCAGGTCGTAGTCAACCTCATAGCCCCATCCGCTATAGGCACTGGTGCGCTCGAAGTACATCGTGGTACGATAGCTGTCGCCAGTCAGTCCCCAACGGTCGTAATAGTAGGTATCGATATAGCCAGTCCAAGTGCCGTCGAGTGTACGAGCCTCGCTGCGGTCTTCCATATCCTCCCAGAACTCAATATCGCAACTGGTAAACAGAGTCATCGTCAGGATGATCATTGCTGTATAGGTAAAAAACTTCTTCATAGCTGTATCTTTTTAAAGGGTTCAACTTCTTGTTCACATTGCAAAGATACAAACTATGCAGCTGCTACGCAAGGTGTTTTTCCTAAACCTCAGTAGGGAATTTCCTATTTCGCAGAGGGAAAACGGAAATGCCCTAAGGTATCACCACTTTACGACCGTTTATAATATAAAGTCCCTTATTCAGCCCGCCACGGTTGCCCATGCGGCGACCTGACAGGTCATAGATTCGTTTTTCAGCAGACTGCATCATCCTTTCCTGCGACATAGGCAGTTCGTAAATGGCATCAGTCTTTTGTGAACCGTTAAGCGGAAACAGCATCCACTGACGATGAATGGGGGCGGCGTTGCCGTCCTGATACTGCCAAACAGAGACTGCGGTTCCCGGGGCTGTTGACTCATTATTGAGGTCGAAGGCGTGACTATGCCCCTTCTTAGCCAGAATCTTATAATATGGATAGTCAACGACTTCTATATAGAAATCTTGCTCGTCGGCCTCGCTCTTCGCAGCGGTAAGCGTAGAGCTGCTCAGGTTACGATGAGCCGTGAGCCGCAGTCCGAGTGCGTTTTGCAAGCCATAGGTACCATTGCCAAGGTCGGAGAGCATCCAGCGCTGGGCATCACCGTAGTCTATGTCCTGAATAGTCACCCTGCTGCCCGTTGCCGAGACGGCCCGCGAGGTCTCATGTCGAGGAATAATCAGATATTCACACCCGTCGCGCAGCAGGCTGTCTGGTTCTGCGACCGCACACTGGGTAGGTATAATAAATGTCATGATAGACTGGGCAGGCATGATGACCTTCATTTCACTGCCATTAAGGGTAACGCCACTCTTCGTGCTGGTCAGATTCTCGCTGGCCGAAGTGCGGTAAGCCTTGATACTTGTAAGCGCAGGCAGGTCGGGAAAGAGCGACAGGTCAATATTGTGGATTGCTTTTGTACCTTCGTTGAGCACCACGAGCACCAACGTATCGCGGGCGGCATTAACGGCAGCCAGCGTCTTCGGACAGGGCGATGTAATGATGTCGTAGCCGTGCTTAATGAAGCGTGAGCACTGCTGGCGCACGTAGTAGTTCTTCACCTTGGCGTAAGTCTGGTCGGCAAAACTGCCGCGAATGGTACACCACTGGTCATTGGCCTCTTCCATATACTGCCAGTCAATCCACGCCTCAGGCTGTATGTAGCGCATATCGTCAAGCAGTCGCTGCGCCATGCTGAGATTGCCGCCAATGCCGTTGCCACCACTACCCGTCTCGCTCATCCAAAGGGGCATATCAGACTGATGGGCCAGGAATGCCAGGCGCGAACGGTCGGCATTATTGCCGGAATAGGTGTGGGTGTTCCACTGGCCCACCTTCGACAGCACACCGGCATTCTTATATTGCTTGAAGCCCTCTACGGAGAGTCCTATATTGGTCTCGTCGGATGCCGAGATAACCGTGCTGAGTCCTGAGGCTTTTAGGATAGGCTCTAATACACGGATGAACTTTATCTGCGAGGCATAGTCGAAATGACAGCCTTCCTGCGGACCGTTGGCATACCAGAAATTAGTGACCGACTCATTAAAGGGCTCCAGGGTCTTGAACTCAATGCCGTATTCGTCCTTGTAGTGCTTGCAGACATCCACCAGATAATGTGCAAACTCCTCGTAATACTCTGGCTTCAGATTGTCTTTTCCGCCATCCACATTGCCGCTGCAGCAACCGCTGTAGGTCATGTAATAAGGACAGGAGTTGCTGAAGGCTTCAAACACGGCATCGGGGCGCAGCTCCTTGATTTTCAGCATAATCTTTCGCTGGGCAGCGTCGCGGTCCCAATGATACTCATCGCCACTGAAGTCCTTGAAACCTTCCATCTCAGCACGCAGGCCCTTGCCTCTGCCCATATGGTGCAGGTCGCAATGACTGTTCTCGGGGTCGTCGCCACCGCCAATGTTATAGCGGAAATGGGTGTAATTAAGGCCGGTGGGACTGACAAGCCACTTCACGATTTCCGTGATTTTCTCGTCCGACCACTTGCCACACTGGCCTGCCCACCAGCAAAGCGACACGCCCCAGCCATCGAAATGCTGACGCACCACCTGCGGATTAACCATATAAGTAAGGGTATCAACAGGGGGCGTGGCATTGACTTTGCTGCCAAAATACCATAGGTGCTTCATGTCCGACCCGTCTTTGTCGGAAAACACCTTCTGGTGACCGTCGTTACTGTCTGTACCCAGATATTTGTTATTGGATTTGCAACGCAGTTTTACGTATTGGCTCATGCCTGGTTCAATCAGGAATTTTGCCTCAGCCAGAGAAGAGTCGGCAACGAAACCCGTGTTCCATTGTCTCGACTGCGACAGGAAAGCTTTTTGTCCGTCCACCTGTATGGAATAATATCCTGTTCCATCGGGTATCAACGTCATCTTCTGTGGATTGGATTTTGTGGATGCCTCAATCCATCCGCCATTATCAGTACCTTTCTCCAAGTGATTACCACTGCTATGCATCACATACAACGTCGTTGGCTCGCTGAAACTGGTCTGAGCCCAACCGGCAACAGCCGCTACCATGGTTGTTGCCAAAAACAAAAGACATCTCTTCATATTACTTATTATGATTAATCGTGATGCAAAGATATAAAATTTAATCAAAATAAAACACAAAATACGAAAAATCACCACATAAAAAAAATGTACGCACGTGCATGTGCGTACATTTTCTTATATTAAGAACTTAGTCGTCTTATTTTGCAGCCTCAACAGGCTCTGTTGTCAAGTCCTCCATGCGGTCCTTACGGCTCATGGTGAGATAAGCTGTAGGAGCAGCGATGAAGATAGAAGACAGCGTGCCGAATACAACACCAAGAATCATGGCGAAGGCGAATGAGCGGATGCTGTCGCCACCCAGGAAGAAGATAGTGAGCAGCACGATTAACGTGGTCACTGAGGTGTTGATGGTACGAGCCAGGGTCTGGTTCAGTGAATCATTGAACAGACGCTTGCGGTCGCGCTTAGCATAGAGCTGCATGTTCTCACGGATACGGTCGAATACCACCACCTTATCGTTGATAGAGTAACCGATAACGGTCAGGATAGCACCGATAAAGGTCTGGTCTATTTCGAGCGACATGGGCACCCATGTGTGGAGCAGTGAGAAGAAGCCGATAACAACCAGTGCATCAAGACTCAGAGCAACGATAGAACCGATAGAGAAGGCTACGTTGCGGAAGCGGAGCAGGATGTAGAGGAAGATGGCAATCAGAGCCAGGATAACGCTGATGATAGCGCTACGAGTGATGGTCTTAGCCACAGAAGGACCTACCTTTGTTGAGCTAACGATGGTACCCTTAGAGGTATCCTCTTCGTTGGCAGGAGGTGTGCGGAAGTCTTCCTTGCTGGTCTCAGCCTTGATCAGCTCAGCCTTGCTCAGTACGCTGTAGATGCTGTCCTCAATCACGTCGTCAACCACAGGGCTGTTTACGTCGTAGTCCCAGTTGGTAGAGATACGAACGGTGCGGTTAGAGGCATCACCCAGGGCGATGATAGTGGTGCTGGCAGGAGAACCGGGGTTAGCGCTCTGCTCGTCGTTCTGAGCGAATACGCCATCGAATGCAGCACGCACATCCTCAACGGGTACTTCCTTATCGAGTACTACAACATAGTTACGACCACCGGTGAAGTCAATGCTCTTGCTGACGCCACGGAAGAAGAAGCTAATGCAGAATACAACAATAGCGACTGCCCATACAGCGTAAGACACCTTGAATGAGCCCATGAAGTTGAATTTTGTTCCCTGCATCAGGTTCTTAGACAGAGGTGTAGAGAAGGTGAGCTTCTGCCACTTGTCGTTCTTCATCTGACGATCGTAAACCAGACGGGTCATGAATACAGCGGTGAAGAACGATACGCAGATACCGATGATCAGCGTCGTTGCGAAACCACGGATAGGACCTGTACCAACTACGAACAGGATGATACCTGTGAGCAGTGATGTCAAGTTAGAGTCGAAGATAGCTGAGAAAGCGTTAGAGTAACCCAGGTTCAGGGCCTCCTTGATGTTCAAGCCCTTGCGGAGCTCTTCCTTCGTACGTTCGTAGATCAGCACGTTAGCATCCACTGCCGTACCCAGTGTCAACACGATACCTGCGATACCAGGCATGGTCAGCGCTGCTTGGAACGAGCTCAGAATACCCAGCGTGAAGAACAGGTTGAACAGCAGGGCACAGTTGGCCAGCATACCAGGAATCCAGTTGTAGAGCAGCACCATCACAACCATCAGCAGCACGAAGGCTACGATGAATGAAATAACACCCTGCTGGATTGACTGAGCACCGAGTGAAGGACCTACCATCTGGTAAGAAGCAACACGCAGAGGAGCAGGCATCTTACCTGAGTTCAGAGTGTTAGCCAAGTCCTTGGTGTCGGCCTGAGTGAAGCGACCAGAGATCTGTGAGCTACCACCAGGAATCTCACCGTTTACGCGAGGAGCACTGTAAACCACCTCGTCGAGGACGATAGCGATAGCGCGACCTACGTTCATCTTAGTCAGGTTAGCCCAGATGCGGGTACCCTCAGTATTCATCTGCATAGAAACCACAGGACCTACATTACCAATCTCGTTGCTGTAGTCGTCCTTAGCGGTTGTCACCACGTCACCTGTCAGAGGAGCCTTTCCGTTAGGATCGTTCACCTTGATAGCATAGAGGTGCAGCACCTTGGTCTTCTTGCCAGTCTCGGGATTCTCGATCTTGCTGACCTTAGCATCCCAGTAGAGGCGCATCTCCTTGGGGAGCACCTTCTTGGCAATCTCTGAATAGATAACCTTATTGACCTCAGCAGTATCTGTAACGCGGGCATAACCTACGTCGCAGAGGCTCTCTGTGTGATAGGGGTCATTCACTACGAGGTAGTTCAGCAGGCTCTTTGCCTGATTGTTGTTGCCAGCCTCAGCAGCAGCGAGGTCTTTCTTAGCAGCCAGGTCGAGGGCATTAACGGTATCGTTTGCCTCTACAGCCTCTGCCTCAGCAACAGCGGCGGTATCCTCCTTAGCCTCAGCCTTGATGTCGCTAATCTCAGCCAAGTAAGCAGAGTGCAACTGACCGATGAAAGGCATAGCCTCTTCGCGCATGTAGGTCTCGTGGAACTGCAGGTCAGCACTTCCTGACAACAGCTTCAGGATACGATCCTTATCTTTCTTGGCGCCTGGCATTTCAACCATGATACGGCTCTGACCGCTCAGCTTCTGGATGTTGGGCTGAGCCACACCGAACTTATCAACACGGGTACGAACCACGGTCTCGGCGTTGTCGATAGCAGCATCAACCTCTGCCTGCAGGGCAGCGATAACCTGCTCGTCGGTGCTCTTGGTGTTCACCTTGTCACGCATCTGCTGTGTAGCGAAGATGGTGTTCAGCTGACGACCACCACCAAACTCCTTCCAGCGCTCTACGAAGAGGCTGATGAAGTCTGACTGACTCTTCTCCTCGTCCTTCACGGCAGCCTCGAATGCCTTACGGTAGCCCTCGTCGGTCTTGTGACCAGCCAGGAAGTCTACGATGTCAGGCACTGACACTTCCAGAATAACGTTCATACCGCCCTTCAGGTCAAGACCCAGGCCAATCTCCATCTCACGGCACTCGTCAAGACTCCAAGCTCCGAGCCATACATGGTCCTCAGATGACAGCGAGTCCAAATACTCGTCGGCTGCCTTATCTCCCAGTTCAGCGCGCAGTGCCTCAGCCTTGTTTTCAAAATGGCGAGTCACAAACGAGAACGAAAGATAGAAGCAGCACACAAGAATGAGTGCAACTGCAATAAATCTTACAATTCCTTTGTTTTGCATTGTTTTATTTTTAGTTTATTATATATATAATCGCGTTATTGAGCCTGCAAATATAGTGATAATTTTACACATTTGAAAATTTTTTGGCTATTTTCATACATTTTTTATTGATTCCGCGCCTTTTTCAACCAACAAATGATAGGATAATGGTCGCTGGCATCCATTTCGTTATCTACGTAACAGCGTACGGGCTCGTAATCATCTGAGCACATCATATGGTCTATACGGAGATTAAAGCCCTTCCGATTAAATGACAGACCAAGACCGCAACCTGCTGATACAAAGCAGTCATTCAGATGGGTAGCAACGGTATGACGGGTATAGGAAACAGGCGTATCGTTGAAGTCGCCACAGAGGATAATGGGATAGCCACTGTGCGTTTCCACAAACTCATTGACCGTCCTTGCTTGAATCGCACGGTCGGCCATATGCAGCGATAGTTTCTTCAGGATATACCACAACTCAGCCTCCGCAGAATCGCGCTCCACTTCGCCCTTCAGCACCTCCTGATAGCGATTACGCTCCTCACTGGAAAGATGGGTACTCTCCAGGTGGTTGTTGACAACGATAACCGTGTCTTCCTCAACTTGCAGGAAATAGGCTATCGCACCATTGCTTCTCGACGACATGGGGAGGCGTTCCTTACGGATGATTGGGTAACGGGTATGGATGCCTATCGCGTTGAAAATAACGTCATTAGAGAAATGGATGGTATCGTTGTAGGGATAGAGTTCCTTCATCTTTTCAAAGCCATTTCCACCCTTGCCTCCCATGTCTTCCTGCAAACACACGATATCGGCATCTATCCGTTTCAGATAGCCAGCCACCGTATCTACAGCCTGCTCGTATTTATAGTTGCCGCCAAAGCCACAGACATTATACGACACCACCTTGATACCTTCTGCAGGCGGTTCTTTATCAGCATTGAAATTGATAGGGAAATAGGTACGTATGGGTGCATACGCGAGCACCAGTCCCACAACGGGAATCCATACACGTTTCCATTTGAAGATAACCCAGATGGGTATAAACAGGATATTGGCTACTACGGCGAAGGGAAGAAACATGCCCAGACATGCCAGCATAGGATGATCTACAGGATCAATCCTGTCGCTATAGCCAACCAGCAACAGCAGCAAGACTGTCACCACACTGGCTCCCGTCAGCACGCCAACCAATATATTCTTGATAACCTTCACAAGCTCTCAGATCATTTCTCATGACTGGCCTCGAAGAGACGTCTCTTCTCTTCTTTCGACAGACTGTCGTAGCCACTGACGCGTATCTTATCCAGGATTTTGTCTATCTCCTCCTGACGGGCCTTCTTGCGGGCGTTATACTCCAAATCATCCCCAGTACGAGGGTGCGTGGTGGTAGTATTCCATCCAGTATTACCCGTACGACTGGTTCCACTTGTATTTCTTGACCACCTGTCGAAGAACTGACGGGTAGCATCAAAATTGAAATGGCTGTTAGGACGTTTACGCCAATAGAGTATCAGCAGGAAGCCAAACAGCATACCTCCGATATGGGCCATATGAGCCACACCATCACCAACGCTACTCATGGCCGAGACAAACTCGATAATAGCATAAACAGCTACGAACCACTTTGCCTTAATGGGAATAGGCAGGGGGAAGATAAAGATGCGCTCATTGGGGAAAGTCATGCCAAAAGCCAACAGGATACCATAGACGGCACCCGAGGCTCCGATGGTACTTGAGAGGTTCATAATCTGGTCAACAGTCATCAGGCGCTGTCCGTTTACATTCAGCACTTGAGCTGGATCCAGACTCGTCAGACCATCGGCAGCAAACGAGATATACTGCACCATCTCCTGACACAGGCCTGCGCCTACGCCACAGAAGATGTAATAAAAAATGAATTTCTTAGGACCCCACACATTCTCAATCACGCAGCCAAACATCCACAAGGCAAACATATTGAAGAACAAGTGTGTGAAACCACCGTGCAGGAACTGATAGGTGATAAACTGATACACGTGGAAATCGCTAGCCATGAAGAAATGAAGCGCACCCCAGTCCGTCAGACTCTTTCCGCCTAACTCAACCACTGATGCCAACAGATAAACCAGCACGTTTATAATGAGCAGATTCCTTGTTACTATCGGTATATTACGAAACATCTTGTTGATTTACTTTTTATTAGGTTTATTCTTATCTAAATAGTTTCTGGGCGCAAAATTACGAAAAATATCTGTTTTTCAGCACAAAAACAGCCCTTTACACACTTTTTTTCATTAAAAATCAATTTTTTTCGGATTTTTTGTTGGTCGTATGAAGATTTCCTATTATTTTTGCGGTAGATTTTTTTTATAATAACAATTATTATTCACTTTAAAAACCTTTTTTTATTATGAACAAGACAGAATTGGTAGAGAAGATTGCAGCAGGTGCTGGTATCTCTAAGGTAGACGCAAAGAAGGCTCTTGATGCCACAGTAGCAGCTATTAAGGACGCCCTGAAGGCTGGTGATAAGGTAGCTCTCGTTGGTTTCGGTACATTCGCTGTTAGCGAGCGCCCCGCACGTGAGGGTATCAACCCCGCAACAAAGGCTAAGATCAAGATCGCTGCCAAGAAGGTTGCTAAGTTCAAGGCTGGTGCTGAGCTTGCTGACGCTCTGAACTAATTTTTGTAAAGAAAATTACAGAGGGATGCACTTTTCGGCGCATCCCTTTTTTATTTCCCTTCCGTTTTTTCAAATCCTTCATCCCCAGACAAGTATGTGGTTCTTACTCTTCATGATACTTCCCTTTGCAGGACTTGCCTATGTTGGTTGGCATATATGGGTGCTACTGCCATTGGCCAGTATATGGAAAGGCTTGATTCTGACAACAGGCATCGCTTGTTTCTTTATGCTGTTCCTCAATTTCAGTGGCGCTTTGGAGAAAATTCCCCTACCCCTTTCCCGTATTCTCTATGAGACAGGTACCACGACGATTCTTGTCCTGCTCTATCTGGTCATCCTGTTCCTGGTGCTCGACCTGGGCCGACTTGTGCACCTGGTACCTCGTTCGTGGCTTTATGCCAACGGGGTCACATCAGCGGCTATCCTGGGGATGATGCTCACCGTGTTTCTCTGCGGAAATATCCATTATCACAATAAGGTACGCGTGGCGCTGAACCTGCAGACCACGAAACCCCTGAAGAAAGACTACACCATCGTGATGGCCAGCGACCTGCACCTGGGTTACCATAACACACGCAGCGATCTGGCCAAATGGGTGGATATGATGAATGCCGAACAGCCTGACCTCATTTTGATTGCCGGCGACATCATCGACATCAGCGTACGCCCGTTGTTTGAAGAAAAGATGGCAGAAGAATTCCATCGCCTGCAGGCTCCCGTCTATGCCTGTCTGGGTAATCATGAATACTATAGTAACGAACCACGCGCACAACAATTCTATACTGATGCAGGCATCCATCTGCTAAAAGACTCATGCGTTGTTGCAGACGACCTCTGTATCATTGGACGCGATGATCGTACCAATAGGCATCGCCTAGCCATCAGAAAACTGATGCAGCAGGTCGACAGTACGAAATATCAGATTCTGCTGGAACATCAGCCCTATTATCTGGAACAAGCTGAGCAAGCAGGTATCGACTTCCAACTGAGCGGACATACCCACGAGGGACAGATCTGGCCTGTCTCATGGATCACCCATCATCTCTATGACTGTGCATGGGGCAGTTATCAACGCAGTAACACCCACTATTACGTCAGCAGCGGTCTGGGCATCTGGGGAGGCAAATACCGTATTGGCACCCAGTCGGAATATATCGTCTTAAAGCTAACGTCTGAACGCCAGTAACTCCAATACTACAGAACTAATTAGAAACAAAAATCCTCTGTAAGAACCTGTCCTACAGAGGATTGCCTTTTAAAGCTTGTACCCAGACCCGGGGTCGAACCGGGACGGGTTGCCCCACTGGTGTTTGAGACCAGCGCGTCTACCGATTCCGCCATCTGGGCTCTAAAAGCGGGTGCAAAGATACGAAGTTTTTTTTAATTACGCAAAATAATATGAAAAAAAACATGAAAATAGTTGCATTTGTCAATGTCTTTTTGTAATTTAGCCCCCAAATTAATGAACTATTAATCTGCTATATGAATATTTCAAAAAGTAACTACTGTATTATACTCGCTGGTGGACGTGGAAAAAGGCTCTGGCCTTCAAGCAGGATGGAGCGTCCCAAACAGTTTTTAGATTTCTTCGGAACAGGTCGCACGCAGTTGCAGGACACCTTCTGTCGCATGACTTCCATCGTGCCAAAAGAGAATATATATGTATGCACGTGTAAGGAATACGAGCATTGGGTGCACGAACAACTGCCAGAGCTGCAGGACGGATGTCTGATGATAGAACCAATCAATCGTAATACGGCAGGTAGTGTGGCCTGGGCTATGCTGAATATCCAGAAGCGCGACGAGAATGCCAGCATCGTGATAGTGCCCAGTGATCAGTATATCACCGGCGAGGATGCCTTTAAGCGCAACGTCATCGATGGCCTGGATTTGGTAGGACAGAAAGATATGGTGCTGGTGATGGGTATCAAACCCACGCGTCCTGAACCTGGCTATGGCTATATCCAGATGGGTAGCAATGGTGAGTTTGACCATGTGTATCGCATCCAGTCGTTTGTAGAGAAGCCAGAACGCGAGTTTGCCCAGATCTTCATGGATAGTGGCGAGTTCCTATGGAACACAGGTCTTATCCTGAGTAATGCCAACCACCTGCGCCATTGCCTGCGCGATTTGTTCCTCGAGCTCTTCGCCCCAGGCATGTGCGAGAACCATAACTACACCATCGATCAGGTTATCGGCTATATAGAGCGCAACTATGCCTCCCTGCCCAATGTGGCTATAGACCAAGGTCTGCTGCAACAAGGCAATCAGGTCTATGTGATGCAGGTTGACTTTGGCTGGGCCGATATGGGTACCTGGCATTCTATCTATGAGTTCATGAGTCACGGCACAGACGATAACGTGGTGCTCGACTCAGAAGTGATGATGGACGACTGCAAGGGCAACATCATCAAACTGCCCAAGGGTCATATCGGCATCATCAACGGATTGGAAGGCTATATCGTGGCCGAGGAAGGCGACGTACTCTTGATATGCAAAAAGAGCGACTCATCGTCGCTCATTCGCAAGTATGTCAACGAGGTTGGCATACGTTATGGGGAGGATTATACTTAACCCTTAAAGGCTGCGTATATCTTATCAGCTATCTGCTGCATTTCCTCATTGGGGAGATGCAGTTTTTCTTTGCGGAAATCCACGTCGCCCTCGCTGTTCATCGGAATCAGATGGATATGAGCATGGGGCACCTCAAGCCCCAAGACCACCTGAGCCACCTTCTTACAGGGGAATGCCTTCTTCAGGGCTACAGCCACCTGCTTGGCAAACACCTCAAACTCAGCCAACTCGTCATCGTCCATATCAAAGATATAGTCCACCTCACGACGAGGAATCACCAACGTGTGACCTTTTGCCACAGGGTTGATATCAAGGAAGGCATAGAACTTCTCGTTCTCTGCACATTTGTAGCTGGGAATCTCGCCAGCAGCAATCTTACTGAAAATATCCATTGCTTTACTATTATTCATTTTGTCGTTATAACGATATAACGACCTATTCTTTATCCAACAGTAATCTTCTCAATGCGGAGCTTGATGGTGCCACGTGGAATCTTCACCTCCACCTCGTCGCCCACCTTATGGTTCAGCAAACCCTGAGCAATAGGTGTCTGGATAGAGATCTTTCCCTCGCGCAGGTTAGCCTCGCTCTCACTCACGATGGTGTAGGTCATGCGAGCCTTGTTGGCCAGGTTGGTCATCTCCACCTTCGACAGAATCTGTACAGAGTCCGTGCTCAGACGTGATGTGTCTACAATCTTTGCCTCTGATATCTGTTGCTTCATCAGGTTGATCTTAGACTCCAGATGGGCCTGTGCCTCCTTGGCAGCCTCGTATTCACTATTCTCACTCAGGTCGCCCTTGTCGCGTGCTTCTGCGATGGCAGCCGATGCTTTTGGACGTTCAACGCCTTCTAAACGTTTCAGTTCAGCTATGAGTTTATCATAGCCTTCTTGTGACATATAAGCCATAATACTATTGTTTTTTTGTTTTATATTATCTTAGGTATCTCCTTGGTCGGCAAAAAACAAAGAATCCCGACTATTCTCCCAAGTCGGAATCCTCATTATCGCCATTTTGTCTTAACCGTTTGCAAAGATAAGCCTTTTTTCCGAATCGACCAAATTTTTTGAGGGGAATTATTTTTCTGCCCGTTTACGCTCACTCAGCAAAAGGTCGTTTCTCAACGAGCAACTCGACGTTTCTCTATGAGTAACTCGTCGTTTCTCTGACGTTTTTACGTGACATGATTGTTTTTAGGAAAAATACCAAAGAAAAATTTTGATGTTTCTCGATTTGTTTGTACATTTGCCAGCAGAAAGTAAACCATTCATTGATAACCATCATGTTACAACTTCTCAAGAAAACTGTTTTCTTCATCCTTGCAGCCCTCTCTGTTGCTGCATGCAGTAGTAGTGATCCTGAATATGTGGACCCTGAGGCCCACGAGAAGACCATACAGCTGAATGAGAAGTATGGTCCTGTGCTGGTGGGAACTTGGCACTTCGAGAAGATTGGTGAGAAACAGCGCTATTTCGAGCGACTGACATTTCAGGCAGACGGCACGCTGACAGGTATGCGGAAATGGCAAATGCGCGAACTCGTCACCATCAATGGCGAGCAGGTATATACCGATTGGGAGGACGTAGAACTGGGCGTCTGGGAAGACGAAGACGTCAAACAGAACGGCACTTTCTCCGGCACCTGGAAACTGCGCTACTGGGATCCCTATGGAGATGGGAAGCAAAACTATCTGGAACTTTCTGCCAAATACGATAATAAGGATATTGACTTTGCAGCCTACCAGTATAATGCCGTCTTCGACTATGCCGACGAGACGACACTCCGCTTCAAGAGCTATTATATAAGTGGTGAAAATGGCTGGATGATTTTCCAAAGAGGAGAAGCCGAACCAAGCTTCTAAAAATTTTTTTCTTTCGTTTGCAATGTTTCTGTCATTTTCTGCGTATATATAAATGTAAGACTAAAATAATCATGACAGAAACCGAGACAAACCTCATAGCGGGACTGCTCAAGAAAAGTCCCAAAGCCCAACAGCAGATGCTCGACCTCTATGGTCGTGATGTCTTTGCACAGGTGGTGCGAATCGTCTCTGTCATCGAGAATGCCGAAGAGGTCTATCAGGATGTCTTCATCAAGGTCTTTAATAATATAAATAGGTATAATGCCGAAAAATCCTCGCTCAAGACCTGGATTTCGCGCATAGCCTATAACGAGTCTATCAGCTTCCTGAGACACAAAGGGATGCCAGTCGTCTACTTTGAAGATCAGGGTGACAAGGCCGAGGCATTATCAGATACGGAGGTGGACGAGACCTTCGGACATGCCAACCAGGAAACGGTACAACTGATCCGAACGGCATTGAAATATCTGCCTCCTGACGAGCGAGCCATCATCACAATGTTCTATTATGATGAACTGAGCTTAAAGGAAATTGCCGACATCACAGAGTCGATACCGTCAACTATCGCCTCGAAACTAAGCAGAACGAGAAAGAAACTTTGTAGAATCATAAAAATGTTACAGTCATGAACGAGGACAAACTCAAAACTTTATTGGAGCAGGACCAGAACCTGCGCGACGCCATCCGGATGGAAGAGGCGGAGGGTCCTCAGATGCCTGCCGACCTCAACGCCCGTCTGATGCAGAGAGTTCAGCACCCTTCTGCGAAGGAAAGGAGCAAGAAGAAGTGGTGGCCCTGGATTGCAGCAGCCTGTGTGGCTGGCTTCATGATGGTGTACCTGACCCCACCAAAGGACACAACGATGGGAACAGGCATGAATCAGGAAGTAGCCGTAAAGGTGGAACCCAAGCAGGCAAAGCCTCAACAGGACGTTCAACAGGAAATCATCCTGCCAGAAGCACCTGTGAAGGAAACGCCTAAGCAGATAGCCCAAAGCACGCCTGCCAAGCCCAAGAAGCAGCAGACGCCTGTTGTAGAAGAGCCACAAATAGCTCAAGAAACAGCTCCTACAGAAACGCTCAAGGCAGAAACACCAGCTATCGCTCAGGCAGCCACCACAACACTGACAGAACGCGACGTCCCCATTACCCGTCCAGAGAACCTGAAGTACACCCCAGAGGAGATGGCCCTGATGAAGAAACAAGCTAACGAGGCCTACCTAAAATGGGTGGAACTGGAACTGGAAATCGCAAAATACCATTTAGAGCAAACTGCTCAGAAATAATGTGAAAATGTAACAATTTAAAAATGTAAAAATTAAAATTACGAGATATGAAACGTATATTCATCATGCTGCTCATTGCTTGCAGCGCCATAACAACCATTAGTGCCGATCCGTTGGCAAATCCGCAGAAGAAACCTGAGACCGTTATCGCTACCCTGAACGCCATCATCGCTAAGTTTGGCCTGAGCGAAGGACAGGTATATTCCGTGAATCGCAACCCCAATACGAGTATCATCGAGTCGAGTACGAAGATTGTGCCCTTCCGCTGTTCAGCCAACAGTATGCAAAACGATAATGTGCTGAAGGCTGTGGCTCTGAACTTCCCCAAAGAGGAACCTCTGGCTTATCAGTTCCTGCATATCCAGCCTGGCAGCAAAGAGAATTTCTCACTGAAGATCATTACCGAAAATGGTAAGACTCAAGGCACCCAGCACATTCGTACCAATAAGAATCAGGAGATGTGGCTCATGTGCTGCAAGAATTCTGAGAACCCTACGTTGCGTGATGCCTATGCCGTCACTTGGGAATATATGCACGACCAGAAGAATCAGGTATTGGGCACCGTGTATATGATTACCTCGCTGCGTCCCGACCTCTTCGAGAAAAGTATGAGCACTGACCTCTACGCGAAAGATCAGGATGGTTCAAGAATGAGGTTCACCCTCGAAGGCCGTGTAGGCGATGACCTGAAGGATTCTCTCTACGTGTTCTATATAGCTGAAACGGCTGAGCAGCTCAACAATGCTACAGACGATAGCTTTACATTTACGATGCCTGTCATAAACGGCCGTTTCGGTATCTCTGTTGAAAATGACAAGCCTTTTGTGGGTCGTATCCGTACGGTGATGCCCGATGGCTCGCTCTGTCAGCTGTGGACAAACATCGACTGTGTGCCTGGTGAGACCTATCATATCACCACTCATAACGGTTGGTACGAGGAGGACCGCGACTACGAGAATCGTGTAGGTCGCTATAGCGGTAAGAGTCTGCTGAATGCACGACAAATTGCCGGAAATGATGATGTGGATATATTAGAGGTCGACACCATACCAGTAGTAGATGACGTACCAGTAGATTATGTCAATGGTGAAGGAACGAATAGAAGAGTAGATCAGTGGAGAGAGAACCTGACTACGAAACAGAAAGTTCAGTTTGTGTCAAAGGTTCAGACCCTTGATACTTATGAAAAGGTTTTGAAACAAAGCTATGACCTGATTGGTAAGGAAATTAATGGCATGAGAGATCCTTTCCGTATCAATAGTGCTTTCGATATAATCTACAAGCAGAATAAGACGTTTGACAATAATGTGCAAGACTTCGTGAAATTTGTGCTCAGCACGGGTTTACCCAAAGAATCGTTGCCGGATTTATATAAAAAGGTTCTGGATTTGTATAGTAAACAGAATCAGGCAATCGCCGAATTTTACAAGGAATACGGCTCCTACACCAAGTCAGCCCGCAAAGTCCAAAAGCAAGTCAACAAGTTTACGGAGAAATACATGAATGAAATGATTAAACTGATGAAATAATCATATTGAACGCAAATAGTCCTACGACCTAAAGAAGTGAGGCTAATCATAAGAAAAAAGGAGGGGAAAACCATTTCTTCTCCTTTTTCTTTTGGTTCTTTGTTCATTTTTTCTTACCTTTGCCCTCAGGTTACTAAAAACTACAACTATAGAATGAAGCAATTATACATCTTACTATTGGCATTGCTGACTGGAACATCAGCCAGCGCACAGACAGAGTTGACAACCTCTGAGGCAAAATCGCTCTACAAGACAGTCTCTAAAAAGCGACAGAGCGTGCACGACCCATCGGTGGTGTATGAACCTAACAGTAAACGTTACTATATCTTTGGTTCGCATCGTGCCCAGGCTTATACCACTGACCTGCAGAACTGGACGTGGTTCACGTCGCCCTGGAAGGTAGGCAGTAACAATAATGCCAGCAACGAGAATGCTTTTGTAACGCCTAAGGTGACAAAGGTGAAGAAAGGTGGCGTAGAGGTCGACCTGCCTGCTTTCAATGCCAAGGAATGGGCAGCACGTACGGATGCCAGCTATGATATCAACGGCAATATGTGGGCTCCTGATGTCATCTGGAACCCCGTGATGCAGAAATGGTGTCAGTATCTGAGTGTGAACGGCGATAAATGGCACTCCAGTATCATCCTGCTCACATCAGATAATATTGAAGGTCCCTACGAGTATCAGGCACCTGTGGTCATCAGCGGTTTTGATAATGGCAGTCACTCGTTCAAGGATACAGACGTAGAACTGGTACTTGGCACCATGACTACCCTACCCACACGCTATAACAGTCCGTGGGCAAGCACCACGAAAGCCAGTATGCCCAACAATATTGACCCCTGTGTCTTTTATGACGAGGAAGGTAAGCTCTGGATGGCCTACGGCTCTTGGAGTGGTGGCATCTTCATCTTGGAACTGGATGAGGAGACAGGTCTGAGGGATTATGACGTGACCTATTCTGTAGCCAGTGGCGACCCCTATTTTGGAAAACGCATAGCTGGAGGCTACTACGTATCTGGCGAGGGTGCCTATATAGAGTATATTGGAGGCTACTATTATCTGTTTATGAGCTATGGTTTCCTGGATCAGAAGGGTGGTTACGAGATGCGCGTATTCCGTTCTAAGAAACCTGACGGTCCCTATACTGATGGTGGTACACGTAGTGCTGTATTCCCCAGTTATAGCCTCAACTATGGTCCTAACGCCACAGCCCGTGGTGAGAAACTGATGGGTCCCTATAGTCATTGGGGCTATATGTCGCAAGGTGAGCGTTCACAGGGTCACAACTCCGTGATTGCTGCTCCAGATGATCGTACCTACCTGATTTACCACACCCGCTTCTGTAATGACAATAAGGATGACAACGAAGGTCATCAGGTGCGTGTTCACCAGTTGTTCCAAAACAAGAACGGCTGGCTGGTGGCATCACCCTTTGAATATAACGGCGAGACCATCACCAATACGGATATCACCACCAAGCAACCCTTCACCACAGATGAGATAGCTGGCACCTACCAACTGCTGGTTCATAAATACCCCAACGACCATAACAATCTGGAGCAGGTAGAACCTGTCACTATCGTATTAAAGGCTGATGGTACTGTCACAGGCAGTAAAACGGGCACATGGAGTATCGATCAGGGCACACACTACATCACACTGACGCTAGGCAACAGTATCTATTATGGAGTGGTGTATGAAGAGACGATGGACTATACCAACATGCATGCTGTCGCAATTACTGCTGTAAGTAATGGTGGCGTAAGTGTATGGGCCTATAAACTGCATCCTAAGTATGAGCTAGCTTATCAGGTCAAGACACAGAAACTGCCTGTCAGCAATAACAAGAATATCAAGCAGAACGTTGACCTCTATGGCAGTATGCCGCTCTATGGCGACCAGACCACTCTTGAATGGACCAGCAGCAATCCGGCTGTGATCAACAACTATGGCAAATACTATCCCCTGGGACTCGCAGAGGATACGGAAGTAACGCTGACAGCCCGTCTCATCTGTGGTAATTATTTCTGGCAAGAGGCATTCGTTGTCAAAGCCCTCTCAGAGGAAAATGCCAAGAACAGCAATACGACCTGGGCCGATGGTATGCTGGCTCATTACGATTTTGATGATGCAGAGCTGGCCAACAAACTGAACCCATCAGAAAAAGCATTGCTGAAGAAAAACGGTACTGCTGTCGCTCCTGCTGTTGACGATACGGAACTGTTGCGTAATGGCAATACCGTCCATCTGAACTTTGGTGCCAATGGTAAGGAGAGCTATGTAGCCATTCCCAACCCACTAAAGGGAAAAGACCTCGCTAATGGTGCCACTATCTCGTTCTTCGTGAAGCGTACAGATGATAACCTGTGGGATGCGCTCTTTGGTATGGAGAACAACGGCCAGCGCCTCTATATGACAGGCAATCTGTATGTAGGCTTTAATAATGGTAGTGGCAATTATGTAGATATCAACCACCCTGAGACAGTGAAGACAGGCAAACTGACACCAGGCAAATGGGATATGGTGACCATCACCTTCTCGCGTACTGTCAATTCTTCATCAGGTGGCATCACTATCTATGTAAACGGCAACAAGACGACGGATAAATACAAGGAGTCGCTCAATGGAAAAGAAGCCACCACCAAACAAGGCTTCGACTATAACCTCATACTCGACCTCATGGCTTCAAGTGATGAACTGTGGTTAGGAAAAGGCTCGTTCTGGGGTTCTGCCGATGTACGTCTTGACGATGTGATTGTCTACGACCGCGTGCTCAATCTGCTGGATGTTATGGCGCTACAACAGATGACTGATCGCAGCAACATGAATGGTAAGACAACTGGCATTGAGGAAAATGTAATCATTGAAAAATGTAAAAATGATATTATCTGCGACTTGCAGGGACGCCGCATAGAGAATCCACGAAGAGGTGGACTCTATATCAGAAACGGTAAAAAGATACTGGTACGCTAATTATCAATTATCCGCTCGACCTTTGGTCGCTTGCTACCGAAGGGACGCAAGAATTGTCAATTCCTTACAGCAAATCCAGACAACGCTCAATAAATATACCGCAGCAGCGATCTTCCACATCGCGGTTGCGGTATATCATTTCTCGTACTACGTCCATCGCCTGACGGGTGCTGGCAGAGAGTGACTCCTGCTTTATCAGATGACCAATGAGCACAGCAGAAAAAATATCACCTGTGCCGTGATACAGTCCAGGAATCTCGTCGTAGTCGTGGAAGAAGTATTTGCCTGTAGCAGCATCATAGCCACACACCTGATTCTTGTTGTCGATAAAGCAACTGGTGATGATAGCAGAGCGCGTGCCCAACTTCACCAGCTTATCCAGCAAATCGCAAGCCTCGCGACGCGTCAAGCCATCCTGCTTGAAAGGTTCTCCTACCAGATGACAGGCCTCCGTATAGTTTGGGAATATCAGATGTGCCACGCTGACCATCTCACGCATCAGTCGCACCTGGTTCTCGCCTATACCATTATATAATTTACCTCCATCACCCATCACAGGGTCCACGAAGATGGTACATCCCTGTCCGGCCTGATCCCTACAGAACTGCGCCACCAGTCGCGACTGTTCCTCGCTGAACATCAAACCCGTACAGATAGCATCAAAACGGAAACCCAGCTTTTTCCAGACGGGCAAGGTCTGGCGCATATACGCTGTGGTGTCCTGCATGGCAAAATCACCATAGTCGAGGGTGTTAGACACTAATGCCGTTGGCAGATTAAATGCAGGAATACCCATATACGACAAAATAGGCAGCATGGCGGCCATACCCACCTTGCCATATCCTGCAACATCATTTACTAAAAGAACCTTTTTCAACTTTCAACTATCAACTATGAATTAACACAAAGCAGGTTTTTCTGCAACTGCTGAGCACTACTGGCTCCTACCAATACAGAGGTAACGCCACGCTGTTGTAGAATCCATTCCAATGCCATCTGCGACAAAGGTTTATTCTGCTCCAGGGCTTGTTTGTTGTAAGTGCGAAGTTTTGCCAACAACTCTTCTGTCAGCATACTCTCCTTCAGGAATTTCCCTTTCGACATACGTGAATCCGCAGGAATACCATCCAGGTAACGGTCAGTCAGCAAGCCCTGAGCCAAAGGCGAGAACGAGATAAAGCCAATACCCTTCTCAGCACAGAAATCCAGGATACCCTCTTCCTGAGGCGCACGGTCGAGCATATTCAGGCGACCCTGATAAATCAGCATGGGCACATCGCGCTCACGCAGGTACTGCTCAGCAAACTTTGTGGCTTCCAAGGGCCAGCGCGAGATACCTACATACAAGGCTTTTCCGCTACGCACAATATCCACCAAAGCCTGGAGTGTCTCCTCCAGAGGTGTCTCAGGGTCATAACGATGACTATAGAAAAGATCCACGTAATCCAGGTGCATACGCTTCAGACTCTGGTCGAGCGAAGCCATCAGGTATTTCCTGGATCCCCAATTGCCGTAGGGACCAGGCCACATATCATAACCTGCCTTGGTAGAGATGAAGAGCTCATCACGATAAGGCGCGAAGTCATCATCCATCAGCCGGCCCATCGTCTCTTCTGCAGAACCATAAGGAGGTCCGTAGTTATTAGCCAGGTCAAAGTGCACCACACCATGATCGAAGGCATAATGCGTTATCTCTCTGGAACGTTCGTAAGAGTCCACACCACCAAAGTTATGCCAGAATCCCAGCGATACCTTTGGCAACATAACACCAGAGCGTCCGCACCTCTCAAACTTCATTCCGCCATCATAACGCAGCGGGTCTGCAAAATATTTATCCATAGACAATAAAAATTTGTGTGCAAAGTTATAAAAAAAGTAGGTAAAGTGTAAAAATAACCAAAAAAAAGAATAAAATATTGCACATTTACCCCCTGTGTGTGCACACAAAGGGCAGTTTTTTAGTAAAAAGTTTGCGTAATTGAAAGAAAATGAGTTACTTTGCATCCGATTTTCGAAAAGATTATCGTAAAAAGATTGAATATTAACATTAAAAAAGGAAAAAAATTATGTCAGAAATTGAAAGCAAAGTAAAGGCTATTATCGTAGACAAACTGGGTGTTGACGAGGCAGAAGTAAAGCCCGAGGCAAGTTTCACCAATGATCTGGGTGCAGATTCACTGGATACCGTTGAGCTCATCATGGAGTTTGAGAAGGAGTTCGGCATTTCTATTCCTGACGATAAGGCAGAGAAGATTGGCACCGTTGCTGATGCTATCGCTTATATCGAAGAGAACGCAAAATAAATTAAAAAGGAAAAGTGAAGAGTGAAGAATTTGCTGCCGCCTTACTTCACCATAACTTGGAGTGCGGTAGCAAATTTTTCACTTTTCTTTTTTCACTATTCCCTTAAATTAGAGTTATGGAATTAAAAAGAGTGGTTGTGACAGGCCTTGGCGCAGTCACCCCTGTGGGAAACACCCCCGAAGAAATGTGGAAGAATCTCCTTGCAGGAGTTAGTGGTGCAGCCCCTATCACATCTTTCGATACAACCAACTTCAAGACAAAGTTTGCTTGTGAGGTGAAGAACCTCAACGTAAACGACTTCCTCGATCGCAAGGAGGCTCGCAAGATGGACCGCTACACACAGCTGGCCCTGATTGCTGCCAAGCAGGCTGTTGAGGACAGCAAGATGGATTTGGAAACCATCGACAAGAACCGCATCGGTGTTGTTTACGGTGTAGGTATCGGTGGTATTAAGACTTTCGAGGACGAGATTACCTATTATGGTGTTCATCGTGCAGATGGTCCTAAGTTCAATCCCTTCTTCATTCCTAAGATGATTGCCGACATCGCAGCCGGACAGATTTCTATCATGTACGGCTTCCATGGTCCCAACTATATCACTTCATCTGCCTGTGCTTCTTCAAGCAACGCACTGGCTGACGCCTTCAACCTGATTCGTTTGGGTAAGGCCAACGTCATCGTAGCTGGTGGTGCCGAGGCAGCTATCTGCGAGAGCGGTGTAGGCGGTTTCAACGCTATGCACGCCCTTTCAACCCGCAATGATGAGCCCGAGAAGGCAAGTCGTCCTTTCAGCGCCAGTCGCGACGGTTTCGTCATGGCCGAGGGTTCTGGTTGCTTGATTCTCGAGGAACTGGAGCACGCTAAGGCTCGTGGTGCCAAGATTTATGCAGAGATGGTTGGTGCTGGTATGAGTGCTGATGCACATCATATCACAGCTTCTCATCCTGAGGGTCTGGGTGCTAAGCTGGTGATGCAGAACGCCCTTGAGGATGCTGGCATGAAGCCTGAGGATATCGACTATATCAACGTACACGGTACTTCTACCCACGTTGGTGATATCTCTGAGGCAAAGGCTATCAAGGAAGTATTTGGTGATGCAGCTTACAAGCTCAATATCTCGTCAACCAAGTCAATGACTGGTCACCTGCTGGGTGCTGCTGGTGCCGTAGAGGCTATGGCCACTGTGCTGGCTATCCAGAACGACATCATTCCTCCCACCATCAACCACGAGGACGGTGACGAAGATCCTGAGATTGACTATAACCTCAACTTTACCTTCAACAAGGCACAGAAGCGTACTGTACGCGCCGGTCTGAGCAATACGTTCGGCTTTGGTGGTCACAACGCTTGTGTGGTATTCAAGAAGTATGAGGCTTAACGATATCATCGACCGTATAAAGCTCCCTTTCCGCAAGGAGAAGGAGCTTTTTTCTTCTCTTCACGCCATCATTGGCTTCTATCCCCACGATATCAAGTATTATAAGATTGCGCTGACCCATAAGAGTAGCGGACAGCGTAATGACAAGGGTCGCCCCCTGAATAACGAACGACTGGAATTTCTGGGCGATGCCCTGCTCGATGCCGTGGTGGGACATATTGTATTCGAGCATTTCGAAAACAAGCGTGAGGGCTTCCTCACCAATACCCGTTCTAAGCTGGTGAGTCGTGAGACCCTGGGAAAACTGGCTCAGGAGATGGGACTCACCGAACTCATCCAGAGCAACACCTCCAAGCGTTCACACAACAGTTATATGGCTGGTAATGCCTTCGAGGCACTTGTTGGCGCTATCTACCTGGATCAGGGCTATGATGCCGTGATGCGTTTCATGAAGACACGTATTCTGGCTCAGATGGTCAATATCGACAAGGTGGCTTATAAAGAGGTGAACTTCAAGTCGAAACTGCTGGAGTGGACCCAGAAAAACCGGGTGAAGATGGCTTTTGAGATTCTGGAAGAAGACAAGGACAACGAGGGGTCACCCATCTTTGGCTTCCTCGTCAAGATAGAGGGCGTAGAAGGTGGTAAGGGCAAAGGCTACTCCAAGAAGGAAGCGCAACAGGCTGCCTCACAAGAGACTCTGCAGCGCCTCCGTCGCGAGCCACAGTTCATTGACGCCATCTTCCAGGCTAAGTCTGAGCGTACCAAGATGGAAGAGGAACCCACAGCCATTGCACCTGATTTGGAGAAAGAGAAGGAGTTTATTATCTCAACTGAGAATGGAGAACTGAAAACTGAGAGGTATGATAACCTTCAGGACGAGCAGGCTTCTGAAAACGAAAACAGCAAAACTAATCCCACCTCTCAACTCTCAGATCTCAATTCACAATTAGACAATGAGTTCGATCTCTCAGATATCACACACCAGCCCAAGGAACTCTCTCGCGAAGAGATCATAGCTGCTGCCGAGGCCGCAGCCTATGAGTCATAATCCGAAAGTTATATGAAGACAGCAGTCGTCGGTGGAGGTGCGGCAGGATTCTTTCTTGCCATCAATCTCAAGGAGATGTGTCCACAGATGGACGTTACCATCCTTGAGGCCTCGCACCACGTACTTGCCAAGGTAAAGATCTCTGGTGGCGGACGCTGCAACTGTACCAACTCCTTTGAGGAGGTCAAGGACCTGCAGAGCGTCTATCCGCGAGGCCATCGCCTACTGAAACGTCTCTTCAAGCAGTTTGACCATCGCGATGCCTACCAGTGGTTTGAGAGCCGAGGTGTCAAACTTGTTACG
This sequence comes from Prevotella communis, assembly GCF_022024175.1. Lineage (GTDB taxonomy): Bacteria > Bacteroidota > Bacteroidia > Bacteroidales > Bacteroidaceae > Prevotella > Prevotella communis. The sequence goes on along the minus strand of NZ_CP091794.1, from coordinate 36,385 downwards.
CAGCCAGACCACTGTGTCTTCCCACAGTCGCAGGATTCACAAACCATCATCAACCTCTTTCTTAATGAGACGCGTCGTCTTGGCGTGACCATCCAGACAGGCAGTCGCATCAATAGTCTTGATGAGCTCTCTGATTATGACTTCATCGCCATCACCACAGGTGGCATGAATTCCCACTCATCTCTCACCTCTCATCTCTCACCTCTCATCCCTCCCGTCCCTTCACTCTTCACCTTTAATATAGAAGAGCAGGCATTGCGAGATCTGATGGGTACCGTTGTAGAGGCCACCGCCATGATTCCTGGCACTAAAATGCGCGCCTCTGGTCCTCTGCTCATCACCCACTGGGGCATGAGTGGCCCGTGTATCCTACGCCTCAGCAGCTATGCAGCACGTCTGCTTAGTGAGAACAACTATCAGATGCCGCTCTCTGTGAACTGGACCCAATTAAAGGAAAACGAGGTACAACAGGAACTGCTGTCTTTCTGCCGACAGTACGCGCAAAAGCAGCTGACCTCCATGCGTCCTTTCGACCTGCCTCAACGCCTGTGGAACTACCTCACGGAGAAAGCCCTTGCAGGCAGAGCGCATGCCCCCTGGGGAAGTCTCAACCAAAAGGAGCTGAATCGTCTGACCAACAGCCTCATCAACGATACCTATCAGATAGCAGGTCGTGCACCCTTCAAGGACGAGTTCGTCACCTGCGGCGGCATCGACCTCGCCTCTGTCAACCCCTCAACACTTGAGAGCCGTGAGCATCCCCACCTATATTTCGCTGGCGAGGTGCTCGATATCGACGGCGTCACAGGAGGCTTCAATTTTCAGGCTGCCTGGACCACCGCCTATGCCGTTGCCACTGCCATTGCAGCAGAACATAGTTGTTAATTATTGGGGAATCCATAAAAAAGCTGCAAAGGCCTATTACAACAGGTCAGTATAAGTAAAATAACGAAAAAAGTCCGAATTATTTGTTTATTTAAAACTTTTTCGTAATTTTGCAAGCAAAGAGTAATTACATCTATTATAGAACCTTTTTTAATCAGGTAATTAATGTCATTGACAGAAACAAAAACATATAAGAAAATCCATTTTGCAGTAATGGCTATTGAGGCTAGTGCAAAGAAAGCGCAAACTTCAGGCAAGATAATGCATGATCGTCTGAAGGCACAGGGACTTATACATAAACGCCTGCTCACTCACTATGATATGCTGCATACGCAAAGTATAGATTGGGTGGCTGATGATACTCTGGAAACATTAAATAATTGGGAAATAGAGCAAAGAAGCTTATGACTATTACTCTCTATCATGGCTCAGATGTTGTTGTACCACAACCACTGGCAAAGGTCGGAAGAAATAATCTGGACTTTGGCCTTGGTTTTTATGCTACAAAGATAAAGAAACAAGCAGAGTCATGGGCAATTGTTATTGCGAGCAGGAAGGGTAGAGCGACAACACCGATAATCAGTCAATATAAGTTTAATCTCGACAGCGCTAAAGCTGATGGTATACGTTTCAAGGTATTCGAGGAATACAATTTGGAATGGCTGGACTACGTTGTAGCTTGTCGCCAAGGAAAAACGGCTTGGAAACAATATGATATTGTGGAAGGTGGCGTAGCTAATGATAATGTCATTGATACTGTTGAAGATTATGAAAAAGGTATCATTACTGCAGAACAAGCTCTTGGACAACTTCGCTATAAAAAAGTGAACCACCAAATATGCTTTATCAATCAAAAAGTGATAGACAACTATCTGATATTTGAAAAGAGTATCACAATTAGCACAAAAGAGTAGCAGCTATGAGAGATAACGTGTTGTGGCGTAAACAAAGCCATATCATTATGATGTTGGCAAAGACTCTGCATATAGATGCTGAGCGGGCTCTTGATTTGTACTATTCTACAAAGACAGCAGAGATGCTTGCCGATGCGCGTTACGGTCTACAATTAATGAGTGACCAATATATATTAGATGATATCTTGACAGAGATTAGAAATGATAATAAATAACTCATATTATAAACCCATCAAATAGTACTGCCTATGAGATAATAAAGAATAAAGCGAAACGCTATTATTGGGGATAATTTTTGGTTTAATCCATGCGTCCCCAGAGATAATTAATTAAAACTATTAACTAAGCGTTTCTGCTCTTAGAATACTTTTGATATAACTTGGACTTCAAGTCCTTGTTCTTGCTCTAAGAAACCGCCAATTTCAACGTATGAGAACAAGCGATGGAAGGTTCACGTCTTAGGACGTGAATTGTTCGTGCTTTTCTATACGTGCGGTGCTTGGCGGTACCCTTAGAGCGGAAAGGTTTCAGAGCAGTTCCGTCCTTTTTAATTTACCTTAATTATATGAAGAACTTCTACCTAAGACTTTTATTATTTTGCCTCCTTTGTATAGTTGGCAACAATAGTTACGCCTATTATGACAAACAGAATGTCGAGATTGATGGCATATACTACAATCTTAATTCATCAGATAAAACAGCAGAGGTTACATCTCATTCTTACTCTGGTTCTATTACTATTCCCTCTACCATTTCTTATAATGGAAATAACTATTCCGTAACTGTCATTGGAAACCTTGCATTCGAGGGATGTGAAGACCTAAATAATATCGAACTTCCTAATACCATCACTACCATAGGAGATTGGGCTTTTAGGAAATGTAGCGGATTAAAAAGTATAATAATCCCTAATAGTGTAACTATTATTGGTAAAAAAGCATTTGATAGCTGTACAGGGCTTACGAATGTTATTATACCTAATAATGTAGCGACTATTGGTTATTCAGCTTTTTATCGCTGCACAGGTCTATCAGAAATAATAATAGGAAATCATGTAACAACCATTGATGCTTATGCATTCGAATATTGTACAAATGTTACAGAAATCATTATTCCTAACAGTGTGACCTCTATAGGATTTGATGCATTTGGTGGTTGTGAAAAACTGAAGGAAATTGTCATACCCAAAAATGTAACAGAAATCAGAGGCGCTTTATTAGATGGCTGTAATGCCCTTGAAAAGATTATCGTTGAAGACGATAATCCGAATTATGACTCTCGGGATAATTGCAATGCTATCATAGAAAAAAGCACAAAGACACTATTAAGTGGTTGTAAGAACACAATAATTCCACAAAGTGTAGATATAATCGGTGACTATGCGTTTTCTAGTTTTAGGGACATATCCAACATGACAATTCCTCTTGGGGTAATTACAATTGGTAATGGTGCTTTTTGGGGGGGTGGTTTGACTGATTTAGATATTCCAATTAGCGTAACTAGTGTTGGTGAGCGTGCTTTTCAGCAATGTTTTGCTTTAAAAAGTATTTCCATCCCACTTTCTGTGAAGAGTATAGGTAGCAATGCCTTCGAAGGCTGTACAGAACTAACCAAAATTACTTCTAATATCCTAAACCCATTTGCTGTTGATGAATCTGCATTTCAGCTCTTAGGAGATTCTAATAATCCTATTACCGCCTCCCTCAATGTACCTATCGGAACAAAAGAGAAATATCAAACTACAGCAGGGTGGAGCAAGTTTCAAAATATCGTAGAGGTAGAACTACCAGATGGGAGTATTGACAGACCGTTTAATGCTATAGAAGCAAAAGCAATGACGATTGGATTAGCTGCTAACGAGACGAGTTCTGACAGCTATTACATCAAAGGAATTATATCGAAAATAAATGATCCATTTAGTAGTAGGTATGGAAATGCGACATTCTGGATTTCAAATGATGGTTCTGAGAAAAACCAGTTCTATATCTATCGCACCAACTATATTGAGAATAGAAAATGGCAAGAAGGTGATGTCCAAATAAAAGTAGGTGATGAAGTTGTCGTTTATGGGAATTTACTAAATTATCAAGGAAAATATGCTGAAACAGGGCAATGCTATCTTTATTCAATAAACGGAGACAAGAATCCTACAAGCATTTTGGATATTGAAACTTGCAAGCACATAGATAAAGTGTTTTATTCTTCCAATGGCCAACGACGGAATACACCTTTACACGGCCTCACGATAATTCGTATGAACAACGGAACAACAAAAAAGGTAATCATGAAATAAAATCTTAATGCCATATGAAACAATTATATTATAAAATTTTCCTTCTTGGTCTTCTATGTTTTGTAGGCTGTAAGTTATATGCCTATGATACAGAGGTTGATGGTATTTATTATAACCTAATAGAAGATACACATGAGGCGATGGTAACATCAGGTGAAAACAAATATTTCAGTTCTGTAACCATCCCATCTACCATTAGCTATAATGGTACATCATACAATGTCACGTCAATAGGCTATCAGGCCTTTATGGAATGCCAGGAATTAGTAGCCGTTACTATACCAGATAGTGTTACAAGAATTCATAATGAAGCATTCCATAATTGTAATAACCTAAAAAATGTACATTTTGGGAATGGTCTTACGACTATCGGACAACTAGCTTTCGCTTATTGTAGCGGTATTGTCTCTTTGAAGTTACCTAGCAGTTTGGACTCCATTGGAGATGCGGCTTTCATGAATTGTTATTCTTTGCAATCCATTGAGATACCTGATAATGTTTTTTCTATCGGACAGGATGCTTTTTGTAGAACAGGATTAAAGTCTATTATACTTCCTCAAAACCTTTCTTTTATTAATGAACATTTATTTCAGGAGTGTTATAGTCTAGAGGAGGTAATTACACATGATGGAATCAAAGGTATTGGTGAAAGGGCATTTTACAGGTGCTCACAATTAAAGTCCATTGATATTCATAATGCAAATTATATTGGCGGACATGCTTTTGAAGAATGTGAAAACTTGGAAAGTGTTATTGTGGGCGATAGTCTTACAAGAATATTTAATTATGCATTTTATGACTGCTTTAAATTAAAGTCTTTCCATATTCCCAATAGCGTAACATATATGGAGGATTATATATTTGCATATTGTTGGAATATGACAGAAATATCAATTAGTACAGGAATAACGAATATTCCTAATAATGCTTTCTGTGGATGTTCAAGTCTTGAATCCGTTCTAATTCCTGAAAATGTTAAATCCATTGGAAATAGTGCCTTTAATGGTTGTACAGGATTAACGAAGATACAGATACCAAACGGCATTACAAGTATTGGGTATTCAGCTTTCTCAAATTGTTCGAATTTAATAAGTATTATATTGCCAGATAGTATTTCTACGATAGAAAGTAATCTTTTTAATATGTGCGTTTCATTAAATTCAATAACTATCCCAAATACAGTAACAGTAATCGGTCCTGGAGCATTTCATAGTTGTATTTAGAGACCTCTAAACAACTACAAACAATGAAAAACATATAGAGATAAATCTCTGTATATCAACTACTTTTAGATTTTAACACTTCGGGCTTGCTTTTTGGTAGTTCTCAAAAATCCGCTTACCTTTGCAACGCATTTCTACCGCGGAGAATTTTGAGGGCTTTTATTTTGCCATCTCATGGACAGGGTTGACAAAGGTTGACAAGAGTGGACAACGGTTGACTGAAGAACGAGAGGGAAAGGAGCAAGGAAGTGACCTCACTTGATGAACGTGACATCGTGGAATGAGTTGACAATGGGTGTCAATGATTGACGAAAGTTCACTCCGTGGCGGTTTGCATGAAATTGATTGTAAAACCACATAAAAAGGAGTCAAATGAGAAAGACAAGAAAATGCGCCTTCTGCGGAAAGGAGTTCACTTGTAACAGCGGCTCGCAGAGGTATTGCTCAGAACAATGTGCCGAGGCGGCAAAGGCTCAGCGCAAGAAGAGGCAACAGGACTTTTTGAAGGCTGTCCAGCCTGTTATAGACATCGCCAGCCAGGAGTATCTCACATTCTCCAAAGCTGCCATCCTTATGGGATGCTCCCGTCAGTACGTTTACAAGTTGGTAAACGAGGGTAAACTTCCTGCATCCCGAATCAGCAGCCGGATGGCATTCATCCGCAAGGCAGACATTGAAAAGATGCTTGCAGGAAATCCTTATCATCGTGTCTTGCCAACATCCAAACCTAAGAATCCTTCTTCCCTTTCGTTGAAGAAGGAACATGATTCAAGTAAGTCAACGAGGAAAGAGAACTCTTTTCAAGACATTGAACCACTTGAATACATCTCTGGCGAGGACGTTATGGCAACCTACAAGGTTAAGAAGTCATGGCTCTATGTTTCAGCCAAGAGAAACAACATACCTGTGTGCAAGATTGCAGGCAAAAACTATTATAGCCGAAAGCACATGGATGCACTCTTCGGAGTTTCCGCTGAGATAGAAGCCTTGACAGAATGGCTGACAACGGATGAGGCAGAAACACTTTATTCCACGACCAAGGAATCCTTGCGCACCCAAGCCTACCGTCGCCATATTCCCACCAAGCGAGAATATGGCAAGACCTATTATTCAAAGAAACATCTGGATGACATCTTCCGTCCCGACCTGAAGGCGAGTGATGCCTATTACACCACAGCCGAAGCTGCCGAGAAGTACGGCATGACCAAGAGCAACATCTGTGTCATGGTCAAGACGAACAACCTCACGAAGGTGAAAGTCGGTGTGCAGAACCTCATCGTCAAGGAGGAATTAGACCGAATAATGGCAAGCAGACTGGCACAATTCGGGGCTTACAGGCTCCAATAACGCCCAATAATAGGCATCAACTGCGTGAAAGTACAATTATCCATGAGTTATGAAAAGGTGCTTTGGTCACACTTTCATCACGCAGTTACTTTGCACCCGCTATGAGACGCATAGCCTTCGATTATTAACAAAACAAATTTCATACAAGTATGAGTAACATTTGTAAGACAGTAACCTTGCGTACGCGTAAGATAAAGAAAGGTACGCAGCTGAGCTTCTACCTTGACTACTACCCCGGCTACAGGGATGAGTCAACCATGAAGGTACAGCGACATGAGTCGCTTGGCATCTACATCTTTGCCAAGCCCAAGAACCAGCGCGAGCGTGACTATAACGAGCGCATGACGGAAAAAGCCGAGGCACTGCGCTGCCGACGCTATGAGAGCATCGTGAACGAACGCTACGACTTCTTCGACAGAGAGAAGGAAAAAGGCAACTTCCTCGCATGGTTCAAGAAAAAGGCCGATGCCAGAAACACCAAGTGGCAGAACGTCTATAAGCATTTCGAAACTTTCTGCGAAGGCAAATGCACTTTCGGGGAGATAGACGTTGACCTGTGCAACAAGTTCAAGGAGTACCTTTATACCGCTCCACAGACCATCCACAAGAAGCAGAAGCTGCACACCAACACCATTGCAGGCTACTGGTCAACCTTCCGCGCCGTGCTCCACACAGCCTACCGCGACCACAAGATCAAGGAGAATCCCAATGGCTTCCTTGACAGAATAGACACTATTCCTACGGAGAAGGAACACCTCTCACAGCCTGAGCTCGTCAGCCTTGCCAATACAGACTGCAAGGAACCTGTGTTGAAAAAGGCTTTCCTCTTCTCTTGTCTGACTGGACTCAGAAAGAGCGACGTTAAGGCATTGACGTGGAAGAAGATTCAGCCATACGGAGATGGAGGCATGTATATCACTGTGCGTATGCAGAAGACTCAGCAGCTTGTGAACAACCCCGTCAGCGAAGAGGCTCTTGAACTCATCGGCTTCTACGACGGAGAATACGAACCCGATGCAAAAGTCTTTCCCGACTTCAAGGACAAGATGACAGGCACCTCCTTGAAGAACTGGCTGAAGGCTGCAGGTATCACCAAGCACATCACCTTCCATTGTGCTCGTCATACCTTTGGCTCCTTGCAGGTTGATGCAGGAACAGGCATCTACACCGTCCAGCACATGCTCGGACACAAAAATGTGGAAACCACTCAGATTTATGCTAACATGGCTGACGAGAGCAAGCGCGAGTCGGTCAACCGCATCACGTTGAAGCCAAAGATAACTCCGCAACTGAAAGTCGTCGGGCAGGGCTAAACCTATTTGTTGGTTCTATTTCTTCGAGAAATGAAACCAAAGAAGCTTTTTTCAGGTCACACACATGGGAAAATGGGAACCAACAGGATTGGCTCTCATTTTTCGTTATACCTTTGTAGGGCAATCAAACAACGGAGAAAAAGGAGGAAAAGGCCAAATGTGAAAATCATACTCACTTCAAGTATGATTCACAAATAAACATAAATCATTGGCCTACAGACGAAAAGACTATACGCCATGTGCAAAAATCTTCTTAACTTTGCAGCACAATTTCTGAAACAACGAACAATAACACATAAAGACAATGAAAATAGATTCACCATCTTCAATCACTTCACGTGAGGCTTCCATCCGGCTCGAATGGATCTCCACAAGAATACTGCCGGGAGTTGCAGTACTTCTTCTTTCAATTCCACTTTGTCAGTGGGCAGACTCAAATCTTCCCGATGGCATCGTTCCTGTATCTATCATCTACTTGATTATTGTAATAATCCTATGGTCAATGTACATGGCTGTGCAGTATGCTTTCGTGGGAATAGCTCAGACGAGGAAAACCAAGGACAAGGTTACTATGGAGAATAGCAATCCTCACGAAGAAGATGTGCAAGCACCTGTTTTTCTTTTGGAGGCAAAATCGTTTGCTAATGAACCAGAGGATATAAACCCTGTCGGTTGTGTTGAAGCATTTTCCAATAACATAACCGAAGTAGAGCTAAACGAAGAGATAGCTGTTTCAGATACCAAGGTTATAGAAGGAAACAATCCTGTCAATAATCCATCAACTGTTTCGGCTGCTTCTGCCAGCTCGACCTATCAACAAGGCATTGATGACTTCTATCAGAGTCAGGCAGAAAGCCAGAAGAAGAAACTGGATACCATTCATGAATACCTTCTATACATCATGTCTCCATTTGTATATGAGGAAGACATGGACGATTTCTGTACAGACCTGTTGAGATTCGCGATGGATCACGACTACCGCCCTGAAGTTGAGTGGAAGAGATTCAAGACCAAACTGAGTAGCTTCGATGTCCGTCATCTTGTCTGGAGCATTGCCATAAGGTTGGGACTTGGCAAAGGCAAGGTTTACAGCAACGATGATTGCGCCTGTTATATCGAGCGTCGTTTTGCTTCATTGTGTGTGACAGCCAGTGGAGAGCCATTGTCACATAGCACACTCAGGAATCTGACAGTCACATCCAACAGCGACCAGATACATTGTGACATTCAGGGAGAAGACGGATTGTTATTCCATATCCCTTCACAACTGGGCGTAGAGAAAGACAGAAGATAAACTTTCTCACCTCTCCTATATCAATACTTAGACATCACATATTGGAGCCACATCAGAAACCGAACTTGGTGTGGTCCTGTTGTGCCTATGCCCTTTTGCGCTGAAATCTTACCCCTAAAAACAGCCGTAATCCCAATTGTCATTCATTATACTTACATGTTCAATATTGTCAAAATGACGCGTCAGATTCTTGTTTTATCCACTAATAACAGCCAAAAAGAAGGCTCTACTGCGTGATTGTTTCGTGACGCACCAGTTATAAAACTGTGGCTTGCCCTCCGATTCGTAACGGGGTTCCTTTGCAGCACGATTCCACTAAAGGGTCGTGTTGTAAAATGACAAATAAGGAATTAACGTTCAATGACCTTCCGCAGGTCGTTGCCGAACTTCGGGATGAAGTGTCGGGCATGAAGGAGTTACTGCTGAACCTTCAGAACAGACCAACTCAGCAGAGAGAGAACAGACACCGCCCTGTCACACCAGAGCAGGTTGCCGAGTACACCAACATTCCCCTTGCGACCATCTACCAGAAACTCGCAAACAGGGAAATCCCAGGTTCCAAACCTGGCAAGCGATGGGTCATCTACCTTGACGAGATTGACAAGTGGCTGGAGGCGAACCGCAAGAATCCCATCCCTCTGACGGATGAGGAGCAGAACGCTGCCATCCTTGCATCGCACAAGCGCAAGCCGAACAAGTCCAGTTGGAACGATGAAGCTTCAGCTCGACGACGTCAACCTATTGCAAAACCATTTGACGGGGATAAAATCTAAAATCAAGCAATTATGAACGAGCATAAAATTCATTACTGCTTCATTCTGTCCGAGGAACAGATGAAGTATCTACGCAGCAAGAAGTACAAGATGACGCACTTCTCACAGATTCCTTACTATAAGCCAGCAGGCAAACTGATCTTCTTCGAGAAGAGTGCCTTGCTTGACTGGGTGCGCAACGTGAAGGTGAAGTCCGAGAACGAGATAAGGGAGGAAGCTGCCTTGCACCTCTCCTGTCTCAGCGTTCCCCGTTCTGAGAGAACCCATGTATAACCATATAAATATGTATGCTTATGGAGAACTCTCATTCTGAAACACGGCTCATCCTGTCCCTGTCGCTACAGGACATTGACAATCTTGCCAAAGACCTGAAGCCAAGACAGAGGATGTTCCGCTTCTTCTCACTCCTCCGTCATGCCGCAGAAACCGACGGTACGCAGACAAAGCGTAGCATAGACTACAGCGTACAAACGGGACAGGTAGGTGCTTCGCATTCCGAACTTGCCAGAGAATGGAACTGCAACCGCAGTACAGTCACCCGTTTCCTGAAGGAACTGGAGGCCGACGGACTCGTCAAGGTGAGTACGGGCAATGTATCGTCCGTGACAGACATCAAGTGTCTGCTTGGCTGGCAGCATGGAAACAAGGTAACGCCGAACCTGTCAAGTGACAACGAACTTGTTTATCAACTAATCATCTGAACAACTATGGGAAAGATTGTATTATACACTAACGTAAAGGGAGGTGTCGGAAAGACAACCCTTTGTGGTGTCTTTGCCACCAACCTTGCCAATATCGGCAGAAACGTCGCCGTAGTCGATGCCGACCTTCAGCAGTCCCTGTTCCGTCATCGTAAGCGTGACCTTCAGCATAATCCCGATGCCAGTCTGCCCTGGGAGATTGAAACGTTCTGGGGCAGGACTACAGAAGAGGTGACGCAAATCATGTCGAAACTGAAGCAACTGCCCTACGACATCATCATTGACTGTCCGGGTAACCTCGTTGACCCGAACCTCAAAGTCATCTACTCATGTGCTGACATTGCTGTAGTACCTATCCATTATGACAGCGATACGCTTGATGCCACCCAGATGTTCTGCGAGGTATTCAAAGCTCACTTCGGAGCGAAGATATTCTTCGTCCCCAATGGCATTGTGTCGGTCGAGGAAAGGCGTGAACACCTCCAGCAGGAAAGAGACAAGGCCATTGAGCAATTGAAAGCCTATGGCACGATAACACCGAGGATAAAGCGCAGCGTGGTCATCGGCGACTATAATACGCTGTTTCCGCTTACTACCTATCAGAGGAATGCAGTCAAGTATGCCTTTGAACCTGTTATCAATGAATTGCAGAAAGGAGGTGCAGAATAATGGATCCAGACAACGCTTTCAATGAAATCTTCGGCAAAAAGCCATCAACAGAGCAGAAAACAGAGCCGCAGAATAGTCTGGAAGATACTTCTTCCATTAAGGAGCAGAGTGAAGCAGTTCTCCAAACACTATCCGTGCAACAGCCCATGCAGGAAGAGCATGAACCTGATACGGCAGAGAAGCCTGTCCGCAAGCGTGGACGCAGGAGAAAAGGCGATGTCAGTGTCGATGGCTCAACCCCTGATAAGGTCGGCCACTTCTCTTGCATCTGTGACAAAGACATCATATCAAAGGTAAGGGCTATCGCCTGGCAGGAGCACTTGACTGTAAGGGCTGTCGTTGAAAGCATGTTCACCAAGTGCATTTGCAAATACGAAAAGAAGCGTGGCCCAATTCTGATTGAACCCAATCAGTCGTCTGAAGAACTCTTCTGACCGTTACACGATTCCTCCTTTTGTGCAGACACCGAACTGAATGTTGGTTCCGTGTCTGCATTTTTTTGTATAGCCATATAACGATGGCATACCTATACACTATGAAAGAGTATAAGCCTATAGGCATATACACATCCACAACGTATAGGGGTATATTCAGTATTAGCATATACCAAGTATAGGCTTATTTTCCGTATAGGGTTATAGCATGTATGAATGTACAGGGATATAGGCATATAGCTTTACATTTGGCGCGACGGCTTTGCAATGTATAGCCTTATATAGATATACGGTTATACATTAGCGGAGTTTCTGCAATCTCTTTTGTGGCTGCCATTTGTATAACCCATATTGAGTATAGCCCTATAGGTGATATACAGTCTGAAACCAAAGGGTGGTTCCATCTTGCATTTTACGGATGTGGTAAATGCGCAGCAAATCTTACAACGGCATTGGGCTTGGGATGCACAGCAGATTTCCAGTCAATCACCATCCCAATTGCTCATTTTCCTTTTCCCTTCTTTCAAAGATTTGCGACAGTAGGCCGTCGGAAATGTTCTCGCCCTGAAACCGATGCGATGTCTTGTCATTCAAGCAGCAAAGCCCCAGAAGCCTCAGAAATGCTCTAATTCGTGGTTTTGCCATCCCAGATGTGTCATTACCCACGAAAGGATTTTGACGCTTCCTGAAGCCATTTTCGAGTCTTTGTAGAGGCTTACACGCTGGCAAGGCCATCCATCCACACCTGTATAGTTATTTTTCAAACCTACGGGCACTGGGCTTGCCCATGTGCCACATTTTTACAGTATCGGGAAGCTCACTACCCGTTCCGATTTTCATCGGACGGAGATTTGACCAGATAATTCTGCAAGCAGAGGTCATGGAATCTGGCATGAAGGTGTTCCCACACATGGTCGGCCATGAATGGCAGCGATTAATCTCTGGCAATTTTATCCAGTCAGTCTAATCGGCTTGCCGATGCCACTTTTTCAAAGTCATGGGAAGCCTAATTCCCCAATCCTCATTCGGGACTTGGAAGACAGACCAGATAAAATTGCAAGCAATGGGGTTTGTAGTGACTATGAAAACTCTTCAAGCGACTGTCATCTGCACGAATGAAATCTGGTAGCAAGATGATACCAGGGCAACTTCTTTCCCATACTTCAAACGAGCTTGCTCCGCGCAGCAGAATCTGTACTCCTGAACCGAGTTAATTTCTGTTAACTCTTATTAGGCTTAGCGTTTTTTCAAAACACTGTTCGACGCAAGCGTCGCATGATGATAAAATCCGCAGCATTTTTACGTGGCTTACGAGAGTCGTTTCCGACACGTCGGAGCTCGCTCCGTTAGCCATTCGACGGTAAGGATGGGTAGCCTAATACCCCTGCCAACATTCGAGGCATGGGAGGCTAACCAACCCAATTTGCAAGCAATGTGGCAGAAAGCAAGAAACATCAACCGAAGTCCGTTACGCAACAGAGGCTTGCCTCTGTCCACTCAACGATAGAGAGGGGCAGCCTAATACCCCTATCATCGCTTCGTTCGATTGGAGGGGGCCACCCCCTCGGCAAGTCTTCAATGGCAGTTTCACCTGGATAATGCTGTGGACAGAACAGCCCCTCTCATAGTAACAAAAACTTCAGCAGTATAGCGAAAACAGAAAGCTTATGTTGCACCGTCGTTGTCAATCTGGCATCAGTACAAATCGGATTCCTTTTTTTGAGCAGCTAACAAAAATGGTCACTGACCGCATATTTGCGCAGCAACCATTTAATAAATCTTGACAGCCCCGTCTCGTCATCACGACGCGACGGGGCTTAGGTGCCTATAGGACTTTTGAACAAAAATTACTTTGTTTGTTTAACTGATCTTCTTTTATTTACTAACTGTTTTAACTATCTTATAACTTAAACGTGGCGCGGAGCAGGGCGGTGCGACCGCAGAGGGCGTAGTCGTAGGTGTAGGTGTTGATGCCGTTGAAGAGGGTGTAGGCGTAGTGGCGCTGGTTCAGGAGGTTGTCGAGTTCGAGGCGGAGGACGAGGCGCTTGAATTTGTACTGGGCGGAGGCGTTGAAGAGGGACATGCGCTTGTATTGGTCGGCGGTGAGCTGACGGCGCACGTGGTCGTAATCCAGTGAGAGGTCGAGGGTGGCGATGGGGAAGATGTGGACGGCACCGCTGTGGGTGAGGGAGGTCGTAGTGTTGCTCTCTTCGGAATAGCGCGAGCGCGACCACCCGTAATTGATGTCGTACCGCAGTTCGAGCCAGGGGACGGGGGTGATGGTGGCGTTGCCATGTAGGGCGTAGCTGTTCGTGCGGGTGTCGATGACGGTGGCCTCCTCCTGACCTCCCCCCATAGAGGAGGAAATTGCCTGTTCGCCGCTGCCGAAGCTGTAGCTGCCGTCGGCACCGAGCTTGGCAAAGAGCGTGGGGATGTTCTTCGTGACGGAAGCGGAGAAACTGGTGGAGCGGCTGCGGGAGTCGCGGAGCAGGGCCGTGCTGCTCACGTCGATGCCGCTGACCGACTGCGACGTGAGCGTGTTCTGCTTGCCTTCGCTGTGGGTAGCTGCGAGGCTCAGCGTGAAGTACTGCATGGGCAGTTGCCACTTCCAGTCGCCCGACGTGTGCCACGTGTTGGACTCGCCGATGATGCCCGACGAGGTGCGCACCGAGCGGTAGTCCACCTGCATCGGCTCCGTCAGCAGCGTCATCATGTCGCCGATGGAAGTCGTGTAGCCCGTCGAGAACGACAGCTTGCTGTTGGCCGAGAAGGTATAATTGATGCCCATCGAGGGATTGAGCACGGGCTTGGTGTAGTTCAGCTTATTGTAGTACAGCCCCTTCAGCGCGGCCCCGATGCCCGCACTCAGGTAGAAGCGGCGGTTCTTGGAATGAATCTCGAAGCCGGGGTTGAGGGTTGGCGTGAAGGCCCAGCCGCGAATGTCGTTTTGGTCGCCGGTTGCCATGCGATAGGTTTCCAAATCGTCATACATTGCGGACACGCTGACGGGCAGATTCAGGCGGAACGACTTGCCGATGGGGATTTGGAACGACGAGCCGACGTTCATGCTGAGCGTAGAGGACTGCGCCGTCTGCCCATAGTCCGTACCGTCTTGGCTGAACGACAGCCGCAACGTCGGTGTCCGCTTGAACGACACGTTGGCATGGACGTGTCGCCGTGCGCCCTTCTCCGTCCTGCCCATCCAGAAGAGTTCATTGCCCAACTCAAACGATGATGTCTTCCGTCGCTGCTCCACCGACTGCTGATTAGCCACCACATCCCCCTCATTCTGCTCAAACTTTCCCTTCAAGACAAACGTCTCGCTGAGATACACGCGGTCGGCGTTCTTCAGATAGTTCATTGACAGCTTCGGCAGATGAATCTTCGTCAGCGGCGACGTCTGTTCGCTCACGTTCACGTAATCGCCGCCGTCGGCAAGGTACGTCGTGCTCTGGCTGATGTCGTGCGTGGCGCGGTGGTAACAGTAGTCGGCGTTCACCTTCATGGTCGTGAACGAGTCCGTGCGCAGGATGCCGTTCACCGTCGCCATGCCGTTGCGCTGGTAGAGGTACTGCCCCTGCGGAGGCGCACCGCCGTCGAAGCCGCCAAACAGGCTTGTGGCGCGGGTACTCACGTCCGAACCGCCGAAGTGGTCGTACATGTCGGCCCGTGCAAAGCCCTTGTAGTTGCCGCCCTTCACCGAACAGATGGTCTGGAACTTGTTCGTGAACATCATGCCCGTCAGACCGAGGAGGGCTTGCAGCCTGTCATCACCGTCCTCCATATAGCCTGCTCCCGCCTCCTCCTGCCCGAACGGCTTAAACTTCGCCTTGTTCGACAGTTTGATGTTCATCGACACCTCGTTGCTCGGCACGTCCTTCTCCACCCGTCGGCTGTGATGATTACGCACTATCTCCACCTGCGTCACATAGTCCGCCGGGATGTTCCGCGTCGCCAGGTTGTACTTGCCGCCCAGCAGGTCCATGCCCTCGATGTTGAACTGCGAGATGGGCTTGCCCATGTAGCTGATGCCGCCGTTCTTCGACACGTCCACGCCCGGCAACCGCTTCAGTCCGTCCTCCAGCGTCACGTCCATGATTTTCTGCCGAAGCTCGCGCACGTTGCCCGGCCATGAATGGGTCAGCAACGCTTTCCGTGCTTCGGAGCTGAATCCGCTAACCTTGCACTCCAATTCATTATTGGCAATCTCGCGGAAAAACTCTGCCAGCGGCATGATGTCTTCCTGACAATCACGCAGCGGCGGAACGGTTATATCGAAGTCGTGCAGACGGTACAGCAAGTCCTGCCGGAAACGCTTTTCATTGACCGCCTTTTCCAGATTCTCGTTGGTGGCAGCGATAATACGGACATTGAAACTTCTATCCGTCCTGTCACCAACGGGGCGGTATCGCCGCTCCTGTATGGCACGCAGAAGCATCTGTTGGGTTTCCGGTGCGAGGTTGCCCACTTCGTCCAAAAACAGCGTGCCGCCTTCGGCTTCATGGAAATATCCTTTCTTGGCACTGTCCGCACCGGTGAATGCGCCTTTGACGTGTCCGAAAAATGCCGATGGAGCAAGCTCTTTGTTTAACGATCCGCAGTCCACAGCCACGAACGGCTTGCCGGAACGTTTGCTTTTATCATGCAGATGGTGGGCGATATGCTCCTTGCCCGTGCCGTTCTCTCCGAATATCAGTACGCTCATGTCGGTTGGTGCTACCAGCCTTATCCGGTGCATGATTTTCCGGAAGGCGGAACCGTCACGGGCAAACACGGGCATACGGCTCCGCCCGATATTCCGCTCTTTCAGTATGGTACGGAGAAGAGGCACGAGTTTGTCCTCCACGAGTTGTTTGGGTATGTAGTCCAGCGAGCCGAGTTTCATACTTTCAACCGCCGTATGCACTTCGGCATAGTCGGTCATGATGATGAACGGCTGCGTCATACCCTCTTTGCGCATCCAACGCAACAGGTCGATACCATTGCCGTCAGGTAGGCGCAGGTCTGAAACCACGATGTCCCCGTCAGCGGCTTGTTGCAGAAGTTTCCTCGCTGTCGAGAGGTGGAAAGCCTGCACGGTACGGAATCCCTCACGTGCCAGCAGGTTACAGACAAACTCGCAATACACGATGTTGTCCTCCACCACGATGATTTTTATCTTATCCATTGTTGTATTTCTTCCTTTCTTCTTTTGCCAGCCGGATTATCTCCGAACCCTTATCCAGCACAGCTCTTACGGCATTGCCTATTGCTTTGTCGTCAGGTGTGCCATTGTGATGAATCAGTTTATAAAGTTCCCTCAACGGTCTGTCGGCACGGAGTATCTCCCAAGAGCTGCGCAGGTGGTGTGTTAGGGCGTCCAGTTCCGGAAGGTCTTTCCGTTGTTCCGCATACCTGAGCGACTGCATTTCCTTTTCTGTTTCCGTTATCAATTTCTCCAGCATGACGGCTTCATTGCCGTAGGATAGCAGGGAGGTGAAACCCGGCTTTTCATTTTGTGCCGCATTCATGGCGCATTTATTTGAAATCTCCATCAGTTCAGATATGGAGAACGGCTTGAACAGGCATTCTGTGAATCCATGTTCTATAAGTTCCTCTTTGCCGCAACTGCCCGAAGCGGTTGTCACGATTACCGGGATATCCCTTGAATTGCCAACGTTGGAAGTGCGCAACAGTTCCAGCAACTCGAAACCGTTTATATCCGGCATATTCAGATCCGTCAGAAGAAGGCTGTATTCCTTTTTTCGTATCAGTTCCATCAGCTCCGCAGCATTGGTGCAGGTATCGCAGTGTATCCCTTCCTGTGCATACATTTCTTTCAGCATCAGGAGCAGCACTTCGTCATTGTCGATGGCAACCACATCGTGGAATGTATGGTTATGATGAACCTGTGTTTGATTTATCCGTTCCGGTAGTTCCTCGGCTGTCTGCATGGGGATTTCCACCGTGAAACGGCTACCTTTGCCTTTATCGCTCTCCAGACGGATTGTGCCGCCGAGCATTGTCACAATACGCTGAACAATGGAAAGACCTAATCCGAAGCCATCCTTTGCGGCAGCGTTTGACAGACGTTCAAACGCCCCGAATACCCGTTGCTGTTCCTCTTCGGTCATACCTGTACCCGTATCTTCGACGATAAGTTTCAGCAGACCGTTATCATAATCTGCCCGCAAAGAAACACTGCCGTTCTCCGTGAACTTGATAGCGTTGGACAGCAGGTTGTTCCCGATTTGCAAGATGCGTTCCTTATCTGTACATACAAAGGCATCCTTGTGGCAATGTATTGTCAGAGTCAGTCCTTTGTTTATGGCGATTGGCATAAACTCCGTTTCGAGCGTATGTGTGATTGCGGAAATCCTACATGCGGAGAAATTAGGCTGTTCCTTGCCGTTGTCCAGCCGGAAAAAATTCAGCAGGGTGTTCAGCATTTCACGCATGCGGTCAGAAGATTCCTGAATGTTTCGGATATACGTCCCGGTTTTATCCGTATTGCAGTCTTTCCGCATCAGTCCGGCATAACCCGTTATTGCCGTCAGTGGTGTACGTAATTCATGGGTAATGGTATGAACGGCTTTCTTGCGAGAGGCTATCAGTGCCTCGTTTCGCTTTGCCATTTGTTGCAGTCGCTCAATTAAATCTGCGGTTTCCTGTTTATATCGCTTGATGCGGTTGGCATTTCGGTGTATGATGATATATGATATGACCAGTAGCAGTATAACGAACCCTGTCAAGCCCCCAATCTGAATGAACGACCGTTCCCGCATGGCTGTTATCTCGGCTTCCCGCTTTTGTAGGTCAGTTTGTACTTTCCCGTCTATTTGAACAACCAGTCCTTGCAGTTGCCTGTTAAGTTCCGCATTTCGTGCGGCAAGGCTATCGGCATGAACCGATAAGCGACGGCTTTGCGCCTGTTGTTCGGTTCTCATATTCCGGTTAAAGGAACGGTGCATCGTGGTAGTCACAGTTGGTTTCGCTTCTTCCTTTTTGCCGAAGATGCCCAAGAATCCTTTTCGTTTAGGTTTCTTGGGTTGTTCTTGCACACTTTTCTGCGCGATTACGGGTACTTGACGGGGTATCTTATCGTTGATGGCTTGTTGCTGTTCAAGTATCTGCACGATTTGGCACATCTGCCGTTCCTTATCTTCGAGAAGATGGCGTACGCTGTCTATACGCTCTGCCGGATAGGTAGCTTTGAAACGGCAGAGCATACTGTCCATTGCCATACGCTGTGCATGGTAATGTTCGATATCTTTATCGTTCCATTCCAGTATTGTTTCACCAAATAGAGAGAATTTTATCATTTGAATATTGATATTGTTTATCTCTTTTCGGAACTCGTCTATTTTTTTATTGTCAAGTTCTAATGCTTCTATCTCCTGCCATTCATAGAAGCTATTATATGCTATACATCCGATAAGAACGGAGATAAGTATATACCCCAACCGTATTGTCTTATAGAAATTCCTGGATCGTTCCATTATTTTGATGATACTGATTTTTCAAACATGAATAAAAGTTTATCCTTTTCTTCCATACGGGTATTATCAGAATAACCGCCTTTTGTTATTTGATACCCACACGGCTTAACCATAAAAGTGCCTAAGCCTTTAGTGTATGAACTTACTTCTGAGGCATAGTCTTTACTTGTATTTAATGGAACTTTCCCTTTAATATGACACCACTCATTATTACAACTGATGTCTTCAATCTCAGACATCAGTTTTTGCAAATCTGTAATAGCTTTGGAACTCGCTACTTGGGGTATCTGCAACTCAAAACAGAGCATCGGTTCGAGAATGTCCACACCTGACTGTTGCAAAGCCAGCCTGAAGACATAAGGGGTCAGCTGTCTGAAATCAGCAGGTGTACTTACCGGGCTATAATACTCGGCTTGAGTAAAAGTTACTTTCAGATCTGTCACTTCCCATCCATGTAAACCAGATTGGCAAGACATACGAATCCCTTCAAAAACGGCATTTTGAAAAGAATGGTTCAGATAACCATAGGAGATGTCACTTTCGATTTGCAACCCTGCCCCTAACGGTAAGGGTTCAAGAGTCAGCCCTATTGTGGCCCAGTAAGGGTTGGGTGGTACTTCGATCTGAATAATCTTATTGACCTTTTTTATAGGTCGTTCTTTGTAGATAGTCTTGATCTCATCAAAATGGACCTTTACGGAAAATCGTTCTTCCAGCAATGTCTGTATGATTTCCTTTTGGGTCAAACCATATAACGAGATTTCCAATTCATCACTATATGAGTTTATGGAAAAGGACAAAGACGGGTCTTCAATCCACAATGTATTCAGAGCGGATATCACCTTGCTTCTCTCTTCGGGCTTATTTGGCCGGACGGAGGATTTGAGAGCGGGATGCTGATGAGATAATCCTTGAATCAAACAAGGTTTAGCACCTAAATAATCTCCGATTCGAAAATCTTCTATATCTTCTACAATCGCGATATCATTGGCACCCACTTCATCAACATTTATCTCTCTGCCCTGATAAATAGTCTTTAGATTTTTAATCTTGATGAATTTTTCCGAATCGTTGATTCTTACAACGTCTCGAAGTCTCAGACTTCCGTCAATTATTTTAAGAAAACTTCTTTTATGCCCTTTGGGGTCATGCTCTATCTTATAGAGATAAGCTGAAAGTCTGTTTGAGACTGATGCCGGAGGAAGTATAAAAGAAGAAATGGCGTCCAACAACTCATTGATACCGATATTGAACATTGCTGATCCATGTAGCACCGGATAGACTTTGGCTTTTGCCACAAGAGCGATTATCGTATTCCAATAATCAGCCGGTGAAATTTCGCTATCCGCCAAATATCGTTCTAATATATCGTCGTCATGGTTGCATACAAATTCTTTGTATTCTTCCTTTATATATGTTTGGGAGCAAACCGGATAAACCGATCCATCGACAATAGTTTGCATAAACAGGACATCTTGCGACAGATTTGTTTTTATATCCATATACAAACGCTCCAAATTCACACCGGCACGGTCAATCTTATTGATAAATATAATTGTCGGGATTTGCAGCTTTTGTAAAGTACTGAACAGCAACTTTGTCTGCGCTTGTATGCCTTCCTTTGCGGATAAGATGAGGACTGCTCCATCAAGCATTTTGAATGTCCGCTCCACTTCCGCAATAAAATCCATGTGTCCCGGAGTGTCAATGATATTGCATTTCACTCCATTCCAGATAATAGATGTCGTAGAAGCCCGGACAGTAATTCCTCTACGTTTCTCTATATCCATAGAGTCCGTTATGGTGTCACCATTATCCACACGGCCGCACTTTTCCGTTGCTCCACTGGCAAACAGCAGATTCTCGGTTACGGAAGTTTTTCCTGCATCAATGTGAGCAAGAATTCCTAAATTTATAATATTCATTTGATTAAGCAATAATATACTACAATAGATGCATTGCCGAAACGCACCTTTTAATACCTCCTCGTAGCATGTAGAAAACTACAGGATTCTTAACTCGTATTAATATGTATATTATTACTGCCGCATAATTGAACGCAAAGTTACGAAAAAATCGTCATAGAATAATAATTTTGCTGATACTTTTTGAATACTTTAACCGTTTTTTGCCGAAAATAGCTCGTTATTTTATATTTAGGTGGCATTATATACGAGAAAAACAGGTTGAATTGATATGTTCAGCGCAATTATTTGCAAGTTGTTTTTATTTTTGTACCAATGACTGACTGTTTTTTGAGTCTTTCATTGCATATGTCTTGTATTTTTGTAAGAACCACCTTCAAAAAATGCACAGATACGCCGATTTTGAGGTTTGCAAAAGTTAAAAACGTTAAATCTTCTTCTTTTTTAGCTTCTTTAGAATGCACGTCATCACTTTTCTACCGTTTAACACGTAAATAGTTGAAATAAAGCGGTTTGCAAATACTACGGATGCATAAGCCTCTCGTCTATTGTAATCCCAGAAAATGTCGCAAGCATTGATCCTAAAGCTTTTTGGGAATGTAAAAACTTAACTGATATTTATACAAAGGTTGAAAATCCATTTAGAATTGATACCGATGTTTTTGACACAGACACCTATCTTAAGACTACATTACATGTACCTGTAGGTAGTTTAGCAGAATATAAGAACACAGAATCATGGAGTCAATTTTTAAATATTAAAGAAGACGAAACATTAGGTATAAAGTCTTTTTTAACTGACCCAACTATACGCAATTACAACATAAATGGTATAAAAACGAATGGTAAACAGCGCGGATTAATCATAAAAAAAGCAGAAAAAGGTTCTATTCGTAAAGTTATAAGATAATAGATTAAAAAACTGGTGTCCCATGAATTTGGGACACCAGTTTTTTAAAATAAAGGCGGGATATCTGTCACAGATGCCCGCCCGAAGAGAGATTTATAGAAAAAATAATGATGTGTTTTACTTCTTAGCCAAGAGTACAAAGGGTTCCTTTACTGCCGTCTCGCTGACCAGTTGGAAAGAAGCCGATGGACGGTCACGATGATAGCAAATCACGTGGTTGATACTATCCTTCAGCGTATATACCATTCTGTCCAGAGGCAGGTCAAATCGGTTTGCCTTTTGATTATAGCGACAGAACTCAGCAAAATAGTTATTATCCGTCAATGTATAATCATAGCGAGCCGTACACTCCCAGTCACGATGACATTCGTTCCAGCGATAGGTCACACGATTCTTCAGCGTACCATCGAGAGCATAGTCATATTCATACTTCAGGTAAGGCTTCAGTGTGATGTCACCCTTGCTATTGGTTGCCTTCTGATAGACATACATCGTGGTGATGTCCTTACCCTTCCGTTCGGCATTGTAATAGTAATCGCCGTCGGCTTTATTAGACACTGCCTCATAGACATTATTAACGGTCTCAGAGGTGAGAACTTGTGCCTTAGCGCTCATAGCTGCCACGCACATCAGAGTTGCAAATACAAACTTTTTCATAATCATGCGTTGTTTAATTAACTGTTTCTATCCGTTAGACGCACGACTAGTTTGTTTTATTACAACTTTTTTCTAATTTTTTTCTTGGTGAACAAATTCAGGTCTATACTACTGCCCATTGTCTCGTATCCATGGGCATTGAAATGCAACCAGTCGTTCTCGAAAAGAAACTCCTTCTGCATAGCTTCCGGATCCTGAGGATTACGCACAGCCTTGTCGAAATCGATAATGCCATCCAGCAGTTCAGTGGTGCGAATCCACTCGTTGAGTGTGCTGCGTCCTTTCTCATGATCTGCAGAATAATAGTTATTACCCTTGAACGGTGTGATGGTAGCGCCATAGACGCGGATACCTTTCTGATGAGCCTCATCGATAATCTCCTTATAGACATCGATGATACGCTCTGCCGTCTGTACACCATTCCATGAAGAACCCAGGTCGTTGACAGCCTCGAAGAGGATAATCCACTTCACACCCTCTTGACCAAACAAATCGCGATGATAGCGATCCTTACCTGTGGGACCTAAGCCACCACGCAACACACAGTTGCCACCGATACCCATATTCAGCACACCTATCTTATTTGTAGCTTTATTGGCCAGCAAACGGCGCGAGAGCACATCTGCCCAACGGTTCTGCTCATTGGTCGTAGAACCGCGCCCGTCCGTGATAGAGTTACCCAGGATGGCTACGGTACCTGCTTTCTTTGATGCCTCAACCTCTAGCGTCTGGATGTTATACCAGTGGTCTGTGCGGATAGCACCAGTGAAATCGGTGGTGTTACCTTCTTTCAGGTAAGAAGTAGTTCGCGAACCGGGATGTCCGCTCACAGATGGAGAGGTCTGTCCGTAGTGGATGGTGATAGCCACGTTCTCACGATTGCCGATGGGAAACTTCACCGCATCAGACACAATCATGCCGCCTGCAGGAATGGTAACCGACTGCTTTCCGTCGAAAGTAAGACTCACCGTTGATGCCTCATTAATCTCGCTACTGCTGCCTGCGGTCTTTGCTATAGACAGCTCAATAGCCTTAATCTCCGTAGGTTCCTTGCTGAACTCATTGGTAAGCTTCAGGCGCACCTTCTTACCACCTATCGACACCTGCACAATCTGACGCAGGGAGTTGTTGGTCAGTCCTGGTGCCGGCGGATTATTATGACGTTCTACAAGTTGTGGAGCTGTGCCCCATGTACCTACCCAGTGATCTTTGGCCAGTGCGATGCCTGCTGTGAGCAGACAAGCGAATAAAAGCGATGTTCTTTTGTTCATTGTTTTATACGGTTTTTAGGTTGATGAAATAATCCTTTTTTCTCTAACCATCCATTATTGGTTGTGCAAAGATAATCTTTTTTTCTGAATATCCCCATTGTTTAAAAAGAAATTTGTACTTTTGTAGCCGGATTACTAAAAACTATATGATGAAAAAGTATTTACTATTGGCCATAGCCACGATGACACTGAACCAGACGGTCTGTGCCAAAGATGTGTTTGTCAACACCCCCAGAACCACGCTGATGCTCTCTGTGAATGATGGAGAGACGCCTCGTATCCAGTATTATGGCTCGCGCCTGAAAGCCAGTCAGGCCAGTGAGGTCTATGCTGCCAGAAGTCTTAACCAGGACGCCTATCCTGCCTTTGGCCGCGACAGCTTTGACGAGACGGCTCTCAGCGTGACCCATGCCGATGGCAATATGTCAACGGAGTTGGTGGTGACAGGTTGCAGGCAGGAGGGCGACCAGACTATCATCACCCTGAAGGACAAGAAGTACGACTTCTTCGTGGACCTTTATTATAAAGCCAACAACCAGAGCGATGTGATTGAGACCTGGACGGTGCTTCGTAATGGCGAGAAGAAGCCTGTGAAACTGGAACAGTATGCCAGTGGTGTGATGCCCCTTCGTCAGGAGGGTGCCTGGCTCACGCATTTTCATGGTTCGTGGGGACAGGAAGCCACGATGACGGAAGAGCCTCTGACTGCCGGCCTGAAGGTCATCGTGAATCACGACGGTGTGCGCACGGCGATGGACGATCGTGCTGAGGTGATGATCTCGCTCGACGGCAAGCCTCAGGAGAATAGCGGACGCGTGATTGGTGCGGCACTCTGTTGGACGGGTAATTACAAGTTGCGCCTTGAGACCCGCGGCAAGTATCAGCACACGTTGTTGGCTGGTATCGATGACCTGCATACAGCCTATACCCTGAAGAAGGGCGAACAGTTCGAGACACCTAAACTGGCTCTTACCTATAGTGAAGAGGGAAAGGGCGGCGTGAGTCGTGCCTTCCATCGCTGGGGACGCAACGGACAACTGCACAACGGCAAGGCCCTTCGTGAGATTCTCCTGAACTCATGGGAGGGTGTCTATATGAACGTCAACCAGGAGGTGTGCGAACAGATGATGGATGGTCTGAAGGAACTGGGTGGCGAACTCTTTGTGGTCGATGATGGCTGGTTTGGCCGCAAGTATCGTCGTACGTATGATGATAAGGCACTGGGCGACTGGATCACAGATACGGTGAAGTTGCCCAAGGGTATCCCTGCCCTCGTAAAGGCTGCTGAGGACCGCGGACTGAAGTTTGGTATCTGGATAGAGCCAGAGATGACCAATAGCGCCAGCGAACTCTTTGAGGCGCATCCCGACTGGGTGGTGGCTCATCCCTCGCGTGAACTGTCAAAGGGTCGTGGAGGCACACAGCTGGTGCTCGACCTCTCTAATCCTAAGGTGCAGGACTTCATTGTGGGTATCGTGGACAACCTGGTGAAGGAGAACCCCACGCTGCATTATATCAAATGGGACTGTAACATGTCGATGCAGAACTATGGCAGCAGTTACCTCACAGCCGACAAGCAGAGCCATCTCTTCGTGGATTATCACTTAGGACTGCGCAATGCCTTGGAGCGTATCCGCAAGGCCCATCCCGACCTCGTTATCCAACTCTGTTCAAGTGGTGGCGGACGTGTGAACTGGGGTGCCCTGCCCTACTTCGACGAGTTCTGGGTCTCTGATGATACCGATGCACAGCAGCGCCTGTTTATACAATGGGGTACCAGTCATTTCTTCCCCACCCTGGCTATGGCTCAGCATGTGAGTGCCTCACCCAATCACCAGACGGGGCGTGTTATCCCTCTGAAGTTCCGCTTCGATGTGGCTATGACGGGCCGACTGGGTATGGAGATGAAACCCAGCGACCTGAACAATGAGGAGCGTGCCTATGCCAAGAAGGCGATGGCGTTCTATAAGGAGATTCGTCCTATCGTCCAACTGGGCGATCAGTATCGCCTGCTCTCGCCTTACGATAACAAGGGTTTCTGTAGCGAACTGTTTGTTACTGAGGACAAGAGCGAGGCTGTGTTCTTCTGCTATAAGTTCGAGAACTATATCGGTCTGGAGACGCCCCGCTGGCACATGGCCGGCCTCGACCCCAACGCCACCTATCGCCTCAACGAGTTTGAGTGCGCTGAGCGCAGCCATAGCTTCGAGGGCAAGACCTTCAGTGGCAAGTTCCTTATGGAGACAGGTCTCGACGCCACACTGACCCGTCAGTTTGCCAGTCGCGTCATCCGTCTGAAGAAGATTTGATAAGAAGACCATAAGCAAGATGCAGGACTATTTGCGGTCCTGCATCTTTTATTATGCATAAGCTTCTTCCTGATGTACCACCTGCAGTATTGGTGCATCAAGAGCCTGTTCAATTGCAACAAGCGTATCAATCGTAAAGTTATGAGTGCCTCGCATCCACTTACTGATTTCTGCTTCTTTCTTACCCAATTGCAGCGCCAAATCCTTCTGCTTTAATCCCTTAGCAGTAAGAATTTCGTGGATGCGGTCAACTATCTGAAATGATAGTTCCACCCGTTCTCTTACCTCCGGATTAACCTGTTTACGTCTTGCGTCTATAATACTACTCCTTTTCATTCTCTTCTACTAGTTCTATTTTATAATGTTGTTGTAGTTATATCAAGACAATGTAAAGATGATACCCGACATTTACCAAAGGGTGGGGACAAATTGTCCCCATCCTTCCGAAAGAATCAACAGTCTTTGATTTCTCTCACTTATCAAGAATTCACACTGTCTCAATAATCTTCACTTTATTTTTTAAGTATTTTCTTAATCTCACCATTTTTTCTGCTAATAATATTAAGTCCTTTCCGTAGCTGATAGAGTTTCCGTCCAATAAATGAATACATACATTTGTTATTTTTATCATATATATGTTCGAAGATACCTGTTGTATAATTCGCGTATACAACCACATCATGTGCAGGCATATTTTGGGGTAAACCAATCCACTCAAATGTGTTATAGTTTCCTACAGGTTGTGGTTCCGGTATAATTGTTGCTCCATATTCATATGTAGTTTCTTTGTAAACCATATCGTCAATCATATATGTTAGTTTATAACTATTGATAATAAATGTACCAATAACAGTTACATCGTGAGCAGGCATTGTATCGGGCATTTCGCTCCAACCACTAAATGTATATCCTTCCTTTGTAGGTTCTGTTTCTAATTGTAAAATTTCATTATAATTTATGCTGTCACTCTTTATTATCTCACCATCAATCATGTACGTAAGTAGATACTTATTGACAGTAAAAGAACCACTTACTATAATATCATAAGCAGGCATTGTTTCTGGCACATTATCCCATCCACTAAAAGTATAACCAACTTTTGAAGGTGCGGTTTCTGGTACGATAATAGATCCTTCTTCAATTGCAATTGATTTATATATACTATCGTCAACTATATATTTTAAAGTGTGAACTGGAACAGGTACAATATTTCCAAATTCTTGCCAAGGCGAGGTCGTTTGATAAAGATTAATTGACTTTGACGGAATATGAAGTGTGGCATTAGCAATATCAACTTCACCAAAAACACTATTTTCCATAATTGGCAATTGAGTTGCATAACAAAACACATCTTTTAGTCCAGTACAGCTTTCAAAAGCACAACTGCAAATCCTTGTCATGCTATTAGGAATTATTACGGAAGTAATATTTTGACAAGTCCAAAAAGCTAATTTGCCTATCTTTATTACACTATTTGGTATTTCAATATGGTTAAGAGACGTGCATCCTTGGAAAGTGTTATCTTTTATTTCTGTTATACCATTCGATAATTTGATTGAAATCAAGTCAGAACAACCAGCAAAGGCAGATTCCTCTATATCTGTCACACTATTTGGTATTTCTATTGAAGTAATACCTACACAGCCAGCAAAAGCAGATTTTCCGATAGTTTTGGTATTATTTGGTATAATTGTATTCTTACTACCAACAATTAGAGTGTTGTTTGATGTAATTAAAATAGCATTACAATTATTTCGCGAGTCATAAACCATATTATCTTCATCAACTTTAATTTTGGTAAGATTGGAGCAATGAGCGAAAGCAGATTTTCCGATATTAGTAACACTATTAGGAATTACAATAGAATAAAGTCCTGAACAGCCCAGAAATGCAGATTCACCAATACTTGATACACCACTAGGAAGTTCCATTGAAGTAAGACTTTTACAACCAGTAAATGCACGAGTGCCAATACTAATGGTACAATTAGAGATAGAAAGATTGGCAAGTCCAGAACAGCCCTCAAAAGTGGAATTACCAATAACAATCTTGCTATTAAAAAAATTAAGGGAATTTAGTCCTATACATCCATAAAAAGCTAAATTACCAATATTTATATTGTTATTTGAAATTGTAAGAGAAGAAAGTCCAGAGCATCCTTCAAAAGCGTTATATTCTATTTTTTTTAATGTTTCAGGAATACTCAAAGAAGTGACAGTTTTCATTTTATAAAAAGCATAGCTACCTATTGATGTTACTCCAGAGTCGATAATGATTTTCTCAATTGGATAATTAACCCAAGGAGCTTCCCTAAGTCCAGCACCTTCATAATTATACATTAATCCAGAACCATAAATTTCTAACGTTTTTGTAGTATCAGTATAAGTCCATGTTAATTTTGCACCACACTCTCCACTAGCATTAGCCCATGTTACTATTGGTAACATCATCATTAGGATAAATAGTAAATGTCTTTTCATAATCGTATATGTTTTAAGTTAATAAATTGTTCATTATAGTTAATAGCATAGCACTTATATAGACACAGAAAAAGCGTGAACCGCTTATCCGTGTCTGAGGTTGTAGGAAATACCCATTCATCTAGATAAGTGATATGTCCACGCTATCAAGCGCAGACATTAGTCATTTACCGTTAGACGAATAATGTGCTTAAAACTTCCTACATTTCAGACACGACGAATAACTGCTAATGCTGTTATTATTTTACCCTCAAAAGTCATACCAGCACCTTCTCTGAGGCTTCGCGCCGATACTTGATTGCAAGTAAGCGTATCCGCTTTGACGCCTTGCAGGCTATAGTGCCTTCCATCTGTCAGGCAGTAGCTCCCTGTATTTCTGTATGTCTACAGGTTTCTTAGGAGGTATCGCAGCAGCCCTGTTGATAATGTCAGAGATGTATTCAAAGAAATTAATCCCCAGGAGCCTGCACGAGCATGCCAGCGAGTAATATATGGCTGCACGCTCCGCTCCCTTATGGGATCCAAAGAAGAGTGAGTTCCTTCTTGATAGGGATATGTATCTGTTGAGTCTTTCTACAAGATTGTTGTCCAGATTGTAGTCGCCTCTGGTGAAGATATTCTCGATGGCTTCCCATTCGTTGATCATATAGTTCACGGCATTATGCCTGTCCGACTTGGGCAGCATCTCCGGATCAGCAGCCATCTGGTCGAGCTTCCTGCGTATCTTCTTCAGTATCCCTGGGGCATACTTCCTCCTCCAGCGGAGATTCTTCTCCGTTGTCCATCCGTCTGTTCCGATCTTGTGCTGATGCTCCATCTGATAGAGCTCATTGATGAGCCTGACTATAGCCTGTGCCTCTTCGTCATCGTCGCCGCAATCGAGGAATTTCCTCTTCACATGCTGCAGGCAGGACAGTCTCGTAAGCTGTGCCGCCATCTTCCTGTAGGGAGCAAAACCGTCTGACTGGAAGGTCCCTCCATAGTCGCCTATATAGTTAAGGATGACGTCCTGTCCTCTTGATCCGTCATGATAAAAGTAATAGACCAGGCCTGTATGTATCGCTGTCACTACCCAGATATATCCTTTCTTCGAGCCCTTTCCGCCAGGCACCTTGACAAGCACGCGGTGATAGGTCTCGTCGCCTGCCAGATAGTCGTCCTCCTTGACTGCCTGCCCCATCGCCTTGTACAGGTTTTCAAAAATGGCCTCTGTCTTGCGCAGCAGTCCGTGGGCCGTCCCCTTGTCCATATCGAAGCCGTTCTCAGCAAAATACTTCACGATACGCTCCACGGGCATGGAGTAGATGTAGCGCAGCTGGGCGATGCCTGCAATGAAGGAGCCGTCGTAGTTGGAGCCCTGCAGAGGAGCAAGGGGAGCCCTGCCCTCCATGATGCTTCCGTCCTGGGTATATACATGTACGTGATATATTTTCTTGATGAAGCGCATGGGTACGAGGATATAGCGTACCACGTCACGGGTATCGATCAGGCGTGCCTTCATCTCGTCGAAACGGGCATCGGTGGGATAGACGTCTTCTTCCTCTATTTCTACCTCGTAGTGTTCCTTACGCCTGGCACCGTAGTTGGTCTTCTCCCTCGGCTTCGGCTCTGGATCTGCCTGCACATCGTTGGAGTTTGGAGCAGGCTCATTGGAAGCAGCGACTGACGGAGTCTGCTTCTCCGACCTGTTCTGCTGTATCTTCGTCAGTCCCTTGATGATGTTGTGCTGTTTCTGTTCCTCGGCATTCTTCTGGACGAGCAGGTCCTCCAGCGATGACACCTTCCTGAGAAGCTCATCCACCTTACGGTTGGCATCTCCAAGCTGCTGTTGGAGAAAGGCAATCTGCTGCTGGAGCATACTGATAATCTCGTCCTTTTTCATACCACAAAGGTACAAAAAAAAGACGAGAGCACCAAAGAAAAACCAAACTATTTTTAAATTAATTTACTGATAATCAGACGATTGCAAAACACAAGAATTTTCAATTCTCAGTCTCTTGCGATATCTGACACTCTTGAGGCTCACACCCCGCATGATGGCGGAAAGTGTCCTGTAGGGCATCTCTACGGCCTTCTGACCAGGCCTGAAACGGGGAAGCTCGAAGGTGCCTCTCTCCAGCCGCTTCTGGTAGAGAAGGAAACCGTCGCCGTCCCAGCAAAGGAGTTTCACCATCTGACGGTTCTTGCCAAAGAAGATGAATACATCACCATTGAGCAGCGGACGCTTCAGTTCCTGAATTACCAGTTTTGAGAGTCCGTTGATTCCCATATTCATCCGCACATAGCGCTGGCACACATAATACTGTCTGCTTTCCTCTAATCCGAACATGGCACGCCCTCCCCGGAATAAAGTTTAAGGAATGAAACGACTGCCTCGGCACTGCCGCGACGAATATTGATCACCGTCCCGTCAGGAAGTGTCAGGCTGATACCCGTAAGAAGGTCACAAGGACGGATGGGAACATCTGGTTCAGATGCCAGACGGACTGGAAGAATCGATGGTGCTGACGACATAGATGAATCCAACGTGTCTGACTCATTACGAAACTGGAGAACGCGGCTCTTCGCATCGTGCACACTGTAGCCACGACCGTAAAGCCACTTCTCGAAACATCGTTGCTTTACGTGGACAGAACGAAGATATGCAGCAAGGCGCAAGCGAGGCTGCTTCTCTAATTCTGAAAGAAATTGATGCCAGGTCTTCTCATGACGGGCATCGGCTGTCTGTAATTCCATATTGCATAGTCTATTTAAATTAAGAATATGCAAAGGTACCGACTTTTGGGATACGAGTCAAGACGTCAAAGCGGATACGCTTACGATTGCAAAGTTACAAATAAGCAAGGACAAAACAAAATAAAAAGGAAACTTTTTGTCTATATACGAGAATTTTACTTTTTTCTATCATCCTCATCAGAATCCCTCAAAACGTCTTTATACAAAAGGGATGCAAGAGATTGAGGATGCTCTTCATCCTACACTCACCCTCACCACATCCTACACTGGTCACCTACTCGGAGAATTCATGGGAAACTAAATAAGGTTTCAAGCAAGGAGATTTCCTTGGGTGAATAATTATCTGATAATATTTGTATTTTAAAAATATTGCTTATCTTTGCAGCGACAATTAAATCAAATTGAGATAAAACATATGATGAACAATGCAGAATTTAGGGAATCACGGGGTCGGTTCTCCTGATCATATTCAGGAGTCTGATATCTCTATGCTTTATTACCTGTCTCATTCGCATTTCATTTAATTTGAAAAAAGATCAGAAGAACCGACCCCATGATCCTTCTGCGTCCACTAATTCCCCCACATGCAGCGGCCATGCCTCTCTTCCGTGCCGGTATCAGCGAGTGTGCGGCTAACAAATAATCGAAAAAAGGAGATAAAGACAAATGATGTTTAAAGGACTGAGCGGCAACGCACTGAAGGTCATCGCCATCGTCGCCATGACGATCGACCACCTGGCATGGGTGGGCATCGAGACCTACGAGCAGGCAGAGACGCCGACGCAGATATTCCTGCACTGTATCGGACGGCTGACGGCCCCGATGATGATATTCTTCGTGGCCGAGGGCTATCACCACACGCACGACTTCCGCCGCTACCTACGCCGTCTGCTCATGCTGGCCGTGGTGAGCCACTTCGCCTTCTGCTATTTCAACATGTCGGGCTTCAACCCGCTCGGCAACCTGCTCTTCAATGCCACGAGCATCGCCTGGCCGCTGCTCTGGGGGCTGATACTGCTGAAAGTATGGGATATGGAGCGACTTGCCCGATGGCAGAAGGTCGGTGTTACGTTGGTGGCCTGCCTGCTCACCTGCACCTCCGACTGGAGTTGTGCCGCCCCGCTGGCCATACTCATGATAGGCCGGAACCGGGGCTACTTCCACAAGCAGATGCTCTGGATGATGGCCATCATCTCGCTCTATGCCGTCGCCTTCTTCATATTCCACAGTCCCACCTACGGCATGGTCCACCTGGCCTGCTGGCTGGCAGTACCGCTGCTGGCGATGTACAACGGCCAGCGAGGACGGCTGAAGTGGCTCGGCAAGTTCTTCTACTATTACTATCCCGCCCACATGGCGGTAATAGGCCTGCTGGCCCGTTGCTTCCAGTAACCGTGAGGTCGGCAACTTCCCTTGTCAACTATGTCCACGATGTGGCAAAAATAAATATTTACCCCACCTCTCACTCCAAACGCCGAAAAAGCCCTACAGTAAAGGCTTTGAGACCAGTGAGGGGTGCTTTTGACATCTCACCCACCTCTCACTGACCTCTCACTTATCAAGAAATCAAACGCCTATTCCCATAATCTTTCATGGGAAACTGAATAAGGTTTCAAACAAGGAGATTTCCCTAGTTGAATAATTATCTGATTATATTTGTATTTTAAGAAATATTGCTTATCTTTGCAGCGACATTATAATCAGATACTTATGCAGCAGAATTCATTAGCGGGCGGTTGGTATATCAACGATTTTCACCGCAGGAACAGTATGGCTGCGCAGCGGGAGGTCATGCAAATGTCATTGCATCCTTGCTCGCGGGAGCAGAAGTTGGCACAGATAGCCAATCTTCGCCAGCACTCAGCGACTACCAAAGAGAGCGCAAATGTGGAGCGAAGCAGGAAATAGCTATAGAGGAATGGGCTAAGGCTACAGGACTTTTATTGCTTCTTTTTTAATATCATTTCACCGTCTGGTTGAAACCCTATCAGATCTAAATAATTATGCGAGAAATTACGTAAGGTTAAAACAATCTCTGAGTCGCTCTCTCGTGTAATCTCATAAGTCTGAAAATCATTAGGATCTACGTCTCTTGCGGTCAAACTATGAAACGTGATATATTTTCCTGTAGTAGCTTTCCCGACTTTTGCAGCATCATAACTATTGTGGAGTGTATTTGAAAGATAATATGCCTCCTCACACTTTAGAGTCCTATCAATGACTTTCTTTTTTACAGGATGGAAGAAATGGTAATGGGTAGACGTGTACATTTTCTTATTATCAAAAGAGACGAATGTTGTATCTTTCTTTCCTTCTTCAACACCATCTTCAAGAATCATCCATTTATTACTCTTTAAGAAACCGATGCTCAGTGTTGTCTGTGCATTCATTGTTTGAATGCCAAACATACAAATTATTATTGCTATAATCTTGTTCATAGTCATATATATTTTTCCCTACAAATCTTATCCAATAGGTGTAAAATCAAAGTTTATCACAATAGTCCACCAATGTTCTGCCGTCTTGCCGTTCAACATCTTTGCAGGCTTCCATCGAGGCATCTTACTGACAATGCGCAGCGCCTCACGGTCAATAGAAGAGGAAATGCCCTTATATATCCTTGGCTTAACTACATTACCCTTTGAATCAATCAGAAAGCGTACGATTACCTTCCCCTGATCACCTTTCCTCATAGCTGCAGGCAGATAATCCATTTCTCTATTGATGAAATTCTGCAATGCCATATCGCCGCCTGGGAACGACGGCCATTGCTTGACAATCTTGGAAGGATCAATATTAGAATGTGAACGCTTCTCCAGCTTGGGGGCCGCCTCGTCGAGGCTGAATATGATAGGTAAGATATATTTCATGTCAACGTACATCCAGTCTCTCTTCCCAGGTAACCATCGAGGCATCTTACTGATTATGCGTAGTGCCTCGCGGTCTAACAATGGAGTGGCTGTTCTGATTACTCTGGGGTTGACGATATTACCTTTTTTATCCACAGTAAATTCAATGACTACTCGCCCCTGTTCTCCATACTTCACAGACTCGTCGGGATACTTCATTTCTTTTTCGATAAACGCCATAAGAGCTTCTTCACCACCAGGAAAGCGTGGCTGCAAGTCACCATATGTTGAGTAACTGGCCAGACACATCAGCAGGCACACCATCGTCATGAATATTCTTCTACTCTTCATTATCGTTCCCATTATTAAATGATGTTTGTAAGCTTTCGTATTAAACACGTTGCAAAGGTAACTCAATTGTATTTTGTCTCCAAATATCTGCGACAAAATAATTAAACAACAAATAAACAGAAACTAAACAATGTGTAAATAACAAATTGCCTCATGATCTTTCAAAGAAATAATTAAGCTTTTTCTTTTGTTTTATTTGCGGATTCAAAAATAATGCGTAATTTTGCAGCATACAAACCAATATCGACATGAGTTATGACATATCTCAACCAATTCCACAAGGAAGTGACGGAGCGCAAGATGCAGAAAATAGCCGCATCTCAGCAATCACCGATGAGCTCAAGCGACTTTGCGCAGTATATGAAGCGCAACGTGGAGATTGCGTCGAAGATGTAAACCGCTTCGAAACAGAACAACGTGCCGCTGAGCAACTAGCCAAAAGCCAAGGTTTTTGGATTCCTATGATGGATGTATTTAACCTTGGAGAACCTGGTCCAAGCGGTAATGAAAACGACACATACGTTGGCGAGAAAGTCATATATAAAGTCAATAATCTTTTGAATTGTGGTAGTATTACAGCTTTGCTTCAAAAGATATTGATGCACAACCAAATATTTCCTGATACTGCTTATTCATTCCGAGGCTTTGCAGGTTTCGATGGACGTACCGTTCAACCCGTTATCATTCAGCCCCGCATCGCCAATGCACGTCCTGCCACAAGAGTCATGATTGATACCTATATGGCTGCTCTAGGGTTTGAAAAGACATCCCAAGAAGGACGCTTCAGAAACAGTCAATACGAGATATGGGACCTTGTTCCTCGTAATGTGCTTGTTGACGAGGAAGGCGACATCTTTGTAGTCGATGCAGAGATTAAGCAACTATAAAAGAATATCAAAACGTCTGTCCCCATGATCTTACTCGTCGATTTCCGACAAGAAAATATTACCCCCACCTCTCACTCAAAACGCTGGAAAAGCCCTGCAGTAAAGGCTTTGAGACCAGTGAGAGGTGCTTATGACATCTCACTCACCTCTCACTGACCTCTCACTTATCAAGAAATCAAGCTGTATCTGTCCTGCTGATTTTAGATTATTTCTTTGGATTTTTTCGAATTTGGCCGAATTATTTCTTTGGATTTTTTCATTTTTCGGCGAATTATTTGTTTGGATAATTTCGTTTTCGTATATTTGCAAACACGATACATACAAAGTTTTCATGGTTAGAACCCTCAAAAAAAAGGAATATATAATGAAAGAAAGAATTGTAATATTACTTTTAGTGCTTTGGTTGCCAAATATTTGTTTTTCAAACAGATTTGAATTGCAAGGACATTTAAAGAATGTTCCTGATACCTATTATGTGACTGTTGGATACGATGTCGTAGAAAATGGGAAATGGAAGCGTATCATACATGATTCCATCTTGGTAGAGAATGGGATGTTCAGTCTTTCTGGGCAGGTAGATGAACTGTCGCCAGCTTATATTGAAATCAACAAGCAAAGACTGCGCTTCTATCTAGAACCTTCCAAGATGACTTTACATATAGATATCCATGCACCGTATAATATGC